>NZ_KZ454943.1:0-96096 GCF_002797395.1 Bacillus solitudinis
CCGCGTGGCGTAAACTTCCCCCACACCTCAATATAACGAGGGTCCATAAGGTTGATTAAATCATTCATGATAATATTGATACAATCTTCATGGAAATCTCCGTGGTTTCGAAAGCTAAATAAATACAGCTTTAACGATTTACTTTCAACCATTTTTATATCAGGTATATAACTTATATAAATTGTTGCAAAATCAGGTTGACCCGTTTTTGGACAGAGAGATGTAAATTCCGGAAAATTAAATTTCACAAAATAATCTCTCGTGTGCTTGTTATCAAATGCTTCCAGTACTTCTGGATTATATGCAAAAGTATAGGAAGTTCTTTGATTTCCTAGTAAGGAAACACCTTCTAATTCTTCATCTGTACGACCACTCATCAATTAACCCCCCCTTCTATACTCCACGCTTATTTCCCCATAAAAGAGTATGCAATTGCGGCAAAACTCGCGCATCATTCATTATAGTCGAATGCGTCGCTTTCTCAATTAACCATTCATATTTCTTCAGTAAAACAGATACTAACGACTGATTCTCCTCTGTTTTTACATCCTCATTTCCAACCTGCAAATAAAACGAATGATTTGGGTAACGTGTACGAATTGATTCTGCATATGTGAAATCTGTTTCATTAAAAACAACGATTTTCAAACTTAATTGTTGCTTACTTAAACGGTCGATAAACAGATCGAGCAGATTAAAATCAGTTTCCATTCCTGAACTTGGAGGCTTTGGAGAAATGGTAACGTCGTCAACATCTTTAAACCACTCTTGCCATAACGTACCTTGGGTTTCGACTGCCACCTCTACCTGCTTCTTCTTTAGAAGCTCAATTAATTCAGCAAGCCCTTCATGAAGAGCCGGATTCCCCCCAGATATCGTTACATGTGAAAAGGCATCCGCCCCTTGTTCGTAGAGAGAATCCCAAATTTGTTCGGCTGTCATTAATTTACTTTTTCCTGTTCCATCCCATGTGAAACTTGAATCACACCAAGAACAGCGAAAATCGCAACCAGCTGTTCTTACAAACATTGTCTTTTTCCCGATGACCATACCTTCACCCTGAATCGTCGGTCCGAATACTTCCATTACAGGTATTTTCCTCATGAAAAATCCTCCTGTTTAGGACGATAGACAACATAACTTGTCGGGGTTTCGCGAACAATAACCTGAAGACATGTCGGTTTGTTAGGCTGCGATTTGAGATCGGTTTGCACGCTTTTCCAAATTTGCTCTGCCACAATTTCAGTTGTCGGAAAAAGTTGTTCGTATTCTGGATGATCATTAAGAAGTGTATGATCATAACGTTTATGAATCAAGTCCTTAAGTCTTTTAAAATTAACAAGAAAGCCTGTATCATCTAGATCATCACCTGCGATTGTAATGTTAATAAAGTACGTATGACCATGCATATCTTTACACTGTCCGGCACGTTCATCTGGTATAAAATGAGCGGCTGCCAGATGCATATCTTTATTTAATTCAAATCGATAAGAATGAGGAACTTGCGGGTAAAATTGTTGAATCAATTTTTATCACCTGCCTTTTTAACCAAGTAGGCATCAAGCCCTCTTTGGCGTAATTTACAGGAAGGGCATTCCCCACAACCTTCACCGCGAATTCCGTGATAGCATGTTAACGTTTTTTCACGGATAAACGCTAGGGCGTTAAATTCGTCAGCCATTTCCCATGTCTCTTCTTTATTTAACCACATAAGTGGAGTGTGAATAACAAATTGTTCATCCATGGCAAGGTTCAATGTTACATTTAACGACTTTATGAAGATATCTCGACAATCAGGATAACCACTAAAATCTGTTTCACACACGCCCGTTATTAAATGACGTGCACCTTGTGCCTTGGCATAAATCGCTGCAAACGATAGGAATAAATGGTTGCGTCCTGGTACAAATGTTGACGGGAGCTCCCCATCTTCTCCTTCTTTCACTTCAATTTCATCTCTAGTTAGAGCATTTGCCGATAATTGGTTAATTAATCCCATATCTAACACATGAAAGGAGACACCTAACTCACTTGCAATCTCTTTAGCACATTCAATTTCTTGACTGTGACGTTGTCCGTAATTAAATGTAACGGTTGCTACCTCTTTAAAATGATGAAGTGCCCAAAACAGGCAGGTGGTGCTGTCTTGCCCACCACTAAATACAACAACTGCTTTTTCGTCTTTCATTTACTTATTTCTCCCTTCTTACGTAGAAGAACAAGCATTCGAAACCTAATCTCTTATTTAAAAAACGCACTAAAAAACCGTACAAAGACGTACAGTAATATCTTAGTTTTTTATAGAGGGAGTTTGCGAACCTCTAGATCTTTTCTACATGATCTTTCGTTTTTTATCATATCATATTTAATGGAGAGGTCGCTATTCTTTTCACTTAAGAGGAGAATTGGTAAACTAATGAAGAACTCGCGATAATTAACTACATAGAATTGAGGGGTATTATGACAACATTTCATGAAAAACTCGAAAAGTACGCTGAACTCGCCGTTAAGGTTGGGATTAATATTCAGCCTGGACAAACTCTAATCATTCGTGCACCTTTATTTGCGGCGGACCTCGCTCGACTTTCCGCTAAAAAAGCGTATCAAGCAGGAGCTAAAATTGTTCATGTGGATTGGAGTGATGAAGAGGTTACAAAAATTAAATTTGACCATGCCCCTGAAGAAGCATTCCATGAATTTCCAACTTGGGTAACGAAAGGGTATGAAGAACTTGCTGAGAAAGGGGCTGCCTTTTTAAGTATCACAGGAAGTGACCCAGACTTACTAAAAGGGGCCGATCCCGAAAATGTCTCTAATGCCAATAAAGCGAGTGGAAAAGCAATGGAAGGCTTTCGGTCATACATAACATCTGATAAAGTCAGTTGGTCTATCGTGGCAGCTCCTTCAGCTGGTTGGGCAAAGAAAGTTTTTCCGGATGAAGAAGCAGAAACCGCGATTGCAAAGCTTTGGGAGGCCATATTCTCTGCGGTGAGAATCAATCAAGCTGACCCTGTAGCTGCTTGGAAAAACCACTTAGCCTTGTTAGATGAAAAAATGAATATTCTCAACGATCGACATTTTAAAGAACTTCATTATTTAGCTGAGGGTACGGATTTAATTATTGAATTACCCGAGACACATCTCTGGGTTAGCGGCGGGAGTACAAACAAAGACGGAACCCAATTTGTAGCCAATATGCCAACAGAAGAAGTGTTCACATCCGCCAAAAAGACAGGAGTAAATGGAACTGTTTCTAGCACGAAGCCTTTGAATTATGGTGGAACAATGATAAATAATTTCTCGCTCCGTTTTAAAGATGGGAAGGTCGTCGACTTTAAAGCTGAAGAAGGATATGAAACGTTAAAACGCCTACTTGATACCGACGAAGGGTCTCGATTCATTGGAGAGGTTGCCTTAGTTCCTCATCAGTCACCTATTTCGGATACAAATATAATTTTCTATAATACCTTATTTGATGAAAATGCTTCAAATCACCTTGCCATTGGTAGTGCGTACGCTTTTTGTATTGAAGGCGGAAAAGATATGAATAAAGAAGATCTCGAGAAAAACGGTCTAAACACTAGCATGACTCATGTTGACTTTATGATTGGAGCGGCCGACATGAACATCGATGGTATTCATGCTGACGGGCGTAGAGAGCCTGTCTTCCGCAATGGGAACTGGGCAATATAAGGTAGAATTATTTTGATGAATTGGTAACAGTCGTTTCAATCACTTAATGAGGTCGCATGTGCTTTTCATCCTCATCAAAATTTTAGCGATATCAACAATAAGGGGTTGTGTCATAAGGTGAAAACCTCCCTTATGACACAACCCCTTAAATATTTCATATAAGTCAGGCTTCGCGTCACGCTGCTGTTATCTGCTTTAAGTTTCCGGTTATGATTTCACTTTTTCTTTAATAGAGACAAGATGCAACGGATTCTGTACTTTTCCAAACTCAGATGCATGAGGGCGATCGTCATCATCCTCGTAGCCATAATCAATCATTCTGTTACGGTTTAAACATAGCTTCGTATAAGATGGTTTCAGCAAATCAAACAGATGGAACCTTTCCGTAAGTTCCGGAAAACGGCTTTGATAAGCGATAATCGTTTCTCTTAGTAAGCGCCAAAATCTTTCCTCTTCATAATGATTATAGGTCTCTAAGATACCTGTTAAGTAACGGAAATGGCAGACAAAAAGCCCCGTGAAAATAAATTGACATAACCCCTCAGCCCCTTCACTACGAAGAATAGGCTTTAATTCCTCCGGTAAATGTTGTAGTTCAGGAAGAGGTTCTTCACTAACATTTACATCATCAACAAAGTCTTTCATCGCTAAACGACTTGGGACATAATTCTCCAACACTAATACGGTATTTTGGCCATGCGGGGAAAACACCGTTCCATATTTATAAAGATAATGCAATAATGGCGGTAATGTTACGCTAAATAGCTTTTTAATCCACTCGTCAACCGATAATCCCGACTTTTCGATTAGTGCAGAGACAAATGGCTTTCCTGTGTTGTCTACATAAAGCAAGGAAGCTAATGTGATCGGTTGTTCTCCTTCGTCTAAAAACGAGTAAATCGACTCACGCCAAATACTTCCTAACATTTCAAGACACTGATAAGGTGCTCCCAAAAGCTTTGAATAATATGGATGATCATAATTTACACTAGCCACTTCTCCGGGCAAGATCAAACGACATTCATCTCGTAAGAAAGTATCCTGGTCACGGATGCTGTGAATATATTCCGTGATGAGTGGTGCGACAACGGTTCGTTCCCCAGGGAGGCCACGGTATACTAGGGTATTTAAAATACTCATAGGTAATTTAACGTGATGTTTACCTTTATCACTTGTATTAACAAACGTACGAATCGACTGCTGCGGAAGATAATCATCTTCACCCTCCCCAAGAGGAATAATTCTTTGTTGAGCGATATCCTCGGGGAAATACTGGATAATGATATTATTCCATTGCCATTCATGGATTGGCATAAAAAGATAATTAGAAGTTTCTAGTTCTTTTCCTTTTAACATTTCCATGAAATACTCGAATGTCTCATTCCCTAACTCTGCTTGAATTAACGATTTACAATCTAATGTTGAAACAGAATGAAAGGTTGCATAATCCTTATGCACAGCTACCCATGAAAGCTTCACTTGCTGTTTTTGCTCTGGCGAATAAGAGAGATAATCTTGATAATCAAATCCAATTCGTCCCTTATTATATGTAATCCATGGATGTCCCTCCATCTCTCCCTCTAATTCTCCATAATCCATATCGATTAACTCTTCAACACTTTGCTTTTGCTTACTCTGTAAAATATGGGCATCTGCTAATAAGGTGTTATTATATTCTTTAATGAGATGTGCTGTTGTCAAAGGCTTCATTCCGACTGTTTGCTGAATATCTAATATAAATTGAATCGGTTTATTGCCTTTTTCCCATTCTCCATTTCTTAGGCAATGGATCGTTTCTGGATTAATTCGATAGCTGTCCATTAAACGTTTTTTTCCTTCAAATTGGTAGCGGACTTCTTGGCCTCGCTCGCTCTCCTTGAGGACAAGTTGATAAACGGTACAACTTTCTGTATCCTCAATAACATCAGGCTGTATAATCTCTTCGTACATAAATTCTGAGATCATTTTCGCTAATAAGTTCAAACTGACTTGCTCCCAATTTGCTGGTTTTAATATTTCTTGTACTTGGATACTATTTTGCATGAGTCACTCTCCTATATTTTATTTGCTTTACGCAACATCTACTTTCTGAACTTGCGGCATTCGATCTTTAAAAATCGTTTGGCGTGCTACAAACAATGTAAGCAAACAAATGACTCCGCCAAAAACGAACGGCATTGCTAAGTTATATGAACTAACTGTCATTGAAGCGAGTAATGGTGCAACTAGCAAACCTGCATTTTGAAACGATGATGCGATCGTATAGTTAACGTGTAGCTGATTACTACTTTTATTAAATAAGTAAAGTTCGAGTGCAGATTGTGCAATTGCGAGAAAGAAACCATAAATACTCCTTCCAATACATAAGACAAGTAAACTACTAGTCATTCCTTGTAAAATAAGACTAATAGCTAAGACACCTAAAGCGAACGCAAAAACAAAGGATAACTTCTCAGGTGAACAGATCTTCCGAATAGTTGGATAAGCAATAATCGCCATCAAACTCGGAATCATAAATAAGATACTACTCTCAACTAACGACAGTTGAAAATCAGTGATTGTATACGTTACAAAATAAGGACGAATCATATTGTTTGCAGTATGAAAGGCAAAAATGACAAGACCGATTGTAACTAAAAAACGAAATTGTTTTTCTCTTGAGTGAACCAAATGTTTGTTAGGTACCGTTTTTTTCCTTGATGATAGCTTTCGAAATGTGATGCAACAAATAAGCCAAATGACGACCTCTGTTGCAGCCAACCCGTAAAATAATAGCAAGGGATTTTCAAGTTTGATAATCAATGCCCCTGATAATGTCCCTAAGATGATCGCTCCGTGAAAGAGCATATGGTACGTTCCAACGATCCGAGATCGTTTCCCCTTTCCATTTAGCTCAATCAGCAAAGGATAAATGAGAAAAAAGCTGCTTTTTCCAATTAAAAGTAAAACAGTAAACCATAAAAATTGCTGTACATCTTGTGCCCCTGCCATTCCAACTAACATTACAGCTGAAATCCATTGTCCTACATACAACAAGTGCCTAACTTCAAAGTATTTCGAAAGTATCCCCCAAATCGGAACTGCAATGACAACCGTTAAACGAGCGATGAAAATATAAAGCGCAGTATATTCCAAATCAGTGATTCCAAATACCTTTTCGAAAAACTGAGGATAAAAAGGCGACAGTGCCACATCTGTATACACTAAATAGAAAATCAAGAAAAACAACACTGCCTGGCTCGCTTTGAAAGAAGTCATTTACGAAACCCCAAATTGCTGAAAAACATTACGCTTTGAAACAGGATATACCTCCCGATTCGCTAGTTGATTAATGATTCTAGAATTCCGATAAGCCCCCAGTCCCAAGTCTGGGGCCCCGACTCCATGTGTATGCATTTCACCATTTTGAATAAAAATTTTATTGGCAATATCGTCCGTGAGCTTAAGCTGATAATTTTCCTCTACGATATACCTCCCTTTTTCATCCCACTCAATAAGCATGTGCAGACCGGAAAGAAACTTCGGAATAGGATGTTGATAGCCTGTAGCTGCTACGACAACCTCACTTTCATGTGTAAAGGTTTGCCCCTGCTCCCATTGTTTGCACAGCAACTGATATTTCGTGCTTGTGCCTAAGTTAATCTCCTTCACATCTGCTACTTCCGTTTTAGCAAGCAAACGAACAGGGGGTGTCTCTCCACCGACGGAATATTCATAAAGGGCATCATAAATATCAGCAATCGTCGCTGCACTAATTCCTTTATATAGCAAGTCCTGTTTCGGTAGTTGTTCGTCCTTTTTTCCCTGTGTTAATCGATAAAAATAATCGGTATAATCCGGTGAAAAATGCTCCAATCCTAGCTTTGAGTATTCCATTGGAAAGAAGCCTCTTGATCGTGTAAACCAATCTAATTGATAGTGATAAATATGCTGTTCCTTTAACAGTTCAAGAAAGACTTCAGCCGCACTTTGTCCTGAACCTACAACCGTAATTGAATCCGACTGACGTAAACGCTCTCGATTTTGTAAAAACTCAGCAGAATGGAAAATATCTTCTCTAGAAAGATCAGCCATGCTACCCGGAATATAGGGGACACTTCCAATCCCAATGACAAGATGACGAGTATAATAGTAGTCGACCTCTTCTGTTTCCATGTTCTTTGTTTCGACTTTAAAGTAACCGTTTTGGCTGTCTAAATTCACCTCAAACTCATTTACTTCAGTTAAATCAGTTTGCCAATGAATTGCTGTCACTTTCCTCCCAAAGCAGCAGTTTGTTACTTGTTCTGAGACCCACTTGCAATAATGGTTGTACTCCCTTCTTGGAATGTGAAATCGTTCAAGAAAATAAAATTTATATAATCGTTCATGCTCGTGTAAATAATTTAGAAAACTGAACCTGCTCTTTGGATTAGCCATTGTAACAAGGTCTGCTAAAAACGGGACTTGAAGGGTCGTATCCTCAATAAGAAGCCCCCCGTGCCATTCAAAATGAGGTTTCTGTTCAAAAAAAAGTGCCTTTACTTCCGTGCTCTCTTCTAGTAATGCTGCTAAGCCTAGATTAAAAGGACCAATACCAATGCCAATGACGTCATACATGCTGTTGCCCGGTGAAGTTGACATCCTTCCACCTCCTAAAAAAAGTTGCACGCTCACAAAACATCAGCAATCCTCGTTTGTCAGGAAGCTCGATTTCGTTTTGCGCTTCAAAGCCACACTTTTTAAAAATGTGAATCATCTTTTCATTACGTACATCCGGCTCTGCGACAATTTTACTTGTACCCTCACTCTGAAATAAGAAAGCAGTCATCGCTCGCAAGAAAGGTAACGCTAACCCTTTCCCTAAAAATTCTTTAGGTCCAAACAAGAGGTGAATCCCTTGATCTTCCTCTTCAAGCTGATAGTAATTTGCAATAATGTCATCTTTGGTCCAGTAACATTCCCAGTAACTCATCGGTTCACCGTTAACATGGCCAATATACAAAGTCTGATGACGATCACATAATAACTTTTGCAAATGTGCCTTATAGTCAAGGAGAGGGAAGTTTTGCTTCCAAAAAGGAATGACATGGGCTTGATTATGCCAATAATGTAAACGTTCCAAATCATCCTCTAGCTTGACTTGTCGAAATGAGATCTCATAACCAGTCTCTTCATCAATAAGCTTCACTCTTAACCAACTCCTTCCTTGCTAAAGGGTTATCGATGTCTACGTAAACCGATTGCGTTTCAAGTGATCCCGTCAGCTCATCCATGTCATGGAAACGAGTTAGTAAGTTTGCTTTGCACGGCAACTTTTCATATGTTAGTAAGCTATCAATAAGCTGTGATGAGTTTTCTGCTGGGATCTTAATCTGTTCTAGCACTTCCTTGATTTTTACTAATAACTTCCTTTCATCAATGAGGTTGCTTACACCAAATGCGTTAACTAATCCGAGCAAATGATTATAGTAAAAATAGTAACGTAAACGCTCATCTGCAATAGCATCGGTACAAACGGTGTTACTTTTTTCGCTAATACCCGGTAAGAGCTGATTAAGCCGATTATGATAAGACTTGGAATAATAGTATCCTTGATTATCTCGATAATAGAAACGATCTGGATACCCTTCTTTTAACTGGATAACACTATTTTGTTGATGTGCCTCTAGCGCAATTCCATAGGTTAAGTAAAGCCAAATAATCGGCTTCAATGATCGTTCTAAATAGCGGCTGAACCAATCTAAGCTTACTTCTTCCGTTGAACGTCCTTCCTTTTCTGCTAATTGCTTAATTATTTCTGCTAGTCTTGACGTATGTCCATCAATCGAATCCTGACATAGTGCCGCCACTGAAGTCGCATTAAGAGCACTGTCTAAAAAGAATGGATTTTCTCTTAAAATTACCTCAAAACCAGATTCCTTTTTTCCCTTAATGGCAACGGTTAAGAAGGCTGGATCACATATGACTTGAAAATGAGGATGTTTGCTTCTTAGCTCATCACCAATCTTGCCTTTGAGTAAGTTTTTAACCTCTACTCCTCTTTCAAGCTCCATCCTCTTATTTACACGAACAGAATTTGTGATTTTCACGTTTAATGAAAATTTCAACATATACTTTTCTTCTGGATGGTAGACTGTCCTAACAGAAGACGTTGGATAAAAGGTACGCCCTATCTCTCCCACATTCTCGATTAATCCTTGCCTCATCAATGCTTTTACATCTGGTTTCCGCACGAGAAAGTCAGCTTGCCAAGGGTGAACTGGAATAAGTGCATACTCATCTGCTTGACAATAATTCAGCTTAAATTCACTTGTTACATCGGGATCTTTCTTTAATTGTTCTTTTACAAGATTAATTGCTGTATCTTCTAGGGCAGACCCATGCTCGACAATCGACGTATGTACACGGAAATAATGTAATTGAAACTGTCCTTTTAGCTCTGGAGAATAAAAAGGAGCATCACTTTCAGATATCCCCTGACGACTTTTCGGTGTAGGATGCAATAAATGACCAAATATCAATGCTTGCTCTGCTTCTATAAAGCTCAAATCAGACTGATACAAACGATCACTTTCTATAGCACGTGCTTGCACAAAATGTTCGATATTCTGGCAGCTTAAAATGACTCGCATCATCAACTCATCTTGATAACCTGTTCCATTAACAGTATCACTGCCTTTCATATTCAGCTCCTTGATAACCATACTTGTTAGTGTTACATAATCAAGTTCAAACAGTCGATTGCTGTCTGGTGAAAGAGAGTAAAAAAGGGGAAATGAAACAATATGTCGTCCAGTAATTGACCAATATCTAAGAGGAATATACAAGTGAATACCTTGGTTTGGTAACTCGCATTCGATTGTTTGTTTTACTTCCTGACGTTCTGATAGTCTACTAACCAAGACATGGGGGGCATTATTCTTTTCCATTAGCTTATAATCTGCCGTTTCTCTTAAATAGCAATTTAAGAAGCTTTGTATCGTCACGTGTTCTGCAATTTGTTTTGACTTCATCTCGTTCATCCTCTCCTATAAACGTCCAGCTGTTTGAGCTAAATGTTTAATTTGGCTTAGTATAGATTGAATATCCTCTACTGTCGTACGTGGATTTAGTAATGTTAATTTCAAGTAAACAGATTCGTTAACTCGGGTTCGTGCCAACACAGTGTGCCCTTGCTCCAGAAGCTTGGTACGAATTAATCCGTTCAGCTTATTAAGCCATTCCGTATTGTTTGCTTTCTCTATTGCTTCAGGTCTATATCGAAAAACAACCGCATTAATTTCAGGATGATTCATAAGCTCGAATTCAGGTTCCTTTTCAATTATCATTGCGGTTTCTTGAGCCAACTTAATCGTATAATCAATCATGTCAGCAAACACTTTTCTTCCAAGAGCTTGGAAAGAGACAAAAAGCTTTAAAGCATCAAAGCGTCTCGTTGTTTGAATCGACTTTGTTACTAGGTTAGGAATGCCTGTCTCTTCATCGTCCTCGGGGTTTAAATAATCTGCATTTAATTTGATAAAATCAAAGTTCGACCTGTCCTTTACAAGAAAAGCGCCACAACTAATCGGCTGATAAAATAGCTTGTGAAAATCGACTGAAATCGAATCAGCTAAATCAATTCCAGTTAATTTATGTTTATAACGATCACTGATAATAAGTGCCCCTCCATAAGCAGCATCCACGTGGAACCACATTTGATTATGAGAAGCACGTGACGCTACCTCAACAAGTGGATCGATACTGCCAAAGTCTGTTGTCCCCGCTGTTGCCACTAACGCAAATGGATGTAAACCCTGTTCGTTTAATTGCTTTAAGCAACGATCTAAACTTTCTACGCACATTCGGTGATTGCTATCTGTCTCCACTGGCATGACGGCCTGCTCTCCTAAACCAAGTAAAAAAGCAGACTGGCGGACGGTGAAATGTGCGTCCTTTGAGCATAGGATTCTTAGTTTACTAGCCTCTAGCGGTAACCCATTCCTCTGGGCGTCCCAGTTAAACTGTCTTTTCAAATAGCGATCCCGGGCCAGAAGTAATCCCATGAAATTAGATTGTGTCCCTCCACTTGTAAACACCCCATCTGCTCGTTTCTTTTTAAAAAAGAGATCGCTTAACCAATGAACCATCTTTTCTTCAAGGATGGTAGCGGAAGCACTTTGATCCCATGAATCCATTGATTGATTCGTTCCGCTTATCATCACTTCTGCGGCAAGAGCCGCACTTAAAGGCGGACAATGAAGATGAGCAAGGCATGTTGGGTTCGACACAACAATCGAATGCTTTAAAACTATTTCGCCAATGTTTTCAAGCAATATTTTAACTGACGACTCTTCCTCAGGTAATATTTCTTTAAATGTTCCATTAAAAAGTTCTGTAAATTCTTCATGAGGTAAGCCACTGTACGGGTTTTGGTTACTAGAAAACTGATGAACGAAAGCCTCTTGTGCCCACCTCATTGCTTTTGCATAATAGTCGATGCTTTCCTCGTTGCTATGAACAAAGTAACGCTCAAACTTTTGTTTATTCATTTCTGCTGGTTCTTGCTTGACCAATTCTAGTAGACTTGCTTGATTCAAGGTCATTCTCTTACACCTCCTGGACTAAGCAACTATTAATCGACGCTTCCGCTTGCTTAACTGCATCTAGAAAGATCGTACTAACGGTATCTATTTCATCAGCTGTTATAATCAAAGGCGGCAAGAATCGAATAACACTATTATGACGACCACCAAGCTCAATAATTAATCCCCGTTTGAAACACTCTTGCTGGATGCGACTCGCTAATTTCGGGTGAGCTAGGTCATTTTGTCCTACTCTGTTTACCACATATTGTTTATTAACAATTTCAACTCCAATCATAAGTCCTCGGCCTCTAACTTCACCAATGCAATTCGTTTCGGCTTGAATTCCCCTTAACTGAGAAACCAGACGAGAACCCATATCTTCAGCATGTATGACTAAATCATTTTCTTTTATGTATTTAATCGTTGCTGTTCCAGTTGCAAAGGCCATTTGATTACCTCGAAACGTCCCCGCATGTGCACCAGGATTCCATGTATCTAAATCTTCGTTATAGACCACAACTGCTAAAGGAAGCGATCCCCCAATTGCCTTTGAGAGGACGACAACATCTGGGGTAATTCCTGAATGCTCGAAGGCAAATAACTTACCTGTCCGTCCGAATCCTGTTTGAACTTCATCAATAATCAGGGGGATCCCTTTTTCCTTTGTCATTCTTCTAATTTCCCGTACCCACATATCCGGTGCTGGAATGACACCACCTTCTCCTTGAACAATTTCCATAATCATTCCAGCAGGAGGGACGATTCCACTTTCAGGATCATCTAAAAGCTGTTCAATGTATGTTTGACCGATTTCGCATCCTTCTTTTCCACCAACCCCAAACGGGCAGCGGAAATTATATGGAAACGGCAAAAAATGGACATCTGGCATTAGACCAGTGATTTGTTTCTTCGGCCCCAAATTCCCCATCAAGCTCAGTGAACCATGAGTCATCCCGTGATAGCCACCTTGAAAAGCCAGCATGCTTCTTTTCCCAGTTGCCGTTTTGACTAACTTAAGCGCAGCTTCTACAGCATCAGATCCCGATGGTCCACAAAACTGAATCCGTGCTTTTTTAGCAAACTCATCTGGTAAACTACAAAATAACTCCTCAACAAATTCTTCTTTTACAGGTGTTGTTAAATCTAAAGTATGTAATGGTAACTTATCATCCAAAACTTTCCTAATCGCTTCTATGATGACAGGATGATTGTGGCCTAATGCTAATGTTCCAGCACCACCTAAGCAATCAATAAACACTTTACCTTCCACATCAGTTACATAAATCCCATTTGCTTCACGGATTGCAATTGGGATACGGCGCGGATAAGAACGAGCATTGGACTCGCGCTTTGCTTGGGAATCAAGATATTGTTCATTTTTTGAGTAATACGTCATTTGGATCCCCACTTTCTTGATTTAGATATGATTAAATAGCTTTGCTACTTGTGTAATTAATGAAAAACCAATTAATAGTGGATTTTCCGATAGGCAACTATCTCCTCTAATTCATTTCACATTCTGTAGCTAGATTTGAAATTCATTTTATTGATACTGATAATCAATATCAATAAACTCCCTTCGTATGCATCTTATTAAAAATGATAATCATTGTCAATTAAATTTACAAATTTGGTCTTTTCGTCCTGTTTTATATTCTTTTAACATTTATCTAGCGAAAATAGCAGTAAAAAAGCTTTATTACCATCGAATTAGTCACCCGAATCAGTCACCTTTTTAGGCCACTAAATTTTAACGAAACGTGCTCCCTTCTCCTTCAACAGACCGAAAAAAAAGAGGGTGTGCCATAAGGTCATTTTTTGACCTTATGGCACACCCTCAGCAATGGGTGAAGTCGCTATTTCTTTTACTTAATTGCCTTTACCATTCTCATTATTTTGCTTTTTTGTGTCTTTTTGCTTACTCTCTTTTTCCTTCTTTACTTCTTTTATATTTTCTTCAGCCTTCTTAACTGCTTCTTTTGGCTTCTTAACATTTTCATGTTGCTTTTCTTCAACTTTACCTTTATTGTCGCTTTTTTCTTTCTTAGCTTTATCTTTGTTGTTGCTTGCATTTATTCGAACGTCTTTTTCTGCTTTTACCGTCTCGTCTTCAACTTCTTCTTCTATAAGTTCTTCAGTTTCTTCAGTTTCTTCAGTTTCTTCGGTTTTTTCGGTTAATTCTTCCTTATGTTCATCCGTTTCTTCAGTATACTCATCTGCTTGTAGTTCATCAGATGCCAACTCTTCTTCGTTAACTTCTGTTTCTTGTAGCTTGGCTAACCTTTTATTGATTTTCTTTTCAAGTTTTTCTTGCGCCTTTATAATGTTTTTTTGTAAAGACTCTTTTGCTTGAGGATTTTCTACTTTATCTAAAGCAGCTTGTAGAGCAAGGATGTTCGAAGAAAATTTTGCTTCAAGGTCCTCGCGAATCAAATCTAGTTGCCCCTCTTCTTCTGTATCTTCAACGTTTTCAAAATCTGCATCTTCCTCTTCTTGCGTATCTTCAACGTTTTCAAGATCTGCATCTTCCTCTTCTTGCGTATCTTCAACGTTTTCAAGATCTGCATCTTCCTCTTCTTGCGTATCTTCAACGTTTTCAAGATCTGCATCTTCCTCTTCTGTTGTTTCCTCAGAGTTTTCATACTTAACTAAAGCTAACTCCTGTTGCTCGATAGCTTTTTGAAGAACCTCGTTAGCTAAATCATCTTTCCCCTCAAGAATTAGGGCTTCTGCCTCTTTGATACGCTCTTGAGTAAACACAATCAGTAATTCTGCTGTTTTTACATCTTCAAACGTCAAAGCAAGTTGTACGTTCTCTATTATTTTTTTAGTGAAATACAAGAAATCACCGGGAAGCAGCGAAGGAGTATCTACTACCACGTCTACATCGGCATCATTACCTAATTCAATGGAATCTTCAACTACTAATTCATCTATAGAAGTTTCATATTCTAAAGATCCCTCTGTTGTTTCCTCAACTTGATAGTCCGCTGCTAGCTCATGGTTATTGGCATAAGCATGTCCAGTTACCGAAGTAAAGGCTAAAGCCGTTACAATCACACCAGGAGCTAAGACATTACGAACATTTTTACTGAAAAACATTTTACTTTTTGACATAAAAAAATCCCTCCAAAATTATATTTACAGTAGTCTTTACGAAGCGACTTTGTTTTTTTGGGGGGTGCTTTTTAGTTTTTTTAAAAAAATTTATAAATTTCAATGTGTTGCTAATATAATTTAGGAGAATAATATTCAACATGCCACAACATTTAATCTCTGGAATGATGATTACCATAGGGCCACCACCGCGGAAATCACGACTTTCTGTCAACGAAGGAACCACCGTTACCCCTTAGTTGATTCCAAGTTTCGTCTCCTATTCACAAAGAAGATTCCAATTAATATTAAGACACCCCCTACTAATGTTGAAAAATTCAGTTGTTCATTCAGTAATACCCAACCAAAGATAACACCAAATAAAGGAGCAAGAAACAAATAGGCGCTTACTTTTCCAGCGTCTTCTTTCTGTAAAAGGAAAAACCAGATTGCAAATTGAATAATGGAAGCCATGATTGCTAACCATAAAATAATAAAAATGGAGAATGGAGTAAAAACTAGTTTGACTTGTTCAAATAAGAAACTACCTATTAATAATAAAATACCTCCAAACAACATCTGATAAGCAGTTAAAACCCATATATCAAAAGAAGAACCCCATTTTTTAAACAATAATGTTGCTATAGCCCAGGAGATAGCACTTAATATTCCAAAAAAAGTTCCTATTTCTTGAATATGTAAACTAGCACCTAATGTTATAAATACGCCTAAAAAACCTATCAATACGCCTAACCATTGAATAGAATGATATTTAATACCCATAAAAATCGTTCCAAAAATAACCACGAGCAAAGGATTGGTGAAAGTTAAAATAGACGATTCGCCAGCCGTTATTGTCCGTAAACTTAAAAAGATAGGTCCCATCACACCTGTTGTTTGAAATGCACCAACAGTTATAATTTGCAACCACTCCCTTAATGTTGTCGGAAAGGTCCGTTTCAACGAAATAACTATGACCATCATTAACAGACCTGCAAGCGTGAATCGTAAACCAACTAAAAGCAAAGGTGAAATATAGTTCAACCCTATCTTACCGACAGCAAATGAAGAACCCATTAAACTTGTTGTGATGACTAATAATAGAATAAACCATATTTTATTCATGTTTTCCGGACTCCATTCTAAAAACTCATTACCAGGTTAAAAAGGTTTAACCGCTCAAATCAAAATTTTCATTCTCCTTATTAGAGCGTTACTTTTCCTTTACGAAAACTAATAAGTCCACGAGTTCTGATGACCATTTATTGATGTGGATGGAATCGTTCGAAAATGACATTATCAAACTCTGCTAGAGCTTGTTGATATTCTTGCTTTGAGACGGCTGTCCAACACACACGGATAATTGCTGTATTTTCTCGAATGAATTTGGGGATATAGTTTGCTGAGTATAAATCATAATTAATAAAATGAGGTTGACTCATTTTTAAAAATAGCCATTTATTCCATAGAAGTTTTTGCTTCATGCTAAATGTCTTTTCTTTAGTTAAATCTCCTACTAGAAGTCCACGTATAACACCTGGAGAATTTTTTTTGAACCATCCTAGCGTAAATGGGTTAAACGACTGTATTGCATAATTACCAGAGTAAGCCTGCAATAATTCGTTTGTTTTTCTTTCCAAAGCACCTGCTCTTCTTTTATTTTTTATTTCGATAAGTAGAGGTACTTTTCCATTTATTTGTTCTAACACCTCTTCTAATAACGGAATTCTTTCCTTTGTATAACAGAGCTTTAAGTGTTGAATCTCCTCATAGCTACACTCAGATACGTTCTTTGATAAACCTGTCATACGTTTTAGATTTGCATCGTGAAAAACGACAACTTGTTGATCTTTCGTCAAACGAACATCTAATTCAATGGTAAATCCCTCTTCCACCGCCCGCAAAAAAGCTGGCATTGAGTTCTCAGGGCTGGTTTCAGTATGAAAGCCACGATGTGCAATAGGTACTGTCTTTAGCCATTCCATCAACGTTCACCAAACTCTCTCTTAAAAAATAAGAATATTTTTAGTCCTTATGTGACATGATAACATTAACAATACAAACTAGAAAAGGAGACCCATTATGACAATGTTTGAGTCACTTAACGATCTAAATTTAAAGCCCCTTCCAGTACCTTCTTTCGACTCTCAGACACTAAGAGCTGATATTCGTGAAACAGAAAGCGATATAATCGTAACGTTTGATGTTCCTGGACTTGAGAGCAATGAGGATGTCCATATTCATATTTTAAGTAAAAATACTCTTTCAATTAGCGGGACCATCAATCGTTCTTTATCAGACGAAGGGCGTTACCACCGCCAAGAGCGTTATATCGGAACCTTTCATCGCTCGGTGACTCTACCAGCACTTGTATCAGATGAAGGGGTACACGCGAATTACAAAAAAGGAATACTCGAAGTTAGAATGCAAAAACTCAACCACAATGAGCTTAAGAAAATCGATATAATGTTTCATTAAAAATAGTCATGGTCCTGCTATTAGTGAAAAGCTTGTCCTTTAAAGTAAGAAGAACTGTTTTAGAATGGCTAGCTCAATTTAATGACACATCTCTTTTGGGATACACTATTTAAAGAGGGGGCTTTCATATGACAGCCTATTTATGCCCAAATTGTAAAACGAACCGTTCACGTTTTAACCTTATCGAACAAGTTGTAACACCCGTAAAGTTAGACTCGAAAACAGGTGATGTTCTTAATCGATATGATAACCAATCGCTGGATCCGTTTCACATCCCTTATCGTGGTCCTGAATTGAGAGTTCAATGCGCAGCCTGTGGTTTAGTCGAAAATGAACAGACCTTTATTAAACACGCAGAAAAATAGGATTCAGCTTATTTGAAGTGACCCCTAAAAGTTAGACACGGTTATTTCATTAGACTTGGTAGGCATGAGTTCGGTACTATACAGGACTCATGCCTTTTGATTTATATACCCTTCACCCCTTCTAAATAAAGCTTTGCCGCACTCATTTTCTCTTTACTTGAAAATTAAGCCAGAAAAAAAGCACCTTCAAATTTTAGTTGTGGCTAAAATTCGGGGTGCAGTTCATTTATGCTAGGCTTCTATTTAATAAACGGAATAAAGGTAAGTGCCTTCTTACCTATTAGAAAGCTTCCGATTGCATATGCTTCAGCTTCTTCTTGAATTTGTTGCCTACCCTCTTCTACACCTTCAAATACATGAAGTTGATAAGACTCATAAGGAATGTCTTGTTTAAAAGCTTGATTCAAAAAGCTTGCCGTTTGTGATAAACCATGATTTCCCCGATACATTACCTCATAAAACGAGACAAATCCATGCATTACTCCATTATAGCGAATGGAACGGACAGGAACTCTATGTTCTGATAAACGTTTTGCATAAGCTTCACCCTCATCTCTTAATGGATCAAATTCTGCTGTAATGACTAATGCTGGTGGTAAGTTATATAAATGAGTAGCTTCTAAAGGTGAAGTATAAGGTAAAGCCCACATTGACTCATCGGGTGTATATAATTCACGAGCACGTAGCATGACATTTCGAGAAAGTAAATAATAGCCACTATCATATTCTTCTCTTGATGCAAAGTCGACATCTAAAAATGTTGTAAGCGGATACAACAATGCCTGAGCAGTAATATTTGGACCGCCTCTATCCCGAGACATTAATGAAACAACAGTAGCCAAATTTCCTCCAGCACTATCCCCAACTACAGCTATCCTTTCTGGATCTCCACCGTGCTCCTTTGCGTGGTCTCTCGCCCAAACAAGTGCATCGTAGCTATCCTCAATTGCAGCTGGAAAAGGATGCTTCGGCGCAACTCTGTAGCCAACAGCAATTACAATGCTTTTTGTTCGTCCTGCAAGGGAGCGAATGATATTGTCATGAGTATTAATACTTCCATAACCCTCCATGAAGGCGCCGCCATGATAATATATAATAACCGGGTATGATTCACCTTCAATAGGTTTGTATATTCTGAGTGGTATCTCGCCACCATCTGAAATAGGAATTGTTAGGTTTTCACGAGTATATGTTGCCTTGCCTGACTTTGCTAGAAAACTAGGTGGTTTCATATTAGCTGTCACTAAATTATTGTGAACAGCGTGTAGTAGCACCGCTGTTTTTGGAGGAACCTTACCAGCTTCTGTATGAGTCCAAGCTTGTACGGATATGATCACAAATAATGTTAAAACGATACAAGTTAAAGTTGTCACTAATGCAATCAACTTTAATTGTTTAAGTATTTTTTTCATCTAACTCCCCTCCCCAAAAGAAAAAAATCAGACTTTTTTGTATTTAATATTATTATATCAGAGAATAATGTTTTTCGTTATAGAATTTAAGATATTTTTTTATAATTTTTCACAATTGGTCAAAGGCACCTAAAATTAGGGAGCGCTTACATTATTGTTATAAGTTAATTAGATAAGGTAGTAACTCCGCTCATTGCTTAGATTGTATGTCATAAGGTCAAAAACTCACCGTATGCCCCACTTATCAACCATTCCTAGAATTACTTATTGCTATATAAAATTCATAAAAGAGAAAAATTATTTAAACATAGTAATTTATCCTCTATTTGGGAATCGGTAACTCAAGCCTTTCGAAAATCCGATTTAAATTCTTTGTGATATAGAAAGGCTTTTACAATGATGCCAAGCTAGAACGAAAAACTCCTCTTTGTGTAATAAATGAAATATAGCGAATTCTAGGTATTTACCCATACTCTTTAAGGATGCTTGCATAAAATATGATTGGTATTTATACAAGGAGGTACAAAAATGACTCATCCTTCAACTAACAAGCAATCATTACAGAATTCACCTAATCGACCGAAGATGGTCGCAAATGTTGATCCATTTATTGTTCAAACATTACAAACAATTAAAGGTTCAAAAGTTGTTGTTGAAACAAGTAGAGGAAGTGTTCGGGGTACACTTGCGGATGTAAAGCCTGACTATATCCTCCTTGAAGCCAGCAATGCCTCTTTTTTTGTCCGAATACAAGAAATTGTATGGATTATGCATTCCTAAAGGGTTCTTATCTATAATTAAGTATGTACACTACTGTAAATAAAGATAATAGAGGGGTTGTGTCATAAGGCCAAAAAATCGCCCTTATGACACAACCCCTCATAATTATTACACCGTTGGTTCTTCGTAAATAAATTCAATTTCATCCGTTTTACGACTATATTTTACTTTCAGGTTGTAATCTTTAAAAAACCATAAGTCCTCTTCTTCTACAAAGAATTTGATCCCGTCAACTTCTTCTAGTGCTCCTATTGTTGCAGGGGTATCTTGATTAATACCGAGTGAAAAACCGTTTTGTATCGATGCACATCCACCATACCGAGCGAAAAATCTAATATACTCATTCTCTCCGTTTAAAGAAAATTGTTCTCTAAACCAAGTTAAAGCTGGCTTTGTCACTTGTATATTCAATGTTTACACTCCTCTTACCTCATTTTCCATATGATACCAAATGTTGTTTGTTTTTGTCTAGGACAAGCCTTTTTTTGTTTCCTTTACGCAACTTTATTTCCTTAGGTGAATATTTTATTATTATAAATCTACAAGGAGATGTACTACATGCCCATTAAGAAAAAGACTCTACATTATGCTTTGCTATTGTGTAAACTTGGCATTATCACTGAAAAACAAAAAAACGAACTTTACTCAACTCCTGATAAAAAGTAAAGAGCCGGGCATGCATACCCGGCAACCTTCTTTTATTCATTACTAAGGATGAATTGATCAAGCATTTCAACAAGTTGTACAATTTCTGGTTTACTAATTTGGGCATCCGCACCAACAATTTCTCCTTTATGGAACAAATCATCTGTAATTAATGAAGAGAAAATTATTACTGGTACTTGATTTAACTCCGGTGATTCCTTGATTCGCCGAGTCAAATGGTGGCCGTCCATTTGTGGCATCTCAATGTCCGTGATAATAACATCGACTGTTTTCTCGACTTCATCTTTATCTTTTTCACTTATTTGTTCTAAATAGTTCCATGCCAACCGACCATTTTCAAAAAATGTTAATTGATCATAGCCAGCTTCTGATAAGGTATCCTGTAATAATTTGCGTAATATCGCTGAATCCTCCGCAATAACAATCCGCTTCAAAGATCGCTGACGTGGTCCCATTGCCTTAACTTTTTCAATGCTAAGCCCTGATTCAGGACTAATGTCTACAACGATTTTTTCGAAATCTAGAAGTAGCGCCATTCCTTCATCCATTTTTACAATACCAATGGTTTGGGCTTGCATCCCTTGAGAAAGTTCGCTAGGCTTTTCAATCTGTTCCCAAGAAATCCGATGAATTCTGGAAACGCTGTGAACATGAAATGCAACCTTCATCTTATTCAGTTCAGAGATAATAAACTTATCCGTTTCTGGCTGTCCAGAAGGGGGCATATTAAGTACTTTTGCTAAATCAACAACAGGTATTACTTCCTGTCTTAAACGGATTACCCCTTCCACATTAGGATGACCATTTGGTGTATCTGTGATAGGCAAAGGATTAATAATCTCTCGCACTTTCAACACATTTATACCAAACGTACTATGACCAATTGAAAACATCACGAGTTCTAACTCATTTGTTCCACTTTCAAGTAGTATATTACTTTTTGAATCGCTCATAAAACACCCTCCATTTTCAAGCTCTCTCATTCTAATAATGATTCATTACGAAATAATGATTAGTAATAGTTTATAGGAATAATGAATGAATGAGCAATAAAAACTTTTATATTTATCACTTTTTTCCTGTGAAGAAGTACCTTTTCACCGAGATATATGATGAAACAAACAAAAAAAGAAACCAAAAGAAATGCTTCCTCCCTTTGGTTTCCTATTTTTTTATTAAATATGGATAGTAATCTCACTATTTGCTTTTAGCTCTTCAATAAGAGCCATCATTTGCTCTTGTTGCTTTTGAGATTGAAGTTGGGTCTCCAACTCACCTTTATATTCTTCGAAAGTTGGAATTTCCGCTTCATCCGTTTCTGGATTTGAAGCGACCATTTCATCATAAGTTGAACGAAGTTCTTCTTCTGTAACTTCCGGCTCGTCCACATGTTCAGTCATATATTTTTCAACTTTGACTTGAACAGCTAAATCCTCACGAAATTCTTCTAATGTAAGATTTTCTGCTTTTAACGCTTCCTCAAGTTGTTCTACAGATTCAAATTGATATTGCTCTAACTGTGAATTTAGCTCTGCCTCAATTTCCTCTTCAGATGCTTTAATTCCTTGATCAGCTGCAGCTTGGACTAAAATTTCACGATTGACAAGCTGGTCAACCACTCCTTGCTTTATCATATCTAGCAATTCTGCTCCATCTTCACTAGCTAAATCCATTCCTTGAGCAGCGTACATGCTTGCTTCACGCTCTAATAATGAAATAAACAATTCTTTTTCAATATCTTGTCCATTTATTGTTGCAACGACTTCAGGAATATCCTCTGTATCTAAGCTTGCTTCGCTATCTTCTTCCGGAAGTTCCTCCGTTAGTGGCGCTTCCTCAGGAACAGTCTCATCCTCAACAGCTTCAGGTTCATCACCACAAGCCATAAGTGCAAACGAAAGCCCAAATATTAATATTCCTAGTCCGATTTTTTTCTTCATTTTTAAAATTACCCCTTTCAATTCTGCATTAAGATAATTGTAACATATTTAAATCCCTTGTTTTAGGTTAAGCATACCTTTGGAGGATGTTCAGCCTCATTTTTATGTAATGTTATGAAAAAAAATACAACCATAAAGCCCTTGTTTATAAAGTGTCTAGCTTGAAGTAATTATCAATCTTGAAAAACTTTGTAAAAACAAAACCATACAAAAAGGCAGTCCTTATTGTGATAAGTGACATACCTTTTTTGATTAATTAACAGCAATCTTGGCCGCTACCAACCATGACCAATCCTTCTCCTGTTTCATTTTTTTGAAAATCAAGAGTTAGATCATTTACATGAGAAACAACATTCTCTTCAAAAGCAACCTCGATGTCATTGATTATTTCACGCTTATCGGTTTCTGCCGGCTCATCCAGAGCTAGCCCTAACTTAGGACCTCCTCAACCCATACCGGCAAAAACAACACGAATTGTTTTTACTTCATGTTCTTTCATCGTTTCCATAATAAAGTCTCTAGCACGATCTGTAATATTCAATCTATTTCACCTCACTTCACTAATAAGTATAGCTGATTTTTAAAAGTTTTTCATGTCAAATGACTTTAACGTGGCACTAATCTTTTAAAATTCCCACCAGCAAATCCTTGAACGATATCCTCTGAAAAGTGCTTTTTTAACTCAGTTATAAGATTGTGAAATTGTCCTGAATGTTGCAAATTGTCCACATAGACTGAAATACCATCAAAATCAGATCCAAAACCTAAGTGATTCTCTGCCCCCAAACCACACATATAGTCAAAATGCGCAATGATATCAGATATTGTTGCTGTTTCTTTCCCTGTCAAAAACAAAGGATGAAAGACTATTCCAATATACCCGTTTTTTTCGACTAAAGCCTTTATTTGTTCATTTGAAAGATTCCTCGGATGATTACAAAGTGAAAAAGCGTTTGAGTGACTAGCAATTGGATAGTTTGCGATTTCAATAACGTCCCAAAATCCCTTCACATGAAGATGAGAGACATCTGTTAGAACATTACGACTATTGTTCAAATAAACCGCTTGTTTGCCTAATTCACTTAAGCCCGCACCTCTAGACTCCCCTACACCGTCTGCAAATAAATTTGCTTGATTCCACGTGATTCCAACAGATAAGACACCCAATTGATATAAAACCCTTAGCTTTGTTAAATCATTCCCTATTCCATCTAAGCCCTCAATAGTTAAAACTGCACCTACTTGATTATGATTCAATTTGGCTAAATCAGACCATTTTTTTATATGTTTCATGTCCGGAAACTTTAACATCGCCTCATAAAACAAGTCAATTTGCTCTAGTATCACTTGAAACTTCTGATCCTGAGGTATATACGGCTCTACAAATATAGCAAAGAATTGGACCTGCACATCCCCTGCTTTGAGGCGTTGTAAATTTGCATCAATATCAAGATCGTTTAGAAATGAACGATTTGGATTTTCCCACAGCTTTAACAGTGCATCACAATGCGTATCAATTATCGAAATCTTAATATAAATTCCTCCTACAAAATCAGGTTTGATTATTCACCATTTTTATTTCTTTATCATACATATAGAATAAAGTAAATGTTATGTTAGAATGGAGGGATTTTCTTGTCTGAAAAACACTCAAAACCTCGCAAGCTCCCAAATGGCTATCAGGACATTTTGAGGTCAATTGATGATTTTTTTCAACAAACGTATCAACAGTTACAGGAATACCCATTATTCAATTCTCCTATTCCAACTCGAGTAATTGAAAATAAAGATGTATTTATTATCGAAGCTGATTTGCCAGGAATTGATAAAAATCAAATCCAATTAGATATTTACCGACAATCGGTTCGGATTCGTGTTCACCATCATGAGGAGGTTCAGGTAAACGATGAAAAGCTTGATGTTGTTCAGAAACAAGCTTCCTCTCAAGTACGTGAACGAATAATCCCCATTCCTTTTGCTGTTTCAGAAAATGATGTTACAGCTACTTATCGAAATGGCCTATTAAGAATAAAGCTTCCCAATAACCGACGAAATATAGAAATCGACTAATTATCAGGAGGGATGTAGTATGTTTGGACCACAACCTTGGTATCATCAACAGCAAAGACCATTATCTACCCGTCCACCGATACCACCTAATTATTCTCCACAGCAAAGGCCGCCACAACCGTGGGGAATGCCAATGCACCATCAAATACAACATTTTTCAAACCATCCTCAGGGCTATCAAATGCCGAATGTAAAAAAGCCCTCGATGTTTAAAACTGCCTTTACATCAGAGGACGGAAAATTTGATGTTGGAAAAACTGTTCAAACGGTTGATCAAGTGGTGAAAACTGTTCATCAAGTCTCGCCACTCGTCAAACAAGTCGGAGCATTTTTCATAAAAAAATAACTTATTTCCTCAATCTTAACCCATAGGCGAGTGTTTGATTTGAGTTAATCATTTTTAACCCTTGAGTAGGTTTAAAATCTATTTTTAAGTAATTCCCTATTTCTTCTTTCGCTTTCTGGTCATAAATGAAAGGAATAAAGTCAATTTCAATTGCATTATCTTCTTGTCTCGGCTCATCCAGAGCGAGATAAAACTCAATCATCGTACTTCATTCAAATGTATCTCTAGCAACGATACGCACGGCACGTTCATCCTTGATCGTGCCCTTTAAATGTTTAAGTGCCATTTCAGTTACAACAATATTCACGGTTCAGCCCCCTCTCACGAATTTTAACATAATATATTGTATCAGCTACTAAACTTAGAAGCTACTGTGCAGTAGAAGGTATCAGATAGAGATACTCATTTACAACGATACCCATCTAATTCTTTTAAGCTTCTACCGAATTCGAAGCTGAATCTATTTGCTTCGATTCATTAAAATGTTTAAATATCGTTAAACTTATTGCCCCTAAAAAGGCCGAAATTCCGATAATAATATAAAGTGCTTGTAAACTAAAAGCTTCTATCATCCAACCTCCAAATAAGGAACCAATGATTCCACATACACCTAATGTCATCGTCAAGAAGAGAAGATGTCCTGTTGCTTGGAATTGTTCGGGAACGAGTCTATTAACAAAATGAAGACCTCCAATATAAAACAGACCAAAGGTGACGCCGTGGATAAGCTGTAGAGGTAAGATCATCCAAGGTACCGTTATCAAGCTCATTAGCATCCAACGAATTCCGTAAAGAAGTCCAGATAGTATGATAAACGAGATTGGATGCCATCGTTTAAACCACCAGGCGCTCGTTGCAAACATAACTGCTTCCGTTGCAACGCCAATAAACCAACTCCAGCCAATTAACGATTCAGGTCCTCCTAGTTCGACAATATAAATACCTAGAAAGCTGTCATTGGTTCGGTGCGTAATAGAGACTAACATTGCGCAAGGAAAAAAAATTAGTAAGGCAGGATTTAATCCCATTTTTAATGCACTTATAATTGTGACCGGCTTACTTGTGACTGGAATGTCCTTAAGGGTAAATGCAAGAATACACGCAAATGTTGCTACACAAATCATTAACAGCATAGTATATTGAACACCTACCATCATTAAAATATAACCTGCAGTTAATGACGTAATAGCAAACCCAATAGAACCCCACATTCTAATTTTTCCGAAACTCATACGTCTGCTATTGGCAGTCCGTTGTGATAGACTATCCCCTAATGCCGTACTAGACGTGATAAATAGAAATAAAACAAACATCATAATAAGATAACCTTTAAATGAATCCATAAAAGTAAAAATAAATCCTGAGACTAATACGCCGCATAATGTTATCACAATCATTCGTTTTATTGTTTTATATTTATCACTTAAATAACCCCAAAGTGGTTGAGCGAGTATCGTTGCAAACGGACCAACAGCCATCAACATCCCAACTTGTGTTCCACTTAAGCCTTCAGCCCGAAATAAAACAGGCATATAGCTATTAACAATTGTCATCGCTGAATAAACAAAAAACAAATAAGCCATTAATCGGTAAAGTGACCGAGTTTCCATTGAAGCACTCCCTTTAAAATTGTCCATTCATTTTCATAAAAATACCTCAATCATAAATATGACTGAGGTTCATTTTTACAATAATCCTTCTTGCTCAAATAAAAATTCGTAAGGAATATCTAGAAATAAAAATAACGAATCTGAGATTGGATAGGAGTAAGTTCGAATTCGTTCATCCTGGTCAATATCTGTATATAAATCTGACAATATCCCTTTCTTTTCTACATTCATTCTAACAATATTCTCAAGGAAGTATGGACGCCAACTCCAATTTTTATAACGACCTTCCTCAATTAAAATCCACTCATTCGTTGAAATCTTTTCCGCATTAGAGGATTGCTGAAACCCTTCCTCATTACATATATAAACACGAAACGCAAATGGATTACAATCCTTTGCAACCAACATAATCATCTCATCATATGTATCGGTTTCACTTATCTTTTTCATAGAAGCTTTGAGTTGCTGATTCATTTTATTTGTCAGGGCAATTTGAGCTTCCATTTTCCTTCGTTCAAACACAATAAAATGATGAAATTCCTTCTGCATTTTATCTCTACAAATCATCGGGTCTACAAATTTAGGAACGGGACTTAAAAGATACGTACCTTGATAATAGCGACCACCATTACGCCATGAATAGTTTAATTGATTAAAATTAGAAATTCCTTCAAAAAGTAAGGTAGCACCTATTTTTCTAGAAAGCATCGCTAAAGATTGATGGACATCCCTATAAAGATGTGGAAGTTCCTCTTCTTCCATAAAAGCAACATTTACTTTAACAATATTTGGCTTTAACATTGCAATTTGGTCTAAATTTGTTTTTGATTGACCTAAGTCATCAATGGCAATTCTAAGTCCTATGCTTTGCAAATAAACGAATAAATGCTTGATATCATTAAGATGCTCTGATATTTCTTCTTCCTTTAGTTCAAGGACTATATGGTTTAAATTTAAACCCTTGTTACGATATGGCTCCACCCTTTTTAAGAACGTCTCTCCATTGTCCTTTAAAAGCAAATCAGCGTCATAATTAAAGAACATCACTGCTGATTGGTCAGTCTCCATATAAGCATCTAGCGCGATACTCTGTAAGTAATCATCGAGTTCGAGGCGATATTCGTCTGGAATCGATTTATCCTGAAAAAACCAACCTAAGTTTACGATACCCTCCTCTGTTTGCATACGAGCGAGGACTTCATAACCAACTATAAGTTGTTTGTCTGCACTTATAATCGGTTGGTAGTAAGGAAAAACTTTATCTTTATTCATCAAGACATCCAATGGGTCCACTCATTCCACCTCCACAAACAAAACATCACACTATTAATTATAGCACATTTCATGTGACAAACGAGTGTAATGCTTCGCCTTCAAAACGTTTCTCCCAAAAAATGTTTTATTTTTTCCGCTACCTCTTTTGGACGCTCTTCCGGCAAAAGATGACCGGTCTTTTTGTAGGAATAAAAGGTTGCGTTTGGTAAATCACGGGCTAGACGTTTGCCTATTCGAACAGGAATGATTTGATCTTCCTCTCCCCATAAAATTAAACATGGCTGTGAAATTTTTTTTAGTTCTTCTCCCTTTAAATCTCCTTCTCGCTGGCGAATTAAACATATTAACGCATCATAAAAAGCTTTTTCTTGTAAGGGGCGACTATATTCCTCCACTGCTACAGGTTTAATCAATTTCTTATTGTACACAGCTTGAAGAATGGCCTTACGGTAGTCTTTCTTTTGAATCCACCAACGTATCGCTTGTCTTGCAAAAGGGATGTATGTTGCATACATAAATGAGCGTTTTACGCGCTGCATATACCCTGAACTAGAGAGCAATATAATTCGGTCTACAAGATCAGGTTTCTTTTTAGCGGTGTATAACGCAACTTGACCACCCATTGAGTGTCCAACAAGTGAGACACTATTTAACTCATGTAAATGAATAAACTCAGTAATTAAATCAGCATAGTTGTCAAATGAATAACAAAATGATTTTGTTTTACCACTTTGGCCGAATCCAGGTAAATCAAGCGAAATCACATCATATCTTGTTATTAAAAAGGGAATAATCGAACGAAAACTAAAGCTAGATGAAACAAAACCGTGAATCATTACCAATGTCCCTTCACTTCTTCTTGTACACGTATAGGATTCGTAATATACATGAGTTCCCATTAATGATACAATTGATTTCCTCATTTTTCCTTCCGTCATTATTCACCTCTATAATTCCATTTTCAAAGTTCCAATTTCTGTACTAGAGTCACATTTGAATTTGGTTGATATGGATAATTTGTACTGTTTCGTTGTCAAGCATGCATGATAAGAATATTAAAAACGCCAAAAAAGCTAGGACATTGAGATACGTCCTAGCTTCTCATTCAAATTATTTAGATAAGTCATACGGTGTTTCTTGGTAGACATAATAGTTAAGCCAATTTGAGAACAATAAATTAGAATGAGCACGCCAGCGAAGACGCGGTTCTTCCTGAGGGTTATCCTTGGGGAAATAATTACAAGGCATATTTATTTTCATCCCTTTGTTAATATCACGTTCATATTCATCCTTTAACGTGCTAGAGTCATATTCGGAATGACCTGTAACAAATATTTGTTTACCATTTTTTGAACCTACGATATAAACGCCGGCTTGCTCAGACATGCTTAAAATTTCTAAATCAGGGATTGCTTCAATGTCCTTCTTCCGCACCTCCGTGTGTCTTGAGTGCGGGGCTAAAAATTCATCATCGAATCCACGAAGTAGTTTGCGATTTTGTACTTCCGTGGAATGAGGAAAGATACCAAATAACTTCTCCTCCAATTTGTATTTCTTAACACCGTAATGATGATAAAGACCGGCTTGAGCGCCCCAGCATATATGAAGAGTAGAAGTGACATTTTGCACACTCCAGTTCATAATTTGCTGTAATTCTTCCCAATAATCAACTGCTTCAAATTCAAATCTTTCAACAGGTGCACCTGTGATAATCATGCCATCAAATTTTCTGGATTTCACCTCATCAATCGTTTTATAGAACGATTGAAGATGCTCATGCGATGTATTTTTAGATACATGCGTGTCCGGGTATAAGAATGAAACGTCAATTTGAAGCGGTGAATTGCCGAGCAAACGAAGAAGTTGAGATTCCGTTGTCTCTTTAATCGGCATTAGGTTTAGAATCAATATCTTTAAGGGCCGAATGTCCTGTGAATAGGCTCGACTTTCATCCATAACAAATATATTTTCAGCCTTTAGTATCTCTTTTGCTGGTAAATGGTCTGGAATTCGGATAGGCATATGTTTCTCTACTCCTTTATCGTTCATCGTACGCTTGAATGGTACAAGTCAATTTTTCAAATACTATTCTTACTTAACAATCTTGTCTCTTATGCTACGTACAAGAATACACGATGTAGCCAAAAACTTAAAGAAGAAAAGTTAAAAAAGTTAAAATAAGAGAATACTCATTACATTTCCCCTACAAGGTGATTGTTATCTACTACTTGGTGCCACTAGGACATAGAAGTTTTGAACTTGTTCTTGGGATTATCTTTCTCAAGGTTAGCTTTTTATGTAATAATTTAAATATCAAACATTTTAGAACTTCGAAAATCATTAGTTGAAAAGAGTTGATGACATGAATGTACGATTAGAATGGACTTACCGTGAATCAAAAAGAAAGCACGAATATTTTATGAAAAGTGAATTTATACCATTTACTGAGGCACTTCAATTAGCAGACGACTTAGAAAAGACTGGGCGTTTAAAAGAAATCACTTTCATTGATGAACATGATTCAAGTTGGTCCAAAAAAGATTTGCACCGTTTCTTAAAATCAATGGAAACGGAACCACACCAAGTCCATGCCTTTTGTGATGGTGGCTTTGATGTAAGTACTAAACAAGCTGGACTTGGAATCGTTATTTATTACACTCAGCACCATAAAACCTGGAGAATTCGACACAACGAGAAAATTGATTATCTAGTGGACAATAATGAAGCCGAATATGCAGCACTATTATTACTACTACAAAAACTTGAAGATATTGGTGTTCATCATCAAGCACTCGTAATCCATGCTGATTCGATGGTTGTGATTAATCAAGCTTCTGGAGAATGGCCCTGCTATGAGGAACATTATATCCCTTGGTTAGAACGTATTGAAAAGAAACTAAGCAACCTTGGTCTGAAGCCATCTTATCAGTTAGTAGACCGGCAAGAAAATAAGGAAGCTGATCAATTAGCTTCACAAGCACTACGAGATATTGAGATATCAAGTGTTCTTGAACAAGTAAAATTAAAATAATCCCAAAAAAAACTGAACCGAATTCATATCGGATCAGTTTTTCTCTAAACGCTCTATTACTTGGTGGGCATATGTATCAGCAAGTCTTGTTTCACCTAAACGACCAGGGACTCTTCCATAGTCCTCATGATGAAAATCAGACCCACCAGTCCGCAATAGAGATGAGCCAGTTTGAATTTCAATCTCCGTACAAAGCTTCTCGTATCTTCTAATATCCTCCTCTGAATGATCGCGATGGTACACTTCTATGCCATCAAGGCTCCATTTACTTACCCAATCCCCAATAGCTTCATCTAAACCATAGTAGCTTGGATGAGCAACCACAGCTATACCATTGGTTTTATGAATCCACTCAATCGCTTCTTTCACCGACATTTCATTTTCTTTATCAACATAACAAGGTTGACCTTCCGCTAAATAACGGTCAAAAGCCTCAGCAACATCCTTAACATAGCCATATTCAATTAGCGCTTTAGCTACATGCGGACGTCCAATGCTCCCTCCATCAACATGCTTTAATACGTCTTCTGCATTTACCACTAACCCAACGTTTACAAGCTTCTCAAGAATTGTATCAAGCCTTCTACGACGCATATCACGTTGTTTTGTTAGCATTGTATTCAATTCTTCATTTGTCCAATCTATACCAAACCCAAGTATATGGACACTTTTACCTTTAAATTTTGTGGAAAACTCAATGCCTGGAATAACCGTTATATTTAGAGGTTTAGCCGTTTCAATGGCTGGGCGAATTCCCTGAACTGTATCATGATCGGTTAATGAGATGATACGCAATCCAACACCAGCACATTTTTCTACTAACTCCTTGGGTGAATAGCCTCCATCAGATGCAGTTGAATGCATGTGCAGGTCACTGTTTCTTATTTTAGTCATTTGTCTTCCTTTCAATTGCTGACATGAATATCCCATATAACTTGTCCGGTTCGTAAATGATCTGTATAGACCAACTCGTAATTTGAAGCTATGGGTACTTCAAACGCGACCTCCCCCCGATTGGATCGTCCCGGGTGAAGTTGACCACCTAAAATTCCTTTTGTTTCAATATCAGAAGAAGAAGTATACGCATAATTATCTTCATCGACTAAGGTCAATTTAAAAAGCGAGAACTCGTATACTGTCTCTCTATTATTTTCTAAGGAAAAATCAATAATCACAAATTGAGTAGCTTCCGTTTCTCCAGGTTCTGTACGGATGTGATTCACTGTCAAATATACCTGATTAATCTCTTTAGTCATGCCATTTAGTTGTTCTTGCTGCTGGTGTGTAGTAACTTCTTGACCAGCTTCTGTTCTGAAAATCTCTTTACCCATTACCAAATAAATAACGATAGAAAATAAGCATACACTTAACACCGCTAATAAAAAGAACTTTCTCTTCATGACAATTTCCTCTCTCCAATCAATTCTCTCTTTTTAAACCATTCACATTATTAGATTATGATGATTGGAAAAGGTTCATGCCACGAATATTATTTCCACCAAGTATCGTAAATAGTAACAGGTAATTGTCGTTTATGTTCTGTCATTTCATAGCGTTTTTCAATTTTGTCGACAATTTGCGAATCGACTTTTCTTCCTTCTAGATAATCATCTAATTGTTCGTATGTCATACCTAGGGCTATCTCATCCGGTAATCCAGGTTTATCGTCTTCTAAGTCTGCCGTTGGTACTTTTAAATATAGATGTTCCGGTGCACCTAATTCCATTAATAACGATTTACCTTGTCTTTTATTTAGCCCAAATAATGGTGCAATGTCACAAGCACCATCCCCGTGTTTCGTGTAAAAACCAGTTATTGCTTCTGCTGCATGATCTGTACCAATCACTAAACAACCGAAATGAGCAGCAATGTCATATTGGACCTTCATCCGTTCGCGCGCTTTTGTATTTCCTTTATTAAATAAGGATAACTCCTCACCTGTAGCTTCCTCAAAAGAGGCGACAGACGCATCGACGGACGGTTTAATATTGACGGTTATCACACGGCTTGGTTCAATAAATCTAATGGCATCTTGTGCATCTTCCTCATCTTGCTGCTCTCCATACGGAAGCCTGACTCCGATAAATTGGTAATTAATTGAGTCTTGTTCTCCGTTTAATTCATCCACTGCCCGTTGAGCTAGTTTTCCAGCTAATGTAGAATCTTGACCACCTGAGAGACCCAAGACATATCCATTTGTTTTGCTATGGAGCAAATAATCCTTTAGGAAATTAACCCTCGTTTCAATTTGCTTTTCTACACTTATTTCTGCTTTAGTATGAAGTTCTTCTTTTACTTGCTGTTGTATAGACATGTTGATTCCTCCGTTCTATGTTCTTTTAAAGCGTGTTAGTTGATTCCATTCCCCTTCATTTTTCAAAATAAACTCTTGCTTTTCACCTAAAAGGTCAAAATGTGGAAATGGATGACGATTGTGTAACCATTCACGTTTTAGGCCATAACGTCTACCCCAGATTAAAAGCTTATTAATATCCGAACATGCAACCTTCGTAACAGTATTACATTGTGGAAATCGCTCATCCATCCAATAATGAGTGAGAAAAGCAATATCCCCTTTAGTTGCTTTCATTTTCCAGTCTTGAAGCTCTTGCTTTTTAATACCAAACGCCATGTTTCACAGCCCTCTTTCAACCTTTTCTCTCCTATCATATCATGCTAAACCATTTTTTTCTTCTTTGACGCTGAAACTGTTTTTCGTGTTGTAAAACACGAATTCGCTGCATAACATCCCGTTTATTATCAAATTCTGACTCTTTATTTACTCCTACTTCCGATTCGACCATTCGATTTAAAGATTCCAATGCCAGTGCTCGAACATGTGGATTATCAGAACTCATCTGCTTTACAACTAATGAAAACTTCGACCATTCCATCTCAAGATTTCTCTTAAACGACATGTTATATCGTCCTCCTCCGTTATCGTGTTATGTATTATTTCCCTTCACTGTTTGCATTTCCCTTTAACAAACTTTGTTTCATTACGTCTTAATTTAGCGAATTTAACCCACAAAAAAGAGTAGGCGCTAGGCCTACTCTTTAAAACCATTTGTTCTAGCATTCATTTCATCAGAGATTTCCTCATCAAAGCCATGAATACTATTTTCGCGACGTTCATTCTTTGCTTTGATCGCCTGTCTTTGGACATTAGAGTCTGTGTACTCTAATGCTTCTTCTGCCGCTTCAATATTGTGCTCGGTTTGTTTTTTCATTGTTTGCAACTTTTCAACATTGTCTTGACGGTTATCTGGTTTAGCCATATGAAGGTCCCCCTTTTTGAATAGGTACCTCTCTAGTATTGGATAAGGCCAAAACTTTATTCTGGTTGAGCTTTAACTTTTTCGTAAATAGCATGCCACTCTGGCATATGTTTTTTCATTGAAATAGGGCGGAACGTATCTTTTCTAACACAAACATGGGTACTCGCTCCCGTCACACAAAGAATTCCTTCCTGATTTAACACTTCATATTGATATGTAACCCTCAGACCATTGTAAGATCCTACCCAAGTCTTAACCGTTACAATATCACCGTATTTAGTTGGGTGCTTATAGGAAACCTGAATGTCTGTTACTGGGGCAAGTATTCCTTCTCTTTCCATTTCAGCATAGCTGTATCCAATCGTTTTTATAAATTGTGTTCTTCCTACTTCAAACCAAACAACATAATTTGAATGATGGACAACTCCCATTTGATCCGTTTCTGCGTACCTTACTTCAATAGTCGTTTCTGCTACTTGCATAATATTCCCTCATTTCTACTACTTCTTGCTAAATTACAATAAAAAGATGCTATATATTGTACCATGACCAGTTAATCACCGCTAGAATCAGGAAATTCTTTTTCTTTCCCCGAAAGATATGAGAAAATAGAAAAGCATTCTGAAGGAGGTTATACCTTGAAAAAAGTAACTGTTATACTTACATATAGTTTTATTGGTTTTTTGATTTATTTATATGGTGAGTCCTTATTAAATTGGATAAGAAGTGGCGGAACGGATTATTTATTACTGACCACTTTTCTTGCTATCATATTTGCCCTTTTCCCAATTATCCCTTACCCAATTATTGGCGGAATTCTTGGAGCCGCTTATGGACCTATATTAGGCAGTAGCGTTACTTGGATTGGCTCTTCCCTTGCCTCTATCATTATGTTTGCTATTGTACGTTATGGTTATCAAGACTTAGGACAAGCCATTCTACATCGTTACTCAGCCTTATCAAAAATCACCATTTTATTTGAAAAGAATGCGTTTATGACCATTTTCATTACTAGGCTTATCCCTGTTATTCCTTCGGTTGTGGTCAACCTTTACTCTGCCTTAAGCAAAGTTGCATTTTCAAGTTATACAGTTGCATCTGCGCTTGGGAAAGTACCATCAATGGTGTTATTTGCCGTTGTCGGAAACAGCATCGTTTCTAATCCATCGGAATTATTGATGATTGCTTTATATTATAGCTGCTTTCTTATCATTGTTTTTACTTGCTACAAAATGTGGATTCGCTATGGCAAACAACCTAAAAAGCTCCACGGTTCTTAATGAGGCCACTGAAAAAGGTACGATTTTCACCTTTTTTCAATGGCCACTTCAAGTGGAGACGTCGCTTTATTTTAAGCCCGCTATAAACGGGTTTAAAATAGCGAACGCGCGACAATCGGACCCATGGCTGCTTTTTTACTTTTTCAGTGGCTTCGTTCTTAATCGAGGATCTCCTTATGTAGTAAAGATAACTATTCTGCTTTTAATCCATAGAAGCAAGGTACAAGACAATACACCAATGAATGTACCCATGGTGTTTAAGATTACATCGTCAATATTCGAAACCCGATGCGTAAACAAAAACTGACACATTTCAATAAAAGCAGACGTCAAAAAACCGATTGTCGTTATCATACCAATATTCCGTAATTTAGGAATGGAAAGTGGCAGCAAAAAACCTAAAGGTATAAATAAAACTACGTTTCCGATCAAAATACGAATCGGATCCATTATATTTGGACTAAACATAGCAATGCGATAGATGCTTCGCAAAGGAATAAGATTATAATTTCTTCCTCCTGGTCCTGCTGGCCCTAGAGAAGCACCATAATTCCATGCAAACAACGTCACGTAAAACAACATAAAGATATACAATACTAATAAGATATAGAGGTATTTCCTTAAGTGTTTTGTTCCCATAAAAACACATCCTTCGTTCCAATAACCTACCTCCATTATTTCTTTTTATCGTTGCTATGACAAGTCCTTTTCTATCGACAAGTTTCTAATAAGTCCTATAATTCCTAATATGCATACTAATTAGCGATAATATAGAAAATCATGAAAAGGGCCCTCCGTAGTGGAAGGCCCTTCATACTATCCTTTTGGAGGAACATAATCAGGATGTTCATTCCCTTTCATTGCTACCTTTTTCCCGTTGTTTGAATCAGATTTACGTGGTTGAGTTCCTAAATGGTCAGGTCTGAATCGAGCATGGTTCTGTTGGGTCTTTTTCATCCATATCTCCTCCTCTTTTTGTAGTTTGAACAAACGAGCAGAATTTAGACGAACCAACTTTTGTATTAATCCGCTTTTGTATGACGACGCTCCCACTGTTCTTCAATACGTTCCAATGCTTTTTGATCTTTTAGTAATTTTTCTTTATTTTCCTGAACTAGCTCTTGAAAAGTTAATTTTCTGACTCTTCTCACCCTTCACACTCCTTCTTCTTTTTACAAGCTTGGCAGAAATGGAATAAAAGTATACTTAAAATGATTTGTTTTTTTTCTTTGGACTAATATAGAAATCACCGGTTTCATCTATCGTCATACAAAAAATTTCCTTAGGATTCGAATAACCCCGTTTTTGGATTTCCTGTCTCAACCAGGTGACTGTTCCGACTTTCTTCACATTCTTGTCAATAATTTGGCCATCATCAATTAAGACAGATGAGTACCCTTTTGACATAGCAGGTATTTTTAAGTCTGAAGGTGTTACAGCCTCGTATATTGATTTTTTAATAACACTAATCGCCCCGTTCATCTCTAAAACAGCATAATCGATTTCCCTTAAATCACTTGTACTATTTAATCGTAAGTCCATTAAAAATGATTCTAAAGTGATTTTTGCTTTTTTCAGTTCTTCATGAAGAATGGTCCCATGTTTCATCAAAATAATCGGTTCATTTTCTATAACACGACGAAACCTAGGGGTCTTTAACGCCATATAAGTTAACCCAAGATGAAGCCCAGCTATTAAAGCTGCAGCTGAAAAAGGCCCCGCTAAATCTATACTTCCATCTGCAAGAGGTTCTCCAAGTACGTCCCCAATCACCACAGCGAAAATAAAATCTAATGCTTCAACAGAGCTAATAGATCGTTGACCAAGAATCTTAACTATGAGGAAAATGTATCCATAGATTATTATCGCTCTGATTAAAAAACCATAAATCGGTAAAGACTCAGAACCTACCCAAAAATCAAACAAGATGATCACCTTTCCTTTAGTATGTAAGTTAAAAAAGAGAAAACCTTAGAGAAATTTCTCGGTTTTCTCTCTAATAAATATTTATTGATTTTCTCGATTCATTTTTGCAGTTTCACGTTCCGCATATGACTCAAGTTCAGTCTCTGGATGATTTTGTTTTCCTTGTTTTTTAGCATTATTATTACGCTGAGCGTTTGCATTTCCCTTTTTCTGACGACCCATTTTATCGCCTCTCTTTCATTTGTTGTATTATTTAGCATGCTCATTTTTATAATATATATAAGAATAAAGTCAATTAATCCGGTACGTGAAATTATTATTAACCAGAAAAAAACAAGTCGCTCTTAAGCAACTTGTTTTTTTCTTTTTATTAAGCCAAACGATTACGAAGAACCATTTGAAGAATACCACCGTGACGATAGTAATCAACATCAACTTCACTATCGAAACGAACAAGAGCATTAAACTCTGTTTTTGTACCATCTTCAGCCGTTGCAATAACTTTCACTACATCACGTGGCTTCACATCATTTGAAAGTTGAACATCAAATGATTCTTTACCTGTTAATCCTAAAGACTCAGAACTATCGCCGTCCAAGAATTGAAGTGGAAGCACACCCATAAGAACAAGATTACTACGGTGGATACGCTCATAGCTTTCAGCAATAACTGTTTTGATTCCTAGAAGGTTCGTACCTTTGGCCGCCCAGTCACGCGAGCTTCCCATTCCATAATCCTTACCAGCTAAAATAGCAAGACCTGTACCATCTTCTTTATATTGCATAGCTGCATCATAAATAGATGTCACTTCTCCTGTAGGCCAGTACGTAGTGTAACCACCTTCTGTACCTGGAGCTACTTGGTTACGAATACGGATGTTTGCAAACGTACCACGCATCATCACTTCATGATGACCACGACGAGAACCATAAGAGTTGAAATCTTTTGGCTCGACGCCTTTAGAAATCAAGTACTTACCAGCAGGTGTATCTTTACCAATTGCACCAGCTGGAGAGATATGATCCGTTGTAACCGTATCACCAAACTTACCAATTACACGTAAACCAGACAATGGCTTAATGTCTTCAGGCTCAGCTGATAGGCCTTCAAAGAATGGCGGATTGGCAATGTACGTTGAATCCTCATTCCACTGATAAAGTGAATCCTCAGTTGTAGAGATTTCGTTCCAACGTGCATTACTACTAAATACATCATCATATTCACGACGGAATAATTCAGGAGTAACGGTTTTTTCAACTACTTCTTTAATTTCAACAGCAGTTGGCCAAATATCTTTAAAGTAAACATCATTTCCATCTTTATCTTTACCAAAAACATCATTTTGAAGATCAACATCAACTGTTCCAGCAAGTGCATATGCGACAACAAGTGGTGGTGACGCTAGATAATTGGCTTTTACTAATGGATGAATACGTCCTTCAAAGTTACGGTTTCCTGAAAGAACAGAAGTAACCGTTAAATCATTAGCAGCAATTGCCGATTCAATTTCCTCTTCAAGAGGACCTGAATTACCAATACATGTTGTACAGCCATAACCAACGATGTTAAATCCTAGCTTTTCCATGTAAGGTAAAAGTCCAGAATCTGTTAAATAGCCTGTAACAACCTTTGAACCAGGAGCAAGTGATGTTTTCACATACTCAGGTACTTCAAGACCTTTTTCAACAGCCTTTTTTGCAACAAGACCAGCAGCAACCAACACATACGGATTCGATGTATTTGTACAGCTTGTAATTGCTGCAATCGCAATCGAACCAGTATTCATTGTTGTAGAACGTCCGTCCTTGAACGAGACTTCCACTTCCTTATTAAATTCGTCTTCCGTAAGACCTAATCCTTGCGTACCTTGTGGAGATACAACTGCATTACGGAAAGAATCACGCATTTCAGTAAGTGGTACAAGATCTTGAGGACGCTTAGGACCTGCAAGATTGGCGACGATATCTGAAAGGTCGATTTCAACGACACTTGTGTAAGTTGGATCTGGTGTTTCACCAGCTACATAGAAAAGGTCGTTAGCTTTACAGTATTCTTCTACAAGCTTGATTTGCTCTTCAGCACGACCAGTTAGACGCAAATAGCTTAACGCTTCATCATCAACTGGGAAGAAACCACATGTTGCACCATACTCAGGAGCCATATTTGAAATGGTTGCACGGTCAGCAAGAGGCATTTCAGCAAGTCCTGGGCCGAAGAATTCAACAAATTTACCAACAACTTTTTTCTCGCGAAGTACTTGTGTTACTTTTAACGCCACATCTGTAGCAGTTGTTCCACTTGATAAAGAACCAGTAAATTTCACACCAATAACTTCTGGCACAGGGAAGTATGAAGGTTGGCCAAGCATTCCAGCTTCTGCCTCAATACCACCAACGCCCCATCCTAATACACCAATACCATTAATCATTGTTGTATGTGAATCTGTACCAACAAGAGTATCAGGGAAGGCAAGCGTCTCACCATCTTTTTCAGCAGCATGAACAACGTTTGCTAAATACTCTAGGTTAACTTGGTGAACGATTCCTGTTGCAGGAGGAACAGCACGATAGTTATCAAATGCTTTCTTAGCCCAGCTAAGGAAGTTATAACGCTCTCCATTACGTTGGAATTCTAAATCCATATTAAAATCTAGAGAATCCATTGTACCAGCTTTATCAACTTGTACAGAGTGATCAATAACAAGATCTACAGGGATTTCCGGATTAATTTGGTCAGGGTTTCCACCCATATCAGCCATTGCCTTACGAAGTGCTGCAAGGTCAACAACAGTAGGAACACCTGTGAAGTCTTGAAGAATTACGCGAGACGGTTTAAATGGAACGTCGATATCCTCGCTTTGCTCAGCAGTACCCCACTTTGCAAGGTTTTCTACATGTTCCTTTTTGATGAAATAATCATCATACTGACGAAGAACAGATTCAAGCAACACTTTTACCGAATATGGTAGCTTTGATACCTGTCCAATCCCAGCATCTTCTAATGCCTTCAATGAATAATAATTATACGTTTTTCCGTCTATTGAAAAAGACGAACGAGCCTTAAAAACATCATTACTTTTTGACATATGTATTCCCTCCTTCTCGACACTATCATACCGCATGCGGCATATCTTGTCTAAATCTGTGTATATAGAGTGGAGCTTTTTCCACATCAGAAAGCGCTTTATAGTTCTCAAGCCACACTCCTTCTCTAGAATAGCAAAAATCAGCGAAATAATAAATGCATTTTTGTAATTTAGTTGAATGTTTTTCATGAAAAAAGCCTACTCTAACCGCTTTTCTCACAAAAACATAGGATAATTATTCCAAAAACCGAACGTTTCTGTTCTATTTATCACTAATATTCAATAAATAACTTTATTTACATTCACCTTATCATAGTCTTGTTCGCTTTCTTCATCTTCATCCGTATTTATCAATAATCTAATTTGTATCAATCATCGTTCGAACACGCAAACTATTGTTGGAGGTGATGAATTTGACAAGAGAAAAAGCAAACCACCTTATTCCTGGAATGAATGCAGCAAAAGCCCAAGGAAAAGATGCCGGATACTCATCACAGTTTCAAGAGGAAATGGGTAACGAGCCTTTAACTGAAATGCAAAGACAAAACAACAAAAAAACAAAAAAACGACAGTAACGAAAAGGAGGTAACAAGATGGTCGAACGAAATACATCAAAGGACCAACGACGTAATTCACCTAAAGGGGCACAAGGGCAGCCAGAGCCTTTAAGTGGTTCTAAAAAAGTTAAACAAGCCAACCATACGCGTCAAAATCACGGGGAAGGCTGACCTAAGAAAAGGCAAACGAATCATTCGTTTGCCTTTTCTAGCTTCACTCTTTCTATGCTTTGCTCGCGCCTTTTTTTACGTGAAATAAACCGTTCCTCTGCATTGTCAAAGTGCCACTTTTCTTGATTAGTTTCTGGAATAACTTGGATTACCGGACTCGGTTTTCCCTCTTTATCTAGGGCAACGAACGTTAAATATGCCGATCCAGCTAAACGTCGCTCGCCTGTTCTCAAATTCTCAGCCTCTACTTTAACAAATACTTCCATAGACGTTGTCCTTGTATATGTCACGAAGCCTTCCACACAAATCGCCTCGCCTGTACGAATTGGGGAAATAAAATCAAGACTATCACTCGAGGCTGTCACGACAGCTTGGCGAGAATGCCTCATTGCCGCAATACTCGCCACTTTATCAATATATGCCATTACATTACCACCAAACATCGTCCCATGATAATTAGTATCTGGAGGCATCACTAAATCAGTTAAAATCGTTTTTGATTCAGAAGCTCTTTTTCCCTGCATCACGACACTCCCTCATTCTAGTTCCCAGATTCGATTTAGAATATCTCCATAGTCTTCTTCCTCTATCGTACGAAAATCAAGAGCAAGTTGTTCATCTTTTATCCGTGTAACGATTGCGGGGCTTCCTTTATGTAACGCATGATAAAGTGACTGTGTTTTCGCTCCTTCCTTAGATAAAAGAAGTAACCAAGTAGGTAATTCAACCGCAGGCATTGTTCCACCACCCACCATTGAAACATCTTTAGATAATTCAGCTCTCCAATTGTCGGGAAGCATCGTTCGGAAAGCTTCTGCTTTTGCGCGGATTTCATCAGCGTTTAGACAAATTGATTTTATCGTAGGAATATTTTTTTCTGGTGAACCTTTGACATAGTGTATTAACGTAGCTTCAAGGGCTGCAAGCGTCATTTTGTCCACCCTTAAAACTCTTGCTAGTTGGTGTTTCTTTAAACGGTCAATCCATTTCTTTTTCCCGGCAATTATTCCTGCCTGCGGACCACCTAAAAGCTTGTCTCCACTAAAAGTAACAAGATCTAATCCGTAAGCCAAGCTCTCTTTAACGGTCGGTTCATCTCCAATACCATAATTACGAAATTGAAACAAATCACCACTTCCCAAATCCTCATAAATAATTAGGTTACGTTGATTTGCAAGTGAAACTAATTCTTTCGATGCAACCTCGCTCGTAAAACCGATCGTTTTAAAATTACTAGTATGTACTTTCATAATCATCATAGTTTCTTCAGTTATTGCCTCTTCATAATCATAAAAATGTGTTTTGTTCGTTGTCCCTACTTCAACTAGGGATGCACCACTTTCAGCCATAATGGAGGAGATCCGAAAAGAACCACCGATTTCAACAAGCTCCCCCCTCGAAACAATAACTTCTTTGTCACTCGCTAACGCTTTTAATACAAGGAAAACAGCTGCCGCATTATTGTTGACAACCATGGCAGCTTCGGCTCCTGTTGTTTCTTTTACGAGTGACTCAATAATGTCATGCCTCGATCCTCGCTTTTGCTCGGAAAGATTATACTCGAGGTTGGAATAATGGCTGGCAACCTCAGCCACACGGGAAATCGCTTCTTTACTTAATGCCGCTCGCCCTAAATTTGTATGTAGAACTGTACCTGTTGCATTAATGACTCGTTGTAACGTTGGTTTATTCAATTGTTTTATTCTCTTATCAATCCGTTCAAAAATAAGCTGATTAAAATTAGTATGGTCTTTAAAGGTCCCCTCGATAATATCGCTTCTTAACTTAGAAACTTCAGCTTGAACCCATTCAGTTAATCGCTCTTTTGAGAAATCTTGTATTTGTAAAATCTCATGAAATTGTTTTTCCTGTTGTAATTCATGGATCGCAGGAAGGTTTCGTAATAATTTCAACATATGCCACCCTTCTTCGGTTGACCTAGTTATAACTACCACCACCGAAGAGGGTGACAGGAACTAGGAGTCTAAACGCTCAATTTGTTGTATAACCTCTTCTACTTCTGGGAATTGTCCAGTTTCTTTTTTAGAATAGATTTTTTCCCCATTTACAGTCACTTCAAATACTCCACCCGAACTTGTAATAAGTCGAACTTCTTTAATATTCCCTCGAAAGTGCTCCAACAATTGATCCGTGAAACTCACGGCTTTAGGTGCATAGTTTCACATCATACAAAATTCAACAGATACATTATAATTCATTAGAAATCAAACTCCTTTACAGTTTTTTCTCTTCTATTGTAGGATAAGACGAGGAAGGATGCAAAAAAACTGCATTTGTAAGACACAATAGAGATGAACTGGATTATAAGGAGGTTTCCCATGTTGAACAATCAAGAGAAAATTCGCTTAACGTCTTTTTCAACAAAGGCTGGTTGAGGCTGTAAAATTGGTCCTGAAGACCTGTCGCAAGTTTTGCGACATTTACCTAAACAAACGCATGACCCTAATCTTTTAGTCGGATTAGATACTTCAGATGATGCTGGTGCCTATCGTTTGACTGATGATTTAGCAATGATTCAGACTGTCGATTATTTTACACCTGTCGTTGACGACCCTTATATGTTTGGGCAAATTGCTGCTGCAAACGCATTAAGTGACGTCTATGCAATGGGTGGAAAACCAACGACCGTAATGAATATTGTTGGTTTTCCAATTAAAAAGTTGCCAGCAGAAATGCTTGCAGACATTTTACGTGGGTCTGCTGATAAAACAAAAGAAGCTGGAGCCGTTATCGTTGGGGGCCATTCAATCGATGATCAAGAGCCGAAGTTTGGTTTATCTGTTACGGGTTTGATTCATCCAGACCGTATTTTTAAAAATGTTGGTGCAAAACCTGGTGACGTGTTGGTTTTAACTAAACCCATTGGTGTTGGAATTTTAACGACCGGAATTAAACGTGAAGTTGTTACAGCAGAACAAGAACGAGCCGTAACTGAAACGATGGCACAACTGAACAAACTAGCCGCAGAACACTTATCTGCATTTAACCCTCACGCAGTAACAGATGTAACGGGATTCGGTTTATTAGGTCATAGTTTCGAAATGGCTAAAGGTAGTAATGTAAGCTTTGAAATTGATGTAAGTGCCGTTCCAATGCTTTCAGGAACACGCGAATTAGCAAGTCAAGGGATTATTCCAGGCGGTTCAAAAGAAAATGAACGTTGGTTAGCAGAATCTGTTCATTATGCTTCGTCTATCTCCGACGTCGAAAAAAGCATTCTATGTGATGCGATAACGTCTGGTGGCTTATTAATAAGCTTTACCGAGCAAGAGGCTAAAGCTTATGTTGAAGCCATGCATGCCGACGGTGCTCATGCTTCAATTATAGGTAAAGTTATTGATAAACAAGAACATGCTATTTCAGTTTTGTAATTAAGGATAAAAAAAGAACGCCTGGTTTTTTTGACCAAGCGTTCTTTTTCGTCTAGCGATTTCTTTTCTCTTTCACTTTCTCTCAGCTAACTCTCTATCCATAGTCATAAAGAAATCCCCGCCCACACTAACTCCTGAAAGCTTCTGGATGATATCTCTAAACAGCTCTTCTTCCTCCACTTGTTCATCAATGAACCAATGAAGAAATTGGATGGTCGCATGTTCCTTATGTTCAATAGCTAAATCCATAATCGAATAAATGCTACGAGTCACAGCTTGCTCTTGTTCAAGTGACTGCTTCGCAATATGTAGTGGGCTCTCATGCATATTATTTGGCGCTTTTAATGTTTGAAAATGTGGTCGTTCTCCCATTGAAACGAGAAAATGATAAAATTTCATCGCATGAGAACGTTCCTCTTCTGCTTGGACAATATAAAAATTTGCAAAACCACGATAACCATGTGCTGAAAAGTAAGAAGCCATCGCCATATATGAATGGGCTGCTTCAAATTCATAGGTCATTTGATTATTTAATGCAGTAACAAGCCCCTTGGGTAACATTGTCATTCCTCCAATTTCATTTCAAATCACAACTTCAACTACTCTATCTTTAAAAATACATTACCATAAATGCTAACATATTCATAAGTTTTTTCGAATCCAAATTCCTGAAACTGCATATATGATTTGGAATAATCGGAAAAAAGAGATATTTTAACCATTTCCAGTTAAAGACTGAGCAATCCGCGCTCGGCAGCCGGAAGCAGTGTGATTTTTGTGTATAACCTTTTAAAACAACTAAATAGATTGATAGCTATAAAAATGATAGCAGGCGCTTTCATATTGAAAGCACCTGCTATCATTTGTTTATTTATTAAATTGAATAACACGATACTCATATTGCCCAATAGATAGTGGCCCTTTTCCTACAGCCTCATCTTTTAGTACATCTACTCCATCTTTAGGAAGTGTAACACTTCCACCTTTTCCATCCATATTAACAATAACCCAGGCCGTATAATTATCGTTTCTTCTTGGTGCAACAATAGTTCCGCTCGTCACATCCGTTTTAGTCGAAACATTCACGTCTTCGGCATACGTTTCAATGATTTTCTTAAGAAGATTATCTCCTTCTTCACCAACCGGCATTGAACCAAGCATCACGATTTTTCCTTTTCCTACAGAGTGCTCGGTGATAAATGATTTTCCGTCCGAGTTCCCACCTTTAATGGTACCTACTGTTGCTTTTTCATCATATTCAAAAATGGTACTCCACAGCCCTAATGGAGCGGAAACCCCAAAGGCTTCTCCAACAGCTCCAGTCCCATCAATCGGGTAGGTGAACAACGCTTGTGCCCCAGCAATTTTTTCGATTTGTCCTAGTGCAGCATCCGTGTGAACTGTATGTTCCTCTGTTCTCCCCCCCGTTAATGGACCCACAATCCACGTCCCTCCATCCTCCACAAATGATTGTGCTTTTCGGAGAAAATCGCTTGAGATATAAGGAACAAACGGAGTAATTAATAGTTTATACCCTTCTAAACTATCTCCTTCAGGAATCACATCTCGGTGAATACCTAGAGAAACAATTCTGTCATAGAAATCTGTGATTAATCCTCGATAATCCAAATTTTGATGTGGCTCAGTTTGGAAAAATACTTTTGCACGATCTGAATAAACAAGAGCTACTTCAGGTTCACTTGGTCGCGTTTCAATTATCATCGGTTCAATAGCCTTACGCATATTTTCCACCTCTAAGACGCTTTGAAAACCAACAGTTGGTTTTCCCCAAGAACTAATTACAGAACCATGAGGTTGCTCACACCCTGAACGTTGTTGCCTCCATAACCAGTAACAAAATGCTTCCGCACCTAACGCGTAAGCTGCCACGGCTTCTGCACGCAAATAACCATTAGCGTGAGGACTAGCGTAGCTTTCTAATGAAGCTGCATAAGACGTACTTGTTTCCATTATCCAAAAGTCTTTCCCCTTTTTAAAATTGCGCCATAAATCACAATTCATTAAATAAGAAGCTCTATTTTCCTGGGAGGCATACGTATCAAATGATGCAAAGTCTAAATTCTTAAACAGACGCTCATTATCTACAGCAAATGGAATATTGCTGTTATGAGTAATAGGAGCATCAGAGTATTTTCTGATAATTTCTGCCTGACTATCTGAGAATTCAGCTATCTTTTCCATTGAGAACAAACGATACATTGTACTTAATGAAGAATTATGCAAAAATGGCGCAGGTCCAGGTTGTGGTACTTGCTCAAAACTATGGTAACGTTCACTCCAAATTTGAGCTCCCCATGCATCGTTTAGATGTTCAATCGTTCCGTACCTCTCTTGTAACCATTCGTGCCATAATGTCTTACATGTAGCACACATACACTCGCTAACATGACATTTGAATTCATTGTCAATTTGCCAACCGATAACGCCTGGTAATTGTCCAACCGCTTTGGCAATATGCTCTGTAATAATCTCTGCTTTTTCTCTAAAATAATCATTGTTCGTACACGGATGTTGTCTAGATCCGTGACCCATTACCTTTCCATCCTGATCTACATACATGCGCTCTGGATGACCATGCGTAAACCAAATTGGCGGTGTTGGCGTAGGTGTGCACATAACCGTTTCAATGCCCTCTTCATATAATCGATTGATGACGTTTACAAAAAAACCTAAATCAATTTGTCCTTCCTCAGGCTCCATCGTTGCCCATGCAAACTCACCCATACGTGCAACATTAATTCCAGCTTCTTTCATTAACTTAATATCTTCTTCGAGCACCTCATTGCTCCAAAGTTCTGGATAATAGGCAGCTCCATGATATAATCTCTTACCCATTTACAACACCTCATTACTTAAGTAATTTAATAAACTATCTATGTGCTTATCATACCATTTCTAATCCTAAAAAGGTGTCACGCTTTCTTTTCTTATTCACCATTTTATTATAATAATCACAACAATTCAAAAATGTAAAAATCGAATAACCTTAGAAATATAACGTTTTTAGCAAAAAAAATAAAGCATCATGTTTCATGCTTTATCTTTTTTTGCTCATCCATAAATTTTTGCAAATATCTCATCTGTCAATCGATCCGGGGTATCATCAAAGACAATCTTACCTTCCCGGAACGCAACAATTCTTGTTGCAAATTCTTTCGCTAACCCAACATCATGAACATTCACAATTGTTACTAACCGACGCTGTTCATGAATACTCTTCAATAATTCAAATATTTTTCTAGACGTTGAGGGATCTAAACTTGCCACTGGTTCATCCCCTAAGAGCATCTTGGGTTCTTGCAATAAGGCACGTGCAATCCCCACACGTTGCTTTTGACCACCACTTAACGCTTCCACTCTTTTATTCGCATGAGCCAAAAGATCAACTTGTTTAAGTGCTTCGTATGCTTTTTCTTTTTCTAGTACCGAAAACAAACCAAGTAAATTTTTGTAAGCAGGACGATTTCCAAAAGAACCGGTCAATATGTTTTGAAACACTGACATTCTTGGGATAAGATTAAAATGTTGAAAGATCATCACCATATCAGATCGGACTTGTCGCATCTTTCCTTCTCTTAATGTTGTCAATTCAACTCCATCCAACCGAATCGAACCAGACGAAGGTTGTTGAAGCCTGTTCAAACAACGAATAAACGTTGACTTACCTGCTCCACTTTTACCTAAAATACAAACAAACTCACCCTTATTTATTCTTAGAGAAAGACGATCAACGGCAAGCTCTTTTGCCTTAGGATAACGAACAACTAAATTAGAGACTTGTAACACGTTTTCCACTCCTTCTAGATGACTCTTGCACGTATCCGTCCGCCAATGACATCAACAAAGATAACGAGTATCATAATACACAAAATGTCTAAAGCCACCGCTTGATAGTAAAAACTTTGGAAGTGATTGAACAACTGTTGGCCAATTCCGCCCCCACCTATAAACCCTAATATCAGGGACGTTCGAATGGCTACTTCAAAACGATAAAAATAGTGAGAAAGGACATTAGGCCAAATTTGGGGTAAAATTGAAAATAGATGGCCCACCCATTTCGTTGCTCCTACGGACTTCATTGCTTCCTGAGGCCCTGCATCTGCTGCCTCAATCAACTCAGAAATAAGTTTTCCTAGAACACCTATATTATGTAAGATAATAGCTAGTACAGCTGGAAATGGACCGAGTCCAAGCGCCGTCACTAAAATAAGGCCAAATACAATTTCCGGAACAGATCTCAATGCACTTAAACCTGAACGAACCAGCAAACACATTAAACGACTACTCGTGTTACGAGCTGCCAGAAAACTTAATGGTAGAGCGACGACTAACGCGAAAATTGACCCTAAAAATGCAATCGCCAAAGTCACCAAGCTTTCCTGTGCCATTCGAGGAAATAATGACCACTCGACTGGAAAAAAGCGAGTGGTCACCATATCAATCATATTCGTAAATTGCTCAAACTTTCGCCATTCAAAGCCCGTTACATTCATGCTCCACCAACAGACTATGATGATAAATAGTATATAGATGAAATAGCGCCTTCGAAACCATACCATAATGTATAAACTCCTACTCTAGTGTTAACATATTAAACTGACGCGCAGCTTCAAGAACATCCTCATATTTACTATCATCCGCTTCAACAAATGCAGAAGCACCCCCAAAGATTCGTAAGATATCATCATCGGTAATATCATAAAAGGCTTCTTGGATTTGAACAATTTCTTCCTCAGTCATTTGTGCCGGAACAACCCAAGGATATTGATACAGTTCTTGTGACTCCCAAAGAACTTTAATATCATCACCTAATGCTGGAGTTTGTTCTATCAATTCATTTAAAATCGCACTATCTACTGCACCAGCATCAGCGTTTTTTTCTTGTACTAATCTAGTTACAATATCATGTGAACCCGCAAATTGGACTTGGTTAAAACTATGGTCTATATCATCGTTATAATAGCCTAAGTTTCTTAAATGTAGACCTGGCATTAAGTGACCGGAAGTAGATGATATGCTAGCAAAAGCAAAATCAACATTTTCACTATCTTCCAGCATGTCATCTAACGTTTCCCATTCATTATCCGAATGCGTAATGATATATGAATGATAGTATGGTCTGCCATCGATTTCTTGAGTTAAAATTGCCTGTGCCCCACTTTGTTCATGAGCAATAACATACGTTAAAGGTCCTAAATAAGCCAGGTCGATATTGTTGTAATTTATTGCTTCTACGACCGCATTATAATTAGGGTATTGTTTAACCTCGACATCTCGAGCAAGCTTCTCTTTTAAATGTTCTTCTAACTTATCAAGGCTCGCTTGCGTTTCACCTGTTGTTTGAGCTGGGATAACAGCAACTTCGAATACGCCATCCTCTTCAGTAACTTCCTCAGTCGGAACCTCAGTTTCATCGGTCTCTGGTGCAATTTCCGTTTCACCAGTATTCGTTTCTCCACCACATGCAGTTAAAACAAGGGTTAAGCCTAACATTGATAACCACTTTTTCATCTTTCGTACCACTCCCTATTTTTATATACGACGCTTATCTAAAGGCCTAGCATAAAATCTACCACCAAGGTAAACAAATGTAAAGAAAACACGCCTTTCATGTTTCCACCTTAACTTCAGGTTTTTGAGCCTTCTCTATACAATGCTTATAGACTTTGCTATATAAGGAAACTTCCTGTTCTAGTTGATGGTGAGTCTGAATATAATCTTGACCTGCTCTCACTATCCTTTCTCTCTTCTTCGGATAATTAAGAAGCGTCTTTACTTCTATAAGAAATTCATCAGTTGAGTTGAATAGCAAACCGTTTTTTGTGTGTTGAATGATACTTTCATTTCCAGGAATTCGTCTTGCGATGACTGGCTTCCCTACATACATCGCTTCAAGGATCGATGTCGGCTGACCTTCCGATAGAGATGTGTTTATTACAATATCACATTGTTTATATATCGGGGTCATGTCATTCAAAGGGATTTCTCCTAAATAATGAAACCACTCTACATTCTCACTTCTCTTTTTAACTTCCTGATAAATAGTGTTATCTAAATTTGCCCCTATTATCGTGAATGAGAGGGTTGTATATGTTTTCCGTAACTCCACCATGGCTTCCCATAAATAGAAGACATCCTTGACCGGCCGTAATCCGGCTGGAAGTAGGAAGCTTGGATAACCTGAAATGATTGTCGTATTACTTCTATTGTTAGCTTCAGGTAACCAAATGCTCTGTGCAATCACATGAACTCGTTCAGCGAGTTCAGGAAAGACAGCTGCAATCTTTTCTTTTCCATCTTCACTAAAAACGGTAATTGCACAGGATTCATCCGCGACTGACTTAATCAATAAAGCAGCTGCAGGGTCTTTTAAGTCCTCGTTCACATCAGTCCCACCTGAAGTTAGTACATATGGCTTGGTTAAATTAAGCTTATGCCGCATAAGCCAACTTGCAAAGCGACGCAAATGCAAAACATGATAGAGGTCTACTTCTTCAAAACGTCGCTGCCATTCTTCCGTCCATTCTTCCTCTTCATAAGCAAAAACCAAGACATTCCAACCTGCTAATTGCATACCTTGTTCTATTCGTTTAGCCGTTGTTGCGTTCCCACGACTTTGTAAATAGTATGGAGTAAAAAACAAGATGTTCTTACCTCTTTTAAATCCATTTCTCAACATGTTCGGTTCTCCATTTCCGTTCATTTTCAAGACGAATTGTTAACTCTAGTTGGTCAAGCTTCTCTAAAAAAGGAACCAAGTACTTTCGTGATAACCCAGTTGAATCTTTTGCTTCTTGTAATGTAAATAATCCATGACTCTTTGTATTTATATATAATTCTCTTACTGCATTGATAAAAGGGTCAACGTGTAGAAAATGCTTATCATCGATTTGAAAAATAATTTGTTGACGTGTTAAATAATGGATAAGGTCTATATAAAGGTCTTCAGGAAGTTGCTGAGCTTGAAAGTGATCAGCAAGAGGTGTTACTTTTAAAGCTTCTTCCTTTAATCGACCCAAGGCATGTTCGATCCGCTTTTCCCACTGCTTGGGAGGATGCGCTTGAAATTCTGCTAAGGATACAAACGGCCCATTTACTTTAAAGTCATAAAACTGCAAGACCATTTCCGTTAATTTCTTCGGATACGTTTTAGTATAACTTTGGATGAGCTCTGCCTTTATTATCCCTTCTCTTAACGAATAATCATGATGATATCGTTCCAACTCTTTCCTAATAAGAGAAGATAAACTGTCGGTAACCTTTTTTGAGGTAATTTCATTTGACGGTAGTTGTAACAGTTGTTTTTGTTCGAGCATTTCATTGATAATTGGATCGATTGTTTCATATGGTAAATCCGTTTGCTTAGCCAAATCCTTCATCGTGAGAAGTTTTTTCTCAACTAGAGCATCCATGAGGATTTCTTCCGGACTTCCTTCTTTCTTTTTCTCAAGAATAGCCACCGTTTCTTGTCCAAATCTGTATTTTTCTCCGTGCGCATCAATCACCTTCCCACCGCCAATGGTTTCCATCGGTGTCGGTCTTCTGAGAATAAAACGATCTCCTCTTCGCGTCACGACTGGGTGATTTAAACGAAGCTGGCAAAGAACCTCCCCGCCTTCTGTTACTAGCTCATTCCGGTCAAAGAAAACAATTTTCCCGTAAACCTCTGCTGTACCAATATGTAATTTAACTTCTCCTCTCTGTTTAACCGAATGCTTTAAATCTCTCACTATTGATAGGGCCACATCTATTGTTGTCGTAGCAACATAATGACCTGGAGCAGCGAGAACGTCCCCTCTAACAATCGATTCCTTCGTGATCCCACCTAAATTTATGGCAACACGCTGACCAGCTTGTCCAGACTTTCTTTGTTGGTGATGTACTTGTAATTGCCTTGCTCTAACTGAATCACCTCGGGGTAATATTTCTAAACGGTCCCCTTCTTCGACAGTTCCTTCGTAAACGGTTCCTCTTACAACTGTTCCTTGGCCTGGAACAGTAAAGACTTGATCGATTGGTAATCGAAAAGATCCATGGATAGGCCGTGCGGGGATTTCTTCCAATGCAGCAGTAATCCCTTCCATTAACATATCTATTCCTATTCCACTTAAACTATCTACTTCATAAAACATAGCTTGTTCTAAAAATGTCCCTTCAATGCTATCACGAATATCAAGTTCGACAATTTCCTTCATTTCCTGGTCAACCCGATCTATTTTTGTAATAGCAATAATGCCCCTGTCAATTCCTAAAAGCGTGAGGATGTTAAGATGTTCTTTGGTTTGAGGCATCACACCTTCATCCGCAGCGACAACGAGAATCACCAAGTCAATTCCTGCCACCCCCGCAATCATTTGACGAATAAATCGCTCATGACCCGGCACATCAATCATTGACACTTCTAACGTTTCGTTTATATGTAAAGGGGCATACCCTAATTCAATTGAAATATTTCGTTCCTTTTCTTCTTTTAACCGATCCGTTTCCACATTTGTTAACGCCTTTGTTAACGACGTTTTTCCGTGGTCAATATGACCAGCCATTCCGATCGTATAATGTCTCATTCGTTCACTTCCTTTTTCTCTATACCCCTACTATAATCGATTCTGCATATAAATGAAAAATACTTGCGCTAAAAACTTCTTAATTTGAGCTATATTTGGTTTCGTCCTTTCTGTAAAAAAAACTGAGATATAGCCTTTTATGATACATAGAATGGATAGATAAACTTGTGCTTCTACAATTTGAAAGGTTTATTGTTATACTCATAAAGCTATTATTAATTCTCGTATTTTACCAAACCCATTACAATATATTCTCTAAATAGTCGGGTCTCACTCTACTTCAACTACATTAACAATCAAATCTGAACTATCCTATGTAGAAAGAAATACTAAAATAAAACCGTTCCATTTTTTAGGAACGGTTACTTCGTATTATTTTGTTTTGAACTGCTTTACAGTTGCGCTTAAAGCTAATGACATTTCCTTTAACTTACCTGCACTGTCTGCTATTGTATCCACCGTTGCTGTTGTCTCTTCTGTCGAAGCTGATACTTCTTCTGTATTGATTGCAGTTTGTTCAATAAAAGCAGCTACTGCACCAACTCGTTCTACAATCTGCTCTGATTTTGAAATATTTTCATTTGTCACATTCAATATTTCATTTATCTCTACTGCCATACCATTTACTGCATTTAAGATACTTTCTAACGATTCTCCTGCTTGACTAACAGCAAGCACACCCTCCTCAACTTCCTGTTGACTGTCTTCAGTTGTAGAGACTGTTTTGGCTGATGTTTCTGTAATTTTACTAACAATCTCTTTTACTTTTACTGCTCCATTTGTCGATTGTTCAGCAAGCTTTCGTACTTCCTCTGCTACAACTGTAAAGCCTCGACCAGCTTCACCAGCCCTTGACGCTTCAATTGACGCATTTAATGCCAATAGATTCGTTTGTTTTGCAATATCTGAAATCATATTAGCAATTCCAGTAATCTCCTTAGAATATTGATCTAGTTCAAGAATATACGCTTTCGTCTCATGCGTCTTTATCTGTATACTTTCCATTTTTTTAATCACTGTATTGACACTGTCCTTACCTTCATCAGCAATTTTTAAGGTACGATTGCTATTAACCTTTGTTGAACCAGCTTTTTTTTGAGCAGTTTGAATTAATAGGGCAAGTTCGCTTAACAATTGAGATATCTCTGTTACCGATGTATAACCTTTCTCTGCTTGTGTCGCTAATTGATAGGTATTTTGAGAAACCTCCTTTGAAACCACCTTCACTTGCTCGGTTGAGGCAGCAACTTCTTCAGTGGAAATAGCTAAACGATCAGAGCTTTCATCAACGATATTTATTACATCTCTTAAATGTGTAATCATACTATTGAATGCATTTGACAATTGATTAAACTCATCTTTCGTGTTTACTTCAATTTGTTTTGTAAGATCAACTTTCTCACCTTGTATGTCTTCTAACACTGAAACCAATTTATTTATCGGCTTTACTACATATCGTTTAATCCCATACCCTACAAATCCAATCATGATCACTAAATTAACAGTTATGGTAAAATATGTTTCAATTACGCCCTTGATTCTATTACCAAATAAATTTAACAAGTCCAATTCTAAAACTAAGTGTTTCATATAAGAAATAGGTACTCCCATGACAAGAGAAAATATTGTTGCACTTAAAATAACATACGTCATTTTTCTTTGTATTGACCACTTTAATTTCTGTCTTTGCAAATTTTCCATTACGAACTCAAACCTTTCTAAGATTTAGAAATTATCTTACTATTATTTTATTATAACGGGTACAAAATAAAATGAATAGTCCTTTTTTCTCAATACCAATTACCCTCCATCTATAAATACCCATTGAAGCCCTAGCAGAAGTAGGATCACAAAAGATTGGTTCGTTATTAAAAGAATACATAACAGGACTATAGTCTCGTATTATCATGCTAGAGTTGGTACACATTTCCAATATATAAATAATAGAAAACTATATACAAAATTACATAGCTTTCCGCTTGATAAAGTCGAATAAATAAGGCATAATAAAGACCTTATGACTTGAGAGTAAGTGACTGCTCCAACATAAGAACATTCATATAACAAGACTTCATGGGGCTGGCTGTGACACTGGTGTTCGCCACGGTCTTCAAAACCGCTTGGGAGGCGCGTGCCGTCTCCGGTAGGTTCGATTCCTACACAGTCCCGCCAATATTTCATACATACCAAGGGTTCTCCCAATCTTATCTTGATTGTTAATCCAAGCAATCCCCTCACAGTTTCACTCCAATCAACTGGAAAGACTGTAGAGGGACTGTTGTCGAGACTGTAGAGAACGTTTCCTTCAACCTCCAAATAATTAATCATTGGAGGTTATTTTCATGCAAAAAAAGTCAAAACCAAAACTCAAAATTAGAACGGGTAGCAAGAAGGAGACTCTAGTTGATTCAGATATCCTAACTTTGGATGAAATGTTTGTTAAATTTATGACTGCTAAACAAACAGAGGGATTAGCGCCTCGAACAATAAATGAGTATTATCAGCACTACGATAACCTTAAAGATTTTCTTGGTCAGGATATGACAAATGAAAATATTACTGTAGAGGATTTTCAGGGGTATATAGGGTTTATGCTACACGACAAGGGACTAGCTCCTATGACTGTTAATATCCGTACCCGTACCATGCGGGCATTCATAAGATATTGTCACAAGAAAGGCTTTATTGATACACCAATCCACGAGGACTTTAAGCCAATCAAAACACCTTCGGATACGCTAGAGTCCTTTACACCAGATGAGGTCAAAAAGATATTATCTGTCATTGACGATTCGATGTACACAGGATTTAGAAACAAAGTTATTATTTATGTGTTACTGGATACTCTAGTACGAATTTCTGAACTATGTGCAATGAAACGTAGCAACGTAAACCTAGAGAAAGGTGAAATATACCTTGAAGCAATGGGGACGAAAACTAGAAAAGCGAGAATAGTACCAATTACAAAGCCTACAATTGATTTGTTGAAGGAGTATTTGGAAATTATTGAGGACTTTGACGATGAACATTTATTCTTAACATATGATGGACACGAAATAAACCATGCTACAGTAAGAATTAACTTGAGAGACTATGGGAAAGGGGCAGGGGTTAAAAAGCGCGTCAGTCCCCATACATTCCGTCATACAGGAGCGTTGTGGTATATAAAAAATGGCGGTGACCCATTCAGTCTGCAAAAGACCTTAGGGCATTCGGATATGAGTATGACTCGCAAATATATTCAGATGAGCGACATGGATATTCAAGGACAGCACAAGAAATTCTCACCTATCAATAATTTAGTGTAAAAAGAAATTGACTAATTATAAACCTTCCATCTCAAACTTGATTAAATTTACCTAAAACGATACGAAATAGTTTATAATGATTCAATTAATCAAGTTTAGTTGGACAACAAAAAAAGTGGCTGTTGCTTACAATGTAACCGTAAAAGCTTGGAGAAAGACTCTTCAAGCTTTTACGATTTGAATCAATTTATTTAAACCTATTTATAGTTTTATCGGGACATTTCACTTTATGATCAGTTACTCGAGTATTTCATAAACATCTTCAATAAGATTTCTAATTGCCACCTTAAATGTTCCAGCATCGGGGCTTGCTATATCAATAAATACAGAGTGTATTTCTGGAACAGGTAAGCTATCATTTTCAATCGTTAATATAGTTGATGGTTTGTAAAAGAAAGATGGATAAATTAAGATGCTCTTTTTCGCATATAAAAGTTGATTATATAACATAACTTGATAAATATCTGAGTTTTTAAATATACCATTAGCTTTATTCTTGACATCTAATACGGCTTCTGCAGTCGGTTTGTAATCTCTTTCTTCATCTTGTGGGTTAAATTTGTATAAAATATCTGGTTGATAAAATCGACTACTCACAACTGACCCATTCAGATATTCTTTACCAAATAATTTCAACTCCTTCCAGATGGAAAAGTTCCTTTCATTGGTTTCTTCAAGGAGAATTTTTCTAACGAATTTTTCAAAGAGCATATCAAAGTTTATGAGAAAACTCTCCCCTCCAACATTCCCTTTTAAACCGTCATAATATAAAGAATCAATAATCATAGCAGCATCTGATGCGATTTTTTTATATCTAATATTTTTAGAATTAAAGTGGATATTTTGAAGAAATTCACTGGCATTTTCACTAATTGGAACAACGTTAGTAAAATAACCAAGTAATTCCATTGCTTGAGAACTATTTTGCCCTGACTGTGAGATTATTTGTAGTGCACCCACTATTAATCGATTTATATCTACATTTGGTGATAATATGTATACTTCAGTTTTCACAGGATATTTTTTCAACTTCATAAGGTTTTTGTAGGTTGACACATAATCAACGTTACCTTTAAGGTATTTAGTTTTTTGCTCAGAGGGAAAATAATCCTGTAAAATTCCTATAGATATGTTCTCTTGCAGTTTTCGTAAAAAAGAATTAACTATATTTTGACTTTGGCTACTCTTGTTTATATCTAACAATTCATCGTCTTGAACATCACGATAACTATATACATAATTATACAATCTTAAGATATGTACTATTTTAATTTCTTTATATTTAGGTTCTATATCAATTGTTCTTCGTGGAGTTTTTATATAACCAGTAAGGGACTTACTTAAAGCAACAACTGAAGCTTCTTTTTGCTCATGACTCCATGTAATCCCCTTCTTTTCAAGAAAATTAGTGAAAAATTCTATTTCGTCTGGAAATACATTAATTAGTTTCTGTCCTTCAGCATTTATAATTTCTTCCATACTTCACCAACCCTTTAGTGCTTTCCGAATTCCTCTTTAAACTCCTCCACGAAATCCTTTAATTCAAATAATCCACTACTTAATGGTTCACCTAAGATTGCAACTAAGGCATTGGGATTTGAAAATGTATATTCTCTTAATGTTGGAAGTATAACAAAGTTAAATTGCAAGTGGAGAGCTTCATCTGTCCAGATATATTTACCAGCATTTATCACTGAATCTGATAAAAAATATGAATGTCCAAGTAATAACTCTTCTTTTCCTAGTGTATTCAATATCCTAGTGTTGATAGTTTTTAATATATCACCTAAATCAAAAGAGCCATATTCAGTTATAGAAGATAGTAATTCATAATTTGGTTGCAATTCTATAAAAGCAAAACGTCTTCTAATCGCTAAATCAAGGAATGCAATATTTCTATCACTCGTGTTCATTGAACAGGCAATATATACATTCTTAGGTATAGTAATTTCTTTAATGCCTTCAATTTCTTTAGATAAATCAACAGAATATCCACGATCTAGAGTAAGTATAGTTTCACCAAAGATTTGAGCAATATTGCCCCGATTTAACTCATCTATAATAAATAGATATTTTTTAGTTTCATCCCCCTTTGCTTTTTGTACAAACTCTAAGAATTTCCCTTTTTTAGACTTAATCGTAGAGGACTCGATTGTATCCCCACCAATAAACTCTTCATACGAGTAATTTGCATGGAACTGGATCATTTCCGAATAATAAAATTCAGTTTTTAAATTGTCTAAAAATCTCGATTTCCCGATTCCAGGGACACCAGTCAGAACAATTTGTTTCGTCTGTAACAAGGTATCATATATTTGTTTATCGGTTGGATTATCTCCAGTTAGTTGAATATATTTATCAACTTGATTTCTGTCAATTGAGATTTCTTGAATTGGATCAACTGTATGAGTAGGTGTAATTTCAGGCTCATCACCAGCTCTAAATATAAATTCATTTCTTATATCGGATGCAGAAATAACTGTGGTTGACGAAGTAATTTGACCACTTAAAATGTCATCCTCAAATAACCAAAGAAAGTCATTTTTACTTATTTTGAACAGACTTTTTATAGCTTTTATAACAACTCGAGTAAATTCTTTATTATCAGGGGGATTTGGAAAATCAAAATCAACAAAGCGGAACACCCAACAAGCAAAGTGTTTTAAAGAAATTTTTTCATCTTTGAGATACTGTTCCTTAATAATCTCCTTGTACTTTCTTGACAGTGTCAATATTTTATTATTATCAACAAAAAGATGTACATTGTTATTCTTCTTCTCAACTGTATCCTTAACTCTGCCAGCCACACTAGCAAAATTAGTTCCTGGTTGGTAGAAATCGCTTGATGTTATTTCAACAGATTTAAAAGCATTAGGAAACAAAACAGATTTCTTTTCTCCAGTTTCATTTTTTCCTTGTAAACCACCAAGTAACCATATTGCTTTTAACAATTCAGCTTTTTGCTCAGGATTGAGACTTACAAATTTGACTGGTCTTCTTAAAGAAATACCAAGATGCTTCGCTAATAAATATGCTTCTAACATAGCATCGTTATCAATATTTAGACTTTTGAAATATTCTATCGACTGTAATACATCATCTTTTGAAACATAATACGCTGTCATTTAGTTCCTCCTAAACATCTATATAGATAATAAACAATTACTAATAATTGTTAAATCTATTCTTACATAACAAAAGCTAAATATAAACACGTTTTTTTATTTCATAAGAAGTTTTTAAAAAAATAGACAGCTCAAAGAGTGACTGGCTCATTAAGAAAACAACTCTCCTACGAGTGGTTAGTTGTTAGTAGAATAGAATTTATTTTCCCAATAAAACAAACGTAAAAAAAACGACAATCCTTCAGTGTTGGACTATCGCTTTATATAGCTTTCTATTCACCAGTTATACACGTGTGTTTACTAACCCCATTGATCTTCAACGCGCATTATTGAAATAATCCGCTTTTTCGTAGGTTATCAATAAACCTAGTTGTTGAATTTTTTTCTAAGCTAGTTCAAATTCGTAGTTCATAAGTTGTTTCAATAACCATTTAGAGTAATTAATTCTCTTTTTTCACTCTGAATGAACTTCTATTTCACAAATTAACTCTAGTTAACTAAACGCTTCAGAAAACAACATATAGTCTGTATTGGACATAGGAGAAACTCGTTAGTCCTTTAGAAATTTTTTAATGAATCGGCTACACTGAACTAGACAGAAAAATTAAGGTCAAGTAGACTACAGATAATATAATTGAGGAGAATCTACGATGACTAAAAAAGAACGCCGAACATTTACTAAAGAGTTTAAAGAACAAATTGTGCAGCTATACAACAGTGGTAAACCAAGAAAAGAGATTATTCGTGAATATGACCTCACTCCTTCGTCTCTTGATAAATGGGTGGGTCAGAGTCAGACATCTGGTTCTTTCAAGGAAAAGGACAATTTAACTTCTGAACAAAAGGAATTAGCGGAACTAAGAAAGAGAAATAAGCAATTGGAAATGGAGAATGACATTTTAAAGCAAGCCGCGCTGATACTAGGACGAAAGTAAATGTGATTAAGAATAATCAACACAAATACTCGATATCAGCAATGTGCAAAGTCCTTCAAATCCCGAGAAGTACCTATTATTATGAAGCAAAAGAACGACAGGCTGAAGATGATATCACTTCTGATATTATTGAGATTTTCCACGAAAGTTACCAAAACTATGGGACTCGTAAAATTAAAAAGGAATTAGTAAAGCGTAGTAAGGTTGTTTCTAGACGTCGGATTGGACGAATCATGAAAGAGCAGGGCTTGGTGTCCTCTTATACGCTTGCGCAATTTAAGTCATATTCTAGCGGAACTAACGAATCAGAACAAAAAAATGAACTTGATCGACAATTTAAACAAGATGAAGCGTTATCTGTCGTGGTGAGTGATTTAACATATGTCAGAGTCGATAAAAAATGGCAGTACATATGTGTATTTGTTGATCTCTTTAACCGTGAAATTATTGGATATAGTACTGGGCGTCATAAAAATGCTTTACTTGTTTATCGTGCTTTAGCGTCAATGAAAACAGATTTGCGCAAGATCGGACTCTTTCATACAGATCGAGGAAGTGAGTTCAAAAACAAACTTATCGATGATGCATTAGCCACGTTTAATATCCAACGTTCGCTTAGTATGAAAGGATGTCCTTATGATAATGCAGTAGCAGAAGCCACATTTAAAATCATAAAGACGGAGTTCATTAAAGGACGCCATTTTGATAGTCTGAAAGAGTTAGAATCTGAATTACACAATTATATCAATTGGTTTAATTACAAACGAATCCACGGAACACTAGGTTATTTGAGTCCCATTGAATACAAACTTGGACACCTTAAAAAAGTTGTCTAGTTAAGTGTTGACTATCCATAAGCCCCTCTGCAATCGCTGAAACCCCTTTTACATCGCTTGCGTTTTCTGCGAATCTATACCTATCAGTTTCACTAAGCGTATGCCAGTCAGAAACAGTTGAAACATCAATTCCCTTAAATCCCATCAATTCTTCTGGTGTGAATTCCTTAATCTTAATTTCCACATTATCTATTTTCTCATCAAGGCTGATCTCAAGGGGTTTCTCAAAGTTAACGCTTACTATTCTCAACATTAAATTAAAGAGAATGTCTGAAATTATATCAAATAGCTTTAAGCAAGTTTCATTCTCTGTTAAAGGATAGTAAATTTCCTTATCATCTTCAATAAAGGTTAAATTATACTTCGACAAGTTAGCATGAGCTAAGAGGTTTCTCAGTTTTCTAATGCTATCGTCATGTTCGTTCAAAAAGTCGTGTTCCTTATGGGTAATAATACCTTCATCTTTGAGAGTACTTATAATGTCGTGGAGAGATGCGTCATAATTTTCTAATCTATCCTTAAAAATGTTCTCTGTTAAATTAAACAAAAAAATTAATGCCGCATGACCGTTTCCAGACTCCTCTCTTGCTATTTCACAGTAACTTAATAATTCCCCATGGTGTCTTGAATATTGCCAAACGTAGTTGATAACTTCTGTTTTTGAATAAAATTCCTTTTTCATTTGACTTCTCCTTTAAACGATTTCCTAATTTTGCAACTATATTATATCAATTTTTTTGTCTTGGTAAATAGGGTGTTAATTGCTGTTATCAAAAAACTAAAAAAAGTTGATATAACAGTTATAACTAATAGACCAATTCTTATGCGAATTGGTCTATTAAAAAGTTAATTTTTTTGATTTCCACCTAGAACTCTGAACCGTTACTCAAAAGAGGCGTCTTATTATACAATTTTATATCCAGCTTGAACTAGTTGTTCTATTATCGAATGACCAATTACTTCCCCAAGCTTTGGCGGAACTGCGTTACCAATAATTTTATATTTAGATGCAATTGATTCTCCAACAAATTCATAATCATCTGGAAAGCTTTGAATTCTTGCAATTTCACGAACACTATATCTTCTATTTTCAATAGGATGCAGAATTCCACTGTTTTCAGGTGTTGCTGCAGCCGTAATTGTACCATTAATTTCATTCCGAGCGAAGCGGCGATAGAAATTAGGTGAACGATAACGTTTCATGTTATCACGGATTCGTTTCAGACGTTCTGGCAAAAATTCATAAGGGATACTTTTCCAGGATCCACCTTCAGGAATATACCTAATCAAATTTTGACTTTGTGGAGATAGTTTCCATACTTCATCTTGATTTGGGGTTCCTTCAGGAATATTACTAATAGCATAGCCCACAGTTAGTATCTCTGGATTGACATCAATGGGTTCAGGAAACCAATAATTGAAATTTAAATCGTTTCTTATGCCGACAATTATTACACGAAAGCGATTTTGAGGTACTCCGTAATCGCTAGCTTTTAATAAATGATAGTGAACTCGATATCCAGGACCTGCATTTTCAAGCAAGGAAACTAGAGTGTCAATTAGTTTTGACCCATCTTTATTCTTAATTGAAAGTAAGCCACGTACATTTTCAAAAACCACAATTTTGGGATGTTTAGCTTCAATAATACGGATACATTCTAGATACAGATTACCACGATCATCAACGGTACCTAAACGATTACCCGCATTTGAAAATGGTTGACAAGGAAAACCACCGACAACTACATCTGCTTCTGGTAATTCATCTGCCTCAACTTGAGTAATATCTTTTTCATGTATTTCACCGATGTTATGCCGATAATTTTCTATAGCAGGTTTAAGAATATCATTTGCCCAGACCACATCGAACCCCGCTTTTATTAGACCTAAATCTAACCCACCTGCACCACTAAATAAAGAGATTGTTTTTAATGTTGTCTTTAAATTTTGTGTTTTTTCGGTAGTGGAAATATTATTATTAAAATCAGGTTCAAAACGAAAAGTCAGCTGTTGTTCCTTTGGTTCAACACTGTACTCAGTATCTGTTTTTTCTAATACAACAGTTTTTGTTTGAGATAATGTCATATACTAATGCTCTCCTTCTTTGGAACATGTTCAACAATATCTTCAATATTACATCCTAAGCAGTTACATATTCTATCAAGAACATCCATACTTACGTTTTTATTTTTGCTCAATCTAGCTAGAGAAGATGACGTTATGCCTGCTTTATCTCTAAGTGTCGTTTTATTTATCTTCTTTTCTAAAGCCAACTTCCACAATTTATCATACGAGAATGCCATATAGTCCTATAATTCTCCCTTCTGTCAAAACAGAAAAAAATTCTATGTATACGGAATACATTTCTATCAAAGTATATTATCATAAGAACTAAAGTTCGTAAACTCTAATAAAAATAAAGGGAATAATTCTTTTTTCATTCTAACTTGTCCGTAAAAAATATAAGGCTCTCTAAAAAGAATCAACTGTATAATGTCAATAAAAAAATGCAGCTACATATTATAATAGCTGCTGAAAGATTGGAGAGTTGGTAACAATTAAAATTTGTACAGATCAATTAAATTAAGACAATTTATGGATTCAAGGCTCTCAACCTAACTTCTCAAGCCTTTTGAGCAAATTACTTTTCTTTTTATTGACACCTTCTAGTTTGAATTTTCGATGATCCAAGTAATCTGTTGAACGATGAACTTGATAAGATACCATTTGTTCACCCCTCCTTATTAGTCTTTAAAAAAATTTTCCAGAATTTCCGCTTAGTCGGAAAAGGTTCCCTTGCCGCCGTTTGTCCCATTATGTAATAAAGAACACATACATAGGGGGGTTGAAAAGAACAAATCATTTTTTCAAATACTCCAGTAAATGATTGTTCAACAATTCTGCAAGCATTCTATCTTCCACTGTAGTTCCATTCTGAGGTGACGATCTTCTCTTTACTTTTTCCCACAACTCTCTGTCCTTCAGCTCTTTATCAAAGCGTTTATACAACTTTTCCCGTAATTCTTTATCCAGTATTAGTTGTAATGGTATCTTTCTGTTATCATGCCTGAGCTGATTTTGGCGTTCACGTTCTGCTACCTCTTCATGTGCTAACTTTTGGTTAAGACTATAAATGATTCCACGGATATAATCAGCTGGTTCCAGTCCTAATTTATTTGCTTCTTTTAATATAGCTTTCCGCACATCCTTTTCAAGCCAGACCGTCCCTTGGTTAATATGCCGTCCTGTCTTTGACAGTGTCACTTCTTTAAGGGCATGTCGCTCATCTATCGCCTTTCGTATGGTTTCACCATAAAGGTCTGCTTTCCCGTATAAGTTCCAACGACTGATTAAGCTTCGTAACGCCAGCACATCTTGATAACTTAGAGAAAGTCCGATCTGGTTCTCTTCTGGAGGTCTTACAAATCCTTGAACTTTTTCAAGTACATTCAAATTATTGATTTTCACGTTTCCACCTTGCCCTTTTCATTTTTTTAAAATTATATTTTGTTTTCAATGCTGTGATTTTCTTCGATGGCTCACCTATAATTTTATAAATATACTCACTCATGGGCTTTTCACTACCAATAACTGTTTACTCGCTTTGTCACCTTTGACATCTAACTGCTCCAAACCCACTTTAAGAAAAAAGTTATCCCGATACTTCTGAGCTTTTGCCTTGTTTTCAGGTTTCTGCCGATTTTGTCGATAATACGCTTTCCGTCCTTTATCAATCAGTGCTTGAATCTCGGCATCTTTCACTTTATTCACCACATTTCTTGTCATTTATTGTTTATTTTATTTTGCATAATTTTTGTCTTTTTTATGCATACTATGTACTTTTGTATACACTATAAAAAACCCCTAGCAAAAAGTATTTAGGGGTTTGAAAGGCGGTCGATTATATGTGATTTAAAAACTTTCCCTTGTTCAAAAACGTGCCTGTCGTGCTTCATTTAATGCTCTTTCTACTTCTCTATAGTCACTCATTACCCAATTTGTTCTCATTAAAGTTGTTCCTAATTCAGGCTGTTCATCCCAAACTCCGTAAAAAACTTTACCTTTAGTTTCTGGCACAAGCTTGTATGCTTTTATTCCCTTAATGTTGTTTAATATCGTGCCATATCTTATAAGGTTCAATTTGTTATTTACAAAATTGTTTAGCACTCCAAAATCAGACGTTGCTTTCGGAATATCTCCTAGTAACAATCTAAAATCGATACTATTTTCTAATTGTCGCTCGGCAAAAGCTTCATATTTTCTTAAATCTTCAACTTTTGGCGTTTTACTGCTTATTTCAATCCACGTTTTTCTTTCGGGAAGATAAAAATCAGGTAAATAAATATGTTTAACTTCTACTTTTTTTGGTTTCATATATTCCCATACAAAGCCCACTGCGTCAAAAAACTGCCCAACGTGCTTCAAGTCTTGATCTGAATTTTAGTCCTTTGTATTCTGTTTCAATAGCTTTTATATTCAATTCACTTTCACCTTCGTTTATTTAATATTTAAAAATATATGCTGCCTTGCTCGCTCATATTAAGACGTTCATTTAAGTTCATAAAACTCAAAATAACTAGTTTCGAATCCCAGTTCTGCAATTTCAGCTTCTAAATAAATTTTGCATATGATGCAAATATCACTTAAATTTGTTTCAGTCGAATAAGCATAAGTTGCTTGATGATTAAAACAATATTCACATTTCATTTTCAGCACTCCTTTAATAAATTCCAAGTTTATATACAAATCAATTAATTAACTTCTGATTCCATCATTCATATTAATAAAAAGCTTTTACCTGTAATCTCTAAATCCTTGGGAAGATTTCCGTTATTGAAAGCAGGGTATCTTTATATCGTTTTCACCATATCACCCTTAAAAAGGTTATAAAAATTCGGCTCAAAAAAGTCATATTTAGCATGATAAAAAAAGCCACAACTAAAAGAAGGTGTCCCGTTTCGGTTTTTTAAACATACAAGTTCAATCTCTCTTGGTTCGGCGTTTTTAGCCGTCTTGATTTTTTCGCGTTTTTCTATTACACTTTTTTCCTTATAGAATACTGGATCATTAATGGCTTCTAACTGTAGCCCCCAAACAACATCGGCTGTATATTCAATTCCGCCTGATTCCTTAAAGCTTTCAAAATCGATTGGTGATAAATAGTTTCCACGGTTCAAACTTGATATAACAAAAACGGATAAGGAAAAATCACGACTCATTCGCTTTAATTCTGTAACATTTGCATCTATACGCTGTTTATCGCTCATTCTTTCATTAATGCTCGGCATAATCTGTAAGTAATCCACAACGACAATTGGATTTACTCTATTAGCTTTTCGATAAGCATCCACATATTCACGAATCGTTTTAACATCCGTATTAAAATTGCCTTCAATGATATTGACATTTTCAGCCGTTTTCCTGTATTTTTTTATCGCTTCTTTAACGATAATTGCTGTATCCCCACTTCGGATAAAAACCGATGGAACAGCATCATCTATATTTATTTTTGCTGTTGTTCTAGCAATGCTTTTGCTCACCATTTCAAGTCGGCTTTGTTCCAAGCTGAAATAAATAACGTGGCTCCCCTGTTCAGCTATTTGGTCACATAATTGGTGTGTAAAGGTTGTTTTCCCTACTGAAGAAATTCCACCTATAACGTAAAGACCTGGATATAATCCTTTCATTTTTAAATCAAGATTTTCAAATCCAGTTCGCTTATCTCTATGACTTAAAAACTCTTTAATATCTGAATGAAAAGCCTTGTCTAAATACTCGCTTACGACATCAGGTTGCCTCCTTGTCTCCAATTGGATATCTATACTTTCCTTTATATTTGAAACGCTATCAGGAGCATTCTGCGCGTTCTGAAGGCTATTCACATACCATCCATTGATATCTTTAAATTGTTTTGGTATTTCAATTGCCTTATAAGAAAATTTAGCTTTGCATTCTTGCCCTGCCTCATCATTATCAAAGGCAGTTAGGAAAACAGCATCTCTGGCAGACTTATCTATAATTTCTTTCAGTTTGTCGATTTGTTTAACACCTCCTAATGCCATTGCATTGTATCCCATTGCTTCCAGTGATAAAGCATCAAATATTCCTTCCGTTATGAATACGATTGATTTTTCTGGGTCGTTTAAATAATCGGTATTAAATATTTGTGCCGTTCCTGAAGCATTTTTATATTTTGGTAATTTATCGTCTAAAAAACGTGTCGTAAAATAAACCACTTTGTCCTTTTCCCATATCGGCAAAACCATACATTCTCGATCATCCATTTTTCCAATACTTAATTTGTATTTTTCAATCAGTTCATTAGGAATCCCACGTTTTAAAAAATGCTGTTTGCCTTTTTTAGTTGTATTTTGATACAAAGAACAAATCCATTCCGTATAATCCATAACTTTAACCTCCTTTTTAATGGGGGTTTGTGAAGGAGGTTTGTCATTCTCAACTTCTAATAATTTTTGATATTCATGAAAAGCTTCATTTTGTGTTAAGCCTTCAACTTCCACTAAGTAATCAAATGCCGTACCTCCTTTACAACAACCGCTGAAACTATGATAAGTATTTGTTTCAGCAAAAATAGTGAAATGTTCAAAATGTCCACATACTGGACATGGATCAACACGATAAGTGTTATTTCCGACTTTTTTAAGCTGATGCTTTTTTGCAATTAAAGAAATCAAATTCACTTGTTTTTTTTGTTCTGATTTTTTCACTTTCTCCACCTTCCTTTCAGAATAAATGATAACCAAAAGAAAACCAGCGTTATTCAAGACGCTGGTTTTCGTATACAGTACTTATAATACTTATAAGTACTTATCATCTTTTTTATGAAATTATTAAACCGTTGGGAGAGTAAGGACGAAGACGCTTTTCTTATTCGTTCAGTGTACCCATTTTTACCCCTTAGTGTTACTACTTTTACACCCTAGTGTACCCACTTTTACCCCTTAGTGTTACCAGTTTTATACCCTCTATTGGATAACCTGAATGCTAATTTTCTCATTATGTGACCCCGTATTTTCTTTGTATCCTTTAATTACTTTCTTATCAATAAAATCATCAAGAATCGCTTTAGCTGCTTTTCTAATTTTATTTCTTTTTTTTCGTAAGGACGATTCAGATCCTTCTTTTACACCTAATTTTTCATATATCGTATCATATCGAATAATTCTGCTCATTCCTTTCGATTTAATCCTATACAATAAATATTCTTGTAATACACGAATTTCTTTTGTTTTGTTTACTGGTGTTTTAATTGTTTGTATAAGTGTATTTGCGATTTGATTTTTTTTATGAGCATATTGATATAAAATAGGTTCTTCCATAACATAAATCCATTCTTTTTTTTCGCCTTTATGTTGGACATCCACTCTTTTGGTATAAATAAGGTTGCCTGTGTAAATTGTTTTGTCAACACCATAGTCTGCTGTCGTATCTATACTTATTCGTGCTGATGATAATATTTCAATGCTATTTTCTATATCTTCTTTTTGTTTTGGTGTCATTCTAGCCCTAGAATCTCCCTCCTTTGCTCTATGGATCATCAATGGAGTAATATATTCGTTCTTTCCATCAACATACAAGGAAATAATAGCATTATGAACAACTCTGTCATGCCAATCTAGATTTCGACTAATTGTAACCCCAGGTAGTTTAGTAAAATCGAAATCAACTTTAGCAAAAAGATTTTTGTTTTTACCTGAATTTTCTACTCGATAGTTTTTTCCTCTAGACAATTTCCCATCAAATAAAGCATTACTTATTTTATCTATCGGCATAAGATATCGTTTCGGAAAAGTTGTTTCCGATATGACTAATAGATTGTTTATATTGTTTTTAACAACAAGTTCTAGTACTCCATTTAATACCCGCTCTTCCATCTCATCTTGGCTTAGTCCAGTAAGAGCTTGCCATAGCATCTTTTGTTTTTCTTCAAATGTTAACTGCTCAATGAATTTATTCATTTTACCCTCCAGTTTCTTTTTATCACTAGTTTAGTCAATTTTGGAGCAATACAAAAAGAAATTAAAAAGAAAAAAGCAATCTTTTCTTATTGCCGTCCGATTGTGTATATAATTGAAAAAGAACCCGTTGCGGTGACTACGAGTTCTCTTTCATCTAATTGGATAGTATTTCAAATTGCCATAAGTGACTATTTATTCTAGAATAGAGACTGTAGAGGTTGAGGGAAAACGGTCTAAAAAATAATTAAGAGACTACCGAGACCCGTTGATATTACTGAAATAATTAAGCTGGCTGTGACACTGGTGTTCGCCACGGTCTTCAAAACCGCTTGGGAGGCGCGTGCCGTCTCCGGTAGGTTCGATTCCTACACAGTCCCGCCAAATTAAGGTTTTTAAGACCTAATCAAAATTAGGTTTTACATATAGACCGTGTGGGTAAAACAAAGAAAACCGTTCGACCTCCTTTGCTATGTAGGGATTTTCCCCTCATATCGAAGGAGGTTTTTATTTTGGCAAACCAAAGTAAACGTAAGGGAAGGAAAACCATTTCACAAAGAACGTTTTTTGATGAAATTCCTTTAACTGAAGAGAAAAAGAATCAACAGTTAGAGGCATTATTTGAGATATTTATGAAGTCAAAAGAACTTGAAGGTTTAAGAGACCGTACACTAAAGGATCACAGTACCCACTTTCGGTATTTTGTTTCATTTTTAAATAATGCTTATCCAGAGGTTACACTAGGTATAAATATTACGACTGAGATGGTAAGAGATTATATTTATTACATGACAAAAGAGAAGATGCTTTGGGATGATCATACCAGCTTAGCTTATAAGCATATAGAGAAGAAGGGTCTCTCGCCTGTCACAGTTAATGTACGGCTAAGAACCTTAAAATGCTTTTTCAAGTTTTTATTTGATGAAAATTATATTCGGATGAATCCGACGGCACGAATAAAGCTATTAAAAACGAAAGAAGATACCATTCCATCGTTCTCAGTAACACAAGTCCAAGACCTATTAAAGCAGCCTGTTCAAAGGACTTATGCAGGCTTTAGAGATTATGTGTTAATGGTTTCATTTATTGATACAGGAATCCGATGCAAAGAAATTTTGGGCATAGAGAAAAAGCACTTTGATGAAATCCAAAAGACAATAACAATTCCTGCCCATTTAGCGAAAAATGGTAAAGAGAGGATCGTACCTCTTTCACAAAAAACAGCAAAGTTAATCAAAATACTAATCAATGAAAGTAAGGCATTTGAAGAACCAGCTGATAACATTTTTCTGAGCAATTACGGAGAAAAATTAGATGCAAGTGGAATTAGAGAAAGAATCAAAGAATATGGAGATAAAGCTGACATAAGAGTTATTAGAGTTTCCCCACACACTTTTCGACATACATTTGCGAAATATTATGTTCTAAATGGTGGTGACCCTTTTACACTCCAGCGGATACTTGGGCATTCTAGCATGAACATGGTGAGAAAATATATTCAGATGAACGGGGAAGATATTAAAGCTCAACATCATCAATATAGTCCTATACAGCATTTGATGGACTAAGACCTTTTTTATCCTTTGTTATGTGTTGATGATCATCATAAAGTACTTTTTCTTCCAACATATATTCAATGTACTTTTGGCATGTTTTTTTATCAATCTGTTCTAGGTAGGTAAACGCCTTGTTTCTCAGTTTAAGAAATCCTTTAAAATAATTAAGGTGTGTGATATGGTCCTTTATGGTCCGTACTTTTTCTCCACCAATTTTTTTTGAAAGATAAACTCTTCAAATGCATCTTCTAACTTGATACTATTACGGTATTCTACCAACATATACAACTCCTTAAATAAGAAAAAGCACCCAAACGAGACCTAAGTAATTAGGCTTCGTGAGGGTGCTTCCCTTTTTGATTATTAAATTTATGAATCTATCTATAATTTAATCTTAAAATAGATTTTATGTAACGGCAACAACAGGTACACAAAAAAAATAAAAAATTTTTTATTTAAACCTAAAGAAGAATGTTTATATAATTACCTTCAAAAAAGGTCCTATAGAAAATTGTTACAGAAGCAACTGGGAGATGCTATAAACTATCTTCTAAGGAGGTTGTAACTTTGAAAAAAACTATAAATAGTAGTGAAACTGGTGCGATAATCCAACTTGTCCGAACAATATCTCTTTCCATTACTCGAGGACTTAAAGAAAAAATCCCGCTCCTTTGCATTTCTTCAACAGCTGATACATATGGATGGTCCTCTAGTTGGCACTTTAATTCGACAAAAAAGGTTTACTAACTTTGATTTGTGATTTTTATTGACTTTAGGTTCAATAAAAAGTGCCCACAATTTACAAGCCCTTGATCTATAAATTTTTACCTCCTAAATTGTACCGGTGGCCGGGGTCGATATAGGTTAAAAGATATAGTGTTTATAAGGTTTTGTGGGAGCGATGTGTAAAATTTGTGTAAAAATGATTTGGATGTGTAAAATTACTAAGCAGGTGAAAAGCGATTCACCTACATTTTTAGTGTGCCAGGTATGCGCACATTCTCTAGGGTTCAAGTCCCGATTGTGAAGACAGTAGTAACAGCTAGCTTAAGACAAGGTCTGGGGTGACCCAGAATCTGAAAGAATGGACTTGTAAGTCCAAACACAGAAGGGACCCCACAGAGTGGGCCGCTCAGTCCCCTCTTATCTAATATTGTGTTGGACGAACTGGATAAAGAACTGGAAAGACGCGGTTTGAAGTTTGTTCGATATGCGGACGATTGTAATATCTACGTCCGATCGCTATGAGCGGGAATCCGTGTGAGGGAAAGTATCACGTCATATATCAAACAAAAACTGAAACTAAAGGTCAATCGAGAAAAAAGTTCTGTAGATCGTCCCTAGAGACGCAAGTTCTTAGGGTTTTCCTTTACAAATGGAAAGAGCCAAAAGTAAGAGTTTCGAAGGACAGTCTGAAAAGACTTAAACAAAGGGTGCGTGACTTAACGAGTCGAAGGCACTCGATAGAGATGTCAGAGAGGCTAGATAGGTTAAATCGAATTCTAGTAGGCTGCCAACTAACTGATACACCAAGCATACTTACAGCTATTGATGCATGGACCAAAAGAAGGTTGAGGATGATTAGATGGAAGGAATGGAAAACCATTTCCGCTAGGAAAAGAAATCGATCAAACAAGGAGTAAGAGAAGCGAAAGCTTGGCAATGGGCAAACAGCCGAAAAGGCTACTGGAGAATCGATCATAGCCCTATAATGGACTTTGCCCTTAACAGCAGATACTGGAAAGAGCAAGGTCTCATAAGCTTAAGCGAGAAATATCAGACAAGACGTTGGACTTAAATGAAACCGCCGTATACGGAACCGTACGTACGATGGCGTAAGAGGTCGGGGGGTTAGTCACCCCCTCCTACTCGATTGAAACTATTTATCAGTTTTATGTTCATAGTGTTACTGTCCAGCTTACTTAAATAAGAAAATAATTGTAAAGACAGTGGCATTATGTTCCACACTCAAAATGTGTTGAGCACTGATCATTGTAGATAATAAATTCAAATTTAAAGAATGTAGCTCTGTTCACCTATTATAAGTTTTAATATTCTAACCCCATATGAACCCAAAATGGCTTTGTCCCCAGGAATCCAACTTCCACCTTTTTTAGGCTATACCCTTGATTTGATAGGCTCTAGTTTTTGTCATGTAAGATCTAAACAGATGAAGGTGTGGTGGTAGGATGATTAAGTTTACCGCCAACAAGTAATGAATGGTAAGTCTTTAGAAAGAAATCTGAACTTAATTAAAACTAATCGTAGGATTTAATTGTCAATAATAAAGCACACCAATATTGATAAGTATATTGATGTGCTTTATTATTGACAATTTACTTTTTATTACCTTTAAAGTCTTTTAGACTCCAATACATCGCTTCACCGATGTCCTCATCATTTACTAAGCCCATTCTTTCAAGCTCAGATACAATTTCTCGAAAAACACCCATTGATATTATTGGCTTGTTAACAGCTTTCAGGTAGCCTAAAAGCAATTGATAAGTTTTACCACCTAAAACGAATTGGTCTCCTGGTTTAAATCTAGACCTTAAAAAATCAAGAATATCGTAAGGTGTAACTTTCAGCTTGTCCTCTTTAAAAGTCAAAGTTTTATATATGTTAAATGCAATTTGAGCTGACCTATGAAAATTCTTTACTGCTGTTTCAGCTGCAAGCTGTAAAACTTCATGTTCCTCTATCCAATCTATGGCATCATGATTATTGGCAACAATTTTCTCAGGGTTATCTATAATTGCTAAGAATAACATACCAGGAACCACTCTATCTTCTTTTTCAATTTTTATTTCGTATGTAGTAATAGGTATCGGTTCAGGATTTTCAAATGACAACTCTGCATTAAAATCATTTAGGTAATTTTTTCTTATGCAATCTTTTATCGTTTGATTAATTTCTAACTGGCCACATCCAAATTCCCAGAGTCCTTTAAGTCGGGTCTTACTCATTTTTCTTTTTGCAATTAACATTCTTCCTTTTATATCAAAACATATTGCAGCACAATGAATCTCTGCTAACCTTTCCTTTGGCACGTCGTATTTGGGTATTAACTCAGAATGCTCCCGTGGTGTTTTATCAATTGTAGAGATGATTTCTTCTAGTTCTTCAGTCTTTCCTAAATCATCAAAAATCTTCCCGACAATATCCATTGGATAAACACTTTTTCCTAAGATATTTTTCACAAAATCAGATTCTAGATGTTCATCGTAGTCAAAGTTATTTTTACCCCAGCTTTCTCCGTACCAAATAATTGGATACCTTCTCTCTCCCCATATTCCTTTTAACTGTTCAAGGGATACTATCTTATAACAATCGTTTACAACGTATTTTGTTTCACGTTGATAATTTTCTATTTCACCTTTTCTTCTATTTAAGATATATGCTAATTCTGCACTTATAAGGATTTTTGATTTTTCAGTATGGTGCCCAAGTCGAAATCCGAGATCTATATCAGGACCCAAGAAATCGATATTTTGTTCCTTTAGCCAAACAGGTCCAGGTCCAGCTCCAGTAAAAAACACGATATTCTTAGGTGTTTCTTGCTTTTTTGAAATAACCTCAATATCTTGAGAATCTAAGTAGTTAACATTTGCAATCCAAAGAGTAGCCTTAATAAAAAGTACTTTTTTTGCAATTTCAACTTCCTCATATAATATAGCAGTAACTTCATCAACTATTTTCGAAGTAATTGGAGCGCAATCATACAATTGCTCAATATCTGTTACCTTTAAATAAAGTAAGACTTCGTCACCAATATACTTCCACAAGGTAATACCTTTATAATACTTATTAAATTTTGCTTCAATCATCTGATAAAAAAGAGTAAAGACTTTTTGCCACTCTGAACTATGACGTGACTTAAAGCTTGTGGAATTCACAAGATCAAATGAAAGAAATAGATAAACTCCACTATACATTTCACTATTGTCTATTTCTTGATGGAAGTCTTGAATATCAGAGAACGCAAGACGTTGTTGTAATTTATCAACCAGTTTGGTTCCTGTACCCATAGCTCATCACCCCCAACTAATAAGACCAAGCGTTTTGCCTCTTACTAAAGCCGCTTCTTGAGAAACATCAAAGTATTTCGATATTTTTTCTAAATCATAACGTCCGTTTTCTAAATTTTCTCTTGAAATCTTAATGAATTCCTGTTCTGGCATTAAGAAAGCTCCAGCAAATTCATTTGCTTCCTTCTCTTCAATACTGTGACCTAGCCTGTAAAAAACTGAGTCTCTATAATCCCCTACTTCATTCCATAACTTTGGATTCATTAGATATCCCATGTGTAAAAATAAATGACCTATCTCATGTGCAATAGAAAACCTTTTTCGGAAATTAGGCTTATCAGGTGAGATTTGTATTTCAAAACTATCGTCAACTTTCCGTATCATTGCTTCTAGTTCATTATTCTCAAATTCCTTAATGATTAATTCACCGCCCAAAATTTCAGGAACATCCTCTACAGCTACAGGAAACGTAAGCTCCAAAGTATCAAAAAGTGAATCCGCTAGAGCATTAATTGCTTTTCTTTTCTTCATATTCATGTCTAATCACCACCTTTAAATTATAACAAAACTGAGTTTAATTATAGTAATTAGAAATATAAAAAGGTTTATACGGGTACAAAAAGTAAAGTATTTATACTTTCTCCATGCAATTGCTGAAACCGATAATATTTGCAACCCTAGATCCTTGTTATAACTATTAGCTTCATCAAAATTCATTTTATACTTTTCCTTAATTGCTAGTAATAAACTTTGTTCATTCAAGTTATGAATATCTCCATAATATAGATAGTTTTTGGTAGCTTCATAATTAACATACTGCTTATTTTTTGTCTTGTTAGTTTGTCTTAATGCAGGTAAGAACGAACAAAGTATGATAACTATGTTTATAAGTAAGAGGAATGAACAAAAGTACAAAAAATTCACTATGTCATCTGGTAACTTGTTTGCTGAAGAAATAACGCCAATAATTCCAAATAAAAGAACACCATTGAACGTTAATAAAGCAGCGTTTTTTGCTTCTGCAAATTTGAGCCATTCGCTAACATCCTTGTAAAGGTCCTTTAGTATTTCATTTATTCTCGTCTCTTCTCCCAATCCTATCACCTATCACTTTAAATATATATATCAAACATACTATTGTTTTTCCAAAAGTCAATATCTTATTCCAATAGCAGGTGTTCCCATGAAAACAATAAGTGCCCGTCTTAGACATTCAAAAATCGGTACATCAATGAATTTGTATGTCCACGCTCAAGATAGCGCAGATGATCAGTTGCAAATTATTTTGATATAATTAAAACAAAAAAGAACAAGCCTAAGCCTGTTCTAAACGTTTAATTATGAATTAGTTTGATTAATTTTGTCAGCAATTCATCTGCAATACTCCAAAACTATACTTCCTGTAATACCAAAAAGCCCTACCAAGGCCTTTTTTCGTTCTATTATAATGACCCGTAGTGGGACCGAACCAGTGACCTCCACCCTGTCAAGGTGGATAGATTGATAGGATTATAACAGTTTGAGTCGGAAAACGTTGATTTAATAGGCTCTAGTTTTTGTTATGTAGGATCTAATCAGATGAAATTGGTGGCAGTAAGTTTAAGTTTGCCACCAATTCGCCACCAGCTAAAACCATTGATATATAAGGGTTTTACATTCTTCATTTTTATACTATTATATTTATCATTCTTTAATTTACATTGTTACTATTATCAGCAACTTATTTTGTCGTTTTAAAGAATGAAAAACTAAACTCGTTAAAAAGTATAATTACTTTTATTGTATTCAAAAAAATAAAAAATTAAAGCAAATCATTTTTCCTCTTTTTCATACTCTTGAACAGTTTTAATTACTTTTTTTATATCTGAATCATTTTCAACCGTAATATGGTAGTGGTTTTCTACCTTTTTTGTAGGTTTCTGAACAAGTGGAATGATAAGCCCAACTTTCTCCAATATGCCAAAAACAAATGAGATAACCTTTTCTATTTCTGTGATTTCAAGCGTACTAACCATTAATATAATAATCAAACTAATGGTTACTCGGTAACATCTTGCCTTTAACTCAATATTAGAAATAGTGTTTGAATCATTCTTTTTTACGTCAATTTCATAGACTTCTTGCTCATCAGCTATTTCGGTAACTTCATCGTAAAATTGTTTAATTTGTTGCGTGTTGCAAGAAAATATCGAATTTTTAAGCAATGTTTCTATTATACTTAAGTTTTTTAGAGGTTCTTTATGTTGCATACTTTGTACTGCTTTTCTCACATCTTTAAATGGATCTTGCGCTTGCATGCTTTGCACTGCTTTTCTCACATCTTTAAAAACATCTTGCTGTTGCATGCTTTGCATAGCTTTTCTTACTTCGCTAAGCGGATCTTGCTGTTGCACCATCTGCATCGCTTTTCTTACTTCACTAAGCGGATCTTGCTGTTGCACCATCTGCATCGCTTTTCTTACTTCACTAAGCGGATCTTGCTGTTGCACCATCTGCATCGCTTTTCTCACATCTTTAAATGGATCCTGGTGTTGCACCGTCTGCATTGCTATTCTTACTGCACTTAGTGGATCTTTATGGTCCTGTAACAACTCATTTTGTTTACTAGTCATTTAATTCCCCACTATTTCTATTTATTTTAATTCCGGCATTATATTGAAGCAAATAAATCTTCAATTCTAAATAAAATAGGACAAGAAATTACTCTTATCCTATAAAAAATTTCAATTTAGTTGATCTTGAAGTACCTATTTTAGTAATTTATTTTGGCCTTTCTTCATAAGAAGACTACCATCTATCTGTCTTCCAACATCCTATCTATTTCCTCAAACATTTTATCCCATTCTTCATTACTGATACGGTCTGTTTCATATTCATATTTAATGTTTTTAATTCTTGCATTAAATGTATCAGTAATTTCAACTTTCTTATCAGTGAAGAGAACTATGTTCTTACCGGAATGAACAGAACTTTTAAAAGCTAATCCGTCATAACCCAGAGATTTAATATACATTGAGATATATTGTGTTGGCAAGTAATCTCTATAATTATCACTTTGATTTGCAAGTTTAGATATTGTTCCGTTAATTACTTCTATAAGATTAATAATATTGTAGTATGTTAGCCGACCGTTATTAATAAAGTTTTCTTTTGTATTCTTTGCTATAAAAGAATACAGATTAAACCCTAGTGTAAAATCTATAACTTCAATATCCTCTGTAGTGTTTATTTCCGCAACAGTTAGTTTATCATTATAAGTAGGTCTTATTTCTGCTAATGCAGTTTCAAGCTCTTCTGTTGTGTACAGCACGCTTATGTACCTAGGATTTAACCTTCCTTCCCTTGCAATTTCGTTGGGCGGCATTGACATGTTCTCCTTAAGTATATCCTCGCCAATTCGGACACGATATAATCTATGATTTTCTTTTAGTTTAATCTTTAAAGTGGGAATAAGCTGCTCTAACATTTCAAATAACTCACTTTTATCCATAACGTTCTGAGGAAAAAATGAATTTTCTTTAGTTAGTACTTCCTTAAACTTCCCCCATTCTTTAATTTCATTAGATAAGTTACGTCTTGTACGCGTGTCCCATATAAAAGCTTTTTTCCTAAATTGCTTATCCTTCGTCTCAAACAAATGTGGATGCTTAGAATTAAGTCCTTGGAATATTACTTCTACTAATTCCTTTCTATTAGGATGATTCTCGATTATCTGCCTATCGATTATTTGTTCAACTGTATGTTCTCCACTAGACCAATCTTCTTCACCTTTTGAAACATACATTGCATTTAATATCTCAAAAAAATACTCTTCTAAATCACAAACTTCTATTAGTTGTACATTATGAGAAGTACAGAAATAACAGTTCCCAATATCTACACTCGAATGCTCGTACAGTATGCTAAAAGCTGATTTAAAAGAACAACAGTTAATACACAACTTTTCCATTATAACTTTCCCCTTTTTCTAATGTAGACTGGTACCACCTTTAAATATTTGTCTCTATCCAGTCCCGTTGACACTTCTCATCGATTGACAATCTTTATTAACCCTCAAAAAGTTACCCATAGCCTATATCGATGGGAAATTCCCTCTTCTGTGCTATGTATTCTTCTACTAAAAGCATGCCGCACCCCTACTTATACCTTATACTCTATATTATCAAGCTTACCTTTATCTAAGAGGCTTTTAACCATTATTAATAATAGATAGTACTTCATTGACCAGCTAACCTCTATCCTTTATATTTGTATTACTACATAGTCGAGGTGGTATCATGCCTAGCTTTCAATATGGCAACACAACATTAGAATATTCACTTGAAGTAACATCAACAAAAAAGGACGTTTCCATTTTAGTTGAATGGCTAGACGGAATACGAGTAATCGTTCCAGAAGGGATTAAAGACGAACAATTGAATGCTATCCTCTATAGAAAAGCACCCTGGATATTAAACAAATGGAACGAATTTAAAGAGATCGTTTCTCTTCCTTCACCGAAAGAATATGTAAGTGGAGAGAAGTTCCCTTATCTGGGGCGTAACTACCGTTTCAAAACACATAAACGTGAAGGTATAACGAAGTCCTCTCTTCTTTTTAGACAAGGTAAATTCATTGCAGAAGTACAACTTCTTTAACGCTTTCTATATCAGGGTTATATCCACTTTCGACTGTTCCAAATAATTCTTTAAAGTAATACAATAATAACAGCTCATGAAAAGACGTATTCCATCTTCTTTTACAGGCGAAACAACCAGTATTCTGGATGGCTCTATTCTTGGCATATACCTTCCACTCATGCCCACACTTATGACACTTCCAGTTAATTTCAATATCAGACCCTAAGTGGGGTCATGTTTATTTTTTGAAAAATCCCAGTCTTTTAGTAAATCCGGACGCTCGTTTGCTATACTATTCATAAAGTGGCTCCTATTGCGACAATAGAACTTCTATAAGCTTAAGTCTTCTCCGCTGAACCGCATTTTGGGTAAAATAAGTTTTGAATTTAAGAAAGTTCAAGCGAATAAATGCTGGAATCCTAACATAATATTTGTATTCTTTTAGTAAAGAGTTAATAAAACCTATCGTATCAGTAATATTAGAACATGCTAATTCAACCGACTTTGCATCTGAGTAATTCATATATTTTTTTTGAGGAAGATGTATAACAAGAATACCTTTATAAAAGATTGCTTTCTTCCCACTCAGCTCATCCACATACATTTGGTTGCACTTTAATAGGGTTTGCAACTCCATTTTTAAATCATGATGTATCATATAATTTTCATACTGTTCGGGGTTAAACGTAAAATGTGTTACCTTTGACTTTATAAAGGGAATGTTCAATAACTTTGCCCACATTACACGATGATTTCCGTTCGTAACGAAGTATTTCCCTTCTTCCTGATAGAAATTTAACTTTACTGCATCGTTATGATCAGCAAAATTGTCAGATGCAAAAATCGCACTAATTTGATCAATCCTCAACTGACTTAAGTTGTTATTTTCTTCAAATCTACTCATTCTGCTATTTTCCAAATCCCCTACCTCATATGTAGCATGCTCCCACCACGTGCAATTACTGACACCCCTCATACCTAAAGCAACAATATCATTTACGGGGACTAGCAAGCTTTCTGTTTGTTCCACATCGTAGTAATTACTATACTTATCAACTTCAAGTACCTCTTCTTTAAGAAATTGAATATAGCTAGATGAAATCCCGAAGTTCCTTAATTTTTCTTCTAAACAATCATTAATATTCATTTTTCACCTCCTTAGCATTCAGTTAGTAGAATGATCGTGTCGAATTTCATACTCTTTCACAACCTTATAAAACGTATCTTTTTTTAATCCCAGTTCATTCATAAAGGAGACTGCTGTTATCTCTTTTGCCTTCCATTTCGAAAATTGTTTATCTAAAATTTCATGTTGAAACTTTGATAATTTATCAAGGCTGATTCTAGGGCGCCCAAGGTGTTTTCCTTCACGCTTTGCATTTTCAATCCCTTCACGCTGCCTTCGCTTGATACGCTTTCTTTCCTGGTCTGCACCAAAAGCTAATAGAGATAGAAATTGATCCTCCAACATTTTGCCAAAATCACCCATCTCACGATACTTTCGACTATCAAATAAGGTTTCATTCTCAAGAATTACGATATCCGCTTTTAATTTCCTAGTGATAAGCTTCCAGTTCTCAATAATGCCATCATAATCTCTCCCAAGACGGTCTAAGGCTTCAAAATAAACGATGTCACCTTCACGAATAATTTGCAGCATTGATTGGAATTGAGGGCGTTCAAATGTCACCCCAGTGATTTTGTCGACAAAGATAAATCGTTCCTCGATTCCTATCTCCTTCATCTTCCATGTTTGACGGCCTTCATTCTGGGTCTCATCACTCACTCGCACGTAACCAATTTTCATGTCGTATTCCCCCAACCACCTAAAGTCAAATGGAATTATTTTCATCTACTATTATACTTTATATCTATAAAGGTGTATACACTTAATAGATATCTATAAATTTTAATATAAACCTTTATAGATGTACCTTTTCGTCTTTTTTTAAAGGTCGATAAAGTATACCTTTATCGACAATCGAAATATCCGCAGGTTTTTTTCTTTTTATTATTTAGATGGTTATAATTTTATAAAATTAAAAAAGGACTTATTGTATCATCTGCATTGTAAAACCTATTTAAAGTTACGATATTTCACAGAGCAAGACAAAAAAGTGTCTCGAACAACAAAGTTTTATTTATTCATAATCTTTATACTTTTTAACACAGATATCTTTTAATTTTTTCCAGATAACCCCTTTGTTCTGACCACTTCACATAGAAAACCGCTATCCCTTATTACAGAATAGCGCCTGATTGTTGAAGAGTATTAATAATAGACACACTGATTAACCCAGGTTGCTAGAACTTCTTGAATTTTAACTGGGTATATTGAAAAAAAAACCAATTTTCCTTTTCTAACTAGGAAGTTCTGTAAAAAATGAAGTTAATTGTTGTACAGTATCGTTGTAATGCGCAACAAACGACTTTGTTTTGTTAGAGTTTTTATAACTTAAGCGCTTAGCTCAAGTACAATTCATAACAATCAGTATTTTCATTAAGATTCATATTGTTATGTAGCAGTCAGCGGATGACATTGTTTTATCTCTTGTATAGATAGGTTTAAACTATAATTTCCATGTTCGAGAAGTTTATTAAGAAAAAGATTTAGTTCTTCTTTGGATTTAATTTTTATTTTTAAAAGGTAACAACCTTCCCCAGATATTCGGTGAGCTTCCACTACCTCATTCCGCTCATTAATAAAACCAATAAACGAATCATGATTTGCTGTTTTCATATGCATAATGACAAACGCCGTATAAGGAAGTCCTAATTTCATTTCATTAATAATTAAGGAATAGGCTTTAATTACACCATTTTCCTCAAGTTTCTTAATACGATTCCCTACTGCTTGCCCAGTCATATGAATCTGTTCTCCTAAGTCCTTCCATTGAACACGTGAATTTTCGGATAGTAACCGAAGAATCTGAAAATCGATATTATCAAGTTCCATAAAAAAATCCTTTCACTATGAAATTAATTGATATAGAAGTGTTTCATCAAAGTGTCGATTAAAATCAAGATATTATTTATCATTATATTATATTAAATATTTTAATGAGGTGAAAAAAATGAGCACTGCTTTAATTATTATTGATATTCAAAACGACTATTTTCCAAACGGAAAAATGGAATTGAGCAATCCAGTAAAAGCAGCTAATAATGCAGGTAAAATTCTTGAATGGTTTAGACAGAATAACAAAGATAATATTTTTCATGTTCAGCATATTTCGAATGATGAAGGGATAGGCTTCTTTCTTCCAAATACTGAGGGAGTAAAAATAAATAAGGCTGTTTTACCAATAGAAGGAGAAAATATTATCACAAAACATACACCTAACAGCTTCTTCAATACTGATTTAGAAAGCAAATTAAAAGAAAACGGAGTGACCAAACTAGTGATTGTAGGTATGATGACGCATATGTGTGTAGATGCCACAGTCAGAGCAGCTTTGGAGCTAGGTTTTGAATCTACACTTATAGAAGATGCTTGTACGACAACAGACTTAGCTTACCAAGGTAAGGAAGTGCCAGCAGAACAGGTTCATTATGCATTTATTAGCGCACTTAATGGAATATATGCCAATGTAATTTCGACCGAGGATTTCATTCAATAAGAAGCTAACAAAAACTAAAAAAGCAACAAATTAATACGAAAGGGAGTTTGTTATGATAACAACCTTCCTTTTTTGCTGATGTTAAGCCAATAAATAAATAAATTCTCTATTCAACTAAACTCTTTAACTTAAGTACATCTTTCATAAACTCGAATAAATTGAAGTTATTTGCTGCACAGTATGGGTCAAATCGACAGCAACTTACTGAATCAAATACTTTTTATGCTGCTCTCGCTTTCGCTCATGAGTAATCTTTGCATACCTTAGTGTCGTATCCGGTGAACTATGACCTAAGAGCTCTTGAATAGCAACTAATTCTGCACCATTATTTAATGTTAAAGTAGCAAAAGTGTGTCTTAAAACATGTGGACTTACTTTTTCTTGTAAACCTGCTTTTTGAGCGATTATACCTATTTCTCTTTGTATCCCTCGTTTAGATAATCTTCTATAAGGTTTTCTCTCTGTAATCATCAAGGTCAGGATGTACCTCACCTAACTCAACTCTTTGAAAATAATACTCTGATAGAACAGTAGATAATTTATTCTTTGTACTTTCCACTTCAATATTAGGATACAAATCTTTTAAAGCAGTTACTAAATCTGATAATACTTGCTCAACTAGATTCATAATAATCAACTCTCCTTAGTTCTTATTAGTAACTAAGGATTACCTATACAAACAGCAAAAATACCAACTGAGTGAGTATGGACCGCTTTTTTGATCTTTTGAATAAGAAAGAGACGATTACTTTTGGGGTAATCGTCTCATAATGGTTGTGTATAGCTAGTATATTTGTACTACGCAGTAATAGGTTCTAAAAATTTTTAGGTTTCTTGTAAGCACTTCTTTAAGTGTACTCCTTCACATTTACGTGGATGTATGATGTATCATAACCATTTTTGCACTGACTTTAATTTCAACTTGGACACTAAATAAATCCACACTAGTCCTCCTAATGGGTTTCTTTGAACAGTTCCATTAAAAACCCCTAACTTTTTAACACACATCGGCCATTGTAATTATCTATTTAACAGATCTTCCATAGTAGCTATGTACCTTTCATAATCATCCCAACCTAATATATCCAGTATCTCTATACTCATGTTCTTACCAGAGGCATTCTGCAGTGCAAATTTACTATCTAACTGTGCTAATGCTTCAAAGCAACTTTTAGTTACATTTTTATAGCTCCCTTCTTCATAATGCATAGATTGATTTCTTCCTGCAAAAATAATCGTAGCAACAGATATGTCTTCTATCTTTGGCTCTTGAGGGAAGTTAATAGTTTGACCGAATACAATAGAGAGTCCTTGTTTAGCTAATTGCAATATAGAACCTGCGAGTATTCTCCGAGTAACATCATAGATTTCCGCTTCTTTTTTGTACTTTTCAGATAGTTCCTTAGCGTTGTTCATCTCTTTAGTTATTCGTTCACGTTCGCTATCAATCACCCCATCACTACCCAGGCTTTTTTTGTAATGATTATATATATTTCCCCACTGACCTTCGTGAAGTGCATAGTCTCCCCACTGTCCTTTTGCAACTTCATAAGCAGAAAACAACTCAATTGTGGCGTTTTCCGTACTTTCTAAGTAGTAATGCATTAATACATAACCTCCATCTTAAATCTGTACTCAATTTTTATGATTAGTGCTGATTTTTGGCAGACTTCAAATAATTATCGACAATTTCTTGTATAGCATGGTCAATATTCTGTGACAATTGTTCCGCTGGTAGGCATGAGGAAAGTTCCCTCAATATTCTTCCGATATCATGAAGTCTTGTGCCATCCGAAGAAAAAACCCCTTCTCCCATATGAGCTTGGATTTCCAATCCATTTGCAAGCTTAACATTCCAATCATAATCTAAAAGCCGCTTTGGAAAAGGTTCAATAGCACATAGCGTTAGCACAAATTTTAAATTTCCTTCCCCGTATGTTTTCCCTTTAAAAAAAATGTGTCTTCCAGCTCATCAAAGGCTGGATTTCTGAATAATGCCATGGTTATTCCTCCTCTTGTTTTTTAGTTTCAACGAAACGACCATTTCCTTATTCTGCCACAAGGAGTCTTCAATCGGGAGAAAAGCCCTTCCAGTAAAATTAAAAAAGTAACCAATTAAAGGATTAGTTTAAATACATGTCATTCCCGTATCTGCTCGTAAATAATAGTCTACCTTTTTCATTTAAACTGCCACTTAGTATAATAACTTCACAAAAAAGGCATTAATCCTTCTTGGATTAACGCCCTTGTTTACCACAAGACACACTTAATGGATATACTCTTTGAGTGATATTGAAAAATCATTTACTTAAAAAGATATTACTAACGTAAGTATAACTACTATGTTTAATAAGGCTTATTCAAGATCATTCATTTCCAAAATAATATTTTCATGTGATGACTCAATAATTTAGGCCTTCTATTCCTTGTTCATTAAATGTTTTCATCCAGCGGTGAATTAATGAAGGATTGTTCAATCTAAATTGATCAGCAGTTTCCTGATAAGAAGCACCTGTGTGTAGCATAAATTGTATCTTATCGAATTTAAATTGAATAGAATAAGCTTCCTTCACTTTTCTTTGCTTTAATCCTTCCATCCCTTGGGTTTTATAGGCTCTTACCCAATCTTGTAATAGTGTTTGAGAGGGTATATTGTATTTCTTCGCCAATAATTTATATCCAAGATTTCCATGTAAATACTCAGTAACAAGCTTTATTTTAAATTCCTCACTATATTTGGCCATAAAAACACCCCAAAAAGTTAGTTTTCTGCTCTAACTTTTTGGGGTCGGTACCTTTCCTTCAACAAAATTACTCTTTATTTATTAAGGTTTTACAGCTTTAAGGTAAATATTTAAACTATCACGAACGCAGCCAGTGATTAATTCAATAAAAGGGCTGTAGATTTGTTTTACACTTGCCAACTCAAGCGTTTCATAATATTTTAAACGTTGTTCATGTTCAGCTTTGACAATAGCAGGGGAATAACCATTTTCCATTAGTATTAAATTCATTAAGAGTCTGGCCGTTCTGCCATTTCCATCTGAAAACGGATGAATATAAACAAATTTAAAATGAAAAAGTGCTGCCAGTTCCACAGGGTGTAAGTCACCCTTATTATCCTCATACCATGATAGTAAATTAGACATTTCCTGAGGTACCTGAAGAAAATTCGGTGGCTCATGCACACTACCAGAGATTCTAACGTTTATATTGTGATAATTACCTGCATTTTCATTATCTATATTTTTTAATACCAAATAGTGAAGATTTTTCAGCGTTCTTTCATCGAGTTTTTTATCTTTTAAGACATGCTCTTCAATATAATCAATTGCTTCCGAATGATTAATTACTTCAAAATGTTCCTTTAAACGCTTTCCACCTATTGTAAGTCCATCTTCTAAGACAACTTTAGTTTCAATCAATGATAATGTATTACCTTCGATAGCATTGGAATTATATGTCCACTCAACACGAAGAACCTCATTTAAATTTTTAACTGCAGCAGAAGGAAGAGGTCTGAGTTGGTCGAGTTCATTTTTTAGTTCGGTAACTTCCGTAAAATCATTCATAGAAACACCTCAACACTTATTTTAAACAGCAAACTGAATATAAAATAAGTGTATAATACTTTGAAGGAAAAGACTAATTTTATACAGTAAAGCTGATAAAAGTTATAAATATATATTGTACTATTTAATTCTTCGTTAAACTGTTATTTAACGCGAAATGGTTGATTGTTTCCTCTCTTAAAATATTAATTTTAATGATCCGCTTCATTTTTATTTGAACAAGTTTGAATTTCCTTATTTGGATTAAAGTTATCGGATGAAGAGAAGAAAACACATTACGCTAATCAAGAATTGTTTTGTACAGTGGGGACTTTTATATGAGTATCTTTGTACCAATTCTCCGCACTAAAATGATGTGGTCCATCACACTCCACCACAACTTTACAAAATTATCCATATACAACGAAATCTAAAGTATAATGTTTATTCTCACCCTTTACATATACCTGCTCAGCAAAGAATAGACTGTTACTCAATAAAGCTTCCCTCATTATTATCTCTAATTCGGTTGCCACATTCTGCATGTCTTTAATCCTCCAGCAAATTTAGAATGGCTTGTGTAACTGCCCGGTCCATCAATAAGCAAAAGAACAACCTCAGCTTCTTGAAGTAATGCACCCGTTACTTGAAGAAGATTTTCTGTTGTTAACCTACTCACAAATATCTTATAAACTATTACTTTTTACTTTGGTTCCAAATCTCCTAATTAAGAAAGCAATTATCGTAATAGCTCCACCTACAAACATTAATACCCAAAGAATAGACCACCAAAGTGTATCCGTTATGCTATAATGTCGAAATGTACCAATAGTAATCAAACAACCTAAACAAATTATGAAACCGAGCCATTCTATTACTTTCATTTTTATTTGCAATAAAAACCCTCCTTAAATACCTTTTAACTCTCTATTTATTAATTTCTATAATAACTCATTAGCTTATTAAATTATCCTGCATCGTTAGCGGAACAAGGCAAGCGATGCCTTGTTTCGCTAACGAAGCACCTGTTTGTTTAAGTACCTCTTTTCACACAGTATTTATTTTTTGCTTTTTAATACTCCTAAAACTTCAGAAATCCCCATTGCAATACTTGCATTAAGCATTCCAAACAATGTCCCAATAAGCATCAATCCATCATATTCACCAATAAAATTCATTACAAAGAAGATAAGACAAAATGCAAAAAATATCAGTCCGAATATAAATAAAAATCTATCCAAATCAATCCCCCAGTAAAAGACAATTTTGAAATACCTGCCTAGTGTTCCGCAATTCAACACAAAGAGCTATTACCTTTTGAGCAATCGCACCCGTTAATTTAAGATAAGCTTTTCACAATCTCTATTGAAATCTTTATTCTTAATTCCATAATCGTTCTAAAGTTATTTTATTGTTTTCTGATTTTATATGGTATACGTCTGGATTACTTAACCTTGACCATTCATCAAAACCAAATTCCTTGTTAAAATGGTTTAATAATAATGACATTAAATTTCCATGTGTCACAATTATTGTATTTTCAAATTCACCATTAAAAACATCCTCAATAACTTCTATTATTCGTGTTACCGCCTCTTTGCTGGACTCTCCACCTTTGAATTTTAATTCGAAATCTTCAAATGTTGTTCTTAATTTTTCAAACCAATCCGAAAGATGTTCTGTGCTTAGTACACGTTCTTTTAATTGGCTATTTATTTCTATCTCAACATTTAACTGCTTTGCAAGTGGTTGTATCGTTTGGATAGCACGCTTATATGGACTTGAAATGATTCGTTCAATTTTAACATTGTTAAAAAAAGTTGCTAAATCGATGGCTTGCATTAAACCTTTATCAGTTAGCGATGATTCTGGTGGCTGTCCCTCTGCCTCACAATGCCTAATAACATAAATGCTTTTCAATTGAAACACTCCAATTTTTCTTTTTTAAAGTGATAGTTTACAAGTTTGATTTTATTACCATTGCACGTTTAATACTTTCTTTTAGATAAATAGGTGCTTTTGGGTGATTTAATATCTCATCTGAAGTAAGCCATAATACACGTTCGACTTCATCAGGGCTTTTAGGAAACGCCTCTCCAGAAATATATTCACAAAGAAAAACAATATCAACTACATTTTCACCCTTATCAGTTACAAAAGATGTGCTATGTACATAATTTAGGTAATCTTTTACTTTCACATCCACTTCTTCTAAAATTTCACGCTTTACCGTTCTTTCTAAAATATCTGATTTGTTACCTTCTATATCAACCTTACCGCCGACAAGAGAAAGCAATCCTCCTGCATGTTCCTCTTTTTTACTTCTTTCAATTATTAACCACTTATTATCTTTCCAAATAGCCCCTTCAACATTTACAATAAACATTTTTTTATATTCCTCCAACAAAATATTCTTTTTTATTACTTCTTCTAAATCACTTGTTTTCCTTTTTTTATAAAATTCTTCTTGCACTTTCCTGCGCCGATAGTAGAATAGCGACTGCTGCTGTACAGCAATCGCACCCTTTACTTGAACAATATTTATAATTCAATTAGTTATTAGTGTGGTACTGAATTAGTTGCAAGATAAAAAGCCATATATATACTAAAACAACCTAAAAGAATAAGAATTGTAAAAACAATCTTTCTTCCTATCTGTCCTATGGAATAGATATTCACTAAAAAGTAATAAATAATAGCACTTCCAAAAATAAATAGAAAAAAACTTTTGATTTCATATGAAGGGATTGGAGTAGTTATACTTGTTAATGCAAATCCCCCAAAGAGAAATATCCCTAGTACATTTAAAAATTTTCTTGAACTTACTTCTTTTTTCGTTACAATTTCAACGTTTTGAGACGTTTGAACATTAGTTTCCAAAATGACACCTCCACTTTATTAACCTTAAAACTATACTGGTTTTTCGAATAAATGTTTCAATAAATTCTCTATGTTGCTTATTTTACAATCCTGCTTCTTTAGTTTAACATTAATTTCCTTTTCATTGACATGGAAAAAGCATCCCTTGTTTAAGGAATGCACCGTTTGTTTAAGTACATATCTTCACAATCTGAGATCAAAACATATCCTCCTTTATATTCATGTCTACCTTCTTGTTTAACTCTTGTTCTGTCAGTTAGTCAGCCAATTACATAGTTTTTTGGACTATATAAAAATAATTCTTTTTCTATAAAATTTAAAATACACCTTGAATTTACATGAGAGTCTATTTTTCATCTTATAAAACTTTATAAAATTGGTGTAATTTTCATTGACAGTCTAATAAAGTAAATGCTATGATTCAATTCGTAATAATTTCGATTTAGAGGGAGTGTTTTGAAAAAATGAGTTCATTTACAAAATTATTAAGCGTACTTAGTATCAGTTTCTTGCTAGTGGCGTGTCAGACTTCAAATTCATCGGAAGAAGCTTCTAGTGCTAATGAATCGTCCGAAAATAGTGCAGCTGAAGCAGATGCCGAAAGCTCTTCTGAAGTCAAAGAGCAACAATCAGAAAATCATGAACATGAAAGTGAACACGATCATAGTCATGGCCATGATGAAGAAGCAGAACAAATTTATAACGGGTATTTTGAAGACAGTCAGGTAGAAGATCGTCCACTCTCCGATTGGGAAGGAGACTGGCAATCTGTCTATCCATTCCTGCAAGATGGTTCGCTTGACGAAGTATTTGCTTATAAAGAGGAAAATAAAGGTGATATGACAGCTGAAGAATATAAGGAGTATTATGATGTAGGGTATCAAACAGATGTTAACCGTATCGTAATTCAAGAGGATACAGTAACGTTCTTAAAAAACGGAGAAGAGATTTCTAGTGAATATATCTATGATGGGTACGAGATTTTAACATATGATGCGGGAAACAGAGGAGTGAGATACATATTTAAATTAGCGGAGGAATCTGAAGAAGCTCCTTCATATATTCAATTTAGTGATCATGGTATCTATCCGACTAAAGCTGATCACTACCACTTGTATTGGGGTGACGACCGTGAAGCATTATTAGATGAAGTCACAAACTGGCCTACCTACTATCCATCAGAAATGGATGGTCATGAAATCGCTCATGAGATGATGGCGCATTAAATATATAAAAGGTAGTTTCTGAAGATACTAACCTCGATAAAAAACTTCCTTGCTGAAAAAGGATTTAGAGTGTATAAAAACCAATTGTTTTTATACCGGGTTCCGTTTCCTATCGCAAAAACAGAAATTACAAACAAATATGCACCTTTATTTGCACCCAATTTTGTAACAAATTTAAATGGCTCAATTCATACGAACCGAGCCATTTTTTTATGTTTATTAACTGTTTTTTTGTTCAACTAACGCTACCCTTTAGTTGAACAAAAAACGTTCCTCTTTAAGATATTTTCTACAAAATTTTTCAACTACCATTGGGATGTTTTTTGATAACTCATTGTGTTCATTAACATTTTTAGATAGAAATGCAAAATTCCGAATGATTGCCCATATGAAGAACGCTTCTAATAATTCAATATAGTCTCGCTGTAAATTGCGTTCTTGTTGATAGTAAGTAATTAATTTCTCCCTATTTTTTGGAATAAGATGTAGAAAGGTTTCAGCGATATCAAATAAGTAAAACCCGAAACCACATGATGAAAAATCTATAACGAAAGGCTTCCCTTGGTTAAATACATAGTTACTCTCATGAATGTCGGAATGAATAATTCCCCAGTCATCACTATTTTTCTCCTGTGAATTAATTACCTTTACTATTTTATCTGTGGTCTTCTGTAATACTTTATAATTATCCGAAGACATAATATTTAAAGGTAACATTTGTTTTAACTGATTTAGCGAATTCAATAGATTCTCAGCATTGTAGGAAGGTCTTTCAAAGGTTTCAGGAACAATCCAACAAACGGAATGTCCATGAAGAGTAACCATTAATTGAGCTAATTTTTCTAACTCAACATCAGTTGGTTGTCTATCCAATGTTTTTCCTTCAATCCAAACTTGCAAAGTCCAAAAAGAATGATTACCTGTTTTTTCATCAATTATGTTTGTAGTTAATTGATTGTTTATATTCCTTACTGGTCTTTGAATATTTAAGCTAGTATTCGCTTCTAACGCTTCAAGCCATAACAATTCAGATTCAATAACTCTTTTCTCATTAGTCCCCATATGATGTTTAAATAAATATTTATTGTTATCAATAGTTTCTATACAAAATGTAACATTATCACTTTTTCCTAAGTACGTTACTTTATTTATACTATTTATGTCATAAAGTTTAATTAGTTCTCTCTCCACTTTTTTTTCATAGAGTACTTCATTATACAATTACTTCCCCCCTAAAATATTTACAACTGAATAATGGTTAGTAAAGGGTTAAATCCTTATTTTCTTAATAACTATATTTAACCTAGTGCTTTTGAATTCGAGTGTTTTCCAATATTATTAAATCGAAAGATAAGTTTATCCCCATCGAATGTTTCCCCTTTTTCCTCAATGAAAACTCCATTAGTGTAATTTGAGATTGTCTTCCTCCAAAACCTTTGCCCAACTATGTTTTTCTCTAAAGGATTCGTAAACAACTCCCAATTTCCAATAAATTGGTCAAATACTATATTTGCTACTCTTTCAGCAATACCTTTCCCCCTTACTGACTGAATTAAAAAGAATTCATTAACAAAATAATCAATGCCTTTATTACAATGAGGCTGGGTCGCTATTAGAACAAATCCAGCTGGTATCCCATCTACGAAAATTAGGTAGGGGAACAATACATCAGGTTTTTCCCACCAAATATTTTGAACTACGTACTGGTCATTTAATGTTCGAAAATCGTCACCATCCTCAAAAACCCCATGAACATTTGGGAGTCTGCCATAATGTCCTGATAGGTCATACAGGTACAAAGGATATAAGTTTTTTATAATATATGCTTGATTTTCATCTGTTAATTGAACATCAATTTTCATCGGTTTCTCCTTTAATTTTGACATAAAAACCTATGTAGATTTTTTAAACAATTGACGAATTAATGCCTTTTAGTTTGTAAAACTAAACTTTTAAAAGCGCAAATTTTAAATCGTTCGCAAAAAATGCTAAACTGTTGAAACTCGATAATGTATGCTATAAAAAAGATGCTATAACCGCTCATACATGGCAGTAAGTAGCATCTTGCGTTTTTTTTAGACATTAATTCTTTTACTCTGCGCTACTAAATTAACTGTAGCACAATTACTATAAATAGCCCTGTTCAAGAATGGTTCTACCTTAAACTTGAGCACGTACTGAAGCACGTCTCTTCTCTTGGCTAACGATTCTCCGAATACTAGATTCAGAGAGATAGTTTTCCTTCGCCAATTGCGGAGTGGACACTCCTGACTGATAGCGACAGAAAATAGTTTGGTTTCTTTTGCGTAAATAGCTTTTCGTCCCGCTTTTTTCTCCCCAAGCTTTGTGTGTTTCTTGTTTCTTAGGTATATAAATATATCCGCCATCAATATATTCTTGTATTAACGTAATAAGTTTTTCCGGTAACACATTTTCGGTGTTGTAATATTTCATTGCTTTGCTCCTTCCAAAATGTTCATTTCAGATAGAAACAAAGACTACAAAGCCGAGGACAATGAATCAATATTACTCATATTTATTAGGCTCCAAACAAAGTATTGCCGGCACGTTTTGTAGTCTTTGTTTGGAGCAAACGGTAAAATTTGCAAAATGCCTTTTCTCCCTCATTTTGTTTCACCTCCATAAATTTTTACAAAACCCCTTTCATTTTGTGAATATTCCACACGCGATTCATCTTTTCCTCCACATCGTTAGCTCAAGAAACGATTGCCCTTATTGTACAATCCTGCACCGTTACTTCAACAAAGAAAGAGCGCTGTTCTTATTAAAGCAGCGCACCCGTTAGATTAATCTTCTATCCTCTATATTTTTTAAACCATGTGAAAAGTGCGGTATGGATCCAAGTTTATTACCTCAAGTCTATGAGTAACTAGGAACTTATAATTTAGTACATATCTTTAGATGGAGCGCGGAATGCTGGGAGACTAGCACGTTTCGTGTGGAGCAGGGGAAAAGCTGGAGATAACATCAAATGCTTACCTATTGCTGACGATTGCGATAGTGGGACGGTTGCTTATTATTTAAAGGATTTTAGTGTAATATGTTCTTCTTATAATTAAACAGAGATCCTTCTATTTTATTATATAATGTAATTGGTCTTTTTCATTTTGGTATTTGAACAGACAGGTACCTATAGCATCAGAGATAATGTTTATCTTAGGGAGATTTGTAAGTTTCAAAATCATCCTGAAATATTTTTATCATTTCTTGATATAAAACTGGGTGCTTTTTAACAGATTTTAATTGTTCTTTATATGTCCCCAATGTACCTGGTACTTTTAATAATTCTGGATAAATAATTACCTCGCCATCTTCTGCTATAAAAATTGCAGACATTAAGCTAGGTTGTTGTTCATCTATGCTGTGACTACGATTTCTGTTTATTCGAACAAAAAAATGGTTTTTTTCTATTAATTGATCGAGTTGATCTGATGAAACATTTTTTACTTCAGTTTCACTAATTTCATCTATAAAATTGTTGATTTTATCTACATCAATAATATCGCTGTGTAAAGAGAAAACCTCGTGTTTACGATTGTTGTAAGTCACATTAAGTTCAATAATAATTTCGGTTTTTTCATCTAAAATCTCATGTATAGCTCTAGGCTCTTTTTCAAAAATCTCAGTATGTTTTACCATTAATGTTAATACTAGCAATACTCCAACAATTAAAAAAAACAAAAAAAACTTTCTCACCATAAATCAGCTCCGATATACTCACATGTTTTTCTTGAAGCGATGTTATCTGGATTACGGGTAATGAACAGTTTATCCATTTCATGAGCATGTGCCAACTTTCCTTAAAAGCCATTACAGCTTTTGCAGCAGAGTGATTGCCTCTATATTCTTCATTAACTGAATATCCAATATGGTCACCATAATGTAAGTTTTCATTGTACCCAATTCTAATATCTATCTTTCCAATAGGTTTCGATGAACCGCTTAAAGAAATATTGAAATGATAAGCTGGAACCCAGTTCTTATCCTTGTTTCCCGGTACTGTTTTTTTCAGATGTAAATCAATTTCATCTCCTTTAATAACATCAAGTCCAAAAATTTGAATTCCATTATTCTCCCCCTTAATTTGACTATATTTATTTCTATATTAGACAGATGATACCCTCTGCTTATTTCACTGTCCTGCACCGTTACTTCAATAAACAAATGGCTATGCCTAATTCAAGCATCGCACCCGTTTGTTTAAGTACATTCATTCACAAGCAGAAGGAGTTATTCAAGAACTATACTGAAACTTTATTCTAATCCCTTGAAAAAACCTTCGAATTCCATTGTTTGCTGTTGACGAAAACCAAAATTTTTGTATTCGATAATGAGATGACTTATGTTATTTTCATAGTTTGCATCGTGTAGTTCCACCCGAAAAACGAGCATGAAGTTGTCTTCTACTTTATAGTTTTCTACTGGTAAGTATTCGTTGATATACCCTTCTTCAATTGCGAAATCTTCGTCTATCACTCCCGTTACACCCATTTCATCAATCATCGAAGTGACCGTTAATTGTAAATCTTCTTCATTTAGCTCCGTTCCATCGTGTTTTATTAATGTTACGTTGGTTAAAGTCGGTTTTCCAAAACCACCCCAATGCAGACCGTAGCCCATATAAAACGGAAGCCTTTCTTCCACAATTGGGGCATCTTTAGCAATATAAGAGGTAGAACCGATAACAAATTCTCCTTTTGAAAAAACATAGTTAAATATAATAACGCTTAATACTAGCGTAGCTCCCAGTATAATAAACCACTTTTTCATTCAAGCACCTCCTTTATAAAAGTTAACACATAATCCCGAAGCTATCTTTAATTATCCTGC
>NZ_KZ454943.1:97243-99136 GCF_002797395.1 Bacillus solitudinis
GCACCCGTTTGTTTAAGTACATTCATTCACAAGCAGAAGGAGTTATTCAAGAACTATACTGAAACTTTATTCTAATCCCTTGAAAAAACCTTCGAATTCCATTGTTTGCTGTTGACGAAAACCAAAATTTTTGTATTCGATAATGAGATGACTTATGTTATTTTCATAGTTTGCATCGTGTAGTTCCACCCGAAAAACGAGCATGAAGTTGTCTTCTACTTTATAGTTTTCTACTGGTAAGTATTCGTTGATATACCCTTCTTCAATTGCGAAATCTTCGTCTATCACTCCCGTTACACCCATTTCATCAATCATCGAAGTGACCGTTAATTGTAAATCTTCTTCATTTAGCTCCGTTCCATCGTGTTTTATTAATGTTACGTTGGTTAAAGTCGGTTTTCCAAAACCACCCCAATGCAGACCGTAGCCCATATAAAACGGAAGCCTTTCTTCCACAATTGGGGCATCTTTAGCAATATAAGAGGTAGAACCGATAACAAATTCTCCTTTTGAAAAAACATAGTTAAATATAATAACGCTTAATACTAGCGTAGCTCCCAGTATAATAAACCACTTTTTCATTCAAGCACCTCCTTTATAAAAGTTAACACATAATCCCGAAGCTATCTTTAATTATCCTGCTCCGTTAGTGAAAAAGCATTCCTGCTGATGTTGTAGGGAACGCACCCGTTAGCGGCAAACTCTAATCCTTTTTACTTTCTATATTATGTAATTGTGCGACTATAAACATAAGTAATACAACAATCATGCCAACCATAGCCGCAAATCCTGCAACATAACCAGTAAATACTTCATTACCTTCGAAAAGACTAACTATATCAATACCGCCTATTCCTCCAATGAGTAACAAAAACAACATTACTGTAAATTTCCACACATCAAATCCCCCCTAAGTAATGTGAAATCAAATACTATAATTAGTCTAACATTTACGCCTTCTCGGATTTCCTTATTCCATTAAACTGCCTCATTAATGAATAACACCTAATACTTTATTTTATCTTAACATTAATTTCCTTTTATTTAGGGGGGAAAAGAAAAAAACGTTCCTGCTGTTATTCCAGAAACGCATCCTTTAGTCAAATAAGAAAAATGATTTTTTGTTATTTATTATTCAATTAAAGATAATATCTGCGGTAAAAACGTGTTAAGCTTTTCTATTTCAATCCCATTATAAAAATGATTCACGATTTCCTTATAATCTTTGCCTTCAAGTGCCATACCGTTAGCACCGTCCTGACTCATTCCAACTCCATGCCCAAAACCTTTAGTTTCAATCGTTATTTGTTCGCCTTGTCGTTGCCACTTAAAATCAGTAGACTCTAAATCTAATTTTCCTCTAATTTCTCTACCACTAAACTCTTTTCCGTCAATAACAACTATAGCTACACGTCCACCTTCTGTTCGCTCACTAATTTCACCGATTGAACTATCATCTGGTAAAACAATGCCTAGTGCTTTTTCAAATTCATTTATACTGATAACTTTACTTGAACTAAACCGCGGCGATGTTTGGTCCCAAGGGCTGTCAACACTTTTCAAATAAGGAACTTCATTTCCCCAATAGTCCTCTGCATTCTCTGTATAACCGTTGCTAGTTGAGAAAAAAGCAGCTTGAATTGGTTCATTATTAAACGTCAAAATTTGACCTTGTGTTGATAGAACTGCTTCTTCTACTTTTTCCAAATACATTTCATAATCTGTACCCCAAACTGTTTTTAGTTCTTCTTGATTTCGATAAGTTTGGTGAATAGTTGTATCAGTAACCATTGCACCTTCTGGTAGTGAGATATCTCCTGAATGCAAGATGTGTCTTATTATATAGGTTCGTGCTAACAACGCTTGAGATTTTAAGGCTTCCATCTCAAAGGT
>NZ_KZ454943.1:99146-101464 GCF_002797395.1 Bacillus solitudinis
CATGAAGTTGTCTTCTACTTTATAGTTTTCTACTGGTAAGTATTCGTTGATATACCCTTCTTCAATTGCGAAATCTTCGTCTATCACTCCCGTTACACCCATTTCATCAATCATCGAAGTGACCGTTAATTGTAAATCTTCTTCATTTAGCTCCGTTCCATCGTGTTTTATTAATGTTACGTTGGTTAAAGTCGGTTTTCCAAAACCACCCCAATGCAGACCGTAGCCCATATAAAACGGAAGCCTTTCTTCCACAATTGGGGCATCTTTAGCAATATAAGAGGTAGAACCGATAACAAATTCTCCTTTTGAAAAAACATAGTTAAATATAATAACGCTTAATACTAGCGTAGCTCCCAGTATAATAAACCACTTTTTCATTCAAGCACCTCCTTTATAAAAGTTAACACATAATCCCGAAGCTATCTTTAATTATCCTGCTCCGTTAGTGAAAAAGCATTCCTGCTGATGTTGTAGGGAACGCACCCGTTAGCGGCAAACTCTAATCCTTTTTACTTTCTATATTATGTAATTGTGCGACTATAAACATAAGTAATACAACAATCATGCCAACCATAGCCGCAAATCCTGCAACATAACCAGTAAATACTTCATTACCTTCGAAAAGACTAACTATATCAATACCGCCTATTCCTCCAATGAGTAACAAAAACAACATTACTGTAAATTTCCACACATCAAATCCCCCCTAAGTAATGTGAAATCAAATACTATAATTAGTCTAACATTTACGCCTTCTCGGATTTCCTTATTCCATTAAACTGCCTCATTAATGAATAACACCTAATACTTTATTTTATCTTAACATTAATTTCCTTTTATTTAGGGGGGAAAAGAAAAAAACGTTCCTGCTGTTATTCCAGAAACGCATCCTTTAGTCAAATAAGAAAAATGATTTTTTGTTATTTATTATTCAATTAAAGATAATATCTGCGGTAAAAACGTGTTAAGCTTTTCTATTTCAATCCCATTATAAAAATGATTCACGATTTCCTTATAATCTTTGCCTTCAAGTGCCATACCGTTAGCACCGTCCTGACTCATTCCAACTCCATGCCCAAAACCTTTAGTTTCAATCGTTATTTGTTCGCCTTGTCGTTGCCACTTAAAATCAGTAGACTCTAAATCTAATTTTCCTCTAATTTCTCTACCACTAAACTCTTTTCCGTCAATAACAACTATAGCTACACGTCCACCTTCTGTTCGCTCACTAATTTCACCGATTGAACTATCATCTGGTAAAACAATGCCTAGAGCTTTTTCAAATTCATTTATACTGATAACTTTACTTGAACTAAACCGCGGCGATGTTTGGTCCCAAGGGCTGTCAACACTTTTCAAATAAGGAACTTCATTTCCCCAATAGTCCTCTGCATTCTCTGTATAACCGTTGCTAGTTGAGAAAAAAGCAGCTTGAATTGGTTCATTATTAAACGTCAAAATTTGACCTTGTGTTGATAGAACTGCTTCTTCTACTTTTTCCAAATACATTTCATAATCTGTACCCCAAACTGTTTTTAGTTCTTCTTGATTTCGATAAGTTTGGTGAATAGTTGTATCAGTAACCATTGCACCTTCTGGTAGTGAGATATCTCCTGAATGCAAGATGTGTCTTATTATATAGGTTCGTGCTAACAACGCTTGAGATTTTAAGGCTTCCATCTCAAAGGTTGGATCCATTCCCGCTGCAACTACACCCATGACATATTTCTCTAATGGTACTTCTTCTACTTGCTCAGATTCTTCACGGAAAATTGAAATATTAATGTCTTTCTCCTTCAATGTTTCTTCAGTTTCATCTCCAACATTAAAAACTTCTTCTGGTACATTATTTGTTCCGCTTAAGATTTGACTAATATCATTACTAAAAACGTTAAATCCAATAATAATAAATACAATGAAACTAGCTATACTAGCAAAATACAAAGAAAAACCTTTAATTTTTTTCTTATAATGTAATCTATGAGCTTTTTGTAATAAATTACGTTTAGTTTCAATAACAAACTCTTCTCGTGGGTTTATATCGGGTGAATTTTTTATCTTTTTAAATAAATCCTTTTCACTTTGCATTTTCAAATACCTCCTCCATATTAAACTCTAGTTTAGTGTGAAGTTTTTTTAACGCACGGTGGTAATTCACCTTAACTTTAGACTCGCTACAATTTAATATTTTTGCAGTTTCTTTGATAGACATTTCATTAATGCCTCTAAGGATAATAACCTCTCTATAACTTGGCTTTAGTGTTAAGATAGCTCTTTTAACAATTTCTCTTTCTTCTTCGATTTCTAATGCTTCA
>NZ_KZ454943.1:101749-102331 GCF_002797395.1 Bacillus solitudinis
GAAACTTTATTCTAATCCCTTGAAAAAACCTTCGAATTCCATTGTTTGCTGTTGACGAAAACCAAAATTTTTGTATTCGATAATGAGATGACTTATGTTATTTTCATAGTTTGCATCGTGTAGTTCCACCCGAAAAACGAGCATGAAGTTGTCTTCTACTTTATAGTTTTCTACTGGTAAGTATTCGTTGATATACCCTTCTTCAATTGCGAAATCTTCGTCTATCACTCCCGTTACACCCATTTCATCAATCATCGAAGTGACCGTTAATTGTAAATCTTCTTCATTTAGCTCCGTTCCATCGTGTTTTATTAATGTTACGTTGGTTAAAGTCGGTTTTCCAAAACCACCCCAATGCAGACCGTAGCCCATATAAAACGGAAGCCTTTCTTCCACAATTGGGGCATCTTTAGCAATATAAGAGGTAGAACCGATAACAAATTCTCCTTTTGAAAAAACATAGTTAAATATAATAACGCTTAATACTAGCGTAGCTCCCAGTATAATAAACCACTTTTTCATTCAAGCACCTCCTTTATAAAAGTTAACACATAATCCCGAAGCTATCTTTAATTATCCTGC
>NZ_KZ454943.1:102341-137193 GCF_002797395.1 Bacillus solitudinis
TCTGGTACATTATTTGTTCCGCTTAAGATTTGACTAATATCATTACTAAAAACGTTAAATCCAATAATAATAAATACAATGAAACTAGCTATACTAGCAAAATACAAAGAAAAACCTTTAATTTTTTTCTTATAATGTAATCTATGAGCTTTTTGTAATAAATTACGTTTAGTTTCAATAACAAACTCTTCTCGTGGGTTTATATCGGGTGAATTTTTTATCTTTTTAAATAAATCCTTTTCACTTTGCATTTTCAAATACCTCCTCCATATTAAACTCTAGTTTAGTGTGAAGTTTTTTTAACGCACGGTGGTAATTCACCTTAACTTTAGACTCGCTACAATTTAATATTTTTGCAGTTTCTTTGATAGACATTTCATTAATGCCTCTAAGGATAATAACCTCTCTATAACTTGGCTTTAGTGTTAAGATAGCTCTTTTAACAATTTCTCTTTCTTCTTCGATTTCTAATGCTTCAGCAGGTTTTATCTCAGTTGAAATTAGACTATTAAAGAAGCTATCTTTAAACAAAGAATAAAACTTGTTTCTACGATAATAGTCAACAGCAACATTCCTTGAAATAGACAATATCCATGATTTAAGACGGTCTTGATTATTAAAGTTTGACAGGGACTTTAGCACTCTAATAAAAACCTCCTGAGTTAAATCTTCTGCATCATTACGACTTCCCGTAAAACAAATCAAAAAATGGTAAACATCTTTGTAATGTTTATCATATACTTGTTCAATCCTTTCATTGATACTATCCGCATCTATCAAGTAATCCCCTCCTTATCTTGTTGACTCATATAATAATCGTATAAGTAACACAAAAAGTTACAGTAATTACTAAAAAAATAAAAAAAAGCGGGATATATTATATCTCCAGCTTGATTATCTAACATTAACTTCTTCCACTTACCTGCGCCATTAGTCGAACAAGGAAAGCGATGCCTTGTAAAAGCATCGCACCCTTTATTTGAATAACTTAATAATTCAATATATCCTACAATCGCCTTTTTCCGTAACATTGTTCTCGATTCTTTTCTTTAAACTTTTGAATTTCACTAATTTCAAATTTTTCCATGGGATTTGCTTTAGTACAATTTATTACGTCTTTAAAAGGACATATTTCATTTAAGTAATGAATCAAATTTCCTGAATCAATGATTTCTTTTAAATCATTTAAACCTTGTTTTGCTCCGACCTGTTCCTTTTCCGTTATCCATGCTTTATTTACAGCGTCTTCAAAATCATCTTCGTCAATAATTATATAGTCTTTTCCATTTTGGTTTACTAAAACATCAAGCTCTAAATCTACATTAAAAATTTTATTTCCTTCACTAAAACAAGGACTACATATATCACAATTAAAACTCCATTCAATTGGACCCTGTTCTCCAAGCAATTTTCCATCTAATTGAAATGAACAATTGATTTCGAACCACTGATTATAAAATGAATAGTGCCTCAATATCATATCATCTTCCCTAACATCATAAACCAAATACTTATCATTCCATAACTTTATGTTAGATTGGTCGATACTAAATAATCTAACCTCATAAGGCATATGTAAATTGTAACATTCTAATGTTTCAAACTTCATTACTATCAATCCCTTCTTAAATAAACCTGCTCCGTTAGTCGAACAAGGAAAGCGATGCTTCGAATATTCAAGCATCGCACTCCGTTATTTACCGGTTGTAGAAAAGATAAAAAAGCAACCCTGTCTCATTCCATGATTCTAATCGTTCGTTAATATAGGATCTTTCGTTGGGCAACTACTCTTAATTTATATTAAAAGAGTTACATTTGATTTGGCGCTTTTATTCCCAGTAATCTCAGTCCTTCTTTTAAAACAATTGTAACAGCTTTTACTAATGTAAGTCTGCTCTCTAAAAGGTTATCATCACTGAGAACTTTGACATGGGCATAATATTTGTTGAACTCCTGAGATACATCTATAAGATATTTTGCAATTTGCGAAGGTTCATGCTGAGAAAAGCTCTTTTCAATAACAACAGGAAACTCCATGAGACGTTTTAGAACAGACCAGCTATGTTTGTCTGTTAACCCATCAACATTCAAACTTTTTTCGTTATACTTTGCTTTTTCTAAAATCGAACGAGCCCTTGCATGAGTATATTGTACATAAGGTCCTGTCGTTCCCTCGAATTTCAACATGTCGTTGAGTGAAAACTCGACATTATTTTGTCGTTCATTTTTCAAGTCATGAAAGATAATTGCGCCCACACCAACCATTTTAGCTACTTCTTCTTTGTCTTCTAGGTCAGGATTCTTAGTCGCAATGTTTTGTTTGGCTAAAGCAATTGCTTCTGTTATCACCTCTTCTAAAAGCACCACTTTTCCCTTTCGAGTAGACATCTTTTTGCCATCTTTCAAAATGAAGCCAAACGGAATATGCTTCAACCCTTTCGCCCATGAATAACCCATCTTTTCTAAAACAAGAAAGACTTGTTTAAAGTGTAAGCTTTGTTCATGGCCGACTACATAGATAGCTTGCTCAAAGCTGTATTTCTCATATCTGTAAACAGCAGCAGTTAAATCCCGAGTGGCATATAATGTTGCACCGTCTGATTTCTTAATCAAACAGGGTGGTAGATTATTTTCCTTCAACTCAACCACTTCCGCCCCTTCGGATTCGGTAAGGAGGTTTACATTCTGTAACTTTTCAACCGTTCGATCCATCTTGTCATTATAAAAAGCCTCACCTTGATAAGTATCAAAGGTAACATCCAGCAGTCTATATATATTTGAGAATTCCTTTAGTGATTCATCTCTAAACCATTTCCAAAGAGCTTGGGCCTCGTCATTTCCCTCTTCTAATTTTAAAAACCATGCTCTAGCTTCGTCTTCTAGAAAAGGGTTCAACTCTGCTTCAGTATGAAACTTTACATAAAGTGACAATAACTCTTCAATTGGATTTTCTTTTACAGTACTCTCGTTGCCCCACTTTTTATATGCGACAATTAGTTTTCCGAATTGCGTTCCCCAATCTCCTAGGTGATTAATTTTTGTTACATTATAGCAACACTTCTCTGCAATAGTTGAAAGGGCATTACCGATTACTGTTGAACGTAAATGACCCATTGAGAAAGGTTTTGCAATGTTAGGAGAGGAAAAATCAATAACAATGTTTTTACCTTCTCCCATCGGAACAAAACCATAGTTTTTGTCTTCCTTTAAAATTGTTTCTAGAATTTCTTTACTTACAGTTTGCTTATTTAAAAAGCAATTAACGTAAGGCCCAGTTGCTACAACTGTCTCGAAAAGCGGATGTTGAATTTTATTCGCTAATTCCAAAGCTATCTTTTGTGGTGACTCCTTTAAGGTTTTAGCAAGAGAAAAACAAGGAAAAGCCAAGTCACCTTGCTCTTCAAACTTAGGCTTCTCAATTAACTGTTCAACTTCACTTTGAGAGAACGATGATAAATGCAATGCAATTTCTTTTGCATAAATATTTTTAAATTTCAACTTAAAACACCTTCCTTTTCTAAATAAAATAAAAAATCCCGTCTCTTATTAGAGACGAGATTACCCGCGGTACCACTCTTTTTGTTCATCACGAACCTTCTTACTAAACTTGATAACGGTTTTAACCGGCTAAACCCTACTGTTTTCAGGCTACTTCTCAGAAGTGCGCTTCATTATGATATGACTATTAGGCTTCCACCATCCCTAACTCGCTTTAGACATTTTCATAACTACTCTCTTCATCACAGAATTTTTATATTTTTCATATCATATACAATACTTCTTGAAAAATCAACTTCTTTTTAGAAACTCAAGTTATTTCTTCTTGAAGTAATCTGCCAGTTAGTCGAATAACCCTTAATTACCAATTCAACTTTAACATTAATTCCCTTTTTAAAGTCTGCAAAATGGAAAAAGCATATCTGCTTTTATTACAGAAACGCACCCGTTAATTGAATAATATTTACACTTGAACCTTTTTTATTTCACTATTTGTTTCGTTCCAATTCTTCCACACGTCTCTTCAATAGTTCAATTTCTTCTTTGTCTTGTTTTGTTGCACTCTTAGATTTATACCCTTTTATCCTTAAAATAATAAACATTCCTATTGCTACTAAACTCAATAAGAAAAAGAAATTTCCCAAAATAAATTCTAACATCATATTCCTCCCAATTACCTCTTCCAATTATTATCATATAGCTCTTTGTTAAAGTACCTGCCTCGTTAGTCGAACAACAAAGGTGATGCACTTGTTCAAGCATCGCCACCAATAGTCGAAGATGGTATAGTCCTATTTACTTTCTAAAATACATTGAAAACGTTCCACGCCTGGATACTTTTCACCCAAACTCGTTATTTTGAATCCACAATTTCTATAAAAATTTACAGCATCTATATCTGTCTCAGCAGAAACAAAAGATAATGAATGTTTATCTTTGATAAAACTAATCATTTTACTTCCTATACCTTCGTCTCTGTGGTTTGGAGATACTGCAATATGTTTTATTTCACAACGGTTTGGACCCGGAAATTCTATTCCTATACAACCAACAACCTCATCTTTTATGTCATACCCATACAACTCTCGTACTGGAGATTGGATGTATAATTCATATTCTCTCTCAACATTCTTTTCCGAGGTTGCAAAGCATAAAAGTTTTCTTAAATGGGGGTGAATGGATTCCGATTTAATTACTTTCATATAACACATCCCTTCTTGCGTTAACCTGCTTCGTTAGTTTAATAACTTTAACAAAAAAGTGCATTAATCCTACTTGGATCAACGCTACCGTTAGTGAAACAAGGATAGTTTTATCCAACCTGTTCCTGTATCTTTTGAATAAGCTCTTTATAAAAAAGAACCTGATGTGGTACGAATTTATCTCTGCTTACATTTTCTTTCATTATTTGCTTTTTGCCATCATCATTTATTTCAAATCCACTAATTTGAATTTCATCTTTTTCACCAAACCAAAGTTGAGAAAAATCAATAAATTTTGCTTTTACTATTCCTGAAACCTCTTCCACTTGAAGTGTAAAGTCACCAAAGATATTTTTGCTCCTATATAAAAAAACGTTTGCTAATTCTTTATCAATAAAACCTTCTTGCACAACACAGTAATCAATTACACCTAAACTTATTAACTCCTTAAAAGCTACATCTATCCCTATTTCTTCTTTTATTTCTCTAACTCCATCCTCAACTGTTTCATCAGCTAATAAATGTCCAGCAGCAGTTATATCTAATAGATTAGGATAGTCTTTTTTATTTTTACTACGAAGTTGTAAATATATATAGTCTATTCCCTGCTCATTACTGATAAACCAACAGTGAAACGCTTCATGCCAGTATCCAATCCTATGTACATCACCCCGAGAAGCTACACCAATTAGGTTCTTATTATCATCAAAAATCTTTAATTTTTCTTGCTCTGCCATAATTTCCCCCCCTAAGTCATAGTCACTTATCTTTCATATTTCCCGTTTCTTAAACTAATCTGCCCTTTATTTTAACATTAATTTCCAACTGTTGACATAAAAAAAGCATCCCTTGTTGAAGGAATGCCTCCGTTAGTGGAATAAGCCTATTATTCACAACGACTAAATACTCTTTCAAATTCACCATCTATTATTAGTTGTTTAATCACTCTTTCAATATCTTCCCGCCTAATCCTCTTCACTAAAATCATATCGCTTGACCAAAAATATCCCCCATTTAAACACTCACCTGTTTGTTCATTTTTCTCAGGAGAGCGTAAGGATGCTTATACTATACGAGAATAGTAAGCTACATCGGTAACTCTGCCGTATAAATGCGATTCAGGCAACACCGCTACCAAAGTAAATCCGAGTTTTTCAATTAACTTTTTTGACTTCATATTTTTATTATCTATAGTAGCAAATAGGCGTTTAAGGTTTAATGTGCTTTTACAATGCTCAATGACCGCGGAAACCGCTTCATACGCAAAACCGCATCCCCAATGCTCTCTCATGAAGCGATAACCAATTTCGCCAAGATAACCTTCTGCTATTTCTGGAATCATTACATCACCGATGAATTCATCAGTATCTTTTAATGCGACAGTCCATTTTGTTTCATTACGGTTCCTAACCATTTCTAACATTGAGTGTTCATCACGAGGGGGATTACTTCCAAGAAATTCTCTTACTTCATCATTGTTAAACATTTTAAGCATATTGGGAATGTCTTTTTCCGCTCTCGGACGTAAAATCAATCGTTCTGTTTGAATTTTCGGTGCTTCTTTTTTTGCCATGATTTATTCCAGCCTTTCGTACATTATATAAATAATCTATCAATGTGAACGGTATTGAACTTCATCGTTTGTTATCTCCTTATGAAATTTATAATATAATTCGATACCGATTATTTGGATTCCTTCTTCAAGTAACCTGCTTCGTTAGCTCAACAAGCAAGGAGTCAATCTACGAAAAATAGACCCATAAAGCGAAAGCACCGATTACAACTGGAATAAGTGCTTACAGTATAAGGATTATTTTCGCAATAATGTAGGATTTACTTGCTATTTTGTGAAAAAGAATCATATCCTGTTCTGCCCAAGAAGCATAGGTATCATTTCTTAACCACTTCCACTTCTTAACTTCCTTCGAATGCTCCTCTTTCGTGTATTTTAACAAGACTAATATGAAAAAGAATATTCCTGGAATTAAAAACACAATCCAACAACCAAAGCATCCATTTTTCTCAATTCCTTCTTATAATTTCACTTTTCTATAAAGCTGCCAAACTTAGCAGCTGGATCTTAAACTCTTGCTACCGTTACTTTAAGTACATTTTTTCACTAACTCTCTCTTCATTAGAAAGGTTTCATCACCAAAAAAATTAAGTCACAATAAATGACTTGATTACAAAAGGTAATTAAAATCAAATCACGAAAACATATGGCAAACTAATGTTATCTAAGTTCACGAAATAACTATTATTTCATAATTGAAGTACGTCAATAAATTGCGTTGAATATATATACATTTTCGTATATAATTATACATAAATTTATATTTAAGGGGTGAAAAAGTGAAATATAAAATATTTGTGGATGGTCAAGAAGGTACAACAGGTTTAAAAATACATGATTACTTATCTAAGATACCTAACATAGAAGTAATCAAAATTGAATCGGAAAAGCGAAAAGATTACGAAGCCCGTAGAGCTTTAATAAATGAAGCTGATATCGTATTCCTTTGTCTTCCAGATTCCGCTTCAAGGGATTCCGTATCTATGATAAGTAATAATAAGACGAAAATAATTGATTCAAGTACGGCGTTTAGGACTAATCAGGATTGGACGTATGGATTACCAGAATTACATAAAAATCAAAGAAATAAAATCCAAAATTCATCTAGAGTATCTGTCCCAGGATGTCATGCGACAGGATTTATTTTAGCTATACACCCATTAGTAGCTGAAGGAATTATACCGAAGGATTACCCTACGTCTTGTTATTCGCTAACAGGATATAGTGGTGGAGGTAAGAAACTCATATCTGAATATCAGAACTCAAAAAGAGAACAGCTTTTTGCACCAAGACAATACGCACTTAACCTTAACCACAAGCATCTACCAGAAATGCAACTATATTCTGGGTTAAACTCAGCACCACTTTTCACACCAATAGTTGGAAACTATTATCAGGGTGATGCTGTTACTATTCCTCTCTTTCCTAGAATGTTTATAAAGAATGTAACGGCAAGGGATATTCAAGAACTGCTCGCCTCGTATTATAAAGATGAACGGTTTATTCGAGTTATGCCATACGATTCTGAGGCATATCTTGAAGACGGTTTCTTTAATCTCATGCAATGCAATAATACAAATTATTTGGATATATTTGTTTTTGGTCATAATGATGAAATATTACTTGTTTCTAGATTTGATAATTTGGGAAAAGGAGCCTCAGGGGCAGCTATTCAAAATATGAACATTATGCTTGGTTTAGACGAAGGTATGGGATTAGAGTAAAAGAAATAAGTTCTTATGGCTAACGTGAAACCTTTTAGTTTAAGATTTATAAACCAACAACCAATGGACTTCCAATTTTAAGGAAGTCCATTTTTCTAAACAAAAAGCAATATTAAACACAACAAAGCCTAATTAAAAGTAATTTATTTTCTCTTTATTAAAGCAATAGAACCTCTCTTTCTCAAACTGGTTCTCCCTGTTTATCTAGCATCTTATTCAACTATCCTGCCTCTTCACCTAAAGAAAAAGCATTACCGCTGTTCCAGTAATGCTCCCCGTTTGCGAAATATTGAAAATACGAAAGAAATGCAAAAATAACATCTCATTAATTTTCTAAAGTACTCCGTTAGTGAAAAAAGTCTATTTTTTTAATTACTATTTTTGACCTTAAATTCAACCAGAGCTTTTATTTTATAATCTTTCTTTTGTTCCATTCCCTCGTTAGCTCTAATATCAAAGTCTGCAATGCCATTTACAACATAATGTCCCTCTGGAAATTCCTGATTCATAATTTGCTTCATAAACTCTATATATTCTTTTTTGTCCTGTGCAGCGTCGTATCCGCCACTACCTCTATATTCTTCACGGAGTGGTTCTCCTTTAATTAGTTTCGTACTTAATAATGGTTCTTCCATAAAGTATCCAATTTCATAATTTCTCGTAGTCTCAACCATCGAAAAAGAGAATGGCGAAGCTGAATGAAAAATTTCAATTTCTTCTTTATCGCCTGTATATTCTAATTCAGCATAAATTTTTATAGGTTCATTCTTATTGTATTCTGCTTTTTCCGTCACAAGTCGAAATATAAAATCTTCTTCGATGACCTCAGCTTTCGTTTCTAAGCTTTGGATGTCAGACGGTTCATTATCAACCTTCTCGTTATTATTTTGTTGACAACCAAATAAACCAACTGTTAAAAGTATAAAAGATAAAATCAAGCTTAATTTTTTCAATATCGCCACTCCCTTTTAATAGTTAGACGGTATGATTTTGCTATTTGTTACAAGAAACTATAATGTAATTTTTTCCACTAAACTGCTCAATAGTAAAAGAAGCGACTACGCTTATTTCGTAATCGCTCCCTTTAGTTGAACAACGTTATAAGTTAATATCATTAGTCCCTCTAATTAACAACAAGTATTCTACATTATTATCAGCAATAAATTGTAAACCTTTTATAAGTGGTTCAAAATTTGTAATTTCTTCTTTTGAAAGTCCTCTTGAGTCGAAAATAATTTCTCCGTTAATTACGATAGTATCTTGGTTGTATTCTATTCCTTGCCTTACCGTTTCAACCAGTCTATCGTGTATAAGTTTTGCTGGAATGACAGATGGCGAGTCAACAATACTTATATCATCTTCATTTGCCAATGTTATTTCATACTTTAGTTTTTGCTTTTCGAAATTATCTTGTTCAGAGTTAACAGCCCCAATTGATGCAGTATAATCTATTATCCTTTGTTGTTTTTCATCTTCATTTGCACTAGAACACTCTGCCATAAAGAACATAACTAATGTTAAAAGAAATATAAATTTCCTCATATTACCTTCCATAATTTTAATAATTTCTTATACAACCCTGCTACTTTAGTTTAACATTAATTTCCTTTTCTGTGACATGAAAAGGAGCCTCCTTGTTGAAGGAATGCTCCCGTTTGTTTAAGAAGTACTAAGATTTCTATCTTTCGAAAAGTTAAATAATGCTATTACTAAACAAATCATACTTAATACCCAAGCAACTCCAGAAACACCTATCCAGAGTGAAATTTCTTCTGAAGCCATTGGATGATTGTAGTCAAAAGATATACCCTTTAATGCAAAATATACTCCAACAGAAACGAATATTAAATGCAGTAATGTCCAGATATATCCTGAACTTTTATTTTTCCTCCAAAGGAACACAGTAATTAAAATTACAATACCTATAACAATTGAAAATCCACCAATTAACAAGCCCATTATTTCCTGTTCTAATGGCATAGAATTACACCTCCATATTAGTTTTCTTCTTAAACAATCCTGCTCGTTAGTTTCTGTAATGCTTTAAATTTTCTTTCATTCATTTTAATAGATTACATGCTAACGCGTAAGTCTTTTATTATTGGATTTGTTGCGTTAAAATATTAATATCAATGTACCCTTGTATTCAACGTGAGATCTCTTTAGAGAAACTCTGCCGTTAGTTTGGGGACATTGTTTTTTTATTGGAAAAAATCATGTAAAATAAGGATGTGCAGTGACCTTTATGGTGATTCCGACCTTAACTGGATTGGGGCTAGTTTCCTAGACCTCTTATATAGATGTGAGGCACTCCATGTAATATGACGGCACTGCACATAATATACAGACCTCTTCAATCCTGTCTCTTCGACAGGATTTTTTATTTTTCAGGAGGAATACTTAAATACTTGTCGTATTTTTATATTTAATAGACTATATAGAAGTCGAATTCATTTTTATATAATTATTAAGCAGTTGAAACTCTACCGTTATTTGGAGCTACTTAGCTAGACTCTTTTGTTCAATTTGAGATTTAAATATCTGACGATATAATCCTGACATGCTACATTGGGCATAAAGCTCTAACAGAAACTTGGATAGTCAGATATGTCAAACTGCTTCATCGGAGGAAAAATAATGAAAGAAACCGTTACTCCATTTAGTTATGGAAAAGAAAACGAAATGCGTGAAGATATAAACTCACGTAAGTTTTATCAGTTCTATATTGGAATAGACATTGGGGCTAGTTTTCATGTGGCTTCTTGTATAAAGTTTGATGCCTTTTTAGACCCTAAAGGTGTAGCTTGGAAACGTACCAAGACACTCAAGTTCAATTCTGACAGTGCTGGTATAGCCGAATTTTTAGATGCCATTAAAAAAATAGAAAAGCAGTTTGTGCTAACCAAAGAAGACTTTTTAATTCTTTTAGAACCGACTGGTGGACACTATTCCTATTTGGTCCAACAAGTGTTATTAAACGAAGGTTATGATTTATTCCAAGTCGAAAATAAAGCTGTTGGAGAATTCCGTAAGAATAATTTAGGAATTACGGAAAAATCAGATTCAATGGATGCTAAAGTAATGTCATATATGGGATGGCATAAGCAATTACACCCCCATATGCAAGGGGTAACTCTAATAAGACCTCAAACAGTATTACAGTCCCTTTTTAGAACTGTAATGAGAGATCGTTGGTATTTAAATGTTCAACTCACTCGAAGAAAAAATCAAGTTCAACAATTATTAAGAGTAACACATCCAGATTTAAATAAAGCCTTTAAAAGTTTGGGATCTTCTTCAGTAATGAAATTAGTTCTCGAATACCCAACTGGTTTACATATGAAAGAATCTACTGAAGATGAATTGTATAAAGCCATTTCAAAAGCTGGAGCCAGGAATGTTGCAAAGAAGGCAGCTAAAACACTTGCAGAAGTAATGCCGAGTACTGTTGCTGTTCCTGTTGATCATCTCATTGGAAGACAGACATGGGTAATTGAGGAAGCATTACGGCTTGAGGAAAGTATTAAACTCATAGATAAGGAAATTCATAGGCTACTTTGGGGAGTACCTGAGAAGGGCATTTTACCGCACCCTTATACTGAAATTCTCCTGTCCCTACCCTTTGTTAGCGAAAATATTGCTTGTACATTGATTGGTGTAATTGGAGATATTGAGAGATTTAATACATATAAAGAGTTTAAAAAATACTTAGGTGTCTCAGCTGAAAATACACAATCTGGGACATCTGTAAGTGGGACTAGACAAACAAATAGTGGTGTTCGAGATGCACGTCGTGTTCTTTACCAAATAGCTCTGATTATACTGGCTAGTGGTAAGTATAATCCTACTGTTTTTAAAGTTTATTATGATCGTAAGGTTGAGGAAGGCATGAGTAAGAAAAAAGCGATTGGTCACCTGTGTGGTAAGATTGCTAACTTAATTTACTCCCTACTTAAAAATAACCATAAATATGATCCTAAAATCCATGCAGCTGCGATGGGCGTTAATTTTGAGGAGCTTAATTCAAAGCCAAAAGAAGAACCATTATTATTAAACTAAACCAGCTAATAGTTTGTCAATATTTTTCAATAAAAAAGTTTAAATGCAAATGATATACTAAAAATGAGTACACTAAATAACCTACCATTTCTCAGCACTTGGAAGGTTTTGGACTATTTAGCTAGACGTAGTGATTATACTACATCTTGGAATAATGTGTTGCTTTTTAACAGGGCAAAAATCCAATGTAAGAGCTTATTTACACAAGCAATGACAGCCACTTTGAAAGGCTTTCCTTCATCACGTTTCTTGTCGTAGAACTCACGTAATTTCTTATTACGAGGGATAATTTCATCACTCGTTTTCTTCTTGCGACAGTCTCGAATTGCACACCTTACACCCATATATAATGCGTGCCGAAGCCTACTGGAACCACGTTTTGTAATCCGATTCTTAGTAGCTGTGAATTTACCAGATTCAAAAACGCTTGGATCTACTCCAGCGAATGCGACTAGCTTCTTAGGATGATCAAATCGATCGATTTCCCCAATCTCGGATATAATCGTTGCCGCGATCTTTTCTCCGATTCCAGGAATTGATTTGATAATGGTATATTCTTCAACTTCTTTCGCAAGGGCATCTATCTCTGACTCTAACGTTGATAGGTGCTCTTTGTATTGGAGAAGAATATTAATAAACATCCCCAGACTCAAAATATGACTCTGATAAACAGTTTTCTCAAATGGATTACGCATAGCTGCAGCTCTGAGCTGTTCTGTTTTCTCACTTGCCCAAACCCTTGAACGACTCTTACAGAACTCATGAATGGTGCTTGTTAGGGTTTCATCATCCGCATTTAATATATCCTCAGACGAAGGAAAGGTCCTTAGAGTTAATAGAGATACAATAGAGTATAAATCTCCAAACACACCTCTATACTCAGGGAAAACCTGATCGAGAATGGCTTGAAACTGTAACTTTGTTTGAATGACAGTACCAGTAATGTTCTCATGTTGTCTTGTAAGATTACGTAAGTTTAATAGTTGGACGCCTCGTTTTTTATAGGGTTCTAGTTCCTCTTTATAGAAAAGTTCGCACAATAGATAGGCATCAACTGCGTCAGTCTTTACCTTTCGTAAGCTAGAACTTTTGGCCTTATAAGAAATTAATGGATTAATAATAATTAATAGGTATCCACGCTCCTCAAGATAGTGAACGATAGGACTTTGATAATGTCCTGTTGCTTCTAGAATAACCGGAGGTTTCTTCCCAGTCTCAGCTTTCACTTCTTCAATAAATCGGACAAGATAATCTAGTCCTTCAAGAGTATGAGATACTTTAAAGCTCTTACGGTATGGTTTTCCCTTGTCTAAGAAAGCCTGAATCTGACTTTCTCCTTTTGATACATCCAGACCAATGACTGGATTCATTCGATATCCCCTCCAAAAGATATATTAACCGGTACCCCTAATCCTTCTTGCAGTATCACAGCTTCGCTTGTTATACGAGATCTACGTCCCAACCAGCCTCAATCATGTTTCTACAAGTAGGGGGCAAACTGTTTAGCTGACGGGATCAAGTCCCACGGGCAGTTACGTTTTACCCCGGCTACCGTTATAATAAGACCATATTAAAAAAGGTCAACCAGAAATATTTTCTTATCTGGCTGACCTTATAATACGAACGGAGCAGGTTAGTTGAAGAACAGTCATACAAAAGGGATATTTTGTTTTCCAATGAATTAGTTTACTGGTGTTATTAAATCAGGAGGTAGAAAAATGAATAGAAAGAAATGGATTGTCTTAATATCATTTGTTCTAGTAGTAATAGCATATGTCGGATTTTATTATCAAACACATATATCAATTTGGGGATTTTCTCTTTCTAAAGATGATATAAAACAGGTCATTGTTAGTAGCGAAAGTGAAGAGGAATTTTCTCAACATCTAATCACTAATCAAAAGGAAGTTTTGGAGATAGCAAAGTTGATATCTAAGTCGGAAAAGTATTTAGAAATCAAACAAAATAATTTCCCGCCTGATGAAAGACCTGAAAAATACACTAAAATTCTGTTACAAACACAGGATAATACTACTTATGGTGGCAATCTGTGGATTTTAGGAACAAACTATGTGCAGGATAGTAGCGGTTACTATTGGAAGATTGATTATGAAAAATTAAGCAGATTATTAAACGAAGCAATCCCATCTGCTGAGAGATTACATTAAACAATAATATCTCTTCAACTAAAGGGTGCAATCCTTTAAGAAACGGGGATTACTCTATTTCTTATTGAAGTAACGGAGCAGGGTTGTTGAAGAAAGTCCTATCGTTATAAATTGACTAGAGGGGGAATGAGAATGAAACAACTATCTTTTATAGGTGCAATATTGGTTCTAGTATTGTTAATTACTGGTTGTAATCAACAACCCAACATTGATATTAGTAATGCCTTGAGTCAAACAAGAGAAACACTTGAAGAATTAGATGACGTAGAAACTACTGCGGCTTCTTTTGACGGGGAAAGTGATGTTAAGTTTAGGCTTACGGTCGTAGGGCATCCAACTGAGGAAGAGGCTAATACTTTGTTTAACAAAGTATTAGAAAGTATTATTAAGTCGTCAAATCAATCTGATGTATGGGATTATTATAATGGTTATTTTGACATAAAAAGTTACGATAATGGTGTTATATATGAAGCGACTAAACTTATGGGAGAAGATTTCAATTTTTCTTCTAACTAAAAGTTTAAACAAACGAAAGTCTTTTATAAATTGTGAAGGATTATACTTAAAGTAACGGGTGGCGTTTCTTGAATAAGGAGGGCTTTTTCCTAAGTCCATTAAAAAGCAAAAATCCCCTACTTTTTGTCCTAAAGCTGGGGATTTTTCCTTGAGTAACCGATCTTTTAATTCCTCTAAACACTACACTACATTGAATAAGGATTATTTAAAATAATATCTTGTGATTTAACCAAACATTTAAATCAACTTTCCCTTGCACTGACAATAAACGATATAAGTATCGATAAGGTTCCCTACATTTTGTTAAATCAGGAATTTCCATAACCTTTTCATAACCAGATTTAAACTCCTTTGCCGATTTTTCATCTAGAACGTATTCTAGCCCGATAAAGTCTAACTCTCTTGGGGCGATAACATACGCCTCTGTATCTACCAAACCAGTAATTACTTTTTCATTTGATAAAAATTGTGTAGGGTCCATATCAACTAGAACAAATGATGAATATTCAGGGGAAGGTAATTCATTTATTAAGTTATGTATTTCAGCAAGTTTGCTTTTTATTTGTTCCTGATTATAGTAAAATCTAGAAACCAATTCTGTCATTGTATCTTTTAAATGTTGATTAAATTCTTCTAATTTTACTTTAAAATTTCCAGATGGTGTTCCAACGTAATTTTCTTTGTACTGGTGAATCCTAGCCAAACCTTCTCCAAGACTCTGTAACACCGTAGATGGCTGTCCTATAAATGATTGAACTACTTCGCCGTTTAATTTTTCTACAACAACGAATTGTCTCGAAGAAGCTTTTCCTTTATTTATTATTTTAGGTACTGGGATTGAAGTGATGTTGTTTAATATATTATTAACGTTTTCTAATTCATAAACTTGCCTTGGGTCAATACCGAACAGTTTTTTACATCCCCACCAAAAATCATTATTAGGTTCTTCCACCATCCTAGAAGAACGAACAACTACCTCTTGTCTATCTGTTTTAACCAACCATACATCGCTAGCGTGGTTTTCATAACCAGGGTTTAACTCGTGAATTTCTTTAATTGATTCTTGAAATAGAAATTGTAAATCCATAAAAAATCCCACTTTCAGAAAAAAATTATTTAAGTTATATTTCTGTACTAATATAAGTTTTACCTTCTTAAACTAAACCTGCAACGTTAGCGGAACAAGGCAAGCGATGCCTTGTGATAAATTCCTTTTCCCCACTGTAAATCCCCTTTTTGAACAATATTTTTTAGTGACCCTCTCTAACTTTACTATAAAAACCCATAAATCTTATTAAAGAATCTGCTACGTTACTTTAATAAGAAAAAGGCTTTACTCCTGTTAAAGTAAAGCACCCTTTAGTTAAACAAGAACCCAATCTATCTATGTAAAATCATCTGGTCTGTTTCTTTAAACCCTATTGATTGGTATAATTTTTTTGCATTATCACTGGCTAATAAACGGACGGTTTTGATTTCTTTTGTAGAAAACCAATCTAACACTTCGTTTGTTAACTTTTTTGCATAGCCTTGATTTCTAAACAAAGTCTCTACATATACATCACCAATAAACCCATACTGTTCTTCCTTATAAAAACAGTAAGGAATATCTTCTTTAATAAATACCCCAGCACACGCAACAATGTCATTTTCGTGTTCAATGACGAAATGAATAGCTTTTCCTGTTTCATACAATTCTGTGTAAGTCTTCTCAACAACCTGAATAAAATCAACTCTAAGAAGGTGCTCCATACCAACTTCTTTAAACATTTTTTGTTTAAGTAGTGTTATTGCAGGAATGTCTAATATTGTTGCAGATCGTATCAAATTACTCTCCTCCACCATTAATTTATAAACATTTAATTCTCATAACCTCAAGAGGAACCCTTTTGGAAAAGTCCATTATTAAATAAAATTCTCCGTTACTTTAAGTACAATCTTTCACAAACTCATTTGTACTTTAACATAAATATCCATTTTATTCTTCATATTTTATATTGCAATCTGGTCCTAAAATGAAAAAGACGCATTCTTTATTAAAGAAATGCGCCTGCTTGTTGAAAATCCTTTTCTATTGAATATTATCATTGTACTGTGCAGCAGATGACTTTGTATTATTATAAGATTTACTGTTTTATGATTTGATTATCTATTATTATTAGTCCAATTATTGATAATCTCTTCATTTGTTTTCTCATCTTCTGGATTTTCAGAATAGCAAAAACTAACGTTTGTCTCAGTCTTTAATTTTTCATATAGATCCGGTCGAAGAATTCTAGTTTTATTATCATTAAATGGACTTCGTTTTCCTAAAGAATTATCTTTTCTTTTAGGATTTCTTTTAACTTTGTAGCAATAGAGTTTATTTGGATTCTCTGAATCACTTTGACTAAGTGAATATACCATAGCTGTTTGTTCAGTGGAAGATTTACCTTCAATAACTTCAGTAGGAATTTGTTTTGATATAAGTTGACTGAATTGTTCGATTATATTTCCCAGATTATTGCTATATTCAATATTAAAATACTCCCTTAAGGTTTTGACATCAACCAAAAGTTGTGCAGAATTAGCATGAACTAGCAAATTATTGTTAAAATTCTCTTTCTCTAAAAATTCGATTTTTAATAGTCCGTATTTCGGTTTTACTTCACCACCTTCATATAATTTTACCAAAACTATATAATTCTGCTGTTTATACTTAAATGTAAATGAGTCGATATACCACCCTTTTTTCTCCATGTCAACTTTTAAACTTTTTAAGTTTTCAAATATATTAGCCAATATAACACCTCTTAACTTTACTATGAAAAAGTTATTAATATTTTTGATTAAATTTTCTTATTTAACTTCCACACAGTGAAATCAATATCATTTCTTCAACACGCTTCGTTGAAAGTACTTAATAGTTAAAATATTATATATATATTTTAACATGAATATCCATTTATTGAATAACAATTGCTTGATTTAAGGCCTTGCTCAAAACATAAATAATGCACATTTCATAATAAAAAAATGCACCCAATTATTAAAAATCATATCTATTACATTGTAAGCGCCAAACAAGAAACGATCACTTTAAATGTAACCGTCTCGTTCGATAGGAATTTTTTAACAGTATCGTTTACTGTGAAGCAATCAATGTTGAGTAACTTTTATTAAAAGCTCCAAATCAGAATACATATACTGTAAAATATTATTTGAGAGGGGCAATTAATATGGATCAAGCTAATACAGTAGAAGAATTTCTAAATATTTTAAATCGATACCAAGGACAAGCCGAAGTCTTTTACAGAGGACAAGCCGCAAAATATAAGAGCGTTATATCAAGTATCTCTCGAGATAACGGGCATTTAGCAAATGAACACCAAATTTATCGGGAAACATTACATATGTATGAACAAGAATTTGAGACAATTAAATTTCCAATTGAGCGGTTAGCCAAACTACAACATTATGGAATTCCAACACGATTAATCGATGTAACAATTGACCCTTTAATTGCTCTTGGCCGGGGTCGAGTGAATCGGCTACACTGAACTAGACAGAAAAATTAAGGTCAAGTAGACTACAGATAATATAATTGAGGAGAATCTACGATGACTAAAAAAGAACGCCGAACATTTACTAAAGAGTTTAAAGAACAAATTGTGCAGCTATACAACAGTGGTAAACCAAGAAAAGAGATTATTCGTGAATATGACCTCACTCCTTCGTCTCTTGATAAATGGGTGGGTCAGAGTCAGACATCTGGTTCTTTCAAGGAAAAGGACAATTTAACTTCTGAACAAAAGGAATTAGCGGAACTAAGAAAGAGAAATAAGCAATTGGAAATGGAGAATGACATTTTAAAGCAAGCCGCGCTGATACTAGGACGAAAGTAAATGTGATTAAGAATAATCAACACAAATACTCGATATCAGCAATGTGCAAAGTCCTTCAAATCCCGAGAAGTACCTATTATTATGAAGCAAAAGAACGACAGGCTGAAGATGATATCACTTCTGATATTATTGAGATTTTCCACGAAAGTTACCAAAACTATGGGACTCGTAAAATTAAAAAGGAATTAGTAAAGCGTAGTAAGGTTGTTTCTAGACGTCGGATTGGACGAATCATGAAAGAGCAGGGCTTGGTGTCCTCTTATACGCTTGCGCAATTTAAGTCATATTCTAGCGGAACTAACGAATCAGAACAAAAAAATGAACTTGATCGACAATTTAAACAAGATGAAGCGTTATCTGTCGTGGTGAGTGATTTAACATATGTCAGAGTCGATAAAAAATGGCAGTACATATGTGTATTTGTTGATCTCTTTAACCGTGAAATTATTGGATATAGTACTGGGCGTCATAAAAATGCTTTACTTGTTTATCGTGCTTTAGCGTCAATGAAAACAGATTTGCGCAAGATCGGACTCTTTCATACAGATCGAGGAAGTGAGTTCAAAAATAAACTTATCCATGATGCATTAGCCACGTTTAATATCCAACGTTCGCTTAGTATGAAAGGATGTCCTTATGATATTGCAGTAGCAGAAGCCACATTTAAAATCATAAAGACGGAGTTCATTAAAGGACGCCATTTTGATAGTCTGAAAGAGTTAGAATCTGAATTACACAATTATATCAATTGGTTTAATTACAAACGAATCCACGGAACACTAGGTTATTTGAGTCCCATTGAATACAAACTTGGACACCTTAAAAAAGTTGTCTAGTTAAGTGTTGACTATCCAGCTCCATTTTGTTCGAGGTTCTTAGTCAACCCTTTATTCTTAGCTAAGATAATAGTTAACTCATTTTTTTTAGCCTTTTTAAGTAACATATCCTTAATAACCATATCATCCTCTGCCCAACTCATGTCTCTTGTAAAGATAGTGACTCTTCCACCTTTATTAATCCAACGAAACATATATTCGTTAATTTCCTTTTCACTTTTACAATAAATCCCTTTATTTTTCTGGCTTAACTTCATCTCCCAAACAATAGCTAAAATAAATAAAATTATTGCTAGACAGATTAAGAACCCCATTAAAAATGCAGAAGGATTTTCATTTCCCTCTATTAAAAAAATAATACCTATTAATGATCCTAATGTTCCTAAATGACCAAACCACTTCAAATACATAAATAACCTCCCACTATTTTCCTTATAAACAATTATAATTTACTATTATGGATCATTCTATAGATTATATTAATTATTTTGGAAACAATAGAGTATTCAATAGCAATATACTAGTGTTCGACAATCTAGCTCAATTGCGGAACTCACCAATAAGTAAAAGTTTCATCACTTCAAGTATATTCTTTAAACAAAGGAAAGCTATTAATTGCGCAGTAATTGTCTACTACGCATTAACATTAATAAAAGGAGCTGCCGTCTTGACAACTCCTTATTACACTATTGCACCCTTTAGTTGAAGAACACATCATTCTTATTTTCCTTTGAATTGCTTATATATCTTAATGCCTGTTCCACATCCTTCATGGTATTTAAAGAGGTTAATTCACTTTTACCATATCTATTTACCAATTTGTGAGCAAGTTCTGGTCTTATCCCTGTATATATTGAGTCAACTCCTAATAAGTTCAGTATAGAATGAACTTTATATAAAAAATCTAATATAACTTCGTCTATATCATAAAGACCCGAAACATCTACAATTAAACGACTAAGTTCCTGGCTTTGAACTTTGGGAGGTAAATTAACTAAAAGTCGAATGGCTCTATCCTCATTAACGTGACCTACCAATGGAAGGACGGCAACGTCTCGGGATATAGGTACAATAGGTGACATAACATTTATAAGTTGTCTCTCAGCTTCTTTACGTGGAGTGATATCACGAATGATCGATTGCATTGCTTTGGTTTTACCATACATAACAGGGTGGCAGAAAAGATCAACCTCAACAACCGTACCATCAACTCTGTATATTGTTGTTTCCATTAGTTCACCAACCCGACGCTCCTCTTCTCCCTGTCGTATTCTCTCAATAATAAAATCTCTATAGTCTTCAGTAAAAACATCTACTACATTAGCTCCGATTAAGTCCTTTTTTTTTTTCGCCCTCAAAAGTTCCACGCCAGCTTCATTTATGTATAAGACCTTATGATTAGAATGAATGATTGTAGTTTCAAATGAATATTCAATGATTTGTTTGTATTTCTCCTCATCATTTTTTATTACTTTTTGGTCCCTATCCATTGGATTATGCATTATTTCCCCTCACTTATCTAAAAATTATGTATAGATTAATTATATAACACCTTAAAATATTTATGTAATTAACACTTATATTTTCTACAACATTTCTTGCGAGCTAACCTGCCAGTTCGTTGAAGAAAAACTAAGGGTTATTTAACACATTATTTAAATTAATTAATGCTTCACGTACTTCTTTCCTTAGTTGTTGTTCGGAAATTTCAAAGGCAGTTTCTTGTCCAGGAAGACATTCGCGCCAATAACAATCAACTGCTTCAAAGACTCCGTTTAAGATATGGAATAGCGTATTATCCATTCTTTCTGTCTCTTTTTTAAATGTACTTAGGTAGTTGTGTTCAAAATCCTCAACAGAAATTACTTCATTTAAAAAATCCTCAATTAACCTTTTATACCTGTAAGTAAACATTTCTTACCTCTTTTATTGAATTTGTTCAATTTATTTTAATGATATTTTCCTTTAAGAACAATCCTTCTTTATTCCACTATTCTGCCCCGTTCGTATTATAAGGTCAGCCAGATAAGAAAATATTTCTGGTTGACCTTTTTTAATATGGTCTTATTATAACGGTAGCCGGGGTAAAACGTAACTGCCCGTGGGACTTGATCCCGTCAGCTAAACAGTTTGCCCCCTACTTGTAGAAACATGATTGAGGCTGGTTGGGACGTAGATCTCGTATAACAAGCGAAGCTGTGATACTGCAAGAAGGATTAGGGGTACCGGTTAATATATCTTTTGGAGGGGATATCGAATGAATCCAGTCATTGGTCTGGATGTATCAAAAGGAGAAAGTCAGATTCAGGCTTTCTTAGACAAGGGAAAACCATACCGTAAGAGCTTTAAAGTATCTCATACTCTTGAAGGACTAGATTATCTTGTCCGATTTATTGAAGAAGTGAAAGCTGAGACTGGGAAGAAACCTCCGGTTATTCTAGAAGCAACAGGACATTATCAAAGTCCTATCGTTCACTATCTTGAGGAGCGTGGATACCTATTAATTATTATTAATCCATTAATTTCTTATAAGGCCAAAAGTTCTAGCTTACGAAAGGTAAAGACTGACGCAGTTGATGCCTATCTATTGTGCGAACTTTTCTATAAAGAGGAACTAGAACCCTATAAAAAACGAGGCGTCCAACTATTAAACTTACGTAATCTTACAAGACAACATGAGAACATTACTGGTACTGTCATTCAAACAAAGTTACAGTTTCAAGCCATTCTCGATCAGGTTTTCCCTGAGTATAGAGGTGTGTTTGGAGATTTATACTCTATTGTATCTCTATTAACTCTAAGGACCTTTCCTTCGTCTGAGGATATATTAAATGCGGATGATGAAACCCTAACAAGCACCATTCATGAGTTCTGTAAGAGTCGTTCAAGGGTTTGGGCAAGTGAGAAAACAGAACAGCTCAGAGCTGCAGCTATGCGTAATCCATTTGAGAAAACTGTTTATCAGAGTCATATTTTGAGTCTGGGGATGTTTATTAATATTCTTCTCCAATACAAAGAGCACCTATCAACGTTAGAGTCAGAGATAGATGCCCTTGCGAAAGAAGTTGAAGAATATACCATTATCAAATCAATTCCTGGAATCGGAGAAAAGATCGCGGCAACGATTATATCCGAGATTGGGGAAATCGATCGATTTGATCATCCTAAGAAGCTAGTCGCATTCGCTGGAGTAGATCCAAGCGTTTTTGAATCTGGTAAATTCACAGCTACTAAGAATCGGATTACAAAACGTGGTTCCAGTAGGCTTCGGCACGCATTATATATGGGTGTAAGGTGTGCAATTCGAGACTGTCGCAAGAAGAAAACGAGTGATGAAATTATCCCTCGTAATAAGAAATTACGTGAGTTCTACGACAAGAAACGTGATGAAGGAAAGCCTTTCAAAGTGGCTGTCATTGCTTGTGTAAATAAGCTCTTACATTGGATTTTTGCCCTGTTAAAAAGCAACACATTATTCCAAGATGTAGTATAATCACTACGTCTAGCTAAATAGTCCAAAACCTTCCAAGTGCTGAGAAATGGTAGGTTATTTAGTGTACTCATTTTTAGTATATCATTTGCATTTAAACTTTTTTATTGAAAAATATTGACAAACTATTAGCTGGTTTAGCGCAATAAGCCAAAGGAGCTACCGTTACGACAGCTCCCACTCTTTCGCTCAAGCACCCGTTAGTGAAAATTTTACTCTTCTTTTTTTGAAAGAAGTTTGATGATTTTTTCATTTTGTTCTATCTGTTGTTCCAAACGATATTGCAGTATTTTTAATTTATCATTCATTAAAAATACTGCAATAACTAATGCAACAAATTCGACAATTAAAATCAACGTTAACGCTTCTCCCACTTCTAACACCCCTTTACTTTAGTCATTAATTACTTTTTTCTTGTTTAACTCTTCTGTCTCGTTAGCGCAATAAGCAACAGGAGCTGCCGAATGACAACTCCTGTTGTTAAACTCATGCACCTGTTACTTGAAGAAGAGATTTTTTCTTAAGCAGGTGGTCCCATCATATATTCTGCAAAAATCGCTAAAGAACAAAAAGCTAAACTGTTTATATTGGCAACAATAGAAATTACTGAGAGAGAAATTCTTTTCTTCTTAGAACGATATTTACCCAACGACTTAATCGAAAAAACTAATCCAGCAATAAAAAGAATAAACCACAAAATGTATGAGTAATTGGGAAATTTAAGAAAATTGATAATAAAAATAGTATTTAATAATAAAATCAAAAACAATGCAAAATTATAAAGTTTCATTTTCTCACCCTTTTAGTCATATCGAACACCATCATAACACAATTACTTCTTCAATAATCCTGCCAAGTTAGTCGAGCAAGGAAAGCGATGATTCGAATATTCAAGCATCGCCCCCGTTAATTTAAGTACATTGATTCACAAACTTGTTCTTTTTCATCTGCTATTAGCACTGTAATGCTGCCCCTTGCGTAGAAATAACATTAACAAAAATAGCGTCAAACCTTCTAGGCTTAACGCTACTAATATTCATTTACTTAAAGAAAACTGTTTTCTTAAATCCACTCTTTTCCATGTTCACGAATAAATTGAAGTTCATTTTGATAATGTTCAAGATGCCCTTCATCTATCATCTTTTGAAAAGCCACATCACCTTCACTGGCTTTTTTTATCATGTATTTACATAATCCTTCAACTCGTAGCAATACCATCTCTAAAAAGCCTTTTTCCATTCCCTCAATACCATAGGATTCAAAAAATAAATTAACCCTTTGTTTTATGCGGTCTCCATCCTTTAATGGATCATAGCAAACTGCCTCACCTGTTTTAGTATTATAAGGTCTACTTAAAGGGACGCAAGTGTAAAGAGTATAGGCTATGTCCCAAAGTCTTGGACCTGGACCAGCAACATCAAAATCAATAATGCCTACTGGTCTTTTGTGATTAAAAATAATATTGTATATGGCAAAATCATTGTGGCATACAACTTCTATTTTGTTTGGAGTATTATCTATCGGTTTCCAATCATCTGATAACGGAAAGTCACTCACAGCATCATGGTAAAGACGAAGCATTCTCGCTATTTCTTTTAAGACATCATTAGACCACATGTATTCTTTTAAAGGATAATTACCTGCGTCTCCTTCAATAAATGATAATATCTCTCTTCCTTTTTCATCAATACCTAAAAACTTTGGTGCGTAACTGAAACCTTTGTTCTCCAAATGCTTTAACAACTTATGAATTTTGGGGCTATCTTCCTTTAAGTCTCGTCGCACAGTATCTCCCGAACGATATACGTTTGAGACATTCCCACCTGATAACATTTCTTCGTTTTCGTACTGACTTTTCATTATTAAAAATTCCCCCAATTTAGGGACGCTATGATTGTGTCAATAGAGATGTATTTTTACCCATAAATAAAAGCAGATGCACAAAGGTATCTGCTTGGTAATGGGGATTTAATTGTCCACACCATGTATCCCCTGAATGATTTCAGATAGACGAATAAACGTATCCTTTATTATCAAGGACCGATTAACGTCTCTATCCAATTAATTAATCATTTCAAGGTATTCCACATATGTAGTATAGATTCCCCTTTCTTTACATCTCTAATTCAGATATTACCAAAGATTTCTAAATAAATGAAGAGGATTTTATTTATTTATTATATTGTTCTGTCTATTCAAATATCTCGTCTCGAAAGTGTATATCATTTCCTCTGAGATAAATACCAACAAAAGTGTCTTGTTCAACTAACCTGACCTTATATGTAGTATGAATTTCGACCGTATCTAACGTTAATAAACATGCAAAAAAAGCCTGTTTCCTATCTTTGTTTACTTGTTATATATAGTTAATAATTATAGTTTTCAACGTAAACAACGATAGGACTTTCCTGGGAGGGGGGTATGATAGGCTGGCTTGCCTGCTGAAACACCTACTTCAGCCTTTCAGGACCAATCATGCCCCCCAGAGGCTCCAGGTCAAGTCCTTATACGCTTATCTATGATTACATGTAAACAAAGGTAAAAGGTGCACCATATCAATGTTTTTGAACGGATACTACATATAAGGGTGCTTTACTTTAATAAGAAAACAGGCAATCACTGAATATTGAAGGATTGCCCCCTTTAGCTTAATAACATTTCATTCAATATCTAAGGAGAAAGAATAACTTGCGGTTCCCTGTTCCCAATGAGCAAGAACCTCGAAAATTTTAATGCCTTCATGATTTGTAAGGTCTAACTCATTGTATGACCCTATAACATTTTTTTCAGTATCCCAATCTCTTATCTGGAATTGCGTTGGAGACATTTCAAATTCTAATGTAACAATCGTGTTTGAATTTACTTTTACTGGTTCTTGTTTCTCAACAATACTTGTAGGAGCATCTGCATCAGCAGCGATTGAAGCACCATTTCCATTATCATCAATATAACTCCAAGTATAAGTTCCTAGTATAGCTTCGATTTTATCTTCACCGACTGAAATTACTAAATTAGGTGGTCTAAGTATTTGGGAAGTATTTTCATCTAGTTTATTACTATCAGTATAGTTAGCCTCTTGATTATTATTTGAACATCCTACTACCGTAATAAATGTGAGTAGGATTAATAAATAAGAAGTAAGCCTCTTCTTCATTTTGTTCCCCCTTTTTTATGATAGACGCCACTTCAACAAAAAAAGCTTCAATTTTCCGGTGCTTCTTCCACTAAACGCTCCGTTACTTCAACAAGAGGAAGGTGATAACCTTTATAAAGCTATCGCTACCCGTTTGTTGAAGAAGGATTTATATTAAAAAAGCTGTATCAGTCCACCCATAAGCAATATCTTTATACGTTTGACCTTTTAATTCTAACACCCCTTCTCGTACTTCTTTGCCTCCAAGGGATTTATAAAATTCTCTGGCAGAAATATTGTTTTCAAGTACAAGGACGAGTAAAGAATTAAAACCATTCTCTCTCAACTGCTTTGTCACAGCCGTAAATAGCTTTCTACCTAAGCCCAATCCTTGGTATTCATCTAAAATATAAATTGCGTGTAATTCACCGTTGTACAAGGGGTCATTACCCCTTTCTGGTCCACCCGATGCAAAACCAACAATATTTCCTTCTTTGTCCTCTGCCACATAAATAAACATATCTTTATCAGACAATACATTTAGATGACGTTTCTCGGACCATTCATATGTTAAGTTTTCAATAAAATCGGAATCCACTATACCTTTATAAGTTGTTCGCCAACTATCGATATGAACTTTAGCTATGGATGGTATGTCCTCATGTGTAGCTATTCTAATATTAAACATTGTTTTATCAACTCCAGAAACCTATTATATCCCTTATAGGTTCAATTCCTACCTCAATTATCCTGCCCGATAGTGGAACAAGGAAAGCGACGCTTCACTGTTCAAGCATCGCACCCGATAGTTGAAGAACAATATTAAAGTTTGTCCCATAATCTTTCTGCGTGTCTTAGCAATTTGCCATCAAAAGTTAATTTATATATATCTGGCATATCGAGATTTTGCCAAAAAGAAAAATCATATTGTTTGTCAAAGAAATTCATGATTAGAACCATTATATTTCCATGTGTTCCGGTAACTACATTTTTATCTTTGTAACTCTCTAATACATTATAAGTGGAATCTACACCTCTTTTTTGTGCGACAAAGTTAGACTCACCTCCTTCCCATGAAAAGTTGTAGTCTTCCCATACTTTTGTTATCGCAAGAGTAAAATCTTCAGCAGGGACTGTGGTTAAAGTACGTTCTTTAAAACCATCTATAATTTCAACTTTTCTATTTATGTGTTCAGCTATGCCAGCGACAGTTTGGACAGCTCGTTTATACGGACTTGAAACTACAATATCAACTTCCTCTTTTTCTAATAATTTAGTAACTCTTGTTGCATCAGTAAAACCTCTTTCCGATAAAGGTCTATTTAATTCATCGGGTGTGTATGTAGAGTGTGCATGCCTAACAAAATATAAATTAGTCAAGTTAATATCAACTCCTAATAATTTTTCATTTTTGTTATATTAAACCGCTTCTTTATTTTACCATTTTTACCTATGGAAGGTTGAAAAAAAGCGTCCCTAATTAAAGGAACGCACCCTTTAGCTTAATAAAGACTAGCTTTCTTCCCATCTTAAAAATGCCCAAAATTGCAATTTCTCCATTTCTAACGGAAACCTATGATTTATATACTCTTCTTTACAGTATATATTACGGGTGAATATTCCTTTCCAAACTATATTTTTCCAATCCTGTTCTTGATGATATTCTTTTGTAAATACTTTTGCTTCAAAAAATAGAAATAACCCAAAGAGTACAAAAAATATAGGACCGAAACAATGCCACACCTTTAATCATGACCGTCCTATACACACATACAATCGCTCTTTTACTAACAGAAATAAATTAAATTTTCCTATTGAAGGGATTGATTTTGATTCTGTCAAAAGCGTGGGAATGTTATGAAGCCGACAGGAGAAATCTAAATTTGCCTTACATATACGGTAACATAACCCAAGCTGGGAGAATATCATACTGGTGTAAAGAAAGGAGAGCTGTTAAGTGAACAACAACATCCAAATGAATCCTCATCAATTTCAGGGTGATTACCATCCTGACCAAATTAAAGGTCTATGTAAAAAGTATATGAACTACCATGTTATAGGACAACTGAGTGATGGATCACAGTTTGATGGTATTATCGATAGCATGGATGAAGAAGGTGTTACTATGTTAGTTCCCGAAGATGTTGATGCAGGACAAATGAATAGGCAATTTGGCTATGGAGATGATGATTACTACGATAATGATTACGATTACGATGATTACGGACGACCTCGCAGGAGAAGATTTCGTCGATTCCGCCGACGTCGTTTCCCATTTCGTTTTTTTAGAAGAATATTCCGTTACCCATATTACTACCCTCCTTACCCTTATTATCCCTGGTATGGATACGGTGGTGGATACTAGTTATAGCCCCTTTAAATAGTGATTTAAGGCAGCATAAATGCTGCCTTTTAAACTGAAGTAGCGCCAACAATGATGTAATCTTAAAAAGAATACTATAACTTCAATATTAAACTCCCTCTTTAACACAAAAGCGACTGCTCTTATTGAACAATCGCTCCCGTCTGTTTAAGTACATTACTTCATAAATCACGATTATGTTAATGGCTATTTATCAATAACAATTGATAATTTATAGTTGGCATGCTCGTTTAATTCTTCTAAAAATTGATTCATTCGTTTATTGGATGGAAATTTACATTCAAGAAGATAACAACCATCTCCACTAATCTTATAGTTACGTACAAGATATTGTTCCTGCGTTTTGATGAACGATAAATATGGCTGATGGTTAGTGCTTTGTGTAAAGATCGTTAGAAAAGCATGTATATAAAATCCCAATTTAACTTGGTTAACATTAATGGTATAACCCTCAATCACTCCACTATCTTCCAATTTTGCCACTCTAGCTGAAACAGCTGGACCGGTCAAATGGACTTTCTCACCTAATTCTTTCATTGAGGCTTTGTTATCGAATTGTAGATCTAGTTGTTCAACTACAAAGGTAAGATAAGATTCATTTGTACGAATGGAGCTGATACGGAAAACTAATTTCCGAAAAGCTATCTAATAACTGAGGAGGGGATGAAATGGAAGGATTAACAATAAGCCAAATAGCAAAAGAAACAAGCGTCAATATTGAAACCATTCGATATTATGAAAGGCGTGGGTTGATTTCTGAACCTCCTCGAACGGAATCAGGTTACAGAAAATTTCCTCAAAGTCGTGAAAAATAGTCAATTTATTAAGCGAACGCAAGATTTAGGGTTTACGCTCGAAGAAATTAAAAGTCTTTTATCTGCTTCAAATGATAAAATATTTCGTTCAGAGGAAATGCAGAATTTTGCAACAAGTAAAATTAAAGAGATTGAAACGAAAATTCATGATTTACACAAAATGAAAACATTAATTAATCCTAAAACGAATAACCTATCCCTCTAAAACTGACGAATTTATGTAAAGAAGAAATAAGTTAAAACCAATTTCTTCTTGAATTTTGTTGGGGAAAATCGAATAGTTTTGGCTTACTTACAGTGATATTATTATTAGTTAATTTCCGTTTTTCCTTATCTCTATCTATTAATGAATCAAGCTTTTGAATTGCCTTTTCTAGTTCTAGTTCATTTAAATCTCCCCTAGCATATAAACTACATATCATGCCATAAGCAATTGCTTTTGTATCAATATCTACTTTCACTGTAAGGTCAACATCTGAGTTTCCGCTATGCCCAACCATTGTATTAAGTTTGTTTTCAACAGGTTTCTGCATATTTTATCCTCCCAATATTGGAAAGGGATACTAGAAAGCTAGTATCCCTTATTTTTCTTAAATGTCTAGTTCTTGATCTTGTTCTTGGTCTGAATCAGCATCTGATCTTGCACGTACTCTGGCTCGTGAGTTACTATCAACAGTTATATCTATATCCAACCTAGAGTTTCCACTATTAAAAACTTTAGCTCTGGCGATACTTGTGTTTTTGTCTTTTAAATTAATATCATTTTCATTATCTAGGTCATTATCAAGTCTAGAATCTAATTCCGTATCTACATCTACGTCACTACGAACCTCACTGTCAACATTATTCCTTGAACCTCTTCTGTTACCGAATCTATCTGGGTTTCTCCATACTCTACTCATTTGTACCCCTCCTTTCGTTTTAGACTTACTATAATTTATTCATATTGATAATTTATGATTGGACAAAGGTACTAAGAATATGGTAAATACTAGCGTATTCTTTAAATAAAGTTTGGAAAACCAAAATCAATTTATTACATATAGCGATAAGTGAAGTATATCCTTAGATTTACGCTATTCCTGTTATTCAAGTATCCTTACTTTCTTAACCAACCGATTTTTATCAAATGTATAGTTTCTATATAAAAAAGTTTACTTAACATTCACATTTAAGGATTCACCTTGGAATAATGGACAAAGTTTTCACGTAATTATTATAAATACAAGTTTTTAGGGGGAATTTAATGGATATATATGAAGGTTTTTTCCAATAATTTGGTCAAGTCAATTATGCTAAACCTTGTCCAAACCCTCATTGTTATAATCCTAATTGCAAATGTGGTTATAACTGTCAATGTACACCAGAACGTCAATGCGAATGTGATACAGAAGGCTTTCAATCAATATTGCACATTACGTTCCTACTTAACAAACTCACTTCGAGCAAAAGAGAGTCAACATCTCTATATGTTGGCTCTTTTCTCATCTCACTTAAAAGAATTATTTGTTAGGACTATCGCTGACGCTATTTTACTATTTTTTATACTAAGGACTTGTTTTACCAATGTACCTATGTCTATGTGGAATAGCACCATCAACAGAAGTTTCCCCACTAAACTCATGATAATGCCCCCCGTCGGGGAGACGGACAGCTGGCCCTGTTACTCCATGAATAACATGTTTATGTCTATCATCAACAGTAGTAAAAGTAAAATACTTATGAGTATGCTGTACCCCGCTTGGTGCAGGTTCTGTTGTTCCTGCATAATAATGGTTATGCCCTACATCAAAAGATGTTACACCTTTAAATTGATGGGTATGAACTGGTTGCCCATCCCAACTAGTTATATACAGATTATGTGAATGAAAAGGGTCATCCCCTTCAGAGTAATACAAAAATCCTGTTACAGGTACATTAGACATCGATAAAACCACCCTTTCATTTTTTTGAAGTAAAGAGCCACCAGATGCTTCTGATTGGATCCTCTTCTTACTTAGTAAGCGCCGTAACCGCCGTAACCGCCACCAGATGCTCCTACAATAATTAATAGGATAAACAATACAACAATTAACGCAAAACCTGCGCCTGCATAACCGGTACTCATGATTAGCAACCCCTTATTTCATATTTATAGACTATTTTTATAAAGTTTTTTTGCTTGGATATAATCATTAGAAAAAACTATGAAAACCATCTTATTTTTCAAAACGCTTAAAGGGGAGCTTGTTTACAAGCTCCCCTTTAAGCGTTTTGTTATTATGGTCTTACTTCTAATAACCTGAGTCTTCTGAAGTTAAGTTGTCAAGCATGGTATGTTCAATTCGTTGTAAGGGCTTTTCAGCTGGCCCTTCAATGACTTCGCCCGTGTAGGAAAACTTTGATCCATGACATGGGCAATCCCAAGTTCGATCCCATGATTCCAATTAACTTCACAACCTATGTGGGTACAGGTTGTATCGACAATATGTAGCTTCCCTTTATCATCCTTATAAGCACCTTTGCGCTTTCCGTCAATTGTAACAGCTGCACCTTCATCATTGGATAAGTCATTTACGTTTTTATCTGGTTTCTCAAGCTTTCCTTTTATTAAATGCTTTACCACATCAGCATTTTTCCTGAAAAACCTTTTTACACTAGGATCTTCGTAAAAACGAGATGGAGTATACAACGTTTTGAAAGGGTCCCCTTTTCTAAAACAATATCGTTTAGTAAACTTGCGGCAGCGGTCCCATTGGTCATCCCCACACTCACACTCCCGCTTCAAACTATTAGGAGTATGGTCAGTGTGATTAGTAGTTTTATTCAACAATCTGGTACTAGAATGGAAAATAAGCGCTTATCCTTGTTCAAGGAAAGCCCCCGTTAGCCATCCATGAAACTCTGCTTCACCACAAAAAATGAGAGAAAAAAACATTCTCTCATGGTAGTTGAACAAAAAGGTTTTACTCCTTATAGAAGTAAATCCTCCCTTAGTATTAGACACTTTACAAGGTAAACTTTGCTAATTGTTCACCCCAAGATGATAATTCAGTTTCAATAAATCCAGCCTTTTTATAAGCAAATTTCGCCGAAAGATTTTCAGGATTATAACCAATCATAATTAGAGGAATATTTTTATCATTAATGTCTCTTATCTTTTCAATAATGAGATATATAGCCTGTACTCCTATACCTTTTCTTTGGTATTCTTTATCAATCATAAGTCTATAAATCCAATAATTATTATCGTCAGGGTCTATACCATACATTGTAAACCCTATCATTTTGTTATCAATATATATACCTTTTGCATAGAAGTTATCTAAAAATTGAACTTCTGCAATAGAATAAAGATTGGAGGCAATAAATGTATGTTGTTCTTCTTTTACAGATAATTTAATAGCTTCTTCCCAGTTGCTTTTATCAATGGATTCTAAAGAAATTTTATTCAATATGATACCCCTTTCAATATTGAGGGGAACCACGCAGTTTATGGGCTAGTGAAACGTTATCCCCTCATATTTACGCCCAAAGATAATTAATTCGTTTTTCATCGACAACGCCTCCTTTTACTAAAACTACATAACAATATATTCTATATTTCTCGAATAATTCCTGCAACTAAAACCACTAGAAATTATAATTATTCTTCAATTAAACTGCTTCATTAGTTTAACATTAATTTCCAAACGGTTGACATAAAAAAACATCTTGTTGAAGGAATGCTACCCGTTAATTTAAGTGAAAACCTTCACAATTGTTCCATTATATATAAAATATTAATTTTCATTTTTTTACCTCAATATCATTTAAACCTTCAAACCCACGTTTCATGAAAATTTCATAAAACTCATACCTCATGTTTTCGCCATCACTATTATGGCTCATTAGAATAATCAGTTCAAGAAAATTGCGTTAACCCTTCTGATTTAACACACCTGTTAGTTAATAAAATACATAGTATATATATATAAATTTATCAAAAAATAAAAAAACTACATATTTGAAAGGGTGATACATTTGGAACAAGAAGAAAAATTGAAAACAGCAGCAACCGCTATGGCAAGTGATTTAAAGGTACAGGCTATTGGAGGAGCAGAAAAACCAACTAAAACTGTTGTAGATATGAACACAGTACAAGCGTTTATTCAAGATTGGAATGCTATGTCTACAAAAGCAACCAAACTGACAATTGAACAATACGGTCCCCCAAACGAAGCAACTCCAAGTAGACTAATATGGTATAACAACGGAGCGTGGAAACGTACAATTGTCTATCGCGATGAAATTCCCCATGATTTCCCGCAACCTCATACTGATGTCATTGAAAACTATATAAACTATACTGTACCACCAGAAATGTTTAGCGAACTTGCTAAGTTTGATGGTAGTGTGATTGTTGAAAGGACAAGAGGTGAAGTGTCTTCGCGATGCGATATGGAAGCAGCTAATATTCTTGCTCTTAACCTAATGAATGATATTGTTACAGGTAAGTTAAACGCTGAGAAAGCGCGTGATGTTTATTGTGAAGTAACTTCAGCTTTTATTATGAATAGACCAGCACCTTATGCCGAGAAACTTCAATTTGAAGTATCAACAGCAGAAAAATACGATACAGATAGAGTTATGATTGCTGATGAAATGATTGAACAAGGGATTGAAAAAGTTAAAGATATGATTAATCAAAAACAAGATACTCACTACCATTAAGCACTAGAACTGTCGGTGACTCACTCGGCAGTTTTTTTGCCTCTTATGTAACTATTCTGCCTCGTTCGTATTATAAGGTCAGCCAGATAAGAAAATATTTCTGGTTGACCTTGTTTTATATGGTCTTATTATAACAGTAGCCGGGGTAAAACGTCTCTGCCCGTGGGACATAGATCCCGTCAAGTAAACAGTTTACCCCCTACTTGTAGAAACATGATTGAGGCTGGTTGGGACGTAGATCTCGTATAACAAGCGAAGCTGTGACACTACAAGAAGGAATTAGGGGTACCGGTTAGATTATCATTTGGAGGGGATTTAGAATGAATCCAGTCATTGGTCTGGATGTGTCAAAAGGAGAAAGTCAGGTTCAAGCATTTCTAGATAAAGGGAAACCATACCGTAAGAGCTTTAAAGTATCACATATTAATGAGGGACTTGAATCCCTTGTGGAATTCATCGAAGGTTTGACTGCTGAGATAGGGAAGAAACCTCCGGTTATTCTGGAAGCAACAGGACACTATCAAGCTCCTATTGTTCACTATCTCCAGGAGCGAGGCTATCTCTTAATCATTATTAACCCATTGATTTCTTACAAGGCCAAAAGTTCAAGTTTACGAAAGGTTAAGACGGACGCTGCTGATGCTTATCTTTTGTGCGAACTCTATTATAAAGAGGAACTTGAGCCATACAAAAGCGTGGCGTTCAGCTCTTAAACTTACGTGACCTTACGAGACAACACGAAACTATTACTGGTACTTTAATTCAGACAAAACTACAATTCCAAGCGATTTTAGATCAAGTATTTCCTGAATTCAGAGGTGTGTTTGGGGATTTATATTCGGTTGTGTCGCTATTAACTTTAAAGAAATTTCCTTCGTC
>NZ_KZ454943.1:138723-611314 GCF_002797395.1 Bacillus solitudinis
CCTCGTTCGTATTATAAGGTCAGCCAGATAAGAAAATATTTCTGGTTGACCTTGTTTTATATGGTCTTATTATAACAGTAGCCGGGGTAAAACGTCTCTGCCCGTGGGACATAGATCCCGTCAAGTAAACAGTTTACCCCCTACTTGTAGAAACATGATTGAGGCTGGTTGGGACGTAGATCTCGTATAACAAGCGAAGCTGTGACACTACAAGAAGGAATTAGGGGTACCGGTTAGATTATCATTTGGAGGGGATTTAGAATGAATCCAGTCATTGGTCTGGATGTGTCAAAAGGAGAAAGTCAGGTTCAAGCATTTCTAGATAAAGGGAAACCATACCGTAAGAGCTTTAAAGTATCACATATTAATGAGGGACTTGAATCCCTTGTGGAATTCATCGAAGGTTTGACTGCTGAGATAGGGAAGAAACCTCCGGTTATTCTGGAAGCAACAGGACACTATCAAGCTCCTATTGTTCACTATCTCCAGGAGCGAGGCTATCTCTTAATCATTATTAACCCATTGATTTCTTACAAGGCCAAAAGTTCAAGTTTACGAAAGGTTAAGACGGACGCTGCTGATGCTTATCTTTTGTGCGAACTCTATTATAAAGAGGAACTTGAGCCATACAAAAGCGTGGCGTTCAGCTCTTAAACTTACGTGACCTTACGAGACAACACGAAACTATTACTGGTACTTTAATTCAGACAAAACTACAATTCCAAGCGATTTTAGATCAAGTATTTCCTGAATTCAGAGGTGTGTTTGGGGATTTATATTCGGTTGTGTCGCTATTAACTTTAAAGAAATTTCCTTCGTCTGAAGATATTTTAAATGCCAGTGATGAGACCTTGACCGAAAAAAAACACGAGTATTGTAAGAGTCGTTCACGTAGTTGGGCTAGTGATAAAGCAGCACAAATCAAAGCTGCGGCAATTCGAAATCCGTTTGAGAGAGCCGTTTATCAGAGTCACATTTTGAGTCTTGGAATGTTTATTACTATTATTCTCCAATACAAAGAGCACCTATCAAAGTTAGAATCAGAGATAGATACCCTTGCGCAAGAAATTGAAGAATATGAAATTATCAAATCAATTCCTGGTATCGGAGAAAAGAGCGCGGCAACGATTATATCCGAAATTGGAGAAATTGATCGATTTGATCACCCAAAGAAGCTAGTGGCTTTCGCGGGAGTGGATCCAAGCGTTTTTGAGTCTGGTAAATTCACGGCTACAAAGAATCGAATTACCAAGCGTGGTTCCAGTAGGCTTCGTCATGCATTATATATGGCAGTACGTTGTGCCATTCGAGACTGTCGTAAAAAGAAAACGAGTGATGAGATTATCCCTCGTAATAAGAAATTACGTGAGTTCTACGATAAGAAACGTGACGAAGGAAAACCTTTCAAAGTAGCTGTCATTGCTTGTGTAAATAAGCTCTTACATTGGATTTTTGCCCTGTTAAAAAGCAACACATTATTCCAAGATGTCGTATAATCACTACGTCTAGCTAAATAGTCCAAAACCTTCCAAGTGCTGAGAAATGGTAGGTTATTTAGTGTACTCATTTTTAGTATATCATTTGCATTTAAACTTTTTTATTGAAAAATATTGACAAACTATTAGCTGGTTTACTTTAAGTACAATCTTTCACAAACTCATTTGCACTTTAACATAAATATCCATTTTATTCGTCATATTTTTTGGTACAATCTGGGCCTGAAATGAAAAAGACGCATTCTTTTTTAAAGAAATGCGCCTGCTTGTTGAATATCCTTTTCTATTGAATATTATCGTTGTACTACGTAATAAGAGTTAGTGCAAGGTTTGGCCTGTTAACGTTTGACCTGAAATTTCTAAAAAAAGAACACAGCCCTGCCTTACGGCAACGACTGTGTCTCTTTTTTCATTTAATCGACGACGAGGTGTCCCACTTAATTGGCACTCTTCTCTTTTGAATTACTCTTATTAGAAGACGCATTCTGAAACGTCAAACTGTCAATTCGTATATCAGGTGCATGAAACACAACGTAAACCGTTTCTTGTCCTCTTGGTGCATTCTTGCCCAGGTTGACTGTTACATCTGTATAACCTAATTCATTAACTAATACACCAGCATTTTCAATTGTATACGTGTTCTTTTCCGTTTTCGGTACTTCAATTTCTGCAAAAGGTTCGTTCTCTACAGAGCCCGCATGCAACGTTATCAATCCACCATTTGCATCAGAAGCAACAGATGCTGTTACACGATCTGATCCTGTTAACACCACTTTTGGTAGTGCTACCCATGCATCTTCTTCTTTAGAGCGAACAGCATGATAGCCGCCAACAACCTTCCTCTCTTTTAAGTTTTCAGCCGTTCTTCCCTTAGATACCTCATGATAAATAACTTCATGGGCAGCAAAGGCATGGTCAAACACATTAAATGGTTTGTTTGTTGGAAGAGCCTTGAGTGAATCACCAGCGATCTTTACCTTTTTCACTGCATGAATGTCTTGTGATGATGATCCTACCATAAGGTCATATTCTCCTTCTTCGACAACAAACTCCCCTGCATTAACATCCCAGATCGCTAAATCTTCGGGATCGACTGTTAAAGTTACTGTTTTCGTTTCTCCTGCCTTTAATGAAATCTTTTCAAATGCTACAAGTTGCTTATGTGGTGTGTACTTACCATAAGCTGACTGGTTATTATTTCCATAAACTTGAATAACTTCAGACGTATCTACTGTCCCTTCATTCGTGACGTTCACTGTAACTTCAAAAGACTTATCTTTCTTGACGGTAGACGGAATATTTAAATCTCCGTAAGAAAAGTCACTGTAGGAAAGGCCATACCCAAATGGATACGTTACTGATGCGTTCGTATACATATATGTCAGTTCAGATTCAATGTGATCTGCATTTGTCATATCAATCTGATAACGCGGATCAATATTGTCTAACGTTACAGACTTATTTCCTTCTGGAATCACGTACTCATTAATTTTTGGAAAAGAAGACATATCTGCGTACCATGTTGAAGTTAAACGTCCAGTTGGTGCATAGTCCCCATATAATACCTGAGAAAGTGCATAAGAATCATACTGACCTCCATAAGGTTGGTAGACAATTGCAGAAACATTTGGATTGTTTTGAATTCTCTCCATTCCAACAGGGAAGCTTGATTTCACAACAACAATGGTATCTTTTCCTTGTTCGGCAAATGCTGCTGATACTTTTTCAACTAATTCGTAATCTGCCTCACCCATATCTAATTCTGATCGGTCATACCCTTCTCCCGCACTATGGCGCGGAATTGCTCCGACAAACACAATTGCATAATCATCTGTTTGCGCACGTTTAGAAGGTTCTACTCCCACTTCTTGCACAATAACTTCTTCAAATTTCACATCATCATTTCGGCTTGTCGCCTGTTCAGCATTGCTAAGCGTGGAAGACGCTGTTTTCAGCTTTCCATCTGAGTCAGTTGTGATGAAGCGGCTATTGGAGTAGTACCAGTTCGTGAAGTCACCACCAAAACCGGTGCGATACCCATTTGCAATTAAAGAAACCGTTTCGTCTTCATTTTGCTCTATCCGAATGGTCGGCGGGATCGCACTAGTGTTTCCAATCATATTTGCTAAATCCCAATCGTTATCAGTTAGATTCAAGCTCGTATCATTAGTATTCTCCACAGATGCATTCGCTCTAGTTGGAGAAGTAACCCAACGATTATTTTGTAACGAACGTAGACTGTATCCTTCTTGTCCCCAGTCAAAGACTTCGAATAGATGTGCAGGATTAGTCTCGTCAAATGAATCAGTCGTTGTCACAAGCTGTGATCCTTCTTTTTCCTCTGAAACTTGCACAACTTGATCATTCAATTTTGACGATAGTCCTACAATTTTAGCTCCAGTATCATACGAAACATTATTAGCACCATTTGATCGGATAATGGCTAGTAATGGTGAAATTCCCGAATTTTCGATATCTGGGGTTGAACGTAACGAGTAAACCGTCTTAAATCTTGAATCAGCATAAACACCAGAAACAGCGGCTTTTTGATTCTTTTTAAGCGGTAACACCCCTTCATTCTTAAGTAAAATAATACTTTCTTGAGCAGCTTGTAAAGCAACTTCCTGATGTTCAGGCTTATTGTACGTCGCAGGCTCCGCACGCACATCTTTTGCTTGTTCAGCAAATGGATAATGCTTTGGAATTCCGTTCTCGTCTACTTCGTTGAAGATACCAACACGAACCATTTGGTTTACATGAGGACGTGCTGCTTCAATTAAATCTTCCGCAGTGATATCGTACGTACCTTCTTCAACGGCATCTACCAAAGCTCCAACATCGGCTAATGCATTCTGAGCATTTGGTCCCGGACGTCCGGCATTAGCTCTAGCCAATATCATTAATACCGTGGCATGTGTCCGGTCAACAGCATATTTAGTATCGTAGCCATTACCTTGCATATTCTCACCAAACACATGTGCATCACCGTTAAAGTCTGGAGAACTATACACTCCAAATTTCGAATGATCATTCGCATGAATCTGATAAGGTGACAAAATATTTGGTATTCCATTTGTGCGACCGAAGGATGTCATAACTCCAGCAACTGAACCAGAGCTAAGTGCTTTCAAAGGACTACGTGTTCGATATTCATAGATAGAACGCGCTCCAGCACTATTACTCGAAGATTGACGGAACCACTGAGAATTATAAACAGAATAATGTTTTGTTCCTACAGCTGCCCTCATCCAAAATCCGTCATCACTATCAGATTGATCTATACCACTTAGACCTGTTGCCATACTATCAATCATCATACCAGCCATGTAAGCGTCTTCTGAAAATCCTTCGTCAAACCTCCCGCTAAGCGGATTGATGTGTAAATCGCTTACGACCGTAAAAGCAACAGTTGCAGAAGGGTCTGATCCTCCATGTATATTTGACTCACCTTGTTTGACTTTTAATGTACTAATCTTCTCATTCCCGACAACTTTTCCAATTTCATTTAGAAGCTCTTTATTCCACGTTTGACCCATTCCAACTAAAGCCGGAAAATCAGTAGATACCCCTTGTACGTTGTCAGCTGCAGAAAGAGCACCGGGTATAGTATTTCCAGCATTCTCACCACGTTGCAATGTATAATGATTCCTTGAACCTGTTGCATAAACTGCTGGTCCTTCTAATCCTGTATATTCAAAATAAGTATCAACAAAATCATCTAGGTGTTCAGGTACACCATCAAACAACGGCATGCCGTCAAAGACCCCACCAACCTGTGTTTTAAAAACAGGACTATTTTCAGCCCGCGTCGGTTGAGGATTAAAACCAACTACTCCTGATGTAAGGGTCACAGCGAGCAATAAAGATAACGTCTTTTTACCCAATGCTAAACGTTGTTTCTTTTTCATTAAGTGAACACTCCTTCTCGCTTTATTTTAAAGCGCTTTCATAATGAGGATTGACATCTTAATCTTCAGTATAAAAAAATAATAGTGACACAATCTTTATGCTAGATTACATCTTTCACACCTCCTTTTTTTTGCTATATTGGTACTTCTATTCTTATATTAAACGCTTTCTTGACTTTTTCAGACCAACGATTTTAACTAAAAAAGGGGGTGATTTTTACTTTTTTAAAAATCACCTCCCTTTCACAGATTAAATTAGCTTTTTGTTTTTATACGCATCGCGCGTTTCCTTCTTTATTTTAAATTTCAAACTCTCTAATTAAGTAGGTTGGCGTACAACTCCAGGCATGACAATAACTATTAATAAGATGGTTTCCATAAGGAGAAAATTCTTTATCTTCTGGATTATATAATTCCCAGAATGTATCAGCTCCATCTCGAATCATTCCACCCCAATATTGCTTGATAAGAGCCACCGCTTCATCTCTTTCTCCACTTAATAACAGAGCCTCTGCTAAGTGATGATACATATACGGTGTGACCATTCCTATGCTAGGCTTTTGTTTCAGAAGATGTTTCATTAATTCCATATTCTTTTCCTTTTCAAAAACCTCAGCTAACACCATCCAAACTTGACTAGCCCACGATACTTGCCGGTTCTCTCCACTGATAAAGAAGCCTATTTCATCATCCCATAGTTGTTTTAATGATCCGTCGATTACATTTTCAAGCTTTTGTTTGAAATAGTTCTTTTCATCATTTTTCTCAAGTACTTCAGCTAATGTTATTGCCCGCTTAAGGCTATAAATTAAAATAGCTTGAGACGGTGCTTGTTTATTTAATTCTGGGTGCCAATCAATAAATGACCACCAAGAAGGGTCATCTCTAACAACATCATTTTCATCTAAACGCTCAATGCCTATTTCGATCTGTCGATAAGCAACAGGCCAGAGCTCTTGTAACGTTTCAACATCCTTCGTTTCCATATAATAGTCGTAAAGTGTTGTTGCAAAGAATAGTGAATAATCATACAAAAATGTATCATCCGGAATGAGTGTTGGTGCGATAAAAAGATTTGCTGCTACTTGACCATAACTGTTAGGAACAGCAGCAAACTGATATAAATTCCGTTTCACTAAATCATTGTTCTTGAATGTTGAATAATTCGCTAAAGCCTGCAAACGGAGGTCCCCAAGCCATAACCGTCGATCTCGTTTAGGTCCATCTTCAAACACCTCTTGCATACAATCTTCAAGTGTCTTGATGCTAATTTCATCAATCTTTTGCAAATCAGCATCATTATGATTAAGCGGGGAAACCTTGCTAACATCAGCTGAGGTTACAGTTTTGCATGAAATCTCATTAAACTTGACCGTATACTTTTGAGACGTATCAAGAACATCGACCTTTACATAGCGAAAGCTGTATCGTCTCGGTAGGTTCATTTCGTTTGGTAGTACGTCCACATAGATTGTTTCCTCTTGAAGCCACGAAGAACTAATCCAGCCATCATAGCTTGAAAACGGCTCTGATACTTCCACTGGCATTTCACCAAATGTAAGACGCATGGATAAAGGCGCATCAGGAGGACTTCCTACAGGAGAAAGTGTCAAAGATAGATATCCAACCATATGCTGACCAAAATCTAAAATAAAGGAAGTTCCTTTTCTAAAATCTTTCTCTTTCAAGTTGTTTACTGATTCTATCACCTCTACTTTCCAACCATGAATGCTTTGTTCATCTTGAACGGTCTCAATTAGGTTTATGGGATAGACTCTCTTCGAAAAAATTTCCGGTGCTAATTCCTCTGCCGTCTTCTTAAACGCTTCATTGTGAATAACTGTATGTGTGTTTCCTTTTTGAAAACTCATGAGTTTCCCCTACCCTTCTTCATTTTTGAAAAAAAGATGTACCGAAGGCCATTTACCTTTTGATACATCCTTTCTCATTTAATACCTAAACACCTAACTTCCTGACCCTAAATCAATGACAACATCAGAATTTGTTGATGTACAAGATTGAATCCCTTTTGCTTCGTTTACATATGTACCACTTTCTAGAATGTTATCCGTTTTTGCATTAGGAAGTGTAATTGTCGCCGTTGTATTTGAAGGAACTGTTACTTCTACAACCATTTCCTCTTCGTCTTTTATCCAATAGCTGCGAATCGTGCCATACATCGATTCAAATGTACCTTCTGCCCAATCTAACCCAACCCCTGGTTTTGGAGCAATTTCAATCTATCCAATTGGGTTTATTCTATATTCACAACGAACATCTATGATTTTGAACATTCTATTCCTCCTTTCTAATCGAACTTATTATCCTTTTACAGCACCTGAGGTCATTCCTGCTACAATTTTATTGCTAAAGAATAAAAATAGTATAAATGGTGGTATGGTGATTAGTAAGACGTTTGCAAATAATAGATTCCAAGATGTATTATACATACTCATGAAGTTATAAAGTGTTAACTGTACCGTTGCATTTTGAGCACCTGGGAAGAAATAAAGTGGATGCACAAAATCATTGAAAATATTAACAGCATTTAAAATGATGACTGTTGAATGAATTGGTTTTAATAATGGGAAAATGATATTAAAAAACAATCTCCAGCTACCACACCCATCAATGATGGCAGCCTCATCAATTTCTCTTGGAATGGTTGCAATAAATCCGTTATATAAAACGATTGAAAATGGAATCGTTAATGCAACCATAATTAAAGTAATTCCAGGTAATGTTTTAAATAAATGTAACTTCTCTAGAACCCAAATCGTCGGCACGATAGCTGGTGGTATCATTAATCCTGATAGAAAAAGAAACGCCATCATTGAAACACCTTTGCCCTTACGTCGTTGTAGAACAAAACCAGTCATCGAACAAACAACTACTAATATCGTAATGGAAAGTACTGTGATAACAGTACTATTAAAATACGCCGTTAAAAGCATCCCATTTCTAGCATTTAGTACTTCTGTAAAATTGCTTAAAATTTGGAATTCGCTTGGCCAGCTCATTGATAACTCAGCAGCTTCCTGACTCGTTTTAAATGAATTGACAAAGATAAAATAAAATGGAATTAAAAAGATAATGGAAAATAAAAGAACGGCCACAGCTTCAATTAAAAACTGAATCCCATTTTTCTTTTTCTTACCTGTTTCAGAATTTTTTGTTGTAACCACTTCGGTTCTCATACGTCCACCTCTTTTCTGTTCATAAATTTAAACAGTGGAAATACAATAATTGCGACCATCAGGAATAAAATTACATTCCCTGCAGTGGCTAAACCATAGAAACCACCTTGATATTGCTTATAAATAATTGACGCAATCAAATCGGAGCTAAAGCCCGGACCACCTTTTGTCATTGCCCATACTAAATCAAATGTACGCAATCCACCGATTAACGCTAGCAATGTTACGGCATTGATAGCTGGTCTAGAAAGAGGAAGGGTGATGTTCCAAAAAGCATTAAACTTATTTCCACCATCTATTTGGATTGCTTCATAATAGTCCTTTGGTATAGACATGATACCAGCAATGAAAATAATCGTTGCAAAGCCTACCCCTTTCCACACATCAACGAGGGCAACTGATAAAAGAGCTAAGCTAGGATTTCCTAACCAGTCAGGACCATTTATGCCGAAAAGGCCTAGAACTTGATTAATTAATCCGTTAGAAGGGTGCATTAATACACTGAAGGTAATCCCAACAGCAATTGTACTCACTAACGTTGGAAAGAACACGGCCGAACGAATAAAGCTTTTAGACTTTAATTTAGAGCAAAGGAACACTGCAAATAATAGTCCAAAAATAACTTTTAATCCCGCTGTTACAATAGCAAAAATAAACGTATTTTTAAAACCAATCATAAGTGACGATTCTTGGAAAAACATTAGATAGTTTTCAAAGCCAATCCATTCCCAGTCACGTAGATTCCATCTCGTAAAACTAAAGAAAAACGATAATATTGTTGGTACGATAAATAAAATAATATAGATAACAGCTGCTGGTATTAACAGCGTATAGCTATACATATTTTTTTCTTTCAATGTACTCACTCCTCACTTTAGAAAATCAGTCCTGCACATACATGCAGGACTTTGTGATTTTCCTTATTCACTCTTGCTTACTTACCAACCTTCTAATCCAAGTTGTTTTGCTTGTTTTTCAACGTCTCTATCATATTTCTCTGCACCTTCTTGTGCAGAAGTCATTCCTAATCCAACCTCTACCGTAATTTGCTCAAGAGCAGGACCTTTAATTGGTGATAGAAACTCTAATGCTGGTGCCACTTTACCGTCTTCAAGATATGGAACCATCTCTTTTACCGCTTCATACGCATCTTCTGGAAGATCAACACCCTTAATAACATAAGGACCATTTGCCTTCATCTCTGACATATAAATTTCTAGGCCTTCAGGTGAAACAAAGAACTCCATCCACTGCTTCCCAGCTTCAACTTTCTCAGAGTCCTTATTTAGGTAAATCGATCCTGGCATCCACAATGTCAGACCATGATTTTCACCATCATCACCTGGTTGACCAAAGAAACCAATGTCATCCATGCTATCAGGATACGTAGCTTCAATTGCAGGTAAAGCAAATGAAAGCATAGGATAATGTGCAGCCTCACCTAGAGCAAGCATTTTTAATGCATCTTCGTATGATGTTGCTGTTTGTTCGTCATTAAAGTGACCAGCTTCTTGTAATTCCTGTAATTTCTCAAAACCACGTACTGCTAATGAATTGCTTGCGATTTTGTCTGCATTGTTCGTAAAGTCTTCTGCAAAATCCGGTTGTTCTGTATGAACATTATAATAGTCTGCAAGAAATACTAATTGTGATGTCCATGTATCTTTAAAAGATGCAACAACTGGAACTTTACCAGCAGCTTTAATTTTTTCATTATTTTCTAACAACTGCTCCCACGTTTTCGGTACTTCTAAACCTAATTCTTCATAAACCTTTTTGTTATATAACCAACCGCCTACATTTGCTGATTCTCCTGGAATTCCAAAAACTTTACCATTTACTTCTACTGTTTCTTTATAAGAATCATCCAGTACTTCCATAAATGATTCATTTGCTAAATCCTCAAAATACTCTTCAGGGTTTAGGGCCTTGAATAATGAGCCAGAGTTATACCACATTAAATCTGTCATTTCTCCCGTTGCTAACCGTGTCTTAACAACGTTATCACCTTCTGTTCCACCTGGGCGAACTTCAAATTCCGTTGTAATGTTATATCTCTCTTTGATCTCAGCCGCAACTGACTCAAGCCCATCCATTACGGTTTGATTATCTACTAAAAAGGTAACCGTTGTTTCTGGTAGTTCTTCACCTGTTCCCTCTCCTCCAGTAGAGTTCTCTGAACCTGATGCCTCATCATTTGAACTACTTGAACTACACCCAGCTATAAACGCCACTGAAAGTAAAATAAGAGCTAACAATAATACAGTCTTCACTCTAAACTTTTTCATCTTTGTAACCTCCCTTTATTAATTAGAAAGTTTTATCAACGTTTCTAGTTTTATATTAAGCGCTTTTATTTAAAATGAAGTCCTATAATTTTAACTAAAAAAGGGGGTGATTTTAACTATTTAAGAATCATACCTTTTACTCTCGTATTAAAATCAACCTCGTAGTTTTTTATATTCTGTTGGTGTTACTCCTGTTATTCGTTTAAAAACAGAACTAAAATGTTTTGTATCCTCATAACCAACCATCTGACCTACTTGTCCTGTTTTTTCAATGCCTTGGTCAAAAAATTCCTTTGCTTTATCGATTCGATAGCGCATTAAATAATCTGAAAAAGTATCTCCTGTTTGTGCTTTAAATTCACGTGATAAATAACTTAAACTTACATAATACTCATTGGCAAAATCTTGAAAGAATAAATTTTCTTGATATTGTTGATGAACCCAATCAATTACTCTAGGAATTAATTGTTTTGGTGCAACTACTTGTGGCGTGTAACTTTTAGCTAAGTCTGTTACAATTTCAATCAGCCATTCTGTTAAGTCACTAAACCTTACAAGTTCATCAATCTTGTCAATATTTTCCATATTTATTTCTAGATCCCCCCCGGTCCCTTTTTGCTGTTGTAATTTAAACGCTAGCGCATAGTACATATTTGTTACAAATAATTTTAATTGCCTTTGAGTTATTTCTTGCTCATCGATTATAGTAGCAAGTGTTTCAATCACTTCTCTTACTTTTAAAATCTCTCCTTTTTGAATATGTGATTCAATGATACGTATTTTCATCCATGCTTCTGTCAAATCTTCATCTATTTCTAAAAGGGTATCAGGCTTAATAAATGATGAGTGTCCAAATAACATATGAGTTTCAAGCTGTTTTGTTAAGAACATATACACTTCTTTTATGTTTTCATTTATTTTTTTTCTAGCATAGCAAACATGAATAGTCATTTCGTTCTTTAAAATTCGATATAAACATTGAACATTCGCTTCAGCCATGTGATAGTCCATTACATTCGATAAGGGCATTAGAATTAATTTTCGTTGAGCGTCTAAGTCCACACAGTAAACCTCTTCTAACGGTACAATTTCTTGTGAAACATATTTTTTTAGTTCATCATTTGAAAAAGAGCTACCTTTCCATGCCGATTTTGAATTCCAGTTTTCAGCTAGTAAGCATACAACGAAATAATCCAGTTTTTGAATGCTAGAAGAGTCTTCTTCACTCATACTTGGAGTTAAAAGCATTTGGTTAATAGACCATTGCTCTCTTGCCTGTTTTTCTATCGTTTCTATTTCAATCGAGGCAATGGCTTTGTCGACCGTTTCATATAAGTCGTCTTTTTTTATCGGTTTTAATAGATAATCAACAATACCAAGCTTTAAGCCTTGTCTTGCATAATCAAACTGGTCGTGTACACTTAAAATCATACAATTAATGTATTTATCTTTTTGTCTTAAATTCTTAATTAACTCTAAACCATTCATACCAGGCATCGTGATATCTGATACAACAAGATGAGGATGGATTGTCTCCGTTGCAGCAAGTGCATCATCACCATTTTCATAGGCGTACACATGATGGGTTGGCTCATATCGTTTAAATAGTTCTCTCAATTCAGCCAAGGCCCATCGTTCATCTTCTACTAAAAAAATATTCATGCCACTAGCCTCCTTTCGGTTTATCCTTGTGAAAAGGAACCGTTAGTGTAACACACGTACCTTCTCCAACTTCACTCGTAAACTGTAAACCATTAGAATCTCCATATAATAACTGAACCCGTTGCTCTATATTCATTAAGCCAATTCCATTCTCCTCAGAAGTCATTACCACCGATAAGGATACTTTTTTTCGAATATGTTCCAATGTTTCTTCCACCATACCCTTGCCGTTATCTTTTACCTCTATAACAAGCTTGTCCCCTACCTGATAAGTTTTTAAAGAAATCACGCCTCCACCTTTCACATCACCTAATCCATGATTTACAGCATTCTCTATCAACGGTTGAATAGATAATTTAGGGATAGTGGCATGCAAAGTAGACTCCTCTATATCTGTTTGTAAGACAAAACGATCTCCAAACCGATGATATTGTATCTTCATATAATTCTTAACATGGTCTAGCTCATCTTTTAGAAGAACCGGTTCCGTCGCATGTTTCATGCTATATTTAAATAAGTCTGAAAGCGATTCTGATATTTCTGCCACTTCCTCTACCCCTTTTACACGGCTAATCGATTTCATAACATTTAATGTATTATATAAAAAATGCGGATTAATCTGAGATTGCAAAGCTGCTATTTTTGCATTTTTCTCAGTGAGTTTTGATTCATAAACTTCACGAATTAAACGATTAATACTATCTAGCATGTTATTATAGACACGACTAAGTAAGTCCATTTCCGCATTTCCTGTAACCGTCATCCGTTCATGTAGATCCCCTTGTTCAACAAGTCTCATTTTTGTTATCAAATTTACAATTGGTTTTGTAATGTGATGCGATAGAAAATATGAAACAAGAGCAATTACGATTATTGCCAATAAACCGCTTACAAAAATATATGTTAAAATTCTCCGTTGTTCAGCAATGATAAACTCATCTGAAATGGCTATAAGTGTATTCCAGTTAGTAAACGATGATTTTTCATAAGAGTATAAATAGCTCTGTCCTTGCCACGTAAAATTCCCACCCCGATTAGGTCCTTGGAGTACATGTTCTACCCCAATATTTTTATATCCAGTAAATTCACCTTGATTATCAAAAATTATATGTCCATCATCTGTAAGTACAAACACTCGAACATACTGATCCAATTCATGTTCATGTTGTAAAACAACAATTTCCTCCATTGCCTTCGTGTTAATGTCTATTTTAAGTGTCCCTATCTTTTCTCGTTGCGGAATTTGATAAATATTACGGACTAGTGAAAATACATGCTCCTTTTTACTGGTATTTATTACTGATGGAACTGTTGGAATTGTTGGCAGAAGAAGGAACTTACTTTTTCTATGCTTGTCCAATTCAATAAGCCACCGATCATTACCCAAAGACTGCTTAACATCTACTTTTCCTCGTTTAGAATAACTGAATATTTTACCGTTTAATGTGTAAAGCCCAATATTCTCAATTTCAGGTCTAGGATAAGCGAGGTTAAATAAGCGAGGGTACATATTATTCCTTATACTAACATCAGCGTATGGGCTGGTTTCGTCATAGTTAGTAAGGGTCTCTTGGATGTACGGGTCTGTGAATATCGCTAAAGAAAGCCTTTCGATATCTTTAATATAAAGGTCTATCGTCCTAGAAAACTGGTTTGTCATAATCCCCGATAAAGATAAGGTCTGTCTCTCCGCATCATCAACATTACTGTAGTAGAACATAATACAGATCACACAAATAATTGCTAACAAAACAGTTGAGAATGTCAGAAACATTTTTGTTTTTAAACTTGAATTCTTCCATTTATTCATGTTGTCCCTCTGCTCACCTTTAATTTATAATTTAATTTATAAGTTAATAACTGGAGAATACAATCACTTATAATCCACGACTAGGTATACTACTTGAGAAGATATAACTATGGCGATTAGTTCAAGGATTTAGAAACCTCCGCCAAAAAGTTGAAGAATGAATCAATCGCATCTTAATGGCCATGTTCCTCTACTAATTCGCGGGTAAGCACGTTCAATCCTTTAAAACAGTAAGATATATACTTTGAAGTTTTTTTAACAGTAGGTTTTACTAACATAGAACATTCTACGCAAAAACTAAAAAGATGCTTACCTCCTTATTCTTAATTTTCTCGCGCAATGACGTTGCTTGACTTATCGTATCTTCTGATTCGCCTTTTAATATAGTAGCCTTTTCAATTCAACCGTCTTCACTAAATGTAATTTCAACTCCATACCTTCTACTAAATCAGAAGGTAGCTCTCAATCGGTACATAATCATGGACATTCTCTTCTTCTCTAAGCAGGTGTTTTAAAACAACAGACTCTTATTGCGCAGTATATGTCTATTACGCAATATAAATGTTGTTCCGCAATCTAGCATATTTGTTGGGCAATTATACACAAGAAGACAGTGGAATGTCGACACCAAACTAGACAACTTTTTTGTGGTGTAAATATTTGTATTCGTCCTGCTATGATTCAGGTGATTCTAAAACAGCACCGTCTAAAAACTCATGGGCAAGAAACTGATTAATCCTTTCTTTTGTTTTTTTTAATGCTCTACCAGATTAATGTTCTTCAGCTGTGCGTTGACTTATCGTCATTTTCAAGGTTTAAGTCACCCGTTCTTTCATCACGTTTCGAATTTGCTATAATAGTACTGTAAATTTATTTCAGACTATCAATAACTATTAAGAGTATACTAATTTCACAACTTAACGAAACTGAAAGGAAACTACTAATCATGAAACATCCATTTTTTTCGTCTATAATAGGAGGTATCATTAGCTTTGTAATTTTTACATCTGATTTTTTCAACTTCAGTCTGATAGAGAAATTTTTAATGTTTGCGTCTTTCGTAATTTTACCACTAGTTATTATTTTAATTAACAATAAGGATCAAACAAAGTTTCAAAGAAAGATTTATTCCTTCATAACTGTTCTGCATTTTCCTGCAGCCCTTCTATCTTTAGCTTCCCTTATGAGTAGCAAAACCTGGGAAGCAGGAAATAGTGCCCTTTCAGGATTTTTGTCTCTTGCGTGGCTTCTTTTTACTTTTTTACTCGCTTTAAATGGATTGCTTCTAATTTCAGAGAAAAAAGAAAAGATAGAAGAAATAGCAATCGGTGCAGGGTTGATTTATTTTTTTATTGGAGGTATTTGGTATTCCCTTTATCAATTTCAACTAACCTTTCTACTAGTCGATCCTACAGTAAGTGCTTTAAGCTCCGTTCATTTTCATTTTTCATCTGCAATTGTTCCTATTTTTATTGGAATGTTAGGACGGATCTTGTTCAAAAAAAGCTGGTATAGATGGTTAGTTGTAATTGATATTATCGGACCAATTTTGATTGCCATTGGGATTGTTTTTTCTAAGCCACTGGAGATAATTGGTGTAAGCATCTTTGCCTGTAATATTATTTTTTATTGTACCTATCTCCTTTTGAAAGTCAGAAAAAGTACTAAGAAAAGTAGTGGAAACTTATTTTTAACCCTTTCCTCGCTTGCATTTTACAGTATCATTGTCATTTCAATTTATTATCCGATAGCCAAAAGATATTTTTCCTTAACCATTATGGATATGGTACCTATATACGGATCACTACATGCGTTTGGCTTTGTATTATTTGGATTGTTAGGATGGATCTTGGGGACAAGGGGACAGGACCACTGAAAAAGCGGTCTTTTTTAGCTCATTTTCAACTTGGTTTTTGAATTGTAGCTAGTTTTATTCAAAATGAAAAAATGAAATACAAAAATAAGTAATTAACAGTCTTTTTAGAGATAGTATGTTTGCTATCCTCTTTAAGTTTACTGCTAATGCAGTTAATTTTGCTTGTATTTCCAATTTCCAATCTGTCTTTGACCAAAACAGAAACAACTTAATCAAAAATTGCTATTAACCTAGATATATAAACATACTAAAACACCATATTATTGTTTTAATCCCAGTCCTACTCTATAACCAGATTTTTGTTCCCATTCTTCACTAAGTAATTTTAATTTGTTTTGAAGATTCTCCATTTCTCTTATTGAAGCATCCAAATTTTCTGATGTTGGTTCTTTGTAGTAGTTCTCTAATACCTCACTCCCGTCTCCATATAGTGAATGGATACCCTCATGAAATTCATCATGAAATTTTCCAGATGCTACTCCATATAGAGTTTGAAGTTCGGCAGACATTTTAATAATCATTTCGTCTTTATATTTAAGTTCTTCTGTTTTAATTCCCTTTAGAGTAGATAAATTTAAATCTACTATAATACCAATTCTTCCAATATCACTTTTTAAATAGGTACCAATTACCGTTATATGTTTGTAATTTTGGTATAAAAGGAAGAGGATGGTAGATAACATTAGTAAAAAGCATATACTCGTAATAATTACCTTGTTTTTCACTATAGACCACCCCATTTCAAATTATGGTAGAAGCCTCGTTAAACCCTCTACCGTTAATTGATGAATCCTCATGTTTTTCAAAACCTTTGAAGCAAAAAAGGATTGTTATTAATTAAAAATTTGTCGTCTTTTACCTCAACAGTTCTGACATCAAATGGTTGTTCATACACATCAACCGTTTTTCCCTCCCCCACTAATTCTACTTTCAACGTGTACATATTAGAATTGAGTGGATCCCACACTCTCACATTAGATAAATAGACTGATCCTTCTTCACCTTCAGTCGATGCTACAATTGACTTTGATTCATCTACATCATTTCACTGTCCCCGTCCCATCCACTTCTTTTCCAAAGTTATCAAGCAATGCACGCACTTCATCTGTTGATTTCGTGTTCATCAATTGATTTCTTAATTCACCGGCTCCACGAAATCCTTTGACATAAATTTTGAAAAAGCGATGAAGCCCTGTGATTGAACGTGGCAGTGCTTCCGCATATTGATCTTGAAGATCAAGCTGCAATCTTAAAAGATCAAGGTATTCTTTACTGCTATGCTCTTTAGGCTCTTTTTCAAAAGCAAAAGGATTTTTAAAAATACCTCGCCCGATCATAACGCCATCAATACCATATTGTTCAGCAAGCTGCAGCCCAGTTTGACGGTCAGGAATGTCTCCATTGATTGTTAGTAGCGTATTTGGTGCGATACGGTCACGTAATTTTTTGATTTCCGGAATTAGCTCCCAATGTGCATCTACTTGGCTCATTTCCTTTCTCGTACGTAAATGAATAGAAAGGTTCGCAATATCCTGTTTAAAAATATGCGTTAGCCACTCCTCCCACTCATTTACATCGTTATAGCCAAGTCGTGTTTTCACGCTGACAGGCAGTCCGCCCGCTTTTGCTGCTTGTATAAGTTCTGCCACAACGTCTGGACGCAGAATAAGGCCACTCCCTTTCCCTCGCGATGCCACATTCGGTACAGGGCAGCCCATATTAATATCAATGCCTTTAAACCCTAGCTCTGCCATGCCAATACTCATTTGACGGAAATACTCGGGGTTATCCCCCCAAATATGTGCCACCATTGGCTGTTCATCTTCTGTAAAAATCAAACGGCCACGCACACTTTTCATGCCCTCTGGATGACAATAGCTATCCGAGTTTGTAAACTCTGTGAAAAATACATCCGGTCGACCGGCTTCACTTACTACGTGACGAAAAACAACATCTGTCACATCTTCCATTGGTGCAAGTACAAAAAACGGTCGTGGTAAATTACGCCAAAAATTATCTAACATTTCAAACTCAAATCCTCTCACTATGGATACAACTTCAAACTCTCGGTCAAAAAATATAAAGCCAAATGTTTCGCTTCTTTTACACTTATATCATGCTTAATAACTTATTATCAAACACAAATACATTTGACATGTATACTGTGTAAAAACTATTGTGAAATCACAATGTTTATTTTAACGAAAATCGGTCCTGAATGGAAATTTTATAAACAAAAAAGCAGATGGTATAGATTTTTTCTATATCCACTGCTTTTCCACTATACCACTCCAACCAAGCTACCGCTTCACAATGTAAGAGTGTATGTGGCAACAAAAAAGAATATCTAGATTATGACTATCAATTGCTTATTGAACACCATCAAATCAAATGTATATTGCAAAATATAAGTGCAGAGTTTTACAAAATATCATAAATCACCTAAACCGCATAACAAAGCACTTTTAGACCACTTCAAGTAACTATAAGATACCACCCTCTAGCAATTTCAAAACCGCTTGGGCGGCACGTGCTGTCTCGGGTAGGTTCGTTCCTACTCAGTCCGCCAAATCAACTTTTTCAACATTGCATTCTACAATGTTTATCGTATATTTTATAGCGAAAATCGCACAAAAAAAACCGGTAGACACCGGTTTTTTTTTTATTAACCCAATTGTCCTGGCACTTTACTAGTAGTACCAGCAGTGTTCTTAGGGATGGAAGCATCTTTATTATCAGAACTGCTGCTTTGTTCATCACTGTCATCCATCACTTCTTCGCCAGCTTCTTTCACTTTTCCACCGATATCTTTTAAATCAGTAGTGACTTCTTTGGCAGTGGAAAGAATATCACTTGAATCTTCTTTTACTTGATTAACTTGCCCAAGAATGTTCGTGTTCACTTTTTCATATAGGTTTTGAGCATCGTTGATTGCCTCTTTCAGAACGGAAGAAGCAGAGTTCATTCGCTCTTGTAAGTCGTTTTTCACTCCCGAGGGATTGTTTCTAACTTGGCTGTACATATCCAATGTAGAATCCTTCATGTTTTTTGTTGTGGAAGTTACTTTGTTTCTTGTGTTTGAATCAAGCATTGCAATAGCACCACCAACAACAGCCCCCATTACAACGCCTTTTAAAAGCTTTCCATTTTTTGCGTTTTCAGTAGTTGTAGATTTATTGTTATAAGTAGCAGTTTGTGTCATAAATAATTCCTCCTCTATGTTTTGTAAATTTGTTATCTTACTCTTTACTTTCCCGATATTTTTTTGTTGAAACTATTTGAGCACCATTCTTTTTTTACCAGCTAATCAGCAGTTTATCCGAATTAAGTCGGGTAAGAGGGGGTGACTAGCCTCCGTCCTCTTACACCACCGCACGTACGGTACCGTAGCCGGCGGTTTCATCTAAGTCCAACGCATATTCTGATATCGGTTAAATAAACTCTTAAGCCCTTGGTGTTGCCAATATTGGTCACCAAGGGTTTTGTATAAGATAGGACTTTTGAGAATTTGCCAATAGGATTCTTCAGTGTTTTCCATCTCCATGCCTTAAAATTGGGTAACTCCTACTGCCTTCACGGCTTAGGACTTGAACCCTAGAGAATGGGCACATGCCTGGCGCACATAAAATACTAAATAAAAAAACTGCCTGTCCTATTGTTAGTGATATCTCACAATAGGACAGGCAGTTCACATTTGTTGGCTAACTTTATAATTCTAAAAAGTATGGGCTAAATCCCTAGCTCTTGCAATGGCATTTTCTTTAATTTCCTGTGCTTTATCAGGCATTGCAGCATGACCTTCTACAAATAAGCCTTCAAATGAAGGAACTCCATAGAATTGCATGATAATGTTTAAATAACGATGACCCATTTCCATTTGAGCAGCCGGCCCTTCTGAATAGATACCTCCACGAGCTTGTATATGTAAAGCTTTTTTATCAGTTAAAAGACCTACTGGACCTTGCTCTGTATATTTAAACGTTTTACCAGCAACAGAAACTGAGTCAATATAAGCTTTTAATACTGGCGGGAAAGAGAAATTCCACAATGGTGTGACAAAAACATATTTATCAGCGGAAATAAATTGTTCACATAATTCTGATAGCCTACTAACTTTTTCTTTTTCTTCTGATGAAAGTTCTTCAAATCCCTTTCTAGATTGGAGTTTACCCCAACCACTAAAAACATCTACATCAATTTGCGGAATATTTTCCTTATAAAGGTCAACCTTTAAAATTTCATCGTTTGGATTGGTTTCTTTGTAGGTGTCAATAAATGCCCTTCCTACTGCCATACTGTATGATTGAGTGTCATCGTGAGGATGAGCGGTGATATACAATATTTTCGCCATTTCGGACCCCTTCTTTCTTCCTTATATTCCATTTTTAGTGTGCGTAAATTAATTAGTTTATATTCTTTATCTCGGGTTAATTATTTCTAAAGCATCAATGTTTTGTAAACTTCCATCAAAATGCATTGGTTTACTCTCCATGTAATATCACCTCCATCAATAGTAGTATAAACATTATTTCACTAATTATAAAATCCAATTAATAGATTATTCAAAACATTTCAAATCGTATAAGTACCTATGAATCTCTCGTTTTCTCCAGTTATGAAATCATATTTAGATTAATTCTACCCATAACACAAAGATAATTAACTTTTTAAAACCAAATATTCGCCTTTCTATTTACATTCAATTAATCTAACTAAATAGTTATATATTTTGACATTAATTCCTTTTATTTGTAATATAAAGTTTAATAGCGTCCCTACTTAATACAGAAAAAACCCATTTTTTTGGATCAATACATAAACTCCCTCAAAAATAATTGCAAAACACATATAAATTACTCTTGTACCCAGCACTTTTCTACACATAAAAGACACCTTAAACCAAAGAATTAAATTGTTAGACTTTTACAAATATCCATTTTATTTGAATATGTTGTTAGTACCATGAAAGTGAGGAGAGAAAATGATCGTATTGGAAGTGAGGAATTTAAAAAAGTCGTTCGGTACCGTTCATGCTGTACAGGATATCAATTTTTCAGTAAAAGCCGGAGAAGTATTTACCATCATTGGCCCAAATGGTGCAGGAAAAACAACAACACTTGAAATGATTGAAGGTTTGGTTACTCCAGATCATGGAGAAATATGGTTTGGAGAGTTGAACTGGGATAAGCATGCAAAAGTAATCAAAAAGAAAATTGGTGTACAGCCACAATCTAGTGCCATGTTTGATTTATTAACTCCTGAAGAAAACCTTAATCTTTTTGCGACTTTCTATGATAAGGCACGACCTACAGAAGAAATTCTAGAACTGATAAACCTTACTGATCACCGCAATAATCATGTTAAAAAGCTTTCTGGTGGTCAGCGGCAGAGACTTGCTATTGGACTTGCGATGATTAGTGATCCTGAAATACTCTTTCTTGATGAACCGACAACTGGTCTAGATCCTCAGGCACGCCGCAACATCTGGGATATTATTTTACAACTTAAAGAATTTGGAAAAACAACTATCTTAACCACTCATTATATGGAAGAAGCCGAAAAGTTAAGTGATCGTGTATGCATCGTTGATCAAGGAAAAGTAGTAACCTTGGATACACCATCTTCCCTTATTGAACAATTAACTAAAGAAAGAGAAGTTCGATTATCTTTTCTTGATGGAGTAGAAGCTGCAGAGGAAGCGAACCTGTTTTCCAAAAAACTTAAGTCTGTTACCCTTACTGAACGTGATGAAACCTTATTAAAACTATGGACAACGAACCCAGAGGATACATTGTATGACTTATTTGGCTTTACAAAAGAAAGGAATTACCGAGTAGAACAGGTTTCCATTCGTGAAATGAGTTTGGAAGATGTATTTATAGCATTCACTGGTAAGGAATGGAGGGATTAAGTTGAACAACATGAAACAGTTTAAGCAAATGTTCTTTACCCAATTAAAATTAACTTTCCGGGAAAAACAAGCTTTGTTTTGGGGGATTTTCTTCCCTGTTATTTTGATGGTCATCTTTATGTCTATTTTCAGTGGAAATTCAGACGATAATTTTTCAGCAAACGTTGCGATAGTAAACGAAAATCCAAATGCAACCTCTGAAATACTACTTAATCAAATCAATCAAATTCCTGTACTTGAAGTGAAAACTGAAGAACCTGTCAACCGAGAGGAAGCTAACGAGTTGGTAAAAGAGCAAGAAGTGGATGCCGCCATCATCTTACCTGAAGCAGCTGATGCAACCTCTATCCTTCTTGTCGTAAATAAGGAAAACGAACAAGGGATTACTACGCAAGCTCTTTCGAGTATACTAGATAAGTTTGTTCAACAAGCAAATCTATCAGCTGTCGGAGCGGCCCCTATCTATGAATTACAATTTGAAACTATTTCCTCTGGCAATTCCGAATTAAGCTATACTGACTTTCTACTTACTGGGATGATAGCCTTAGCCATTGCACAAGGTGGGATGTTTGGAATGGTAGGTTTAGTAGATATGCGCAGAAAAGGGTTGCTAAAAAGATTACGTATGACTCCAGCCAACATGAATCTTTTCGGCCTAAGCGATATCCTCATGCGGTTGTTATTTAGTATAATTCAAATTATTTTATTATCTTTAATAGGAGTTTTAATATTTGGGGCAAACCTTTATATTAACTTTGCGAGTCTCCTTATTGTCTTCTTATTAGGTGCGCTTTCTTTTAATGCGTTAGGATACCTTTTTTCTTCTTTCAGTAAAACGACAGAGTCTTATATGGGTGTGGCGAATATTACTAACTTCCTCATGATGTTTCTAAGTGGTGTGTTCTTTCCAGTTGAAACTATGCCCGATTGGTTACAGCCCATATCCAATATTCTTCCTCTCACTTATTTTGTTGAAGGTTTGAGGCATAGTATGGTTTATTCCACAAGTATTTTTTCCGGCACACTTTGGTTTGGTATTGGTGTGATGGTTATTTGGGGAGTTATTACCTTTCTCTTTGGTTCTTGGTTATATAAAACAAAGTCGATTGTTGCAGACAGATAATTGTTATAAGCCGAAATTTTTATCTATAACATTATATGACCTTTTTCATTTAACTGCGGATTATTTCAAACCAAAAAAACCGGACAAAAATGTGTCCGGTTTTTTGTTTTTGGTCACTAGTGCTATACTAAATTTCACACTTCCTCAAAAATGAAAGCGCGATTTGATTTTTTTTATGAGATAAATTAAGTTTTGAATAAGGTTAAGGCGAAATGGGAATAAGCAATAGGGAGGAGGAATCTATATGCAGATGTACGCATTTGCTTTTGCCATATTACTAGCGATTACCCATATATTAGCGAAAAATATGCGTTTTATCCGCATTATTCCTAGAAGCCGGTTCCTTTCTTTAGGTGGCGGTGTATCAGTTGGATATGTCTTTATCCATATTCTTCCTGAGCTGAAAGAGCATCAAGAATTATTTGAAGAGAATAATATTATGTTGTCATATCTTGAACATCATGCATATTTATTGGCTATGCTAGGATTAGTCATATTTTATGCCTTAGAAAGAGTTGCGAAAGAATCCCAGAAGAAAAACCAGCAGGCTACAGGTAAGAATCAACCTAAGAAAGGAGCTTTTTGGCTTCATATTAGTTCCTTTTTCTTATATAACGGATTAATCGGCTATTTACTTATTCATCGCGATTCGGAAGGCTTATTAAATTTGGTTTTATATGTAGTTACAATGGCCTTACATTTTATTGTTGTCGATTTCGGTTTACGTACGCATCACAAAGATACCTATAATCGCATCGGGCGATGGTTATTAGCATTGGCAGTGTTAATTGGATGGGGAGTAGGTGTCATAACAGAAATACCCGAATCTACACTAGCCTTACTTTTTGCCTTTCTATCCGGTGGGATCATTTTAAATGTGCTAAAAGAGGAATTACCTGAAGACAGGGAAAGTAATATTTGGGCATTTGCACTTGGTGCGTTTGGTTATGTAGCTCTACTCTTAATTATTGTGTAGAGAGGAATCCAGACACCTAACCTTACCTTTAGATCATCTATCAACGTTAGAGAGATAGATGCTTCCACACAGCGAACATGCAAAGTAAAAATTGAAAAAAACTTTACCACGTGACACTTTATCAATAATTTCATCCCTATGTTTTTTTGTATAAGCTGTTTGGTCCCAGTCTGTATGCTATATAAGTGCTATTCCATTTGGTTTTAGCACACGCTTAATTTCTTTAATAGCTGTTATAGGGTCTTTTATCCATTCTAAAGTTTCAGCACAAATTATTTTCTCAAATGTATTATCATCAAAAGGTAAGGCAGTTCCATCGCCTTGAATAAACTCGATTTTTCCATTCTTCCCTTTATTTTCCCAGTTTTCTTTTGCAAAAAACGTTCCTGTGCCATACTCTCTTCTCCTCCTTTTATTTTCAAAATATAAAAAACTCGCCTCTAAAAAGAGACGAGTTCTAAACCCGTGGTACCACTCAATTTGACCATTCCTGATCCACTTTGTTATAACGAGAAATGTTATTCCTGACGGTATCCCTACTTATGAATTCAAGAACGTTTCTCCGAAGTACGGTTCATTAATAAGGATACATCAGGCTTCCACCAATTCCTGACTCGCTAAAGTTCATTAATAATTACTCTCTTCTTCATAGAATTAGCTTATAATATTTTTAAAATTATACCTAATCCACATAAAGAAGGTCAACAATTTTCAATACTCAAAATTCTCCAAATTCCAACAATGAAAAAAGTTTCTAATGCGCTATTATTCTTTGTTTATGACAACGTTGTTTTCTTCTCTTCTAATAAAACCGTATTAAAAGCATTGGGAACCAAAACATTTGGGTCTCAATTAAACTTCTACGAAGCCTCAGATTTCCCATGGGTCACAAAGGACATTCCCCTCCAATTCCCTTGACGCCAACGCCACAACATTAACACTCCTCTAAGCCATTCATCTGTGATAAATGCTAACCACACACCGATAAGCCCTAAACCAAAATGTATACCGAGGAAGTAAGCCATGGGAACACTAACGCCCCACATGGAAAGCATCCCTATGAAAACAGGAAACTTTACATCTCCAGCTGCCCTTAGGGAACTAATAACAACAGCATTAAAAGCACGTCCTGGTTCCAGAATCACTGTAAGTAAAAGCAAAGTACTTGCTGTTACAATAATATCATCGTTATTAGTAAAGATTCTAAGAATTTCTTCACTAATAGAATAGATGATAATCCCAATAAAAGCACAAAGACCAATAGCAATAAGAAGACTTTTAATACAACGTTTATAGGCTTCATCAAGTTGTTTAGCGCCGATTTGATGTCCAATCATAATCTGCGTACCTTGACCTATGGCAATTGAAAAGAGAAGAACAAACATGCCAATGTTTTGGGCATATACCTTTGTCGTAAGTGCTTCTGTACCAAGTATCACGATGAAAGAAGTAATAACCAATTGAGATCCATTAAAAGAAAGGTGTTCACCAGCAGAAGGAATCCCTATTTTCAGTATTTTCTTTAGCTCAAAGGTTGGGAACTTCTTAAAAATATACGAAAAGGGTAGCTCTTTTTTAATCCTCTTATACAGAATGATAAAAATAATCAACAATCCAATCGTCCGGCTCACCGCAGTTGAAATCGCAACACCGGTTACCCCAAGTACCGGAAATCCAAATGCCCCAAAAATAAAGAGATAATTTCCGATGACATTAACGATATTCATTCCTATCGTCACAAACATAACGTCCTTTGTGAAACGATGACTTCGTAAAACCGCACCAATTGTCATGATACCGGCTTGAATAAATAATGATCCACCTACAATTTGCAAATAAACGGTCGCCTCATCTACTATTAGGTCAGAAACCCCCATCATATTCAGGACTGTAGACGCACCGAAAATGACGAGAAATCCCACGGCGAGACCTAAGAGGATATTGGTAATAATCGAAACGACTGCGATTCTACCAGCCTCTTTGGAAGAACTCGCACCTAAAAACTGTGCGACAAGGACGCTCGTTCCTGTGGCGATAAATCCAAACATGACAATAATAACCGCCAGAATTTGGTTCGAAACCCCCACCGCAGCTACAGCATCATCTGAATATTGACTTAGCATAAAGGTATCAGCATTACCCATTAGCATATGTAAGGAGATTTCTATAAATATCGGCCAAGATAAAGCAAATAGAGACATCTTTTTTATGGCTTTATTTTCAGTCTGCATGTTTGATAATCCTCTCCGTGACAAGTTCCTAGTAGTAAATATTCACAGCCCTACCCTAGTTTTTATTCTCTCCTGAAAATAAGAATAAAAGAATACGCTAAAATACAGTAATGATACCTGTTTAACAATATCATAAAATCTTTCTTAGAAGGAAGCTGCTACGCACGTTGCACGACATAGTAAGCTTTCTAAAAATTAACGGCTTCACTCATTGCTTATGTGCGCACTGAAGAAGTAAGGTTTATAGTCCCTGTTTATACTGTACATAAGCAAAAAGAATAGCGCTATTTACCTGTTAGTACATCTTGGAGTATATTTAAATCATCACGAAACACAGTTAGGTCCCCGTAAGTATCCTCAAACGAAGTTCTTGAAAAAGTAAAGGTCTTCTCATATTTGGACGCTTCTAGTTCACCATTAGAGGGGGATACCCGGTAGGCTAAGGTAACTTCATCAAGATTATCAATCATGGCAAACAAAACTAAAGCATTTGTTCGTGAGTTTGCTTCTAGCACAGTATCTGGTGTGTCAATTGGCCATTCACCTTCATAATCAAGATGGGGTGCAGGTTCATAGTAGACAGTAAGTTTATAAGGCAATGCATTAGTTTCCATTGATATAAACCGTTGCTGAAAATAATTATCTGGAACAGGTAGATTGCCCGCAATAGCTGAAACTTTGCTGTTATTCCCTATATAAGGGGTTTTGTATTTTGCAATCTCCGGTAAATTGTAGGTCAACATATCCACTCTTACCTTAAAACCATAATTAACTATTCCTTTATCCTTGAAATTTAATCGAAATGTGTAAATATACTCGCCTGCATCTGGTGGGGCCTGAAGGTATAAATACCCATCAGTTAGGCTAACTATATCCATTTCTACTAATTGCTCATCTTTGTAAATAGCCATCTCTTCTATCGTAAAGTTATATCGCTTATCTTTATTCAATTTCTGCGTACTGATAATAAGTTGTTGGTTCCCTGTAACTGAGTGTGTATTTTCTATTTGATAATCAAAATGAAGAGGATGATCTGAATTAGACTGGGTATTATGCCAAGAATAACTACCAATTATTGCTTCTTTGGCGATATCGTCTTCCACACTAATATAGATAGGTGCTGGCGTATCTTTTCCCATTCCGACTCCTGCCCCTAAATACAATCCACCCGATATGAAGATTCCAAGCAAAATTGCAGAGGAAATCACTATAAATCTCGATTTTTTATTGTGGTTCATGATTGCAACTAATCTTTCTTTTAAGCTCTTTTTTTCTTCAGACATCGTTGCTTGCAATACTCGAACAGGATAGTTATCCTCTGCTACAACAGATAGTAATGTCTCCCCGTAGGCTTGTTTTTCTGCAGGATTCAGATTTTTAATTACTGCTTCATCACACGCTAATTCACAAGCATGATTAATTTCCTTCTTTACAATATATATCAGTGGGTTAAACCAATGGATGGATGCCGCAATCATGGTTAGCCATTTGACACCGATATCAAATCGCCTTAGATGAGTAAGCTCATGTAGCAAAATATTCTTAACCTGCTTTTCATTAAAAGCAACATCTGGAATGATAATAATTGGCCATAAGATTCCAATTAACATTGGGGTACTAACATATCTGTTACGTACAAGTCTTACCCGCTCTTTTCTCTTCAATAAAAGACTTAACATCCTTTGTTCCTCTACTCTAGCTGGTGTATTTCCTCGTTTTAAATATTTCAAAAACTTTATATAGCCAGACAAATTGATCGCAAGTGCGATGGCAATGCCGATTACCCAGATATAGATAGCATACTTATTAAACAGCGTTAGAAAATATCTGTGGTTAACATCATCGGTAACCCCAACACTCGCAATAGTTTCAGCGACTTTTGGTATAGTGGATGAACCGCTTGTATTCTCTTCACTTCCCTTTACAGGTTGAACATTTAGTTGATTGCTTCTCTCCATAGAATTTCCATCACTATAAAACAGCTCATTCATCATGCTGTTTTCAAAGGAAAAAGGAAAGATAAGTCTAACTACTACAACAATCCAAAGATAGTATTGTATCGTCTTGGATAGCTTGAATTTAATGAAGGGTTTAAGAGCCACTAGTAATAAAGCAAGAATGCTCCCCCCTAAAGAAAGTGATAGAATTAATTTCATTGTTTCATTCATCATTTTTATCACCTACTTTAAATAGAGCTCGTAGCTCTTCAATATCATGATTATCTAGCTTCTTGCTACCAAGTAATGATGCGACAAGGTTTTTCGCACTACCTAAGTACACGCGATCAATTAAGCTTTGTGTTGTATAGTCATTGTATTCTTTCTCACTAACTAAAGGCTGATAGTAATATACCTCTTTTTTCGTTGCTTGAACTACCCCTTTTTCACAAAGTCTGCGAAGTAGTGTTTTAATTGTAGAGGTTTCCCATTTACTCGTCTGCAGAAGTGCTTTTCTAATATCCGCCATTGGTAGGCTATCTTTAGCCTCCCACAGCAAACGCATAACTTCAACCTCTGAATCTGTAATTTTCGAAACTAATTTACTCATACATAGACCTCCACTCAGGTTACAACTGTAACTAATTGTTTTAAGTCTACAACTGTAACCCACCTGTGTCAATATGCATTTATATCGATAAGAATTTACAGGAGATTATTTATTTGACAAAACAACAGAGCAACACTATTAGAAATAGCGTTGCTCTGTTGTTTTCTTATAGCTTTTAAATTTTTAACCTTTTACTAATCAACTATTTATTTATGAATTAACACTTCTCTTTTCTTTTAGTACAGATAGTGCTTCCAAATCAGCTATGATACGTACATTTGGATGCTTCTTTAGAATTGATGCTGGTACATTTTTATTTAGCTCTCCATATATTATCTTATAAAGAATATCTGCTTTTTCCTTTCCCGAAACAAGCAATACTATTCTCTTACTTGTCATAATTGTCGAAATCCCCATTGTAATTGCATGTGTTGGGACCTTGGTGTCGTCTTTGAAATACTGTGAATTTGCTGATTGTGTTGATTGAGCCAATTTTATAACGTTTGTCTTTGAATCAAAAGATACTCCAGGCTCGTTAAAACCAATATGACCATTTAAACCTATACCTAATAACTGAAGATCTATTCCACCTAGCGACTGAATAAGCTCCTCGTATCTTTCACATTCTTCTATTAAATTTGATGTTTTTCCATTCGGAATATGAGTTTGTTCAATTGGAATATCAAGATGATTAAATAAATTTTCTTTCATATAAGTTGCATAGCTATTTTGATGTGTCGTTTCGAGTCCAATATACTCATCGAGATTTACTGTATGAACATTTTTAAATGAAATTCGATTTTTTTTATAATGGTCTACTATATATTTATAAGTACCAATTGGAGTTGCTCCCGTTGCTAGACCTAAGACTAATGATGGATTCTGAACAACATGTCTCATTACCAAATTAGCTGCTTCAACACTCATTGCATCATAATCGCTTACCTCTACAATTTCCATATCTCATCACCTCAATATGAATGCATTATTAAGCTGTAAAAGAATTAGTCTTTCTAAATAACAGTAGGATATTTACTCTGGATAAGCTAATTGCTTATTATATATCACCAGTGCTGCAGCCCCGATCAGTCCAACATCCTCACCCAATTTAGCGGTTTTAAATTCTATGTTATCAGCCAAACATCCGATCGTGTTTTTCTTTGCATAAGATATTGCTGGTTTTAATAAATAATCACCTACTTTACTAACTCCCCCTCCAAAAATTATCGTTTCAGGATTATATAGGTGAATTATATTTACAAGAGTAATCCCTAAATATCTTATCGTTTCTTGTATCACTTCGAGTGCTAATGCATCTTTTTTTTGTGCTGCATCGAATGCACATTGGGTAGTAATATCTCTCCCACGTAACGTAGAAACCCTTTCATCATTATCAAGTTTCTGTTTCATACGTTTTACTATTCCTGTTCCTGAAACAAACGCTTCAACACAACCTTTATTACCACAACCGCACAGAGGTCCATCCGGGTTTATTATCATATGTCCAATTTCGGCGGCACTCCCCCTTGAACCTAATTGTAAACGTCCATTGTCGATAACTCCGCAACCAACGCCTGTACTTATAGTCAGATATACAATAGATTTTCTATTCATTCCGTTGCCAAAAAAATATTCTCCCAATACGGCAGCATTCGCATCGTTATTTAAATAGACTGGTACTCGAAACTCCTCTTCTAGAACTTCACGAAGAGGTATATTAATCCAACCTTGCAAATTTGATGGTGATTTGACTACTCCTTCAAAAACATCCAATGGTCCAGGACTTCCTATACCTATACCAATCAATGCCTTACCAAGATTATTCTGTTGGTTAAATACATCATGAATAAGAGTTTTTATTCTAGAGATAACATAATCTGGACCTTCTTCACTAAGAGTCATTACTGTTTTCTTATATAACAATCTTCCTTTTTTTGTGAAAATCCCCACTCTTATTTGTGTACCCCCTAAGTCAACACCTATGATGTACATTCCGTTCCACCCTCTTTAAACCTATCTTTTGTTCAAGTTACTTTTAATATTGAATCACATGATTTTATTTAAATTAAACACCTTCTATTTAGAAAGGTGTTTAATTATTTTGTATTATTCACTCATTCATATTGTTACCAACGAGCCGTTACCATTTTCTTACGAGTATAAAATTCTACCCCATCTGAACCATTTGCATGAAGATCCCCATAGAATGACTTCTTCCACCCTGAGAATGGAAAGAACGCCATTGGTGCAGGTACACCTAAATTCACTCCAAGCATTCCTGCATCAATATCTTCACGAAATTTACGAACATTACTCCCATCTTTTGTATAAATGCAAGCCCCATTTGCAAAATCAGATTGATTTGTTAAGGCAATTGCTTCATCTAATGTGTTCACTCGTACAACTGATAACACAGGGGCAAAGATTTCTTCTTTCCAGATTGTCATTTCTGTGGTGACATGGTCAAAAATTGTCGGTCCAACATAGTAGCCTTCACCTGCCACATCAACGTCTTTACGTCCATCACGAACTAACGTTGCGCCTTCCTTTTCTCCAATCGCAAGGTAATTTTCCGTCTTAGCTTTATGAGACTCACGAATGACTGGACCTAAGAAAACACCTTCATCCAATCCATTTCCAATCTTAATCTCGTTTGCTGCGGAGACTAACTTTTCCATAAACGGATCTGCTACCTCCCCTACTGCTACGACAACTGCCGCTGCCATACATCTTTCTCCTGCAGATCCATAGGCAGCGCTTAGAATTTGCTGAACCGAGTAATCTAATTCGGCATCTGGCATAACGATGGAATGATTTTTCGCACCCGCTAAAGCTTGCACTCGTTTACCATAATTAGATGCCGTCTTGTATACATACTCAGCTACAGGCTGTGAACCTACGAAAGAAATAGCCTTGACACCTGGATGCTCGAGTAGACCATTTACCACGTCATGTGCACCATGAACAATGTTAAATACACCATCTGGCAGTCCTGCTTCTTTAAATAATTCTGCTAATCGATTTGCTAATAATGGCGTCCGTTCTGATGGCTTCATTATAAATGTATTACCACATGCAATTGCTAATGGGAACATCCAGCAAGGAACCATCATCGGAAAATTGAATGGAGTGATACCACCTACTACGCCGATTGGATAACGATACATCCCTGATTCAACATTCGTTGCAATATCAGGAAGTTGCTTACCCATCATTAATGTAGGGGCGCCTGCTGCAAATTCAACACATTCAATTCCACGTTGAACCTCGCCGTAAGCTTCGGTATAACTTTTACCATTTTCTAAAGTTACAAGTCTAGCAAGCTCTTCCCAATTGTCTACTAGTAATTGCTGATACTTAAATAGGACGCGTGCACGTCTAGGTACCGCTATCTTACTCCACATTTTAAAAGCTTCAGCTGCAACTGTTACTGCTTTTTCTAAATCTTCACGACTAGAAATTGGGACATGGGCTAGCGTTTCACCGGTAGCAGGGTTCGGTACGATTTCTGTCCTTCCTGACTTTGACTCGATCCACTCTCCCCCAATAAAGTTTTTTAAATGTTGAACCGTACTTGTTTTTGACATAATATTCTCCTTTCAAAAATAGATCGTTTTATTATCTTTCTTGCAGAAAACTTATCTCAGAATGTTAGTATTGTCTTGCCTTTTTTAATTTTTCTAGTTTCATCTCATATGATTTTGTTGTTCCTTCTCGGTCAGAAACTTCGGGAACCCCAAGATTCCACCAGCTACCTTCGTAACCATTTGTCATTGTTTTAGGGAGAACCTTTATATCGATTAGAGTAGATATATCTTGTTTTCTTGCATCCTCTAGGGCAAGCTTTAATTCGTCTACAGTATTAACTCGATATGTCTTAGCGCCATAACCTTCAGCTATTTTTGCATAATCAATATTCATAATTTGATTATCTTCCGTTTTAAACTCACAGTAGAAACTACTGTTACCAAAGTCCATCTGCAAATTATTGATACAGCCGTAGCCAGAATTATCAAAAAGGAGAATATTAATTTTTTTATGATATTGAATGGCTGTTAGTAGCTCAGAATGCAACATTAAGAAGCTTCCGTCACCAACAATTGAATAGACTTCTTTTAACGGTTCAGCTAATTTAATACCAAGTGCTCCCGCTATCTCATATCCCATACATGAATACCCGTATTCCAGATGATACGTATTTGGCACACTGGAATGCCATAAGCGTTGAAGGTCTCCTGGAAGTGAACCAGCTGCACAAACAATGATGCTATCACCGTCAATCGTGTTATTAATTGTAGTTAATGCTGTAGTTTGTGGGAGTTCCGTGTTTAAACTGTCCGCATATTCGTTCATTTTTTCTTGTGAGAAGTGACTATCAATTTCAGGAACAAAATTATCTCTATTAAACGTCACTTCGCTCAACCGGTCACGCTCCGCTAGCCATTCATCTTTCATGTGACTTATCGCAGTTCCAAAATTACTCAAATAGCCTTCGAGGCCTCCCAATATTTTAACCAATGTAACTTTTGCATCTGCAACAACTGAATAAGCATCCAACTTATAGGCTTGGGCACGGCTAACATTAATGTTTAAGAACTTTGTTGTTTCAAAATCAAACAATGTTTTTGAAGCCGTTACAAAGTCTGTATACCTCGTTCCTACCCCAATAATCAAATCTGATTGAAGGGCTGCTTTATTAGCAGCAAGTGTTCCTGTGATACCTAGTCCGCCTAAATTATTGGCAAACGAAGATTCTACCGTCGATTTGCCAGCTTGTGTTTCTACTAATGGAATATTGTACTTTTCTGAAATTTCTACCAAAACATCACGGGCTTCTGAGTATTTTGCACCTCCGCCTACGATAATTACTGGTTTCTTACTCTCTTTAATTAACTCGATTGCTCCCTTTAATTCCCGCTCTTGTGGTTCTCGACGATCAATGTAATGCACACGCTTCTCAAAGAATTTTATATCATACTCAAATGCTTCTCCTTCAACATCCTGTGAAATACAAATCGTAGCTGGACCTGCTTTTGCAGGGTCTGTCATGACCTCAAAGGCCCGAATTAGACTAGACATTAATTGTTCTGGCCGTGTTATGCGATCCCAGTACCTTGATAAGGGTTGTAAGGCATCATTTGTTGTAACGGCTGTGCTATATTCTTGTTCTATCTGTTGAAGAACAGGGTCAGGTTGTCTGGTTGCATAAGTATCTGCCGGCAATAATAAAATGGGTATATGATTTGCCAGTGCTGTTCCTGCAGCCGTTACTAGATTTGCTGAACCAGGACCACTTGATGTAGTAATCGCGTAAATCTTTTTTCGTAACATTTGTTTACTATAAGCAATAGCTGCATGAGCCATTCCTTGTTCATTCTTGCCTTGAATAATCTTTAAATGACCTGAATCTTGTTCAAGCGCTTGACCAAAACCTAATACATTTCCATGACCAAAGATATTAAAAATCCCTTCCACAAAAGGAAACTCCTCGCCATCAATCTGAACATATTGTTGATTTAAAAACTTTATTAAAGCTTGAGCAGTTGTTAACCTAATTGTTTCCATGCTAGTTCACCTCAATCTTAGATTGTTTCCCCTGTTTCAATTAATTCCTTAATTTCTACTAAGGTCGGCATAGCTTCTGATGAACTATGCTTACTCACTACAATAGAGGCTGACGCACTACCGAACTTTAGAGCTGTTTCAATATCTTTTCCTTTAATCAAGGCAAACAAGAAAGCAGACGCGAAGGAGTCACCTGCACCAAATGTTTTTAGTACATTTGTTTTGTATGCCCTTCCTCTAAAAATTTTACCTGACTTTGTGTAAGCATAAGAACCTTCAACGCCATGTTTTACAACAATTAATTCAGGTGAGTAGCTAAATAAGTAATTGATAGTCTCTTCATTTTTTCCTGCGGCCGTTCGATTTTCTAATACATCGAATTCATCCCGTGTTCCGATCACAACATTAGCTTGTTCTGCCACTAATGAATAATAGACTGCGGTTTCTTCAGGGTTATTCCATGAATAAGGACGATAATCTAGTTCGAAAACAACTTTTACATTATTCCGTTTTGCTAAGCCAATCGCTTTCAACGCCGCCTCACGTGACGGACTTTTTGATAGCGCTGTACCAGAAACTAACAACATTTTAGAGTTATTAATATAGTTTTCATCTATTTCTTCAGGTGTAATATAAAGGTCTGCTACATCTTCCCGGTACATTAAAATGCTACATTCTTCTGGACTTAAAATCTCTGTGAATGCTAATCCAGTTTTATGACCTGCTCTATCAACAATCATATTAGATGTATCGATTCCAATTTCTCTCATGTATTTTTCAATAAAACGCCCATGTTGATCATCAGAGATTTTTCCAATAAAACCAGCCTTCAACCCTAGTTTCGAACTTCCAATCGCGATATTGGCTGGTGAACCACCAACGTACTTTGAAAATGTCATCGTTTCTTCCATTGGACGATTATATTCTAATGCGTTTAAATCAATGCAGGCACGACCAAAGGCAATAATGTCATAATCCTTCTTGTCATTAACTTCATATTTCATGTTATAACCACTCCTTTTTATAACAATGTCGAACTATTGCTTTAAAATCCATTCATGTTTTGGGTCATTATGAAACTTCCAAATGCGTGTAGGCCCGGCCATCACGTTTAGATAATATGATGTATAACCTGCTGGAACGCCTACGGGATGATACCCTTTTGGAACCATAACCATATCATTATTTTCAACGGTCATTGTTTCATCTAATGATCGGTCGTCAGTATAAACACGCTGAAATACAAATCCTTGTGATGGATTTACTTCATGGTAATAAGTCTCTTCCAAAAGCGACTCCTCCGGGAGATTATCTTGGTCATGCTTATGAGGAGGATAACTAGACCAATTCCCACTATCAGTATAGACCTCGACAACTAAAAGACTATTAGCTGTTTGGTTTGTATCGGGTAAAATATTATGAACTGTTCGTTGATTATTCCCTGTTCCTCTATGCTCGACACCATTTAGAGAAGCATTAATTAATTTTGTAGGTAACTTCTTTTCAGATGGAGAATAACAAAGTGCAACTCGTGTTTTCGTAACTGCTTCGACTTCAAATTTACTATCAATTGATATATACACACTGTCAGTTGGTATCTTTTCAAAAACTGATTCTCTTGTTCCTAAATTGTTAAATGTAACCTCTCCATCAGATATATGAACTTTCCCTGTTAGAACGACAACACAACACTCTAATTTTCCTAACTCCTCTTTATATTTCGTACCAGGAGTTATTTCTAGTAACTTAAAACCAACATATTTTAATAAAGAACTTTCTCCTGATACATCATGTAAAATAGTTATCCCTTGGTCTATTTCTTTGCTTTGAGGTTTTAGAAGTAATTCACTCACTACAAATGCCTCCTCGGAAAGTTTTTTGAAATCTGTTATATTTACAAACCTATTAAAACCCACATTTTTCTTTTATATAACACCGAGCTTTTAGAGCATATTCATAGGGATTTGCTAATGCTGGATCCTGTTCAGCCTCCACAATATACCAGCCATTATAGTTAGAAGAAGATAACACCCTAAATACCTCATCAAAATTAACTGACCCATCACCTGGCACTGTAAAAACTCCTTTTTTCACTGCCTGCAAAAAGCTGAGATTATCTTGTTTAACCTGTTTAATTACTTCTTCACGAACATCCTTTAAATGTACATGCTTAATACGGGATATATATTTATTTAATAGAAATAATGGATCATCACCCGAGAATACGAGATGTCCAGTATCAAATAGTAAAGAAACTAGATTAGGATTTGTCATCTCCATTAATTTTTCAATCTCATCAGTAGTTTGTATCCCCGTTCCCATATGATGGTGATAGACAATAGTCATCCCTTTTTCCTGTGCTATCTCACCAAGTACGTTAAGACCTTCAGATAACTTTGCCCAGTCATCCTCGTTAAAAATAGGTTTATCTCTAAAAAGCGGGGTATCCATTGATCCTTGGATGCTTTTTCCTTGCTCAGATACAACGATTACTTTTGCCCCCATTTCATATAAGAAATCTCGGTGTGTAATAAAAGCATTCATCGTTTCTTTTATAGGTTTTGTTGTCAAAAAGGCACTAAACCATGCACTTGCAATTTCTAAGTTTCGAAGATTAAGTGCCTTTTTTAATACCTCCGTATCCCGGGGGTATTTATTTCCCACTTCACTACCTACAAAGCCTGCTAACGCCATTTCACTAATGCACTGTTCAAACGTATTTTCTGCACCTAATTCCGGCATATCGTCATTAGTCCAGGCAATTGGAGCTATTCCAATTTTTATATTATTTTCATTTATCATCTTTTTCTCCTTTTCTATCTTTTTTAAAGAAACCATCTTTAAAGTAACGTTACTTCATTAATGAATTGTTTGTGTATCTAAATGAACTGGTTGGCCTTTCAACAACGACTCTTTCGCTGCTCTTGCAAGACGCTCCGCTTGAAGCCCATCATATCCAGAACAAGTTACTTCTTCTCCTTTTACACAAACGTTAACAAATTCTTTTACTTCCTCAATATAGGCTTCTTTATATCTTTCAAGAAAGAAATAAAGTGGCTTATCCTTTATTACCGTATCAGCTGTTGATAGCTCAACAGTTGTAAATCTATTATTCTCTGCATGAGCCATTCCCTTGTCTCCGAAAATCTCAACTCTTTGGTCATAGCCATAAACAGCTTGACGGCTATTATCAATGACGCCCATTGCACCATTTTCAAATGTTAACGTAACAATAGCTGTATCAATATCACCGACCTCACCTATTTTTGGTTCTACCAATACACCACCTACAGCGGAAACTGTCTTCACTTCTGCCCCAACAATGAAACGTGCCATATCAAAATCGTGAATCATCATATCCATAAACAGTCCGCCTGAGTTAAGAATGTAACCAATGCTGGGGGGAGCAGGATCTCTTGACGTTATTTTTAAAATATGAGGACTCCCTATACTTCCATCCTCAACTACCTCGCGAAGTTTCCTGAAGTTTGGATCATATCTCCGGTTAAACCCTACTTGTAGATTTACGCCGGCTTTTTGAACCACTTCAAGCGCTTCTGTCGTTTCCTCAACTGAAAAACTAATGGGTTTTTCGCAAAATATATCTTTACCAACATAAGCTACCTCTTTAATTAGGTTTGCATGGGTAGTGGTAGGTGTACAAATAAAGATGGCTTGAAGCTCTGAATCCTGAAGTAAAATCTTATAGTCAGTTGTCAATTCTTCAATTTGGTATTTATCTGCCCACTCTACTAGATGGTCAACTTTAATATCTGCTACACTTTTCACTTTAATGAAAGGAAGTGTACTAAGATTTTCTACATGTAACTGGCCTATTCTACCAGCACCTATAACTCCTACAGTAAATGTCATTTGCCGATCCTCCCTTGATAGTTAAGCGCTTACTCATTCTTTATAAAATAAGTAAAACCGATTAACAGTCTTACTTAATTTACTTTAAATTTAATTTAGGTTCACAGACTCTCGCTCTTTTAATTCAGGCAAAAGAACAATTCGTTGCAGCTCTGTACCTGGAGAAGAAATTGAGTTTATTAATAACTCGATTGTATGTTTCGCTAACGCGTTAATCGGTTGCGCAACAGTTGTCAATTCTGGGTCACTTAATTCTGCTATTACAGTATTGTCATAGCCTATTACCGAAAGTTCTTCCGGAACTAAAATTCCTTGTTTCTTTGCTTCTTGTATAAGCACCAATGCAATTAAATCGGTACAACAAAAAATCGCAGTTGGTTTATCCGGATTGGTCAATATACTTTTTGCAATGTTTCTAGCTTCCTTCATACTCGATTTCGAACTATATATTTGCTGGTCTGTCAAAATTAGATTTTTCTCACTTATTGCCTCTTTAAAACCCTTCAATCGAGTTAAGCTGTTCTTCCTCCCTTCCTCAAGGACTACTGCAAAATTGCGGTGGCCTTTTTGTAATAAATAACTACCTGCAATATAGCCACCTTTTATATCATCTGTAGTTACGACATGAGTAGAGAATAATAATTCATCAATAGTAAAAAGCACTACAGGGACTTGCCTTTTATTAATCTTTTTAAACGGCTCAATATCAATAGGATCCGTGGCAATGATGATTGCGTCTACTTGTTTCTTTAACAATAAGTCTAAATACATATGTTCTCTATCTACTTGATAATAGGTACTACAAATGATTAATGCATAGCCTGCCTCTCTAGCATTGTCTTCTAATAGTTTTGCAATTTCTGAAAAAAATGGGTTTGATATCTCAGGAACTAAGACGCCGATTGTGAAAGTTTGTTTTCCGGCCAAAGCAGTCGCAACACCGCTTGGTTGATAATCCATAGTTTCCATAATCGTTCGAACCTTTTTAATGGTTTTTTCGCTAATTCGACCAGTATTGTTTATAACCTTCGAAACTGTGGCAATCGATACTTCTGCAGCTTTAGCGACATCATAAATGGTTGGTTTCATAACAATCTCCTCTGGTGTCTTTTCAATATTTATTTAAATCTAAATACTACAAACTCTCATGGTTCAGAACTTCAGCCAATAATACTACTACCAATGCTTGCCCATACGCAGTCTGCGCAATGATTATTTTCTTATAGTCTTCCTGTCTTCCCAATAGCTGTCCTGCGGAAAACTTCATAACTGACGTCTCACTCAGATACCGAGTTAAGCGCTTACCCAATCATCGTAGTTAAGCCCTTACTCGAATGCAATAATCATAATAATGAGTTATGATGTATTCAACTAAATAGGTTAAGCGCTTACCCCAGAACGATAGTTATAAAGCGATCACATTAAAAGTATAAGCTATAATTGAATATTTACTACGGTAAACACCTTTCTAGGAAAGCGCTTACTCGTAGCTAGAGTATAAATCAATCTTTTAATAATTTCAATAACTTTTCGGAACATTTACCTGTTTTTTCTTTTTTATATTTTAATTGACATATAGTCTAGAACGAAACATAATAGCATACAAAACTAGAAAAACCTGATTATATTGTATTTTATTCCTTTTTAATATCTGTTAATGAAAATATTATGAACTGAGGTATTATTATGAATACTAAAACATTAATAATTTCTAACTTAACCGTTTATAAAGAAAATGAGACTTACGAAAGCGGTTATGTCAAAATAAAGGATGAACAAATTATTGAGATAGGTCCTATGGCAAACTATGAATTTAATAGCTTAGATGAGGTTATTATGTTCTCACCCGATTATTCCCTAATTCCGGGTTTCATCGACCTTCATATTCATGGCCTAAATGGCTCTGACATAATGGACAATAACTTAAAGTCCCTTTCTACAATAGCTCAAACTCTTCCAAAGGAAGGAACGACTAGTTTTTTAGCGACGACAATTACTCAATCAACTGAAAATATTGAAGCTGCATTGACTAATATTTCTACCTATCAGTCTAGTAATCCCGAAGCTGAAATTCTAGGAATTCATTTAGAAGGCCCTTTTATCTCCTCGCTGCGAGCAGGAGCCCAACCAATTCCTTATATAAAAAAACCCGATATAGAGCTCTTTGATAGATGGCAAATGCTATCAGGGAATATGATTAAACTTGTAACCCTTGCCCCAGAAAGTGAAACGGGCTTGGCTTTTGTTAGCCACCTTACAAAATCAGGTGTCATTGCCTCGATTGGTCACTCTGATGCGACCTATACCCAAGTCCAAGACGCCATCGATCAAGGTCTAAGTCATGTTACGCATCTTTACAATGGTATGCGTGGCTTTCACCACCGTGAGCCTGGAGTTGCGGGTGCTGCTTTATCAAATAAACAACTGATGGTTGAAATGATTGTTGATGGAATCCATATTCATCCAGCCATTGTAAATAGTACTTACCGTGCAAAAAAAGCAGAAGAGATTATTCTAATTACAGATTCTATGCGGGCGAAAGGACTTAGTGATGGCGTCTACGACCTCGGTGGTCAACAAGTTAACGTTTCAAATGGGAAGGCACTCTTACAAGATGGAACATTGGCAGGAAGCATATTGACTATGAATCAAGCAGTTAAAAATATGATTTCTTTTACTGGTTGTACATTAGAGGAAATTACCGTCATGGCATCTAAAAACCCAGCTAAGCAAATAGGTGTCTGGAACCAAAAGGGCAGTATTTCAGTTGGCAAGGAGGCAGACATGGTAATATTAGATAAAGATTTTAATATCGTATTAACATTATGCAAGGGAAAGATTTCTTTTATAAAATAATAATATACGAAGGTGGGTTTTCTCCCGAAAATCCATCCAATGTTTAATTAATAGAATTTTCCCCGATTTTAATCTCCTATTCTTTAATATGTCTGTCTATATTATTGAAGTAGTAAATTGGTTGGAATATTAGCGTTTGTATATAGAGTTAAATCTAAGTCACTATACTTATCTGCTTCATCTCTACCCACCGAACCTCCAACACAAGCATAAATCACGCTCAAATTAGATTCTTCAATAAAGCTAATCGCAATATTAATCAAATCATTGCTTCTATTATTCCTAGCCATAGAAAACCTCCTAGCTGACTTGAAATATAGGGAACCTGATCCTTTTGAAAAAAAGTGTAGGAAGACTGCTTATAATATCCAGGCAACCATAAAAGAACTGCCTAAATACAGACAAAGAGGGCTAAAAAACAGGGTATCATATTTAGAGAACGTAGAATGTTTAATTTTTTTAAAGAAACCAAGGTATTTAAAATCTCCTATGGCTCTAATAAAAAAGACAAAAGAAAAAATGATACAGAACCATCTGGTAATCATGTTTGGTTTTAAAAAAGGAATTAAATCAATTTGTGCTAATAAAAGAAAGCTCAGAACTAACAAACCAATCGCAACAATAAAAGTTTCAACTAATTTAGGTCTGAACACGGCACCTCCTCCTACTTTTTCTGGTACAACTGCACTCAAGCCCCACTTCCCTCCAAACATCCAATAAAAATGAATAACACTTATTATAATCATTACTAATACAGATGGGAAAATAAGGAATAATGGCATGCTACTTCCTCCCCTTATTTAATATGATTTTACCGAAATTCCTTCCTCGCTATTCTTATAGGCATAGCATCCCAAATATTTAGTTTCATCCATTTTATATTTTTTAAATAACCTAATTAAAGATTAAGAGATTTTAATGATTTCATGAAATTCTCAATTTTAAGAGTGGTATCGTGGAAGCACCTATTTTCATGCCTTCCATAATGGAAAAATCCATGCTCCATACCTTCGTAAGTTATAAAATTAATTTCGTTTCCTTTATCCACCATTAATTTTGCGAAGTTTTTATTTTGGTCATAAAATTCATCCATGGTTCCGCACATCCATAAAGTTGGCGGTAAGCATTTTTTAATATTGTGAAGAGGTGAAAGTTCCACAGCCCTTTCAAACAATTCAGGGTACCTTCTGCTCATGATATCAACGCCATCCATCCCCGCACCGAAAACGACTAAAGCATCGGGAATGTGATCTGTATTTGGATTATCACTGTTATCATTTATATTTTCAAACATAATTGATGACACAGCAATATAGCCACCTGCGGACGAACCACAAACAACAATTTTATTTGGAGCCACTCCTAAATCAGTAGCATTTTCCCTCATAAAACGAACAGCCGATTTAACATCAGATATGGCTTGAATTGGAGAAAAACCTTCGTCATGACCGGTTCGGTAATCCACACAGATTGACACTACCCCCTTTGAAGAAAAATATTTTGCTTGATGTTGGAAATCTGCTGGCGTTCTGGATCCTTTCCCAAAACTACCACCGATGAAAAAAAGAATAGCTGTTCTGTTTTTTGCATTATTTTCAGGCTCTAATATGTATAGTTTTAATTTGCGTTCCCCTATTACTTTATATGTTATTTCATTCACAGGATATTCGAATTTAATGACTCGCACAAGCAATTACCTCCTTCTCGATTTAGCCCTATAATTTTTAAGTTCTTCTTAAATTTCATTCTAGCTACCACTAGACGTCCATTTGCTTATGCTCATCTGCGCCCTTTATCAGAGTAAGTCATCCTTTTAAGTTCAAAATCATAAATTTGGTATCAACATCCCCTTCCTCCGTTATACTCAAGCATTCTTTAGCTACTTGCTTTCACCCTTTCAATCTATCTATTTTTTAAATGTAATAATTTACTCGTTCCACTACCACTTGTTCTATTAATGTTTTTTATGTATTGTTTTCTAATCTGTTTAAGTAACCTGTTTCTTTAGCTATAATGAATCATATCTTTATTCCATTTGTACTCCATGCGTATGGCTGTTTGCTCAGCTCTTTCACTACCTAGTAATTTTTCAATTACATATAAAGACATATCCATACCTGCTGAAATACCAGCTGATAGAATGATTTTGCCATTGTCAACATATCGACATTCCTCAAGAATTTCACATGAACTTGGTGCCACTTCTCTTAATTCGTTCATTGCCAGTCGATTTGTGGTTACTTTCAAACCATCCAAAAGATTGGCATTAGCAAGGATTAAGGCACCAGTACAAACAGAAAGTACAAGTTCAACTTTATGAGAGAGGTTATTTAGCCACTCAGTTATTGTTACATTTTTCATTTCTTTTCTTGATCCCCATCCTCCTGGAATTAAGATGATATCTGGGGATGGGCAATTTTTGATTGTATAGTTAGGGTTTATACTCAGATTCCCTAAAGCTTTTACTGGATGTTCATCCTCAGCCACGGTATAAACATTAAAATCTTTTCCTCTATCGCTTCCTACTACAAAAACCTCAAAAGGCCCTGTGAAGTCAAGAATTTCAACATTTTCATAGATTAAAATCGCAACATTTCTTGGTCTCTTGACTTTTTCCATTCTTAATCATCTCCCGTTATAGAATAAAAGCACTTGGAAAAATCCAAATGCTTTGCCCAGGCGTTCGACGGTATTAGTATATGCTCCCTCGTGGTTATCCACGTTTCGTCAGTTGTATATACCATAAATTCCCTTTATTTATTTTTATCATAATCTTCTTACAATTTCAACTAGTACTTTCCATTTCGAACCAAGTTTTGTTAAATTATGAAAGGGTTAAATTGTCAATTTTTTTCTAAGTGTACTCAGCGTTTTATTGGAAACATAGTAGCATAATTAATACATAACAACCAGCTTTCTCCAGGTTATAGAAAAACCAACAACATAAATATATAGTTTTTGCAAAAAAGTATTAATCTATCTAAAGTACAGATACAAGAATATCCTATTGATGGAAATTTTATCATGACTTACAATCAACTTGGTGGGAGGTGATTGATTACTTCAATAAATGTAACCGCATTCTTTTTTTAATAGGAAATCACAAAGATTACTTATCTAATTTAGGTCGATGTCAAGAAACTGGAGGAGGATCGCAACGGTCTATTCCATAATAAGTTCCCGTATTATGATGAAGCAACGCAGAAAATTTTGACTGAGATTCCCATTAATGGAATTGCATACGATTAATTTTTGATATCTATAAGATCGGAAACCAACTCATACTTATCTTCAAGATAAATATTATTCTTTCATTAAAAATAAGGAGGCGGTAACATGCAGAATAATACGGTCCTAAATGCTCTAACCGTTATTTTTATGACGATTTTAATAATAGGTGGATTTACGAATTCATCCGCAGAGGCAGCACCAAGCAATTACAAGTTTGACTTCGGCAATGGTGAAGTAGAAAAGCACTATATTGGTGTGAGTGCCTCTGATAAATACGACGAAAAAAAGCGTTATGGCTTTAATACACCGGAGAACATGGCCAATGTTCCAGCAACTGGAAAAGATGAAGCTAGTGATGCGGTACAATTTGAAACATTTGGTACCAAAAGTACCAACACGTTTGATGTGGATCTACCGAACGGACTTTACGAGGTTAAGGTCACCTTAGGAGATACAGCCAGAGCGAGTATTGCAGCAGAAGGTGTTTACCAAATTATAAATATGACAGGAAACAACGCAACTGATACTTTTCAAATCCCTATAACTGATGGGCAACTTAACCTTCTTGTAACAGAAGGTAAGGTCGGCACAAACTTTACATTAAGTGCCTTGGAAATAAATAAGCTTTCTCGTCATCCGGAGACAGCTAGAACGATTTATATTGGAGGTGACTCCACAGTATGCAATTACTATCCATTTGACAGCAGCATTCAAGCAGGCTGGGGTCAATTGTTTCCGGAATTTGTTAACCCGGATATTTTTCAGGTTAGAAATATGGCATCCGGGGGTCAAATTGCAAGAGGGTTCAGAAATGATGGTCAATTAGAAGCGATTTTGCAATATATCAAGCCGGGTGATTATTTTATATTACAGCTTGGAATTAATGATACAAACCCCAAAAATACAACGACCGAAGAGGAATTTAAAGAAATAATGCGTGATATGGTTCAGCAAGTAAAAGCTACAGGAGCAACGGTTATATTATCGACTCCACAAGGTAGAGCAACAGACTTTAATTCAGAGGGCGAACACACTTCTGTAAACCGGTGGTATAGACATTCTATTGTCGCTTTAGCTCAAGAGGAAAACGTATCATTAGTAGACCTAAATGTTCTAAGTTCGACCTACTTTACATCTATAGGACCTGAATCCACTCTTGATCTTTATATGAACGGTGATACATTACATCCGAACCGCGCAGGAGCAACCGAGCTTGCTCGTATCGTAGCAGAGGAATTAGAAAGACAAGGTCTAGACGGTTTTACGCAAGACAAGAAATAAATCGAGTACTGAACTTGACAATATTTGTATTTTTAATATCTGTTGCTTATCATGGAAGGCACTGAATAACTTTTCAGTGCCCTCCATTCTCAAATAAAAAATATCATAAAAAGTTTCTAAGTATGTAAACTTTATCCCCACTCACTGTTCAACCATTAATTTTTCAGTTTCAATAGATTGATTTCAGTTCTCTATACACTCAATAATATTAAAATTAATAAATGCATAATCACCCTCTTCTAACTGCTCAGCAGTCATTCTTTCTCCTTCTGAGTTAACAATTTCTAAGATTATCTCTTCACCTTTAATATTTTCTGATCTGCAGTCGTTCGAAACTATCTTTAACTAAATAGAGCATTGTCTATTCTACCTCTTTAGATTATTAGTCGATAGGAAAGGCGTTACGAAAACTCCGACTCTTGCGTTCAAGCGTTCTTTGAATTTAATGCAGAATAACCAGATTTTAAACCAACATCTACAATTGAAAAAATTCCTTAGCTTTCAAAAATTCGAAGAACAGAATGAGACCAAAACTACTAATCTCTCAACCTAGAACCAGTGTTAATATTTTATAATGTTTGGATAACCTTCTATTAATTCCGTATACTCTTGGTTGTGCAGGAGATCAATTACTTCTTTACTAATTGGCAATTGTGCTTCAACCAAGTAATTTGTTTTTGAGCGAATCAATGTATCAAAAATCGGACTCATTCGATAGCCTGTTTTCTCCCAAAGTTTTTTCGTTATGAGTAAATCTTTTAACGTTAATTCGCGGTAATCTTCTCCTTCAAACGTATGGTTAGTATTGTATTTATACCAGGTATCTCCGTTTTCTTTTAACCAGGTGACACCAAGTTCCTCAATTCCTTTTTGAATCATTAAAGCCGTCTCTAAGTATTTTTTGTCTCCTGTTTCCAGGTAACTTTCTAATAATATAGTCAGACCGCCTAAAATGTGGTTCAAGCTTGCGTGTGTTTGTTTAGCTTCGTTGAGAGAAAAGAAATCGCTAATTAAATATCCTTCATCGATCCATATCACGTTATCTGATTTTTCTTGGATAACTAACAAATCAGCGTAATTGAGTAAGGCATCTTCAAACCCTTTTATCCCTAATATTTCTCCTGCTTCTTTAACGAATAAGGCCGTTTTTTCATTAAATCTGGTGTCGATATAAGGAGCATGAAGACCATACAAGTTTTTTAACCAAGTGCTAGTCACTTCTGTTTCCCAGAAATTTTTCTCTCCTTTATAAGTTTCCAAATTTGCAAAAGAATTTATAATAAGATCATAAAAATAACGTTCTTTTGTCTTTTTGTATTCGATTAATGCTTGTTCTTCCTGAATTAGTAAAAGAGTTCTCCCATAACCTAACCCGCTTTCTGGTAATGGTTCAATCGTTTTAACCATTTTATTATAAGGGCCGTCTTCGGTATACCATGCATTAGTTTTTCGATATTTTCGATTACTTCGCTCTATCCAAAACATTAATTGATTATGATCCTTAAACAACTTTGCATTAGAAAGCAAGACCCAATGCTCCGAGATATCTTGACCCAAAGAGGTTAAGGTGGCTGTAAGTTGAATCGAGTTAACGTTTGATTTAATCTGGAACTCTTCATTTTCTTTTATCAGTTCCCGAACAAAACTTTTACCACCATTCTGATAGGCTGTTTCTAATTGTTTAGAGACGAAATTTTTCCCTACTATTATGCTCGCACGTAATTCCTCAAACTGATAAAGATCAATAAGCCCTACTGGATAAGTAGTCGGATCATAGCCGACATCTTCAGAATCATGGTGCGGAACTTCAATTTTATCGAAGTCAGTAAATTGATATCGATTAGAATTTTCAAAAGGAATGTTAAACTCTAAGTCAATCGTTTGCTTAGAATGATTGTTCATACGAGTGAAAACCCATACATCTCCATTATCAATTTGGCGTAAAACGATATGTAAGGTACCTGTCATTTGGTTTCTGTTGACGATGTCATAAGTGGTTTTATAATCAACATAAGAAGTATGATTCATTTTCTCTTCTTCTATTTTTTCAAATGTTAATCCTGGTGATGTAAATTGAAGTTTTTGTTCATTTACTACTAAAGAAATAAGCCGTGAACCTTTTTGGGGTGACTTTTTTTCATTAAATAAGAAAAAAAAGCATCCCAGTAAGACTGCAAATAGAGTAACTATACTAACCAAAATATAAATAACTTTTTTTCTATTCACCTAACTCCCCTCCTTTTAAGAAAATTCTTGAATGGTTTGAGACACCTATTTTTAGAGGTCGTACTGATAAGTAACACTTTCTTTTCACACAATTAATTTACTGATATTACCACCCCCATCTAGTTAGACGTTACTATTTAAAAAAAAGATCCAAAAGCCTCTGTTTCTATAAGTGAACTCCCTATCTCCGTTACTTTAGGCATAATTTCACAATTTCAAAAACCCCTAGTTGTAATTGGTTGTATGTTTTTAAACAGGTAAAAACGCAATCACTTTTGATGATTGCGTTTGTATTCGAATCGGAATAAATGAATCAGTACAAAAAATGAACTAGTCTAATCTACGAGATTTTCGATTTGCTATAAGAGAAATCAGAAAATGAAGAAAAGCGAAATCTGAATAGTTCCCACATAACAAAAGAAAAATGTATGGAATGCCAAATTTTCTAAATACTTCTTCTTTTCTCCCTTTCCATGGCATCTCAGAATGAGTAAGGAAATAACTATCTCTCGATTGGTTTGGGAATTTCAACGATATGGCAGAAGCCTAGGTTTAAAAAGACTCCTTGTCTTAAACTCTTCTCTTTTGAAAAGTGTCTCTTCCATTTTTAAAAAGTGTAAGAAACAAGGAAAGCAACGGAGAAAAATGTGGCTTTGTTGATTTCCCTTTTCCTATCCGTTCTAGTTGCTGGCTATACCAGGTTAATTCCATTAACCCTATATCATCAATAAAGGAAAGTCCTGTTTTAATAGGCTTTATGGAAAGTTCTGAAACCTTCTTAAATAGTAATTTATTTGCGTAATCTGGATAAAGAGCCATTGGTCTTGCTAATCCGATAAAATCTGTAGCACCAGTTTTTAGCGCCTCGTCCATTGCTGAACGAGTTCTAAAACCTCCTGTTAGTACTAGAGGAACAGCTGTTTTCTGTTTAAGCTTTTCTGCATAGTCTAGGAAATAGGCTTCACGTTTAGCAGTTGAAGGTTTTACGTTTTTCCCAAACAACTCTGGTCTTTCATAAGTCCCTCCAGAGATTTCGATAAGATCAATCCCCAGTCCATCCAATTCTGAGATAACAAACTGAGACTCTTCTTCGGAAAAACCAGCTTTCATAAAATCTGAACTATTGATTTTTACTCCTATAGGGAATCCTTGTCCAACTTCTGAACGAATGGAGCGATAGATTTCTAATAAAAATCTAAATCGATTTTCAACGGTTCCACCCCACTCGTCTTCCCGCTGGTTATGCCTTGGAGAAAGAAACTGGCTAATTAAGTATCCATGCGCAGCATGTATTTGCACTCCAGTAAAACCTGCAAGCTTCGCAAGTTTCGCCGTTTTTGCAAAACGTTGAATGATCTCTTTAATTTCTTTATGAGAGAGTGCCCGACACATAGGAAAGAAACGCTGTAATTCCGAATCAAATGGAATTGCTGACGGCGCCAAGGCTTCTTTGACAACACCTTTGAGCACTTGTTTTCCAGGGTGATTAATTTGCATCCATAAATGAGTGCTATTCTTTGTGCCTGCTTCAGCCCACTTTTTAAATAATTCTAGATTCTTATCGTTCTCTAATACGATGTTTCTAGGTTCTCCTAGAGCCTTGTCATCTACCATCACATTCCCTGTGATAATTAACCCCGCCCCACCTTTTGCCCATTCTTCATAAAGGCGAAATAGATTAATGGTCGGCAGATGCCTTTTTGAAGCTAGTCCTTCACTCATCGCTGATTTAACTATGCGGTTTTTAAATATAATATTTTTGTTTTTTAACACAAATGACTGTGCTATTGAGATTTGATTCATATTATTAGTCTCCTTCATTAATAATTAGATAATAATATCTCTCTTTCATTCATATTTACGCTAACCTCAAAAAAAGGGTATCGAAAACTATAAGACAATATTCTGTTCCAACTAAATTGTTCTCTTTCTTTTTGTCTTTGAAAAATAAGCGGTGCAATAACAAGAGCGATGATTTTGTAAAAGTAGCGCACCCGTCGAATGATTAATTTTCATTATAAATGCTAATTGAATGTACATTCTCTTTTAATAAGTTATCTACTATTTGCTTTAGCACCCTTGGTTCCCGGAGCTCTTCACTATTAAATTCCACAAGGTCATTTACCTTAATCCACTTACTGTCTGAAGTTTCATCTTCTTCAAGTTTTAATGAACCCCCAATGACCTCACCCGTAAAATGTACGCTAAATCCCTCATAGTTTTAAGAACCTTTATCCCACTCCCTTTTCCTTAGAAAAATAAATAGAAAAGCTTTCCTGTAGTTTGTTACAAGACCGCTCAGAGCAATGCCCTCTAAGGCTTACTTCCATTCATCTGCCAAAATCCCATAAACAACGTGGTCTACATAATGGTCATATAGCCATTCTGCTTGCCTAATACTTCCTTCATTAATAAAGTTCAATCTTTCGGAAATACTTCTACTTTTCTTATTCCCCACCGCAGTCCTAATCTCAACTTTATTTAGCTTTAACTCATCAAAAGCATAATCAGTCAAAGACTTAACTACCTTAGTCATAATTCCATTTCTTTGAAATTCCTCTCCAAGCCAATAACCAATATAGGCTGTTTTGTTTGACCAATTTATCCTATTATAGCCTGCTACTCCAACGATTTTTCCTTCAAATAAAATCATGCATTTAAGCCTCTATTTTCGGTGAAATCTTTTAAAGACATTTTGATAAACTCTTTTGTATCTTCAAGCTTTTTTGTATAGTATCTAACCAAGGAAGCCATTCACGTAGATAGCGTCTTGAGTTATTTGTTAATTCAAATAGCTTTTCCCCATCTCTTAACTCTAATAGCTTTAAAGATAAGCCTTCATCAATTTTATGAACAAACATACTCTCCCCTCCAATTGGTTTTTTTTGTAATTTTAACACATATTAATTACTGACGTTCCATCGCTTGTTTCTCAATAAACTAGAAACATTTCGTGCCATTTAAGCTACCCTTATTGAATAACAAAGATTTTATTCCTTTTATCAATACTCATTAATTCAAATCTGCATAACTTTCATTTACTTTGAGGAAAATAACTATAATTGAGGAGGTGTGTTCATGGAGAAATTAGGCAAGGAAATCGATAAAATCTCCAATCAGTTAACAGACTTGAGATGGGAGATATGGACAAACTATACATTATTCACATGGCAATGGTGGATGCTATTCGGTGCGTGTATCGTGATGTTAGTTTTATTTTTTATCTTTGTTAAGAAAGAAAAGTTCCTTCCAACCATAGCCTATCTCGGAATCATATACATCATCAATAAAAACTTAGACGATGTTGCCACGGCTATGGATTGGTACGATTATCGAATGCAATTGGAACCTATCATTCCTACAATGTTACCTGCTAATCTTTTCATTATCCCAATTGGATTAAGCATCATCTATCAAAGGTACGAAAAGTGGAAATCCTTCTTAATTTCCTTAGTAATTTTTTCGGGTTTCGTATCTTATATAGCTTTACCTCTCATGAAAACAGTAGACATCTACCTAGAAAAAGCCTGGAATGCAAATTGGTCGTTTATCAGTCTTGTCGTGATGGCTATAGTTACCAAACTTATCATTGATCGGGTCAAGTTATTGCATAAAGTTTAAATGAGTAGATTAAAAAAGAATCCGCTCGTTTTCACGGACGGATTCGGATTTATTTTCGCCTTACAAATACAAGCTCTGCTCTATTGAATTCTAGAAGTTCCTCCCGTATTTAACGTTAGGATAATCCCTTTAGCTGAAGAAAAATTTAAATTAATGGTGTTGTCTCCGTCCACCCATAAGCAATATCTTTATACATACGCCCTTTTAATTCTAATCCCCCTTTCCCTACTTCTTTGCCTCCAAGGGATTTATAAAATTCTCTAGCAGAAGTATTGTTTTCAAGTACAAGGACAAGCAATGAATTAAAACCATTCACTCTCAACTGATTTGCTACAGAGGTAACCAGCTTTCTACCTAAGCCCAATCCTTGGTACTCAGTTAAAAGATAAATAGCGTGCAACTCACCCTTGAATAATGAATTGTTATTCCGTTCCGGTCCCCCAGATGCAAAACCAACTATATTTCCTTCTTTATCCTCAACCACATAGATAAACATATCTTTATTAGAGAATACAATTAGTTGATGTTTCTCTGACCATTCATATGTTAAGTTTTCAATAAAATCAGAACTCACTATACCTCTATACGTTGTTCGCCAACTATCAACGTGAACTTTCGCTATCGATGGTATGTCCACTAGTGTAGCTTTTCTAATATTAAACATTGTTTAATCAACTCCGGAAACCTATTCTTTTTTTCTAAAGTTCCATTACTGTTTCAAGTATCCTCCACTCTAAATCAATAGAAACTCCATTTCCTAAAAATAACTAGACCAACTTAAGCGTATCCAACCAGATAAAGAGCCCCCGTGGTTATACTAGGACTCATCTAGATTTAGATTTAGATCTTCATCTCCGTCTACAGCAGTTCCAGACTATTAAGTTTCTCATTTCCACCTATGAATGTATCGACTAGGACTCTAGCAAGAAACACAGAAAATTGAGCTCTACTAGTTTCATTATTCGGATTGTACCTTTGTGTAGCATCTGAATAACTAGCGTTTGTGATGCCCATTTTTGCAATAACTTGAATATTATTGTGGAAAGTGTTTTCCACGGAAACATCTACAAATGGAATATAGACTTCCGGAAGTGGATTCTTATTCAAACCAAAAGCTCTAACAAGAATTGCAGCCATCTGACCTCTAGTTAAAGGTTCGTTTGGCATAAATCGTCCATCTCTACCTAAGATAATTCCTTCATCTGCTACTGCTGCCACCACATCATACGCATAAAACCCTTCTGAAATGTCACTAAAATTAGGATTAGGACGGTTTTCTAACTCTAATTCTAATGCGCCTGCAATCATAATCGCTGTTTGTGCCCTCGTAACATTATTACTTGGTTTAAAGGAGCCATCAGCGTAACCATCTATAATCGATTTAACCGCTAAAAATTCAATTTCTTCCTTAGCCCAAAAATCACTACTCACATCGTTAAATTGCTTTGTCGCATGTACAGGGGTAAAAGAAAATGTTAGTGCAACAATAAGACTAAGAATCAAACAAATAAGCTTCATTTTATAACCTCCTCATCGTTCATCGAAGACAGAGTCTGGGTTCCAAGCAACCTCCCAAAGATTGTTTTTCGGGTCTGAAAAATAAGCGCTTATTCCTCCCCAGAAAGCGTTTCTTGTCTCTCTTAAAACAGTCATCCCTACTTTTCTAATTGCTTCACTACACTTTTTTGAATATCTTTGTGAATTACTGAATAAGAGACTCAACCAATCTAATCTTCACCATTAATAAATCATAAATTTGTTTAGCCGACTCTGGTGAGAGAGTGTAAATAGTATGAGTATCCTTTGTATTCATGATTGTACCCGATCCTTCATTCAGCCAAAGAAAATAGATTTCTTTACCTAATTCAACTTTGTACTGTGGGTCCACCATATTAACTATTCCCGATTGCTTTACCGCGCTACTAAACGCTTCTTGAAAAGCTTTAATCTCTTTTGAAGTGGATAGTTCAAAGGCTGAATCTTCTTTAACCTCCGAAAAACTTTCCATCTCGTATATCATTACTTTTTCTAAAGCTTCAGGGATAGTTGCTTTTTCTATTCCATCTGAAGTACATGCAACTAATAGTAAGCATAAAATGATGAAAGACAAACTAAAGTGATGTATTCTTTTCACTTAATATCACCTCCATAAGTGAAGCTCTATGTTTATTCTCCTGTTTGACGAAATACGAAAAAATACCTTTTTATATAAAGAAGCGTTTATCTCACCAATTAATGCCCTATTCATTTTGGAAATGATCAGTTAATTGAGGGTGTTCAGTAAGACTAACTACATCTATTACTAATTCCTAATCTCTGGGCAGGAGTAAGTTCTTTACCGTAGCAGATTTATAGAGTTCAAGAGAAGATAAACCAGTTGAACAATCCACTTTATGAAATCCTTTAGCTAAATAACTTTATGCATCCCCTAATAAAACCTCAAAATCTTTTACATGAACCGCATTTCCGGTAATTTCAACATCATAAAATTCACTTTTTTTTGAAATCTGTACCATAACCCGCCCTTCTTTTTCAATTTCATGACCTTGCTCAACTATAAGATTTATAGGTTCATTAAAATTGTTTTTTTTTATGTATTTAGCGTAAAAAGCACCCATTACTCCTGAAGCAGTTCCCGTCACTGCGTCCTCAATAGTACCCGAATACGGTGAAGAGAAGTGACGAGCATGCATATCACTCTCAGTCTCATAAGTTTCCAAACAAAAAGGATGAATAGATGATTTGGGCATTTCTTTCAAGATAGCGGGAAATGCCTTATTATTAGGTTTCATTCTTTTAAAAGCATCAAGCCGTTTAATCGGGACTAATAGTGTCCACGTCCCTGTACTTCCATATAGTATTGGTAATTCATCATAAATATCCGTTTCTTTTAATCCAATTGAATTTGCTAAGTCTTTTTTTGACCCTTGAAATTCCTGAAATTGAGGGGGAGCTTGTTTCATTGTTATAAATAGTTCACTTACAGAAGTTGAATTAATTTTAATCGGTAAAATTCCTGCATTTGTTTCAATGGTAAAATCGGTTTTATCTCCCAATAATCCTTTTGTTTTTAGCGCATATACGGTGGCCATAGTTGCATGACCGCATAAGTTCATTTCGTGACCGGGTGTAAAAAAACGGATTCTAAGGTCTGCTACTTCTGATTTCACTGGAAAAGCTGTCTCATTAAACCCCACTTTAAAGGCTATTTCTTGCATTTCTTTATCTTTTAGTTCATCTCCATTTAAGACTACTCCAGCTGGATTTCCCTTATTTGGTTCTTTACTAAACGCGTTATATTGATAAACTTTTATCGACTTCAAAACACATTCCTCCAATAGTCAATTAAATAACCTCTTCCTATTTTACCATTTATTCCTAATCCCCTCTACTAAACTTACATGTCAGTAAAATAGTTTGTAGAAATAACCCGTCTTTTTCTGAAGAATAAGTTCTGGGCAAAATAACTGAGTTATAACAGTGAACGTAACCTAGGAGTGATTATATTATTTTTCTTCGAAAATTCTCTTCAATCGAATGATCCCTTCCTTAATTTCTTCTAATGAAGCGAATGCGTAAGGCAATCGAATAAATTGACCTGACTTTTCAGCATAGATGCTCCCAGGATTAAGAAGAACTCCTTTTGCCCATTGCTTTTTGTAGTAGATGATGAATTCTATATTCAGATTTTATTTTCACTCAAATAAAAAAACCACCATTTGTCCCTGCCCATATAACATAATGACGCAAATGCTCTTCTAATGCTTCTAACATCACATGTCTTCGAATTATAAGTTGTTGTCTTATGAACGAAAGGTGTTACTCTTATAACCCACTTGAGAACCATTCTGCTGCAACATGCTGAGACAAAGAACTCGAACCGTAATCTGATTGCATTTTTAAATCCGCTAATCGTTCAATAACAGATTCTGGTCCAACCACCCAGCCAATCCGTAGATCAGGAGTTAAGGTTTTCGATAAACTCCCATGTATAGGATATTCCCATGATAATTATTTGATTCCCAACCAAACTCGATCTATTTTAGATAAAATAAATAAACCTTCTTCATTACCCAAAGGCATAAATGTTTCGTTACCTTCTCTGTATGATTCAAAGTTGAAAGAGTGGATTATGAAATCTTTCATTTCTGGAACATTATATACAGGCAACCCAATTTCGCTAATATTCAGAATATCTTTATTGCAAAAATCTTTTTTATGTAATATTGATGGACTATTCCTTATGGGCCGTGCGATAAATCCAACAATATTCCCGGCAGGATCATAAAAATATAAGGATTGAGAATTCCATAGTTTGCTAAAGAATTCATCTTTCCCATTTACCTTATTAAAAGTTACACGCTGTTTAAACCAATCCTTTGCTTCCTTATATTTATCTTTTGAAATGCCAAGAGCGAAATGATAATAAGGTTTCTCTACATTGTCTGAGAAACTAAATGTTAGCTTTGATAGACCAACAGCTACAGTAAAAGATTTTTTAGTTTCTTTCACAACAGTTAAACCTAGCTTGAAAGTATAAAACTCTTTCTGTTCCAAAAGACAGTTTGTTAATAACTTAATCTCTTTTATGTCCAAAAAACCTCCCCTTTATTTCAGGCCAATTTTAACGCTACTATAGTAATTCTATGGCATATCTTTAGTCTTATGAGAACTTTACTAACCATAATATTCCAATGTCTGTGGTGTACAATCAGGAACATTACTCAAGCCTGTTCCCAAAATAATTTCAATTTAAAAAGCATAGTTAAACGTTTATCAACTACCTTACAAAAGTAATAAAGTCTATGTTAATGGGGTCAATACCATCTGCACGGAGTCGTGACATAATTTGTCCTCGGTGGTACTGTCCATGAAGAACGAGATGAGTTAATATATCTCTTAGTGAACTCCGAAACTCCTTACCTTCACTGTTTCTGTACGTTATCAAATTATCTAGATCGGAATCTATTATAGAAGACAAAAATATTGTGAAGCTTTGTTCATTTTGTTTGACAAGTGCTTCACAAGCTGTAATTTCAATCTCTCCCCAAATTGGTAGGTGGGAACTGTCTATTCCTTGTAACCTGCTTAACCATACTTGTTCTGAATAAAGGATATGGGAAAATAAACGTCTAGCCTGTTGGTTGTCACATTCAAGCGTTTGCAAGATTTCAAGCATGCGCTGATTAGCCCAATTTAGATGTTTGTACATCCTTATGATAGTTTTCAATGATAGTGCCTCCTTCTTATACCTAATTAACCCGTCCTTATTGTTTAGATTCGTTTTTGTCAGAGATAAACTTGAAAATATCTATCTTTTCCTCATTGTCACCTAAAATCGTTTCAACAAAACTCCATCCTTTATTTCGATAGTAATCTGAAGTATTTTCCGTCCTTAAATACAATTCTTTAAAACCCAATCTCTTTACAACTTTTAATATTTCAGTTACTAATCTCTTTCCTACACCTACTTTCTTTTAAAAACTGATTAAGTAAGTGAAGACCTTCCTCATAAGGCATAAACATATCTCCATTATTTAAGGTTATCTAAATGGTCTATGCCCCAAAACAAAAATTGTTGGTTTTCTATTAATAGTAGTGTCCTCCTCTAGAATATATTTTACCATAAAATAACATACCCTTTTTGAAGTAACCTTCCTTTACTTCAATAAAAGAAGCAATTCCAGCTTCTTAGAGGATTGGAATTGTTTTATTCTAAAATCCCCAACATTGCCTAGGTGAAGTAATTGCATAAATTACTAATCCTTAACAGATAATACCTTCGATTATATAATTTGGGAGGTATTAAAAAATGAGAAATACTTTAATGGTTTTGTTATGTACCTCATGTTTGTTTGCCACAATGACTTTTAATGCGCTTGCGGCACCTCCGCAAGAAGAAGTCGATCAACTGCTTTCGGAAATGAACTGGACAATGGAAGAATTACATGAGTATTTAGCTTATTATGAGCTAACATTAGATGAGTTTGAAACAACCGAGGAACTAAAATGGATGTTAGGAACGCCAATTACTGAAGAAAATCTAGCTGAGTTGCTTCAAACGCATGGCCTAACTTATGAAGAATTAGAAGCATTGTTAGCAGAATTCGGAGAAGGTATTGAGGAGTATCACTTTATTGAGGATTTAGATATGTCTCTAGATTTTTATTTAAACCATGAGGGAGACATGGAAGAAATTGAAGACCTCCTTGCGAATATTGGGTTAACAGATGAAGAGATTGAACATCTATTCACTCACCTTCTGTCAATAGATGAAACGGAATTGGAATCTGAAATGAATCAAATATTAACTCGTTTAGAACCGTTTATGACCGTTGAAGATCCTAATCAACTACCTGATGAACAACAACAGGAACTATTTAGTATCTGGGAAGATATGCTGGCTGCTTATCACCTGAAGGCTAATTTTTACCTTGTTAATGGAACAAAGACTCAGATTAACTATGGTGACTTAACAAATCTTGAAGCCCTTAACGGAAGCGACGTTCTAATTGAACTTCATGACCTTCAAGGTAATTTCATTTTAGACATGCAGCTTTCAAACGAAATGCTGACGTCTGATTTCCTATTTAGTGCTGGAAGCGAACTGATAAATGTAGGAGATTTGGCTGGAGAGCTTACTAATGAATTGCACGAGATGAAGTTACCAGATACCGCAACTCCTTATGGGTTTAATATGTTGTTAGGGAGTTTCCTTATTTTTGTAGGGTTTATATTCTATCTCTTCTCTAGAAAAACAGCTAAGGTTAATTAACTTATGTGGAAAAAGAGCGTTTCCCTTGGGTTAATCATCCTTGGTGTTACCGTTGTTTTCGTTAATATTTATGGATTCAATAAAGGGATTTCTGCGGAAAGTAAAGCTATAATTGAAGTGAACGACTTCCAACAGCAAAAAGAGGATCCTTCAATTGTAGGAGTCTCTAAAGGATCACTTTCCGCGGAAGAGACGTTGTACGAAAACCTTCCCGCAAATGGGGAATTAATAGGAGAATTAACGATACCTAAGCTGAATCGCTCTCTCCCCATTTTTGAGGGTACCACGGAAGACGTTTTAAAAAAAGGTGTAGGCCATTATGCCGGGAGCGTTTTGCCAGGTGAAAACAATAATTCCATCTTATCTGGGCATAGAGATACAGTTTTTCGGGATCTACGGGAAGTGGGGGTGAACGATACACTTATCGTTTCTACTGATGCTGGGGAATTTTTATACAAAGTAAGGAAAGTAAGAATTGTTGATAAAGATGACCGGACGGTGATTGTTCCCAAACCCCAAAGCACATTAACAGTCACAACCTGTTATCCATTCGGTTTCATTGGACCAGCCCCACAAAGATATGTTCTCGTTTCGGATTTGATATCACAAATAGAGTAAAGGGATGTCATAAGGTCTTTTTTTGACCTTATGGCATACACCCCTTAAGCAATATTGCGAACGCATATTACATTGGCGTCTACCCATTCCCTTTTACTTGTGATATTTTTCATGCTTTCAGAATAATAAATGATATTGGGCAGTCCTCACTAGGGGAATATTAATCTGTAACCTTTAATCCTAACAATTTAGAAAATCCAATTGCTTGATCAGGAGAAACTATACAACCGTTTAAACTTTCCAAAGATACATTAAGTTGTTCGAAGGTAGATGTACTAATATCGATACCTTTGAGACTTGTTTCTATAAAATCAATATCAGTAATATCACACCGATAAAAATTCACCTTGGTAAATTTACAATCGTAAAAGTTAGCACTTCGTAAAGACGAATTATCAAAATTTACTTGTTTTAAGCGTCCTTCCGTAAAGTTACTTAAATTCGTATCACAATTCTCAAAAGAAACATTTCCAAGACTGGCATTTGAAAAATCTAAGCCCATAAGTTTGCAGTCCTTAAAAACGACTCTATGCACAAGACCTTCACACAATCGAGCGTTTGATAGATTGCAATTTTCAAAAATTACATCGGTCATATCAATGGAAAGAAAAGATGCATTGATAAATGTTACATTTTTAAAGATGACTTTGGAAAAGATTGCTTTATCTATTGTCTCGTTATCAATTTGTGAGCCAATTACGATACAGTTCATTAAGTGAGGATCTTCTTCATAATAAATTTCTTCAAAATTTCCTTTCTCTAAATCTGATGTGATTTTTGGAAGGTCAATCTTTAATTTTTTTGTCATCAGACACCTCTATTTTTAGTTGTTGTTCTTCATCCCTTTATTTTTAAAACTTTGATTATTATAGCTATATCAACATTTCCTCGTAAGTGAACATTCTATGAACATTCAATTGACTATGCAGGTCATTCGTAAATTCTTTGTAGTAAGTACCCTTTCGATAAATAAGCTAATAATTCCTTTTATAAGAACATTTTATTAGAGGGGTTTCAAAGGGACTCCATTTTTTACCTATGTAGGATATAAGAGGATTGAAACCATCATTTCAACAACAAAAATTAAATAACAGAACCAATGTTGGTCCTGTTATAAACTTTATGCTACTTCCCATCTTGCACAAACTATAATTCTTAGGTTGGATGCATCTCTTTTAGGATGCTGAAAAACCACCTATCTTACGTAAATTAATTCTCGGTTTTGGAGAGTTCACTAACAATATGGCTCAGAGCTTCGTAGATTGAGGTTGTTGGACGACCTAGCAGTTTTTCGAAATCGTCGCTTTCAATCTCGAGTGAACCTTCCCGAATGCCTTGCTGAATACCCTCGAGAATCGGAATGACAAAATCTGGTATACCAGCACCTTTCATGATGTCAGTATAAGTCGCATCATCAACTTGTTTCACAGGTATTTCTTTACCCAATACAGTCCCAAGAGCAGCTGCTAGTTCCTTTTGAGTCGTCAACTGACCAGAAAGCTCATAGACCGTATTTTCGTGTCCGTTCCCTACCAGTACCGTTGCTGCCGCTTCCGCATAGTCTTGTTGCAATGCCCAACCTACTTTGCCAGTTCCAGCAGATGTCACCCAAGGGGCTCCGGCTAAAACCGCTTGAATGCTCGCAATTTCGTTCTCCAAGTACCAGTTTTTAAGATCGCTTCTTCCGTAGCACGGTGTGGTGGGGCAAGGAACATCGTGCTTTCAGTTGCGTTCCCTATACTAGTATAAGCAATGAATTTTACTTGAGCACGCTCAGCCGCAGCTACAGCATCCTTGTGCTGTCGGATTCTTGTTTCGTTGTCCCCATCCGCAGAAATAATTAATAAACGATTAATATTTGCAAAAGCCGAATCTAATGTTTCTGGGCGATCAAAATCTCCCTGACGAACTTCTACTCCACGATCCTGTAACCCTTGCGCTTTCTCTGGATTACGAACACTAACGGCAAGTTGATTCGCTGGTACAGTCTTCAATAGCATCTCTACAACTTTCGCTCCCATATACGGGAATTGGATTCTAAGCTTACGTTACAGTTTACGCTTGGCGAAATACTTATCAATCAATTAGAGTTGTCTGAGACCATTTACCTGTCGAATAAAGACCAGCTTTCACATGAACGATTAGGTGAAATAATGGTATTTATTCAATACTTACAACCTAAAGCATTAATAAGTGGGATAAACGAGATGAATTGGATAAACGAAAATAAGAAGTCTGCTTTTAGTATGAAAGCAGACTCATCCCTCTATGATGATCAACTCAAACTTTTCACCTCGAGAAGTAACATGAAAGTCATCGGACATTATGGTATTGAAACCTATGTATATCAGAGCTTTTTGCCAGTTGTTTTTAGTCGTTTAGAAAATTTTTTAACTGAACTTCCCAGTGAGGTTTTTCGCATGAAAGGAAGATGCTACATCCCCTTTTCTCAAGAACTTTATTCCCTTTCTCAAGTGGGGTCCTCCATACAAGTTGACGCTACTAATATGTGCTCTGCAAAATCAATTAATGTATTAACTGAGCTTCTGTTCATCGGTTCTAAAATGAAGCTAGAAGAGATTGAAATGATGCTCAATGACTGTTTAGAAATTAAATATGAAAATGGAATTGCTTATTAAAGCTTGGTGAAATGGTTATTTTTTCCTTTTACACCAAGGTTTATGAACATAGCGGGCGTTTAGCGGCGGTCCATACGATGCCTTTGAACATACACTATGGGTTAGGGATATACATATGGATCCATAGGCGATTGAATTTCTTTCCAACTGCTAATTTTAATAGTAGGAAGCAGAATGTTATCAGTCTTTTTAATACTCAATTCTCCCTTTACACGAACCCATGTATTCTCTTTAATCCCCAAAGTGTCTCCTTTCTCAATAACAAGTCCCACAGCATGAGCATCTGCAACACAATGAGTGACAAGAAATCTCGTAATAACAGTCAGTTTATTAGAAAGAGAATCATCATTTAGAATGAATCCTTCTACTACAACCTGCTTTCCTAGAAAATTTTCAGGGTGGGTAGTAACTGCCCCAATAAATCTAGCAAAATTCTCATTATCGAATTCGAGTACAGGTTGCTTTAACATTTCTTGTACTGTTTTATTTATTTGATGATTAAGGACTTCATCATGATCTTCTAAGTGACCATGATCAAGAGTTGAATAACTAATTCCTCGCTTAAGCGCTTCTTCTGCGCCGAAATCTTTATATGGAAGAAGAAAACCTGTCAGAAGGGGCAGACTAATTAAACCATAAGCTAATATAATTTTTACCATCCCCCCTTCTTCTTCATCTTCATGACTACATCCCCAAGGACCACACTCACTATGATCATACGCAGAAGATGCAAAAATACGAGGTACTTGGATAAAAAATAATAATAGAAAGATAACAGAAGCTATTTGACTGAAAAAAAGATACTTAGGGTTTATAAACCGTGTAATCTCCCCCGTTTCATGCAAAATGAAAATAAATACAGCAAACAGTAGCAAAACGAGTGCCTTCACGATCTGTCGTACTTGTATATATATAATCTCTTCTCCCTCCTTTTATATCCATGGGTGAACGAAAAGCAAAATTTCAAGTACAGTACCTGTGATGATTATCATAAGAACAATCACGAAGCGAATATTAAATACAGCCATCATCATAAACGTATTCTTTAAATCTAGCATAGGACCATAAATTAAGAATCCGAGTAGCGAGGTTTGCGGAAAAAGGTGACGGAATGAAGCTGCAATAAATGCATCAGCCTCTGAACACAATGATAGGAAATAGGCAAGCCCCATCATAACAAGTGTAGAAGCAAGGATTCCCTCTCCTAAACCAAGAATCGACTTGGTCGAAATAAAGGTTTGAACAAATGCTGCTAAAATCGCACCCATAATTAAAAACTTACCCATATCAAAAAACTCATCAATTGCATGTTCAAACATGGCTTTTAAACGTTTTGCAATTGGTTGCTTATGAACAGGTAAACTTTCACTTAAGATCCCTCTACTTCTTTTTAATTGATTGTTCTTAAAAAGAATACATATGAAACTTGTAATGATGATAGCTATTGCTAGTCCTAAACCCATTCTTAACATAGCCATTCTAAGATTTTCACCAAAAGCCATGTAAGTTGAGAAAACAACAATTGGATTAATTAGTGGACCTGTAAGAAGAAAACCTACTCCAGCAAAAAGAGGAACTCCTTTGGCGATTAAACGACGAACGATTGGGACAATCCCACATTCACAAGCTGGGAATAAAGCTCCTATTAAGCAACTTGTCAGAATAGCTAAAAATTTATTCTTAGGAATTAGCTTCTTTAGATGTTGTTCTGTGACAAATACTTGAATGATACCAGCGATAGAAACACCTATTAAGACAAAAGGAATAGCTTCAATTAAAATACTAAGAAATATCATATTAAAGGTTAACAATAATTCTGGGAATATTAGACCGTGTATTATAAAGCGATCGTTTAATAAAATGACTAGGACTGCCATTCCAAGAAGAAGAAAGCCCACAATTTCTGTGAAATTTTTGTTGATACGCATAAATTTTAACAATCCTCCACCTTTTGTTTTTTTATTTATATGCGGACAAGAAATCTTCATGAATATAAATAATAATTATTACGATTTATTTTTTTACAAAAAAACAAAGCAGCCGTTTCAAAAGCTCCTTTGTTCTCTATTCTTTATAATAGACTTGTTTTCTGAACGATGCGTTCCCACCCCTTTCTAATTTCATCCTCATTTAAATCCATCCCGATTAGGACTAAGTAATGGTCACCGTTGTAGGTCGTACGTTCCCAACTTACTCGGTTCATAACATATTGCATTAGATATGTACCTTCTTCTAGATATAAATAACCTTTTGCTCGCAAAAGATTGGTATTCCATTTTTTTAAAAACGTTTCAATTTTTAACTTATCTACTTTAGAGGAAAGTGGTAATGTAATGCTTTTAATTTTGGAGTATGATTGATGGGTGTGTGCGAGATGATGTTGTTCAGCTTGCTTCGTACTTTTTATTCTTACTTTAACCTTTACCTGAGGAGTTTTTAATTGACTGAATAAAGAATTTAATTCAATGTTGCTAAAGGTTGAAAACATAACCTTAGACGCTGGATTTTGTTTTATTAATAGCTTATTTATTTTTTGTTTTTTTGAATCCGTTACTAAATCAGTCTTATTCACGATTAGTAAGTCAGCAAACCCTATTTGGCTTCTCGTCGTTCTCACAAGTTCACGATCAGATTCAAACACACTATTATAGGAGAGAATATGTTCTGCATCAATTAATGTAATAACTTTTTCTAAATATAAGTGCTTGATTAGCTGCGGCTCCGTTAAAGAATCCGCTACTTCTTCTGGGTTAGCTACGCCAGTCAATTCAAGAAAGATTACATCAGGTTTTAAAGCAAGTAGCTTTTCCATACATTGAACCACTTCACTTTTTTTATTACAACAAATGCATCCATCTAATAATGTTTCGATCAGTGGACTTTTACCTAAGAGGGTTTTTCCATCAGTATCCGTTTTCCCAATTTCATTCATTAAAACAGCAGATGTAAGGTTTCTATCTACACATTCTCTTAGTAGACGCTCTAATAATGTGGTTTTTCCACTTCCTAAAAATCCACTCAATACAATTACAGGTGTTTTCGGCATAATTTTGACCTCCAATAGTGTTCTCCTTTATTTTATAGATTGTAAATCGTATTTATTCTTATTTATTAAATTCTTTGTTTTTTTAAATAATTTTTTTACAAAAGAGTACTGAAAAATTAAGATATTTCCCCTTGTAAGGTTCTGTTTAGAAACTTTTCTTTACAAATAGCGTAAAGAACGGTAGAATTTAAATCGTAATCATTACTATTTAAAACCAAGTGGGATGAATGATAGCATTCGACTTACTAGATAATAAGGAGAATTTATTGATGAAAAAAGTACCTGTTACTGTACTAAGTGGTTATTTAGGAACTGGCAAAACTACTTTATTAAACCACGTCTTAACCAATCGTGAAGGATTAAAAGTTGCTGTAATTGTAAATGACATGAGCGAAGTCAACATTGATGCAACTCTTGTAAAAAATAGTGGTTTTTCTAGAACAGAGGAAAAATTAGTTGAGCTTCAAAACGGTTGTATTTGCTGTACTCTGCGTGAAGATTTAATGCAGGAGGTTGAACGAATTATTGATGCCGGAAATATTGATTATATCCTTATTGAATCTTCTGGAATTAGCGAGCCTGTCCCTGTCGCGCAAACTTTTACGTATAGTGATGAAGAAGTTGGGATTGATTTAACAAAAAAATGTAGGCTCGATACAATGGTGACGGTTGTTGATGCAAATAGTTTTTGGGAGGACTATGCATCAGGAGAATCCCTACATGATCGTAAAGAAGGTACAGATGAATCGGATACCCGTGAAATTTCAGACCTTCTAGTTGACCAGATTGAATTCGCCGATGTGATTGTCCTTAATAAAATTGAAATGTTAGCAGAAATTGATAGGAATGAAATTTTCGGTTTTATAAGGAAGTTAAATACAGATGCTGATATAATCCCCACTTCTTTTTCAATGGTGGACTTGTCTACTATTTTAAATACAGGGAAATTCGACTTCGAAAAGGTCAGTCAATCTGCTGGTTGGATTAAAGAGTTAAATGACGAACACACACCAGAAACAGAAGAATATGGTATCTCTTCATTTGTTTACCGCCGTAAGAAACCATTTCACCCAGAACGACTTATGACATGGATGGAGAATTGGCCTGTTGATGTAGTCCGAGCAAAAGGCTTCATTTGGATTGCCTCACGTAATCAGGTGGCCGGTTTAATTTCGCAATCAGGATCGACTGTAACAATTCAAGGAGCTGGAGAATGGGTTGCAGCATACTCAGAAGCAGAAAAACAACAAACACTACTTGAGGAACCAGAGCTTTTAGAAAAATGGGATCCAGAATTCGGTGATAGAATGACAGAGCTAGTTTTAATTGGGATTGATATGGATCATGAACTAATAACGGGCTCGCTTAATAAATGCTTGCTAACGGATAGTGAGATGGAATTAGATTGGACCACATTTACTGATCCTCTTCCGGAATATATAGAAGCTTAAACGGATTAATTAGCCAAAAGGCTTTTAAGATGGCACCTTAGAAGCCTTTTACTTTTGAAAAATTTTTATAATTTTTTTGCCACTCTTTTTACTATTTCTTCATTTTTTTTCAACTCCCTTTACCGTCCCTTCTGTTGATTCAAAGCATTCTCCATTAGATGTATGGATAACCTTGTCTTTTAGCCTATTTCCAGACATTAATGATTCCACAAATTGAGGAGCATCTTCATTCGGATTAAATACCACTCTAGTTTTCCATAATTTCGAATGTATTTCGCATGGTCCATAACGACATCCGATATATATCTTTTAGCATTTTCTATCCCTTCTTGAGTCTTTTGTGATTAATCGATAAAGTTTAAAAGGAATAAAACGAAAACATTTCGATTTAATAATTATAGTTTGACAATCTTTTCAGCTCCTCTACGAGCCCCTGAAATATTGCGTGAAACAGGTCCAATAACTAGTTCGGCAAGCGCCCCAATAACATAAAGATTCTCTCCCCATTCTAAAGAGTTTTCAGAAACGATTGGATAACCGCATTCTGCGCACTGTAAATTTTCTCTCTCGATTGTCGAGTTTAACCAAGAGATTCCTGGTGGGGACGAATGAAAACCTGTTGCTAGTAAAACTTGATTTGTTATAATTGAAGTATTTTTCAAATTTAATTTCATCTCACCATTAACATAAGATGCTTCGGAAACTTCATCAATTATGATCTCTAGTCGCCCTTCTTTTTCTTCTCTTAAAACCTTCATTTTTAATTCTCTAGGGATAGAACCACGGTACCTCGCATTAGTAATGATTTGTCTTCTTTTACTAAGACTTGTTACCTTTGTATATGAATTCATATGTTTTGGCCCAAGCCATCCTGGATCAGAATCAAATTGGTGGACACGAAATGGATGTCTTTTGAGCAACTTCACCCTTCCTGGAAGTCGTTCACTCCATTTTAGTGCAGTATGTATGGCACTAATCCCCCCACCTATTATTAACATATCTCTTGCAGGATTACTGTCTGCAGGGGTTCTGTCATCATAAATATGGTTAATATTCCCCCCCTGTATTTGTAATTCTTTGGCCCATGAAGGACAAGATGGGTGCTCACTTAATCCCATCGCTAAAACAACATTCTTACTATCAATTTGTTTTCCATCAGCTAATTTAATATGCCAAAGTTGTTTCCTCCTCTCTAACTGTTCAACCCGACCTTGAATCCAACTGTTCACTAATTGGATATCATGAAAAAGTGAAGTGCAATGCTTATTAAAAAGCTTAAGTGATGGCCGATTATATGGCCCATAAAACTGAGAATCTAACTTTCCACTTTCCGACTTTGCGAATTTTTCAAGTGAAAATGGATCAATATCAAGATGATGAATGGATGGTGAACGCAAAAATGGCATGTTGATTTTGTTTGTACATCTTTTCCAAGTATATAGCGGCTCAGGGTGTGGATCTATTATGGCAAGATTAGAAATAGTAGTAAGCTTTGACTTTATTAAATAATTTGCAAGTGTGCATCCCTGAATCCCACCTCCAATAATTGTCCATTCAATCAATTAAGACTCCCCCTTGTGAAATTTTTATCATTTTCATAAATCGTAATAATTACGTTTAATGATATTTTAAAGGAGTCTTATGAAATAATCAAATATAAATAAAAGGTTCACGCATTTACAATTTGAAGCTCCCCAGCCGTAGGCACTAAAAGAGGTGCCTCAACTCTTAAGGGCACCTCTTACAATCTTAACATTCAATTAACTCTCTTCTTCACTTTTGTCTTGTTCTTCTTCACTTCCATCATTGTCTTCCTCTGTACTACTTGAATTTGATTTTTGTTCCTGACTTTCTTCCTCCGTACTACTTGAATTGGAATCTTGTTCCTGACTTTCTTCCTCCGTACTACTTGAATTGGAATCTTGTTCCTGACTTTCTTCCTCCTCTTCATTTCTGCCTTCCGCATCATTATTTGTTGAGTCCGTATCAGTAGTATCTTCACTGGAATTTTGTTCTTCCTGTGGTTCTTCCTCCTTAGGTTGTTCCTGCTCTGCATTTTCTTCTTCCGGTTCTGGTTCAGTTGTTCCCTCTTGAGGATCTTCTGTTGGTTCTTCTTGGTTGTTATTCTCTTTTTCTTTCAATTCTTCTTTATCCTTTGCCTCACGCTCTTCTTCCGGTTTTTCTATTTCAGCTTCATCATTTTCAGGAAAATTTTCTTCACTAGAATTCGGAGTAGCGTTTTCTTCTGTTCTTACATTTTGATTTGGGTTTGTTTGTTTTGGTTGATAATTTGACTTTGATTGCTTCTTCTCCCATTCTTCTTCTACAAGACTATATGCATCTTCAATTGCTGTTCCTCGAACAAATAACTCTGTTACAATGTTGGCATTATTTGAACGTTTCGTTGTTCTTTCCCCTGTTTTTGTATTAATAGTGATTTCTTCAACAGATCTTGGCTTTTTAAAATCAGCGATGTCTTCTTGAGCGATTTTCGTCATCACTTCTCTGAAAATATGTTGAGCAATTTGTCTATCTTCTCTTGTTTTTATATAGTTTTTCTCACTTGTGCTCGGATATCCGGTCCAAACAGCTGCCGTATAGTTGGAGGTGTATCCTGCAAACCATACATCTGGGACACCTTCTGAAATGTTATATTTTTGTTTTGTTTCTTCATTAAAATTTGTTGTACCTGTTTTCCCTGCTACTGTTACTCCTTCAATCCGAGCATTTCTACCCGTTCCTTCTTCAACTACTGTTTGTAACATATCTGTCACCATATATGACGTATAATCACTCATTGCCACAACTGGATCAGACTGCAGATTAATCTCTTTTCCATTTGGAAATACTACTTTTTTAACTGCATGAGGCTTATTAAACGTTCCTTCATTGCCAAATGCGGAATATGCACCAGCAAGCTCTAATGGAGAAATCCCTTTCTTGAAGGAACCCAGAGCATAAGATTCATAAATAGGTTCTTCAAATGGTAACCCTACATTAGCTGCAAACTCTCCGGCGCGTTTACTTCCTACTTCCTTAAATGTTTTTACGGCCGGAATATTCCATGACTGCTTTAAGGCTTCACGCATTGAAACAATTCCATGATAATTATCATCATAGTTTTGTATTATTTGTTCCGAACCTGTATAAGTAATTTCTTCGTCTTCAATTTGTTGATACGTCGACCATTTTAAATATTCAATGGCAGGACCGTAACTAAGGATAGGTTTAATCGTCGAACCTGGCGAACGTTCGATATTGGTAGCATAGTTTGAACGATTTTTTCCTGGGTCCTGATTACGTCCTCCACCTATTGCTTTGATTTCACCTGTTCGATTATCAAGAAGTACCACCCCTGCTTGAAAGCGGTCGTCTGGATACGAGATGAATTCATCTGAGTTTAATACCTTTTCGACATGCTCTTGTGCTTCCTTATCATAGGTCGTATAAATCTTTAAACCTCCATTATAAATTGTTGAAGAATCTAATCCTTCAATATTCTTAAGTTCTTTAAAGACTTGATCCATAAAGGCATCCGAAATTTCTTCTTTTCTACTTTTTTCTTTTATCATGTCCTCTATCGGAACACTTTTGGCTTTTGTATATTCTTCCTCTGTCAGAAAACCATGAGCATTCATAGCAAATAATACGGTATTGCGCCGTTCCTCAGCTAGTTCAGGATTCTGATAGGGGTCATAACCTGAGGGTCGTTGAGGTAGACCAGCAAGGAGGGCTGCTTCTTCAGTTGTTAATTCCTCTATACTTTTTCCAAAATAGGTATTAGCCGCAGTCAAAATACCATAAGCCCCGTTACCAAAGTAAATTTTATTAAAATAAAGTTCAAGGATTTCATCTTTGGTATATTCTTTCTCTAATTCAAGAGCTAAATAGGCTTCCTGTACTTTTCTCTCAATTGTTTTCTCAGAAGTTAGCAGAGAATTTTTGACTACTTGTTGTGTAATTGTACTCCCACCTTCTGAACCAAATCCATCTGTTATATTTGAAAGAACCGCTCCACCAATTCTCCTAAAGTCAAGACCTGAATGCTCATGAAAGCGCAGATCCTCGATTGCAATAAACGCATCTTGTACATGTTTAGGAATATTTTCAACCTTGATAGGTTTACGGTGTTCTCCGTTATCTAAAGAGACCATCGGTTCATCATTCTGATCAAAGACCGTTGAAGATTTCACAAAATCAAAGGTATTATCATTAATCTCAGGTGCACTTTGAACCATGCTATATATCTGAAAGCTAGTTACTAAACCAGCAACAATGAAAAATAATGATAATACGATAAATACTTTTAGGAGAAGTCTTTTTCTCCTATGTTTTTTCCCACTCCTTGTAGCCTTTTTCTCTTCCATATAACTTCTCCTCCCCACATTACAATTAGATTACAGTTTTAAGTTCCCTTCTTTAAAGAAAACCAAACAAGGTAAAAATAGTAAAATAGGTTCATAAGTTCTCATTCTAAATGAAAGTTAATAGACATATCCAAACTCACTCTTCTAAACTATGAAAATCATTAACAATTATAGCTAGCTGACTCTTGTCTACTAAGGATCGGACAGAAATAAATATAAGGTTACCGATTATAAATGGGTAGTATAGTATATAAATCAACCACAAAAAAAAGGCGAGGATTTATCCCCCACCTTCTTAAACGCCTGTTCTTCGACGTTGATTGTTAATTTTTTTGTTTGATTGAGTTGACAATTTTTTTGTTGATTGATTCATATTTCTGTTTGACTGGTCTGAAGACGACTGTGCTTTTTTCCGTTCAAGCTGTTGTTTTATAGCTTCTTGCAAGCTTATTTTCTTTTTTGATGTATCCGTCATTTAAATTCCTCCTATACATGAACCTCTTTATTATACTCGATTTTCAGAAGCAGGATATCATAAATAATTAACAAAATAATATTTTTATAATTATTACCGCTTCTATGTTCTTAGCGGCTCGGTAATTGTTGGATAACCATTCTGACTTTGCAAGGTTTCTAACCACATTTCAACTAAGTTAATCCCGTCAATCATTTGAATGTTAAGCCCTATTGCATAGGACCTGGCTTCGTCACTAAATCCCTCAGTCGTTATAATATAACCGCCTGTTGCATTCTGTTTAACCATACTTGAATGTAGCATGGCAATTTGTTCGAATCCAAGCTCTTGATCGGAACGTTTTATAGCGAGTATATACTTTTCTCCCTCTCTTTGGTGTTCCATCTCTACCCTCTCTTGCTTCTCTTGAATTAATGAAAGATAGACATTACCTCCAAACAGTCGTTCAAAGATTCCGGCTACAAACTCATAATAATTATTAAGATTTTCCTTTTCATTATGAAAACGAGAGGTCAGACCCGCAGCAATTGTGTTTAACAATTCTTCTCTACGTTCAAAGTCTGTAATTATTAATTCTGTTAACTCCTCATACTTTCGGTGATAACGAAACCACACGAATGTGGAGATAAAGAAAACGAACACGGACACCACAAGAATAATTGTTTCAACCCTCATCATAGCCACCTCCTTTTTTTATAGCTTCAACCAATACAAATTCATGTATACAACCACAATGTATATTTTCTTTTATTTGGATATATATGATTAACATCCAAAATCGTTAATAATAAATAGAATATTCACAACGTTGGAAAATATTATAATATTTTGTCGTTTTCGCAAGGAAATTCGTATTCAAACATAGAACTACTTAATAAGTCTTTTAATTGATTTGTTCTTTTTGTTATTCTTCATAATTAAACTAATAAGACACAACTGTACCATTTCATTCTTACCTTTCGATCTTTCCAATTCTTTATGAATACTTTTGTTTCGTGCGCAGTTCAGTTCAAAATTCTCGCTGTCATCATTGGAGGTTCACTATGTACAACATATCTGAGGCAGATATTTATCTCTTTCATCAAGGTACCCAGTATCAGTCTCACTTGTTACTCGGATGTCACCGAATTGTTTACGAGGAACAGGAGGGTTTTCGTTTCGGCGTCTGGGCTCCAAATGCCCATGACATTCGGGTCGTCGGTGATTTTAACAACTGGGATAGCTCTTCTCATACTTTAACAAAGTTTACTGAGCAAGGACTATGGTTTGGCTTCTTTACAGATGTACCCATACATTCTCCTTATAAATATGAAATTGTTCAGGCAACCGGAGAAGTAACCTTAAAAGCAGACCCATATGCCTTTCAATCAGAGGTTAGACCCTCTACAGCCTCAATCACTGCTAGGAAATCCTCCTACGTATGGGGAGATAAAATCTGGGAGGACAGGAAGCGACAAATGAATATGATTCGCTCTCCTCTTTCTATTTATGAGGTGCATTTAGGAAGCTGGAAAAAGAAAAGCGATGGTGAATTTCTAACCTATCGTGAGTTGGCTGACCAATTAGTTCCTTATGTAAATTCACTTGAATTTACCCATATTGAGCTTCTTCCACTATCAGAGCATCCATTTGATTTATCATGGGGTTACCAAATAACCGGTTATTTTTCTGTTACAACTCGTTACGGTACAGCTGAGGATTTTAAATATTTCGTCGACCAATGTCATCAACATAACATTGGAGTCATTATGGACTGGGTGCCCGGTCACTTCTGTAAGGATAATCATGGACTACGACTTTTTGATGGAACACCATTATATGAATATGCCGACCCTCATAAATCCGAAAAACCTTCTTGGGGAACATTAACGTTCGACTTCGGACGTCCAGAGGTGCAAAGCTTCCTAATTTCTAATGCGCTTTTCTGGTTACAAGAGTTTCATATTGACGGATTACGAGTTGATGCAGTAGAGAGTATGCTCAACCTAAATTTTGATAGAAATGGGCATGATGAGAAAATCCTAAATTCATTTGGAGGTGAAGAGAATCTTGAAGCATTAGCCTTTATTCGAAAGCTTAATCAAGTGGTTTTCGACTATGATCCAAAAGTACTGATGATGGCTGAGGATAGCTCTAATTTACCCTTAGTCACCTCCCCCACCTATATAGGAGGATTAGGGTTCACTTTTAAATGGAACATGGGCTGGATGAATGATGTTCTTGATTATATGGAGATTGATCCTCTTTATCGCAAATGGAACCATGAATTACTAACTTTCTCAATAATGTATACCCATACCGAAAATTTCATCTTACCTCTATCCCATGACGAAGTAGTTCATGGAAAAAAATCTTTATTAGACAAAATGCCTGGCGACCAGTGGCAAAAGTTTGCCGGTTTTAGACTCCTATATGGCTATCTGATGACCCACCCAGGGAAAAAGTTGATGTTTATGGGGGGCGAGTTCGGACAATATTCCGAGTGGAAGGATAAGGAACAACTTGATTGGCATTTATTGGACTACCCGCTACATGCTTCAACCCTTCACTACGTAAAAACAATTAATCATTTTTATAAAACTCAAACATCGCTCTATGAACTTGACCATGAACAGGAAGGTTTTGAATGGATCGATCCTAATAATACCGATCAAAGCATCATTGTATATCGGCGCCGTAGTACAACGGATGAGTTAATTATTATATGTAATTTCACCACAAATGTTTATTACGATTATAAAATCGGGGTTCCTTTCCCTGGGCGCTATACAGAAATATTTAATTCTGATGCAGCTGAATTTAGTGGTTCCAACCAACTAAATGCAGGGCAACATTTTAGCTTTCCGACAAAATGGCATGGCTTAAAACAGCATATAAAAATAAAAATACCTCCGCTTGCCATATCTGTATTTCGTTATATAGAGAAAGACCAAATTAACGAGGAGGGTAAATCATGAAAAAAGAGTGCATTGGAATGCTGTTAGCTGGTGGTGAGGGAAAACGTCTGGGACTTCTAACAAAGAAATTAGCGAAACCAGCTGTACATTTTGGTGGAAAATACCGTATCATCGATTTCACTTTAAGTAATTGTACCAATTCAGGAATCAATACAATTGGTGTTCTAACCCAATATGCACCTTTAGAGTTAAATAAACATATAGGAATTGGAAAGCCGTGGGACTTAGACCGGCAATTTGATGGGATTTCCATACTCTCTCCTTACACCGCACAAGAAGGTGGAAACTGGTATAAAGGAACTGCAGATGCAATTTATAAAAACATCCAATTTATTGAACAGTATAACCCAGAACACATTCTCGTTATTTCAGGTGACCATATTTATCAAATGAATTATAAAATATTGTTAAATCATCATATTAAAATGGATGCAGATGCAACCATTTCCGTTATGGAGGTTCCTCCTCCAGATGCCCCGCGTTTTGGGATTTTAAATACTGATGACAATTTGCGCATTCTTGACTTTGAAGAAAAGCCTCAGCACCCTAAAAGCAATCTAGCATCCATGGGGATTTATATTTTTAATTGGAAAAAGCTGAAATCATACCTTTTACAAGATGCGAATATGAATGAATCTAGTCATGATTTTGGAAAAGATATCATCCCCGCCATGTTATCAGATAATCTTCGCCTTTTCGCTTACCGCTTTAATGGATACTGGAAAGACGTCGGAACCATACAAAGTTATTGGGAAGCGAACATGGATTTATTAGATGAAGACCTTTCTTTATCATTAAATAATAAAAGTTGGCGGACCTATTCTCACGACTCAAACTATTCTCCTCAATTTATTAATAAAGATGCTAAGGTAAATCGTTCCCTTATCAATTCAGGTTGTTGGATAAGTGGAACAGTCGAAAATTCTATATTATTTGAGGATGTAACAATTAGTAGTAATAGTGTTGTTCGTCAATCCATTTTGCATCCCAGTGTTAAAGTAGGTCCAAATGTTATCTTGGAGCGTGTAATTGTTACTGAAAATACACTCATTCCAGAAAATACGCTCATTCGTTCAAATCCTGAGAAAGATCCACTTATTGTTTCATCAGAGAATCTTCATTCACTATTATCTATTTCAGAAACTAATTAGAGGAAGGTGCCGATATGGACTCTTTAATGGGACTTATTAACCTAGATCATGAACAGGATTTTTTAAATGAATTAACCTATTTTCGCTGCGGGGCAGCAGTTCCTTTTGGAGGCCGCTACCGTCTTATAGACTTTACTTTATCAAACATGGTAAAAACGAACATTCACGAGGTTGCTATTTTTACACGTAACAAATATCGATCATTAATGGATCATCTTGGTACAGGAGCCAACTGGGAACTAGATCGTAGGCATGGCGGTCTCTTTATTCTTCCCCCTGACTGGAATGACCCTACTGATATTTCAAAAGGTGACCTTCGTCATTTTCATAACAATCGAGACTATTTTAATCGTGGAAAAGCTAATTATGTTCTCATAAGTGGCAGTCAATTTGTTTCAAATAATGATTATAAGCTCGCTTTCAAACAACATCTTGAACAAAAGGCGGATATCACTCTGGTAACCATACATGTTGATGACTTAAATCAAGAGCACGATTCTTGTTTACGAATTTCAACAACTTATAAAGGCATGGTCACTGATATTACGTACGATAAAAAGAATCATAAGGTTTTTACAGGGGTTTATATTATTAGCAAAGAATTATTACTTTCGCTTGTAGATGAGTGCATCGCTCACCATCATGGCGACTTTTTCTATCACGGTATTAAAGAAAACCTAGATCGATTACACATTCAGACATACGAATATAAAGGTTATTCTGCCTTCATTAATTCCGTTGAAAGCTTCTATCGTCACAATATGAATCTGCTTTATGAAGATAATTATAAGGCATTATTTTCAAAAGCACCTTTTATCCGTACAAAGGTTAGTAACGAACCCCCCACGAAATACCGAAAGCAAACTTGTGTCAGTCAGTCTTTACTAGCAAATGGATGTGTTATTGACGGGGAAGTCAGTCATAGCGTTTTATTTCGCGGTGTAACAGTGGAAGAAGGAGCAATAATAAAAAATTCAGTTATTATGCAACGCTGTACTATAGAATCAGGCGCTTATTTGGAAAATGTTATTTTAGATAAGGATGTCCATATTACAGCAAATCAAAAGTTTATTGGGGCGAAGGAAATGCCTTATGTGATTGCCAAGCGAAAAATTATTTAATTAAATAGAGAGGAAGAATCCTATGAAAAAAGTTCTGTTTGTTGCATCAGAATGCACGCCTTTCGTCAAAACAGGAGGATTAGCTGACGTTATTGGTTCCCTCCCTCAAGCTCTTAATCGCACAAAAAAAATTGAAACTAGGGTTATTCTTCCTCTTTATGATGAAATACCTAAAAAGTGGCATTTGAAAATGTCACAAATCACGACCATCCCTATTCAACTTGGATGGCGTAAACAGTCGGCAAGTTTATATTCATTGGTATATGAAGGAATCACTTATTATTTCATCTCGAACGATTATTATTTTTCAAGGAAAGGTTTATATGGTTACTATGATGATGGCGAACGCTTTATCTTTTTTAGCAAAGCCGTCATTGAGGCTTTACCCTTTCTTGATTTCAAACCTGATGTGCTTCATGCTCACGATTGGCAGGCGGGGATGACTGTAGCACTAGCAAAAATTCTAAACCCAGTTGAGCAACTAAAAACTGTATTAACCATCCACAATATTAAGTATCAAGGCATTATGCCTCATCATACATTTGCTGATTTTTTCAATCTTCCTCTCTCTCATTTTGGAGGATTTGAATGGCGAGGCATGCTTAATTGCTTAAAAAGTGGACTGTACCACGCCGATAAAATAACAACAGTTAGTCCTAGTTATGCTGAAGAGATTAAACAGCCCTATTTTGGTGAAGGACTACACCCCATATTACAGGAACGTTCAAAAGATTTACTAGGTATTTTAAATGGAATAAATATTGATGAATTTAACCCTAAAACAGACCCCCATCTTTTTATGAATTATCAGTACTCAAGAATGAAGAAGAAGGAAAATAAAATAGTTCTTCAAGAAAAATTAGGTTTACCCGTAAATGCGGATATACCCTTGTATATTATGGTAACAAGATTAGAGGAACAAAAGGGTCTTCATTTATTGCAACATTGTTTGGATGAGTTTCTCCAAGACGATGTACAGTTTATTTTGCTAGGAACTGGGAATATTGATTTTGAGACCTATTTCTATAACGCTTCTAAACGATTTCCCCTAAAACTATCTGTTCATTTCATATTTGACGACGCTTTAGCCAGGCAAATGTATGCAGCGGCTGACTTTCTAATCATGCCATCAAAGTTCGAGCCATGCGGCTTATCCCAGCTTATCGCTTTGCAGTATAAAACAGTTCCTATTGTTAGAGAAACAGGTGGACTAAAAGATACCGTTGTTGCTTTTGATGAAATGACGGGTGAAGGAAATGGTTTCAGCTTTACTAATTACAATGCGCATGATCTCCTTCATGTTTTACAGTCCTCCTTAAGAGTTTATCAGCACTCAACGTATTGGAAAACACTCTTGAAAAATGTGAATAAAAGTCAATTTAGTTGGAACCATTCCGCTTATGAGTATATAACGCTTTATCATTCATTATCGATTTAGAGAAAACAAGGAGTGATGAGTTATGACCCACAATCCGATCGAGGCGTTTACTGAACTGCTCACAGAGAAAATGAAAACAAAACGAGGCAAACATGTACAGGATGCCACAAGCAAAGACTTATACTATGTCATTGCTTCGATCGTTAATGATAAAGTCCACCCCCATTGGCTACAAACACAAGAAACCTATAATAAAAAGCAACCTAAACAAGTGTTCTATTTATCAATGGAATTTTTAGTTGGTCGACTTTTAGAGAGCAATCTTCTTAATTGTGGATTACACGATATTTGTACAAGAAGCTTGAAGAAACTAGGATTTGACCCAAGCGAGGTTTATGCGCAGGAACACGATGCTGGACTTGGCAACGGTGGGCTAGGACGGTTAGCTGCTTGTTTCCTTGATTCTCTAGCATCCTTAAGTTACCCTGGACATGGCTATGGCATTCGTTATCGCTATGGGCTATTTGAACAAAAAATCATCCAAGATTACCAAGTTGAAATTCCCGATTATTGGCTTACAGAAGAGTATCCGTGGGAAACACGTAGAGCAGATGAGGCTTTCATCATCCATTTTAATGGAGAAGTCCTAACTGAGGAGTCTAAGGATGGATCGCTCGAATTTTCATATATTCATACCGATCAAGTAAGAGCGATTCCGTATGACATTCCAATTGTTGGTTATAATAATCAGGTTGTAAATAGTCTCCGTCTATGGAGTGCCGAATCGCCCAAACAAGAAGATGAATTTTTCACGACTCAAAATGCTCGCTACTATCATCATTTAGATCACAAAAATGCGATTGAACAGATTTCAGGCTTCTTATATCCTGATGACTCAAGCAATGAAGGAAAAGAATTAAGACTTAAACAGCAATATTTTTTAGTTTCAGCTAGTATCCAAAACATTATTATGCAGTACAAAAAAACGAGTAACCCTTCGTTACACCATTTTCACGAATTTATTGCTATTCAAATTAATGATACTCATCCAAGTTTAGCCGTCCCTGAACTAATGAGAATTTTAATGGATGAGGAAAAATTCGGGTGGGATAAAGCATGGGAGATTACGACGAAAACGATTGCTTATACAAATCATACAACACTGAGCGAAGCTTTAGAAAAATGGCCTAAGACTATGCTTCAGGGTCTCCTCCCTCGCATTTACATGATTATCAATGAGATAAATGAACGTTTCTGTCAGGGCATCTGGTTCGACCATCCAGAGCTTCGTGACAAAATACCAGAACTAGCCATTATTGCAGATGAACAAGTTCATATGGCACATTTAGCTATTGTAGGAAGCTTTAGTGTAAATGGTGTTGCACGTATTCATACCGAAATTTTGAAGAAAAAAGAAATGAAGTCTTTTTATCAGCTCTACCCTGCTAAATTTAATAATAAAACAAATGGAATCACGCATCGTCGTTGGTTACTTCAAGTGAACCCCAACCTCGCAAATTTAGTTACAGAGGTCATCGGACCCTCTTGGATCCAAAGACCAAAGCAATTAATCAGTTTACTTCGACATTCAAAGGATAAGCCTTTTTTGGAGAAAGTTGATCAGGTTAAACATCAGAACAAACAAGCTCTTGCAAAATATATTAAAGATAAAACAGGAATTCTTGTCGATGACCAGTCAATATTTGATGTGCAAATTAAACGATTGCATGAATATAAGCGCCAACTTTTAAACATTTTTCATGTTATTTATTTATATAATGAGCTCAAGGAAAATCCAAACCAACATTTAACTCCCCGGACGTTTATTTTCGGGGCAAAAGCAGCTCCTAGTTACCATCTGGCTAAAGAGGTCATTAAATTAATTAACAAGGTTGGTAACATCATTAATAATGACGTGGATGTACGAGACAGAATCAAAGTTGTCTTTTTAGAAAACTATAATGTGAGTTTAGCTGAAAAAATAATTCCGGCTGCAGATATTAGTGAACAAATTTCAACTGCTAGTAAGGAAGCATCAGGAACTGGTAATATGAAACTGATGATGAACGGAGCATTAACAGTCGGCACGCTTGATGGAGCTAATATTGAAATAAGAGACTTAGTCGGTGACTCCAATATATTTATCTTTGGATTAAATGCTGATGAGGTGCTTAACTATTATCAATTTGGGGGATATTCTGCAAAAGATATTTATCAAACCGATGAGCGAATCAGAAAAATATTGGATCAGTTATTTCAAGGTGTTTTTGGTTCGAATGATTTAGAATTTAAAGATTTATACTATCATATGCTTTATCATAATGATCCCTATTTTGTATTAAAAGATTTTGATTCGTATATTGATACTCATGAATTTATTGAGCAATCGTATCGTGATAAGACGAATTGGCTGACGAAAAGTGTAACAAATATCGCCTATTCAGGTAAATTTTCAAGCGATCGGACGATTCAAGAATACGCATCGGAAATTTGGAACATTCGACCTATTAAAAGATAATAAACACACTTAAAGGGGTCTCCACATTACGTGGGGACACCTTCTCTTTTATTCGGAAACGATAACATTAACACCGAACTCGTTCAACTCCTGAATCAATTCCTTTGTCGTTGTTTTGTCCGTAATCAAAGCATGAACAGCTTTGATTTCACTTACACGCGTAAACGCATGAACCCCAAATTTACTAGAATCGGCTAGCAAATAAACTTTATCGGAAAGTGCCATGATTTTTTGTTTTAAACGCGCCTGTAATTCATTAGAGTCACTTAATCCTCGTTTCATATCAATCCCTTTACATGATATAAATGCCTTATCTACAAAATAACTTTCGAGAGATCGTTCGGATAGTGGACCAATAAATGAAAGTGTATGCTGGCTCAATGTTCCCCCAATGACGATAACTTCAATTCGGTCTTTTTCACTTAATTCTAACGCCACTTTAATCGAATTAGTAAGAACGGTTACCACGATATTAGGGATAATTGCTGCCATATACCATGCAGTAGTGCTTGCATCTAAATAAATTCGGTCGCCTGGTAAGACGAGTCTTACCGCTTCAGCAGCGATACTCTTCTTTTCCTCTGCATTTATCACTTCTCGCTTATCATATGGAATTTCATGATGCTTATCTTGAATTGAAACCGCTCCACCATGACTTCGAACGATCTTTTCATCGGATTCAAGCTTCGCAAGATCTCGACGTATCGTTTCCTCTGTCACTTCACATATTTGACTAAGCTGTGTAACTCGCATGCTTCCATGTTCATTGACAAGGTCAATAATTTTTTTGTATCTTTCTTCCATCAACATGACTTAACCTCTTTCTCCGTTCGTCTTTCTCTTATTATAAACGATGAAAATGAAAGAAGCCTAAAATAATTAATGGCTGATGGCATTTTCGTGCATTTGTTTTTGAAGTTGTTCCTGTTTGTAATCCATTCGTAAAAACGTTCGATACGTTGTCCACATGATAACAAAACCTAGCAAACTAATACCTAAAAAGGGAATTAGTCCGGGGATTGTAAATAAAATATGATACACCGTCACAGCAGCAGCAACAGTATAGATTGTTCGCAACGGTTGAAAAACAGATACCATAAATGAATTTTTAAAATGCTGATAAATTGTGGCTTCATAATGAGCCATTAGTGGGAAAATATAAATAAGCATAATCGAACAAACAATCATAACTGCAATCATCATATACCGTACGCTAATAAAAATCCATTGGCTTTCAACTTGAAAAAATTTAAAGTTCACGAAAAGCATATATCCTACAAAAACAAAAACAAGCCCTACTATATTAGATCTTACAAATTCTTTACGATACGTCTCCCAGAACATTGAAAAGACAGGTCGATCAGTTTCGCCTCTCATCCAACGCCTCAGCACTGCACACATTGCTGCTGTACTTGGTGCCCACCCAAATACGCCAAGTCCTAAAACCGTAAAACAAATCCATAGTAGATTTACATACGCCATTAGAAAAAATGCCTCACCAAAGCGATAAAAGCCACCGAAAAAACCACTCGAATTCATCCTCTCACCTCCCTAACCTTTTCGAAAAACTTCATGCACGGCTAAATTCGCATATGCAGCCTTCATCGGTGCCATTTGTCTTAATCCAATCTTCCCCCCTTGAATGAATGGCCCAAAGGCTTCACCATCATCTTCCCATTCAAGTATCGGTAGATCATTGATTGAAAACTGAACCACCTCTTCATGCTTTATTAGCTTCATCTTATAAGGCGACACCGCATCTTCTGCTGGCGGAAGAGGATCGGCACCTTGAGCGACTAGATGAAAACCATGACTTTTTCTTAGATTACATGTTCGAAACGCCCGTTCTTCTTTCCATTTATGCCTAAAGTAAGACAAATGCAAAGCATTAATCGCACCCGAGTGATACTCAGGATACTTGCCTTCTCTTTTTGGTAATTTCGCATCAAAAAGATCCTCACCATTTCGACCTTTTGCTCCAAAGAAAATCATACATAAACCTGGTTCTTTAAGAGGATAAAAATCCCAAGTAATGCAGACTCGATCTGGAAATTCCTGTGGACACCATAATACCCAATGAGCATTGTCCCCATGGATTTCTGGGTCTAATTCATTTTCTAAATGCAGTCTATTATCAGAAAAGCTTTGTTTTGCTTTTCCTTCGATATGCCAATCTTTTATATCTGCTTCGCAAGATAAACGATTGGCATATAAACATTCACCTTGTTTAAATTCATAAAATCCCATTTGTTCTCCTCCTATTCTAACGATACTGCTCAATAAACCATCTTGACACATTTCATTATCAATTGGAGAGCATTTACAATATATCAAATTATATATTCTAGTCTTACTTTAAAATCATATAAACTTTCCCTCAACCATACTTTTTTGCCCTAGAAAGGTGGTTTACACTTTTTTAGGAATTAGGCTTATCCTGACTGTTTGCTCTTCGGTATTGACTTGGTGGAATACCTACTTGTTTTTTGAAAATTCGATTAAAATAACTATGCCGGTATCCAACTTGCTCCGATATATCATTGATTTTTAAAGATGTGTTTAATAAAAGTTCCTTCGCCTTATCAATTCTAAGCGTTGTGAGATAATCTATAAAATTAACTCCAATTACCTTCTTAAAAGCTTTACTTAATGTGTAAGGATTGGTACCCACTTCGTCCGCACAACTCTCAAGAGAGATGTCTTCCATATAGTTATCTTGAAGCTGTCCACAAACTTGTTCAACTAACAGTTTTAATTCAAAATTCATGCGTCCTTCGAGGGTTTGTACATACGGAACAATCACTTCTTCCATTAACCATGAAATCATCAGTTCAGGTTCTCGAATTTGGGCCACCTCATCAAACATGTTTTTTCCTTCAAAAATTTCAAACGGATGGATTCCCGAGTGTAGGATTTCATGCTGAATACTACTAAACAATTGCACCATTCCTGGTTGAATATTAATCTCCTTTATTCCTTTTTCTGTTAACTCTGTAATGAATTCTCGTATCAATCGTTCTGCTTGATCCACTTGTCCCATCCGAATAGATTGAAGAATTTCTTTCTCAATTTCAAAAGGATAAAAGATTTGGCCTTGTGTTTTCGAATAATCAAGTTCTTGAAGGTTAATAATTTGATTTTCATTTTGGAAATTTCTGTACCTTTTTCCTTGTCTGACTTCCTCAAACAGATGAGAGATACGTTTTACATTATCTGTAGCTTCACTAATTGTTACTGTTACTTGTACTTGTAAAATTCGATTTAACACATTCATAACTTGATTTGCGAAGCCCTTCAATAGACCATCAATTTCCTCATCTTTAGAATAAACAATGAATACGTCCATCGATAAATCATGAAAGTTAATTATATTAACTTGCTTAAAATACTCTTGAGTTAATTCTTCAATCATATTTGTTACAGCAAATGACACTAGACTTTCATCTTGATTTATGAGTGACACATTAGACTCTGATAACCCAGTGACCTGAATATCCACGACAAGAAATGAATGGTCTTCAATTACCCAACCATAATTTATCATCCGCTTACGTAAATCTTCTTCCGAATAATAGTATAGATACCCTTCAATCAACTGCGACAAGAAACTTATCTTCAACTGAGGAATGTGGGAAGTAAGTCGACTTTGCAGGGTTTTACTTTCTTTGGAAAGCTCTTGAAATTGTTGCTCGATTAATTTGAACTCATCCTGAGGACGTTTCTCTTTATATTCCCCATGATCAATTAGGCGAACTAGTTTTGCAATTGGACTATATATTCTTCTCGAAGCAAACCATGACATAATTAACGCAATAAACAACCCACTCAGACTTATGATAACAATTATCTTGGATATAAATACCATTGGAGAGGTAATCGATGATAATGGAGCTGCCGAAATGTACGTCCAATTCGAATTAATTCTTGTCATATTCCCAAAGGAAACCGAATACGTCTCCTCTTCAAAGGAGAGCGTAAATGACCCTTCAGGTTCTGTTTGGTTAAGAACCTCCGTCCGTAATAATGCCGCTAGTGTCGAATTGTTTGAGCTTTCAGTAGCTAGAAGTAATTCTTTTCCGTTTAATAACATCGTTGCTCCTTCGTTATATGGCGTTAACGTCCGGAGAAGTTGAGCTACTTTTGTTCGATCTAGGGTTACAATTATCGTCCCAAACGGCACTGCACTATTACCAGGAATGCTGTGAGTTAATACAATAGGGCGTCTATCCTCATATTCCACTCCAAGTGGAGTCGAACTTAACTGTGTCCAACTCACAGTGTGTTCATTTTCATGCAAAGACTGATAAAATAAATATTCATCAGCATTTTCAATTACATTATATTTCGGTTTAAATATAATCGGATTTCTTACATTATCTACAAAAAGCTCCACTTTATTAATTAATGGATGACTTCCTCGTAATACTAGCAATGTTCGAATAATATCACGAGTTTCTTGGTATTCCTGAACAAAGTTTAACTCATTTAAGGACATATTAAATCTAGGTTCAAAAGCCCAATGTGAAAGAGACATTTCCAGGTAATCAAATTGATCATTAATATTCTGGGCTCTTTGACTAATTTGACTTTCATGTAAATCTTTTAACTCATCCTCTACTTTCCCAACACCAAACCAGTAAATACCAATACCAGAAATGAGCCCCGGTATAAATGTAATTAATAATATTAGAATAAAGCTTTTTCTGAAATATTGGCTACCCCATTCTATTTTCTTGAGTTTCTGAGTTTGAATAAGCGTTTTCAATACTTTGTTCCCCACCTTAATTTACGGACGTCATTTGTAAGCGTTTACTTATTGGTTATACTTCTATTATAATTTAAACGTCCACAAAATTCAGTGAAATCTATTTATTTTAATAAAATAATTGTTAAATGTGTTACTTTTTAAGGTTTTTCTAACAAAAACATAAGTTTAATAAAAAAAAAACCATATTACGTGTTGAAGTAATATGGTTTTTCTTTATTATCCTTTTACCGATCCTATTAACACACCTTTTGCAAAGTGCTTCTGCAAAAATGGGTAGAATATGAGGATAGGGATTGTCGCAACAACAATAACTGCTAGCTTTAACGTTTCTTCAGGTGGCTCCACAAGTGAATCTACTTCGCCAATCTTTGTGTTTGCGAGCATAACAATTTGCTGAAGAAGAAGTTGAACAGGGTACTTTGCGCTGTCACTTATATATAATAGCGCCTGGAAAAAGTCATTCCAATAAAACACAGCATAGAACAATGTAAAAGTTGCGATAACTGGTTTTGATAATGGAAGTACTATTTTCCAAAAAATACCTATCTCTGAACACCCGTCAATTTTCGCAGCCTCTTCTAATTCATTCGGAAGGTTTTGAAAAAATGCCTTAACTATAATTAAATAAAAGGGATTAATAGCTAATGGGAGGATTAAAGCCCAATAGGTATCTAATAATCCTAGCGAACGAACGACAATATATAACGGAATCATCCCTGGGCTAAACACCATCGTGAGTATAATAATATTTAAAATTAGGTTTTTCCCTAATAAGGTTTTCCTAGACAGTGGATAAGCCATTGTCATTGTTAACGCTAAACTAACGATTGTCCCAATAACAGTAACAAATATTGATACCCCAATACTTTTTATAAAGGTGCCTGTAGAGAATACATATTTATAGGCTTCTAGTGAAAAGGTTTCTGGAAAAACAAAAAATGATCTCCTTACTAACTCGGCCTCCGTGGCAAACGATCCAGCGATTACATAGACGAATGGAATAAACGCTACTAGTCCGATAATTAAGAGAACGATATGATTAAACACATCGAACACCCGACCTGCTGGTGTGTTGTGTAACTTATGCATACTCATGTTTTAACCTCCTATCCATGCTGACTTTTAAAATAATGCATTTTGACCTAATCTTTTGGCAATATAATTGGCTCCGAAGATTAATATAAGCCCAACTACACCTTTAAATAAACCAACTGCTGTACTATAACTAAACGCTCCTTGTGTAATACCGACAAAGTATACATAAGTGTCAAAGACGTCAGCCACGTTACGATTCAATGAATTTGTCATTAAATAAATTTGTTGAAACCCTTGATCAAGGAAATTACCTAGTCGTAGAATTAATAAAATTACGATCGTACTACGTAAAGCTGGTAATGTAACATGCCACATTCTTCTAAATCTTCCTGCCCCATCCACAATGGCGGCTTCATATTGTTCCTGACTCACACTAGCAAGTGCAGCCAAGAAGATAACCGTTCCCCAACCGCTTTCTTTCCAAATAATTTGCAAAATAATTATTGGTCGAAACCAATCTGGATGGGAAAGGAACGAAATTTTCTCTCCAGTTACATTTGAAACGATCTCGTTAACAACACCACCACTAGTTGTTAAAAAGACATACGAGATACTAGCAATAATAACCCATGACATAAAATGTGGGACATACACAAGTGTCTGAATCACATTTTTATACATTCTAATCCGTATTTCATTTAACATGAGCGCCAAGATAATTGGTGCTGGAAAAAAGAATACTAAATCGTATAATGCTAGAATCAATGTGTTCCTTAATAGTCGGAAAAAATCAGGGTTCGTAAAAAAATTATCAAAATGTAAAAACCCAACCCATGTACTATCCCAAAAACCTAAAAACGGAGAATAGTTCTGAAAGGCAATGAGAACCCCCCACATTGGTACAATTTTAAAAATTAGGAAATAAAGAATTCCTGGTAGCAATAATACATAAAGCCATTTATCTCTCTTAAGCAATGCCAATGTTGTTGGTTTATTAATTGGAACTGTATTTAAATCTACGGCTTGCTCTGTTTTTGGTTTAAGCATATGCATCTCTCTCCTTTCACCCATTTTAAGAAGCGCAGGTGGCAATGCACCACCTGCTAAGTGTTACATTATTGTGCAGCTTGAGCTTCATCATGTAATTGGTTAATTTCAGCGATGTAGTCGTCTCCACCAGAACGCTTCCAAAGTTCAACGGCTTCATCCAATCCATTTTCATCAATTTGACCAACTATATATTGGATTCGTGCATCTTTAATGATGTTATCCAATTGTTGACCTCTTTGAGCATAAACAGTTGAAATATATGGTGCTGCTGGATTTCCGACAACGATTTCTTCATTTGCCGCAATAATCTCATCAGACAAGATATTTAATCGTGTTTGATTTCCTTTAAGGAAACGATTTTCTGGGATAAACATTTGAAGCTGGTTTAAATCCTCATAATCGTTCATCAAGTTTGGATCGTCAAGTGAAACTTGATCAAGCTCCCCATCGACAATATTATAGTGTGTTCCTTCAATTCCATTATTAGCAAGAGTTTGTCCTTCTTCACTATTTAAATCATCCAAAAATTGAAGAACCTTTTTTAGCTCCTCTTCCGTTTTCACCGAAGTAGTGGAAATTGCAAACATTCCTGCATATCCTTGTGTTGGAAGATTAAAGTGACCATTAGGGCCTTCTGGAGAACGGAAGATTTCCATAACATCCTCTGAATCCGGGTTCGCATCCCAAATTTTGTTTTGAATACGGTTTGCTTCATCGGCAACGTTTACTTGCACACCGGCTTCCCCATTTACAATAGGAGTTGACCACTGAGCTGGGTCCATAACTGCAAAATCTTCATTAACAAGACCTTCATCGTATAATTTCTTAAAGAATTTCAATGCTTCACGGTATTCATCTGTCATAAAGTCTGGTTGAAGATCCCCATTACTATCTTCACCCCATTTATTCGGTACACCAAACCATGTTTGCATAATATCCCATGGTCCCTCATATTCAGTAACGACCATACCATACGTATCGTCCGCACCTGATTGATTTGGGTCGTCATAAGTAAATGCATGTAACGCCTCGTAGAACTCATCAATTGTTTCTGGAATTTCCATTCCAACATTATCTAACCAATCTTTACGAATAATCGTCGCATTTCTTCCTAGTGGTCTTGAGCGATAAATTCCATAAATTCGGCCGTCAATTGAAATATTATTTTTAACTATTTCATTCATTTGACTTAAGCTTTCATAATCGTCAAGATAATCTGTTAAATCCCAAAAAGCTCCATCTTTTACAGCATTAATGAAACTTGGGCTCTTTTGTTCTGTCAACATAATATGAGGAAGGCTTCCTGATGCTAAGGTAATATTAAAGCGTTCTTCATATGAAGCGGAAGGTACAAATTGAATATTCATTTCAGTATTAGTGTAATCCTCAATAGCTTGCCATACTGGACTATCTGGAGTTGGCGGTTCAGGCTGATGATGCATCGTCATAATATCAATCTCATATCTTTCTTCTGATTGCTCTGACTGCTCTGACGAATCACTCGTATTACTCTCAGTTTCTGTTGTTGTGTCATTACTACATCCGATTAAACCAGCCATAAGAACTGTTCCAATTGTTGGTGCTAAGTAACGTAAAAATGATGTTGACCGTTTCACATTAAATTCCCCCTAAATCTTCTCGTTTTTTTGTAATGTTTTTTCTGAGCTAATAAAACTGAAAAGGATTTTATCCCCCCTTCTTATCGTTAAAGTTCCGAGCAAACGTCTTCCGTTGGCCTACCCAAAATATAAAGCGCTTTCACGTTTCCAACAATATTCATTTTTTGTCTTCTTGTATTTTTTGAATGAATATTAATTAAAACCCTTGTTCCATAAAGGATAATAGCAATTTCAACTTATTAAATTATCACTTTTTTGCCCAGTTGAACTTTTTAAATATTTAGCTTTCAAACGAAATCACATACCCTTTTCTAGGTAATGAGGCACTTTAGGCGAGTATCATTTCTTTTTTCCTATGCCTATCATTTTTTGCAACAAGTCTTTCGGAATATCATCACCGATATATTCAAGTGCCATGATGGTATTCAGACACCACTGTGAAATTGTGTTGGTTGAAATCACAGAATTAGTCGGTAATTCTTGAAATTCACGCCATGTTGATATTTTCTCTGGCGTTATTGGTAGTGTCATAAAACTAATTGATTCATCTAGTAGTGTCTTCCACGTTTTTTCCGCTAAATTATGATCTTGTTTTCTTGCTGCAGCATATGCCATTATCCCACTAGCAAGCATTGGTAGACTATAGAGTCTGTTATTCAGCGATCCGTTGCTCCGTTTTTTCTTATCTTTATCGCTTAGAAGATAGAATTCTCCAAAGTCTGCAAGCATATCTTTCCATTCTTCATCTTCCAAAACATCTGCTAGTTCAATCCAAGCTTGCGGTGCCCCAAAGGCGATGACCATATGATAGCCACCTTCGTTGCCATCTCCCATATGATACAACTTTCCAGTTTTCGGATCATAACCAAAGGTTGGTCCGGATAATAATCGATAAGGAAGCTTTTTTAAATCATTAATGCCTTGTAGAATTTTATCCTTATACAACGTATTTTCAGTTCTTTCCCATTCAGAAAGCCAATTTGACGTAAAGGCCGCCCAATCTGGACCCACTCTTGTGTGTGTTGGATAGTCGTCCTTCGCGTAAAACTCTCGCATTGGATCTAGTTTTTCCGTTGCAAAGTCAGCGTCCTTTACTTCTTCTAATAAATCTCTAGTCCGCTCATCACCAGTTAAAAAATAATAAAATTTATGAATACCTGCCATACTAATTCTAGCTTCCTTGCATCCGCATCCCCAGTGAACGACATTATGTCGTGATCCTAGCCCAGCGTATTCTCCAAAATGATAACGGTCGACTTCACTTGTATGTCTCGTCATAGCTTCTGCCATCCGGAAAATGTCCTCTCTCCCAGACCGTAAAAATGCATACCAAAGCCAGATGTTCGGACTAAGTTCTGTGTTCTGCCAAGCAAATCCTCCTAAATCATAGCGCCACTGGTGACGTATCGGGTCGTACGTATGCATGACATCGCCGTAATGCCAATATCCATACCATTTTCGTTGTTTAATTTCATTTTGATAAAATGTGATAACCAGATCCATTTGTTCTTCTAAATAAGCCTTTAGAGGATCCTCTCTGTCAGGTAAACTCCATGTGCCAATCGCTTTACTATTATAATAGGTTTGCGGCGAACAAATTAATCTTGATGGCGTCTGCCATTCGTTAGCTAAATCCATTAGATCTTCTTGAGATGGTGTTTGTGTGAATAATTGTACAGAAATTTCACTCGTATTAGCAATCCCCATCGGCGTTGCACGCATTTCAGGAAAGCCTTCATAAGCACTTAGTACATGAGTCTCGTCATCATAATGCCGTAAATCCATTGCCATTGAATCCGGAGACCACAACCAACAGATTAATGATGTTTCTTCCTTGAGAAGGTGATTCACTTCTAGTGATGATGGATGCTTTTGCCAGAAATCCTTAAATCCAACAGCAAGACCTCCATTTTCTCCACCTGCATACACTAATCCATTAGATTTAGCGCCTGTTGTCACATCAATCCAAGAAAAGCCTTCTTTCGTCCTCTTCTGGATAATATAGTGGTCAGAAGAAGCTTGATAAAGTTTAAAATCGTTCCACTGAGCATTGTCGGTAACATGCTTTTTAAATTCCTGGTGCTTATCCTCATTTAAAGGGATATACTTTCCGTTAATTTGGTCTTGAAAGTAACCATCTCCATCAGGGTAACGTCTTGTTAATAAAAGCTGTCCAGGTTCCTGATATAAACCAAGTTCCCCAGCAAATCGAACATGACGATTCCATGCATCACCCTCAAGAGGTAATGTAAACTCTACTCCTATTCCTTTGATGAAATCCTGGGCTGGATCCCCATCATAAAAGAATGTATGAACAATGCGAAATGAGTCAAGATTTTCATAGAAATATAATCTCAGTGTAAACGGTAACCATTCTCGACTTTTATGTTTAAAAATACCTTCAATTTTAATCACAGCACGTACTGGTCCTAACTGTTCTACTTCAATCTTTTGAATAATAGGTGTTAGTTTATGTTGACGAGTTATAGTACCCTCATCATCTTCCGTTCTCGTTTCAGTCATTGCAATAAGGTTTCCTTTAGCATTCGTGCTCACGTTTTCAATGAAATGAGTATGTCCCTTTGAAATTATATATTCTGTCGTTCCTGTATGAATCGTGACTGCTTTATCCGTTTCGTTTACTTGCAATCCCTTACTAGTACTTTTTGAATTTCCTACGACTACTTCATATGTGTGGTCTGCTTTACTATCTAACACAGCCGCATGGCCTGACCATTTCACACTTCCATCTGGCCAGTATGCCATTGGCCATGTTTGTAATGGGGTTAATCTACCTGACTTATCTTTTAATTGAAGTGTTTCGTTTCGCTTTCGTTCACCTTTCCCCCATGGAACACCCCAGGTGATACCTACTGGAGTTTTTGGCTTAGTATGTAACCAATGTACATTCATACACGTCATCCTTTCATGTTCATTTTTTCAAATCTTCTAGCTTGGGTAGACTCTCGAAATCTGGTACTTCCGCCATATAAACATTTCCATATCCTGACATATCACTTGTGAATAATACTTTCGAACCGTCTGGACTAAAGCATGCATGAACGTGTACCTTTTGTGAATGAAAACTGCCACGATGCTTACATAATACTCGCGGGCCCTCCATCCCTGTTGTTGTTCGCTTCCAAAGAAAAATGCAATCCTTATAAGTCTCTCCATGATACGCACTTGCTTGTTGACCATCACCGATAATATACTCTTTCGAATTCGAATGGATATGCATATTTTGATATGGAAACTCATACTCTTCCTGTTCCGAATTGTCATATTTGACAAACCCGATAAATTTGCCATCTTTTCGATCTAATGATTCCGTAAACCCATGATAACCAATATGAAGACCGTCCGCGTGCCAGTATTCGTGGCCTGCATACTGGTTTTGTGCACCATCTCTAATTTTCCAAATCTGATTTGTTTCTAAATTCATACCCCAAATCCGGTGGTCAACCTTTTCCCAAGGTCCCTCATGACAAAATGTAATTAAATTAGCTTGCGTAGGTGAAGCATTAACATGACCTATCCACCGCTGTTCCTCATGAATGACCTGAACGTCGCCCGAACCTAAATCAAGTAAACAGATTTGCGAAAGTGGTCTAGCCGCCTCGGTCTCTTCAAATCCTACATAGCCACTCCCAAGATTACTAGAGATTTTGCTAGATAAATCTTCACTCAAACTAAAACATAATGATTTGCCATCAGCTATACAGCTTATATTACCAAAACGAAAACCTTGTGGAAGCGTGTAAATCCTCTCTTCTGTAAGCCCTTTCAAGTCAAGGCTGACAATATAATTATCAACAATATAATATGCCTCTTTTAAAATTGGATTTACATAGGTTCCTTGAATACCAACTTGTGATTCTTTTCGAAAATCGGTTAATTGTGTAATCTCACCATTTTCTATATCAACAGAAAATAAGTTAGCTGTATTTTCTCGTTCTGAACCAAATAGCAATCGACGCCCATCTTCAATCCAGCCTGGGTTTGTAAAATACAAGTGATAACTATGAGCCATATAATTTGTTAGTTGCTTAATCGTCGTTCCTGTAATAGGATCTTGATACTGACTGTTCTCACTTGGCCAAACCTTCCCTTTTTTCATCTTTTCACTCTCCTCTTGATAGTAGCTGTTACATACAATACATACTCTACAGGGGAACATCTTTTCCGACAATATCACATTCTTGCTTGTTTCAATTTAGTCCATCTTATAGAAAAAAAGTTCTGATTTTTCTATAAGAACTTTCTTGTCATACTTATCACATTTTGCTATTAGAGTATTGGACAAATAGGAGATTTGCTGGATTAGCGCACCAAATGTCTCAGCGTCTGAGCTAGTATGAAAACTTAGAAAGACACTCTTACAAATTATTATTCATCTGATCCAGTTCTTCTTTTGCTAGGTCCTCATTCGCATTTTCTAATTCCTTATGTTTGTCAACCGAGTCGCCAGCATACTGGTCTGTCGTATCAAATGGAAAATTGGATCTCAGTTCATTTTGTATACCGACTTTTCCTGTTTCGAAAGTTTGAGAAGGCATGTTCTCTGTTTTCTTTTTTGTCATAGTGGATCACCTCTATGTTATCGTTTACCCATGATCCATTTATCATTCATTTAATTTACTTTGTCCAACCTGGCTCAAATGTATAAATAGCTTCTCCTCCGTGTTGGGCATTGCCCCGAAAGTTTTTCATATCCCCTTGCTCTGATAAAACAGATCTAAAGTCAAGAAAGTCTTGTTTATTTACTCGATAAGAAGAGATTTCTTGTGTCCGTAGCTGTTGTAATATTTGGAGCGCTTCTTCTTTTATCATTTGCTTCACCCTTTTAAGAAACGTTTTTTTATAGTCGATATTTTTTATAGAGTCGATAGAGTTATGGTAAGAATTTCACCAATTACACTAAGCAATAGCAGGTGGAAGGGAAACGATTTAAATAACTTTAAAAGGTGCCGCAGAGGACACCCTTTTCTTAGCTTCTAGCTTACATGATTTTCAGATTCTTCATATTGCTTTGTTATATTTAGGTCAGAATGACCAGCTAATTGACTAACAATAGATAAATCGATACCCCTCTTCACCAAATTATAACAAAAGGTATGCCTTAATTTATGTGGATGAATACCGTATTGCTTCTTTAACATATGCTGCACCGTACGCGCAGCGATTCGCTTCTCATAATTTGAAATAAATAAGGCTTCTTCTTGGTCATTCCTTGCCTCAATATACTGTTTTATATGAATCACAAGCTCTTTTGAAAGCGGAATATTGCGATCGTACTCCGTTTTCTCATTTCGAACAACAAGTTGACCTGTTGAACTCCGATAATTTATTTGTACGTCATTTTTATTAAGCTGACAAAGCTCAGAAACTCGAACCCCCGTGTGCAAAAGCATATAGACAATCACGGTATTACGAATATTTTTCTCTTCTTTCACCTTTTCTAACAAGCGATTTACTTCTTCCTCTGTTAAGCATTCTGGCAATCCTTTCTGCGGTTCCACCTTTGTGCGTTTAACATCAACCATTAATTCCGATTGACCAATTGATTTCGTAAATGTATGGATTGAGTTAAATATTTTATTTATCGTTGTATCGCTTCGATTTTCTAATTTAAGAAAATCTAAATAGGATTGGACATCTTGTTTTGTTAGCTGATTAAGTGAACGATTTCGCTCATCAAGCCATACTGAAAATGATTGGATAACCCCACAGTACGTTTTTATTGTATTCTCTGTTCTTCCCTTAGTAGAGAGATAGGTAGAAAACATTTCAATAACATCTTTAAAATCTTCTGTGTCTCCAGCGCATTTATTATTCAATGTGATTACCCCCCTAATGGATTTAGTATACCACATCTAAAACATACGTCAAATTCTACGCAACTAAATCTATTTACTCTTCACAGCTATACATCACCGAATCATGTATATCCGTCGACTTTTAACCTTACATTAAGTGGATAAAATTGTCTGTTTCGAGATGCGCATTTGGTCTTTCATTATAAAAAATAGGAGAAGTCAAAGAGCTTTACTTCGACTTCTCCCTATTTGATATCTAATCTAGAAAAGAGCTTCCTTAGCCGGAGTATATTGATACCCTAAATCAGTTGCAACGGCTGGATACGTTATTTTACCTAATGCAGTATTCACCCCTAATTCAAGGGCTATATTATCATTTATTGCTTTTAATATTCCTTTATTAGCTATTTGAAGAGCATATGGTATTGTAACATTTGTAAGGGCAATTGTGGATGTTCTCGGAACAGCTCCAGGCATATTAGCAACCGCGTAATGCACAACTTCATGCTTTAAGTATGTCGGTTCGTCATGAGTTGTCACGCGGTCAATGGTTTCAAAAATCCCACCTTGATCTACTGCCACGTCGACAATAACGGATCCAGAGTTCATGAAACGAACCATTTCCTCTGTTACCAACTTTGGTGCTTTTGCTCCTGGTATAAGAACGGCACCTATTACTAAATCTGACTCTGCTACTGAATCTGCAATATTTAGAGGGTTTGACATCAATGTTTGGATATCACTCCCATATAAATCATCAAACTGACGTAATCGCTCAGGATTTACATCAATTAACGTAACAGAAGATCCTAGCCCCATCGCAATTTTAGCAGCATTTGACCCTACCACACCGCCTCCAATAATTGTTACTTTCCCACGTTTTACTCCAGGTACCCCTGACAGTAAAATTCCTCGGCCACCATGGGGTTTTTCAAGAAATTGAGCACCTATTTGAGACGCCATACGTCCTGCTACCTCACTCATTGGTGTTAAAAGCGGAAGTGATTGACCAACTTGCACTGTTTCGTACGCAATGGCTATGACTTCTTTTTCGACGAGCATTTTTGCTAATTCAGGTTCTGCCGCTAAATGTAAATATGTAAACAGGATAAGATTCTTACGAAAATGCTTATATTCACTTTGAATAGGTTCTTTCACTTTAATAATCATCTCAGACTTTTCCCAAACATTGTTAGCTCCGTCTACGATGCTTGCACCAGCCGCTACATAGATCTCATTGTCAAATCCACTAGCCTTCCCTGCATCCCGTTCAATCAAAACTTGATGTCCATCTTTTACAATGGTCGAAACACCAGACGGAGTAATTGCCACACGACTTTCATTATTTTTTACTTCTTTGGGTATTCCAATTATCATCTGTAAACCTCCCTCATATTATTTCGGTTTAAGAAAAACTCATAATTGGATAGGATTTTCTCTTTATGTTTTTCTATACGTATCGAATAAACTTAAGAGCAAACATCACGATGATGGCGATAGATAGTAGCAGACTAAAACGTCGTAATTTCTCAAACTCAACGCTTGAATCCTCATTTTTCTTTAATTTCTCTATCGTTAGCCTACACATCTTGGCTGTAAGACCTAAGAATGCACCCAGTACAATCCAACATAGAAGAACAAGCCAAACCCAAATTGAGAGCCAATCTGTTGTCATTAGAATGCCCGAAACCAGAGCAATAATTAAACCGCCATGTGCGAGCCAAATAACTCGTTGGTATGTGTTCAAAATTCGGGATTGTTTCTGCTTTTCTTCCATTGTCCCTTTAATTAGGAAAGGGAATGCAATTAATATAAAGAACAAGACAGAAATTAATAAATGAATAGCATAGTTAATTAAATACGTCATAAACTCACCTCGTCTCTATCATATCAAATGTTTCGAAGGATAGACATATTACTTTAATTTTAGTCTAGCATTAGCAGACTAACTTGTTTTATGATAGGATAGGATTGAATGAATAGACGAGGTGAAAAGAATGCCTACATGGTTTTCGTGGTTTATCGTCCTATGGACAATCGTACTGATTACGGTTATGTTTATTGGTGGATATTTTATGTTTCGAAAATTTTTAAAACGCCTACCAAAAGAAGATGGAAAGTCCATCTTGGATTGGCAAGACTTTCATATTGAACAAACCCTTCATCTTTGGGAGGACGAACAAAAAAAATTATTAAATGATTTAGTTGAACCGGTACCGGAGCTTTTTCGTGACGTCGCCAAAGGAAAAATAGCTGGTAAAATTGGTGAACTCGTGCTTAAGGACCAGGCAAAGGTTTTAACACTTGACTATATTGTTCGTGGCTATATCTTAGCCACACCTAAAAGAGACCATAAATTCTTAATTAAGAAATTAAAAGAAAAAAATATCGACATGTCTCCTTACCGAGATTTACTTGAAATATCATAAGAAAAGGTGGGTTAAGAGGTAAAACAACCTCTTAACCCACCTCTCTTAATTATGGCTGTGCTGTGACGACCAGATTAGGACTATTCCGCATTTTTTTCTGAAGTTTACGGAAAGAAATGAACATAGAAATCCTCCAAGGAAGAATCATTCCATAGGCAAGCAAGAAAAACATTCCTGCTAACTCTTCAATTTCTATCATATCCCCCATAACTATTTTAAAAATAATCCGTATTAGTAAAAGTCCAATTAAAATAAATATAAAAGCTTTTGAACGTCGTAAATAAATTTGATTTTCTCTAATTTCAAATTTTGACGTTTTGATCAAGAAAAGTGAGAAAATGATTCCAACAGCAAGCGCCTCCGCTACTTGTAGTGTAGCTGGCCTAGCAGGCTCATATAAAAACATGAGAAAGCCTGAAGACATAAACAACGGCGGAAGAACAATTTTTTTGATAGAAGCAGGTCGCTTTGTTGCCTTCAATCGGATTATCATCACTATAATTGCCATACAAACAGCACCGATCGTCGAAATGACTACATAGATGTCATTCAAGCCACTCACCCCATTCTTTCTCGTTGACACCTCTTTAAAGATACAGGAAAAACGATGATCTTTCAAACCTAATTGACGTTCAAACCTCATTAAACATAAAAAGAGTTTTTTCTATAAGAAACCCTTCACCTTTTACTTGTCATTTGTACCAAATATTTGTATTATTAATAGGAAAGGGAAGGGACTAGTTATGGCAGTAATGCTCCGAGAAGTTATTGAACAAAAACGTGATTACTTATATAAAATTGCTTTATCTAAAGGGCTAAGCTCGAAAGCTGTCCTTGAACTTAGTCAAGAGCTTGATAAATTATTAAATGAATATGAGAGAAGTAAATTAAAAAATTAAAACGGCTTAGTTATTTAAGACGTTTTTTCTGTTCGTTCATGAAGTAGAGTGATTACTTTTTCTAACCCTTCTTGAAATGTTGTAAATTCCACCATGCATGAAGCCTCGCTATATTTTTGAAATGCATGCTTATACCTTGGGTCATAGTAATATTCAAGCAATAGAGCAAACACCTGCTTGTAGTTTTGTGTTTCCCAGCACTCCTTTACTTCATCATACACTTGCTTTGAGAGTCGTTTTCTCAAATATTCGATAGCCTCCCAGATATGCTCCGCATTTTTCTCAGGTTGATATGTTCTGTGAATATGATCAACACGTTTCCAAAACGGGTAGACTAACTCAACTCGCGTACCTCGTTGTTTTCCTTCGATGATAAAATCGGGTAAGACAACATGTCCAATTCGTTTACTTTCTGCTTCTATAATCACTGTTTTATGATCCTTTAGTTCTTCCAAACGACACAGTAGTAAATAATCGAATTGCTTTTGACTATTAGGTATCATGCCGATATGTCCAAAAATCGAACCTCTATGACCTGCTAATCGTTCTAAGTCTAGAACAGGAAACCCATTCGTTTGTAATTCCTCTAAAAATTCGGTTTTTCTCGTTCCGGTATGTCCTGCTATAACAATAAATTCACGTTCTTTTTTTGATTCTTCTGCTAATCTATGCTGAATATTGCGACGAAAGGAGCGAATTCCCCCCACAAGCTGATAGCAGGGTATGTTCATTAAGCCAAGAGTTGCTGCAATTGTTTTACTTCGCATCCCGCCTCTCCAGCAGTAAATAATAATGCGACGGTTTTCGGTCTGTAATGAGGTTACTTGTCGAACAACATCTGGCCATTTTGGCGCAAAGATAGATAACCCTACCTTCATCGCGGCCTCTCGGCTTTGCTGTTTAAATGTTGTCCCAACGATTGCACGTTCTTCATTAGTAAATATAGGTATATTTATAGCTCTTGGTAACGAATACTCGGCAAATTCATCCGGTGACCGAACATCAATAAATATATCAGTCTCATATGAAATTTGGTCTAAAGTGAGTTGAGCAACATCCACTGTTGACAATTAAAACACCTTCTTTTTTAATCTATATGATTAGGTAGCTGACCGAAGTCATTGTTCCTTTCGAGAAGTGTACTAATAGTAGAAAAACACCCCATCGCGAGGTGCTTGTCCCATTCATTATTTTGTTTGTTGTTTTTGCATGGCTTTCATCATTTGATTAATTTTCTTTTGTGATGGGTTTTGCCCCATTTGCATCATCATGACACGTAGCATTTGCTCATTGATGGGCGGATTTTTCTTTAGATATGACATCATCGTTTTTCTTGCAATGAAAAAACCGATGGCTAAACCTGCAAGAACTGCCACCGTATACCCTATAATATGAATCCACATACGTAAAACGTCCTCCTTCAACTAAATCAACCTTATTTATTATATCGTAACAGCGCATCATTTAAAAGTAGCAACCAAAAAAATAACCCATTTTTCTAACCCCTTAAAGAAGTTTCACTTGTTTAATTGGGTTCAGCCAGCCAAAGCGATGACCTTCAAGATTAACAGCAAAAAAGCAAGGATCCACTTTGCGAAGCACTTCAAAAAACATCATTTCAGCCTCTATACCACCTTCTGTTGTTAATGAAAGGTGATTACTGTATAAGATTAATTCTGCACAACTCGCAGGTTGTTGCCATTCTAAATAATGTGTTTGCTTATATACATTATAGCTCACTAAATGTTTAAATGATTGCTTTAACTTTTGCTGTACTAAGAGACTAGGAAGCGGTTTCGAAATATACTCAATTTGCTTTTCAATCAGTATTCGTTGCTCAATGGAAGACTTAGAATGTTCCAGAAATAGATGGAATAACTTTGATTCTTGTCCGAAATACCGGCGAGCGACTTCTTCTTCTAACAAATATAATTCATAATGCCGCATGATCCTCACCCTTTCACCCATGTACTTAAAGTCATTATAGGTGATAACGAGTAAAATCATTGTCTGAAGTTGGAGCAGAGCCTCACTAGTTTTGTCGAAAAAAGGGTATCTCAAAAGGTTATAAAGCCTTTTGAAATACCCTCCCTAATAATTCATTTCAAACTAATTTATTACTGAAGCAATGCCTTTGCCTTAGCAACAACATTTTCAACTGTGAAGCCATATTCAGCCATAATTTTTTCGCCAGGAGCAGACGCACCAAATCCATCAATTGCAAGAACATCTCCCTGATCTCCAACATACTTTGCCCATCCTAAAGATGTAGCCATTTCAAGTCCTAGACGCGCCTTTACTGTTGGAGGAATCACTTCGTCTTTATAAGCTTGTGGCTGCTTTTCAAAACGATCCCAACTTGGCATACTAACAACAGAAGCGTGAATACCATCTTTCTCAAGCACTTTCTGTGCCTCAACAGCAAGAGGGACTTCTGAACCAGTAGCAAGCAGAAGCATATCTACCTGACCATTTGCCTTTGAAACAACATAAGCTCCTTTGCTTACACCTTCATAAGCAGTTTGGTCTGTTCCTTCAATTGTTTTTAAATTTTGACGAGTTAACACTAGAGCTGTAGGTGTATCTTTGCTCTCAAGTGCCATTTTCCAAGCAGCAACCGTTTCATTGCTATCGCCAGGACGGATAACTGATAGTCCTGGAATGGCACGAAGAGCGGCCAATTGTTCAACAGGCTCATGTGTTGGGCCATCTTCACCAACAGCAATACTGTCATGAGTAAATACATAAATAACTGGTAACTTCATCAATGCTGCTAGACGAATCGCAGGACGTAAATAATCAGAAAACACAAAGAATGTTGAGTTAAATACTTTTAATCCTCCGTGAAGGACCATACCATTTGCCGCTGCACCCATTGCGAATTCACGAACACCAAACCAAATATTACGTCCAGAATAATTATCTCGGCCAAAATCTCCTAAACCTTTCATGTTCGTCTTATTAGAACCTGCAAGGTCAGCAGACCCTCCAAATAATTGAGGAACATGTTGAGCAAATGCATTTAAAGCTGCACCAGAAGAGTTACGAGTTGCTTCGCTTTTTCCAGCTTCATATACTGGAGCATCCACATCATAACCTTCAGGTAATTCGCCGTTTACGGCTAACTCAAATTGTTGTGCTAATTCTGGATATTCTTTCTTGTAAGATGAAAATAATTCATTCCAAGCTTGCTCTTTCTGCACGCCTTCTTCTTTAACCTTAGCGAACAATTGTGCAACTTCAGCCGGAACATGAAATTCTTCCTCGGATACCCACTCATACGAAGCTTTTGTTAATTTAACTTCATCAGCACCAAGTGGAGCACCGTGAGAGGCTGATTTACCTGATTTATTTGGTGACCCAAAACCAATTGTCGTTCTAACTTCAATTAGTGTAGGACGGTCATCCGCTTTTGCCGATTCAATCGCGTTACTAATTTCAGTAACATCATTACCATTTTCAACACGAATAACTTGCCAACCATATGCCTTGTAACGGTCTTCTACATTTTCAGAGAAAGACATATGCAAATCTCCGTCAAGAGAAATATCATTAGAATCATATAATACAACTAAACGACCTAATTTAAGGTGACCTGCAAGTGAAGCTGCCTCAGCAGAAACACCTTCCATTAAATCTCCATCACCACAAATACTGTAAGTAAAATGATCCATCACTTCAAAGCCTTCTTTATTGTATGTACTAGCTAAGTGACGCTCAGCCATTGCCATACCTACTGCCATTGCAACCCCTTGTCCAAGTGGTCCAGTTGTTGCATCCACTCCTGGAGTATGACCGTATTCTGGATGACCCGGTGTTTTACTACCCCACTGACGGAAGTTTTGTAAATCTTCAAGTGATAAGTCATAGCCAGTTAAATGTAGGAGGCTATATAAAAGCATAGAGCCATGACCAGCAGACAATACAAAACGGTCTCGGTTCACCCACTCTGGATTTGCAGGATTATGATTTAAAAATTTCGTCCAAAGGCTAAATGCCATTGGAGCTGCACCCATAGGCATACCAGGGTGCCCTGAGTTTGCTTTTTCGACACTATCAATTGATAAGGTACGAATCGTATTAATAGCTAAATTTTCAATTTTCGTTGACATAATTTATTCATCTTCCTTTCAAATAAAACTTTCTCGTTTAAATCATATACTTTCTTTGCTCTTTTCACAAGTATTCTTGTAATATTTAATGATAAATCAACAATATTTTAATAATAAGCAACATAAAAACGAACATATTTACGTAATAATACTCAAAAATACTCAAAAATAATTAAATATGTTAACTGAAATTATAAAAAAGCGTCCTAAAATGATTTTTCTTCTTTAGGACGCTCATTGAGCAATTATCTCTTTATAGTTTATTTAAAAGTCTACCTTTTATTCTGCAGTTGCTGTGTATTGAGATTTTACAAGCTGATAATATACACCTTTGCTTTCCATCAATTGTTCATGCGTTCCTTGTTCCATCACGTGTCCATGATCTAATACAATAATTTTATCGGAATCTCTAATCGTTGACAGTCTATGAGCAATCATGATGGCCGTTCGGTTGTGAAGGAGCTTTTTTAAACCTTGTTGAATTTTAAGTTCCGTCTCTGTGTCAATGCTGGCAGTTGCCTCATCTAGAATTAAGATTTTTGGATCCGCTAAAAGTGCTCTTGCAAATGATAAAAGTTGTCTTTCACCTACAGAAAGTATATTCCCCTTTTCTTCAACTTCTGTTTCGTAACCATTTTCCAAGCGTTCAATAAATGAATGTGCCCCGATAGCTTTTGCTGCCGCTTTTACTTCTTCATCTGATGCACTTGGTTTGCCGAATCTGATGTTATCCAGAATGGTACCGGCGAAAATAAATGTATCCTGAAGGACATAGCTAACATTTGAACGTAATTCATCTAATTTAATGTCACGTAAATCTATTCCGTCAAGGTAAACCGTTCCTTTTGTCGGATCATAAAAGCGACTCATCAGGTTTACAATTGTTGATTTTCCTGATCCAGTATGCCCAACCAAAGCAATCGTCTGACCTGCTTCAAAATGAAGACTAATTTCGTGTAAAGCTTTTCGATCTGCTTCGTACGAGAACTCTACATTCTGAAACACTATTTCACCCTTTACATCCCCTAAGGAAACAGCGTGCTTAGCCTCTGGTACAGAAGGTTTTTCATCTAAAAACTCAAAAATACGTTCAGAAGATGCCATCCCCACTAGTAGTTGATTATACACTTGACCTAAACGTGAAATTGGCTCCCAAAACATCCCTAAATAAAACGCAAACGATATAAACACCCCTATTGTTATCGTCTCAGATTGAATTAAGGAAGCACCATACCAAATTAAAACGGCTGCCCCGATCGCACTAGACATCTCAACAAAAGGACGAAAAAGTGCATTCATTCGTGAAGCATCTTTCCAGCTTTGATAATTATCAGTATTCACATCGTCAAAGAAATCCATGTTTTCCTTTTCCTGGGCGTAAGCCTGAGTCACACGAATTCCCTGAATACTTTCATTTAAATGAGAATTTAACTTCGATTGACGTTGGCGCACTTCCTGCCAAGAACGACGTATTCTTCTCCGAAGCTTCGTCGAAATAAAAAACATCAGTGGCAGGACAATTAGCACCATAATCGCAAGTTCTGGGCTTAAGGTAAAAAGTATAACAACTATCCCTATAAGCATGACAATATCCATAATTAAGTTAACAACACCATTTGTAAATAAATCCTGTAATGAATTTACATCATTTATAACTCGGACTAGGATTGATCCACCCGATCGTTGATCAAAAAAGCGATGCGAAAGACGTTGAATATGTTTAAAAAGAGCGGTTCTTATATCAAAAATAATATGTTGACCTAACTCATTCATCCATCTTATTCGGAAAACGTTCGCAATCCAGGCAATTAAATATAAAAAAAGGACAATGGCCGCTGACCCAAATAAAACGGTTAAGCTACCTGAGTCGATTGCCCAATCCACGGCCACAACTCCGATAAATATCGGAACTGCTAAACGAACAGCAGTTGCGATGAGCATCATAATAATAGTCTTTGGTAAATGAGATGTAGCATATGGTTTCATATAACCAAGTAACCGATACATTTGCGACCAATTAAACGGTTTTTCAATGACTTGGTCTGTTGAATAATGAAAACGTGCTTTTTTCGTTACTTGTTCCATCTTGTCACTCCCTACGCTTGTTGTAACACATATTTCTGATCTTGGTTCTGGATACTATAAATTCTTCTGTACATTCCATCGTTCTTACTTAGCAGTTCTTGATGAGTTCCACGTTCCTGGACTTTACCTTTATCGAGTACAAGAATTTCATCAGCATATTTGACCGAAGAAATTCGATGGGCAATGATAAACGTAGTTCGGCCCTTCATGAGTTCACGAAAAGCACGCTGTATTTTGACTTCCGTTTGCATATCAACTGCACTTGTCGCATCATCTAAGATTAAAATACTCGGATTCATTAAGATGGCACGAGCTATCGCTACCCTTTGCTTCTGTCCTCCTGATAAACCCATTCCTCTCTCTCCAAGCACTGTTTCATATCCATTAGGAAGTTCTTGAATAAAGTCATGAGCATCCGCACGTTTCGCTGCATCGATAATCTCTGCCATCGTTGCATCAGCTCTTCCATATGCTAAATTATCTCGTATCGTAGAGGAAAATAAGAATGTTTCTTGTAACACAAAGCCAATATTCCTGCGTAACTCTTCAAGTGAATAGTTTTCAATTTGCTTATTATCGATGAGAACCTTACCATCTGTACGTTCGTAAAACCTGGTAATTAATTGAACAATGCTAGATTTACCAGATCCAGTTGCTCCAACAAGTCCAATAGTTTTACCTTTTTCAGCTTTAAATGAAATATCTTCTAAAGCCAAATTATCTTTCCCTTTGTACTTAAGTGATACATTCTCAAAGGTTACTTCTCCTATCAATCTGTGCTGACTATCAGATGTTGCTTCATCTAGACGTTCTTTTTCATCCAGGATTTCAAGTAGTCTTTCCCCAGACGCTTTTGATTGCGAAAACATATTTATAATAAAACCTAATTGCATAATTGGCCCCATTATAAACCATACTAAACTAAAAAAAGCAACAAGCTCACCTTTTTGTAGACTTCCAATAATCGTTAAATAACCACCAAATGCAAGTAAAAATACAGCAGACACATTTCCGATGAACTCCATTAACGGAAAATAATTGCCCCATATTCTAGAAATATCTAAATGGCGTTTTCGGTAATCTTCATTATTTGTATCGAATCTTTCAATCTCTTGATCTTCTTGAGATAAAGCCTTAACAGTATGCATACCACTAACATTTTCCTGAACTTTTGTATTTAGTTGAGCTAGTGATTTACGAATACCTCTAAACCCAGGGTGAACACGTTTATCGAACTTTGATACAACGACCACTAAAAAAGGAAGAGCACAAAGTGTGACAAGTGTAAGCGGTACCGAATAATAGAACATAACGGCCATACTTAAACCAACAAGCATGACAATGTTCAAAAGTTGGGCACAACCGAATGAAAGAAAGAATCGAAATGCTTCAACATCTGCTGTTAGTCTGGACATTAAATCCCCTGTTTTTGCGTTATCGTAATAACGAAAAGGTAAAAATTGTAGCTTCTTATATAACATATTTCGAAGTCGATGAACCGCTGTAATTCCAAATAAATCGCCAAGATATTGATGAATATAGGCCGCCAGACTTTTTACGCCCATAACAATAAATAAAACCAAGACTAAATAAGGGATTATTTCATAGTTTCCTGCGTCTATAGCGTGGTCAATTGTATATTGTAAAATTACAGGATACATAACCGTCATCCCAGTAACAACAATAAGTGCTAACAAAGACCAAATAAAATAAGATTTGAATGGCCAATAATATTCCTTTAAACGTTTAAACGTATCCATTAAAAACACCGCCTTATGTTGTTGATTCTTGTAGCATGAAACGAGTAGTTGTTACGAACAAAAAAGATGAAATCAAAACACCACCTAACATTTTCTAAAAAGACCTTCCTGTTTTACCCTTTTTAAAGGATTGTTTCATTATAATGATAAACCGCATGAACCAACATAGAAAAAATTAACTGTTACTTGCACAATACTAAGAACCTTAACATGCAGATCACAAAATTTCACAGATATCGCATGAAATTTCATGTCCTCCTCCATCTCGGTTAAAAGTTTGTTTTGGAACCAAGTATCATGGTTGGGCTTGGTCGTTCTTTTATACTGCACTCATTTTGCCTAGAGGCGGTTTATAAAATTCTTTTTTTTAGCTCTAGACAGACTGGTTTAAATGAAAATAAAAAAACTTCTAGCTTAGAGAAGTTTTTAATGCATGAATCGATTATTATTTATTTTGCTAGTTTTTAATTTATTGGGGGTCACATCATTACCCTCTTCATCCACAACTTTAACTGAATGAAGTTGTTTTTTAAAGGACTGCCTAAATTGCTGAATGTATTGCTGACGAAGCTCTTGTTGTTCTTTTGCTTCTTCATTCGTTAAAACACCTTGCTTTGCTCGTTTAGAAAGTTCGTTAATCCGAGCAAGTTGATTTTTCGATAGCATCTATTTCACCTGCTTTCTTAGCAAACAAGAATTGTTCATTAAGTTTAGCACGTCATAATGATGAGTATCAAGTTAGAGGTTATTCAACGATTGAAATTCTTTAAACCGCCGATGAACAGTTGCTTTTGAAACGTCATAACCTAAACCTCTTAATGTCGCGGCTATTTCATGAAACGTAAGCTCTCGGTTACGAAGCTTAACAATTTCTTCAATCGGGAGCTCCTTTTTTTCACGACCGCCTCCAGCACGTCCTTTAAAATTTTCATGAGGCTTGTACCCTTGGCTAATTGCCGATAAAACACCCCGTTTAATTTTTACATTATGTAATTTACGTTGATACTCTTCTACAACTGAAACGATATCTAATACCATTGTGTCAGCTTCTGATAACTGAAGCTCGCCCTGGTCACGAATAGTATAAATCTGGATACCAAACTTTCGCAATTGATGGATAATAGCCATTTTTGCATTGCCTCGTCCAATTCTTGTATCATCCTGAATTAATAAAATAGTCGCTCTTTGTTCTCGAAAGAGAGAGAGTAGTTCCAAAATTCCATCTCTATCGACATCATATCCACTAGCTGTTTCTTCAATTGTCCGAATGACAAATAAATCATACTCTTTTGCTACTCCTTCTAATTCTACTCTTTGTCTGTGTAACGATGTTTGTTGAACCTCTTTAGTTGTACTAACCCGGCAATAAATTATCGCTTTTTTCATTGTTCTTCTTCAAAAACAAAAGCCGTCGAGGAATTATTGTCAGGAACGGAAAGTTCTTCCTCATAAATGTTAACTGAATTTAAGGTTACACCTTCATGATTTCCAGAATTAGCCGTGAACAAAATCGTACTATAAATAAAAAGTAATGTTAAAATCGCTGCAACAACTATAAATTTTTCTTGGCTTGATAGGTTCTTTATCATTTTATATCACTCCTATGAGAATGCTTGTTCTTATTTTATGATAAACGAGAACGTTCGTTTGTGTCAATAACTTTTTAGAACCTATGTTTGCATTACATACGTTCGCATGGTACAATTTAGCTAATTAGGAAACAGGAATGAGGTGTATCAATGTCAAAACTATCAAAACGGCAACAGGAAATACTAGATTATATAAAAAATGAAGTAAGAAAAAAAGGATATCCACCGTCTGTTCGTGAAATTGGTGAGGCTGTTGGGCTTGCCTCAAGCTCTACTGTACATGGTCACCTTTCTCGCCTTGAAAAAAAAGGACTTATACGTCGCGATCCTACAAAACCACGGGCTATTGAGGTAATAAATGTTGATCCAGTTTCCATTGTTGAAGAAAGACAAACAATGTATGCTCCAATTATTGGTAAAGTCACTGCAGGACTTCCAATAACTGCAATTGAAAACATTGAAGATTATATGCCCCTCCCCGAACACTTGATGAGCAATGAACAAGTGTATGTACTCGTCATTCAGGGTGAATCAATGATTGAAGCAGGAATTTTTGATGGTGATATGGTCATTGTTAGGCAACAGAGTACGGCAAATAATGGTGATATTATTGTCGCTATGACCGAAGATGACGAAGCTACCGTTAAACGTTTCTTTAAAGAAAAAGATTACATTCGTCTTCAACCGGAAAATTCAACAATGGAACCAATCATTTTACGAGATTGCACCGTTCTTGGAAAAGTAATTGGCGTGTTTCGCACAATTCATTGATTATCCTCCTTCGAATATATGAAGCTTGTCCGGTTAATATGCAAAAAAGCATCGAATAAATCATTCGATGCTTTTTTGCATATTTCTTAGTAACCGTAACCATATCCATATCCTGGTACGCCTGCTTCTACTCCGTAGCCACCTGAAAACCAGCTTGCACCAACAATTATCAATAAAATAAATAAAACGACGAGTAACGCAAAGCCTCCAGTGTAACCTGTTCCTGCAACTGCTCCTGCTGACATGTAACAACACTCCTTTTTAAAAAATCAAATTAACCTTACGTTTACACTGTATGCAGACTTCAAAATTTTGTTTGGGCGCAACTTTAATTTACCGCTGCTTAGTTTGAATAACTTTTCTGTATAGTATCAGGTTTTTTTCTATGGTAAACTAAAGATCATTAAGTAAGGGGGGGTTCCATGCACAACAAAAAAAACAAACCACAGTCCAAAAACACAAGTTTGTTTGCGTTCATTTTAGCTATCTATAACTTTCATAAATATAAATTTTACTCAAAAAAACAATTAACTCGTTATAATATTCTTTTGTTTCTAACTTACATAGGACTCATTCTTATCCTTCTCCCACAACACTTATTTTCAACAACAGATGTTATTGGCATCTATTTTATTATTATTATTTTTCCACAAATGTTAAAGATGAACAAAATTAAACGATTGAATAGGTAGCACGCAGAATTTGCGTGTTTTTTCATTACAAAAAAACCCTTAACACGAGTTGTGTTAAGGGTTTTATCTTCTTAGTAGTTCTCGAAATATTGGTCGCGTTCCCAAGGATGAACTTGAGTACGGAACATATCCCATTCAATTTCTTTTGCTTCGATAAAGTGTTCAACCGCATGCTCTCCTAAAGCTTTAATTAGCACGTCATCTTTTATTAACGCTTCAATTGCATCTTTAAGTGTAGCAGGTAAATCATTAATTCCTTCTTCAACACGCTCTTCTTTACTCATCACGTAAATATTACGATCCGTAGCTGGAGGAGGAGACATTTTCTTTTTAATTCCATCAATTCCCGCTGATAGCATTGCTGCCATTGCCAAGTATGGGTTAGCTGCTGGATCTGGGCTACGTACTTCAATACGTGTACTTACACCACGCGAAGAAGGTATACGAACAAGTGGACTCCGATTGCGCATTGACCAAGCCACGTAAACAGGTGCTTCATAACCAGGAACCAAACGCTTATATGAGTTTACAATTGGGTTAGTAATTGCCGTAAATGCTTCTGCGTGAGCTAAAATCCCTCCTAGAAATTGTAGCGCTGTCGTACTAAGCTGAGATTCTGTGCTTTCATCGTAGAATGCATTGCCTTCCTTCGTAAACAATGACATGTTACAATGCATTCCTGAGCCATTTACTCCAAAAAGTGGCTTTGGCATAAATGTCGCATGTAAACCATGCTTACGTGCAATTGTTTTAACAACGAGTTTAAATGTTTGGATATTATCACAAGTTTGAACAGCGTCAGCATATTTAAAATCAATTTCATGCTGACCAGGAGCCACTTCATGATGAGAAGCTTCAATTTCAAAGCCCATATCCTCAAGCTCAAGAACAATATCACGACGGCAGTTTTCACCTAAGTCTGTTGGCGCAAGGTCAAAATACCCACCTTTATCATTTAATTCAAGGGTTGGTTCACCCTTTTCATCATTTTTGAATAAGAAGAACTCTGGTTCAGGTCCAATGTTAAACGCTGTGAATCCAAGGCTTTGCGCTTCTTTTAGAACCCGTTTAAGGATACCTCGTGGATCTCCTGCAAATGGTGTTGGCTCCTCCCCAGGCTTTCCTGGTAAATACACATCACAAATTAAGCGAGCAACGCGTCCTTTTTCAGGAGTCCAAGGGAAAATGACCCATGTACTTAAATCAGGGTATAAATACATATCTGACTCTTCAATACGAACAAATCCTTCAATTGAAGAACCGTCGAACATCATCTTATTATCAAGAGCCTTTGTTAGCTGATCTACTGGAATTTCAACATTCTTAATTGTACCTAGTAAATCTGTAAATTGAAGGCGAATAAAACGAACATTATTTTCTTGAGAAATACTTAAAATATCTTCTTTTGTATATGCCATTATGTAAACCCCTTCCAACAAAATATTTATTAAGAAAAGTCTTCCTAAAACTAGTAGGAAAACTTGTTCTTCTCAGGTAATCTAGTGAAAAAATCTTGATAACTGTCCTTGTATTATTGAAGCTCGTCCATGACGACCAGCCATAAACAAATCGTGCTTAAGATGTTTACGCAACTCGCTATCTGTCATTTGTTTGTTTGCACGTTCTTTTTCTTGCTCTAGTGCGCGGTCTTTTACTTGCTGTTTCATTTGAATAATTTGTTTAATACCAGAAATATTAACGCCTTGTTCAAGTAAGTTCTTAATTTCAAGCAACCTATCTACATCTTGAAATGAGAACAATCGTTGGTTACCCTTCGTTCGTGCTGGTTTAATTAAATCATTTTGTTCATAGTATCGAACTTGTCTAGCGGTTAACTCTGTTAGTTGCATCACGATACCGATTGGAAACAACGGCATGTTACGACGAATGTGATCATTCATCCCTTTACCCTCCTTAGCTTCCACTATTTATGTTACTAAACGGTCGATCAGATGTCAATCAAACGTCACCTAACTTCACATATAATTAATTTGAACACAAACTTAACCTTATCCAAGGTTTATTTAGAAGATAACAAGTGATCTAAAGCTTGAATAACAGCAATCTTGACATGCTCGTAGGTTAAGCCGCCTTGTACGTAAGCGATATATGGTGGACGAATAGGTCCATCAGCTGTTAGTTCAATGCTTGCCCCCTGAATGAAGGTCCCTGCTGCCATTATCACATCATCTTCATAGCCTGGCATTGGACTTGGATGTGGGACAACATGGGAATTCACAGGTGATGCCATTTGGATTGCCTGACAAAAAGCAATCATCTGCTCTGCATTCTTAAATCGAACCGATTGAATTAAATCAGTTCGACGCTCATCCCAATGTGGAGTTGTATTCAAACCAGCTTTTTCTAAACAGGCTGCTGTAAATATGGCTCCCTTCACCGCTTGAGCCACGACATGAGGAGCAAGAAAAAATCCCTGATACATTTCGAGAAGGCTATATAGACTTGCTCCACCTTCCGCACCAATCCCTGGTGCCGCTAAACGAAATGAAGCGCCTTCAACGAGCCCGGCTTTTCCGACAATATACCCCCCAGTCTTAACAATCCCACCACCCGGATTTTTAATTAACGAACCAGCCATAATGTCAACTCCTACATGGCAGGGTTCTAATGTTTCTACAAACTCACCGTAGCAGTTATCGACAAAAATAATAACATCTTCTTTCACTGCTCTAACTAGTCGAACCATTTCTCCAATTTGACTAACTGTAAATGAAGGTCGATCACCATATCCTTTTGAGCGCTGTATGCCAATTACTTTTGTTTTATCTGTAATCGATTGACGAATCAACTCTATATTAATCCAACCTTCTTCCGTTAAGGGAATCGCTTGGTAACCAATTTGGAATTCTTTCAGTGACCCTTGTCCTGAACCACGGATTCCGACGATTTCTTCAAGGGTATCATATGGCTTTCCAGTAATATATAATAAATCGTCTCCAGGACGAAGGAGACCAAAAAGAACAGTTGCAATAGCGTGCGTTCCTGAAATGATTTGTGGTCTAACAAGAGCGGATTCTCCTCCAAACACCTGCGCATAGATATCTTCTAATGTTGATCTTCCAGCATCATCATACCCATACCCTGTTGAAGGAGTAAAATGAAAATCTGAAACCTGATTTTCTTTAAAAGCATTCATTACACGTGCTTGGTTCTTAAGAGCAATGGTATCAACTTCCTGATGATGACTTGTAATTTGCTCTTCTACTTCTCGAACAAGAGGTTCGATTGTTTGTTGGTTTCTTAATAATTCAAACATCTATTTACTCCTTCTCTTTCATCCTACCGGAAAAAATATGCCCAAGAGCTGATTCAGGGAGCATAAATCCTTCTACATGATAATAATGCTCTTTCTCATCCCATTCTTGTTTTACAACAATCGTCTCCTGTCGACACTGGGAAAGTAATTTACCTTCTGTCGATTGTATCGTCAAAGAGTAGGGAATCATTAGAGCTTTTATCTCATTTTCTATTTCACATAATAATCGTGATAAATCTTTTTCATTATAAGCACTTATTTGTAAAGACTTTTCACGATGATTCGGAATAAAATCCTCTGTTTCATTGTCACTCTTATTATAGATGACTAATTGTGGAATTGCATCCGCTTTTAACTCAAGGAATAACTTTCGAACCGTTCTTTCATGCTGATCGTAGTCCGGATTTGAACAATCAACGACATGCAAGAGAAAATCAGCTTGCTGAAGCTCTTCTAGGGTCGATTTAAACGAAGCGATAAGTGTAGTCGGTAAATCTTGAATGAATCCTACTGTATCTGATAATAACACAGAAAACCCACTCGGTAGGGATAGTTTTCGTGTAGTCGGGTCTAGAGTAGCAAAGAGTTTATCTTCTTCAAGAGTACCGGCTTCTGTCAACCGATTTAATATCGTTGATTTTCCAGCGTTCGTATACCCAACGATAGCAATTTGAACTGATGAATTTAGCTTACGACGGTCACGGTAACGCTCTCTATGATCGACAACGGTTTTTAACTGTCTTTCAATCTCATTCATTCTACGTCGGATATGGCGACGATCTGTTTCAAGCTGAGTTTCACCTGGACCTCTAGTTCCAATTCCTCCGCCCTGCCTTGAGAGTGCTTGTCCCTGTCCCATTAAACGTGGAAGAATATAACTTAACTGAGCTAATTCAACTTGAAGTTTCCCTTCTCTTGAACGTGCACGTGATGCAAAAATATCAAGTATGAGTTGAGTCCTATCTATTATTGGAACATTGCACTGTTGATGAAGATTTCTCATTTGACTTGATGTTAATTCGTCATTAAAGATAACAATATCAGCTTCTAACTCTTCAATTAATGCCGTGAGCTCTTGTACCTTGCCTTTTCCAATATAGGTTGAGGATTCTACTCTGTCTCTTTTTTGGTCAATCACACCGACCACCGTTCCTTTGGCTGTTTCCGCTAGACTTTTGAGCTCATTCATTGACTGTTCAAATTCATCCTCTGTTTTTTGAATATTACATCCAACTAATATAACCCGTTCTAGCGTTTCTCTCTTTACATCTTGCAATATTATCCCACCTTTTTATGCTATACAATTATTGTTAACTTTTTTATTTTGAATGCATTAGAGTTGCGCAGCAGCCTTTTCTTGACTATTGACTAGAAAATTGTGGTTTCCTAAACACTAAGAAAAGCCGAGTCTTCACCCGGCATCGACACATTTAATTAAGCTTAACATGAGACGTGTCAAAATTAAAATCTTCTTTCATAATTGTTACTAAAGAATCTCGATCATATAATCCTTGTCGGAGCAATCGTACAGCTTGAATGCGAATGGCTTCCTCTATAATATTACGAATATAACGACCATTGCTAAATGTTCGTTCCTGTTCGAGTTTTAATTTTTTTAAATGCTCCTTCACATGTCGCTCACTTTCCATCGTTAACTCATACTCCCTCTCATTAATCATGCGACGAACCATTTCCATTAATTCATCCGTTGTGTAATTCGGAAAGTCTATCGCTATTGGAAAACGAGAAGGCAAACCAGGGTTTAATGAGAGAAAATAATCCATCTCTCTTGAATAACCAGCTAATATTAGCACAAAGTCATGCTGTTGGTCTTCCATTGCCTTAACTAGAGTATCAATCGCTTCTTTGCCAAAGTCTTTTTCTCCGCCTCTTGAAAGCGAATACGCTTCATCAATAAATAACACGCCTCCACTAGCTTTTTTTATCACTTCTCTTGTTTTTTGTGCAGTATGACCAATGTATTCTCCCACCAAATCAGCGCGTTCAACCTCAATTAATTGTCCTTTTGCCAATACTTCCATCTCATGAAAAAACTTTGCGATGAGCCGTGCGACGGTCGTTTTCCCTGTTCCTGGATTCCCTTTGAAAATCATATGAAATACTTGTTTGGATGTTTTTAACCCATGCCCTTCCCGACAACGGTTGATGTAAAGCCAGGCATAGATTTCCTTGATTAGTCTTTTTACCTCTCCTAAACCAACATACTCTTCTAATTCCTTTTCAAAGTTTTCTAATATTTGATGCTTCTCTTTTTCCTCTTCAGTTAGTAAAAGCGGATTACTTGTTTGCTCCTGTTTATTTTGTTTATGATTAAGTACAACATTAATTCGTCCATTTTTTCTTGTATGCATTGGGTTACTCATGATGTCACCCCTTCAATGATTCACGCGCCTTACTCATAGTATACGCAGTAAGCCCAAATTTGTGACTCTTGCCTATTTCTTTCCATAAGCATTCTTAGAAAATCTGCTATACTTATGTATAGAAAGTGAGGATTTAAAGTATGAATGAAAAAGCATTACCTTCATTTGCTGATGACTTTATACAAGATTTAACTGAAAAAGATAGACAACCTTCGACGATTAAACGGTATACGTATGATTTATTGGATTTCTTCGAATGGCTTGAGATTAATAGTGGTACACGCTCATTCGAGGCGTGGAAAAATTTAACCCCCGCGATGATAGAACAGTTTTTTACATATCTTATTAAGAAGCGAGACTATAAAGTTAGGACCGTTCGACGTATTTATTCCGTCTTAAAACAACTAGCGCTCTCTCATTCTCATTCTGTTAAAACGCATGCCATTTTTTCTTATTCTCCTCCGGATTTAAAACAAACAGCTCTACAAACTTCTGAATGGATTTCTTACAATGAAGAAAAAATCCTAATATCTACAATTTCATCGTTGCACGGGCTTAGTGAGAAACAACAACAAGTACGCCCTCATTTTTCAGGTCGAAATGAATTAATTATTCGTTTCTTTCTGAGCTATGGGCTTTCCCTTAAGGAAACAGCTCAACTTACAATGCACGATATTCGTTTTGAAAAAAATGAATTAATCATTGAGAATCATGATCGCTCAAGAAGAATTGTTCACTTAAGTAAAAGTGATAAACAACTTGCATATGGTTATTATTCAACGATACCCGAACCTGTTAGACCACGCCTTTATAGTTCGGATCCTTTCTTTGTTGCTTATGATTTTCAACGAGGAACTTTTCGCTGGTCCTATGAAGCCGACCAGCCAAAAGCATTAACAGAAATCGCTATTCAAAAAATGCTTCGGCTCGAAGTAGCTCGCGCAGGTTTACGGAAGGGCATATCAGCACAGCATTTACGAAATACCTATATATTGCGAAATCTTATTAAGAAAATTGACATTGACACCCTTGTCCAAAATCTCGGTTTTCGTAATCCACTCTCTTTACAACGTTATTTCTATACCATTAAATTCATGCCGAAAAAAAACCTTAATCTATTATTGCCTGAAGATTATATGTAAAGAAAAAAAGACCCTTCGACATTTTTTTCGAAGGGTTTTTAGCATTATTACTCTGTTTCTGACTTAAGTTGAACGTTTCGTTGAGGAGCAAATGTTGAAATGGCATGTTTGTAAACAAGCTGTTGCTTACCTTCCGTTTCTAAAATAATTGTAAAGTTATCAAAAGCCTTCACGTGTCCACGAAGCTGGAACCCGTTCAGCAAGAATACCGTTACTGAAATATTATCCTTACGTAGTTGGTTTAGAAACTGATCTTGGATATTAATAGGTTGTTTCATCGATTTGTCCTCCTCAAATTGTCTATCTCTTTATTTCGATATTTGCTGTAATTTTCCTTCAACGAATTTACGGATTTCATGAAATATTTCATCTTTTGATTGATTTGTCATATCAAACCACGTCGCATTCGCCTTATTTCGAAACCATGTAAGCTGTCTCTTTGCATATCGTCTTGAATTTTGTTTTAGTCTATGTATCGATTCTTCCCTGGAACTGTTTCCTTTAAAGTAATCATAAATTTCTTTATAGCCTATTGCTTGAATGGATTGGCAATTATCAATCCCCTTGTCAAAAAGCATCTTTACTTCTTCAAATAAACCGTCCTCTATCATCTTATCAACACGTTGTTCAATTCGGCTATATAATTCGCTTCGGTCAAGTGTCAGACCAATCATGATAACATCGTATGGAGACTGAACATTCTCTTCTGTTTGCTGCAAAGAGAAGGGTATCCCTGTTGTATGATATACCTCTAACGCACGAATCACACGCCTAATATTGTTTGGATGAATTAATTCACTAGCCCCTTCATCAACATCAAGTAGTTTTTGATAAAGTTTTTCCGCACCATATTCAGCTGCAAATTGCTCTAAACTTTGACGGTAATCTGTATCCTCTATTGGCTTTTTCAGAAAATCAAACTGATGAATTACCGCATTGACATAAAGACCTGTCCCACCTACAAGCAAAGGCAGCTTGCTTTCTTCATTTAAAAAAGAAATTAAGGGTAAACAGCGTTCTTGAAATTCTGCAACAGAAAACGATTCGTCAGGGTTTTTAATATCAATTAAATGATGTGGAACCCCTTCCTGTTCCTCCTCAGTTACTTTTGCTGTGCCTATATCCATTCCTTTATACACTTGCATTGAGTCACCACTAATCACTTCTCCATTTAGCTCTTTTGCTAAATAAACACCAAGCGCCGTTTTGCCTACCGCCGTTGGGCCAACTATGACTATTAATTTTTCTTTCATCATCTTCTCCCTTTTTGATTGCTTTCAAACATAGTACTTGAAGTTTTTATACTTGAATATAGCCATAATGAAACGAAGCATGCTGTCGCCGCATAACAGTAAAACCAAATTGCCCAAAACGTTTGCTTTGCCAATCGTCTTTAAGCACAACGCGTTTAGTCGCTACGCGTAGAGCCTCATTGATTATTTCATTTGATAACGTATCTTGACACGCAAACGCTTTTAAACCTTGAATACCTTTTGAAGCTGTAACCGTATTTTCAAACATGGGGTCGAAGTATATAACATCGAATGCATTCTCCTTTTGCTCTTTAAGATAATCTAAATGATTCGTATGGATTACCTCAATTGCTCTCATTGCTTCTATTAAGTCTGGAGTGCCTTCTAGCCAAGACTTTAAACCATATTTGACCAAGTAGGCTAAATGTGGATTTGCCTCAAGACCTACAACCTTACCTTCTTTGCCAACAGCTATTTGAGCCACGAGGCTATCGGAAGCTAGTCCCAAAGTGCAATCTAAAAAATGCATCCCCGTTGCTAGTTGAGCTGTCTCAATTAAAGGGTCATAGTTGGTTTTTTTATATTGTTTAACTCGGAACATCGCTGAATTTGGATGATAAAAAAAAGGCTCAGCATAATGTTGATGATAGAGAGTTATTTTTCCTTTTCCAACAATTAAAACATGCTCTCCATACTTTTCAATCATAGCATCCACCGATTGTTCATCACGCTTTACAAAACGTCCATTCACTTGCTCTGCAAACATAACTGCTTTTGGGATGAGTTGGTCTGCTCCTTTTCTTGCAGTAGTCACAATCATTTACATGTTCTCCTTCTACAACCCTAGTCTACATAACTCTCTTAAACATTTTTTCAAGCTCATAGGTTGAAAAGTGAATAAGAATTGGACGCCCATGAGGACAAGTAAATGGATTGCTCGTCTTTCTCAATGTTTCTAACAAAGCAAATATTTCATCGTGCCTTAAGTGCCTGTTTGCTTTAATCGCTGCTTTACATGACATGAGAATTGCTGCATCCTCTCTGAATTTAGCAATATCCACATGTTTTAGTTTCATTGCTTGCTCAACAATCTCTCGAATCGTCTCCTCCTCTTCTCCTTTTGGGAGCCAAGTAGGATGAGATCTCACGATATAGGTTTGATGTCCGAATTCTTCAAGAAACACACCTACAGCTTGAAGCTTTTTCTTATGTTCCTCAATTAATGTCATTTCCTGATTTGTGCATTCAATCGTAAACGGGACAAGTAGTTCTTGAAGTTCTGGTTCAACTTCAGCTACTTTCCCCCTGAAATACTCATATTTAATCCGTTCCTGAGCAGCATGTTGATCAATTAAATACATTCCATTTTCATTTTGTGCAACGATATATGTTCCATGCATTTGTCCTATTGGGTACAGAACAGGTACTCTTGTAGCACTTGACACAGAAACTTCAGCATCATTCACCCCTGATTTCTCCTCGTAACGAGATGTCACTTCACTAGGAGATAGATTTACCCATTCATCAGGTGGGGGTGGACTCTTTTGAAGAAAATCAGGTACATCCTGAACAGACTCATGCTTAGACTGTATCGACTCTCGAACATGCCACTTTTTATTGGATGAGACTTCCTTTGATAAAGAAGGTTCTTCCTCAAAGTCTAGAGCAACCTGTTCACTTAGTGGTTTTTCTCGTTTAGGAACTTGTACAGATGGAATTAACACTTCTTCCTTGAACACCTTTTTTATAGTATCTGTAATAAGCTCACTTAACTCGTCCTCTTTACTTAAGCGAACCTCAAGTTTAGAAGGGTGGACGTTTACATCTATAAGCGATGGGTCCATCTCAACCGATAAAACTACAATTGGGTAACGTCCTATCGGCAAAAGAGTATGATAGCCGTTTTGAATCGCTCTTGCTAGCGCGTAATTTCTAATATAGCGTCCATTGACGACAACCGACATGTATTGACGAGAGGCTCTTGTAATCTCTGGGAGAGCGATAAAGCCAGAAAGTTTGTAATCAAGGGACACACCATGAATCGCTCTCATATTCTTGGCGACACTTCGCCCATAAATCGCCGAAATGACCTGTCTCCTGTCATTATTCCCATTCGTTTTAAGTACTTCTCTCCCATTATGATAAAAATCAAAGGCAATATCGGGATGAGCAAGCGCTAAACGATTTATGATATCACTCACGTTTCCAGCTTCGGTATGAACTGTTTTTAAATACTTTAACCTTGCAGGAGTGTTATAAAAAAGATTCGTCACTATCACTTCTGTCCCTTGACGCGTTTTCGCTGCGTGACGGTCAGTAACTTTTCCACCCTCTAGAACGATTTTCGCTCCTGTTCCTTGCCCTATTCCTGTTTCCAATGTTAGATGAGCAACCGAAGCAATACTCGGCAACGCTTCACCACGAAATCCAAGGGTGCCAATTTTGAATAAATCACGGTCTGTTTTAATTTTACTCGTAGCATGTCGAAAGAATGCTGTTTCCACATCTTCGTCTTCGATTCCTTCACCATTATCGACAATTCGAATGGATGACAAACCACCTTCTTCAATTTCAATAAGGATATGAGTACTCTTTGCATCGATCGCATTTTCAACAAGCTCTTTCACAATGGAAGCAGGGCGCTCCACAACTTCTCCAGCTGCAATTTTGTTAGAAAGAAGATCGTCAAGTTTTATAATCTTTGCCATCTTATCAGCCTCCTATCTAAGACGTTGCTGCCATTCATTGATAAGTTGAATCGCCGCAATCGGCGTCAAATTCAAAACGTCTGTCTGCTTTAACTTTTCAATAATGTGTTTTTCATGTTGTTTTGAAAGCTGAGGTTTTTCCTTGATAGGTGGTTCATCCTCAGCAAATAAAGAAAGCTGTAAGATGTCTTCTGAAACTGGTTCCTGTTTAGTTCTTGTTTTAACGGCAGTTTCTTCGAATTGTTCTAGTAACTGCTCTGCCCGGTCCGTTACTTGCTTTGGTAATTCAGCCAGTTCTGCTACATAAATTCCATAGCTTCTATCAGCTTGTCCATCAATTACTTTATGCAAAAATACAACTTTTCCATCCTCTTCAATTGCTGAGACATGGACATTTTTCAAATCAAACAGATCATTCTCTAATGATGTCAATTCATGGTAATGCGTTGAAAAAAGAGTCTTAGCTTTGACTTTATCATGAATAAATTCAATAATTGCTTGCGCTAATGCCATCCCATCATAAGTCGAAGTTCCCCTACCAATTTCATCAAGTAAAATTAAGCTATTCTGTGTCGCTTTGGTTAGAGCATATTTCGTTTCAAGCATCTCAACCATAAACGTACTTTGACCGCTAGCCAAGTCGTCTGCTGCTCCAATCCGGGTGAAAACTTGATCGAAAATTGGTAATTTGGCCTCGCTCGCAGGAACAAAGCAACCGGTTTGAGCCATAACCGAAATGAGAGCCAATTGACGCATATACGTACTTTTACCTGCCATGTTCGGACCTGTTATAAGAAGCATACTACGGCCATCGTTCATGTGAACATCATTTGCAACATAGTCACCTTTGTTAATCATCGTTTCAACAACTGGATGTCGACCAGCTTTCACCGCAATTGTTCGTTCAGCTGAAAAACTAGGTTTCACATAATGATGGTGGTCACTTACGGCCGCAAACCCAGCTAATACATCTATTTCACTTAAGGTATGAGCCAATTGTTGAAGATCATGGACATATTCTTTAACTTGCTCACGAATGGAAACAAACAAATCATATTCTAATTGCTCCATTTTTTCTTCTGCTTCTAATATGATGGCTTCTTTTTCTTTTAACTCTGGAGTGACATACCGTTCGGCATTCGTTAAGGTTTGTTTTCTCTCATAACGGCCTTCTGGTAAATTAGCAATATTTGCACGAGTCACTTCAATATAATAACCAAATACCTTGTTATAGCCGATTTTAAGAGACTTTATTCCGGTTTCTTCACGCTCTTTTCGTTCCAACGCAGCGATCCATTTCTTACCGTTTACACTTGCATCCCGGTATGTATCAAGTTCTTCATTAAATCCATCTCGTATCATACCACCATCTTTAACAGAAATTGGAGGGTCGTCTAAAATACTTCTTTCAAGCAAATCAATTAATTCTTCATAAGAGTATTCACTTGAGAACCACTTCCCTTGAAAATGGGGGTCCATTTGCTTTAGCTGACTAATAATTGCTGGCATTCGCTGCAATGATCGCTTTAATTGGACAAGTTCTCGTGCATTTACACTCCCATATGAGATACGTCCGGCTAATCGCTCAAGATCATAGACGTGACGCAATTGGTCTCTTAGCTCTTCCCTTTCGAAAAAATGCGAAAGAAAAATGTCAACATTAGTTAATCGTTCCTCAATCTCTATTTGGTTAACAAGAGGGCGCTCAACCCATTTTTTTAATAGTCTTCCTCCCATCGCGGTGACGGTATCATCCAAGATGGATAATAAGGAGCCTTGTTTCTTTTTCTCACGTAGTGTCTCCGTCAATTCTAAATTGCGTTTTGAATGCAAATCTATTTTTAAATAGGAGTCAGCTGAATAATAGTCGACAGCCTGTAAGTGATCCAATGAACGTTTTTGTGTTTTCATTAAGTAGTTTAATAGTCTTGAAAAAGTCTTTTTTAATTTCTGCTGTTCTAGTCGCGCACAAATAGTGTCATAGGTTGAGCTTAGCTCTAGTTCATCCTCATAAGATATTGTCAGCTTTAATGAAGCTTGAACCTGGGCTAATATTACAGCATTAAAATCTGAACTTATGACAAGCTCTTTTGACCCGGAAGCCGCCACCTCTTGAATAACTTCCTGAATATCACTTACGAGCGTTACCGCGTTTTCACCTGTTGTTAAGTCAGATCGTGCAACTCCAAATGAACCGTCCTCAAATTGACTAACGGAACAAAGGTAATTATTTTCTTTCTCTTGAAGCATGCTCCCATCCATAATTGTTCCTGGCGTGAGAAGCTTGACCACTTCACGCTTGACAACCCCTTTTGCGAGCTTTGGGTCCTCCACTTGATCGCAAATGGCAATTTTATAGCCTTTTTCAATTAATCTCGTCATATATTGATTCGCAGAATGATGAGGGACACCACACATCGGAATACGGTCTTCCCCTTGCCCTCGTCCTGTTAATGTAATCTCTAATTCTCTCGCTGCTTTTTCTGCATCTTCATAAAACATTTCATAAAAATCGCCAAGACGAAAAAATAAAAAGGCATCCTGATACTGTGCCTTTATGTCTAAATATTGCTTCATCATCGGTGTATGTTGTGCCATCATTACTCCCCCAACGTCGTCCTTGTTCATACTTTATTATACCATAGTCGAAATCAGCAATCATTTGGAGAAACTTGTCTATGATACATTTCCTCCGTATGATGATTTTTTTATCAAAACGAGACGTTCTGAACTGTCAAAGGGAATAAAAATAAGCCAGAAAGGATATCTTCCTGGCTAGAGCGCACTATTTATCCAGTTCACCATGTAAAAAGTTTGGATCTAAACGTTCAAATTCTTCGTCAGACACCTCATCATCATACTCCTGCTTCGGCAATTCATCTAGAATGCCATTCGGATCAACAGCCACAGCTACTTTTGTTTCACCGATACATTCCACAATAAATTCCCGTTCTACCTGCACATCCACATTTGCACCATTTGTTGAAATGGTCGCTTCAAGCGTATTCGGTTGTTGAATCGCTCGAGCCATAACATCCATTTCATCAGAAAGTACATGTTCATCTTTCATCGATAGCGGAATGACATCTGTGTAAGTAACGGTTTGCGTCGCAACATCGGTTTTCGTATTTTTATTATACGAATACCAAACGTTGATGTCATAACTCCCCAGGACTTCAACGTTGTCGCCCTTCTTTTCTGCGCTGTACTTATGATTAATAATCCAACAGCCAAGAATGCTTGACGGTCTGTGGGAAGGGTTAATATGGTGCATAGTTTCTGAGAACTTGCGACCTTTTCCACATACCGCTTTTGTAATAATTTCGCGATAATTAAATTCACCTTTGTGAGACATGTAACAATACCCTCCTCTTTCTCATATCAAACCGAGTTGGTCGGTGACTCGTTCGGCAATGCTAGTATCGCTCCGCCAATATCTTCATTGTCATTCTATGCAGGGCGAATAACCATTGTGCAGAAAATGAAAAAAGATTATAAAAGCAAAGCACTATCTATAACACGATATGTGAGCAGGAGTGGAAATAGTACACGAATTACGTATAAAAAGGCAAAAGCCCCGCATACACGATACGAGGGCTTAGGAATAGCTTATTAACACCCCTCAAAATAAGGGTTTTTACTAGTTGTTCCTTTTAAGACATCGCCACCCATAGAAGTGATGATTTCATTCGTTACCGTCCTAGAAATCGTATTTGATATCATTTGCAAAAGTTCATTTACCTCTACTTGACTTTGTTTAAACTCTTGTACAAGTGGAATTTCATCAATCTCATCATGCAAAGAATCAATTTTAGCTTCAATTTCCTTCAATGCTTCTGACTTTCCATAATGCTGCAAATTGACTGCTTCTTTTTGAAGTTTCTTAATTTGAGCAATAAGCTCCTGGACGTTTAAATGGTCATTTATTTGCTTTTCTGCACGTTTGAAAAAATCTACTTCTTCTGTTTCAGCTAACATTTTTGCTAATTCTTGAGCTTTTAGTTTAATGTCATCCCTAGTATATGTTGTTGTCATTATGCTCTCACCTCCGCTATTTCAACCAAATCTCCATTAAGTGACCATGTTCTTGCCTCAGTTACCTTAACATAGACAATCTCTCCAATAAGAGACTTTGGTGCTTTAAAATTAACAAGACGATTTGTTCTTGTACGACCTGCTAGTATTTCTGGATTTTTCTTACTTTCCCCTTCGACAAGCACCTCAACTATTTTATCTTGATACTCAAGATTTTTTTTCGCGGAAATTTCATTTACAAGTGCGTTTAATCTAGCAAGTCTCTCCTTCTTGACTTCATGTGGAACATTATCTTCCATTTTTGCTGCAGGTGTTCCCTCACGCGGAGAGTAAATATACGTATAGGCACCGTCAAATTCAACTTCTTTTACAAGTGAAATCATTTCCTCAAATTGTTCCTCGGTCTCATTCGGGAACCCAACAATTAAATCTGTTGTAAACGAAGCATTTGGAATAGCATTCTTTATTTTTTTTGCTAGTTCTAAATACTGCTCACGTGTATATTTTCTTGCCATCAGCTTTAAAATTTCTGAACTTCCATGCTGAACAGGAAGATGAATATGCTCGACTAGGTTTCCACCCTGGGCAAGAACTTCAATTAGATAATCATCAAAATCACGTGGATGACTCGTCGTAAACCGAACGCGTGGTATATCAATTTTATGAATTTCAGCCATTAACTCTCCAAGACCAAATTTGTTACCCTCTAAGTCTTTTCCGTACGCGTTGACGTTTTGACCTAATAGAGTAATTTCTTTATAACCTTGCCTTGCCAAGTCACGAACTTCAGCGATAATATCTTCCGGATGACGACTCCGCTCTTTTCCTCGTGTGTAAGGAACAATACAGTACGTGCAAAACTTATCACAGCCGTACATAATATTTACCCATGCTAGTGTCTTTCCCTTACGAGCACGAGGCATATTTTCAACAATGTCGCCTTCCTTCGACCAAACTTCAATAACCATTTCTTTTCCATAGAGAGCATCACGTAATAAGTGTGGCAAACGATGGATATTATGTGTACCAAAAATCAAATCGATATGCTGATGCTTTTGCATAATGCGATTAACGACATTTTCTTCCTGAGACATACATCCACAAACACCAACAATTAATTCTGGTTTTTCTACTTTTAATGTTTTTAAGTGCCCAATTTCACCAAAGACTTTGTTTTCTGCATTTTCACGAATAGCACATGTATTTAATAAGATAACGTCAGCTTCTTCGGTCTCTTCCGTTGATTCAAATCCCATATCGAGTAATAGACCAGCCATGTTCTCCGAATCATGAGTATTCATCTGACAGCCATACGTTCTAATTAGAAATTTCTTACCATGTCCAATTCCTTTCATTTCATCAGGAACAATATCCTCTGGACGTAGCACTTTAATTTCTTCTTTACCGCGACGCTTTCCTTGCTTATAATCAGGCTGATCAAAAATTGAAATCTCTCTTCCTGCAATTTTTATCACCTTTTTATTATCTTCTTCGGAAAGAACCTTCGCATTTGAAAAATCGAAGTATTTACTATAATCTTTCTTTGCTTTTCCGTTCGAGGATTTTACGTCCTCTTCGGATTCTCCAATTGTATTTCCTTGGCGTCCAAGTCGTTGGTCTTCATTCATATGACAGACTCCTCCTATTAAAACGTTCAATACTATATTATACGTGGGTTTATCTACAAAAACAATGAGTTTCAACCGCCGTAAAAGAATCGTCAAGATTTACCTGATATTTATTTTCTTTTTTGTTGAACCGTTTTCCAAGTACCTCAAGTTTCATTGACGCATTAACAAAACAAGATAAGGGAGAAAAAACAAATAAAAAAAACATTTAAACAGGTTGCAATTATGGCTTCAGTCTTATCAATTGGTTTCACATCTTTCTCACAAACTTCTTTTGCTCTCACTCTGCCCCCAGAAATGAGACCCCTACCTCTACCGCTTATGCTAAAGATGTAGCTTGGCAACCTCGCCCAAGCTTTCAAAAAAAAGCACTTGAGATAGAACGCCTCAAGCCAAAGGCTTAGCTTGGCAACCCCGCCCAAGCTTTCAAAAAAAAGCACTTGAGATAGAACGCCTCAAGTGCTTTTTTTCTTACATAAATTCTGCCATCATTTTGTTGAATTTTTCTTCGTCTAGGTTTAGGTCTTGGGCTGAGAGTGGGTTTTCGTCATAGCCTTTGACTAGTTCTTGGTATGATGGTTGATTACTGTTTTGATAGATTAGACCCGTCACTAAGCCATTATGCTCCATCAGTGTTTGCATAGCTTGCATACGGTTTGCGGGGTCGTAGTTATCTATATCCGATAACTTTGTAATGTTCTCTTTAAACCAATCATACGTATTCACTTTGTTAAATGTTACACATGGGCTAAATACGTTAATAAGAGAAAAACCTTTATGATTTATCCCTTGCTCAATTAACGATGTTAATTCTTTTAAATCACTAGAGAAACTTTGGGCAACGAATGTTCCACCTGCAGTTAAAGCCATTTCCATGACATTTAATGCTGATTCAATCGTCCCACCTGGAGTACTCTTCGTTTTAAAGCCAGCGTCACTTCTAGGTGAAGCTTGACCTTTAGTTAACCCGTAAATTTGGTTGTCCATTACGATATAAGTAACATCAATGTTTCGTCTAATAGAATGAACGGTATGACCCATCCCAATGGCGAACCCATCACCATCACCACCAGAAGCGATAACTGTTAAGTCACGATTTGCCATTTTCACTCCTTGAGCAATTGGTAATACTCTTCCGTGTACTCCATGAAAACCATATGAGTTAATGTATCCTGAAATACGACCAGAACAGCCAATACCTGAGATTACTGCAAGATTATCCGGCTCAAGACCGACGTTTGCTGCCGCACGTTGAATTGCAGCTTGAACAGAGAAGTCTCCACAACCCGGACACCAGTTTGGCTTTACTTTATTACGAAAATCCTTAAACGTCGCCATGATTAAACCAACTCCTTGCATACTTGATGTAACTCTGCTGGTAAAAATGGATTTCCGTCATATTTCAAAACGTTCTCGATTTTTTCACTACCAACATTCATTTTTATAATATTTGCAAGCTGTGCTGTCGCATTGTTCTCAACCACAACTACTTTTTTTGCTTTATCCATTAATACCTTTAATTCATCTTTAGGAAATGGGTGAAGTAAGCGTATTTGTGCTAAGTTTACTTTAACTCCATCGGCTTCCAAACGAGGCATTGCTTCTTCAATCGTTCCACGTGTTGAGTTGACACCAACAACAAGTAAATCAGCTTCATCATGCACTGCATTCACATAAATTGGCGATTTAAAGGTCTTAGGAAGGTTACTTAACTTACGTAATCGTTTGTCCATTTGAGCTTTACGGTTTTCTGGACTTTCGGAAGGTTTCCCCGTTTCATCATGCTCGACACCTGTCACGTGGTGAATTCCATTTTTCATGCCTGGGATTACACGAGTTGATACACCATCTTCTGTCACTTCATAACGCTTGAAATACGCACTATTTTCACGTTCTGGAAGTTCTGCATGGATGTCAAGTTTACCACGTCGAATTTCAATTCGACTATAATCAAGAGGCTCCACAGTTTGCTTACCTAATGAAAGAGCTAAATCCGTCACTATGATAACAGGACACTGATATTCCTCTGCTAAATTAAATGCCTCAACCGTATCATAAAATGCTTCTTCCACAGTACTTGGGAGCATGACAATTTTCGGAATATCTCCGTGAGTACTATATACCATTGCCATCAAATCAGACTGCTCTTGTTTTGTCGGTAAGCCCGTACTTGGACCCCCACGTTGGGTATCTACGATAACCACTGGTGTTTCTGTCATACCTGAGAGTCCAATTGCCTCCGCCATCAAAGATAAACCAGGACCAGCTGAAGCAGTTAATGAACGAACACCTGCATAGTTAGCACCAATTGCCATCGTACAAGCCGCAATTTCATCTTCTGTTTGAATAACAGTTCCACCGAACTCAGGTAACTTTTTAATTAAATACTCCATAATTTCAGAGGCGGGCGTAATCGGATACGCTGGCATAAAACGAGCCCCTGCAGCAACTGCTCCCATTCCAATCGCATCATTACCGATCATAAACATGCGTTTTTTTCCATCAGCCTCAGCTAATTGCAGATTACTAGAAATCGTGCCAGCTTCTGCTATAAAATGGTTTGCACCTGCACGAATAGCATCCATATTCTTCTCGACGACTGCTTGCCCTTTTCTCAAAAATAAATCTTCAACAACATCTTGATACGTCTCAGGAGAAAGACCAAGAATAGCACTAGATGCACCAACTGCTACCATGTTCTTCATTAAAGAAGTCCCTAATTCCGTTGCAATTTCTGTAAAAGGAACAGCGTATAATTTCGCTTCACTTCCTTCGGGCAATTCAGGATTAAACTTTGCATCTGCAATAACAATTCCTTCTTCTCTCAATTCATGAATATTAACATCAATCGTTTCTTGGTCAAAAGCGACAAGAATATCTAAATCATCTGAAATTGAGTTAAGAGGCTTTGTACTCACTCGGATTTTATTATTCGTATGACCACCTTTAATACGTGAAGAAAAGTGTCGGTACCCATACAAATAATAGCCAAGGCGATTTAAGGCTGATGCAAAAATTTCACCAGTACTTTCAATCCCTTCCCCTTGCTGTCCTCCTACTTTCCAAGACAATTGCTCTCTCATTCTATCCATCCCCTTTGGCGCATGCCATTCTATGTGTATTAACACTGATAATCTTTAATAGTAATGTCATTGTAGCATAAGTCCGAGTAATGTACTAGACTTACTCCGTTTTATGTAGATTTGAATATTTTATCTTAATCATTAAGCGATTTAATGATAGACCGAATGAATCTAAATTGCAAGAACTTCTTATACTTGGCTTTTTCCTTTCCAATAAAAAAAAACCTGCTTACTAATGTAAGCAGGGCATATACATAAATTTAACGAGGTTCTACAATTATTTTAATGGCTGTACGCTCTTCTCCATCAATCTCAATATCTGTAAATGCAGGAATACACACAAGGTCAATACCACTCGGTGCAACAAAACCTCTTGCTATCGCAACAGCCTTAATCGATTGATTTAGGGCACCTGCTCCAATAGCTTGAATTTCTGCAGCTCCTCGTTCTCGAATTACTCCGGCTAGAGCACCTGCTACAGAATTTGGTGTGGATTTTGCTGAAACTTTTAAGACTTCCATTTTCTTGTACCTCCTCCATGTACGAGTCTAATCGGTTCTAGCTAACAGACGACGATCCGTGGTCAATGGTTATGTCAGCACCTAGCCTTTTGTACAAGATGATGCTTTATCTAATAGTATTTCGCAAAATCAATTCATATTCCTGCTTTCCAAAATAAAATTCTGATGATTCAAACATTACTCAAAGAAAGGCTGATCATCATTGATGAGAATCCGCTGAATTGATTTTGCTAAACCCGTTTTCGGATCAATATCAATAACCACTCCATTTAACTGTTCCCTGCCATTATCAACTTCAAACCTTACTGGTAATGTTGTCAGAAATTTGTTAATTACAGTTTCTCTTTCAACTCCTAAAATTCCGTCATACGGACCCGTCATCCCTACATCCGTTAGATAGGCCGTACCTCCTGGTAAAACACGATTATCAGCGGTTTGAACATGAGTGTGTGTTCCCATAACCGCGCTCACTCTTCCATCTAAATACCAACCCATAGCTTGCTTTTCACTTGTTGCTTCTGCATGAAAGTCAACAAATATAAAAGGGGTTCGTTTTTGCACTTCTTCTAAGATTTCATCAACCTTTCGAAACGGACAATCAATTGCAGGCAAAAATGTACGCCCCATCAAATTGATAACCGCTACTTCTAAATGATTAATTTTTAGATAGGTCCAACCTTTTCCTGGTGTTCCTGGAGGATAATTCGCTGGCCTTACAAGTGATTTGGCATCTTCAATAAATTCAAAAATTTCACGGTTAGCCCATGAATGATTTCCCAAAGTCACAGCTTGAGCGCCAGCATCAAGGAAACCTTTATATATTTTTTCTGTAATTCCTTTTCCTGAAGCAGCATTTTCACCGTTAATAATCGTTACAGTCGGTTTATATTTTTGTTTTAATCTTGGAACATAGTCCTTTATCATTTTTCTACCTGGTGAGCCAACTACATCACCTATAAATAAAATTCTCATAATGACCCCTTTGCTTACGTGATATCGATATCACAAACTTATGCTAATTTAAATAACCATTGTCTCGTCTTTACTTTCCCTACGTGTCCGCCTATAAAAAAATAAAGTGGCTTTCACCACTTTATTTTGCATACTCAACTGCTCTCGTTTCGCGAATAACTGTTACGCGAATATGGCCAGGATAGTCAAGTTCATCTTCAATTTTCTTTGTAATATCCCTTGCTAATTTATAAGCCATGTTATCATCAACAACATCAGGACGTACCATGATTCGAACTTCTCGTCCCGCTTGAATCGCATACGTTTTCTCAACCCCTTCAAAGGATTCAGAAATCTCTTCAAGCTTTTCTAAACGACGAATGTACGTTTCAAGTGTTTCACGTCTAGCTCCTGGTCTTGCAGCAGATAATGCATCAGCTGCAGCTACAAGATTAGCTATAATCGATGTTGCTTCCATATCTCCGTGGTGAGAGGCAATAGAATTAATAACAACTGGATGTTCCTTATACTTGGTAGCAAGTTCAACACCAATTTCAACATGACTTCCTTCAACCTCATGGTCAATTGCTTTCCCAATATCATGAAGAAGTCCTGCTCTTTTTGCAAGCTTAACATCTTCGCCTAGCTCAGATGCCATTAGACCAGTTAAATAAGCAACTTCCATAGAATGCTTTAATACGTTTTGACCGTAACTGGTTCTAAATTTAAGACGACCTAATATCTTAATTAAATCGGGATGTAGACCGTGAATTCCCATTTCAAATGTTGTTTGTTCCCCGTATTCGCGAATGGCTTCATCAACCTCGCGACGAGATTTATCAACCATTTCTTCTATTCTTGCTGGGTGAATTCGACCATCTTGAACTAATTTTTCTAGAGCAGTACGTGCAATTTCTCGTCGAATCGGATCAAACCCAGATAAAATAACTGCCTCTGGTGTATCATCGATAATTAAATCAATTCCTGTTAATGTCTCAAGAGCGCGAATGTTTCGACCTTCACGTCCAATAATTCGGCCTTTCATTTCATCGTTTGGAAGAGCAACAACTGAAACAGTTGTTTCAGCTACATGGTCTGCAGAACAACGTTGAATTGCTAGAGATAAAATCTCCTTTGCCTTTTTATCGGCCTCTTCCTTGGCTTGAGCCATTCGCTCTTTCACCATGACAGCTGTTTCGTGTGCAAGCTCTTGCTCCACTTCTGTTCGGATAGCTTCACGAGCTTCTTCACGTGTAAATCCAGAGATACGCTCAAGCTCAGCTTGGTGTTGGTTCAATATTTCTTCTACTTTGCTATCCATCTCTTCAACTTGTCGTTGTTTTTTGGTGAGAGATTCCTCCCTTTTATCCAAAGTTTCCTCTTTTTTATCTAAGGTTTCACTCTTCCGGTCAAGGATCTCTTCTTTTTGAACCAAACGATTCTCTTGTTTTTGAATCTCATTTCTCCGTTCACGAATCTCACGCTCTGCTTCAATACGAATTTTATGGACTTCATCCTTCACTTCGAGAATGGCTTCCTTTTTACTCGCTTCTGCATCACGCTTCGCATCCTCAACAATTTGTTTCGCTGAATGTTCTGCACTGGAAATTTTCGCTTCTGCAATGGATTTTCGAACAAGATATCCAACAACTGCAAAAATAATTGCAGAGACAACAAGCAAAGCGGAGAAGAGGAACACATTAATCTCAATACTCACTCTTTCACCTCCTCTTGCTATCTAATTGTTGGTTCCAATGTCATACTTTCTCATACTTATTTAACGTTGTATTCGGGAAATACAGATGAGTGCGGGATAAAATAATATGACAAGAATTCACCGCATCCGATTCAATTGTAAAGCTCGTTTCAGTTATTGTCAAGTGTTGTCAATTTCTTGAACTTCACTAACACCATCACTTATAACCACATCAAATGCTTTATCTCCAGACTCTGCCAAATGATGGTTATGAGTAATCATAATAATTTGTCGACCAAACATCGTACTTAAAGATTTTAGAAACTCATAAAGATAATAGATGTATTCACCTGATACATGCTTCCCTGGTTCATCTAGTAAGAGTGGGCCTGTCTGTTTCGGCTGGACAGTTTCTATTAATGCAACACGTAAAGCTAATGTCACAATGTCAACAACACCACCACCCCTAGAATCCTGTGGCTTTGTTTTTATTTTAACACCTTCATAGTCCGAAATAACATAAAATTCAGCAACTGCCTTGTTTCCATGTTCTTCAAGTTCAATTTGAAACGAAAATAAAGGACCAAACACATATTGAAGAGCATTCGTAACAAGAGTTTCCATTTGTTGCTTAGCTTGTTCTCTCGCGTATTCTGCAGATTGTTGCAACAGAATACGTGCTTTTTCGTATACATCAACCGTGTCATAATATGCTTCTAATTCCGTCTTCTTTTTTGAAAGTTGTTCAGTTAATAACTGGCGTTTTGCATCAAGTCTTGTCCATTCATCTTGAGCTTGACGCAATGTTTGCTGTAATTTCTCAATGGTTATGTCATCGTGGCTATTCCCCATCCTTTATCAATTCCTTAGGGATTAATGACCAGGCTTCCTGTAATGATTCCTCAATTTCTTTTTCTAATTTCAGAATTTCTTCATCTAGATCTTCTGGCTTTACACCAAGGTCTTTTAACTCTTGTAGCAATCGCTGTTTTTGGTTTTCTAATTCTTCAAGCTTTGCTTCTGCCCTGTAGCGCATATCACGGGCTTTATCAATTGCTTTTCTCATTTTAGTTAAATCTTGTTCTACTTGATTCATTCACGGACTCTCCTATCTATTAAATAGTGACTGCACTTTTCCTGCGTCGAAATCATTTCCACATGTTGGACAAGTCCCTTCATTCGCTAAAAGATGCTGATAGTTATGCTCAAGCTCTTGCTGTTCTGTTTTCTGCGTGTGTAAAAATTGTCTACCTTCTTGTAAACGTACCTCAAGCTCTTTAATACGGATGAATCGGTCTTTAAACTGCTGATGTACCTCTAACTTACCATGAATTGTCTCTTTTAATTGGTTGGCCTTTTCAATTCCCTTAAAAAGGTGAGTCCATTTACGTAAATGTGTTTCTTCTTGTACATTTGTAGTTAATAAGTGAGAAACATTTGCTAATTTCATTCTTTGCTTTTCATCGGCCTCAACTTTTTCTAATTGGTGAATCGATCTGCTTTTAATAAACGTGGTTTTTTCAAGGATACGTTCCGCTCTATTATTTTCATTCTGAAGCGTCTCCCAACCTATTTTTGTTTTTGAAATAGCTTTGTATTTTTCATATTGTTTTTGAATTCGCTGTTCGATGAGACTTGCTTCAAATACCTTTGATGTTTTATCAATCCAAGTACGACAAACATGAATCGTCTGCTCGAGCTCCTCCAAATGATTATACTTCTGTCTAAGAGTCAACAAACGATTCGCAAGTAACTTTAGACTTTCATGAACTTTTTCCCATTCCTCAAGAGGCTGAACATATCTAATGATTTGATCGGTCCTTCTAAAGTTTCTTTCAATACTTTGCGCCGTTTCACTTTTTTCTTTTAATTTGCTTAGACGATCCTTCTTAAAGGTTAACTGTTCTAGTTTCTGCTGAACAACATCTAACTTTTCTTTAGATGATGTGAGCATTTGAAACGGTTGTAGTTGGTCAGATAGTTCTGTAATCTCTTGTTCATCAAGTTTCACTCGTTGTTGTAGCTGTGAAATATCCTTCGATGTATCTCGAATCGCCATGTCAAGATAGTGGGCCCCACTAATTCGTCCAATTGTTTTTGCTCTTAGTGAACCTGTTTGCTCAAGCAAAAACGGTCCGTCTAGCTGTTGTGAAATATGCAGAAACAATTCGTGATCACGATCAATTCGTAATGAATTCATCCCATGAGCTCGAATGACCTCCTCCGGAACATGAGTGCCAAAGCCTTCGAGTATCAAATCATCTTGGTCTGGTTTTCGGATGATATAGCGATTTTTCGAAGATGTACGCTCACGGATAATTGTCGTCTCATGACTAAATGTAATACTAACACGAACAAAATCCGCTCCAACTTTAATAAAGTCTGTGCCTCGAGGTAAATTAAATAATACCCAACGAATCCCTCTCAATACTGCTGTTTTCCCACTATCAGATTGGCCAACAAGAACATTTAAACCATCATGTAAATCCAAATGGGTATCTAAATGAGATTGAAAGTTTTCTAGACGAACAGATTTAATATTACTCATTCTCGCCCCCCTTCCACACTTCTTCAACGACCGTCATTCTTCGAAGCGCTTCGTGTTTAACCTTATCCTCCACATTAGAAAGCATAGCTAACTCTTTAATGATATCACCCATATTTAATGAACGAAAATCAGATTGCTCTTTTACTTGTTGGACAAAAGCATGAAGTTTTTCCTCTTGATGAACAGCCTTTTCCAAGAAGCTTCGATCAAGAACCTCATCGCCTTTTTTTGAACAATCTAATACCTTTTCTTCAAGCTTTATCCCGGCTTTAGTGATTGTTCCAAGAATGACTTTTGGCTTTCTTGCTATTTCTGACCAGTGATTATTAATCCGAGCAATAGCTCCTGGATTACAAATAAATGTGCCATCCTTTTCTTTAATTCCAAAGCCCCCATGAAAATGACCTGTTAATAGAATGTCTGCCGTTGTTGACCAAATATGATCCACTAGCGTATATGGTATCCCCTCAGGTAGTGCTTTTTCAACTAACATGCTATGAACGATATGAATCATATAGTCGGCTTGATGGTCATTTGTTGGGTAGTAGTCAAGTTTAGGATCTCTTTGATCTATATCATAATGATAGGGTTGACCTGAAATTTGAACCTTGACTCCATTCTTTTCGATACAAATCGGTTCATTTGGATGGATAATAGTAATTAAACCAAACGAATCTAGTAAACCCAGCATTGTACGTGAAATCGTTTGAGGATTATGGCCAAACGTATCATGATTTCCTGAAATACCGTAAAAAGGCATCGTTGCTTTTCGAAATATTCTAGCAAACTCGCCAACAACATTTGGAGATAAATCCGGTCGATCAAACACATCCCCACCGTGTAAAAGAACATCCACCTGCTCTTTCTCAGCTATGCACATTATTTCTTCAATCTTTTCCTTTAATGTATCCGAAAACACATCTAATCGATTTTTAGGAGTGGTTCCTCGAATATGTGTATCAGTAAAATATAAAAACTTCAAACGAACACCTCATTTATTGTAACGCTCATTCAATTCAAAAAAACCAATGCATCAATTACAATGATAATGCATGACTGATTATCAGAAAAGAAAAAGCACCTATAAAGGTGCTTCCTCTTAAAACATTTATTATTTTAAGTCTAATGGTACATCTTCAAGTTCATTTTCACTTGGAGCATCAACAAGAATTTCACCATTCAGGCCATGATGATCGCGGATTAATTTCTCAACCTCTTCGGTAATTGCAGAGTTTTCTTTCAAAAATTGCTTTGAATTTTCTCTTCCTTGCCCAAGACGCTCCTCATTAAAGGAATACCACGCTCCACTTTTTTGAATAATATCAAGATCAGATGCAATGTCAAGAATTGATCCTTCGCGGGAAATCCCTTCCCCGTACATGATATCAACTTCTGCTACTTTAAATGGTGGAGCCACTTTGTTTTTAACAACTTTAATTTTTGTTTTATTTCCGACCATATCATTTCCTATCTTTAACGTTTCAGCTCGACGAACTTCTAAACGAACAGAAGAATAGAACTTTAATGCTCGCCCACCCGGCGTTACCTCAGGGTTACCAAACATAACTCCAACTTTTTCACGAATTTGATTGATAAAAACAGCAATGGTTTTTGATTTATTAATTGCTCCAGATAATTTGCGGAGCGCTTGGGACATGAGTCGCGCTTGTAAACCGACATGACTGTCGCCCATTTCCCCTTCAATTTCTGCTTTTGGTACTAGAGCAGCCACACTATCAATAACGACAATATCTACTGCGCCACTTCGAACAAGAGCTTCAGCAATCTCTAATGCTTGCTCACCGGTATCAGGCTGTGAGAGTAATAGTTCATCAATATTAACTCCTAATTTCTTTGCATATGATGGATCGAGTGCATGTTCAGCGTCAATGAAAGCAGCTTGGCCACCATTTCGTTGAACTTGGGCGATTGCATGAAGTGCAACCGTTGTTTTACCTGAAGATTCAGGTCCATAAACTTCAATAACACGACCTCGTGGATAACCACCTACCCCAAGAGCAATATCAAGAGCAAGTGAACCTGTTGAAACAGTCGATACTCGTTGTTCAGATTGCTCCCCTAATTTCATAATTGAACCTTTCCCAAACTGCTTTTCGATTTGACGTAATGCCATATCAAGAGCTGCTTTGCGATCACTCATTGATTATCTCTCCTCTATATATAATAAACTATGTTTATTGGAAAATTACTAATCTATCTTTCCTACGTTATTATCATAACGTTTTTTTCGACGTTTGCCAATAGTTTTTACGAACATTTATTCGGGTTTTTATTTTCAGGGGGAAAGTAAAAAGAAGAAACCATGTGTACAGCAATTGAAAAACGTAAAAGCTGCTGCGAGCTGGCTATGAAAAATCGTTTCATAACAGGCTCTTAGTTTAGAATAATCTAAACACCAACAGCAGCTTTACATATTGATTTCGTTTATTTAAATTTGGGGTTAATCAAACCTATTTTGATCGAGAAGGCGTACGATTTTCACGCTTTGGACGAGGTTTTGCTGGTTCAAGATTCACTCTGGCTCCATTAATTCTAGAGTAACGAAGTGCCTCATAAACGAAAGGAGCTACTTCTTCAGGGACTTCCACAAAAGTAAAGTTCTCAAAAATATCAATACGACCAACAGCTTTTCCTGGAATCCCAACTAGTTCGGAAATTTCCTCAGTAAGTACTTTAGGACTCATGTTCACATTTCGTCCGACATTAATAAAGAATCGAACCATTCCTTTTGCTCCGCCTGTTTCACCGAAATTGTAACCAGCTTCATCACCTGGTGAATCAGAGGAGAAATTCATTTTCAACAATGCAGATACTACTTGATCCGGAGTATGATTTTCAAGGATTTCTGATACAAGTGGAGCGAAAAGCTCCATTTCTTTCCCACCAGTTTCAATTGTATCACTTATTAGTTTTTTCCATGAGCTTTGCTGCTTTTCCACAACCTCTTCAATCGTCGGAACATCTTGTGATGGTATGCTCATTTTTATTTCATTTTCAATGGAGCGTAAATGCTTCATCTCCCTCGGAGTAACAAGGGTTAAAGCTAAGCCTTTCCGACCCGCTCTTCCTGTGCGGCCAATCCGATGAACATAGCTCTCAGGGTCTTGTGGAATATCGTAATTAATAACATGTGTAACATTTTCTACATCTATTCCGCGAGCAGCAACGTCAGTAGCAATCAAAAACTCAATTGATGAATCTCTGAATTTCTTCATTACACTATCTCGCTGTGATTGTGTTAAATCGCCGTGTAAACCATCCGCTAGGTACCCACGAGCTTGCAGTGCTTCAGCTAATTCAGAGACACCTTTTTTCGTACGACAGAATAAAATACCCAATTCAATATCTTCGCTATCAATAATGCGGCAAAGTGAATCAATTTTATTTCTTTCAAGCACTTTAAAATACATTTGATTAATCAAAGGAGCTGTTACCTCTCCTTTATTTATCGTTACTATTTTAGGTGAATTCATATATTTGCTTGAAAGCTTTTTAATAGCTAATGGCATTGTTGCAGAAAATAGTAATGTTTGACGATCTTTATTAACTTGTCTCAAAATTGATTCAATGTCCTCTACAAAACCCATATCAAGCATTTCATCAGCTTCATCTAAAACGATTGTATGAACTTTATCTAATTGTAAAGTTTGTCTACGCAGATGATCTAAAATCCGACCAGGTGTTCCAATGATGACTTGAACTCCCTGCTTTAATGCCCTGATTTGATGACTAATCGATTGCCCTCCGTAAATGGGTAATGTACGAATTCTTTTATGTGTAGAAAGTTTTTGTAGCTCTCCAGAGACCTGAATTGCTAGTTCACGCGTTGGTGTCAAAATCAATGCTTGAACATGACGTTCTGTCGTCACTTTATCGACAATTGGAATTCCAAAAGCCGCCGTCTTTCCTGTACCTGTTTGGGCTTGCCCAATAACATCGCCGCCTTCAAGAATAACTGGAATAGCCTTTTCTTGGATAGGTGAGGGCGCTTCAAAGCCCATGTCTTTAATCGCTTTTTGAATTGGTTCTGAGATTTGAAAATCTTTAAAATAAATCATTTTACTAAATTCCACCTTTTCAATTCGTTCAAAAGCTCGAAACATGCATGTTTTATAGCTCGTTCTCGAATAGCTTGTCGACTTCCACCAAGGGACAACTCAATTACCTTTTGGTGAATTGGTCCGTTAATACCTATATATACAGTTCCGGGCTTTTTTTCTTCCTGTAAACCAGGACCGGCAACCCCTGTAAGGCTTACCGCTACATCTGATTGAAAAACACGCTTTGCCCCTTTTGCCATTTCGCTTGCACACTGTTCACTAATGACACCATGCTCTTCAATAAGAGTATTCGACACACCTAACAAATTTTCCTTTACACTAGTTGAATAAGACACTGCTCCACCTTTAAAAACAGTAGACGCTCCAGGGAAGGATGTTAACTCTGTAGCTAGCAATCCCCCTGTTAAACTTTCAGCAGTAGAAATCGTCAGCCCATTATCTTTTAAATGTTGAAATAACTGCTCGACCAATGAAGTATCATCATAACCGTAAAGGAAGGAACCTACTCGATTTGTTATTAACTCTTCGGTTTCATCTAACAGCCGTTTAGCTTCCTTGGTACAAGAAGACTTAACAGTTAAACGAAGTGTGACCTCACCATCCCCAGCTAACGGAGCGATGGTTGGATTTGACTGGTTAACAATCAAATCTAAAATTTCACTTTCTAGTTGCGACTCACCAATATTAAAAAAACGTAATACCCTTGATGTAATCGGGGTATTCATCTGAAGCTTAGACAATAAATAAGGTTTTAATTCAAATTTAAACATTGGCTCCATTTCTTTTGGAGGACCTGGGAGTAAAACGAATGTACAATCTTCTTCCGTAACAACCATGCCTGGAGCCATTCCGAAATGGTTAGCAAGAACTTTACTTCCCTCAATAATGAGCGCTTGTTTCTTATTGTTTTCAGTCATTGGACGTTGACGTTGGATAAAGTAATCGGTTATATAATTAAGCGCTTCTTCATTAAATTCTAATTTTCGCCCACAGACATTTGCAACCGTTTCTTTTGTGAGATCGTCCTTTGTTGGGCCTAACCCACCAGTAAGGATAATTAAATCTGATTTTGCTTTCGCTTGTGAAAGAGCATCTGCTAGCCTCGTTTCGTTATCTCCTACCACTGTTTGTACATACACATCAATCCCGAGTTCTGCTAACTCTTTTGAAATGAACCTTGCATTTGTATTAAGAATTTGACCTAGTAATAATTCTGAACCTACTGAGATAATTTCTGCATTCATGCCTCTCACCCTTTCATTACCTTGACTTCAACAATATATGTTGGTTCTTAAGAAAATAATCAATTCCTGAGATAAGAGTGAGGATTGTTGCTATCCAGATAGCCAACATATCGAAAGGTAGTGACACAAACGCAAATGGAATATTATGTAACATACAAGCGGAAATCGCCACAATCTGAGATACGGTTTTTAGCTTCCCTAATTGGCTTGCTGCAATTACTTCTCCATCTGCAGCTGCAACTAACCGAATTCCAGTAACAGCAAACTCGCGACTAATAATAATAATCGCCATCCACGCTGCAATAATCTGTAACTCCACTAGGGCAATCAAAGCCGCTGTGATTAATAATTTATCAGCCAACGGGTCAAGAAACTTGCCAAAGTTTGTAACTAAATTCAATTTTCTAGCATAGTACCCATCAAGCCAATCCGTCGCAGATGCAAAAATAAAGATTCCTGTCGCAACTAGATGAGAAACAGGAATTATGGTACCAAGTAGCTCTACTTCACCGAGTGGCAAAGGCGCTAAGAGAAACACCATAAAAAGGGGGATTAAGAAAATTCTAGAGATTGTTATTTTATTTGGTAAGTTCACACAAGGTTCCTCCCTTCTTTCAAATGTTATCTCATATTTACAAACTCAACAGGAAAATCAAGATCTTGTTGCTTTAATTCCTGAATAACGGTTTGCAGGTCATCTATATTTTTAGCTGTAACTCTAACCTGTTCATTTTGAATTTGAGCCTTCACCTTTAAACCGGAGTCACGGATAAGTTTTGAAACCTTTTTTGCCCTTTCAGCACTTAAACCGCTTACGAGTGTAACAACTTGACGAACGGTACCTCCAGAAGCTCTCTCAATTTTCCCGAATTCCATTGATTTTTGTGAGAGACCTCGTTTAATAAATTTCATTTGTAAAATATCAATAACACTTTCAAGCTTATATTCATCGTCAGAAATAATAGTAATCAATTCATCACTCGTGCGCTCAATTGAACTTTTTGACCCCTTAAAATCATACCTGTTTGTTATGTCTTTCATTGCCTGTCCAATCGCGTTATCGACTTCCTGAGAGTTTACCTCTGAAACAATGTCAAAGGAATGTTCCTTTGCCATAGAAATCACCCTTTCACTTTAACCTAGTCATTTTTCTTGTACAGAGCATGCAAAAAGATATATTTAAGCATCACTCGTAGCATCTAATTGAATAAAAGTTACATAAAGGTTGCAGCTCACTATTACACATTTTATTGTACCATAATATGGTCTATTTTAATAAACTTCTACGATTATGCAAATGAATAGCCGAGCAATAAACGCTCGGCTGAAAAAGTAAACCTGATTAATTTAAGAAGTCAGAACTTCCAACCTCACACTTTCACTCTTATTCTTCTGAAAAACGGACATTAATTTTTTGATGTGCATTATTCAAAGGGAATTCAACTGGTTCTTCATTAATCGTTAGTTGTACATTCTGAGATGCACCAAAATTAAAGATGATTTCCTCTTCAGCACTAAAGTCTTCAGAAATTTCTACACCCGTGGTGGGCTCTCCTGAATAGAATGTATTACCTAACCCATTCTTAATATCAACATATGAACGGTCACTTATTTCAACAAAAGCTTTGAATTGATCTGTTCCTTCAATTTCAAAGTACGACGTATTCCCTCGTGATTCAATAAATACCAATTTAGCTTCCTCAACAGGCTCTTCTTCTGTTACTTCTTCAGCGGACTCTTCTTCCTCATCAGTTTCGCCTGTATTAGGTTCACTTTCAGGGTCGTCAACTTCCGAAATCGTCCCTAAATCAGCATCCAGATTTTCACTCGTCTCATCAGGAGTCACAACCTCTCCACTTTGTTGGCTCAACCACTTGGCCCCGACCCAAATGCCGACTACGGCTATAAGAACCAATGCAACCCATATAAGAGCCGGCATAAAAGATGTTACTCTTTTCTTTTTATTTGTTATTGGGGGCGCTTTAGAACGTTCTGTTCTAGATGGGAGCTCAACAGATTCTCTCCTTGGATTAGGAAGCTCATCTCGATATTCAGCAAACAATGGCTCTGAATCTAATCCAATTGCCTCCGCATAAGTCTTAACAAAAGCTCTTGCATAAAACAAACCGGGCAAAGTTTCGAAGCGCCCTTCCTCTATAGCGAGTAAATAACGCTTTTGAATTTTCGTGGTTCGTTGAAGATCATCAAGAGAAATCTGTTTTTGCTCACGTACCTCTTTTAAATGTTGACCTAACTCTGACATGTTAACACCTGCCTACTACTTTAACTAATATCAAAAGAGGAGAAGCCCGACTCTAATACGTCATAAGAAATCTTCTCTCCTTCATCATTTCTTAATTCAATCATACAATCAAAATCATCTAGTTCATATTCAGTTTCACGTACAAAAATATCCGGATGCTCGACCACCTTCACAGCTGGCATTCTCATCACATCATGCACTAATAAGCGGTGCTTTTCCGTAGAACGCATTGTCGAAACAATCCCATCAATGATAAAGATATGATCATTATTGACCTCTTCTTCTGAAAGATGGGTTCGCACAGTCTGCCTTAAAAGTGTTGAGGAAATAAATGACCACCTCTTACTTGCACATACACTCGCTGCCACAATGGATTCTGTCTTCCCAACACGTGGCATTCCTCGAATACCGACTAAATAATGACCATCCTGCTTATAAAGCTCCGCCATAAAATCAACGAGAAGACCTAGCTCACTTCTAATAAAGCGAAATGTTTTACGATCATCTGCATCTCTTTCAATATAGCGTCCATGTCTAATTGCAAGACGATCTCGTAATCTTGGCTGCCGAAATTTCATAACAGCAATGCTATCTATCTTATCGAGGATGGCGCGAAAACGAGCGATATGGTCGTCACTATGGCTTCTCATAAGCATTCCTCTATTTTTGTCATCTACGCCATTAATCGTCACAATATTAATGGATAGCATCCCTAACAAAGATGAAATATCTCCCAGCAACCCTGGACGATTATTAAGTATTTGATATTCTAAATACCATTCTTTTTCTTCCATAATCGTCACCCTCTCTAAACCAAACCTAATCATCCAAACCATCTAAATTTTGACAAGAACATGTAAATTTCTCTTCTTTTTTAATGATAATTGATCTTCATTATAATTGAAAGGACTTTCTCTATACAAACGCTTCTCTTTATTTAAGTAATAATTAAGGTCTAATATGTATATAGTAGAAAAAACGCCGCTTATCGCGGCGTTTCACAAAAAATTACCCTTCGTTTTGAACAAGCTTTACCATCATATTGGCGATCGCATGTTGTTCCTGCTCATCTGCAACTTTCCAAAGCTCGGCTAAAACACGCTCTTGTTCATTTTTAGGGTCAACTTGTTGTGACAAATATTCACCAACTTGATAAGCAACATCATTAATAACATTTTCTGTCATTCCTTCACTTTCTGCTTGTTGAAGTCGATCCCCTAAAAAATCTTTCCATTGATTCCAGTTGTCGAGTACAGACATATTGAAAACCCCTCCTTGAAAATGTACTTCGCCCTTATTTTTTCAAAACAACGGGTACTTTATACATCTTTTCATAAATTATTAACAGTACCATGCACCGTTAACAGACAAAATTTGACCATTTATGTATGTAGATTTTGCAGAACATAGAAAGCTAACTGAATGGGCAATATCAGTTGGGAGACCCAAAACCCCTGCAGGAATTTCATCCATTAGAAGTTGTTTTTCTTCAGCTGTATAATCATCAAGCATTCTCGTTTGAATCGCACCTGGGGCTACACCATTTACTTGAATATTATTTGGGGCAACTTCTTTTGCTAAGCCTTTCACGAAACTATTTAATCCACCTTTAGCAGCCGAATAAGTGACTTCACACGATGCTCCAGTCAGACCCCAAATGGAGGAAATAACAATGATTTTTCCAGAACGTTTGCGAATCATAGTTGGGAGTATGGCACGGGTAATTTTCATCGGATTTAACAAGTGAGTGTTCATTATTGAATGGATCTCTTCATTTTTGACTTCTGTAAATAATCCGGTTTGACTCATACCTGCATTATGAATTAGAACGTCTATAGACAAGTTTGGTAGATGATTTAATAGAATTTCATCACCTTCAGGGAGAGATAAATCACTCTGTATAAGAGTAACAAATGCCCCCTTTTGCTCACATTGTTGCTTAATCTTTAGTATAGCTTTCTTATTCTGGTGATAATGTAAAAAAAGCGAGTGCCCTGGTAAAGCGAGCTCCAGCGCAATCGCTGAGCCAATTTCACCAGAAGCACCCGTAATTAAAATTGTTTTCATCTTACTCTTCATATCCTTCTGCTTTAACTTGACAAACAGTGAATCGTTCAAAATTAAAATGTTCTTTCATCACACCAACTAAATAATCAACCGTTAAACCTTCTAGCGTTGGAACCACATCAAATAAATTCATATCGTTAAATTGATAACGAGTAAATTGATTGGCAATATATTCTGGGGAGTTTAAGGATCTTAGAAATGTGCCGATTTTTTTCTTAATAACCCGCTCAAAGTCATCTTGTGTTAGTGATTGATTAACAAATGTTTGGACCATTTCTTCAATACGTTCCGCTAATTTATCTGGGTATTTTGTATCCCCACCGATAACAGTAAAACCAAATCCATACTCTGCTGAATAATCAAAAGAAAATGAATCATCAATTAATCCTTCATCAAACAGCGTCTGATAATTTGTTGAACTTTGGCCAAACATTAGATCCAAAAGAACATTTAGAGCTAATTCATGCTTTAATAATTCAGTCCCTTGGCGTGTTGTTTCTTTATCTTTAAATCCCATTAAACATTTTGGCGTTTGAACAGGCATATGAATAACATTCTTTTTTGTTGCAACCACTGCGTCCTCCTCTGGATAGAACCGAACGATTTTTTCAGGTTGCGTAAAAGTCTTTTTCTCCTGATTATCCTTCACTTGCTTAATAACTACCTCAGGGTCAACAGGACCCACGACAAAAAGAAGCATATTGCTTGGATGGTAGAAGGTCTCATAGCACGTGTAAAGCAAATCTTTCGTAATATCCGAAATAGAAGCAACTGTTCCTGCAATATCAATTTTAACAGGATGCTTTTTAAACATATTTTCAATTACTCCAAAATAAGCGCGCCAATCTGGGTTATCATCATACATTGTAATTTCTTGATCGATAATACCCTTCTCCTTCTCAACGCTTTCCTCTGTAAAATATGGGTGTTGAACAAAATCCACTAATGTTTCAAGATTCTCCACAAGATTAGAGGTACTCGAAAATAAATAGGCTGTTCGCGTAAAACTTGTAAATGCATTGGCTGATGCGCCTTGTTTACTAAACTCTTGGAACACATCACCTTCTTCATCCTCAAACATTTTATGCTCTAAGAAGTGAGCAATTCCATCAGGGACGCGGATTGTATCTTTTTGACCGTGCGGAGTAAATTGATTGTCAATTGATCCATACTTTGTTGTAAATGTTGCAAATGTTTTATTAAAGCCTTCCTTTGGCAAAATATAAACATTAAGACCGTTACTCAGTTCCTCATGATATAATGTTTCACCTAATTGTTCAAAATTCACCGGTTTCATTGGCTCTCCTCCCTACCTTTTAAAAAGTAAATCGTATCGAGCTTAATTTTTTTTGCAACACGAATCATATCTTCTTTTGTCACTGCATCGATCTCCTCTATCCATTGCTCTAGAGACCGATTATAGCCACTAACAACTTGATGATAAGAGATTTCGACGTGCCCTCTAGCGACATCGACTGTTTCAAGTATTTGATTTTTAAGCATCGCTTTTGTTTGCTCTACTTCCTTTTCTGTAAACTCACCTGACTGCATCGTTTTAAGTTGTTCTTTTATAATGGTTACAGCCCGTTCATATTTAGAAAACTCAATGCCTGCCATAACCACCAGAATCCCTTTATGACTCTCATATCTTGATGCTGCATAATAAGCTAAACTTTCCTTCTCACGAACATTGATAAATAACTTTGAGTGTGAAAAACCACCAAACAAACCGTTACACACCTGCATTGCCACATAATCAGCATCAGCATACGTTGTATATGTTCTAAAACCAATATGAAGCTTACCTTGCTTCACATCCTGTTCCTCATGAACAACGTTTTCATTCCTAACTTCAGGACTTGGAGAACTTGGCCGCCCGTCGCCAAGAGAGGCTTGACGAGAAGAGAGTTTTCCAAATACTTCTGTAACTTTTTGTAATGCATCTTCTTCTGATATTGCCCCAATCATGTATAAATCAATGCGATCGGTATTAAGTAATGTTTGATAATAATCATATAATGACTCACTAGAAAGTGTCTCAACTTGTTGTTCCGTACCAAATGCGGTTAAGCGAAATGGTTCGTCCTTACACATTTCTTCCGTAATTCTAACGTTTGCATACCTCATCTTATCATCATAAACTGATTGAATTTTTTGAATCAATGCTCGCTTTTCATTCTCCACAGCCGATGTTGTAAAACCTTTTCCTTCAACATGAGGATTTAACAACACTTCTCCTAATAATTCAATGGCTTGATGGAATAGTGGAGTGGAGTCAGATAAAAAACGTTCATTAGCTACATCGATTCGCAATGTAATAACGTGCTGCTCACCTTTTTTTTGAACATCTGTAGTGAGCATCGCTCCATACATAGAATCCAATTTCTCTCTAAACTGTTTTCTTGAGGGGAATCCCGCTGTAGAGCTTTGAAGGACTTGAGGTAATAAAGCCCTATTCGCGACAGTTTCATTAGAGAGGGGAGCTTTTAACATTAACACTAAAGTGTTTGTTTTATATTTATCTGTTTTTACGGTATGTACATTCATACCTGGCAAATGGTGGTTCTTTTCAATCATACCCTTCATGACTATCATCTCCTTCGTTTCAGCTAGGCTTAGGTTATGCTTTCAATCGTCGTCTTACTACGTGAAATTTAAATTTATCTGCTCTGAAATAATTCAATGAATATAAAAGCGGGCACTCTGTCTGGTCGTAATGCGTTTGCTTTAATAAAAGCAAGGATGTTTCTGGTTCGCATTCTAGTATCTCCGAAATCATCTCGTGGTAACCTATAGGTTCAATATAGGTCACTGCATGTGTGATTGTGTGACCTATATCTTCTAAATATTGAAATAAGGACTTCGTTTCATGAATTGAATAATTTTCTGCGAGCTCATTAGGTATTCGATCAAGGCAATAGACAAGTGGTACACTGTCGGCAGTTCGAACTCTTTCCATTTCCATGATTTTGTCTAAATCATCTCGTTCAAATCGACGAACATCATCTTCGTTTGCCTCTCTGACAGATTTCGAGAGAAAAATAGTACCTGGCACCATATTCGCCTGCGTAATCATATCAGTGACACTAGATAATTCTTCAATACCCGCAGAAAACAACGGTTTCGTATGTACGAAGGTCCCAACACCATGACGACGAATAACGATACTCTCCTCTTCCAAAAGACGTAGGGCCTCCCTCAAGGTAGCCCTACTAATCCCTAGTTGTTTTGATAATTCATATTCTGAAGGCAGTTTCTCTCCTTCTTTAAACACATTGTTTTCAATGTCATTTTTAATACGATCAATCACTTGTAGATACAATGGCCGTTGATCCGTTTTTATCACGTCTATCACTCCGTTCTACGAGGAAGAAACCTCATCATTTCGCGGCTTTTGAACAAGGACTTCCCTTGGCTTGCTTCCCTCATACGGACCGACAATTCCTCTTAACTCCATCTCATCTATTAGTCTTGCCGCTCGAGTGTAGCCTATACGAAAACGTCTCTGCAACATAGAAACCGAAGCCGTATTCATTTCCATAACCAGTTCAACGGCAGGTTCATAAACATCATCATTCACTTCAGATGTAACTTCTGTCTCCTCAGTTGGAGTCATTTCTTCTTGATATTTCGCTTTCTGCTGAGAAATAACAAAGTCGACAATATTCTCGACTTCCTCATCAGATAAAAAAGCCCCTTGTATTCTTGTTGGCTTTGTTGCCCCCATCGGTAAATAAAGCATGTCTCCACGACCGAGTAACTTCTCTGCTCCGCCAGAATCTAAAATTGTTCGCGAATCGGTTTGAGAGGACACACCAAAGGCGATCCTTGAAGGAATATTTGCCTTAATAACACCTGTAATAACATCAACAGAAGGACGCTGCGTCGCAATAATCATATGAATGCCAGCAGCACGAGCCATTTGTGCTAATCTAGCAATGGAATCCTCCACATCACTCGAGGCAACCATCATCAAATCTGCAAGTTCATCAACAATTACGATAATGTAAGGTAGCAATGGCTGTTTTGCCTCGGATATGTTATTTTCCTTTCTGACGAGTTCATTATAGCCTTCAATGTTTCTAGTACCTGTATGGGAAAATAAATCATAACGTCGCTCCATTTCGGAAACAACCTTTTTTAACGCCTGAGAGGCCTTCTTTGGCTCTGTAACTACTGGTGTTAGTAAATGAGGAATCCCATTATACATAGTTAATTCGACCATCTTTGGGTCAATCATCATTAATTTAACCTCATGAGGTTTTGCCTTTATTAAGATACTCGTAATAATTCCATTAATACAAACACTTTTACCACTTCCTGTAGCCCCTGCTACTAAAAGATGGGGCATTTTATTTAGATGTGCAAGGACAGGCTCCCCAGATATATCTCTTCCTAATCCCACAGCCAATACATTGGATTCGCTTTTTGACTTTTCGGAATCCAATACTTCACGAAGTGTAACAATCGCCACTTCTTGGTTTGGAACCTCAATTCCAATTGCAGACTTTCCGGGAATAGGTGCTTCAATACGAATATCTTTTGCTGCAAGTGCTAAGGCTAAATCATCAGATAAATTTACAATTTTACTCACCTTAACGCCTACATTTGGATTTACTTCATATTTCGTAACAGCCGGACCGAGATGTACTTTTGAAACTCGAGCTTTCACTCCAAAACTCTCAAGTGTTTGCTCAAGCTTTCTCGCATTAGAAGTTAATTGTTGTTTTTCATGAAATTGTCCTGTATTATTCGGCAATTTCAGTAAATCCAGTTCCGGAAGTTTATAAGACTCATTCGTTTCGGAAGCGGTAATGAGTGGAGCTTGTACACCTGAATGCTCGTCTTCCTTTTTTTCCTCCGAATTTATTGTCTTCCCTTTTATGTCTTTTGATTCTTGACTACCAACCGCTTGTGATTGATAAGATTTTTGAGAAAAATCAACAATTTCTGGTTCAATTGGATTTTCTTTTTCACCATTAGGTATCTCGGAGGAATCTACTTCCTCTTTTTTGGGCTGTTTTTTTCTTTGTTTTTGAGCTGCCTTCTCTTCATTTAGTTTCTCTTTGGTTTTTTCTTTAAACTGTATAAACTCTTCCTTCATTAACTGAAGAGTATCAACGACAAAGACATACATTTTCCTTAGTACGTTTGAAAGCATTTCAGAAATTGAGCGTCCTGTCATTAGAATAAGTCCAATCAAAAATAAAACAACACTTAAAAAGTAGGTTCCTGGTTCTGCAAATAAAAAGTGACTGACAGCAAAAGCAATGGAACCAACCATTCCCCCGCCAAGGTCAGAAGGTGGAACTTCCCCCCTCATTTCCATCCAAAACAAATTCCACGTGTTCCTAATAACGGACCCATCTTCAAAACCTTCCGCACTCTGTAAATTATGAAATAAGCCTACGTGACTAAAGAGAACAAATGACAAAATAACTACATAGAAACCAGCCATTCTCCTTGACCATAAGTTCGGCTTCTGTCGTTTCATCATAATATAAATAGAAATAATTAACATACCAAGTGCAAGTACAATAAACCACTCGCCTAAGAAAAATCGAAACAACCTAACAAAAGTCTCGCCAACGCTTCCTAGACGAGCAAGTGTAACAACAGCAATGACAAGCAATCCGAGTCCAAATAATTCGTAGGTGAGCTGTGATTTCCACTCTGTTTTCTTTCGTTTTTTTCGTCTAGCCATTTGGTTCACCCTCTACTTCATGACAAATTTAAGAAAGCAGCCAATATTGGCTGCTTTAACCATCCTTGGATGGAATCATTATAGCATAAGACAAAGCTTGGCTACACAGTTAAAGTTGAGGTTTTGCTTGAATTACCGTACCAGGAGTATATTTTTGATTCAAATAATTCATTGGGTTTCCACTGATTAAACGGACTACTTTATATTCAGATGTATTTGTTTGCTCAACAATCAGATGCCCATCCTCACATGGAATTGTATGATATGTGGCATAGATCGATTCTTCTTGAGGAAATATTAACTCATGCGGCATCATTGTATATAAAATCATTGGATCACCTCATCTTGGTTCTGGTTTCGATAATCCTCAATGAGAGCATTAAGTTTTTTTAGTGCCGGACCTATTCCACCTACTTCATTGATTAGACCATACTCAACTGCGTCTGTTCCCACCACGTTTGTCCCGATATCTCGAGTCAAGTTTCCTTTTGATAGCATAAGCTCTTTAAACTTTTCTTCCGATATTGATGAGTGATTTGTAACAAAGTTGATAACACGTTCTTGCATTTTATCAAGGTATTCAAATGTTTGGGGAACACCAATTACAAGACCCGTTAAACGAACGGGATGAATTGTCATCGTCGCTGATTCTGCAATAAATGAATGATTAGCTGCTACTGCTATCGGAACACCAATTGAGTGACCGCCTCCAAGTACAAGGGTAACCGATGGCTTTGACATTGACGAAACCATTTCAGAAATAGCTAAACCTGCTTCAACATCTCCCCCTACTGTATTTAATATGAGCAGAAGGCCTTCAATTTTCGGATTTTGTTCAATCGCAACAAGCTGTGGAATAATATGCTCATATTTCGTCGTCTTGTTTTGTGGTGGTAATTGCATATGTCCTTCAATTTGACCAATAATCGTCATACAATGAATGTTCGAGTGATCCATATCCGGTACATTCGTTTGCCCTAATTCTTGGATTTTGTCTAAGATGCCCGACCCTTTTATTTCCTTTTTCGGTTGATCCGGGCTAGAAGGTTGGTCTGTATTGGGGGTATCCATCATATCTTTGTCCTCCTTCAATGTGTCTTCATCTAGTATGAACGTTGATTATCCTAAACATTCTCAGATTAGAAAATTTAATCTAACTCAAACAAAAAAACATGCCAGCAATGGCATGTTTCCTTTGGTTAGACTTCCATAATAATTGGTAAAATCATTGGTCTGCGTTTTGTCTTTTCGAACAAATAACGACTTAGTCCTTCACGTACATTACTCTTAAGCGAAGACCACTCGTTAACATTTTCTGTTACACACCTTTTTAAAATGTCACTAACGAGCTCATTTGAATCTTCGAGTAACTTTTCAGATTCACGCACATAAACAAATCCTCTTGAAATGATATTTGGACCTGAGACAATTGATCCATTTTGTTTATTTAATGTTACGACAACCACTAAAATTCCGTCTTTTGAGAGTAATCTTCGGTCACGTAATACAATGTTTCCAACATCACCAATACCTAAACCATCTATTAAGACATTTCCTGAAGGAACCTTCCCCCCACGACGACCTTGTCCATTTGCAAACTCAATAACTTCACCCTTATCAACAAGGAAAATACGTTCTTCTTTCACCCCAACGTCAATAGCTAAATCTCGATGAGCATGCTGCATTCGAAACTCACCATGAATCGGAATAAAATATTTCGGTTTCATGAGGTTTAACATCAATTTAAGCTCTTCTTGACTACCATGACCAGAAGCATGTACATTAGCTCGACCATAGACAACCTCAGCACCTATTCGATGAAGACGGTCTATAATTGCTGAGACAGGGCGCTCATTTCCTGGTATAGCAGAAGCTGCGATAATAATCGTATCTTCTTCTGTAATCGTGATTTGACGGTGTGCCCCTTTAGCCATACGAGTTAAAGCGGACATTGATTCACCTTGGCTTCCAGTCGTTAAGATGACTAGTTGATTGTTTTTATATTTCCCTATTTCGTCCATCTCAATTATTAACCCATCTGGACTTTTTAAATAGCCTAATTTACTTGCAATTGTTAGAACTCGAACCATACTCTTTCCAACTACAACTAACTTTCGATTCGATCTTTCAGCTGCTTGAATTACCTGCTGAATTCTGTGGACGTTTGATGCAAAAGTTGTAACGATAATCCGTCCCTCTGTTTTTTGAAACACATCCATAATCCCTTGACCCACATGGGTTTCTGAAAGGGTGGTACCAGGACGCTCAGCATTTGTACTATCAGATAACAAACACAAGACTCCTCGATGTCCGATAGAAGCCATTTTTCCGATATCTGCTTGTTTACCGTCAACTGGTGTTTGGTCAAATTTAAAATCACCTGTATGAACAACTGCTCCCTGAGATGTGTCAATACAAACACCAACCGAATCAGGAATACTATGATTGGTTCGGAAAAATGAAACATTCGTAGAGCCAATTTTGATACGAGAATTCGCATCAATCAGCTTCAACGTCGTCGAGCGGATTAATCCTGCTTCTTTTAACTTTTCTTCCACTAAGCCAAGGGTTAACTTCGTACCATATACCGGTACATTTATTTTCTTAAGAACATAAGACAAACCACCAATATGGTCTTCGTGACCATGTGTTAAAATAATACCTTTTACCCGGTCCTGGTGTTCTACAAGATATGATACGTCTGGAATAACGATATCAATACCAAGCATATCATCATCTGGGAACATTAATCCGGAGTCTACGACTAATATATCCTCATCTACCTCTATAACATACATATTTTTGCCAATTTCTCCGACTCCACCTAATGCAAAAACACGAACTTTTTCATTTTGTTGCTTTGACAATGGACGTTCCTCCTATTTTTCTACTATATATCTGTTATATTCCGTGCGAAACTCTACGTTTTCTCTCGTTAATGAAAAACGCATCTACTTTCAATATCATCCTTGGCCAGATGGTTTTAAAAGGTAATTGGTAACAGCGTAACCTCCATGAGACTACGTATAACAACCCGAACGAATCAACTGAAACAAGTATACCTTATAGTTGAAATGAAACACAAGACTCAACTTCCTTAATTGCACGTTAATCACAATTTTCTCCAATAACGAATTCTATATTTTTATTGGTAAATCACGACTTTCCAATAAATAATTATTTTAGTAGTATAGAAAAAAACAGCCAATCTGAAATAGATTGACTGCTATATATGATACATTATTTGTTCGATTTGTTTTTTTTCTGAAGTGGTTAATGGTAGCAGAGGCATCCGTACTTCACCCACGTCAATTCCCTTTAAAACAGATAAAGCATACTTTACACAAGTGGGATTAGGGGCTAAGAAGACACCTTTCATAAGTGGTAAGAGTTGACGATGTGTAGCAGCTGCCTTTTTTACGTCACCTTTTAAAAATAATTGAATCATCTCTTGCATTTCTTTACCAATAATATGGGATGCAACCGACACTACACCACAAGAACCTATAGCCATCGAAGGTAACGTTAAGGAATCATCACCACTATACACATAAAAGTCATCTGCTGTCTTTTGAATAATGGTAGCCATCTGTTCTAAATCGCCACTTGCTTCTTTTAAAGCAACGATATTTGGAACTTTCGATAACTCAACGACCGTTTCAGCCGTCATATTTACCATTGTCCGACCTGGCACATTGTAAAGCATAACAGGCAAAGTCGTTGAAGCAGCGACTTCTTTCATATGCGCAATCATACCACTTTGAGAAGGTTTGTTATAATATGGAGCAACAACCATGATACCATCTACACCAAGGCTTGTAGCTTTTTTAGTTAAGTTAGTTGAGGCTAATGTATTATTACTTCCTGTTCCAGCAATAACAGCTACTCGATTATTAACATAGTTCGTTACAAACTGAAAGAATTCAAGCTTTTCTTTCGTTGAAAGAGTTGGCGATTCCCCTGTAGTCCCAGCAATCACAAGTGAATCACTCCCATTTGCTATGAGATAATCGATAAGATGTTTCGTTTTTTCCTTGTCGATGTTCCCTCTCGCGTCAAACGGAGTGACCATCGCCGTACAAATGTGGCCGAATTCCATAACAGCTCAACTCCTTACGAGGGTTTACGATCTGCTTCATGGTGATTATTTCCTACCTCTTCAAGTCGAAACATTTGATGGAGTGCATTTACAGCTTTCCTCATATCTGCTTCCTTAACTAAAACCCAGATGGTCGTATGGGAATCAGCAGATTGCAGGATTTGTATATTATTTTTTGCTAAAGCTCCAACAATCTGAGCCGTTACACCTGGAACACCAGCCATCCCAGCTCCTACTGCAGATACTTTTGCACAATGTCTCTGCACTTTAGGAGAAAAACCCATCTCTTCTAAAACGTGAATAGCCCTGTCTGCTACTTCATCAAGCACAGTGTAAACGACACCTGTTAGATTTATATTAATAAAGTCTACGCTTATGTTCTCGGCAGCCATGGCTTTGAATACTTTTTCCTGAAGATCATACTGCCCCTCTTTGGCAAGCACTTTAATCTGCGTTACGTTTGCCAAATGTGCAATTCCTGTGATTAGACGATTTTGAACATCACGTGCTTTTTTTTCAGGAAGAAATGATGTTATGAGAGTACCTTTTTTTTCGGAATTTGTTGAGCGAATGCGTATTGGAATTTTAGATTCCATTGCAATCTCTACCGCACGAGGATGTACAACCTTTGCCCCTTGGTATGCCATATTTGAAACTTCCGTGTAGGTCATTGTTTCAAGTGGTTGCGCATCAGATACGATTCTTGGATCGGCAGTCATTACGCCTTCAACATCAGTGAATATATCAACCCATTTTGCATCGACGGCTGCTCCTAATGCTGTAGCTGAGGTATCACTACCTCCTCGACCAAGTGTTGTGGTCTCTCCTGCAATTGTTTGACCTTGAAACCCTGAGACGACAAGTACATCTTGCTTCTCCAATCGTTTCTTGAGATGATCACACCTCATCTCCAAAATTTTTGCATTTGTAAATTCATTATTTGTTACAAAACCGGCTTGAGCTCCAGTTAAAGCTGAAGCCGACAAACCCATTTCATTAAGAAGTTCTGAAAAAATAACAGAGGAGATAATTTCACCACAAGAAACGAGGAGATCTTGTTCACGTTTGGAAATACGCTGACAATCTACCAAGCCAAGTAATGTATCTGTCGCATAAGGATCCGGACTTCGCCCTATAGCAGATACGACCACAATGACTTTATAACCATCCCGAACGGCATTAAAAACATGCTGTGCTGCTTTTTTGCGAACATCTTCGTTTTTAACCGACGTACCACCAAATTTCTGAACAATGATTTTCATAGGCCACCTTCTTTAATTTACTTAAGAAGATTTAGCTTTACAAGACTTTCAGCAATTTGCACTGAATTCCATGCTGCTCCCTTTAATAAGTTGTCAGAGACAATCCACATATGATAGCCATTATCACGATTTAAATCGTGACGAACCCGACCAACAAACACATCATTTTTCCCAACGCACTCTGCTGCCATAGGATAAATTTGGTTTTCTGGATCGTCCTGTAACGTAATACCTGGAGATGCGGCAAGTAATTCTTTAACTTCTGCTACAGAAGCACCGCCTTTTTCGGTTTCAATATAAACAGATTCGGAGTGCCCTGTTTCAACAGGTAGACGTACACAAGTCGCTGCTACTTCTAAATCTCCCATATTCATAATTTTTTTCGTTTCATTAATCATTTTCATTTCTTCAAATGTATAACCATTATCTTGGAACAAATCGATTTGTGGAATGGCATTAAATGCAATTTGGTAATGTTTTTTGTCAGATCCACATGGAAGAATCTCGGCCTTTACTTCGGCACCATCAAGTATCGCTTTGGTTTGGTCTTTCATTTCGTTAATAGCATTAAGTCCTGCACCAGAAACAGCTTGATACGTAGAGACAATGACTTTCTTTAAACCGTATTGTTGACGAAGTGGCTCAAGTGCTACAACCATTTGGATCGTTGAGCAGTTCGGGTTGGCAATAATACCATTGTGACTGTGAAGAGCGGCTTCATTCACTTCTGGCACAACGAGTGGAACATTGGGGTCCATTCGAAAAGCACTTGTATTATCAACACAAATGGCACCACGCTTCACCGCTTCAGGAGCTAATGCCTTAGAAACAGATCCTCCTGCACTAAACAATGCAACTTGAACTCCTTCAAACGCTTCAGGTGTAGCCTCTTCTACAGTATATTCTTTTCCTTTAAATGTAATCGTCTTCCCCGCAGAACGCTTCGACGATAGTAATTTTAAGCTCGCAATTGGAAAATCACGTTCCTCTAATGTTTTTAGCATTTGCTGACCTACTGCACCGGTTGCTCCGACTACAGCTACATGATAATTCGTTGACATGATTCGTTCTCCCTTCATACATTCACAAGTTTTATAGCATCACAAGGATGATTACACGATTATAGCATAAAATCTCTTAATTCTTCGTGAGAATCCTCTATTGCTCTATTAAACTTTAAGGGAAAAGTTATTTTTATGCAACTGCACCAAAGCGTTAATCTTTGAATTTTTCAATGAGTACGGGCTGAAATTGCTTCCCAGCTATCGCAGACTCAACGGTATCGACTAATGCTCCCATTCTAGCAACAAGTGAGTTTGGTTTCTTAACAGGATCATCCTGACCAAATGGAATGAAATAAATATTTTTCGTTGCCATTAACTTCATAATGTTCATACCATTTAAACCAAGGGCGTCGTTTGTTGAAATTCCTAAAACGACAGGATTCCCACTACGAAGCGTTGCTTTTGCCCCCATTAAAACTGGTGAATCAGTTAGTGCATTAGCTAATTTGCTTGTAGAATTCCCAGTAATCGGAGCAATCAGCATACAATCTAATGGTGTTTTAGGTCCAAATGGCTCTGCTTTCACGATTGAGTCAACAATAGGCTCTGGTGTGATTTCTTGTATCTTCTTTAACCAATCCGCGCTGTCACCAAATTTTGTGTCCGTTGATTGGACAGTATATGAAACAAAGGGGGTAACCTTAGCCCCTAAATCCACAAGTTTTTTCATTTCAGGAAGCACTGCATCATACGTACAATGTGACCCTGATAAACCAAACCCAATATGTTTTCCTTTTAAAGACATACATACTCCTCCTTATTTAGTCTTATTCAGCTACTAGCAATGTCGCCAAGACGTTCGCTAGAATCTGACCCGCCGTTTTAGGCGCAACAATACCAGGTAGGCCTGGGGCAAGTAAAGCTTTCATCCCGCGTTTTTCAGAGTAACGAAAGTCTGTTCCACCTGGTTTAGAGGCTAAATCAATTATAAGAGTGTGCATAGGCATTTCTGCTAACACTTTTGAAGTAACAATAAGAGCTGGAATTGTATTAATACATATATCTACTTCGCGCATTTCTTCGATTATATTAGCGGTATGAAATGACTTCATCCCCATCTCTGTGATACGAGCTAAATGTTGAGATTCTCGTGCACCTACTTTGACGTTTGCGCCAAGTGCAGCAAACGACCTTGCAACGGTCATTCCTACTCTACCTAAGCCAAGAACTACTACATTTGCACTATGAATTGTAATATCAGTATTCTGTATGGCCATCATTACAGCACCCTCAGCTGTCGGTATTGAGTTATAAATAGCTATATCATCACGTTCCATTAATTTAACTAATTTTCGATTGGCATTCGTCGTTAACTGATCTAACGTCTCATTGCTAATACCCGAATAAACGACACAATGATCTGGTGTTCTTTTTAATTGTTCTAGTTCTAGCTGAAGTGTTTCATTTGAAAAAATTGAATCTATTTCACCATCTTGATTCATCCCGCTAATTGGTAATAAAACTGCATCCACGGTGCTCCACTCAATTTCATTCATTGTTTGCTTGGATGCCCCAATAAAGCCGTCGTCTAGTTGCTCAAAACCAACTAGCGAAATTTTTGCATCCAGTGTGGAAAGCTTACGAATAATTTCAAGTTGTCTTGCATCGCCTCCAATAATGACGATGTGTTTGTCTGTTAACATGGCGTTCTTTCCCCTTTCTTTTCAATCGCTTCCCTATGACAGGGTGGAGGGATGAACAATAACGATTCACGATAGCATATGATGAGAACCTATAATAGGTGAATTCTTTACCACGTTTTTAAAAATAAAAGGGTGCCCTACTGGTTGAAATCAACCTTTAGGAACACCCTTGAACAATTATATTTTCTATTTAAATTTCATAGTCTTCGTCAAATTCCCCTTGTCTTGATTTATCCAATGCCTTCTTGTAACCATATTTTTTGAAGCCGATTTAAGGTAGTTTTCTTATTCAGAATAGCCAATGTCGATAATAATCATATCTTGACCAATTTTTTTGATTTGATCCCAGTATACGGTTACCTCTTTTTCCTTTTTCCCAAATCCGAACCATTTCATTGTTGGAATCATAAACGCCTCAATTTCACCAGTTTCTTCGTTAATTAATAAATCAGTTTGACCTAATATCCCTAACCGTTCACCCTTTTGAAAGTCAATAATTTCTTTATTACTTATTTCACTTAATCGCATCTTTACCACTCCTTTTAACCTTATTTTTATGAGTGTATGAGTTCACATAATAAAAAAGACCAGCCCATCAAGAAGGCTAGTCAACGATCTATTTTAAGATTAAAGGAACCTCTCCCGTTGAGTTAATTAACGAAACAGCTGGTTGTTCTAATAGAATGCTTTGCGCTAACTGATTAACATCCGCCAACGTTACTGAATTTATTTCTTCAACAATATCATCTAATGTTCGGTGTTTTTTAAGTAAAAGCTCATTTTTACCATTTCGGCTCATGCGGCTGTTTGTGCTTTCGAGACTAAGCATTAGATTCCCTTTAAGTTGTTCTTTTCCATTTCCTAATTCCTTCTCGTTCATCCCATTATCCGCTAAATATTTAGTCGTTTCTTGAACCGCCAAAAGCAATTCATCGAGTTGCTGGTGAGCGGTTCCAGCGTAGATAGTTAACATACCACTATCTTGATAGGAGGAATGATAAGAGAAGACAGAATAGCATAATCCACGCTTTTCCCTTATCTCTTGAAACAACCTACTACTCATACTGCCTCCAAGCAAATTATTTAACAAAACCAGTGCATAGATATTTTCATCTCCCACCGCAAGACCAGGATATCCTAGACAGACGTGTGCTTGTTCCGTTTCTTTTTTTCTGACTACCTTATTGGATAAAAATGGTGGGACTGACATATTAAAAGAGTGTGTGGTCGGCTTAACCTTGGAGAAAATCTCCTTCACTTCTTCAATTAACTCATTCGTTATATTTCCAGCAATGGAAATAACAACGTAATCGCCTGTATAATATCGATCCATATAGCTTCTTAATGAATCCCCATTGAAAGGAGTTAATGTTTCAATGGTTCCAAGTATCGGCAATCCCAATGAATGTTTGCCATATGTAGCCTCACTTAATAAGTCATGAACAATATCATCTGGAGTATCATCGACCATTTTAATTTCTTCAAACACTACATTTTTTTCTTTTGCTAGTTCAGCCTCATCGAATACAGAATTAAAGAACATATCCTGTAAAACATCCACAGCATACGTCGCGTGTTGGTCAAGCACCTTCGCATAATAGCATGTATATTCCTTTGACGTAAACGCATTTACTTGCCCACCAATACGGTCAAATGACTCCGCAATTTCTGCTGCTGAACGCGTTTTTGTTCCTTTAAAAAACATATGCTCTAAAAAGTGTGAAATTCCATTTTCATTTGTTTCTTCAAACCTTGACCCCGTACCAACCCAAATTCCAATTGAAGCAGAACGTACAGTTGGAATCGATTCAGTCATAATTCTGACTCCATTAGCTAATTCAATTTTTTGTATCAAATTCTATCCTCCTATTCTTGTCTTCACTTACACTCTGATTCACCCTAGATTCGGATAGTAAGCTTCCTACTGGTCCAATTAATAGACCTTTTTCTTTTATACCTTTGATTAAGTTCTCAAGACCTTGTGCTGTCGGTTTCGTCGGATGCATTAAAATCATCGCCCCCGGATGTACTTTTGATAGCACACGTTGAACCATTTCATCTGAATTAGGCTTACGCCAATCAACAGTGTCCACAGACCATAACACGGTTTTCATTCCAAGCGTGTTTGCTCTATCGACAACAACTTGATTAAAACTGCCACTTGGAGGAGCAAACCATTCGGGTGTTACATCCAATGTCGCTTTAATGACATCATTTGTTTTTTTTAGCTCTTCATCAATTCTTGTTGTAGTTAACGTTTTCATATCTGGATGAGAGTATGCATGATTTCCAATTTCATGACCTTCTTCTATAATCATCGATGCTAAGGATGGATTCTTTTTCACCCAAGATCCATCTAAGAAAAATGTTGTTTTCACGTCTTGATTATTCAACACTTTTAACATTTCAGGTAAAAATTCATTTCCCCATGCAACATTCACAAGTAGGCTAACCATTGGTTTTGCTTCATTCCCCTTATAAATCGGAGACGACGGTAAATCATTTAACATTATATTTGGTTTTACCTCTTTAAAAACAAGTCGTTTCTCATCAAAAGAGCCAAGCTTCTTCATCTTAACATAGGATTCTTCTACGTCAACAACCAGACCATTATAACCTGGTACAGCCTTCCACACCTGATCAATTCTGGCATCTATTGCTTCGTAAGTGTATTCATTTGCTCTAAATTTGATTTCTTCATAAAGCGAATTATTTTCTCCACTTACCATAATACTATCCTGTTTTAGGCTATCTATGTATTGAATGGTAAACGGATTTTGCACCGCACCAAATGTAACAATGACAATACAAAAAAACACACATGCTTGAACGATGAGTTTCTTCAAGACAGTCCCCCCTCTACTTAGTCCAATCCTATGCAAAACATGGACAGGTTAGAACCGAGGTGGTGAAGGGAGTGATAGATAAAAAAAGAGACTGGCAACAAACCCAGTCTCACTAATTTATTGCTGCTCTTGTCGTTCTTTTTCTTCTTTTAAGATGATTTTGCGAGAAAGATTTACTCTTCCCTGATTATCAATTTCCGTAACACGGACTAATAATTCATCACCAATTTTTAAGATATCCTCAACTTTATTTACGCGCTCTTCCGCAAGCTGAGATATATGAACAAGACCATCTTTGCCTTTAAATAACTCCACAAACGCACCAAATTTTTCAATTCGTTTTACTTTTCCAAGGTACGTTTGTCCAACTTCAACCTCACGGATGATGTCTTCAATAATTGACCGAGCTTGCTCATTCATTTTTGCTTCAACTGAAGAAATGTAGACCGTTCCGTCCTGCTCAATGTCAATTTTAACACCAGTTTCTTCAATGATTTTATTAATCATTTTTCCACTTGGTCCAATAACATCACGGATTTTATCCGGATTAATCTTCATTGTCATGATTTTTGGTGCGTAAGCAGAAAGTTCACTTCGATATTCATTAATTGAAGAAAGCATATTTTCCAAAATGTGGATACGTCCACGTTTAGCTTGAGCTAACGCTTCTTCTAAAATTTCACGATTAATTCCTGAGATTTTAATATCCATTTGTAAAGCGGTAATACCTTCTTTTGTTCCCGCTACTTTAAAATCCATATCTCCTAAAGCATCTTCCATACCTTGAATATCGGTTAACACTGTAACGTGTTCTCCCTGTTTTACAAGTCCCATCGCAATACCTGCAACTGGTGCTTTAATAGGTACCCCAGCATCCATCATCGCAAGTGTACTTGCACAAATACTCGCCTGTGATGTTGAACCATTTGATTCAAGTACTTCTGATACAAGGCGAATTGTATAAGGGAAGTCATTTTCATTCGGAATGACTGGTTCAAGTGCTCTTTCACCTAAAGCGCCATGTCCTATTTCGCGGCGACCTGGCCCACGAATAGGTCCAGTTTCACCAACACTAAATTGTGGGAAATTATAATGGTGCATAAAGCGTTTAGATTCTTCGATACCAAGACCATCCAAGATTTGTACATCACCAAGTGCTCCTAGAGTACAAATACTAAGGGCTTGTGTTTGTCCTCTTGTAAAAAGCCCTGACCCGTGGGTACGAGGTAGCAATGTAACTTGAGAAGAGAGTGCACGGATTTCATCCACGCCACGGCCATCCGGACGGATTTTCTCAACTGTAATCAGACGGCGAACCTCTTCTTTAACAATTTTTTGTAGCGTCTCTTTCACATCACCAATTTTGATGTCTTCTCGCTCTTCAAACTGAGCAATAATCTGTTGTTTTATTTCATCAATTGCTTCTTGACGTGCGTGCTTTTCTTGAACTTGAACAGCCGTTTTTAAATCTGTTTCAGCTATGCCACGGATTTCAGCCTCTAATTCAGGATCCACTTGCTTTAAAGTAATATCTTTCTTTGCTTTACCAACTGCTTTGGCGACATCTTCTTGGAATGCAATTAATCGTTTAATCTCATCATGTCCAAACATAATCGCTTCAAGCATAACTTCTTCTGGTACTTCATTTGCTCCAGCTTCTACCATGTTAATGGCATCCTTTGTTCCAGCCACAACAAGGTTAATATCACTTTGATCAAGCTGCTCAGTTGTTGGGTTAATAATAAATTCATTATCTTTACGCCCAACCGTTACACCTGCAATCGGTCCATCAAACGGGACATCTGAGATGCAAAGAGCTAAGGAAGAACCTAACATTGCCGCCATTTCCGAAGAACAGTTCTGATCAACACTCATGACAATACTAATCACCTGAACTTCGTTGCGAAAACCATCAGGAAAAAGTGGTCTGATTGGTCGGTCAATAAGACGACTAGCTAAAATAGCTTTTTCACTTGGACGACCTTCACGCTTGATAAAACCACCAGGAATTTTCCCAGCTGCGTATAATCTCTCTTCATAATTAACCGTAAGAGGGAAAAAGTTTAAATCTTTTGGTTCCTTTGAAGCTGTCGCTGAAGACAATACAGCTGTATCACCATATCTTACAAGTACAGCACCATTGGCTTGCTTTGCTAGTTGACCTGTTTCTACCGTCAATTTCCGGCCAGCCCAGTCCATTGAAAACACTTGTTTTTCTTGTTCCATACGCGTACTCCTCTCGTACACAAAATTATTCACTAATTTTTATTATTGCCTATCTATACGAAAAATAAAAGAAAAACTCGCTAAAATTGTCTAGAAGAAAGAGGGAAATTTTCCCTCAATTTTTAACCTAAGAAAAAAGCGGGAGTTCTCCCGCTTTCATCAACAATTATCGGCGTAAGCCAAGCTTGTCAACAAGATTACGATAACGAGTAACATCCTTGTTACGAAGGTATGTTAACAGGTTACGACGTTGACCTACCATTTTTAAAAGACCACGACGTGAGTGATGATCCTTCTTATGAGTACGTAAGTGCTCATTTAATGTGTTAATTTGTTCTGTAAGGATAGCGACTTGAACTTCTGGAGAACCAGTGTCCGTGTCATGCGTTTTGAACTCAGCAATAAGCTCATTTTTACGTTCTTGTGTTAATGCCATCCCATTCACCTCCTTTTCAAAATCTCCAATTCCCTAGCAAACGTCGGTGATTCGAACTGCCAAGAAACGGATTCGTACATAGAGTACAAGGACTACTATACATGGCTTTTAAAGAGAATGCAAGGACTCATCAACAGTTTTCTTTAAAATACTGAATAGCCTCTTCTTTATCAAGAGATATTTGCTTGACCAGATCATCAATACCCGAAAACTTCTTTTCATTTCGAATTCTTTTTTTCCAAATAATTTCAACCGTTTCTCCGTAAATGTTTTCATCAAAAGAAAAAAGATGAACTTCAATCGTCGGTAAATTCGATTGTTCATGGAACGTTGGCTTGTAACCGATATTAGAAATCCCTTGATAAACGTTCGAGCCAATTTTCATTTCTACAGCATAAACACCCAATTTTGGAACAACATAGCGGTCAACTAGTTCAATATTAGCTGTGGGAAAGCCAATTGTTCTACCACGTTTTTCACCGTCAATAACAATTCCTGTTACCCGATACTCTTCTCCTAGAAAACGAGGAATATCATCGACTCGACCTTCAGCCAATCTTTTTCGAATTTCAGTTGAACTCACCTTAAAATCGCCCTCTTTAAACTTATCCACGGTCGTTTTTGTAAATCGATTTCTTGCATGGAAAAGTAACGTCTCCATCGTCCCCTTTCCAAGCGTTCCGTACGTAAAATCAAAACCAGCGACAACATGTTTAACGTCTAAATCAATTAAATAATCGTCAACAAATTGTTGAGGGGTTAGTTTTGCAAATTCAGGTGTAAAGCGGACAACATATAAAGTATCCACGCCGAGACGTTCAATTTTTTTTATTTTATCTTGTAACGGGGTGATAAATTGCATGGGCTCATCTAAAAGACGAAGAACTTCTTTCGGATGCGGATCAAATGTCATGACCGTCAAGTCAATTTCAAACTCTTCTGCTATTTTAGAAGCAGTATTAATCACACATTTATGACCATTATGTACTCCATCAAAATAGCCAACTGCCATAACAGATGGCCTTACATGTAAAGTTGATGCTACAATTGGATGTTGCAAATAGATAATTTCCATGGTGACTCCCCTTACCAATCATTGTCCTTAAGAGGTCCAAATCATTTTTTCCGGCTTGATTAGACCTGGTTTTGTTGGGTGCTGTTGATAAATCGCTAAACAATCTCCATCCTCATTATAAATCGTAAAGCGCTTTTGTGCTAATACAAGCTCTTCAGGTAAAACTGAACCATTTTTAACCTGAATTTCTAATTCTCGGTTCACTTTACACATAGGAATATGGGAAATTGCTGTCTCTAGTGGAAACAACTCATTATAACGTTCTTCTACGTCCATCTCCTCTAACTGTTCAAGAGAAATGCATTGCTCCAGTTTGAAAGGACCAGACGCTATTCTCTGCAAGTCGGACATATGTGCTGGATACCCTAATGTTTTCCCTAAATCAACTGCAAGAGTTCTTACATACGTTCCTTTACTACAATGAACTTGAAACCTGAAAGAAGTTGTTTTCTCATGTTGAATGACATCTCCGAGTAACTTCAAAGAAAAAATCGTCACCTTACGCACGGGGCGTTCAACTTCAAGCCCTGCCCGTGCATACTCATATAATTTCTTTCCCTTTACTTTGACAGCGGAATACATAGGAGGAATTTGCTCAATTTCCCCTACAAAGGTTTGAAGTACACTCTGAATATCTTCTTGAGACCAAGCTGTCTTTACTTGTTTTTCTTCGACTATCTCACCTGAACGATCCTCTGTCGTTGTGGAAAAACCAATTGTGACTTCACCTTCATATGTCTTTGGATAATCCGACATATATTGAGCCACTTTAGTTGCCTTGCCGATACAGATTGGCAATACACCTATCACATCTGGATCTAGCGTTCCTGTATGCCCTACTTTTTTTGTTTGAAACAAACGGCGAGTTCTCACAACACAATCATGGGACGTCATACCAGCTGGCTTCATCAAGGGTAAAATACCTGAAATATTCAATCTAATCACCTCTTCATTATACAAAAGAAGGATAGGAGCATAAGCCCTCTATCCTTTTAACGTTGTTCTTTATTCAAATCACTTAATAATGTCTCAATCCGATTTCCATATTCAACAGATTGGTCCATTTCAAACATAATCTCAGGTGTTTTTCGAAGTCGAATTCTTTTGCCGATTTCAGTTCGGATAAATCCTTTTGCCTTCGAAAGACCAAGTAAGGTCGATTCTTTTTGTTCCTCACTACCTAGAACAGAAATATATACTTTCGCTTGCTGAAGGTCACCAGTAACATCAACTCCTGTAACAGTTACAAATGTCACCCGAGGATCCTTTAACTCTCGCATAATGATATCGCTAAGTTCTTTTTTCATTTGTTCCCCAACACGATGCGCACGAACGTTGCTCATAGCTGTTCACCTCAATTTTAAGTGGCTAATTAAATTCGCATTAAAGCCATTCATAGTTAGTGACCGTGCGTTCCACCTCTATCTCGCTATCAATGAGCGCTAACGCTCGTTGAAGCTCTCTTTCGCAAACGACACGGTCATTAGAAACTGTTACAATGCCAAGCTCTGCTCTTTGCCATATATCTTGAAAATCCGTCTCAGCGACTGAAATATTATACCGTTGTTTTAAGCGAGATTGTATGCTTTTTAGAACGGATCTTTTTGCCTTTAACGAATTGGTATTATAGATAAGGAGTTCACATCGAACAGAAGCTATAATCATTTTCTTTCAATTTCTTCCATAATATACGCTTCAATAATGTCGCCTTCTTTTATGTCATTATACTTCTCAAGTGTGATACCACACTCATAACCAGCAGAAACTTCTTTCGCGTCATCTTTAAATCGTTTGAGGGCATTTATAGCACCTTCATAAACAACAATTCCATCACGAATTAAACGAACCGTTGAATCACGTGAGACTTTACCCTCAGTCACATAAGACCCTGCAATGATACCAATTTTTGATACTTTAAATATTGTACGAACTTCGGCTTGACCAATAACTTTCTCCTGAAATTCAGGATCTAGCATACCCTTCATTGCAGCTTCAATTTCATCAATAGCGTTATAAATTACACGATGTAGACGAATATCAACCTTTTCTGCTTCAGCTGTACGTTTAGCATTTACATCTGGACGAACATTAAACCCTATAATAATTGCATTCGACGCAGATGCTAAAATAACATCTGATTCAGCAATTGCTCCAACCCCAACATGGATAATATTAACTTTAACTCCCTCTACTTCAATCTTCTCAAGGGAACCTTTCATCGCTTCGGCAGAACCTTGAACGTCTGCCTTGATGATGATGTTAATATCCTTAACTTCACCTTGTTGAATTTGATTAAATAGGTCATCTAGGCTAACTCTAGAGTTCTCTGAAAGGTTTGCTTCACGTTGACGAGACATTCGAGCTTCTCCGATTTGACGTGCTTTCTTCTCATCTTCAAATGCTTGGAATTGGTCACCAGCTTGAGGAACTTCATTCAACCCAGTTATTTCCACCGGAGTTGATGGCCCTACCAATTTCACACGACGACCAAGATCATTAACCATTGCACGAACACGACCAGAAGAACTACCAACAACGATCGGGTCACCAACTTTTAATGTTCCACTTTGCACAAGTAACGTCGCCACGGCGCCGCGACCTTTATCAAGCTCAGCCTCAATGACTGTACCACGAGCTAATTTATCAGGATTTGCTTTCAACTCTTCAACCTCTGAAACAAGCAAAATCATTTCTAAAAGGTCATCAATTCCTGTTCCTTCTAAAGCAGAAACATTCACAAATATTGTCTCGCCACCCCATGCCTCAGGAACAAGCTCATACTCCGTTAGCTCTTGCATCACTCGGTCTGGGTTTGCTGCTTCTTTATCAATTTTATTTACAGCAACAATAATTGGAACACCGGCTGCTTTTGCGTGACTGATTGCTTCCTTTGTTTGAGGCATAACACCATCATCTGCTGCCACAACAAGGATCGTAATATCAGTCACCTTTGCTCCACGTGCACGCATTGTTGTAAACGCAGCATGACCAGGTGTATCAAGGAATGTGATTTTCTTGCCATTTGCTTCGATTTGATAAGCACCAATATGTTGTGTAATTCCACCAGCTTCTCCTGCTGTAACTTTCGTATGTCGAATCGAATCAAGAAGTGTAGTTTTACCATGGTCAACATGCCCCATAATTGTTACAACTGGTGGGCGTTCTTGAAGGTCTTCTTCCTTATCTTCATTCACATAGTTTTCAAAGTCCATCTCGTCAATGATAATTTCTTCCTCAACTTCGACACCAAAGTCTCCAGCAATTAATTCAATTGAGTCTTTATCAAGCTCTTGGTTTATGGTAGCCATTACTCCAAGTCCCATTAGCTTTTTAATAATTTCTGATGGTTCCTTGTATAACTTTTTAGCTATTTCACCTACTGTTAATGAGCCAGAATATGTAATTTTTTCTGGCAAAGGCTTTGGCTTAACAGGCTCCCGAGTCTGCTTTCCTTGATTTCCTTGATTCCCCTGATTTCTTTGATTTCTTTGTTTACCACCACGTTGTTGCTGATTTTGAGGTTTTTTCATGTTACCACCTTGCTTTTGCTGCTGCTTGGGTTTTGAGTCTGATTTATCATTTTTCGTTACAGAGCGTTCTTCTGAGTTTGTTTTCGGCTTTTCCCCTGAGCCTTTTAACTTTTGAATCGCGTCCTCATCGATAATAGACATGTGATTTGTAACAGCCACGCCAAAACCTTTCAATTTTTCAATTACATCCTTACTTTGAACATTGTTTTCTTTTGCATATTCATATATTCGCATTTTTTTCATACACTTACCTCCACTTTCATTGGTCAATTAACGCGGTCATTTTCTTAGCAAACCCTGCATCTTTGACACCTATTACGACACGCTCTGCCTTCCCAATGGCCTGCCCTAAAGTAGCTCGGTCAGATAGAATTCGCACGGGTATACTATAATGTCCGCATTTGTCCAATACCTTTTTCTTTGTTTGTTCGGCTGCATCACTAGATAATAATACAAGCGCCAAAGAGCGCCTTCTCACATCTTTAATGACGAGCTCCTCTCCTGTAACTAACTGTCTCGCCCTTGCTGCTAAACCAAGTAACGAAATCCATTTGGGCTTTTCATTCATTGCTTCAGACCTCTTAAACGAGCCATTTCAAGATTGTCGTACAATTCTGGACTCACTTTCACTTGCAAATGCCTTGAAAGAACATCCTTTTTCTTTGCAAGTTCGAAACATTCTTGACTATTGCTTATATAGGCTCCACGACCATTCATTTTCCCAGTAGGATCAATGGCGATTTCTCCTTCAGGTGAACGAACAATCCGAATTAATTCCTGTTTTGGTCTCATTTCATTTGTAACAATACATTTTCGAAGAGGAACCTTACGTTGTTTCATATGCCCCATCTCCTTCTACTTTAATCTTGATCTTCAGTGTCAAATGAAGTTTCAACACCGACTGGTTCTAAGAAGTTTGGATTGTCTAAAAGACCAAGTTCTTCTGCCTCGGATTCGCTCTTTATATCAATTTTCCAACCAGTTAGTTTTGCTGCTAAACGAGCATTTTGTCCACGTTTACCAATGGCTAATGAAAGTTGATAATCAGGAACAATGACCTGTGTCATTTTTTCATCCTCATTAACATTGACCTTCACAACTTTAGACGGACTTAGAGCATTTGCCACATACTCGACAGGATTTTCTGACCATCTTACAATGTCAATTTTTTCACCTTTTAATTCATTTACAATCGTCTGGACTCGTTGCCCTCTTTGTCCGACACAGGCACCTACAGGATCAACTTCAGGATTTTCAGCATGTACTGCAATCTTTGAACGGTCGCCTGCCTCTCTAGAAACCGATTTAATTTCAACAGTTCCATCATAAATTTCAGGAACTTCTAATTCAAACAACCTTTTCAATAAACCAGGATGTGATCGAGAAATTAAAATTTGTGGTCCTTTTGTTGTTCTTTCAACCTTCGTAATATAAGCTTTGATGCGATCGTTATGTTTATAAGACTCATTAGGCATTTGTTCATTTAAAGGGAGCAAAGCTTCAACTTTCCCGAGGTCAACATAGATAAATCGATGGTCTTGTCGTTGAACAATACCTGTCATAATGTCTTCTTCGCGGTCAATAAAGTCAGAATAAATAATCCCTCTTTCTGCTTCACGCACACGTTGTGTCACAACTTGTTTAGCCGTTTGAGCAGCAATGCGTCCGAAATCCTTTGGAGTGACTTCGATTTCGATTATGTCATCCACTTCATAGTTTGGGTTCATATTTTTAGCTTCATCTAAGGAAGCCTCAAGTCTAGCGTCAAATACTTCTTCCACTACAGTCTTTCTTGCAAAAACCCGGATGCTCCCCGTTTCACGATTCACATCTACACGAACATTTTGTGCTTGGTTAAAATTACGTTTATATCCTGAGATAAGAGCGGCTTCAATTGCTTCAGTAATAACTTCCCTACCTATCCCTTTTTCTCTTTCTAACGTAGATAGCGCATCCATAAATTCACTATTCATGGATTTCTTTCCCCCTTTCAATATAAAGAAAATTTACAAATTCCACATTTTTATAAATACAACAAGAAATCAGGATTAGAAAATAATGGCTAATCGTGCACTTGCAACCTTATCAATAGGAATGGTAAAAACCTTTTTACGTGTTTTAATTTTCACTTCGATGCTAATAGCTTCCCCATCAAAGGATTGGAGAACCCCTTCAAATGCTTTTTCTCCATCTATTGGCTCGTATGTGGTTACATGAATGTTTCTCCCTACTGACTTCTTAAAATCTGCATCCTTTTTTAGTGGACGCTCAGCTCCTGGAGAGGAAACTTCCAAGAAATAAGCCTGTTGAATTGGGTCAAGTTTATCCATCTGCTCACTTAGTTTTTCGCTGACCTTTCCACAGTCTTCTAAGTCGACACCGGAATCAGAATCGATAAAAATTCTTAAAAACCAATTCGGTCCTTCCTTTTTAAATTCTACATCAACCAATTCCAATTCAAGCTCGTCTAGAATTGGGGTAACTATTTCAGCTGCAATCTCCGTTATCTTCTTACTCAACCTGTACCCTCCTTGCAGTTAAAGTAAAATCATATACTTTTCCGAACAGTTTATAAAATATCTCAGCGAACAACGAAAGAGTGGGTTTCCCCACTCTTTTCACGACCCTATTCTAAGTATTACCATAAATACAATATCATACTCTACATGCCTTTGCAACAGTGAGCCTACGTATACAGGGCTTTCGAGGACTGATTTAAAAAAGTGATAATTGATTTGAATCAGGCATTCCTTCTAGGCAACCATGCTCATCAAGATGCTCAAGTACAGTTTTTGTAAGCTTACTTCGTTGCTGGAGATCTTCCTTAGACAAAAACTCTCCATCTCCTCTTGCTTTAACAATATTAATAGCCGCATTTGTTCCAACACCAGTCATTGCATTAAATGGAGGCAGTAAACTTTTCCCTTCTACAATAAATTCCGTAGCACTTGAACGGTATAAATCTACTTTTTGGAGCGAGTATCCACGTTCACACATTTCGAGGGCAAGTTCCAATACGATAACTACCGCTTTTTCCTTTGGAGCTGCATCCAGCCCCTTAGCATTAATTTCCTCGATTTTTGCACGTATAGCTGCTGAGCCTTTAATCATTGTATCCAAATCAAAATCATCTGCACGAACCGTGAAATAAGAAGCATAATAAAGAATGGGGTGATGAACTTTAAAATAAGCTATCCTTACAGCCATCAATACATAGGCAGCTGCGTGAGCTTTCGGGAACATGTATTTAATTTTCATACATGACTCAATATACCAGTCGGGCACATCATACTTCTTCATCTCTTCTACCTGTTCTGGTAAAAGGCCCTTTCCCTTTCGAACACCCTCCATTATTTTGAACGCTAGAGAGGGATCAAGTCCTTTATAAATTAGATAAACCATTATGTCATCACGACAGCCGATAACATCCTTTAATTCACAAGTACCGTTGTATATTAATTCATTTGCGTTATTTAGCCACACATCCGTTCCATGTGAGAGACCCGAAATTTGGACAAGTTCCGAGAATGTGCTTGGTTTTGTTTCTTCAAGCATTTGTCGTACAAATCTTGTCCCAAATTCAGGTATTCCTAGTGTTCCTGTTTTACACATTATTTGTTCTTCAGTTACACCAAGCACATCTGGTCCACTAAATATTTTCATCACTTCCGAGTCATCAGTCGGTATAGTCTTTGGATCGATTCCGCTTAAATCCTGAAGCATCCTTATGACTGTCGGATCATCGTGACCAAGTATATCAAGCTTCAATAAGTTATCATGAATCGAATGGAAGTCAAAATGAGTCGTTTTCCATTCCGACTTCCTATCATCTGCTGGAAATTGAATCGGACAGAAATCATGAATATCCATGTAATCAGGAACAACAATAATTCCACCTGGATGTTGACCTGTTGTTCGTTTCACCCCAGTACAGCCAGAAACAAGACGATCAATTTCAGCACCACGCAAAAGTAAATCATGGTCTCCTTGAAAGCCTTTCACATAACCGTAGGCAGTTTTTTCAGCTACTGTACCAATAGTACCAGCACGGTATACATACTCTTCTCCAAATAGTTCCTTCGTATAAGAATGGGCCCTTGGTTGATATTCACCCGAAAAGTTCAAATCAATATCAGGGACTTTATCCCCCTTAAACCCTAAAAACGTCTCAAATGGAATGTCTTGGCCATCTTTAACATACGGTGTTCCACACTCTGTACACTTTTTATCAGGTAAATCAAATCCAGAACCAACTGAACCATCATCAAAAAAGTGTGAATGTTGACAACTTGGGCATACATAGTGTGGCGGGAGCGGATTAACCTCTGTAATTTCAGTCATCGTTGCAACAAAAGACGATCCTACAGACCCCCGAGAGCCAACTAGATAGCCATCAATTAGCGACTTTTTAACAAGTTTATGAGATATTAAATAAATCACGGCGAATCCATGCCCGATAATACTTTTTAGTTCTTTTTCTAATCTAGCTTCAACAAGTTCTGGTATCTCTTCACCATAGATTTTCCGGGCCATAGAATAACTCATCTGTCGAATTTCTTCATCTGCCCCTTCAATTTTAGGAGTATACAATTCATCCGGAACAGGTTGAATGTCATCAATTAAATTTGCGATTTTCTGCGGGTTATTTACCACAATCTCTTTTGCGCTGTCACCAAGGAACGAAAATGCCTCTAGCATCTCATCAGTTGTTCTGAAATGAACCTCTGGCAAAGTTTGCCTGCTTAACGGGTTAGCTCCTCCCTGAGATGCAATTAAAATTTTGCGGTAAATATAATCCTCTTCTTGCAAGTAATGAACATTCCCTGTTGCTACAACCGGTTTTTCGAGTTTCTCGCCTAACGAAACGATATTTGTAATAATTTCTTTTAGCGATTCGTCATCTTTAACAAGCTCTCTTTCAATTAAATGCTGATAGTTTGATAAAGGTTGAACTTCGAGATAGTCGTAGAACTTTGCGATTGCTTCAACTTCCTCCGGCGACTTTTGCATCATCCCTTCAAACACTTCACCTTTATCACATGCACTCCCAATCAAAAGACCTTCCCTATACTTTTGTAATTGAGAACGCGGGATTCGTGGCGTTCGAAAAAAGTGTTCAACGTGGGAGAGAGTAACAAGTTTATATAAATTTTTCAGACCTGCTTGAGTCTGAGCTAAAACTGTACAGTGCGATGGGCGTTGACGAGTAAAATTACCTTCACCCATGTGGTTGTTTAGTTCATCATGATAGTGAATATCCCGTTCGTCTACGTCCTTGACCATTTTCCAAAGTAAATATCCTGTTGCTTCGGCATCATAAATTGCACGGTGATGACTAACAAGCTCAATATCAAACTTCTTACAAAGTGTATTCAAGCGATGATTTTTCAATTCAGGGTATAAAAAGCGTCCCAGTTCTAATGTGTCAATCACCGGGTTTGGAGCCTCTGTCTGTCCAATTTTTTGATAACCTACGTTTAAAAATCCCATATCAAAACTTGCATTATGAGCGACTAGTATCGCATCTCCGACAAATGCACGAAAGTCTTTTAATACATCAACGATTTCGGGCTGGCCCTTCACCATATCATCGGTAATACCTGTAAGTTCAATAATTGTATTCGTTAGCGGTTCATGAGGATCGGCAAAAGACTCAAAGCGGTCAATAATTTCACCATCTTTTATTTTCACCGCTGCAAGCTCAATAATTTTATTATAGACAGCCGAGAGACCTGTTGTTTCAACGTCAAATACAACATATTCATCTTCAAGTAACCTTCGATGCTGATCATTATAAGCAATGGGTACCCCATCATCAACAAGATTTGCCTCTATCCCAAACAAGACTTTAATCCCGTGCTTTTTTCCAGCTGAGTAGGCTTCAGGAAAAGCTTGAACAACACCATGATCTGTTACTGCAATTGCCTGATGTCCCCATTTTGCAGCTTGCTCAACATAGCGACCAGCTGAGGTCATCCCATCCATTTGACTCATACTTGTGTGAAGGTGAAGTTCAACCCTCTTTTCATCTTCGGGAGCTTTGTCAAGACGTTCATTTGGCTTAATCTGGTTCAAATCATTTCCAATCATAACTAAATCACGAACGAAGGTATCGTTTTGAACACCACCTCGAACTTTGAGCCACATACCTTTTTTTACTGATTGCAGTAATGGAATATCCTCTTTGTCCCGTGAGAACATTTTAACAAGGATTGAATCAGTATAGTCTGTTATTTTAAAGGTTAATAATGTTCGTCCACTACGAAGCTCTCTTGTTTCCGAAAAAAACACATATCCTTGAACCGTAACGCGACGTTCCTCATCAACAATAGCTTCAATCGGCATCGGGTTATCCTTTATTTGGTAACCAAGAACGAGATTTTGCTTACTCGCATTGTCCTCCGATTGTTGCTGTTGTTTTTTCTTTTCAATAATGGCTTCTAGTACTTTCGAATGATCTTCTTGCTCTCTTTGCTCCACAAACTTTTCAAATTCTTGTTTAGACTCTTTAATATTTGCTTCAATTTGAATGGGAGGTAGGCAAAGCTTTGTCAGACTTAGTTGAAACGGTTCATGGAGCTTTCTTTTTAGCGCAACCGCCTCAGTTTCATTCCGAACATTAATATTCAATCGCTTTCCGTCTATAGTTGGTACTTGACTTTGCAATAAATCTTGTAATCCTGCAGAAATAGATTCTAGATTGGAGATAATTAATGGCCAATAATCAACCCAATCAGCTTCAGTTAATTGGACTGTATCATAGTGAAAAGTAAACTGAACCGTTGCGATATGTTTAAAACTTTGATTTAGTCGATCTGAGAAGAAATCATATACAGAAGCAGGGACTAGTTTTGGTAAAGTTATATGAAAATGCCATGTTTTATGTTCTTTTGAAATAACTAACTTCTGAATTTTTCCCTCTGAAAAATGCCTTGTTACAACCTCAGAAGGAATTTGCAGTTGCTGGAGGAGTAGCTGCAATCTCTCTTTTCTTGTCTGTTCCTCTTGAGTCATCGGTTCTCCCTCCTTACTTTTATCAGTGAAACAAAAGCGATGGTATCTCTTCAAGGAGATACCATCTTACGTGTTACAAGTGTTTAATTAGCTAGTTTTTGTAATTGGTCTTGTAGTACAGTTTCTAACTCATCAACTTGAACTTCTATCATTTCCCCAGTTTTGCGAATCTTAAGTTCAACAATTCCTTCAGCTGCTCGTTTTCCAATAGCTACACGAATAGGTAAACCGATTAAATCTGAATCTTTAAATTTCACGCCAGCTCGCTCTGGACGGTCATCAAATAAGACATCAAAGCGGCTTTTCTTTAAACTTTCATATAATGCTTCACCAAGATTTCTTTGGGTCTCATCTTTAACATTTATTGTCACTAAGTGTAAATCAAATGGTGCCACTGTTGTTGGCCAAACTAGCCCAAACTCATCATGATTCTGCTCAACGATGGCAGCGACAGTTCGTGAAACCCCGATGCCGTAGCAGCCCATAATCATCGTTTGTGACTTTCCATTCTCATCTAAAAAGTTAGCACCAAGCGCTTCGCTATACTTGGTTCCGAGTTTGAATACATGACCTACTTCGATACCTTTAGCAAATTTAACCGTCCCACGACCATCAGGAGATGGATCTCCCTCTTGTATAGTACGAAGATCAGCAAATTGTTCTATCGTGGCATCTCGTTCAAGGTTCACATACTGATAATGCATGTCTTTTTCATTTGCTCCGCAAACACCGTTTACAACAGAGGCAACAGCATTGTCAGCAACAACTTTTATATTGACATTGACAGGACCAACAAAGCCAACTTCACAATTTAAATACTCTTTGGTTTGTTCAGTTGTTGCAAACTCAACAGTTGCCTTGTCAAAAAGATTTCTTACCTTTATCTCATTCACTTCATGATCGCCACGCACCAAGACGAGGACCGGCTCTTCGTTAACAAGGTATAAAAGAGATTTAATAATTTTATCATTTGAGACATTTACAAAGGAAGAGACCTCATCAATGGTTCGAACATTGGGCGTTTCAATTTTCTCTAGTTCTTTAAGACTTTCAGATGATTTTTCATACTCTGCTAGAACAGGAGCAATCTCTGTATTTGCTGCAAAAGAAGAGGTATCAGAATAAGCAATTGTATCTTCTCCAATATCACTTAACACCATGAATTCATGTGTATCCGTCCCACCTATTGCACCAGAGTCAGCTTCAACTGCACGGAAATCAAGCTGACACCTTGTAAAAATCTTAGTATAGGCTTCATACATGGCTTCATAACTTGCATCTAGTCCTTCTTTTGAAGTATCGAAAGAATAGGCATCCTTCATGATGAATTCCCGCGATCGTAGAACTCCAAAACGAGGTCTGCGTTCATCACGATACTTTGTTTGAATTTGATATAAATTCAGAGGTAGCTTTTTATAAGATTGTACGTCGTCCCGAACTATTGTTGTAATAACTTCTTCATGGGTCGCCCCTAATACAAAATCACGTTGATGACGATCTTTAAGACGCATTAACTCAGGACCGTAATCTCCTAAACGACCTGATTCTTCCCAAAGCTCTGCTGGTTGAATGGCTGGCAGGAGCACTTCTTGTGCTCCTGCATTATCCATTTCTTCACGGACGATGTCTTCAACCTTTCGAAGTACTCTCTTTCCAAGGGGAAGATAAGAATAAACTCCTGATGCCGTTTGACGGATTAACCCAGATCTAAGCATAAGTTGATGACTTATAATTTCTGCATCTGCTGGTACATCTCTTAAAGTAGGCGATAAATACGTACGTTGTCTCATCTAAAAATTCCTTTCATCAATGTATTCACATGAAAAACTTATTAATATCATTCCAAGTTACAACGATCATAAGTAGCATGAGTAGCGCAAAACCAACAAAGTGAACCAGACCTTCTTTTTGAGGGTCGATAGGTTTACCCCTAACAGCCTCAAGTCCTATGAAAATTAATCTTCCACCGTCCATTGCTGGAATCGGTAGTAAATTAATAATACCTAGGTTCACACTAAGTGCAGCTGCCCATTGCATTAAGACAAAAATCCCCATTGCTGCAGCTTCGCCAGTATAATTATAAATCCCGACAGGTCCCGCCACATAATCTAATGAAAACTCACCAGTTATCATCATTTTTAGCACTTCAAAAATCATCGTCATAAATAAGTAGGTTCGTTCAGCACCAAACTGTACAGATCCAAGCAAAGAAAACTCGGTTGCTGGTCCAATCCCTACAAAGCCTTCTGGTTCCCCAAACTGCCCTTCTCGTTCATTTGGTGTGATATCAAGTGTGAGTACTTGCCCATTCCGTTCTACTTCAAATACGATTAACTGATTTGGATTTTCTTGAATAATCGATGTCATGTCTGACCATGTATCTAGTGGTGTATTTTCGATACTTAGAATGCGGTCATTTTCCTGCAAACCTGCTTCAAAAGCTGCGCTCCCAGCAGAAACATCCCCTACAATTGGTTCATCAACTGGCATCCCTTGGAAGAGAGCGAGAAGAGTAAGCAAACCAAATGCTAGTACAAAATTCATGAAAGGACCTGCAAAAATCGCCATCGCCCGTTGACCCACAGTCTTTGAACCAAACTGACGATTCCAAGGGGCGATTTGCGTTGCTTGCTCATCTTGAACTAATTCTGCTTTTTCATGGATACGATATCTGATAAGTTCATCCGTTTCATCATAGGCATCAACATACAACTCTCGTTCTAAATCGATTTGCTCGATTTGAACAACTCTTGCTTCAGGATGCTTTGATTTATTATTAATAATGAGACGTGTGACTTCTTTCTCTTGATTAAATACAAGTCCTACTTCGTACCCTGGTTTAATTTGAACGATTTCAGGATCTTCTCCAGCCATTCGTACAAATCCACCTAAAGGTAACAACCGGATGGTATAGACAGTTTCGTTACGTTTAAAAGAAAAAAGCTTTGGACCAAAGCCAATCGCAAACTCTCGACATAGAATACCCGCACGCTTAGCAAAGTATAAATGTCCCCATTCATGGATAAAAACTAGTACGCCAAAGATTATGATAACGGATAGTAATGTTTCCAACGCTTCATTCTCCACCTTTCACTTAAATTCTTGAGTGGATAAACCTTCTCGTTTCACTGTCAACCTCAATGATTACATCGAGGGAAGGAAACGAAATCAACTCATGACGTTCCATTGCTTGTTCAATAAGCTGCTCAATTTCTAGAAAGGTAATTCGATGTGCCAGAAAAGCGGCAACAGCTTCTTCATTAGCAGCATTTAAAACTGTAGGCATAGTCCCTCCTAAACGTCCTGCTTCGTATGCAAAAGCCATACAGCGATAGCGATCGAAATCAAGCTTTGAAAAATGAAGACAACCTATTTCCCATAAGTGTAACCTTTCTTCAACACTTCGTTCAAGTCTTGACGGATACGTTAAGGCGTATTGAATAGGGACTCTCATGTCTGGTGTTCCCAATTGTGCTATAACACTTCGGTCAATGAATTCGACCATGGAATGAATAATGCTTTCTTTATGTAAGACAACATCAATCCGTTCATAGGGAATATCAAATAACCAATGAGCTTCAATCACCTCGAGTCCCTTATTCATCATTGTAGCAGAATCAATGGTAATTTTAGCACCCATTGACCAGTTTGGGTGATTCAACGCTTCTACTACTGTTACCCCTTTTAACTCAGCTCTTGAGCGATCCCGGAAACTTCCTCCTGAAGCTGTTAGAATTAACCGGTCGACCTCCTTGTGATTCTCACCGTTTAAACACTGATAAATGGCTGAATGCTCGCTATCTACCGGCAACAATGAAACTTGATTCATTTTCGCTTCATTTGTTACAATGTGACCAGCTGTTACTAGGGTCTCCTTATTAGCAATAGCAATTGTTTTCCCTTCTCGTATTGCTGCGATGGTAGGGGCCAATCCAATGCTTCCAATAACAGCATTAACCAGAATATTCGCATGTCCATACGTAGCCACTTCTAACAAACCTTCTTCTCCATATACGACCTTTGTAGTAGATGGGACAGAGAGTCTTAGCTTATCACAATCTTCTTTGCTTTTAACAGAAACTAACCGAGGTGAAAAGGTCTTAATTTGTTGTAACGCTAAATCAATGTTTCCACCAACTGACATAGCTTCAAGTACAAATTGATTTGGGTATTGTTTAATCACATCTAACGTTTGTGTTCCTATCGAGCCAGTGGCTCCTAATAAACTTATATGTTTCAACATACTCACCTACTGTTTGAAATATCCCTTATATGTTCTCAAAGCTTTTTCTAAATTAGTTGAAGAAGATGTAAGATAGGCATAACATAGATAAGGCTATCAAACCTGTCCAAAATCCCTCCATGGCCAGGAAGTACATTCCCTGAGTCCTTTACAGAATAATGCCTTTTTAGAGCTGATTCAACTAAATCACCTAATTGACCAAATGTTGATGCAACTAGAATAATTAGAGTTGCTGTCATATAGCTCAAATACTCAGGGAAAATAAGATAGATGACCGTTCCTACGATTATCGCTGCAACAATACCCCCTATAGAACCTTCAATGGTTTTTTTTGGACTAATGTCAGGCCAAAGCTTATGCTTTCCAAAGGCGCGACCTGCAAAATATGCTCCTGAATCCGTTGTCCAAATTAAAAACATGACAAAAAAAACTAGAAATAATCCTGTATCTGGTATTTCTCTCGTTACAATTAAATAATGAAAACCAAAACCTACATAGACGGAGGAAAGAATAACAAATCCAACCTCATCAAAAGTAAATGTATTCTTCGTCAAAACTGTAAACATAAGCAAAACTAGTATAAGAAAAATAAATATTTCAACTTTTGTAAAATGGATCGGAATTACTTGCTCAAACCAAGTAGTGGGTACAAGAAGTAACCACATTGAGATAAGACTAATTCCACCCATCAATGAAAAGGGTGCTATTTTTTTCATCTTTAATAATTCAACCATCGCAACTGAGGCCACAATGGTAATAAACAGGGCAAAAAACCAACTTCCTAGCATGACCATGCTAATAAACAAGGCCCCACCAATAATTCCAGTTATAATTCGTTGCTTCAACGTTTTATCCGCCCCTCTCTTAAATGCCCCCATACCTACGAGCCCGTTTTTGATATACTGCGACCGCTTCGGTGAAATGGTGCTCATTAAAGTCTGGCCATAGAACGTCTGTAAACCAAAACTCACTATAGGCAAGTTGCCATAACATAAAGTTACTTAAGCGAATTTCTCCACTCGTACGAATAAGCAAATCAGGATCACGTAATTCTGCTGTCATTAAATATTGGCTGAATGACTCTTCTGAAATATCATCTTCTGTCATTTCTCCAGCTTGGATTTGTTTTCCTATAGCCTTCATTGCTTCGAGTATTTCATAGCGACTGCCATAGTTCAAAGCAAAATTAAGGACTAATCCTGTATTGTTTCTCGTTTCATACACAGCTTTTTCTACAGCTCTCAGGGTATGTTCAGGTAGGTTCTCAAGACTGCCCATTAAACGCACTTTCACATTTTGTTCAATAAGCTTAGGAAGTTCTATCCCTAAAAAACGCTCTGGAAGCTTCAATAAGTATTCTACTTCTGTTTTAGGCCTCTTCCAGTTCTCCGTTGAAAATGCGTATAATGTTAAGATTTCTACCCCTAACTCATTTGCTTTTCGAACGACTTTGTTAATGACTTTCATTCCCTCACGATGACCTGCAATTCGCGGTAACCCTTTCTTCTTAGCCCAACGACCATTCCCATCCATAATTATAGCAACATGTTTAGGTATATTAGACTCTTCACTCGTGGTGAGGTCGTTTGTTGTAAAATTGGCTTTCCATTTTGAAAATTTTTCAAGCATCCGTACGCCCTCCATCTTTCCTCCTGCAGGTTACACCCTTAGCTATACATATAGTCTAAAAGTGTAAAAAACCCCCTATAATAAGAGGGTCTCTTACGACTCTATTTTACATTGAATTTGCTTATACTTCCATGATTTCTTTCTCTTTATTATCTGCCACTTCGTCTACTTTAACAATAGTTTTGTCAGTAAGCTTTTGCACATCTTCTGTGCTACGACGAAGGTCATCTTCTGTCAAGTCTCCATCTTTTTGTAATTTCTTCAAATCATCATTTGCATCACGACGAATATTACGAACGGCTACTTTTGCTTCTTCAGCTGACTTTTTAACAACTTTCACAAGGTCTTTACGACGTTCCTCTGTTAATGGAGGAATGGCAATCCGAATAATCGTACCATCGTTTGAAGGTGTTAAACCTAAATCTGACTTTTGGATGGCACGTTCAATATCACTAATTGATGTTTTATCAAACGGTTGAATAACTAGTAAACGTGCTTCCGGTACAGACATCGTAGCTAGCTGATTCAGCGGTGTTTCTGCCCCGTAATATTCAACAGTCACGCGATCTAGTAAAGCTGGATTAGCACGCCCCGCTCTCAATTTTGCAAGTTCACGATTTAACGCTTCAATGGCCTTTGACATACGTTGCTCTGCATCTTTCAATACTTCTACTGACATATTAGCTCCCCCTTACAACCGTTCCAATTTCTTCTCCTAGAACAGCTCTTTTAATATTTCCTTCTTCCATAATCGAGAATACTATGAGTGGAATGTTATTGTCCATACATAGGGAAGATGCTGTTGAGTCCATTACAGCTAAACCTTCCTTCAGTACATCCATATACGTAATACTTGAGTATTTTACAGCACTCGCATCAACAGATGGATCTGCGCTGTATACACCGTCCACTTTATTCTTGGCCATTAAAATAACTTCCGCTTCGATTTCAGCTGCACGAAGGGCAGCTGTAGTATCCGTTGAAAAATACGGATTACCCGTACCGGCAGCAAAAATAACTACTCGTTTTTTTTCTAAATGGCGAATTGCTTTTCTTCGAATATATGGTTCAGCAACTTGGCGCATCTCAATTGAGGATTGAACACGGGTTTGTACCCCCATATCCTCCAAACTATCTTGTAATGCTAGGGAATTCATAACAGTTGCTAACATTCCCATATAATCCGCTGTTGCACGATCCATGCCTTTTGCACTTCCTGCCATTCCTCGCCAAATGTTTCCGCCACCAACAACGACAGCCACTTCTACATCTAATGCAACAATTTCTTTTATTTGTGATGCGACCGATTGAATCACAAGTGGATCAATACCATACCCTTGTTCTCCTGCTAAAGCTTCACCGCTCAATTTTAAAATAACTCGATTATACTTATTCATTGCGACCTCCATCACCTAAGTCAAGTTTAGAACATTCTTCGAAAAAAGGGACACTCTGTGCCCCTTTCATGGATTACTTCTTCACTTGAGACATAACTTCTTCAGCGAAGTTATCTTCACGCTTCTCCATACCTTCGCCTACTTCATAACGAATGAATGACTTAACAGAAGCACCTTTAGCTTCAACATATTTACCTACTTTTTGGTCACCGTCTTTAACAAATGGTTGATCCAATAAACAAACTTGCTCAAAATACTTGCTTAAACGACCTTCAACCATTTTAGCAACGATGTTTTCTGGCTTACCTTCATTTAGAGCTTGCTGAGTCAGAACTTCACGCTCACGTTCCACTTCCTCTTGTGATACTTCATCACGAGAAACATACGTTGGGTTAATAGCAGCTACATGCATTGCTACGTCTTTTGCAAGATCGCTGTCTGCTGAGCTAACTACTGTTAATACAGCAATGCGTCCTCCCATATGTAAGTACTCACCAAATGATGCTCCATCTTCTTTTTCAACGATTTCAAAACGACGAAGAGAAATTTTTTCTCCGATTTTCGCAATTGAAGAATTAATATATTCCTGAACAGATTGTCCTTCAGTAAAAGTCTGTTCTTGAGCCTCTTCTACAGAAACTGGTGCATTAGTAAGGATGTGCGAAGCTAAATCACTAACTAGTTTCTGGAAATTCTCATTTTTAGCAACAAAATCTGTTTCAGAGTTCACTTCGAGAATGACCGCTTTATTACCTTCAGATTTAACAGATGCTAAACCTTCAGCCGCGACACGATCTGCCTTTTTTGCTGCACTTGCAATACCTTTCTCACGCAAGAAATCAATGGCTTTCTCCATATCACCATTCGTTTCTGTTAATGCTTTTTTACAATCCATCATACCTGCGCCTGTCTTTTCACGTAATTCTTTAACCATCCCTGCTGTTACAGCCATGTATAACGCCTCCTAAAAATTCAGTATGTACATTTTGTTCAAGAAACAAACTAATAATAATCATTAAGAAAAACTTTTAAAGTAATTAGTCGTAAAAAAGGTGATAAAAGGGCAATCCCCCTTTACCACCCTTAACTAAGAACAAATGAAATTAAGCCGTTGTAGTTTCTTCGACTTCAGCAACTTCTTGCTCTTCAGCAGATGTTGCTTCAATAATAGCATCCGCCATTTTGCCAGTTAATAGCTTCACAGCACGGATTGCATCATCGTTACCTGGGATAACATAATCGATTTCATCTGGATCACAGTTTGTATCTACGATCGCAACAATTGGAATGTTAAGTTTATGAGCTTCTGCAATTGCAATTCGCTCTTTACGTGGGTCAATAACAAAAAGTGCATCAGGTACACCCTTCATATCTTTAATTCCACCTAAAAACTTTTCAAGACGGTCCATTTCCTTCTTAAGAAGAATAACCTCTTTTTTAGGAAGAACATCAAACGTTCCATCTTCTTGCATTTTTTCAAGATTCTTAAGACGAGTAATACGCTTTTGAATCGTTTCAAAATTTGTAAGAGTACCACCTAACCAACGTTGGTTAATGAAGTACATTCCACAGCGCAAAGCCTCATCTTTAACCGAGTCTTGAGCTTGTTTCTTTGTACCAACGAAAAGAACCTTTCCTCCGTCAGCTGCTAAGTTACGTACAAATTTGTACGCTTCCTCAACTTTCTTGACTGTCTTTTGCAAGTCAATAATATAAATACCGTTTCTTTCTGTGAAGATGTAGCGATCCATCTTAGGATTCCAACGACGAGTCTGGTGACCGAAGTGTACCCCAGCTTCTAGTAATTGCTTCATGGAGATTACTGCCACATCAAACACCTCCTTTTAAATGGTTTTTTTCCTCCGCTCTCATCACTTTCAAACAAGACTGACGAATCAGCACCTTTGTTTAAATCAGAGGCGTGTGTGATTAACACCGTGGATTAATATACCACATTGACGTAACCGATGCAAGTCGTTTCGCCAATTAACGATAAAATTTCAACATTAATTCGACTTCACCTTTTCCTAGATTTAACTTTTTGGCGATCATCTCTACTTCTATTCCTTGCTTTGCCATAGCTAATACTTTGGATGTATCAGATTGTTCGTATATCACCTCTTCATTTTTTTGTTCTGGAATAGGAGGAACGTATTGTTCATAATCTTCACTCGGATCTTTGATAACAGGATTTTCTCTGACAGTCGGCTTTTTATTTTGAGGGGGGAAGGTTTTTTTTACCTTCATCTTTTTTTGCTGATTCTCACTTTGAGAAAGACTAAATTTAATTTCTTTAAGTACCTGTTCATTACTTTCTTTCATTTCGTTTGTATACGAGAAAAGAGTCTCTTCAATGTCGGCTTTCATTTTTAACATCTCTTTTTTCTCATCTTCAAATTTACTGTTGCGTTGCATCAGAGTTAAAATCCATAGAAAAGTTACACCATGAAATATTAAACTAATAACAGTTAAATATGTAGTCATTCCAGCCTCCTTTATCCTGAGAAATCAACAAACTTCCCTTTATAAGGATGGTCTGCTTGGGTTTCTTTTCTTTTTCTATCTTGTTTCTGATTATTTTGTTCATGTTGCTGGTTCTTTTCCTTATCTTCACTCTGTAGTCTTGTTTTCTCGGAATCATTAGTCTCATTAACTTGTCTACGTTTTTTTAATTCTTCCTGCTTCAAGTGTTCCGAAATGATTTCCTGTCCAACTTGACCCCTTTGTTGTATTTGGTCTTGAATTTTACTTGCATTTTGCGACTGAGGGATCGAGCCTTGCATCTCCACTGGACGTATACTCATTCCAGTATCCTCCTTTAATTACAGTGTTGAAATCGTAATTTCACTATCAGTAATCGTAATCTTTGTCTTTTGATGCTTAGCTAATACTTTTCTACGATATTTCCCAAAATGAACATCGACATTAGGAAATAAGTTATTATCCACCTGTATATACCCTCCGTCGGTATCTATCATTAATTCTTTAATTTCCTCTAGTTGTTCCGATATAATCTCAATAGTATCCTTTGTTTCTTTAAAAGAATGTAAAACACGAAGCTTTAGTAGCTTTTCCTTTCCTTGCAACTCCCCTAGTTGTTTTTCCTTGTTAAGATAAACCTTTAGCAATTGACCTAGTTTCGAAAACTCTTCCTGTGATTTTGCTAACTCCGTTTGAAGTTCTCTTTCTTTTAAGACGACGCTTTCATGAAGCCCGATATAAAGCGTTGTTTTTGTTTGCATATCATTCCCAATCGCTTTAGCATGAATAAATTCATTCGCTGATAAACTGCCTCCAACAATATTTCCTTTTCCTCGAGTACAAACGATTGCTTTCTCAGCACTACATGTACTATGTAGAATGGCTTGAACTACTTCAATTGTCCCACCGACTTCAACATGTCCTTCATTAATAAAAGTCGTCTGTAAATTTTGCTTCGCTTTAATTATTGATTTGTTTTGGCCAACAATTCCAGCACCAACAAAAATTGAACCTCCAGCTTCAAGTAGAGCCCCTTCGACGGTTCCAGTGACCCTAATATCTCCATCTGCCTTAATTTCAAAACCAGTCGGAACGTTTCCATGAACCGTCACATTCCCAACAAAGGTTATATTGCCAGTCTTCAAATCTAAATCGCCTCTAACTTCGTAAATAGGAAATACATTAATCAGCTTATTTTCAACGCTGACTTGTCCACTAATAAGTGAATATATGGTCTGCTCTTTAAGTCTCGTATTTTTACCAGCGCGAAGTTTAAAATCCTTACCCGTTTTTGCGACTATTTCTTCGCCGAGAACATTTAGTCCATTTTCTCCTTTGGTTGCGGCTACTTTTTCTCCTATTTTATCCCCTTCTAACACGGAAGGAATGTTAATAACATCTTTTAGATTGACATCGTCTGCACCCATACTATTAGATGTTTTTTTATCAAACTGAACCGCTTTTAAAAACGCATTTTGGCCATTTACCGGAGGCTTTCCATTTGCAATAACCAAAGGATCCGTGAGATTCTGTCTATGTGTGACAAAATTTGTAATATTAGTCTCGTTTAAGCCATAAACAACTCCATGTTCCTTAATAAATTGAAGAAGTGCTTTCTCTTCTAACCATTCTTCTTCGGGTATCTTTTCATTCTGTACCAATGTGGCTTGCCTTTTATCAGTAGATATTTGGATAGTGAAAAATTGTTCTAACTCAACCATTCCACATCTCTCCTTCAATCATTCTAACTTAAAATAAACTATTTATCTGATAATAGCTGCTTGTTCATCGCCTGCTGTAAACGAAACAATGCTTTGGAATGGATTTGTGAAATACGAGAAGTCGACAAATTCAATATTTGACCGATTTCTGTTAAAGTCATTTCTTCATAGTAAAACAAACTTATCACCAATTGTTCTTTTTCAGACAATTGAGATACCACAACTGCTAGCTCTTCTTTTGTTGCTGCTTCCACTAATGATTTCTCGGGAGTTATCATACGCTTGTCCTCAATTGAGGCAGCATGGGTTTCTTGCCTATCCGACTCTTGCGTCGGTTCATCAATGGAGAGCATATTTGAGACAAAACTTTCTGTCATTATTTGAGCCACTTCATCACTGTCCATCTCAAGTTCTTTTGCTACTTCACTGCAAGTTACATTTCTTCCCGTTATTTGTTCTAAACGTTCTGTCATTGCCTCCACTTTTTTAATCTTTTCACGCATTGAACGTGGGAGCCAATCTTCTTTCCGTAATCCATCAATTATCGCCCCACGGACACGGAATGAAGCATAAGTATCAAATTTCAAATCGCGACTAGGTTCAAATTTCTCTAGAGCATCAAATAAGCCCATTAACCCGTGACTAAGTAAATCATCCTTCATGACATTTTTAGGCAAGCCCACTGAGATTCGTTGTACGTGATAATGAACAAGTGGCATGTATAATCGAATTAGTGAATCACACGCGTCGTTATCTCGGTCTGTTAACCAGCTATCCCACAATTTTTTTTCATCACTCGTATTTGCGTGGGCCATAGTATTCCCCTCCTTATCATGAATCAGGCTTTAATAAGTCTTTTACATATTGCGAAATTTGTTCAGGTTCGATATTTGTATCACCTTGTTCCTGTGATTCATTAGAATCATCTGTTTTAGGATCTTCGTCTATATCAGAAACTTTTACAGAACGCTTATTATCAACAGAGGCTATTGTCCAAATGAGTCGGAACAAATAAGCTATAATCCATCCGATAACAAACGCCATTGCTGCTCTAAATAAAGAAGTCAGTAGTAAATTATTTAATAAGGAAGAAGTAAAAGCAATAATAGCAGCTATGACAGCAAAAAAGGCATTTATGAAAAGCGTACCAACCAACTTCATATTTCCTTCGTCCCTTGATTGACTGTGCGAATATGTAATTTTCTAGTTAGTGGATTGAATTCGATGGTACGACCGCTCTTCCCACCAACATCTTCCGCTAATATCGGGATGCGGAGTTGGTTTAATTTCAACTTAACTGCTTCGATATTTCTCGGTCCAATTCTCATCATTTCATTTCCTGTAGAAAAAGCAAACATCTGAGCGCCGCCTGCAATTTTTGCTTTTAATGAGTGAGTTTTTGCTCCCTTTCTTTCTAATTGGTCCATCAACTCAACAATGGCAGTATCAGCGTATTTCGCCATATTCAGTTTTTCTTGTTTGCTTAAAGAAGAATCAGGTAGCATAACATGAGCCATTCCAGAAACAGATGTAATAACATCATAAATTACGACTCCTACGCAGGATCCCAGTCCACATGTTCGAATGGTATTAGGAGGAAGAACTGTATTTAAATCGGCCATAGACACTTTAATGACCTCACTCATTTGTCTCAACCCCTAATGCGTCAAAAATAACTTTAAAAGAATCAGGATCAGGGAGAAGAAAGAAATGGCCGGATGTTTGTTTATTGGTTGAATCATTACACTCATTAATTTGAGTATCTATCACAATTGCATAATCACCAACTTGAGAGAGAGGAAGTAGTCCATAACTTAAAATCGCACCAGCCATATCGATACTCAACCCGGGAACAGTAGGTTGTATGTTAAGATTAGTAAAATCAGAGAATGAAGACAAGTACGAACCTGCCAAAATATTTCCAACCTCTTGGAGAGCTGAGAGTCCAAGTTCATCAAAAGGTGGATTTGTCAATTGAAAGGAGGCATTTCCAGTTAATTGACGAATAAGTTGCTCGGTTTCTTCAAGGGAAGAAAGGTAAAACATACTCCCCTTGACTTCCCCTTCAATTCTCAGGAAAATTGCAGCAACCTCAGTATCCGCTCCTCCCACCTGGTTAGGCAATTCTTGAAAGGAGACTAGCCTTACGTCAGGCACATTCATATCAATTGTTCGATTTAATAACGTAGATAAAGCAGTTGCGGCATTCCCTGCACCAATATTTCCAATTTCTTTTAAGACATCTAGGTGATAGGGTTTTAAACGGTGAAGAAAATCCATCGAAACCTCTCCTTTTCAACATTAACATTTACGGGTAATAAGGTCGGCTATTTTATCTAAATGGGCCACTTCATCTACTACATTCGCTTGAATTGCTGTCTTAGGCATTCCAAATACGATCGCTGAATCGACAGACTCAGCAATAACAAAACATGACCCGAATTTCTTGATTTTCTTTAAGCCTTCCGTTCCATCAGATCCCATTCCCGTCATGATTACTGCTGTTTTTTGGACAGAAGGGATTCTAGCTAAAGACTCAAACAGGACATCTACAGACGGTCTATGGCCCCCTCTGGCCTCCTTCTTATGTGTAACCACTTTTAATTGTCCCCGGTCACTTTCAATAATCATGTGATAATCACCTGGGGCGATATAGGCCACCCCATTTTTCAAATATTCACCGTTCTCAGCTTCTTTTACAGATATTTGAGAAAGTGAATCGAGTCTAGTAGCTAAAGAGTGGGTAAAGCCAGGAGGCATATGTTGTACAATAACAATAGGTGCTTTTATGGAAGCTGGAATTTTTGTTAATACTTCTTTAAGTGCTTTTGGACCCCCGGTCGACGTTCCGATAGCAACAAGCTTTCTCATGAAAACATTCCTTCTCGTGTACGTTGCAGAGGCCTGAGAAATGTCTGGCCTTAAAGCATCCGTCTGAGGCGGGCTTACTTTTGCTTTTGCTGCAAGAAGTACTTTTTCAATAATAATGGTTTCTTGTTTATCCAAATCAAGCGAAATCGGCCCAGATGTTTTCATTACAAAGTCAACTGCCCCATACTCCATTGCAAGTAGCGTTTGGTACGCTCCTTCTTTAGTAGTACTACTCAGCATAATGACCGGACAGGGATTTTCACTCATGATAACTTTCAGTGTTTCTAACCCATTCATAACAGGCATTTCAACATCTAGAGTTATCACATCTGGTTTTAACTCGTTTTGTAATTTTAACGCGTCTTGTCCATTACGAGCTGTACCAACAACGTGGATTTGAGGATTCTTATTTAACATATCTTTAATGACCTTACGCATAAAAGCGGAATCATCAACGACTAGTACACGAATATTCTTTTCCACGCTAATCAACTATCTTTCTAAAGTGTTATGACTTACTTATTTTCCTTAAATAACATTTTCATTTTTTTTATAAAACTCCCAAACGAACGTTCCTCTTCTTTTTCAAAGTCATTTAGATACTCATTAACCAAGCGACGCATCGAAAGGCTTACCTTTGCTTTTTCATCAAAAATGACAAAAGGAGTTTGAGATTTTACAGCTTTTATCACAACTTTATCATTTGGTAAAAACCCTAGTACTTGTAATTCTTTATTTAGAAATTGTTTTGCGACTCGTTGAAAACTTGCAAGAGTTCTTAGACCTTCTTGTTCTGTTTCTGAACGATTTACAATTAAAAATAATGGTTTGCTTTCATCATGTAAGTGAATATATTTCACCATAGCGTAAGCATCTGTCATCGCTGTTGGTTCCGGAGTTGTGACAACGAAAACCTCGTGCGCAGCCAACATAAATTGAATGCTCTCCTTAGTTGCACCCGCACCCATATCTAGAAAAATATAATCAAATGATTGACCGATTAGTTCTAACTGTTGAAAAAATCGTTGCATTAGTTCTTCGTTTAGTTGAATAAACGAAGAAAAGCCAGATCCTCCTGCTAGATAAGAAATATTTGCTGGACCCTTCTCAATAATGTCCCAAATTGTTAGCTGATTTTCCAACATGTCGACAATATGATATTTAGAGGATAGACCCATTAATATATCTAAATTTGCCATACCAATATCTAAATCAAAAATCGCGACTTTCTTTCCAAGTTTAGAAAGGGAAATCGCAAAATTCAAGCACACATTTGACTTGCCGACTCCACCTTTACCACTTACAACTGCAATAACTTTTGCATTCTTTTCGTTTGAAGATTGTGTAAGGCGGCGAAGGCTTTCAGCTTGATCGTTCATGTTATTCCACCTCTAATAGGCTCTTAGAAATAAAAGAAATTGAAGCCTCTAAAATATCGTCTGGTACATTTTGTCCATTTGTTATATACGCAACTCCCAAACCTAATTCTATCGGAATATTAAGCATAGCTCCATATGAAGAGGTCTCATCCTTCTTAGTTAATATTACTTTTCGAATCGGAATAAGGGAAAACTGGCTGATAATCTCCTTCATATCTTCGTACTTAGATGTTAAGGATAGAACTAACAACGTATCTGCCTCATCTTTAAAATCAATTACTTTAGAAAGCTCCTCAACATAAAGTCGATTTCTGAAATTTCTCCCAGCAGAATCCACTAAAATTAAATCATAATGTTCAAACTGCTTACGAGCCTTAATAAAATCATCTACAGAATAGGCAACTTCTAATGGAATATTAAGAATCCTTGCATATGTTTTTAATTGTTCTATTGCAGCAATACGATAGGTATCCGTAGTAATTAAAGCAACTTTTTTGTGCTTCTTTAACACGCTATGGGCAGCAACTTTTGCAATCGTTGTTGTCTTTCCCACCCCTGTAGGACCGACGATATTAATAACTTGTTTATCAAAAGTGATTCCACCTATATCGTGAGGATCTAAAAGTCCTTCAATGTAATCTACTAGTTGTTCATTAATACTTTCATGGCTTTGTTCTTGTTTCTCCTGATTGTACCATTCTTTTAGTAGGTGTTTCATAATATTGAGACGAATCGTCTTAGAAACTCCTTGATACTGTAAGTGCTCTTCAATTGCTTGAAACGGCTCCGGGTATTCCTTCGAAGGCGCCTCACTTTTTTCATTGATGCCTTGGATCATTTTCTTTAACTGGTCTATTTCATTTATGATATCTTTAGTTTGACGATCATTAGTGATAGTGTTGCTTCTCGAAGTTCCTTTAGATGGAACCCTAGCTGACAGGCGAGGGCGTTCAATTGGCAGATTCATACTAGGGTCAACAGCAGCGATAACTTCAAGTTGCTTTTTGGTGAAAAAACCTAAAAATCCACCCTTTTCTATTTCCTTTGAATTTAAAATAACAGCATCATCACCAAGCTCAGAACGAATAAGCTGCATCGCTTCCTGCATAGTTTTTACAGTATATTTCTTTACCTTCATTCCACATTCACCACCCCAACACTCTGCACTTCAATATCAGCCTCAAGTTCATTATAAGATAGTATAGGAACGTGAGGTAAATACCGCTCAAACATTTGTCTTACATACATTCTAACAGCAGGAGAGCAAAGAATAATAGGGACTTGTCCCATTTGTGATAAACGATCTGTCTCCACTGCTGCTGACTCTAGTATTCTTTGTGAATCATTTGGATCCATCGAGATAAAATTCCCGTGTTCTGTCTGTTGAACTGCGTCTGCCACTCTCTTTTCAACACTACCACTTAATGTAATAACATACAAAGGTTCACCGGGTGTTGTAACTTGTTTAGATATTTGGCGTGATAATGATTGTCGGACGTATTCTGTGACTAACTCCATATCCTTAGTCATTGGACCATAATCAGCTAATGTCTCAAAAATGATAGGTAAATTACGAACTGAAATATTTTCTTTCAACAGGTTCGTTAAAACCTTCTGAATTTCACCAATTGATAGAGCGTTTGGTGTAACTTCTTCAACTAATGCAGGATAGGTTTCCTTTAGATGATCAACAAGCTGCTTTGTTTCTTGGCGCCCAAGTAATTCGTGAGCATGCCTTTTTATAATCTCCGTTAAATGAGTGGAAACGACTGAAGGAGGATCAACGACCGTATATCCTGAGAGTTCTGCTTGTTCTTTCATATCTTCTCCAATCCATAATGCTGGTAATCCAAAAGCAGGCTCAATCGTGTCAATTCCAACAACGCCCTCATCCTCTATTCCTGGACTCATCGCCATATAGTGATCCAAAAGAAGGTCGCCTTTTGCTATCTCGTTCCCTTTAATTTTAATCGTATATTCGTTCGGCTGAAGTTGGATATTATCACGAATTCGAATAACAGGAACAATCATCCCAAGCTCAAGAGCCATTTGACGACGAATCATAACCACGCGATCAAGTAAATCTCCCCCTTGATTTGCATCTGCTAATGGAATAAGACCATACCCAAATTCAAATTCAATAGGGTCAATTTGAAGAAGATTAACAACACTCTCAGGTGACTTCATATCATCGTTCGGTTCATCTTCTACTTTTTGTTCTTCCTGTTCTACTAACTTTTTCTCCATTCGTGAAAGTTGATACCCCCCAAACGCCAGAAATGCTGCAATTGAAAAAGTTAAAAACTTATCGATTGGTGTAGCAACACCTAAGAGAAAAATAGTCCCACCAGCTATATAGAGCATTTTAGGATACGCAAGGAGCTGCTTTGTAATATCTTCACCAAGATTACCATCAGAAGCAGCTCGTGTGACAATAATCCCTGTTGCTGTTGAAATAAGCAATGCCGGAATTTGGGAAACGAGACCATCCCCTACGGTTAAAAGTGTATAAGTTGTAGCAGATGTACTTAGATCCATACCCATTTGCATCATTCCTATAACAAGACCAAAAATCATATTGATGATAACAATAATAATTCCAGCAATGGCATCCCCTTTGACGAATTTACTTGCCCCGTCCATCGCTCCATAAAAGTCTGCTTCCTTTTCAATTTTCTCACGTCGTTGCTTTGCTTCAATATCTGAAATCATTCCAGCATTTAAATCAGCATCGATGCTCATTTGCTTCCCTGGCATTGCATCTAAGGTAAAACGTGCACCTACCTCGGAAACACGTTCAGCCCCTTTTGTAATAACGACAAACTGAATGATAATTAAGATTAGGAACACAACAAAACCAACTAAGGCATTCCCTCCAACAACGAAGTTACCAAACGTATCAATCACGTTCCCTGCTTCAGCTTTACCAAGAATTGAACGAGTGGTTGATACGTTTAAGCCTAAACGAAAAAGAGTGACTAATAATAATAACGTAGGAAAAATAGAAAACTGGAGAGGGTCGTGCGTATTCATTGCAACTAATATAATAATTAAAGCAAGAGAAATATTAATAATTATAAGGAAATCTAAAATAACAGATGGTAATGGAATGATTAACATAATAACAATCAAGATTACCCCGAGTAAAACGGAAAGTTCTCTTACTTTCACAACACTTCTCCCCTAACATAGAACAAATTAATTCACTTGCTTATTTTTCAAGCGATACACAAATGCCAGAACTTCAGCAACAGCTTTAAATAAATCTTCTGGCACTTGTTGACCAATATCTGTTTGAGCGTATAATGCACGAGCTAATGGTTTGTTTTCAACAGTGACAACATCATGTTTAGCAGCAAGTCCCTTTATTTTTTGTGCAACAAAATCAACACCTTTTGCTACTACGATTGGGGCATCTGCATTTTCCTCATCGTAACGGAGGGCAACTGCAAAGTGAGTTGGGTTGGTTATAACGACGTCCGCTTTTGGCACTTCTTGCATCATTCGAGACATGGCCATCTCCATTTGCTTTTGTCTCCGTTTCGATTTGATTTTCGGGTCACCATCCATATTTTTATGCTCATCCTTAATATCTTTTTTCGACATACGGATTTGTTTTTCATGGTCATATTTTTGATATAAGTAATCCGGTATCGCTAGAAAAAGAAGCAAAACAGCAACCGCTACTCCCAATAAGGCTGTTAACTGTGCGATCACATGAAAACCATCCTCTACCGTTTTCTGAGAAAGTAACATAACATCCTCAAGATTGAACCACAGTATCACGAAAACAAGTGTTCCAACTAATGTAATTTTCAATAAAGATTTTAACAAGTCTACGATGGCTCTCATAGAAAACAAACGCTTTAAACCTTTAAGAGGATTAATTTTTGAAAGACTCATTTTCAGTGGTTCAGTTGTAAATAAAGCACCTACTTGGATATAACTTGAAAACACTCCAGCAATGAGTGCCATGAGCAAAACCGGAAGTAAGACTGTTGCGGCCTGCATAATTAAATCGTAAAATATCATTTCGAAATTTTGTTCCGTTACTTCTAATAGCAAATAGGATTGAAAGACATGCTTAAGTATATCAGTCATTGTCGTTCCTAATATGGCTCCACCAAATAGCCACAAAAAAAGAAAAACAATTAACAAAATTAACGCTGTATTTATATCGTTACTCTTTGGAACTTGCCCCTTGTTTCTGGAATCTTGTCGTTTTTTCGGGGATGCTTTTTCGGTTTTTTCATCAGCGAAAAACTGTAAATCTAGCCGAATATAAGCCATAGTTTAAGCCCCCCCTAATAATTGCATTAACGTCCTCATTGCTAGAATCATTTCATCAAAAAGCTTTTGAACGACCATTAAGTAAACACCCATAAAAATAATCATTAATGGAAGACCAACTAAAATATTAAGCGGCATTCCAACAACAAACACATTCATCTGAGGAACTGCTCTAGAAATCATACCGAGTGCAACAGTTACTAGAAACAGAGACCCGACAACTGGAAATGCCATCTGAAAAGCAATAATAAACATCAAATTAAACGTTTTGATTACATATTGAATGACATTTCCTTGTCCAAATGGTAAAAAAACTTGTTCCATTGGAATGAATTGATAGCTATAAAAAATTCCATCTAACAGCATATGATGACCATTTACTGCAAGAAGAAAAAGTAAAGCAAATGTATATAAATAACCCCCCATTAGTGGGCTTTGTGCTCCTGTTTGGGGGTCAACAACGTTCGCAATCATAAAACCCATTTTTATGTCAATAAAGCCCCCAGCTACCTGAATGGCGTATAAAAGAACTGTTGCTATTAAAGCAACCATTAGTCCAACAAGAAGTTCCTTGATGATTAATAAAAAATATGTAGAATCAACAAGGAGTAATGGAGCATCTAACGTAAATATCATAATCCATGCTAACATAAGAGCAAGTCCTATCTTGTGCATAGCTGGAATGGAACGATGTCCGTAAATAGGTAAGACGGAAAAGAATGCAAGAACTCGAACAAAAACAAGTAGAAAAGCAGGTAATAAATTAACAAAATCCGTCATTACCCAATATACCGATGTACATTACTGAAAATTTGATATGTGAAAGTTGTCAAATGTGAAAGCATCCAAGGACCAAACGCAATTAAAGCAAACAAAACTCCAACAATCTTCGGAATAAAGGCTAGCGTTTGCTCTTGAATTTGTGTCGTAGCTTGAAAAATACTAACAAGTAAACCTAAACCTAAAGCAATAGCAAGAAGAGGCCCGGCAACTAATAAAACAGTCCATACACCTTTCTCAGCAACGTTAATAACAAATTCAGGAGACATTAAAACACCTTCCTCTAATTAAAACTAAGTAGTAATGATTGGACGATTAAATACCAACCGTCAACAAGCACAAATAACAATATCTTAAACGGAAGTGCAATCATAACAGGTGGAAGCATCATCATTCCCATTGCCATTAGAATACTTGCAACAATCATATCAATGACAAGAAAAGGTATAAATATGAGAAAACCAATCTGAAAGGCAGTCTTGAGCTCACTTATTGCAAAAGCTGGAACAAGAGCTGTCAAAGGAATATCCTCAAGAGAATCTGGGCGTTCCAACCCTGCATACCCCATAAAAAGTGCAAGATCCTTTTCTCTTGTGTGTTTTGCCATAAATTCCTTCATTGGCACAATACCTCTTTCAAAAGCCTCAACTTGGTCAATTTCTCCATCTAAAAACGGAGTCAATGCCTGCTCATTCACTTCAGCAAAAATCGGTGCCATAATAAAAAATGTAAGAAACAAAGCTATACCAATTAAAACTTGGTTTGGTGGCATTGACTGCGTGGCGAGCCCTTGTCTTACAAAAGATAAGACAATGACAATTCTTGTAAAGCTCGTCATTAAAATCAATATGCTAGGAGCAAGAGATAAGACAGTTAAGACGAGTAAAAGTTGAATTGTCGTCGCTACATCTGCAGGATTATCGGTTAAGAAGTCTGCATTAATGCCAGGAAAAGTTGTGATAGCAGGAATTACGATTTGCTCAATTGTCATTTTTCTCTCTCCTTACAGCCTCATGAATTTGTTTCTGCGACTTCGAAACATCCGAAAGCTGTTTGGACAAAAGTTCCTTAAACGCTTGTTGATTTGCCTGATTTGGCAATGAATGTTCACTTTTTTTATAGTCCGTTCCTTTTAAGCGACTAGTTACCCATGCCATTACCTTATTAATCGGAACATCTATTTGAGCAAATTGCTCTTCCTGCTGATTGATAAGTTCATTTATTTCTACTTCGTTATCAATTTCTTTCAGTAACTGAATGGTTTCACCCACTCCTACAACCAACACACGGTTCCCGACTTTTACTAATTGAACAGAACGATTCGCCCCAAGAGGCACACCACCTATATTTTGTAGTACTTGTGTTGAACGAAACATACGTGAACGCTTATTAATAAAGCGGAGCAGAGCATATAATAGAAAGATGACAAATCCTAATGCGCCTATCATTTGCGCAAATATCATAAACGCATTCTGTTCTGCAAATGCTTCTGTCTCAGAGGCATCCGACTCACTTTCATTACCTACTAGAGGAAGATCTTCACGTTCATTTGGTGTTTGCTCGGTCTCATTTCCTTGTTCCGGATTGAGAGATTCTAAGACAGATCTAGATTCTATTTCTTCTTCGTTAGCAAAAATACTTGGTTGATAGAAAAATAGTAGGATTATAGCCAGACATAATGATACTCGAATCGAGCGCATGAACGGAGACACCCCCTTTTTACACAGAATTCATTATTAACCAAGTGTCTTTTTTATTGCTTCTAATACTCGGTCTGCTTGAAATGGCTTAACAATAAAGTCCTTTGCACCTGCTTGTATAGCATCAATGACCATTGCCTGCTGTCCCATTGCAGAACACATAATAATTTTAGCATTAGGATCAAATGTTTTTATTTCTTTTAATGCCGTAATTCCATCTTTTTCCGGCATTGTAATATCCATGGTCACAAGATCCGGTGACAACTCTTGATATTTCTCAATCGCCTGTGCCCCGTCATTTGCTTCCCCAACGACATCATATCCATTTTTGGATAATATATCTTTTATCATCATTCGCATAAAAGCCGCATCATCAACAATTAACACTTTATGTGACATGGTCTATCTCCAACCCTTCGTCTATTTTAAATTATTTATACGTTCTACTTTGCTTACTATATCTGTAACACGCACTCCAAAATTTTCATCGATAACGACCACTTCACCTTTAGCAATCAGTTTTTGATTAACAAGGATATCAACAGGTTCCCCCGCTAATTTATCTAGTTCGATGATGGATCCTTGTGTAAATTCTAAGATTTCTTTAATCGATCTTTTTGTACGACCAAGTTCAACTGTTACCTGGAGTGGAATATCTAAAAGTATGTTTAGATTATTAGACTCGTTTTGCGACAACTCAGGTGGTTCAAATTGAGAAAACGCAGCAGGCTGGATATCAACAGGTGGTTGTTGAAATTGGCCACCTAAATGTTGTTGACCACGTTGCTCATATTGTGATTGTGGTTGTTGTGGTGGCTGGTGCTGTGGTTCTTGAACACTTGGAGGTGACTCTTCTCCACCCATCTGACCAAGTTCTTCAATCCCTTCTCCACCAGGATTCATTAACTCATTAACAAGTTGCTTTGCAAAGGTAACCGTTACAAGTTGCATAATATTCGAGTCAATCAAATCACCAACTTTTAAACGAAATGAAATTTTGACAAGAATATCATCTTCAGGAAAATTCCCTATCCCTTCATTGTCTCTTACATTCATTAAATCAATTCCAGGCGGTGAAATATCAACTTTTTTATTAAAAATTGTCGACATGGAAGTTGATGCAGAACCCATCATTTGGTTCATCGCTTCTTGAACAGCACTTATATGCATCTCACTTAACTCATTAGATGAATCTGTCCCATCTCCACCCAACATTAAATCAGCAATAATCGCTGCATCTGATGTCTTTATGACCAGTAGATTCATTCCCTCGAAACCTTCTGTATATTCAACGTGAACGGCTACATGAGGTTGCGGAAATTCAGTTTCAAGTGCCGAACGTCTAACTAACGATAACGTTGGAGTCGTAATATCAACCTTTTGATTTAATAAAGTTGATAAAGCAGTTGCGGCTGTTCCAAAGGAAATGTTTCCGATTTCGCCAAGAGCATCCTGTTCAATCTCAGACAGATAGTCACCAACATTTAACTCATCTCCACTTGTGCTACCCGTGTCTTCTCCTATTTGGTCATCATCATCTGATGAACTTACGCCTTTTAGTAATTCATTAATTTCATCTTGGGAAAGCATGTCATCATTCATCATTTTCACCCTCCTCAATCACATCGGTCACTTGCACAGCGATTTGATTTTTCGTTTTTCCAGGCTGAGCATAGTATTTCGGAATACCACCTATACTTACTAACAGCGGTTTATTAATTTTTTGATTTAGGGAAATCACATCGCCTGTACCTAACATCAAAAATTCTTGAATGGTAATGTCAGAACGTCCTAACTCAGTTTGTATAAGCAAAGGAGCTTGTTGGACTCTATTCTCAATTAACTGCTTCTCCTCAGGTTTACGCTGTTTTTTCTTTTCTTGCATCCAATAATGAATCGATAATTTCGGCAACACTTCTTCTAAAACAACATGCGGTAAACAAATATTAATCATCCCAGAGGTTTCTGCAATAGTTATAGATAACGAGATAACTACGACTGTTTCATTAGGCGAAACCATCTGAACAAACTGAGGGTTCACTTCAATTTCTTCCATAATGGGATCAAGTTCAATAATAGAACTCCATGCATCTTGAAAGCTTTCTAGTGTTCGTTGAAATAACTGAGACATGATTCTCGTTTCAATTTCGGTTAAATTCTCAATTTTATTAACACTAACACCTTTGCCACCTAATAATCGGTCGAGCATTGCATAAGCGACATTAGGATTTACTTCCATCATTATCCTACCGTCTAGCGGATAAGGTTCAAAAACATTAAGTATTGTCATTTTTGGAATAGAACGTATAAATTCTTCATAGGGCAATTGGTCAACTGATGCAACTGAAATCTGAACAAATGTTCTGAGTTGAGCTGAGAAAAATGTGGTGAGTAGCCGTGCAAAATTTTCATGTATTCTTGATAAACTACGAATTTGGTCTTTTGAAAATCGTAATGCACGTTTAAAGTCATATACTTTTACTTTTTTCTCTGTCTCTTCCTTTTTGAGTTCATCAGCATCCATTTCCCCCGTTGATAGCGCTGATAAAAGCGCATCAATTTCACCTTGTGATAAAATATCAGCCATGAGCCTCACCTCTCAATCTCTTGTAACAAGAACGGTTTACTGTATCACCCAACTCGTTGTATAAATCTTAACGACAGAGCCTTCTTGCATTAATTCATTCATTTGGTTCCTTAGCTCTTCTTCAAGTCCTTCTATGCCTTCTGGACCAGCTAAATCTGAAGATCGTTTACCTGATAAGGTCCGGAGTATGATGTTTTCTACTTGAAACTCTCGTTTTTGAATTTCTTGTAATGCTTTTTTATTTTCAACATGAATTAAAAACGTGGCACGAGCAAAATCATTTGATAGTAGATTTGTAGTAATTTCCTGTGTTTCAAAAGATAGTGCATTAATCTCATCAATCGTTGGCGCTGCATTCGGATCAGGTTGATGAGTAAAATGATTCCAAAGGACAAGAGTCACAACTCCCACCAAAGTTAAAGCGACGATAATTATGAGCATAATATTAACTAGCTTATTCTTAAACAATCATTAGCCCTCCACATCTTTATGAATAGCAACAAGACCAATTTGTCGAAATCGTTGATTTACCAATCTATACACTTCATTCACTTCATTTTGTACGATGATTTTTTTTCCACTTACCAGTGTAATTGTCGTGTCGGGAAACGCCTCTACTTGTTCAATCAAAAAGGCATTCAGCAAAAAAGTGTGTCCATTTAAGCGAATTAATTCAATCATAGAATATGGAAGGGCTAGGTGTTTGCACCCTAGCCCAAACCTCCCTCGTTATTATGTCTGAGTGTGATAAAATCTTTTAAATTAACGCTTTAGGTTTATTAACTCCTGGAGAATTTCATCAGATGTTGTAATAATTCTTGTATTGGCTTGGAAACCACGTTGCCCAACAATCATTTCAGTAAATTCTTCGGACAAGTCTACGTTCGACATTTCAAGAGTACCTGCAACAATACTTCCTGTTCCACCAGCACCAGGAATAGAATAAGCACCCCATGGCGAGTTACCCCCGACTAAAGCTGCCCCTCCAACGTTCCCAGAGTTCGCTGAAACCTGATAAAGATTATCACCTGTTTTTTGAAGTCCTTCTGGATTTGGAAAGTTGGCAACCATCATTCTACCCGCCAAACGAAGGGCACCACTGTCATCAATATAGTTCACAGATCCATCAGCACCAATACTAAAGCTCTGAGCATCGGTTGGTATTTGAATACGGCCATATTGAGTTAAAGTCGCATCTGGTTCACTTCCTCCTGCTGCCGTTGATGTTTGTCCGATTCCGTATAAACCCGCTGAGTTTACAATAAATCCATCTTCATCTAAATAAAAATTTCCAGCTCTCGTGTAATTGAGATTCACATTGTTTACGTCAATGTTCTTTATAGCACCATCCCACTGATTACCTGTAGCTTGTCCCACAACAAAATAACCATCTCCAGAAATACCCAAGTCTAATTCTCGATTTGTATTTTGCAAACTTCCTTGTGTATGAATGGTATCAATTGAACCCAATTGCATCCCTAAACCTACTTGTTTTGCGTTAACCCCACCTTGGCCTTGCCCAGGTCCTGTAGCACCCGCAATTTGCTGACTGACTAAATCCTTAAACGTTGTGCGACCTTTTTTAAATCCAAACGTGTTAACATTGGCAATATTATTCCCAATAACATCTAATTTTGTTTGAAAATTTCTCATCCCTGAAATCCCAGAATACATTGAACGTAACATATACTTTATTCCTCCTTATTATGACTGCTTCATTCAGTCCACAGTCGAAGCCTCCCATTGGGTCCGGCTCAGATAACTCTAGTCAATCAATATCGTTCCATTTATATTTGTGAAAATTTGTGATTGTGCTTCTTCTCGGTTGAGCACTGTAATCACCGTTGCATTTTTTGCACTAACGACAAGCGCTGCATCTTCTGTAATAACTAATGAATCATGGACACCCTTTTGTTTAGCTTCTAACATTTTTTCTTGAATGATGTTCCACTTAGCTTCAGTAATCTCAATTCCTCTTGATTCCATTCGTTGCTTTGCATGTTTACTAATCTTTAATTCCTGTTGTTGCTGCAAATGAGCCGTGAATAAGCGTTGGAACTCACCAGTCTTTTCACTTACTTGGTGGTTCGGTGTCTTAGTCGGTCTCGGAAGTGCACGCAATGAATGAGCTACATTCATTCTCGGATCCAATAGAATCCCTCCCTCTATTACTCCTCATTTGCCTCACTATTATCTGAAGGCGGAGTCGCAGATGGATTATCTGCTATACTAATTTGAACAATTTGATTATTGGAAATCCAGCGACCATTATCAAGTAGGAACCTCAATGTTCCATCCTTTTCTAGCTTCACGGACGAAACTTGATTATCCGCATATTCTGTTTTCGTTCGATAATCGTCAATTTGCACTTCTCGGGACCATTGCACTTTTTTTCCGATTAATTCACTATGTTGTACCAAGCTCTGACTCGTCTGTAAATTTACGAAACGTTGAATCGACTGGTTCATATTTGTCATTTGCTCTAAAGATGAAAAAGTAGCCATTTGTGCAATGAATTCTTTGTCATCCATTGGATTAGAAGGGTCTTGATTTTGTAATTGAACCATTAATAATTTCAAGAAATCGTCTTTCCCTAACATGTTCTGTCCTGTTTGATTGGTAGCAGAAGGTCTATTACTTAGATACATTCCTGGATCAATCGTTGTCATCATCTCACCTACACTTGTTCATTTATTGTTATTTCTTCAAGAACTTCCTGAAAATTAGCACTATCTTGCTTTTCTTCTTCTACGTCTGCTTCACGCTCTTGGGACTGTTTTCTTGATTCCTCTTCATCAGATAATTGTTTAAACTGTTGTTCGGAAATTTCAATACGTTCAACATTTAGTTGTTGCTGAGAAAAAGCTTGCTTTAACTGGGCAACTTGTGACTCTAATAACTCTCTAGTTGTTGAGGATCCCGATAAAATACGTGCAACAATCGATCCATTGAGCTGAGTAAGTTGAATGTCTAGACGTCCTAAATGAGCTGGGTACAATTTGATAGACAGACTTTGAACACCATCCTGTTTAGAAGAAAAAACACCTTTTTGCAATAATTGTTGAAATTGCTTTAAAAATTGTTGTTCTCGTACTTCACGAGGTTGGTTTTCTCCTAGATGTATTGTTGCTTGTTGGGCTTTAGATAATACTTGTCCAAACTCTTGTCCCGTGAGGCTCACGTTTAACCCAATAGGTTTCTGATAGTCAACCATAATTGGTAAGCTTAACGTTTGATTACTCTGCTTACTCTCTTCTTTTGTAAAGATCTCGGCAAATGTTTTGGTTGATTTGTTAGCATTTGGGTTAGCGTTAAGTTTTTCTTGAAGATGCTGAATCAAACGTTCAAGTACCTTCTCTGGTTCTTTAATTTTTTCGTTTATTAGAAAAGGAAAAAGCTCACCAGGAATTTTTTGAATGTCAAAGACTTTGCCTTCAACCTTACTAGAATCCGATGACTGGAATGTGTCCTGAATCATAGAGAGCAATATGAGAATACCTTGCTCTATCTCGGAAAGCTTCATTAAATCCTCTTTACCAATCGCTTGTTCACCTGCCATTAATTTCGTTAACATATCTTGAAATTCTTTTGGCAATAATGTTAGCAGCTCTTCAATACCTTGCAATTCAAATAGTTGGTCTGTTAGTACAACCTCACTCAAAACTTGACTTGATTTTTCATCTGAAGCTATACTTGGCTTCTCCACTTCTCCTTCAAAGAATCCACTTAGAAGATTACCAAAAGTCATTTCTCCATCTTTTGATGATGAAACCTTACTTTGGTTTACTTGTTTATTTGCAGGTGACATCATTTGTAATAGCGGAATTACACCATTCATTTTTTCACCTCCCTTCACTCATTTTTATTTTATTAATTTACTAATCTCCGCATAATTTCAGCCGCTTTAGAAGCTTCCATCTTCGAGAGAATTGCTGCTCTTGATTCTGTAGAAACTTGAGAAACATGCAACAAGGCTTCCTCTGTTTCAAGTTCGCCTATAATACTTGCTGCATTTTTAGCAGACATCGTTTCATACGTCTTTGCAATTTCTACCAAATCTTGTTCTACCTGATTTGCAAGCTCTTCTTGCACAGCCAGCCTCTGTTCCATTTGGTTACGCTCATTCTCTATGGCGGCTCTTTCTTCAGCATTCTGTTCAACTTCTCTTTGAAGCTGTTCTATTTCCATTTCTAACTGGTAATTCGTATTTTCTAAATTAGTAATCATTTCTTCATAATTCACTTTTTCTTCATCCTCTATGTAATCAGAGAGGAATGGTACAGAAGAACCAATTTGTTTCGCTCGATCTATTACATCTATCCCAATAAAAGATAAAATCACACTAAATAAAATTAATGCAAATAACGTTGGAATGAATAGGACTAAGAAAAACCATTGGAATTTACTATGCTTTTTTTCATTTTCATTCATAAGCTCACCTTTTTTCAACGTCTTGCAAAAAGTTGTACCGAAATTTCATCCATTTGTCTTGAATCTATACTCTTTTGTTCAATTTGAAACTCCATAAATTTTTGTTCTTTCATTTTTTCATACTTTTTTAGTTCAACAGAAGCAGTAATTAGTTGTTCTTGCTTTTCGGTCATTTTACTTCTAGCTATTTGAGTGGAACGTTGATATTCCACAATACCTTGCTGAATTCGTAAAAGTTGATTCTCCGTTTGTTGAAGCATAAAAATGGAAACGCCTGTGGACATCTGATTTCGAGCACTCGATTCAATTTCTTCCTTCTTCTTTAACAAATCATATAAATCTGTCGCTACTTTTTCAAAATGTCGAACAGAAAAAGAATATTCCGCTTCTGCGTCAACCTTTTCTCGTTCCTTCAATTCCATCACCTTTTGCAAGGTATAGTGAAATGACATAGATTTTACTCACCTCTCCCAAACTCTTGAACCAAGCGATTAACTGATTCATCAAGTGTTAAAACTTCATCTGTTGATTGTTTTAAATAAGAAATTATATTTGGATACGCTTGTATCGATTGGTCAATTTCATTAGAAGACCCTCGCTTGTAAGCGCCAATATTAATTAAATCTTCTGAATCATAATATGTTGCTAGCAAGTTTCTAACCTGATCAGCTGCGTATCGATGCTCTTCTCCCACAATATCAGCCATAACTCGACTTATGCTTTTGAGCACATTAATAGCTGGAAATTGACCTCTATTCGCTAGCTTGCGGTCTAAAACTAAATGACCATCCAAAATCCCCCGTACAGCGTCAGCAATAGGCTCATTCATGTCATCTCCATCGACAAGAACTGTATAAAACGCCGTAATGGTTCCAAGTCTATCTGTACCCGAACGCTCAAGTAGTTTTGGAAGCATTGCAAAAACAGAAGGTGTGTACCCTTTCGTCGTAGGTGGTTCACCAACAGCTAAGCCAACTTCTCTCTGAGCCATCGCAAAGCGAGTCACAGAATCCATCATTAGGTTGACATCTAAGCCTTGGTCACGAAAATACTCCGCTACTGCCGTGGCTGTCAGTGCACCTTTTATGCGCATCAATGCAGGTTGGTCAGATGTAGCGACAACTAAAACAGTATTTTTTAAGCCTTCTTCGCCCAAATCTCGTTCAATGAAATCCTTCACCTCACGACCACGCTCACCAATTAAAGCAATAACATTGACATCAGCAGCTGAGTTTTTAGCCAACATAGATAGCAACGTACTTTTCCCAACACCACTTCCCGCAAAAATCCCGATACGTTGTCCTTTACCAACAGTGAATAAACTATCAATAGCTCGAACACCTAAGCTCATTTTTTCGGTAATTCTAGGACGTTCTAATGGATTCGGTGGTTTATTCTCTGTTGGAAAGGAAGTTAATCCTTTTGGAAGATCCCCCCCTGTTAAAAGTGAGCCACTCCCATCAATTACTTTTCCAATTAATCCCGAGCCTACCTTGATTTGCAATGGCTTTCCAGTTGCCTCTACTAAGCTCCCTGGCGATATATCTAACGTACCGTCTAAAGGCATTAACAATACATGCTCATCACGAAAACCGACAACCTCCGCTTTTACAATTGATTTCTTTGTTTTTCCAACAAAAATATGACATAATTCTCCGATTGACGCCTGTGGACCTTTGGACTCTATCGTTAGTCCAACTACCCTCGAAACTTTCCCGTACCATTTATAAGGCGACATTTCAGGTATACGATTAAGCAAGTCTCCTACGTTCATGCTATTCCTCCCTAAGTTTCTCAAATAACTGAGTCTTCAGTTGGCGTAGCTGACTATCAATCGTTGCATCAATTCGACCAAATTTTGTTTCAATAAGACAACCTTGTTCTTCAAGTCCAGCGTCTGGGTAAATGTAAAGTTTCTCTGTATGACTTAGCATTCTTTGGAGCTCATCTTTTTGGAGAAGAGTTCTTTCATACCATAATGGATGAACATAAATTTTTACATTTTCATGTTCACGAACTTCCAACATGACTTGATGAAGCATCGAGTTCCATAATTCTTCGTCAAGTTCAAGTCCTTTTCCAATTATTCTGTAACAAAGGGTAGAGGCCAAATCAAGAATAACTGGTTCTGCTTGTTCAATCACTTGTAGGTAATCTTCCTCTGCTCGCTGAACAATTGTCTTTGCTTCAGTTATTAGGTTACTGTACTCTTCAAAGCCGCTTTGTTTACCTTGTTCAAAACCTTCGTTGAATCCTTGCTGCTGGCTATTATTAATGGCTATCTCTATGTCTTGTTCCAGTTGATTTTGCTTCTCGTCCATTTGCCCTTTAATTATCTCGGCTTCTTCTTGCGCCTCTGCAATGATTTGTTTGGCTTGTTGCTTTGCGTCTTCCAATTCTTGCTGAATTAACTTTTCAATTTGAGGTGCCTCATCAACAAGTGGCTTATCGGTTTCATTACCAAAAGTTAAATCTTGAAATGCATTTTCATCAAACAGCTTTCGGATTCCAATTTTTTTGGTTTCAGCTAACGACTTTTCAGCATTTTTAGATTTAATAATGTTAGACAATAACATCATCTCCTCCACCGCGGGCGATAACAATTTCTCCTGCCTCTTCTAAGCGACGGATAACAGCAACGATTCGCGATTGAGCTTCTTCTACATCACGTAAACGGACAGGCCCCATAAATTCCATTTCATCCTTAAAGGCCTCTGCCATTCGTTGCGACATATTACTAAAGACAATTTCTTTCACTTCGTCACTAGCAACTTTAAGCGAAAGCTGTAAATCTTCATTCTCTACATCACGAATGACACGTTGAATCGAACGATTATCGAGGGTAACGATATCCTCAAACACAAACATACGTTTCTTTATTTCTTCAGCAAGCTCAGGGTCTTGTATTTCAAGGGCATCTAATATCGTTCTTTCTGTACTTCGATCCACACTATTTAAAACCTCTACAACTGCCTCAATACCACCTGCAGCTGTATAATCTTGTGTCGCCGTCGAAGAAAGTTTTTGTTCTAAAATCGATTCGACTTCATTCACAATTTCGGGTGAAGTACTATCCATAAGAGCAATCCTCTTAGCGACGTCTGCCTGGACCTCCTGAGGAAGTTCAGAAAGAATTTGGCCGGCTTGTACAGATTCAAGATAAGACAAAATAAGTGCAATGGTTTGAGGGTGCTCATTTTGGATAAAGTTTAAAATTTGCGATGGGTCAGACTTTCTTGCAAAGTCGAAAGGTCTTACCTGCAATGTCGATGTTAATCGATTAATAATATCCATTGCATTAGACTCACCGAGTGCTTTTTCTAAAATACTCTTTGCGTATCCAATACCACCTTGGGCAATATAGTCTTGGGCTAGAACAAGTGAATGAAATTGCTCTAGTATTTCTTCTTTCATCACACTATCAACTTTTCGAACACTAGCTATCTCAAGAGTTAACTGTTCAATTTCTTCCTCTGACAAATGCTTATATACTTGTGCAGAGACATCTGGACCAAGAGAAATCAGAAGGATAGCAGCCTTTTGTTTCCCGGATAATTCTTTTGCCATTTTTACCAAAACTGTTCCCTCCTAGTCTTCCGATAACCAAGTACGTAGCAATTTAGAAAAGTCTTCTGGTTTTTCTTTTGCCATTTTTTCAAGTTGTTTTCGTTTTGTAGAAGATAAGCCTTCTTCATCCGGAAGATCTGGAATTTCTTCTATTAATTTCTCTACGACTAATTCTTTTTCTTGTTCTTGCTTTCTTTTTCTAAATAACAAGATTAATAGAAGTAAAATCAAAGCAATCAGTATACCACCAACAATGTATAGCCAAGCAGGTAGGACTGTTTGAGGATTCAGGTCTAACTCAAGCTTCCCTTCAAAAGGCTGTGATGATACAAATATCTTTTGATTAATCACGTCTTGTGGCAATTCATTAGCACCATTAATACTTGTCCTAACGATTGTTCCAAGTATTTGTTGAATATCAGCAATACGATCTTGTGGCAAAGCATCCATACCTTCAGGAGGCTCTATCATTACTTGGATTCCTAAATCACGAATTTTATAAGGACTTTCAACAATATCTCTATTTATTCGGTTCACTTCATTATTAATCCGCTCTTCTGTACGTTCCCACTCAGAATCCCCTTGAGAGATTACACCAGGGTAGTTTGGAACACCTTCACCAGTACCTGCAATACCACCCTCCGGATAGCCTTCTCCACTATATACTTCAGAAACCCGTTCCATACTTACGGCAATACCCTCCATATTTTCTGGGTCTACCGGCTCGACTAAAGCTTCCGTTCTGTTCTCTTGCGTAAAGTCGATATCTGTTGTAACAGAAACTAACACTTTATCTCTACCAACCATAGTTCCAAGCATTTGCTGAACATTTTTGGTTAAATCCCTCTCGATTTCTCTTTGAATCGAACGCTGCTGTTCAAAAGCAGTTAATGTAGAGGTTGAAGCGTTATCTTCGCTTTCATATAAATAATCTTCAAACATCTGATTCATAATGACGATATTATCAATAGGTAGATTCGGTACACTTTTTGAAACTAAGTGATATAAGGCCTTCACTTGACTCGAACCTAGTTGATATCCAGGTGCTAAATCAACAACAACAGAGGCGGTTGATGCGTCCTGTTCAGCATTTAACCAAACACTTTCCTCCGGTAAAGTAATCATTACATTTGCCTGATTTACCCCATCAATGTTGCGAATTAAATTCCCTAGTTCTGTTTGCATGGCAGCCCGGTTCATAACTGAAAATTCGTTATCTGTCATCCCAAAACCCATCTGTTCTTTAAAAAAGGAATAGTCAATACTCCCACTGGTGGGAATGCCTTCCGCTGCTAATTCGACTTTAAGTGAATCAACTAAGGTTTCAGGTACAAGGATTGTCGTGCCATTATTGGAAATGGTAGAACTTATTCCTCTCGCGTCAAGAGTTTCTTTAATTTGCCCCGTCTCTTGTAACGATAAATCGTTATAAAGAGGAACATAGCTAGTCCGCGTACCAAAGAAAGCTAAGAGAAAAAATAATGCAATAACCGCTAAAATGGAACCGATTAAAATTCCTTTTTGCCTAGAAGTTCTACCACTCCAATATTCGGTCGTCTTCTGCTTATATAGTGATAGTTTTTCTTTCATATATCCTCCTACGTCCCACAACTACAAAATACTAAATATTTTTTCAATCTCTTATACTTGCATTCGCATAACTTCTTGATATGCTTCTATCACTTTATTTCGCACCTCAACCGTAGCTTGCAGAGTTATGCTTGCTTTTTGACCTGTAATCATGACATCGTGTAAATTATCAATTTCTCCCTTAGCTAGCAATTCTGTCTTCGCAGCGGATTCTTGTTGTAAGGCATTCACATCTTTAATCGCTTGACTAAGCGAAGCTTTAAACGAATTTTGTGCCTCAGCAGGTGTGACATTAGAACTCGGTACTTCATTTCTGTTTATCATAAAAGGTGATTGTATTCCCCTTATTTCCATTACTTATTCCCCCTAATTAACTTACCTACCGATTTCTAATGCTTTCAATAACATATTTTTTGATGCATTTAATGTTGTTACATTGGCCTCATATGAACGAGTAGCACTCATTAAATCAACCATTTCTCTTAAAGGGTCAACATTTGGTAGTTGAACGTATCCTTGCTCATTGGCGTCAGGATGCTCTGGGTTATAAACGAGCTTAAATGGCGTTTGGTCACCAATAATCCCAGAGACCTTTACTCCTTCACCTGTCGATGGATTGTTACTACCCATTGATTGCCGTAGAAAGCTTGAAAAAGGTTGTTTTTCATTCGGTTGCATCATAACCATCTTTCTTTGATAGGGCTGCCATTCTCCATTAACAAATTTTGCTCTTGTTGTCTCTGCATTGGCCATATTAGCTGAGATAACATCCATTCTAAGTCTTTGAGCAGTTAAAGCAGAAGAACTTGTATTAAACCCGTTAAAAATCGTCATCTATTATCTGCCTCCTATGACATTTTTCATACTAGAGAAGCGTCCATTTATTCGTTCAATAAGAGCATTATAATAAATTTGGTTTTTGGCTAAACTCGCCATTTCCTGATCGATATCCACATTATTTAAGTTATGATTGTACATTGTATTTTGAGATATTTGAATTTTCGGTTCCTTATTCATCGTATTAAATTCAAGATGCTGTTGATTTGTTCTGTAAGCTTTTAGTGATTTTTGGTTCATAACATCATCTAAAGTTTCTTTAAAGCTAACAGCTTTTGCTTTATAATTTGGCGTATCGACATTCGCAATATTTTGAGATATGGCTTTTTGTCTCAATTGTGAGCCATCTAGCCCCTTTTCCAATACCCGAAACGAACTGCTTGAAAACAAATTCAACATTCCCACACCTTTCATTCTACTAAATAAGTAAAAATCTCTTATAATTCTATTAAAAACTCTAAAATCCTACATTATTCTCAAATTATATTCTACGAGAATTTTAATCAATTCTACGAGAAAAGTCTAACAGGGATTTGTTAAAATCAATTTTAGATTAGAAAGCACTATTAAAAAAACTAGACTTTTGTCATGTGTTTCCATTTAATACCTTCATTATATTACAATTCTTAATTTTTTACGTCACAATTCTACAAATTTCTCGCAAAAAAAATAAAAGGTTACCGTCGAATATTGTCTCAAAGATTCAAATGATATGTAAGCAAAAAAATTGACAACTTCATTTTAACAAAAAAAGGATGTCCGAGGGTGTAATGAACCCTTCGAACATCCAATTTGTCTGCCTTGGTTTTACATATCCGCAACTATTAATATGCCGGTCTTATTTGCTTGCCTTTAATTTGTCCAACTCTAACAAAAATTTATCATTCAAAACTTTAATATACGTTCCTTTCATCCCTAAAGAACGGGATTCGATAACCCCAGCGCTCTCCAGTTTTCTCAGAGCGTTTACAATAACGGAACGAGTAATTCCCACACGGTCAGCGATTTTACTCGCAACAAGGAGTCCTTCTTTCCCATCAAGCTCTTGAAAAATATGTTCAACAGCTTCAAGTTCACTGTATGACAAAGAGCTTATTGCCATTTGAACTACCGCTTTACTTCTTGCTTCTTCTTCAATCTCTTGTGTTTTTTCATGTAAAATTTCCATTCCAACAACTGTTGCCCCATATTCAGCTAAAATTAAATCATCATCATTAAATCGATCATTTAATCTTGCTAAAACAAGAGTGCCTAAGCGTTGTCCGCCCCCAAGAATTGGTACGATGGTTGTTAAGCCATTAGGAAACAATTCCTTGTTTTCAACAGGGAATGCTGTGAACTCACTATCTACAGTTAAGTTTGCAGAAGTTTCCCCAATTTTAAATAATCCTTCTGTATATTCTTCTGGGAATTGTCGGTCTTCAAGCATTTTTTTCATACGATCGTTTTCAATTTCTTGCTTTATAGCAAAGCCTAACAATTTCCCCCTTCTACTTACTACAAAAGCATTAGAGCTAATAACATCACGCAGTGTTTCAGCCATATCTCTAAAATTGACATGCTGCACCCCTGATTTTTGTAGCATGTCATTAATTTTTCTTGACCTCGAAAGTAAATCCATTTCCTTGTCTCCTCCTGAAATTCTATAAAATATATTGACTTAAATCACGATTTTTTGCAATTGATGCCAATTTTTCTTCCACATATTCTGCAGTAATCACGATTTCTTCTAATGTAATGTCTGGTGCTTCAAAAGATAAATCTTCTAATAAACGTTCAAGAAGTGTATGTAATCTTCTCGCTCCGATGTTTTCAGTGTCTTGGTTTACTTCAGTAGCAATTGTCGCAATCTTATGAACAGCTTCGTCCGAAAAAGAAACTTTTATACCTTCTGTGTTTAAAAGAGCTATATATTGCTTAATTAACGCATTATCTGGTTCAACTAAGATTCTCACAAAATCGTCTACTGATAAATTTGCAAGTTCCACACGAATTGGGAAACGTCCTTGTAATTCAGGAATTAAATCAGATGGCTTTGCGATATGAAATGCTCCAGCCCCAATAAATAACACATGATCTGTTTTAACAGGTCCATACTTCGTAACGACAGTTGAACCTTCAACAATTGGCAAGATATCTCGTTGAACGCCTTCACGGGATACATCTGCGGATTGCTGGCCTTTTCCGGCTACTTTATCAATTTCATCAATAAAGATTATGCCTAATTGCTCGGCTCTCGACACAGCCTCTTGTGTAACTTCATCCATATCGATTAATTTCTGTGCTTCTTCCTCTATAAGAATCTTACGAGCATCAGTAACGGAGAGTCGACGTTTTTTACGTTTTTTTGGCATCATATTGCCAAGCATTTCTTGCATATTCATGCCCATTTGCTCCATACCTGCGCCTTGAAACATATCCATAAAGCTATGGGATTGTTCCTCGACTTCAATTGTCACAAAATGGTCTTCTAATTCTCCAAGCGCTAACTTATGAGACATTTGCCTTTTACGTTGTGCAGTTCCTTGTTCTTCGGTTGATGGTTCTTCTTCAACTTCCGATGAGTCTTGATTACCAAAAAGCATATCAAACGGATTTTTATAGTTAGTTTGTTTTTTAGTTGTTGGAACAAGTAAGTCAACGATTCGTTGATTGGCATGTTTTTCAGCTTGTTCTTTTACACCAATCATTTTATCTTCTTTCACAAGTCTAATACTTGTTTCAACTAAATCACGAACCATCGATTCTACATCGCGTCCAACATAACCGACTTCCGTAAATTTCGTTGCCTCAACCTTTATAAAAGGTGCACCAACAAGTTTAGCTAAACGGCGGGCGATTTCTGTTTTACCTACCCCTGTCGGTCCAATCATAAGAATATTCTTTGGAGTCACTTCATCTCTTAACTTCTCGTCAAGTAGTCCTCTACGGTATCTATTACGTAGAGCGATAGCAACGGACTTTTTCGCCCCTTCTTGCCCTACGATGTATTGGTTAAGCTTTTCTACGATTTGTCTAGGTGTTAGCTCATTTTTCAACATGAATCACACTCCATTCTAGAAGTTTTTATAACAATTCTTCTACTACTAGATTTAAATTCGTATAAACGCAAATTTCACCTGCTGTTTCCAAAGCTGCTCTCGCAATATCAATCGCTGCTAAATCTGGTGCATACTTTTTTAATGCTCGACCTGCGGAGAGTGCATAATTTCCACCTGATCCTATTGCTAGAATTCCATCATCTGGTTCGATAACTTCACCAGTACCAGAAACGAGAAGAATATCATCCTTGTTCATCACAATAAGCATCGCCTCAAGTCTGCGAAGAACTTTATCACTTCGCCATTCCTTTGCAAGCTCAACAGCAGCTCTTTGTAAATTTCCATTATACTCTTCTAGCCGTCCTTCAAATTTTTCAAACAAAGTGAATGCATCTGCTACAGATCCGGCAAACCCTGCTAAGACTTTACCATGATAAATTTTACGAACTTTTTTTGCTGTGTGCTTCATGACGACTGCATTACCAAATGTCACCTGTCCATCGCCAGCCATTGCACATTTCCCATTATGATGAACAGCAAATATCGTTGTTGCATGAAACGATGAGCTCATATCTTTCCTCCTTTAATTCAGCACTCATGCACGCGGGTGATGGTTCATATAAACATCTCTCAAACGGTCTTTTGTTACATGAGTATATATTTGGGTCGTTGATAAATGACTATGTCCTAGTAACTCTTGCACCACACGTAAATCAGCTCCATTGTTTAGGAGATGTGTAGCAAATGAATGTCTTATATCATGGGGGCGAACATGCTGTAAAAGAGCAGCTTGTTCTACTCGCTTAGACAAAATGGTTCGAATACTTCTCTCAGACAAGGCACCACCCTTATAGTTTAAAAAGAGATCATGCTTATCTTCTATACCCTTTTGTAAAAGTTTCAATCTGCCATTTTCTAAATAATTTGACAATGCATCCGTTGCAAATGAACCAATTGGAACATAACGTTCTTTTCGTCCTTTTCCGATAACAAAAACAGTTCCAATTGAGAAATCAATATCTTTTATTTTTAATTGACTACACTCACTGACACGAAGTCCAGCTGCGTAAAGCATTTCAATTATTGCCTTATCTCGTAAATCAAGTGGCTTTGTCCCTGTCATTGATTCAAACAGTATCGATATCTCGTCCTCGTAAAGAAAATTTGGTAGCTTCCCCTCTGATTTAGGGAGATGTGCTAGGTTAAAGACATTTTCAACTAAAAATTGTTCTCTCATTAGGAATCGAAAATAACTCCTTATCGCAGAAATTTTCCGAGATACCGTTTTTCTCGCATATCGCTGTACGTAGAGAAACTGTAGATATTGTCTAACTGTTTTGTACGTAACTGACCGAACCGAATTAATGCCTAATTTTTCATTTAAATAGAACTGAAAATGGTTGAGGTCACGCATATAATTCTCAATTGTATGGGTAGAGCTGTTTTTTTCCACTTGAAGGTATCGTTTAAATAAATCAACCCACTTTTGTTCAGTTAACATCTATTTCCACCTCACAGAGCTTCTAAATCTTAACATGATTCTATAGACTCTGGCAAGATTGTTTACAATTTTTTCACAAAATTCTGAATTGTGTCCAATGCTCGTGCAGCTAACTGTGCATATCTTTCTTGTTTATTTCGAACTCGTTCCGGTAACGGAGGAACTAACCCGAAATTGGCATTCATTGGTTGAAAATTTTTAGAGTTAGCTGTTGTAATATAATTAGCCATACTACCAAGTATTGTCTCTTCCGGAAAAGTTAATACTTCCTTGCCCTGAACAAACCTAGCAGCATTTAATCCGGCAATAAGCCCAGCCGCTGCAGATTCAACGTAGCCTTCAACTCCTGTTATTTGTCCCGCGAAGAAAAGGTCTTTTCTATTTTTGAATTGGTACGTAGGAAGCAGAAGATTTGGTGAATTAACAAACGTATTTCGGTGCATCACACCGTAACGAACAATTTCTACATTTTCCAACCCAGGGATTAGCTTTAGCACTTCCTTTTGAGGTCCCCATTTAAGGTGAGTTTGAAAACCTACTATATTATAAAGCGTTCCAGCTGTGTTATCCTGACGAAGTTGAACGACTGCATAAGGACGTTTCCCTGTTTCTGGGTGTTCTAGTCCAACTGGTTTCAATGGTCCAAATAACATCGTTTTCTTTCCACGCTTTGCCATAACCTCAATAGGCATACAACCCTCAAAGAAAATCTCCTTTTCGAATTCTTTTAAAGGCACTGTTTCTGCAGCGATGAGAGCTTCATAAAAACGATCAAACTCTTCTTCAGTCATCGGACAATTTAAATAGGCTGCTTCGCCTTTATCGTAGCGAGATTTTAAATAAACCTTGTCCATATCTATTGATTCAGTTTCAAGAATCGGTGCAGCTGCATCGTAAAAGTATAAGTAGTCTTCACCTGTTAACTCTAGTAATTTCTTGGATAAACTCTCTGACGTTAAAGGTCCTGTGGCAATAATCGTTGGACCTTCAGGAATATCGGTCACTTCCTCAGTCATCACAGTCACATTGGGGTGGTTTCTCACTTGATTGGTCACATTCTCTGCGAATTCATGCCGATCGACAGCTAACGCACCTCCTGCTGGAACAGACGCCTTATCTGCAGAACCAATAATCACTGAATCTAATTGACGCATTTCTTCCTTTAATACACCAACAGCGTTTGTTAGTCCATTAGCACGAAGTGAATTACTGCAAACAAGTTCCGCAAACTTGTCAGTATGGTGAGCCGGTGTTTGCTTCACGGGACGCATTTCATATAAATGTACGTGGATTCCTTCTTTAGCTAATTGCCAAGCTGCCTCACTGCCAGCTAATCCCGCACCAATCACATTTACATATTGTTGTTGATTCATTTATATTAACCTCCATTTTAATCTCGGTTGACGGCGTAGAAACGCCTTCACCTAATCTAGGTGAAGGCAATAGTCATGTCGTATTCAGATAATAAACCTTTTACATCATAATACTTTTTTCGGTGCAATTCAACAAATACGCTATAGTCAATTGTTTTCTTCTTTGTAGTCACATGACGTACACTGTACTTGAACGCCCTTTTTCGTTTTCTTCTCAGCTAGAAGACTTTCGCATTTCGGACATGGCCTTGCAATTGGCTTATCCCATGAAACGAATTCACAATCCGGGTAGCGGTCACAACCAAAAAAGGTTCGACGCTTCTTACTTTTACGCTCAACAATATTTCCTTCATGACAGGAAGGACATTTCACACCAATATCTTTTACTATTGCTTTTGTATTGCGACAATCTGGAAAATTTGAACATGCCATAAATTTTCCATACCGACCCATTTTATAGACCATATCGTTGCCACATTTTTCGCAATCTTCACCTGCGGGTTCGTCTTTAATTTCTACTTCTTTCATTTCCTCTTCTGCAACCATTAGTCGTTTCTCAAACCCTGTATAAAACCCATCAATAATCTCGATCCAATTATGCTCACCTTCTTCAATTGAATCAAGATCATTTTCCATTTTTGCAGTAAACTCAACATCTAGAATCTCCGGAAAAAATTCAACAATTAATTCAAGAACGATTTCTCCTAGTTCAGTTGGAACAAATCGTTTGTCTTCCAATGCGACATAACCTCGTCGCTGTATTGTATCTAAGGTTGGGGCAAAAGTAGAAGGACGACCAATCCCTAACTCCTCCAAAGTTTTCACTAAGCGAGCTTCTGTATAACGAGGTGGCGGCTGCGTAAAATGTTGATTCGGTTCAATATCAGCCTTTTCGACAACTTGATTTTCTTCTAAATCTGGTAAGAGACGATCCTCTTCCTTTTTGCCATCATCATTTCCTTCAATATAGACTTTCATGAATCCGAGAAACTTCACTTTAGAGCCTGTTGCTCTAAACATAACACCTTGATTCATTAGGTCGACTGACATTGTATCCATTATCGCTGGAGCCATTTCACTTGCAACAAGTCGTTCCCAAATAAGTTTATATAAACGTAATTGGTCACGTGACAAGAAACTTTTTAACATTTTCGGGTCATTATATACTGAAGTAGGTCGAATGGCTTCATGTGCATCTTGTGATTTTTTATCTTTCTTAACCGTTCGTTCCCCTTGTCTACAATATTCAGTACCGTAGTTTTTCTCGATATATTCCTTTGTTTCAACCTGTGCAGTTTCAGAAATTCTTGTTGAGTCAGTACGCATATATGTAATTAACCCAACCGTTCCTTCTTTTCCTAGTTCAATTCCTTCATAAAGTTGCTGTGCAACCATCATCGTTTTCTTCGCTCGGAAATTTAATTTACGTGCTGCTTCCTGCTGCAAAGATGAAGTTGTAAATGGAGTCACAGGGTTCCTTTTACGTTCGCGTTTTTTTACAGATGTAACGTCAAATTTATCTCCTTTTATTTTTGAAAGGACGTCGTTGACCTCTTGCTCTGAACGTAAATCTTGTTTTTCTCCGTCAATCCCATAAAATTTCGCTTCAAAAGGTTCATTACCAAGTGTAAATTGTGCCTCTATACTCCAGTATTCCTCAGGAACGAAAGCTTTAATTTCTTTTTCTCGGTCAATAATCATTTTTACCGCGACCGATTGGACTCGCCCTGCACTTAGTCCTTTTTTTACCTTTTTCCATAATAATGGACTAATATTATAACCTACGAGCCTGTCTAGAATACGACGAGCCTGTTGCGCATCAACTAGATCCATGTTAATTTTTCGCGGCACTTTAAAGGCATCTTTTATTGCTTGTTGAGTAATTTCATTAAACACAACTCGACATTCTGAAGTTTCGTCAATATCTAAACTATGTGCCAAATGCCAAGCAATTGCCTCCCCTTCCCTATCGGGGTCAGCCGCGAGATAAATGCGTTTAACTTTTTTTGCGGCAGTTTTTAATTCTTTTAACACGGGGCCCTTCCCGCGGATTGTAATATACTTTGGTTCAAATTGTTGTTCGACGTTTACTCCCATTTGACTTTTTGGTAAGTCCCTTACATGTCCCATTGAAGCTTTCACTATATATTTCTTTCCTAAGTACTTTCCAATGGTCTTTGCTTTGGCGGGAGATTCAACGATTACTAAATAATCGGCCATATAGCAACTCCCTCTCTCGAAGATAGTAAAACTTAAACTTTCCTCATTATTAAACAGACTTTCATCTTTTGTCAAACACAAGTTAGAAAAAGATTCCACTAATTAAAGAGAATTGGATAAAATCCGACATATAATATAATGAAGAAACCAAACAAAATTTCATTTTTTTTATAGATTTTCAATCAGAATATCCTCAGCTGATCGTATTAGTTTTGCTCCTTGTTGGATTAAAAAATTCGTTCCGTCTGATTTGGGAGAGAAAATGGGTCCAGGCACAGCATATACGTCTCTACCTTGTTCTAATGCTTGGTCTGCCGTAATAAGCGAACCACTCCGCTCTTGGGCTTCTACGACTAGAATGGCTTTTGATAATCCGCTAATAATGCGATTTCTTGCTGGAAATTGCCATTTTGCTGGGGGGACATTGGGAGGATATTCAGAGATAACTAGATGATTTTTACAAATTTCTTGAAACAGTTCTAGATTGGAAGGAGGGTAAGGATACTGTAATCCAGAGCCTAAAACAGCTACAGTATAGCCATTATGGGCAATGGTTTGTTCATGTGCAAGACTATCAATGCCTTTTGCTAAACCACTAACAATAGTCCATTGATTGTCAATTAAAGATGGAAGAATTTTTTCTATGCTTTTTTCACCAAGTTTGGTTGGGTAACGGGTTCCTACGACACCAATTTGTTTAGTATGAATCAAGGAGAAATTTCCGATGCCATATAACACCCAGGGAGGGTCATAAATTTGCCGTAGTAAGGCGGGGTAGTTTTCGTCGAAAATTGTAGTTGTGGCAATTTTACGACATTCAAGAGCAGCAATGATGTTATTTGTCGAATAATGATGAAGGTCATAAAAAAAGACTTCTACTTGCTTTTCTTTCAAGAGAAAGCGTTTTTTTAAATCAAACATCGTGTATCCGAAAACTTTTTCAAGGGTTGTATCGTCATCGTAGATTCGTTTCAAAACGGACCATGTCACCCCTCGACAACAATGGATATGTATCAACCTTTCACGAATTGACACGTCTAGCCACATCCTTTCACTTTATGAAAAACCAAAGAAAGCCCATCAAATGACGAGCTTTCTTTGCCTTATTTTATTTAGCTACTTCGTGTGTGACACATTTTTCAAGTAGTCCTTTTTCTTTAAGAGCAGAAATAAGCGTTTCACCCATAACAGAAGGAGTTTCTGCTACTTTAATACCGCAGTTTTCCATCGTTTTGATTTTTTCTGCAGCTGTACCTTTACCTCCTGAGATAATCGCACCAGCATGGCCCATACGTTTACCTGGAGGTGCTGTTTGACCACCGATAAATCCAACAACTGGCTTCGTCATGTTGGCTTTTACCCATTCAGCTGCTTCTTCTTCAGCCGTACCACCGATTTCACCGATCATAATAACCGCGTACGTATCTGGATCCTCATTGAAAAGGTTTAATACATCAATAAAGTCTGTACCATTTACAGGGTCTCCACCAATACCAACAGCAGAAGATTGTCCAATGCCATTTGTTGAGAGTTGATGAACAGCCTCGTATGTTAATGTGCCCGAACGAGAAACTACACCCACATGACCTTTCTTGTGGATATAACCAGGCATAATGCCAATTTTACATTCGTCAGGTGTGATAACACCTGGGCAGTTTGGCCCGATTAATCGAGTCTTCTTGCCTTCCATGTATCTCTTCACTTTAACCATGTCCATAACTGGAATTCCTTCAGTAATACATATCGCAAGATCTAATCCAGCGTCTGTTGCTTCCATAATTGCATCAGCTGCAAATGCAGGTGGTACATAAATAACCGATGCATTTGCTCCGGTTGCATTTACGGCTTGCTCCACTGTATCAAATACCGGAATACCTTCAACTTCTGTTCCACCTTTACCAGGTGTTACACCACCAACTACATTTGTACCGTATTCAACTGCTTGTTTTGTGTGGAACAAACCAGTTGCTCCAGTAATTCCTTGTACGATTACCTTTGTATCTTTGTTAATAAGGATACTCATTCTCCACGTCCCGCCTTTCTACACTAATGAAACTATTTTTTGTGCGCCATCAGCCATTGAATCAGCAGCTGTAATATTCAAACCTGAATCTTTAAGGATTTGCTTTCCTAATTCAACATTTGTTCCTTCTAAACGAACAACAAGTGGAATCTCAAGACCAACTTGCTTCGTTGCTTCAACAACACCATTTGCAATGATGTCACACTTCATAATCCCACCAAAGATGTTTACAAATATTCCTTTAACATTCTCATCTGAAAGAATAATTTTGAATGCTTCTGTTACCTTTTCTGCTGTAGCACCGCCACCAACGTCTAGGAAGTTTGCAGGGTCACCACTATAATGCTTGATAATATCCATTGTTGCCATAGCAAGTCCTGCTCCATTTACCATACAACCAATGTTTCCATCAAGAGAGATGTAGCTTAAGTCATATTTAGATGCTTCAATCTCTTTCGCGTCCTCTTCTTCTAAGTCACGGTACTCTAAGATATCTTTTTGACGATAAAGAGCATTTGAATCAAAATTAAGCTTCGCATCAAGAGCCATTACCTTACCATCACCCGTTGTAACAAGAGGGTTAATTTCGGCAATTGAACAGTCTTTTTCTGCAAAAGCTTTGTATAAGCTCATCATAAATTTAACAGCTTGTCCAACAAGCTCTTTTGGAATATTAATGTTAAACGCCAGACGACGTGCTTGGAATCCTTGTAAGCCCACTGCTGGATCAATGACTTCTTTGAAAATCTTCTCCGGAGTCGCTTCTGCCACTTCCTCAATTTCCGTTCCGCCTTCTTCAGATGCCATCATAACAACACGTGAAGTTGCACGGTCTAAAACTAGGCCAATGTAGTATTCATTTTTAATGTCGCAGCCCTCTTCAATTAGTAAGCGCTTTACTTCTTTTCCCTCTGGCCCAGTTTGATGAGTGACTAGTGTTTTTCCTAGAATCTCATTAGCGTATGTACGAACTTCATCCAGGTTTTTGGCAACTTTAACACCGCCGGCTTTTCCGCGGCCTCCTGCGTGGATTTGTGCTTTAACCACACAAATATCTGTGCCTAATTCTTTTGCAGCTTCAACAGCTTCATCAACTGAGAACGCTACTTTTCCGTTTGGTACTGCAACTCCATACTTACGTAGAAGTTCTTTCCCTTGATACTCATGGATATTCATTCTCTCTCCAGCCTCCTATCAATTTACCTACATTCCATTCTTTTTATTGGATGAATGGCCAAATCCTTCTTCATTTTAACACTCTTTTTAACATTTTGGGAGAGTAAATGCCCTCCCTGTGACAATTTATTTAATTATTTATTTATATGAATGATTGTGCTTCGAATTCATAAATAATTAAATCTCAATTCTATAGGCGTTTTGCCTTCGCTTTGTCGTTAATCATCACATTTTTTGCTTTTCTCACTCTTTGTTAAAACAGATTTAGTCATATCCTTTGCTTGCGCATCAATTTCTTGTACTGAATGAAAGACTCCAAATTCATGGGCAAACTCCTCTTTAAACTGCTGAAGAAATGCCTCTGATTCAGGAACCACTAATTTATTACTTTGCATGATTTTATCCCTCCAATTAAATATGGCTTTAAAAGCATGCCTAACTATACATGAAAGTTTGAATACTACCTTCAATATAAAATCGGCACCGTTAGTATGTCCAAAATTACTAACAGTACCTCAATAATTAAAGATTTCGATCAATTCGATAGATAAAAGCAAACACTTCTGCTACGACCTCATATAGCTCAGGGGGGATGGTCTGATTTATTTCCAATTGACTTAATAAAGTTACCAGCGTAGGGTCTTCCTGAATTGGAATTTGATGTTCTTTCGCACGTTGGACTATTTCTTCGGCAACAAGTCCTCTACCTTTTGCCGTAACTTTAGGTGAGTCTTGATTCTTTGGGTCGTAACGAAGAGCTATTGCTTGTTTCTTCTTATCTGGATTCATATCCGAACATCCACTCCCTGATAACCGACCTGTTGTTGATAAGCGTCTTTTGCTTTCGTTTGAGGAACATTCACTTCTTTCATCTCTTTCCACGTAAAGGAAGAGAGCTGATAGTTGTGACTAGATAATGCTTCTTTAAGTGAAGGGAGTAAGTGTTGCACTAATCCATCTGGGCGATCTTGTTCATTAAAAATCGTCACCGCCATTAAACGATTTTGGATTTGAACATCGACAATGACCTCGTCTAGTGTTTCGAGCGTTAGATAGAATAAAATACGGCAATGGTTTGCATCAAGCTGACCATCCTTAGTCTTCTTGCCTTCCCACTGCATCGACATGTCTGTTTTGAATAAACCTAATGAAAGTGGCATTTGCAAGGCAATATGTTGTAATGGACCAGACTGTTCTTGCGCTAGAAGCTGTTGTCCAGTAATACGATGAATCAATTGGTCAACTTTTTCTTTAATTGAAGTGGGTGAGTCTTGTTGTTGCATCATTAATAGTGTTGCTTTTAAGCGTTCTGATTGTACTGTCTCTCTTATTAAATCCCCTTGCAAAAGCCTTGTTGCTTCGTTTTCATGATTATATCCTAGTAGACCTAAAACATTTTGTAGATGATTCGCAATTGGTGACCGTTCTTGACCATTTGTTTTCGTCTGAGAAATCGTTGTTTCTAGCACTTGTTGCATCGCTAGTCTCTCACTTGGATGGAGTTGCTCATTTGGTAGGCTAATCCATTGGTTTAGTACTTGAGTCGCTTGAAGGCCAGGACGAAACAACTGTAACAATTGTTGAAGTTGAGGTACTCCTTCCTTCCCCGCTGGAATTTCCAACCTTGAAACCATTAATTCAAATAACGTCTTAGGATCAAGAGAAGAAATTGGTAGACCTTGGCCAACAGATATATTTGGCCATAATTGTTGGACAATTGCACGATTTTCAGGTCGAAAAATAGCTTCACGAAACTGTTCGTAGACATGATCGTGACTTTTCCCTGAAACAATTCCTAGTTTCTCTAAAAAAGCTTGAGCACCTTGTCTAGCTTCATCAGTATAACGATTACTCGAATACATCATCAGTAATTCAGTTACCGGAGAGCGAGTTGGTGGTACTTGGCTTTCTGTAAAAAAACGATTTACAACATTTCCTATCTGTTGTGCAAAGGGGTGATTAGACTCTTTTACTTCACGCAAGAGTTGGTTCATTTGTTCACTCAAAGGTGCTTGCTGCATAGCCGCTTGAAAGGCTTGAAATGTATCTTTGGTAAGTGGTAGCTGTCTATGAATCATCGATTGCAGAAGTTGCATCGTATCTTTATCATAACGATTTAGCTGAGATAACAACTGTGCACCAGACAAAATCGATTCTTTCGTAAATGGTAGTTGTTGATCTGAAAACTGCTTTAAAAGAGCTTCGACCGCTTTTGAATTTGGTAGGTTTAATTGTTTTATCAATTCTTGTGCTGACGGTTGAGCAGAAAGTCCTTCACGTTGACGGAGTCGATTATCATCAATCACGCGTAATCTTGGCACTCCACTACCTTCCTCCACCTCAAACCAATAGCTTTGACCTGTTGTTAATGCCGCTTCAAGCCTGGCTGATAATGCTACCCCATTTACCGATAATGTTGCTAAGTTATGTGAAAAAAGCTTGGTTATTCGGCCTAAAAACACATCTCCAGTTGAAAAAGAGACAGACTTTACTGACGACCATTCTGCTTTACGCGAAATAGGCCCTTCAATATGTGGATTCAGCATCATGACTCTCCTTCCCTATTATGTATGGATAACCGCTTCACTTACAGGTCGAAATGAACGTCGATGCTCTGATGTTATACCATTCCTCTTAATCGCTTCTAAATGTTCTTTTGTACCATAGCCTACATGGTTTGAAAAACCATATTCAGGATATTTAATAGCAAGCTCTTCCATATAGCGGTCGCGTGTCACCTTAGCTAGAACCGAACTAGCTGCAATAGTGATACTCTTTTGATCGCCTTTAATTAAAGATTGTTGTTTAATAGCTAGTGGCAAATTAATAGCATCTAAAAGTAAAAAATCTGTCTTAAGATCAAGCGCTTCCACCGCCCTTGTCATCGCTATTTTCGTTGCCTGATAAATATTAACCTGGTCAATTGTCGCTGCATCTACCATTTGAATAGAATAGGCTAATGCATGTTTTTTAATGTATTGAAAAAATAGCTCTCTTTTTTCTTTGGATAGCTTTTTAGAGTCTGTTAACCCTAGTAACTTAAATGTGCGCGGTAAAACGACCGCTGCAGCAACGACTGGCCCAGCTAAGGGACCTCGGCCTACTTCGTCTAAGCCTGCAATGGTTGTATAACCTTTTGCCCAAATTTGTTTTTCATACGTCCACATTTCTTCATGCATGGTTTCTAGTTCTTTTTTTCGATTTAGTTCTCTTTTATATTTCTCTAGTAAACGTTGAACACCTTTTCGATTATCTAATTGCAATTCTTCTAAAAGGCCTGCTTCTACATTAATATTTTCATATAATCGTTTCTCGATTTCTTTTATTGCTAAATGTCTCATTTTCACACCTTTTCTTTCTATATATATCGACTAAAGCTAACAATATTTTAATCATTACTGAATATGACCATAAAAAAGCCGCTAGAAAAAACAAAAAAAATGTTCTTCTAACAGCTTCTTTTTAGTGTCAGTTCAAAAGTGATGGTCCTTTTTTGACAGACGCTTTAACGCACTCTTTTAGTCAATAGGTTTTTCTAACGAAATTTGACCTAGGGTACCGGATCGTAGTTCGCGTAAAATAATTTCAGCAGCCTTATCGTAATCAACATACCCACGAGGTAACAAGCATCCTCGTTTCATACCAATCATGTCAAAAAGTGCCAGCCCGTCATCAGGAACTTCATCAAGCTTATAGCGATTCTTTACTCTATCTGGATACATTTCCTTTAAATAATTTAATACATAAAGAGCAATATCTTGGAAATCAAGCAATTCATCTTTAATCGCTCCCGTTGCAGCCAATCGAAAACCTATTAGTTGGTCTTCAAACTTGGGCCACAATATACCAGGTGTATCCAGCAATTCTAACTCTGTTCCAACTTTAATCCACTGTTGTTGTTTGGTTATCCCGGGACGGTCTCCAACTTTTGCAATTTTCTTAGATGCTAGTCTGTTAATAAGCGTTGATTTTCCGACATTTGGTATACCTAAAATCATCGCTCTAATTGCCCTGGGCTTCATCCCTTTGGTATTCCACTTTTCAAACAATACCTTTGCAAGCTCGTTACAAGCTGAGGCAATTTGTTCGGTTCCTTTTCCAGTTTGTGAATTGATAGAAAGAACCATATGACCTTGCTTTTCAAACCAACTTTTCCATTTGGCTGTTATCTTTGGATCAGCTAAATCAGATTTATTTAGTAAGATAAGTCGAGGTTTGTGGGCTACAATTTCATCAATCATGGGATTTCGTGATGCTAAAGGTATTCTCGCGTCAAGTAATTCAATAACAACATCAATTAACTTTAGCTTTTCCGTCACTTCTCTTCTTGCTTTTGCCATATGCCCTGGAAACCATTGTATGGTCTTTGACATTCGTACCACCTACTTTGCTATGCGTATATCAGAGAAAGGCCAGAATACAATATTTGCTTTCCCAACCACTTTATCAATGTGTACTGTTCCAATATCCCGACTGTCTTTACTGTGACGTCGGTTGTCCCCTAAAACAAATAACTGATCCTCAGGGACCACGGTATCACTCGTAATATCGATTAATTGAAAATCACCCGTTAAAGTTTCTCCTTCATAAACTAATTTTAAATTCTCCAAATATGGTTCTTCAACAGCTTGGTCGTTTACGTATAGCACATCTCCTCTATACTCCACCCTATCGCCGGGGACACCAATGACTCGCTTAATATAGTCTTTCCCATCTGGAGCATGGAATACAATAATATCAAAACGTTCTGGTTCACTAAAGGCATAACTTATTTTGTCTACAATCATTCTGTCACTATGCTCAAGTGTGGGCATCATTGATTGTCCATCCACAACAATCGGTGCGAATAAAAAATAACGGATTACAAAAGCTAGAATAAGTGCAATTGCAACAGCTTTTACCCATTCCCAAGAATCAGATTTCCCTTTTGTCATCTAGATAGCCTCCATCATGTCCATTCATTTCTACTTATTTTACCATACGTTTTCTCTTGTGAGGTAGTTATGTACTCCAATACCAATAAATTTAGTCTTTGACGAAAAAAGAAGCTTAGTTGTCTAAGCTTCTTTTTTTGTAACTTATCGAATTTCTTTAATACGAGCCGCTTTTCCACGTAAGCTACGTAGATAGTAAAGTTTAGCACGACGTACTTTACCGCGACGTTTCACTTCAATCTTAGCGATTTTAGGTGAATGTAATGGGAATGTACGTTCAACTCCTACACCGTAAGACACTTTACGTGCAGTGAATGTTTCACTAATTCCAGTACCACGACGTTTAATAACAACGCCTTCGAATAACTGGATACGCTCACGAGTTCCCTCGACAACTTTAACATGGATCACTAACGTGTCACCAGGACGAAACGCAGGAAGATCACTCCGTAATTGCTCACTAGTAATTTCTCGGATAATGTTGTTCATATAATTCCACTCCTTCCATACAGATGTTCTTATCAGTAATCCCGCAGCGGAACATCGTAATAACTGGCATAAGCCACAAACTCTATACTAGCATAAGCGTAGACAGATTACAAGGTTTCTATTGCAGTTTTTCACGTCACCTTTTGTTTAAATTCTTTAACCGCTTTTCCTCTTCAGTCGTTAACTTTCGATCCTCAAGTAAGTCTGGTCTTCGCTCCCAAGTACGTTTAAATGATTCCTGCTCTCTCCATGCATCAATATTTTTATGATGGCCAGACAAAAGAATGTCTGGCACTTTCATGCCACGAAAATCAGAAGGCCGCGTATAATGAGGGTGCTCGAGTAATCCAGTTGAAAATGAATCGGTAATGGCAGACTCTGCATTACCAAGTACGCCAGGTAAAAGACGTGTCACACTATCAGCAATGACCATTGCACCAAGTTCACCGCCTGTTAATACATAATCTCCAATTGATATTTCATCGGTCGCTAAGTGCTCCCGAATTCGTTCATCATACCCTTCATAATGGCCACATAGTAGGATGATATGTTCTTCTTCGGCTAATTCCTCTGCCTTTTTTTGGGTGAAACGTTCCCCTTGTGGACAAAGCAGGATAACCCTTGGTTTCTTCTGCATTTGGTTTGTTAGCGCATCAACAGCATCAAATATCGGCTGGGCTCTTAGAACCATTCCTGCTCCTCCACCGTAAGGATAATCATCGACTTTCTTATGTTTGTTATCAGCATATTCTCTGAAATTAATGATTCGATATGACACTACTCCGCTTTCTTTAGCATTCTTTAAAATCGAAGAACCAAAGACCCCTGAAAACATCTCTGGAAATAGCGTTAGGACATCAATTTTCATTCTAATAGTCCTTCAAGTACATGAATCACTATTAATTTCTTGTCAATCTCAACTTCACGAACAACCTGCTCAATATATGGAATTAATAAGTCTTTCCCCCCAGCTGTACGTTTGACAACCCAAACATCATTAGCTCCAGTTTCAATGATTTCTTTCACCTTACCTAAATCTTCACCTTCTTCAGTCATTACTGTACAACCAATAATCTCATGATAGTAAAATTCATCTTCATCTAGTTCATTTAATTGGTCTGCAGACACGTACAATTGATGTCCTTTAAAAACCTCAACATCATTAATGTTATTGTAGCCCTCAAATTGAAGAAGATCGAAATTTTTATGTGTTCGATGATGGGCAACAATGACCGGAATTTCCTTATCATTCACTTTCACCATTAATTTCGTACCTTTTGCATAACGTTCTTCAGCAAAATCGGTTGCAGAAATTACTCGAATTTCTCCTCTAACTCCATGCGTATTTACAATTTTTCCAACTCTATACCATTCTGTCATCTTCATTCCTACTTTCTCGAAATTCATGAATGAACCCATCTTTTATAATAATTTCAGTTCTGCCACTTTCAGACCAACGATCCCCTACTTGAACCTCACTTATTGATTCAACCGTGCCTTCATTCATTTCAGTTCCGATTTCTAGTTTATGTAATTGTTGAATTTTAAACGCAAGTGATTTTAATTGTTCTTCTCTATTCTCAATTTCTTGCTGGAAGCGGGTCCGGACCATTACCTTTTCACTCTTCTCCGTGACATCCTTTAGTGCTTTATGCAGTTGAAACTTCATTTGCTCTATTTCACGTTCGATTTGAATAACCTCTAAATCAAATTGTTTTAACAGGGTTTTCTTTTTAGCTTCGGTTAAGATTTGTTTTACCGTAACCTTTCGCAAAAGTTTCATGACTCACTCTCCAAGGTAATTTCATCGAAAGATAACAAAAAGGGAGAGGAATCCCTCACCCTTTTTGTTAATCAACGATGTCAAGTCGCACTCTTTTATTTTGCGTTGTTGCTGCTGCATAAATAACAGAACGCATTGCCTTAGCTGTTCGACCTTGCTTACCGATAACCTTCCCCATATCATCAGGATGGACGGTTAGCTTTAAGCAAAGAGTTTGTCCTTCTTGCTGTTCCTCTACTCGAACATTATCGGGCTGGTCAACAAGAGATTTCGCAATATGTTCAACTAACGCTTTCATCGCATTCTCCTTCGCGGAAGAATTACTTTTGATTTTTTACGTTGTGTAACTTTTCCATTAAACCTGCTTTTGAGAAAAGATTACGTACTGTGTCAGAAGGCTTCGCGCCTTTTAACATCCAGTCAAGTGCCTTTTCTTCTTGAAGATCAACCTTAGCTGGTTGAGTTAATGGATTGAACGTTCCAATTTCTTCAATGAAACGACCGTCACGCGGTGCGCGAGAATCTGCTACTACTACACGATAAAATGGGGCTTTCTTAGAACCCATACGTTTTAAACGAATTTTTACTGCCATTCGTTGAACACCTCCAAAAATATTTACACAATTATTTATAATATCATCAATTTTCCCAGAGTCAACTAGAAAAAACGATTTCCGCTTAAAATGGAAGCTTAAAGCCTCCAAGGCCTTTGCCTTTTTTCTTACCTTTGCCAGAAGTCATCCCCGTCATCTGCTTCATCATCTTCTTCATATCTTCAAATTGCTTGAGTAATCGGTTCACATCTTGTATCGTTGTCCCGCTTCCTTTAGCAATTCTTCGACGACGGCTACCATTCATAATACTAGGCTCGCTCTTCTCTTGCTTTGTCATTGAACGAACAATCGCTTCAACACGACCAATTTGCTTATCATCAACTTGTAAATTCTTCATACCTTTTGCTTTGTTTAAGCCAGGCATCATGTTTAAAAGCTCATCTAAGGGCCCCATACCTCGCACTTGGTCAAGCTGTTCAAGAAAATCATCAAATGTGAATTCGTTATTTCTCATTTTCTTTTCAAGCTCACGTGCTTTTTCTTCATCAACATTGGTTTGGGCCTTTTCAATTAAGGTCAGGACATCCCCCATGCCAAGAATTCTTGAGGCCATCCGTTCTGGATGAAATGGTTCAAGTTGGTCAATCTTTTCCCCCATACCGGCAAACTTAATCGGTGTGTTCGTAACAGCTTTGACCGAAATTGCTGCTCCACCTCGAGTATCACCGTCTAACTTAGTCAAAACAACCCCTGTTATATCAAGCTGTTCATTGAAACTTTCAGCAACATTAACCGCATCTTGACCCGTCATTGCATCAACAACAAGTAAAATTTCGTCTGGATTTGCTAATTCCTTTATTTGCTTTAACTCATCCATTAATATTTCATCAACATGCAATCGACCAGCTGTATCAATCAGGACATAGTCATGATGGTCTTCCTTTGCTTTTTCAATTGCTTGTTTAGCAATTTCAACAGGACTGACTTGATCTCCTAATGAGAACACAGGCATGTTTATTTGTTTTCCTAGCGTCTCCAGCTGTTTAATTGCCGCAGGTCGATAAATATCGGCCGCAACTAAAAGAGGCTGACGATTATGCTTTTTACGAAGATGATTCGCAAGTTTTGCTGTCGTTGTCGTTTTACCCGCACCTTGTAAACCAACCATCATTACAATCGTAGGGGGCTTATTCGCTACAGCAATTTTGCTTTGTTCGCCTCCCATTAATGTTGTTAATTCTTCATTAACAACCTTAATGACCTGTTGGCCAGGTGTAAGACTCTTCATTACTTCTTGTCCGAGTGATTTCTCTCTGACTGTTGCAATAAATTCCTTAACAACTTTAAAGTTAACATCCGCTTCTAGTAGGGCAAGCCGCACTTCACGCATCATATCTTTTACGTCTTGCTCACTTACTTTTCCTTTACCACGAATCTTTGTTAACGTTTCTTGTAACCGTTCCGCTAAACCTTCAAATGCCATGATGTCGCCTCCTAATCCAATTTCTCAAGAGAATCAATAAGCACCTTCATCTCTTCAGGAGTCGCGTTGCTCTCGGCTACTGCTCTTAGCTTTGATAAAAGTCCTAACCGAAGTTCAAATTTATCGAGTAGCTGTAGCTTTTGTTCATACTCTTCAAGCATCGCTTCTGTTCGTTTAATATTATCATAAACAGCTTGGCGACTAACTTCAAATTCTTCGGCAATTTCACCTAAAGAGAAATCATCAAGGTAATACAACGACATATATTTACGTTGCTTCGGTGTTAGCAAGGATTGATAAAAATCGAATAAATAATTCATTCGTAACGTCTTATCTAACACGAAATCCAACTCCTTGTTAAGTGAATTCCCTTTACAAGTTCATATCTTACAACAACAGAAAACTGCTGTCAAGTTTTTTTCTTAACATACACTTTTTAGTTAACGAGGTCGCCTATTTGCAATGAGGAAATGGTAGCGATAAAGTTGTTAATTTCTTATAAAACATTTTTCCACTGCCAAGTTCGGTCCACTTTTACTCTTCTTCTTCTTCGCTTGCTTCAAGTACATCTTTAAACAATCCATATACAAATTGCTCAGCATCAAACTCTTGAAGGTCGTCCATTTTCTCTCCAAGTCCGACAAACTTAACTGGAATATCTAGTTCATGACGAATTGCTAAAACAATTCCACCTTTAGCTGTTCCATCTAGCTTTGTCAAAACAATTCCTGTGACATCGGTAGATTGACCGAATGTCTTGGCCTGAGACATCGCATTTTGACCAGTGGTTGCGTCAAGAACTAGTAATACTTCGTGGGGAGCAGTAGGCACTTCTCTTTCAATTACCCGTTTAACCTTTTCCAACTCGTTCATTAAATTCACTTTATTCTGCAATCTTCCTGCCGTATCACATAATAAGACATCGACTTGTCTCGACTTCGCGGCCTGAAGTGCATCAAACATTACCGCAGCTGGATCTGACCCGGCTTGATGCTTGATTACATCAACACCGACTCGCTCTCCCCAAACTTCTAGCTGCTCAATCGCCCCAGCCCTGAATGTATCTCCAGCAGCGAGCAATACCGATTTTCCTTCTTGCTTTAACTTATGAGCAAGCTTTCCAATTGTCGTCGTTTTCCCTACACCATTTACTCCAACAAATAAGATAACTGTCATGCCCTCAGCTTGAATATTTAATGAAACATCATCGCCCTTTTTTTGTAAAAGCTCAGCAAGTTTTTCTGAAATCACAGGCTGAATTACTTTTGTGTCTTTAATATTGCGGAGGCGCACCTCATCCTTCAAGTCATCGATTAACTCCATCACGGTTGTCACACCAACATCGGCGCTTATTAAGATTTCTTCTAATTCTTCGAAAAAGTCTTCGTCGACCGTGCGATATTTGTAGACCAACTCATTCATTCGTCCGACAAAGGAGTCTCTAGTTTTTTCTAATCCTGTTTTGAATTTTTCAGTGACATCGGTAGTTTGGTTTGTAATTTTTTCCTTTAGCTTTTTAAAAAAACTCATCATTCTCACTCCTATGTTTCGATTAATTCTCTTGTTTCTTCAAGTCTTACCGAGACAAGTCGAGAAACTCCAGATTCTTGCATCGTTATTCCGTACAATACATCAGCTTCCTCCATCGTCCCTTTTCGATGTGTGATGACAATAAATTGTGTAGCCTCACTAAAATCCTTTAGGAAGTGAGCAAACCGACTAACATTGGCCTCATCAAGTGCAGCTTCCACCTCATCCAATACACAAAATGGGACTGGTCGAACTTTTAAAATAGCAAAAAGTAAAGCAATGGCTGTTAACGCCCGCTCTCCACCAGATAAAAGAGCAAGGTTTTGCAGCTTCTTCCCTAAAGGTCTTGCCACGATTTCAACTCCGGTATGAAGAAGGTCATCAGGATTTGTTAATACTAAATCAGCCTCTCCTCCTCCAAACAACTCACGAAACACAACTTGGAAATGCTGTCGTATTTGACGATACGTTTCATGGAATCGTTTCGTCATTTCTTCATCCATTTCTGCAATCACTTCATGTAGAGTCGCTTTTGCTAAAAGTAAATCTTGCTGTTGCCCATTAAGAAATTCAAAACGCTCACGAACTCTCTCGTATTCTTCGATTGCTCCAAGATTCACATGACCAAGTTCTCCAATAGCGAGCTTAATTAATTTCACTTTTGTTCTAGCTTCATCGGGATCTAACATTAAGATAAATTCATTCTTCGCCGCTTCAAAAGTAAGTTGATATTCCTCACGAAGATGGGTGAGACGGTTGTCTAATTCAACATCAAGCCGATTCACTCTAACCTCAATTTGTCGACATTCATCGGCCATAAGACTAGCTTCACCTTGTTGAACCTTCAGCGTTTTTTCTAGCTCTAAATAAGCTTCATCTAATTGTTCACGTTCTCTTCGTGCAAACTGAAGGGCTTCTGTTAGCTCTCTCTTCTTTTCACGGTATAGTTCAATGCGGTCGGCCAAAGAAAGTTCACCATTTGACCCATCAGAGAGCTCAGATACGAGCAACGTCAGTTGCTCCTTAAGTTCATCAAGCTCACTTTCATTTTGTTCTTTTCTTGAATTAAGACTGCTCGCTTGCTCACGTAGTGAATGATAGCGCTCTTGGGCTGTTGCAAGTTCAATCCTATCGGACGTCAATTGCTGTTGGTTTGTTTCTTTTGAGGTTCGTTGTTGCTTTTGCTTTTCCTCTAAGAGCTTAACTTCTTTTTCTAACTTTGAAATTTGCTTCAGAGCAATTTTGTGATTTCCCTCTAATTGTTGGAGGCGTGAGGTGTTTTGCTCGAATTCACCAGAAAAGCTCTTTTGCTCTCTATCGAATCGTACAAAGCGCTCTTCTATATTTTTCGCTGCTAATTCGAGTTCACGAAGTTTAGTTTTAGTATCTTGAAAATCACTTCTAGCATTCTCTCCAACATTCCTTGACTCTTCTAACTGTAGCTCAGATACACGAACTTCTTCTTTCAATTTTTTGACACTTTGTTCAAGTTGACTTGCGGATTCATTCATTTTTTGAAGTTTATTCGTTAGCTCTTCCAATTCACGCTTTCTACCAAGCAAAGGGGCTTGAGACTGTTTTACACTGCCTCCTGTCATAGAGCCGCCAGGATTCACAACATCCCCTTCCAACGTGACGATCCGAAAGCGGTGCTGGACAATCCTTGCCAATTCATTTGCTCCCTGTAAATCATTCGCGATAATAACATGTCCAAGCAAATAAGATAATACAGGCTGATAGCGATCGTCATACTTTAAAAGTGTTGAGGCAATTCCCACGTACGCATGATGCTGCTCAATGGCCTGACGTTGCATATCAGGTATTGAACGAGGTTTCATCACAGGTAGAGGTAAAAATGTTGCTCTTCCCATTCTATTCTTCTTTAGAAACTGAATTGCCTGCCTTGCATCTGCTTCCTTTTCAACAACGATATGTTGCGATGCTCCTCCCAGAGCTACTTCTAGAGCTGTCTCATATTCTTTAGGCACCTGAATTAACTCCGCGACCGCACCTATAATTCCTTGCAGCTGATTTCTTCTAGCCTTTAGAACTTCTTTAACCCCATGAAAGAAGCCTGAAAAATCGGCTTGCATTTCTTCAAGAACTTCAGCTCGTGATTGAAGCTTTTGAATAAGTTGGTACGCTTCATAAAGCTGAGATTCTTTTTTCTGATAACTTGCTCGTTGTTGTTCAAGCGTTCGTTGAAGATCTCGATAACGCTCCCCAGCTGAATTCAATATCGCTTCCTTTTCTTTCAATTCCTTAAGTGCAGACGCTTGGCTATCTTGCATTTCCTTTCGACTAGAAAGTAAACCTTCATTTTCAGATAGGAGACGTTCCTGCTTCATTTCGTGTTGACGCTGTTGTTCTTCTAAATATCTACGTTCATTTCGAATCGAAGCTTGCTCATTTAACACTTCGATATAGTCTGATTTTAAGCGTTCTAGCTCTTGCTCTACATCCGCCTCAGAGGTGTTAAGAAGCTGTTCTTGTTCCTTGATAACACGTTGAAGTTTATTTAATTTGTTACGTGCTACAGAAAGACGATCTTCTTGTTCCTTGTGCTCACGCACAAATTCAACTTGTTTTTCCATTCGATCGTTGATGGCTTTTGTGAGCTGTTCTTTATTTTGTGTTGCATGTTTCTTTCGCTCTTTTAATACCTCACGTTTACCTTCATTCTTTTCTAATTTCTCACTCGCTAACAAAAGGTCATCTTGTGCTCGATTAACATTCTCAGTAAGTTCAAAGGATCGCTTTCGCAATTGTTGTAAATTTTCTTCCATTTCCACAAGTTTATTTGTACGTTCTGAGAATTGACTTCGTAAGTCAGCTAATTTTTCTTTTTCATTTGTCCATTTTCCGTGGATTTCTTCTATCTCATGAACCATGAGGGCAATCTCTACTTGCTTTAATTGTTCTTTCTTCTCTAAAAAATCTTTAGCAATTGATGCTTGAACCTTTAATGGCTCTATCTGAGACTCTAGTTCATGAAGGATATCTTCCACACGAAATAAATTCTCCTGTGTTTCATTTAATCTTTTTTCGGCTTGAATTTTTCGAGTCTTATATTTTAAAACACCTGCTGCTTCCTCGAAAATAATACGACGATCCTCGGCCTTACTGCTTAAGATTTCCTCAACTTTTCCTTGTCCAATAATTGAATATGCTTCGCGCCCCATACCTGAATCAAGAAACAAATCGACAATATCTTTTAAGCGACAGGATTGTTTATTAATAAAATATTCACTATCACCCGAACGATAGACACGACGTGTGACACTTACTTCACTATAATCGATCGCAATATGCTGGTCCTCGTTATCAAGAATCAAACTAACTTCAGCAAAGTTAAGAGGCTTTCTTGTATCACTTCCAGCAAAAATAATATCCTCCATCTTTGACCCGCGTAGTGATTTAGCCGATTGTTCCCCTAAAACCCAGCGAATACTATCTGAAATGTTACTTTTTCCACTTCCATTCGGACCAACTACTGCAGTCACCCCTGGAACAAATTCAATATTGATTTGTTCTGCAAAGGATTTAAATCCTACGACTTCGAGTCGTTTGAGGAACATATCCCTTCCCCCTATCCTTTTATAACAACTGTCCTATTTTACCATACTACATCAAGCAAATAAATCCGCCAAAGGAAGATGTCCCTCATTCTATCATTGATTCAAAAGAGACAAACCCTTTATGCTATGATAGGATTAAATTACAACAAGTAGAAAGGGTGGCGACATGGATTTATCCGTAAAAAGCCGTGACAATATTGAATTTATGATTGAAGGTATTAAAGATAAGCTTCACATTGTAAATGCAGGTGCATTAAACGCAAAAAGCTTCGACACAGATCAGTACGAAGACCTTCGGGATATCTATGAAATGATTCAAAAGAAGCCAAATTTCTCCGTAAGCGAACTTGATGCGATCGTTTCCGAACTAGGACGCTTGCGAAAGTAATAATTTTTAGAAAAGCTACGTAAAAGCCTTTCTTATAAGCAATGCACCTATTTACCACACTTCTTTAAAGCGTTCCAAAAATTCATTTCTACTTATCTTTAAAAAAACGTGCTCTCTTATGAGGAGCACGTTTTTTCTATACCTTATAGTTGCGACTCTTCACTAAGTTTACTTAACGCTTGCTGTGCCGCATGTTGTTCTGCTTCTTTTTTTGAACGTCCTGTCCCAACACCTAGCGCGAGTTCGTTTAATTTCACTTCAGATACGAACTCCCGATTATGAGCAGGGCCTCTCTCTTGAACAATAACGTAATGAATTTGTCCTAAATTATCTCGTTGAATAAATTCTTGTAGCTGACTTTTAAAATCCATCATATGAGAAAAAGCACCATCATTTATTTTTGGATACATGGTTTGGTCTAAAAATTGGTAAACCGCTTCTAAACCTTGATCTAAGTAAAGAGCACCAATAAACGATTCAAAAACATCTGCAAGTAATGCAGGTCTTGAACGTCCCCCGGTCATTTCTTCCCCTTTTCCAAGTAAGACAAGCTTCCCAAAATCTAATTCTTCAGCAAATTTAGCTAAAGAAGGCTCACAAACAATTGATGCGCGTAGTTTTGTCATGTCTCCCTCACTCATTGTCCCAAATTTCTTATAAAGAAATTGTGAAACTGCAAGCTCAAGAACGGCATCTCCCAAAAACTCCAAACGCTCGTTATCCTGAAACGAGTAAATACGGTGCTCATTCACATAGGATGAATGAGTAAAAGCTTGAATGAAAAGCTTCCGATTTTCAAAAGTCAATCCAATTTGAGTAAGCAAATCACTGAATTGCTGCTTTTGATTTTCAGTTAATATTAGACGTCTTTGTCCACGTCTTCGGTCGTAATAATTAGTTCTAGGTTTTCGTTGATTTTTAGAAGATTGCGGCATTGTGACCTCCCACAGAAAGAAAATTAGCCTTAAGCCTTAAGGATTAAGACTATCTTAATTTGCCTATCACTTCTAACGCTGCTTGAGAAACAAGTCCCACATGTATTCATATGGGACTTGAAACAATTACTGACGACTGTTTATGTACTCAACAACATCAGTGACAGTTGCAATTTTTTCTGCATCTTCATCCGAGATTTCTAAATCAAACTCATCCTCAAGCTCCATAACAAGTTCTACAACGTCTAATGAATCCGCACCAAGATCATCTTTAAATGAAGCTTCTGGCTTAACCTCTGCTTCTTCAACACCAAGACGATCTACAACGATTTTCGCTACACGTGAAAGTGTATCTGACATGTTCCGTTCACCTCCTCTCAAAGAATGGGTTTGGCTAGAAGAATTTTACCGACATGAATGACATCTGTCAAGCAAATTTTAACCATACTTTACCTTATGGCATTACCATCCCACCATCAACATGCAAAGTTTGTCCTGTCATATAATCTGCATCAGAACTCACTAGAAAACGTACAACAGTGGCGATATTCTCCGGTTTCCCCAATGTAGCAAGTGGAATTTGACCAAGAAGTTGAACCTTCATGTCATCATTAAGTTCATCTGTCATATCTGTTTCAATAAACCCTGGTGCAACAGCATTAACGTGAATATTGCGGTTTGCTAACTCGCGAGCCATTGTTTTAGTTAATCCTATCACACCTGCTTTTGCTGCAACATAATTAGCCTGTCCCGCATTTCCCAAAACACCAACAACCGAAGCAATATTAATAATTCTCCCATACCGCTGCTTCATCATTTGACGAGTGACAGCTTTTGAACAATTGAATACGCCCTTTAAGTTGGTGTTAATGACATCATCCCATTCCTCTTCTTTCATACGCATGATTAAATTATCTCTTGTAATTCCAGCATTATTGATGAGGATATCAATACGATTAAATGCATCCATCGTTTCTTTTACTAGTGTCTGAACTTGGTCGCTACTTGCAACATCCGCTTGGATTGCAATCGCATCACTACCTAATTGCTTTATTTCAACCACTACTTGCTCTGCACGCTCTTTGCTTCCCGCATAGTTGACAACAATATTTGCTCCATGGCGTGCTAACTCCAAAGCTATAGAACGACCAATCCCACGTGAAGCGCCAGTTACGATCGCTACTTTTCCTTGTAACATTATTCTATCACTCCTTCCAATTGCTTAACCATTTTCATTAAACTTTCCCTATCATTAATTGCATAAGCATGAACGCGTCTATTCACCTTTTTTACAAGCCCTGTTAGGACATTGCCCGATCCAATTTCAACAAAGGTATCAACACCTTCATCTAGTAGCTTCCGGATACTATCTTCCCAAAGAACAGGAGAATACACTTGTTCTATTAATCGTTCCTTGATCTCTTCCTTCTGCTCTACTTTATCAGCGGTCACATTCGCAATAACGGGTACTCTCGCATCTTGGATGTTTAGCTCCGTTAAGACCTTTTCAAGTTTTTCCGCTGCCGGTTTCATTAAAGATGAATGAAATGGACCACTTACTTGAAGAGGAATAACTCGTTTCGCGCCAGCCACTTTCGCTTTTTCCGATGCAACGCTAACTCCCTCTGCGGAACCAGAAATGACAATTTGCCCAGGACAATTCAAATTAGCAAGCTCAGCAACTTCACCATCATTTTTAATCTGTTGACAAACAACCTCCAGTGCTTCCTTGTCTATCCCTAGAACTGCTGCCATTGCTCCTTCTCCGTAAGGCACTGCTTCCTCCATAAACAACCCACGATTTCTTACAGCGTAGACTGCATCTTCAAAGCTTAACGCACCAGCACAGGTTAAAGCACTATATTCACCTAAGCTATGCCCTGCTACGAAGTCTGGTTGAATTCCTTGTTCACTTAAAAGCTGTAATACAGCTATACTCATCGTCACCAGTGCCGGTTGCGTATGTTCAGTTCGTTTCAATGTTTCCTCAGGACCTTCTACCATTATGGTTGATAATGAATATCCTAATTTTTCATCTGCTCTTTTAAAAATCTCCTGACAAACAGACTCATTTTCGAGTAATGATTGACCCATCCCAACAAATTGAGATCCTTGACCTGGAAACAAAAATGCTATTTTCCCCACTCTTACATCCCCCTCTTATTATTATTGTTCTTTTTTATTTCTGGAAACTTCACTTTTAATTATGGTTACAACCTGTTGTTCGACCATTTCTCTCGCTTGACGAATGGCATGAAAAACAGCAGTGTCGTCCGAAGATCCATGAGCTTTAATAATAGGGGACTTTAATCCAAATAGACCAGCCCCACCGTATTCTGAATAACTCATTTTACTTTTTAAACCTTGTAAATCTGATTTTAAGACCCCTGCCGCAAGTTTATTTTTTAATGACTTCGTAAATTCTTTTTTAAGCAAGGAAAACAAGGAGCCTGCAGTTCCTTCAATTGATTTTAAAACAATGTTTCCAGCAAACCCATCACAGACAACAACATCTGCCACACCGTTTAATAAATCTCGAGCTTCGACATTTCCGATAAAATTAAAACTTGCTGATTCGAGAAGTGGAAAAGCATGTTTCGTTAATTCATTCCCTTTCCCACTCTCTGTCCCAACATTTAATAGACCGACACGCGGCCGTTTTCTTTTCATAACCATTTCCATATAAGTCTCGCCCATTATCGCATATTGAAGAAGTTGTTCAGGCTTTGCATCCATATTAGCCCCCACATCTAGCAAGAGAAACCCATTTCCGTTCATCGTCGGTAGCATTGGAGATAGAGCAGGACGGTCAATTCCTGAAATCCTGCCTACATAAAGCAAGCCTGCAGTCATAAGAGCTCCTGTATTCCCAGCCGATATCGCAGCATCCGCTCGACCTTCCTTCACCTCCCGCATTGCTAGTACCATAGAGGAATCTTTTTTACGTCGAACAGCTGTAGTTGGTTGATCTGTATCTTCAATTTTTTCCGTTGTATGTAAAATCGTTAAACCTTTGTCATTAGTAATGAACTTCTTAATTTCCTCCTCATGACCCACAAGGATGATTTCTAAATCATCAAATGTATGTATCGCCTCTTGGGCAGCTAAAACCTGAGCTTTCGGAGCATGATCTCCGCCCATCGCGTCAAGAGCTATTTTCATCGTTTCACCGCTCCTTTTTGATTTGTCCGGAACATGACAAATTCTCCTGTAAAGACGAGCTCTTGCTCTACAAAGCTCTTTACCTCTACAATCGTACGTTCTTTTTCAAGACTTATCACACTCGCTTTGGCAATGACTCGTTCTCCCGCCTTAACTTGACGCTTAAATCGTATTGTTGCTTTGGCAGTCAGCGCTAATTCATCGTTAATAATTGCAACAGCTAAAGAATTTGCTTGCGCAAAAAGATGATGCCCTCGAGCAATACCGGAACGTGCAAATACATGGTCCGTCTTTATATCCAAGATGGAAATTGCTCGTTCATCCAGTTGTAGATCAACAATTTCTCCAATCACTTCATCATGAGAAAGAGCTTTTATATCATCTAATTGCTGCTTAGCTACATCTTTTATACGCTCCCGCAGTTCAGGAATCGCGAGTTCCATTCTATCGAGTCTAATGGTCTGAATGCTTACTGAAAATCGTTCTGCCAAAGCTTCATCTGTCATGAAAGGGTCGTCTTTTAACGTTTCCTGTAATTGAGTCTGTCTTTCTTTTTTTCGTTGTCTCATTTTATGCACCCTTTCATTCAAAATCGCCGGCATAAAGACATGAATGAACGACCTTGTTAGAAATACTTTACTACTAGTTCGTCATACGAGAACACATTCCTGCCGATCTTAATCCATCTATCTCTAGGTGTTTAACATGTTACTTTTAATACGAATACCTTTTTCTATGACTAGGTACTAAGAGTAGTATATAATTGGATCTTATTGATTTCAATAGTTAATCCAACTTGTCTCCACTAAAAACTCCTTGAGTTTCTAAATAATTTCTCATGTGATCGTATACTGGACTTGACCAAAATGCATTCGAGGAGATAAGTTTGGCCGCGTCTTGACGCGCCACTTCTAAAGCCCGGTAATCATGGACAACATCTGCTATTTTAAAATTTGGTAACCCGCTCTGTTTGGCTCCAAAAAAATCTCCTGGACCCCGTAGCTCTAAATCTCGTTCCGATAAGACAAAACCATCATTTGTTTCAGTCATTATCCTCATTCGTTCCTTTCCTACCTCTGACTTCGGATCAGCTAGCAAGATACAGTAAGACTGATCTTCTCCTCGACCTACACGTCCTCGAAGTTGATGCAATTGCGCGAGTCCAAAACGTTCTGCATCATAGATAATCATTACTGTCGCATTTGGCACATTAACTCCAACTTCCACAACAGTTGTTGAAACGAGTATTTGCGAATGGTTTTGGCTAAACTCTTCCATTACCGTTTCTTTTTCAGACGAAGTTAGCCTTCCATGCATCAAACCCACTTTAAAATGCCCTTTAAAATGCTGTTGCAGAATCATATGAACATCAATTGCGTTTTGAACATCAAGTTTTTCTGATTCCTCAATTAACGGACATATGACATAGGCTTGTCTTCCTGCAACAAGCTCTTTCTCTGTAAAAGCAAGCACTCGTTCCAGCATATCTGGCTTTGCCCAATATGTTTCAATAGCTTTTCGTCCCGCAGGCATTTCATCAATGATTGACACATCCATGTCACCGAAGACGGAGATTGCTAGAGTTCGGGGAATAGGTGTCGCCGTCATAAACAGAACATCGGCATGTTCGCCTTTATCACGGAGGATACGACGTTGCTCAACACCAAAACGATGCTGTTCATCAGTAATAACGAACCCTAATTTATAGAAATTTACGTCCTCTTGAATAAGCGCATGCGTTCCTACTACAACATGAATATCCCCGTTTTCTAACGCCTCAAGTTTTTCCTTTCTTTTCTTTCCTTTTACAGAACCCGAAAGAAGTTCCACGCGTATCCCAATCGGCTCAAAAACTTGCTTTAGGGAAGCAACATGTTGTTCAGCAAGAATCTCTGTAGGGACCATGAGAGCTGATTGATAGCCAGCTTTTGCAACAGCATACATGCTAACAGCTGCCACAATCGTTTTTCCGGATCCTACATCTCCTTGAAGCAGTCGATTCATACGATAAGCGGCTCTTAAATCATTTTGAATTTCACTGACTACTCTTTGCTGAGCAGACGTTAGTGAAAAGGATAGACTATTAATAAAGGCATCAATATCTGCTTGAGAAAGATTCAACGCTTGACCAACTTGTTGCTCCCTATTCGACCTTCTAAACGCTTGCATCTTTAACTGAAAAAACAAGAACTCCTCATACACCATTCTTCGTCTAGCATGCTTAACAGAAACCGCATTCGGAGGATAATGAAGCCGATGAATGGCTTCCTTTTTGCCAGGTAGTTTATATTCCTCTAATATGTCAGAAGGCAAAGGGTCTGGTATATAAGAACTGTACTGCTTTAATGCCTGATAAATATACTTCTTTAAAGACTTTGAAGTTAATTTACCTGAAACGGAGTAGATTGGTTCAATTGATTGCTCACGTTCTTCTTTACCTTTTCGGAACTCACTACCCGCAATTGTCATTCGATGTTGATCCCATTTCCCAGTAATGGTAACTTCACTTCCAACAGTGAGTTGACTTTTCAAAAAAGCTCTATTGAAAAAGGTGACAGTAATAAGAATTTGGTTAACTAGTAAACGAACAGAGAGACGGTTTTTCTTTTTTCCATAATAACGGACTGAAGGTTCACTTTGAACAACCCCGATAACCGTTACTCTTTCTTCATGTTTGACCTCGTGTAAATCTTTTAATTTATAATCTTCATAGCGAAAAGGAAAATGTTCAATTAATTCACCAACATCATGAATCCCTAAGTTTTTAAGTTGCTTTGCCGTCTCTTCACCGACTCCTTTAACCTCCGTCACAGGCAATCGCATAACATCATTCATGAACACTCCTCCTCTCATCTAAGACAAAAATATTCCCACCACTATAGCGGCAGGAATATGGCAATTTTACGGTTTTGCTTTTGTTACCATTAACGCGATCGCTCCTGGTCCCACATGAGCTCCAATAACCGAACCAATTTCAGTAAGAACCTCCGATTTAACATTAAACTCGTTCTTCATTCTTACAAGCAATTCATTTGATAATGCTTCATTTATAGCATGAGAAGAGCCAATATGTATAGGTTCATCTCCAAAATCTTCTTTTAAAATTTCAATGATACGGTTTAACGCTTTTTTCTGACCACGCACTTTTTCAAATGGGAAAACAACTCCCTCTTCATTTAGAGAAAGAATAGGCTTTATTTTTAAAAGGGATCCAAGTAGTGCGGAGGCGCGTCCTATACGACCATTCTTTTGAAGGTATTCAAGTGTATCAACCATAAAATATATTTTTGTATTAACAAGTAGATCATCAAGCCTAGCAAGACATTCTTCCATTGATTTACCTTGCTCAGCCATCCGAGCAAGTTCAATAACAATAAGGCCAATTCCATAGGAGGCTCTTTTTGAATCAACGACGTGGATCTTCACTTCTCCCTCGAGTGATTGCTTCGCTATTGTAGCAGCTTGATACGTACCGCTTAACTGCGAAGAGAGATGAATCGAAATAATCTCTGTATCACCTTGTTCCATTAAGTTACGGTACGTTTCTTCAAATTGAAAAGGTGTTGGCTGGGATGTTGTTGGAATTGTCTCAGAGGCCGAAAGCTTCTTGTAAAACTCGGATGCTGATAAATCAACCCCATCTTCATAGGTTTCAGCTTCCGAGAAAATAACTTTTAATGGGACCACCTTAATATTTAATTGTTCTGCAAGTGCCTTTGGAATATCCGCAGTACTATCAGTTACAATCTTCACGTTTGCCATTTTCACCTCTCCTTTACTCGTTTCATTATTCCACTGAGAAAATATAAGAGTAAAGCGGCTGATTTCCCTTGTGGCTATCCACTTCTAAATCCGCAAATTCCTCTTCAAGATATGCACTCAACTCTTCTGTTTGCTCATCGCTTGCATCCTCACCTTGAAGTATGGTTATAATTTCACTATCTTCATCTAGCATCGACTTCAACAAATCTTTTGCAACATCAACCATCACAGCTCCTGAGCTGATAATTTTTTTCTCGGCAATCCCCATATAATCATCTTTTTTAATCTCAATACCATCAATGGTCGTATCCCGAACAGCAAACGTAATTTGTCCTGTTTTTACTCCGGCCATTGTCTCTGCCATTGCATCAATATTCTCATTCATACTTTGGGAGGGATTAAATGCTAATAAAGCTGCTAGTCCTTGTGGTACGGTTTTTGAAGGGATAACAACCGCTTCGGCATCAACGACCTTGGCTGCCTGTTCAGCTGCCATAATAACATTCCCATTATTCGGTAAAATGAAAACTTTTTTTGCATGAACTTCTTCAATGGCTTTAACAATATCTTCGGTACTCGGATTCATTGTTTGTCCACCTTGAATAACGACCCCTGCCCCCATGCCTTTAAAGAGCTTTTCAATTCCATCACCCATCGAGACTGTGACAATCCCATACTCACTCTTTTCCTTTGAAGCGTTTTCATCTTTTTCTCCGTAGAACGCTTTCGTTTCTTCCAATAAATGGGTGTGTTGTTCACGCATATTCTCTATCTTAACGTTAATTAAGTTGCCGTATTGTTGTGCCTTTGTAATAACTTCTCCAGGTTGTTCTGCATGAATATGTATTTTTAATAAATCATCATCAGACACAACTAGTAATGAATCTCCCCATTCGCTTAATTCCTCACGAAATAAACGCTCTTCAAATGATTTCTTTGCCAACTTGTCTTGTTCAAAACGAACCATTACCTCAGTACAATAACCAAACTCTATATCTTCTGTAGACATTTGACTTTGTACATGGTGATGCTCTATTTTAACAAGCTCCTCCATATTCGGTTGCTCGGGTATCGATCCTGTTAACGTTTCCCCTTTTAAATTCGCAAGAAAGCCTTCATAAATATAAACGAGACCTTGTCCACCAGAATCAACCACACCAACCTCTTTTAAAATTGGGAGAAGTTCGGGGGTCCTTTTTAAAGAACGACGTGCTTCTTTTAAGACATCTTCCATAAATGTAACAAAGTCACTTTGTTTTTTTGCAGCTTTTAACGCGTGCTTTGCAGTATCCTTTGCTACAGTTAAAATCGTTCCTTCAACAGGCTTCATAACAGCCTTATAAGCCGTTTCTACACCTTTATCAAGGGCTTGTGCAAAATCAATGGTTGTGATTTTTTTCTTCATTTCAATTTCTTTTGAGAAGCCACGAAAAAGCTGGGAAAGGATGACACCAGAATTGCCACGTGCCCCCATAAGCAATCCCTTTGCAAAGGAAGCGGCAACCTTGCTTGCTTCATCGTGTATGTTTTGCTTTACTTCATTTACCCCAGAGGTAATCGATAAGTTCATATTCGTGCCCGTATCCCCATCAGGAACAGGAAACACATTAAGCGCATCAACAATCTTCACATGAGTGGATAAATTAGCGGCCCCTTCAATAAACATTTGAGCAAGCTTTTGACCTTCAATTTGTTTCATAACTGTTACCAAGAAAGTTCCTCCTAACTAAAAGGATTAAGGGTTTGTGACTCGTACTCCTTGAACGAAAATGTTCACTGAATCAACCTCTAAGCCTAACATTTGTTCTAATTGGTATTTCACTTTCGTTTGGACATTGTAAGCAACTTCTGAGATTTTAGTGCCATAGCTCACAATAATATACATATCTATATGAATGTCATCATTTTCTTCACGAATGACAACGCCTCGGCGAAAATTCTCTTTTCCTAATAAATCTGTTATTCCATCCTTAATTTGTTTCTGTGATGCCATACCAACGATCCCGTAACAATCGACAGCTGCGCCACCAGCAATGGTCGCTACAACCTCTCTTGATACATCGACCGTTCCAAGTTGTGTTTTCATTTCGATTGACATTCGTAATTCCTCCCTTTCAAAACAGGTTATCACTATTTTACTATACTCCATACCATTTTAAAAGTTACAAACTGTCAAGCAATAATACTTGATAATCTTTTACCGTACCTATTGCATTCTAATGGGCGCTATGCTACTATATTCAAGTATGTTCGAGATTCATCCGTAAAGAAATAAGGAGGTGCATGGCATGGCACGTAAATGTCACATTACTGGAAAACAAGCGCGCACAGGTAACAAACGTTCGCACGCGCTAAATAAATCAAAACGTAAATGGGGAGTTAACGTACAAAAGGTACGTATCCTTGTAGATGGTAAACCAAAGCGTGTATACGTATCTACTCGCGCCCTTAAGTCTGGTAAAGTTGAGCGCGTATAAGTTTATTTGTAATTTTGCAAAAAAGCACCGTTAGATACGGTGCTTTTTTGCGTTAGCCTTTTTTGAATGAGTTTAAGACTGCTCTCACAAACCCACCTAGGAATTTTGGCAGCTTGATAGTGTAGAATTTCATAACTCCTCCTCCTCAACGTGAATGGACACGGGGAATAATGATAAAGAAACTTAGCTCACCATCATAGTTGGTTTAAGCGAAGTCGTCTCCATCCTTTCTTTCCAGAAACAAGAATCGGAATAATAAAAAGGATAAAAACAAATGCTCATTTCTACTAGTATATTCAGAGGCGACAAACTATTCCTTTTTTTTTTAGAACCTGGTTGCAACCTTGTCTCTCTACCACTATACATATGCATTTCCCTTTAATATATGTCTGTTGAAGAAGAAAGTTCGTATTCATTTGAGATTTACTTTATCATACTAGCCGCGAATATCTGAGATAGCTTTTGCTCTATTTTTCTCTTTATAAATTGCCGATCCAGCAACTAAAACATTCGCTCCGGCTTCGATACAACGTTTTGCAGTAGACGGATTGACACCACCATCGACCTCAATATCAATCGATAGCCCTCGCTGTCTAGCCATCTCGGCTACTGCTGAGATTTTAGGTAAAACAGATTCGATAAAAGATTGACCACCAAAACCTGGGTTTACAGTCATCAATAAGACAAGGTCTACCTCATCAATAATCGGTTCAATCATCTGAACAGGAGTTGCAGGATTTATTACAACGCCTACCTTCACGCCTTGCTCCTTAATTAAATGAATCGTTCTATGAAGATGTACGCATGCTTCAACATGGACAGAAATTATATCTGCCCCTGCTCTTGCGAAGTCAACTACATAATTCTCAGGATGTTCAATCATTAAATGGACATCTAGGGGCAAGGTTGTAATTGGTCTTATTGAAGAAACAACTAATGGGCCGATAGTGATATTCGGAACGAAATGACCGTCCATAACATCTACATGGATATAATCAGCCCCTCCTTGCTCTACTTCACGAATATCTGCTGCTAAGTTAGAAAAATCAGCAGATAAAATTGAAGGTGCTATTTTTATCATGAATTAATACCTCCGCTTTTGATTTTTTACTTCTTCTAAAAATTGCAAGTAGTGCTGATAACGGTAAGGGAGAATTTCACCTGTACCAAGCGCATCCTTTACCGCACATTTTGGTTCGGAAGTATGAGTACAACCCCGAAATTTACAAGTAGGAATAAGCTTAGCCATTTCTGGAAAAAAGTAAGATAACTCCTCCACACCCATTTCATGAAATTCTAAGGAACTAAAACCAGGGGTGTCTGCTATTAACCCTTCACCGACTGCTAGGAGCTCGACGTGCCTTGTTGTATGCTTTCCTCGACCTAAATGTGTAGAAATTGCATTAGTTTCAATGTCCAAAGTAGGCTTTAACGTATTTAATAAAGACGATTTCCCCACACCAGACTGCCCAGCAATAACAGAAACTTTCTTCTTTAAATGAGGAAAAACTAACTCAATCCCATGTTCATCTACTGTTGATGTAAACAAAACATGATAGCCAATTCCTTCGTAATCGTGCTTGTACTGTTGCATTTCTTCAAATTGCTTTTCATTTAATAGGTCGGTTTTACTTATAACAATTATCGGAACAATGTTGTTTGCTTCAATATGTACAAGAAACTTATCCAATAATAACGTACTAAAATCAGGTTCCTGAGCAGAAAAAACAAGCAATGCTTGGTCAACATTGGAAATTGGCGGGCGAATGAGTTCATTTTTCCGTTCAAATACCTCTAAAATATAACCGTCCGTTCGATTTTCTGCTTCAAACTCAACTTCGTCACCAACAAGTGGTTTAATGTTTCTATTTCTAAAATTGCCTCGTCCTCGACATTGAAAAATTCCATTTTCATTTTGCACATAATAAAAACCACTTAAAGCTTTTATAATTAGTCCAGTTGCCATGCATGACCTCCTGTATTTTCTCTTCCATCTAGAAGGATCTTGGTTAAACCAAGATCCTTCCTTCTATTCATACTGGTATTCTTTTGATTGATGAGCTAATTCATTATTTACATACACTTCGAATGAACCATTTTGGCTTTTGCTAACGTGAAGTGGAATGGAGTAAACTTTAGACTCATCGATAGTTTCTTCAATAAATATACTTTCCTCGCCATCGGTTGTTACATCTCGATAAACAATGAGGATATTATAAGTTTTTCCTGCTTCCCGGTCTTCAGGCTTTACTTCAACTGGCTGATTCACTTGAAAAAGTGTTGTAGGCTCCTCTTCTGGTGGAGGCTCTTCAGCAGGCGGCTCATTTTTTGGACCGTCAGATATAATGACTTTCACGTCTTCTCCTTTTTCTAACATCGTAAATGCTTCAGGAGATTGACGAATGACTCGTCCTTTTGCTATAGAATCGTGATTCTCTGTTTGGAATTCACCTCTTAAACCAACCTCATTCAAATAATTTTTTGCACTTGCTTCTTCTTCCCCTTCTAAATTACGGAGACGAATTTGAGGTTCAATACTATATGTTAAATAAATCGTTGTTTCATCTGCAATAACCATCGTTCCTTCTTTAGGATTTTGTGATAATACAAGTCCTGGAGCTTGGTCTTCCGTTTCATGTTCAATTAATTCAACCGCGAAATCTAATGATTTTAACATTCTCTCGGCCCGGTCAACCGGTAAACCAATGTAATTATCTACTTTAACTTGTTCTTGTCCAGTACTAACATACAAAGTCACTTCTGTATTTTCTTTTACCTTTAACCCTGATTGTGGATATTGACGTACCACGTGGTCAGCAGGTACTTCTTCACTTTTGACATCTTGTCGTACAACGACAAGTCTCTGTTCTCTCATTTGCGCTTGTGCCTCTTCAAAGGACAATTCTAGCACATCAGGAACTTCAACTTCAGCAACTTTAAAGAAATTCGGAAAAACCGTTAGAGCAACAACACTTGAAACAGCTAGTATTAGGAAAACAAGGAGCGGAATAACCAACCATTTCTTTCGTTTCTTTTTTGGTTTTTTAAAATTACCTTTTTCATCAAAATTTTCTTCTCTTTGATTTTGTGATGGCTGAGCTGCAATTGTTTTTTCAATGTCGTTATTTTCAGGAATATGTTTAATAATCGGAATTGCTTTGGTCGCTTCTTCATTGTCATCGATTATCGCAAACGGTTTCTCATGCAATCTTTCAGGTTCTAGTGCAGTCTCAACATCTTCTTCCATATCCTGAATGGTTTCATAACGTCGCAATGGGTCTTTAACAGTCGCTCGTCGAATGATATTTTCAATGCTCTGAGGCAACATTGGCACCATTGCCTTAGCGGAAGGAATCTCATTTTGTAAATGTTTAATCGCTATTGAAACAGCTGTATCTCCTGAAAAAGGTAACGAACCCGTAACCATTTCAAATAAAACAATTCCCAATGAGTAGATATCTGACTTATACGTAACATGTCCTCCCCGAGCTTGTTCAGGAGATAAATAGTGCACCGAACCCATAACTGAATTTGTGTGCGTTATCGTAGCAGAAGACATCGCTCTAGCTATACCAAAATCGGTAACTTTTGCAACCCCTTCTTCTGAGATTAAAATATTATGAGGTTTAATGTCACGATGAACGATTTGATTAGCATGCGCGTGTGCAAGTGCTGACATCATTTGTTGCAAATAATCTAACGTTTGCGGAACAGGAAGTGGACCTTGGCTTTGAATCAGTTCTTTTAATGTCTGTCCTTGTACATACTCCATAACAATATAGTATGTATTTCCTTCCTCTCCGACATCGTATATGTTGACAACGTTTGGATGCGCTAAACTTGTTGCCGCTTGCGCTTCACGGCGAAATCTTTTAATAAATTGCTCGTCATCAGAAAACTGTGGCTGTAACACTTTAACAGCAACATGGCGGTCCAAGATGACATCAAGTGCTTTATACACATTAGCCATTCCCCCGCCACCGATAGTCTCAAGAATTTGGTAACGTCCACTAATTCTTTCTCCAATCATAGGCTTCACCTTTTACTCTCGTCTTGATATTGAATGAGTGCGACAGTAATATTATCCTCTCCACCGCGCTCGTTGGCTAGCCTAATAAAGGAATCTGCTTTATCCTCAAGCGAACCTTCTTCTAGAAGAAGGTGATTCATTTCTTCATTGTTTAGCTTATTTGATAACCCATCAGAACAAAGCAGAAGTGTTTGTTGCTCCTCTGCCTGAAGGGAGACGACGTCTATTTTAATTTGTTTCTCTGTTCCAAGGGCACGTAAAAGTACATTTTTACGTGGATGATGCTCAGCCTCTTCTTTAGAAATTTGACCTGTACGTACGAGTTCATGAACAAGTGAATGGTCATCAGTTTTTAAAGAAAAGCCATATTCATTTACTAAATAAGCTCGACTATCTCCAACATGTCCAATTGTCACAAAGTCATCTGTGCAAATGGCACCTACAATGGTTGTCCCCATCCCCTGACACTCAGGGTTGCTTAAAGCATGTTCAAAAAGAGATTGATTAACATGTTCAAACTGTTGAACTATCCATTCCTCTGCTTCCTTGACAGATTGAAGACTTGTAGCTTGATACCATGCTTCTTTTAAATGTTTGACCGTCATTGAACTGGCTACATCACCAGCTAAGTGTCCACCCATTCCATCTGCCACAACGGCTAATAGACCAAATTTATTAGTAAAGACTCCACCGTTGTCTTCATTATGCGAACGGACAAGCCCTACATCTGTTTTAAACGAAAAATGTTTTTCCACTCACATTTCACCTCGTCTCTTCTATTCGTTCCTTGGCACGAAGCTGTCCACAAGCAGCATCGATATCATGCCCCTGTTCACGACGAATCGTTACATTAACATCCCGTTTTTTTAATGTTTTCTCAAAGGCGAAGATTTGTTCTTTAGGTGTACGAACATAGTCACGCTCTAAGACATAATTGACTGGGATTAAATTCACATGACACTTAATGCCTTTAATTAAATCTGCTAACTCATCAGCATGTTCCACTTGGTCATTGACACCGCCAAACAATCCATATTCAAAGGAAACACGCCTACCTGTAGTCTCAATATAATACTTTAGCGCCTCCATTAAAGTCGGTAATGGCCAGGCACGGTTTACTGGCATTAGCTTACTTCGAATTACTGAATTTGGAGCATGTAATGATACAGCAAAATTAATTTGCATTTTTTCATCCGCAAATTCGTAAATTTTCGGAACAACTCCACTTGTTGATACGGTTATATGACGAGCACCAATATTGAGTCCTTTTTGATGGTTAATCGTTTTTAGGAATGATAACATTTCTGGGTAATTATCAAAAGGTTCACCAATTCCCATCACGACTACAGAGCTGACTCTCTCATTTGTCTCATCCATTGCTCGCTGTGCTTCGAGCACTTGTGCTACGATTTCACCTGCTTCTAAGTTTCGCTTCAATCCACCAAGCGTCGAAGCGCAAAACGTACATCCTAAGCGACATCCTACTTGGGTCGTAACGCATACACTATTACCATAATCATGACGCATCACGACCGTTTCAATCGAATAGCCATCTATTAATTCGAATAAAAATTTGACCGTACCATCTGAGGATATTTGTTTTGCAGCTGTTTTTAGCGTATTTATAAAAAAATTCTTCGCTAACTTTATACGTAAATCCTTTGATAAATTAGACATGTCCTCAAAATTAGTCACACGTTTTTGGTAGAGCCAGTCAAAAATTTGAGTGGCTCGAAATTTCGTCTCGCCTTTTTCTTTCAGCCATTGTTGCAATTCTATTAATTGCAAAGAGTAAATTGAACGACGTGGGTCAGTTTTTGCGAATTTACATTTATGTTTAATTCTTCCACATTGACACACCTTTCGTACGTCTAATCATTTTTCTTTAGGCAAGCGATAAAGAAACCATCTGTGCCATAATCTTGAGGTAGAATGGTTAACATACCATCTTGGTAACGATTTGATTGTGCAACCCTTTGAGGCAGACGATTTATTAAAGACTCATCATAACTAAAATGAGAATTTTCACGAACAAATGTCTTTACCGTTTCTTCATTTTCATCTTTATCCACCGTACACGTACTATAAACAAGAATACCACCTTTTTTTAAATAAGGTGCAACCGCGTGAAGAATTTCTTGTTGAATTCGTCTAATTGCCTGAACATCATTTTCAGATTTAGACCATTTAATATCTGGCTTTCTTCTAATTACACCAAACCCAGTACACGGGGCGTCAATTAATATTCGATCAAATTTGTTTTCATTTAATACCGAATCAAGCTTTCTGGAGTCGGAAACAACGGTTTCAATTATCGATAGTCCAAGTCTATTAGCTGATTCTTTGATTAGTTTGACTTTGTGCTCATGTAAATCAACAGAAATAAGTTGACCTTGATTATCCATTTGTTCAGCGATATGAGTAGACTTTCCACCAGGAGCAGCACATGCATCTAAGACTACCATCCCTGTTTTTGCACCTAACGCTCTTCCTACTAACATTGAGCTTTCATCTTGTGGGGTGACAAATCCTTCTTTAAAAACATTTGTCTCAAAAAGATTCCCTTCTTCAATAATTAGCGCATCTAGTGAAAGATCACCATGTTTTGCTTTGACCTCTTCATCTTGTAATAAATTAAGGACTTGCTCTGCAGTTGCTTTCGTACGATTGACACGGACAGTTATTGAAGGAGGAACAAGACTTGCCTCACACATAGCTTCCGCATCATCGAATCCATACTGTTCGATCCATCGCTTAACAAGCCACTCAGGGTGACTCGTTTTAAGTGCAAGATAGCGTATCGGATCCTTTTCATCTTCTATAGAAGGAAGACCTTGACGTTGGATGGAACGCAGTACTCCATTAACCATTCCACTAATCCCCTTGTGTCCTCTCTTTTTAGCAATATTAACCGCTTCATGAACAATGGCTCGGTCTGGGACCCTATCCAAATAAACAAGCTGATACACTGAAAGACGTAATAGAACTTTCACCCAGTCTTCCAATGAATGAAGTCCTTTTTTTATAAATGGCGATAGATAATAATCAAGTGTATCACGACGTTGAATCGTTCCATAAACAAGCTCAGTTAAAAGCCCAACATCTCTTCGATCCAATTTCGACTTTCTTACTGTTTGATTCAAAAGAAGGTTACTATATGCTTGATTCTTTTCAATTTGTAATAATACATCAACTGCGACATCACGTACTAGTTTATCCATTGGTCACTCCTAGTTTAATTCCAGCTTTAAGATACGATCCTGAACCTCTAAGAAACGATTCAACACTCATTCTTTTTTTCCCAGATGGTTGAATATCGACGATTTTAAGAGCGGTTTTATTACCGGTTGCAACAACAAAACCATCTTCTTCAACATTTAAAACCATACCTGGCTCTTTTTCTTCGGAAAGAACGACTTTAGTCGCCCACCAAACTTTGAGAGGCTTTCCATCTAAAATGCTGTAAGCCACTGGCCATGGGTGAAGACCTCTAATTTGGTTGTATAATGCATCGCCAGGATTCGTCCAATCGATGAGTTCCATTTCACGAGATATGTTTTTAGCGAATGTCACTTCAGTTTCATTTTGTTTCTGAACAACCACCGTTCCATTTATTAATGCTGGAATTGTTTCCATTAAGAGAGTGGAGCCTACTTGACTTAATTTATCGTGAAGAGAACCAACATGATCGGTCTCTTCAATTGGTACCTTTACTTGGCTAATTATATCCCCTGCATCGAGCTTTTCGACCATATACATAATTGTCACACCAGTTTCTTTTTCTCCATCAATAATCGACTGATGAATCGGTGCTCCTCCACGGTATTTCGGTAACAATGATGCATGCACATTAATACATCCAAGCTTCGGAAAATCAAGAATTTCTTTTGGTAAAATTTGACCAAAGGCTGCGGTCACAATTAAATCTGGTTTAAATGCTAATACACGAGCAATTTCTTCTTTATTTCGAATTCTCTCTGGCTGCAAGACAGGAATAGCATGTCTAGTAGCCTCAACCTTCACAGGTGGAGGAGTTAAGATTTTTTTACGTCCTACAGGGCGATCAGGCTGAGTCACCACTGCAACGACCTCATATGTTTCAATTAATTTCTCTAACACTGGAACTGAAAAATCAGGTGTTCCCATAAAAACAATTTTCATTAGATTCCTGCCTTTCTATCACGATCTTACATAAACAAATATGGATTTAAATCTATGCCTATTTGAAGGTCTCCTTGGTTCATTTCACGGATATAATGTTGTTGAATGTCACGTAAAACCTTCGTTAACCTTGGTTCATTTTTGTATTTTATCATGCATTGATAGCGATATCTATCTTTTATCCGGGCAATTGGGGAGACAACCGGGCCTAAAATCATCGTATTTTCGGAGAGCTCAGCCTTTAAAAAAGAAACGATTTTCTCGGTGACTGTAATAACCTTTGTTAACTCAGGATGACTGACATTGATGAGACTCATATAAAAATAAGGAGGATATCCCGCCTTTTTTCTTTGTGACATTTCCAATTGAAAATAATGTTGATAATCATGTGATTTAACTAAGTCAATGCTATAGTGCTCTGGTGTGTATGTTTGAATGACCACCTCACCAAGTAACTCATGACGCCCCGCTCGTCCACTCACTTGTTCCAAAAGCTGAAATGTTCGCTCTGCTGAACGAAAATCAGGTAAATGTAACATTGAATCTGCTGCCAGCACTCCTACAAGTGTAATTTTTGGAAAATCTAATCCCTTTGCGATCATTTGAGTCCCGAGTAAAATATCAGCCTCGCCATTTCCAAAGGCAGTTAACAATTTTTCATGAGAACCTTTACGTCTCGTCGTATCGACATCCATTCGTATGACTCGCGCTTCTGGAAGAATACGAGTTAGCTCCTCCTCGACCTTTTGTGTACCCGACCCAAAAAAACGGATATGCTCACTTTCACATGACTGACACGTTTTTGGCATAGGCTCTTCATGACCGCAATAATGACATTTTAACGAATGATGGCTACGATGATATGTGTAAGAAATATCACAATGGTCACATGTTGCGACATAGCCACAGTCTCGGCACATAACAAAGGTGGAATACCCCCGTCGATTTAAAAACAAAACACTTTGTTCACCTCGTTCTAGCCGCTCTTTAAGTTTATCAAGTAATGACCTTGAGAACATCGAGCGATTTCCTAAACGAAGTTCTTCTCGCATATCAACAATTTCGACCTCAGGCATTGGTCGATTATTTACTCTTTCAGACAATGGTAAAAGTGTATATACATTTTTCTGGGCCCTGGCAAAGGATTCTAAAGAAGGTGTAGCACTTCCTAAGATGACCGGACAATCATGATGGGCTCCTCGATAAATTGCTACTTCTCGTGCATGATAGCGTGGATTTTCTTCCTGCTTATAACTCGCTTCATGCTCCTCATCAATGATGATAATACCAAGATTCGTAAATGGAGCAAAAATCGCTGATCGAGCGCCAACGACCACTTTTACTTCGCCACGTCGTATTTTTCGCCACTCATCATACTTTTCTCCCATCGATAATCCAGAATGGAGTACAGCTACCATTGAACCGAATCGCCCTTTAAAGCGCTCGACCATTTGGGGTGTTAAGGAGATTTCTGGAACGAGAACAATTGCCTCTCGTCCATTTTTTAAGGATTCTGCTATTGCTTGTAAATAGATTTCAGTTTTCCCACTTCCTGTTACCCCATGTAATAGAAAAGCTTCATGATGCTTACTCGCGAGTGAGCCCAGAATTGGATCAATTACCGCCTGTTGTTTTTCTGTTAAGACAAGCGGTTCGGTTTGGGGGTGCTTTTTCCCTTGGAGAGGATCGCGATAGACCTCCTCATCACTTTCTATTAGAAGTCCTGTCGCTAACAATGGTTTTAATGTCGCCCTAGTGGTTCCCAGTTGCTCAAGTAATTCCATCGATTTAATGGGATGGTTCTGTTTATACAAAAACGAAAGAACTTCACGTTGCTTCATAGCACGTTCAGACACTTGCTCGAGTATACTTACTAAATCTCCGTCTTTATTAGACAGCTGAATAACTTTTTCCGTTTTCTTTCGTCCCTTTTCTGTTACTTGGTACATGATTTCCAATAACCCTTTTTCAATATCTTTTTGTACGGTCTTTACCAGATGGGTCTGAGAAAACATTTCCCAACTAACAACTTGCTGGTCCGAAAAAAAAGATTGCAATTCAGTTGCTAGTTCCGAGTGATTAGCAACTAAATGAATTTCTTTTTTCACTTTCGTCTTTAAAGCTGCTGGTAGCATGACTTGATATGCCGAAACTTTAAAGCAAAGCGTTTTTTCAGTTAACCATTCACCGACGGATAGTAGTTCTTTTGTTAAAACGGGGATGACGTCAAGAACATCATCAATTGATTTTAACTTTTCTACTGCGGTTGCTTGTTCAAGAGCCACGACAAATCCTTGAATTTTTCTCGGTCCAAATGGGACAATCACTCTCATCCCTTCTCGAATAAATCCTTCCCATCTATTTGGAATTAAATAGTCAAACATCCGGTCGGTTTGCGAGGTAGGTACATCAACAACTACCTTCGCAATCATACCAACTTATTCCTCTCTATAAATGCCTGTATTTCTTCTAATATCTTAATAGCAACCTCCTCTTTTGAAAGTTGAGGATATTCATATTTTTGCTTATCTTTTGTAAATATTGTCACGATATTAGTGTCCCCTTTAAATCCAGCACCTTCAACAGAGATATTATTAGCTACGATTAAATCAAGATTTTTCTTCTCTAGTTTCTCTAACGCATAGCGTTCAAGATGTTCTGATTCTGCTGCAAAGCCAACAAGAATTTGTTTGTTCTTCTTCTCACCAAGTGTCTTTAGGATATCAATCGTTCTCTCCATCTCTATCTTCCAAACACCCGGTTGTTTTTTTCGTTTTTGGTCAAATATTTCTTTCGGTCGATAATCAGCTACTGCCGCAGACTTAATAACAACATCAGCTTCGTCATAAATTTTTAAAACCGCTTCATACATCTCTTGCGCTGTTAAAATAGATATTACATTGACCCCAACAGGAGGCGGTAGTTGAACAGGGCCAGAAATGAGTGTTACCTTAGCTCCTTTTTTCTTAGCTGCATTTGCAAGTGCATAACCCATTTTACCTGATGAATAATTTGTAAAAAACCGGACAGGGTCAATATTCTCTTGTGTCGGACCTGCCGTGATGACTATATGTTTCCCCTCGAACACGTTATCAATTGGGATAAAAAGTTCGTTAAGTGCATGAATTATCTGTTCTGGTTCAGCTAGACGTCCTTTTCCGGTCCATCCACATGCCAAAAACCCATCTTCACTATCAATAAATACATACCCATACTCTTGCAATATTTTCATATTTTTTTGGACCGCTGGGTGATTGTACATGTTAACATTCATAGCTGGAGCAATAAAAATCGGGGCTTTTGTAGCGAGTAGCGTCGTTGTTAACATATCATCAGCGATACCGCTTGCTAGTTTAGCCATAATATTTGCTGTAGCTGGGACAACAACCACGACATCAGCCCAGTCAGCTAAATCTATATGAGCAATTTTCTCGGGGTTCGGTTCAACAAATGTACAATCATAGACTGGTTGTCGAGATAACGCTTGAAACGTTAACGGTGTAATAAACTCCTTTGCTGACTCGGTCATAATAACCCGAACATTGGCTCCTTCTTGAACAAGCTTACTCGTTAAAGCTGCGGCCTTAAATGCAGCAATTCCTCCGCTCACACATAGCAATAAATTCTTCTCCTGAAGCACGATCTCTCCCACCTTTTCAAGGGTATGTTGATAAGAAAACAACCTATTTTTCATAAAATAGGTTGTTTGACGTATTATTCTTTTTCATCCGGAACGCTAAAGCGTTCAAAGCGGAGATGGTTTTCAACTATTTCTTCTAATGCCATGCCGACTGGTTTATAAGAAGCCGGGCGTTCAACAAGTGGACCGCGCTTTGTATCTTCCTTAATCTCACGTGCTCGTTTTGAGGAAACCGTGACCAACGTATATTTTGAATCTAGCTTATCCATTAAGGAATCAATTGATGGGTATAGCATTATTCGACCTCCACTAATTGCTTATATTTTTCAATAAGACGTTCACGTTTACAATGTTCTGCTTTCACTATCGCTTTAATTCGTTCAACAGCGAGTTGAACTTCATCATTTTCAACAACATAATCATATTTCTTCATCATCTCAATTTCATCACGAGCAATGGTCATTCGTTTGTCTATAACCTCTGCCGTTTCAGTTCCCCGACCAACAATCCGATTTCTAAGCTCAGCGATGCTCGGTGGCATTAAGAATATAAAGACACCCTCTGGGAAACGCTCACGCACTTTTAATGCACCTTGAACTTCAATTTCAAGAATGATGTCTTGACCATTATTGATCGTTTCGCGAACATAGTCAATTGGCGTACCATAGTAATTACCCACGTATTCAGCCCACTCTAGCAACAAATCATGTTCAATCATATCTTCGAATTCATCTCGACTTTTAAAGAAATAATTGACACCGTTTACCTCACCTGCCCTAGGAACACGTGTTGTTGCAGAGACGGAGTATTGAATTGACGTATCTTCATTTCGAAGTGCTCCACAAACGGTCCCTTTTCCGACACCAGCTGGACCTGACAACACGACTAACAAACCTTTCTCTTTGTTCATGTAGACCTCCTAATCCTTTATAAAACCAACTTATCAGCATATATGTAAATAAACTTACGCATCCTCGTTCGAATCATCTTTGTTTGTCAGACGTTGTGCAACCGTTTCTGGCTGAACAGCACTTAGAATAACATGATCGCTATCAGCTATAATGACTGCTCTAGTACGGCGACCGTATGTAGCATCGATGAGCATGTTTCGATCCCTGGCATCTTGAATAATTCGCTTTATTGGTGCAGATTCCGGACTCACAATCGAGATAATTCGATTTGCTGAAACAATATTTCCGAAACCAATATTAATAAGTTTAATATTCATCCGATTTCCCCCACCTAGAGTGCCACTTACCACTCTCATCATTTTTAACCAAACTAATCCTACTATATACGAAAATGCAGTCGAATTCTACTCTCTACTCTACATTTTGTACTTGTTCTTTTAGTTTTTCAATAAAACTCTTAAGTTCCACGACATATCTTCTTATTTCTGTATGATTTGCCTTAGAACCAATTGTATTTGCTTCACGGTTCATTTCTTGAACGAGAAAATCCAACTTCCTTCCAATCCCTTGTTCCTGTTGACAAATTTGACGGAAATGGTCGATATGCGAATGTAAGCGAACAATCTCTTCTGAAATATCGATTCTTTCAGCAAAAACAGCAACCTCGGTTAAAACTCTTTCTTCGTCAAGGTCCACATCTTTTTCAAGAATAGCTCTCATTCTTTTTTCTAAGCGTTCTTGATAGAGAAGAGTCATTGTTGGAGCAATCCGTTCAATTTTTTTAATGAATTCGCTCATTTCCTCAAGCCAATGATTAAAGTTTGTAAGTATATAGACTCCCTCTGCTTTTCTCATTTCAGAAAGTCTAGTTAAACAATCCTTCATTGCCTGCATAACCATTCGCTTTGCTACTTGAGTTTGTTCGGATTCTTCCTCAACCACTTGTACAATTTGGTCATTGAATAATAAAGCATTCATATCAAGCGCTGATGTTTTACCGATAATCGACTCAATTTCTTCAGCCTTATTTACATATTGCTCCAATAGACCGACATCTACTTCTAGTCTTCGAGAAGTTAATCCTTCACCTTCTATTTTTATGAATATGTCAATTTTACCACGCGAAAGAGTTTGTTGGACTTCTTTACGAATCGACTCCTCCAAATACAAAAAAGAATGCGGAAGTCGAATTGAGCATTCTAAAAAGCGATGATTGACAGACTTTGCCTCAACCATTATTTTTATGTTTTCGTTTTCGAATCTTGCCATCCCGTATCCAGTCATACTATTCATTCATATCACATCCACTTATCTATTCTACCCAACTTTTAACTCCCCAACAAGTAGGAAACATAAGAAACTAGTAAATTACATTAGTAACATGACCTCCTAACTAAAGAAAAGGTGTCCCACAGAGTAATTAAACAACCCGTGGAACAACCCAGAGAAAGGCTACTAACCTACTCCTATTTTTTAAATAATTGGTAACCTCCTAATACCACTGTTGGAATTGAGGCCAAACCAAGAATGAGTAACCATTCACGTCCTGTAAGTGCGACCGTGTGGAAAACAGGTTGCAGTGGGGGGTAATAAATAACTGCTAGCATTAACACTGTTGAAATAATAACAGCACCCACTAAGTAACGATTTTCAAACGGATTTCGATGATAAACAGAATACTCACTGCGACAGTCAAACACATGAATTAATTGGGCCATTACGAGTGTAACAAAGGCCACTGTTTGAGCTCGCGTTAAGTCGTCAAGATTAGTTTGTAAAGTAATCCAAAACGCTGCTAATGTGACAACGCCAATCATAAAACCCCGACTCAGTATTTTCCATGTTAATCCCCTGGCAAAGACTCCTTCATTTGGGTTCCTTGGTGCACGTTTCATTACATCACCTTCGGCTTGGTCTAAACCAAGGGCCATAGCAGGTAATCCATCCGTCACCAAATTAATCCATAATATTTGGATGGCGACGAGCGGTAATGGCATCCCGAGCATCATTGCAAATAGCATAACAAGAATTTCTCCGACGTTAGAGGCCATCATATATCGAATGAACTTTCGAATGTTTTCATATATATTGCGACCTTCTTTTATTGCTGCTTTAATCGTTGAAAAATTATCATCACTCAAGATTAAAGACGATGCTTCTTTAGCAACATCTGTGCCTGTTATCCCCATCGCAATTCCAATGTTCGCGGCTTTTATTGCAGGAGCATCATTTACTCCATCTCCTGTCATTGCCACAATATGGCCTTTGGCCTGAAGTGCTTTAACAATTTTCAGTTTGTGTTCAGGCGATACCCGAGCGTAAACATATACATCGTCAACGACTTCTTCTAACTCAGCTACACTCATTGTTGTTAGAGCTTGACCGTCTAAAACTTTGCCTCCACTTGGCAGAATATCAAGCTGTTTAGCTATTGCTGAGGCAGTAATACGATGGTCTCCTGTTATCATAACCGTTTTTATTCCAGCTTCACGGCACTCTTGTATCGCTCTTTTCACTTCAGGACGAGGAGGATCGATCATGCCTTGTAAACCAACAAACGTTAACTGACTTTCTGCATCAAAGGCGCTAGAGCACGTTTCCGTTGTATTTAGAGGACGATAAGCAATCGCAATGGTTCTTAAAGCTTGACTGCCTAGTAAGCTAATAACCTTATTCACTTCATCTCTGTATTTTGGTGTCATGGACTCGACTGAATTGTCATATATAATTTTTTTACATTGATTCAAAACAACATCTGGTGCCCCTTTTGTAATGATGAAGGAACGACCTTGTTTATCCTTGACAACCACGCTCATCATCTTTCTGACTGAGTCAAATGGAAATTCCTTTACTCTCTTAAACTGTTGTTTTAGACCATCAGAACTGTAGCCAGCTTTTTGTGCTGAAACAACTAACGCACCTTCAGTTGGGTCTCCATCTAAAATATATTCTGTTGATGTTTTTCTAAGCATCCCTTGCTTCTTTATTTTTGTTTGAATCGTCGAGTTATTACATAACAAACCATAGCTTAGTAATTGTTGAAGCGTCGGGTCCCGATCAGGAGCAATTTCTTTACCGTCCGATGTGAAATTCCCTTTAGAGTCAAAACCAGTGCCAGATACATTCCATGCACGACCACCACTCCATAACTGAGTGACTGTCATTTTATTTTGTGTTAATGTTCCCGTTTTGTCAGAACAAATGACAGAGGCGCAACCCAATGTCTCTACTGCGGGTAGCTTTCGGACGATGGCTTTTCGTTTAATCATTCGTTGAACACCCAGGGCTAGAGCAACGGTTACAATTGCCGGTAACCCCTCAGGGATTGCTGCAACAGCTAGAGAAACACCTGATAAAAACATCGTATACAGATCATGACCCCGAAGCACTCCAAACAAGACCACAAGTGCCGTTAACAGCAGAGCCACTGCAATTAAAATTTTTCCTAATTGCTCCAATTTTCGTTGAAGTGGGGTAACTAGACTCTCTGTTGATTGCAACAAATGAGCAATTTTCCCCATTTCTGTTTTCATTCCTGTACTAACGACAATTCCAATCCCATTACCTTGTGTAACCATTGTACCCATAAAAACCATATTTTCTTGGTCACCAAGCTCCGGTAAAGTTCCTGATATTGGTCGCTCATGCTTTTGTACAGGTACAGACTCACCTGTTAGTGACGACTCTTCAACTCTTAGTTCGCTCGTTTTAATGAGACGAACATCCGCACCTATTCGATCCCCACTCGATAATTTAACGATATCTCCCGGAACAATTTGTATTGATAGAACTTTCTGCCAAACTCCATCTCTTAACACATTCATTTGCGGTGCAGATAACTCTTTAAGGGCATCTAGTGACTTTTCTGCTTTTCTTTCTTGAACAAATCCAAGAATTCCGTTTATTAGAACAATAAACATAATGGTAATAGCGTCAATAAATTCACCCAGCAACCCTGATATTAACGTCGCTACTAATAGGACAAGCACCATGAAATCTTTAAATTGCCCAAGAAAAACAAATAAAGCAGACGGTTTTTCTCCTTCGTTTAATTTATTGGCACCGTAAGTCCTTAATCGTTTTTGAACCTCTTTTTCATTTAGTCCCTTTTCCTTGTTTGTCCCAATCGATGATTCAACTTCCAATGCATCCATCTCAAACCACTTCATATCTCCACCCCACATCTCCTATCAATTTGGTTCGAAAAAGCAAGAACAGCTTCCTTCTTCCCTCTTATACAAGCCATCTTATTCAGTCACTTCCAAAAACATGCTATACTGCTATACGAGAGGTGAAAAAACAATGTCATTTGATGGAATTATGACGCGAGCAATGGTCACTGAATTAGCTAACGCGTTAACAACAGGACGAATTTCTAAAATCTATCAGCCTTATAAAACCGAGCTTGTTTTGACAATTCGAGCGAACGGAAAAAATCACCAACTCCTCCTTTCTGCCAATGCAAATTTTGCTAGAGCACATTTAACGAAAGAAAAATATGATAATCCATCCATACCTCCAATGTTTTGTATGCTTTTGCGGAAGCATCTTGAAGGAAGTGTAATTGAGCAAATTCAACAAGAAGAGATGGAAAGAATCATAACGTTCGATGTTAAAAACAAGGATGAGCTTGGCGATGTAACCTACAAACGACTCATCGTCGAAATTATGGGCCGTCACAGCAACATTATTTTAATAGACCGTAGTACAGGAATGGTTCTTGATAGTATTAAACACATTAGTCTTGCTCAAAGTAGTTACCGGAGTGTCTATCCTGGTCAAACCTATAAATCACCACCAGAGCAAGACAAAGTCAATCCAATTTTTGCTCAATCCGATGAAATCTTAAAGCAGGTTGATTTCAATTCAGGTAAGCTTGATAGGCAGTTAGTTGAACACTTTGCCGGTCTCTCACCCCTACTCGCAAAAGAAATTGTTAGCCGTGCAGGGATGATAAACCGCACGTCTCTTCCTGCGGCCTTTGACGAAGTCTTTCAACCAATTCGTAACCATGAGTACCAACCTGAAATGGTCGTAAGTCAATCCAAAGAATATTTCTCGGTTGTGCCACTTACTCATATTAAGGGGGATCGCAAGGACTTTGGAACAGTAAGCGAATTACTAGACCGGTTTTATTACGGTAAAGCGGAGCGTGACCGTGTTAAGCAACAAGCATTTGATTTAGACCGCTTTTTACGGAATGAGCTCCAAAAAAACAAAAAGAAAATAAAAAAACTAACACAAACTTTAGTAGAATCAGAAAAGGCAAAACTTTATCAAAAGCAGGGAGAATTGCTAACAGCAAATCTTCACGCCATTCAACGGGGACAAAAAGCTATTGAAGTAATCGATTATTATGATGAAGAAGCACCTTTTATTGAAATCGCACTTGATCCTTCCAAGTCGCCTTCAGACAATGCCCAAGCCTATTTTAAAAGATACAATAAAGCAAAAAATGCTGTTGCTATTGTAGAAGTACAAATTGTTAAAGCAAAAGAGGAAATTCAATACCTAGAACAACTTTTACAGCAAATGGAGAGTGCTTCACCGAAGGATATTACAGAAATTCGTGAGGAACTTATAGAGGAAGGCTATATTCGTCGACGCCAAAAACAACAAAAGAAGAAGAAAAAAGAAGAAAAACCTCAGCTTGACAGATATACCTCCTCCACAGGAATTGATTTCTATGCGGGGAAAAACAATAAACAAAATGAATATTTAACAACTCGGTTTGCGAGACAGGACGAAATCTGGTTACATACAAAGGATATTCCTGGTTCGCATGTACTCATTCGAAGTATTGAACCTGATGAAACAACATTGAAAGAAGCAGCAAGCGTTGCTGCTTACTTTAGTAAAGCGAAGCTATCAAGTTCAGTTCCAGTTGACTTCACAAAAATACGTCATGTAAAAAAACCAAATGGTTCAAAGCCAGGATTTGTTATTTATGATAATCAGACAACGCTATTTGTAACTCCGAGTGAAGATTTAGTATTAGCCTTGCGGAGTCGAACATAGAATGGTCCTTAACTTAAAACAAAAACAACCCCAAAGGTATCTAACCTTTGGGGTTGCACTTACCCGCCGATATGTGACATTTCAATTTTCGGTCGATTTTTTGACGGTTTCTCCGAGCGTTCTTCAGAATAACGATCATCACGTTTCTGCCAATAACCGAAAAGAGCACTCTTTATTTCTTCATCTGTAGCACCTGAGCGAAGAAGTTCTCTAAAATCAAACCCTTTCTCTGCAAAAAGACATGTATAAAGCTTTCCTTCCACTGACAAGCGCGCCCGATTACAAGTCCCACAAAATGCATCCGACACTGATGATATTACGCCAATTTCGTCTTTCGAACCTTTATAACGAAATCTAGTCGCTACTTCCCCAGAGTAATTGGGCTCAATTACCTCGAGTGGCATCTCCTCATCAATTCTCGCAATAATTTCTTTTTTAGTGAGAACTTCATCAAAGCGCCAACCATTTGTTGTCCCAACATCCATATATTCTATAAAACGTAAAATATAGCCTTTTTCTCTAAAAAAACGAGCCATAGGAATAATATCCTCATCGTTCATCCCTTTTTGAACAACCATATTCACTTTAATATCAAGACCAACCTCTTTCGCGGCCTCCATGCCTTCAAGAACTGGTTCAATTCCAACTCCTCGACCATTTATCTCCCCGAAACGTATGCTATCTAAGCTATCGAGACTCACGGTCACTCTTTTTAAGCCCGCCTTCTTGAGGCTTGCTGCGAATTTTGGAAGCAAGACACCATTTGTCGTCATCGCAATATCCTCTATACCTGTCGATTCAGAGAGCATCTGAATTAACTTATCTAAGTCTTTACGCATGAGCGGCTCGCCACCCGTAATTCTTAATTTCTCAAGATTTGCTGCCTGATGAAATAGAACAACAAGTCGATTTAATTCTTCAAAGCTAAGAAGATCGGCCTTTTTTAAGAAAGAGTAATCTGGTCCAAATAACTCGGCTGGCATACAATAATGACAACGGAAATTACAACGGTCGGTGACGGAAATGCGTAAGTCCCGAAGAGGTCTCTTTAACATATCATACATTTTCGCTTCAGTTGGTTCCATCATCTCCGTTCCTCCTTCCATTTATATTATTTTTCAATTCGTTTCCCATGAGTATACACATTCATGCGATCCTGACGAATAAATCCTACTGTGGTAATGTTTAATTCATCAGCCATCGCTAAAGCTAGTTCCGTCGGTGCTGATTTTGAAAGCATAATACCCACACCCATTTTGGCCGCCTTTAGTAACACCTCCGAAGAAATACGTCCACTAAACAATAATATTTTATCACGGACCGGTAGGCGATGTAGCAAACAGTACCCATAAAGCTTATCAAGTGCATTATGGCGACCAATGTCAGCTCTTGTTACAAGTATACCATTCTGTGTGGCAATTGCAGCATTGTGAACTCCTCCTGTAGCTAAAAAAACATCACTTTGCTCTTGTACTTGTTTCATCAATGATATACATTGCTCAGCCTTTATCGTCATTTTTGTCATTGATGTTTTTGCAGTTTTCACATCATTTTTAAAATAAAACGATTGTCGGCTTTTTCCACAACAGGAACCAATAAACCGCTTGGAATAAAAATCCCGACTCTCGACAAACTCCTTTGTTAATTTGACGTACGCTACTCCTTTTTCATAGTCGACCATGATTTTTTTGACATCCTGTTCGTACATTCGAATCATTCCCTCAGAACCCAAAAAACCAATAACCATTTCTTCTATATCTTCTGGTGAACAAACGATGGTTGCAAACTCTTTTTCATTCACATAAATAGTTAAAGGATATTCTCTGACAATATCGTCCATTTCTTCCATCCACTTATTTTCGTGATATCGCTGTATTAAACGCTTACTAGTTAACCCTCTCACTAAACCCACCTACTCACGAAGTTTATGTTTTATGTAAGCACAAAATTAGAAAATTTACAAGTTTTTTCATGTGATTTCTGAATCTTACTAGAAAGGAAAAGTTATTGAATTAATGACCAAATCACGGTAAGATAACGAAAAAAAGGTTGATTCTCTCTAAATAGATTTGGCACTTCTTAACAATCTGCTAAGAACTAAAATTACCGTAATCTTTTCTAACCGAAAAATTTAGGGTGGTCTTTATTCAGAAGGTTAAAAAGGAAGTAAAAAAGAATGATTCTATTCCAGCTCCATTACTATATACGTTTCTAGAAAGAGGTGATTCAACATTGGGTAAAACAAAACACACTGGTCCAATGAAAAAATCAAAAAAGCTGGCTCCAGAACATTGGGTTAGCCCGATTCCATTTGGACTTGGAAAAGTGAAACCGAAACATATCCGCGACTCAATTAAAACGATGTGGGAAAATAAAGATAATTTAGGTTACGCAGCAAACATAATTACAAAAGGCGTTTGTGATGGATGTGCTTTAGGAGTTTCGGGGTTGTATGATCAAACTCTTACGGGTCCTCATGTCTGCACAACACGGTTTAATGTGCTTCGTTTGAATACAATGCCAGCAATTAATGAATCCATACTTCATGCAGATATCGATGAATTAAGAAAATACTCAAGTACAGAACTTCGGAAATTAGGTCGCATTCCATACCCTCTTATTCGCAGGCAGGGGGAAAGAAAGTTTTCACGACTTTCTTGGAATGAAGCTATGGATTTAATCTCAGCGAAAATGAAATTATTAAATCCTAAACAATATGCGTTCTATCTGACATCACGAGGTATTACAAATGAATCCTATTATGTAGCCGCAAAAGTGGCTCGTTTCTTGGGAACAAATAATATTGATAATGCATCACGTATTTGTCACTCGCCAAGTAAAACAGCATTAAAACGTTCCATTGGTGTTGGAGCCTCCACTGTTAATTATCAGGATTGGATTGGTACAGACGTGTTAGTTTTCTGGGGAAGTGTCGCTTCGAATGCATCACCTGTATCAACTAAATATATGTTAGAGGCCAAGAAAAAAGGAACGAAAATTATTGTTATTAACCCTTATCGAGAGCCCTCAATGGAAAAATATTGGGTTCCTTCCGTTCCTGAATCTGCACTATTTGGGACGAAAATTGCCGATGATTTTTATCAAGTAAATATTGGAGGAGACATTGCCTTCATGCACGGAATCATGAGGCACTGGTTTAATATGGAAGAGCAGGAACATGGTTCTGCCATTAATCATACCTTTGTCAAAAACCACGTAAATGGCTACGAGGAACTTAGGGCTACGGTACTTAATCAAACATGGAATGAAATAATCTCTTCTTCTGGGGTCAGCAAAGATAGAATAAGAGAGCTTGCAAAACTGCTAGCCAATAGTAAAAATGCTGTTTTCGCTTGGGCTTTAGGTTTAACAATGCACTCTTTTGCCACAGATAATATATCTCAAGTTGCAAACCTAGCTCTACTTCGAGGATATCTAGGACGGAAACATAGTGGCTTAATGCCATTTCGTGGTCACTCTTCTGTGCAAGGGAGTGGTGAAATGGGTGCGGATCCATTTGTTCTCCCTGGTGGCGATTTTAAAGGAGAAAACATTGCGCGTATCGAAAAGCTTTGGGGATTTGACATTCCGACATGGCAAGGAGATATTGTAGGGGTCACGCTAGAGAATATTGTTTTACCAGATGATCATGACCGTAAAGTTAAACTGTATTATTTATCTGGCGGAAACTTCCTAGAGACCATGCCAGAACCGGAATTTATTGAAAAAGCCTTATCTCAATTGGAAATTCGCGTTCATCAGGATATTATTTTAAATACATCTACACTTGTTGATGCCAAAGAAGCCGTCATTGTCTTGCCAGCCAAAACTCGTTATGAACAAGATGGAGGGGGTACTTCTACATCGACAGAGCGTATGGTCTACTACTCTCCAGAAATAAAAGGAAATAAAAATAAAATTGAAGAGGCACGCTCTGAATGGAAAATCTATATTGACTTGGCCAATCGTATTAAACCAGAAACTGCTTATCTCGTCGACTTTAAAGACGGGCAAGAAATCCGCGGTGAAATGGCATTAGCCAACCCAAGTTACAACGGAGTTCAACACTTAAAGAAACAAGGAGACGTGTTCCAATGGGGTGGGGCTTGGTTATGTGAGGACGGAATTTGCCCCACTTCAGATGGTAAAGGACATTTAATCGCTGTCGACATTCCCGATTTAAATAAAAAGCCAGGCGATTTCTACCTTACAACCAGACGAGGGAAGCAATTTAATTCAATGATTTATAGCGAGACCGATCCATTTAATCACTCAGAACGATACGATGTATTAATTAGTGAAGAAGATGCAACAGAACTCAGTATTCACGAAAGCGAAGGCATTGTTATTTACAATCAATTTGGAGTCTTTCAAGGACGTGCAAAATTTGCCTCGATTGCACGTGGTAACCTAGGTGTCCACTTCCCTGAAGGAAACTTTCTTCTACCAAAAGGTCGCTATGAAAAGTTTGCTGGTATTCCAGACTACAGTATCGCAGTTAAAGTAGAAAAAGCAGACCACTTTAATGCGAGAAAAGATACTCTTTATCTGGAAAAGCAAATTGACGATTTAGAGTCCTCCGTGAACTAATAGTGGACATTTAGCTTCCATCCAGCTAAAAAACAATCTCTGCAACAGTTATCACAGCTAAACCATCTAGTACTTGCTGATGTTTTATTGATTTTGTTCCTAGTTGTTCAAGTAATGATGTTAACTCCTCTTCCGCGTATCGATGTCTTGCCGTTGATACATTCGACCAACGTACCAAGGCGGTTTGTTCGAATCCTGTAATATTATGCTTTTCAGCAAAGCGTCGCGCTTCCGTTGGATTCATGTTCTTAGATGGATTTAACATTCCTATTACTCCATTAGGTCGAGTCACCCGAATCATCTCTTTAATCCCTTTTTCAGGTTCTGGCAATAAAAACATCACACATGTTGATAGACTAATATCAAAGCTATTATCGGAAAAGGGCAGCTTGTACGCATCGGCTACCATGCTACTACTTTTATCCTTAGCTCCTTTTGCCACTAGTAAAGAAAGACTCGCATCGACCATCTCTTTAGATAAATCGACGCCCGTTACTGTTTTAGCGTCTTCCACACCTCGTGCAAGCAGACGTCCTGTCCCACAACCAATATCAATAACATCTTTACCTGTCCAAGCACCAGTGAACCTCATTAATTTATGATGAATATCCGAAAGCCAGGAAGTTTGAGCCATTGCATCAAAAAAAGGAACGAGTGAATCAAAATCACTCGCTTCCATCTTTTTCATCTTCATCTTACACCCTCATCCAGGCTTCAGAAGAAGGATCTTTGCGCCACGCAATAAGCTTATTCCATTCTTCTTGGTTAATCGATCCCTTCGATCTCGCCACGTCAATAAGTGTTGAATAATTTGTTAAGACATGAGTTGTTAACTCAGCATCAACAAAGTTTTTAGTTGCTTTTTCAAGTTCATATGTAAAGATGGCTACAACGCCGACAACCTCTGCACCAACTGCACGTACAGCTTCAGCAGATGTTATCACACTACCACCTGTTGAAATAAGATCTTCTACAATCACAACTTTTTGTCCTTTTTCAATTTTACCTTCAATTTGATTTTGCTTACCGTGTCCCTTAGCAGAACCACGAATGTAAGCCATAGGTAAGTCAAGGATTTCACTTACCCAAGCTGCATGAGGAATTCCTGCAGTAGCTGTTCCTGCGATTACATCAACATGACCAAACTTCTCTTGAATAATCGTTGATAATCCTTGAGCAATATCACGACGAACTTCAGGAAAGGAAAGTGTCATCCGATTATCACAATAAATTGGAGATTTCATCCCAGATGTCCAAGTGAACGGTTCATTTGGACTTAAGCCTACTGCATTAATATTTAATAAATGTGTAGCTATCTTTTCTTTCATGCTGTTCCCTCCCAATCTGTTTTCATTTCTAGATACGTTTCTAGCGGTGTTGCTGATGATGTAATGCTTCGTCCCACAACAATACCCCAACTTCCTAGTTCACTTGCTTGGGCTGGAGTGACGACACGTTTTTGATCTCCTAAGGAATCTGATTCCCTGCGAATGCCAGGAGTTACCGTTAAGAACTCTTCTCCACATGCATCATGTATTAATGGAACCTCTTGTGCAGAGCAAACGACACCATCAAGTCCACTCAACTTCGAAAGTCTAGCATATGAGGCAACAACTTCTGGTAAAGCCCGATTAATTAGAAGCTGATTTTGCATCATTGCTTCATCTGTACTTGTTAATTGCGTTACTGCAATTAACTTTGGACGAATTTCTCCAAGCTTTGTACCGACTTCTAACCCTTCTCTTGCAGCTTCCATCATTTTTTGACCACCGGCTGCATGAACATTTACAATATCTACACCTAGTTGAGCTAAAGCTGTCATGGAACGCTTAACCGTGTTAGGAATATCATGCAATTTCAAATCAAGGAAAATTTGATGTCCTGCTTCCTTTAATTCTTCAATTACCGGTCTTCCTTCACGATAAAATAACTCCATCCCCACTTTTACATATAATGATTGGCCAGAAAAAACGTCAAGAAAAGCTTGACGCTTTTTTTGACTTTCAATATCAAGAGCAATAATTAGCGGACGTTGCATGTAGTATTCCAGCTCCCTCCGATTAAATCCCGAATATGATCCACACCCATTTCATCAAGCATAGCTGGTAGCTTTTCAATTAGGGTTGGACAAACATAAGGGTCAACAAAATTGGCTGTGCCAACCGCAACAGCACTTGCACCCGCTAAGAAAAATTCAATCACATCTTCAACTGTTTGAATTCCACCCATTCCAATAATCGGAATATCCACGACTTGACTAACTTGATGAATCATTCGAATGGCTACAGGCTTAATAGCCGGACCAGACAAACCACCATATTGATTGGCTAAAATAGGCCTACGAGTTCTCAAGTCAATTCTCATCCCAAGAAGAGTGTTAATCATCGAAATCCCATCGGCACCTGCCTTTTCAACGGCTTTAGCCATCCCAATGATGTCAGCTACATTCGGTGAAAGTTTCACATAAACAGGTACAGTCGATACCCTCTTTACCTCTCGGGTTAACTCCGCAGCAACTTCAGGGATTGTTCCAAATGCAATTCCACCCTTTTTCACATTTGGGCATGAAATATTTAACTCAAGTGCATGGACATTGTTTGCTTTTGAAATGGCTTCAGCTACCTCAATATAGTCTTCCATTTCAGAACCAGCAACATTCGCAACAATTGGAACATCAAACTGTTCAAGCCAGGGTAATTCATTATTCATAATATTTTGAAGACCTGGGTTTTGCAAGCCAATCGCATTTAGCATACCAGCTTTCGTTTCTGCCACACGTGGTGTGGGGTTTCCATAACGAGGTTCTGAAGTTGTTGCTTTAATTGCTATAGCACCTAGCTCATTTAAATCAAAAAATTCTGCATACTCTTTTCCAAAACCAAAACACCCCGAGGCAGGCATAATTGGGTTTTTCATGTTAAGACCTGGAAGTTTAATCGCTAATCTGCTCATAGTATAACCTCCCCAATTGGAAATACTGGGCCATCTGTACAAACCTTGCGATAGCTTGATCCATCAGGGTCCGCTTCGAGATGGCAGACACAGGCAAAGCATGCACCTATCCCGCAACCCATTCGTTCCTCTAATGAAAGAAAAGCACGCTTTTCTCTGAAACGTTCTGTTAATGCTTTTAACATCGCATTTGGTCCACAGGCATACAGAGTATCAAACAAAAGCCCTTCCTTCTCAATCGCATCTGTAACAAACCCCTGTATACCATGGGTTCCATCTACCGTAGTCACATACGTATCACCTAGATCAGAGAATTCGTCCTCATAAAATACATCTTTCTTGGACTGAAAGCCGAGAACATGAATAACGGTTACTCCTCGTGCTTTTAATTGCTTAGAAAGATAGTAGAGAGGGGGAACTCCAATACCCCCACCTACTAATATGGCAACTTCTCCTTGCTTTGTCTCCTCAAGCGGAAATCCATGACCAAGTGGACCGAGTACATCAATACTTTGATCAACGAGACGCTTGGCCAATCGCGCCGTTCCTTCGCCTTCAGAGCGGTAAAGCATGGTTAACTCATTCTTTTTGATATTCACATCGCAAATACTAATCGGACGTCGTAACAAAAGGTCATCATACTCATCTACTTTAATATGAACAAATTGCCCAGGTGACGACATCGTTTGAACTAGTTCACCCGTACACCTCAGTTCAAAAATACGGTCTGCAATTTGACGCTGGCTTGTAATTGTTAAACGTCCCTTTTTCTTCACTGGTTCTTCCTCCTCTTAGGATTGCATTGCTGGCATGCTTTCAGATGAAAATGTAATCAGCTCTAGCACTGAAAGCAAAGCAGCTGCAGTATCAATTGACGTTAAACAAACAACGCCATTTTCTACAGATTCTCTTCGAATTCGGAATCCATCACGAGCGGGTTGCTTTCCTCTCGTAAGTGTATTTATTACAAATTGAGCCTTCCCTTGTCGAATAACATCTAATAGATGAGGACTCTCTTCACCAATTTTATTCACAACTGTAACAGGAATATTAGCTTCCTTAATAATACTTGCTGTTCCCGATGTCGCTAAAATATCATAGCCAATACGGTGGAACCGTTCAACTAAGCTCATCGCCTCTTCTTTATCTTTATTTGCAATCGTAAATAAAACAGCTCCGTGCTTCGGAATGTTCATACCTGCCCCAATTAATCCTTTATAAAGAGCTTTTTCAAGTGTACGATCGCGTCCCATAACCTCACCTGTTGATTTCATTTCAGGGCCAAGCGTAATGTCGACACGACGTAATTTTGCAAATGAGAATACTGGAACCTTGACAGAAACTTCTTTCCCTTCAGGGTGATAGCCTGTCTCGTAGCCAAGCTCCGGTAAGGTTTTACCTAGCATAACTTTTGTTGCAAGGTTTGCCATCGGTACACCGGTAATTTTGCTTAGAAATGGAACTGTACGACTTGAACGTGGATTCACTTCTAGTACATATACTTCCTCTTTGTGCCAAACAAATTGGATGTTTAGTAAGCCGACAATATTCAATCCTCTTGCGATGGCAATCGTCCGTTCAACAAGCTTTTGCTTTAAGTGCTCAGGAACAGTTTGTGGTGGATAGACCGCGATTGAATCACCGGAGTGAACACCTGCCCGCTCGATATGTTCCATCATCCCAGGAATGTACACATTTTCTCCATCAGAAATCGCGTCAACCTCAAGCTCTTTCCCAATCAAATAACGGTCAATTAAAACCGGATGCTTTGGATTTACTTTTACGGCATTTGCCATATAGTTTAGCAATTCTTCTTCTTTATAAACAATTTCCATTGCACGTCCACCTAAAACATATGAAGGACGTACAAGGACTGGATAACCAATATTTGTCGCGATAACAACCGCTTCTTCAACCGATGTGGCCGTTTTACCAAGTGGTTGTGGGATATCTAATGACATTAACGTTTGCTCAAATTTATCACGGTTTTCGGCACGATCCATATCTTCAAGTGATGTACCGATGATTTTCACACCACGTGACTCTAAATCCGCAGCTAAGTTTATCGCTGTTTGGCCACCGAACTGAACAATAACACCTTCCGGCTGTTCATGATTTACTACATGCATTACGTCTTCAATCGTTAGTGGTTCAAAATAAAGCTTATCTGACGTGCTGAAATCTGTTGAAACTGTTTCAGGGTTATTGTTCATAATAATTGCTTCATAGCCTGCCTCTTTAATAGCCCAAACCGTATGAACAGTCGCATAGTCAAACTCAATTCCTTGACCAATTCGAATTGGTCCTGAGCCAAGTACGAGAATACTCTTTTTATCTGTGACAATTGATTCTGTTTCATCTTCGTACGTGCCATAAAAGTATGGTGTTGCAGACTCAAATTCAGCTGCACAAGTATCAACCATTTTGTAAACTGGACTCATGCCGTTATTCATTCGAAGCTCATATACGTTAAATTCCTCTGTATTCCAGAACCCTGCAATTGCAATATCTGAAAAGCCGCGTTCCTTCGCCTTTTTTAAGACTTCAAGATTATTAGGAGCATCGCGTAATTCATTTTCGATTGCAACAATGCGCTCAATCTTTTGTAGGAAAAACCGATCAATCTTTGTAGTTTCATTAATTTCTTTTGGTGTTACACCTCGACGAATCAATTCAGTGACCGCAAATAGGCGCTGATCATCTGGCTTCACAACTTTTGCATGAAGTTCTTCGGTTGATAAAAGTGAAACGTCTGCATCATACACATGATCGTATCCTGCCTCAAGTGAACGAACCGCTTTTAAAAGGGACTCTTCAGCATTACGACCAATCGCCATAACTTCCCCTGTCGCTTTCATTTGTGTACCTAATGAGCGATTTGCAGCCTCAAATTTATCAAATGGCCAACGAGGAATTTTTGAAACAACATAATCAAGTGCTGGTTCAAAACTTGCATAAGTTGTTTCGGTTACTGGATTTTTTAACTCATCTAGACTATATCCAACAGCAATTTTCGCAGCAATCTTTGCAATAGGGTAGCCTGTTGCTTTTGAAGCAAGCGCTGATGAACGACTTACGCGAGGGTTCACCTCTATAATATAGTAATCATTGCTATCGGCATCAAGAGCAAACTGTACGTTACAGCCCCCTTCGATTCCTAGTGCCCGAATAATTTTCAGTGATGAATTTCGAAGCATTTGATAATCACGGTCTGTTAATGTTTGACTCGGAGCAAACACAATCGAGTCACCAGTATGAACACCTACAGGGTCAAAGTTTTCCATATTACAAACAACGATCGCTTGGTCTTTCCCATCACGCATAACCTCGTACTCAACTTCTTTAAAACCAGCAATACTTTTTTCGACCAGACATTGAGTTACAGGGCTGTATTTCAAACCGCTTGAGACGATTTCAACGAGGTCTTCATGGTTATGGACAATTCCACCACCCGTACCACCTAACGTGTAGGCAGGACGAATGATAACCGGAAAGCCTATCTCTTTTACAAACGCTTCAGCTTCTGCTACGGTATGCACGATTTCACTTTCGGGGACAGGCTCATTTAGTTCATTCATCAGTGAACGGAATTGTTCACGATCCTCTGCTTGTTTAATTGCATCTAATTTTGTTCCTAATAGTTCAATTTCATATAAATCAAGAATTCCGGACTCCTCTAATTCCATAGCCATATTTAAGCCTGTTTGACCACCTAAAGTAGCTAGAATTCCATCGGGACGTTCTTGACGAATAATCCGACTTACAAACTCAAGAGTGATTGGCTCAATGTAAACACGATCGGCCATTGTCGTATCGGTCATAATCGTCGCTGGATTTGAGTTGATAAGGATGACTTCATAGCCTTCTTCTTTTAACGCTTGACATGCTTGAGTACCCGCATAATCAAACTCTGCTGCTTGTCCGATAACAATTGGTCCAGACCCAATAACTAATATTTTGTTTATATCTGTACGTTTTCCCATCATTCTCTCTCCTATCGTTTTAAACCTGTACTTTAGACTTTATTTTAATCTCCATCATTTCAATAAATTCATCAAATAAATGGTTCGCATCATGTGGTCCTGGTGATGCTTCAGGATGATATTGAACACTAAACGCAGGATAATCCAAATGTTTAATCCCTTCAACCGTACTATCGTTAACGGCTACATGAGTTGCTTCCAAACGAGTATTCTCTAAAGATTCTGTCACAACTGTATAACCATGGTTTTGCGCTGTTATATCGATTTTTCCAGTAGCTAACTCACGGACAGGATGATTGGAACCCCGATGACCAAAACGAAGACGGTCAGTTTTCGCACCACAAGCTAAAGCAAGCAGTTGATGACCTAAACAAATTCCAAAAACCGGAACCTTCCCAAGTAAATCCTGAATCATTTGAATCGCTTCTGGTACATCGACTGGGTTCCCAGGGCCGTTGCTTAACATTACCCCATCTGCCCCTAAACGGATAACTTCTTCCGCAGGGGTATTATACGGCACCACAACGACATCACAATGACGTTCAATCAATTCTTGTAAAATACCGTGCTTCATTCCAAAATCCACAAGTACGACACGATGTCCTTTTCCAGGTGCATGATACGGGTCCTTTGTTGACACTTTTGCCACTTGGTCAACCATCCAAGTTGAAGCCTTTAGCTCAGCAATAACCTCATCGACGTTCACATCTAATGAGCAAATCCGTCCTCTCAGTGTTCCCTGTTCACGAATGGATCTTGTTAATTTACGGGTATCAATTCCTGCAAGACCTGGAATTCCTTTCGCTTCTAAAAGACTGTGAAGTGACTCTTCACTACGCCAATGGCTTGGCTCTAGCTCAACTTCTTTAACAATTAAACCGTGGATTGCCGGGCTAATAGACTCAAAATCATCGCGGTTAATTCCGTAGTTTCCAATAAGTGGATACGTCAACATGACAATCTGACCGCAATAAGAAGGATCCGATAAAATTTCTTGATAACCAGTCATTCCTGTATTAAATACAACTTCCCCGCTCATAACGATATCAGCGCCAAATCCTTCACCTACATATACTTGTCCATCTTCTAAGATTAATTGTCGTTTCATTGTGTTACCCTTCCCTTCTCCCAAGCTTTTTCTCCATTTACGAATGTATAAAGTGGCCATCCTTGGCAAGTCCAGCCATTAAATGGTGTGTTTTTTCCTTTAGATAAAAAGTTTTCATTATCTATTGATTCTTCAAGCTCTAAATCAACAACCGTAATATCTGCATATGCCCCTTCTTGTAACGTCCCAAACTCAAGGCCAAAACGCTTAGCAGGAATCACAGTCATCCAATCAATTAATTGCTTCAACGTTACTTTATTCGTTTTTACGAAGTTTGTATATAGTAAAGGAAAGGCAGTTTCTAATCCAACAATCCCCAGAGGAGCGAGTTCCATAGCCTGTGCTTTTTCCTCTTCAGTATGAGGCGCATGGTCTGTAGCAATAAAATCAATTGTTCCATCAAGTAATCCTTCAAATAACGCCTCTCGGTCTTCTTTTCCACGAAGAGGCGGATTCATTTTAAAATTGGTATCAAGACCAGGGATATCTTCATCACAAAGTAACAAATGATGCGGAGATACTTCAGCTGTTACACGAATGCCAGCACGCTTAGCATCACGAATTACTCTAACTGATTCTTTCGTGCTTACATGGCACACATGATAATGAGCCCCAGCCGCCTCAGCTAACAGCACATCCCTTGCAATATGGACCGATTCACATACGGAAGGTATTCCCGGTAAGTCATGTTTTGCTGAGAAAGTTCCCTCGTGAACTGCCCCTCCTTGAATCAGCGTATTCTCCTCACAATGCGCGACGATGGCCACATCTACTTTAGCTGCTTGTTTCATTGCTTCAAGCATCATACCAGCCGACTGAACACCAACACCATCGTCAGTAAAAGCAAAGGCTCCCGCCGCTTTTATCGCTTCAAAATCAGTTAGTTCTTTTCCTAGTTGCCTTGTCGTAATTGACGCATACGGTAAAACACGAACATGGGCTGTGTCTTTAATCCGTTTTTGTAACCATTCCATTTGTTCCACCGTGTCAGGCACTGGTCTTGTATTCGGCATTGGGCAGATTGTCGTATACCCACCTCTTGCTGCTGCAAGCGAACCTGTTTCAATGGTTTCCTTCTTTTCACCACCAGGCTCACGTAAATGTACATGAACATCAACAAACCCCGCTGAAACGAGTTTACCCGTTACATCAATAACTTCGATTTCATCCTCTGATGTTACTTCATAAGAGATACGCCCCTCTCTCATGAAAATATCTTTCTGCTCTAGCTCTCCACTATCGCCGACTACAAATCCACCTTGAAGTTTTGTCACCATATTTATTCCCCCCACATTTTATTAGACTCCAAGTGCTCGTTTTAAAACTGCCATACGAATCGAAACACCATTTGCCATTTGTTTAAAAATTCTCGAACGTTCACATTCAACAAGCACACTCGCAATTTCAACATCTCGATTTACCGGAGCTGGATGCAAAATAATTGCTTGAGGTTTCATTCGTTTTTCTCGTTCAACCGTTAACCCGTATTCTCCGTGATACGCTTCCTTTGTCAAGTTCATTGCCCCGTCGTGACGTTCATGCTGAATGCGGAGCAGCATCAGTACATCAGCTTGCTCAATTGCTTCATCCATCGTCACATAAGTGTATTGCTTCTCATAACCATGCATCCATACTCTCGGTCCTGTTATCATCACATTCGCACCAAGTCTTGTAAGAACCTCAGCACTTGAGCGAGCGACCCGACTATGATGTAAATCACCTGCAATGACAATCTTCAAACCTTGAAAGGAAGAGAAGTCCTGTTTAATAGTTAGTAAGTCGAGTAAAGACTGAGTTGGATGTTGACCACATCCGTCCCCTGCATTAATAATCGGAATTTTAAGGTTATTAGCAATTTGTTCATAAAATTGGTCCTCAGGGTGGCGAATGACTAACGCGTTAGCTCCAATAGCCTCTAATGTTTTCACGGTGTCATAGAGGGTTTCACCTTTTTGGACACTTGATGTACTCCCATCAAAGTTTAACACATGTAGACCAAGTTTTTTTTCGGCTACTTCAAAACTAAAACGTGTTCTTGTGCTTGGCTCAAAAAATAAATTTGCCACAAACAATTCCTCATTCATGCGCCATTTTCGGCCATTTGCAAATGTTGCAGCTTCTAGAAGCAACTCTTCTACTTCATGATTAGATAGCTCGGTTACAGTGTGTAACCCTTTTGTAAAATTTTTCGGTAACGTGATATCCATCATTTTGCTTCCCCCTCATTTTATCCCGATAAAATGCGCCAACCTTTTTCAGCTATATAAAAGCCCTGAGAGTGACTCTCAGGGCATGCAAGAAGCAAGGAATAATCCTTTCTCTTCTTAGTACATTCCCTTCGAAGTCTCTCTGTACTTCCTTAAAGGATTAACTTTGCTCTTCAAATAATTGTTTTTTCCCATAGCTTTCTTCTTTTTCAGGAAGAAGAAGATGGAGAATAATACCGATGATTGTAGCAAGAGCCATTCCCGCCATTTGAACATCAGGTGTCAGTTGAATAAATGCTCCGCCAATACCAATCACAAGGATAACAGATGAAATAATCAAGTTTCGTTTCACACCCAACTTAATTTCATTATCAATCAGCATCCGCAAACCGGAAGAAGCAATTATACCGAATAGCAAAATTGAGACACCACCCATAACTGCTGCAGGAATCGTAGAAATCAATGCAGAAACTTTACCAATAAAGGCGAACACAATGGCAAGTACAGCTGCGCCCCCGATTACAAATACACTGAACACGCGCGTAATCGCTAAAACACCAATGTTTTCACCATAAGTGGTATTCGGAGGTCCACCGATGAAAGAGGCAATAATGGTTGCAACTCCATCACCTAGTATTGACCGATGCAAACCAGGTTTTTGAATAAAGTTCTTTCCAACAATTTTACTTAAAACCATTTGGTCACCAATATGCTCCGCAATTGTCACAACTGCAACTGGCACCATAATAACCGCAATCGCCAGAGAAAATTGAGGAGTGTAGGTCACAAATGGAACGAGTACATCTGGTGCGACAAACCATTTGGCTTCTCTTACCGGTTGAAAGTCAATCAATCCTTGAGTTAAAGCAAAGACATAGCCACCGATAATCCCGAACATAATTGGTACGAGGCTAAAGAAACCTTTCGCAAACATCGACACTAAAACAGTAATAGCAAGTGTAACTAATGCGACAATAAAGTGTGTCGTACTGTATTGGTCTGTACCAGGTATATACATCGCCATATTAATCGCTACACTCGCAAGCCCGAGTCCGATAACCATAATTACCGGCCCGACAACAATGGGTGGAAGCACGTACATAATCCAGTTCACGCCTACTAGCTTTATTAACAGGGCGACTATCCCATATACTAACCCTGCTAAAAAGCTTCCTAACATTGCGCCTTCTGGTCCTCCTACAGAAGTTGCTGCTATAATCGGAGCAATAAATGCGAAAGATGAGCCTAAATATGCTGGAATTTGTCCACGTGTTACAAGTAGATACGCTAGGGTTCCTAAGCCACTTGAAAGGAGTGCCACAGCTGGGCTTAAGTCAACAAGATAAGGAACTAATATCGTTGCCCCGAACATTGCAAATAAATGCTGTATACTAAGGAGGAGCCATTTATCTATTCGTGGAACTTCTTTAATTCCAATGTCTTTCGATTGTTTTGCCATATTTAAACCTCTCTCTGATGAATTTCACGTAGTGATAATATTTATCTTAGTTTTTCCTCAATTCTTATGAATATGTTCAATGATTACTTCGTCCTCAAGATCAGCCTCTATTAATTTCGCAACAATCTTTTCACTCTTTGACGTCGGGACGTTTTTCCCAACATAATCTGGGCGAATCGGTAATTCTCGATGTCCTCTATCGATGAGCACAGCAAGTTGAATTTGTTCAGGCCGACCTAAGTCAATCAAAGCATCAAGAGCAGCACGTACGGTTCTACCAGTAAATAGGACATCATCTACAAGGATAACCTTGCGATTACTTATATCCACAGGAATGTCAGTACCTTGAATAATAGGACCTCTTGTTTTTGACTTCTCAGTTAAGTCATCCCGATATAGCGTAATATCAACTTCACCAACTGAAATCGAAACTCCTTCAATCTGATCAATCCGTTCAGCCAAGCGTTTCGCCAAATAAATGCCTCTTGTCTTAATTCCAACAAGAATACAATTATCCACACCTTTATTACGCTCGATAATTTCATGTGCAATGCGGGTGGTTGCTCTTCTAATTGCTTGTTCATCTAGAATTACTCTCGACATTTGCTCCACCTTCCACATCCAAATTTAAAAATAGTATATTGATAAAAAAAACCCTTCTACCAAAAGGGCAGAAGGGTGGCGTGTCCATAATTACAATGTTGCTAATCAACATTGGATCGCTTTCCTTCTCAGCCTCTCGGGACTGTCTTTAAAGGACTGTTATATTCTTTAACATTATGACAAAATTCGATAACACTGTCAATATTATTTTCTAAGGTGATCCAATAAAATCTTCATATCCTCAGGCAAAGGTGCTTCAAATTCTAGAAACTTATCCGTACGTGGGTGTTTAAATCCTAAAACAGAGGCATGAAGAGCTTGACCATTTATATCCAAAGTTTTTTTCTTTGGCCCGTATTTCGGATCTCCCGCTAAAGGATAGCCAATATATTTCATATGAACGCGAATTTGATGCGTTCTTCCCGTTTCAAGTTCACACTGTACATACGTGTATTTTTCAAAGCATTCAATCACTGTAAAATGAGTCACTGCATCTCGACTATTCCCATCAGTCACCGTCATGCTTTGACGATCTTTCTTATCTCTACCAATCGGAGCGTCAACCGTGCCATGTTGGTGTGGAATAACACCATGAACAATTGCTTTATACAATCGTTTCGTAGTTTTTGCTTTTAACTGGTTGACTAATGATTCATGTGCTTTATCATTTTTAGCAACCATTAAAAGACCCGACGTATCCATATCAATCCGGTGGACAATCCCCGGACGAATGATACCGTTAATCCCAGATAAGTCTTTGCAATGATACATTAATGCATTAACAAGTGTTCCTGAGTAATGACCTGGGGCAGGATGAACGACCATCCCTCTTGGTTTATTTACAACGATTACATCTTCATCTTCATAGACGATGTCGAGCGGAATATTCTCAGGTTCAACCTCTAATGTTTCAGGTTCTGGAATATTTAAAATAACGATATCGCCCTCTTCAACCTTATAATTACTTTTTGGCTGTTTATCGTTAACAAGCACATGACCTTCCTTAATCCAAATTTGTACTTGCGTTCGAGACCAGTCTTCTTCTAACTGAGTCAAAAATTTATCTAGACGTTCTTGTTTTTGCTCAGAGTTCACAGTCCATTCATATGATGTCATGCCTTGCTCTCCTTTTTTGCTTTTAATTCATCTCTAATCATTTTCAAAAATAGTAGACCTACTCCGATGCAAAGAGATGCATCTGCTACATTAAAAATTGCAAAGTCATAACCGAAAATATATGTGTCAATAAAATCAACGACTTCTCCTCTAAACAGACGATCAATAAAATTACCAATCGCTCCCCCAAGCAGTAAGCCTAATGAAATGCCAAACCAACGACTTTTATTAGCTTCCTTCTGTATGTAATAAATAATACCGATTATCACAACAGTTGTAACAATATAAAAGAACCACATTTGTCCTTCTAATATTCCAAAAGCTGCACCTGTATTACGGTGAGAAGTAAAATACAACACATTCTCAATAATGGTTATACGTTCCCCTAACTCCATTGATTGAACAACCATCCATTTTGTAATCTGATCAAAAATAATGACTAAGAGTGCAATGAGATAGTATAACAATGCCTTTCCTCCGCTCTGTCCACATAATTCCATACATTTTGCATTGTAGCACAAAAAGAGGGGGATGTCCCCCCTACTTTCCGTTCAAGTATTGGTCATAGTGAACATTTCGTTGAAACGCAACATCTTCTGCTCCTGTAAATCCTTCAATCCCTGTTGATAAAAAGCCTTCAATCTCCTCCACATAGCCAATTAACTCACCATTTTCATCTAAAGAAGAATCCTCAAACACCATTGGAAGTTCATTAAATTCTGCTACTGATTGATAGGCGTCCTCAGCATCAAACTCTGTTTCAGTATCATCTCCATCAAAGTTGAATTTACGAAACCCATCTAACACATCCTCCTCAATTGGACGGTGTTCAGATATCTCCTGACTGTTTTGCTGAATAAGAGTTCGAGCTGTAGGATACGCTTCTAATCTCTGATACGGAATTTTTTCACCCGTCACTTCACAAATTCCGTATGTTCCATTAGCCATTTTCTCCAAAGCGTGTTCAATATCATGGTACTCATTTCTTAAATGCTCATTAATTGCAATATCTTTCCCGCGTTCAAAAAACTCTGTAGCCGTGTCCGCAGGATGATTATCATATTGCGAGAGCTCTCCTGTTGAATCCGACGCACTTCTTGCTAGTTCTTTTTCTTCACCAAACTCCGATAAATTAAAAGTGTCAAGAGCTTTTTTTCTCGCTAATAGTTCTTCCTTCATCTTCAGATACTGTTCCATTTATTTTCTCCCCCTTACAACAACGTCATGAAGTTAGTGATGTTGTTGCTTAGTTATATCTTTACCGATTAAAACAACACTAGACTGCACAACATTTGTCAGTCAACTTTCCAACAAAAAAACATCACCGCCACAAGGGCAGTGATGTTCCATGAAATTAATAATATGTTTTAACTGTTTCAGCACATGATAAACAAAGACCTTTGTGTTCTTCATTCTGACCAACAGTTGGTGAAACAATCCAACAACGTTCACATGTTTGCCCTTCTGCTTTTTGAACGACAATGGCAAGATTTTCAAAAGTTACGGCCTGTTCAGGAGCTTCACTAATATCTCCAGCAAGCTGTACATGGGAAACAATAAATAACTTTTCCAATTGTTCCACACGTTGTAATAAATCTCGAATTTCTCCGTTTGCATATAATGTGATAGAAGCAGTTAATGATTTACCGATAACTTTCTCGTTACGTGCTTGCTCGAGTGATTTTAGAACATCATCACGAATGGACATAAATTGATTCCATGTTGCCTTAAGTTCCTCAACATCACCGAACGACTCGACTTCTGGCATATCAGTTAACTGAACGTTCTCTTCTTTCTCACCAGGAATATGCTCCCATACTTCATCGGCAGTATGAGAAAGAATTGGTGAGACAAGCTTCGTCATCGCCACTAATACTTCATACATAACCGTTTGAATGGCTCTTCTCGCTAAGTGATTTTCATGCTCAATATATAATGTATCCTTCGCTAAATCCATATAGAATGAGCTTAATTCAATTGTAAAGAAGTTATGAATCGTATTATACACGGTTGAAAATTGATAATGCTCATAAGCTGTTTTTACTTTTTCAATGACCTCATGAAGCTTAACGAGAATAAATAAATCTACCCCTTTTAGCTCGCTTGCCTCTACACGGTCCTGGCTTGGATTAAAGTCATGCAAATTACCAAGAAGGAATCGGAATGAATTCCGGATTTTTCGATAAGATTCAGACACTTGCTTTAAGATTTTATCTGATACCCGAACATCCGCTTGATAATCAACAGAAGCAACCCAGAGTCTTAGAATGTCTGCGCCTAGCTGCTTCATTACATCGTTTGGAATAACCGTATTACCAAGTGATTTACTCATTTTACGTCCTTCACCATCAAGTACAAAACCATGACTTAAGACACCTTTATACGGCGCTTTTCCTGTAACAGCTACACTCGTCGATAAAGATGAATTAAACCACCCTCGGTATTGATCAGAACCTTCTAAGTATAAATCTGCTGGACGTTGTAAGTCATCACGCTCTTCAAGGACCGCTTGATGCGAAGATCCTGAGTCGAACCATACATCCATAATATCCATTTCTCGTGTAAAGCTTCCATTTGGGCTATGCTTTGAGGTGAAGCCTTCTGGTAGTAGTTTAACTGTATCCCACTCAAACCAAATATTTGATCCATGCTCTCGAAATAGTGATGATACATGATCAATGGTTTCATCCGTAATAATTGGTTCGCCGTTCTCACCGTAGAAAACAGGAATCGGAACTCCCCATGCGCGCTGTCTAGAAATACACCAGTCTCCACGATCACGAACCATGTTAAACAGTCTGGTTTCACCCCATGTCGGAACCCATTCAACTTCTTGAATTGCTTTTAATAATTCCGTTCGGAAATTTTCAATTGAAGCAAACCATTGGGCCGTAGCACGGTAGATAACAGGCTTTTTCGTTCTCCAGTCATGGGCATAGGAGTGTGTGATAAAGGTTAATTTTAATAAAGCACCTAATTCATCAAGTTTCTCTGTTATCGGTTTATTAGCCTTATCATAGAACAATCCTTCAAAGCCAGGAGCTTCCTCCGTCATATTCCCTCTATCATCAACGGGACATAAAACATCAAGTCCATATTTTTGTCCGACAATGTAATCCTCTTCACCATGACCAGGTGATGTATGCACACAACCAGTTCCAGCATCAAGTGTTACGTGATCGCCACAAATGACAAGTGAATCTCTTTCATAAAATGGATGTTTGGCCACAACGTATTCAAGTTCTGCACCTTTCACAGTCTTAACTACTTCATAGTTTGCCCATTCAAATTCGGTTACAAGTGATTCTAAAAGTCCTGAAGCCACAATATATTTCTTTTCTTGAACAGAGACAACACTGTATTCGAGGTCAGGATGTACAGAGATGCCCAGGTTTGCTGGAATTGTCCAAGGAGTTGTCGTCCAGATGATAATCTTTTCATCCCCTTCAAGAATCCCTTTACCATCCTTGACATCAAATGCTACATAAATAGAGGGAGAACGTTTATCATGATACTCAATTTCAGCTTCTGCCAAAGCTGATTCAGAGGATGGAGACCAATAGACAGGCTTCTTCCCTTTATAGATATAACCCTTTTTTGCCATGTCACCAAATACTTTGATTTGTTGTGCTTCATACTGTTTATCAAGAGTAATATAAGGGTTCCACCAGTCGCCTCGCACACCTAAGCGTAAAAACTGCTCACGTTGACGTTCCACTTGTTCAAGAGCATACTTCTCACAAAGCTTACGAAACTCAGCAACAGCCATTGCTTTACGATTTACCTTACCATTTTTTGTTAACGCTGTTTCAATTGGTAAACCATGCGTATCCCACCCAGGAACATAAGGAGCATGAAAACCTGACATTGATTTATATCGAACGATAAAGTCTTTCAATACTTTATTTAACGCATGACCCATATGAATGTCTCCATTGGCATATGGAGGTCCATCATGCAAGACGAATAATGGTCGTCCCTCTGTTCTCTTTTGAACTTTTTCATAGATATTAACGTCTTTCCATTGCTGTTGTCGCTCTGGCTCACGATTTGGAAGATTTCCTCGCATTGGGAATTCCGTCTTAGGCATTAATAATGTTTCTTTATACTCCATGTTTTAACTCCTCCTAAATTATAGACATGTTCAAGTTGAACAGTCACTTATACATAAAAAAAAAGCCTTCTCATCCCAAATAGGGACGAGAAGACTACCCGTGGTACCACCCTAATGAATAGATACTACATCTACCCACTCTAGCATTCATAACGCGAATGAACCGTTGCCGCCTACTAAATAAAATAATTCGTTCAGGGCAAAACTAAAGGGTGATATTCCGATTATCGTTGTGTTCAGGCTCACACCAAACCCTGAATCGCTTTTCACAATCATATAATCATACTGTCCCTCTCATGGTCTGTTTCGTATCGAATTAATGATAATTATTATATGATAGCACTGACTTAAACGCAAGTCATTCTAACGTTCTTCGTAAACTGATTTTTCCTCTTCTTCGGTAAATTTTTCCCAATCATCTGTTTGGAGCATCTCAAGCTGTGCTTCAATCAACATTTTAAACCGCATTTTATAAACAGATGCTTGCTTTTTAAGTTCTTCCATTTCCATCATTATTTTTCGTGATTTTGACAATGAATCGTTAATTATTCGATCCGCATTTTTCTCCGCTTCTTTCACAATTAGCTGTGCTTCCTTTTGAGCGTTTCGACGAACCTCTTCTGCTGATTCCTGTGCAATCAATATAGACTTATTCAATGTGCCTTCAAGATTATTAAAGTGCTCAAGTCTTTCATCAAGTAACGAGACACGTTCAAACAATTCTTTTTTCTCACGTAATATTGCTTCATAATCCTTAATGATCTGGTCTAAAAACTCATTTACTTCATCTTCATCATATCCACGAAACCCACGTGTAAATTCTTTGTTATGAATATCTAAAGGGGTTAAAGGCAACTCGGCCACCTCCGGCAAATTATGTATAGTTATTAACGCATACGACCAAAACGCATACGTAACTTATCTTTTTTAGTTTTTCCTTCAATTACAATCACCTTACTTCGGCCATAGCCTCGGACAGATAAATGGTCACCTTCATTTACTTGAAATGAAGTTTGGTTAATAGGTTTCCAGTTAACCTTGACAAGACCCTTTTCTATATATGGGGAGACCTTGGTACGTGATAGCTTGTACACCTCTGAGAGAACGACATCTAATCGTAATGATGATACTGTCGCCGTTTGTTCCTCCCACTCTTCTTTTTGATTAATATGTGCAGAAAAAGGAATTTGATTCAGCGTCACATTAGCTCGACCAATTTGTTTGACATTCCACTCCACATAATCAGCAATCTCAGAAGCAACGATTAGTTGAGCATTTGCTTGGTCGATAATAATATCACCAAATTTCTCCCTTTTAAGACCGATATTCATTAAGGAACCTAGAACATCACGATGTTCAATTATTACAAATTTACTAGGATAATCAATTGAAAACAGCGTTAAGCAATAATCTCGTTCAGTTGGTTCGTAATACGGAGGACATAAAAAAGCGCGTTTTCGTTCAGAATGTAACCCCCCCCCCAAATAAGAAAGACTCACATCGTCATTGTTACCAATGACAGTATGAATAATATCCTGTTCTCTAGGATCCAGAAAGTCTGTTAATTTCATTTGATGTAATGTTCCTACGTCATACTTCCATTCAAGAACTTGATCAACAAATGGTCGTTCTTCTTCTCTGAAATGTTGATAGATACTGCTCATAGTAAAATTCATTCTCCTTACTTAAATCCCAAAAATTGTCTTTACTCCTCCACTTGCAAGACGAATGACAATAATCGCTATAATTGGAGATAAATCAATCATCCCAAGTGGCGGAATGAATCGACGGAAGGGCTCTAAATAAGGTTCAACAATACGTCCTAAAAATTGTCCTATAGAGGATTCTCGGGCATTTGGAAACCACGAAAGTAATATGTAACCAATTATTAAAAATGAATAGATGTATAGTGCATTATAAAGAAGTAATCCGATTGTTTGCATGTTGTTTCACCACCTTTGGTCTAAAGCTATTCGTACCGCTCTTGTAGCATTTCAGTAATTGTACCACTTACATCAACATTATCAGGGGTACATAAAAAGATATTCGATCCTACTTTTTGAATATCTCCTCCAATAGCATACACTGTTCCACTTAAAAAATCGACTATTCGCTTAGCTTGGTCATGAGAAATTCGTTGTAAGTTAATAATGACCGCCTTACGATTTTTTAAATGGTCGGCTATCTCTTGTGCTTCATCATATGTTCGAGGCTCAAGTAAAATAACCTTTGCCCCTTTTTGAATACTTTGCAAGCTAACAACATTTTGTGGAGATTGTTGCTGGGAACGAGAGCGTCGTGTCGGTTCTTCACCCTCAGCACTATCTTCCACATACTCGTCCATTTCTTGTAGTTCATCTTCTAAATCAAAAAAACGTTTAAATTTTGATTTCATCCCCATCTAATTTCTCCTCCTCTACCTTTTTCCTAACCTACAATTGCAGAACCAATGCGAATAAACGTTGCTCCTTCTTCAATAGCAATCTCATAGTCATTCGACATTCCCATGGACAATTCTGTGCATGGGGCAAATGGCAATTGTAAACTATGCACTTCATCACGAAGTACCTTTAACGCTTGAAAGACAGGTCTAGTTCTTTCAGGGTTTTCAAAAAATGGAGCCATTGTCATTAATCCAACTACTTCAATTGTAGGATAGTTTTCTAATTGACGAATAAACGGGATAACCTCATTTGGCTCTAAACCTGCTTTCGTTTCTTCCCCAGATACATTGACTTGAACAAAGCATTTAATGGGATCTTTTTTTGTCTGACGCTTGTCCAATTCTTCAGCAAGAGTTAATCGGTCTAGTGAATGAATGTAGTCGAATTTGCCAATAATTTTTTTTACCTTTCTTGATTGAAGCGACCCTATAAAGTGCCAGACTCCTCTATCGTGAAGAGCTTCCCACTTTTGGACACCATTTTCTGGTCGGTTTTCACCGATGTGGATGACTCCAGCATCCAAAACTGCTTTTGTGACCTCTTCATCCACATACTTAGTCACAGCTATAATTTGAATGGTACTTGGGTCGCGATTTACACGTAAACAAATTTCTTGAATATGTTTATTCAAGTGATCAAGTTTCTCTATTACTGACACAGTTATCCTCCTTTATGACGTAGCCCAATAAAACTCATCATTCTACCAGTTTTTCCAGATTCGGCCCGGTGTGAGAACATCCTCGAGTCATTAGCTGTACAGATAGACGAAACGATGATGTTTTTTTCTTTAACCCCAGCTTCTAGCAGTAACTGCTTATTGACAGTTCTTAAATCAAGCAGATATTTCTGATTTTTATGCTTAATATATGGAACATAACCTAAACGAGAAGGCCAAATTCTATCAATTTCTGCAATAACCCCTTCATCGACCTCATATGCTTTTTTACTAATACATGGTCCTATTGCAACTTTAATTGTATCTAATGAAATCTGTTCTCTTTCAATCCAGAGACGAATCATTTCCCCCCCAATATTAGCAACAGTACCACGCCAACCTGCATGAGCTAAACCAATATAGAAATGACTAGGAGAAAAGAAATACAGAGGCACGCAATCAGCATATAAGCTTGTTAGCAATACATTGGGACGATTAGTATAGATACCATCTGCTCTTTTAATTGCAGAAGTTAAGTCAAAAACGCCTCGCCCCCTATCCTCTTCCGATACCTTTACGACCATGGATTCATGAACCTGTTCTGATCCAACCCAATTTTCAATTGGAAAATCTAATTTTTTAGCTAGAATCCGACGATTAGCTACGACGGTAGGCTGATCATCATTAACGTGTAAGCCCAGATTCAAAGATGAAAATGGGGCTGTACTATATCCACCATCTCTAGTTGAGAACCCTGCAATTATATTTGGAAAGAGTCCTTCCCACTCGGCAATTGAAACAAATTCTTGATGCTGTTGAGTAAAAGGTTCATAACCAGACAAAGTAGACTCTCCCTTTCCAAACATTGATTTTTTAAGTTCCACTAAATTTTAATTATAGTTTACCATATTTTATCGTTTTCAAGAAACGACTTTCTTCTTTCTTTCCCTATCTTCTTTTCGTCGATTGCTGTCCAAACTCCTTTATCTGAGGACGATACGTGTCAGGAACTTCAACTAAAATGACATCTGACCCAATTTTAACAATATTCTTCCAAGGAATGACTACTTCTTCCTTCTCTCCAAAAAAACCCATCATTTTTCCCGTACCACTAATAATCATCGCTTCAATTTGGCCTGATGCTAAGTTTATATCTAAATCATTCATATGACCAAGTCGCTTTCCATTTTCCATATTAACGATATCCTTAGCTTGTAAATCAGATATTTTCATCATTACTCTCACCTCATCTTCTAAGCCTTTCTTTACTATATGCGTAAACATCTCATACTTATGAACAGGAATTGATTTCATCCATAAAAAAGGACTAGCCCTCTTGTTTAGGCTAGTCCTTTTTTATGTTATATTTGCGCATGTTTATTCATTTGTTGTATTGCGGCCTTTTCAAGTCTAGAAACTTGAGCTTGTGAAATTCCGATTTCATCAGCGACTTCCATTTGCGTTTTCCCTTGAAAAAACCGCATATTTAGAATCATTTTTTCCCTATCATTCAAACGAATCATTGCTTCCTTTAATGCAATTTCTTCAACCCAATTAACATCTTTATTTCGTTCGTCACTAATTTGGTCCATCACAAAAATCGGGTCGCCACCATCGTTATAGATTGGTTCAAATAGTGACACTGGATCTTGGATAGCATCTAATGCAAAGACAACATCTTCCTTTGGAACATCAAGAACTTTTGCAATTTCTTGTACAGTTGGCTCTTTTTCACGTTTTTTCTCAGACATAATTTGGTCACGAACTTGTAATGCCTTGTAGGCTATATCTCGTAATGAGCGGGATACTCGAATTGGATTATTATCACGCAAATAACGTCTAATTTCTCCAATAATCATTGGCACCGCATATGTAGAGAATTTTACATTCTGCCCTAAATCGAAATTATCAATTGACTTCATCAAACCAATACATCCTACTTGAAATAAATCATCGACATATTCCCCTCGATTGTTAAAACGTTGAATGACACTAAGTACAAGTCGTAAATTACCACTTACAAGTTTTTCTCTTGCACTGATGTCACCACTTTGCAATTCATGAAATAATTCTCGCATTTCTGTGTTTTTCAAAACAGGTAACTTTGATGTATCTACACCACAGATTTCTACTTTATTTCGTGTCAATTCTTTCCCTCCTAAAGTGGGAGATGATGTCAAGTAAAGTATCTCCGTGAGAGGAAAAAATATGCACGAGTCTTTGCCACTACAATTCAGTAGAAAGCCTCGTGCTTGTCATGACAACGAAATATTGCAAAAAATATTTTTTTACACCATTTTGTTGAATTCCTTTTGTAATCGTTTGATAATTCTTTTTTCCAAACGAGAAATATATGACTGGGAGATGCCAAGCATATCAGCTACATCTTTTTGCGTTTTCTCTTCATCGCCTGCTAGTCCAAAACGCAATTCCATAATTTGCTTCTCTCTTGCATTTAACGTATGTAAGGCTTTTACTAGTAATTTACGATCAACCTTTTCTTCCATACCTTTTGTAATAATATCCTCCTCCGTACCGAGTACATCTGAGAGAAGCAACTCATTTCCGTCCCAATCAATATTTAAAGGCTCATCGAAAGACACTTCTGAACGTGTTTTGTTATTACGGCGTAAGTACATTAAGATTTCATTTTCAATACAACGAGAAGCATAGGTTGCCAATTTAATTTTCTTTTCAGGATTGAAGGTATTCACTGCTTTAATGAGTCCAATTGTTCCTATACTAATTAAATCCTCAATATTAATTCCCGTATTTTCAAATTTGCGAGCAATGTATACAACTAGTCTAAGATTTCTCTCGATTAACATGGAACGTACTGCCTTATCACCTGAGGGAAGCTTTTCTAATAAGACAGCCTCTTCCTCTTTACTGAGCGGAGGAGGAAGTGCTTCGCTTCCACCAATATAATAAATCTCATCTGCTTTCATTCCTAGCTTATACATCATTTTATACCAAAATAATGTAACCTTTAGCTTTAACATATTTCTCCTCCTCTATTAATCTTTACTGTGCGATTCGTTGTGACTGACCAATTAAAAGTTTTGGATGAACTATACATCGATAGGCACCCTCTGGAGAAAGTTCTCGGTCCTGTAAGCCGACTAAGACTTTCGAGGTTTCAATAGAATCCTGGTCACTTTTTATAATAACTTTATCTGGCTTAATAGCTGGTAAAAACGGGGTCGTTTGACCGATGACACGATAAGGGATAATCCTCATTCGATTCATTAGTTCATTTGCTTGGTCAGATGGTTCTGATACATTCTCGCTAAATGAAAGTAATTCTAGAACTACATTTTCACCGAATGCCTCAAATAATAGATTTGCCTCGATAATCATCACAGGCACTTTAGTAATTGGGTCATATAATTGATTTCCACTGTCAATTAGCCCTTGAGTAGAGAAGTGATGTTGATTAATAATGACTTCAATCGTTACTAATTGGTCATATTGAATTTGTTTGATTTCAATAGTTTCCAACCTTTGTTTTGAAAAATACCATAAGAGAGGAAAACCAATTATTACGAACACCCAACTAATTTGACTGCCATACATAGATTTAGTTGTAACTAATCCTGTTAGAATTTCTAAATCTGTTTGCCAAAAGTAATGGAGAGCAAACAGTCCCCCTCCTGTCATAAATGTCACAAAATAAAACATGAGAAGCCCTTGAATGAAAAATGTCATTCGTTTATAGCCAAAGGCAATCAGAACAATGACTGCAGAATACAAAGCTTTCATCCATGGTTGATAAAAAAGATACCCGTATGAAGTGAACATTAAAAATACAACGATTGAAGCAAAGAGAGCCGCAATAATAAAGCGGACTTGTCGAAAAGGTCGTTTTAAAACGAGAGCAGCAAGCGAAATAAGCAAGTAGTCAATACAAAGATTTAAAAACCAAATAACATCCAAATATAAGGTCATACCTAACCTCGCATCTACTGAATTAAAACAAGTATATAACAGATGATAGCTTGAAGTCTGTCAGTTCATGACGAGCTAAAGGCAGTTATTTTGAAAGATTTTCACTTAATCTGTCGGGTTTGAATTGCAGGAATAATATGGGGAATATATTGATAATACAGTTAATTTATAGTGGTAGACCCTGCGAGATTAAATATTAGTTAAAATAGAATTTTTTTTACCTACTATGGTAATAATAAAAAAAAAGCACTAGTTCAATAAACTAGTGCTTCTCTCATCTTATTTTGACCGATTACGACGGTTTCGTAAAAAGGTCGGTATATCTAATGTCTCCATTGGTTCTGTTGAGGAAGGTGAAGGCTGTTGCTGTTGACCTAAACGACTTTCTTTTTGCGTATCTTCTTGGACAGGCTGTGATTTCAGCGATTTAGATTGTAATGGCCGCTGTGGAGACTTCGTTGTTGTTTCCGTATCATCAAAACCTGTAGCAATAACAGTTACAACAATTTCATCCTTTAAGTTTTCGTTAATAACTGACCCGAATATCATATTAACTTCAGAATCTGAGGCAGCTGAAACAATTTCAGCAGCTTCATGGACCTCATATAAACTTAAGTTTGATCCACCTGTAATGTTCATAAGAACACCCTGTGCCCCGTCAACCGACGTTTCTAGTAAAGGACTAGAAATCGCCTTTTTAGCAGCTTCGGATGCTCGGTTTTCTCCAGTAGCGATTCCAATACCCATAAGAGCTGATCCTTTATCACTCATAATCGTTTTTACATCAGCAAAATCTAGATTGATTAACCCAGGTACTGCAATTAAATCTGATATCCCTTGAACACCCTGTCTCAAAACGTTATCCGCTTCACGGAACGCTTCAAGCATTGGTGTATTTTTATCAACAATTTCTAATAATCTGTCGTTTGGAATAACGATTAACGTATCTACTTTTTCTTTTAATGCAGCAATTCCATTTGCGGCTTGATTAGAACGCTTACGACCTTCAAAAGTAAATGGACGAGTCACCACACCAACAGTTAATGCACCTATATCCTTTGCAACCTCTGCAATAACAGGTGCAGCTCCTGTTCCTGTGCCGCCTCCCATTCCAGCTGTAATAAAGACCATATCTGCTCCTCGAAGAGCTTCTTCAAGATGCTCTCGACTCTCTTCAGCTGCTTTTTTACCGATGTCTGGATTTGCCCCAGCACCAAGGCCTCTTGTTAGTTTTCCACCTAATTGAAGTTTAATCTCTGCCTTTGAAAGATGAAGAGCTTGTGCATCCGTATTCACGGCAATAAATTCTACACCTTGAAGGCCATTTTCAATCATTCTATTTACGGCATTGCTACCGCCTCCACCTACACCGATAACTTTGATTTGTGCTAATTGTTCCATATCCATTTCAAACTCTAACATATGAGATCCCCCTAATCAGACTCTAACCTTTTAACGTTTATTCAAAAAAAACTTTAAACCAGTTTTTCATTTTCGTTTTTCCTTTTGTCTTTTCTTCCTTTTTTTCCACCTGTTTATCATGACTCTTATGACTAACTGGTTCCGAATCAAAACTACTAACAGATGCAGCTACTTCTTTTCCTTGTATCTTAACATTTTTATACGCGAACTGGATAAGACCTACTCCTGTTGTATACTGAGGCTCACGTACACCAATGTAATCAGGAATCGCCACGCGTATGTTAGCCTGAAGCATTTCTTTAGCAAGCTCTAACATTCCTGGAATCTTTACTGTGCCCCCCGTTAGAACATATCCGCTCGGAAAATCTTTGTAACCTAACCGAGTTATCTCACGGTAAATCAGTTCAAAAATTTCTTCAATTCTCGGCTCTATGATATGAGCCAATTCAAATTGAGAAAACTCATCACTTTCACCACTTCCTATAGCAGAAACTGTGAAACACTCTTCTTCTGAAGCTTCGTCTATATACGAATGACCATACTTCACTTTAATTCTTTCAGCTTCTTCCGTTGATACCCTAAGTCCAAGTGCAATATCATTTGTTATATGGTCTCCACCAATTGGTAATACTGAAGTAGATTGAAGAGAACCTTGTTCAAATACTGATATTGTAACTGAACCCCCACCAATGTCAATTAAACAGACACCTAAACTTTTCTCATCTTTTGACACGGAAACAGCGCCAGAAGCTAAAGGTTGCAGACAAATATCAGCGACTTGTAATCCCGCTCTTTCAACACAGCGGAGAAGATTATGTAATATTGTTTTAGAACCAGTAATAATGGTACCATCCATCTCAAGGCGAACGCCAATCATACCTCGCGGATCATTTATTTCATCTAATCCGTCCACGATGAATTGCTTAGGAATAACGTCAATAATTTCACGTTCTGGTGGAATTGAAATAACTTGTGCAGCTTCAATAACACGGGAAATATCTTCATCTCCAATTTCACGATCAGGACTTGAAACAGCTACGACCCCGTGACAAGGTTGCAATTGAACATGATTTCCGTTCACTCCTACTATTACTTGTTTTATTGAAAGTCCTACCATTCTCTCAGCCTGTTCAACTGCTCGGCGAATGGATTTAACTGTCTCATCAATATCAACAATAGACCCCTTCTTTATTCCTTCAGAACTAGCCGTCCCTACTCCAATGATATTAATGGTCCCACTTGTCATTTCCCCTATGATGACTCTGACATTGGATGTACCGATGTCTAAGCTTACGTAAATCTCGTTGTTGTTCAACTGTGGCACCTCCCTTAAAAGTATTAGCGTTTCATCTAGTATAACGTAAGGGTTTATTTAACAACTTTTCTGAGAATTTTATCCAGCAAAATGTTTAAAGCCTCATTATATATAGAGTTATTCTACAAGAAACGCTTGTTTCCTCTAATTAACGCTTATTTTCTTGATTTTTTCAATACTTCCTTTAAAAACTCATTTTACTAATCGATTTTTTTAATTTCCTACATGACGTTCGCTTCTTTTTGCTTCCCATCTAGAAAGTATTAATCGCCGAATAACAGCAATATTATTAAATAAACGAACACCAAAAGCAAAGATAGCAGCTAAGTATAAGTCTACACCAAGATGGACACCTAGAAAAGCCAAACCTGCTGCTAATAAAATATTAAAAAAGAAACCAGTAACAAAAACATTAGAATCAAACGTTTCCTGTAAATGCGCTCGTACTCCTCCAAATAACGTATCCAGTGCTGCTAATACAGCAATAGATAGGTAGCTCGAGTACTCTGTAGGTACTCGAAATTCGGTCATAATACCTAAGAGTATCCCTAATATTAACCCAATAATTGGTAGCCACATTGATCATTAGTCCTCCTTTACTTCCTCCATATACCTCACGCGAGGCGTTCGATCGTATGCTGGCAGAACCAATTCATCAACCATCTTCACTTCAAAACTGTAACCCTCTAGCTCAAAAAACTCGATTGATTCCGATACAACCATATGATTATGAAGTCGCTCTTGTTGGTCAGTAATCACCTTTATTTCTAACGGTAGTGGGGGAATTCGCCTTGTATTCAAATGAGTAATTCCATTTACATTCCGAAATGCAGACGTCGATATAATCCGTTCATTTTCTACAGCAATTTCCTTTGCACCATATATATTTAATTCATTGATTAAATAACGAAACAATTGGGGTTGAGGTGTTTTTCGACTTTCTTGGAAATAAAAATCACTAAAAATAGAATCGATTGTTATAATTATTCCATTCCCTTTTTTCTCTGTGAGACCAGCTTCTTCAAGGAGTATATTAATTTGTTCATCTAGTACTTCACTAATATCGTCATTTCTATTTTCTAAAGACGTCTCATATTGAAAGAGCAAGGAACGGTTCTTTTCGATTTCTGCATTTAGTTGTTGGCGCCGCCCTTGTTCTTGAATAAGCTCTTTTCTTAGTTCTCGTATATCTCGCGTATCACGTACAATTGGATCATGAGTTGTTTTAAACTGAATAGCTAGCATGAAGCCTATGATGAGGGTTATAAACGTAAAAATCCATTTTCTATCCATGCCGTGTTTCACCCTCTCTCCGTTAAATAAGGATCGAGTTTAATCACGTCTTTTCTCTGAACTCTTACGCTTATTTCATCGTTTAGTAATTTATCCTTGACTCCACCAATTATTCCTAATGATGCCTCTAATTTTTCAGAGTCTCCAATAGCTGTTATTACAAAGGGAGCTTGCGAAACATTCCCATCTACCATAATAACCGGACCTGCACATTGTATATAGGATTGGTGTGATAATCGGTACCCATTTACTGCAATTGCTTCTGCCCCCGATACATACAGCTCGTGAACGACTTCCTGTATGTGTACTTCATGGACGATATAATCATTAACATTTGCTCCTTCTGGAACATAGGACGCATCCTCGAGAGAAATTTCTATTCCAGGACCTTTTACTTCCACATTGCCAACTAGCTTTCTTAAACGCTCTAAATCTTCTAATAAATTGGCCGTAAGTACCTCTTGCTCCTCATCTTGCATTGAAAGGTCTTCTTCTAGAGCTCTTATTTCAGCTTGATATGTTCGTAAATCTTCTTGAAGTTTTAAATTTGCAGTCTGTTCCATAATTATTTGACTTCGTAGCTGATCCTCATGCCTCCATTCACGCTCATAGCCGGGGTTAAGTTCAGCCTGTCTTTCATTTGTAAGTTCATAGCTCACCGCCAAAATAAAACCAGTAACAAGCAGAACGAAGGATAGGATAGCATGTTTACCCCTCACCTTCACTTTGTTCTTCCTCCTCATGTGAAAATTCTTCGAAATACGGGCTCATTCGCATATGGATAATGCCTTCTTTTTCAGGTTCGATTTCACGAACGATAGCAGCATACGGAGCCATCCGATCAGAAAACTGACGAATGGTTGAATGAACCTCAAAGCCATCATTCATATACAATGTGATATAGAACGGATCCGTCTCTGTAGGTGTATAAAAAATTTCAGATATTCGTTCGACTATTTGTTCTGGCATTTTTGATAACTCAGCAGCCAATTCGGTTAACTCACTCCCCTGTTTCCAATCGACTAGGATCGGGGCATCAGATGGAAAATCATGACGCTCTAATGGAGATAAAAACGTACCTGAAGCTAAAATCGGATAATATTTCCCTCCAGAGAGCAAATAACCTACACGTGGATGTTCTGATATAGTAATAACAACTTTATTCGGAAGCTTGCGTGTAATAGTAGCAGCTGAAACTTCTGGAGTACTTTTTATATTTTCGACTCTATTATCTTCATTAAGATTCCAAATACTTGTCCCAATCATTAATCCACTTAACTCAATGATTAACTCATCGCGAACAAGGTAATTTCCCTCTACCTCAATCGTTTTTATTTGACTCAAAGGCGATTGGAAATAAACCATTAAGACAATAAAGAAAAAAAACAATATTAAACAAAATAATAGTCGCTTATTAGCTCTCTGTTTTCGTTGTTCCTTTATAGAGGGGATCCGTTCATTCATTGTAACGACTTTGTCCGTGCTCATTAGTTTACCCCCGGTAATATATTCATGTTTGTCTAAATAAAGCAAAGAGTACTTCCGTTACTACTTTTAGAGTGGCAGACCATTCCAGCAACGTAAAGAGCTACATCCATATTATTAATTGTACTCTTTTAAAAAGACCTTTCTCCCCCAAAAAAGTTAGGAGAAAAAGGACTTAAGAATTTTAAAATAACTGTTTAATTATACCATATAAAAGCAAAAAAAGTCATTCTAATTTGAGTTAATTCAAGCGACCTATCATTTCAACTTCCGTCTCTAAATTAATACCATATTTCTCTTTAATTGTCGTCTTTGCGTGATTAATTAAATCGATGACATCTTGTGCTTTCGCTTCACCTATATTAACGATGAAATTTGCATGCATTTCCGAAATTTGCGCACCGCCAATTTGAAATCCTTTTAAACCAGCTGTTTCAATTAACTTACCTGCATGATCAGGCAATGGATTCCGGAACACACTACCACAGCATGGATATGCCCAAGGCTGAGATTCTCTACGATAGTCCTTATTTTTCTGCATACGTTTAACAATCGTTTCTTTATCCCCTTTTTCAAGGGTAAATATAGCCTCAACGCAAATGGCTTTTTCCTTTTGTAAACGAGATGTACGGTATGAAAATTCCATATCCTTAGCGTCTATCCACTCCATATGACCGTCTTCAAATAAAATATGAGCTTTCTTTAATATGGTTGAGATATCAGATCCATGTGCCCCAGCATTCATGAACACTGAACCGCCAACAGACCCAGGAATTCCACCAGCAAATTCAAGTCCTGAAAGACCTTTCCGACTAATTATAGTTGCTAGCTTTATTAAAGGATAGCCTCCCCCGACTTTGATTTCCTCCTCATTAATTTCTAACCCCTCAAAACCTTTACTTAATTTAATAACGACCCCTTCCATTCCCTTGTCAGATACAAGCAAATTAGAACCTCTACCAATCGTTCGCCAAGGAAGAGCCGCTCTTGTTATTATTTTCATTGCATGTTGAAGACCTTCAGTATCTTTCGGTTCAAGAAAAATATCTGCCGGACCACCAATTTTCCATGTTGTATGGTTAGATAAAGATTCGTACTCTTTAACACTGCCGATATTTTCGGCGTTTAATTCTCTCATAATCTCTTGCAAATCGACCAACCTCATTTCTTACCAATCCATTTACTCTATTATTTATATGCGTATGACTACTTATCGTGAAATATCTTTTAATAATTGATAAACATTTGTAGCAGCCGAAGGAACCCCTAGTTGGAGTGCTTCTTTTTTCATCATTTCCCATTTTCCGTCTTCAGTAAACACTTTGTTTATATCCTCTAGCAACTGTGATCCATCCATATCTTTCTCGAGTCGTAATATCGCAGCACCTTTTGAACTAAGGGCTCTTGCGTTTCTCTCTTGGTGATTATTTGTAACATATGGACTTGGAATTAAAATGCTTGGTAAACCAATCGCTGTTACCTCGGCAAGAGTTGTAGCACCCGCACGAGCAACAATTAAGTCAACTGCTCCAAGGACATCAGGCATATTATGCAAAAAAGGCTTGATGATAACATTATCGGGATTTCCCTGCTCTTTCACCTTTTCCATTACCGCATCATAATGAACGTTACCAGTAACATAGACCACTTGGTAGTCCTTTCCTCCTACCTCTCCTACAATCGATAAAAATGCGTCATTTATTGGTTTTGCCCCCCGACTGCCACCGACAATTAATACTGTTTTTTTATTTTCTTGAAGGCCAAGTGAACTTTTACCTGCTTGAGCATTTATCTCTTTTACTTCAGAGGCACGAGGATTTCCTGTAAAGACAACTTTTTCAGTTGGAAAAAATGAGGAAGCTTCCTCAAAACAAATTGCGACTTTTTGCACATATTTGCTTAAAAATTTATTCGTTAAACCTGGCACACTGTTTTGTTCATGAACAACTGTGGGAATTCTCATCTTTGCAGCAGCATAAACAACCGGCCCACAAACATACCCACCTGTCCCTATAACAACATCAGGTTTAAAGAGTTTCATCATTTTCTTAGCTTGCTTAACCCCTTTAATAAATCTTACAACAGTTTTAACATTCTCAAGGGAGATTTTTCTGCGAAAGCCTGTAATATGTATGGTTTTAAAAGGAATTCCTTCTCGTTGTACAAGATCGTTCTCCAGTCCTTTTTCCGTACCAATATACAAAATTTTCGACTCTGGTTGTTGTTTCTGTATCTCTTTTATTAAAGACAGGGCCGGATAAATATGTCCACCCGTTCCACCACCGCTTACAACTACTCTCATTGGTCCCCTCCAAAAACATGATTAATACCATTTTATCATGAACCTAGCTTGGTTTATACACGATTCCTATGTGATTTTTTGATAAAACGTGAATTTAATCCGAAAATAAAAAGAGGATATCCCATGTATTTTGAAATCAACGTCTAGAATATCCCTATTTGTGGGTTTATAGGTAATTAATATCATTTAAATGCGTGAATGTCGACTAATATTTAGTAAAACTCCAATTGCAACTAGCATTAAAGTAAGGGAAGATCCTCCGTAACTTAAAAACGGGAGTGTAATTCCTGTAACTGGCATCAGCCCTGTAACAACCCCAACGTTAATCATTACTTGAATGGCAACCATTGCAATAATCCCGACTGCTAAAAGACTACCAAATAAGTCCGGTGCACCTAAAGCAACTCTAATTCCCCGCCAAAGCAATATACTAAAAAGGATAATTACGATACATCCGCCAATAAACCCCAACTCTTCTGCCAATATTGCAAAAATAAAATCGGTTTGAGGTTCTGGCAAGTAAAAATACTTCTGTCGACTCTCGCCAAGACCCATTCCCATTAGTCCACCTGGTCCTATTGCATACAAAGACTGAATGATCTGAAAGCCACTTCCCAATGGATCAGACCAGGGGTCAAGAAAGGAAGTAATTCGTTTAACACGATACGGCGCAGAAATAATTAAGCCTACAAAACCAACAAGCCCAAGCATTCCTAGCATAACAAAATGACTAATTCTTGCCCCAGCCACAAAAATCATAATCACACATGTCCCAACCATAACGGCGCCAGTCCCTAAATCGGGTTGTAACATAATCATACCGAACGCTGTCATAACAATAGTCAATGAGGGAAGAAGACCCCTTTTAAACAAAACTATTTTCTTTTGATTTTCTGATAAATACTTTGCCAAAAAAGCAATCATCGCCATTTTCATGAATTCTGACGGTTGAATTGAAAATGCCCCAACACCAAGCCAACTTCTTGCTCCACCACGAACTAGCCCTACTCCTGGGATTAAAACAATCACTAATAAGACGAAACAAACAATTAATATAAGTTTTGACCATGTCCGCCATGTCCAATATTCGATATTCATAATAAAAAACATTGCTATAAGTCCTATACTCGCAAAAAACAACTGACGTTTTGCAAAAAAGAATGAATCGTTAAATCGATAAGATGCCCAAGCCTCACTTGCACTGTAAACCATAATCATCCCCACGATAAGCAGAGTAATGGTTGTAATCATAAGAATCAAATCAGGAGAAGACTTTTCTTTTGCCATATCAGCACCTCGTTTAGAACAAATTCAATAGTTTGTTAACTCTCTCTCTAAACGTATGCATGCACGCACGAAAACATGTCCAACTCTATACTAGAAGTTAGACCAAAAAACGCCATCACTCTTTTTATGGAATGATGGCATTTGAACTAAATTAAATTAGCGACGCTTTCGATAAAAGATGTTCCTCTCTCTTCGAAGGTTTTATACTGATCCCAACTTGCACAGGCAGGGGATAAAAGGATGATATCTCCTTCTATCGAAATCTTAAAAGCGATGTCTACGGCATCTGCCACTTTTTCCGAAAAATAGACGTCAACATTTGCTGCTTTAGCAGCCTTTGCTATTTTTTCTTTTGTTTCTCCAAAGGTAATAATCGCTTTAACCCCTTCTAAAGCCGGGACTAATGAATCAAATTCATTGCCTCTATCTAGTCCACCTGCAAGAAGAATCACTGGTTGAGTAAATGCTTCTATCGCTTTAGTAGCAGCTAAAATATTTGTCGCTTTTGAATCATTATAAAACAAACGCTCCCGATATTTCTTTACAAATTGCAAACGGTGTTCAACACCACTAAATGTAGTAAGAACATGTTTAACTTGTTGCAATGTTGCTCCCATTAACAGTGCCGCACCAAGTGAGGCTAAAATATTTTCGAGGTTATGAAACCCAGGAAGAACAATATCTTTAGTATGTATCAATGGTACTCGGTCTTTTACAATTTGGTCGTCTATTATACATAGCCCAACATCAAGATCCTTCGTTACAGAGAAAGGGATTTTGTTAGCATTTGTTTGTTCTGTCATTGACACAACAAAAGGATCATCCGCGTTATAGACTATATAATCCATTTGTTGTTGATTAGCAATAAGTTTACTTTTGGCATGAACATATTCTTCTTTTGTCCCATGATAATCAAGATGCGCATCAAATATATTTAAGAGCACCGATACTTTTGGATGGAAATTTTGTGTTCCTAGTAATTGAAAGCTCGACACCTCCATAACTATCACATCTTGTTCAGTTGCTCTTTCTGCAACTTCACATGCGACAGTGCCGATATTTCCTGCTATTAATGGTTGAAGAGTACTATTTTTAAGCATCTCATATATAAGTGTCGTTGTCGTTGTCTTTCCATTTGAACCTGTAATAGCAATAATTGGTGCCTCACTAATTTCAGAAGCTAATTCAACTTCTGTTACGACAGGTAATCCTCGACGCTCAGCTTCCTTAACAATTGGATTGTCGTAAGGGATACCAGGGTTTTTAACCATCAATTCAAAGTTTTCATCAAGAAGAGAAAGTGGGTGGGACCCACAAACGACTTTAACACCTAATTTCTCTAGTTCCTGAGCTTGGATATTGTCTTCATATTGTTTAGAATCGTTTACAGTTACTCTCGCACCTAATCGCAGTAAAAGTTTTGCAGCAGCTTCTCCACTTTTAGCAAGACCAACTACCAATATTTGTTTATTTTCGTAATGTCGTTTTATAACCATTTACATCCACACCTCTAAATAAATTCCAATAATTGCGAACACCATGCCTACAAACCAGAACGTAACGACAACTCGCCATTCAGACCACCCTGAAAGCTCGTAATGATGATGTAATGGACTCATTTTAAAAATCCGTTTACCTCGCGTTTTGAAGGATAAAACTTGAATAATGACCGATAACGTTTCGATAACAAAGACGCCACCAATTAATATTAAAAGTATTTCCATTTTCGTCATAATTGCAATAGCTGCAATAGCTCCTCCCAGAGCTAAAGAACCAGTATCACCCATAAATACTTTTGCTGGATGCGCATTAAAAACTAGAAAACCCAAAACCGAACCAACAATAGCTGCACTAAAAATCGATACATCGATAGCATTTATATGCCATGCTAAGACAGCAAACGCACCGAACGCAATGGCCCCTGTCCCAGCTAATAGACCGTCTAATCCATCAGTTAAATTTACAGCGTTAGAAGCACCTACAAGCATAATAATAATTAAAGGTAAGTACAACCATCCTAAATCGACTGAAAAATTGGTGGCCGGTATTGAAATTTCTGTTGAGAAGTCCATTTGAATAAGACCAATATAAAATAAAACGGATATCGCTAACTGTCCTAATAGTTTTTGCTTAGAAGTTAAACCAAGATTTCGTTTCATCACAACTTTAATATAGTCATCGATAAAGCCTACCGCGCCAAAGCCTACAGTTACTAATAATAGTAATAGAACTTCTTGGCTAAATGATAGGAATCGAAAGGAAATAAATAATGTTGACACTAAAATTGATAAAACAATAATGATGCCGCCCATTGTAGGTGTACCGGTTTTTTTCTGATGTGACTTTGGACCTTCTTCTCGGATACTCTGCCCAAATTTTAAACGTTTTAAAAACGGAATAAAAAGAGGAGCCAATAGAACAGCAATTAAAAATGACAAGACTAACGTTATAAGCAATACTCGTTCTAACAAATCACTCTTCCTCCTTTCTGATAGCTTGATATTTATCTATAAGCTGTTCTAATTTCATTCCTCTTGATGCTTTAAATAAAACCACGGTATTTTGGTTAACTAGCCCCGCTAAATGCCGGGCCGCTTTCTCAAGGGAATCGGCTTCAAATAATTCTCCCTCGGTTTTTATTGAATGATGTTTTTTCCATTCATCAAAAATCCATTTGCCTTTTTCACCAATTGCGACAAAATGTGTAATGGAACCATCAATGACACCGGCAACTGATCGATGTAATTTTTCTTCATTGGCACCAAGCTCATACATATCCCCTAAAACAATGATACGTTTTTGATAATTTGGAATATGCTTAATCGCATTTACCGCAGCCATCATCGATGTGGGACTCGCATTATATGCATCGTTAATGATTAATTCCCCATGCTGACCTTTCATCTTTTCTAATCTCATCCCTGATAATGAAATCGTCGACAGTCCTTTTTGGATTTGTTCATAAGAAAGACCGAGCTTTTTTGCTAAAACAATGGCATAAGTCGCATTTTTCACATTGTGTTCTCCAAGTAATGGTAACGAATAGATTTCTTCCTCAAGTTTAAACCTAAACCCTTCATCGGTAGCATGAATTTGTTCAATAACAACTTCATTTTCTTTTGCAAACCCAATTTTAATTGTTTCGTTTTGATAGTAAGGAACTAGTAAAGGCTCATCCCCATCCAAATAGACATTCCCATTTATTTGTAAACCTGCCAGAATCTCCATTTTTGCTTTAGCAATTCCTTCTCTACTGCCTAACTGCTCCATGTGAGACTCACCGATATTCGTTACAATCGCTTCGTTCGGACTTGCTATATGACTTAATAATTCGATTTCACCAAAGCCACTCATTCCCATTTCTAAAATAAGGAATTCGCACGTGACTGGCATCGACAAAATCGTGAGCGGTAGTCCAATATGGTTATTATAATTGCCTTGTGTTTTAATAGTTTTACTAACCGAAGAAAGCAAACTATACACAATATCTTTTGTTGTTGTTTTTCCATTACTTCCAGTAATCGCAATAACGTTGGGATTAATTTGTTCACGATAATTTTTTGCCATCTGCTGTAAGGAAACTAACGTATCCTCAACAATATATAACTGGAAGGAATCAGGTAACTTATCAGGAATTGATTCACTTTTTGCCCATAAGGCAGCAGCTGCCCCATTTTTAATGGCTTGTTGTATAAAAGTATGACCGTTAAATATTTCGCCCACTAAAGGAACAAACAAATCGTTTGGTTGAAGAGACCGTGTGTCAGTCGAAACACATCGAAAAAATCGTTCTCCTTCCTGAAGCCGTGTTGAGAGCAAAGTAGATTCAATTAGTTTTGATGTTAGCATTATAATCGCTCCCTAATCGCCTGACTTGCAATCTCTCGGTCATCAAAATGGATAGTTTTATCACGTAAAATCTGATAGGTTTCATGGCCTTTTCCTGCAATAACTATAATATCATTTTCTGATGCTTGATTCACGGCATGCCAAATCGCTTTTTTTCTATCTAAAAACACTTCATAGCTAGCTTTAGCCAACCCTTGTTTCATATCTTCAATAATCTCAGCTGGGTCTTCTGATCGAGGATTATCAGACGTAAATATCGCCCTGTCAGCCTGTTCAACAGCAATTTTCGCCATCACTGGACGCTTAGATTTATCGCGGTCTCCTCCGCAACCAACAACAACTGTAATTTTCCCTCTTGCAAATTCTTTTACAGTCTGAAGGACATTCTCAAGGCTATCAGGCGTATGTGCATAATCGACAATGACAGTAAACGATTGACCTTCATCGACTGGTTGGAACCGACCATCGACTCCTTCGATTTTCTCCACGCTTGAAATTGCTTCCTTTAAGCTTATTCCTGAAACTAGGGCAGCAGTTATTGCTGCTAGACTATTATATACACTGAACATCCCCATTAGCTTCAAATTGACGCTTTCTGACTCTTTAAAAGCATGAATAATAAACGTCGTACCACTGCTCGTTATCTTTACATCATCAGCAAAAACATCTGCTGATTTCTTAATCCCATATGTGATAACATCTGCTGCTGTCATTGCAAGAATGGCTTCAGACGCAGGATCATCGGCGTTTAACACCGCTACTTTTTCTTGATAGGTGTTCCCAAGTTGAGCAAATAAGAGGCCTTTCGCGTGTAAATATGATTCCATTGTTTCATGGTAGTCGAGATGGTCAGGAGAGAGATTGGTAAAAACAGCAACATTAAAATCACAACCTCTCACTCTCCCAAGATGCAGAGCATGAGAAGATACTTCCATCATAACCACTTCTACGTCCTCATCTTTCATTTGTTTGAAGCGTTGCTGAAGGATTACTGATTCAGGTGTTGTATTTTTCGTTTCATAAACAACATCCTTCACTTTGGTGTACATCGTCCCAATCAATCCTGTTTTCTTATTTGCATCTTGCATAATTTGTTCAAGTATATGCGTGACTGATGTTTTTCCATTTGTTCCAGTTACACCAATAAGATGCATCTTTGTCGTAGGATCTCCGTAAAAATAGGAAGATATTTTAGCCATTGTTCGTTTTGTATCTCTAACCACAATAACTGGAACATCGACATTAAGGGGACGTTCTGCCACAATGGCGACAGCCCCCTGCTTTACAGCTTGATTAACGAACTCATGTCCGTCAACGGTATAACCTTTAATACAGAAGAATAAAGTTCCCTTATCAACAAGTCTTGAATCCATTTCTATCTTATGAACGGAAACTTGACGATACTCCTCTTTTTTTGGAACGAACGGGATTTCTTCTATTAATTCAAGTAATGTTTTCATTGATAAAACCCCTCACAATCACTAGCACTCATTTTCTTCACCTAGCATAGAATTTTAACATGTTTATCGAAGATTCCCTGCTAAAATCACACTAGACTTATTTTAGACTGTAGAATACTATTTGTCACCCATATAAAGACGGATTGTTGAACCAGAAGTTACCTTTATGCCAGGGTCGGGTGATTGAGCTAGTACACGCTTCCCTTCACCATTAACATCTATTTTTAATTCGTAATACGAGTCATGTATTTCTCTCGTCGTTCTACCAATTAAATCAGGTACTTCAACAAGCAGTTCATCATTCCACGCCAGTTCTTTTTCAATTTGGTTCGTTCTCTTCTCAACTCCAAGAGCACGTAAACTGTCCCCTATCATTTTTCCAACAATTGGGGCTGCGACAATCCCCCCGAATTGTAATGTGTCTTTTGGATTATCAATAGCAACATAGATAACAATTTGTGGATCATCCGCTGGTGCAAAACCAATAAAGGAGACAATATGATTATTTTCTAGATAGCGTCCGTCTTTCGCTTTCTGGGCAGTCCCCGTTTTTCCGCCAACTCGGTAGCCTTCAACAAATGCACCTTTACCTGTGCCTAACGCAACGACACTCTCGAGTGCGTGTCTTACTTGTGATGAAGTTTCGTCCGAAATGACTCTTCGCTTCATTACAGGAGCTTGGCTATCAACTATTTCTCCTGTTAACGGGTCGACCCATTCTTTTGCAATAAAAGGTTGATATAAATACCCCCCATTAATTGCAGCAGATACCGCCGCCACCTGTTGTATTGGCGTAACAGCCACTCCTTGCCCAAATGATGTCGTAGCAAGTTCTAGCGGACCTACTCGATCTCGATTGAAAAGAATTCCTTTACCTTCACCTTGTAAATCAATGCCCGTCTTCTGCCCAAACCCAAAATCTTCAATATAGTTGAATAACCGGTCCTTGCCAAGTCTTTCACCTAGCACAACAAAACCGGGGTTACATGAATTTTGCACCACTTCTAAAAACGTCTGATGCCCATGCCCACCCTTTTTCCAGCAACGAAGGTTTCTACCAGCCACTTCAATATAGCCTGGATCATTAAATGTATCCTTTTGAAGGTCAACTTCTCCCTCTTCTAGAGCAGCAGCTAACGTAATTATCTTAAAGGTAGAACCTGGTTCATATTGCATCCAAACAGGTTTATTTTGGTTGTAAATTTCTGGTGGGACCTCTTGAAAATTTTCTGGATTATAGTGTGGACGACTGCTCATTCCAAGGATCTCACCAGTGTTTGGATCCATCGCAATGGCCATTGCTCCATCCGGATTATATGTTGCTTCAGCTATGTCTAATTCACGTTCAATAATCGTTTGCACTCGACTGTCAACCGTCAGTCGTAAATCTAATCCATTTTCTGGTGCTTGGTATTCATCTGCCAAATTAGGCATCCGATTTCCTTTAGCTGTAGAAAAAAATGACACATAACCCTTCTCTCCTTTTAACTCCTCTTCATAATATAACTCTAAGCCTGTTAAACCTTGGTTATCAATACCTGCGAAACCAAGTACATGGGATAAATAGCTTCCAAAAGGATAGTGTCTTTTACTATCTTCGGCAATATACACACCTGCTAAACGAAGGGCTCTTACTTCACTAGCCTTTTCTTTTGAGATTTTGCGCCCCTCTGGATTAATACGTACGATTGATTCTCCCTTTGTGATAAACTCATATGCTTTTTTCTGGTCCATGTTTAGGGCCGCAGCTAGCTTCTCTGATGTCTCAACAGGGTCTTGAATCTGTTTTGGGACAACCAATATTGAAGGAGAGCTGACATTCGTAGCAAGTACGATATCATTTCGATCGAGAATTTCTCCACGTTTCGCTTCAAAGGGTACATCTCGACTCCATGAATCTTCTGCACGGTTTGTCAACCAATCTCCGAGGGCAAATTGGACATAACCAAGACGTAGGGCAATAATCATAAAAATAGCCAGTCCAAAAAACAAGACAAGGACAAGACGTTTTCGAACGGTTACATTAGAAACTCGCACCACATATACCTCCCGCTTTCGTTCAATTCAAGTAACGTCAAATTTGACATGAGCTTGTTTTAACGTATGCTTGTACGAAAGCGAATAGAACATGGTACAAGTTCCAATTTAGTTACTATTCCCCTATTTGCTCTACTGTTCCCGAGTCCTCTTGTTCCTCTATTTTCTCTGATTGATTTCGGTTATTTGAAAACTCTGCAATCAGATAATCATCTTTTTGAATAGTGGCTCCTTCTTGAATACTTTGGGTCGTCACAAAACCATTTCCAAATAAGGTCGGATTTAAATTCAACAAATTCGTTAACTTTAGTACATCCCGATTCGACCAACCAATTATATTCGGCATTTGGTAAGTATTACTTTTGGTTCGTAGCATAACTTTTTCACCTGGTAAAAGACCTTTATTAGGAAAAGGCTGCTGAGCTTCAATATTTTCTCCGTCTCCGAATACATATACCTCAAGGCCTGCTTTTTCTAATTCTGTCCTTACGTCTGCAACAGAACGATTTACGTAGTCCATCGTCTTAAAACCAGTCTCCGCTTCTTCGGTCAACTCCTCAATAGAAGGCATAATATTTAAATACTGAAGACTTTGTTTCATAATAGTGTTAAATATCATTGCGGTTGGTTCCGAACCTACCTCGTGCTTACTTAACTGCGGTCTCTCAACGGCTACATAAACGACAACTGATGGATCATCCTTTGGAGCCATACCTAGAAAAGAGAATATATTTTCTCCGTGACCTCGAATATAACCTCTACCCTCTGGATTTCTTACTTGGGCAGTTCCTGTTTTCCCTGCAACCTGAAAGCCCTCCAAAGCATACGGACGGCCCGTACCTGAGGGATCTGATACAACTCTACCCAATAAATTACGAACCTCAGCTGCTGTTTGAGCTGAAATTGGTTTACCTACTTCCTCCGGATCATGTTTCTCAATAACTTCCTTTGTCTCTGAATCTTCAACTCTATCAATAATATAAGGCTTCATCATTGTTCCATTATTGGCAATGGCTGTTACAGCTTGAATTTGTTGAATTGGAGTTACAGCCGTTGCTTGACCGAAGGCTGTGGCTGCTGCATCATACTTATAACTATTAGCAATCAAACTTGTTGCCTCATTTGGTAAATCAATTCCTGTTGGTTGATTGAAACCAAATCGGTTTAAGTAGTTATAGAGTTCCTCAGGTCCTAGCTTTTCTAGAGCTATTTTTGAAAACGCAACATTGGATGACCTTAACAATCCTTCATCATAAGTTATTGGTCCCCAACCTCGCCCTTTGTTGTGATCAGAAACCGTATCAGGACCAATTTTATATTGTCCAGACTGATATTCTTCCTGACCATTATATACATCTTCTTCAATTGCCGCTGCTAGAGTAAACATTTTCATTGTTGAACCGGGTTCGAATCGATCAGAAATAGCGTAATTCATATAATTCTTAATTTGTTCATAATGATTTGGATTAAAACTAGGACGATTACTCATCGCAAGAATTTGTCCAGTTTTAGGGTCTGCAACAATCGCAATAATTTTCTCTGGTGAGTACTGATCTTCTACTTTTGTCATAACCTGCTCAAGAGCTGTTTGAATATTGGAATCGAGAGTCAAATAGATGTCATGACCATTTATTGCAGGAGTTACATGGCTGTTAGGATTAGGTAAAGGTATTCCTTTTCTATCACTTTGATACTGTATTGTTCCATTTGTTGGACGTAACAAATCATCATAACTTTTCTCCAGGCCCATTCTAGCCTTCTCCATATTTCGTTCTGTGTATCCAATGATATGAGATGCGTACGTTTGTTTAGGATAGTATCGTCTAGGCTCTTGCCGAAAGTAGATTCCATCAAGTTCTAAATTTTTTATCTCTAACATTTTATCGTACGTTAAATTTTTTGCGCTCGCTCCTAATTCCACTTGAAACCGATCAGCAGATAGTAAATTCTCAAGAGATGTTACATCCATATCAATGTACGGTGATAACAACTCAGCTGTTTCTCGAGGATTCTTTACATATCTTACTTGGTTTTTATCTAGGACAGCATAGACCGTATATGAGTTTAATTCTTGAGCAAGGGCACTACCTTTTCGATCATAAATCGTCCCTCGCTTTCCTTCAATCACTTGACTTTTTGTCCACTTTTCTTCTGCAATTGTGACTAATTCTTCTCCCCTTACTTCTTTCGATGTTTGAATGTAACCTATTCTGAAGGTAAGGACTAAAAATAGCAATAAAAACATAACCATTAATATCACAGCTCGTACGTTTGTTGTTGCTCGTTTAATATCCACTCTTTCACCTCAATTTCCCTAATAATTATTCTGAAAAAAAACTAGTTCAATGTTGATGAACTAGTTTTGGACGACTTTCACTTGGTTATCATTAAGAGACATGCCCGACTTCTCAGCAAGCTCTAAAATACGATCTGGCGCACTTAATTCAACAACTTGAAGAGATAGTCCTTCATTAACCTGAGTCTGTTCTTTGATGGACGATTCCAGTACATACGCTTCTCGATTTAAGCTATAAATCGTCGCATAATTATGTATAATAAAACCGACTACGAGAAACATCGTTAATACCATTGAAGCAATAATCAGTTTCTCTCCCTTTGTGATTCTAGCTTTTTCAACTCTAAGCTGTTTTCTTTTGTTAATCTTTTGTTGTTCTTGATGCTCTTGTTGCTGTTGTAAATTCCTTGCTACCATACTCATAGTGTAAACCTCCTATCTTTTTTCAGCTATTCTAAGTTTCGCTGATCGTGAACGATTATTTCCCTCTAATTCTTCATTCGATGGAACTATTGGCTTTCTAGTGATTAATTTTAAAATGGTTTCATACCCTTCAGGAATTACCGGAAATCCCGGTGGCAAATCAGGGCCTTTACTATGCTCTTTAAAAATTTCCTTGCACAATCTATCTTCCAAAGAATGAAACGTGATAACACAAATGCGACCATTCTGATTAGTTAAATCTATGGCTGACTCAAGCGCTTCTTCAAATGCCCCAAGTTCATCATTTACAGCAATTCGAATAGCTTGAAACGTTCGTTTTGCAGGATGGCCTCCTGTTCTTCTTGCCGGTGCAGGAATCGCATCTTTAATAATGTCGACAAGTTCCCCAGTTGTCTCAATTGGTTTCTTTTCTCGAAAGGCTTCAATCTTTCTAGCGATTTGCTTTGCAAATTTTTCTTCCCCATACCGAGAAATTATCCTGACCAATTGATGGAATTCCCATTCATTTACAACATGGTACGCAGATAATGAAGAGGTTTGATCCATCCTCATGTCTAGGGGTGCATCTTGATGATAGCTGAAACCTCTTTCTGCTTCATCTAATTGAGGCGAGGACACACCTAAATCAAAAAGAATTCCGTCAACGCCATCAATTCCACGATTTATTAATTCTTGTTTCACAAATCGGAAATTGCTACGAATAAGGGTAAATTTCCCTTCATACGGTGCTAGTTTTTCTCTAGCATAGTCAAGTGCCTTGTCATCCTGGTCAAAGGCAAAGAGATGACCCTTCTCTCCAAGTTGTTGAAGAATGAGCGCAGAATGCCCTGCCCCGCCTAATGTACAGTCTACGTAAACACCGTCTGGACGAATATTTAAACCTTCTACCGATTCTTCTCTTAAAACAGTTATATGAGTGAACAAACTATCACCTCTCCTTTTAACGCTCTCACATGTCGCGGAAGGCTTGTTCATCCTTCTATGTATGCCAAAGTTAAAAATGTATTTCGACTTTAATAAGTAATCATTCATTCATTGTTCAAGATGCTTTATTCACTAGTCCGGGTTTTCTATAAATCAAAATCAACGATATTTTCAGCGATTTCACTGAATGATTCCTCTGCATTCGAGAAATACTCTTCCCAGATTGATTTACTCCAGACTTCTACTCGGTTGGAAACACCGATGACAACACATTCTTTTTCAAGATGCGCATACTCGCGAAGAGGTGAGGCAATATTTACTCTCCCCTGTTTATCGAGCTCGCATTCAGTCGCTCCAGAAAAGAAAAATCTTGTAAAAGCCCTTGCATCCTTTTTCGTGAAAGGAAGGGTTTTTAATTTTTCCTCTAACTTTTTCCATTCTTCGAGTGGGTAAGCAAATAAACATCGATCTAATCCACGGGTCACAACAAACGTTGCCCCAAGCTCATCACGAAATTTCGCTGGAACAATCATACGTCCTTTTTCATCAACGTTATGACGATATTCTCCCATGAACATCGAAAAGCCATCCCCCTCCCACTTATTACACTTAAGTTACCACATCCCCCCACTTTTCACCACCATTATTTTAATTTTACACAAAAATAAAAAACCCTGCTTAGTAGCAAGGGTTTTTGTTCCTTTTCTTCCGACATCGATTTCATCCATGAATTTACAAAATGATGACTTTATGTCGTCCGTTTAATTCAAAGTTCATTTCCATAATTCGACTAAGTCCCTTCTCACCAATCAAATTCAAAAGCAATATTGGATGAGCAACTCTTTCTTGAAGTCGATTTAAAGGGAATAGACAATGATTGGCCTCGTCAAATTTTGATAGAACCAGAGCATGCCTCTCTTCCACGAAATGATTCATTTTTTTTTCTAAAAACGTTAATTGGTGCTCAATTTTTTCATAGTTTTTTTTACTTAACTTATACAAGGTCTCATCCATTTTCATAGCCAACTCTTGTATTGAACGATGAGACTGTTGGAATTCTGTCTTCACTCGTTCGATTTCATCATTGATTGGGTACTCATTTATGTCTGAGAGCCACGTTTCTTTTAATTGCTCACCTTGACCTTTAAGAAACTGTTCACAGGTGAAGTCAAACTGCTCTACCCATTTATCTATATGCCTTGGAATATAGGTCATTTGTAAGCGAGGAATAACCAAAGGCATCTTATGGTTGAATGAATGAAATACAGGTTTTAATGTCGCCCAATAAGCTAATTCTCCTGGTCCAGTAATAAAACCAAGCACAGGTAACAATTTTTCTTGCATAATTGGGCGAGAAACGACATTATTACTAAGCTTTTCCGGGGAATTAGATGCGATCCCAAGCAAATCTCCCTTCAAATATTGAATCTCAGTACCTTTTACTTTAAAAACATCCGAGGAAAAATCTAAACGCTTTCTCTCCTCGTTTACTTGAATAAATAAGTGAGCATTTTCTTCTTCGGTTTCAATCGGTGTCCCATATCCTAAAGACTGGTATTTACGCAAACCTTCAATGTGACCAGATTGGACAGCCTCAATATCTCGAATTATTTCCTTAAAGTATTCAGATTCAATTCGACGTAAGTTTGGATGATTGGAATCCAGTAAAATAAGTCCTTGCTCTTTAAACAACCAGTGCATCATTTGAGAGAAAAAATCAATATAAGTCGTGGAACATTCCGCAAAAGAACGAATGGTTTCCGTTAAACTTCTCGTATATGTTGTTTCCGGTAGCGTCCGAAAAAGATCATCTATCCATTTCACTAAAAAATCCTTCGAAAGATTTATCTCGGAGGCAGCCTGAGCTCCTTGTTCTTTTTGTTTGAGAACATGTTTAGTCCAACGGTTGTTTTTATGAGCATATACATAGCGAATCTCTTCTAAATCATGATCCTCACCAGCAATCCAAAAAACAGGAACAATAGGGGTAGATAACCGTGTTTCTTGCTGTTTCGCCAAAACAATAACTGAAATTGCTTTATATATCGTAAAAAGCGGTCCAGTTAATAAACCGGCTTGCTGTCCTCCCACAATTGTCATTGTATTAGAATCACGTAATTTATGTATATTTTCGACTACTTTATCCCTATATGGAAGATGCCGATGCGTGGAAAGAAGGTGTTCAACTAGTTCTTCACGCTTAAACGTCCTATTTTTTAATTCCTCTGCCCTTTGTTCATAGCTTGTCGGTTCATGTAGTGAATAGTCAAACAATTGACTAACATTCTTATTACCTTCTATATAATCCGTAACGATATTCGAATGTGATAAGTCTATTTCTCGCACTTCCATTGAAATTGACGTCCCTTCATATTTAAAAATTCACCTCTATCATAGCAAAGACTCTTCTTCTACACCAATATTTAGAACTTCCTCAAAGAAAAAGTAAGTTAACAATGAGGATTATTCATGCAGATGTGTAGTCGATCTTCAATGAATAGTTTATGGTTTGAAAATTCTTAAAAAAAGGCCAAAACCACTTAAAACAATGTATAGGGAAAAGAACACAATAAAATTAAAGCGCCAAATGCCCCTCAATAGTTTCCCCGTATAAATATCTTCAGCTACTTTCCAATGAATAACTGTAAAAATAAATGCGATTAAAAAAAAGAGCATTAGTATCATCCAAAAGAAAGATTGACCTGAAAGCTCAAGTAGGATGAAATACACTGAGGCCATGAAAAGAACACAGGAGCAATCAGCTGCAAAACGAATTGACCGTTGCTTATTTTTCGTCAGTTTGACCGTAACAATATAAAAGAAATACCATGCCAATATTGGTACCGTTATCAGTGTTGCTAGAAACCAAGCAAAAGCATTTGACACATAACATGCCTCCTTTCTATTTTTCTAAACCTTTGATTGATAAGAACAGAAAGAATAATAGCGGTGCATCTACTGAGCGTAATGATGCTTGTTCTAATAAATATCCAACAATGCTATTAATTTCTGTTCGACGGCGATTATCTAAATCCTTCAACATAGAAGAACGATTCTTTGCAGTACGTTCACAAATTTCACAAACATATACCCACAACGACTCTTCATCCTGACGCTCAAGAATACGAACAATTTCATTAAATACTTGTCGTAGCAATTGCCTGTGATCTTGATTTTCGATTAACTCGCCGTTTTCAACATTTAATAACGCCGTGAGTGGATTAATACAGGCATTCACAATTAATTTGTCTTCAAGCATCGCCTTCCAATCTTTCTGGGACTCAATAACAAAAGAAGTACTAGAAAGTTGACCCATCAACTGAGACAAAACCCCATTACTTTTCTTTACAAAAGCCCAACGAATTCTTCCGACTCCCGTATGGCGGACAGACCGTTCATCTTGTCTCATAGTTCCATGTTCTACTACGGCGACCCCAACTTCTGACATTTGCACATTCCTGACTGATTCCAAATGGCCCATACCATTTTGTACAAAAAGAATTGAAGTAGCGTCACATTGAATTATTTTTAACATGTCAACTACACCATTTACCTCAAATGACTTTACTGAACAAATTATAATATCCTCCATTAGATGAATGTCTTTATTAAATTGTTTTACTTGTATAGGGAAACACTCTTCTTTTTCGGTAGAAGAGATAAACAAAAGCCCTCGTTTCTTTATTTCATTCATTTGCTCGCTGCGTCTAGTATAAACCGTGACATTAAAACCTGCTTTATACAAATAAGAGGAAATAAGTAACCCTACGGAGCCCCCTCCAATAACAGCAACTTTCATTACTTTAACAACTCCTGCCATAATCTTTTCAAATTGTAACATAAATTTTCTGCAAATTAGTGTAGAGAGTTCTGATTATTGCAGATAAATGAAGAAAAAAATTTTTTGATACTACTTTTTATTTATTTTGTAGTAAACTAGAGGGTAGATATTAGACTTTTATCATTAGGAGGTCACATTCTTGAATACGTTAGAAGTTAAACGATTGCTGGTTAATTACAAAACATTAGAAGAGTTTAAAAGTTTTCGTGAATATGGTGCTGCCGAACTATCAATGAAAGATGACTTAAATGCTAATATTATTGAAGATGATAGTGAATCTCCATTTTATGGGATTTATTTCGGTAAAAAATTAGTAGCACGCATGAGTTTATACCGAATTGATGGGAAGTACGACCGTTATTTTGACCCACCACAAGATTATTTAGAATTATGGAAACTTGAAGTCTTAGAACCCTATCGTTCAAAAGGATACGGTCAAGCACTAGTAGATTTTGCCAAAAGCTTTGAATTACCTATTAAAACAAATGGACGCCAAGGATCAGGAGATTTCTGGGTCAAACAAGGCTTTGAAGCCGTGACATATCATTCATCACGTGACCGTGGAGAAAACCCATTTGTTTGGTACCCTGAGGGTGTAAAAGAGCAATATGTGGAAGAAGATAAACAATCTTTAGAGTCAAGTGATAAACTTTAAAAAGAACTGACACTCTTTGTATATGATTTTTTCAGTAAGTGTACCCTGAACTATCAAAAAAAAAAAAAAAAAAACAAAGCGATTAATAGTTCGCTTTGTTTTTTTTTTATTTCGAAGCTCTCGGCTCAATTAATTCTCTAGAGTCTTGATAAATAGAAAGGTTTCTAGCACGCTCCATAATCGACAGCAAAGCTCTGTAGTCTTCTGTCATCGTCTTCTTTTGATCCTCTAGTTTTGCTAGTCTATCTTTCAATAATTGATTCTCTTGTTTAAGTTGTTCAAGTTCTTCGATATTAGACGCATCTTCCTTTTGATGATGGTAATCTGTTAAGAATTCTAAAACCTGTTCCATCGTTATTGTCAACTTACGATCTTTAGCTGGCTTAGACACTTTCAAAGGAAGGGCTTGATCCACTACATCGTTGCTCGGACTCATCTCATTACTAACTTCTTCCTCCCAATTCTCTTCCTTCACCGTTTCACCAGGCTTTCTTCCTTTATTTCTTTGTTTTCTTGCTAGAGCGATTGCCGATTCATATTTCTTTCTAATAGCTGAGTTCCAACGAAACCCACAGGCTGCACTAGTCCTAGATAGTCGGTCCCCTACCTCTTCAAAAGCTGCCAGCTGAGTTCCTCCTTCACGAATATGACGCAATACAACCTCAGCTAAAATTAAATCCTCGTCTGTACTCCAAGCATCTTGACGAATTGGTGACATATTAACCCTCCTTAATAACTTATGCTTTATACGTATGCATATACTAGTAAAGATAGACTTTGTTCTATTAGTGTTTGTTCAAAAAGAGTGGTTTTTTCCTTTTTGAACAAACACTAAACAATGCGGGTAGGAGCCGAATGTTTTTGAGACACAACTATGATCTGGGTTCTCATAATCATATAATCGCTCATTCCTAATCTTTTAACTATATTTTTTGAGCACGCTCTATTAAGGGATTATGTCCTTGTTCGTATAAATCTATTCATCTTTCAATAACTTTGCCCTACTTACAAAGAAAATATGGGAAGATCGGGTTACACAAAGAAAAGACTAACTCACGAAATGAGTTAGTCTTTTAACAATAGTACGTCATATTACTTGCTAATCACGTCTTGGCCTTTGTAAGAGCCACACTCTTTACAAACACGGTGAGCAAGCTTGAATTCTCCACACTCAGGACATTTAGTCATGCCTGGTACTGCTAATTTATAGTGAGTACGACGTTTAGCCTTGCGAGTTTTAGAAGTTCTTCTAAATGGTACTGCCATCATTCCCACCTCCTTACAGGATCTAATCAATATGAAATGAAGGTCCGATCAATGCCGGTGCTTCGATTTTCTTTACTCTTTCTCAAAAAACTTAGCTAGATCAGCAAGCCGTGGATCAATCTTGTCTTGCTTTTCTTCTAATTTTGTTACCAGTTCCCAGTCCTTACCTTCAGGTGGCGCCTGTGCTTCAGCATCATCTTCAGCAAAAATTTGCATAGGTATTTCCAATAAAATATGCTCTTTAATGTAAGGTACTAAATTAATGACATCATCATCAATAATATGCACATCTTCTAATTCATTCTCTTTCCGATAATACTCATCAGCAGGGCGAAATTGTTCAGATACGTGCAAATCAAACGGAAGCAATACATCCGCTAGTGTTCGCGAGCAAGGTAAAGTAAGTTCACCTGTAATATGAAGCGGAAATGTAACAACATGTCCTGTATATACAGCTTCTCCCTTTACTTTCACTGGAGAAATTGAACGTATTTCATCATTTTGCTCTTTTATTTCAGATAAATCAATAACCTCATCGAAAACAAATGGCTTATGTTTCGCTACATTGAGTTGTGCTAATGTCCATTTCATTTTTCTTCACCTCATAAGGCAACAAAAGTAATTATAAATCTACAGTTTTTGTTTGTCAACCTTTTTTCTTTACACTGATTTGGCTTATAATATGTGCATGTCCTAATAAAATGCGTGAGACTTATTGTAGCATGTCAAGATTATTGAGTAAAGTCTTGAATCATATTAAATAGCAGAGGAGAATTTTATGAAGTCACTAGGAATTGTTGTCGAATATAATCCTTTACATAATGGTCACCTCCACCATATTGAGCAAGCTCGTAGTCAATCTAATGCAGACGTTGTAATCGCAGTCATGAGTGGTTATTTTTTGCAAAGAGGCGAGCCTGCGTTCGTCTCAAAATGGCAACGTACAAAAATGGCTCTTGAAGCAGGTGTTGATATTGTTTTAGAACTACCATATTTTTATTCTACCCAAAAAGCGGAATGTTTTGCAGAAGGTGCGATGCAAACTCTTTCTGAGTTTGGTTCCCAAGTCATTAATTTCGGAAGCGAAGAAGGTAATATTGAGCCATTTCACTCGCTCCTTCAATTTATGAAGAAAAATAAAAAAACATGGGATCATTTTGTAAAAGAAGGAATCTCAACTGGAGTAAGTTATCCTAGAGCCGCCTCGGAGGCTTTCTCCAAGTTAGGGGCCCCTAATTCAATGTTATCGTTAAGTGAACCTAATAATATACTTGGTTACCATTACGTAAAGGCTATACATGATTTAAATTTACCAATGCAAGCAACAACAATCGTTCGTAAACAAGCACACTACCATGAAGAAACGATTCCAAAAGCTTCAATTGCAAGTGCAACTAGCATCCGTAAATCTTTGAGTAACCATAACACTCTCTCAAAAGTCAAACATGTTGTACCTGCTTATACCTATAATTTACTTCAAGATTATTTTAATGAAAATCAAATGTTCCACACATGGGAAAAATATTTCCCTTTTATTCAATATCATGTTCTCACTTCAAGCCACCAAGAACTTCAACAAATATACGAATGTGAAGAGGGATTGGAGTTTCGAGCAAAAGAAACAATGAAACAGGCTACTAGTTTCGAAGAGTGGATGACACTGATGAAAACAAAGCGTTATACGAGAAATCGTCTTCAACGATACGCGACACATATTTTAACGAAAACAACGAAAGAGGAAATAAGAAAGTTAACTGATGGCCCTCCCCCTTATATACGTCTACTCGGAATGAGTTCCACAGGTCAAACTTATTTGAATAAACAAAAGAGTAATTTTTCCCTCCCTCTTATTACTCGTTTTTCACAAGCTAAGGGGACGTTAGCAATTTTAGAGGAACGTGTAGTAAATGCTTATTTTTCTCCTTTAAACTCGCGTATAAGCCGTTTAAAAGAGGAATATAGTACGCCTCCCATTCGTAAATAAAAAAGGGGTGTCAAATTTTAGACACCCCTTCATTAATTATTTAGATTTCTTTTCTGGTAACTCTTGAAGATAGGTAAGAGCGTCCTCAAAGGTATCAATAGGAATAACTTTCATTGTCGTTTTAATATCCTTTGCGGCTACTATCGCTTCTTGGTAATTTGAGTTTTCTACGCCTTTCTCATTCGGAGCAAAAAAGAAATCTGCTCCTGCTTTATGTGCAGCAACAATTTTTTGAGAAGCTCCTCCAATTCGCCCAACTTCACCATTCTCACTCATTGTTCCTGTACCAGCTATTTCATATCCTTTAGTAATATCTTCCTCTACTAATTGGTTATAAATTTCAAGTGTAAACATTAATCCGGCTGAAGGACCACCTATTTCGCTTGTATCGATTTCAACATTTGGCTCAAATGTAACTTCACGGTCCGTCATCGGAGCCCGAATCCCTACCCCTACCCTGTCATCTTCTACTTCCAGATCCTCTGGAAAAGATGAGAAACCCAGGTCAATCGTCAGTTGCTTCTTATCTCTCAGGACTAATAATTCCACTTGGTCTTCCGCGGTTTTTCCTTCTAGTAATGTCATGAATCGCTCAGCTGTCCTTACCTCCGTACCATCAACCTCTAAAATACGATCACCTGGTTCCAAAACTTCTGCAGCAGGCATTCCTTCAATAAATGAAGACACTACGACGCCTCGATACTCGTATTGAACGCCTTTGCCAGCTTTTTCATATGCAACAATTTTAGCATTCTCTTGGGAGTCGTTCATCATCATTAGCTGACGGTGCTGATATTCCTCATCCGTTTCATCCTCATACCGAAGCTGTTTTTCTGGATATAGATGTCTATAAGGACTAAGTTGAGCCCAAACATAGAAAAAGGCATTTGCCTTTCCCATCCGAATGGTCGTAAGCATAAACGAACCTTCTTCTTTTTCGTATCCTTCTTCAACATTAATGACCGTATCTAAATGTTTAGCATGTCCTGGCTGCGAATAGTAAAATGGAAGCTGATAAAAATGTAGAAATAATAGAATAGCGAATAAAACGATCCACCTTTTCTTTAGCACAGGTTGTTGTTTCTGGTTCATGTTTAATTCCCCTTCTCTATAGCTAGCTTTATCTTGTCCATTTGTGAATAAGCAGCTTTATATCCTTGTTCTATTAATTGTTCAACCCTAGTAAAGACAAGTGAACTTGCATCATCTAAGGTGGGCCTAATCATGACAGAACAGTCTAATTCCTGATGTCGAATCATTTCATGAGCCATGATGTCCATGCTTTGCAACAACACATCATAAATTGTCATAATATTTGGCTCGATTCGAAAACCTGACACATCAACAGCTATTGTCACATCAGCACCCATATCCTTAACAATCGAGACAGGAACTCGGTCAATTACCCCACCATCAACTAAAATCTTTCCATTAATGATTTCAGGAACAAAAATTCCTGGGATTGCTATGCTTGCCCTAACTGCCGCCGCTATTTCACCTTGCCGAAAAACGACACGTTCACCTCGTTTTAAATCTGTTGCCACTACTGCAACAGGCGGATGAAGATCCTCCAGTCTTTTTCCTTTACTTAACATTTTAATCAATTCTTTTACTTTTTTTCCAGCAACAAAACCCATTTTAGGTACTGTTATATCGAGATAATACTTTCTTCGAAACAACATCGCAAATCGCTCCAAATGGCCCGGGGGATGTCCAACTCCATACAAACTACCTATAAGAGCTCCCATACTACTACCTGCTATATAATGAATCTCAATTTTTTCTTCTTCAAATGCTTTTAAAACACCGATATGAGCGAAACCTCTAGCACCACCTGAACCTAAAGCAAGACCTACTCTAGGGCGTGTCTTTAGTCAATGCAACCATCTCCTATCTTACTTTTTCACGAGCTTGTTTTCAATCATATGGTCTATTACAAGCTTGTATACGTATATTTAAATAATGGGAGACAGGTTCTGATGCATAAAGTAAAGGAGGACGCTCCACCTATGCGTTCATCGATGATAAAAACTTTAATACTCGCTCTTTTTTCGATTTCTCTTGCTGCTTCGTTAATGATTTATCCAAAAGAAGCACTTGACGCTTCTGTGAGAGGGATGCAAATGTGGTGGGATGTCGTCTTTCCGTCATTGCTACCATTTTTTATTGTTTCTGAATTATTAATCGGCTTTGGTGTTGTAACCTTCCTTGGGGCGTTACTTGAACCGTTAATGAGACCCTTATTTCGAGTACCAGGTGTTGGTGGGTTTGTTTGGGCAATGGGATTAGCCTCTGGTTACCCTGCCGGGGCAAAGTTAACTGCGAGGCTTAGACAAGAAAAAAAAGTAACAAGAATTGAAGCTGAGCGTCTAGTGTCCTTTACAAACTCTTCAAATCCTTTATTTATTTTTGGCGCAATTGCAGTAGGTTTTTTTCATGACCCCACACTAGGTATCCTCCTAGCCTTGGCTCATTATTTAGGGAATATTTGTGTTGGCTTGTTCATGCGCTTTCATGGTCGAAACGAAGAATCCGATTTTCCCCCAAAAAAAGTGAAACGTCTTTCTATTTTACAAGCCATTTCACTTTTACATCGTGAACGAATTCGGGATGGACGACCATTTGGGAAATTACTTGGAGATGCCGTTCAATCGTCTGTTCGCACTCTTTTAATGATTGGCGGATTTATTATTTTATTTTCCGTCCTAAATAAAATATTAAGCTTAATTGGTTTAACAGCATTGCTAGCTTTGTTTTTTTCCATTCTTTTGGCCTTTTTTCGATTACCGAGTGATTTAAGTCTACCTTTAATTTCAGGTTTGTTTGAAATCACGTTAGGGGCCCAAATGGCGAGCACGTCTTCCTCATCTACTCTTTTAGAACAAGCCGTCGTGACAAGTTTCTTTCTTGCTTTCAGCGGTCTATCAGTCCAGGCTCAAGTCGCAAGTATCTTAGCAGAGACAGATATTCGTTTTAAACCGTTTTTTATTGCAAGAATCTTTCACGGGTTCTTTGCTGCTGTGTTAGCATTTTTACTTTGGCAACCACTCTATGTTAAATCAAAACCCTCAAGCGAACAGCAAGGGGCCCTCCCCGTTTTTTTAGGAGAACACTCTAGTTCGTTTTTCCACCAGGGTTGGCAGCTTGTTGTCCAGTACGGTTCATATTTAACCTTATTTACACTCGTCCTCTATATTATGATTTGGACACATACACAATTAAAGAAGGCGATTTAGAGGAAAGGGTGTCCAAAGGTTCAGTACAAAGTCCCTTTCAGCAGATACTAGGAAGTAGCAATAGCTTCACACGTTGCGCGGTTCCGCTTCATTGCTTAAAGGGCATTGAAAAAGGTGAAAACCGAAGGCCACTGAAAAACCCTTTGAAAGCATTTCGAGGAAGTAGTAATGGCTTCACTCGTTGCGCGCCTTGCTATGAGAAAATCATTCATGACAAGGCTTTTCAAAACCGGGCAACGGCTCCACGCATTACTAAGAGGGCACTGAAATAGGAAAAGCACCCTTTTTTTCAGTGCCCTCAAAAACCGACCTTTTTCAGTGCCCTCTACTTTTTCGGTTGCCTTGCAAAATCAACACGAGATTAGTTCTTGTTCACAAAGTGTGATTAACTTTCTACTTTAAATTTTTCTTTTAACGCATCAGCAATTTCAACTGGCACTAAATCTGAAACATCAGCTTGATATTTTGCAACTTCTTTGACAATGCTTGAGCTAAGATAGGAGTAATGATTACTAGTCATCATAAAAAATGTTTCAATTTCTGGTCCTAGCTTTTTATTTATCGAAGCTGCTTGCATTTCATATTCAAAATCTGAAACCGCCCGCAACCCTCTAATAATGGTTTGAGCATTCTTCTCCTTCACATAGTCAATCAGTAAACCATTAAAAGAATCCACCTCAATGTTTTCAATATGTGAAGTAACTTGTTTCAAGAGATGAACTCGTTCATCAATTGAAAACATTGGTTGCTTGTTTCGATTGTGTAAAACAGCCACAATCACCTTGTCAAACACAGCCGCTCCTCTAGTAATGATATCCAAATGTCCATATGTAACTGGATCAAAACTTCCTGGACAAACTGCAATTTTCATTGCTGCACCCTCCTTTTTCGTGAATTTAGTCCTCATATTGATAAATAGAAATCATGGTATCTCCATAGCTTTCCTCACGTACCTTGATTAATTCACTAATTTTTTCAGCTAGACTAATATTTGCTGCATGTTCACTCACAATAAGACCATTCTTTTCGAGTAAACCGTGATTATCAATAATGCTAATCTCGCTTGCAATATTTTGATTAGCGTATGGTGGGTCTAAAAAAATATACGAAAAGCTTTGTTCTCGCTTTACAAGTGCCTTTAATGCTCTGCTAGCATCATTACGAAAAACCTCTGCCTTGTCCATAAAATGACAGTGAATTAAATTTGATTTTATCGTATCAATAGCTTTTCGGTCTTGATCAATAAATATTACTTTATCGAGACCTCGACTTAATGCTTCAATCCCTAAGCCACCGCTACCACCGTATAAATCTAAACCGGTTCCTCCATCAAAATAGGGCCCAATTATATTAAAAATAGACTCTTTTACTTTATCTGTCGTTGGTCTCGTTGATGACCCAGGTACTGCTTTAAGATGAAGTCCTTTTTTTTCTCCTGAAATGACTCTCACATCTGCCACCTAACCTTTTTCTTAATATCTACTATATCCTACCACATTCTTTTGTTCTTACGCATTAATTGCGAAAGTGTATATTTCAAGTGTATAAAAAAAAAAAGTCGGGACATACTGATGACTAGCAGCATTATTACAATGTTGTGACAACCGCGGAGAAGGCTTACGTTTCCCCATAAGTACTTCCTCCGGTTTCTCCTCTCCCATAGCCTACTACATACAAGTAAGTATGTTTTTTGGGCACCTCGTAAGGTTATCCTTACGGGGTTTTTTTATTTTACATTCTTTAAAAAACATGCTACATTTTTCCTCAATAAGTAGCTTTTTAAAAAAGGAGAGAACAAAATGATTCAACGATTTATCGAGCTTGGAGAAGGCTATTCGGATATATATGAGCTTGTAGAAATTGCCACGCAGAATAAGCATCGCATTCATAGACTTATTCGTCTTGAGACGAGGATTGGCAATCGTAACATGGTCTCTTTAGTCGTTATCCTTAACCCTGCAACTCCAGGGAAACTAATGCCACTGTATATTTGCAGAGAAGGCATAGTTAGTCCAGATGAAAAACCAAACCAACGTTATGATTTATTCGCCGCATGTGCAGAACATTGTAATCAAGTCATTCATCAGTTAGAAGTGAAGCATTCCAATCAATTCGAAGAAGCAACGCTTTACTATCAATATCTAATCGGAATTCTTCGATTAAATCGCTTTATTCCCCCATTGTCCTAAACCAAGCTTCCGTGAACTGCTACAAATCTCCCTACCAAAAAAGGGGGCACTGAAAAAGTCACTTTAGCAGATTTGAGGAAACGTCGACTTTTTTTAGTGCCCTCTAGCAATGCTCAGCCGTTACTTCATTTAGAAAAGCCCTGCTGTGCGCAACGCACGAAGCCATTTCAATTTAATCAAGGTATTGAAAAAGGTACGATTTTCATCTTTTTCAATGGCCTTTGGTTTTTAACTTTTTCAGGGCTTCCAAAAAAAAGCCAGGCGATTTCTCGCCTGACTAAATTCCCATCTTATAATCATATTCTTTTGCTTTATCTGGTTTAGCATTTTGAAATTCCGTATTTATAAATGGACGCATTGAGGGCCGAACCTCTCGGACAAAATGAAAGGCTTGGAGCTTGGTCACCGTTTCTTCAACGGACTCTTGGTCACAATATAAAATCACATACTTCATTTTTTTTGAAGCATAATGAACGTTTCCAAAACGTCTAAGCTGTCTAGCGAATTTTAACGATGTTAGCCAAATTGCTAACCCTTGTCGATTCCCACCTAACATAAAGGTTCTCCTTTTACTGTTTCATTTTCCTCTAAGTCTAGCATGAACATAGAGAAGCATCAATGGTTCCTCATGAAAACCAAATTAAGTAAGCGATATCATAAGATAATAAAAGGCAAATTAAAATTCACCTCTTCGTATTTATTAACAGCTACATCCACCGCCAGAACCACATCCACCACTGCAAGACATGCTATCAAAAAATGGGTTGCCAGATGGTACTTTTATTGTTTCTGAAACGGAACGTGCAATGGTCTCACTTATTTCATTCAGCAACATTTCAAGCTCTCGTTCTGCTTTCTTAAACGTAGAAACTAGCGGCAATAAATCAAGCTCTCGTTTAACCTGCCGAATGTTTTTTGACACTTTATCGTAATCAGGATGGTACTTACCAAATCGTTGTACCTCCTCATATTGGTCCTTCATATGGTTAAAGCTTCGGATTAGCCGCTGCGCCTCATCGTCTGCTTGTAACTTACGTTTTGAAGCTTTATATTCTAAATACACATCAGAAGATAGAATCGCTTGTCCTAACTCACTTGCTTCGTCTAGGAGTCCTATCGTCGTCATTGTTGCGAGCATCAGCTACACCTCCATATGTCCGATTATAACACGTGAACATTGGAAAAACACTTTAATTAACCTATTAGCCATTTGAGTACATTTTCATGCTCGCTTGCGTGAACAATTTGAAATCCTCCATCTTTGATAGTTCGTTGACAAGTTTTAGTAACGCTTCATCTTTTTTCTTTGCTTCAATCATAACATCGAGATTGCGAACACTCCCTTTAATTAGAGATAAAAAGTTATAAAACCTTTCAACCTCGATATAATCATGATGACTCCTATCAAACCTTCCTTCTTTTGGGCTTGAAATATGGATTTTTACTGGAAAAGGACTGTCCTTCCAAGTATTAATAACACGTTTCCATAATTCTAAAAGTATTGTTGATGTTTCTTGATTTACATCAAAATGATGTAAATCAAAGACAACTGGTATAGCTAATTTTTCACCTAAATACAGGACTTCTTCTGCGGTATAGTTGACATCATCATTTTCAAGCATAATCATTTCCTGTAAGGAACGCGGAATAGTTCCAAAATTCTTAATGAATTGTTCTAATCCTTCTTCTTTTCCTTGCTTTTTTCCTCCAACATGCAAAACACATCGGTGCTTCGTATTAAGTCCCATTCCTTTTAATAATTTATAATGGTAGATAAGTGTCTGAACTGATTGACTGAGAATTTCTTTCGATGGACTATTTAAAACGACAAAGTGATCTGGGTGAAAATCTACTCTCATGTCATGCACATTTATAAATTTTCCAAGCTTCTTAAGCTCTTCTTTTATACTATGTTCGTATTTCCATCCTTCAGTAAGTGGGTGGTTTACAAGTGGGACAATTCTTGAAGAAAAGCGAAAAAATTGTATGTCATAGGCAAGATTATGCATTAATAATCGAAGGCAATTATTTAGGTTTGACTTTGCAATTCGTTCTAATTTATGAATTGCAGCCTCTTTATTTGATATCTTCTCAAATTGTTTTACGGTCATTGTTTGCGAAGGTGAAGCATTTACCAACTGCTCACTCATGGCAACATATCCAAATCGAACATACATTTCCTCATTTTGTTCAATCATTGACTTTCATTCTCCCTCCGTCTATAATTCATTCGTTAATCTTAATTTGTCCTAACAGAAGAAGGTGCCATTTATGAATTTCGTGACATTTAATCCATTTCGAACAATCGGAATGCCAAATTTAAAGTACGTGAAGCCAGAACATATGTTTGAAGATCGAGAAAAAATTATCGAGGCTGATATTTGTTTGTTTCCTGAAAACTGGCAAGTTAACTCCCTTGTATACGGAATGAAAAAGCAAATATTTCCTAGTATTCAGTCGATACAGCTTGGCTTTAATAAGATTGAAATGACACGCGGTCTTTGGAGTGTTTGTCCTGAACATGTTCCGAGGACGTTAATACTTGGACGAAATCATGATAATATTGATCGTGTTTTTCGTGAATTTGCGTTTCCTTTCGTTGCAAAAGAAATTAGAAATTCCATGGGTAAAGGTGTCTTTCTAATTGAAAATCATCAACAATTTAACGAGTATGCTGAAAACAACCCATATTTTTACGTTCAGGAGTATTTACCAATTGACCGTGATTTGCGTGTATGTGTGATTGGAAATGAAGTGGTTGCTGCTTATTGGCGTATAAATGACAGAAACACATTTCGTACCAATGTTGCTCAAGGTGGACGAATTTCATTTGAGGATATTCCAGAGGAAGCACTTGAGCTTGTAAGGGCTACCTCACAAGCTCTTGGAGTTAACCATGCTGGCTTTGATGTTATTGTCGTTGAAGATAAGCTTTATTTCCTTGAGTTTAATATTCTTTTTGGAAACCAAGGTTTTCAACAACTTGGTATATCAGCTGAGCAAAAAATATTAGCATATTTAACTACTGAGTTTCAGGAAGTGAAACAGTAAAGCTTTCTTCTAAATCATAACGAGTCTTATCATTTTTCACGACTTCAACTTTCACCTCATGATTTCCGGCCGGAAGTCCTCTAATAATAAACGCAGGTTTGAAAATGGTATCAATATGCTGTTCATTTATATAAAGTCGAATGTGCCCTTCACCATCTTGATGGGCATGTCCGACTTTTTCTTCCTTAAACGTGAAAGGATGAATAAGACATTCCACATAAACGTCGCCATCACGAATTTCATGATTAACTTTCAATGTTCTTTCTTGTTGGGCTGCAATTACCTCAACCGTAGGAATATTAGTTAAAGGGAGAACACTTATCTTTTGCGCTGCTACTTCAAATGCGGTAACCCCCTGTGTTTGAAAGAATATTGAAAGCACGAAATAAACACACAAACATGAAACGAATCTACCCATCTTCAAACCCCTTTCATTTTCTATACTATCAGTTAGTATATGTCGACAAATAATGTTTATACAAAAAGGAGCCGGAGATTAATCAACCGGTTCCTTCGTTTGTTCATAAGTAGATTGCCCCATTTGAATCATTTCCATCAGCATCATTAAAAGCCCAAGATTACTTTGAACCTTTTCTACGCGCTGCGGTAGTGTCCGGCCATAGAAAAACTTGGCTTCCTTTTCTAAATTTATTATTTGGCTTGGATATCGGCTTAATTTACGGTACCAGATTGGATTTTGCCTAACAAATTGTTTTAATTCAGGTCTCTCAATGAACAATTGTTGAATATCAGCACGCATCCTTGACTCCCCCCACTCTAGTCTCTTCTAAAGGAAAATGGATCCGTCGGTCCTTGTGGATTTTCTTGTTGATTTGGTTTTTGAAAGTTTTGCATAACTTGTTGAATGTTGGCCAACACAGAACTAAATTGAGCCATATGAGCTTGTAAATCCTGCACATTCATTCGTTTGAGTAAGCCGAAAATTTGACCTAACACCTCACCAGACGTAGAATTTTTCGTTTCCTGATTTTCCTCAGAACTCTTCCCAGATTTTTGTTCGGATGAAGAACTCTCATCTATGCTTTCGCGAAAAGCTTGCCATTGCTCATGTTCGCCTCCTAAGACCGTCCATTCCTCAAAAAACTCCTGAAGGGTTTTCTTTTTATCAGAGACCTCCTTCAAAAGTAAAGGGTGTTCTTTGACAAAAGCCTTAAATTGCTTAACAGATGGGTGTAAATTTTGCTGCTGTTCCATGCCATTCATCCTCCCATTCCCTACATTCTTACTATTAGTTTACAAAGACGCCCAGTCCCTTGTTCGCCCATTTTTTCTTTTCTTCTATTTATTTTTTATAAAGAACTCCATTTGCTTTAAAACTAAGCTTTCTATGACTGAACTCTAAAGTTAGTAATTTTCGTCATTAGATATCTCGTCATTTCCAACTCAAAAAGTAAGAGGACGAATAAAAGGAATATTAGGCCCTTTCATTTGTCCTCGAATCTATCATTTTTATTATGAGATATCTATTATTCACGGTGAAATTTTAGTGAGTGGGGAGCGGCACTGGTTTCATAAAGTTCTGTGTATAATAGTCTCGATAAACTCCTACACCAAGATGGGTAAACTCTTCATGAAGTAAATTAACTCGGTGCCCTTCGCTATTTAACCACCCTTCCACTGCAGCTAATCCATCAATATATTTGGCTGCAATATTTTCTCCAGCAAGTAAAAATGCAACATCACCACTTAAAAACCTTTCTGAAACATCTCCATAGGTAGGAGACTCATGGGAAAAAAAATTACTATCATGCATGTCTTTACTGTGACCTAAGGCAACGTTTGAAACTGGTTCTTCCCATTCAAAAGCCTCAAGCTTATGTCTTTTCCGAATTACGTTAGTTAACTCTAAGATTTGCTGTTCATTGCCTATTTCAACCCGTCTCCACTCTTCATCGTTTAACTCTTCTCTTTCTGGTAATGTTCCACGATATAAAATCGAATAAGGTCTTTGTAAAATTAAAATATCTTTACTCATTATTCGAATGCTCGTCAATTCCTCAGTAAACGAGTCAAAATAAAGCTGTGCCCATCCATCTCCATCCTGAACTAGAGGCCGCATCTTTAAATCTTGATCTGATAACTCAAATTGAAAAGAACCTTGATTTGTTTTAACCGAGACATCTTTTTTAAGATCCATCTTTTGATTAATGGTTTCATAAGATGCACCGATAAATGAATCTGAGTCAATTGCCTTACCCGAGAGGAATACAGTAACAACTCGCTCTTCATCTACTCCAATTTGTAACAACGTTTCCTCAGATATGGAATAAATCCACCAGTCATAACCGAAGGAGGAAAGGTCAATGCGTGTTGGTTCGCCAAACTCTTGAATGATTTCATTTGTACTTTTATTAAGTAAGCGACTTTCAACTAATTCAGAATCTAGCAGTGACGGATTTACTTCAGCTTCAGTGACACTTGCCATCACTTCTTCATTTGCCAATTCCTGAGTTTCTACTTCTAATTCTTCATCCCCCGCAAACCATTCTTGTATTGTCTCAGGATAACTATATTCATAAAGAGCAACCCCAAAAAAAAGTACTAATAGCGTTATAATAATCACATTTTGTTTCATAAGTCCCCTACTTTCTATCTGTACTATCCAAGTAATTCGTGTATACCCCTTTATTTCCTTTCACTAACTATGTAATCTTCTGTCAATGCATTCATAAAGGTGTCGAATCTATAAATAAGCTGCTGGTAAGTACTTGCTCAACTTTGCATCGGTCAAAAGCGTCCCCTAAATCACATCAAAAAAATTTATTTTTATTTTAAAAAAGGAAGACGAACTTGTCGCCTTCCAACCGCCTATGGGCGTCTAAACAATTGTGTCCAATAATGTCTACCGCTTCCACCTTGTGCATAACCAACACCAAGCTCTGTTACATTTTGACTTAATATATTTTTGCGATGTCCTTCACTATTCATCCAATCCTTAACGACCTGTTCTGGTGTTTGCTGCCCCATTGCAATATTCTCGGCAGCACTACTGTACCTAACTCCAAAATTACGCATCATATCAAATGGAGATCCGTATGTAGGAGAGGTGTGAGAAAAATACCGCTTATCACGCATATCAGCAGATTTATAGCGAGCTACACGAGCAAGTTCCCAATTGGCGCGTAATGGTTTTAGTCCGTAATTTGCTCGTTCTTTATTCGTTAAATTTAGAACTTGCTGTTCTAATGATTTAACATTATTGCTCAAAGGAATTGTCAGTTTTTGATTTGGATAAATTAAGTTTGGGTTCGAGATATGAGGATTAGCAGCTATAATCTCCGAAAGTCCAACCTCGTAGCGTACGGCAATTTTCCACATTGAGTCACCAGAGACCACAGTGTGCGTGACAGACTGAGCCTGGGCCATAGTTGGGATTGTCACAAACAAAAATAAAACAACGATTAAGCTTTTACATAACATCTTCAAAGGAAAACCCTCCTATTTAATTATTGGTTCTGCTATAGTGTGACCTGATTATTAAATTTATTACATTGTTCTAGTTTTTTTGAGTTCTTTGTCCATAAAACATTCACCTTTATTCGTTGCATGTAAGCACATTTCATACTATCATAGTAGAGGATGGATATATGTTAGTTGAGATAAGGAGGGGTCCGAGTGAAATTTGACCACATTGAAATCGCAGATAAAGAACTTAGATTTGAAACATTACGTTATGCAGCAGAATCGGTCGGATTAGTCCATGCAGGGCAATGGGACTACGAACGTGTGACATTTGATTACAAAATTATCAACAAAGATGATGTATATTATCTACGAGTGCCTGCCTACGCAATTAAAGGCGACATTCCCCATGATGATACAATCGTTCGCCTCATGACACCTATTTTGGGGAAACACTACTATCCACATGGGGTTGAGTACGAAGGAGAGACATTTCCAAAGTCAATTGTTGAAAAATGCAACAAGAAGCTTGAGTTGTTAAAAACAAATTTAGAAGCAAAATAAAAAGCGAGGGCTACGAGCTCTCGCTTTTTATTTTGCTTTATCTTTGCTGTTTTATTGTTACGATACGAAAAGACTCAGATGTGTCTTTCGTTAATTCAAAGCGAACCTCACGTTCATGTTTTTTTTCTTGGCCATATTCAGATATCACAACTACTTCATGAACATCTACAAACCATTTACTTTCACCCTTAAATACTCTGTTCACTTCAAATGATTGAAGTGACTTTGTAGCTTGTTCACGTTTTAAATCGTTCACATACCGTCTAATAGAGTGATAAAAGCTATTATTTGTGACAAGGTATGGTTCGAGTTCATTAAAATCACCTTCGTTGACCGCATGAATCATATCAAGTTTATAATTGGTTACAAATTCAATTGCTTGCTCTGCATTTGGAAGAGACACTTCTGTCATTTGAGTATCCTCGGAACTACAACCAACTAACCAGAAACAAACAACGAAACAAAGTGCTTTTGAAAACGATACTCTCATAGGCTAAGCTCCTCCTATATTATCCTTTTTACATTATCCCCTTTATCATACCGATTTCTAATTATTATATCGAGAAAAAATGTGAACAATCATAGTATATTGAATGGTTTTACCTGTTCAAGCAAGCCTATTTCATACTATAATAAATATAGTGTCTATGTTGTAGAGAGGAGTTTCAAATTGGCAACAATTTTTACTAAACGTACAATCGTGATAGTCATCACACTTATTATTTTCATCGCAGCAGCCTATTTTATTTTACCAGTATCTATTCCACTCATTACAGCTTTTCTTACAGCTCTCGTTTTATCTCCTGCTGTGAATGCTCTGCATAATAGAGGGAAGCTAAAACGTAATTTAGCTGTGATGCTTATTTTCACAATTTTTGTCTGTTTTATTGGCTTAAGCGGATATTACATAACCACCAAAGCTATTACACAGGGTACACAAATTGTTGAAAATTTACCGCAATATATAAATGATTTAAATCGCGCTTGGCTTAACTTTCAAAGAGGACTAGAAGAAAAATATGAAAATATGCCACCTGAGTTTGTTCAAGAAATTAATATTCAAGTTACTAAAACATTAAATGAAATTCGTTCTACAATTAGTGACCGAAATTTAATAACAGATATAACATCAGTCATTTCAAGTATTCCTGGATACCTCGTGACCTTTATCGTTTATCTAATTGCATTATTTTTATTTATGCTTGAACTTCCAAGGTTAAGGGTAAAGGTCTTTGCTTATCTCTCAGAACGTACGAAAGATAAAGTTAATTTTATGACATCAAGGCTTTCTTATGTCGTTTGGGGTTTTTTTAAGGCTCAGTTTCTTGTTAGTATTATTATCTTCGTTGTTTCTTTAATTGGTTTGCTTCTAATTGCCCCAGAAGTAGCGTTATTAATGGCCTTTATTATTTGGCTTATTGATTTCGTACCAATCATTGGTTCAATTGTCATTCTAGGTCCTTGGGCTATTTTCCAGTTGATAGCTGGGAACGCTAGTACGGGAACTCAGTTGCTTATTCTCGCGGCGGTGCTACTTGTTATTCGACGGACTGTTGAACCAAAAGTGATGGGACAGCACATCGGTCTTTCTCCCCTAGCAACACTTATAGCAATGTATCTCGGATTAATGCTTTTCGGTATTATGGGCTTTATTATAGGTCCACTTATCGTCATTGCCTTTACTTCTGCAAAAGAAGCAGGAATCATTAAAATGAATTTCAAACTATAGAAAAAGGAGGTTGACCGTATCAGGGTCAACCTCCTTTCACTTTAATAATAAGGAGAAATCATCACGTACACGATTACGCCAGTTAAACTAACGTATAACCATAATGGCATCGTCCATCTTGCAATTTTCCGATGACGTTCATTTTCCATATTCCATGCTCTTGCAATAGAGGTTAAGGCTAAAGGAACAATCACTATTGCGAGAAGGATATGGGAGATAAGAATAAAGTAATAAATACCAGCCATTAACCCTGTTCCACCATACGGAGTCGACGGCGCTAAAAAATGATACGAGACATACGTAACTAAAAAGAACATTGTTGAAATAAACGCTGCATATATAAAGCGTTTATGAACTGTGACATTTTTCTTTAAAATAGCGATTAATGCAAATAAGAGAAATAAAAATGTGAAACTATTAAATATAGCATTGAGTAGAGGAAGTATTTTAACATCAAACGCATTAAAGTTCTCTACCCCTGGTAAACCTGCAAGTATAGCTACTAACCCATTTATTACGAGAGTTAAAATAATAATAATCGGTTTGTAATTTCTTTTTCTATGTGAAGATTGAAGTACTTTTTGTTCGTGTTTTCTCAACCTCTACAGCTCCTTATCTAAAATATCTTTTGCTTTATTATACCTTATTCAAACCAATTCACCGATTTAAGCTTTTAACAAATTATGAACAATTAAGAAAAATGCGCATCAGCCTTTACTTATGAATGCAAAGGACAAAGCCATTCTTCGTCTTTGATTACTTCATTGCTTTATTAAACTAAAAAAAGAGTTCTCGTGTATTTACGAGAACTCTAATATTTTCTAATACTTTGTTACCCCGATAAGGAGCATTAGAGCTGCAATCGTAGGCACAGTTACAAATATACCAGAAATCATAAATGCAGTGGCCCATCCATGGTCTTTATCTTTTAAATGCATAAAGAACACTAATTGCATCACAAATTGAATCACTGCTAATATGAGCACAAATGGTACACCAAATGAACGAGGTACTATTTCACTACCAATTGCTAGAAACGCAAGAATTGTTAGGAATATCATCAGAGCAAATACAACAATTTGCTTTTTTATTTCTTTTTTCATCTGACGTTTTTCTTCCTCTGTCATTGCACTCTTTTCAAATGGTTGGCTTAAATTATCAGCCATGTGTTCCACCTCCTACACCTAATAGGTACACTACCGTAAAGATGAATACCCAAACAACATCAATAAAGTGCCAATATAGACTAAAAAGATAAAACTTTGGTGCATTAGTTAATGTAATTCCAGACTTTGCATAGCGGATAAGTAATACAATAATCCATGAAATCCCAAACGTTACGTGGGCACCATGTAATCCTACTAATGAGTAAAATGATGATGCAAACGCACTTGTTGAGAAACCAAGTTCATATTCATTAACATAAACATAAAATTCATAAATCTCAAGTCCAAGGAAACCTAAGCCAAGAAGAACTGTCACGATCATCCATGTAATCAAACCTTTGAAGTTGTTTTTCTTCATGGCAAACATGGCAAGAACACTCGTCAAGCTACTTGTTAGTAGAAGCATCGTCATAATAAACACAAGATCTAAATGGAATAATTCTTGTGAGGATGGACCATCCGCCGTACCATTACGTAAACCCAAGAACGTTCCAAAAAATGTTGCGAATAAAATGGTTTCACCACCAAGGAAGAACCAGAAACCGAGAAATTTGTTTTTTGCTTCTAGAGTTGCTCTCTCAGGATGAGAAGGCAATCCTTTTGAAGGGTCAATTGCACCGGCCATAATCTAGTTTCCTCCTTTCTTAAGATCTTTTTTAATTTGTTCAACTGGAATATGATACCCATGGTCTTCTTTAACTGAGCGAATTAACATACTCCCGAAAGTAATAATAAACCCAGCAGTCATGACAACCCAACCGCTTATAATTGGATTTTCCATTTCAGTCATAATTAAACCAAACGCAGCAAAGAACAAACCAACAGACATAACCAAAGGTAAAATCGATCCATTTGGCATATGAATATCTCCGAGTGGTTCAGCAGGTTTCATCGTTCCATCGCCATGTATCTTTTCATAGAATAATGGGTCTAATGAACGAACCTGAGGTGTCTGAGCAAAGTTATACTCAGGTACTGGTGTTGGAATTGCCCATTCTAATGTACGTGCATCCCAAGGGTCTGCAACTGTCACACGCTCTCCTTTAAATGCAGAGTAGATGACATTAATTACTAGAATAATCACCGCTACAGACATAAAGAATGTACCAATTGTACTAATAAAGTTAAATGTATCAAGACCTTGGTCTGCTAAGTATGTGTAAACACGACGTGGCATACCCATTAATCCAAGTAAATGTTGGATAAAGAACGTTAAATGGAATCCGATATAAAATAACCAGAAGAAAAGCTTGCCAAGTGTTTCATTAAGCATATGACCAAACATCTTTGGATACCAATAAAATAACCCCGCAAATAGAGCCAGAACAATACCACCAACAATAATGTAGTGAAAATGCGCTACAACAAAGTAAGTGTCGTGATATAAATAGTCAACCGGAGCCATTGCTAGCATAACCCCTGTTACCCCACCTAATACGAACGTTGGGACAAATGATGAAGCAAAAAGCATCGACGTATTAAATGTAATTTTTCCGCCCCACATCGTGAAGAGCCAGTTGAAAATTTTTATTCCTGTTGGAACAGCAATCGTCATTGTTGCTACCGCAAAAATGGAGTTTGCCACAGGACCCATACCTACAGTAAACATATGGTGAGCCCAAACCATGAAGCCTAGGAAAGCAATAATCATGGTTGCAAATACCATTGCGGTGTAACCAAAAAGACGCTTTCTTGAAAATGCAGGGATAACCTCCGAAATAATACCGAAAGCAGGTAACACAAGAATATATACCTCTGGATGTCCAAAAATCCAGAAAATATGTTGCCATAATACAACGTTACCACCCATATTTGGAATGAAAAACTGTCCATTAAACATTCGGTCTAACATTAATAGTGCAAGACCTGCTGCAAGTGGCGTAAACGCAAATAAAATAAGTGTTGATGTAATAAATGATGTCCAAACAAAAAGTGGAAGGCGCATCATCGTCATACCTGGAGCTCGCATATTAACAATCGTAACTAGGAAGTTAATAGCCGAAATAAGCGTTCCAATCCCCGCTACTTGTAGCCCAAGCACGTAAAAATCAAGTCCAAGTCCACCATACTCACGACTAGAAAGTGGTACATAAGCAGTCCACCCAGCATCAGGTCCACCACCAAAGAACCAACTTAAACTTAGTAAAAATCCACCAGATAAGAAAATCCAAAATCCTAATGCGTTTACAAATGGAAACGCTACGTCACGTGCTCCTATTTGAAGAGGAATGACAAAGTTCATAAATGCAAAAAGTAAAGGTGTTGCTGCTAAGAATAGCATAATTGTACCGTGCATCGTGATGAATTCATTAAATGTCTGTCCACTTAAAAAATTCATTTCTGGGTACATGAGCTGGATACGCATAAATAATGCCATAATACCAGCTTTCACGAAGAAAAGTGTCCCCGCAATTAAATACATAATTCCGAGCTTCTTATGGTCAACTGTAGTTAACCAGTCCCAGATCACACTTTTATCTTTTTTATGTGTAGCCAATGGGTTTACCTCCTTCTAAATCAAATTTCTCCCCTTACTCTCCTCTTACTTCAAGAGAGCGTAAATAATCAATAAGTGCATCCATATCTTCATCATTAATTTGAGGGAATGCAGGCATTTTATTTCCTTGCTTTAAAGCTTGTGGATTACGAATCCATGCTTCAAGGTTTTCATCCGTTTTTTCTAAGTATCCTGCAATCACTTCCCGATCGCCTAAATTTGTAAATGCCGGGCCAGCAGCTGTGCCTTCTCCACCAACGGCATGACAACCAATACAGCCATTTTCTTGGAATACTTCATAACCATGTGCTAATACTTCATCTGTCGGCGCTTCAACTTCAGCTTGCATTCCTGCAACCCACGCATCATATTCAGAGCGTTCAAGCGCAATTAATTTAAAGTCCATAAGCGCATGTGACGCACCACAAAGCTCCGCACATTTTCCTTTATACGTGCCAGGCTCGTCAGCTTCCAACCAAAGGTGATTGGTGATTCCTGGTATCGTATCGACCTTACCACCTAAAGCAGGTACCCAGAACGAGTGCAACACATCTTGTGCATGAAGTTCAAAAATAACCTTCTCTCCTGCTGGAATATAAACCTCTTGACCAGCAGTAAATCCTTCATTTTCATAATCAAATTGCCACCAAAATTGATGACCTGTAACCTTAATGTAGACTGTATCTTCTCCTACTTCTGGATCCGGCTCTGTATCAGCCAACATAAACTGACCTGTAATTGTTGGTACAGCTAGAATCGCAAGTAAGATAATCGGAATTACAGTCCAAGTAATTTCAAGCGCCGTATTACCATGAACTTGCTTAGGTATCTCGTCATCTCCTGCTTTGCGACGGTATTTTGCAAGAATAATGAAAAAGATTGCGAATACGACAATTGTTACAAAAGCCATAATGTATAGGGATAATAGCATATTATCCAATAACCATGCTGACTGTGGCCCTTTTGGATCAAGAGCAGTTAAGTTTTCTTCCCCCAAACACCCTGTTAATAAAAAAACAAGTAAAGACAGAGGGAGAAAACGCCATGCAGTTTTCCAAAGTTTCATCTGACAATCCAACCTCACTTTCGTCGATAAATTTCTAACCTTATAAAAATATATATTATAATCATTGTTCTTTTAACCGTTTCGGGTTAAATATGAACAATGACCATAAGAACAAAGAGTATCGTTAAATAATTTAACGAATAGACAAACATTAAACGAGCCCATTTTATATCGTCCTTCATTTTAAAGCCAGCAATTCCAAGAGCCAACCAACCGATTCCTAGGATAGACGCAATAACCGTATATACAATTCCAAACGGATAAAGCATCAGCGAAACAGGTAACAAGGCTGCAACATAAACAACCATTTGACGCTTTGTCATTTCAAAACCTGCAACGACTGGCAACATCGGAATTCCAGCTGCTCTGTATTCTTCGACGCGTTTCATAGCTAACGCCAAAAAGTGTGGAGGCTGCCAAAAAAACATAATAAAAAATAGAAGCCATGCAAAAGTATGAAGCCCACCATCAATTGCAGCCCAGCCGATAAGTGGCGGAACAGCACCTGAAAAGCTTCCAACAATGGTATTTAAAGACGTTGTACGCTTTGTCCACATTGTGTATAGAACAACGTATATAAAGAGACCAACGAGTCCAATCACAGCTGCAGTAGCTGTAGTTAATGCAAGAAAAATCATTCCAAGTCCAGCTTGAGTTAACCCGACAGTTAAAATGTGTTTACCTGAAAAACGACCAGTTACAGATGGGCGTTCCTTGGTACGATCCATGATAGGATCAATATCCCTATCAATGTAGTTATTCAACGTACATCCACCAGCCATAACGAGTGCCGCACCAATTAAACCAAAAAACATTTTGTCAAGATGCTCACCAATACTTGAACCTGTATATACAGCTGCTAAAAAAATCCCAGCAAATGTCGTTATTAGGTTAGATGTCACAATTCCTTGTTTTGCCAGAACCAAATAGTCTTTCCAGGACTTTTGCTGAACAGCCGAAACTGATGAATCAGGACCAGCTTCTATCACTTCTGACGCATTGAGTACTGTATTGGTCTTATTCATCAATCCTCACCCCCCCTTGTAGAATGAACCAAACACGAGATGTTTCTACAAAAATAAAATTAGGTAAATGTTACTCACCTAACAAGTCACGATCACATTATATCTCAAAATCTACTTTGTTTCATCAAAATCCTGAGTTTCACATTATCTTCACATTTAGCTGTTCCTGAAAATATTTCACAGTTATGAAATTGACTTTTTGAACAATTGTTTTTAAGATCATCAAGAGAGATTGATTCCTTATTTCCTCTGCTAACTCTAGCACATATCTCGACAAATTTATAGAAGGAAAGGTGAATCATGTGCATAAGCTCCTAAAAATATATAGTATCTTCACATCAATTGGTATTTTAATCGTGTTATTGCAAGGAGCTTTAGTAACCAAAACAGGGTCGGGTGAGGGCTGCGGAGCCACTTGGCCACTTTGTTTCGGTGAATTTATCCCTGTTAATCCAGCAATTGAAACGATTATTGAATATAGCCATCGTATCGTTTCGGGTCTAGTTGGTGTGATGATTATTATTTTGGCCATATGGGCTTGGAAAAAGTTATCTCACTTAAGAGAAGCTCGTTTATTGTCTGTTTTGGCCGTGTTTCTAATCATTTTTCAAGGGCTATTAGGGGCAGGCGCTGTTGTATTTGGACAGTCAAAAGCAATTCTAGCTCTACATTTTGGAATATCTGCAATGTCTTTAGCTTCAGTCATTTTACTTACTATACTTACTTTTGAAGATGGAAAGAGAAAAATTGCACCTCGTGTTACGAACAAATTTAAGTATTATATCTTTTTTGTCCTTTGTTATTGCTATGCTGTCATTTATTCCGGAGCGTATGTAAAGCATACCCAAGCAACCTTGGCTTGTTCAGGTTTCCCAACTTGCAATGGGCAATGGTTACCTACAATGGTTGGCCCAATTGGTGTTCATTACTTTCATCGAATAGTTGGTACCTCTGTCTTAATCATACTTTTAATATTAGTCATCTGGGTGTTAAAGCATTATAAACATGAAAAAGTGCTTGTTTGGACAAGTATCATCTCTTTTCTATTGGTTGTTACTCAATTTATTAGTGGTATTTCCATTGTTTTTACCCAAAATGCCTTATCTGTTGGTTTGATTCATGCTCTTATTATTTCGTTATTATTTTCAACGCTTTGTTATATAACCATGATATTGACCCGAAAATAAATGCAAAGAAAAGTTAGAGTAGAATCTAAAGGCACTGAAAAAGGACGATTTTACCTTTTTCAGTGCCTTTTTCTAGCTGTCACTTTTCATTTATACCCACTTCCCCCTTCCTTATACATTTGACACCTTAAATGATTAGCTCTTTTGGTTCGAATGACTGACTCACTTACGTACAGAGTTTCATACAAAAAAAGAGGGTGTTTCAAAAGATTCTCACCTTTTGAAACACCCTTGTCATTTCTATCCTGTTTATTATTATTGAATTAATTCGATGAGGAGATCTCCTGTTTGAATTGCCTCTCCATCGTTTGCAAATACTTCTTTTACTTCTCCATCAAATGCAGCTTGAACAGTTGTTTCCATCTTCATTGCTTCCGTTATCATTAAATGGTCACCCTTTTTCACCTTATCACCTTTAATAACCAAAGTTTTTACAACAGTACCAGGCATCGATGCTCCAATTTGACTCGGATTGTTTTTATCTACCTTCGGACGAGCAACTGTAGTTGACTTTACATTTAAGTCTTTAATTACTACTTCCCGCGGTTGTCCGTTAAGTTCAAAGTAAACGATACGAGTTCCATCATCCTGTGGCTTTGAAATTGAGATAAGTTTAACTATTAAAGTCTTCCCTGTTTCAATTTCTATTTCAATCTCCTCACCTAGACGCAATCCGTAGAAAAAGGTCGGGGTATCAAGAGCTGAAACATCACCAAATTGCTGACAAAATTGATCGAATTCTAAGAAAACCTTAGGATACAAAGCATATGAAAGCATATCATGACTTGTTACTTGTCGTTCTAATTTCGCAAATAATGATTCTTTAATTTCTTGAAAATCAACCGATTCTAGCGATTCGCCAGGACGGCCCTCTAAAGGTTTCTTTCCTTTTAAAATAATATCTTGTAATTCCTTAGGAAAGCCTTGATATGGTTTTCCTAACTGACCTTGGAAAAACTCAACGACAGAATCAGGGAAGTCTAAATTTTGTCCGCGAGAGTACACTGCCTCTTCTGTTAAGTCATTTTGTACCATATATAGAGCCATATCCCCAACAACTTTAGAAGAAGGAGTAACCTTCACAACATCTCCAAACATATCGTTAACAGTCCGATACATTTTCTTTACTTCATTCCAACGATCGGCGAGTCCTACCGCCTTTGCTTGTTGCTGTAAATTACTATACTGTCCACCTGGCATCTCATGCTCATACACTTCTGTATGTGGTGCATTCATACCGCTCTCAAAACCAGCATAATACTTCCTAGTTGCATCCCAGTAATCAGCAAGTTGCTCGTATGACCGGATGTTAAGGTTAGGTTGCCTCTTTGAACCACTAAGGGCATAATAGAGACTATTTGCACTTGGCTGTGAAGTAAGACCAGCCATTGAACTTACCGCAACGTCCACGATATCCACACCTGCTTCAATAGCCCGAGCGTACGTAAAGATACCATTTCCACTCGTATCATGTGTATGAAGGTGAATAGGAATTTCAATACTTTGCTTTAGTTCAGAAACGAGCTGATATGCTGCTTCTGGCTTTAAAAGACCTGCCATATCTTTAATTCCTAGAATGTGAGCACCTGATTGCTCTAATTCCTTTGCTAGGTTTTTATAGTAATTCAAGTCATATTTTGACCGAGATTGATCGAGAATATCCCCCGTATAACAAATAGCTGCTTCCGCAATTTTTCCGCTTTTGCGTACCGAATCAATCGCAAGAGTCATTCCCTCGACCCAGTTCAAACTATCGAAAATTCTAAAGACATCAATACCAGCAGAAGCTGACTTATCAACAAACTCTTCTATAACATTGTCAGGATAGTTTGTATATCCAACTGCGTTTGAGGCACGTAGAAGCATTTGGAACAAGACATTTGGTGACTTCTTCCGTAACGTTAATAAACGTTCCCATGGATCCTCATGAAGAAAGCGCATCGTTACATCAAAGGTTGCCCCTCCCCACATTTCCATCGAAAATAAGTTCGGAAGCATTCGTGCTGTTGGCTCAGCAATTTGCTTTAAGTCATGAGTACGTATACGTGTTGCTAACAGTGATTGATGAGCGTCACGGAACGTTGTATCCGTTAGCAAGACTTCTTCTTGGTTCTTTACCCATTCTGCTAAACCGTCAGCCCCACGTTCATCGAGAATTTGCTTCGTTCCAGCTGGAATTGGCTCCGAATATTTTAATGCCGGTACAGCAGGTTGTTCAAACACAGGTTTTTTTACTTGCTCTAAACCTGGATAGCCATTGACGATGGTCTCACCAATGAAGTTAAGCATTTTCGATCCGCGGTCTTTTCTTTTAGGAAACACAAACAATTCTGGCGATTGGTCAATAAATCCTGTATTATATTCTCCTGATAAAAAGTTCGGATGCTGAACAACGTTTTCTAAGAAAGCAATATTCGTTTTTATCCCACGTATCCTGAACTCTCTTAAATTTCGAAGCATTTTAGATGCAGCGCCATCAAACGTTAAGGCCCACGTCGAAACTTTCACTAATAACGAATCATAATAAGGTGTAATTACTGATCCTTGGAATCCATTTCCAGCATCTAAACGAACTCCAAACCCACCACCCGAACGATAGGCATTGATACGACCTGTATCGGGTAAGAATCCATTACTTGGGTCCTCCGTCGTCACACGCGACTGAATCGCAAAGCCATTACAAGCTATCTCTGCCTGTTTGGGAATACCCAGCTTAGGTCCATGCAATTCTTCGCCATCTGCAATCATAATTTGTGATTGAACGATGTCAATCCCTGTTACCATTTCGGTAATTGTATGCTCGACCTGAACGCGTGGATTCACCTCAATAAAGTAGAACTTGCCATCTTCTGTTGCTAGAAACTCAACAGTCCCTGCATTGACATAATTTATTTTGCGTGCAAGCTTGACAGCAGCATCGTTAATTTGATTCCTTACTTCTTCAGTTAACGAGACACTTGGAGCGATTTCCACGACTTTTTGATGACGTCGTTGCACTGAACAATCGCGTTCATATAAATGGACAATATTACCATGCTTATCTGCTAAAATCTGTACTTCAATATGCTTTGGGTTTTGAATAAATTTCTCAACATAAACTTCATCATTTCCAAAAGCTGATTTAGCTTCTGATTTAGCACGGTTATACGACTCTTGAAGGTCATTTGCCGAGTTCACAATTCGCATACCACGTCCACCACCACCAAGTGATGCTTTAATAATAAATGGGAATCCGTGCTTCGTTGCAAACTCTTCAACCTCTTCCACACTTTCAACTGGTCCGTCACTTCCGGGAATAACAGGTAAATTAGCTTTAAGTGCTTGAGTGCGTGCTTGAACCTTATCGCCGAACATGTCTAAATGCTCAAGATCTGGTCCTATGAAGATAATCCCTTCCTCCTGACATCTTCTTGCAAAATCGATATTTTCGGATAAAAATCCGTAACCAGGGTGAATCGCATCCACATCATGAAGCTTAGCGACCTCAATTATCCCTTCAATGTCTAAGTAGGCTTCAATTGGTTTCTTCCCTTCACCTACTAAGTATGCTTCGTCAGCTTTGTAGCGGTGATAAGCTCCAGTGTCTTCCTTAGAGTAAATAGCCACTGTTCTAATATGTAATTCTGTGCAAGCCCGGAAAATACGAATTGCAATTTCACCGCGGTTTGCGACTAATACTTTCTTAATATTTTTTAAACCGTTCATATAGCACTCCTTCTTAAACATTCTTGATTATCTTGTCCTATAACATAAATTAGTTGCATTGTTTTTTATGTTAATGTGTCATACTAATGAGGCTTGTATATAGTATAGTGAAAGTTATCCCTATTTTGCAATGCATTTTTACTTTTAGTAGAATATCTTTACTAACAGTAAAAAAAACCAAGCTGGTTGTATCAAGCTTGGTTTTTTATTTGCGTATTGACTCGTCATGTAAATCAGCTAACTTACGCTCGAGTTCTGCCAAAAGAAGTTTTCCTTTTTCTTCCTCTACTAATTCAAGGCGAATGGCAAAGTCAATTTCACGTGACAAACCAAACATTTGTGTATCTAATACCTCTTCGTAGAGGGGGCATTGTGGCATCGTTAAGTTATCCATCTGCACTTCAATTAACTGGCGAATTTTTTCCGCATCGGACTTCAGAAGGGCATATGCTTTTTCATTATGTCCAGTCACTATCTCTGTTGACATGTTGTCCCCTCCTAACTTCTAAATATCCTTACTTTAATAGTATCTGCTTAATTAGAAAAATGCAATGTTTTTCACAAGAACTTAGCGATTATTTTGATAAAGATTTTCATTTAGAAGATACTTAACTGATACTTGCTTGACATGGCCTCAAGTAGCTTCATTCCTGCAATACTATTTCCTTTATCATCTAACGCTGGACCATATATGCCTATTCCCATTCCATTTGGAACCGAGCCAACAATCCCGCCTGAAACTCCACTTTTTGCGGGGATGCCCACCTTCATTGCAAATTCTCCTGAGGCATTATACATTCCACAAGTTACCATAAAGGTTTTTACGATTCTTGCGACTGACATTGGCACAATTTCTTCATTATTAAGCGTTGATTTCCCACCATTAGCCAATACATAGCCAATTCGAGCTAAATCATGACAATCTGTTTCAATTGCGCATTGCTTCGTGTAGAAATCAAGTAAAACTTCAATATCTCCCTCGATTATTCCATGCTGCTTCATGAAATATGCTAATGAACGGTTTAAGTCAGCTGTTTCAAATTCTGATTTAGCGACGGCTAAGTTATAAGAAATTGTTTGGTTTCCACTAAGCATACGAATAAAATGCAACAACCTTTCGATTTTCTCCTCGGAGTTCGCCCCTTTAATTAGGTGACTCACAGCCAATGCACCCGCATTTATCATTGGGTTTAAAGGTTTTGATGGAGCGTGAGACTCTAGTTTAATAATTGAATTAAACGGGTCGCCTGTTGGCTCCATTCCTACTTTTGAAAAGACATACTCTTCGCCATGGTCCATAATAGCAAGTGCTAATGTTAAAACTTTAGAAATGCTCTGGAGTGTAAATTTTTCTCTACTTTGACCTGCAGAGAAGCAGGTATCAGTTCCGTCAAATACAGCTACTGCCAGTGTATTTTGGTTTGCAGTCGCTAATGCAGGTATATAATCAGCTACCTTTCCATCTTTTGTAAACTTTTTTACATCATTAATCATATGCGTTAACTCTGTTTCATACTGACAAAGCATCAAATCCCACCTTCTTGTACAGTTCAATGTGACAAAACAATAATAACACTTTATACTTCTAATAGAATAACCATTTTAGGAGGGACCATAAATGCAAGAGTTTGTTTTTTTTATTGGAGGCGAAGTAAACCACCCTTTAACCATCGATCCAACGGTATGGATTTTTGACGAAAGGAAGGTTGATTTACTTACATATTTTAAAGAAGAAAAGTTAGAGGAGGATGATGAAACACTATATACGAAAGCGATATCTGCCCAATGGGATAAAGAGCTTACTGAGGGATCTGAACCTCCCAATCCGAATAAAAACGGAAATGAAATTAAGTATGATAAGCAAAAACTCATAAATGGTACATACGGAATGCCTTTGAGACCATTCTTAATAAATGCCAATCCCTCTGACACTGTTAATCAAGTGACGGTTGAACGGCACGATGGAACAAAAGAGTCTTATGATTATGATAAAGCACTAACCTTTATCCTTGGGTTTTCAAATCAAGGAAAACCACTAAGAGAAGATGGGCCTGTCCATATTTATTTTGGTGATGGATCTAATCAAGATTCACCAGTCCGTCAAGTTAAGCGCCTCATTCTTAAATAAGGTATACGTAGCTAGCTCACTAGTGTAAGAAAGGGTTCTTGCACTAGTGACTGCTATGGATCGTGTTCCTCCCCCCAAAAAACAACTACCTTTGACTTAAACTAAGTAGCTTATAGTAAATCTGCAGCTAATTGAGCGAGTCCCGATCTCTCACCTTTGACAAGTTTGACATGTCCACTAACAGTTTGGTCTTTAAATTTTTCTACGACATACGTTAAACCATTATTATATTCATCTAGATAAGGGTGGTCGATTTGTTGCGGGTCGCCCATTAAGACAATTTTACTTCGTTCTCCTACCCTTGTTAGTATAGTTTTCACTTCATGCTTCGTTAAATTTTGCGCCTCGTCAATAATAATAAATTGGTCAGGTATGCTACGTCCTCGAATATATGTTAAGGCTTCTACCTGGATAGAGCCCATCCCAGCTAATATTTGTTCAATTTCGCCTGGTTTTTTCGTGTTAAATAAAAATTCAAGATTATCATATATTGGTTGCATCCAAGGCCTTAACTTCTCTTCTTTCTCTCCCGGCAAGTAACCTAAATCTTTCCCTAAAGGGACAACAGGTCTGGCGACTACAAGCTTTTTATATTTGCCCATGTCCTCTGTTTGCATTAAGCCTGCTGCCAATGACAGAAGGGTTTTCCCTGTTCCCGCTTTACCAATCATCGTAACAAGGCTTATATCATCTCTTAATAACAATTCAAACGCCATACGCTGCTGTACGTTACGAGAGCGAATCCCCCAAACATGATCAGGTTCATTTAAGAATGGTCTAACCTTTTTTCCATCTGGGTCGACTTTACCAAGCGCCGAACTAGAGCTACCTAACGCATCTTTCATGATAATAAATTGATGTGGAAGAAATGGTTGCTTTGTAAATTCCGAAGTAGCTATTTCACCATTTGAATAGAAATTCTTCATCACATCGGCTTCGACATAAATTTCAACATATCCGGGATAGACCTCGTTAAACTCCACCACTCTATCACTTAAAAAGTCTTCTGCTGGTAAACCTAATGCGTCAGCTTTGACTCGGACTAGTGCATCCATACTTACTAAAATAACTTGTCTGCCATCTGACCGTTCTAGTTCCTCAAGCATTAAATTTAGGGCTACTGCAATAATACGATTATCATTTGTCATCTCTGCAAAAGAATCTTTTAAACGTTGAAATGAGCGATGATTTAATTCTACTCGAAGGGCTCCTCCTGTTTCTAGAGGTACACCTTCATGAAGCTTGCCCATTCCTCTTAGACTGTCTATTATTTTTGAAAACTGCCGAGCATTTCTCCCAATTTCATCCATGTATCGTTTTTTTGAATCAACTTCCTCGAGCACTACTGCTGGAATAACCACTTCATTATCTTGGAATGAAAAAATGGACTGAGGATCTTGTAAGAGTACGTTCGTATCCAAAACGTAGATTTTTTTCAACATTCCGCCTCCTGACTAAAGTATCGTTTGCCTACATCCTTACTATTAACTTATGCATCAAGAACGATTTTGTCCTTGAAAAGCTCTAGGCTGTATATTAAGAATGTATGATTAAGGCATCGAACTTAGACGAACGAATCGTGAAACAAATGAAATGAACGATATATAGTATCTTATGTATACACATTACTACCTCTCAAAAACGGTAAGTTCTAAGGCATTTACATCACTTGTCAAATCCGGAGTCAATAGTGCTAGTTCACATTATTTACGTGCTCCTATTTAAATTAAGAGGATTAAATTGTATATAATTTCCGTGTGGGCGACCTTCAAAAAAAGTACCCTTTAGGAAAGACTGATTTAAAAGGTCTACTCTATAGGGTACTTTATTAGGATGACTAAGCCTTTTTTAAAGCATCCATTACTTGACGATCCAGTTTAGCTGCTGCTTGAGCATCGTAGGTTTTATCATATGATGGCTCAGTAATAATTTTGGCACCATAAAACATCACATCGCGTACTTCTTCTACCCTTACCTCAATCATTGCAAGCTTTAATGGTACTTCATCTAGCTTTTCGATGGCGACAAGGGCTTCCCCCGCAATTGAGTATGTGGATTCATTTCCAATGAGCGTTAAGACAACGCCAGGATTTGCTTTAATATTTTCAACAATTCGGGACCGATTGTCTATCGCAAACCGAACAAATTCCTTGTTTGGTGCAAAGACCCACGAAATTGCATTAACATTTGGTGTCTTTTTTTCAAAATCAACAGTTGAAAGTGTTACGTAGCGTTCTTTTTGTAAAAGGGTAAATAAATCATCTGTTAAACCCTTTTCAACTTGGTTGGCCATCTTCACTCCTCCATTCCAATTTTTTCATTATTTTCCTTCACTACTACTATACCTACTTTAAACGAAAAATAAAACTTGTTTCTTTTTTTTCTGATTCAATTTACAATTAATATAAGAAGCTTTGCTTTCAAATTAATTGCGTTAAAAAATTTTTTCTTGCCCATAATGATTATTAATTGAATTATAGATTTACCATTGAATTGGAGTGTTAAACCCATGCGAGTTAAATGTGTAATATGTGATAAAATTGACAAAATTGATGATTTCCTTCCGTTAGCTAAACGATTGCGTAACCGACCTATTCATACGTACATGTGTGATTCGTGTCATGAAAGAATTACTAAACGCACTGACGAGAGAAAATCAACAGGATCTTTTCAAGTTAGCCACCAAAAACAAGAAGATGATGATTGGTTTTGAAAGGAAAGTTAGCTTTCTAGTAAAAAAACGAAAAAAGGGTATCTCGAAGGTTAAAAATCCTTTGAGATACCCTTTTTGGTTAAATTTGATTTTGCTTTTCTTTGCGGTGTAGATGAAGTCTAAAGCGATAGATACCGAGAACAATACCAGAAATCACTAATACGACAATCATTGGAGCTCCAAATGCAAATTCCAAAAACCATAAGACAAAACAACCAAGAATTAACCCAATATAAACAAGGACCTTTTTCAAAACCGGTAACTTCTGGGCAAATCCTAAATTAAATACAATAATCGCTAACAAAACGATTAGCAAGTACGCATAAAAACCATACCATGGATTTTCATACGTTAATTGCATCAACCACGATAACCCTTGTAAGTCCGACTCAGAATATTGTTGGTTATCCATGTCTACCACCAATCCCTTTTAATGCTTACGCTTTTGTCGAAGCAAGCTTTCTACGCTTTTCTTCACGTTCACGTTCAGATTTCATTAAAATCTTTTTACGTAAACGAATTGATTCTGGCGTTAGCTCACAATACTCATCTTCGTTTAGATATTCCAATGCTTCTTCTAATGTCATAATACGAGGTTTTTTCATTGTAACCGTATTATCTTTATTAGCTGAACGAATATTAGTTTGTTGCTTCATTTTTGTAATATTTACAGTAATATCGTTTTCACGAGTATGTTCCCCAACAATCATACCTTCATAAATCTCGGTACCGGGCTCAACAAAAATCGTACCACGGTCTTCAACTTGCATAATACCATATTGGCTTGTTTTCCCCGTATCCATTGAAACAAGAACGCCTTGTCGACGTCCACCTACATGACCTGCTGCCATTGGTTGATAACCGTCAAAAGAATGGTTGATGATACCATATCCACGTGTTTGAGTAAGAAATTCGGTAGTATAACCAATTAGGCCACGAGCAGGAACCATAAATTCTAAACGCACTTGTCCTGTTCCAGTGTTGGTCATATTCACCATTTCACCCTTACGCTCTCCTAAGGACTCCATAACAGAACCCGTATATTCTTCAGGAACATCAATTTGCACACGCTCAACAGGCTCAGAACGAACACCATCAATATCACGGATAATAACTTCTGGCTTTGACACTTGAAGCTCATATCCTTCACGGCGCATGTTTTCAATCAGGATGGATAAGTGAAGCTCTCCACGCCCTGAAACGATCCAAACATCAGGAGAATCCGTGTTATCAACACGTAAACTAACATCTGTTTCAAGTTCTGAACGTAAACGTTCTTCAATCTTACGACTTGTTACATGCTTTCCTTCACGTCCTGCAAAGGGGCTGTTGTTAACAAGGAATGTCATTTGTAATGTCGGCTCATCGATACGTAAAATCGGAAGCGCCTCTTGATGTTCTACTGGACAAACTGTTTCACCTACGTTGATTTGTTCCATACCCGAAATAGCAATTAAGTCCCCTGCTTTTGCTTCTTCAATTTCAATTCGCTTTAAGCCAAGGAAACCGAACATCTTTGTTACTCGGTATTGCTTTGCACTTCCGTCAAGCTTCATTAAAGCAACTTGCTGACCAACCTTTATCGTTCCACGGAAAACTCGACCAATCCCAATACGTCCTAAATAATCATTATAATCAAGCATAGTGACTTGGAATTGAAGCGGTTCATCACTATTGTCGATTGGCGCAGGAATTGTTTCAATAATCGTCTCAAATAAAGATGTCATGTTTTCATCTTGTTTTTCATGAGTACGGCTAGCTGTTCCATTAATTGCAGATGCATAAATAACTGGGAATTCCAACTGATCTTCTTCTGCACCTAAGTCAATAAATAAATCAATCACTTCATCCACAACTTCTGTAGGACGAGCGAAATCACGGTCAATTTTATTTACAACAACAATTGGCGTTAACTTTTGGTCTAGTGCTTTTTTAAGGACGAAACGAGTCTGAGGCATACAACCTTCATAAGCATCAACAACAAGTAGCACACCATCTACCATTTTCATAATACGCTCTACTTCGCCACCGAAATCAGCATGTCCTGGTGTATCCATAATATTTATACGTTTCTCACCATAATTAATAGCGGTGTTTTTAGCAAGAATTGTAATTCCTCGTTCTTTTTCAAGGGCATTTGAATCCATCGCACGTTCTTCAACTTGCTCGTTTTCACGGAACGTACCTGACTGCTTTAGCAACTCATCAACCAATGTAGTTTTCCCGTGGTCAACGTGGGCAATAATAGCAATGTTCCGTATATCATTACGTTGTGTCATTTAATTCTCTCCTTAATTGGGTTCTTTAACTGTATAAGTATATCACAAATCAAATCGAAAAAGACAATATGTTTTGCATAGTTCGAAATATGTTTAACCTATTTGTCACATTGTAAGGGTTTTTCTTTTCCTTAATTCAAGGTACACTAACTACATTGAGGTTTTTACGGAGGGACGAAACAGTGAAAAAAGAAAACATTTGTTTTATGTTACTTGCGATCGTTACTGTCATCTGTATCATGAGTATTGGTGTAGCCATTGCTGAACGAAGCATTCTAATCGCATTGCTTGCGACTGTAGGTATGGTGATTTCAACAGGCTTTGGTTTTAGCTTACGAAAAAGGATTAGAGAATCTGAGGATTTTTAGTTTAGAGAATCACTCTTAGTAAAAGCGTGCTGCATTATGCAGTACGCTTGTTTATTTTATCTTGTCTGCTTAATACAACAATACCTAGTTGAATTCAACGTTAAATGAAAACAGAAATGTTCCGCATAGAATTAGAGGAGGCCGACTCTTTCTTAGACAGGAGCCGACCTTCTTTTTTACAATTCCTCCCCCAAATAACCAGAAATCATTTCTTTATGTAACTGAGGCTTTCCCGCAAGTACAGTACCTGGTTCAAGTAGCGATAATCGTTGACCTTGAAAGGTAGAAATTTTGCAGCCTACCTCTTCTAAAAGCACCACACCTGCTGCATAATCCCATGGTGATAGCATCACACATAAATATCCGTCTAAACGATCCGCCGCAACGTAAGCTAGTTCTATCGCTGCCGAACCATACGAACGAATACCACGAAGGTCTCGAACTAGTGCTTTTATTGGATTTTGAAAAGGATGATGATCGCTTACTATCCAGCGCGCATTTAGACCAGCAATTGATTCATGCAAAGGCCTTTCTAAAACGGGTAAGAGCTCTTCCTTATTTAAAAAAGCACCAGATCCACGGACTGCTCTAAACATTTCATCACTCATCACATCGTAGACAATTCCAATCATTCCTACGCCATCCTGATAAACTGCAACCGAAATCGCGAAATTATATTTTTGGTGAACAAAATTCATTGTACCGTCAATAGGATCAATAATCCAAACAGTACCTTCTAATGAGGTCAATTCTTCAGCAATTCCTTCTTCACCGAGGAATTGATGGTCAGGATAATTTTCTTGTATCTTCTCATAAAAAAACAATTCAATTGCTTTATCAACCTCAGTTACAAGATCATTTGGGTTCGATTTTGCTTCGATATGAATTGGATTCGCTATGGATTGCTTAATTTTATCGCCAGCTTCATACGTCCAGGCTCTCGCAATCTTTTCTAGCTCTACAAAATTGATTGACATTTTTTTGCCCCCTAAGGTGATTTTAAGCAAATTTTCCTTTTTCTATTATGACACATTGTCTTCATAATGAAAATATTCACGCTTTTATCTTTAAAATTATAAACAGAGAAAAAGCACAGTACAATGACTGCGCTTTCATAATTTTTTCATTCATATAGTTACTAATTTCATTAAATCTTGACGAAGCAATTCTAGTTTTTCTATACTTTGCGCCATCATGGATAAATCCTCCACTACCATCGCGTCATGTAACGTCATTAACTCATAGTCAATCTCGAGCCGCAGCACGGGGATTCTCATTTTACTATCAATTCTTCTAAATGATTGAACAACCTGTTCCATAACCGCTACACTCCTTTATCTATCTATATATGATAAAAAAAGCAACAACATTGACTGAACTTTCTGAAATATGTTGTAAATTAATTATACCATAACTATTATCAGAAAGAAATAAGGTAATGTTTTCTTTTTTATTGAGGGTTTTTAGCAGCAAGCATCTGGAAGGATGAATGTCGATAATGTATGGTACTATACAACTATCTATAACATAAAAGGAGTTGTTTACGTGACTGTATCAGGCTTTACTCAAAAGGACTTTGATGTATTTACAATTGAAGGATTGGATGCGCGAATGAATGCGTTAAAAGAACAAATCCAGCCCAAGTTTGAGGCTATTGCTGAACAAGTTGTTCCCACACTTTCCTCACTGACAGGAGATGAAATGTTTACACACGTTGCAAAGCATGCCCGCCGAAAGGTCAACCCACCTAATGACACATGGGTTGCCTTCTCTAGTAGTAAACGCGGCTATAAAATGCTACCTCATTTCCAGGTTGGACTTTTTGAAACACATCTGTTTGTTTGGTTTGCGATGATTTACGAAGCGCCAACGAAAGCTCAATTTGCGGAAAAACTTCTTGAAGATGTTGAAAAATGGGGTAAGAAAATTCCACCTAATTATGTGTGGTCCATTGACCATATGAAACCAGATGCAATCCCTCAGAAAGAAAGTACACCCGATAAACTACTCTCAATGTTTGAACGTTTACGGGATGTAAAAAAAGCCGAATTACTATGTGGCATCCATATTGACCGTCATGACCCACTAGTGGCAGATGGAGAGCAACTTATAAAAAAAATAGAAGACGTATTTCGTCAGGTTCTACCTTTATATCAACTTGCCCAACAAGCTGCTGTTCCAAACCGCTAAATAATAGAATGACAAAAGGGTTGCCTAAAACTTTAGGACAACCCTTTTGTCATTCTTACGATACTATTCCCTGTTTCTTCCCGTGCCTTTTTAATAGTGTGATAACAAGAAACATTAGAATCCTCATCAAACTTCTTAAATATTTGTTTCTCTTCACTTTTTGAAGGAACTATCTCTTTAAACCTTTGGTAAAGGGCTAAAATTCTCTCCCGTTTTATCCCGTTTTCATACGCTTTTTCAATTCCTTGAAAAAACTCAATAACATCAATGACCTCTTCCGTAGTCCAATCTAAAGAAATGGGCATATTTGTTTCCATTTTCCTCGCTCCTTCTATGTAAAATTAACTAAACGCTCTCGAATAAGATCACTCTCATCCATTATTCTCTCAAATAACTCTTGAACTGAAGGGATATCATTAATCCTTCCAATTGCTTGACCTGCCCAACCAAAACCATCTTCTTCATTACCGTCATAAATAAATGCTTTATTTGCTTCAGCACTAATATATTGTTTAAGAATATTATATGTGGGAGATTCTGCTTCAAGTGCAAGGATTTTGTTAGTTAGATGCATTTTTAGCGCTCTTGCAGGGGCACCGATCGACTTTTTAATAACAACCGTGTCCTCTTCACTCGCATCAATAATCATCTGTTTATAGCGCGAATGTGCATGAATACACTCTTTCGTCGCAATAAAACGAGTGCCCATTTCTATTCCTTCCGCTCCTAAAGCTAATGCAGCCATCATTGATCGTCCATCTGTTATACCACCGGAGGCAAGGACTGGTATTGTTACAGCGTCAACAACTTGAGGCACAAGTACCATCGTGCTTGTATCTGTTCGACCTAAATGGCCTCCACCTTCGTATCCAACTACCATCACCGCATCTGCACCGAGTTCTTCTGCTTTCAAAGCTTGCCTAGATGAAGAAACAAGAACTAATTTCTTTATTTCGGTACCTTGTAATCTTTGAAAAAAACTCTCAGGATTTCCTCCCGTTACTGACACAACGGGAACCTTCTCCTCAATCGCCACATCAAGCATTTCCTCATATGGACGTCCGTGTTGACCAATTGCAAAATTTACACCAAAAGGTTTTTTTGTTTTTTCACGTACAGATTTGATTTCCCTTTTTAACTCTCCAGGTGTTTGTAATGACATTGCTGTAATTTGCCCTAGACCACCTGCATTGGAAACCGCAGCCGCCAAATCAGCATAAGCCAAATACGCAAGTCCTCCTTGAATGATTGGAAAAGTTATTCCAAGCATTGTTGTAATCTTTGTTTCCCACATAATTGACCTCCCTTCGTCTATACTAGCTTATAACAAAGTTTTATGTAAAATTCAATATTCGACAATTCATTCTTTGCAGCGAGGTACTTATTTGATATACTCAAATTTGTTTTTATAAATAATTATTTTAAGTCTTATATAAATGAGGTGACCCTGTTGTCGCGACAACATCTTACACCGTTGTTCTCGGGTGTCCGAGCACACGCTGAAAAACAACCTATTCAATTTCATATTCCTGGCCACAAAAGAGGTCACGGGATGGATCCAGAATTCCGTTCTTTTATTGGAGAAAATGCTTTATCAATTGATTTAATTAACATTGCTCCTTTAGATGACCTTCATCATCCGCATGGGATTATCAAAGAAGCGCAGCAACTGGCTGCAGAAGCATTTGGGGCAGATTATACATTTTTCTCCGTTCAAGGGACAAGTGGTGCCATTATGACAATGATTATGTCCGTTTGTTCTCCTGGAGATAAGATTATTGTCCCAAGAAACGTACACAAATCAATTATGTCTGCTATTATTTTTTCAGGAGCAACGCCAATCTTTATCCATCCAGAAATTGACCCGGAACTTGGTATCTCTCATGGTATTACGACAGATTCAGTAGAAAAGGCCTTAGCAACACACCCTGATGCCAAAGGTTTAGTTGTTATTAACCCCACCTATTTTGGGATTTCAGGTAACTTAAAACAAATTGTTGATATATCTCATTCATATCATATCCCTGTCCTCGTGGATGAAGCTCATGGTGTTCACATTCATTTCCATGATGATTTGCCCCTTTCCGCCATGCAAGCTGGTGCTGATATGGCTGCAACGAGTGTTCATAAGCTTGGGGGATCCATGACTCAGAGCTCAGTTTTAAACGTTAAAGAAGGTCTTGTTTCTGCGAAACGAGTTCAATCAATTATAAGTATGTTAACAACAACATCCACTTCGTATTTATTGTTATCTTCGCTAGATGTAGCAAGAAAACGGTTAGCAACTGAGGGGAAAGAATTGATTTCAAGTACCATTCAATTAGCAAATGAAACGAGAAGAAGAATCAATCAAATCGAGGGGCTTCTTTGCGTCGGAAAAGAAGTACTAGGATCGAAAGCTACCTATGATTTTGACCCGACTAAATTAATTATTTCCGTTAGACAGCTCGGGATTACAGGTTATGATGTAGAAGTTTGGTTACGTGAGAACTACAACATAGAAGTAGAGCTTTCAGACTTATATAATATCCTTTGTATTGTTTCTTTAGGTGATAACGAAGATAAAGTGAATGTACTTGTTGATGCTCTTTGTCGACTTGCTTTAGAGCATCCTTCAAACGAAAATAAACAGCACACATACATCTATGTTCCAAATATCCCCACTCTTGCTTTATCGCCACGCGAAGCGTTCTATGCTGAAACAGAAACAATTTTATTTTCTGAATCCGCTGGGAGAATCATCGCTGAATTTGTTATGGTGTATCCACCAGGGATTCCTATTTTTATTCCTGGTGAAATTATCACGGAAGATAATCTCGAATATATCTTGGAAAATGTTAAAGTCGGTTTACCAGTTCAAGGTCCTGAAGATGAAACCTTTAAAACGCTTAGAGTTATTAAAGAACATCAGGCTATCCGTTAACATAATAAACCTGAAAAACGCTTAGATATGAACTGCACCACAATTATTAGATGCACATATAATTGCGGTGCAGTACAATATTGCACTAAGCGTTTTTTATTATACATATTAATTTTAACTATCTGCTCTCATTACTCTTTCTCATCCTTTTGACAATCCACACAATGAGCACTCCCTGTTGCGTAAAGCTTAGTAACTTTTTCATTCTCAAAATGAACAATGGCCTTATTGCACGTTTGACATACAATCGTTCCCACGCCAATCAACTCCTCTTCATTTTTGTAAACGCTTTACTTAGCTTCATAATAATATGTCACAATTGAACTGTCAACACATATATAGTATGTCTTATTAAAAAATTGATCAATAAAAATACTGACATACTTAATTGTACGTCAGTATTTTGTCACTATTTCATAAATAAGTGGAACCATTTCGCTGTAAATAATTCTACCCGAAAAAATTAGAGATTTCTTTCATTTAGCAAGTAACGTTTATATTGTACCTCAATAAACTTTGAAATTTCCTTCACAAACACAAAATCATCTTCTGTTAATTCATACAACTCTAGTGGAGCTTGAAAAACCAGTTGACCTAGAAGATGATGCCCAAAGTAAAATGGGATGTAGAGAGATTGAATTTCTGGATTTCTCAAGTAAAGAATTTCACCACGGATTGCAGCTAAACTTAATGCACCTTCACCGAAAGGGACATACTTTTTATCAATTTCCCTTCCTGCACTAACTTTTAAAACAAAAGCACGATTTGTTGTTTCATACAAGCATACTGTAAAACGGTCATTCATTCGGCTGACCAGTTTTTCAACAATACCCTTATAAAAATCGTGTAATGTACGTGCATAATCAGGAACTGCTCCGACCTCAAGACGTAATTCATCAAGTAGCTCTGACTTATCCATAGTTTTCGAACCTCCACTTACAAAGCTTCTTATGCCACTGTATATTCAATTTTCAGTTTATCATAAAACGCATGTAGAAGGGTGTAACGTTACGACGGCTCTTGTCGAAATTCAATTTTTGACAATCATTAATTCCATATTCGTATTAAAACTTCTCTTATTTCTTCCTGACTTAAAGGTTTCCAAAACAGTTCTCCGTATATCAATAAATCTTGATGTAAATGTAATCCTGTTAAATCTTGATTCACAGCACTACTTGTCCCAGAATTTCCAACAAAACCAATGACGGTTTCTGCATTTACTCTATCCCCTACTTTAATATTTTCAGGAATATCATGCAAATGAGCAAAACGGTTCATGACCCCATTAGGATATTGAACCCAAACCTGTCTACCTCGAAGTCGGTCAAAAATATATTCAGGTGTTTCACCAAGTTCAGCAGTTACTGTTAAATCGACCTCTCTCTTTTCGGGAGATTCGTACTCGATGTAATCATGGTCCGCCCTAACAACAATTCCTTCTGCCATCGCATAAATTGGCGTTTCCGTATTTATATCCCCACCTGAGGCAAAGTCATACCAATCAATTCCTTCATGAAAGCCGTTTCGATAGTCTCTAGGAGCTCCAGGTAAATGACTGGAAACAGTACTAACCTCAGCATTTTTTATTGGGCTCTCAAGAAAACTTAGATACTCAACCATCTTTTCAACATCCCACTCTTCGAAATTAAATGATTCGGGAGGTCCCCCTACTTTTTCTGTTGGTCCATACCAATCAAATGAAACATTACTATTCCCAAATTTAATTGGTAACTGTAATCCTTTATCAAGAAATTCTACCGGCATGATAATATTTCCATTGTCAGTCACTTCAAAATATATCTCATCAGTAGCCAAAAACTCTCCATTTCTCTCGAGAACATTTACCCCTTCGATTAATGCATATTCATCTTTATTAACAAAGATTTTTAATGTGCGATTCATCTCATCATACTGATAACTACCATCAATCTTTTTAAGAAAATCGTCTAAATCAAACAAAACATCATCAGCTGTGATGTCAATTGCTAACGTATGTAAAGTATCTGATTGTGGTGCTTCTTCCTCTGTATTTTCTTCTAAAACGGCTTCTGCTTCGTTTTCTTTTTCAACTTCTATATTCCTCTCTTGAGTTTGACACCCATTAATAAGCAGAATCATACAAAGCGTAAATAATTTCAAAAAATTCACAATGGCTCGTCCTTTCCACGTTTAAGACTAATCATCAAAGTCTTATTCTACTTTTTTTGGTGTCTTTAAACAAGGACTCTCGAATAAATCATTAAAGTATTTTTGCGTTCTTATTCTATATCACTCGGTGACAGCATTTCATAGCCCTTTTCTCGCAATCCTTTTACAATCGACTCTAATGCAAATAAGGTCGATTCTCGATCATGCATGAGCAAATTAGCCCCTTCAGTTAATAAAGGTGTATTGACCATTATATCTGCGAGAGTTTCAACATCCTGATAGTCCTTTTCCCAATCATATCCATAAGTCCAGTTCATTAAAACCATTCCCTCTTCTTGTACTACTTCGTTCGAGTAATCTGTGTTCACACCATATGGAGCTCTAAAAAAGCGCGGTCGTTCTCCGGTTAACTCCTCAACAAGATTATTAAGCTCTATTATTTCTTGTTTTTGTTTTTCTTCTGATATTTCCCTTAAATTTGAATGATTCATTGTATGATTACCAATTTCAAATCCCAATTGATGAATGGCTTTCAACTTTTCTTTACCCTGATCACTCTTTAAAAAATGACCATTCACGAAAAAGATTGCATTCGCATCAATCTTCTTCAAAATTGTAGCCATCTCAAGTGCATGTTTATGTGGAGCATCATCAATTGTCAATAATACGACTTTAGGATTTCCATCAGCAATAGGTTCTATCTTCCAGTTTTTTGCGTTCACCCTATAATTAGGAAAATCTTGTTTAATAGACTCTTCTACATCAACTTGGTTCTTTTCCTCTTCAAGCTCCTCTTTAATAGGTTCGTTGATGACTTCCTGCTCTCTACCTTTAGGAATTGGCATTTCATTTATTTCATGGTCATCTTTATTTTGTTCATCTATAGATTGGTTTGATGTGGGAGCAGTGCACCCTATTAATAATAGAAAAAATAATGTGTAAACAATGACGACTTTCATAATTCCCCTCCCCTTTTATAAAGATCATAACAAACTTTTAAAGTATAACAAGCTTCCCTTAGATAAATAATATGAATAATGTCAGGATTTAATAACAATAAGTCAAACATGTACCTAATAAGGGGGGGTTGAATGAAAGGGAGAGCGTGGTTCGGTCGAAGAGTTATAAAAACGGGTGTTGCAGTCTTTGTCACAGCATCGATTTGTCACTTAATGGATTTGCCCGTAATGTTTGCAGTCATTACAGCAATAGTCACAACAGAACCCACAGCCGCTGACTCGTTAAAAAAAGGAGTTATTAGACTTCCTGCAGCTGCATTAGGTGCACTGTTTGCTATTTCTTTAAACTTTTGTATAGGTCAGTCTGCCCTTACCTATGCACTTGTGGCAATGTTGACAATCACCACCTGTTCTAAATTAAGACTTGACACTGGTACCCTAGTTGCTACGTTGACAGCGGTGGCGATGATTCCAGGTACAACAGACCATGTTATAACTGATTTTATAACTAGGATGTCAGGGACCTCTGTTGGTATTATCGTTTCCACTCTCGTTAATTTTATCGTTTTGCCTCCTAAATTTGGTCCAATTCTAGTAGGGAAAGTTGACAAACTCTTTCACCAAGCAGGATCTAGTCTTCAACTCGCAACAGACCATTTGCTCTGTGATTCAGAGGGAGAACGAACTCATTATTATCGAAAATTGCACGAGCAACTTACAAATACGTACCAATTAACTCAATTCCAATATGATGAATGGCGCTACCGAAAATCTACTGAGTTCGAACGACGTTCCTTTGGTTTTTTACAAAAAAAGCTTGATTATCTTCATTTGTTTCTCTTTCACATCGGGAAACTATGTCACTTAAGGATGAATCAATCAATTTCACCTCAGGAGTATAAGGCAGTCATGGGTGCGGTAAATTCATTTAAAACGATTATAAATGATCCTTATCACCAAATGGATAGCTCCCATTATGTACAAATAGAAGAATTAAAATTAATCAAAGAAAATCACGCTACGAATCAACCCGTTTTGTATCAATTATGTTCAGAGTTACTTTCCTTACATACAGCAGCAAGTGAACTCGCCTTAATTACAACGGATGAACGAAGATTTTCAATTCAAGAACAAGCTTATCCTGATTATGTCTTTTCAAAAAAGCTACAGTATGATTAATCTTCAAAATCAGGTTTAGTTCTATTTTAATGAGGTTATAGTAATGAATCTACTTACCTCTCTTCCTCTTCAATCCAGATACTTCAATAATTCTCAATAGGAAGGTGATTTATCTTGCAAAGATTTAATCCTGTATTTATCTATTCGGTGATAATTGCACTTGCATTTATTGTGTGGGGCTTATTTGCACCAGAAAACCTAGAGTTTATAACCGCAACCATTCAAGGTTTTATTACAAATAAGTTCGGATGGTTTTATTTAATTTCAGCAACAGCATTTCTACTCTTTGCTCTCTATCTAATAATTAGTCCGTACGGGAATATCAAATTGGGAAAACCAGAAGACAAGCCAGAATATAATTACCTCACCTGGTTTTCCTTTCTATTTACAGCAGGTATGGGGATTGGTTTAGTCTTTTGGGGAGTTGCCGAACCAGTTTATCACTTTTTTGATCCTCCTCAGGCGGAATCAGGTTCAAACCAAGCAGCTGGTGAAGCGATGAGATATGCCTTTTTTCATTGGGGGCTCCATCCTTGGGCTATTTATTCTATTGTTGCTCTCGCTTTAGCTTATTTTAAGTTTCGTAAAGATTCACCGGCTGTTATGAGTGCTGTGTTTAGACCTTTACTTGGAAATAAAATAGACGGTGGTATTGGAACGAGCATTAATGTAATCGTTGTGTTTGCCACGATTTTCGGCGTCGCCACATCTCTTGGATTTGGTGCTGCTCAAATTAGTGCAGGTCTTTCTTATTTAATACCTAATCTAAATACAATGAACAATGCTCTACTACAACTTTTGGTTATTATTGTTGTCACGGTATTATTTATTGCTTCCGCACAAACTGGACTAAACAAAGGCATACGTATCTTAAGTAAAACCAATGTTTACCTTGCCCTAATTCTCATGTTTTTTGTATTATTCTTTGGTCCAACAAGTTATATTATGGGCGTATTTACTCAAGGTATTGGTAGCTATTTGCAAAATTTACCTAGTATGAGTTTTCGTCTAGATGTTTATAACGCTGAAACTTCATGGGTAGAAGGATGGACAATATTTTATTGGGCTTGGTGGATTTCCTGGGCTCCGTTTGTTGGAACTTTTATAGCCCGAGTTTCGAAAGGAAGGACAATACGAGAATTTATAATTGGAGTTCTTGCAGTTCCAGCCACTTTTGGGGCTTTCTGGTTTAGTGTTTTTGGAGGGACAGGCATTTATCTCCAACGAGAGGGAATTGCTGATATTATGGGGATTATGTCTGATTCAGGAATGGAAGTTGCACTTTTTGCCGTTTTAGAGCAGTTCCCTTTAGGTACACTGCTAGCGATTATTGCCCTCTTCCTAATCTCATCATTCTTTGTCACATCTGCAGACTCTGCTACCATTGTTTTAGGCATGCAGACAACTAATGGAAATTTGAATCCCCCGAATTCAATTAAGTTAATATGGGGACTTATTATTTCTTCTACTGCTGCAATACTTTTAACATCGGAACAAGGATTAGGCGCTCTACAAACCGCCGCAATTATCGCTGCATTTCCCTTTACCATTCTAATGATTGCTATGATGTTTTCACTTGTGAAATCGTTACGAGAAGAAAAGACTATCCTAGCCAATGAAAAGGAAAATAGCAAAATAGAACAAGACCAATTCAAAAAAGAGTAGGCACGTTTAAAAAAGAATTTAGAGGTAGTTGATTCAATCGTCATAAAGTGTCTGAAGACGAAAGATACAAATCACAAACTGATTTGTATCTTTTTAGTGCAGTGTTTACAAAGATACTTACAAAACTTCTCATCTATAAAAGTAATATTTAACAATGAAAAATAATTAGAATAGCCGCCAAAGTGAGGTTACTATCTTTTTCTACATTTCTACATATTTCTATTTCATTACATTTTAGTTACTACTTGTCCTAACTCGATTTAGGCATGCTAAAATGAAAGAATAAGGTATTTTCTATACTTATTTTGTTGTGCAGGGAAGTGACAAGCGATGAACAAGATTATGTTAGCCGTACTTTTTTGCTTTATTATCATGTTGTCAAGCTGTCTATCTTCAGCTTCAACAAATGAAAATCCTTTTAACCAAATTGAAGGTGAAACCTTAACCGTGTTATTTTCTGATTCTCGTTTCATTCGAGATGAAAATAGCTACTATGATGCATTGCTTGAATTACAACAAGAACATCCTGGACGGATTCCTCCTTTTATTATTGTCGATAAAAACGAGAGAGAGAAAATAAAATATTACGATGTCGTGGAGTTTCCTACAATGCTAGTCGTCTCGCAAGAAAGTATTTCATTGAGAATGGAAGGACCTCATCCGAAAGAACAAATTTTAAAACAATTAAAAGAAGTGTTTCAATAATTCTAAAGTATTGTTCGAAGCCACTACCCTACTTTTCAACACTTGAAAAGCTCCACCTGAATCACTTTCTTAATCCACAAAAAAAGCACTCGTATGAGTGCTTTTTTTGTTTTACTTTACGATATGAATTGGAGTACCAAGTGCTACTTCTGCAGCTTCCATTGTAATCTCTCCAAGAGAAGGATGTGCATGAATTGTAAGAGCAATATCTTCAGCTGTCATTCCTGTTTCAATTGCTAAACCTAATTCAGCAATCATATCTGAGGCATTGGGTCCAGCAATTTGTGCGCCAACGACTAAGCCGTCCTCTTTACGAGTGATTAACTTCATAAAACCATCTGTATCATTGAGAGAAAGGGCACGTCCATTCGCCGCGAATGGGAATTTAGATACTACTATATCAAGACCCGCTTCTTTTGCTGATTTATCGTCATACCCCACACTTGCAAGTTCTGGGTCTGAGAAAACAACAGCTGGAATCGCTAAGTAATCTATTTCTGATTTTTCGCCAGCTATAGCTTCAGCTGCAATTTTTCCTTCATACGAAGCTTTATGAGCAAGTGGCGGTCCAGCAATAATATCACCGATAGCAAAAATACTTTTCACGTTCGAACGACATTGTTTGTCAACTTTTACAAGTCCACGTTCATCAAGTTCAACACCAACTTGTTCAAGACCAAGCTCATCCGTATTTGCCTTACGACCTACTGTGACTAAGCAATAATCTGCTTCGAAAACCTGTTCTTGACCTTTAACTTCAGCGGTTACCTTAACGCCAGTTTCTGTTTCTTCTACACCTTTAGCCATTGCTTCATAATTAAATTCAACGCCATTCTTTTTCAAGCGACGTTCAACTAATTTAGACATTTGCTTTTCGAAACCAGGAAGAATTTGCTTTCCACCTTCAAGGACAACCACTTCTGTTCCCATATTTGAATATGCACCAGTTAACTCGATACCGATATATCCGCCACCGATGACAACTAGTTTTTTTGGAACTTCTTTTAGAGCTAAAGCTCCTGTTGAATTTAACACACGATCAGAGTATTTAAATGCTGGTAATTCAATTGGGCTTGACCCCGTAGCTATAATACAATTCTTGAAATTGTAGGTCTGAGCACTATTTTCATCCATAATTCGTACAGAGTTTTCAGAAGCAAAATAAGCTTCACCTCGAACAATATCAACTTTGTTTCCTTTAAGCAGTCCTTCAACCCCACCAGTAAGCTTCTTAACAACTGATGCTTTCCACTCTTGTACTTTATCGAAATTGATGGTTACATTCTCAGCAATAATTCCCATGTCTTCTGAATGCTTAGCATTATGAAAACGATGTCCAGCAGAGATAAGAGCTTTAGAAGGAATACATCCGACGTTTAAACATACTCCTCCAAGAGTTCCTTTTTCTACAATCGTAACCTTTTGCCCAAGCTGTGCAGCACGAATAGCTGCAACATACCCACCAGGGCCGGAACCAATAACTAATGTATCTACTTCATGTGCGAAATCTCCAACAACCATGTATTACCCCTCCATTAATAGTAATTGTGGATCGTTTAACAAACGCTTCACGTGGTTTAACGCATTTTGAGCGGTAACGCCATCAATGAGGCGGTGATCGTAACTAATTGATAGTGCAAGAACTGGTGCAGCAACAATTTCACCATTTTTCACTACTGGTTTTTCTTCAATACGTCCAATGCCAAGAATCATCACTTCAGGGTGATTAATAATCGGAGTAAACCATTGTCCTTGCGCTGAACCAAGATTAGAAATTGTACAAGATCCGCCTTTCATTTCAGCACTGCTTAACTTACCATCACGAGCTTTAACAGCTAAATCCATAATATCATCAGCTATAGCAAAAATAGACTTACGTTCGGCATTTTTAATAACAGGCACTACCAAACCATTATCAGTATCAGCTGCGATACCAATATTGAAATACTTTTTGTAGACGATTTCTTCATTTACATCATCAATGGACGCATTTAATGCCGGGTATTTACGAATAGCAGATGTTAATGCTTTGACCACGTATGGTAAATACGTTAACTTTGTTCCTTGAGCTGCCGCAGTTTCTTTATACTGCTTACGATGTGCAACAAGAGCTGTAACATCAATTTCATCCATGTGAGTAACATGAGGAGCAGTATGCTTTGAATTAACCATCGCCTTAGCAATTGCCTTACGAATTCCCTTAAGTGGAACACGTTCTTCAAGCTCTCCTTCAGGAATAGAAACAGGTTCAGATTTTGAGGCAACTGCTTTTTCTTGCTTTTTATCTTCCGCTACTTCGTTTGAAGCATCTTCTGAGGCACCACCATTTAGGTATTGATCCACATCTTCCCTTAAGATTCTACCATTTTTACCCGTTCCGTTCACTTGTTTTATGTTAACATCTTTCTCACGAGCATATTTACGAACAGAAGGCATCGCGATCACTCTAGTATCATCTTCGTCCGTATTAACTTCTGTATTCGCCACTGCCGGAGCTTCTTCTTTAACTGGCTCAGTCTTTTCTTCTGCAGGTTTACTTTCTTCTTCAGTTGGATTTGCATCTCCCGCATCAATCGTAAGAAGAACGTCTCCAACAACGCTTACCGTACCTTCTTCTACTTTAACTTCTAAAATCTTCCCGTCAACAGGAGAAGGAATTTCCACAACGGCCTTATCATTTTGAACTTCCATAAGAATGTCGTCTTCTTTAATTTCATCACCGGGTTTAACAAACCACTTTACAATTTCACCCTCGTGAATACCTTCACCAATATCAGGCATTTTGAATTCATACGCCAATTGAAAAGCCTCCTTTTATTATGCAATCATTTGAATTTCAATCAAAGAGGAAAGATTAATATCCTTCCTCCCATGTTTGTAATATTAAAAATTAACCACTTTCTTTGCTGCTTCTACGATATCTGCATAATCAGGAAGCCATACATCCTCAGCTACCGCAAACGGGAACACCGTATCTGGTGAAGCTACACGTAATACAGGTGCTTCTAAGCTTAAAATTGCACGCTCTGTAATTTCTGCAACTACATTAGCACCAATTCCTGCTTGTTTTTGTGCTTCTTGTACTACGATCGCACGGCTTGTCTTTTCAACCGATGCTATAATTGTATCCAAATCTATAGGGCTAATAGTCATTAAATCAATAACTTCAGCGTCAATACCTTCTTTTTCAAGCTCTTCTGCAGCTTTCAGTGATGAATGAACCATTGCACCATATGTAACAATCGTCACATCTTTTCCCTCTCGCTTAATATCAGCTTTTCCAAGTTCAATTACATACTCTTCCTCAGGAACTTCTGCACGGAATGAGCGATATAGCTTCATATGTTCAAGATACACAACAGGATCCGGATCACGAATTGCAGCAATTAGTAAACCTTTTGCATCATAAGGTGTGCTAGGTATTACAACCTTAAGACCAGGAGTTTGTGCCATTAATCCTTCCAAACTATCTGCGTGCATTTCTGGTGTTTTTACTCCGCCACCAAAAGGAGAGCGAATAGTTACAGGCATCGTTTGCTGACCACCTGAACGGTAACGCCAGCGACTCATCTGACCTGCTACTGAATCCATTACTTCAAATAAGAAGCCAAAGAATTGAATTTCCATTACTGGACGAAAGCCAGTTAAAGCAAAGCCAATTGCAAGTCCACCAATACCAGACTCAGCAAGTGGCGTGTCAAATACACGTTCCTCACCGAATTCTTTTTGTAAACCTTCAGTGGCACGGAATACACCACCATTTAGGCCAACATCTTCCCCAAAAACTAGGACATCTTCATTATTCTTTAGCTCATTCCGCATTGCATCGGTAATCGCTTGAATCATTGTCATTTGCGCCATCGGTTACTTCGACTCCTTTGCCTTATATTCTTCCATTTGCTCGCGCAGATTTGAAGGAAGTTCTTCAAACATTACTCCAATTAAGTCTGTAACCTTTTGTTTTGGAGCAGCATCTGCTTTCTTAATCGCTTCTTTGATATCTTCTTTTGCCTTATCTACGACTTCATTTTCCTTTTCTTCGTTCCAAAGTTTTTTACCCTCTAAAAATTTACGGAAACGGACTAGTGGATCTTTCTTTGTCCATTCATCATCAAGCTCAGATGAACGATAACGTGTTGGATCGTCTCCAGCCATTGTATGTGGACCATAACGGTAACAAAGTGCTTCAATTAAAGTTGGACCTTGACCTGATATTGCGTTATCACGAGCCTGCTTTGTAGCGGCATAAACAGCTAACACGTCCATCCCATCCACTTGAACACCCTCAATACCGGCTGCAACAGCTTTTTGAGCAATTGTCTTTGCAGCTGATTGCTTTTCGACCGGCACTGAAATAGCAAAACGGTTATTTTGCACAATAAATACTGCAGGGGCATTATACGCACCAGCAAAGTTCATTCCTTCGTAGAAATCTCCTTGTGAAGCACCGCCATCCCCAGTATAAGTAATCGCGATATTATTTTTCCCTTTCCGTTTAAGACCAAGGGCCACACCTGCTGTTTGAATAATTTGAGCACCAATAATAATTTGCGGTACAACAACGTTTAAACCATCAGGAATCTGTCCGCCATGAAAATGACCACGAGACCACAAGAACGCTTGATGTAGTGGAAGACCATGCCAAACGATTTGAGGGACATCTCTGTAGCCTGGTAAAATCCAATCTTCTTTTTCAAGGGCAAATTGTGAACCAAGCATTGAAGCTTCCTGTCCTGCTACTGGGGCATAGAATCCTAGACGCCCTTGACGGTTTAAAGAGATTGCACGCTGATCCCAAATACGCGTATAAACCATGCGACGCATTAATTCTTGAAGCTGCTCATCACTTAATTCAGGCATTGCAGCTTTGTTTATAACTTTGCCTTCTTCATTCAATATTTGAAACGTTTCAAATTGATTTTCAACTTTCTCTATTGTTTTAGTACTCACTACCTTCACCTCTTCCTTTCCTTCTCATAAAATTAGCAATCGTCTTAAAAGTATCCGTTTCATGTAAACAAATGCATTCTTAGAATACCCATTCATTTACCTTAACAACCCTTAATTCGAAACTGAATATAACATAAAGAAACGATAATTATGTAAAATGGACGTTTGCTTGGGATTTTAATATTTCTCAAAACCTGTATTAGTCAAAAACAATTAAAAGTAATACAATTTCCCTTTGTTGATTAGTCTACATCAAGACTATGAAGCGCGTCAATCCTTTTGTATTATCGTTTGAAAACTACTTTTACATATCGAGAATTCCCAATAAAAAATCCACTGTGTTATAGATCAATCACAGATGCACTAGTACAGATCGGGCAATTACCTACAGAATAACGGTTTTTATGAAAACGATAACAACGTTTCATTTTTAAAAACAAAAAAACTTGATGTACATTATTGATAATGTACATCAAGTCCTACTGATTCATAAAATAATTTCTTTTGTTCATTATATGAATCGGTTAGTTTGTTGAAGTTCTCTTTTGAATTCATGACTAGCTCGTATTGTTCGTTAACCGTATTTATTTGTGATTGAAGTGTACTAATATCTAAATCCTCATCTTTCAAAAGAGTATATAGCTTTCTATCTTCTTCAATCGTTTGATTGTAGATGTCAAATAAATCTTGATACGCTTCATACCGGTTTTCCATCGTTTCCGTTAACTTTTCCAAATCGCTTAGAATTGTTTCGTCTTCTATATTTTCAAATTCGAGTTTTATTTTATTAAACTCTTCAAAACTACGTTCGATACTTTCTTTTTCAATCATTATCATTTTTTCTCTCTCATCAATTGAAGCTAATGCCTCATCCGAAAGTGAAAGAACTTTTTCAAATTCATCCATCCCTAGGGTAATCGCTTCTTCATACCATTGAAACTCCTTTTTTTCAGCCTCTTGCAGAGGTTCTTGTTGTTGTTGGAAAGGTTCTTCGAGCTCAACAGCTTTCTCTAGATAAGTATAGATTTGTTCTGTCGATTGATTACCGCAAGCTGTTAATAATAGAATTAACAAAACCCAAATACCTAACTTATAATTCGGCAAAACTTTTCCCCCTTAGCTTTTTATCAAGCTGAGTTTATTCTTAATCATACTATATGATCCTAATTTTTTTTTATGAGCATGTCTTTCTATAAAAAATAGTTTGCTTAAATGGGCATTCATCCAACCATCTTAATTGTCACCGCATATTGTAATAGTGAATCGCAGCTAATGCGGTGCTATCAAAAAGGAGGAATTTACTATGTACGGATACGGTGCAGGCGCAGGTTGTTACGACCCATGTGCTTATGGTTATGGAGCTCCAACAGGTGTTGCTGGTGTAGGAACTGGCGCAGGTAGAGGCTTTGCGTTAATTGTTGTTCTTTTCATCCTTCTCATTATTGTTGGCGCATCTCGTTTTGGTCCTTGCTAATTAAAAGAACTATAATTAAGGGAAAGAGGGGTATCTCCCCCCTTCCCCTTAATTCCACTTGCTATTTTGCTTCTTTCTTTTTAAAGTATAATAGAAGCAAAGGAGTGGTACATAGATGTTAACAATGAAAGATATTGTCCGTGAAGGTCATCCAGTTCTTAGAAAGGTTGCTGAAGAAGTCCCTTTACCTGCATCAAAGGAAGATAAAAATACATTACAAAAAATGCTTGACTTTGTTAAAAATAGTCAGGAACCGGACATCGCGGAAAAATACCAACTAAGACCAGGAGTTGGACTTGCAGCACCTCAAATCGGCGTATCAAAACGGATGTTTGCTGTTCATATTACTGACGAACAAGACCAACTTTATAGTCTCGGATTATTCAACCCAAAGATTGTTAGCCATTCTATTGAAGAAAATCATCTAGAGAATGGTGAGGGATGTTTATCCGTCGACCGTGAAATACCAGGCATAGTCCCGCGTCACTCAAGAATCACCGTGAAAGGGACAACTCTAGAGGGAGAAGAAGTTACCCTAAGACTTCGTGGCCTTGTTTCAATCGTGTTCCAGCATGAACTTGACCATTTAAATGGTATTATGTTTTACGACCGAATTACCGAATTTGAAGACAAATTAAAAAAAGATATTTAAGCTTTTTAAAAAGACACCCATAATTGAGAGGCCACTGAAAAAAGGTATGATTTTCAGCTTTTTTCAATGGCCTTTAAGCGATGAGCGCAGACGTCGCCTTCTTTTTAGTCCGACATGAGCAGGTTTCTCATAGCGGGCGCGCGACGTTCGGAGCCATTGCGGCTTCCTTGAAGACCTTTTAGTGACTTCTATACTGACCTTCTTTTTACTTTATTTTAATAACCCTACATGATGAAGTCCGTGTAAAATACCATCTTCATCAACCGTTTTAGTTACGAACTTAGCGACTGCCTTTGCCTCATCCATACCATTCCCCATCGCAACTCCTGTTCCAACAAATTGGAGCATCTCTAAATCATTTAACGCATCTCCAAAAGCATATGCGTGCTCAGGTGTAATCGATAGATGCTTTAACAATGATTTTATTCCTAGAGCCTTTGATCCTCCGCTAGGTATCACGTCCATAGAATACGGATGCCAACGTATATAATCGAAATGTGAATGACTATCTCGATATGAGAGTTCCTCATGTTCCTCACAAAAAAGTAAAGCCTGATATACATTCTTCGTCTTATACGCATATGGATCATATGAAGGATAAGGCAGCTTTAAACTTCCCATCCCTTCGGAAACATAGGGATCCTCTTCCCGATTTGATGTTGCTCCAATATGATCGAGAAATACCATCGAATGACTAAGCTTTTGTGCAGCGTCCTCTAACTTAATTAATTCATTGGTTGTTAAAGGTTTATGATCGACCATTTCATTCTCAAATACAACATATGAACCGTTAAAACTTATATACGAGTTTATACCTAGTTCATCCCGAAGATCTTTAAACATAAATGGTGCACGCCCCGTGGCAATGGCGACATAAACACCTTGGTTTTGCAGCTCTCGAATGGCATTTTTTGTTGACCCAGGCAATTTTTTCTCATCATTAAGAAGAGTTCCATCGATATCAAAAAAAACAACTTTTTTATTCATTTTCTCCACTCCTATTTTTCATCTGTACATTATCTCTCTTTATATTTTCAAAGTAATAGTAATTCCATTAATTACCTTGGAGGTCGTTTTTTATCCAACACATACTAAGCATATCAAATCCTCTCTTGTTGGTCATTGCAAAATTTTGATTTTTCTTAAATAATATCCGAGTTATGTGAAAGGAGTGAATTTATGTTACGTAAATTACGTAAGAAACTAATTAAAGGTTGTCGCAATCTCCTTCCTAAAAATCGTTTACTTGAAGTATAAGTAAGGTTTGATGTGATTAAAATGAACAGTTAAGGTGTATAAGAACTGTAATTTACTTAAAATAAAAATAAAAACATGAAATAACGCGCCTATTGCTTTATAATGAAAATATAACCAACGTTAAGGAGAGGTCTTTCATATGATTTTTAAAGTTTATTTCCAAAAAATTTGGGGACAAGTCCCTGTTCGTGAAACGACAGAAACTATTTATGTAGAAGCGGTAAGTGAATCCGATGTTCGGAAAAAGCTTATCCCACGTAAATATAATATTGAGTTTATTACAGAAATCTCTGGAGCACACCTTGAATATGAACAAAGTCGTGAAGATTTTAAGGTGGAGGCACTCTAAATGAAGCAAATTAAGAATAACCAAACAGCTGTATTCGCATTAGGCGGATTAGGTGAGATCGGAAAAAACACCTATGCTGTGCAATTTCAAGACGAAATTATTGTGATTGATGCCGGGATTAAGTTTCCAGAGGACGAACTTCTTGGTATCGATTATGTTATACCAGACTATAGCTATTTAGCTAAAAATGTTGATAAAATTAAGGGTTTATTTATTACGCATGGTCACGAAGACCATATCGGTGGGATTCCCTATTTACTACGTGAAGTTAACATTCCAATTTACGGCGGTAAGCTCGCTCTAGGTTTATTAAAAGGGAAACTTGAGGAGCATGGTCTACTTAGAAAAGCACAGCTACACGAAATTAGTGAAGATGAGATTATAAAATTCACAAAGACATCTGTTTCTTTTTTCCGCACAACACATAGCATTCCAGATTCGTATGGTGTGGTCGTAAAAACACCACCAGGAAATGTTGTTCACACAGGAGATTTTAAATTCGATTTTACACCTGTAGGGGAACCTGCTAATTTAACAAAGATGGCTAGAATTGGTGAGGAAGGCGTACTTTGCTTACTTTCAGACAGTACAAATAGTGAAATCCCTGATTTTACAATGTCTGAACGAAAAGTCGGTGAAAGCATTGATAATATTTTTCGGAAAGTAGATGGACGAATTATCTTTGCTACGTTCGCTTCTAATATTTACCGATTACAACAAGTCGTAGAATCTGCCGTAACTCACGGTCGTAAAGTTGCGGTTTTTGGCCGAAGTATGGAGAATGCTTTAAATATTGGTCAAGAACTAGGTTATATTAAAGCTCCAAAGAGTACGTTTATTGATCATTCACAGCTTAACAAATTACCTGACAATCAAGTAACAATTCTTTGTACGGGAAGTCAGGGTGAGCCGATGGCAGCTTTGTCACGAATCGCTTTTGGTACCCATCGACAAATTCAAATCATTCCCGGAGACACGGTTGTCTTTTCTTCTTCACCTATTCCAGGAAACACTTTAAGTGTTAGTAAGACCATTAATCAACTTTACCGTTTAGGGGCTAATGTCATTCACGGTTCCTTAAATGACATTCACACCTCTGGTCATGGTGGACAAGAAGAGCAAAAACTTATGCTTCGTTTAATGAAACCACAATACTTCCTTCCGATTCATGGCGAATACCGGATGCTAAAAATGCACGTGAAGTTAGCACAGGATTGTGGAGTAGATGAGAAAAACTGTTTTATCATGGATAATGGCGACGTTCTTGCTTTACATCCTGATGAAGCAGGTGTTGTTGGAAAAGTTCCTTCAAACTCTGTCTATGTTGACGGAAATGGAATTGGTGATATCGGAAATATCGTATTACGTGATCGTCGAATTTTATCCGAAGAAGGACTCGTCGTTATAGTAGTTAGCTTAAATATGAAAGAATTCAAAGTAACTGCAGGTCCAGACATCATTTCAAGAGGCTTTGTTTATATGAGAGAATCTAGTGATTTAATTCATGAGGCACAGAAGCTTCTTGCTAAACATTTAGATGATGTCATGGAAAGAAAAACAACACAGTGGTCTGAAATTAAGAATGAAATGACCGATTTATTAGGTCCATTTTTATATGAGAGAACGAAACGAAAACCAATGATTTTGCCGATAATTATGGAAGTATAAAAAAAGGTCATCGCTTATTGCGATGACCTTTTTTAAGTGAATAATCTTTCCCATGTTTGTGGACCAACAATCCCATCAACGACTATTCCTTCACTACGTTGAAAGTTTCGAACAGAGCGCTCTGTAATTGGCCCATATAAACTATCCGTCTCAACATTCAGAGCACGCTGCACACGCTTTACGTCATCTCCTCGTAAATAAGGAGTCTGAACAGATAAGAGGCGTCTATAACCAACTCCATTTGTTCGACGAATACGATCGAGTGCCCTCCAAGTTCGCGGACCAACAATTCCATCAACTAATAAACTATGCTCCCTTTGAAAGTCTCGTACGTTTTGTGTTGTTTCTTCACCGTACATACCATCAACCATTGCCCCCACCTTTTGCTGAACCTCTCTTACGTCTTCGCCACGCATCATAGGCTGAATAAAACGAAGCATTCTACGTGATTCAGATGAAAACACTTCTTCGTTTTCATCTGGTTCGTCTGTAGGAGATCCATGCTCAATCATTTCTGGTTCTCCCTTGTAATCTCGTAGCGCTGCTCTGGTCTCAGGACCAACGATTCCGTCAACCCCAATTTCAACAGTGCGTTGAAACCTTACGACAGCATCGTAAGTTCTCGGTCCATAGATACCATCAATCGGACCAGGGAGAAAACCAAGACTGTCCAGACGTTCTTGAAGTGCTTTAATATCATCACCTTGGTCACCTCTTGAGAGATAGGTTCTTTGTCTCTCTCCAGAAACGTACGAAGAAGAATTACCCTCTAAGGAAGTCACAGCCCCTCCTTCATTTAGCAACTGACTTCGAAATGTTTCCATATTTATTGATGGACAAGCCTTCCAAGAATATCCCGGAAATTCAGTATGACCCCATACATTATCTACGGTAATATTTAACTCGTTCATTAATCGACGTGTAAGTAAGATTGTTGCGTTTCGTTGGGCGTCTCCTAATGATTCTGTTTGGAAATTACCGACCATACAAATACCAACTGCAAATCCATTGCTATTACCTACATGATAACTAACGACTTCTAAATCATGACATAGGCTAACCTTTCCTTCTTTATCAACAACATAATGATAGCCAATACCGGGCCACCCTAATTCATTTACATGATAACGGGCAAATGCCTCTGCACTTCCTGAAGTAGTTGCACTATGATGAATAGCAATATTTTTAATTGAATTTCTTGATCTTCTCCGATACGTACGAGAACCATGTTTTGTAAGGGTCCCACGTTTATCTATCATGCTCACAACGCATCACCTCATCATATATATATAGATGATAAGTATTTATGGTGATTTGTTTTTCTAAAAAAGATGCTTTAAAAAAGAGCTCACACGTAATTGTGTAGGCTCTTCATAAACAATATTCTATTCTTTTATCCCTAAGACGCGATTCACTCGCTTTGTTAGCATTTTCATACCACCGCCACCAGCTTGGAAATGGCGTAGCTGCCCTTCCTCATCAAAAACATAATAAGCAGGAACGTACTCATTTTCAAAAGCATCTGTTAATTTATGTTCACTATCAACAAAAATAGGTTGAATAATTCCATGTTCATCCGCAACTTTTTTTATTTCATCTAAATCTAAATCCTTCTCAGAGCGCGGCATATGAACAGCTATTACCTTTAACTTTCCCTTATATAAATCACGAAATTCATTGACATTTGGCATTGCCTCTTTACATAATCCGCAACTAATTGACCAAAAATGGATAAGTGTTGGTACTCCATCCACATCACCTTTTGAAACTTCACCATTAAACCAAGTTGTTGCACCTTCTAATTCTGGCATTTGTGAACGTAATTTCAGGGCCATTTCTCTTCCTCCTATATATTTTAAGTTACACTTTACCTTATTAAAGTGATTTGAAATGTTTCCTCTTAACTAATTTTTTTGAAAGCAAAGGGTCTAACATCCCTGCTAGACCCTTTGGAAAATTATAAGATTGTCTATTTAAACGTTTAGCGTTTCTTGACCTGGCTTCCAATTCGCCGGGCAAAGTCCACCAGTTTGTAAAGCTTGAAGTACACGAAGTGTTTCATCAACATCGCGACCGATATTGTTGTGATTTACTACAGAATACATTAATTCACCTTCAGGGCTAATAATGAATAGTCCACGAAGAGCAATACCCTCCTCTTCAATAAGAACACCATACTCACGAGAGACTGAATGGTTTGTGTCAGCCGCTAAAGAATACTTTAATTCACCAAGTCCGTTATCATCACGAGACGTATTTATCCACGCTTTGTGAGTATGAACCGTATCTGTAGAAACTCCAATTACTTCAGCATCTAAATCTTCAAATTCATCAAAACGATCGCTAAGTGACGTAATTTCTGTTGGACATACAAAAGTAAAATCCATTGGATAGAAAAATAAAACTGTCCACTTATCATTCTTCATGTTGTCTTCAAGACTAACCTTTGCAAATTCTTTGTTTGGCAAAACAGCATCCAATTCAAAACGCGGTGCTTGCTTTGCTACCATACGCTTGTCTGTCATATGTACCTACCTCCTAATATTGTTGAAACCTAAGCTCAATTCTAATTATAAAAGAAGCTTACTTTTTAGTCAATGTTAAATAATAATAAATGTAAATTGCTATATCTTTACTTCTCTTTGAAAGACTTTTGTTATAATTCCCTTAATAATCAGTAATAAACTTATATTTATTATTTTATATTATAAGGGATTTTTTTTAAAAATGCGAATTATATGCTTTGGTATTCTCATTTAGTTCATTTCTAGTTTGAACATTATAACAAACTGTGATACGATTTTATTCAAAATCGCCCACCTAGTGTTTAATATACATTAAATCGGCTATTGAATAAATTGTGTTGAAATTGTTAGGAGATGATAAGATGGATCTTTCAATTGAAGAAGCTTTTTTTACGGGAATCATCATCATTTTAGGACAAGTCCTATTAGCAGTCATTGCGTTTCTTATTGCTCGTTTAATTGGGAAACGAGTTATATCAGGGACTTTTCAAAAAATGGAAAGACAAAAAAACATAGCAAGCGGTCGTGTTAAAACACTAGAAAAATTAGCAGTAAACGCCTTTTCATACGTTCTAATATTTGTATTTATTACAATTATTATCAATATTTTTGGTCTAGATGCTACGGGACTTATTGCAGGTGCTGGTGTAGCAGGTTTAGCCATTGGCTTCGGTGCTCAAGGACTAGTAAGTGATGTTGTCACAGGCTTCTTCCTTTTGCTCGAAAAACAAATAGATGTTGATGATTACGTGACAGCTGGGGGAATAGACGGCATCGTTGAAGAAGTTGGTTTACGCACCACAAAAATTCGTGGTTTTGACGGAACCATTCATTATATTCCTAATCGTGAAATAAGCAGTGTTAGTAATCATTCCCGAGGAAATATGCGCGCACTTGTTGATATGAGTATTTCATACGATGATAACATTGATGAAGCCATCAGCGTAATGCAAGCTGCATGTGATAAGTTAGCAATCGATGATGAGACAATTAAAGAAGGGCCGAATGTCATTGGTGTTCAGGGGCTTGGCGACTCAGATGTTGTCCTTCGAATTATTGCTAAAACCGAAAACATGGCGCAATGGGCTGTTGAGCGAAAAATAAGAAAAATACTTAAAGAAGCTTTAGATGCTAACAATATTGAAATTCCGTTTCCACATCAAGTTTACATTCAGAAGAAAGAAAAATAACACCGTATAGTTATGGACCAGAGGATAATGTCATCCTCTGGTCTTTGTTTAACGACCCACTTTTTGATTAACCATTTTACAAACTTCCTGAGCGTTCATTCCATGTACATTAATCACAGATCCCTGTGTTACCGTGTTTTGAATTCCCATGACGTTTTGATCTTGACCAGTAATTACGCAACAGTCACAGCCTTCTGCATCATTTTCCTGTTTTAATTGGATTACTTCATAGCCTTGTGATTGTAATTCTTCTTGTACATCTGTTAACGATTGTTCCACACCAACCTTTGGCATAAGAGCACCTCCACTTAGTCAATTTCTATTGCCTTGGTTAGAATCCCCTTAATTCCTGCTTTTATTCCAATTAAAAAGGTCTTTTTCGTTAATAGGTACTGAAAAAGGTAAAAACCAACCCTTTTAGATCAAAGAAGCGGCAAACGGCCCCGAGTGTCGCGCACTCGCTATTGAGTGGTTCCGATAGCAGGGCGTAACGTGTGGAGCTATTGCTGCTTCTTCTGAGAACTTTTTAAATCATTAAAATTCCTCTTAAAAAGTAAGTGAGTCATTTTTGGGGGTTACACAGTTGCCTTCCACTCAAAAAATTGTGTAAGATGGTTCACAGCAAATGTAATAGCTCCCTCTTGTGGATTAAGTCTTGCATCATGTAATCCATAATCGGAACTAACCCCAAGCCAAAACATAAACCCAGGAATTTCTTCGAGAAAGTACCCAAAGTCCTCTCCCGTCATTGCTTCTTTACAAATAATTAAATTCGCAGAAGAATTGGTGGTAAAGGTCATGAACTCTTTTGTTTGAAGTGAATGATTATAAACTTGACAATAATTAGAACCATAATCAATTGTGATCTCACAATCAAAGCCAATTTCAATTCCTTTTGCTAGAGATTCAACTCGTTGCTTCATCCGGTTCATTGACTCAATGGAGAGGCTTCGCATCGTACCTTCTAAACGAGCAGTGTCTGCAATAATATTCTGTTTCGTCCCTCCCTGAATAACACCAACCGTCACAACCCCCGAATCGAGCGGGTTTATGTTGCGCGAGACAATTGTTTGGAGTTGGGTAACAAAATGACTTGCTGCAACAACCATATCATTAGCCGTATGTGGATAAGCAGCGTGTCCACCTTTACCTTTAAAATCAATAAACAGTTCAGATGTATTCGCAAATAATAATCCTTCTCTAGTAGCGATGGTTCCTACTGGATATTCTGGAGCAATATGAAGAGCAATAATTTCGTCTGGCCACCATTCTTTTAGGACTTCAGACTCAATCATCGGTTTAGCGCCCCCAGGACCTTCCTCAGCGGGCTGAAAGATAAAGACCAAGTTGTCTGTAGGTTGTGTTTTTGAAAAATAGCTTAGCACACCAAATGCAATTGTCATATGGATATCATGACCACATGCATGCATTGCCCCGTCATGTAAGGACTGAAAATCATAAGACGTTCGCTCTTGAATCGGTAACCCGTCAATATCTGCTCTATAGCCAATGGTTTTACGTGCAGCAGTTCCTGACAATTTAACAATAATTCCGGTTTTCCAAATCTTTATTTGTAGATGATCTTGTGGTAAATGCTGAATAAGATTCAGTAAATATTGTTGGGTTTTGAACTCCTTAAAACCAAGTTCTGGGATTTGATGTAAATCTCTTCGAATCTTCCGTAACTGTTCTGAATTCATTGTGCACCCGCTTTTGTCAGGCCAAGTATCTCCAGGTTCTTCTTTAGTGTTTTTACAAAGAAGTCTACATCTGATTTTAATAATGTTAATGGTGGCAGTAGTCGAAGGATCGTTTGTTGAGTGACATCAATTAAAATTCCTTCATTTAACATATTACGTTGAATCTCCTTCGCGCTTTCGGGTTTAGCATTTAAAACAATTCCTAACATCATTCCTTTTCCACGAACCGAATCAATAGTCGTCCCATATTCAACTTTAAGACTTGCTAAGGAATCCCATAAATATGTTGATATTTCTTGACTCTTATTGAGTTGGCCATTCTCATATAATTCATCAATGACCGTATTACCTAATGCAGCACTCAATGGGGACGGTGCAAACGTTGTTCCATGATCACCTGGTTTAAATAAATCTGTTAACGCTTCTGATACGATTATTCCTCCAAGTGGAAGACCCCCGCCAATTCCTTTAGCAAATAAAATCAGATCTGGTTGAATTTTTGCATGCTGATAAGCGAAAAATTCACCGGTTCGTCCAACACCTGTTTGGATTTCATCCATGCAACATAAAACTCCGTACATTTTACAAAGACTAGCAACCTTTTCTAAGTAGGTAGGTTCAAGTGGCACAATTCCCCCTGACCCTAGTACAGGCTCCATAATAACAGCTGCAGGCTTTTTCTCTTTTATTATTAACTCTAATGCTTCAACATCATGTGCTTCGACCTCAAATACAGACATAGTAGTTGCAGGAAAATCTTGATACACGCTTGGCTGCCTAGTAAGCTTAAGCGCCCCCAACGTTCGTCCATGGAAGCTTTTTTTCAAAACAACAACACCTTCTCTTTTGTCGGTCTGTTCCTTTGACCACTTATGAATGAGCTTTAGAGCAGCTTCCGTTGCTTCAGCACCTGAGTTAGTGAAAAAAACTTTTCCATTAATTGAATGGGCTATTAATTTTTCAGCAAGTTCGATCGCTGGTTTATTTAAAAATACGTTTGAAATATGTAAAAATTTTTCACCTTGATCTTTGAGTGTTTTTATCACGGCGGGATGTGAATGACCAAGAATATTTACAGCTAATCCTGTAAATAAATCTAAATATTTCTTTCCATTTTCATCGTAAAGATAATTTCCTTCACCGCGTTCAACAACGATTGGTAATCGGTTATATGTGGTCATCATTGCCTGCTGATCTCTTTGTTGCCAATCTAACACATTCGTATCCCCTTTCGCTCTAAGTAAGGAAAGAGCCTTGCCGAGGTTATCTTGTAACCTAACGACAAAGCTGCTTGTCCACCTTTATTTAGTTATCTTCGTTCAGACGACGAAGCTCGTGCTTAATTTCTGTTTTTCCTTTTGTTTTCTCATCAATTTCTTTAATGACGCGTGCTGGTGTTCCTGCAACCACTGTGTTTGGTGGTACATCCTCAATTACGACAGCACCAGCAGCAACAACGGCACCTTTACCAACAGTTACCCCTTCAAGCACGACGCAATTTGCTCCCATTACTACATCATCTTCAACAATAACAGGTTTCGCTGAAGGAGGCTCTATTACACCGGCTAACACCGATCCCGCACCTATGTGGCAATTTTTACCGACTGTTGCACGGCCACCCATGACAACATTCATATCAATCATCGTACCTTCACCAATAACAGCGCCAATATTGATACTTGCACCCATCATAATAACAGCATTGTTACCAATTTCCACTTGGTCACGAATGATGGCACCTGGTTCGATACGTGCTTGAATATTTTTCATGTCAATTAAAGGAACCGCTGAATTGCGACGGTCATTTTCCACAACATAGTCTTCAATTTTTGCTTCGTTTTCTTTTAATGCTTTTTCGATATCAGACCAGTCACCGAATAACACACCTGTGTTTCCAGTAATGAATGATTTTGTTTCTGAACCAAAATCAATACCTTCTAAATCACCTTTAATATGTACTTTTACAGGTGTTTTCTTCACACTGTTTGAAATAAATTTAATAATTTCATTTGCATCCATCATCTTCATAATTTCATTTCCTCCTAAGCCTATTAACAATCTCTTTATTATGATAAAGATAACGAACATAAATTGCAATCAAAATGAGTCAAATTTTATGCTTTAACCCAAGATGGTTAGTAAAACTGTAATCGTAACGATACTAACCAATGTGGTTATTAATGTAATGCTTGATACGAGTCTAGGTTCTGAATCAAATTGAACGGCATACATAACAATTGTTGCTGCAGAAGGCATTGCTGCCGAAACGATAAGAACCTTTGCCAGTAATGGATCTAAAGGGAAAATTAATGTGGTTGCAAATGCAATCAAAGGAGAAACAATAAGACGCACCAAAACGCCGTAAGATATTTTGCCCCACTCAAAGTTATCAAATCGAATTAATGCTAGTTGCATGCCTAGTATTATCATTACTGTAGGGATTGCCCCTTCTGCGATAATATTGACAGTTTGCATTAAATTATCTGGCATTTGAACATTCAAAATATTGAAAGAAAGTGCAATGATGACTGCGTAAGTTGCTGGCATTAGCAATACTGACTTCATCGCCATTTTCATACCTGATTTATCACGGGCCGCGTAATAAACACCAAAGACATTCATAATAATCGATTGAATGACCATAAATGAAACACAAAAGGCAAAACCAACTTCTCCGTACGCAAATAAAATAATCGGTGCTCCGTAATTTCCTGAATTCATAAAGGCAGTTGATAAGATTAAGCCACTCTCTGTTGAGGGAGACACCTTGGAAATTATTGCGTATAGTTTATTAATTACGATAAGAGCAAATAATAGAATGAGAGCTAAAACGGCCATGTAGAAATATTGCATATTTAATTCAGATAGGTAGAATGTTCGAAATACTAGACAAGGTGTCATTACATATATCGCCATCGTTGAAATTGGCTTAATATCAACCTTCTTCCACTTTTGAACTAAATAACCAAGTGTAAATACTAGAATTACAGGTAATACAACCTGCAGAAAAATCGTCATGTAGAAAACCTTCTTTACTATACAGTATATTAAATAGTACCCTAACTATAAGAATACTATATAAACAAGTTTGAATGCACTGATTTATCCATTGAAAAATGTGTTAAATGCCCTAGTCCTTACGTTCTCACTAGAGTTATCAAGCACTTCACCCAGATAACTATGACTCTTATTCTACTACATATCCTTTTTCCGAAGACAGAAGTATCCCATCAATTTATTAAAGCGAGAGCTTAAATAGATTATGCATCAAATATTACAAAAGAGATTCACAGCTCTTCCCGATTTATAAACAAGCATCTAGTTAGCTAATTGATATCTGCTAATCAAAACTTCAGGAATAGCTAATAGGGAGCAGCATATATGCTACTCCCTTTGTTTAAACCAAGCATAGATTAGTGAACCACTTTCTTCATCTGTCTCAAAAGATAGCTCATAATCATCTAAATAGTAATAATAAATTAAGTATCCATCCATCTCATCCAATTCTGTTAAATCAGGCGTACCTAGTGCCTTTTTTAGATGATCAGTTGTAAGCTGTTTCTTCTTGATATTCAGGGCAGAAGCAACAACCTTTTTTGTTTCCGAATTAATTAAAAACGTAGAATCATCATAAATCCAAGCTATCCCACCTTCGTAAACATCAACATTCTCAGGATCGCCAAATTGTTTTATTAACTCATTCGAAGTAGTTCCTATCTTAAGCTTTAAAGGTTCAAAAATTCCATAAAAACCTTGTTCAATCCATGAAAACGAAAGAAAAGCCTGCTTTTCTATCATTAAATCCCGTTCTTCCCTTTGCTGTGCATGGATTTCTCCTTGACCACATGCCGAAAGGAAAAGAAGCGAAAACACAACGAAAAAGCGAAATTTAGACACAAAGAACCCCCTCTTTCTTTATGACTGTCTTACTTCAAGGATAGTCTTAGCTAGACAACTTTATTCACAGAAATTTATGGTTTTTTCTTATTCAACTTCCATTTATTATGCACATCTTTCTTTGTATTGTTCCATTATCTAATTCTTCCCTTACCTTCCAATTCCTCCATATCTCAAGAGTATTCCAAATAAAACGTGGTTATATAGGAGAAAGGAGCTGTGTCATTAGAGTTTAAACCCTCTTATGACACAACCCCTTATGATAAGACATTATTAATAAAAACAGTCGTCTCCTTCGCCAAATCAACATGTCTTATTGCGAAATCTGACGAACTACCACCTGACGTATGAAATGTACGAATAATTGGACGCTGAGGAAGTCCACTATTTTGCCCTACTACAATTCCTGTTAGCCCTGTTGAGAGCTTGACTTGACTTCCTGTCGGATAAAAGGCAATCGCTCTCAAAAAATTCCACACAACTTCATGATCAAAACAACGATTTGTTAACGCCATTAAGTGTTCACACGCTTCGAAAGGAAATAGACCTCTCTCGCCTGGTGCTGGATTAATTAGACGGTCATATGCATTAGCAACTGCCGCGATTTTGGACACGATATGAATATCCTCCTCTGTTAACTTCCGTGGGAATCCAGTGCCATCAACATGTTCATGATGAGTTAATGCAATATGAGCGGATAATATACTTATTTCTTTATTTTTTCGTAGAGTGTTAAACCCTTTCCATGTGTGATCGTTTTGCGCTAAATCTTCAGTTGCGGCCTGATCCGGAATAATTTTACCGATATCATGAAGCAATGCTCCCATTGCCAACTCTTGAAGTTTCACACGGTCAAGTCCAAGTCTAATGCCAACAATTGCTGAAATAATACAAACATTAACAGAGTGTATATAAAGGTGGTTATCGTCTGTACGAATATCTGTTAAGTTTAATAATATTTGCTGATTTTGTAATACCTCATCTAGAATACTCCGTATGGAAGCTTGAATGTTCCGAATCTCTAACTCTTTTCCAGTTTGAACAAATTGTATGGAGTTCTTTAACGTTTCAATCGTATTACGCTTGACTTTTTCCGAAACGACCTCTTCTATTTTTAAATCTTGTAACCGACTATCTTTAATGTAAATGGCTTGAACACCCATATGACGTAACCTAGATATTAGACCTACCGTTAATTGAGCACCCTGTTGTAATAAAATACGACCATCACTTGCGAAAATATGCTTCCCTAGTCTTTCTCCCTGCTCTACATTATCCAAAAACGTATATCTCATACCCGCCACCCTCTCTGAAATTGAAGACTAACTTCTTTCCGAATCATGTTGACGGTCGTCTTCAGATATGTCTCCAAGGAAATGTTTGTCACTCTCAACATAGATACTGCGACTTGGAAAAGCTATACTGACCCCGTTTCGTTCCAAAATTTTGATTATCTCAAAGTTTATTTCCTCTTTTACTCTCAACCACTCCGCCCATGCAGTGGTCTTTGTGAAAAAGTAAATGAATATATCAAGACTTGAGTGACTAAATTGATTGAAGCGAACCAGGATCAGTCCAGGATCAATCTCTTCATGTTTCTTTAATAATCCTTCAATCTCACGTGTACATACCTCAAGCTTCTCTTTAGGAGTAGAATACATGACACCTAAAGAGAAAGTTACTCGCCGTTTGTTCATTTTAGACCAGTTTGTAATTGGTTCATTGGATAGTGTTGAATTTGGAACTGTAATGACAGAATCTGCGAAAGTTCTTATTTGAGTGCTTCTAAACGTAATATCTTCAACAATCCCTTCTACTGTCGGTGTCTCTATCCAATCACCTTTGGAAAAAGGCTTTTCCGTTATAATAATAATTCCACCAAAAAAATTCCCGATTGTCTCCTGTGCTGCTAGAGCAAAAGCTAAACCGCCTAATCCTAACCCCGCAACAAAACCGTTAATATTGTAACCCCACTCACCACCTACTATAACTACGGTAATTGCAATCACACCAAATCTAAGTAGTTTTGAAACGAAAGGAACAAGCATACTGTGCTCATCTAAGTCAATTTTTCTGGCCATTCGAAAGAACACTGATGAATTAGTAGAAGTAAAATTATAGAGTCCCCAGCCAAGTAAAATAATAATAACGGAGCGGTACATCCCTTGAACAAATTGAAAGGTTGTAATGTGAAACGGCAAATAGGCTAATGCCAAATAAGTTCCAAGTATGATCCAAAATACTCGCAAAGGTCGTTCAAACGACAAGAGTAAATTGGTAAAGACTTCAGTCGGTGTTTTGCTGGCTAATCGAATTACTATCTTAAAAATATATTTTGTAAACAGTTTACGAAAAACGATAAACACTAAAAAAATTGCCAAAGCAATTCCTACCTCAACCCAATCAAGATTATTCCAAAATAATAAGAGACGTTCCCCCATGCTTAAACTTTCTAGAACCTCGTCTCCTTCAGCAACTTTCATTTTTCTCACCTCAACAAATAATAACCTCTCTTTGTATTCTATCATAATGCTTTAGTAATCGAGAAACGATAAATAAACAAATAAAAAAGACACATGTTCGTGAAAACGAACATGCATCTAAATCATTATTAATTAACAAATACATATACTTCCTCGTTTATTATTTCTACGTTATAGCGCTTCACACAACCAACATCTGGAGCTTGAACTTTGCCATCCTTTGTACTAATTTTCCAATCATGTAAAGGACAAAAGACATGCTCGCCACTGACAATCCCTTCTGAAAGGGGACCATTTTTATGAGGGCAACGATTTTGTATGGCATTGACACTGCCGTCTTCTTGCTTAAATAATGCAATTTCTTCTCCTGAAAGGATGACCACCTTGCCAATCCCAATTGATAATTCTGATATCCTTAATACCTTCACTTTTTTTAGACTATCCACCTGTGTCATTTGATTCCCCTCCTATTTAGACAATACTTCTATTTTCTTCTCTTCAAATAATTCTTTTTTCTTTTCTTCACTATCCACAATTTCTTTCCATGGATCCTTACGATTTAAAAGGGCAATATCCATACGTTCAATTAATGCCTTACGCCCTTCTGCATCCTCTAATACGACCTTTTTCATATGTTCTAATCCTACACGTTCCACAAAATGAGAGGTTCGCTCAAGATATTTAGCATTTTCACGGTAATATTGCATGAATGCACTAATTGTATTCAAAATTTCTTCTTTTGTTTCTGTTTTGTGGAATAAATCACCACCACGAAGGTCAACACCACCGTTCCCACCGACATAAAGCTCCCAGCCACCCTCAACACCAACGACGCCAAAATCTTTAATGCCTGATTCTGCACAGTTACGAGGACAAGCCGATACAGCCATCTTCACTTTATGTGGAGTGTTGATGTACTCAAACTTCTTTTCAAGTTCGATACCAAATCCGATTGAATCTTGAGTACCGAAACGACAGAAGTTTGCTCCTACACATGTTTTCACTGTACGAAGGGCCTTTGCATAAGCAGAACCCGATCTCATGCCTAATTCACCCCATACTTTTGGTAAATCTTCTTTCTCTACACCAAGTAAGTCGATTCGTTGCCCCCCCGTAACTTTTAGAAGAGGAATGTTATATTTATCTGCTACATCAGCAATTTTGCGTAGTTGCTCAGCATTCGTTACACCACCATACATTCTTGGTACAACTGTAAATGTTCCATTATTATTAATATTTGCATGGAACCGTTCATTCACGAAGCGAGATGTATGGTCGTCTTGATTATTTAATGGATCTACCATTCCTAAATAGTAGTTAATCGCGGGCCGACATTTAGAACAGCCCTCATCTGACTTCCATCCAAGAACATTCATAACTTCTCTAGGATGAGTTAATCCAAGTTCACGAATTTGAGCAACTACTTCTTCGTGTTCTAGCTCTGTACATCCACAAAGCGTTTCTTTTGCAGCTGCATCATTTCCTGTTGTAAGTGCTAGTAATTCTATTACTTCTGGTTTACAACGGCCACATGAACGTGAAGCGTTCGTGCACTGTTTTACTTCTTCAAATGTAGTTAGTCCCTGATCTCGAATAGCTGAACAAATATCGCCTTTTGAAACCCCATTACAGCCACAAATATTTTCATTATCTCCCATCTCAGCAACCGATACCCCTCCACCATTTGCTTCTTCAGAAGGAAGTAATGCAACTTTACTCATACCAGAAATATCTTCACCTGATTTAATCATGTTTAAAAGACGAGTAGAATCTTTTGTTTCACCGAAAAGAACTGCACCTACGACTTTATTGTCTTGAATAACCACTTTCTTATATATGCCTTCAAATTCATCATGAACACGAATCGCTTTCGTATTTTCACCATCTGTAAAGTTCCCAGCAGAGAATACATCGACACCAGATACTTTCAATTGAGTATAAAGAATCGAACCTTGATATCCTTTTTCTATTTCAGTTGGACTAATAATATGTTCCGCCAACACTTTTCCTTGTTCATATAGTGGTGCAACAAGCCCATAAGCAATACCGCGATGTTGGGCGCATTCGCCTACTGCATAAACATTTGGTGCATTTGTTTGCATAAAGTCGTCTACTACAATTGCCCGTTCTACAGTGAGTCCTGCTTCTTGTGCTAGTGCTATATTTGGCTTTATACCTACGGCCATAACTACCAAATCTGCATCAAGTTTCGTTCCATCTTTGAAAAGGAGACCTGTAACTCTGTCTTTACCAATAATTTGTTGTGTGTGCTTTTGTAAATGAAATCTCATACCTTGTGCTTCTAGCTCTTCTTTTAATAGTTTTCCTGCCGGTTGGTCCAGCTGACGTTCCATTAAAAAGTCAGCAATGTGAATGACATCCACTTCCATGTCTAGATTTAATAAGCCTCTTGCGGCCTCTAAACCAAGTAATCCTCCGCCTATGACTACTGCTTTTTTATGTTTCTTTGATGTTTCAATCATTGTTTCACAGTCTTTAATGTTACGGAATGCAATAACTCCTTCCAAATCAGCACCGGGAAGAGGTAACATAAATGCGTTGGAACCTGTAGCAAATATTAATTTATCATATGAACAGCTAATACCTTTTTTACTATAAACAACTTGCTGTTCTGTATCGACCTTAACAACAGGGTCACCGGTGTATAATTGAACTTGATTTTGTTCATACCAGTCATAGTCATTTAAAACAATATCATTAACATCTGCATCACCTTGTAAGACAGAAGATAGCAGAATCCGATTATAGTTTGGGTGAGGTTCTTCTCCAAACACTGTCATATCATAACGATTCGGATCCTTTTTGATAATTTCTTCTAAAGTACGGATACCTGCCATACCATTTCCTATTAGGACTAATTTCTCTCTCATTTAGATTCTCTCCTTTAGGTTATACCTTTAATATACAAAGCATTCTATGAACTCTCTTGTACAAATCGTATACAGTTTACTAAGCTATCTAAAAGTTGTTGGTCCGTCTCTAACATGGTTACATTCAATCCAACTTCCCCCAGCGCCGAAGCGGTTTCGTAACCTTTACAAATAACCTGAAGTTTTGAAAGATCTTCCCAATTCAACTTGCTTGCATCCAAAACTTTTATAAAACAACTCACTTCAATTTTGCTTGTAAGAATTAATGTATTAACATGTCCTTCTTCCACTAAACGAGTAAAAGCTTCTACCTCATTTGAAGGAACAACTTGTGTATGAGTTAACAAGAATGGTTGTGATTCAAAAGAATATTCTTCATATTCATTTTCACCACCTACAATAAGAACTTTCTCCCATTTTCCAAGCTCTGTACTGAGAATAGCTTGACAGCCAAATAACTGTAACGCTTCAATAACCTCATCATTTGCTGCATAAAATGTTGCTTGAACCATTCGAAGATCAAATCCATAATGAACAAGGCCCTTTATAAACTCTTTGACACTTTCTTTAGATAGAAAGAGCATTTTTTTATACATTTGAATATGGTTCAGCTTAGCTAGATAGTTGTCATTCTCAATTAATGTGCTCTCTACGGTTGAAGGGTGTAAGTATACATCTGCTCCTTTATGGCGAAGAAGTTCAATTAGCTCCTTATTCCCATTGTTTTTACTTGGAAATAAAATACCTTTACCTGAAAATAATCGATTATCAAACCATTGGAGTTTTTTTCTTAATTTAATAACGTTTCCTACGATAATTATTGCAGGATTCTTAATTCCTTCTTGTTCAATCTGATTTGCAATCGTAGCTAACGTTCCTTCTACCGTTCTTTGTTTGCTAAATGTTCCCCATTGAATGACCAGTACCGCTGTATGTTTATCTTTTCCAGTCTTAATTAATTTGTCTGTTATCATTCGTAAGTATCTGACACCCATGTAGAAAACTACGGTATCAACGCTCTTAGCCAGTGATTCCCAATTTGCTTCTGGCTCCCCGTCTTTCCCATGTCCGGAAACTACGGCGAAAGACCTTGAATGCTCACGATGAGTAACAGTTACCCCTGCATATAAAGGCGCAGCAATACCTGAAGTAATACCTGGAATAATTTCATAATCTATATGATTCTCTGAAAGTAGTTCTGCTTCTTCACCAACTCTACCAAATACGGCTGGATCTCCGCCTTTTAGCCTCACTACTTTCTTACCTTTACGAGCATGAATGACTAATTCTTTTTGGATATCTTCTTGTCTGAGAAAGTGTTGACACGGCTGCTTACCACAATACACAAGCTTGGCTCCATCTCTCACTTCGGTCAACAAAATGGGGTTGACTAAACGATCAAAAATTACAACGTCCGCTGTTTGCAAAACTCGTTTTCCCTTTATCGTTAGTAACTCTGGATCCCCTGGTCCTGCACCTACGAAATATACCATTCCGTTTTTCATTATCGTCCCCCCCTTCCTCATATACATAGTTTAAAGGAACATCTTTTAACAATGTGCTTTTATGTCAGGTATCCTAACAAAGAATTTATACATTTGAAATACACCTTTAAATCAATCTTTTACCGTCTGATTTACACTAAATAAGAATCCTCCATATCCCTTGTTTCTTTACACGAATTATGTTTTTAATTAAATTTTTCTCAAAAAAAAAAAGACGTAACTGGGATTCTCATCAAGAAAACAGTTCGTCTTATATCTGCTATGACTGTAATATCTTCCAAAGTACTATAAAAATCTAAAATTTTAGATTGAGCGGTTTCGTTATGTTAGATTTTTTTAAAAAAAATTGAAGGTTTTCAAACTTTATTTTGATACTAATTACTCACTGTTGCGTATCTTCGACATTATTTTGTTCATCTAACGCGCCTTGTATTAGTGCTCCTAATTCTCCCTGATCGTTCTTATTTGAGTTAACATGCTTCTCATCTGTTGTCGACTGATCTTTCTTACTTTGTCCCTTATTTACATTCATTATCTCTTCAATGTCTTCGGACCACTCTTTTCCTAACTCTACTAACGTTTGTGAGAGCTTACCATTACTTCTTCTAGCTTGTTGGAGTTTTCCTGAAAGTTGCTTTCTTAAATCTGTACCTTTTTCGGGAGCTAACATTAAAGCACCTGCCGCTCCAATAAAACCACCCAAAACTGTTCCAACAATATAACCTCTTGACGACGTTCTTTTACTTGTGAACACAGAACTCACCTCTATTTTATGACTTGTCTCTATTGTTCCGCTCATTATATTTTTTATGTATGAAAAAGGTATCCAATAAGGATTTAACCTTTTTTGGATACCTTTTGTAATAACTATATCAATTAACCATCTCAACCATCGGTGTAATATTTACAGTAGTCACTTTAAACCCAGGCATGCGACATGTCGGATCCAAGTCTTTTGGGACAAGACAGTTAACATTTTGTGAATCGGCCCAGTGAAAGGGAACAAACACGGTATCTCTTCGAATTTCAGTAGAAATCTGACTTCTAACAACAATTTTCCCACGCTCTGATTCAATCGATACTAATTCATTATCAGAAATTCCATATATTTGTGCAGTTTCCGGATGAAGCTGAATATGAGATTCAACGTTCCTTGCTGCTAATGCAGGGCTTTTTCTCGTTAACACACCTGTGAGATAATGAGCTACAACTCTACCTGTTGTTAAATAAAGTGGGTATTGTTCACTAACTTTTTCTTTTTTTACTTCCGATACATTTGGGACAGGAATCATGATTCCCTTTTGATCTTGGTGGGCAAAAGATTCTTCAAACATTATTTCCGTCCCATCATGGTCCAGAGAAGGGCAAGGCCAAAACATGCCTTCCTTTTTCCTAATTCGGTCATACGTAATTCCAAAATAATCAGCTATTCCACCTTTACTTGCAATTCTAAGCTCATTAAAAATGTCCTCTGAGCTTGAATACGTAAAGTACTTTTCTTTTCCAAGAGTCGCTGCGATTTCACAGAGAATTTGCCAATCGTGCTTTACTTCTCCCGGACATTCCTTAGAAGCTTCACGTAAAGTCACTCGCCCTTCTAAGTTAGTGAATGTCCCTTCGTTTTCTAGATATGAAGATGTCGGTAAAATTAAATCAGCTAGCTGTGCTGTTTCTGAAACAAACATATCAATTGTTACAAGAAAATCTAATTTTTCTAAGGCGTTCTTGACAAAGGTCGCGTTAGGATTCGAAACAATTGGGTTCGAAGCCATTAGAACCATCCCGCGAATCTCTCCCTCACTAACTTTTTCCATCATCTCGTACGCTGAAACACCTTTACGTGGAAGTTCATTTTCATCAATGCCCCATACTTCAGAAATATAGGCACGGTGCTCTGGATTTTCAATGGAGCGATAGCCTGGAAGCTGATCCGCTTTTTGACCATGTTCACGTCCACCTTGTCCATTCCCTTGCCCAGTTATCGCGCCGTAACCACAGCCCGGCTTCCCGATTTTTCCCGTCAGCATAATCATATTAAGAAAGTTGCGAACGGCCATATACCCATCGACTTGCTGTTCAACCCCACGAGCGGTAAAAATCATTCCTGTTTCTTTTTGACCAAAGGCTGATGCAGCTTTCTTAATGTCTTCGACTGTTACACCTGTTTGTTCTTCAATTTCCTCGAGAGTTAACGTCGCCACATGGTTAATTAATTCATCATAACCATTCGTGCGTTGCTCAATAAACTTCTCATCAATGTACCCTTCATCAAGTATGACCTTCAATAACCCATTTACTAATGCAGCATCAGTGCCTGGCTTCACTTGTAAATGTAAATCAGCGATTTTTGTTGTCCCGGTTTCTCTAGGGTCAATTGCGATAATGAAAGCACCGTTTTCTTTTGCTCTCTCAAAGTAAGGCATAATAGTTGGCTGACATTCAGCTATATTTGTACCCGCTAAAATAATAACCTGCGCCTTTGGAATTTCAGTTAATCGTGTCGTTAGGCCTCTATCAACACCAAACGCAACATTTGCTGCTGTAGCTGCTGCCGACATGCAGAAGCGACCATTGTAATCAATATATTTTGTTTTTAGAGCAACTCTAGCAAATTTACCAAACAAATACGCTTCTTCGTTTGTGAGTTGCGCTCCCCCGTAACATGAAAGTGCATCATGTCCATGCTTTTCTTGAATAGCAGTAAAATTCTTCTTAATTAATTCCATCGCTTCTTTCCAGGTTGTACGGACAAACTTCCCATCGACTTTTTTCATTGGAAACTTTATACGATCCCGATGAAAAACATGTTGATGGGCATTTAGACCTTTTACACATAAACGCCCTTCGGATGTCGGATTGTCTCTACCAACTGATTTATATTTTTTTCGTGTCACCACTGATTGTTCTATCAACTGCATTTTACATTGCATACTGCAATAAGGACACTGTGTATCGTAAGTCTTTTCAGATTGTACTTCCTGCTGTTTTGTACGAAAATATTTAAGTAACAAATCCGTCACGGTGTCACACCCTTTTTGCTAGTTTCTATTTTCTCGAGTTTTTTTTTGTGTTTTAGCCTATCGAGTTTCATTCTTTCTAGTAACTCTTCACATAATTCAATATCGAATAACACTTCTCTTATATGCACAATGTTCATTCTGTCTATCCAATGTCTTGTAGTTTCTAGGTAATTAGCGGTTTCTCGGTAGTATTGGATTAACCCACAGATAATTGACAATGCTTCCTCATTTTCATTCGCAACAGTTAAAAGAAGTCCATCTCTACCTGTACGACCACTCTCTCCCCCTACGTAAATTTCCCATCCACGATCCATTTTTATAAAACCAATATCCTTTGTTTTAATATCGGCATGATCATCCTTTGAAACGGATACACTTACACGAACATCTTGAGGCGTATTTAATGAAGAAACTCGTTCATCCAATCCAATTGATAACTCAATCGCCTGCTTATTTTCTATTAGTGAGCTAGTATGACTAATACTCGTGCGAACATTATGCACCGCATGATCATGCCTAGGCGTTAACTCGATCTCCAAATCTCTCATAACTCCACGCAAAATATCTTTTTTGACACCCATTAAACTCATTCTCTGTCTTTTCGTTAACGTCACGTAAGGTATTTCATAGGTATCAATAACATCCGCAACTTTACGTAACTGCTCCGATGAAGTTGCTCCCCCATTCATTTGAGGAAATATTGTATAAGAACCATCTGTTTGAGCCGTCGCATTTTTGTACAATTCAACTAAAGGTTCTAGATAATAATCGGTACCCGTGTAAATCATACTTAAATAATAGGTTAATGCGGCAGAGCATACTGAACAACCATTTAAATCGTTCCATCCTAACGTTGCACGAACCTCTTCAACCGTTGTTAGATGTTGTAGCTGCATTTCCTCGACTATTTGATTTTCTGGGATTGTTGTACAAGAACAAAGTGGGGCGGCAGTAATTTCTTCATCAAACTCATCACTTTCAATATAGGCAAGCAAATCGGTCACCATCGGCTTGCAGCTTCCACAAGACCCCGAAGCCCTCGTACATTGTTTTACTTCCTCAACCGTTGTTAGACCGTCTCTTTGAACAGCTTCAATAATCTTCCCCTTTGAGACACTATTACAATTACAGACCATATCCCCTAAAGCCATAGATGCCACTTGGTTTTCTTCAGTTGACGCTTGATTTATGACAAGCTCCTTGACGATCTCTGCCTTTGCTTGCTTACTAATCAACTCAATCAATTTCGTTCCTGCACGCGTATCACCAAATAAAACCGCTCCGATCGCCTGCCCATCTCGGAATACTATTTTTTTATAAGTACCTTCTAATCCATCATATAGATTTAGACTTTGCGTCGTTTCGTCTTCCTTAAATTGACCGACCGAAAATACATCAACACCTGAAATTTTTAATTGTGTTGCAAGGATGGAACCTTGATATCCCTGACTACTAATCTCACAAATATGCTTGGCTAATTCTTTTCCTTGTTCATATAGTGGTTTCACCAGTCCATAGACGACACCTTTGTGTTCAACACATTCCCCCACAGCATAAATATCTGGATCGCTCGTTTGCATATAATCATTTACGACAATAGCCCGGTTTGTTTCTAATTCACAATCAACTGCTAACTTTATATTTGGACGTACCCCTACAGCCATAATGACTAAATCAGCTTCTACTTCTGTTCCGTCCTTAAAACGAAGACCTTCTACTCTATCGCCACCATATAATTTTTCGGTTGACTTCTCTAGAAGGAATTTCATCCCTTGTTTCTCAAGCTCTTTTTGAAGCATTTTAGAAGCAGTATAATCCAATTGTCTTTCCATTAACGTTTCAACTATATGAACGACATTAACTTCCATTCCTAGATTTAGTAACCCTCGGGCAGCCTCTAACCCTAATAAACCTCCACCAATCACAACTGCTTTTTTATAATTTTTAGATGCATCAATCAACGTTTCACAGTCTTCAATTGTGCGAAAAGCTAACACACCTTCTTTATCACTTCCTGGAAGTGGAATGATAAATGGATTTGATCCTGTCGCCATAATTAATTTATCATAACCCACTGTATGCCCTTTATCTGTTAATACCGTTTTATCTATTCGATTAATGCTCATAACTGATTCATTTGAACAAAGATTTATGTGATTCTCAGAATACCATTCTCTATTATTGATGACGATGTCCTCTAATGTTGTACTTCCTTGTAATACAGAGGAAAGTAAGATTCGATTATAACTGACATGTGGTTCACTGCCGAAAATTGTAATTTCAAACAAGTCAGGACTGTTTTTTATAATCTCTTCAGCACAACGGGCCCCTGCCATACCGTTTCCGATAATAATTAACTGTTGTTTTTTCATCGTAAACCTCCAAGCAATTTGAAGTTCATGATGAACCTTACACATCATGTAACATCGTTATTGGTTTCAATTATGACATAAGCTTTTTCAAAAAAAATGATGTATGTCACATTCTTTAACATACAAATTAAATTCCACTTATTCATCTTTTTCTTTGTGTTATCAAGCTTTTTTAATCTTAAACCAATTTTCTTCGTAAGGTGTTCTTACTTAAATCGACAATTCAAATATAGGTTATGTAAAGATTGGAACCATCAAAAAGTAGTATATCTACGAGGAGTGATATCAATATCAATTATCACCTCCTCTAACCGTGAAAAATCTATTAATAAAACTTGTTTGCATTTCGTCTAAATGGGAAAAGGAAGTATAAGTCTTATTATAAGGAGAGAAGGAACATGAAATTAAAAACGAAAAGCTTAGAATCGTATTCTATGAAAGCAACGGACGGAGAATTGGGAAAGATAGATGATTTTTACTTCTCACCAAATTCTTTTGAAATTAAATATGTTGTTGGTGATACGCGTACGTGGTTTTTCGGAGGTAAAGTACTTCTTCATCCTGAGTCTTTTAAAGAAATTAACATCATAGAAAACTATATCTCTGTAAATGCAACGAAAGAACAAATTAAGAACAGTCCAAAACCTGGAGAACATGGACCAACGATTGGATTTGAACGTGAACTAAACCATTACTATGGTTGGTCCTATTTTGCAGGAGCAACGAATACCTACACAGCAAGACAACCAGCACTTGGAGCCGTTTTTTTATCAAGACTAAATGATACAACAAAAGAAAATAAAAGTGAACTTGAAAAAGACCAAGAAACCAATCTCGTTTCAATAGATGATATAAGGGGCTTTGAGGTGCATGCGAAAAACGGTATCGTTGGGAAGGTTTCCGATTTTATCGTTGACCAAAATAATTGGTTTATGCCTTATCTTGAAATCGATGTAGGAGGATATTTTGATTTTAGTCATGTTCTTGTACCTACCGAATCGATAAAAGAAGTTAATACACTGGATAAAACTTTATCTGTGACGATTGAAAAAGAAATGATAGAGAAGGCTCCTAGATCCGAGCCAGCTATATCATTTAATGAAATAGAACCTTCACTGGAAGATTACTATAAAGGAATAACGCGATAATTTTAATAAGAGGGGGTGTGTCATAAGGTCGGTTTTGACCTTATGACACACCCCCTAAGCAATGTAGCGAATCGATCCATTGCCATATTCTTTTATGCTTTAGAGTCACTCGCCTCTTTAGAGATTTTCATATTGTTGAAAATCTTTTTAGTTAAAACATCGGAAGTTCCGCGCCAACGATGACACCACCACGCAAATCATAGATAATCCGTCCACCCGTAAATTCAATTAATAATGGTAACAAATACGTGATCATTGGTCCAACTAAACTCGCTAAATTTTCATTTGGAAGCCAACGCGTCTCAATAAATAATGCAGTAATAAGTCCCCAAGCAATAAATGCCCCAATATTTGGCATAATCATACCACTTAAAAGACTTCCAAACCTTTGAATTTTGACTTAGAATGCTGCATTGTTAGCCATGTTTTTTAACTCCCTTCTTGTAAATAATTTAGTTCTTATCTTGATAATAAAACGGTTACACGTCAGTTACAATTGAATCTAAAGGTTGTTTTGGCAAAATGATTGTTGTCATTTTTGAATTGCTGGTTTCTTCATACACCCAAGCATTCAATTTTTTTGTTTTCTAAAAATCAAAGAAAACACTAGTTCTTTATACTAGTGTTTCTTTAGCTATTAGTACTGTTCTTCTTTTCTAAATAAAAATCTAGCATACGTCTTGTCGTCGGGATGATATTTTTTGGAAGTTCATCAAGGGTAAAATAAACTAACTCATAACTCTCTTCATTCTTTATTATGTTCCCTTCAGGTTCAGGTGCTGTAAATGATACGATGACGTTATATACTTTATCTCCATTCGGATACTCAAAATAAAATTTTTTCCCAGAGAAAACATGAAAGAAAATTAGAGTATCTATTGTTAAACCTGTTTCCTCCTTTATTTCTCTCTTTGCCGTTTCTTCGATGGTCTCTCCAGGCTCCATGAATCCCCCCGGCAATCCCCAGTTATTCGTATCCGTGCGATGTTGGAGAAGAATACGCCCTTCTTTGTCGTGAATCATGACTGACGCTGCTGTTAAGATTAATGGCTGGTGTCCAACTTGATGACGTAACATTTGAATATAGTCCAAATGAAAATGCCCCCTTGTTTAACTGAGGCCACTGAAAAAGGTCGGTTTTCACCTTTTTTCAGTGGCCTTTCAGCAATGAGTTAAGACGTCGTTTAGTTATAAGCCACTATGATTTGGTTTCTTATAGTGGACGGTCGACGATCGGAGCTATTACAACTCTTTGAAGACATTCTACATGATTGAGGGAATTTCCTGTTCCATGCTAAACTATTGTTCTTCGTAGATATCTTTTTCCAGTGCACGTTCCCACGTATCCGTTAGAGGTTTATCTTCTCGAGCATGAGTAACGTTTGCCTTTTTTGCTTTTTCTAGGTCATTGATTTCAATCGAATTCTTATGTCTCTCCATGATCTCTCTCTCCTTTATGCATTCTTTCTCGTTCTAGTCGTCGTTTTTGGTGCATCTTTCACAGCTGCCTTTTTTCTAGTTGTTGGTTTTTTCTTTTTTGTTTTATCAAGTGATGCTTGAAGGGCAGACATTAAGTCTGTCACATTTGATGCGGCAGCCGGTTGTTTTTCTGTTGCCGTTACTGTCTTAGCTCCAGCCTTTTTCTCCTCAATTAATTCCATAAGCGCCGTACGGTATTCGTCATGATACTTTTCTGGTTCAAAGGTTGTTGTTAATTGTTCAACTAGCATTAACGCTGTATCAAGCTCTTTTTGGACCACTACTAGTTCGGTTGGTATATTTGGAACCTCTTGGACATTTCGAACTTCATCGGGAAAATGAATAGTTTCCATTAACAGTGTTTCTTGATAAACACGGACAACCGCCAGCTGTTCCTTCGATCGAATGATAATCTTAGCAATTCCAATTTTTCCTGATTCCACTAGGGCTTTTCTTAAAAGAGAATAAGCTTTCCCTCCGCCATTGTCAGGTGCCATAAAATAACTTTTTTCAAAATAAATCGGATCTATTTCCTCGAGTTTAACAAAATCAATAATTTCAACAGATTTCTCCTCGTTTTCCTTTTTTAATTTCTCCAAATCTTCAGCATCCAAAATTACAAATTTCCCTTTAACATATTCATACGCTTTAACAATATCTTCTGGCTTCACTTCTTCATCACAGCCAGGACATACCTTGTGATAGCTTATTGGTGTATGACAATCTTTATGAAGTTGTCTTAATTTAATGTCTTTATCTTCAGTTGCGGTGTGTAGTTTAATTGGAATATTGACTAAACCAAAACTAATGCTTCCCTTCCATACCGTATGCATGCTTCACCTTCTCTATAGTCTTTTTCTTAATGTGCAAACATTTCACTAAGTTTATGTATGAGTCAAAAAAAATTGAAAAACCTACCTATTATAAAGGTTTAAAAAGGAGGACAAATCCATGAAACCGATGCTGCTTACTTCTGCTGTTGAAACCCCGATGTTAAAAGGTTGGATTTATGAAGTCAAGTATGATGGCTTCCGCTGCATACTTGACTGGGAGAAGAACAGCACTCCTAAGTTACTGAGCAGAAACGGAAAAATGTTAAATGATCAGTTCCCGGAAATCATTGGATTTTGTGATACGATTGCTGACCGTATTACTCAATTGCTACCACTTACACTCGACGGAGAAATCGTACATTTAGTAAATGATTATCAAAGTGACTTTAATATTGTTCAAAGAAGAGGAAGAATGAGGAAAAAGACGATGATCCAAATACAGTCTGAGCAATTTCCTTGCCAGTTAGTTGTCTTTGATTTGTTACGTCAGAAGGGAAAAGTTGTTACTAACACGCCACTTTCCAAACGTAAAGATGGCCTAAAAGACCTTTTTCACCAACTAGAATTACAGATACCTATCAACTACCTCAATCTTCAAAACCTCCAACTGATTCATTCCAATCTAAGTAGCACTGAGGTCTGGGATTCAGTAAAAAAATACAACGGTGAAGGGATTATTGCAAAAAAGGCTACTAGCACATGGAATCCTGGTCAGCGAACAACAGAGTGGATTAAGGTTAAAAACTGGCGGGTTGTAACAGTTCTTCTTACTAAATACGACCAAGAAAACGGTTACTTTCATGGTGCCATTTATAGAGGAGAAACTTTACTTGAAATTGTTATTTTTCAGCATGGGCTAACAGAGGAAGAGAAGGGAACGCTTATTTCATTATTTAAAGAAAATGGTAACAAAACAGGAAGAAACATATGGGGATTACCACCTTCAATTTGTATAGACATTGCTTGTATTGATTTTGATGGTAAACATTTGAGAGAGCCAAGATTCCATGCATTTGCATTTAATGGAGATCCAGATTTATGCACATGGAAGGTGATGCAACGACAACTTTTCCCTTTCCCAGAGAAGATAGACATCACACACCCTGACAAACCTTTATGGCCCAAAAGTAGAGTTGATAAAGATGATTATTTACTATATCTTCAAAAGATAGCTCCTCATCTCATGCCCTTTTTAAAAGACCGACTGTTAACAGTAATTCGCTTTCCACACGGGTTACTTAGTGAGGAGCGTTTTTACCAGAAAAACCGTCCCGATTATGCACCTAATTTTGTTAAGAGCGTGAAGATTGACGATATTGACTATATCCTTTGTAATGATATTGAGACGCTAATGTGGCTTGGTAATCAGCTCGCCCTTGAGTTTCATATTCCCTTTCAGACCATTCACACCCAAAACCCAACTGAAATTGTCTTTGACCTTGATCCTCCTTCCACTAAAGAGTTTTCATTAGCTGTAGAGGCAGCTGTTCGAATGAAGGCTATATTCGACCAATTTCAGCTTTCTTCATTTGTGAAAACATCTGGTGGAAAAGGCCTTCAAGTTTATATCCCGTTACCGGAAAACAAGTTTTCTTATGCGGAGACAAGAGTATTCACACAATTTATTTGCACTTTTTTATGTGAGCAACTTCCAGATTGGTTTACAGTGGAACGCTTGAAAAAGAATCGTGCGAACAGATTGTATTTAGATTTTATACAACATGATAAAGGAAAAACGATTATAGCCCCTTATTCTCCTCGTGGAAATGAAAACGGTCTTATTGCGACCCCTCTATTATGGGAGGAGGTAAATGATACCCTATCACCACAATTATTTACATTAGACGTTGTTCTAGAACGCTCCAAAAGTATTGGGAATCCCTTTCGCTCCTTTCGTCAATCTGCGAGTCTTGAAACATTTGCCGCAGTATTAGAACAATTAAATGAGTTAATTCCTCAATGATTTTTTGCATAGTCTTTTTGCTTGCTGGTTATGATACTAATGAGGTTTACGGCAGAGGCTGTTTTCCTCCTGAAATCCATGCACCATCAAAGTTGATGTTCACATATATCAAAGGAAGTCCGATTGTACCTTTAATGAGGTGTTTGTATTGAACCATTCTCAGATTTACCAAGATTGTTTTTAACATGATTGCAAAATGAGGTGCTTCCAAAATACAAAAATCGTTACGACCCCATGTTTGGTGGAACAAGATTTGATTAGGTGAAATGGTAAGGAGATGGTCGCCCAAACGTCGACCATCTCCTTTTTTATTATAAAGGGAGTGTTCTGATGAATCCATTACTCAACCAACTAAAGTCCATTATTAATCATGTCAGCAAGGACGTAGCAGACTTGTTTACTCTTAATTCAAAAAACATCCATTTAAAAGAACTTGTTCCATTAATTACAAATCATAAATCAACAATCAAAACAGAAAGAGAATTACTAGCGTTAACTTTTAATACGTATGAGATTAATTTTGAATCATTAACACTTATTCTTGAAACCAAAGGAAAACAAAATCAACAAATCCTTGAAGTATCAATACGTACAAAAGAGCAAATAGTATTTTCATATAAAAGCTATGAGGGGATTCATCTCCTCGCACAGGATATCCCGCTACCAAAAAATTTACTTCAATACCTTGCCAGTTGACGTAGAACTTACCTTTATACAAATGAATAAGCTATCGAGACACACACATACTAGGAATACAACATATAAAAGTGAGGTGAACATAAATGCCAAGTACAAATAAATTAATTGTTCCTGGAATCGAACAAGCTCTAGACCAAATGAAATATGAAATTGCGCAAGAATTTGGCGTTCGACTTGAAGCAAATGATACTTCTCGCTCAAATGGTTCAGTTGGGGGAGAGATTACAAAGCGCCTCGTTCAAATGGCCGAACAACAGATTGGTGGACGCGGTGAATAAAGATTTTTCAGGGATCAAGGCAACTTGGTCCCTTTTACTTAAAAAGGAGAGTTTCGGTACTTACAAACCTAAACCACTACCTTCTAGAACTTACTCGTTTAAACCCTATAAATCGCGTACCCCGGAACGATAAAGTGCCAACATCCCCTTCAGCTATTATCCCAAAATCTTTTTAGCTTAGTGTAAGCTCTAGACGATCCCACTTTCAACCTCATAATGTCGAAAATAATCGCTACTCGTCGTATGATGATTTCCCTTTCCCTGGTATTGATGATTAAGTCTAGACACAGCTCCCGTTTGGTAACAACCTTTGAACGTACGGTTAGGAGAGGTTGCTTGTTATTATGGTTCCATTGCTTTATTCCCTGCATAAAATTAAATATAACAATGCCTAAAACAATAAGAAAAAAAATCGGCAAAATAGTACTCATTAATGTAAACATCAAAACCCATACACTCCCCCCTTCTACTAAACAATCCGCCAAAAAACAACGTTTGGTTTCAGAGATAGGCAAATGACGGAATATTTGGTAAAATGGAAACGTAGTATTTCACCTTTTTTCGAATTTTTTACCACGTTAAAAAATTGAGTAAAGGAGTGATAATATGTTTGACTACCTCTACCAAACTACAGAAGATACGAAAGTTCACCACGTTGGCTTTGTCACTAATGACTTTAGGTATGACCTCGCGCTTATTTACACAAATCAATTTTTTGGTAAAACGATGATACTCTGTATACAATCAGGGACATCTGCATTATTTGACCATAGTGATTTGGATGATATCGATATGGTTCAGAGTGTGTTTAAACTAAGAACTCCACAAGAAGCAGCTGAAATAGCAAATTTCCTTCGTTATCAAATTTCTAACTTACCCTTTGAAAATCAATATTAGTTTGAATTACTTCACCAATACATCGTAGAAAGAAAGAGGGTGTCCATTTTTGGACACCCTCTACTAAATTACGAAGCCATTGAAAAAGGACTTTAAGCAAGACCGTAACCGTTGCTTTGGTTAGCAGGCGCGCAACGTGTCGAGCCATTGCTTCTTCCTCGAACCTGCTAAAAGGGACTTTTTTAGTGGCCGTGAAAATTGTACCAGCGCCCTCGTTTACACCATAATTTTGCACATATCGTTCGTAAATTCTACCGGGTCTTGAATTGGTAACCCTTCAATCAACAAAGCCTGATTGTACAAAAGATTCGTGTAAAGACTAACCTTCTCTTTATCAGTAGCAAATGCTACCTTCAACGTGGAAAATACTTCATGATTGCTATTAATCTCCAAAACTTTATCAGCTTGAACGTTCTGGTTATCTGGCATCGACTTGAGGATTTTTTCCATTTCAATTGTAACTTCGCCATCTGTTGCTAAACATACCGGATGACTCTTTAAACGTTTTGAAATTCGGACATCCTTTACTTTCGTAGATAAGATAGTCTTCATATAATCAAAGAGCTCTTTGTTATCTTGTTCTTCCGAAACCGACTCTTCCGTTTCAGAAGATTCAATGCCTAAATCTCCACTCGAGACTGATTTAAATTCTTTTTCTTTGTATGACATTAACATCTTAGTTGCAAATTCATCAATATCTTCTGTAAAATATAAAATTTCAAATCCCTTTTCGGATACTGCTTCAATTTGTGGAAGCTTCTCAATGCGTTCGTATGATTCCCCAGATGCATAATAAATGAACTTTTGCTCTTCTGGCATCCTTGACACGTATTCTTCTAATGTGACCATTTCCTTTTTAGTCGAAGAATAGAACATGATTAAATCCTGTAACACTTCTTTATTACTGCCAAAATCACTGTAAATGCCATACTTTAACTGTCTGCCGAATGACTTGTAAAACTCTTCATATTTCTCACGTTCGTCTTTCAGCAAACTTTGTAGCTGGCTTTTAATTTTATTTTTGATGTTTTTGGCAATAAGTTTTAACTGTCTATCGTGTTGGAGCATCTCTCGAGAAATATTTAAAGACAAATCCTCTGAATCGACTAAACCTTTAACAAAACTAAAGTAATCTGGAAGTAAATCAGAGCATTTATTCATGATTAAGACCCCACTAGAATATAGCTCTAATCCTTTTTCGTATTCCTTAGAGTAAAAATCAAATGGAATTTTTTCTGGAATATATAAAATTGCATTATACCTTACCGCCCCATCGACACTAAGATGAATATGCTTCAACGGCTTATCAAATCCATAATGCTTATCTGCATAAAATGTTTCGTAATCTTCTGTGGTTAGCTCATTTTTATTTTTTCTCCATATAGGGACCATGCTATTAATTGTTTGTTCTTCATGATATTCTTCTAGCTCATTTTCACTATCTGCTTTCGGTCTTTGACCTTTTACATCCATTTTTATTGGATAGCGAATGAAATCAGAATACTTCTTAATAATTGCTTTTAAACGATGCGTTTCGAGATATTCATCGAAATTTTCATCTTCTGTATTTTCTTTAATTTTTAAAGTAATCTCTGTACCGATTGCATCTTTTTCAACTTCAATAACGGTATATCCATCTGTTCCATTAGATTCCCATTTATACGCATTCTCACTACCAAGTGCTTTACTAGTAACTCCTACAACATCTGCAACCATAAATGCTGAGTAAAATCCTACCCCAAACTGACCGATAATATCATGACCATCTTTTAATTCATTCTCATTTTTAAATGCAAAAGACCCACTTTTTGCAATGGTTCCAAGGTTCGTTTCAAGATCGTCCTTGGTCATCCCAATTCCAGTATCAGAAATTGTTAACACACGGCTGTCTTTGTCAGCAGATACCTTTATGTAATAATTTTCCTTTTCGAAACTTAAATTTTCATCAGTTAATGCTTTGTAGTAAATCTTATCAATTGCATCACTAGCATTTGAAATTAACTCTCTTATAAAGATTTCTTTTTGCGTATAAATCGAATTAATCATCATTTCTAGTAATCGTTTCGATTCCGCTTTAAACTGCTTTTTTGTCATTCAAATATCCCCTTTCCTTTTTGGAAGCTCGTAAAATATAGAGAAAATTAACTATAATATTCTCTATTAGCACTCCTTCTATCCGAGTGCTAATTCTTATTTACCATATAGAACTTTAATTTGTCAATATTTTAAAAATTGTAATATTAGGTAACTACCTGACTAGCATCTTTCCAAACAAGAAAGGTGAATTTCTTTTTCAGTAGGAATACTATTTAAACCAACCTTTTTCCTTAAACCTAGAAATCGCTTCAATTCGGTTACTAACATCCAGTTTATCAAGAATAACGGAAATATAATTACGAACCGTACCTGTTGTGATATAAAGCTCGTCAGCAATTTCTTTCGTGTTTTTCCCATCAGCTATTAGCTCAATAACTTGCTTCTCACGGTCTGTTAATGGATTTTCTTCTCCGTAAGCAATATCCACCAACTCTGGAGCATAAATACGACGCCCATCCATGATAGTTCGAATAGAGCTGGCTAAATCTTCACTAGGGCTATCTTTTAAAAGATAACCGTTCACATTGGCTTTTCGAGCACGTTCAAAATAGCCGGCCCGAGCGAATGTAGTTAAGATTATTACTTTACAGGGATGATCCATTATTTGTTCAGCAACATCTAGACCACTCATTATTGGCATTTCAATATCCATAATACAAATATCAGGATTATGCTCCTTGACCAGAGCTATAGCCTCCTCGCCATTTCTAGCCTTGCCGACAACCTCCATATCCTCTTCTAAATCAAGTAAAGACGCAAGCGCTCCAAGTAATAGTCGTTGATCCTCAGCTATCATGATTCGAATCAAAGCAATTCCTCCTCTTTCGTTTGCAAAATGACATTAGGCACTCGAATATCTACTATCGTTGTTCCATTGACTGTTACAATATCTAAACTTCCATTAACAAATTCTAGACGCTCTCTCATACCTCTTAGACCATTGCCCTTAAAAATATCGGTTCGTTCCTTAATCCCTACTCCATCATCTTGTACCTTTACTTGAAGTTCTTTCGGAGTATCTTTAATTAGGACATTGCAGGATGACGCCCGGCTGTGCTTTACTACATTCGTGACAGCCTCTTTCAAACACATGCTTACAACGTTTTCAACTAACAACGGAGTGTTTGTCAATTCTTTGTTACCTTCTAGAACTAAATCAATTTGCGCTGCTTTTAATATTTGTTCAATGTGAACGAGTTCCTCATCTAGTTTTGTCCCCCGCATGTTAGATACTAATTCACGAACTTCTTTAAGTGCAGTTCTTGCCGTCTGCTGAACATCTATCATTTCACTTTTGGCTGATTCCGGATTTACAGTAATTAATTTTCCGGCTAAATCACTTTTCAAGCCAATAAGAGAAAGCTTTTGCCCTAAGGTATCATGTAAATCACGAGCTATTCGCTGACGTTCCTCATTAATCATTAACTGCGAAATTCTAAGATTTGCGTCTTCTAATTGGTCTTCAAGTTTCTCACGTTTAATTCGATTATACGTGTTAAAAGGCATTAAAATCACGCCAATAACCGAAATCACAATGAATGGAAATTGAGTGAAAAACAATTCGCTTTTAATATAAAAACTAACACTTACCCCTACAATAGTTGTTAGAAGATGTACCCCATACAACATAAAGAAACCTAGCTTACGCTGAATATTCCCAATGAAAAAGGCTAAAAACAAAGCAAAATACACAAAACCATACATCAGGGTCATTGTAACACTTATCACAATTTGTAAGCCTACCCAAAAGTAAAGAAGCCATCCTTTTGAAATAAAAGAAAGTCGATACGCAATAAAAAAGAGCAAAATCATTAGAAAACCAAGAATAATTTCAAACAGCGTTGATGACTTAAAAATAAAATAGAATGGTAGAATACAGAAGATGATCCACACGTATATACTGAGTCCTGCATTTTTCGGGAAAATATTATACCAGCTTTGCATAACAACCTCCTTTACAATTAAACATTCACTCAAAAAAAAACCTGCAATTCAGAGAGGGCACTGAAAAAGGTTGGTTTTACCTTTTTCAGTGCCCTCTAAGTAATGAGTGCAGCTGTTGCTATCTTTTTAGCCTAGGCCCGCAACGTGCGGAGCCTTGCCGCTTCCTCGAAGATGGTTTAAAGGTTGATTTTCACCTTTTTCAGGCTTATTATTTGACTTGGAAATTTGGTTCTTGTTTCTCCAGTTTCATACCATACTTTGCTTGACGACGTTTCACTTCTTTAAAGCTAATGAAAGTCTTTTGTTTCTCATCATATAAACGGAAGTGAATTGATTGCAAACTTGAACCAATCGTTATCGTTGTTGCTTGCTGCAACGGTGGTGTTGAGTCGTGAGCTTTTTCAAGGTTATAGTTAGGAACTCTTGGACTTAAGTGATGAACATGGTGGTAACCAATATTCCCTGTCACCCATTGCAATACCTTGGGAAGTTTATAGTACGAACTTCCATCAACAGCAGCTTTAACATAATCCCACTCTGTTTCATCTTCAAAATAGGAATCCTCAAATTGATGTTGAACATAAAACAACCAAATTCCTAGGGAACCTGCTACAAATGAGATTGGCGCCTGAATCAAAAGAAGAGCTTTCCAACCGATAGTCATCGTTAATATCGCATAAACAGCAACTATTAAAAAATTTATTAGATACATATTCAGCCGTTCTTTTCTTCTTGCATCTTTCCGGTTCAAGCGATTTGTAATTAAGAAAAGATAAAGCGGCCCTAACCCAAACATCACAATTGGATTTCGGTAAAGACGGTATAATATTTTCTCCTTAAAAGAAGCATTGACATATTCCTGAACGGTCATTATCCAAACGTCACCTGTGCCACGTTTATCTAAATTACTACTCGTTGCATGGTGAATGGAATGCTCGCGTTTCCACTTTTCATAAGGAAACATTGTAATAACTCCGGTAATCGTCCCGAGAATCGCGTTTGCTTTTTTACTTTTAAAGAAGGACTGGTGACAACAATCATGGAAAATGATGAAAATCCGTACCACAAACCCCGCAGCAACAACTGCTAAAGCAAATGTTAATACATACGAAATAGACAAGCTTTGATAGGCAAGAAACCAAAGAATGAAAAAGGGTATAAAAGTATTTATCATTTGTTTTACACTAGATTTATTATCGGATTTCTCAAAAGGGGCTACAGCTTTTTTTAATTGAGCTAGCTTTTGTTTACTCATAACGTTCTCCTTTGAAGTGAAATTTTCTTTAGTCTGTTTGTTACTATGATTATCATAAAAGAAACGGTACAACTTTTAAAGTCATGAACGTCAAGTGATGGGTATGACAAATGTCATGTCCAATTCCATCTCCATCCAATAGTTAGTATTGGATGGAATTACATAATTATAACTGTTTTTTTAAGTTTTCTCTAATCATGAAGAACATCGTAAAAACAATAAGAACTTCAAGTATCAATCCAAGTGTAGCCCACGTATCTATTTGGAATTCATACAATAAACTTTTATTTTCCAATAAAGTGATTGATAATATTCCTACTAGAAGAGCTAAGGGAATCAACGTTATCTTATTCTCAGCTTTAATCAGCAGATTCATGGATCGATTTAAACCATAAAATAATAAAGCAAATTTAGCAAAAATTGTTGGGAAATATAATGATACTAGGACAAAATCAAGCCGATCCAAGAATTCGGTTAAACGAATTTGTTGAACAAGAGAGTATGTAGGGTAGCTCGAATACCTAACGATTTCAGCTCCTAGTACAGCAATTTGTGTAAATAGAAGAATAAAAAACATACCAAGCCCGAGCCCTCCGCCCCAAATTAGTGTTTTTTTAGCACTTTTAAGAGGGTGTATTGTTCCGATAATTAATAAGACAATAATTAACTCACCTACCCACGCAAGACCAATATATGTTGATTGTAAGATAGAAGGTATAACCTTTAGTCCCAGTACTGGTTCGAAATTCTCTATATCCATCTCACCTACTAAGGAAAGGGGGATAAACAAAACAACGCAGATAAATATTAAAAAGGTTAATTCATTAAATCTTGCAATTACTTCTATACCCGCCCATGCCATATATAAACTGCAACCGATTATTAACATCGTTACAACAAATGAAGGCGTTAATGGGAGAAGGGTTGTGCCTATAAAACCACTTAAGATTCTAAGGTCTCGTATTAAAATATGCGAAATGAAAATTACCATCAATAGAGCAAAAACCTTTGTTTTCATACCCCTAGGTTGCATATGAAATGTTCGCAGTTTATTTATGCCGAATAAGGAAAATTTGACGATAATTACAATATAAATAAACAAAAAGAACGGGACAGTCCAGGCATTTTGAAGAGATAAGTCAACTATTGACTGGGGAAGAACAACTAGACTGCTTGCAATAATCGAATTTGCAGCTAAAAAACCAAGTTGTCTTTGTGAAATTTGAACTTTCATCTTCCAACCACCCTATTCGTAAATATTGCAAATGTACTCGATAAAAATTCGATATATCCGCTCAATATATCCCCATATTGTAGAAATATAGCAACCGCAGCAGTAATACTTGAGAAAAGCAAGTAGAGATTCCTTACCTTTTTATTCTTTTTAAAAAGTTTATTGCTTGCAAAGTAGGTTGCTACTAACACCGTCCAAACAAAAGCAATCTGTAACAACTTACATCACTCCCCTATGCCAATCCCTTGAGTCACTAAGCCTGTTAAATCAACTGTGGTACTCACCCTGACTTCATATTTTAAATCAGGTAAAGTCTCCCTCCACCCATCTTTCCATTCATCATCCCATTTATTTCTTTCACGTCGACGTAACAACCAACCAAAACCAAAAGAATCAATTTCCTTTGATAAGGTTTCATCTAGTAGAGATCTGATTTCTTTTTCTACTTTTTCTTCAATCCTTTTGTTCACCTGCTCTAAAATACCGGTTTCTTCAAAATTTAGTTCTGTTTCATTTTCAATAAGGTTTCCTACTACCTCTATAGCAATTTCGAACTCCGGTTTATTGTTTTTAATGGCGTAACTAATGTTTGTCGTTTGTTCTTTAATTCGAACAACAATGTTTTCTCCTTCTTTCCATTCAATTGTGAAGGGCTCTCCTTTCATTTTTTCTAGCATCCACCTTACAGCTGAGGTTTGTTTTGGGTTAGTGATAAATTCTAACTTATCCTGTTTAAATACAGCGATTTTATTGATTGCAATTTGTTCAGCTACAAGTTCCGGATTCGGACTTACATTCTCAACTAGACTTAGAACGGGAAGCAAAGGGTCATTTCCTTTTTGTTGAAAATGTAACAGAAAGTCTTTTAAAGTTAGATAAAATGTATTCACTCCAATTTCTCTCACTGCCTCGGAAGAGAGATTCTCTAACTGGGGCATGGCAGCTAACACCGTTATGCCCTCTCCCTCAGCTACGAAAATTTGTGTGGTTAGCCTTGCTTCTCTTGTTCTTGTTAGAACATCAAGCGTTTTTCTTAAGCCATCTCTTGCTAACGTTTCACCAAAAACAGTAATACGCCTGTGTCCAAACAATAATTTTCTAGACATTCGTTTTTGTAAATTCGCATTTGCTTCCCGAACATTTCTTCCAACCCCAGCGTCTAAATAGAACAACGCTCCTCCTGATGTCCCACCGCCACCACTCTGACTTCCTGACCCAATTTCTCCAGGTAGGGGAATTTGTGTGGCTACTTTATAATTTTTATCATCGATCATATCAAAGCTGGTTCCTGTAACGATTGCAATGTCATTAATTTCCCTCCGATCCCAACAGCCAAATAATGGGAGTGATATCATGATACAGATGACTAGCCTAATCACGTTTCTCATAAATTCCTCCAAAAAATTTAATCATCTTGACCAGGGGAGGGTCTAAGGTTGTTAGGTTGCCTTCTATCGTTATTTTTTACAAATTCACTTGGCCTCGAATTGCTCATCCATATTGGTACTCGAATAAAGACATCTTTTAGTCCAGATAACTTTAGAGGTGCAAGTGGTTCAAAGTATGGTACCCCAAAGGATCTCAATTTACAGAGATGGGTTAAGGTGAAAACCACACCGATTACAAGACCAAACATTCCAAATGTAGCCCCTAGTATCATTAAAGGAAATCTCAATAAACGTATTGAAATTGCAAGACTAAACTTCGGTATCGTAAACGACGCAATACCTGTTAATGAGACAATAATAACCATTGGTGCAGAAACAATCCCTGCTTCAACAGCTGCGGTTCCTATAACAAGCGCACCTAAAATACTTACCGCTTGTCCAATTGTTTTTGGTAAACGAACCCCAGCTTCTCTTAATGCCTCAAATGAAACTTCCATAATTAACGCCTCGACTATTGCTGGAAATGGAATAGCCTCTCGACTTGCAGCGACACTAAGTAATAGATTAGTCGGTATCATCTCTTGATGATACGTGGTAACTGCAACGTATAAAGCTGGCAAAAGTAATGCAATTCCTAGAAAGAGGCATCGAATAAGCCGAAGGAAAATGGCAATATAAAATCGATCATAGTAGTCTTCACTTGCCTGAAATTGTTGCCAAAAAGTAGCTGGAAGTACTAAAGCAAAGGGGGTTCCATCTACGAGCACAGCAATTCTCCCTTCAAGTAAATTAGCTGCCACCGAATCAGGACGTTCAGTTGTGTGGATTTGGGGAAATAAGCTCCATGGATTATCTTCTACCAGCTCTTCAATATAGCCTGTTTCAAGAACAGCATCAATTTTTATTCGATCTAACCGCTGATGTAATTCTTTTAAAACCTCCTCATTTGCTATACCATCGATATAAACAACTGCTACACTGGTTTTTGTTTGTTCTCCAATTTTTTTAGAGACAATTTTTAATTTTGAATTCTTGATTTTTCTTCTTATCATCGATGTATTGGTTCGAATATTCTCAATAAAACCTTCACGTGGTCCCCGAATGGCAGATTCCGATTCTGGCTCTGAAATCGCTCTTGTTTCAAATCCAGCTATTGGAAATAGTAACGCTCTGTCACTCTCATCCAAAATAAGAACTGCATTCCCGTTAAGAATTTGATTAGCTGTATCTTCGAAAGAATGACTCTCCAAAATATTTGCAATAGAAATAACTTTCTGTTCTAATTCTTCCAAGGTTACACTTTGACTTCGTTCTAGTTTTACTAATTCATGTAATACCTGATTTTGGATATCATCCGTTTTAACTAAACCTTCTACGTAAATTAAATAAGCAGTTCTGTCATTAACTTGAAATTGCCGAAAAATGATATCTGAGCAATCACTAAATATTTCCCTAAAACGTGCAATGTTTAAGCCTATTGCCCGCGATAATGTATCATTTGGTGTTGGTTTCATTTTCATACCCCGTATACATCGACTTTCTACTAATTTCCCCCTAATCTTGATGATTATTCTAAAGTGAATTAAAAAGAGTTCCATCAATTTCTAAGGCTTTTCCAATATGTTCCGGGTGATACACACTAATATTTTCTCAATAGTTAAACATATATCTTAAATGCATTTTTCGTGTAAAAAAACCTTACACTCACTACAAGCTTACTTTGCTCGTGTTATTATAACGACATCAAAGAAAGTTAGGAGGGAAAAGACATGACAAATAAGAAACTTAAAAACCCTGGAATCTTCTCGTTAATTACCCTCACGTTCATCGTACTATTTGGTTAATTTCTTAAATAAATTATAAAAAGAGAGAAAATAGGAGAGAGAGATTTACATAAAAAATCCCCTTTAAGAGAGTGAAACGATACAAGCAGACTTAGCTTGTACAATACACTAACTTAAAGGGGATTTTTCAAGGTCTGTTAATTTAAATTGCAAATCAGCCAATCTCCTTCTAAGGTCAAGACCACCATGTAACTTTCTTCCCCCTCTCTTCACCTTTCATCTCCTGTGAATAAGAGGTGAATAAATGGTAAAACTATCTTAGTGACAAATTAGCAAGGAAAAGAGGAAAATTATGAAGGAAATTTTACAGCAAGTAAAAGAAACGCTTGAAAAAACATATAATAATCCAGAGGACCATGATTTAGATTCTAGTATACAACAGCTTCAAGTAGCAAAGGAGCAGTATGGCGATAGAGGTACAATGATTGAAGATGTCATCCGCTCATTAACACAAGCTAAAAATGCTAAAGATCAGTTAGAGAATGCTGGAGATATATCATCTTCTGCATCATTTGGAGAAGCATATAATGGGCTTAACCAAGCGATTGAATCCTATAATGAAACAGAAGAAGTTCCTTTTAACAGACTTTAGGACGAAGCAGGCGCTCCACACGTTGCGCGCCTGCCCAGCTACGAAAAACCCACTCATAGCAGACGAAACAACGTTCCACTCATTACTTAAAGGCCATTAAAAAAGGTGGAAATTGTACCTTTTTCAATGGCCTTTGGTTTTCCAGTTTTGAATTTTTCGTAAGTTAACCCGATAATAATCAGGCTGACAGAAAAATATAGAAAAAAACAAATAGAACTATATAAATTCATTTTCCACTTGATTCACGAACGCATATTCGTATATAATAAGAACATTCATTCGTAAAACAATTATATGTATAGAGTTTAATTTTTATCCAATAAAACAATTCTTAGTAGGAAGGTATCAATTAAAATGAAATCATTATCAGATGAGGTTCTTATTGAGAGTTATTACCAAGCAACTAAATTAAATTTAGATGAAACATTTATCTTTCTTTTAAAAGAAGAACTTTTAAAACGAGGTTTAGTTCTTAGTGAAGACTGTTAGCACGACCTTTTTAACTTTTCCTCTTGAATTTCCACATCTCGTTCGATTATCCATTCAATAAATTCATTTTCTTCTTTACTTAACATCCTTTCTAGCTTTTCTGAAAAATATTGATTTAATTCTTTAGACATACGAGCCAAACAACTCCTTTTATATATCCTTACCATTACTATTTTACTCCACCTTGAGTAACTTGCAAGCGTTTTCTTATTAATATAACGTAAATTTGTTAAGATTACGTAACTACTATTCCTAACTATATTTGCTCGCTACTGTTCCTCTGTAAAGAAAGTGGATGAAAATCACCAAATATGTATCTGTCTGTTTTTAAACTTTGAACCAGTTTATAATTATCAATTTGTTGCACACCCTGCTTATTGCGATAAAATATACCAAATACAAAAAGGAATAATCAATTTGGTCTAGGTATCCTTCCACTTAAAAAGCAAACCCTATCGAAACAGGATTTGCTTTTCCATTCCTTCTTTATTTGCCATCAACCACTTCTTTTAGTAGTTGATAGGAGCGTTTTTGCTTTACAGGATCGTAAATATAGGATACAGCCATAATTTCATCGACCTTATATTTCTCTTGAAAGCGAGTCAACTGATCGCGTATAGAATCTTTACTTCCCTTTAATATTACACTAGACATTGATTTAGCCATTTCCTTCTCAGGCTGACTCCAAATATGGTCCATGTTTTCAACTGGAGGACTTAACGGTGTTTGAGTCCCACGAACAACATTCAAGAAAAATTGTTGCATCGTCGTTGATTCAAATTCGGCCTCTTCATCACTTTCAGCTGCAATGACATTAAGACATACCATCATATACGGAGCATCTAAATATTCTGAAGGCTTAAATTGGTTATAATATATCGAAATTGCTTCTTCCATATACCTTGGAGCAAAATGAGAAGCAAAAGCATATGGTAAGCCTAATTTAGCTGCTAAATAAGCTGAATCCGTCGAAGAACCGAGAATATAAATCGGAATATTCGTGTCCACACCAGGATGAGCTTTTACATAACCTTGTAACTCTTTCGAACCAAAATAAGTAAGCAATGCTTTAACGTCATCAGGAAATGTGTAAACGGAAGAATCATTTTGAGAGCGTCTTAAGGCACTTGCGGTCTTCATATCTGTACCGGGTGCCCGACCAAGACCTAAGTCCACCCGGTTAGGGTAGATGGTTGCCATCGTTCCAAATTGTTCTGCTACGACTAATGGGGAATGATTAGGCAGCATAATTCCGCCAGAACCAACACGTATGTGTTCAGTGTGTTCTAAGGTATGTTTAATTAAAATGGACGTAGCAGAACTCACTAATGTTGGTGTATTATGATGCTCAGCAATCCAATAGCGTATATATCCCATTTTCTCAGTCGCTTGCGCCAAATCAACCATAGCATCAATGGCTTCTAAAGCCCCCTGGCCTTCGCGAATTGGGGCCAGATTTAAGACTGAGACGGGTATGTTTATCTTAGGCATTTAAATTTGTCCTTTCTAATGAAGTTTCAATTCTATAGTAACAGTTAGAAAACCGGAAACAAACTTAAATGCTTGGATAAAAAATTAATAAGGGCCTTGAATTAGTTTACTCTTCTTCACATTAAAAATGCATTCCTCTAATTCCTATTACATTATTGCTAAAGATGAACATCGCTATTCCTTTAATCAACTTAACATCCGACAGTGGGTCGTTCGAGAAAAGGTATTTAACATAGTTTCAATATTTGTATCTAATATTTGAAACTATGGTGAGCAGTCAAAGAACTAGAGATACAAGTGGATTAGAGAGAATCATTGATCATAATCTTAAAAAGAATAGATATTAAAATTTCTCCAAATATTTGGAAGTCTTTTGTGTTTTTAGTACAAAAAGAAAATTCACTTTATTTGACTTGACGTTCCATCAATATATCTTGTAACTGGTCAATACTTTTGACAATATGAGTCGGGTTAGAATCACTGAGTTCTTCTAGTGAACCAAATCCATATGTTACTCCAATAGAGTCAATTCTAATTTTATTTGCACCAATTATATCGTGTTTTCTATCCCCAACCATTATAAAGTCATCAAGCTCATGTTCCTTATACTTATCTATTATGTATTGAATAATTTCAGCCTTGGACGACCTGGTTCCGTCAAGATGACTGCCGACAATAAGGTCAAAATACTGGTCTATATTAAAATATTTTAGAATTTGCTCAGCAAATACGGTAGGTTTTGAAGTGGCTACAACTAATGTGAATTGTTGTTCTTTTAACAATGTTAATAGTGCTGGAATATTTGAATATAATTCATTTTCGAACATGCCCTTTTCCTTAAACCTCTCTCTATAAAATTCAATTGCTATTTGTGTATTTTCTTCATCAAAATTATAATATTCAGCAAATGAAATTTGCAATGGGGGGCCAATAAAACATTCCAGTTTATCAATATCAGACTCAACAATACCCATTTTCTGTAATGCAAATTGTACAGATTTAGTGATACCTACCTTAGGGTTAGAAAGTGTTCCGTCTAAATCAAATAAAATAATTTTATAATTGTTCATGTATAACTCCCTCCTTGTATAGCTGGTCCTAATTTTACCATATTCAGAAAAAGTAAGTTTTCCGTTGTTAATTATCTCAATAAAACACCGGGCTGTTGAGAATCAGCCCGGTGTCTTTTTTATAATCAAATCAAAGAGTATGTTAACTTTATTCCGTTTGAATGACTGGAATAATCCGATAAAAAGCATTAAAGGTCATTTATTGAAAGTTACCATTTTGACCAAAATGAGGGCGTGCTGATTGTGCATTTTGCTGTCTTACTTGTTGCACATCCGTGTCAGAAAATCCGGCTTGAAATGGTGATTGTGGACCATTATACTGTCCGAAGCTGCTTTGTTGCGCTCCAAATCCTTGCTGTCCTGTTTGTTGGAAACTACCACCAAACTGAAATTGTGCTGATTGTGGGTTTTGCTGTCTTACTTGTTGCACATTTGTGCTAGAAAATCCTGATTGAAATGGTGATTGTGAACCATTATACTGTCCGAAGCTGCTTTCTTGCGCTCCAAATCCTTGCTGTCCTCCTTGTTGGAAGCTACCACCACCAAACTGAGGCTGTGCTGACTGGGCATTTTGCTGCCTTACTTGTTGCACATCAGTGCCAGAAAATCCAGATTGAAACGCTGCTTGTGCTTGTGGGCCACTAAATTGTCCGAAGTTGCTTTGTTGCGTTCTAAACCCTTGCTGTCCTGCTTGTTGGAAGCTACCTGCACCAAATTGTGGTTGTGCTGACTGGGCATTTTGCTGTCTTACTTGTTGAGCGTCGGTTCCAGAAAAACCTTGTTGGAATGCTGCTTGTGAACCACTGAATTGAGTTTGATTGAAATTTGTCATAGAAACACCTCCTAAATAGATTATCTGCAACAATTTAAATAATATTAGGAAATGTACTTATTTCACGATAAAAAATTCTTCTAATCCTGTCATAGAATTTTCTGGCTACTTATAAACAACAAAAAAAATCGTTGAGTGGTTCATCACCTGCAAACGTTACCATCCAAGATTATTTTTGAAGGTTCTCATCTAAAAAATTGGTTCTAAATCGAACCTAGTGAACTTTTCTATTCTGATTTACGACAAATAACTACTTTCTTTATTTATTCGTTAAAATCTCCACTCTCTCACTTCCCCCAACTACTAGCATATCAGTCATTTTAATAAACAACCCGGTTTCTACAACTCCCGTAATTTTTTTTAATTCCTCTTGAAGGGTAGCAGCATCTTCAAACAAACCTATTTGACAATCTACAATATAGTTTCCATTATTCGAAACAAATCGTTCTTTTTCTTTTTTTCTTATAATTGGATTATAGCCTAATTTAGCAAGACGTCGTGCAGTGGTTTCCCATCCAAATGGGACAATTTCAACTGGAACTCCAAATGATCCTAACTTTTCAACTCTTTTACTCTCATCTACGACAATAATCAACTTTTTCGATGCCGCTGCAACGATCTTCTCTCGAACAAGAGAGCCTCCCCCACCTTTAATTAAATTAAAATTCGGATCAACTTCGTCAGCTCCATCAATCGCAATATCCAATTGCTTTACTTGTGAAAAATCAGTTAATGGAACTCCAAACTCCTTTGCCCAACCTTCTGTACGAATCGAGGACGGCACACCTTTTATTTTTAATCCTTCTTTTACTCGTTGTCCTATTCGTTTTATCACCCAGTACATAGTTGAACCCGAACCAAGTCCTACCGTCATCCCGTCCTCTATCATTTCAACAGCCTTTTCTCCGGCACATTTTTTACTTTGTTCTATTTCATTTAGCATTTATTTCACACCTTTCATAATTAGATGAAAAAGGGGATGTGTCTTAAGGTCGGTTTTGGACCTTATTACACCTCCCCTTTTCATATGCTTTTCCAGATTTTGGTTTTACTTATCAATTAAATCTTTCCGAATCGGTGTAAACACATCAAGAATCGTACAGTCTTCAATGACTTTTACACGATGTTCGATGTTTGAAGGAATGTATTGACTATCCCCTTCTTTCAAAATTCTTTTAACTCCACCCACTTCAAATTCAACCGATCCTTTTTCAATATAACTAATTTGTTCTTCAATATGTCGATCAACGTCAGCGTAGAAATCCTTTTTTAACTCTACTTTTACCATCATTAACGAACCTTGTGTGTTTAACACATCTCTTTTTACCATTTCCGCACTTTCCTCTCCAATACCTATTTACTTAACTTATAATTTTCTCTATTGCACCCTAGACTCCTTTTGTGTGAGCTAAAAGTACTTTTCTAGACAATGTGAACAGCGCATGATACCAACGTAGTAGAAGTAGTTTTAAAATAACCCTGGACTAATTAATTTCGGGATATAAAAAGCAACATTTGGGAAAAACGCGACGACTAGTAATACAAAGAAAATAACTCCAATAAATGGGATGACTGATTTAAATGACTTTTCAATAGAAAGGTCACCAATTTTTGCTGCCAGTAACAGACATAGCCCATATGGTGGTGTAATCAGCCCAATCGCTAATGTCATTATTGTGATAAGTCCAAGTAAAACAGGACTAATTTCAAAATGAAGCGCTACTGGTAAAATAACTGGAATGAACAAAATCATTGCTGGTATAGCATCCATAAATGTTCCCACAAATAAGAAGAATGCAATAATGATGATAATAAAAATAATTTTGCTATCAATATTATTTGTAAAGAATTCCTGTGCCCATGTAGCTAATTGGTAGTAACTTAATAACTCTCCTAATGCACTTGCTGCCGCTAGAGCAAACAAAGATAACGAACTCAAAGTAAGGGTATCAACTAATATTTTTGGTATATCTTTAAGCTTCAGTGTTTTATAGAAAAACATACTCACAAACAACGTATACACTGAAGCGAAGGCCGCAGCCTCCGTTGCTGTAAAAAAGCCTGAAATAATTCCACCGATTAAAATGATTGGCGTGAAGAGAGCGGGTAATGTTTCGATTAATAATTTTGAGAATTTCTTTAACGAAGTTCTCTCATATTTTGGATATCCACGCTTAATTGAATACACGTAAATTAACACCATCATTCCTAGTCCAATTAGTATCCCTGGAATAATCCCTGCTAGAAACAACGCCCCAACCGATACATTCGTTAAACCAGCAAAAATAATCATTGGGATACTCGGCGGAATAATAACTCCAATTGTTGATGATGCGGCGGTTACACTTACTGCAGTTTCGGTATCATATCCTTGCTTTTTCATATTGGGAATTAGGATTTTTCCCACACCTGCTGTATCTGCCTGAGAGGCCCCAGATACCCCTGCAAAAATCATCGATACTAAAATGTTGGCATGAGCTAGACCACCACGAATATGTCCAACAATAGAAAGAGAGAAATTAATCAATTTTTGTGAAATTTGTCCGTGATTCATTAAATTGGCTGCGAGTATGAACAATGGGACAGCTAGTAAAACGAATGAATTTAAACCATTTAACATTTTTACTGGAATTGTTACTTCAGGAATATAGGGTACATTGAGAATTCCAACTAATGCGACGATACCGATAACAAATGCAATCGGTATTCCAATAAACATGAATACCAAAAAGATCCCCATCAATAATAATCCCATGATTAATTTTCCTCCCCTACTGCTAGTTTTTTCACGTTAGTTGCAATATGTGCACATAAATAAATCACCATTGTGCTTGCCATGACTGGTAGGGATAGCCAAACATAACCCATTTTCAGCATAGGTAATGCAACCCAATTATAATTCCAGAAACTCGATAAGGCAGCTAAGCTATAATAAAATAACGCCGCACAGAAAAGCATTAAAATCGTATCTGTCATAATAGATAATGTAAGTTTAGCCTTACCTTTTAACTTTTTTGATAAGTAATCAAAATTAAAGTGGTCTTTTCTATTTACCATGACTGCTGCCCCCATGAACACCGCCCAAATAAAAGAGTACTTCGCAACTTCTTCTGTCCAAATGACTGAAATGCTAAAATACCTACTAATAACTTGGAATAAAACCGCTAGAAAAAAGATACTTAAAAAGATTACCCCTACTGTTAATTGGACTTTTTCGAGTTTTTTAATAAACATAGTTTCACCTTCTTATCTAGAAGTTAAAGGGAGTACATAATTATTGTCCATACTCCCTTTATCCATTCTTACTCTTACTTTAAATCATTTATTTTCTTTAATAATTCTTCTGCCCCAATGTCTTCAGCTGCTTTTACATTAAGAGGGTTCGCGATATCAATAAATGGTGTGCGGTCGATTTCATTAATCTCAGCCCCGTCTTCAAGTGCCATTTTCTTATACTCTTCTTCTTGTGTATATAAGGCTTGACGTTCTGCTTTAACTGAAGCTTCTGCTGCAGCCAAAAGTATTTCTTTTTGCTCATCTGTTAACGAATCAAATTTCTTACCACTTACTAATAATAGTCTTGTTGTGTAATCATGACCTGTTTCTGTTGTGTATTTTCCATTCGGTGTTTTGTGATGATTTTGTTGAACGAAATATGGATATGCATTTTCAGATGAATCTACAACATTTTGTTGCAAGGCTTGGTACAATTCTCCCCACGCAACCGAAGTAGGAATTGCACCTAACTGCATCCAGTAATTAGCAACTACACCAGAAGTTTGCGTCCTAATTGTCATTCCTTTTAAGTCTTCAATTGACTCGAGTGGTTTTTTTCCATAATAATGTCTTACACCCGCTGTCCAATATCCAAGAACCTTGAAGTCATTATTTGATTTTTGGTTAATAAGTTGCGCCAACTCTTCTCCTATTTCACCATCCACGACTTTTTCCCAATGTTCGTAGCTTTCAAATAAATATGGTAGTGCAAGTAAATCTACTTCTTTAACTCCTGTCGCTGTCATAAAACCAGGTGATACCAGAACAACATCCGCGGCTCCTAATTTAAGTTTTTCAACTAATTCAGACTCTTCAGTTCCAAGTGTCCCCGCGTGTACTTCCACTTCAATTGCGCCCTCCGAATCACTTTCTGCCACTTCTTTAAATTTTAAAAGTCCTGTTTGATAAGGATTTTCTGGTGAGGTTTGATTATGGGTTGCAATTATTTTCAAGCTTTCTGCCTCACTACCTTTTTCAGATCCGCTTCCAGTTTCTTGCTCCCCACATCCTACTAACATCAATGAAAGTGCTAATACCGCTGTTGTTGATAAAAACTTTTTCATGATTCTTCCCCCTAATGTTTTATGTTTTTTTATAAAAATGTATAAATATATGTCCACCAACACTTTGAATGTTTTTATTCAAGATTGGTATGACGTGTTGTCATTTCCTCAAAACTAGTTTCCAAAGTTCCGATAATAATTGCATCCAGAACTAAATGAACAGCTTGGTCAAACTGGTTCCCAAGTGGCTGTATCGTGTTTGGTTCCTCGGGTCTGCGGTATTTAGTCGCAGCCGGAATCACTAGTGTTGCATCGCTAATCTTTGCAATTTGGGATTCTTTATTTGTCGTAACCAACAAGAGTTTAGTACCGACTTCTTTGGCCTTACCCGCAAATTGTTGTAAACCACCCGTTGATCCCGATCCCGAAATGACGACTAGTAAGTCATCCGCTTCGATACTCGGAGTAACGGTTTCACCAAGAACATACACGGTAAAACCGCCATGCATGAGTCGCATAGCAAATGCTTTCCCCATTAGACCAGAACGACCTTCACCTGTCACAAAAATTCGCTTTGCCTCTTTAAGCATTTGACTCACTTGTAATGCGTCTTCTTCATTTACTTTTTTTAGAACGGTTGTCATTTCATTAGCAACGGTTTCAATGATTGACTTCATATTCTTCCATCATTCCTTTCATTTTCTTAGCAACTTCTATACTATTTTCTGCTTTTGTAATAGCGCTTCCGACAATAACTGTTGTTGGATTTCTCGCAAGAATATTTGGTAAGGAATCAAGATTGATTCCACCAGCAACAGCTACTTCAAAGCTTGAGTTTTTCTCGAGCAGCAAAAATAAATCTATATGCATTTCGCCTTCTTGCTGCATATCTTTTCCGAAATGCAAGCTTACTAAATCAACACCCAACTTCTCTAACTCAGAAATTCGATTTTGTTCAGTAACTCCGAGAAGATCGACCATGATTCGTTTTCCATATTGTTTTGCAACCTCAAGCGTATCCGTAATTGTTTTATCTGCTGAAAATGCCATCACTGTCGTTATATCTGCTCCCGACTCGAAAGCTTGAACAGCTTCAAATTTTCCAGCATCACATGTTTTCATATCTGCTACAACAATTTTTTTAGGGTAAAGGTTCTTAATTTCCTTAACAATCGACATGCCATATTCTTTAATAACCCCAGTTCCAACTTCAATCCAATCAATCGATTCTTCGGTTTGCTTAATTAGCTGTAAGCATTCCTCACGACTTAAACGATCAAGAGCTAATTGTATCTTCATAACTCCACTCCTTCTTAGCGTTCAATCAATTCTTTTTCACCTAATTGAACGAGGATATCATTCAAGTAAGGCAACCCTTCATTATCACCAGATACACTTACAACCATCGAACCAATCGTATTAGCAAATTGTAATGTCTTTGCTAAAGGCCACTGTTGCAACACTCCATATATAAAGCCGACATCAAAGCCATCTCCAGCACCAACTGTGTCAACCACTTTCTTTGGTTTTACAGGTGGTGACTCAATATACTCACCATTGTGATAGCCCATTGAACCGCTTTCACCTTTCTTAATGGCAACATACGAGATACCGAGATTCTTACACTTTTGGATAATAAGCTCTGGATTATTTGTTCCAAAAATAATCTCTGCTTCATCTAAACCCGTTAATAAAATATCAACAAATGGAAGGAATTCATTTAGTGCCTGTTTCGCTTCCTCCTTGCTCCATAATTTCAAACGAATGTTTGGATCAAAGGAAACAAGCATTCCTTGTTCTTTTGCTAGGGTAATCGCTTTTTTTATCACTTCTACATTTTTGTATTTATCAATAGCCGGAAACACACCGGTTATATGGAGTAGCTTTGCATCTAAAAATTGAGATTCATTTAGATCCTCTACCGTTAAAGCTGTCGTTGGTGAATTTGAACGATAGTAATACGTTCTACCACTGCCATCTTCCAATACTTCTTTAAAATGCACAGAAGTCGGATAATCATTTTCTAGCTTCACTTCTGAAACATCAATGCCTTCGCCTCGAATAAAATTGTGAATATACCGACCAAATTCATCATTTCCTAATCGACTAATCCACTTTGTTTCTAAGCCTAAACGTGAGCAACCTATCGCAACATTTAATTCGGCTCCTCCCACTTTCCGCTCAAATGTTGATACAAATCTTAGTGGACCTTTTGTCTTGGGGTTTAATGAAACCATCGCATCCCCTATCGTAATTACATCCATTCTCATTCATTCCCTTCTAACATGATTCTCGAATAATTAATTTTGGTTCGAATCGGTAATTGAATTGGCTTTCTGATATCTTTTTTTTCTGTAATTTTTCGAGAATTAAAGATGCTGCCTTTTCCCCAATTTCAAATGTTGGTTGAGAGATAACGGTTAATGTAGGATTGTAAAGGCTTGCAAATGAGACTTCATCAATACTAATTATCGCTAAATCCTTAGGGACGTTAATAGAATGTTGTTTTACATAAGCAAGAATTTCCATTAGAGCAAGGTCATTACCCACTAATATTGCCTGAGGTGGAACCTCCTCGCTAAGCATATCTGCTAATGCATCTTGTATATCTTCCACTTCTCTACTTTTGATGTAGTTATCAATAACAGGGAGACTATTTTCTAGTAACGCTTTCTTAAACCCATTAATTCGCTCTACCCTTGATGCCACATGTCTGCTAATTGATGTTGTAATAATTCCGATTTGGGAATAGCCCTTTTTAACAAAATGCTCAACTGCTAGACTTGTCGCCTTTTCGTTATCTAATAAAACAGCTGGAATTTTCATATCGTGAACTGTCCGGTCAACAAATACCAGTGGAAAATCATTGTTAACCATTTTTTGATACAGATCGGTGTTTCCTCCTGTAGGAAAAATTATCAATCCATCGACTTGCTTAGCAAGTAACATATTAATGTATTTCTTCTCTTTTTCAGGATTATCATCAGCATTACAGACAATAATATGAAAATCTGAGTCATGACAATAATCTTCAATCGCTCGAATCACTTGTGTTGAAAACGTATGCAATATATTTGCTACAATGACACCTATTGTTGATGTAGACTTTTGTTTTAAACTTCTCGCCACAATATTTGGTTGATAGCCTAATTCATGAATGGCTTCTTCAATTCTTTTCTTTGTTTTATCGGCCATGTAATCATAGCGCTTGTTTAAATACTGAGAGACTGTACTTTTTGATACCTTGGCATGTTCTGCAACATCGGTAATTGTGATGTTCTTTTTCATTGCATTCTCCTCAAATCTTTTGCTTATAAGATTAGTAAATCGGTTTAGTAAATCGGTTTAGCAAATCGGTTTAGCAAAAGTATAAAACAAATGAAAACGTTTTACAAGAGAAATTTCAAAAAGATTTTAATAAAAAACAGCATCCCTTATGAAAGGAATGCTCTACATACAAATGGTTAATACAGTTAGGGGGATGATGGTTGACTTTGATTTTCTTTTGCCAATGGAATCTGGTCCATAAACCCAAAATCTATCATAAGATTTAGACTGTCTTCTCCATATTTTAAAACCTCAGCTATGAGCCGGGTATAATGTGTAGCTAAATCTCTTCTTTGTACGGTTGCCAATGACATTCCGTATCTTGATGCAGTCTCTGCTGTTAATAAACTTATTTTATATAACATGATTCTGTCAGAAAATGGTGAAATGTTTGTATCAATCATTTCACTTTCCCATGTAGGCAGTTGTGGAAGATCATTCTCAGTAAGTATAGACTGATAAATATCCAGATGCTTTTTATATATTACTGCCCCCCGTTCAAAGTGGTTCTTTAGTTCATTTGATGAAGTGATGTGAGCAAAGATTTTTAAAAAGGTTTTTTGAAATTCCGTAGACTTAAAATTATAGACAAGCTGACCAATTTCTGCTGAATTAATCGGGCGGATTTCTCCAATCCATCCTGCCAAAAAACTTTGTTTTCTTACTTTCTCTGCAAGATTAGGAGTTGAAATATGGATTTCAGGATGATGCAATCCTTTCTTTACCATCAAATCAGCTAAGCGATTGTAAAGTTCCACCGAATTTTTAATGCATTCTTGATAGAAACTGCGGATATCTTTACGTGTAGATGTATTTAAAGATAATGAATAACCGATGCTTGCAATCTGTGTTAAATTGTACTTGATAAACAGACTAAAATTATCGGTACAAACAGCAGGTGAGTTTACGTCAACGTCCTCTTTATCAAATTTCTGTGGGAGCGGATGATTAGCTTCTTCTAAAAATGTCTTTGCTTTGTTAACTTCAGTCACTGCAATTTCTTCTGCATATTCAAGGATTGTATGTAATTCCTCATCTTGTGTTTTTGCAATGAAATACCGGGTAACCCACTGAGTCATCGTGTTCGTTAAATATGAGTTCCATAAATTTGTTATTTCTGAGGGAGTTAATTTTTTTATTTCCATCTGGATATCCTCCAATTCTTTATTACGATTTCGTTCCTAACATAGATGACAGTCATTTTTACCTAGTAGCCTTTTTATTTTTCTTCACGTCAAAAAAAAATATACAAGATATATTAATTCTCTTCCGCATTGTGCTCGGTCCAGATATGGTTTTTCACATTGTTTAATGCAAAGAAAAAAGACGTAAACCAATTATTGGTTTACGTCTGATTGTAGAAGCAGATAAAAGATTAAATTATACGGATTGTAACGATACCCTCGATTTGAGAGATTTTTTCCTCTAAACTAGGGATAGTTTCGTTATTTACATCATTTTCAATATCAATCATCGTATACGCATACTCGCCTCGGCTTCTGTTTACCATATCAGCGATGTTTAAATTAAAGCTTGAAAAAGCAGAAGTAATCTGACCTACCATGTTCGGCACATTTTTGTGGAAAGCTGCGACACGTCGTTTTCCCGTATAAGGAAGAACTGCATTTGGGTAATTCACTGAGTTTTTAATGTTTCCTGTTTCTAAAAACTCCTTCAACTGGCGAGCAGCCATAATGGCACAGTTTTCTTCTGATTCTTGTGTAGAAGCACCAAGATGGGGAATCGGAACTACATTTTTCATCTTCAATACGTTCTCATTCGGAAAATCGGTAATATACTTACCAACTCTCCCGCTTTCAAGAGCAGCTTCCATATCCTTCTCATTCACAAGTTCACCACGTGAGAAATTCAAAATATGAACACCAGGCTTCATAATGCTAAATGTTGCTTCGTTAAACATTCCTCCAGTTTCCTTAGTGAACGGAACGTGTACCGTAATGTAATCACAGTTTGCAAACAACTCCTCAATCGACATTGCACGCTGGACATTACGAGACAAGCTCCAAGCTGTATCAACCGAGATAAACGGGTCAAAACCGATGACATCCATCCCTAGATGAAGAGCATCATTTGCTACAAGTGCACCGATAGCACCTAGACCGATGATTCCAAGTGTTTTTCCCTTAACTTCTTTTCCGACAAATTGCTTCTTTCCTGCTTCTACAAGCTTGCCAATTTGGTCCCCTTGACCCTCTAATGTCTTCGTCCATTCCACACCAGCAAACAAATTACGAGATGAAGCCATGACGGTTGTAAGGACAAGCTCTTTAACAGCGTTAGCATTGGCACCAGGTGTATTAAAGACGACAATTCCTTGCTCTGTACACTTGTCGACTGGAATATTATTAACACCAGCTCCAGCTCTTGCAATTGCTTTTAAATTATTACCGAATTCTATTGAATGCATGTTAAAACTGCGAACAACGATGGCATCAGGATTTTCACTGTTGTTATCGATAGTATAATTCTCCTTGAATACATTTAGCCCACTTTCAGCTATATTATTTAACGTTTTTATCGTTTTTTCATTTTCTACAGTTAGTGTGTTCATATTGTTTTCTCCTTTTTCTATCTTAGATTTTTTAATCTTAAATGAAATTCTGCCTGCATTTGTCATAATGAATATACTTTTGAGTAGGATCGCCGCCTGTCCCCACTAATTAAACAGAAAGAGGTAAGGGATTATTTATATCCCTTACCTCTGCCCAGGCGAACGGCTACGACACTATATGCTCCCTCACGGTTATCCGCGTTCGCCAGTCACATATAGTCTTTTAAGTTGATTTAATCTTATCAAATTCTTCACAAATCTTCAACCTTTAATATGTAAAAATTTAATAAAAAGTGTTTCCTTTTCAATTCTTTTTGATTTATATTCAATTTCCTCTTAATAAATACGTCTAATTGGAGAAGATAGCCTTCTACTTTATGTTAAATTTCACTTAATTCCCCGTTTATATACGGTAACATTAAGTTAAAAATCTTATGAACGGCCTCTATTAACAATATAAAGCTTTTCCCTTAAACTAAAAGCATTTGTTATGAAACACTTTTTATATTCTCCATATACTGTAGTGTTCCACTATAACCTATGGAGGTGTTTAGACTGATTCATACAGTAAAACCGGGTGAAACACTGTCTCAAATTTCAAAGGATTATCGTACCCCACTAGTAACTATTATTCGTGCTAACCCGACTATAAATCCAAATGTCATACATCCTTCTCAATCGATTATTATACCAGGTTTTCCTTCTCCCGATACCATTCCATATAAGATAGATGTGTCTGTTAACAATCGTTTGCTAAGATTACTAAAAGATGGTGTACAACAAAAACAGTATCCTATCGCTGTTGGAAGAATACTACACGGGACACCAGTAGGGAATTTTATCATTATCAATAAAGCACCCAACCCGGGGGGGCCTTTTGGTACAATGTGGATGAGTTTATCAAAAGAACACTACGGGATTCACGGAACGAATGATCCGAGTTCGATTGGCAAAGCTGTATCAAGAGGCTGTATCCGAATGTATAATAGAGATGTAGAGGAATTAGCAAGTATTGTTCCAATAGGTACATCGGTTTCAATTCATCCATAATTTTTAAAAGTGTGTAGGTAAACCTATACACTTTCATTTAATTTTCTTCTACCTCTATTTTCCAGGCCTTGTTATTGTATTTGTTCGTGCTATTATCGATGAATATGTACTTCATATCAAATTTTTAAAAAATAACACTTATAAATTATCTTCTTTATGTGAAGACATAAATTCATTACACCTATCCATCATTTTCGACATGCCATGTCCTTTCATCATATTCATCATTCCACTATTTTCATTGGCTTCAGACATTCCCGTAAAACCTAATGTTCCTAAGACTAAAGCTACAGATAAACCGAATGAAAAAATCAACATTTTTGTTTTTCTTTGCATGTTATTCACTCCCATTTATATTGATTACACTAAAATAAATTTAATGAAACGGTGATATTCTAAACCTTTATTTCGAAATTACTTTTTTTCTTTTAATAAAGCATATTTCTGCTCAAATTCTGACTCGGTTAGCTCTCCTTCTGCAAATCGTTCTTTTAATATTTGCAGCGATACATCTTCTTCATTTTGGGATGTAACACTCATATTGTCTTTATTAATGAGTTTCGTAATCAGTGACACGATACCATAAATGATAAAACCAAATATTATAATCAAGAATATCATAAACAGAATCATACCGATATTCATCATTCCCGCATTCATCATATCCAAACCTCCCATTATTTTTAGACCAAATTCCTATACTTTTTTACAATATCATTTATAAATGTCACTATTCTGCCTAAGTCTACGTAATTTTTTAAGCATTTAGATTTAAAGAAAACCTGTCATAATCGTGCCTCCTTGGCTTTAGCTCTTTATATTTATTACTTGCTTTAAGTATAGATGAAAAATGTGTTGAAATTATGAGGGTCTCAGCTGTACACCATTATTTTCAGAACATAATATTCGATATGTTTCCATTCAAAAAAAAGAGAGCTAAGGATGCCTCCCTAACTCTCTTTGATGTTTTTATTTATCTTTCACCCGTAAAAGTCGTAGCCCATTTAATGTAACAATCAGGGTTGCACCCATATCTGCTAAGATGGCAATCCAAAGAGTCAGCCACCCGGGAACAACTAACAATAAAGCAACTATTTTGATTCCAAGAGAAAAGGTAATGTTTTGTTTAATAATAGACAAGGTTTTTCGGCTAAGCTTAACCATGTAAGGAAGTTTAGTTAAATCGTCACCCATTAACGCGACATCTGCGGTTTCTAATGCAGTATCGGTTCCAGCTCCTCCCATCGCAATTCCAACTGTAGAGGCCGCAAGAGCTGGGGCATCATTTACCCCGTCCCCCACCATGGCGATATTTCCATATTCAGAGCGTAATTTTTTTACATAGTCCAGTTTATCTTGTGGCATAAGTTCTGCCTGAACTTCGGTTACACCTACGCCAGTTCCAATGGCTTTAGCAGTCCTCTTATTATCACCTGTAAGCATGATTGTTTTCTTAATCCCCAAATTATGGAGTTTCTTTACGACTTCTAGACTTGTTTCTCTTACTTCATCAGCTACCGCAATGATTGCTAAAACCCCCCATTCTGTTCCAACAATCATGGCTGTTTTCCCTTGTTCTTGAAGAGTTTGAACATCGTCTTTCACTTGAGAAGACATTTCATCGTTTAATAACTCGATAAATAAAGAAGGGCTGCCAATATAAAATTCTGTTTGATTAACTGTTGCTTTTATTCCTTTACCTGTTATAGAAGAAAAACCTTCGACTTTGATTTCGGTATAGGAAATTTGGTCTTGGTCAGCTTTCTTCAAAATAGCAGAAGCAAGAGGATGTTGAGAACGATATTCTAAAGCAGCAATGATAGAGAGTAATTCTCTCTTATCCGTTTTTTTTTCATAAGTGATATAATCTGTAACAGCTGGTTTCCCTTTAGTCAAAGTACCTGTTTTATCAAAGGCTATAGCTTTTAAAGCACCAACTTCTTCTAAATAAATTCCACCTTTGACAAGAATACCATTTTTAGCAGCGTTTCCTATAGCAGTAACGATGGAAACTGGTGTTGAAATGACGAGAGCACAAGGACAACCAACAACAAGAACCGCTAAGCCTTGATACACCCATAACTCCCAGCTTGCTTGTAACAATAAAGGAGGTATTATCGCCACAAGCACTGCGACAACCATAATGACCGGCGTGTAATATTTAGCAAATTTATCTACAAAGGCTTGAGATGGAGCTCGTTCTCCCTGTGCTTCTTCGACAAGGTTAATAATCTTGGCAATTGTTGTATCTTCAACATGCTTAGTCACCTCGACTTCAAGTAACCCTTCTTCGTTCAATGTTCCCGCAAAAATATCATCATCTACCGATTTTTCAACTGGCACTGATTCACCTGTAATCGCTGCCTGATTAACCGCTGAGTACCCTTTTCGAACCAGGCCATCCATGGCAATCTTCTGTCCAGGTTTCACAATCATTACATCGCCAATTTCAATCTCATCAACCTTAATCATCATGTCCTGACCGTCTCTTCTAATTAATGCTTCTTTTGGAGCAATGTCCATTAGGGAGTGGATCGATTGTCTTGCTTTATCCATGGAATATCGTTCAAGAGATTCACTAATGGCAAAAAGTATAACCACAATGGCTCCTTCTGTCCATTCCCCAATAATCGCAGCCCCGATCACTGCAACGGTCATTAATGTTTTCATATCAAATTGCAGATGGAGTAAATTCTTAAATCCAACTTTAAAGAGCGAAAATCCCCCAATTGAAATAGAAGCAAGAAATAAGAGAACCGAGAAAATATGGCCTTCACCATAAATCAATTGTGCCATGTAACCGAAAACTACAAATAGAGACGCAGTGATAACATTCAAATATTTTAAAACAAACGGTTCCTTTTTTTCTTCAAATCTACCTTGGTCATTATCTGCGATTACTTTTATACCTTCAAAAGCTCCTGCCTTTTCTAAATCCTTGATCGTTGTCTCACCATAAATCGTTACCTTGGAAGCTCCAAAATTAACTTTTGCATCAATAACACCATCCAGGTGTTTCACGTTTTTTTCAAACGTGGTTGCACATCCTGCTCAAGTAAATCCCTTCACGCGGTAGACCACTTTTTCACTTTCTACTATTTTCGTTTCTCCGGTCACAATCATTGCCTCCTTTACCATGAATGACAGCGGTTTGTACAAGCATTCTAACATGATCATCGTCTAAAGAGTAAAATACCAATTTCCCTTCTTTTCTACTCTTGGCAATCCCTAAATTACGGAGATGGCGCAAATGATGTGAGACCGTAGCCATTGTTGCACCAATAATATTGGCGACATCACAGACACATAATTCACCTTCTTGCAATAAAGAATAAGCAATTTTTAACCTCGTTTCATCAGATAACGCCTTAAATATGCTTGCAACGGGTGCGAGGTTTTCTGCGTCCACAATAGTTGCTATCCGCTTTACTTTTTCTTCGTCATAACAAAAAATTTCACATATGTCCTGTCCCTGCTTTACTTCTTTGCTCACACTATCACCTTCATTCAAATTTCCATTTGATTATAGTCTATGTTTCATCTCAAGATTTGTCAATATTATATTCAAATGAGTATTTGATTACTGCTCCAAGAAAGTTCTGATGTTGGCAGTAATCAAAAGGACAAACTCATTGAAACCTCGGTGACGGTCATTACCTCGATTTCAAATGAAAAGGCAAAAGTTATCTTACTACTGGGCCCTAATCTTTTGAAAATATTCAATTAAAAGACTCACTTTTTTCTTCTTATAAATAATAAATACAAAAAAGCTGCAACAACTGCCGGTATACCTGCCCATACACAAACCTGCCACAAAGTATTTAAATAGGATCCAATGGTGTTCGGATTCCCAAGTAAGTTAGCTGACATCGTTAAACAAGATAATCCAATAACCACCAAGGCTATCGCTATCACCCAATCTACCACTTTCATTTTTCATCCCTCTTTCATTGATGGGAATTTAATTTCAAACCGAGTTCCTGCTCCTAATTGACTTGTTACTTGAATCTTTCCTTTTTGAAGTTCTACTAATTGCTTGACAATAGCTAGCCCTAATCCTGTTCCGCCATGTTCCCGTGAACGGGATTTTTCCACGCGGGAAAACCGTTCAAAAATATAGGGCAAATCCTCTTCAGGTATACCCTTGCCCGTATCCTCGATTACAACAAGGACGTAATGATCTAGTTCCCTACTTAGTGTGACGTTGACCACACCTTTATCCGTATATTTAATTGCATTGTTTAATAAGTTATGAAATATTTGCTCCATACGCAAGCCGTCACCATAGACAAATGATACTTCGTCTCTTATCTCAACACCTAGATTGATTTCTTTCTCCTTTGCTTTAAGCGCTATTCTTTGCTGTACGTTATCCAATACCTCTTCTAAATCAATTGGCTCCTGATTAAGGTTTATCTTGCCCTCCTCTAATTTGGAAAGCTCAAATAAGTCCTCAATTAAACGAGATAAATGTTTGGCTTCCGTTTCAATAATATCAAGATATTTTACTTTTTCTTCTTCGTTTTGATACAAACCCTTTTTCACAACGTTCGCGTAACCTTCTAAATACGTAATTGGAGTTCTTAATTCATGTGAGATATTCGCAAAGAATTCCCTTCTAGTATCACGATACCTTTTAAGGTCAATTGCTAAGTCATTAATAGCCTGAGCTAAAGAACCTGTTTCATCTCCTGTTATTACTACTCTTGTTTCTAAGTCTCCTCTAGCAATTTTTCGTGTCGCATGCTCCATTCTTAGTAAGGGGTTCGATAATTTCCTAGATAAGACAAGGGTTACACCTAGAGCAAGGAAAAATGCCCCGACACCAGACAAAATAAACATTTGCCTTAGTTTAAAAATAGACTGATCGATACTTTCAACAGAGGAGAGGACAAACACATTACCTATAAAGGAATCCCCTTCATGAATTGGATGACCTGATACTAAAAATCGCTGACCCGAAAGCGAATGCTCATATTCACCACTACTTGGGAACTCATTCAATAAAGAGTTAACCTCTTCTTCCGGTATCGTAGATCCCACCGGTAATCCAGGTATATTCGCGTTTGCTATAATTTCGCCTTTTTTATTAACAACATATAATTTTTGTCCTGAAAATTCAGCCATCATCTCGATCATGTTCGTCATCATCGGATGCGGTGAACTTGATAGAGCTGAAGCATAGCGTGAGGACTGGTCATTAATTGCTTCTTTAACTTGACCATAATTAAAATCAGCCACAATTTTGTCAATGACAAAGCCAAGGGGTAATAAAACGATTAACAATAACGAGATAATCGTCGCCCCCAATTTAACTGAAATTCGATTCCACTTCATATCGTCGTATCAGGCTCCTTGTGTTTATACCCTACTCCCCACACAGTTTCAATTGGATTATAGGCTAAACCTGCTTTTCTAACTTTTTCACGGACGTTCTTAATATGGGTATCCACAGTACGGACATCACCAAAATAATCATGCCCCCAAATCTGCTCCAATAACACATCTCTACTATACACTCGCCCTGGATGTTTGATAAATAACTTGAATAAATCAAATTCCTTAGGGGTTAAATCAATGATGGAATCATTCACCAGCACTTCTCTTTTTTCAACATCGAGTGTCATCCCATTAGTAGTTATCCTACTTGATTGGTTCCGCTTTTCTACAAAATTATACCTTCGGAGCAATGCTTCGACTCTAGCAACTAACTCTTCTGGAGCAAAAGGTTTGACTAAGTAGTCATCCGCCCCGATGGAAAGTCCATGAACCTTATCTTTCGTTTCTGAACGAGCAGTTAACATTAAAATCGGTATTTGTTTTGATTGTCTAACCTGTGTACATACTTCCCAACCATCTAACCCTGGCATCATGACATCTAGAATCATTAAGTCGAACGACTCCTCCTCCATCTTTGATAACGCCTCATATCCATCCTTTGCTTCAGCCACATTACACTGACTTTCAGATAAATAAACACGGATAAGGTTTCTCATATTCCATTCGTCATCGACGACTAAAACCTTTGATTGACTCATTTACATCCCTCATTGTAATTATTTTATAAGCACAATAAGGATAGAGGATACCCTTATTTAACATGGAAGCACCAACTAAAACTCCAATCTACAGAACACTCTTTTAATAGCAAATAATTTTTATATTCACAAACTACTCTTATTTTTAACCAGTACCATATAATGTTTACTATCCTTACTACTTAAGGAGACAAATTTGACGTATTTCGTTTTTTATTGAATCTTAGTAATATCTTAAATGGCAATTGTGATATAACTTTGAAGACTAGATAGAAAAACAAATCATCACGTAAAATAGCAGCTAGTTATAATGAAAAGCCAATTGCTATGCAACTGGCTTTTATAAAATAATTTAATCAACAATTGACTTGCTCTTTTCTGCAATCATGACCCAATTATCTCCACTATCTTTTGTTCTGTACATATTCCCATTAAAGGTCCCCACTGTATACTCTTCTCTATTATTAGGATGAATGGCAATATGTGCGACTGCATCTTTATCTAATGTTAAGTTTAAAGAGGTCCATGTATTCCCAAAGTCTTCACTTTTCATCAATCCATTTTGATTCTTTCCTTGGACGTAAGCAACAATCGTCTCTGCTTGTTTATAGGCACCTTTCGCACTAATCATTGTTTCCTGATCTGTCGCTAATTCCCAAGTCTCTCCACCGTTTTCTGATTTAAGAATCCCATATTTCGTACCTGCTAAAAGCGAATGAGCTTGTCCAGGATTTGAAATTAGTGAAAAAATGTCCTGGGTATTTTCAGGTAACCCTTTGGTCTCAATTACTTCCCAAGTATAGCCCGAATCTTCAGAACGGTAAAAACCAGACACATCAATTCCATATAAAACACCTGAATCACTTGCATTAACTTCAAATAAATGGAAATCAACCTCACCATGTAATGCAATTGGTTCCCACGATTCAGCCTTATCTGTGCTGAGGATAATACCGATTGGGTTTTCGAAATTTGAGGCCTCACTTGGATGTCCGCTTGATATCATTATATCTTCATCAATAAAATTAAAACCCATTACATCATGGCGGTGCTTCTTTGTCCCCAACCATGTCCAGTGATTTTCTGGATTAATATGAAAAACTCCTTGATGTGTTCCTAAATATAAGTCATAAGGTTCGCTTAATTCATAAGCGAGGCCATGGACATGTTGAAACATGGTCGCTACCTCTTCTTTAGTACCAGTTTCTGTATCTGTAACTACTTCAGAGTCGACTTCCAATTCATTTGTTATTTCATTCTCAATTGTGTTCTCTTCCCCTTGTGAACATGCTGCCAGGTTAGTCAAAATTAAAATAAAAATCAAAGCGTGTCGTTTCATTTTAAACATATTAGTCCCTCCTGCTTATTGATTACTGTGATAGAAATGTGTTGAATCTTCATTTTATTACTTCTTAAGCTTGCTATGAGTTGGTTTCTCGTAGCAGGCGCACAACGTATGGAACCCTCGAATTTGCTAAAAAGGGACTTTTTCGGTGGCTTCGTCATTTTAGCTAACTAAACAAATGCTAACATTAATGTCATATCAAAAATTGGAATACTCTCTTCATTTTACACAACTAAAGCTAAAATGTTAAAGTTCATCACCAATGTACCCAATCAAAGGAGTGAAATAGCTTTTTTAATTTAGGTTTTGTTGACCTTTTTTTCTCTTTGCAAAAGAGCTGATGAATATCTCGTCTTGGATACTTTCATCACACAATTTTACTTAACCATTCAAAATACGAGGATGATTGTCCAAGTAACCAATCGTTGTTAGATCGTGAAGTTATCTACTTTATTAAAAGGCCCAAAATGTTATCGTATCAAGAATTCCTAATAAAATCATAAATGCACCTGCAACCCGTTGAATATACAGACCGACATTCCGGCTCTTCTTCATTAACGATCCGTTTAAGCCAAAATACCAAATCAAAAAAATTGCTAGAATAAAAGGAATTGCCGTCCCTATTGCAAAAATACTTGGAAGAATAAATCCATAGCTTGTTGATACAACCATTGGCATTAATAACATAAAGAATAAAAGAAACATTGTTGGACAGAACCCTAGTGAAAAGCTGCTCCCCAATAAGAATGCCCCTATTTTATTATGTGTAAAAGGACGAGTCCGTTCTTTCAAAAACCTTAATGTCCATGAAAATTTAATCAGCCCTATTAAATACAAACCGATAAAAATTAACAAAGGTCCTAGTAATTTACGAACCCACGGCAAATAACCTGTTAACTCTCGTTGAAATTCCTCTCCAAGTATCCATACAATCAAGCCTAGACCAGAAAAGACAATGCTCTTCCCCAATAAATAAGAAAGAACTTCTCCCCAAGGAATATTCTTCTGAAAAGACCGATTGCCATAAAGCGTAATCGCACTAATATTTCCTGTGAATTGACATGGTGCAGCTGCACCAAGTAAACCTATTATAAGAGCAGATAATAGAGGAATGTGTTCCGTGCCATAGGATAATTGGGTTAAGGGTCCATAGAAAAATTGACTAATTGAGTTAAAGAAATCGTACATAAACCTTCCCTTTCTCATTCTTTAATTTTGACTGAATAAGAATACCATTCAATTGTGTGTTTTTTGTGAAGTCTAACTTTTAGGGGGTCACTCTAGCGGAGGGCTTTTTTGTTTACCTTTGTCCTTTACTCATTGAGATTAATTCGTTATGATTTTAAATGTATTTGCAAAAGGCAAACTTATCTAAAGATAAGGACGCAAAACTATAGGGACTAACGGGAAATCCTATGTCAGCCAGTTGCCAATGAAAATAAACTCCTTTAGAAAAAAATTATTTTTCATTCGGCAATAATTTTTTGTAGGAGTGAGTTATGAATGAAGTTAGAAGAGAAAGAGCTAAAGGCAGCTTTACAACAATTTGAAAACCTGATTATTGAACTACCAGATAAAAGAGAGTCTATACCCGAATTCAAAAGTTTTATTACTGCATTTTTGCGTACTAAAACCACTGCTATATCATTACCTATCGGGGATGTAATGGCTATTATTAAACACAAAAAACCTTTAGTGTTTTCTGTAATGAGAAGTGAATACAGTAAAAATATTATGATCAATGTGGTTACGCACATGGATATTGAATATTCTCATGCATATAGAAGATTAAATGAATTAAGAAGATTATTAGGCATAATAAAGAGATTTTAAAAATAGTTAAAAGACCCAGGTAACTGTGAATAAATAACAATTAGTTAAGTGAAAACTGAGGACTCTACCCATGACCAGCGAGTGAGAAGAGTTTTTCAAAAACATTGTCGCAACTGAATTAAAAATGATGATTCAGCTTTTCTACCTTCATTCTTAGTGACAAATTCTTGGACAAGTCTTACACATCTTTTTAGTTTCTACGTAAAAGGAAAAACAACACGTTTTTCTGACTCGAATTTCATTACCATCAATAATCTTTTTCTCGTGATAAAAGGGATTGATAGGATTACTTGAAAATTCTCCAAACAATGGCGCCTCGGCATTAGATAATAAAAAGTCAAAGTCAGCCTTAATCCTTTGTTTTGTTGTCTCGGGATAGTCCTTTTTTAATAATGACTCATATAACCAAATAAGGTAGATAGCTGTATTCTCCCATAAAATTTGTTTTGGTATTTTCCAAATGGCAACAAGTTCATTCCATAAAACGGTAAGGTGGTTTTTAAAAAGTTCATTAACAAGCTTTCTTCTCATCACTTCTCTTTCCTCTATGCCACTTGGCAAATTTACAGTTTGATCAACCAGATAAATTTGGGGTAACCAATGATCCTGTGATTGAGACGGCTCTAAAAATAGATTGTCTTTTGCTATATTCATCTTTTTATTTAAAACGGAAAAAGAATAGAGCACCGGCACGACCATAACAAAACTATAACGCTTTGAAAAAATGGATGCAGTAATCTTCTCATTTGAAGCTTGCATTTTTTGTTGAAGAACTGTCATCAATGTTGTGAGTTCTTGGCGGTTAAATAATTGCTGGATAGGAATGGAGCAAGAATCACCTCCACCCTTTCTGAAACAAAGCCTAAACTCACTTAAGCTTTGTTTTTCATCCGACACCAACTGATGGTTGAACATTGTTGTCACCTACTTTATTTATTAAACACCGACCTTTACCATAAGGAATACATAATGGGGTCCCAAAAATAGGGTCACTCGTTACTTGGCATTCCATTCGAAACACCTCTTTGACTAGGTTACACGTAATTACATCTTCAGGCTTGCCTTGAGCAAATATCGTTTTATTTTGAACTGCTACAAGATGATGTGCGTAACGGCAAGCTAAATTTAAATCATGCAAAACCATCACAATGGTCCGCTTCTCTTTTTCGTTCAATTCAAATAATAAATCAAGAATTTCAATTTGGTGCGTCATGTCTAAATACGTCGTCGGTTCGTCTAAAAGAATCGTGTCTGTATCTTGAGCCAACGTCATTGCAATCCATGCTCGCTGTCTTTGCCCACCAGAAAGAGAGTCTACTTGTCTTTCAGCTAACTCGGTCATTTGAGTTGCCTCTAATGCCTCGTTTACTTTTTGCTCATCCTCTTCAGACCATTGCTTTAACCAGCTTTGATAAGGATAACGTCCTTGTTTAACTAGTTGTAAGACGGTTAATCCCTCAGGCGCTTCAGGACCTTGAGGTAGAATCGCTAATTGTTTGGCTATTTCTTTCGTTTGCATTTTATCAATTGAGGATCCATCAAGGATAACCGACCCTGTTTGCGGCTTTAATAATCGTGCAAGGGATCGTAATAGAGTCGATTTCCCGCATCCATTTCCCCCAATGAAAACAGTAATCTCACCTTTAGGAATTTGTATATCAAGGTCTTCTATAATAATCGACTCACCATAACCAAGCGTTAAAGCTGATGTTTCAAGACTCATCAAAATCGAACTCCCTTCCATTATAAGTTTCTATGCTTATACAATAAGAAAATAAAATAAGGAGCACCGATAACTGCCGTAAAAACACCAGCAGGAATCTCGCTCGGACCAAAGCAAACTCTCCCAATTAAGTCAGCCACTATGACTAAAATGGCACCTATTAACGCAGAAACAGGAACAAGTCCTCCAAAAGATGAACCTACAAGCTTTCTTGAAATATGTGGAGCAATTAACCCGACAAACCCAATTCCACCTGCAAATGCAACTCCTCCTGCCGCAAAACCCGTGCTAATGAGCAAGAACATCATTCTATACCGTCCGACTCCACTTCCGATCCCAGTTGCTATAGAATCACCTAACCCTTGCGCATTCAAATGCCTGATTACCATTGCTAATATAATAATTAAACCAAATGTCCAAGGCAATAAAATGGAGACATTTTCCCAACTTGAACCATATATAGAACCTGTAAGCCAAATATTCGCTTGGCTTGCTCGGTAAATTGGCCCTAAAATCATAAATAATGTCGTTAATGCTTGTGTTAATGCAGACAAACCAATCCCAATTAAAACCAACCTAATAGGAGATACCCCATTTTTCCAAGCTAAAAGGTAGATGAGTAATGCAATAACGGTTGCTCCTATAAAAGCAGCTAAAGGCATCCATTTAATGCTAACAGTTAGTGCGTTGTTCTCATCACTAAAAACCGCTAAAAAAGACACAACGGCCACTGCAGCTCCACCTGTAATTCCAATAATATCCGGAGAGGCTAAAGGATTTCGAACAATTCCTTGTAAAATAACCCCAGAGATGGCTAATGACATCCCGACTAATATGGCAATAATAATTCTAGGTAATCGAAATGAGTTCACAACGACCTTATTGAGATCATCCCCATATCCAAACCATGCCTTGATTACATTAATTGGACTAATTTTCATCTCACCAAGCCCGGCGCTGAGTAGAGCTAACACAACCGTCATGGAGAGAAGGAGAAGAATAACAACTACACTTTTCCGATCAACTAAAAAGGAGATATTTCCTTTTCTAAAACGCAATGGAATATATTTATTTAACTTCACGATTTAGTCAACCCCTTACGTGCGATATAAATGAAAAATGGGGTTCCTATGATCGCAGTCATGACTCCTACAGGTACCTCTTGAGGCATGATTACATAACGAGCACTAATATCAGCTAACAGCAACAAACACCCTCCAACGATCGCACAGTATGGAATCAACCAGCGATGATCAATCCCAACTAGAAAACGAGAAAGATGAGGGACCATGATTCCGACAAACCCAATTGGACCAGCAATCGCAACTGAGCCACCAGCTAGTAAAATAATAATAATCGCAGAAATGATTTTAATCACGCCGGTTCGCTGACCAAGACCTTTGGCCACATCCTCTCCCATTGAAAGAAGATTAATATGTCGTGCAATGAGCAATGAACTCACCCATGCAATGGTCATATAAGGTAAAACGGTTTGTAAGTACTCCAATTTTCTCCCTTGTACGGATCCAGCTAACCAAAATAGTACTTCCTCTAATGCCTTTTCATTTAACACGAGCATGCCTTGGGTTAAGGAAGAAAATAAAGCCCAAATAGCTGCTCCTGCTAATGTAAACTTCATTGGGGTTAATCCTTCTCGACCTAATGAGCCAATAGAATAAACGATAATAGCTGCCACGGCAGCCCCAGCAAAGGCAATCCAAATAAAAGTGCTCAACGAAGTAATAGAAAAAAAGGATACAGCTAACACAACAAAAAAGCTTGCGCCCGCATTAATTCCGAAAATTTTCGGATCGGCCAGAGGATTTTTCGTTAAAGCTTGCATTAAAACACCAGCAATTCCTAGACTTGCCCCAACAGCTGCTGCAATTAACGCCCTCGGTACTCTGACTGTTTGTATAATTAAATGTTCATTGGATCCATCAAAAGTTGTATATGCTTCAATCGCTATTTTCCATGTCGTATTCGTGTATCCATAAACGATACTGAAACAAATTAATAATAGAAATATAACGAGTCCAACTAAAAGCCCAATAACTTTTCCTGGGGTTGTCTTTAATAACATGTTGGTGACTCCTTTTTACAACACTGTTTTACCTTTTATTACTTATTTACTAGATTGTGATTCTTATTTAAGTCTATTTTACACACGAGTTGTTGTCAATGAGTTTGAGAATCATTTTCGATTATGTATTGACATCCTTTCATAATAATTTTAATATGGTAAATGTAAATGAAAATAGTTATCAATTATATTTTTTGGAGGGAACTTTATGTTAGGAAAATCATCAATGAAATTAATTCTTATTGCACTTATGTTAGCTTTTGTTTTCACTTTGGCTGCTTGCGGAAATAATACTGAAGCAGATGCACCAAAAACGTCTAACGAAGATGTAGAGAGCACACAAGAGGTAGAGAATACAGAAGAAGAAGTAGTAGAAGCGGAAACGACGTCGTACACAGTTGAACACGCAATGGACACAATCGAAATTGAAAAAACGCCAGAAAGAGTTGTCATTTTAACAAATGAAGGTACAGAAGCGTTATTAGCGTTAGATGTAACCCCTGTTGGGGCTGTTTCATCTTGGACAGGTGACCCTTGGTATGACCATATCAGCGAGCAAATGGAAGGTGTTCAAGAAGTTGGAACTGAAAGTGAACCTAATTTAGAAGCTATTGCAGCTCTTAAACCAGACTTAATTATCGGTAACAAAATGCGCCAAGAAGCCGTATATGAACAATTAAGCGCAATCGCACCAACCGTATTTGCTGAATCCTTGCGTGGGGATTGGAAAATTAATTTTGAACTTTATGCTGAAGCATTAAACAAAAAAGAAGAAGGTCAACAAGTGTTAAATGATTACTCTAATCGTATCACTAGCTTTCAAGAGCAAGCCGGAGATCTAGTAGACTTAGAAATTTCAATGATCCGTTTCTTAGGAGGCGATGTTCGAATTTATCAAAAAGATTCATTCTCAGGTGTGATACTTGAAGAAATCGGTTTTGCTCGCCCTGAATCACAAAATGTTGATGAATTTGCTATTATGGGAGCAACAAAAGAAATGATTCCAGATATGGACGGTGACATTTTGTTCTACTTTACCTATGAAACTGGTGACGGTGAAGGATCAAAAGTAGAAGAAGAATGGTTAAATGACCCACTATTCCAAAAATTACCTGTTGTAGAAGCTGGAAATGCATATAAAGTAGATGATGCCATTTGGAATACAGCAGGTGGAGTTATTGCTGCACATCTAATGTTGGATGATTTAGAAAAGAAAATACTGAAATAAAATACAAAAATGTCCTTCACTATATTTATGTGAGGGACATTTTTTTCGTAGATTATCTTTTATTAATCTATTGCAATTACAAATTAAACTACAAACTCGTTCTACCACAATATCTATGCTTGTGTGGTGTTTGACCATCAACAGAAGTAACCCCACTGAATTCATGGTAGTGACCTTCACCAGGGAGAAAAATCGCAGGCCCAGTAACACCTTTAATAACATGTTTATGTTCAGCATCAAAACTTGTAAAGGTACAATAGCGATGAGTATGCTTTACTCCACTTGGTGCGGGTTCTGTTGTTCCTGCATATCGATGATCATGACCTACATCAAATGAAGTAACACCTTTAAATTCATGAGTATGAACAGGTTGGCCATCCCATGTTGTTATATAGAGATTATGCGAATGGTGAGGATCAGCATCATCTGAAGGATATAAGTATCCAGTAACAGGTACACTAGTCATTTATTTATTCACCCTTTCATTTTTACTAATATACTTATGATTAAAATCTGAAAAGGGGTGGGTTCTTGTACGTTAATAAATATCTTCTTCCCATAAGAGAACGAATGTGCACTAATCTGCTGTTAACTAAACAATATTTCTTCCACAACCTGAATATTAAATAAAAAAAGACGCATTTCTTATTTAGGAAATGCATCTTTGAAGAACAAGTAAAGTGGTTACTGCCAAACTTAAGTCCACATACATAAAAAGCCAACCAACTGTTAATTTATATAGAATCCATTGGAAGTCTGTAATGTATAGCTTTTTAACAACCGTTTCCCATCATTAGGGGTTATGTACTTTTTTATTAACTGAACTGAACTTTAAATAATATGTTGTTTTGATTTATTGAATTAGGTAAGACCCCGTTGCCTTCATATATTCCAATCTTACCATGCTTAAATGCTTTAATTTCCGCAACAAAACAAAGTATTCGTCTCTTTTCTCTTTTACTGATTGATTTAGCCATCCCACATAACTCCTTTTGATTTTCACACAAATCGATAGATGAATCGTTTTCAGTAACTGGCTGGCATTGTAGAAAAACTTTAGCCCCTGTAGTTTTGCGTCATCATTTTTCAATGACTTTGCCATTTAAACGATTTATGCGGATTAATTACACTATATATCATATTCTTTAAAATTGTATAAGCTAATAGAATAGTTTTTCTCAATAGGCTGGCGAATGTACATAGTACAATAATATTTGTATTCATCTCAAACTGCGAGTAATTTTGTATTAAAATGAAGCTAATTATCTGAAGAACTCTCATCGCTTAAAAATAGCTTCTAACTAGAGAATGATTTCTATTTAGTGAAGTAGAAAGATACACAAGTACTTCGTTAGTGATTGTTGTGACCAACTTTGGAAGGGAGGCTATTTAGCTGAGTTAGGAAGAGATATCTACCAGACTCGTGTAGCACAAAAAAAGAACTACTCCAAAAAAGCGTATCACCCGATCCCGGGTGGTACGCTTTTACTATGGTGAATACAAACATCTTCTACGTAAACGGTCAAAGTTTGTACAGTACACCGATACTAGCTGAGTGAATCCAAGGATTTCCGAATAAATCCAATTAACGTTACTTTTTTCTGCTACCGGATCACCCAGATATCGTAGACCAGACATTCTTTCTACTCGTGTACTTGATGATAATAACTTGATCCAAGAACAGCATAAACACAAGGTGTCAGTGTCCTTTATCACATTATTTTAGACTTCATCCATATATAGGGCTATTAATTTATCAAGCTGTTTGGATTTTCTCAATACTAAAGGATGCCGCAACCCATGTTCATTGGCAAGTTCGTTTAATTTGCTACGTAAACTCTCGATCTGGTTCAATAAAGTTTCATTCATCATACCTGAAGAATAATGTGAATTCATACATATACACCTTCCTTTTCTCATTTTATTAAACTAGATTAAGAAAAGGACGTGCTTCGGTGGCGGATCGGGTGGTTCATTCGCCCTATTGCTAACAAATAGCTTCGCTTGATTGACTAGAAGGCTTTTACTAATCATGATTGGGATACTGTCGGGTAACATGACATCTGGGCTGGAATGGGAACCGGCCTTCTTTAAACCTTGTTTACTTTGATAAGGAAGGACGGTATAGGATGACATTGTTCCCACGGGCACCGGTATATTGTTAGGTTCAGGTTCTCTAAGGGTCTTAGATTTTCTAATTTTTACTTTGAGTTCGGATCCAGACCCTACTGAAGTCGTTGCTGTATTGTCTTGTTTAGGTTTACGGTTTTTTGGGACGATGGCAGAAGGGTCACAACATTGAGTAAATAAAGCTTCATCTAGTTCCTCATCCAGGCTTTTTCTTTGTGCTGGCTCTAAGTTTTCTTTAATCTCTATATTAAGTTCCGTCTCGTGTCCCAACCTCCCCGTTAACTCATCGGGTTTGATTGGCTTAATCCTTAAATTTAGAATATTATAAATTAATCCGATTGATGGCAAAATCGGTTCCACAGCCGTCAGGACTGATGTGGTTTCAAATAGGATTTCGTCCACTTTTTCTGTGACAGTAGCCATCTCATTTAAGATAGTGTTCGTTTCCTTATCTATTAGCGGAGAGTCACTTACCATTGCCTTAATATCTCGAGAAGTTTCAGATATGTCCTCGTCCACTTTCTTTATGACGGTTTCTATCTCGTTGGAGGTAATATTCGTTGTCTTATCTAATAGCGAAGATTTACTATCCACTGCTTCAATAGCTTCCGAAGTTTCCGATACATCTTCGTCCACTTCCTCAATAACCGTTTCAGTTGGGTTAATGATTATTGATTTTGTATTATCCAGTATAGAAATCTCAGTATCCCCGACATTGGTCAAGTCAGTTGACCGCTCTGTCAAAGATGGTAAATCTTCCGTAACGGATTTTAACATTCCAGCTTGTATCTGCCTATCGAAAAAAGAAAAGATGACCAGTACGAGCACAAACACCCACATAAATCTATGCGGAAAGTTCATTTGTTCACCTCCTTCCAAATAAGTTACTCTGGAAAAATATAACTGTATTACTATTGTAGAGGACTTTTTAATTCATATCACTAGGACCAACGGATGAACTTTATAAATATTAAAAGCAAAAAAAGTTTTTATCGGCTGAAATAGGGACTTTGTGGGGCTATTATGAAATTGGAACGTAATGACGCCTAAAATGGACATTATCTTCGTTCCAAATCTTCCTCATCCCCTCTACGATTAGTGTAAATTAAAAAATGTTAATAGTTTATACTAGCTCCCCTGCAATCAAATAAAAAGAGCATATCCATTTTGGTACCGGCCCCCGAAAGTTAGATTTTCTACTCTAACTTTCGGGGGTCGGTACCTTAACGAATAAGCTCTTTCTTTATATGAGTGGCCTCTTAAGCAGTGAATGGAGTCGTCGCTTTGTTTAAGCCCGTTATGAGTGGTTTCTCATAGCGGGCGGGACGTTCGTTAGCCATTGCTTCTATTTGGATTTATTAAGGTTTGGTTCTTACTTTTTCAGTGCTCCACAAAACGCGGGTTCTTCTTTTTAATTCCGAACAATTTCCCATTGCTGATTCGCACCACCATTTGACGCCCATTGGACGATGTTTCCTCCGTCAGATACAGATTTACCTTCTACATCAAGCGCCTTGCCACTGTTGCGGTTAATGAGTGAAAAATAACCGTCGCTGTTCGGTTTTATTTCCCACTGTTGCATTGAACCGCCATGGTGGCCCCATTGCACCACATTGGCACCGTTCGAGGTACCTCCGTTATAAACATCAAGTGCTTTACCACTGCTTTCATTAATGATTCCAAAAAAGCCACTACTATTTTCAATTAAATTCCACAGTTGGCAGCCACAATTTGTACTTGCCCACTGGTTAACATTTGCTCCATCTTCTGTGCTTGCATTTCCAACTTCTAACAGTTTCCCACTATTGCGGTTCTTAAATTGGAAACTGACATTTCCTGAAAAGAAATTGCTGTTTCTCTCATTAGTATTGTTGCTACCTCCTTCAATACTAACAAGTGTTCCTGTTGTCTCTATCATGTTATCCCTTATAGAATTATTGGAAGATGAACCAGTGACTCGTACTCCTGTATTACTAAAGTTAGAATGTGTTTGCATATAATTATAATAGATATCGTTATGACTCCCAGGTGCTAAACGTATGAGAGCTTCTGGATTTAAAGTTGGATCCATTTGCTGAATGAGATTCCCTGAAAACGTATTTTGGTCTGCTTGAACTAGAATGCCATGAATCCTTGAATCACGAACCGTATTATCAGTAATATCATTATTATTCGCCCCTGTTAAGACGAAAATTCCTCGAGGATAATTCTCAATAATGTTATTACTAACAGTGTTGTGTTCCCCGCCGTTCGGTATTCTAATTCCACCATATGAATCTTGTTGCTGCTGTTCATTAATAACCTGATTATGGGTCACTGTCGTATATGTTGCACGTGAGAGATTAATTCCACTTCCTCCTGTCGAATTTGTAATCACATTATTAGTAATCAAATTATTTCTAACATCACCAACAGCGTGATTTTCACTCCCAAAAGCAATGGCATGACCGCTTGTTAAGTCAAAACGACTATTGCGAATCTCTGAGTCCTTTAATCTTCTAAGCAACGCCCCAATTGTTGCATCACGCACTTCTACTCGATCTAACGTTAAATTTCTCACATCAGCATCAATATTGATCCCGCCAACTTGACCAAGCCCCTGTTGTGCTCGATTATTCCGATCCGCATCAAATGTTAAATCAGACACGGTTGCATTTAAATTATTTGAGTTATTGTGTAAAATTGGATTTCCAACGACATAGTTTGGGCTACTTCCAATTTTCTTTAATATCGTAACGCCCATTCCATCTCCAATTAAATTTACATTAGCGTGGAAACGAATGGCCTCATCAAAATAATAAGTCCCCGCTGGAAGATAGACCGTTCCCTCTTCCCCTCTATCATAGAAATAACGCATTGCAGCATGAAGATCCCCAGTTTGGGAGCTTTTCTCATTTGCTGTTACTCCAAAATCCCTAGCGTCGACAACTTCAGCTGCTTGCGTGGCCTGAACACTAAATCCAAACCCAATTGATAAAACAAGAGTGAGAATGATCCAATACCATACCTTCCGTTGTGTTCCATTTTTTCTATTCATCGTATACCTCCTCAGTTTTATTAAAGCTAACTTTCTTCTACCCTCCTTTTTTTCGCATTAAGAAAGCGCTGTAAAAACAAAAAGAAAAACACATGGTATTAATGTGTTTTTCTTAGGAGTTATATAATTCTGAATATTATTATAATAGTTAATAATTAATAAATATATAGCATAAACCAACAATAACTTATGAAAAGTAATAATTTCCCTTAAATGGAACTCATACACGAGAGAGAATAACTGGAATATGACATCAAACCTATATTTAATACGATTTTTGAACCCAGGGTGGATGATCGTCCTTTCAGTTAATCATTCTTAGCCAGCCTCTACAATGTATCAGCTGGCCAAAGGTTTTGTCTTCTTTAGAGCGAACCCCATCTCTAATAACAAACTTCTTAGAACACTTTCAAGTTATTAAAATATTTGTCCTTTTAGTGAAATACCCGAAAATGTAGCCGTGTTATAATTTACAATCTGACTTGTATCCTTTGCACCATCAACCGCAATTCCAATGTAAACCTGTTTGTTAAGAGTAAGCTCTTTACGACCAACTTCCTCCCAGATTTTGCCATCCTTAGATAAATAACCAATCACGGTATGCCCGTTCCTTACGATCTTTAACCAGACAGGTAAATCAATATCTCTAATTAGTGGTACCCCGATGTCTTCTGGTTGATCATGTTCTCCTGGGGCGATCATTTCTTCCCCTTCTGATTTACGTGCCGAAAAGTGTACAGCATAAGGTGCAATATTCCGACCTGCTTTTACAAGGGATGGGCTAACGATTGCTGTTGCTGCCTCTTCATTCAAACTGTCACGAATCATTACTCCTGACATCGTATTGTTGTCTATCTTTGTCAAACTGTCGACACGTGCAATTAGCTCGCCATCTCCTCTTAATTGTTGGTATACGAAATGAAACGAGTCTTCCTTTCCAGCTATTCTCCCAGCTCCTTTTACCGTAAGTTGCCCGTCTGACACAGCAAGATTTCCTTTTACAGCTACATCACCAATATCTTTTGATTTCCAATCCCCGGTCTGTTTCATATGATTAATATGGATTGGCGTCGATGTTGTTTGAGTAGCATTTCCTTGTTTATCATACGCTCTTGCTGAAATATACCACGTGCCCTCTGGTGCATCTTTCCACTGATAATTGAATGCTCCTTTGGTTGATTCACCTAATTTTTCGTCATTCTTGTAATATTCCACTTTTTCGATATTCTTTTTGTCAATGTTCACCTTCAAATTAACTGTGCTACCAGAAGTGTGAACACTATTGTATGTCGGTGCACTAAGTTCTACATCAGGATTCTCAGCTACATAGTCCATATCTACAAGTGAATTTATATAGAGTTCTAGATTTGAATAGCCTGACTCCGTAATTTCTTTTCCATCCTCTGAATTATGAGGGTTGAGAGCGTTCTCAATTTCCCACTCATCCGGAATACCATCCCTGTCTGAATCAAGCGGTGCTTCCTCTGCACGCAATTCGGGGTAGCCTCCTACTTCCTTTTCGTGATTAATCATGCGACCAGTATTATTTCTTACATCAGCCACAAGACGAGCATCTACAGCGTCGCGTCTAGGATAGGTAGCTCCTGTTTTGTTCAAAACTGCCTCATACGCTTCCTCTGCTGTTTTCAAATCAAGCTCTTCATGCCCTGAGACAGCAAATGGGATATCAGAAAAGACCGTCCCACTTTTAATTTCTTCAATACCTAACTGATTATTTGTACTTACCTCAGAATTATTGTGCATCACATTACCGTCAATATAGAACCAACTCGAATGCCCATCACGCCCTGGACTGACAATACGTTGGTTTACTGCATCTCTTGTTCCTGGCCCAGGCTTATAGTAATTGTTTATGATATTATTTTCTAGCTCTTCTCCACCATAGGTCGAATTAAATCCCCAATTATAGATTACATTGTTGACTATATCTGTTGCAGGAACTGGATCCGGTTTTGGCCCCCCATTCCCAAGGGCAGGCATACGACTAACGTGATGACTGATTAAATTATTTGCAAACGTTGCATTCCTTCCACCCCATATTCCTCCATAACCATGACGACCTTTAACATGTTCAGAAAACACTAGGCTTTCGGAAATTATGCTCCACTGAACGGTTGTATCTTCATTTCGATAAAACGACAACCCTTCATCGACACCCCAACTAGCAGATACATGATCAATGATTACATTTTTTACATCACGCCCTCCAAATGAATCAGGCTCTGTATGAGCACCTTCACTCCCAGCGCGAAAACGCATATAACGGATAATCATATTTTCAGATTCCGAGATATTTGTTTCATACCCGGCCAAAGCAATCCCATCCCCAGGTGCCGTTTGTCCAGCAATGGTTAGATTTTTCTGCTTAATACTTAGACGTTCTTTTAAATGAATCGTTCCAGATGTACGAAAAACAATTGTTCGATTTCCTTCACTCACAGCATGACGGAAGGAACCTGCTATAGGCTCTTCATCAGAAGCGTAATCCTCTAATGTCGTCACCTCATAAATCTCATATCCTCTTCCGCCACTCGCATACCGTCCACCACCTTCAGCACCAGGGAACGCGAACGTGGCTTCATTTGTAGTTACCTTCGCTTTTCCTTCAGTATTACTAAAACCAGGTGTAACTATTACCATCATACATGCAGTCACAATTGCACTCATACAAAGAAGTCGATTATTTTTCTTTTTCATCAGTATCTCTCCTTAATAATTTTTAACCTTTACTGCCTACTGAATTCTCGATTACATAAGAGGGCCTACTTAGGTGATATCCTCCCTTCTTGCTCTAACTTACTTCAATTGTAGCAGGGAAACTTTTACATATTTTACTCTCCTTTAGGTTGATAATTAACATTTTAATACTTCCTTCTCACTTTAGTGTTTAGAAAAGTTTCATTTACATCAAATGACAATCAATCCGATCATGCTTATTGTCAAAAGCTAAAGATTAACGTTTTACATCCACTAATTACCTTTGAAAAAGATACGGCAGATCGTCTATATGGGATTGAAATAACGGATAAATCTATTTTCAACGGTGTTCCGGTTCGGAAAGATACAAATAATAAGGGCACGATCTTTCACCTCCTTGCTTGCTTGCAACTGGTGCTAGGTTATTCAAATCAGCATTTAATTGTTTTAATTTCACTACAATTCAATAATTATTTCACTCCTGATTTTTTCCTTATTTCAACCTATTAAAGCTCTCACATTCAAAACGAAAAAACACACCCTAGCATTAATGTGTGTTTTTTCATGCAATCTTTTTCTACTAATGGCTGCAGAACAAGTTTCAATATGAAATAGTGTTCTAGTTGTTTATCGATCTCAATTTCAAACATAAACCGTTCATCAAAGCGAACCTTTTGAATTTCCATATAACTAATGACATGGCGCACTTCATCACTGACCATCACTTTGTCAGCAACATTAATACTAATTCGAAGTAGCTTTCCGAGATTGATCGTCATTTTACTTATGTCTCTGCTTCCATGTAACACAGCCATAGAATTGATTGACTCTAACGTGTTATATAAAAAATGTGGATTAATTTGATTTTGTAGCACTTTAAATTCTGCTTTTCTTTTTCGTTCCTGCTCAGTTTTAACTCGCTTTAATAAGGTTGATATTTCCTCAACCATTCGATTAAAACCCTTTGCTAAATGATTTAATTCCCGTATAGAAAACATTTTCATCCTCGTTGTTAATTGTCCATTTTCTACCATCTTCATATTAGATTGAAATTCTGTAATAAATCGGATAATTCGATTTAGAAATAATTGTTTAAAACAAACAACAAACCCTGTCACAAGAATGACTAAGAAAATCGTCACCTGACGGATAATTTCGTTTCATTCGTAATAAAGCTCCATGGCTTAATCGATATAAGAAAAAAAGTAAAGGATTTGTACTCGTTAAATGTGAAGGGAATGAATGAAATTAAACTTTTTTCTTTTTCCCAATCATCAATTAATGTACCTGATTGATTTAACAACATATCGTTTGGAAGCTTAATCTCCCCTTCATGGTTCACGATCATTTCCTTGGAATCTAGTTGCTTAAGGATCTTAAACGCTTCATCAAATCGCTCTAGCTTCACATCTAGAATAAGATAACCGATATCACGAAGGGTATTAATATCCTTAGTAACACGACCTTGTGAAAAATTGGATTCTCACTTTTAATAAACTTATCACTTTCAGCAGTCGATAGCCACACGGGCCGTCCTTCTTCCTCTACCATCATACTGTAAAACTCCGAATCTTGAAATTGTCCAAATGATGGTGTTACCGTTCTTTTAAAGCTGTATACTTGTCCGCTTCCACTATAAAGAATTAGATCATCAAGCTTAGATTGACCATATATTAGTCCTGCAATTAAACGTTTCTTAACAGGTGCAAAGACAGATTCAAGTATAAGGAGTATAAACCTTCCACTAGAAAAACGGTTGCTTTGCTAAAAAAACAAAACGCGTTAATTGCAAAAGAGAAGTTAAGCCATGGGCCTGATTATTTCGATAATGACCTTGTAATATGTACTAAAAAAGGAACTGCTGTAAACCCTGATAACTTTGTTAGATCATTTGAAAGGTTAATTGAATTTGCTAACGTTCCTAAAATTTGATTTCATGATCTTAGGCATACTCATGCTACGATGCTTCTTGCAAATGGAACGTCTGCAAAAGTTATTTCTGAAAGGCTAGGTCATAGTAACATTAAAACAACGCTAGATATCTATTCACATGTATTACCCAGTATGCAGGAAGAGGTCTCTAATAAGATAGATGCCCTACTATTCAAATCGAACTAAAATGGTCGGCACCATTTCGACACCATTTGTTTCTCAGATATCGTTTTGACTTCTATCTCTCAAAAGTAAAAAAGCTTGAAACCCTTTCGTTTCAAGGACTTCAAGCTTTTTAAAGAAATGACCCCTACTGGGTTCGAACCAGTGTCCTCCACCCTGTCAATGTCGAGGCACTTGTTTCCGTAAGGTGAAGGGTGTGCGTAAAGCCTATTGTAGTGCGGTTTTAAAAATGTGAAAAAACTCAAGTTCACTTTAAAAAACATAATTTACTTAAGTCTGGGATCAAATTAATATCACAGACTTTCTTTTTATTTTAAGAATACATGATATTTATGAAATTTAGCTTTAAAACTACACTTATCTTATTGAATACAATGTTATATTTACTTTCTCAATTTCAGATTCTTAAATCTTCCCTTCATACATGTTTTAGTAAGAAGGGAAGGATTAGTATTATAGAGTGGGATAATTCATAATATTACGATACCTTTATCAATAGGGATAGGTTATTACAGCCACTTTATTGAATAATATTGTTGTACTGCTCAGTAGTGAATTGGTTTTGATAATTATTCCTCTTTAGATAAGTATCCTTTAGTAAAAGCCATGTGTGATAATTACTTAAATTTATTTGTTTATCAGGTAGGTTAAGCAAGTATTCTAAACTAGAGTGACTGGCGTTAGTTTCAGTAAACGTCAAACCGCCCTCAAACATCTACTCACTTACGCCCCTGCAGGATTAAATCACGCTCCAGCATGAACCAACCAATTCCTATATTCAAAATGCTATAGCCGTTATCGTAACAGTCATCTGAAAAGAATCCTATCAAGATCACTTATATCAAGATGGCCTTGCCGAAGCCTATGCCCTCCTCCTCAAGAAAGGGACTCCATATTCAAACGACATTCAAAGGAATTATCATAGGAAACTATGATCGTAGTTACGGTCTTAACATTTGATATGTTATTGACTATGCATCGAGACGACCCTCTAATATCATTGCCATCACAAAAAGAGTGTCCTCCGATCAAGAAGCGCACTCTTCTCTATCCATCTAATAGATCATTGGGTTCAGTGATTAACATCGAAATTACTGAAGCCCATTCTTCTATGTGATACAACAAGCCTTTAATTTCCATGAGAGGAAACAAACTAACATCCACGTTCTCTCCAGTTCTAAGGCGAAGCCGTGCCTTTACACTTTTAATCGCCTATGAAAATCAGTTGTCCCCTAACCTTTTTCATTCTCTCTTAGCCTAGATAGCAGTAATTTTTTTACATGGTAGGTTCTTTAATTAAAGTGAGTGAGGTTCAACCCTCTCAGTTTTGCTTTGTGGCTTACCTGTTGAATGTCGCACAACGAGTTGTGGTTCATAAACAGTTGAAGATAGATCTCTGATAGATTTCTGATCCATGATGACTTCATAAATTCGTTTCGCTGCTTCTTCGCCGATTTTTGATTTTGGATGTGTGACAGAAGTTAGTTGAATTCCTGTACTTGCTACTAAGTACGAGTCATCATATCCTGTGACCGACATTTCCTCAGGGACATTTATTTGCAACTCTTTAAGCAAATTCAAAACTAAGACGGCAACTTTGTCATTATGACAGACTATGCCAGTAGGTACTTGATCAGATGTCATCATCGCTTGAACTTTGTTGCTAAGAAGTTCTTCTTCAAATGTTTTAAAGGTGATCAAAAGATCTGGGTCAATTGGAATAAGTGCTTCTCTATGCGCTTGAATAAAGCCTTTTAACCTTAACACCCCTTGCATATCATCTGTATTAAAGATTCCAGAAAGGTGATGGTGCCCAAGATCCAGTAAGTGCTTTGTGACGAGATATCCTCCTTTTTCATCATCCACAGCGAGGTGAGGAGGATTTAATTCTGTATAGTACGAATTGAGCATTATATAAGGAATTCCTTTTGACTCTAAGTGTAAGTAGTAGTCAATGTTGGGATTTTGAACGGCGCTTTTTGTCGGTTCGATAATAAGGCCATCGACATTACGTTCTAAAATTTGTTCAAGACAATCTCTTTCCTTTGTATGATCCCCACCCGTACTGACAACATATAAAATTATCCCACGTTCGGTAAAAAACGATTCAGCACCACGAATCATAGATGGGAAAATATAATCAGAAATATGAGTACTAATCATCGCAACGCTTTTTTGCTTTGCTTTTTCTTGCTCATTCGCGATGACAGAAGAGGTTACAATTTTTTGTGGATTACAGAACGTACCGACTCCGTGTTCTTTGTACAGCCAGCCTTCTTCCACTAGTGCACCGAGCGCTTGCCTGATCGTTTGTCGGCTCACTTCAAAATGTTCTACTAATTCATGTTCTGATTTAATTCTTTGATTCGGTTGAATATGGCCTTTTAATATCCAAGACTTAATTTCTTGTTTGACGATGTCGTATTTTTTTGCCATGTCCTTCACCTCTAATGCTACTTTGAGTAAATATATCGTTCATACAAACTAGATGTATGTAATTATATCTTTTTTCATTGAATTATGAAATATAGTAAACAAGGAATTTTGATTTGCAGAGATGGTTTGTTGTTAGGGGATGTAAAGGAAGAGAGGCCGACAACGCAAACCTCTCAGGTAAAAAGGGGGATCAGGAATGTTCCTCGATGATGTGCACTCCCCAAGGCGGCAATGTTAGTTCCGCGCCTGTTTCGATAGTGGAATGGGAGGTCAGTTCCTCTCCATTTGAGTGCGAATAGTGCATGGATTGACTTTCATCCGAATAATTAAAGTAAAAGTGAACCTTTTTCCCTTGTTCGTTCGTCCCATGCTTTGATATAACAGGGAATTGATTAATTTGATCGTCTCCCCATAAATTTGCTTCTTTCACGGCTTGTTCCAATACTTTTGAGATCACAGCACGACTTGGTATACAGCCGATGTATGTGGCCGTTCCTTTGCCGTAATAGTTTTTTGTGATTGCTGCGTATTCTCCCCAATGTGGGTGGTCGTAATATGCTAAAACTTCTGCCGTCGTAGGAGAAAGTAGTTCCATCCACGTGTGAACGTCATTTTGATCTTCACCGACTTCAAATGGGTCGCCTTTCAACGAAACATTCGATGGTTTAACGAACATGTTGTAGGAAATGCCGCAAGCACCGTCAATGAGCCCTGGTTGACTTGTCGTTCTTACTTTGACATGTTCATTAGTAAAACCACTTTTGAATGTGTAGACAATGTGACCGCCGTCTTTTACAAAAGTATTTAACTTGCCTAACAGTTCATCTGAAGCTACATAAAGCGCTGGTACAATCAGGAGCTCATATTGATCAAAGTTATCCGAACCTGGATGGACAAAGTCACATTCAACGTTCATTTTATACAGCTCGTCGTACAGGAAGCGAACGATATCGTTATACGAAATCTCAGCACCAAAATGAAACGGGAACCATTTCATTGCAGTTAACGATTCATTGCTTACAAGAAAGGCTACTTTATTGTTCTTCTTTAAATTAACAAGCTGAGGGGAGAGCTCCCTGAAATCATTCCCAATTTTTTTCGCTTCATTGTAAACAGGGTTAGGGGCAAAATCATGACTTAAAAGCCCTTTCCAGTATGTTTCAAATGAATTGTGAATCGAATGCCAATGCCAATAAGCAACCATGTTCGCACCTGATGCGACATGACTAAATGCTTGCAAGCGCAACTGTCCAGGATATGGTGTCCAGTGTGTGAACGCTTGTGCTTGTGTTTCGATAACGAAATAATTGTCTTGTTTCGTTGAACGAGCGACATCGCCGCAAAACGCAATTTCAATCCCGGTTAAGTCATCTTGTGACGGGTGATAAATATCGACGCCCGTAATATCAAATGGCTTTGATGATTCAAAATGATCAACATCTGGCTGAATGCCAAACGAGTAATTGCGCCATTCGAAATCAAAATTTTGTGTGACAAACTGGTGATCTTGTTTGTATTCATTCACGAGTGACGCTTGCCATGTGAGAAAGTCTTCGACAAGTGTTCGTTGAAACTTAGCAAACTCAGAACCTAAGCTGCCATTAATCGTTCCAACAACAGAAGGGAAGTCTTCCCAACTATTAATGCGATTGCTCCAATAGTCTAATCCGAACGCTTTATTGACTGCCTCTAATGACTCAAATTTATTACGCAAATATTTAACGAACAAAAGCTGAACATTCGGACCTGCCGTATTATAGTGTTTCGTCTCATTGTCAGTTTGATAGCCAATGACGGCTGGATGATCTTTCACGCGACTGATGAGCTTTTGAATAATCCGTTCAGCGTAAAATAAGTACGTCGGATTCGTAATATCCATAATTTGACGAGCACCGTATTTACCAGGGCCGTCTGGGGTAGTCGCTAACACATCTGGATGTTCTTTCACCATCCACGTCGGGACCGCATACGTAGGCGTCCCGACGATGACTTGAATCTTAGCCGCGTGCATTGCATCGAGTACGCGATCGACGGAGGAAAAATCAAAGACACCATTTTGCGGTTCATGATTGCTCCATGTTGACTCGGCAATGCGGACAACATTAATTCCCGCTTCCTTCATCATCTTGATGTCTTCGTCTAACCTTTCGTAAGGCATGTATTCATCGTAGTAAGCAACGCCGTATAATAATTTCTTCATTTTCAATTCTCCTTAGTCACAGTTATTTATGAAAAATGTATACGTCATATGGTTTCATCGTGACGTGAGATTCTAGTGTTTGACCAGAAAGCAGATCAACCATTTTTTCTTCTAAAAAAATCTCCTGCGGCTGATGGGCGTAATTTAATAGGAAGATAAATTGTTGACCAGCTTTGGTTCGAATCGCTAACTCGACCTTTTCAGGTAAGGTCATGCTCTTGATCGGTGTTTCAAGTTGTAACTCGGATAAAAGCATAAGAGCAATATCTAAATTAAAACCGCCTCCAAGATAATAGGCCGATCCTTTGCCGTATGCATGCTTGGTCAAAGCTGATTTACCTTCATAATACGTACCGTGAAAACGAGCCAACACGTTAACTTGGTCACTTTGAACAGTTAGTGTTTCGTTAAAATGTTCGACCGTTCCTTGCTTGTCGTTCGTTGACCAAATGATCGATGGCGCTTCTTCAAATGGTCCAATCGTTGTAAAATCGTCAACGGTGATTCCAGTCAATTTTGATAAGACCCCAGGGAATGGTTTCATATACGTCTGCCCTGAACCCTTTTTGTATCCGGAGCGACATCCGAACACAATCTTGCCGCCATTCTCTGTAAACTGTTCGAGCAACTGCGCAGTTTGTTCCGTCATAATCGCTGGATGCGGATAGATCAGAACATTGTATTTTTGTAAATCCTCTAATGTACTACTCTTGTGTAAGTTCAAAACATCAACCGGGATATGGCTATATTGAAACGCTTTGAACCATTCTTGTTGACTCGCTTTGGCAAAGGGACCATGCCATTCATCGAGCTCTCCGTCCCACTCATTATCATAATCAAAGACGATGGCCACTTCGGCTGTGTAGATTGATCCAGCAATGGCTTCGCCAACTTTTTGAATTTCTGAACTAACGTTGGTCACTTCATCGACCCTGCGATTTGGCAAGTTATGATAATCATTGATTCCGTGCCAATAGATTTCTGATCCTTGAGTCGCTGTGCGCCAGCGGAAGTAGAGGACCATGTCCGCTCCGTGCGCAATCGACTGATACGACCAGAGTCTTAATTGGCCAGGCTTGGGCGAAGGTTGCTTGATGCGATTCACCCAACCTCCAGGACCTGATTGTTGTTCGAAAATAGCAAAATTAGGAGAAATGCTCCGAACAATGCTTAAATTCCAAGACCATTTCCGATCGAGCAGCGGCTTGTTTGAATTCTCTGGAAAAATCGTACTAAAGTTTGGATACGAGTCATAAGCAAAGAAATCGAGCATGTCATCCGTTAGCTGATGGCTATTTAAATGTCCGAATAAGCCATTTGTTGTTACCCATTGCCGAGGAGCTTCGCGTCGAATAATATCGGCTTGCAATTTAGCAAATGAGATCGCACTATCTGAAATAAAGCGTTTCTCATCAAGCGCTTGATGAGGGTTAGGCGAATCCTGTACCGTCGGACGCGGCAAATAAATTTGTTCCCACTCTGTGTACGTTTGGTTCCAAAAGACCGTTCCCCACGCTTCGTTTACTTGATCAAGCGTCTTGTATTTGTCTTGTACCCACTTTCTAAAGGCACGATGGTCGCTATCTGAATAAAAGACATTCATTTCACAGTTTAACTCGTTATCAATCTGCCAACCGACGATCTCTGGGTGATCTTTATAATGAAGGACCATTTCAGTCACAATTTTTTGACAGAGTTCACGGTAGATTTCAGAATTGTAATTGTAATGTCGTCTCATCCCGTGTTGATACAAGACACCATTTTGTGACGCATTTAATACATCTGGATAGGTATGAGTCAGCCAAGCAGGTGGTGTCGCAGTGGGTGTCCCTAATATGACCTTTAATCCATGCCTACTCGCACATTCAATTGCTTCATCAAATAACTCAAAGGAATACTGGCCCTCTTGCGGTTCAAAGATCGTCCAAGCAAACTCGCCCATTCGTACATATTGAAACTCTAACTCTTTCATACGTTTAAAATCATCGTCCCACAATGACTTAGGCCATTGCTCTGGATAGTAGCACACCCCTAATGTAATTTTCTTTTCTTGTAGTTGTTTTTTCATGAAATAAACCCTCCAAATCAGTAAGAACATCTACTCCTTCACAGAACCTCCTAAGATTCCAGAAACGAAATGCTTTTGTAAAATTAAGAATACGATTAAAACTGGGATGACCGAAATTGCCGTACCGAGCATTAATTGACCATAGTCGACAGAGTTTAAACCGGCTAACGTTGAGAGCGCGACAGGCAATGTATACATATCTTGAGTCGACATAACAATTAATGGCCACATAAAGTTATTCCACTGAAACGTAAATAAGAAAATACCAACCGCCGCAAGAGCCGGCTTCATAATTGGCATGACAATTTTTGAGAAGATAAAAATTTCACCAGCACCATCAATTCGTGCTGCTTCTAATAAGGAATTCGGAATTCCTTTCATGTTTTGTCTAATCAAAAATATTGCAAATGGATAACTCAATTGCGGGAGAATAACCGCACGATATGTGTTGATCCAATCAAGATTCCCGAACAACTGGAAAAGCGGGATGATCGTTGCTTGATAAGGAATCATCATCGCTAACAACAACATAGCGAAAATGACTTCTTTTCCTTTAAACTCAAACTTGGCAAACGCATACCCAGCCGAAGCACAAATGAGCAAACTAAAGATGACAAAGATGACAGAAATAAGCGTCGAATTGATTAAGGCACTGAAAATATCAATCGACTGACTGAGATTTCGTAAGTTTTCCATTAAATAATCCCCAGGTACGAGCTTAGGTGGGAATGATAAGATTTGACCGGATGGATTAGTTGCCCCGACGAGCATCCAATAAAAAGGAAACAATGATACGAATACACCGATAGCTAATATGAAATACAGACATAATTGTGGTAGCAAACGTTTATTTAAGTTCATTAGTCATCCCTCGCTACTTTGAATTGAACCCAAGAAATAACAGCGATAAATAAGACAATGACATACGCTAATGCAGCCGCATATCCAAAATCAAAGTACTGAAATCCTTGGTTATATAAATAGTAAGTAATCGTTAATGTGGCGTTATTTGGTCCGCCTCCCGTTAAGTTATACGGCTCATCAAACAGTTGAAATGTCCCAATAGTAGACAAAACAAATGTAAAGAGCAAAACGGGCTTTAACTGAGGAATGGTAATCGTGAAAAATTTTCGAATAGTCCCAGCGCCATCGATGCTCGCTGCTTCATATAAATCCTTTGAAATGTTTTGCAGTCCAGCGAGTATAATAACCATGTTATACCCAGTCCATCTCCAAGTGACTACGATGATCAGTGACACTTTTGCCCAAAATGGATTCGATAACCAATTTACGCCTTCTAACCCAATCGACGTTAGGATGTAATTCACAAATCCAAAATTTCCATTCAATAAAAGCGTAAAGATGATCGATGCCGCAACTAAAGACGTGACAGCTGGCGTGAAAAAGGCAACTCGGAAAAAGCCTTTCATCTTTAATAAACTAGAATTTAATAACACGGCTAAAAGCAACGCAAGTGAAAGCATAATCGGAACTTGCACGACTAAAATAATGAGCGTGTTGCCCATTGCTTTATAAAATAAAGGGTCTCCAAACATTCTCGTATAGTTAGAAAACCCTGCAAAGACATATTCACCTGAGACTCTTGTTTGAAAGCTTAAAAAGAAAGAGGCGACGATCGGATAAGCTGTAAAAAAGAGAAATAAAAGTACAGCAGGGGCCACAAAGATATACGGCGCCGATTTGACGTTAATCAGTTGCTTTTTCGGTTTCTTATGGTTCTTGTTTAACGATTGTTCATTTAAAGGTTGCTGGGTTATCATCATGAACGACTCCTTTAGAAGAGGCTGACTCTTGTAGGCTTGCAATTGTAGAAATCAGCCTCCTTGTTCTACTTGCTATTCTGCTACATCGCGTCCAGTTTGTCGTTGCGCTTGTTCCTCAGCCGATTGAATCATGGCGTCAATCGGTTGATCTTCTAATAAAAAGGCTTCGATCGAACTTAACATAATTTGTCTTACGGCAAGTTCATCTGATGCGTGATTCACTGCTGGAATATTCGGTACCGTATCAGCAAACTGTTGGAAAAATGGCTTATTGTTAAAGAACTCTTGATCTTCACTGAAAAACGGCTCATCATATGCAGCTAACAGCGACGGGAACAATCCACGATTTTGCAGAGAAAGCGTTTGTGCTTCAATGTTCGTTGTTGCAAACTCAGCAAACATATAAGCCGCAACTTTGTTGTTGGAGTTACTCGGAATTGCTAAAGCAGATCCACCATTGTTTGATGCACGAACGCCACCTTCTTCAAAAGCAGGCAATTCAAACATACCCCAGTTACCAGATAATTCAGGCATTTGTTCAAGCATTGTTCCACTCCACCAAACAGCATCCGGATGTGTAGCGACTTGGCCATTCTTCATTGCAGCCACTTGCCCGTCCCAGTTGTCTGTGTAAGCGATCAGCCCAGCGTCTTTTAGTTCTGTAAGCAATTCAGAAGCATTCGCCGCTTCTTCTGACGTTAAATTCAAGTGTCCGTCTTCATCATTTGTAAAGTAGTAGCTTCCTTGTTGTTGCAAAAGGATACGGAACAAGTTGTCATCATACATTCCTAAAAATGCATTGCCCGTATGCTCGACAACTTGCTTTCCTGCCTCGATGTAATCATCCCACGTTTCGATTGCTTCTGGATCAACGCCAGCCTCTTCAAAAATATCGGTACGATACATAACACCAACAGGTCCTAAATCACGAGGCATCGCAATAATGTTTCCATCTACGTCTTTTAACCCAGCCCATTTCCCTTCAGGAAAAGCAGCATCGTACTCGTCATAGCCCATGTCAGTTAAATTCGCAAATGCATCCGGGAATTGATCCGTAAAGGAATTGATCCGATTGTTTTCCACTTGAACGACATCTGGCAATCCACTTCCGCCACTGGACAACCCAGCATTTAAGCGTTGATACACTTGGTCAACTCCTATGTTATTAACAGTTACATTAATGTTCGGATACTTTTTTTGAAATAAAGGCAGTACATCTTGTTCAAGGTAATTCGCTTCAAGTGCCCAAGCCCAGACCGTGATGTCCCCACTAATTTCTTCTGGATTCTCAAGTTCTTCCTGTTCACTTGCACTGTCAGAACCACCACACCCAGCTAACATAGCTACAATAAAAAGAAATACACCTAGAAATTTCAAATGTTTCACTACTCGTCACTCCCTTAATGAATTTATATTAACCACTCTTTACTAGAGGGGGCTAACCAATAGATTCGAAACGCAGGAAAGCGCATTCAATTAATCAAATTTTTCGAATCCTTATTATGAGATTAGTATAAAACTAACAGTACAAGTTGTCAACAAATATCGTTGGAACTACAAAAAATAGATACAAGTTGTATTTAAATAAACAAGATTATCGGATGTATCCCTGATAGGTACTCTACTTCTTACTAAAATCTAGAAGACTATTTAAGCCACTTATCTTTTTTATCTTTTAGGAATTGTTAAACGTAAAATGTCTTTTTCCCAACTAGATTAACTAATTCAAAATAAATAACCGTTCTTGGTTATACCAAGAAACGGTTATACTTTAGAAAAGGCTCTTTCAAAGAAGACTAGAATGCTCAGGTCGATTCTTCAAAATTTTCTTTCCAAGAATAGCGATAAAATAAAGAATTGTATCGAACTAATATTTCCGTTGTGACAGAAGCATTTATGGTTTACTATTCAACTCTCTTGTAAAGGTAAGGGAAGAACTGCCCCATAGCACTGACCAAGAAATCCTCGCGAACTGTCCAAAGCCGTCGTCCATCAGAGACCTGTCCTTATGAAGACTGCAATTCTTCTTTTATTAAATAAGCTAAGAAATCATCATAGCCTCCTATCAAACGTTTCTTTCATAAGGGGCTAACAACCTTCTGGCTTAAAAAGGGATGTCTTACTATATGGGACACTGCCTAGATTTTCAGAATGTCAATATCATCTCTCTGTAGCTACGATGAAGTAGCGGTCTTCAAAACTGCTACCACAACGTCAGGAGGGATAGCCAAATATTCAGCTATCCCCTCATGACTACCCCTAGTAAAATAGTGATTTAGCTACTCACGGCCTGTAATTTAGCAGCACTGACTTATAATTCAATTAGCGGAACATCTGCTTCGTGAACTAGCCCTAATTGACGCTTAAGCAATGAAGGTAAATTCATATGTTCAAGTGATATCTATTTCACCTTATTTAATTATTTTTTCCTTGATTACCGCCAGAGTTTCCTCCTTGGTTTCCTTTAGTTTTTTTCTCGATAAGTTGGATTGTGTCAACACGAATATCCTTATTATCAAATACAAGATACAAGTTTGATGTACCTGTAGATTTTTTAATTGGCTTAGTGACTTCTACATAAGCCATTTCGTGAAGGGTTGCTCCACTACCGTCGTTACTTGGAACTGTGTAAGTGGATTCACCAGTTTCCTTAAATTTTAATACAGCTAATTTTTCTCCTGTAGGAGAATCTTTTCTTATTTCAATTGTAGATTTTGGATTAGATGAAGCTACCCTTAATATTACATCTTTCACATTGGTCAAATCTACTTTTGGTATACCAACCCATGAATCAGTTCCAGCTGACATAACAGCATAATATTGACCAGCATAAGTTGTTGATCTTTCCTTAGACACTTCGCGATATAAGAGATTGTTGTTATGGAAAGCATGATCCCATACATTAGCAGGCTCAGATAAATCTAAAGTAGCTAATGTTTTACCCGTAACTGTTAGTGATTTTGACAGTTTTATATCTGCAGAAGACTGTCCAACCATCAACTTATAGTTTCCAGTTTCTACTATTTTCTCCTGTCTATTTACATCCCATATTGCAAAATCCTCTGGATTTACAGTAATCGTTACTGTTTTTGTTTCATTTGCAGGAATGTATTCTTTACCGAAAGCTATAAGCTGTTTTTTCGGAACGTTCGAACCATATTCAGAAGTATTATTTGTAACATATAGCTGAATCACCTCTGACGAACCAATAGATCCAGTGTTCCTTACATCAACTTTAACATCAAAAGTTCCATCTGCATTTACACGATTTGGCACTTGAAGATTACTATAGTCAAATGTCGTATAGCTCAATCCATATCCAAATGGATAAGTTACCTCAGCGTCAGTATATTGATACGTAAGTTTCGATTCTGCAGGATCAGAGTTCGTCATATCCACAGTAAATCGCGGATCGATTTGATCTAGAGAGCTAATTTTATCACCTTCAGGCAAGCTGTACTCGCTTATTGCTGGGAATGATGAAATATCTTTATACCAAGTGCTTTGAAGGCGTCCACTTGGAACCACTTCTCCAAACAGTACTTCAGCCAGAGCTTTTCCTTCGAACTGACCTCCATAAGGAGCAAATAATATAGAATCTATATTCGAATCATTTTGAATTTGTTCCATTCCTACAGGGAAGCTCGCACTAATAACTACTACTGTCTGTTTACCTTGTGCTTTAAATTCTGCAGCAGCTTTTGTTGCTAGTTCTAGTTGGTCTTCCCCCATATCTAGACGTGCACGGTCAACACCCTCACTTGTATTAATTTGCGCAGGAGCCCCGATTACGATGACTGCATAATCATTGGATGTTGCTAACTCTGTCGCAACGTCCCCTGGCTCTTGTAGCACTACTTCTTTGAAGGTCACAGAACCTTTGTCCGTTAAATTCTTAAAGTATTCTACATTCGTATTCGCTGTAACAGAATCTCCGGATACCGCTATATAGTTACCGTCTGTTAAGAAAGAAGTTTCAAATCCACCTTGGAAAGAACCTTTAAACCCACCCTGACGAATACTCTTATCTTCTCCAACATTCTCATATGAGAAAACTCCATTCACATATGGGTTGAAAGGCAGTAATGTTGTTGGTCTGTTTCCATTCAATTCTATCGTAGCGTCCCTCGTATTTCGCATTAAGTATTTACCATTTGCTAATGATGTAAAGCTGTAAGCGTCCTGTCCCCAATCATATACTTCAAAAACTTCATTTTTTGAAACATACTCGCCAGTTCCCACATTATAGGAATAGGCTTCATCAGCTTCTGCAGCAGGTTCTCCACCAGCTTGTAAGATTCCATTCGTAGTTCCAAGATCAGCAGTTAAATACTTGCCAGTTGCGTTAGACTTCAACGCTATCAACTTACCACCAGAGCGAACTTCAACTTGATCATCACCAAGCTTATCTGAAATTGCATCCGCAATTGTAAGATTCGCTCCAGGCAAAGTTGGTGTTCCAGCTGAATACAATGTCTTATTACGGTATTCCGCAAACTGCCCCAACACGGCCACATTCTTATTTTCAGCTATCGGCAGAGTTCCATTATTTTTTAATAATACAATACTTTCTCTAGCAGCTTGTAAGGCGATTTCTTGATTTTTAGTGTCATCAGCATTTACAGGGTTGGAAATAAGATCATTATATGGATAACCAATTGGAAGTCCATTCTCATCCCTCTCATTGAAATACCCCAAACGCACATACAATTCAAGTATAGGTCGCACAGCTTCCTTTAGCTTGGTTTCATCTACATTGAACAGCCCGCGATTAATTCCATCGACTGATTGTGCTTTATCTGGATTTCCCGGACTACCATTGAAACTTGGATTCCCCCATGTAGAAGCAATATTAGCTAAAAGTGCCGATAGATGAGCATTATCAGGAACGTAGCTCGAATCATAACCATTTCCAAGACCTGTCACTAAATCGGTAACTGACCCATAATCAGTGATTAAAGAGACACTATAAGGTGAGACCTCTCTTGCGATCTTAATATTTGGTGAAATGGAATTGGGAACTCCATTCGTTTTGCCATAGGAAGTCATAAAACCAGCAACAGAACCGTTTTCAATTTGACGAAGAAATGTTGGAAGCTGATATTCGTGTAAAGCGCGAACACCTACGTTGTTACTGGTGTTTTTGCGAAACCACTGTGCATTATAAACTGCAAAGTGCTTACTCTGAATCCCCGTTTTAAGATAAAAATCATTATCTTTTGACTGATCAATTAAATCAACTCCTGAAACCCCTGAACCCATTGAACTTGCTAATCTGCTAGCCATAAAGGGGTCTTCGGAAAATCCTTCATCGTAACGCCCACTTAGCGGATTATTTCGTATATCACCAATGGCCGACCACATTAATGCCAAGGAGCTATCCTCGACGGGAACACTTCCACGTTTTTCGTCCCCAATTACAGTTCCTACTTGTTTAGCCAAATCCTCGTTCCAGGAATTACCTAGTCCAATAAATGACGGGAAATCCGTGTATACACCCTGTACGTGATCCTTCCCATCCAAGTAAACCGGTAATGAATACCCCGCCTTAACCGTTCTCGTTCGGATAATGTTTCCTTCCGCATCTCGATAGGTTTGCCTTCCATTTGAGAAGTAAATCAAATCTTCAAAACTCATATCGTTGTCCATTATAAAATTAACAAACGGTGTTAAGTGCTCAGGATTCCCACTGAATATTGGACGTCCATCCTTCCCTCTTTCAGGTACATAGGCTGTAGAGGATTCTGCAAAAGCAATACTCTGACCTAAACAACTTAACAACATTACCAAAGCCATGAACAAGGAAAATGTTCTTCGTGATTTGTGAAATTTCCTTTTTAGCATATTTCACCTTACCCCTCTTAAATTTTGATTACGCTTTCATAAGTGAATATAGCATTCTTAAACGCTCCATACAGTAGAGAAATGTAAAGAAAAGTTTAACTTTATAGAATAGTGAAAAAATTAATACAAAAAAACGATCCTATTGGCTGCATAACCAATCAGATCGTTCTTTTACCTTTCTATTATCCTTTAACTGCTCCTGCAGTAACACCTTTCGTAATCTTCTCATTGAAAATGGCATAGATAATGATGGCTGGAATAGACGTTAACACCATGACCGCAAACTGAGAACCATAATCAGATGAGTATTGTCCTGCAAAATTCATAACGGAGAATGGCAAGGTCTTCAACCTATCATCACTTAAAAATGTATAGGCCATAATAAATTCATTCCAACAAGTAAGGAATGTTGTCACAGCAACCGTAACAATAGCTGGCATTGTAAGCGGTAAAATAATTTGGAATACTATTCGGTATATACTTGCACCGTCTATCACGGCTGACTCCTCTACTGATCTAGGAATACTTCTCATAAAACCTGTTAAAATAAATGTACTAAACGGTACAGAAACAGCGGTATATGGAAGAATTAACCCCCAATAAGAATTTGTTAACCCTAGCGCCCTAAAGATTGTAAAGTTAGGTAAGAGTGTAGCGTGTATTGGAATCATGATTCCTAACAATATAATAACAAAAAAGAATTTATTCCATTTCCATGACATCCTAGTAAACGCATAGGCCATTGATAAAGAAATGACTACGGTCAAAACGATGGTAGTTCCAGAAACTAAAATACTATTAAATAAGTATCTAACAAAATTCCCTTCTATCCAAGCATTCGTATAATTTTCCCACTTTATCACATCTGGCCATACCAGGATCTTATCTGAGTAAAATTCACTTGAATCTACCAACGAAAAATTAATTAACCAAATTAAAGGAAACAACTGAATGCTAGCAACCAAGAGTAAAAAGATCCATAGCATTAGACGTTTGGATTTCGACATCATCTTCACTCCTTATCAATAGTCGAGATTTTTGTTATTTGTTATTTTGTTTAACAAGAATGTAATTAGCAAGCAAAAAACAATAAACATGATAGAAATTGCATTTGCATAGCCATAATTACTAGCTGAAAACGCTTGATTATATAGGTATACCGCCACGAACTGGGTAGAGTCTCCCGGACCTCCGTTTGTTGTAAGGAAAACAGTCTCCATTTGTTTAAATGCTGTTATCATCGCTAACACAATCTGCACCGATATTACTGGAGATAATAGTGGCAATGTAATATGCCAATGTAATTTTAATCCTTTCGCTCCATCTAACCTAGCAGCTTCGTATAACTCCGTTGGAATCCCCTTAATCCCAGCATAATAAAATAATAATCCCCATCCAAAGCCTGCCCAAATTAAGATAACAAGTAGTGAACCGAGTGCAGTTGATGAGTCACCCAGCCAAGCATGTTGAAAGGCGCCAAGTCCAATCGCTGATAATATTTTATTAAAGATCCCAAATGTAGGGTCTAACACGGAAAGCCACATTCTCGAAATAACGACAACTGACAATACACATGGAATAAAGAAAATTGTTCGAAACCATTTCTCCGCTTTTCCACCAATTCGATCTAATAATATTGCAAAGAAAATACAAATCGGATGTTGAATTAAAATAAATCCTAAACCTAGCAACAATGCATTCCTTATAGAAAACCAAAAACGACTGTCCTCAAATAATAATGCTTTATAATTACTTAATCCTACCATCTCAATAGGAGTTCCAGGTGCTAATGTACTCGTAAATGAATAATATCCACTTAAAATAATAGGTGCAACGAATGTCAGTAAAAAAAATGCAATTCCTGGGAAGACAAAGATAAAGATTGCAAGTTTATCGCTATATACTTTATGCAATGGTGCCACTCCTTCCGAATAATGGGTTTTCCCATCATCCAACTTTTGTATTATTACGTTTGTTTTTCATCATAACAATCAGACATGCGTTAGTAAGTAGAGAATAGGAGGATAAGGTTTAGAATTATCAAAAGTTTTTTTGTTATTAAATAAATGCTAGTCTCGATTATCGGAAAATATTTTTTTTTTACAAAAACAGTGAGAACGAAAAAACTCACAAACATTGATGCAACATCATTTGTGAGTTCTTATCTTTTATATTTTTCCGGCTAGTCAAGGCGATGACTTTTTAGCAGTAGCGTTCTTTTTAAAGCTATTAGGAGTTCTTCCCATATATTTTTTAAATTGCCTTGAAAAAATACAAGGGTCTTCGTATCCAACATGGCTAGCAACACTTTTTACTGAATTACCTTCATTTAACAAACGTTCGGCATAATGAAATTTAGCATTTAGACGATACTGTATGGGAGATAAACCTACCATTTTTTTAAATAATTTTCTGAGATTTTCATAGCTCATATTAAATGATGCAGCGACATCTTCAAGAGAGATCGCTTTATCATAGTCTAGGCATAATATCTGCTTTGCTCCGGAGATTATGGTATTGACGTCCGTGTCAGGTATTTCACTATTTTCATTATGTAAGCATATGAGCAACTTTTGTGCATTAAAAAAGACTTCTGTAAGATCAGATTGATTATTTGAAGATTCTAGCTGAAATAATAAATCATTAAACCACTGTTCCAAATAAGGTTTTACATTTATTTCAAATACAGTTTTTTTAATATTTAATAGATTTAGGGAGGCAAGTGCATGAACAATATCCTTGTCCATACTAAGTTGAAATTCATACCATGGCTCAGAAGGTTCAATTAGAATGGTATATTTATTGCCTGGAAAGAGCTGACAAAATGAATTAGGGGAAAGAGAGTATTCTTTTCCTGTTTCATCAATCAAGCTACCGTACCCATGAATCAGTACAAAACAACTATAATGTTTGTTATGAATATTA
>NZ_KZ454943.1:611324-1179752 GCF_002797395.1 Bacillus solitudinis
TACAAAAACAGTGAGAACGAAAAAACTCACAAACATTGATGCAACATCATTTGTGAGTTCTTATCTTTTATATTTTTCCGGCTAGTCAAGGCGATGACTTTTTAGCAGTAGCGTTCTTTTTAAAGCTATTAGGAGTTCTTCCCATATATTTTTTAAATTGCCTTGAAAAAATACAAGGGTCTTCGTATCCAACATGGCTAGCAACACTTTTTACTGAATTACCTTCATTTAACAAACGTTCGGCATAATGAAATTTAGCATTTAGACGATACTGTATGGGAGATAAACCTACCATTTTTTTAAATAATTTTCTGAGATTTTCATAGCTCATATTAAATGATGCAGCGACATCTTCAAGAGAGATCGCTTTATCATAGTCTAGGCATAATATCTGCTTTGCTCCGGAGATTATGGTATTGACGTCCGTGTCAGGTATTTCACTATTTTCATTATGTAAGCATATGAGCAACTTTTGTGCATTAAAAAAGACTTCTGTAAGATCAGATTGATTATTTGAAGATTCTAGCTGAAATAATAAATCATTAAACCACTGTTCCAAATAAGGTTTTACATTTATTTCAAATACAGTTTTTTTAATATTTAATAGATTTAGGGAGGCAAGTGCATGAACAATATCCTTGTCCATACTAAGTTGAAATTCATACCATGGCTCAGAAGGTTCAATTAGAATGGTATATTTATTGCCTGGAAAGAGCTGACAAAATGAATTAGGGGAAAGAGAGTATTCTTTTCCTGTTTCATCAATCAAGCTACCGTACCCATGAATCAGTACAAAACAACTATAATGTTTGTTATGAATATTACGGAATGAAGGATCGTGATTCCTTTGTAAAAATCCGCATGATACGATACCGTTTTTTTTGATGTTGTCAACATATCGGGTACAAGTAACTGATTTCACCTGAGAATTTAGCACAACAGTTTCTCCTTTCAGGTTCATTAAATCTTATTTAATTCCAAAAATATCAGAACAGAAGTAGTTCATGAACACGATAAAAATTAGGATTAAAAAATTTTTGTTGTTATTAAATATACCAAAAATAACATGAAGTAACATAGAAATATCATGTAACCCTCAAAAAGAAGGTGTTATGCTTTTACAAAGCACCACTGATTAGTTTCATATTTATAAGGAGTCTAGTGTGAAGAGGTTAGGAAAAAGTTTCACTTATTATATTAATGAAAAGAGCGAGCTGTGAAAGTTTATGAGTCGACATTATTTTAATTTAAGTTTAAAAACCAAGTTCATCATTCTTATCATGATGTTAACATCTTTAATCTCCATTATTTTGGGGTATTATTCTTACTCTACCTCCAAATCTCTAATCGTTGATAAAGTAAGTCAATCAAATCTTGCTGTAATTAGAGTGATCGATAGTAACTTAACCACCATGCAGAAAGGAATATCAGACTGGATTACTGTCTTTGCAATGTCTTCTGTTGTACAAAAAAGTTTGCAAGACCCCAGAACTGAACCCAATTATTTGGAGGCCACATTATATTCAGGTACAACAGCTTCAATGATGGACCAAATGCTTGTTACTGGGAACTTTGATTACTTAGCTCTTTACGGTAATACGAATGAACCTCTCTATCAGGTTGCAAGAGATGGCAGCAGTGGCCCCAAGCATTTAAATGTAATAAAACAAAGCGGTATCTACCAAAAAACTTTACAATTAAACGGAAGCGCATACTGGTTTCCTTTAACGGAAAAAAACAATGTATTTATTGAATACAATCGTAATGAGAAACTTGGTATGAGTCGTATTATCAGAAGCACGTTAAATGGTGAAAAAATAGGTTATATCATGGTTGGGGTCAATCACCAGACAATTAAGCAACATTATTTAAGAAATTTATATGACCAGAACCATGGGATTGTAATTTTAGATCAGGAAGGAATCCCCTTTTTAAAGGCAGGAAGAGAATTTTACCATTCAAAGTTATTGCCATTATCAATTGTAGGAGATGTTTCTGAACATACAGGGTCTTTGATTAACACTAGTAGCGATGAAGAACTTCTTCTAACTTATAGTAGAACCAAAAACGGATGGCTTATTATGTATGCCGTACCTCTTAACCTATTAACTCAGGAATTAGATTCGATAAAGTCATTAGTAGTCATTATTATCATTACGTGTATATTGTTGAGCATTCCTATTAGTATGAGTTTTAGCACGTTATTAACTGCTCCAATCAAGAAGCTACTTGTCTCTATGAGGCGATTCCAGAATGGGCACTTTGATGAACGTGTCGTAGTTAAATATAATGATGAAATTGGCCAACTTAGTTTAGGCTATAACACCATGGTTACTAACATCAAATCATTAGTTGATGAGGCTTATGTACTTCGTCTAAAAGAGAAAGAAGCAGAGCTTAAAGCATTACAGGCCCAAATTAATCCTCACTTTCTTTATAATATGCTTGATATGATCTATTGGGAAGCTGAGAGATCCGGTCAACCACAATTAGGTGACATGGTCATTTCACTTTCAAGGCTTTTCAGGTTGAGCTTAAATCGTGGGAAAAGTTTTACCAGTTTAGGTAAGGAAAAAGAGTTCATCCATCTATACCTCTCTCTTCAACAAATGCGATTCAAGGATAGACTAACCTTCAACATAGATATTCCAGATGAACTCGAATCATATGTCATATTAAAATTATGTCTACAGCCTTTTGTTGAAAACGCTTTATATCATGGCATTGAAAGTAAACGGGAAGGTGGATTTATTCATGTTACTGTCCGATTAAAAGATCAATATCTTCATTTCGAAATACAGGATAATGGTGGAGGTATGAAGGAAGAAACCCTTATGGATATCACGAAAATTCAAAATGAGTCTGACGTATATACGTCTCACCAAACTGGTGGATATGCAATACAAAATGTCATTCAGCGGTTACAGCATTATTACAAGAATGACTATGTGTTGAGTTATGACAGTGAACTTAAAAAAGGCACCCTTGTTAAACTCGTTATTCCAGCGATCACTATCAAACAGGAGGAGATATCATGATTAACTTAATGATTGTTGATGATGAAGAACATGTAAGATTAGGCATAAAGTCATTAATTAAATGGGAAGCATACGATATCTGCATCATAGCCGAAGCTCGTGACGGTGCTGAGGCATTGGAACTACTTGAACACCATCATGTAGATATTCTTATGACAGATATTCGTATGCCAGAAGTTAACGGTTTAGAGTTAATTAAGACTGTCAATAAACAATACTCCCATATTAAAACGATAATCATGAGTGGATTTAATGATTTTGATTATGCTAAGAAAGCTTTGAAATTGGGCGTAAGTGATTATTTGTTAAAACCTAGTAGAACACAAGAGATTCTCGATATAGTTTTAAAATTAGTACATGAGATCAAAGAAGAAAATAAACTGCATACCTCCATAACACACCTTAAAAATGGATTTCGAGAAAGTCTTCCTTTATTAAAAGAAAGAGCTCTATGCAGATTAGTTACAAGAGAGGATATCCCTTATGAAAAACTACTAAATAAAGTCAAGCTAGGCGGCCTTTCTTTTCCCAGTCCCTACTTTGGTCTCGTAATGATTCAAATCGATAACTATTTAGTTCACCAAGAAGAGAATGGAACATACCACAGTGAATTATTAAAATCTGGCATCAAAAACATCAGTGAAGAAACGCTATCCGAAGCTTGGTATTGTGCTGTATTTGAAGACCAAGACGTCATTGTCCTCATCTTGAACAGTGATAAAAAAGAAGATGTTCCACAACTGTTACCTTTCATTGAGAAATTAAAGAAAAACATTCAGCAATACTTGAGGCTAAGTATATCAGTTGGAATAAGCGGAATTGACAAGCCTCTTAATCAACTTAGAAATGCATATGCACGAGCTACTGAAGCATTAGATCAAACTTTTTTTATGGGAACAGGAAAGGTCATTAATTATGAGAAATACATTGCCAACAACTCAACCGAATCAATGTATCCTGTAGAAATAGAGAAACAAATAATCCACTCTATTTTAGCTGGAGATGAATGTAAAACCAAAGAAAATATCAGATTATTCCAACTTTCTCTAAATAAAGAAAGGAATTTAAAGGATCAGATACTAAAGTACACTTTTAACTTATATTTCTCGCTTTATCATTTTTGCATTGAGAGAAACCTGGACATCAACGAAATCTTTAGGCAGGATTTTAAAGACATTAATCAAAAACTAGCCAAATCAAATTTAGAAAATATTTATAAGGAATTGTTAGGAACGGCCAGTCTCATTATCAAACAGCTTAATGAAAAGAAGAATACGAATAAATTAATAAATTCCGTCTTAGATTATATTAGACAAAATTATGATAAAGATATTAGCCGAGAAACTGTAGCTAATAAAGTATATATATCCCCCGGATATTTAAGCTTAATATTTAAACAGCAATTAAACATGAGTTTCCTGGATTTTTTACATAAGACAAGGATTGAGAAAGCATGTCAACTTCTTAGTGATCCAGGCAAACGAGTAGCTGATATTGCTATACAAGTGGGATATAATGACGAAAAGTATTTCTTCCAAGTGTTTAAGAAATATATGGGGATGACCCCTAAACAATTTAGAAATACGACCACAAGCCAAATCATATAGAATTGAAAAAACGAAAGCGCCTTGGTCAATTACGAAAGAACCAAGAAAACTTCTTTATATTTAACTATAATTTTCAAAAGAATGCCGTCCCTTTCTGGGACGGCGTTTGATCTATTATCTATTAACGCTCCACATAATGGCAACTCCCCAACGCTCTAGTTCAACTTCTTGACCGCTTACGACTCTCCTGTTCTCTAACAATTCCTGCCCATTTGAGTGTGCCCCCCCACATCGAATGGATCATTCTTCAAAGTTAGATTTTCTGGCTCAACAAATTGACTGTACTGCACGCCACAAACCTCGCTTATTATCCCAGGTTGTATATCAGTTCTCACTTGAGAGTTCGTTTTAAGCCACGCCACATCATCAAGAAGTCCCTTTGTCATTTTCCTCTCTCCTTCAATTGTTTGAGTACCAATAAATCGTTATTTTAGCTTTCGTTCTTGGTTTAAACAATGAGTTAAGCCTATCATTCGATAATTCTAAACCATATTCAACTTTTCTCTACTGACTTACAATCGTATCATTTGGTATTCTTCTATTATGGATCAGCAGTGGTTCAATATATAACAGGGGGGATTTAGTAATGACTAAACAGATTAAATGGAAACGCTTAACTATTTTTATGACTTTAATTTTTGCAACAATATTGGTGTTAACTGCGTGCGGTAATGACCCTAGCAATACCAATTCAACCTCTGACATGGAAACGACAAATGAAGGAAACAGTGAAGTTACACTTCGTTTGTTCTCAAACCTGCCTGACCGAACTTCAGGCCAAGGCCGTGCCGAGCAGATTGTCATCGACAATTTCATGAAAGAAAATCCAAATATTAAAATTGAAGTGGAATCACTTGCAGAAGAGCCATTCAAAAATAAATTAAAAGCCTACATGGCTTCCAACGAACCTATTGATGTTACGATGGTTCACGGTGGTGCTGAACTAGCAACACTAGTAAAAGCAGGTTATGTTAAAGAAATAAATCCAACAGAATATGAAGGTGAAACTTATAACTTCCTTCCTGGAGTTTTCAAGTCATTTACATTTGACGATAAACTATACGGATTACCACGAAACAGTGACTATGAAGTAATCTACTATAATAAAAAACTTTTTGAAGACAATGGCGTGAAGGTGCCAACAACATTTGATGAACTGCTTGAAGCGACTAAATCTTTCCGTGAAAAGAACATCATCCCGATGTCCATTAACGGAAAAGACCTATGGAGTTTCAGTGGTTTGTATCAATTCATTGTTCAGCGTTACAGTGGTGACCAGAGCCTCATTCTTGATGCAGTCTCAAATGATATTAAATTTACAGACGATGAGAGTTTCCTAAAAGCAGCCGAATACATGGTTGAACTACGTGAAGAAGGTCTCTTCCAAGATGGATTCATGACTGCAGACTATGGTGCATCACAAAACCTATTCACACAAGGAAGAGCTGCAATGTGGTTCATGGGATCATGGGAAGCTGGGATGGCAACAAATGAAAGCTTACCTGAAGAATTCCGTAACAACCTAGCAGTAGTTGAATTCCCAGTTGCTAAAGATGGAAATGCTCAAATTACTGATCTTCTTGCTTGGAATGGTGGCGGTTATTCACTTGTAAATAGCTCTAAACACCCCGAAGAAGCAAAGAAATTTTTCGATTATCTTTTCCAAGCTGACCAATGGCCTAAAGTTGCATGGGATACAGGTGCAGCAGTTCCAGCCCAAAAGTATGAGTTAACAGGTGCTGAAACTGATGTACAAAAGAAATTAACCGAAATTCTTGTGAATGCTACCTCAACAGCTGGAGCTTTTGCTATTGATCATGGCACGCCTAAATTTAAAGACGATGCACAAAATATTTTCGGTAAATTCTTTAGTTCTAAAATGACAGCCGAAGAGCTTCTTGAGGAATTACAAACAGCGGCAGAAAATCAGTAATAACATCTTTTAGGGACTCGCTTGATCATCTAAAAGATTACAACTTCGCTCATCTCTTAGAATCTATTTGTGAATAGCTTAAAGATCCATATCAAGTGATATAACATTGAACCCTCGGTTACTCCAATAAGAGTGACCGAGGTTTTTTTGAATACTTAAATGGAAGCAAAGACTCATAGAGCAGGCTTTTTATTTTGCACTGAAAAGCTATAAGGATTACCTTCTACAACAAAAACAACAGAAAAACAGAAAGACAAATTAGTATCAAATCACACTTAATTCTCTTCCCTCAAATAAAAAGAAACACCCTCCCATACATAGGAAAGGTGCGTCATGACTAGCTTTTTAGGAAATGACCCGTACTGGGTTCGAACCAGTGACCTCCACCCTGTCAAGGTGGCGCTCTCCCAGCTGAGCTAACGGATCAGGAAATGATATTGTCTTCGCGACATTTATAAATATAACTTAAAGCATTTACAATGTCAACATATTATTGGCTTCTTTTATGAGTTTCATATTAACTTAGGTCCCTCTCTCCACCTCGTTCTATCTTGCAAATTTAAATTTTTAGATTATAATTATTACCATAGAGGGGGTAGGTTTAATGGTGATTCATTTTGAATTAAAAGATAATGATGAAGTATTGAAACTGAATAAAATAGCGACAAGTTATACGTTCGACATTTGGGTGCATAGTGATAATCAAATGTTCGATGCAAAAACGTTACTTGCCTTATATACACTCCCATTCAACACAGAACTGAGAATGGTCGTTGAAGAAGGCGTCGAATCCAAATCGTTACAGAAAGAAATGGAATACTTCAAAAAAAATTAACTATGTCAATTTTAAGGGGTAGTCTTTAAAAGCATAAAAAGATATAGCAATGATTCCGTTCGCTACTCGCCTTATGATGAGAAAATACTCATCGTAAGGCTTTTAAAAAATGTAACGACTCTCCACATTGCCTAGGGTATGTCATAAGGTTAAAAACCGACCTTATGACATACCCCTTTTCATTCAAGTAGCTAGAAGTAAGGAGATGAATCATTATTAGGTAAAGTCTTTACATATGTTCTTCTTTGAAGCCCTCATGTCTACACTTAAATCACTTAATCAATTTATACGTTGGATTAGCCTATTACTGGCAAGTCCTTTTTACATATAGTTCTTCAAACATCTTTACTGTTAATGGCTTACTAATATAATAGCCTTGAATTCCGTCTACATCTTTGTTGATAAGCGTGCTAAATTGTTCTTCCGTTTCAACACCTTCAGCGATAACCAACAGCTCAAGGACCTTTCCCAGATTAATAATTGTGTCAACAATTCCTTCAGACCTTTTATCGTTGAGCATTTTTGTTATAAAGGAACGGTCGATTTTTAACACATCGACAGGGAACTGTGTTAAATAAGACAAAGATGAGAAACCTTTGCCAAAATCATCAATCGATAATTTAACCCCTAGATTTTTCAAGCTTTTGAACACTTCTTCTGTTTCTGTTTCATTTACAAACAGACTCTCTGTTATTTCTAGCTCTAGCTTTGATGGATCAAGCTTTGATTTTGCTAGGCAATGTGCGACCTGCTCGACAAAATCAACTTGCTCAAGTTGTTTGACAGAAAGGTTTACCTTTAAAATAAGGTCATCAAACCCATTTTCTTGCCACTTTTTCGCTTGAAGACATGCCTGCTCTAGAACCCATTCTCCTATTTGGAGAATCAGCCCATTTTCCTCAGCTAGGGGAATAAAGTCCATCGGTGGTACTAGCCCTTTTTTAGGATGGTTCCAGCGTATTAGCGCCTCAACACCTCCAATTCTTCCCTTCTCCACATCGTAAATCGGTTGGTAGTAGTTCATAAATTGGAATTGGTCTATTGCTATCTTTAATTCTTTTTCTAGTAATTTTCGGTTCACAAGGTATTCTTCAATTTCCGATGAGAAAAACTGATACGTATTCTTGCCTTTTTTCTTTGCAAAATACATTGCAAAATCAGCATTTTTAACTAGAATTTCGGGGATTTCTCCGTTTTTTGGATACTGACTAATTCCGATACTTGTTGTCACCTTAATGTCGATACCCTCAACACTAAATCCTTGCTTTAGTCCTTCAATAATACCATCAGCTAACGTTATGACTTCTTGTTCATCTTCAACATTTGGAAGAACAATGGAGAACTCATCGCCTGAGACGCGTGCAAAGATTGCCTTTTTTGGTAACACACCTTTAATTCGATCGGCAAAGCTTGCTAAAAGTCGATCGGCTAGTGAATGACCAAGGGTGTCATTCGTTTGTTTAAAGTTGTCTATATCTAAAAATAAAACGGCAAATTGTTGGTGTTTTTGCAAAGCTAGTTGAAATTGTTCCTGCAATTGCTCTTGGAATGATAAACGATTTGGTAGTTTTGTTAAAATATCATGATACGCAATAAAGCGAATTTTCTCGTCAGCTTTTTTTCGTTCCGTGATATTCCGACAGACAACAACAACCTCCGACACTTGCCCTTGCTCATCAAAAACCGGCACACCATTAATTTCAAAAGGAATGGCTTGTCCCTGACGATTAACGAGAGCGACCTCGACTTGTTGGCTTGTTTTCGATTTAATTAATTCTATGAAACTTTCTTTGGTTCGATCGAGGTCATCGCTATACATATATTCAAAAGCTGACCGTCCTACCATTTCTTCGGGATTGAAGCCCAGTACACTTTGATTCGATGGTGATGCGTAAAGGATTATTCCTTGAGGATCGACAATGTCGATTAAATCCGACATATTTTCAGACATCAGGTCATATTTTCTCTTCCGATCATCAGCAATTTGTTGCTCCATAGCAATACTAGCTAAATATGAAAACCTTTCAACGATATTTCGTTCTTCTGAATTTGGTTTATATGGCTGTCTCTTGTAAAGGGCAAAAATCCCCAACAATTCACCTTTTGAAGAAATAATTGGTTTTGACCATGATGACTGTATACCATACGCCAAAGCGACCGTCCTGTATTGATTCCAGAGGAGATTTGAACTTATATTGCTTACAATGATCCCTTTCTTTCGATACGTAGCTGTCCCATCCGACTCTAAAAGCACTGATAATTTGACACCATCTACCGCTTTCAAATAACTAGCTGGCAAACTTGGCCCTGCAACAACTTTTAAGGATTCTGTTTTTTTATCGTATCTCATAATCGAACATGGGGTGTTCGGTATTAACTCCTCCACCGAAAATAAAATAGTCTCAATTATACTTTGAAGGCCCCCGCCTTTTGCGATTTTCTCAAGGATAACATTTTGTTTTTCTACTGCTACATAGGCCTGGTTCCTCATTATATCCTTCCTTTTTCAGAAATCGTTTTTATCTATCATTGTCTTAATAGATGTGGAGCTTGCCTTCCTGTAATTAATTTTTTGAACATACTCTACTAGTATATAATAGGCTGGTCCTGTCCACTTATTTCATATAATCCGCTATGCCAATAAGGAGTAATGCTTGAAGCTCTTCTTCACTTAACCGATTTTGGTATTCATTTATCAACTGTTGTTGCTCTGTCTTTGTTAACCCTGATTGTACTTTCAATGCGATGTCTTTTAATTCACTTGCAGAAAACTTAGCCAGCACTACCTTTAATCCTTCTTCCTTTGTTGTAAAAGGTAAGACCTCTGTATTGTTTAGTTCATTTGAATTCAAATCGGAAACCACTTTTTTGATTATTGGGTCATTTAATAATACTTCAACTGTCTCGTCGGTTAATAACTCTTCCGTTACGTGTTCCATCATCTTTTCAGAGGCATAAGACATTGCAAATTGATACCCGCTATAACCTACAACCACCAAAATCAACATAGTCATTAAAATGAGAAATCCTTTTTTCATCAGCAAAACTCCTTTTCTTATTCTATTATTTTATAGCGTTCTCTAAAAAAACGATATACTTTTTCTTATTTTCGTCAATTTACTTGAAATTAATGGTAAAACAAGGGAGAATAAAAGGAAATTATTGTGCTAATCAGTTCAGCTTGCAAAATTCACCTGATTCCAATAGTGATTGACTTTTTTTTACTCAAGTCTATTAACAACTCTGACGATATTGTCGAAGAATTTGATGAGGTTCATATAGCATCTGGCACCCTCTCATGTAATTATCCATTAATATCATTAGAGTTGTTTGCAACGAATACATTGTCTAAAGGTGATGCAAAGGAAATATCAGATGTTTTCATTCAGGCTGTTTCAGGGTACTTAGAGAGTAAGGACTTTGACACTGTCTGGGAGCAGTTTGATTTCGAGCTTTATATTCGATAGGAGCAAGGAATTCTCTATTATGGTGTTAAAACCAAACGTGAACAAACGTTTCATTGGGGCTGATAACCTCGAATAGCCATATATTTAGATTTTATAGGTTCTTTACGTTAAAATGAAGGTAGAAGGAGGCTTTTTTTTTGAGTAATCCTAAAGTACTTATAGCAGATGATGATCCAAACGTATGTGAAATTATTCGGTTATTTTTTACCGAGAATAATTTTGATGTTACTGAAGCCTCTAATGGCTTAGAGGCTTTGTCCTTATATGAATCTGTCAAGCCAGATGTCATCTTATTAGATATTATGATGCCGGGAATGGATGGCTACGAGGTGTGTCGAGAAATTCGTAAAAAAGCAGATATTCCAATTATTATGCTTTCCGCAAAAGATGAAGAATTTGACCGGATTCTCGGCTTAGAAATTGGCGCCGATGATTATGTAACAAAACCATTTAGTCCGAGAGAAGTCATCGCGAGAATTAAGGCGATTTTCAGACGAACTACCGTTAAAAACTCAGTCGATTCGGATACCAAAGATGACGAGTTTTATGTTTTTGATAATTTTACGCTTTCTGTAAAAAAACGAGAAATTGTCGTCAATGATACCCCACTATTTTTCCGACCAAAAGAATTTGATTTGTTGCTTTATCTCATCAGACACCCAAAAGCAGTCTTAACGAGGGATCAACTGCTAGAACACGTCTGGGGATATGATTTTGCAGGGGATATTCGAACCGTTGATGTTCATATTAAACGAATTCGCACAGAATTTGCTGTACATCACATTGACTGTATTCAAACCATTTGGGGTGTCGGATACCAATTTCTATTTAAGAAAAAAGCAAGCGGGGAATTAACATGACTTGGTTGAATGAAAGCCTGTTCCGCCGTTTACTATTTAGCTTTCTGACAATATTCCTTCTCGGTTTCAGCATCATTGGGGTAGTTATTTATAAGTCTACGACTGACTATTTAACTGATCAAAAGCGTCAGGAAATGCTTCAACAAGCTCGAAATGTCAATAGTGCTATACTACATAGTGAAGTCGTCACACCTGAAATCTCCCAAACGATTGAACAACTTAGTCATTTCTCTGATACAAGTATTTGGTTAATTGATGAAAAAGGAGAAATTGTAGCGACAACCTCAATGCAAGAAATTTTCTTAGGAGAGCTTATCAATGAAGAGCTTATTTCCGATACGATGAAAGGACAAACGAGCATTCAAGTGATGGATATTGAAGAAGAAGAACGTCCAATGTTATCAGTTATCGTACCTTGGGGCACCGCTGATCAGATTCATGGTGGGATTATTCTCCATTCCCCAATTTCCGGAATTAAGGCTACGGCGAGAAACATTCGAGAAATTGTTCTTTGGGCGACGCTACTTGGACTTATTCTAGTCGGGACTTTAGTTTCTTACTTTTCCTGGTCGATATCAAAGCCACTTAAGAAGATTGAAGAAGCTGCAAATGAAATTGCCCTTGGGAATTACAGCAAACGTGTCACACATAACGTACCAGGAGAAATTGGCGAATTAATTAATTCTTTCAACCGGATGGCACAAACCATCCACACCCTTGAACATGAACGCGATTCTCTCGAAAAGCGGAGGACCGATTTCATCGCTAATATTTCTCACGAATTACGCACACCTTTGACCGCAATGAAGGGTTTTTTAGAAGCTCTCCAAGATGGACTAGTCAAGGATAAAGAATCCCAACAAAAGTATTATCAAATTATGTACCGAGAATCGGAATACTTAAATCTACTCGTCGATGATTTGATGGATTTAATTAGATTAGAAAAAGCTGAGGTTTCTTTTGATCTATACTATGTCCAACTTGAAGAAGTCATTAAAAAGGTTACGTTGAATTTAAAACCTATGATTGAGAGTAAAAGTAATACTCTCATTGTTCAGGATGTTGAGAAGCTTCCACCCATTCTTGGCGATTCCATGCGCCTTGAGCAAATTTTCAAAAACTTATTGCATAATGCAAATAAATTCACCGATAATGGAACGATTTACGTTCGTTTTTCCCACAAAAGCTCTGAGCTTCAAGTTGAAATTGCTGACACGGGAATCGGCATCCCGACTTATGATTTGAAGCGAATTTGGGAACGTTTCTTTAAGGTCGATCGCGTGCGTCACAAAGAAGGCAGAGGAACAGGACTCGGCCTAGCAATCGTTAAGGAGCTTGTTAAACTACACAATGGTGATATTTCCGTTGAAAGTCAGCTAGGTCACGGTACAACTTTTACAATTTCCTTTCCATTAGAGTCCGGAATATGTAAGAATCACTTAAAAGACTAGTGTTTGCAATAGTCTTTTAATATTTTTAATACTTTCTTAACATTTAGATCAAAAATTGATCATATTTTTCCGATACAATGAAGTAAATTCAAGACATAACTGCGGGTGATGATAATGCAGCAACAAACGTTACAAATTGCTGAAAATACCAAAGCAACAAAACTTTCAATTTATTCATTAATTGCCATAACTGCTGTTTTATTTATCGTCCCTAACCAATGGGAGCGATTGCAGTTTTTTCTAATTCTTTTGTACCCAATTTTTCTTTCAACGAGATATTTTCATATTAACAGAGAATTGGTAATGAAATCTTTGTTATTCATTGGAATTTTTCTTGCTGCCAACCTATCGACATTTGCGATTCATTATGGACAGCTTATGTGGGAACATTCAAACCCAAATGGTCTATTCGGTTGGAAGCTTTCTATTGACCCTTTGCTACATGCGATCCCCTTTAACGATGGGATGTGGCTTCGTCAATTGGCAACGCCAATACTTGACCGCTTCTTTGTTTACATTTACATTCATGGCTTTGTTTTTTGCTTGTTGGCACTTTGTATGTATTATTTATTAACAGGGCAGCCAAAGAAAATTCTTCTCGCGATGTTTGCAGGACACTTTTTGCAGTATCTCTTTATTTTGCCTTTCCACTTTTGGGTCGATGGTCACCAAGTATGGTGGATTCAAAATTTATGGCTTGGAACATCCTTTACAGATCCGATCGTTGGACATCGAACGATTACTGATCCTATTATTCCTAGCTTAAATCACGTGTTTCCAAGCATGCACACATCGATTGCGACAGTGACAATTTTATTAGCTTTGCGTGAGACATCTAAACCGATTAGGCATTTCTTTACGATTTTAAATGTCGGGATTATTATCGCGACGGTCTACTTAGGTATTCATTGGGTCATTGATATTTTCGGTGGAATTCTTTTTGGATATTTCACTTTAAAGGTAGCCGATAAAATCATGGCTATGGATTGGAAAACAAAATGGGTAAATTTCCAACAAAAACGAGGAGCTCTCGTTCATGCCAGTGAAGATTCAACGACACGCTCCTCTTCTGGTGGTGGATGACAAATGACGAATAATTCGAATAAGACGTGCAAAGAACTGTTTTTCTTACGAGGTCTTGCTTGTTTAAGTATCGTCTTTCTTCACTCGATAGGTTCAGGACTTGCTTCTATTAACGTTGGACGCTCTACGGAGTTATTTTTTGACTCCGTTCAAGTGTTTCTTTATTTTGCTACACCGCTGTTCATTTTTATTTCAATGTTCATCTTAGCGTACTCTTATCGCAGTCGGCCCATTTCGAAGAGCTTTTTGCGAAAACGGACACAATTTATTTTTCTTCCGTTTTTGTTTTTCGCCTTTTTTTACTCAATACCCTACGCAAGCTCTATTGAGGCATGGGGATTGAAGCTCTTTCTCAATGCGATGATTGGTGACTATCATGGGTACTTTGTGTTAATCATTTTTCAGTTTTTTTTCTTGTATTTGTTGCTTAACCGCCATTTGGCAAAATGGAATCCCAGTGTTGTACTTGCTACGTCTTTCATCATTAATGCGGCGTACCTTGCTTTCTTTAATTTCTCGACACCTTTGAATGTTCCACATGCTATGTACATTTGGGAAAGATTCTATTGGGTTCCACTGTTCGGATGGGTGTTTTATTTTGTGTTAGGTTATTATTGTGGCTACTATTACGAAACATTTGTGAAGCTGTTAAAAAAATGGCGAATTCTTGTCATGACAGCACCTATTGTTTCAACGACCCTTCTTCTTTTCCTCTACCACAGTGAGTGGTTAGCGGTGCATAGCTCAAAACGGGTTGATATGATTTTCCATACAGTAGCCATTGGCTTTTTCCTTTTTTACATGGCTCATCAAGTCAAAACTTTGCCAGCGTTCCTTGTGTTTATAAGTCAATATTCCTTCGGGATTTACTTGCTTCACATGTTCTATATTTCTATCATCGATTTGCTCTATGGCTTTTACCCTGTCGACCTAGGAGTATCTTATCTCCTTATCCTGTTTCTCTTTAGTACCACATGTTCAATTTTAACGATTTACTATATGAAGAGATGGAAATGGTCAGCTTATCTCCTTGGGAAAATTGGCATTAATTATGAACAAGAGTCTACCCGGAAAGCTCCAAAACATGTTCCTCCTGTCACTTCCGAAGCTCGGTAAAATCATTATCATCCCATTTCATAAAGGTAACCACATAAGCTTAGGGGTATCCGAAACAACGGATACCCCTAAGCTTATTCATCTAACTTCGCCTCAAGAATCATTTCTAACAATCTTAAGCGTTGCTTTTGACTCACACTTCGTCTAATAAAGCTGAGCGAGGAACGGTCAGAATCGACACGATGGACAAACACAAGGTTCTTTTCAGGAACCACATCAATCGATTGACCATATCGCCCGACTGCAGAATACAAACCCACATCTGAAAATGGGGATTCTGTCGCGACCCACCACATTAACCCGTACTGGTATAACTGATTTCTAGGAACATCTGCTTGTGCTGATGTGCTTCGTTTTACCCACTCTTTCGGAATAAGTTGTTGTCCTGCCCACGTCCCTTCTTGAAGGTAAAGCTGGCCAAACCGAGCCATATCTCTTGCCGACATTCGAAAGAGATACGATGGGTGAATCGAATATTGGAGTTCATGATGATAGCGCGTATTTAACAGTGAGAAATCCTCCATACCAATTGGTTCAGCTATGCTAGTTTTAAATTCTTCAAAAAGGTCTTTTCCTGTTTCTTTATTAAAAATAGTTCCTAACACATTAAAGTCCCAATTATTATAGTAAAAAAAGTTTCCTGCTTCATAGCTTTCTCTCGAGGGGCGACTTTTTCTCATCGACCAGGATTCCTGACCTGCTTCATGAAACACACCTGAACGTGAAGTTAATAAATCTAGAATCGTTGCCTGCTTTTCACTTTCTCGAAGCGGGGGTTGATCATCGATACCTAAGCTTTCTAATGTCGCGGTTTCATCGATACTCCCTTCCTCAAGTTCAATCCCATACAAAGCACTTAGAAAACTTTTTCGGACGGAATGAGCATTGGTCGGCTTCGTCACATCGCCCCAAGAAACGAGAACCTTCCCTTCATAAATAACCATCGCTGCTGTAGAATCCAGTGAGTTATAATAGATGCTTGCTTCGGCTAGCTTTTCTGATGACCAGCCTGCTTCTTCTGGTGATTCATAAGCTGGCCATGTTGATTCTTTGGGTACCCTTTTTGGAGAAAGACCTTGGTACCAATACCAGCTCACTACACTAATAACAATAATGACTAAAACCATCCGTCTTCTCCCTCTCATAAAACGCAAAACAATCATCCTCAATCTATAATTTCTAGGTAGACTCTTCACCAATTCTGCTCTTCTTATGTCTACCTTTTCCTTTAAAACTTATAATTCAAACACGGTTACACGTTCCTTAGTGAACTAATCTTCTGTTTATCATACCACGTATTTTAACAGGTTTATATGTAGCAAAATCCCTTGATATGTATATAAGTGGAAAACAATAAAGATTTTCCTTGTTGAATACAGAACATTAGTTCGCATATAATATATACAAACATTTGTTCTTATTTGGAGAGTGAAAAAACAATGAAAGTTATTTTCCTTATTGATATGGAATCCTTCTATGCATTAGTTGAAAAAGCCAGGGATACGCGTCTCTATACAAAGCCTGTCATTGTTGCTGGTGATCCAAAACGGAGATCAGGAGTGGTTTTAGCAGCTTGTCCCTTGGCTAAACAAAAAGGTGTGAAAAATGCCGAGCGTCTTTGGGAAGCACAGCAGAAATGCCCTGAAGCCATCATTGTTCCTCCTAAGATGCAAGAATATGTTGATTTATCAATTGAAATTACACGGGTTCTTCAAAATTTCACACCTTTAGTTGAGCCCTATTCAATCGATGAGCAGTTTATTGATGTAACCGGCAGTACAAAATTATTTGGCTCACCACTTGAAATTGCTAAACAAATTCAGCATACGCTTTGGACTAGTTTTCGAATTCGCGCCAGAATTGGAATTGGTGAAAATAAAGTTTTAGCAAAAATGGCTTGTGATAACTTCGCAAAAAAAAGCAATAGTGGTATCTACTGGCTGAAGAAAGATGAATTAGAGAAGACATTATGGCCTTTACCCGTTGAAAAATTATTTGGAGTAGGAAGTCGAATGAGAATAAATTTGAAAAATATGGCTATACGAACTATAGGTCAACTTGCGAATACACCGTTAGAACGTTTAAAAAATAAATGGGGGGTGAGCGGTCACGTTCTTTGGATGACGGCAAATGGCCACGACTTTTCCCCTGTCTCCACAGAATCTCATCAAGGTCAAAAAGCAATCGGACACGGTATGACCTTACCTAGAAACTATATGATGAAAGATGAAATTAAGGTCGTGTTACTGGAGCTATGTGAAGAGGTGTGTTACCGGGCAAGACTCTCTCATGTTATGGGTGACACGGTGTCGGTAAGTGTATCTGGTGCAAGTTATGATATTCCCACTGGATTTCATCGTCAACTAAAAATGCCTTGTGAAACCAATATTACCATGGAGCTTTTTTACTATGCTTGCCAACTCTTCGAAACTTATTGGGATGGCAATCCCGTTAGACGACTCGGGATTTCGCTCTCAAAGCTAACCACCGATCAAGTTGTTCAACTTAGTTTATTTGAACAAAACCGTGACCGACTCTTTAAACTAGGCGAAGCCATGGATGGCATTAAGCAACGTTATGGTAAAGCCTCCCTTATGCGGGCATCATCATTATTACCCTCTGGCCAAGCTAAAGAGCGTGCAGCTAAGATTGGAGGGCATTATAAATGAGTGATTATTTAAAGCGAAAAAACCTTTTGTGGGAAGGAAGCAGATTTGTTTTGCCAGAGCAAAAAGCTGCTTTACTAAAATATCAAGAGGAAGCAAAAAAAGTAGAAAGACCTCTTCTTGATGAACAGGAGTTATATGAAATAGGTATGATTATTATGGAAGCGATGAAATATCAAATTAAAGTGAACGTCACGTACTGGGAAAATGGACTATATAAGGAAAGGGTCGCTTTGATTGAGCGAATAGATTCAGTGTTAAAGCGAATTAAATTAAAATGGGAGGGCGAAGTGGAGTACATTGATATCAATTGCTTAAAGAAGGTCGAAAAATAAACAAGAACCAGGCGTTATGACGTTTCTACTCCTTTAAAGGAAACAGACCCTCATTCTAGCTTGAACTGTACCCCATAAAATAGACAGTTTAATAAAAAGAGACTTTAAGCAGCTAGTAGATGACCTCGGTATTGTGCCGGGGTCATTTTCATTAATCCCCACTGGTAGCGATAATTATTGTATTCTTCCATGTACTCATTGACTTCCTGTTTCAATTGCTTGAGACTTTCACAGCTTTTGTAATTAACGTGATCTTTAAAATGACCAAAGAATGATTCTATTGGAGAGTTGTCCCAACAGTTCCCCTTTCTAGACATAGACTGACGTATCCCTAACTTCTTCACCTTCTCCTGGAATAGTGGATGCGTATAGTGAAATCCTTGATCTGAATGGAGAATAGCCTCCGGGTGAAAGTGAACAATGGCTTCTACAAGCTTGTCTAATGTTTGATAAACAAGCTCCATTTCTAATGAGCTATAGACGTTGTAAGCTACAATTTCTTTTGTCGAACCATCTTTCACACATGATAAATAAGCCTTTTGACCTCTACCGTAGTAAAGATAAGTAATGTCTGTTAATAACACCTTACCAGGTTCTTCTTGATCAAATTGACGATCTAGTAGGTTAGGACAAGTACGGTGCTCTTGAGTCGCTTTAAGCATTCTTCGATAGGGATTTGCCCTTCTTATCTTTGTTTTAAGATCATACTTCCTCATTAACCTTCTAATTTTTTTATGGTTCATAACGACACAATAATCATTCTCTAAAATCATTTTAATTTGAAGAGCGCCTACTTTTTCTTTCTTTTGGTCAAATATCCATTTAATAAGTTCAATTTCCAATTCATCTGATACTTCTCTTTTTTGACGAGTGTCTGTCGCCTGTAACTATGCGTAATATCCACTTCTACTAACGTTAGCTAAGCTGCATAGATGGGAGACTTCACCCGTTAACTGATGAACTCTTATTGTTTTTTCGATCAACTGAAATTTCTCTGATACCGTTAACGTTTCCTTTTCAACGCCTGCCTCTCTAGTTCTTCTAACTTTTTTAAGAAATCATTTTCAGCTTCTAAAAATTTAATTCTAGCTTCTGCCTTCTTCAATTTTTCTTCTGCCGATAGTTCTTTTGTAGACGGTCGACCAGTACTTCCTTTTCCTCTCCGTTCTGAATCAAATCCAGCTTCTCCAAACTTTTCAAACGTATCACGCCAGCGCTGTAAACAACGTTTTGGTTGCTTTTTACCTATTACATCTAAATTGAATCCATTCTCGATGAATATTTGAGACGGAATTTTTCCTGCCTGATATTCCCGAACGGCCTTGATCTTAAAGGCTGAATGACAGGAGATTGAACGATCTGATACACGATCTACGTTGGGATTTTTCTCAAGCTCTTTCATTTGGTACTCAGTATAGATATTTTTACTCATAGAATTTCTCCGTTCAAAATTAATGTTTTCATTATAAACGGGTTTTTCTTCTAAAGACATGAAAAAGCCCGAATATGGGGCACTTTTATTAAAGTGTCCATTATTCGGGTTATAGTTCAGCTTGAGGGTCTGTTTTAATTATTCACCTAAATCCACGTTATGATAGACTTGTTGCACATCTTCTAAGTCTTCTAAAGCATCAACTAGCTTTTCAAACTGTGTTTGGTCGTCTTCTGAAAGCGTTAGGTCATTTTGCGCAAGCATAGTTAGTTCTGCTACAGTAAATTCCGTAATTCCAGCCGTTCTAAAAGCCTCTTGAACAGCATGAAACTGATCAGGGTCAGCATAAACGATAACGGCTTCCCCTTCTTCTAAAAGGTCCCGTACATCTACGTCTGCCTCCATTAGAAGCTCCAGGACTTCATCAACTGTTCTTCCTTCAATCCCAATAACAGCTGTCGCATCAAACATATAGGCAACTGAACCTGTTACACCCATATTACCACCATTTTTATTAAATGCAGAGCGAACCTCCGCAGCTGTACGATTCACGTTATTAGTCAATGCATCGACAATAAGCATTGACCCACTTGGTCCGAAGCCTTCATAACGAAGCTCGTCATAACTTTCTTCTGAACCGCCTTTTGCTTTTTCAATCGCACGGTCAATAATTGCTCTTGGTACATTGTACGTTTTTGCACGCTCTAGTACAAATTTAAGTGCTTGATTTAAATCTGGGTCTGGTTCACCTTGCTTAGCTACTACATAAATTTCACGACCAAATTTTGCATAGATACGACTTGTATTTGCATCTTTTGACGCTTTTTTTTCTTTAATATTATTCCACTTACGGCCCATATTGAACACTCACTTTCAACGTAAAATCTATTTACCTATCAACACGCAGGCTATCATTATGTATGGCCAATAGCCTCACTTCCTTAATCAACACATTATATTATACCTTACATTCAGCACCTGTTACGAATTAAAAAAAAGAAAAGTTGCACAGCAACCTTTTCTTGAAGCAATAAGCGGAACCACTGCCAGGGTTTAAAGTTCCCCTATAAGTGTTCTTCTTATAGGGGACGCGCAGTGGGTGGGGATGTTATTTTTTTATTTTGTTGACTGCACTAAATAAGGCTTTTACCGAAGATGTCATAATATCAACGTCAATTCCACATCCCCAATACACAGTGTCATCCATGGTTCGTATTCCTACATAGGAAACAGCATTTGACTCTGACCCTATTTCTAATGCATGCTCTTTATAAACTAAATCTTTATAAGTAATATCTAGTTTCTTTTGAATTGCATTACTAATCGCATCCAATCGTCCATTTCCGACTCCGACAATTTCCGAAATGTTCTCTTCTATCTGAATCGTGACATTTGTTTTAAAATCATCATGTTTCATAAATTGATAATTGATAAATTCAACAGGGGTTTTAATATTAACATATTCCTTCTTAAAGATATCGTAAATTTCCTCAGCCATAAGTTCCTTTTGCAGACGATCCGATACATTTTTTACACAGTATCCGAAATCTTCTCGCATCTTCGGGGGAAGTTCAAGGCCATATTGTTGCTCGAGAAGGTATCCAATCCCTCCTTTTCCAGACTGGCTATTAATCCGGATAACATCTCCTTCATACTCTCTACCAATATCCTTTGGATCAATTAATAAGTAAGGGACTGTCCACTCTTCATTTTGTTTTTCCTCACGCCATTTCATTCCTTTGGCAATAGCATCTTGATGCGATCCTGAAAATGCAGCAAATACAAGTTTCCCAGCATATGGTTGTCTTTCATTGACCTTCATTTTTGTGAATTTTTCATACCCGGCAATAATCTTAGGGATATTTTCAAAATTCAGCTTTGGGTCAACACCATGTGAAAATAAGTTAAGGGCAAGAGTAACAATGTCGACATTACCTGTTCGTTCGCCATTCCCAAACAATGTTCCCTCGATTCGTTGGCCTCCTGCTAACAAAGCTAATTCTGAATCAGCAATTCCCGTCCCTCTATCATTGTGTGGATGAATAGACAAAATCACATTCTCTCTGTAATCAAGATGATCACTCATGTATTCAATTTGGCTTGCATACACGTGCGGCATTGAAAGAGAGACCGTAGCCGGTAGATTAATAATCACCTTGTTATCAGCAGTTGGTTGCCATTCTCCTAGTACTTGGTTGCATATCTCTAAAGCAAAATCAATTTCTGTACCTGTAAAGCTTTCTGGCGAGTACTGGAATTGGAAGTTCCCTTCCGTTTCAGCAGCATATTTTTTAAGAAGTTTTGCTCCCGTTACCGCAATGTCAATAATCTCCTGCTTTGATTTCTTGAATACTTGCTCACGCTGTGCCACGGACGTTGAATTATAAAGATGAACGACTGCCTTATTAGCACCCTTAAGTGATTCAAACGTTTTTTGAATGATATGTTCTCGCGACTGTGTCAACACTTGAATGGTGACATCCTCCGGGATAAGGTTTTGTTCAATCAGTGTACGTAAAAATGTATATTCTGTCTCTGATGCCGCAGGAAACCCGACTTCAATTTCCTTAAAGCCAATCTCGAGAAGCATTTGGAAATATTCTAACTTCTCTTCTAGGTTCATTGGAACAACTAGCGCCTGGTTGCCATCCCGGAGATCAACACTACACCATGTAGGAGCCTCGGTAATATACTCCTTCTCTGTCCATTTTAAGCTTGAAACTGGAGGCATAAAATAATTTCTCGAATATTTGTTAATATTTTTCATTTAGTATCCATCCTCTCACTGTTGTCAACTTTTTTAAAATACAAAAAAGCCTTTCATCCCTATATATAGAGACGAAAGACTTTAACATCTTCGCGGTACCACTCTGATTCATACCAAATAAGGTATGCCCTCCAACAGATACGGGTTTACTTGCAACCTTATATCCTCCTACTATAACGGTTAGGATCCGTCTCCACCTACTCTTCTGCATTTCAGCGAGCTACTTCAAGGTGAGTTCGGATTTCGTTCACGACTGTTTCGCACCACCCAACAGCTCTCTGTTCGCTAAAAAAATCCTACTATTCCTCTTCGTTGTATTTAATATTTATAACAATTTACCATAGAAATAACGGGTTATCAAGCGTATTTCAGAAATTGTCTGTTAATAAGGTAAAAATAACGATACTTATGTCGTTTTTTAAATAAGAAAAGCTACGCAGTAGCCTTTTCTCTACAAAAAAACACAACTCCATAAAATCTGGTTGTGTTTGAATATGTATAGTGGCGCGCCTAGTAGGACTCGAACCTACAACGCAAGAATCGGAATCTTGAATGATATCCCTTTCACCATAGGCGCCAATAAGCGACATAATCTAATGTAAATCAAAAGGGAAGAGATGTCAAGTTTTTGTTTTCTCTTCCCTTTGTGATTTAGGCTTGTTTAGCAGGTGTACCTTCTTCAAACATAACATTAAACCGTTCGTTAATGTCATCTTCTGTGTACCCAGCTTCGCCTAAGCGCGCAGCTAAATTTTTAGCCCAAAGCTGAAGACGTTGCGCCATTTTAGCATACTTTTTAGACTCATTTCCTTTAGAAGATTTTGCACGTCCCTCAGCATTTGACATAACATTCTCTACGATGAAAAGAGCCTTCCACACGCCATCTTCTTCTAACCCTTCACTTGTTTGACCAAGTTCATCCGTGATTTTCTTATAGAAGTTATCGAATTCCTTAAACGAAATTTCTTCATCCATATTTAGATACACTTGAATTTGTTCATATAATGATTGCATGACTTGCCACCCCTTTTTCAATTTCTGGCTTATTATAGCATATTTTTAGCTAATCTTGCTTCCTCAAAGCAAAAAGCCTGTGACAAATTCACAGACTTTTGACGATTCCTTACTTACAGTACTCATCAAATGCTTTTTCAAGCTTCTGAACAACTTGGATCGGTTCATGGCCTTCAATTTCATGACGTTCAACCATTGCCATAATCTCACCGTCTTTTAATAAAGCAAATGACGGAGAAGAAGGTGCATATCCTGTAAAATAATCACGAGCCTTTGCTGTTGCTTCTTTATCTTGACCAGCAAATACCGTAACAAAACGGTCAGGCTTCGTTTCATAATTTTTCATATAAGCTGCAGCAGGGCGAGCAATTCCACCAGCACAGCCACATACAGAATTTATCATAACAAGTGTTGTTCCTTCTTCTTGAAGGATTTGGTCAACCTCCTCAGTTGTTTGAAGCTGCTGATAGCCCGCCTCGACCATCTCCTGACGAGCCACTTGTACGACATCATTCATAAAGAAATTAAATTGCATAAATGAAACCCTCCTACGTTAAGTTCTTCCCCTTATTGTAACCTTAACCTCGAAAAGAAACCAATAAAACAGCTCAGATCAGGTAAGAATTATGAAAATACTTTGGTTCTAGTTACCAGAAAAATAGAGTTAGAACAAACACAATAAGGTTATAAACATTCTTATTGTAAGGCCATTCGCAACGATTCAATATTACGACGCATTAAACTAAAATAATCCTCGTCATTATCAATATCCTCTTGAACAAGAGCTTCTAAATTATGAATGTATACTACTTCCGCTCCAACCTCACCTTTAACAATCTCTGCAATGTTTGGTGTGACGTTTTGTTCAAACAGTATATATTCTATTTCATATTCATGAGCAAATTCAATAACTTCCTGAAGTTGACGCTGCGAAGGTTCATTCGTAGGCGATAATCCTGCAATTCCCCTTTGATGAATACCGTAACGTTCTTCCCAGTAACCATATCCTTCATGAGAGACGAGAAATGTATCTTTGCTAGCTTCGGATACCATCTCTTGAAATTCTAAGTTAACTGCCTCAAGCTCGGATTTCACTTCTTCGAAATTTGCTGTGAAATACTGTTCTTGCTCTGGCATCAATTGCACTAATGTATTTTTAATATTTTCAGCTATAGTAATAGATAAAATTGGATCTAACCAAATATGAGGGTCCTTGTCGTGATCATGTGCGTTATCATCTTCCTCGTGGGCATGGTCGTCAGCAGCATGCGCGTCTTCTTCCTCGTTTGCATGTTCGTCATGAGTCTCTAGAAGTTCAGTTCCTTCTGATGCTTGAACAATTAAGACATCCTCGGCTGTAACTGTATTAATAATCGCATCAACAAAACCTTCTAACCCGGCACCATTATAGATAAACGCGTCACCTTCAACAATTTCAATCATTTGACGCGCAGTTGGTTCAAACGTGTGGGCATCCGCACCAACAGGTACCAGATTTGTTACATGAACAAAGTCTCCACCAATTTTAGAAGCAAAATCTTCAAGTGGAAAAATTGTCGTAAATAATTCTAACCGTTCTGTCTCTTCCTGGATACCTTCATCCTGATTTTCTGTATCTACATCTTCCGTTACTTCTCCCTGCCCCCCACATGCAGCTAGCAAAGCTGATAAAACAAGAATCATTGCAAACAAATTAAAGCTAAGTTTCATAATTTTCTCCTTTCGTAACGATTACGTTTTGTATGATTATGAATTATATCGTAACCTCTACGATTTGTAAATGAAAATAATAAAGAGACTCAGAAGTTCATTAACCTTCTAAAGTCTCTTTCACGAATACTACCTTTGACCTGATAAGAATAACATACACTTATTTCGTTTCTTCTAGACGTTTTTTCATAACTTCGTTCATTTGTTGGTATTGGTTAAAGAGTTGAGGAAGTGAAGCTTTTATTGCTTTTTCATCCCGTTTTTCAATTGCATCCTTAAACAATATCTGTAGTTCCTTATGTTGCTTGAACCATTCCGATTTTTTTTCAAGCCTATCTTGAAGCTCGCCACGCTTTTTCATTTCTTTTACCTTTTTGCGAAGTAAATCTCGTTCCTTCCGAATTGTTTGCCACTTCTCCACTTCATTTGGAGCGTATTTTTCAGCAAGTAATTCATAGTAGTAATCGAGATGCACTTCCACATGCTTACGAGCCTCCATTACGCAATGCTTGCATTGATCCGCTGCTACTTCTTTTTTTGATGAGGCTTCTTGTTCGGCTTGTACTGGCTGCATCAATGAAACTGATAGCATACAAAAAACAACAGCAACTTGTGTTAATAGGAACAGCTTGTAAAATCGTTTCATGATATAGTCACCCTTTCTACATGTTAGTTGTAGAATAACCCCTCAATAGAAAAACATGTATGTTCTCGGGAATTATTCAAAAAAAGGGTGAAATAACATAGTTTAGAAAGTCAAAACTAAAAAAAAGCCAAGCACGTTCGCTTGGCTGCAGCCGCAAGATTGCGGTGTTTTAGTAAATTGATAGTGTTTTTTCGCTCATTTTTTCGAGTCTTTCCTTTACTCGTGCTAAGAATCGACCGCAAACAAGACCATCAAGCACTCGGTGATCGAGTGAGAGACAGAGATTGACCATACTGCGAATGGCAATCATGTCGCCTGCTTCACTTTCAATCACCACTGGACGCTTGACAATCGATTCAATAGACAAAATCGCTGCTTGTGGTGGGTTAATAATTGGTGTAGATAAAATCGATCCAAATGAACCAGTATTGTTTATTGTAAAGGTTCCACCTTCAATATCTCCTGTTGTAAGTTTTCTAGACCGTGCCTTAGTTGCTAATTCTTGAACATTGCGCACGATTGCTTTAATTGTCATCTCATCCGCTTTCTTAATAACAGGAACAAATAAAGCATCTTCTGAAGCTACAGCAACAGACAGATTAATGTCTTTCTTTTGAATAATTTTGTCTTCAGCCCACATCGCATTCATTTGTGGATATTCTTTTAAAGCTTCGACTGTCGCTTTAATGAAAAACGGGAGAAATGTTAAATTCATTCCCTCCTGCTCTTTAAAACTTTGCTTAACGCGGTCCCGATATTGAACAAGATTAGTCACGTCAACTTCGACCATCATCCAAGCATGCGGAGTCTCTCGCTTACTCTTTAGCATGTTTGCCGCTATCGCTTTACGTACCCCGGTTACCGGGATTTCAATATCATGTTCAAGGGCCTTAGGTGATGACATTTCCGTTTGTTGAAGAAATATCGGTGCTGCAATTTCTGGTTCTACTTGCGGTCCACCACTAGCAATAATCATTTGTAAATCTTTGCGAGTAATGCGACCGCCTTTTCCTGTACCGGTTATTTGAGAAAGATTAATATTATGCTCCTGTGATAGCTTTAACACAGCAGGAGAGTAACGTTTTTTCTGAGTATAACCCGTCTCTTTTACTTGCTCGGGTACAGGTTCAGCCAATGAGGCTGGAGTTTCCACAACAGTTTCTTCTCCTGACTCATGTTCCACGTCCATTGTACAAATGCTGCTTCCAACCGCAACAGTTTCGTCTTCAGCAACGAGTAATTCCCTAATCGTTCCAGTAAAAGAAGATGGGACATCTGCATTTACCTTATCCGTCATGACCTCAGCTAAAGGATCATACTTTTTTACTTTGTCTCCCGGCTTTACCAGCCATTTACTAATCGTTCCTTCAGTTACACTTTCCCCTAGTTGGGGCATTGTAATATTTGTTGCCATAGTATCCCCCTGTCTAAAATTCAGCAAGCTCACGCATGGCCTTTTCAATTTTATCTGGATTAAGCATAAAGAACTTTTCCATCGTCGGTGCATAAGGCATGGCAGGAACATCAGGCCCTGCTAAGCGCTGAATAGGTGCATCAAGATCAAATAGGCAATGCTCAGCAATAATCGCAGCCACTTCGCTCATAATGCTTCCTTCTTTGTTTGCTTCTGTCACAAGAAGAACCTTACCTGTCCGACTTGCCGCTTCAATAATTGCTTCTTGATCGAGTGGGTACACCGTACGAAGGTCAAGGATATGAACAGAAATGCCATCCTTTTCTATCCGTTCCGCAGCTTGAAGTGCAAAGTGGACACACAGACCATATGTAATGACAGTAATATCCGCGCCTTCTTTTTTCACATCGGCCTTTCCAATAGGTAATGTGTAATCTTCTTCAGGTACTTCCCCTTTAATCAACCGATAGGCACGTTTATGCTCAAAGAATAGTACTGGGTCATCATCACGAATTGCTGCTTTGAGTAGACCTTTCACATCATATGGCGTCGACGGCATCACGATTTTCAATCCTGGAACATTTGCAAAAATTGCTTCTACCGATTGAGAATGGTATAAAGCTCCATGGACTCCACCTCCATAGGGGGCGCGAATCGTAATTGGACAATTCCAGTCGTTGTTTGAACGATAACGCACTTTAGCTGCCTCAGATATGATTTGATTCACTGCCGGCATAATAAAATCAGCAAACTGCATTTCAGCGACTGGACGCATCCCATACATTGCCGCTCCTACACCGACTCCTGCAATTGCTGATTCGGCTAGGGGTGTATCAATGACTCGTTGCTCCCCAAATTGCTCATATAAGCCATTTGTTGCACGGAATACACCACCACGTGCACCCACATCCTCTCCCAGGACGAACACTTTAGAATCCCTTTCCATTTCTTCTTTTAACGCTTGTGTCACTGCTTCTATATACGATAAGATTGCCATGTTTTCTTCCTCTCCCTACTCTGCATATACGTGATTTAATGCACTTTCCGGGTCAGCAAATGGCGCATTTTCTGCATATTCAGTCGCTTCATCGACGAGTGTAGCAATTCGCTCCTCCATCCCGGCTAAACGTTGCTCCGTTAACAACTCTACTCCTCGTAAATATTCAGCAAATGTATAAATTGGATCAAGCTTTTTCGCATCCGCTACTTCTTCACGAGAGCGATATGACCGATCGTCGTCATCGCTTGAGTGAGGAGTTAATCTATAGCAAATCGCTTCAACAAGTGTAGGTCCTCCCCCACTTCTCCCAAGGTCCGCGGCTTCCTTAACCGCGGCATAAATAGCTAACGGGTCATTTCCATCAACCGTAACACCTGGCATACCATAACCAACGGCACGATCGGAAACATTTTCACAAGCAAGTTGCTTCTCTATTGGAACTGAAATGGCGTATTTGTTATTCTCACACATAAAAATACAAGGTAACTTATGTACGGCTGCGAAGTTCAGGCCTTCATGAAAATCTCCTTGATTTGATGATCCTTCACCAAATGTCGTAAACGTGACAAAGTCCTTGCCTTCCAATCTACCACCTAATGCTATTCCGACAGCATGTGGAACTTGAGTCGTAACAGGAGAAGAACCCGTTACAATACGGTTTTTCTTCTGTCCAAAATGACCAGGCATCTGACGACCGCCAGAATTCGGATCCTCAGCTTTCGCAAAGTTAGAAAGCATAACATCACGAGTGGTCATCCCAAAAGCTAATACAGCCCCCAAATCACGATAATACGGCAAAATATAATCCTTCTCGCGATCAAGCGCAAAGACGGCTCCAATTTGAGCTGCTTCTTGCCCTTGACAAGATACAACAAATGGAATTTTTCCAGAACGATTTAAAAGCCACATTCGTTCGTCGATTCTACGAGCAAGTAGCATCATTTCATACATATTTAACACCGTATCATCTGATAAACCTAGTGCTTGATGTCGATTTTCAACCATTACAATATGCCTCCCTTTAAGTTGTTATAAATGAATCGCCAGTCCATCAACGGCCAAAGCAGCTTCTCCGATAATTTCTGAGAGCGTTGGGTGAGGGTGAATCGTTTGTGCCACTTCCCAATGAGCAGCGTCTAACACTTTAGCAATCGCTGCTTCAGATATCATATCCGTTACATGTGGACCAATCATATGAACCCCGAGTAAATCATCATTAGCTTCATTAACGATAATTTTCACAAAACCATCTGTCTCACCGTAAACTAACGCCTTTCCAATCGCCTTGAAAGGAAATTTACCTACTTTAATTTGAAAGCCGTCCTCTTTAGCTGAGGCTTCAGTTAATCCAATACTTGCAATCTCAGGATGGCTATATACACATTTGGCAACAGAAAAATAGTTTAACGGTTCTGGTTGCTTACTTGCAAGATGATCGACTGCAATGATGCCTTCATGTGATGCGACATGAGCAAGCTGCATCCCACCAATAACATCGCCGATGGCGTAAATATGAGATTCCTTTGTTTGGTAATATTCGTTTACAGCAATCGCACCTTCGCTAACTTGAATATCTGTATTTCCAAGACCAATACCCTCTACGTTTGGACTACGGCCAACAGATAGCAACAGCTTGTCGGCTTGAATTCGCTGCGCGTTTCCATTAACCTCAAATGACACAGCCACCTGCTCACTCTTTTCAAGAGTTTCAGGTAAAAGGATAGCATTTGTGATAAGTTTAACACCTTTATTCTTTAAAAGTCTCGCCGCCTCTTGAGAGATATCTTCATCTTCAGTCGGTAAAATGTTTGAACCCACCTCAAGAACTGTGACATCGACACCAAAATCATTCAACATCGAAGCCCATTCAATGCCAATGACACCCCCGCCGACAATCACAATCGAGGTTGGTAATTCTTCAAGTTGTAGCGCCTCTTCAGATGTTAAGATAAAGGTTCCGTCTACCTCAAGTCCAGGCAATGTTCTAGCCGAAGACCCTGTAGCGATAATCACATTTTTACCAATTAGCATTTTGTTTTCTTCACCATTAGCCATTTCAACAGAAACCGTTCCAGGTGTCGGTGAAAAAATAGATGGTCCGAGAATCCGTCCAATGCCGTCAAAAACATCTATATCTCCTTTTTTCATTAAGTGTTGGACACCTCGGTATAACTGATCGACAATTTGGCTTTTTCGCTCTTGAACCTTGAAAAAATCAAGTGTTACCTCGCCTGTCACCACACCAAACTGATCAGCATCTTTTGCTGTTGCAAACACCTCAGCACTTCGTAAGAGCGCCTTACTTGGAATACATCCTCTGTGAAGGCATGTTCCACCAACTTTCCCCTTTTCTACAATGGCTACCTTTAACCCATGCTGAGCAGCACGTATGGCAGCTACATAACCGCCTGTCCCCGCTCCTAGTATGACAAGATCATAATCCTCTGCCACCTCATCATCCTCCTTTTTTCTCAATCTCTGTCGATTGATACTCAATTTCTTTTAATCATTTAATTTAAGCTTACTTACAAATGCAATGAGCGCCCATTGCTTAATGTCTGCGCAAAAAAAGGACTCCTTTTTTGCAGAATTACTTATATGTAGACGTTTCTTACCCTTAAATACTTTTTCGCCAAATAAGCATAAATGCCTTCAACCTTTTTTAAGGTACGTTAACGCTTTAACGTATCATTTAATTGCGCTCTTAACGAACACCATCCTCTTATTCACTTATTATACATCCACATTCTGTTCGAACCAAGAACGAGGCTTAATGTAGTTTCAAAGAAATCAATAACTCTAATAAATCGAGTGGTGCTGATCCTTATTGGCCCCCAAGCTAATTAAAAAATTAAACTTAAGACCCGGTCCTAAGTTCTACTCTTAGTTTTCCTTCTTCAACTATTACTCAAATGACACAAACTTGCAACTACTAACATGTACTTCAGCTGAATTTTCCGTTAAAATAAAAGATAAGAGTTCATGCTAGACGAGAGAGGAATGCTTATGGGACGTTTTATTGCCTTAATGATACTACTTATTCCGGCTATTTTAGCTGGCTATGGCATAAAGTTAATGAGAGATACTATTTTTCAGCTTTTAAATTCACCATACCCTTCGTTGGTGTTACAGTTTTTAGCTGGTTTTATTTTTTTCCTAGCAGGATTAAGCTTTATTGGAGGTTTTATTTTTTATCGCGACCGTAAAAATGGAAAAATAGCACCACGTTTTCAGAACAAGAAATAACTCTAAAAAAATGCCCCTATGTCGTCAGGACGAGACGAAGATTATAGAAAAGGCAGCATGCTTCTTTAGGCAATGCTGCTTTATTTTCTAGTTGGAACGCCAATTTGATCAAACCATCTAAGAATAGAACGTTTTTCAATAAGCGCAGAAAAAGAGACTCGTTCAGCTATAATCATTAACATAAATACAACGAAAACAATAATCCATTGGAAAGTAACCGTCGTTTCAAAAAACATCAAAACAGCAAAGATGGCACCAATCGTTGTTGCTCCATTATCGCCGAGCATCGCTTTCCGGTGGCCTTCTAGAACAAAAAGTAGATAAAATACGACTAGAACATAAATAAGCGTTAAAAAAGACGGAAGTCCTACAATTAGTGTTAAAACAATTAAAAACAGAAGTGACATTTTCCAAACTCGGAGGGGACGTGTATCAAATAGGTTGGCGACATGGGGCATCCATGTTAACAAAAGAAAACAACGAACCCCATCCACCACACTATTTGGCTGATAATATAGGATAAATAATATGGCAATAAGAATTGTGCCCACAACTTTTAAAATACCTGTCGTTAGTTTTTTTTCGTTAAATACATAATAAAAATGACCTTTTAAACCTTTTGGATACACTTGTCCAAAACGGTCATCCAAGAAACCAATTAACCAAATCCCGAACACATATCCCATCGCACCGTAGGAAAAAGCCGGCGACAAAATTGGTGGAAATGCGCAAAGCACTGCATATGCGAAAACCACTAGAACTCCAAGACTATAAGGAATCTGCTGTCTCTCATAATTTTGAGTCGTCCATTGTGCACAACGAAACGCATACATGCTCAATAAGGCCATGATTGGTAAAAGAAGAATAAGTAAAATCATGACCGGACCTCTTTACAATTCTTCTCAATTTCCACCCATTGCTTTATACGATGACGAAACCCTTTCCACGTCTTCCCCATTTCTCTATGCTTCATCATCGTTTCTACTTCTAAAATTGTTGCCCCTGCTTTTAATAAATCGATTGACATTTGTGTTTCAACCCCAAAGCCGATATAGCGTTGCTTCAGTAGAAGAGGAAGCCATTGACGCTGAAATGCTCTTTGTCCGGACAGCGGTGCTTCAAGTATAAAGCCCGTGTTACGGTAAATAATTGACCTAGCACGACGTTTTATCAACCCGAACCCACTTTTTTTCCCTGATTTCACTTTTGATATGACAACGTCAGCTTTATTTTCGAAGAGTGGTCGAATAAGATGAATGGCTTCTCCTGCACTTTGTTCTAAATCAGCGTCAATACACAAAATATAGTCTGCCGAAGCTTTCTTCCATCCTACTTGAAGCGCGTTCCCCTTTCCATTATTACTAGGAACATGTAGAACGAAATCAGCTGTTACCTCAGCAATTTCTCCAGTTTTATCTGAACTACCATCATTCACCACAATAATCTCCTTTTCGTATGGAAGCTGACGCAAGGCTTGGATGGTTTGAGAAAGACTTTTCTCTTCATTAAAGGCAGGTATGACAATAGAAATTTTATTCATGCCGTATTGCCTCCTTTTTTTTCCATGTCATCATTCTTTCTAAAATAATTGACTGAAAGAGGGGGTAAAGCTTAGTTTGACGAACAGCTAAAATGAATTGTTGTACCAGTTCTTTTAATGAACGCTTCTGTGTACTCAAACGATGAATCCCTTTTAAGTCTGTCAAACGTTCTCCGGCCTGAATTCGATTTAACAAACTGGCGCCCATCCCTGATCGTCCTTTTTCTAAAAATTCATGAATGCCGATCCGACAACCAATTAAGTACAAGTGGGAGGATCCCGACCAAAAAGCTGCATGAATGGCTACATCTTCACTTGTGCCAACAAAGGTAATCGTCCCAGCCTCAATCCCAAGCCGATCTAGCCTTTCTTTCCCAGGACAGTGTCCATTAATATGTTGATGACATAAAATCATTGCTCCACAGGTTAAACTTTGTGTTGAAATTGAATCCATATCACCAATGATAAAATCGGGAACCAAATTATTTTTAAGTAACCCGTCTGCTGCACCGTCAATGGCAATGATTCGAATATTCTTACGGCGCAACCGCGATCTTACTGCTTCGATATCCTTTTCATAGTGCGGGCTGCGAGCAACGATTAACACTTCCTGTCCAGTCAGCATCTTCATTGATTCTGGTAACTCCGGTTCTTCTGTAAAATAAGCACACTCCTTCTTAACATATTCAATTGTATTATCAACAAAGGAGGTGAGTTGTTTCGGATACGCTTGTTTTGCCTCCCTAAGAAGAGAATGAACCATCGCATCATTATAAAGTTGAATCGAAGCGAACAAAGAAAATTGTCCTTCTATTTTTACGTATAATTCATTACCAATGATCATCACTTCATTGTTATGTAGGTATTCCCATTTTCTGTGAATTGTGGTTATATCATAAACAGGGACACCTGCATTGAGGAGTTTTGTGACATTCTCATGTTGGTATGTTCCACTCATTGAGGATTTCCCATTAACTACAGCCTTCACACGCTGTTTTAATAATCCTTCAACTGCCATACCATCTATATCTTCATGCCAAATAAGAGCAACTGCCTGTTTTGGAATATAGTGCAACAATTCTTTAGTGCGCTTGTGCTCATATACGTTTCCTGTCAGTACAGAACTCATAACAAAACCCTCTCTGCTTGATTTGTTATTAGTATGGGCAGTTTTCTCGAAATTACCACGTATCCTTCAATTGATTATTCTAACAAAAAGAGGTTATCTCAAAAGGTCATATGACCTTTTGAGATAACCTCTAATTTGAATAACCTATTACATGCTGCTTTTCCTTTTGTTCTTGTTCTACAATCCAATGAAGTAGCTCTTGTTCTTTTTCGGATAGCTGTCGTTCTAACTTACTTTGACAAAATTTTTCCAAATCTCTGTATAAATTAATAAAGAACAACTCCCTACAAACAAATTTATTGTTTCTTAGTTCTGTTATCCTACTGTATGATAAGCTATTACCTATCCGCTATTAACATGTATTTTTTCACCTATTTTACATTAAATGGCAAACTATAACCCAAAAAAACACCTTCAATTTGTGATCATCCAACAAAATGAAGATGCCTTCTTATAAAAAACCGCTTAATTACAGACTCTTCAGCTGACTTTATGCTCGATTCGAAGCTTATCCGCAACCATCGCGATAAATTCTGAATTAGTTGGCTTAGCCTTTGTATGGCTTACCGTATAGCCAAACAATGACGCAATTGAGTCTATATTTCCGCGACTCCAAGCCACTTCGATTGCATGACGAATGGCACGTTCTACGCGGCTTGCCGTTGTTTTAAACTTTTTGGCAATATCAGGATAAAGAACTTTCGTAATTGAGCCTAATAGTTCAATATCATTGTAAACCATTGTTATTGCTTCACGTAAGTACATATACCCTTTAATATGAGCTGGCACACCAATTTCATGAATGATACTTGTAATACTCGCATCTAAGTTAATAACATTATTCTCTTGACGAAACGATTGATTATTTAAAATAAGAGATGATGCAGACTTTTGAACAAAGTTCTGCTTTTGACCGCCAATCTCTCTAATATTAGTTATAAGAATTTCCATATCAAATGGCTTTAACACGTAATAAGACGCACCTAAATCCACCGCTCTTTTTGTTACGTCCTCTTGGCCAAATGCTGTTAACATAATAATACTGGGCTTCTTAGTTAAATTAAGCTGACCCATGCGTTCAAGCACAGCTAACCCATCAAGATGGGGCATAATAATGTCTAAAATTAATACATCGGGTTGCTTCTCTTCTACTAGCTTTAGGCACTCTTGCCCGTTATACGCAACACCCTCAACGACCATATCCTCTTGCGTTGAAATATATTCATTTAACAAGTTCACTAATTCACGATTGTCATCGGCGATACACACTTTAACTGTTTGCACAAAAACGTCCTCCTTATTTCTTGTTAGTTTGTCATAGATTACGATTTCGACAGCAATGATGATTCTCCTTTTAAATTTCAGTGAATTTATTAGTTTTTTTTAGATTTCCTCAATTTTTCTCGATTTTACTTCTGATTTCGACCTCATTCGATATTTACCTTTCTTTTACGCTTTCTGGTGTCGAATTTTCTTTATTATAACATATATATTGCTTTCCTACCGAAAAAAACCAAAACGATTTAACTCGCTTTGGCTTTTTTCATTTCAATATTGACGCCTGCTTCTTCTAACATCCAACTAATATGACAGCCATAGCCTGATGTTGGGTCATTTACAAAAACATGTGTAACTGCTCCTACAAGTTTGCCGTCTTGAATAATTGGACTTCCACTCATGCCTTGAACAATTCCACCTGTCGTTTCAAGTAATTTCGGGTCAGTCACCTTAATAACCATCCCTTTAGTTGCAGGTTCCCTTTGAGGAACAGAGCTTACAATTTCAATATCAAACTCCTCGACATCCTCCCCATTTACCACAGTAAGAATTTTTGCCGGTCCTTCTTTCACATGATTTGAAAGGGTAATTGGCATTTGGTTATCATGAATGTCGTTTTTTAATTTAGTTTTTGAATCAAGCGTTCCAAAAATTCCAAATGAGCTATTTTTTTCAATGGACCCTAATACATCTCTACCTTGGGCGAAGCTAGCCAGCTTCTCACCAGGGTCACCATTACTACCTTTTTCAATTGACGTTACCGCCGAACGAATAATTTGACCATCATGAACAATAATTGGTTTCATTGTATCTACATCTGATATGACATGACCTAATGCACCGTATTTTTTCGATATTGGATCATAGAAGGTTAATGTTCCAACACCTGCTGCAGAATCGCGAATATATAAGCCCATTCGATAGGAATGCTCACCTTCTGCCTGTAAAGGTGTTAATTCCTTTATTTGCGTTTGTTGGTCGCGTTTCACTTTAATTTCTAATGCGCGTCCTTCATCTCCTGCTACTTGTACTAAATCTGCGACCTCACTCATTCGTTGAATCTCGTGACCATCAATTTGTGTGATCATATCTCCAATTTCAATTCCAGCTTTTTCCCCCGGGGATTGATCTCCATCCGCTGTTTTAACAAGATGGTGTCCAACCACAAGTACGCCTTCTGTGTTTAATTTTACTCCTATCGACTGTCCTCCCGGAATTACTTCGGTTTTCGGAAGAACATTCACATCAATATTTTTAATCGGAAAACCAGCAACTTCTAAAGACATTTGCTGTTCACCCAACTCTTCGCTAGAAATTGATGCCACAGATGAGGGATAGTTCTTTTCGGTTTCCAACGAAAAAGCTAAGCTAGGATCATTTGTTGCCACCGTAACCGCCTTCATCGATCCATTTGTCCTAAAAAGCTCTGTCTTCTCCCCTTCAAAAACTGTAATTGAAGTAGGCACTGAAACCCACTCCTTCAAAGTTGTTGAAAGTCCCAAGCTAAGAAGGAATAGAAGAAGAAATATTCCTGTTACTTTCCTAATTGTATCGCCTCTCACTCTCTTCACACTCCTAGCTCCCAGCCCACACCTCTGAATGGCTGTACTACTAATGTTACCTTGTCTGACTACATTTATAACTGCTCCGAAGATAAAAAGCTAACCTTAATTGGTTAGCTTTTCAAATTGATTGTTTATGTTGTTTGGCTAATTGAAGAAGTTCTTCTGCATGCTGCTTTGTCAAGTCGGTTACTTCAACACCTGATATCATTCTTGCTAGTTCATTAACCTTTTCTTTATATAAAAGAGGAGAAACTAATGTTTTTACACGCTCTTCTTCTTCTTCCTTCTTAATATATAAATGAGTATCAGCCATTGCTGCTACTTGAGGAAGATGGGTAATACAGAGGACTTGAGATTTGGACGAGGCGGAGTGAATTTTTTCAGCAATTGCTTGAGCAACTCGGCCGCTCACACCCGTATCCACTTCATCAAATATAACAGAAGTTAAACCTTGGCTTGAGGAGACAATTGATTTTAATGCGAGCATAATCCTTGAAATTTCTCCACCCGAGGCAATTTTCGTCAAAGGCTTTAATGGCTCGCCTGGATTCGTAGCTAAATAAAACTCAATCTCATCTCTGCCGTCTGGACCAAAATACATTGTCTTTCCTTCAACTTGCGAACCCTGTTTGCCAGCTAATCGCTCTACTATCCGAATATCAAAAACAGTCTTCTCCATGTATAAAGCTTTTAATTGCTTATGTATTTCCTCTGATAGTGCTGCTGCTGCTTCCTTTCGGATATCAGTTATAGCTTGGGCTTCAACCGATAAATCAAGCCACACCGACTCAAGTTCTTTCTCCAAATTTTGGATACGATCATCCTTATGAATAATCGTATCAAGCTCATCTTCAACTTTTGCTGAATATTCTAGAATATCTACAACGGTTTTACCATATTTACGTTTGAGTTTTTGAATTTCATTTAATCTTTCATCGATCATTTCTAATCGAGCTGGATCAAATTCAATTTCCTCAAGTTGATTTCTTAAAGAAAAGGCTGCTTCTTCTAGCAAATAATAACTATTACTCACATTCTCGTGCAATTCTCTAAGCCCATTATCAATTGTCTGCGCTTCCTCTAAATGAGACACGGCATTCATGATATAGTCTAGACCTCTCCCATCACCATACAAGCTGTCATAGCTATCCTGTAATGTTTTAAACAGCTTTTCACTGTTAGCCAGCTTATATTTCTCGTTTGCTAAGTGTACATCTTCTTCTGGCTCTAGATTAGCTTGTCCTATTTCCTCAAGTTGATAACGTAATAAATCAACACGTTGTGCCATTTCCTGTTCATTTTCGCTTAGATTTAGCAATTGCTTTTGCAAATTTTTTGCCCGTTTATAAAGCAATTGATATTCAGCTTGAGTAGGTAGTAATTTCTCTTTTGCAAAGTCATCAAGCAATTCCTTATGTTGGTCGGCTTGCATTAATGCCTGATGTTCATGTTGACCATGAATATCGACCAAGCTCTGACCAATTTCACGTAAAATACCAAGAGTAACAAGCTTTCCATTTATACGACATATGCTTTTTCCTTGCAACGTCATATCGCGCCTAAGAACAAGCATATTTTCTTCGATATCAATTCCGAGATCATCTATTTTTTTTAAAATCGTGTGATCTGAATGAACGGTGAAGAGTCCCTCGATTTCGGCACGCTTCTTTCCATGCCGGACAAATTCAACCGAACCCCTTCCTCCCAATAATAATCCAATCGCATCAATAATAATTGATTTTCCTGCACCTGTCTCACCAGTTAAAACGGTAAGACCTTTTTCAAAGGGAATGGTCAACTCTTCAATAATTGCGAAATTTTTAATTGATAATTCAATTAACATAACGTCCACCCTTCTAAAGGTTGTTCGACTTAAAGCATGTCCAAAAAGCGAGTTGTAATGTCTGGAGAATCTTCTTTCAGCTTGCAAATAATTAAAATTGTATCGTCACCACAAATTGTCCCCATTATTTCTTCCCAATCCAGATTATCAATTAGAGCACCAATTGAATTGGCATTTCCAGGTAATGTTTTCATGATAATGAGATTATCTGAACGGTCAATACTAACAAAGCTATCCATTAATGCACGCTTTAATTTCTGAAGCGGATTAAAACGCTGATCAGCTGGTAGGCTGTACTTATATCGTCCATCAATCATTGGTACCTTTACAAGATGCAGCTCCTTAATGTCTCGGGAGACCGTCGCTTGCGTTATATTATAGCCAGAATTTTTTAATTCTTCTACTAAGTCGTCTTGCGTTTCAACTTCCCTATTGGTAATAATTTCCCGTATTTTAATATGACGCTGACCCTTATTCAATTGAAACACCTGCTTTTTCTCATTTTATTACCTTCATTATCTCGCGAATCAAGATGTAATTCAATACATTCACATTTATATTTATGCAAAAGTAAAAGGGGGGTGTCCGAAAGGTTGTTTATAACCTTTTGGACACCCCTAAAGAACTAAGTAAACTTCGGCTCCATGTTAACATTTCCGGAAGTCGTATTACTCAATCTTTTTCAGTTGTTCATGCGCTCGTGATACAACTTCTTGTATCTGTTGATCTGACTTTAAAGAACCATGAGTTGTTACTGCATTGGAAAGATGCAATAAAAACTCGATATTGCCTTCTCCACCTTTTATTGGGGAGTAGTCGATCCCACAAACGTCAAAACCTTCTTTTAAAGCAAAGGCAATTATTCGATCAAGCACTTGCTCATGGATAGCAGCATCTCGGATAATTCCCTTTTTTCCAACCTGCTCACGCCCAGCTTCAAATTGCGGCTTTACCAGAGCAACGACTTCTCCTCCTTGTAGCAGAATCGTTTTTAAAACGGGGAGAATGAGTCTTAAAGAAATAAATGATACATCAATCGTCGCAAAATGCGGGAGCCCTTCTGTTAAATCCTCGGGCTTTACATAACGAAAATTTGTTCTTTCCATGACCGTCACACGTTCATCTTGACGAATTTTCCAAGCAAGTTGATTATATCCGACATCCAAGGCATATACGGCTTTTGCCCCGTTTTGCAGGGAACAATCCGTAAATCCGCCTGTTGATGCGCCAATATCTAGAACAACCTTGTCTTTGAGGTTTAACTGAAAGGCATTAATTGCCTTTTCAAGCTTAAGTCCTCCTCTACTCACATAAGGGAGAACATCTCCTTTTACAGTGAGGGGGGCATCTACATCAATTTTCATTCCAGGTTTATCAATACGCTCCGATTCGGTGTATATAAGACCTGCCATAACCGAACGTTTAGCTTTTTCTCTCGTTTCAATCAGTCCTCGTTCAACAAGGAGAACATCAATACGTTCTTTTTTCGCCATGAATTATGCCCTTTGCTGCTTTCTCGGTAATAACTTCAGCATTTGCTCTGCTACACCTGCTGATGTTAAACCTACTTCTTCTAATAGTTCAGGAACGCTGCCATGCTCAATAAAATAATCAGGAATTCCCATTCTTGTAATCTCCATATTGTGATAACCTTTGTCATGGAAAAACTCTAAAACCGCACTACCAAAGCCCCCTTGTAAGGCTGCTTCCTCTAAAGTTAGGACTGGTATATTTAAAGTGGCAAGCTCTAAAAGAAATTCTTCATCAAGCGGCTTAACAGAGTTTGCGTTCACAATCTTAACCGACAAGCCTTGTGTACTTAACTGTCTAACCGCTTCCTCTGCCACTGGAATCATTGTGCTAAATGTCAAAATGCAGGCATCATGACCTTCTTGGAGTGTCTCCCATTTTCCGATTGGAAGCATCTTTAATTGCTCATCCATTTTTATTCCATACCCATTTCCACGTGGATAACGAACCGCAATTGGCCCACCATCGTATTGTGTTGCAGTATATATCATGTGCTGAAGCTCATTTTCATCCTTTGGATTCAAAATCTTCATGTTAGGTAAATGACGCAAATAAGAAATATCAAAAACCCCTTGATGGGTCTCACCATCTGCCCCAACTAAACCTGCACGATCAACCGCAAAAACAACATTTAAATTTTGTCGACAAATATCATGAACCACTTGATCGTAACCACGCTGTAAAAAGGTTGAATAAACAGCAAAGACAGGTTTTAATCCTTGTGTAGCAAGTCCCCCTGCCATGGTGGTCGCATGCTGCTCGGCGATTCCGACATCAAACATTCGTTCGGGAAATTCCTTCGCAAAGGAATCTAGTTTCGTTCCCCCAGGCATCGCAGCTGTTATCCCAACAATTCGTTTGTCCGTACGTGCAATTGTCTTGAGGGTTTCAGCAAAAACAGAGCTATAGCTTGGAGGTCCAGGCTTACTAACGACTTCTCCTGATTCAATTTTATAAGGTCCTAATCCATGCCAAGTACCTTTTGCATCATTTTCAGCAGGCTCATATCCTTTTCCTTTTTTCGTAAGGACGTGAATTAACACAGGACCACTAGTTTTTTTAGCATATTTTAAGTTCTCCATTAAATCATCTAAATCATGACCATCTACTGGACCTAGGTAGGTAAAACCTAATTCTTCAAAGAAAATACCTGAAACGAGTAAGTATTTTAAACTATCCTTCACCCGCTCAGCAGTAGCTGCAATTTTCCCACCAAATGCTGGGATTTTCTTTATTAATTGCTCAAGTTCTTCTTTAGCCTTCTTATATTTACCAGCTGTACGTAAGCGACCAAGAACATTGTGAAGAGCACCTACGTTCGGTGCAATTGACATTTCATTATCATTTAAAATAACGATTAAGTCTTTTTGTTCATGTCCAATATGATTTAAAGCCTCTAAAGCGATTCCACCGGTTAGAGCGCCATCACCAATTATAGCGACAACCTTATCATCCGTCCCTTTAATATCTCGAGCAGTCGCCATTCCCATTGCGGCAGAAAGAGAAGTAGAGCTATGCCCAGTTTCCCACACATCATGCTCACTCTCATTTCTCTTAGGAAATCCGCAAAGTCCTTTATATTGGCGTAGTCGGTCAAATTGACCAGCTCGTCCCGTTAAAATCTTGTGCACATACGCTTGATGACCGACATCCCAAATGAATTTATCCTTTGGGCTATCAAATAAATAATGGAGCGCTAATGTTAACTCCACCACACCTAAGTTAGGACCAAGGTGGCCTCCCGTTTCAGATAGTTTTTCTATGAGAAATGTACGAATGTCTTCTGCAAGACCTTCTAGCTCTGATTTAGAGTAATTCTTAATCATGCTCGGGTTTTTCAAATCTTCTAGCTTCACGTAGAAACCCTCACTTTCGAATCTTAGTATCTTTCTTCTTTTTTCCATTTTTCGAAAATACTTTTATTTTTAAGTTTACCTCTAAAAGGTATAACAATCTACCCACTTGATAAATAATCGGTGTAGCATAATGAATCGCCATCGTCTTACCAATTGATTTGCCACTAACGGTAAGTGCTGCAACTACGCTCGTAAATAGAATAGATATTGCAAACTGTTGAATCGATGTTTCCCCATAACCAAGTTCTATAGATAGCTGCAATACTACATACGCTGAAGCAGTACCACTTACGATACCGGAAATGTCTCCAATTACATCGTTACAAAAGTTCGCAAATTTATCAGCATTTCTTGTAATAAGAACTGCATGCTTAGCACCAATCAACCGTTCAGATGCCATCGCGTGGAATGGTTTCTCGTTCGCTGCTGTAGCTGCTACGCCAATTGTATCAAAAAACACACCTATAAATACAATTATAAATACTATCCCCATACCGACGGCCCATGTCACGCCACTTAATAAAAATGTCGAAAAAACTGAAAAAATAGCCGCTAACACGAGTGTGATAACGGCAATTCCCAAACTCCAATGTATTGATTTTAAAAGAGGTTTCATATTTTCTCCTCTGTACCTTTATAAAAGCAACCTATGTAGGTGGAGTGGTCATTTAAAGAGTAAACCCTGTAGCTTAGGTCCAGTAGGATTTCCCAGTTTAGCTCCGTTGCGTCGCCGCAAGGGCGGTTTCCCTTTATACTAAACTTGACGTTGTCACCAGACGTCAGACTGGATTACCACTTAGTCTACACTGTAATCCCCTTTAAATGTCAATCGAACAGTCTAGGAGATTTCCTCAACAGTTCCGTGCCTTTCTTTTATCCTCTTTTGCAGAGTAGATTTCAGATGGTAAGTTGCCCTTCCTGTTGGCCTACAAGAAACACAACATAAGCCCATCATCCCCTCTACCTCCACTCAAGGCAGGCTACGCTGCAGACAAACTCCCTAGTTTGCCTTTACAGGTTCATACCTCTTACTCTTGAACCATACACACGTATAGTTCGAGAAAAAGGCCTCCACAGTAGAAGGGTCAACGCCCACATGCCTTTGTGGATCGCCCTTCTACCTTTTCTCCCAGCTTAGACCCAAGGCTGGGCGCCTCAAGCAAAAACAAGGAGCTTCATCGATGTGCCCTTCGGCGGATTTTTAGCCCCGCCCTCAAGAAAGGAGAACTGACTAGAATACTGCACCACTCTCATATATAGTTAGTATAACACATGGTCTAAACAAGCTCAATATTAGGGGTTGAATCCCTCTAATGGTTCCGATTAACGACATAATCTGTTAACGCATCAAGTAATGTATGATCCATCTTTACACCATAAAGATATTCCTTTGCTTTTAAAGTATGCTTTATTAATAAGACTTTAGTTTCTTCCATACCTAGCAGACTTGGATATGTGCTTTTATTATTTTCGTCATCACTTCCAACAGGCTTCCCTATGGATCCAACATCACCTTCAATATCAAGGATGTCGTCTTTAATTTGAAAAATTAGACCTAATTCGCGAGCAAATTGCTTTACCCCCTTTATATCTTCTTCATTCGCACCTGATAAGACAGCTCCCGCTACCACAGAAAAAGCAAGTAAATCTCCTGTTTTATGATGATGGATATACGCTAAGTCCTCCATTGTAAGGACTCGATTCTCCCCTTCGATGTCTGCAACTTGTCCGCCAACCATTCCTTCGGGACCAGAAGCCTTCGCAAATTCACGAAGGAGCCATAATTTTTCGTGTGGTGAACAGACTTCATCATCTAATGAAGCAACTAATTCAAAGCTGTAGGTAAGCAATGCATCACCTGCTAAAATCGCCAACGCTTCACCATACACTTTATGATTCGTTGGTTTTCCTCTTCTTAAATCATCATTATCCATAGCAGGCAAATCATCATGAATTAACGAATATGTATGAAGCATTTCTATCGCACAACCCACATCAAGACCGTCGGTTGGCGATTTCCCAAATCCATGCATCGTAGCTAGTAGAAGGACTGGGCGAATGCGCTTACCACCTGCTTGAAGCGAATAAATCATTGCTTCCTTTAACACTTGAGGTGCTTGAAGCCCCTCAACAAGAACTGGTAGACGTTCTTCAATCGCTTGCTTTTGACTTTCTAAAAATAAGGTTAATTCCGGATTCACGCTTCTTCGTCCTCCATTAAGTGGACTTCTTCAATTTCACCATCCGCATGAAGGATTTGATCCATTTGTTTTTCCACAAGTTCTAATCGCTCATGACAATGCTTTGAGAGCTGCATTCCTTCTTGAAACATTGTTATCGCTTTTTCCAATGGTACATCTCCTTTTTCAAGCTGGTCCACCACGGATTCCAATTGTTCCATTGCTTCTTCAAAGCTTAGTGCTTCCTTCGTTTCCTTTGGCATTTGTATCCCCCTTGCTTGTTCTAGGTATTTGGGAAAGATCGTTAGTTAGAAGAGTGTTTTTCCTTGACTACGCACGCCAATTCTCCGTCTCGCAATCGAACCATTATATCCGATCCAACATTCACCTGTTCCGTCGACTTTATCATCGCTTTTGTCTTTTCATCATAAGCAAGACTATAGCCGCGTTCCATAATTTTAAGAGGACTTAACAGATTTAATTCACCTAATAGCTGTTGAAATGGTTGTTTTTTTACTCTAAGTTGTTCTTGCATGGCACGAATAAGTTCTTTTTGAGCCAGCGAAATTTTCTCTTCTGCCTGAACCATTTGAACACGTGGATGGTTTCTTAGCAAGGCTCTATCTAATTCCTGAAAACTGCGTTTTTGTTCAGATACATTCCGCAACGCTAACCGCTTCAATCGTTCCATGTAACTGTCTAGTTGTTGTTCCTTTTGACGAATTAACTGCTCGGGATAGCGGAATGCATAGGAACGCTGAATTCGACTTAGTTTTTGACGTTTTTGTTCGACTTGGTCATGAAACGTTCGGTGCAGCCGTTTTTGTAAAGAGAGTAGTTGCTCCTGCAATGCTTTTATATCAGGTACAGCTAATTCTGCGGCTCCTGTTGGAGTAGGCGCACGTAAATCTGCTACAAAATCACTTATTGTAAAATCAGTTTCATGACCGACTGCAGAAATAACGGGTATCATTGACGTAGCAATCGCCCTCGCAACTATTTCCTCGTTAAAGGCCCAAAGCTCTTCAATCGATCCCCCACCTCGGCCGACGATAAGCACATCAAACACGTTTGCTAGATTTGCTTGCTCAATTGCTCTCGAAATGGAGTAAGGTGCTTCGTCTCCTTGAACGAGAACTGGTAAGAGGGTCACTTGAACAATAGGGAAACGCCGCTTCAATGTTGTCATCATATCTCGAATAGCCGCTCCAGTTGGAGACGTAATAATGGCGATTCGTTTTGGATAACGTGGAATCATTTTCTTGCGTTCAGACGCAAATAAACCTTCAAGTTCTAATGATTCTTTTAGTTTTTCATATGCTAAATACAAGCTTCCAATCCCATCAGGCTGCATTTCCTTTACATAAAGCTGATATTGGCCATAGGGCTCGTACACATTGATTTCACCTCGTATTAATACCTTCATCCCATTCTCTGGCTTGAAGCGGAGAAATCGATTATTTCCGGCAAACATCACAGATTGCAAGCGAGAGTTTTGGTCTTTGACTGTAAAATACATATGTCCACGACTATGTAGCTTAAAGTTGGAAATCTCGCCTCGCAGCCAGACATCCTGTAAAATTGCATCGTCTTCAAGCACGCCTTTAATGCGTCTTGTCACTTCTGAAATAGTGAGGATATTCTGGGCTGTCATCGCTCTTACGCTCTACGTTCTGCTGATTGAATTGTATTTTCAAGAAGCATCGTAATCGTCATCGGGCCAACACCACCCGGAACGGGTGTTAGATAAGACGCGACTTCCTTCACTTCATCAAAATCAACATCGCCACAAAGTTTTCCGTTTTCACGATTTATTCCAACATCAATAACTACGGCACCAGGTTTGACATGCTTTTCTTTAATCATTTTCGTCACACCCACAGCTGCAATTAAAATGTCCGCTTGTTTTGTCATCTCTTCTAAATTTTTCGTTCGTGAATGACAATATGTTACCGTCGCATTTTCATTTAAAAGGAGTTGTCCCACTGGTTTCCCAACGATATTGCTTCGTCCCACGACGACGACATGCTTTCCTTCAAGCTCAATATTTGCTTCTTTTAGCATGACAACAATACCATGTGGGGTACAAGGAAGAAATGTTTCTTCACCCGTCATCATTTTCCCAATGCTAATCGGATGAAACCCGTCTACATCTTTACTAGGGTGGATACGTTCTATAACTGCTTGCTCTGTAATTTGTTTAGGTAAAGGTAATTGCACTAAAATGCCATCAACCGAAGAGTCTTCATTTAAACGGTCAATTTCAGCAAGGAGCTGTGATTCTGTCGTTTCTTCAGAAAGTTCAACAAGCACAGAATGTATTCCAATCTGCTCACATGCTTTTTGCTTTGAACGGACATACGTTTGTGAAGCTTGGTTAGTTCCAACCAAAATCACAGCTAAACCAGGAACGGTTCCCTGGCTTTTCAATTGTTCAACTTTTTCTTTCATTTGCTCACGTTTTTTTGCTGCTAGTTCTTTTCCATTTAACAAAATTGCTGTCATACTACCACTCTCCTTATTCGTTCCCGCTCTCTTTTGTTATCATATCAACGGATTTTGATAATACACCATTAATAAAACGACCAGACTCTTCTCCACCAAAAGCTTTAGCTAACTCAATCGCTTCATTAAATGTTACATTTGCAGGTATGTCTTCAATAAACTTCATTTCATAGAGCGCCATTCGAACAATGGCCCGGTCAACATGCCCCATTCTCTCAATTGTCCAGCCTTGTAAATTAGCAGAAATCACCCGATCTAATTCTTCTTTATGCTCAACCGTTCCTTCAACTAATTTATGTAAAAACTCACTCGCTTCGTCTTCATCATCTAAAACACTTTGTAGAGCTGTGGTCGCATCCGTATCGGCTACATCCATTTGATAAAGAGCCTGCGCGGCTCGTAAACGTGCTAATCTTCGGTTCATGTACACTTTCTCCTTTTTTTACTATATTGATACTAGCATAACATTTTTTATGAAAACAGAACAATCTCCTTTTTTCAATGACCTTTTCAGTGGCTTTCCTTTTCTGGATCTATCGTTTTATTTACTTTTGTTTCACACAAAGAACTTGTCACCTCGAAAAAAGACAGTCAAGCTATTATACCTTGACTGTCCTCCTCATACCAACTGCTTACATTTCCTCTTCGACAACGTCCCCTAATTCAGCGGATTCAAATTGTACTCCAACGACGTGAACATTTATCGCTTGAAGCTCGATTGCTGTCATTGTTTGAAGGGCCTGTTGGATATTATTTTGAATTAGCTTCGCCACAACAGGTACGGACACACCATAGGTGATAATCACAGATACATCAACTGTAATCCCATCCTCCGCAAGGTCGACCTTAACACCTTTACCGTGATTTTTACGTCCAAGTTTTTCAGCTACTCCGGAGGCAAAGTTCCCCCGCATTGTCGCAACTCCATCAACTTCAGATGCTGCAATCCCCGCAATGACTTCAATCACTTCAGGTGAAATTTCAACTTTTCCAAGCTCTGATTTTTGGTCATCAAGCTCTAAATTTTGGTTGTTTTCACTCATTGTTCATCCCTCCGGATTCAATTATGATTCATTGGCTAGCTTTACCGACATCACATCATACGTTTCCAAAAACTTTGTGTTAAAGTCACCCGAAACAAACGTCTCATGACTTAATAAACGTAGATGAAATGGAATCGTTGTCTCGACTCCTTTAATTTCAAATTCTGAAAGGGCACGTTTCATGCGCGAAATAGCTTCTTCACGTGTTGCCCCGTACGTGATAACCTTGGCAATCATCGAATCATAAAATGGTGAGATAAGGTACCCTGAATACGCAGCTGAATCTACTCGAACGCCAAGACCACCAGGAGCTAAATAACTTGTAATTCTTCCAGGTGAAGGCATAAAATTCTTCGATGGATTCTCAGCATTAATTCGGCACTCAATCGACCATCCTCTAAATTCAACATCTTCTTGGCTAAAAGAAAGTCTTTTTCCATCGGCTACATAAATCTGCTCTTTAATCAGATCAATTCCTGTAACCATTTCTGTGACAGGGTGTTCAACTTGAATACGAGTATTCATCTCCATGAAAAAGAAATCTCCCGTATGATGGTCGTAAATAAATTCAACTGTACCAGCTCCGGAATAATTTACAGCTTGAGCAGCTGCCACAGCTGCTTCTCCCATCTCATGTCTCTTCTCAACAGAAATAGCAGGTGAAGGTGTTTCTTCCAATAGCTTTTGTAAACGACGCTGAATACTACAATCACGCTCGCCTAAGTGGACAACATTACCATAGTTATCGGCGATTACTTGGATTTCTACATGTCTGAAATCTTCAATATACTTTTCGATATAGACACCCGGATTACCAAATGCTGTTGCAGCTTCTTGCTGTGTAATGTTCATACCTTTGACGAGTTCATCCGGAGTACGAGCCACTCGGATTCCTTTACCCCCACCACCAGCTGTTGCCTTAATAATAACAGGATACCCAATTTTTTCAGCAACTTTCAACCCAGCTTCAGCATTTTCAACGATTCCATCTGAACCAGGAACAATCGGTACACCAGCAGCAGCCATCGTCTCCCGCGCAACATCCTTAGTACCCATTCTGTTGATGGCAGTTGGGCTTGGACCGACAAAAACAATATTACATGCCGCACAAATCTCGGCAAAATCCGCATTTTCAGCTAAAAAACCATAACCGGGATGAATGGCATCAGTTTCTGTTAATGTGGCGACACTCATAATATTTGTAAAGTTAAGATAGCTCTTACTTGATGCAGTAGGTCCTATGCAGTATGCTTCATCAGCCATACGAACATGCAAAGCTTCTTTATCTGCTTCCGAGTAAACAGCTACCGTCTCAATTCCTAGTTCATGGCAGGCGCGGATAATACGCACTGCAATTTCTCCACGATTGGCAATTAATAGTTTTTTTATCATATCACTCGCTCCCATACTATCTTGCTTCTACTACAAAAAGAGGCTGGCCGTACTCTACTAATTCTCCGTTTTCAGCCAAAACTTCAACGATTCTACCTTTAACTTCAGCCTCAATCTCATTCATTAGCTTCATTGCTTCCAAAATACAAACAACCGTCTCTGTATTGACGTCAGCTCCATTTTTCACATAAGGATCTGCATCAGGGGATGGTGCAGCATAAAATGTCCCAACCATAGGTGCCGTTATTGTATGTAAATTAGCTGTTACAGGCTCAGGCTTCACCTCTTCTTGCTTATTGCTAGGCTCTGTAACTGGAGTTGAATTATGAGTGGCTTGAACTGTTTCTGTTACAACAGGCAAACTTGGTTGAATAGCTGCTTGAGCTTTTTGCTTACGTAAGACTAGTTTTGTTCCATCTTGTTCGAATTTAAATTCGTCTAGACTTGATTGGTCGATTGCACGGATAAGCTCTTTAATTTCTTGAACCTTTAACATATATGTACACTCCTTCGTCTTCATACTCAATTTTACTTTAAAATTAGTATCTTGTACTAACACCACATCAACGTATTATACCATAATAAGCCCTTAATCAGATTAGAAAATCTGCATATAGATGAAATCTAGCTGTTTCCTTATTTTCTTAAATCCATCACAAAGTTTATGACGATTCCAGGCATAACTTTATATTTCGCGATTCAACTTTAAAAAACCTCCATTAAAAAATAATGGAGGGAAGAAATGTTATTCTTCAGTTCCTTCGATTCCAGCTTCATGCTCTTCCTTAATTAAGGCATCCTTCTTATATTGTCTGAAGACAGGAAACTCTGATAAGTTATCAGGAATTTTGCCATTTTCAAGCAAAATAATCTTTACGATATCTTTATTTCTAGCCATATGAAACTTATCTCCATATTCATTCTCTTGGGTAAATCGCTTTAAACTAAGATAGTCTTCTTCTTCAATCGAAACAGTATAACCGCCGTCTCCAGATTCAAAATGCTGTTCAAACCCTATTTCAAATTCAACAATTTGAATATGGTCATTTTTTAAATTACGTGTTTGTTCTAGGACAGCCTTCGCTCCCTCTGTCAAATCAGTCCATTCCATTCATTATCGCCTCTCATTCACAAGTTGATTGTCGTATTATATCATGTCAAAAGAAGCAATGCACCTGTTTCCAAGTAACTAGAACAAGACTGACTTTTTCTAAAGTAGTAAGGGAGTGTCTCTTTAGGTTGTTTCTAACCTTTTGAGACACTCCCTTTATCGAAAAGTTTATGATTATTTTGAGGTTGGATGATAACCTACTTTTACTTGCATAGCTAGACCAAGCTGCTGTGCTGCAAGGTTCATAATTTCAACTGTTTCTGCTTTTGATAATTCCTCAGCTTGAACAATGATTTGAACTTCGTCATCTTCTGCCATGACTAAAACATCTTCATATCCCTTTGTCATGATTAATGTCTCAAGCGTTGCTTCTTTTTGTGATAAACGAAGAAGTTCATTGTTTTTATCATGTGCTTCGACAACTAAATCTGCTGGTGAATCTGAAGATGCGATAGCGATTCTATTCTCTTCTAACATACGATCACGAACTTCTTGCAACTGCAAGCGAATTGCTGCGAAAGCCTGGTTACTTGATGTATGTGAAATCATTCCATTTTCTGTGAACTCTGCTTCTTCAATGTCAATGTCAAACTCTTCCGCAACATTGACTACATTAGCTTCTTGCTCTTCCTCTGCTTCTGAACTCTCTAATTGTCCATCGTCAACAAAAGCAACGTTTTCACCTGGACCCTGCGGAGATGAAATGTAATATACCGATAAAACAAAAATTAAACTTAGCATTGTGAGCAACCATACCGTTTGTTTCTTTAAGACCATTCTTTATTCCTCCTTTGTTTTCTTAGGCATGACGGATACTCGGTGAGATGGTACATCTAGTACTCGACTAACCGCTTCCACGACCCAAGTCTTCACTTCTTTATTTTCTACTCCTTTTGCGACAACAAGGACACCGCGGATATCAGGCTTTTCCTTATTAATTAAAACGGGCTCTTCCTTATCCCCGTTCCGGATAATAACAAGTTGTTCATCCTTAGTAACATCTTCTACTTTGCGTTGTCCGCCTTCACGGTCTGTTTCATCCGTTTGCTGCTGCTTTGTGTTGGAATTTTTTTCATATACATTTCGTTCAGTCTCTGAAAGATTAATCATGACCGAAACATCTGAAATCCCAACAATTTGTTCCAATGACTCGCGAAGTTGATTTTCATATCGATTCTCGTAATCTTCCATTGAACTTGGTTCTGCTTGGGATTTCTGGCCAAAGGCGGGTTCATCTTCTGAATCTTTCTCATTAAAAACGGGTAAGGGCTGTTCTTCATCCATTGGTTGAGTGTTCAGAAGGTTCCCGACAATCATCAGCGCAATTCCTACACAACCAAGAAGCATGATGTAGTGAAGCGGCCACCTTCGTTTCTTTCCGCTTCCAGGTTTCTGAAATAGCTTTTGCAGCCATTGACGTTCCTTCTGTTCGTCTTGATTCATTCTGCTCGTTTCCCTCCTTCCCACGCTAACGAAATCGTTTCAGTGTGCACTTGCCAACTTTCTGAAAGGAACTGACGAACTGGATCTAAGTCGATGAATTCATCCTGCTCTTGAATTGGTAAAGGTTTTGTCGTGTCAATGACAACACTTACCGCCTTTACTTCATCATTCTCCCCAAAGTTCTCGGGGTCTTCCCACTCTTTTAACTCGATATAAATTGAACGAACATCTTCCATTTCAAGAGGGTGCACGGCATCCTCATCGACCTTGACTTCAAGCTTGGAAACTTCCAACGAATAGTCCTCTCGTAATGTTTCCTCTACTTGTTTCTCTAGTTGGACAGCCACCTGTTCTGAAATATATGCAAGCTGTCCGAGCTCTATATCTCTTTTTTGTAAATTTATTGATTCTTCTATCGACATTTTTTCTCGATCCACTTCATTCGAAAGTGAAAAGAGCCATTCATCGACATCTGTCGTGAAAATAGATAATAAAGGTTGAAGAATCATTACAAGTAACAAAAGACCAACTACCATTTTTACGTATCTTTGCATATTCGAATTTGGTAGCATTAGCTCTAAAATTGTTGCTAGTAAAATAAGGAGGATAATATTTGTTAGCCATTCCGTCAAAAAACCCATATATACGCTCCTTCCTTTAGTGTTAGCGAATCATAAATGATAGATTTCCTGCGGCGACCATAATCGTTATCGCAAGAAAGAACATTAGACAAACAATTGCTAATGAGGCAAAAACAAAAATGACTGCTTTTCCAATAATTGAAAGACATTCAATTATTGGTCCACCTCCTAAGGGTTGGAGAATAGCTGCTGATAAATTAAATATAAGAGCTAAGGATAATACTTTAAGAGCAGGAAATGCACATAGCATTAACAGAATAGCGAGTCCAGCCAGTCCGACCGTATTCTTAAGAAGTACGGATGCACTCATGACGGTATCTGCAGCATCGGTAAACATTCGACCAATGACTGGAACAAAGTTACCTGCAATAAATTTTGCTGTACGGACGGTAATCCCATCCGCAACGGCAGTAGAAGCTCCTTGAACAGATATAACACCAAGAAAAACGGTTAAAAATACACCCAAAGTTCCAACGGCTAGATTCCGTAAAAATGTAGCCAGCTTTGTTACCTTGTAATGGTCAGTTAACGTGCTGACGATGCTTAACACCGTTGATAAAAACAAAAGTGGTAATACAAAATGTTGAATGAGCAATCCACTCGTATTAACTAGAAAAATGATTAACGGATGAAATAACGTTGCTGAAGTAATATTTCCAATCGCTGCCATAAGTCCTAAAAGCAACGGAAGCAATGCAATCATAAAGTGAATCATATTGTTAACAGCTTCTTGAGCGTAGCTAATCGCTACATGGAAACTATTTAAAGCGATAATCATAAGGACCATATATGTAATCGCGTAGGCCACCTTGCTTATGGTGTGTTGCTCAAATGCATTTTGTAATGACTGAAGGATTAGGCAAAATATAGTTAACAAAATAAGCATTCCAAGCAATTTCCCATTGACCAGAAGCTCATGTAAAAGAAAACGAACGAAGCCCATGCCCCATTCCTTCGCAGAAAACTTCTTATCACCCATTACAAATTCCATAAAAGATCCTTTTTGACTTTCGGGTAGAAAGCCACCATATTCTGTGGATATTTCTTCCCAATATGATCTAATTTCATCTAATTGAAGCTGTTCCATTTGACGTTCTACGAAATTTTCTTCGGTAGGCATGTCCTCTTCAGCAGCAGCGATCGGTGTAGAACTAAAAAAAAATAATACCGTGATAAAAATGAACCAACCTCTCACGGTGAAAACACCTCCTCTTGCTATGCTTGTACACTCTAATTCGGTAGTAATGACAGCACCATTTCAATGACAGCTGTTAAAATAGGAATCGCCATCACAAGGATAAGAACTTTCCCAGCAAGCTCAATTTTTGAAGAGATAGCAGCTTGTCCAGCATCCTTAGCAATCTGTGCACCGAACTCTGCAATATAGGCAATACCAATAATTTTTAAAATCGTCTGAAAATACATCATGTTCATATTTGCACTCTTGGCAATTTCTTCAAGCATCTTAATGATTTTTGCAATCTCATCAATGAGAAAAATAAAAATAAAAATACCAACAAATACCGTTAACAAAAATGCAAAAATTGGCTTTTGCTCTTTCACAACAAGGGCTAGAAAGGTTGCGATTAGCCCAAGACCGACAATTTGTATAATATCAATCGCAACTCACCTCCTTTAGCCCTGAAACAAAAAGACTCCTTTAATTTTTTGGAACAAATCGTCAACAATTGTTGCCACCATGTATAACACAACAACAAAACCAATGAGGGTGACCCACTGAGCCCAATCTTCTTTACCCATTTGCTTTAGCACGGTATGAATCATAGCTACAACAATACCAATACCTGCTATCTGGAAAATGGTGTTTACATCATACACCACAACTTCTCCCCCTCCTTCTAGCTCTACATCATTAAAATGATAATAAGAAGACCTGTTAAGAACCCGAGACTTTTTATCATTTTCTCATACCGTGTTTGTTGGTCTCGTGCTTCCCCTTCTTCTCTTTCTAAATGAGACAGTGTCAGCTTAATTTGCTTTTGCTGTTGTTCACGATCCTGTTGTCCAAGTGTTGCCCCAAATTGGCTCATCACTTCTCGCTCATTTTGCAGTAGAGCTGTCTCTGACCACGTTTCCTGAAGGCTATTCTCCCACGCTTCATACGCAGATTCTTCTTTATTTAAAAGACGGAAAGCAAATTCACTAAAGAAAGAGGAAATTGGATCCGGCATCTGTTTAGCTAAATTTTGACTAGCTTCCGCTAAAGGAGTTAAGCCATATAATATTTCAGCTTCTAATGATTGAAGCGCGACCTTCAATTGTCTCAATTGCCGAGGGCGCTCACTTAATCGCTTCGCAAACCCGAATCCAAGAATTGTTGTTGTTAACAAGATGAAAATAGCCCCTAGTAATTTCACCTTACTTTCACCACGTTCTTTAGCTGATGACGTACCCGCTTTACGACTCCAGGTTTAGTCGTCCGGCCGAGCTCGACATAGCGATTAAATGCTTGCATTTCAAACAAGGGCTGTAACGCAGGACGTGATGCTAAGTCTTCTAGAGAAAAGCCATGAGCAGTAGTCATCACCCCCACTCCCGCATGAAGTGCTTCTTGGATAGCTAGACAATCTTCAACACGACCAATTTCATCAACAATAAGTACATCTGGACTCATTGAGCGAATCATCATCATCATTCCTTCTGCTTTTGGACAACCATCGAGAACATCCACTCTTTTTCCGAGATGATGCTGTGGTACTCCTTTTAAACTTGCAGCAATTTCTGAGCGTTCGTCGACAACTCCTACTTTTAAAGGACTAATCCCCTTCCTCGGAACACCTTCACTAATCATTCGAGCAACATCTCGAAGTAAAGTGGTCTTTCCTGACTGAGGTGGTCCTACAAACAATGTATTTAACCATCTCCCGTCATACAGTTCAGAAACAAGTTTCTCTGCTACACCAATCGTCTGTCTGGCAATCCTTATATTATAAGAGCTTATATCTCGAATCGTTTTAACTTGTCCTTTGTCAAGAACAACCTTTCCCGCCAAACCAACCCGGTGTCCTCCTTGTATCGTAATAAAGCCCCTCCTAAGTTCTTCTTCAAACGCGTAAAGCGAGTATTGACTAAGTTGGTTTAATAAGAATTGTCCATCCTCAGGCTTCACAAGATACAATTGGTTAAATTGCTCAGGGTAAAAAGGTTTACCATCTGCAATTACTTCAAGTGGCCTTGCCACTCGTAATCTTATTTCTTCAATTTGAGATTGGACAGAAGTTGGTAGGTTTATTAGTAGTTTGCGAATTCCATCTGGTAAAACAGGTAAAACCTCTTTTAACATAACCACTTCCCCCTATCTTCGAATTCCTAGTAAAATTAAGATGACACCACCGCCAATTAGCGCTAGCTTTGTCATGGATATTCGGTCAGAGATACCAATAAGACCAACTGCAATGGAAGTCACTAAAACCGTCGGACCAATTATTGCAAGAATTGCATTAATCCCCACTGCTTTTTCAACATTATTGAAACGCAACATCATTCCCGCTGCTGTCAGTTCAATTAATCCTGAGAGGACCCTTAAGCCAACCATGACTAATACGGCGGTTTCTATAGTAAGAAGCCAACTTTTCATATATCCACCTCAACGTTCATTATTGTGATAACTTGTTCTCGCTTTTTAAAACTTATGAGGTACTGGACGAGTTAAGAACAAAAAAAAGACGAGTTTGTCCTTGAATAAGAACAAACTCGCCTTTTATTTAATTTCCAACTTATAATTATGCTCTTGATACATATGCACTGTTGCGGGTATCAATAATTAATACGTCACCCTGATTGATAAAGAAAGGAACCTGAACGGTTAATCCCGTTTCAAGCGTCGCTGGCTTTGTTCCGCCTGATGCAGTATCGCCTTTAATACCTGGCTCGGTTTCTGTTACTTCGAGTTCAACCGTATTCGGTACTTCAACCCCAAGTGTCTCACCTTGGAAACTCATAATTTGGACAACCATGTTTTCTTTGAGAAATTGAAGTTCCGTTTTTATTTGGTCTTCTTGTAACTCAAGTTGTTCAAATGTTTCATTATCCATGAACGTGTGAACACCAGCGCTCTCATATAAATAAGCCATGCGGCGGTTTTCAATATGTGCTTTTGAAACCTTTTCACCAGCGCGGAACGTCTTCTCTTGCACAGCACCAGTTCTTAAATTCCGCAGCTTGGAACGTACGAAAGCTGCTCCTTTACCTGGCTTTACATGTTGGAAATCCATTACCTGCCAAAGTCCATTATCAACTTCAATTGTTAATCCTGTTTTAAAATCATTTACTGAAATCATATTATCTGCCTCCATCTTTCCATCCATTTAACGTGGACAATCCATCACATTTCCTACTATACCATAGCTTGAACCAAGTTTCTCCAATATTTTTTGGTTAATCTATAATCAGTAATTCTTTAGGAGATTTTGTAAATGATCGATTTCCGTTCTCTGTAATAAGTGTATCATCTTCAATTCTTGTACCGCCTACATTCGCGATATATATGCCAGGTTCAACGGTTACAATCATTCCAGGCTTGAGTACTGTATCTGACTTCAAGGAAAGTGTTGGTCCTTCGTGAACTTCCATTCCAAGACCGTGCCCTGTTGAATGTCCAAAATATTGGCCATAGCCCTGTTCTGAAATATAATCTCTAGTTAGAGCATCCGCTTCTCTTCCTGTTAAACCAGGCTTCAACCCTTGCATTCCACGGGCTTGCGCTTCAAAGACTGTATCATAAATTTCCTTTAACTCGGTACTGATTGCTCCAATTGCAATCGTTCTAGTAATGTCCGAACAATAGCCCTGATAATAAGCCCCAAAATCTAACGTAACAAGTTCACCCTTCTCAATAATCTTGTCACTTGCCACACCATGTGGAAGAGCAGAGCGATAGCCAGATGCAACAATAATATCAAAAGATGAACTAAGTGCCCCTTGCTTTCTCATATAGAATTCAAGCTCATTCGAAACCTCCAGCTCCTTTATGCCTGGACGAATAAACGTTGTAATGTGCTCAAATGTCGCATCTGCAATATCAGCTGCCTCTTGAATAATCTTTATTTCTTGTTGATCCTTAATCATTCTTAGTTCTTCAATCACCCCTGATATCGGAACTAGCCTGGCTGATTCAATAAACTTCTTATAAAGTTGATGAGCTTCGTATGTAAGATGAGATTGTTCAAATCCAATGTTTTTTATTCCGAGTCGTTCCACCTGCTTGGCGACCTCTACAAAAATAGGACCAGTATGTTGAACAATCGTAAATTCCTTTGCCTGTTCTTTCGCCTGTTCCATGTAACGAAAGTCTGTAACTAAAACGGCTTCTTTCTCGGAAATAAGTAAGACGCCGGCTGTTCCTGAAAAATGAGATAGATATCTGCGATTATAGGCACTAGTTACCAACATTCCTTCAATGTTTAACTCTTTAAATCTTCCCCTTAATCCATCAATTCTTTTCATTTCTTCTCATCTCCCTCAAGTAAAGCTGTCAACGCAAGTTTATAGCCCATAAAACCTAAGCCAACAATTTGGCCTTTGGTTACTGGTGCCGTTACGGACGTATGACGAAATGCTTCTCTTGCATGAACATTTGAAATGTGAACTTCAATTACAGGAACATTAATACTTGCAATCGCATCGCGAACACCGTAACTGTAATGCGTTAGGGCACCTGGGTTAATGATGACACCATCGGTCAAATCCGCTGATTTGTGAATCAAATCAATCACTTCCCCTTCATGATTTGATTGGAAACAAGAGATTTGACAACCTAGTCTTAAGCCCTCTTCCTTTAGCATATTTTCTAAATCCACTAAAGTTGACGTACCGTATACGCCTGGTTCACGAAGGCCTAATCGATTTAAATTGGGTCCGTTTATAACATAGATATGTTTCATGGGCTATTCCTCTTTTCATATCTGTTTCAACCTCGATAAGGTTTACTATTTTATTCCTATTGTATCACAGTTATGATAGGTAGTAATTAAAGAGGAATATGTTATATCTTTGATTTTCGATGTTGTTGTGCATACTCATAGGATACAGAGTAGCCAATAAACAACCCATAAATTACGTATAAACACAATGTAGAAGCAATTGTATTAAAATCTAAATTTTGGACAGCCTTTAGTCCAGGAAAAATAGGATTTAACACATAAAATACTAAAAGCCACAAACCAGTTCCAAACCCCATCGCAGCCCAAATACTATGGAATTTCTGCAAAATCAATTTATATAAGAATGCGACTCCAATTGATAAAATGGCAATCATGCCCACACCGATTAGTTGACCGATGTATGTGTTTTTCCAATCTCCAAACGCCCATGGCATGAGGATTAACGCTGGACCGATCCTCATAAAATTAAAATAAAAAGCAATGTATCCGACAAGAGACCAAATTAAGCCACCGAAAAAGCCAATAAGAACAACTTTTGTGCCGAATGACATTTGTTCTTCAACTAATTTTTTTCTTGATATTTGTGACTGATTTTCCATTACATCCACCTCCTTCACCTAGTATTTCCCACGTACTCTGTAACTCATGCAAGAGAATATCGATTCTACTTAAATGATTTGACATCTTTTTCTATGGGATTGTGTAAAATGTAGGAAAGTGGATATCAATGACAATATAAGATACGAAACCATAGAGTATTTTAAACATTTGATGTAAAATGAAAGGAAAAAGATAGTGCAAAAAGTGCAAGTCAAAATTGTCTAGCTTTTTACTCTAATGGAGGTGAACTGACCATGCGTCGATCGATGCAAATCATTTTTCCAATTGTGCTTGTTATGGCTTTAATAGGGGTTGTTGTAAATCCACTTGGTTTGTTAAGACAACTTTTATTTATGACGGCGATTATCGCCATCATATTCTTCCTTTATCGTTTATATATTTCAAGACGTTATGGTACGAGTTTATTTCCGAAAAGAGAAGGTCCGACTAAAGCGCAATTACGTAAAGCAAAACGAACGACCACAGTACAGAGCTCACATCTGAAACGAAAATCAAGTTTAAAAGGACCGAACGGTAGAAAGGCATCAACGAGAAAGCCTCATAGTCGTTCACCACTAAAAACACGTCGCGAAGATCATAACCTTACCGTCATTGAAGGCAAGAAAAACAAAAAAAAGAGTCGTGCTTTTTTCTAAGTTATTGAAAGAAGTTTCAATAACTTAGAAGCAATGAGTATAGCCGTTACCTGCTTTTGAGACTTCTATGAGTGGATTTCTCATAGAAGCCTCGCAACGTGCGGGACATTGCCACCTCCTCAAAAGTCTATTAAAGGTTGGCTTTTTCCTTTTTACCCCTTCTAAGCTCGTCTTTTTAACGACTCCAGCATTTTAAGAAATGGTCAGTCTCCTCTCGTCCTAATGTAATCAATTTTTGTTTAACATCCTCACTTATTGAAAAATCAGTTGCTTTCACATCAAGTACGGGAATAAAGACAATATTCTTTGCGTCCCCCTGCTCCACATAGCGTAAATCGTGAGCTGAGCTCATCGTTTCAAAAAGAGCTTTAAACATTGTTATCGCATTATTAATCTTATTTGGTGGTATTTCCTTAATCTGAGGCGTAAGTTGAAAGCCAACGACCGGTCTTTTCCACGCTCTTACTTTTCCGTCTCTAAACAACCACATTGGGAAATTACTCAAGATCCCCCCATCAACAATGTACGATGCCTTCCCAATCCCAGTTCTGTTATATAGCTTCACAGGTTCAAAAAAATAAGGAATACTACAACTCATTCGAACGGCTCTAGCTACGGAAAACATACCTGGAATAGCACCATATTGTTTTAAATCATCTGGCAATACAATCATTTTTCCTCTTGATAAATCAGATGCAATGATTTTAAGTGTTCCATCTGGCAAATCCGCAAATGTCGAAATGCCTTTTGCTTTTAATATATCACGTAACCAATTTTCGAGCTTTTCCCCTTTAAAAAGACCTAATTTAAAATATAAGTGCAACCATTTTGCCATTGAGAAAGGGATATAGGACATCCTTTCATCCTTAAATTCGTCAACATTTAATTTATCTAGTAAATGATACAGCTCTTCACTTCTATAACCAGCCTTAACAAGAGCAGCAATAATTGAACCCGCACTTGTTCCGCCCACTCTTTCAAACTCATAGCCCTTCTCTTCCATAACCTGTAAGGCTCCAATAAATGAGAAAGCTTTCACGCCTCCCCCAGCAAATACGCCATCTATCCTCAACCCAATCACCACCTCCCTCTACACTTATGCGAGCCGGGCTTGGTTGGTGCCTAGAACAGAGTCTGACACAAAGAGGCTACTGAAAAAGGTCGGTTTTACCTTTTTAGTAGCCTCTACACAAAGTCTATTTTTGAGCACTGCAGTTGTACTCATATTAGCCATTACTCTATCTCTTCTTTACGCTGAATATTTCTTAAATCATTTACGCGCTTCGGTTCGTCTTGAAAATATTGAACCAAATCCCCAATTCTATCAATAGCATCCCAGCTAAGATGATGCTCAATCCCTTCAACATCTTGATAAATATGACCAGCATCGACACCAATTAATTTCATGAAATCCTCAAGTAATTCGTGACGATAGACGAGTCGCTTTCCAATTTTTTTACCTTTAGTTGTTAAAATGAGTCCACGGTAGCGTTCATATATTAAATACTCATTTTTATCGAGTTTTTGTACCATTTTCGTGACAGATGAAGGATGAACCTCTAATGCCTCTGCAATATCGGATACTCTAGCGTATCCTTTCTCCTCAATTAAAATAAAAATTCTTTCTAAATAATCTTCCATACTAGGTGTTGGCATAGGGACCCTCCAATTTATAGCAGTTCCATTTACTTGTCATTAAATTTGCAATATCCCTATTTTACTAAAAAACTCCACATCGGACAAGATAAATGCTATAACCATCAAGCTTTTTACGTTTTTTTTGACTTAAGATTAAGTGAAGTACTCAATTTTCGACTCAGGAAAAAAGCGGTCAATATACGTTTGTATGGTATCTTTCAACTCATTCGCTTGCTCATCTTTGTAAACATATTTACCACGTCCATAACGTCCCCATTTATATTTACGTTCGTCCTCATTCATTTCTAGCTTAGTTTTTGGATAACGCTTTTGAATAACATTTTTTGCAGTTTTTGTGAAGCGATGTTGAATGAGTTCAAACGTTAAATCCTTTTTAGCAAAGGTCGGTAACGTCGCTTCTAGACGTTCAAACAAGTCTAAATACCCCTCTCTCCAGTTTTCATGTAAAATTAGGGGCGCAACAATAAAACCAAGGGGATAGTCAGCTTTTGCTACTTTCCCAGCAGCTTCAATCCGTTCTAAAAAAGATGAAGTGCCTGGTTCAAAATGTTTAATTACATAATCAGAATTCACACTAAACCGAAACCGTGTGTTACCATTGTGCTTTGCATCTAATAAATGATCAACATGATGGTACTTCGTCACAAACCGCAAACGACCATTTTCAGTTTGGCCAATATGCTCAATCGTTTTTTTTAACGAATGCGTTAAATGATCAATGCCTACAATGTCCGAGGTACAAGCCGCTTCAAAGCGAGTAATTTCCGGATTTCTCTCTTCAATGTACTTATCTGCTGCATCAAATATATCCTCAAGATTTACATATGTCCTAATATAAGGCTTATTTCCAAGGGTTGTTTGCAAATAACAATAATGACAATGTCCCATACACCCGGTTGCTAAGGGAATCGCGTATTCCGCAGAGGGCTTGGATGTATCAAACTTCAATGTTTTTCTAACTCCAATAACTAACGTGGACTTAGCATTTCGATATTGCTGTAGTTCATTATTACCAGGAATGTTTCGAACCTGATTATGGGATGTGGTTTCACGAATTTCAAGACCCTTTTTTTCGAATTTTTCCTTAAGCTCTCGTCCAAGTGGATATTCAAGCGCTCCTGGCTCAATATAAATTAGCTGGGGTGAAAATGGCTCCATGACTGCACCTCTTTTTCTTATTAGGTTGTGCAATCATATGTAATTAAGTAATCCATTTTGTAGAAAAAGAGGCTATAGAAAAAGGTTTGTTTTTCCTTTTTCTATAGCCTCTTTTTTAATTCACTTGTTTTTTATAGACCGCACTTTAATTGCGCTCCACAACTTGTACATGTATTACATCCACCTAAGTCTTCCACTGTACCTTCACGGCAAACTGGACATGTATCCCCTGCTTCTGAACCAAATGTAACATTTGTTGAGCGAAGGTCTGTGATCGTATCGACAAGGACAACTTTCTTTTTCTCTGTCTCTTCGTCTGCAAACATCTCTATTTCTTCAAAGTTGTTTTCTTCCGCTTTTAGAGAAAGAACTTGGGCATCACGGCTTCCATCTACATACACCGTACCACCCTTGGCCCCACCACGATAAAGACGCTCATATACTCCTTGCACTTGTTCAACTGTATATCCCTTTGGAGCATTAACTGTTTTTGATAGAGAACTATCAACCCAACGTTGAATAATACATTGTGTATCAGCATGCGCTTCTGGAGACAATTCCATCGTAGAAATGAACCACTCTGGTAGTTCATCTGCTACAGCTTCAGGGTTTGCTTGTAAATACTCTTCAACGATTTCAGCTTTTACTTCAATAAATTTCCCAAGTCTTCCACTTCTGAAATAAGAGAAAGAGAAGTATGGCTCAAGACCAGTTGAAACACCAACCATCGTTCCAGTGCTTCCTGTAGGAGCAACTGTTAGTAAATGCGAGTTGCGAATTCCATGATTTAAAATGCCTTGTCGAATATCTTCAGGCATTTTGCTCATATAGCCAGTGTTAATAAAGGCCATCCGTAACGTCGCCGTTTCAGCATCCGTTTTTCCCATAAGAAATGGAAAGCTTCCTTTTTCTTTCGCAAGTTCAATGCTTGTCCGATATGCAGTGGTTGCTATCGTTTCAAATATTTCATCTACAAGCTTATTTCCTTCTTTAGATCCATAGACGGTCTCAGCATAGATAAGTAAATCGTGGAGACCCATGACTCCTAAACCTACTCGGCGTTCACCTTTTGCTTGAGTCGTATTTTGTTCAAGGAAGTACGGTGTGGCATCAATGACATTATCCTGCATCCGAACGCCAACCTCAACTGTGCGCTTCAATTTCTCGAAATTCACTTGTTTTGTATCTTTTTCAGCCATTTCCGCTAAATTTATCGCAGCCAGATTACAAACCGAGAACGGTGCTAATGGTTGCTCACCACACGGATTCGTTGCGACAACCTTTTGACCATATGCCTTTGCATTTGTCATGTCATTAGCATTATCAATAAAGAAAATACCTGGCTCTGCACTATAAGTCGCACAAATATTTATTAAATTCCAAAGGTCTTTTGCACGAATCATTCGATACGTACGTACACCATAACCACGTTGTTCCCATTCTCGTACATCACCAGCTTCATGCCATTCACGATTGTAAACAGCCATTTCTTCCGGATTGTAGTTTTCAACATCAGGGAAGCGCAGTGCATATAATTCATCCTTCTCAACAGCTTCCATAAAGTCATTAGTTAGACAGACCGAAATATTTGCTCCTGTCAGAAACTCTGCGTTATTAACTGTATAATTTCCTCCGACAAGAAGCTTTTCTTCTGCTTCTTTAATCACTTTCGCTTCAAAACCACCTAGACCCGGAATAGAACGATAATTCGCAATTCCTTGGTACATTGACTGTTCGATTGCAGAAAGCGGTGTGAACTTCAATTTATCTTTCACTAGCTTATGAATTTGCTCATCCTCAATGTTTTCAAGCAAATAACGAAGAATACGTGGATTTTGCATCTTAGCAATAATAAACTCCAAAATATCTGGATGCCAATCTGCAAGCATAATCATTTGTGCTCCCCGTCTTGAACCACCTTGCTCGACAAGATGAGTCAGCTTAGCAATATCGTCAAGCCATGATACGGATCCAGAAGATTTTCCGTTGACTCCCCGAGCTAGCGTATTTCTGGGACGAAGGGTTGATCCATTTGTTCCCACCCCACCACCGCGGCTCATGATTTCCATCACTTGCTTACGGTGTTCTGAAATACCTTCTCGTGAATCTTGGACAAATGGCATCACATAACAGTTAAAATACGTCACATCAGTATCTGCCCCCGCACCATAGAGAACTCGTCCAGCAGGAACAAAGTTCATCGTAACAAGCTCCTCGTAGAACTGTTCAAATGACTCTTGACGCTTTTGCTCTGTTGTTTCAACAGATGCAAGTCCAGTCGCATTACGCTTAGCAATTTGTTCATAATAAAGTTCTAAAGGCTTTTCAATCGTATCAAGCGACCGACTAACTATTCCTGTCTTTGCTTCTTCCGGATCAAGAACACCGTGGAAATCTTCATCAATTAATACCTTCGCTTTGTTGTTCCCCCAATCAAGATTCACAACAAAACCATAACCACGCGCGGGGAACTTAGGGTCGTCTTTAACTGTTAATACAACGAAATCCCCTTCCTTTAACGTCTTCTTTTCAGTATCCTTGAATGTGTAGCGGTCAAGCATTACGAGTCGTGATACACCTTTTCTTGTAATATGCATGTCCTCAGTTATTGGATGAACTTGTGGAAACTGCTCAATATCTTGATTTAACTTTTCAACATTGAGACGCATCACGTTTGACATCGTCATTGCCATTCGCCTCTCCTCCTTCTTACAACTCATATATTATACATTCCTTAGTTGTCTTAACATGTTTTTTAATCTTGGCTAAGCTTACCACATCTCATTTTACGAAATCAATATATAGTACTCATTTTCATAAAAATCATACTATATATTGTGGGGGTTTATGAATAAAATTATTTTGTCAACTTTTAAATCAATTAGATAATAAAAGCTTGAATGAGATTATAGAATGTTTTGTCGGTTTTTCGCGAAAATCTGAAGCTTTTTGTTTCTTGCTAAAAAAGAGGATCCGGCAAACACTTGTCTTTTCCCTTTTTGACGAAAAAAACGAAATCATTGACAAAAAATTTTTTTGGTGTTCAGATAAAGTTAGTATCATTTTTTGACCAAATTCTAAATTTTCTTCTTTTACTCATGCATTTTCACAGGGGGCGAAAATATGAATTATGTCTTACACCACAATGAATATGTAAAGGATTCAGAAGTCAACATCGACATTCAGGACAGAGGATATAACTTTGGTGATGGCATTTATGAGGTGATTCGAGTCTATGAACAACGACCATTCACACTTGATATGCACATAAATCGATTGATTCAGAGTGCTAAAAAGCTCGACTTTTCACTTCCTATCCATGCAGAGACCCTGAAAAAGCAACTTGCTGGACTAGTTAATAGAAACCAACTTAAGGATGGAATCATTTACGTCCAAATGACTCGGGGTATTAGCCCTCGAAATCATCTGTACCAGCGAAATGAACAACCTATTATTACAGCATTTACGCAGCAATACACGAAAGATGAATCTCTTACAAAAAAGGGGATTGATGTTTGGATAACAGATGATATTCGCTGGCTTCGTTGCGATATAAAAACGATTAATTTACTAGGTAATGTCATGGCTAAACGTGAAGCAACCGATCATAACTGTCACGAGGCGATTTTGCATCGCGCAGGAACTGTTACCGAAGGCTCTTCATCAAATATTTTTGTCGTAAAAGAAAGCACCCTTTTCACACATCCTGCTACAAACCTAATTTTAAATGGAATTACACGACAACTTATCTTCGAATTAGCGAAACAATCTAATCTACGTATTAAAGAAGAAGTGTTTTCGGTGGAACAGCTTCATCAAGCCGAGGAGGCTTTTATTACGAGTACAGTGATGGAAATCATGCCCATTCGATCGATAAATTCAGATATTAAGAAAACTCTTGAAATTGGCCCTATTACTCGCAAACTTCAAGCTCTCTTCCAAGACCTCATCAAAAAGTAAACCAGTCGATATCGACTGGTTTATTTTTTATAGTTCCAACTGTCTTGAGAATACCGTTCTTTAACAATTTGTTCAACCTCTGCTTCTTCCCCTACTGATAATTCGTACGTCTCAAGTTTAATTTGCAATCCCTTTTCAAAACCTTGGCGAAATGCGGAACTTGCTTCTTCCATTGAAAGTGGCGTCGTCCGAAGTGCATTAATCGCAACAGCTTTATTTTTAAAGTTCTTTTGCATACGTTCTCGGACGCGCTCGCTTGAATACTTAAATAAATCAAAAAGCTTGTCTTCATCAATATCCAAAATAATCGATCCGTGCTGTAAAATCACGCCCTTTTGCCGGGTTTGAGCACTTCCTGCAACCTTACGTCCTTCTACGACAAGCTCATACCAGGAAGGAGCGTCAAAACATACTGCGGAGCGAGGATTTTTTAACGCATCCTTTTCCTCGTCTGAACGAGGAATTGAAAAATACGCATCAAGTCCAACTAGCTTAAAGCCTTCTAAAATCCCTTGAGAAATGACCCGATAGGCTTCGGTCACACTTGCAGGCATTGCTGGGTGTTCTTCGGAAACGATAACACTGTAAGTTAGTTCCTTATCATGAAGAACGCCCCTTCCGCCCGTTGGACGACGAACAAATCCCAACCCATATTTTTGGACAGCTTCCATGTTAATCTCTTTTTCCACCTTTTGAAAATAGCCAATCGACAATGTTGGCGGATTCCAACCATAAAAACGAATGGTTGGGGGAATTTTCCCTTGACTATGCCACGATAATAACGCTTCATCAAGAGCCATATTATAAGCAGGAGATCGATTGCCTGAATTAATAAAACGCCATGTTTCTAACATATTCATCTCTTCTTTCTCAGAAACTCTAATCACATTAACTGTATCAAAACTCTTAAAAGACGCCAAGTAGCTTGCCTAGAATATTTAGTTTAGTAATTGCCAATTGTGGACAAGAACATTATAATGACATAAGAAGAAAGCGTAACGACTTTGTCGTTCTGCTTGAAAAGGAGTGTACGTGGATTTATGGATGCAATTATTTGGTTAGTCCTTGCTGGTTTAATCGCTTATTTTATCGTAAAGAAATTTTATAAGCCGAAATATTTAAAAACCTTGACCCAGGAGGAATTTATTCAAGGGTATCGAAAAGCACAACTTATTGATGTGCGCGAACCTCGTGAGTATGATGGTGGTCATATCTTAGGTGCAAGAAATATTCCGATGTCTCAGCTTCGTCAACGAATGAATGAAATTCGAAAAGACCAACCTGTCTATTTATATTGTCAGTCAGGAGCTCGTAGTCGACAAGCTGCCCAGTTTCTTAAAAAGAAAAGAAATGTGGAAAATATTTCTCACCTCAAAGGCGGGTTCCGGAAGTGGACCGGTAAAATTAAAAGAAAATAAGATATCATCCCTCCTATGAATGGGAGGTTTTTTTTCTTCGTTCATGTAAGAATATTTCAAGCCTTAGCTGTAAAACTTATAACTGCTTGAATAATAACGAGGAGGCAATAACATGAACAAATTTCGTGCACAGGAAATTGCTACTTCCCCTGTAATGGCCCATGTTACGTACAATGAGGTTCCAATTTATATTCAACATGTCGATGATCAAAATGAAACAGCTAGAATTTACCCTCTAAATGAACCAGAGCATGAAATGGAAGTCGCCGTATCACAATTAAATGAACAGTAATTAAAGAAAAGAGCTGATTCAAAGTGTGTTAAACCCTTTGAATCAGCCCTATCTTATTAATCTATATAACGTAAGACTGGTTTCCTCGCAGCCAATGTCTCATCTAAACGACCAATGACCGTATGATGCGGGGCTTCTTGAACTATTTCTGGGTTGTCTTCCACTTCTTTAGCAATTTGAATCATTGCTTCAATAAACTCATCAAGCGTTTCCTTTGATTCAGTCTCTGTTGGTTCGAACATCATACACTCCTCAACATTTAATGGGAAGTATATCGTAGGCGGATGGTACCCAAAATCGAGCAGGCGTTTTGCCATATCTAGAGTTCGAACACCTAGTTTTTTCTGACGACGACCCGATAAGACAAATTCATGCTTACAATGCTGACTGTATGGTAAGTCAAAATAAGGTTCAAGGCGACGCATCATATAGTTTGCATTTAATACTGCATATTCAGAAACGTGACGTAGACCCTTTGGACCCATCGTACGAATATACGTGTATGCCCGAACATTAATACCAAAGTTTCCGTAATAAGGCTTTACCCGACCGATTGACTGGGGTCGATTGTAGTCAAATGTATATAAATCATCTTGCTTCACAATCGTTGGCTTAGGTAGAAACGGGATTAAATCCTTCTTTACTCCAACAGGTCCGGAGCCTGGACCGCCACCACCATGAGGACCAGTGAATGTTTTATGCAAATTTAAATGAACGACATCAAAACCCATATCTCCTGGTCTTGCAATCCCTAAAATCGCGTTGGAATTTGCACCATCATAGTATAGCTTACCCCCAGCTTGATGGATGATTGTCGCCATATCCTCGATATACGTTTCAAATAAGCCAAGTGTATTTGGGTTTGTTAGCATTAGCGCCGCAGTATCGTCCCCAACCACTTCCTTTAAATGATTTAAATCGACCAATCCTTGTTCGTCTGTACGAACCGTTACCGAATCAAATCCAGCTACAGTAGCTGAAGCTGGGTTTGTTCCATGCGCAGAGTCAGGCACGATAACCTTCGTCCGTTGAAAGTCGCCGTTTGCTTCATGATAAGCACGAATCATCATAAGACCGGTCCATTCACCATGCGCCCCAGCAGCTGGTTGAAGGGTAACTTCATCCATTCCAGTAATCTCCGCAAGAGACGTCTGCAATTCATAAAGAAGCTCAAGCGCGCCTTGAATTTGCTCAACAGGCTGATAGGGGTGGATATGGGCCAGACCTTCAAAACGAGCGACATTCTCATTAATTTTCGGGTTATATTTCATCGTACATGATCCAAGTGGGTAGAAGCCTGAGTCAACACCATGATTACGCTTTGATAATGCCGTGTAATGTCGCATAATTTGTAATTCCGACACTTCAGGAAGCTCTGGTTCTGATGCACGTACAAATTCTGCTGGTACTAAAGTATCTAACGCTTGCTCTGGTACATCTAGATGAGGCAAGCTATGTCCCACTCGTTCTGATTTACTTAATTCAAAAATGAGCGCTTGATTTTTTGTTCTCATTGTAATGCCCCCAATTCCTTCGCAAATGTTTCGATTTGTTCCTTTGTACGAACTTCGGTTACAGCGAGAAGCATATGTCTCTCTAATTTCGAATCGTCTCTTCCTAAGTCGTACCCACCAATAAAGCCTTTTTCTAACAACATTTTATTTACGTCAGAAACTGATTTAGTTACCTTTACAACAAATTCATTGAATGAAGGGGCTGTTTCTACTACCTCGACACCTTGTGCCTTTAACTGCGATTTTAAATAAGCTGCTTTTTGAAGATTTTGGTACGCCATCTCACGGACACCTTTTTTGCCAATCGCTGTCATTGCAACCGAAGCAGCCAAAGCATTCAATGCTTGATTTGAACAAATATTAGAAGTCGCTTTCTCCCGGCGGATATGCTGCTCCCTTGCTTGAAGTGTCAAGACAAACCCACGCTGGCCTTGGTCATCAACCGTTTGCCCGACGAGCCGTCCAGGAACTTTACGCATTAGCTTCGTTGTCGTTGCAAAGTACCCACAATGCGGGCCACCGAACTGTGTAGGAATACCAAATGGTTGCGCGTCACCAACTACAATATCAGCACCAAACTCACCTGGTGGTTTTAAAATCCCAAGAGCAAGAGGGTTACTTGATACAACAAACAATGCTTTATCTTGATGAGTGATTGCTTCAATTTCCGCCAATGACTCTAAGTTCCCAAAAAAGTTCGGATACTGTACAACAACACATGCTGTATCATCATTATAGTTTGTTTTTAAGTGCTCTAGGTCTGTTACCCCTTCCTTGACATCAATTTCAACAACCTTCAAGCGTTGGCCTGTTGCATTTGTTTGCAGCACAGCACGAGCTTCTGGGTGAACAGCCTTAGATACAAGAATCGTTTTCTTCTTTGTTTGACCAGCACTCATCATAGCTGCTTCAGCAAGTGCTGTAGGTCCATCGTACATGGAGGAATTTGCTAAATCCATGCTTGTCAACTCACAAATCATCGATTGAAATTCAAAGATTGCCTGAAGCTCTCCTTGAGAAATTTCAGGTTGATATGGTGTATATGCCGTATAAAATTCTGAGCGTGAAATCACATGATCAACAATCGAAGGAATATAATGCTCATATACACCTGCACCGAGGAAGGAAGGCTTTTGTTTTAACGATATATTTTTAGAGGCTAAGCCTTGAAAATAATCAACAAGCTCTACTTCTCGAAGAGCTTCTTTAATATTCATTTCTCCTTTAAAACGAATTTGTGATGGAATATCTGAAAACAACTCTTCAATCGAGTTAACACCAATTGTTGCAAGCATGTCTTGCTTATCTGCTTCTGTCATTGGTAAATAACGGTGATTTGTCATATCCTTCTCCTCCTATGCTTTTGAACGCTTATAAAATGGTGTCGCAACCACTTTTGCCCTAAGACGTTTTTTTCGTACTTGAACCTCTACTTCTGTACCAAGCTTTGAATATACAGTCTCCACAAGTGCAAGTCCCACATTCTTTTTTAGAGTCGGTGACTGTGTACCTGTTGTCACAAAGCCAATTTGCTTCTCTCCAGCAAAGACTTCATAGCCCGTGCGAGGGATACCCTTTTCTATCATTTCGATGCCAATGAGCTTCCTTGTTAATCCCTCTGTCTTTTGATTGATTAAAGCTAATCTTCCTATAAAATCTGAGTCTTTATTGAGCTTTACTGCAAAACCAATTCCAGCTTCGAGAGGACTAATATCCTTTGAAAGCTCTTGCCCATACAAGGGAAGCTTGGCTTCAAAACGAAGCGTATCTCGTGCACCGAGACCACATGGTATTAGACCTTCTTCTTTACCAACTTTAAGTAATTCAGTCCAAAGCGCTTTCGCATCTTGGGACCTGCAATACAATTCAAAACCATCTTCACCGGTATACCCTGTACGAGAAACCATAGCCCGAAAACCTGAAATTTCAACCTTATCTAAAAAATTAAAAAATGGAATGGAGGCCACATCAACTTTTACTAGCTTCTTTAGAATTTCCTCAGCCTTTGGACCTTGGAGTGCTAGCAAAGCTAAGGAATCTGAAACATTCGTTACCTCTACATTGTCTATCTGATGCTGCAACATCCAGCTGACATCTTTCTCAATGTTCGAAGCATTAATAACGAGGAAAAAATCATCTTCCGCTTTACGATAGACCAATAAATCATCGACAGTCCCCCCATCCTCGTAGCACATTGCGGTATATAGCGCCTGCCCATCAACAAGTCTTGATACATCATTTGTCACAAGCTTTTGCAAATATTTGATCGAGTTTGGTCCTTTAATTAGAACTTCCCCCATATGTGAAACATCAAATAGTCCCGCCTTTGTTCTTACCGCTTCATGCTCTTCTTTTATACTTGAAAACTGCACAGGTAAGTCCCACCCACCAAAATCTATGGTTTTTGCACCATACTCTGAATATAGAGAATGGAGTGGCGTTGTTTTTAAATTAGTCATGGAGTCCTCCTTAGTATGATGAATTTAGCTAAAACCTCAAAAATTCCGATAAATACAGGTAGACATATGTCTTTTCTACACGAAAAAAGGACAGAGTTATACACCAAAGTGTATAACTCTGTCCTTTGACCAGAAAGTTTCGTTCACTGCACGTTGCAGGAAGTGTCTTCGTAGGTGGCTCGCTGTTTGCAAGCACTCTCCAGAGATGCGTCGAATAAGAGTCTTTTTGCCTGAGAGATTCGCACGTTCATGCTTGCTCCTTCGGCGCCGCGTATCATTCACGCAGTCTCTCCCCTTACTTTCATCCGCAAACCATTCAATTAACAATTTCATATTTATACGTTTTTTGGACATACTACCTAGTAGATCAAGAGCATGTTCAAAAAGGATGCTCAAAAAATTATACCGGCCCCGCGCGCTTTGTAACATTCGGCGGCTTTGCACATTGCTTCGTGTCTGCTCAAAGAGAAGAAAAACATCCCTTTTTTGAGAGATATTTCAAACAAATATAAAAAATTTTTAAAAACTAATCTTATCGTACCAAGCTGTCTGAAAAGAAGCAACCTTTTATTTTCAGTAATTTAGTGCAAAATCTAACTATAAACGTAATTTCCAACTTAAATATCCTTGATAATCGGAACATTATAGTGAATTTCTAGCTTTTTATACGGAGATTGAAAGGATGAGAAGACATGAACATAGATATAGAGTTTAATCCGGATTGGCAAGAATCCTTTTTGCAAAAACTCGATGAAGACGGCCCTTGGTCAAATTGGGATCTTTTTAAGCTTGCCTATGAAGCGGAGCAACATCAAGCTGTTCCCAACTTCCACGGCTTGCTTGCTCCTAATCATTTGCCGCAACTAGAACCGTTTCCCCACCAAATCGAAGTTGCTAACACCGTCATAGAAAAAATGAATGGAAAAGCCATTTTGGCCGATGAGGTAGGTCTTGGGAAAACAATTGAAGCTGGTCTCATTCTAAAAGAGTATATGATTCGTGGATTAGTCAAAAAAGCTTTAATTCTTGTTCCCGCTTCCCTTGTATCACAATGGGCAATAGAACTTAATACAAAGTTCTACATACCTGCTGTTGCTCAAAAGAAATCATACGTGTGGGAGCAATGTGATGTTGTGGTTGCCTCGATAGATACAGCTAAACGTCAGCCTCACCGTGATATCGTTATGGAACAGCCTTATGACCTGGTCATCATTGATGAAGCACATAAACTTAAAAACCCGAAAACAAAAAACTATGAGTTCATTCGTAATTTAAAAAAGAAATTTTGTCTATTGCTAACAGCTACCCCTGTTCAAAATAAACTTGAGGAAATCTTCAACCTTGTTTCTCTATTAAAACCAGGACATTTAGGCGATATCTCAAGCTTTGAAAAAGAGTACCGTTCCAATAAACGTGCTCCTAAAAATGAAGAAAAACTTCGTGAACTCGTAAATAAAGTTATGGTTCGAAATCGTCGGGAGGAAACAGGCATTCAGTGGACAAAGCGTATTGTTGAAACTATACCAATTACATTTAGTGATTCAGAGCGGGCGTTTTATAATGCTATTTCTGAACTAGGAAGCGATTCAAATCATTTTGCTCAGTTAACATTAAAACGAGAAATCTGTAGCAGCCGAGAAGCGGCATTTATGACTCTTAAAAATATGATAGAGAGGGCCCAAACCGAAGGCAGACAAGTCCCTCTAGTAGAAAAACTAATTAAAACAATTAGTGAAATTGATGGCCATGCCAAAGCTGAGAAGGCGTTAGAACTTATTAAGAAAATTGATGATAAAGTAATTATTTTCACAGAATATCGAGCGACACAACTATATTTACAGTGGTATTTAAAACAAAATGGGGTCTCATCCGTTCCTTTCCGCGGTGGGTTTAAGCGCGGGAAAAAGGATTGGATGCGTGAGCTTTTCAAAAATCACGCTCAAGTGTTAATTGCAACAGAAGCAGGTGGAGAAGGTATCAACCTTCAATTCTGCTCCACCATTATTAATTATGATTTACCATGGAACCCAATGCGAATTGAACAACGGATCGGACGTATTCATCGACTAGGGCAAAAAAAAGATGTTCGTATTTATAATTTTGCTGTCAATGATACAGTTGAACAGCATATTTTAGAGCTTCTATACGAAAAAATTAATTTGTTTGAGGCTGTTATTGGAGAGTTGGATGATATCCTCACTAAAATTGAACTCCCTTCAATCGAAGAGCATGTAAATGACATACTAATTCATTCGGATTCGGAAGGTGAAATGCGAATTAAATTTGAACATCTTGCTTCAATCATGAATGAGGAACGTAGACAAGAGGAGGACGGTGACTACGATGCAACAGCAACATCTTCATAACTTTTTAGAGCGCTACTTTGAAGCAAATGATAGTCCTATCCTAGAAAATGAAGTATCACATCTAAAAGTACAATTATCAATTGACCTTGATAAATTACTAATGAATCGTCCGTTTTATTGGCATTATTTAGAGAAAACTGGTGGTAGCCCTCAACCAATGCAGCTTACTCTTATAACTAATCAAGAACAGGCTCCAGAAGGAATACGTGGTGAACCCATTCATTTTGGGTCTCCTCGGCTTCACCAACTCTTTCATTCGACGAAATCACTAGGAGGGTTTATTCGTCTCTATGAACAGATGCAAACAACCGGTAACCGCTCTCTGCCTTTACAGCCATGGCTCTGTTTAAACGCAAAGGTTTCCTTTCAATGTGACCGAAAAAAAGATGTTCTACTTTCACTCGGCTTAAACCTGATTCACGGGCAAATCGTTCCAGACTTTTTTGAACTGATTAAACGAAAGCCATTAACACCACGTATTCCAGACTTTTGCTTTACACTGTCGCCACTCATTACTCCCAAAAGTGGAATTACACGTTTACAAAAAATGGTACAAACGTACGCGGAAAATGAAGACCCCATTTGGGCAAAAGAAGCGATTGGACGATGGGAGTCAGACATTGCCTTACTAGAAGCCTTTTACGAGGAATATGAAGAAAAGCCTGAAAGTTACGAGCTTGAAAAACAAGCATTGGAGGATCAATATAAGCCGCGTATTCATGTCGAAATAATCAACGGTGGGATGTTTTATCTTCAACAACAAGTATTTCAATTTAAAAAAGAGGGAGCCTCAAGTTGAGACTCCCTCTTTTACTGTTTCATTCAAGTTTTAAAATTAATGACCAACCGGTGCTCCTGTACCAGTTGTAATGATAGAAAAGATTGTCATTACTGAGAACCATCCAAAAACGATGAATGAAAGTGCTGCAAAACCAACCGCAACAAAGTTTTTTCTGCGCAGTTCACGGATAACAGCAAACCCACAAAGAATTGCAACAAGCAAAAGTGTTATTGATAGAAACATACTACTCTTCTCCTCCTTATGTAGAAAACTCTGCACCCAGATGATTTACTCTAATTATAAATGGCGTAGAGAAGCGCGTCAGCTCTTAATTATGACAAAGCTGTAACAAAAACGTTCTCTTTTTTATAGGTTGGGCAATTCGTTTCTATTTTACTCTTTTTCATTGTGTTTGTCGAGATGATCTGTACTATCCTTTGATTCGAGATAAGAGACAAGGTAAGATAAAGAGTGACAAAGTATATTAGAGATTCGGAGGAATACATAATGAATTGGACACAAATTCCACTTGGGCCGCTACAAACAAATGCCTATGTTATCACAAATGACAAAAATGAGGCAATCATCATTGATCCAGGAGGTGACGGAGCAAAGTTCCTCACCTGGCTTAAAAGTCATTCCCTTACTCCTATCGCCATTTTATTAACACATGCCCACTTTGATCATATCGGAGCAGTTGATGAGGTACGGGAGGCCTTTGCGTGCAAAGTCTATCTTCACAAAAAAGAAAAAAGTTGGCTTCGGGATGCCTCAAAAAATGGTTCGTCTCGTTTCCCTGGGATTTCACCGATTACGGTACGAGAGGCTGATGTCTATTTGACTGATGAAACGTCCCTTACCATTGGTATGTTCTCATTTGAGGTTTTTGAAACCCCTGGTCATTCGCCAGGAAGTGTTTCATATTTTGATAAGAAAAATAAAGTTGTTTTTTCAGGAGATGCCTTATTCGCTAGCAGCATTGGACGAACCGATTTACTCGGAGGCAATCAAGAGCAACTTTTAACAAGTATCCACAAGAAACTTCTCACCCTTCCTGAAGAAACAATTGTCGCATGTGGTCATGGTCAAGTAACGACCATTGGTCAAGAAATGGACAGTAATCCTTTTTTATCAGGGTTCTAATTTTAAAAAAGCAATGGTCCCTCGGCTGCCGGCGCCAACAAGTTGTCGCCTATAAAACCTAAACCTTGAGCCTCGTCCCTCGGCTGCCGGCGCCAACGAGTTGTCGCCTATAAAAAAAGGTCTCCATTTATGGAGACCGCGCAAGGGAGTAAATCGTATTGATACTTGAACGATGAGGGGAGGGGAACTCCCTTTCATTGTCTTCACCAATGCGTTTATTTTATAGAATCGTTTACCACTATGTCAATAGTAATAACCTATAATTTAGGTGATAAGACAAAAAAACCGACCCTTAAAACAGGAGTCGGTTCTTTTGTCGTGTTATGTAACGATCTTAATTAATGCCCGCCAAAGCTTGGCACCAACAAGAAAGTTGAATAATACGTAAAGCCTACAAAGAAAATCGTTAAATATGCACCAAAAATGTAGACATACACTCGCTCTGATAAGTTTAAATAGCTTAGAGCTAATAATGCAGCAGTTTGTGCAAAGAAAAGCAATGCCATGTTATACATATCCCCAGCAAAAAATAGTACAGCGAAAATACCTGTCCAAAACGCTAGTACACGAAACATGCGATCCATTTGGGTCCCCTCCTTCTTTCTCCATTAACTACCTATAATTGGAAGTGTTGATCAGGATATCAAATGATTGAGTACAACTCATATTATATACGAGACGAACTTTACTTGTAAATGCTTAGACAATGTCAATAATGTGTCACATGTTCTCCATGTATAGATAAAACAATGGTCGAAGTAGAATTATTTATTAAGGTATCTTCTTTAAGTTTACTTTCTCCAAAAAAAGACGTAATATTCCATTGATAACTCACGATGCATATAGTACAAAGTGAGACGGGATGCGCTTCTAGTAATTTCTTAAACGTACAATTGTAATTGTAAATAAATTTCTACCGTTTGTATGTCTGCTTGGGCTTCCACCTTTACGACTACTCACTTCCGTATTGCCCATTATTCTTATATTATAATATAGTTTTCCATACAAATACACCCTCATAGAAAACAAGATAAAAAGGGGACCTTCTCAAAAAAAACAAAAATATCCGTACACTATTCGCCTTAAAGATGTAGGACTCCGGGCATTCCTTAGGGGGTGGCCATTATGAACCGCCCCCTTCATACTTAACGTCTTCTTTTTTTGTGCTTCACTCGTCTCTTCATTAGTAATGATAGACTCATTGGCACAATACCAAACACATGCGATGAAAAAGATAAGCGCTCTGCTTTTTTCTCCTCCCGTGCGAGTTTTCGCACTTCCTTCGGTTGATCCATTCTACGAACAAAGTGTTCTGTCATAAACTTCACATAATCATTAAATGACATAATGCTCACCTCTTACTCTATACATTATGCCCAAGTTGATTATACTTTAAGCAATAATCCCTTTAATTCTTGTACAATTTGTAACACGGTTTTTCCAGTCGTATCAATGCGAACCGCCGCTTCCTGATACAGTGGCATTCGTTTTTGATAAAGATCAATGACAGCTTGTTTATCTTTATTTTGTAGTAAAGGACGGGTGTCATCTCCTTCTGTCCGCCTAATAATCTCTTCTAGGTCACAATCTAGAAAAACAACGATCCCACAGTCGTTCATCAATTTACGGTTGTGCTCTTTGATGATAATTCCTCCACCTGTTGTAACTACCAATGGTTTCTGATTTAAAGTAAGTAACGCTTCGGTTTCCAACTCCCGAAAAAAATCCTCACCTTCGTCTTGAAAAATATCACGAACTTTTTTTTGTCTAGATTCTTCAATCCACTCGTCCGTATCTATAACTGAATATCCTAGTGCTTTACCTAATGCTTGACCAATTGTCGTCTTCCCTGAACCCATAAAACCTGTTAAATAAATCGTTTGCTTCAACTTAAGAAACCTCCCAATACTCTTCAAGCTCGTTTGTACTTTCATTATAATAAAACCTTGCAGCCCTCCTATGACCACTATCAAGCTGGGCTACTAATGTTACGTACACAAGCTCCTCCTCGTTTTCTATTCTAAGTGTAACCGTCCCATGTTCATATGAAAAGACCTTAGTTATTTCTTGTGGAGTTTCATTCCAAAAATGAATAAAGTCAACAACAGAAATTTGTAACAATGATTCTAATAATAAGAGATGCTGCTGTTCTGTTACGTGACGTTTCTCAGATAAATAACCATTTGTTGCATAGCTAAGCGAAAAGAATAAAAGTAAAATGATAATAAGCGTAGTCGGATAAGTAAAACCACTCTCGTTATTCATTTCTCTCCTTCTTTCTTAATCGATGCATTGGTTTCATTGGTCGACTTTTCATCAAATGGTCGGTCTTAACCTGGCAATCCACAAAGCTTTCAACAATATGGCATTTAAATTCTTTAACCTCTGAAAGCATTTGAACATGACCAGTTCCATTTCGTAATCGCCGAATAACCCCAGAGGATATACGCTCAATTGTGATAACATCACCATTTCCTTTTTCTAATTTTAAAGTTTGGTCATATGAGGAAAGATGAATACTTTCTTTTACTTCGTGAGCTAATTGGTTGAAAAAAATAGTGGACTCTAAATTAGAAGTAGAAGAAGACAATAGCGAGGTCTGCACGGTTTTCATAACAAGTGGGAACAAAGAAACAATCATAAGAAAAATAGTTAGGGCAAGCAGACTTTCTAAAAGGGTAAAACCTTTTTCATCTTTTAGCATATAGACACGTCTCATACTCTCTTTGATTGTCTGCAATCCACTCGGCGCAAGCTCTATAGACTTCCTGTTCTAAGACCTTACCTTCATATTCTATAACAAACGATTCAAAAGGCTTACTATCCTCACCTACTAAGTAACGATGAGTCTCTTGCTCGAGGTACAATGCTATCTCTTCCTGTTGACGGATTGTATTCCTTTCTTGATAAATGAATAAGAAGATAGGAAGAATCGTAGCTATAGCCATCGTTATTAAGAAGAAAGATAACATAACTTCGATTAAAGTAAAGCCATTACACTTCACGGTAATACACTCTCCCCCTTCCTAAATAAATAGTATAGTGGAATACTCTGTCGTGAATTTTCACCTGTATCGTTCCCGATTTACGAGGATTACCATTTGGATTAAAAGATATATCGTTGACACCCATCGATACCGCCGAAAACTGCATGATTTTGTTGATTATCGGTCTCTTAAAATATTCATCATTAGCACTAAAACGAATAACATAATCATTTGAAAGCAGATCAACTTTAATATATGTGGTTCGTCCATGCGTCATCGCAATATGTTGAGCAAGGAGGATGTCTTCTTTAAACTGGTGAGCAAGATAGTCAACTTCATAAGGTTTTCGAAAATCGTGGAGGAAAAGAATTGGTAAAGTTAGAAGAAGAGAAAAAATTGATAAGGAGATAAGCGTTTCAATAAGGGTATAACCACGTTGGAGGGGATTCATGAACTTGTTATAACATTTCCTTTATCATCAAGCGTTAACTCTGTATCATCCGGACATGATGTTCGGTCTATATAATTACCCTCAACGAGCTCTTTAAGATTTTCTGGAATATTTCCTTTTTCAATTTCAAATGCGTGTACCTGAGTTTGTACAAGTTTAATTGTCGCCTCACATCCTTTCCCTTGAACGATGTCATTATTCTTCGTCATACTAGGAATTGCAATCATTAACAGAACCGAAATAATCATAAGCACGACAAGCATTTCAATGAGTGTAAAACCACGTTGGTTTTTCAAGATTTTTTTCAATTTGGTCACCTCTGAGGATTTTAATGGGGAAACATACGTAACGAGGAATGTACTGCGTAACGCCACTTCCCTCCTTTCTAGTTTAGTTATCTGTTATAATTAGACAAAAATAGTCGAGATCCTTCAATTTACAAAAAAACTTTTGAAAGGTTGCAAACATTGTGAAAACCTTCTTACTGTTACTAATTACCTTTTACCAGCGATTGATTTCACCGATAAAACCACCAACATGCCGTTTTTATCCGACTTGCTCTCATTACGGTATCGAGGCAATTCAACGTTTCGGTTCTGTAAAGGGTGCTTGGCTCACTATCAAACGTCTCCTAAAATGTCATCCATTTCATCCGGGAGGGATTGATTTGGTTCCCCAAAAAAAGGAGGCAAACAATCATAAAAAGACTGGTTCCTCTTAATAAGACCAGTCTTTTTGTTAGAGAAATATATCAAGCTGCTTAGCCATTTACGCTAATTTTGTTAAAATCATTAAAAGACATTGAGTTCTAAAAGGTCGTTAAATTGTAATCGCTTTCTTTATAGTCAATAAAAAAACGAAGCTCAGCTAGAATCCCGAACGCTTCGTTTTTTAAAATGCGGGTGAAGGGACTTGAACCCCCACGTCATAAGACACTAGATCCTAAGTCTAGCGCGTCTGCCAATTCCGCCACACCCGCTTATTAAAATGGTGAGCCATGAAGGATTCGAACCTTCGACCCTCTGATTAAAAGTCAGATGCTCTACCAACTGAGCTAATGGCTCTTGATTTATTTGAAAATGGCGGAGAAGGAGGGATTTGAACCCTCGCGCCGCGTAAACGACCTACACCCTTAGCAGGGGCGCCCCTTCAGCCACTTGGGTACTTCTCCATGGCTCCACAGGTAGGACTCGAACCTACGACCGATCGGTTAACAGCCGATAGCTCTACCACTGAGCTACTGTGGAATGAATGGGCCTGAGTGGACTCGAACCACCGACCTCACGCTTATCAGGCGTGCGCTCTAACCAGCTGAGCTACAGGCCCATAGAAAAAAGCGGGTGATGAGAATCGAACTCACGACATCAGCTTGGAAGGCTGAGGTTTTACCACTAAACTACACCCGCATGTTAATTAGTATTCAATTTTTTGAACTACCTTAAGACATTTAAGGAACCTAGTGGAGCGGAAGACGAGATTCGAACTCGCGACCCCCACCTTGGCAAGGTGGTGTTCTACCACTGAACTACTTCCGCATTTGGCTGGGCTAGCTGGATTCGAACCAACGCATGACGGAATCAAAATCCGTTGCCTTACCGCTTGGCGATAGCCCAATAAATAAATGGTGGAGGGGGACGGATTCGAACCGCCGAACCCGGAAGGAGCGGATTTACAGTCCGCCGCGTTTAGCCACTTCGCTACCCCTCCATTTTCATGGAATTAAGTTTGGTATTGCGGGGGGAGGATTTGAACCTCCGACCTTCGGGTTATGAGCCCGACGAGCTACCAGACTGCTCCACCCCGCGTCGTTATAATTATGATGAAGCGTAGATTCATTCCAATGCTTATTAAAGATGGAGGAGGAAGAGGGATTCGAACCCCCGCGCGGTTTGACCCGCCTGTCGGTTTTCAAGACCGATCCCTTCAGCCAGACTTGGGTATTCCTCCGTGCATATAAATGGTGGAGCCTAGCGGGGTCGAACCGCTGACCTCCTGCGTGCAAGGCAGGCGCTCTCCCAGCTGAGCTAAGGCCCCATTTTGAGAAAGAATAATTCTCTCAAAACTAGATAATGTGTAAACATTCATGTCAAGAAATATTGGATAAGTCCTCGACCGATTAGTATCTGTCAGCTCCACGTGTCGCCACGCTTCCACACCAGACCTATCAACCTCATCATCTTTGAGGGGTCTTACTGGATTACTCCATGGGAAATCTCATCTCGAGGGGGGCTTCATGCTTAGATGCTTTCAGCACTTATCCCTTCCACACGTAGCTACCCAGCGATGCTCCTGGCGGAACAACTGGTACACCAGCGGTGTGTCCATCCCGGTCCTCTCGTACTAAGGACAGCTCCTCTCAAATTTCCTGCGCCCGCGACGGATAGGGACCGAACTGTCTCACGACGTTCTGAACCCAGCTCGCGTACCGCTTTAATGGGCGAACAGCCCAACCCTTGGGACCTACTTCAGCCCCAGGATGCGATGAGCCGACATCGAGGTGCCAAACCTCCCCGTCGATGTGGACTCTTGGGGGAGATAAGCCTGTTATCCCCAGGGTAGCTTTTATCCGTTGAGCGATGGCCCTTCCATGCGGAACCACCGGATCACTAAGCCCGACTTTCGTCCCTGCTCGACTTGTAGGTCTCGCAGTCAAGCTCCCTTATGCCTTTGCACTCTACGAATGATTTCCAACCATTCTGAGGGAACCTTTGGGCGCCTCCGTTACTGTTTAGGAGGCGACCGCCCCAGTCAAACTGCCCACCTGACACTGTCCCTGAACCGGATCACGGTCCGAGGTTAGAATGTCAGCACAGTCAGGGTAGTATCCCACCGACGCCTCCACGTAAGCTGGCGCTCACGCTTCCAAGGCTCCTACCTATCCTGTACAAACTGTACCAACATCCAATATCAAGCTACAGTAAAGCTCCATGGGGTCTTTCCGTCCTGTCGCGGGTAACCTGCATCTTCACAGGTACTATAATTTCACCGGGTCTCTCGTTGAGACAGTATCCAAATCGTTACACCATTCGTGCGGGTCGGAACTTACCCGACAAGGAATTTCGCTACCTTAGGACCGTTATAGTTACGGCCGCCGTTTACTGGGGCTTCAATTCAGAGCTTCTCCTAAAAGGATAACCCCTCCTCTTAACCTTCCAGCACCGGGCAGGTGTCAGCCCCTATACTTCGCCTTGCGGCTTCGCAGAGACCTGTGTTTTTGCTAAACAGTCGCTTGGATCTATTCACTGCGGCTCTCTCGGGCTTGCACCCTACTAGAGCACCCCTTCTCCCGAAGTTACGGGGTCATTTTGCCGAGTTCCTTAACGAGAGTTCTCCCGCGCGTCTTAGAATTCTCTTCTCGCCTACCTGTGTCGGTTTGCGGTACGGGCACCTCTCACCTCGCTAGAGGCTTTTCTAGGCAGTGTAGGATCAGGAACTTCGGTACTTAATTTCCCTCGCCATCACAGCTCAGCCTTCGCGAGAAGCGGATTTGCCTACTTCTCAGCCTAACTGCTTGGACGCACATATCCATCAGTGCGCTTACCCTACCTTACTGCGTCCCCCCATTACTCAAACGGTGAGGAGGTGGTACAGGAATTTCAACCTGTTGTCCATCGCCTACGCCTTTCGGCCTCGGCTTAGGTCCCGACTTACCCTGAGCGGACGAGCCTTCCTCAGGAAACCTTGGGCTTTCGACGGAGGGGATTCTCACCCCTCTTTTCGCTACTCATACCGGCATTCTCACTTCTAAGCGCTCCACCAGTCCTCTCGGTCTGACTTCGCTGCACTTAGAACGCTCCCCTACCACTGACACCATACGGTGTCAATCCATAGCTTCGGTGATACGTTTAGCCCCGGTACATTTTCGGCGCAGAGTCACTCGACCAGTGAGCTATTACGCACTCTTTAAATGGTGGCTGCTTCTAAGCCAACATCCTGGTTGTCTGGGCAACTCCACATCCTTTTCCACTTAACGTATACTTTGGGACCTTAGCTGATGGTCTGGGCTGTTTCCCTCTTGACTACGGATCTTAGCACTCGCAGTCTGACTCCCGAGGATAAGTAATTGGCATTCGGAGTTTGACTGAATTCGGTAATCCTGTGGGGACCCCTAGTTCAATCAGTGCTCTACCTCCAATACTCTTACCTCGAGGCTAGCCCTAAAGCTATTTCGGGGAGAACCAGCTATTTCCGAGTTCGATTGGCATTTCACCCCTACCCACACCTCATCCCCGCACTTTTCAACGTGCGTGGGTTCGGGCCTCCATTCAGTGTTACCTGAACTTCACCCTGGACATGGGTAGATCACACGGTTTCGGGTCTACGACCACGTACTATGGCGCCCTATTCAGACTCGCTTTCGCTACGGCTCCGCCTTATCAGCTTAACCTTGCACGGGATCGTAACTCGCCGGTTCATTCTACAAAAGGCACGCTGTCACCCATTAACGGGCTCCAACTAGTTGTAGGCACACGGTTTCAGGATCTGTTTCACTCCCCTTCCGGGGTGCTTTTCACCTTTCCCTCACGGTACTGGTTCACTATCGGTCACTAGGGAGTATTTAGCCTTGGGAGATGGTCCTCCCGGATTCCGACGGGGTTTCACGTGTCCCGCCGTACTCAGGATCCGTCTCGGAGAGAAGGGCATTTCGGTTACAGGATTGTTACCTTCTATGATGGGCCTTTCCAGACCGCTTCACCTATGCTCTTCTTTTCTGACTCCGTATGAGACGTCCTACAACCCCAAGAGGCAAGCCTCTTGGTTTGGGCTGTTTCCGTTTCGCTCGCCGCTACTTAGGAAATCGCATTTGCTTTCTCTTCCTCTGGGTACTTAGATGTTTCAGTTCCCCAGGTCTGCCTCCTCGTATCCTATGTATTCAGATACGGGTATCATCCCATTACGGATGATGGGTTCCCCCATTCGGATATCCTCGGATCAAAGCTTACTTACAGCTCCCCGAGGCGTTTCGTCGTTCGTCACGTCCTTCTTCGGCTCCTAGTGCCAAGGCATTCACCGTGCGCCCTTTCTAACTTAACCAAATTAAAAAAGGTTTTTGTTTAATCGTCTCCGATTAAACATGAATTTTCTTGACTTTCATGTTTACATTTCATTATCTAGTTTTCAAAGAACTATCCTATAGAAAGAACAAAAGTTCCTTCAAAACTGAACAAAAGACCAAAGCGTATATGACCTACGTCATATATCGACTAGAGTAAAAACTCCATAGAAAGGAGGTGATCCAGCCGCACCTTCCGATACGGCTACCTTGTTACGACTTCACCCCAATCATCTGTCCCACCTTAGGCGGCTGGCTCCATAAAGGTTACCCCACCGACTTCGGGTGTTACAAACTCTCGTGGTGTGACGGGCGGTGTGTACAAGGCCCGGGAACGTATTCACCGCGGCATGCTGATCCGCGATTACTAGCAATTCCGGCTTCATGTAGGCGAGTTGCAGCCTACAATCCGAACTGAGAATGGCTTTCTGGGATTGGCTCCACCTCGCGGCTTCGCAACCCTTTGTACCATCCATTGTAGCACGTGTGTAGCCCAGGTCATAAGGGGCATGATGATTTGACGTCATCCCCACCTTCCTCCGGTTTATCACCGGCAGTCACCTTAGAGTGCCCAACTAAATGCTGGCAACTAAGGTCAAGGGTTGCGCTCGTTGCGGGACTTAACCCAACATCTCACGACACGAGCTGACGACAACCATGCACCACCTGTCACTTTGTCCCCCGAAGGGGAAAGCCCTATCTCTAGGGTGGTCAAAGGATGTCAAGACCTGGTAAGGTTCTTCGCGTTGCTTCGAATTAAACCACATGCTCCACTGCTTGTGCGGGCCCCCGTCAATTCCTTTGAGTTTCAGCCTTGCGGCCGTACTCCCCAGGCGGAGTGCTTAATGTGTTAACTTCGGCACTAAGGGCATCGAAACCCCTAACACCTAGCACTCATCGTTTACGGCGTGGACTACCAGGGTATCTAATCCTGTTTGCTCCCCACGCTTTCGCGCCTCAGCGTCAGTTACAGACCAGAGAGTCGCCTTCGCCACTGGTGTTCCTCCACATATCTACGCATTTCACCGCTACACGTGGAATTCCACTCTCCTCTTCTGTACTCAAGTCTCCCAGTTTCCAATGACCCTCCCCGGTTGAGCCGGGGGCTTTCACATCAGACTTAAAAGACCGCCTGCGCGCGCTTTACGCCCAATAATTCCGGACAACGCTTGCCACCTACGTATTACCGCGGCTGCTGGCACGTAGTTAGCCGTGGCTTTCTGGTTAGGTACCGTCAAGGTGCCGCCCTATTTGAACGACACTTGTTCTTCCCTAACAACAGAGCTTTACGATCCGAAAACCTTCATCACTCACGCGGCGTTGCTCCGTCAGACTTTCGTCCATTGCGGAAGATTCCCTACTGCTGCCTCCCGTAGGAGTCTGGGCCGTGTCTCAGTCCCAGTGTGGCCGATCACCCTCTCAGGTCGGCTACGCATCGTCGCCTTGGTAAGCCGTTACCTTACCAACTAGCTAATGCGCCGCGGGCCCATCCCTTAGTGATAGCCGGAGCCATCTTTGAGAACATGCGCATGAACGCTCGTTCTATCATCCGGTATTAGCACCGATTTCTCGATGTTATCCCGGTCTAAGGGGCAGGTTGCCCACGTGTTACTCACCCGTCCGCCGCTAACCTTTAGGAGCAAGCTCCTAAAGGTCCGCTCGACTTGCATGTATTAGGCACGCCGCCAGCGTTCGTCCTGAGCCAGGATCAAACTCTCCATAAAAGTGTTTGAGTTGTTTTACCAACAGGCTCAAAAATATCGCTAACGATATTACATAATAAATTGACGAGATTTGATTTATCGAAATAAAACAATCTCTATTTTTTCGCTTGGCTTTTGTTCAGTTTTCAAAGAACTACGCTGTCGCTCATCTGCGACGTTTAATAATATACCATAAACATTTTAAAACATGCAAGGGTTTTTGCAAAAAAGTTTTTCTTTTTTTATAATTAGGGCTCAGAGAACTGCTAGGTAACCATTTGATAATAATAAAAGAAAACGAAGAAACTTATAAACATAGTTTCTTCGTTTTCTTTCTACTGTAACGTACCCAGCATCTGAAACATAGGAAGCATTATCGACAAGAACAAAATAAATACAGTAGCCCCCATAAATAAAAAGAAAATAGGCTGGAGCCAAGACATGCCTTTATGGATAGTACCTTCGAGTTCTTGAAACAAGATGCTACTATAATATTGTAAATCCTCTGCCAAGTACCCTGTACGCTCGCCATTCTCAATCACAAAAGAAAGCTGACTTACAAAATAACTACAAGATTTAATCACTTCATGTAACGGTTCCCCACCATTTAACTCATTATTCATTTTTCCTGCTTCAAGTTGAAAAAATTTTAGATATTCCTGTTCTTCAAAAATAGATAAGGCATGTTGTAATGATAAACCAGCAGCTAATAACTGTCCAAATTGCAAAGAAAAGTAATACGTCATTAGTCGCTTCGTAATCCCCTTACAAAACGGAATGGTAAGAAGAATCTCTACCTTTCGGGTTGGATGCCATTTTTTAATTGCGAAATAATAGTAAAGAAAAACAGCAAAGCACCCACCTGATAAAATAACCGTAATCAAAGGAAAAAAGTCAAGAAAACTGAAGACTATTCTTGTAAGAAGAGGAGGGTTAGAAGTAAGTGAAGCGAAAAGAAGTTGAAAATGAGGAACGATGAATTGGTGCATAAGAATTACAACCATTACACACAACCAAGCTAATAAAATAGGGTAACGAAAAACCTTCCGAAACTCGATTTTTATTTTTTCTTTTTTTTCATACGCTGTTCCAGCTTGAATGAAACCGACTCCGATTTCTCCACGCATTTCATAAAAATATAGGAATGAACGAATATCACTAGGGACATCTAGATAAGAAAAGGCCTCGTGGACACTTTTTCCATTTCTCAATTCATGCTGAACATCAGAGATTTTATTTTGAGTCACGTCTTTTACGTAATGTTTTAGAAAAGAAAGTGCAGAATCAATTGGATACCCTTTCTCCATTAAATGGCCAATTGTTATTAAGTACTTGGGCAAATCTCTGGTCCCGCTAGTATTTAGCCATTTCATCGTCTGTCAAATCCTTCTATAGAAGAGGTTGACATATACCCAAGAGCCCAAGCCAAACTAGCTTCTTGAATTAAACTGCGATAATTGGGTCTTTCCCCTTGCACTACACGTTCAACACTATCTTGATTTAATAATTCATATAAAGCCGATCTCTCATGATACCTGGTGTCAACACAGTTAGCACGAACGTTACAGGTCGGACAGGTTTTTACAATGAGACGTTGTGAAATAATGACACGACACGCTTCAATTAAATCTAATTTCGAAATACCGTACTCTACCATCCTCAAAACGGCTTGATAGCAATTACTTGAATGTAGGGTAGCAAAGACTAAGTGACCCGTTAATGAAGCTCGAACAGCTAATTCCGCCGTTTCAGAATCCCGAATTTCTCCCACCATCATGACATCTGGATCATGTCTTAAGGCTGCGCGTAAACCATTCGCAAAAGTTACTCCTGCCTTTAAATTTACTTCCATTTGAATAACTTCATCAATCGGGCGTTCAATCGGGTCTTCAATTGTAATAATCGAACGACGTTTTTCTTGACGGATTTGTTCAAGAAGCGCATAAAGAGTGGTGGTTTTCCCAGAACCAGTCGGGCCCGTTATAAGACAAAGTCCTTGGCGATAATAAGTTATGTTTAGTAATTGGTAAAATGATTTTTGATAGAGAGGTAAATCTACAAGTGCTTTAAATTGATGTTGGGGTAAGATTCGGATAGCCATACTTTCCATGTAGCGAGTAGGAAGAGTTGAAATTCGAAGGTCATAAGTTGAGTTGTTACACTCAATTTTCATCGAGTTACTTTGAGGTTTTCGTCGTTCTCCGATGTCCATCCCAGATTGGTACTTAAAATGGCTTACAAGTCGCTCAGCTATTTGTAAATCCAGCTTTCTCTGATGGCCTGTCACTCCCATAACCCTATACTGAACATAGTAACCATTTGTTATCGGAATAAAGTGTATATCTGTTGCACCGCATTCGAGCGCATCGGCAATTATTCGCTTACTTTTTGATTCTATTTCATACAACAATCTCACACTCCTTTTATAATTTTTATTACACATCTTAATTTCAACACTCTATAAAAAAATCCCTTTAATTTTGAATAAGAATCATCCAAGCGTTTATACTATTGTTGTAACGCAGTCAAGTGTCGCAGAAATTAATGAATAACAAAAAGAATTTCGGTCATACTATTAAATGCAAAAACGATGGGCTATAGCCAAGCGGTAAGGCATCGGACTTTGACTCCGTCATGCGTTGGTTCGAATCCAGCTAGCCCAGTTCCCTCTTTTTGATGTTTATAAACCATAAACATCAGTAAAACTATTAAGACAAAACGATGGGCTATAGCCAAGCGGTAAGGCATCGGACTTTGACTCCGTCATGCGTTGGTTCGAATCCAGCTAGCCCAGTCCAACCCCCTAAAGTGAAACTGACTTAGGGGGTATTTTTATTCATGTGAATCCTACCTACGCATAAGCTTTTATTAAAAGAGAAAGTAGGTGTGCCCTTGCATGAGGATTTTACATGAATTTAAGGAATTTGCAGTTAGAGGAAATGTAATTGATATGAGCATTGGTGTAATTATCGGGACAACCTTTGCCAAAATTGTCGAATCACTAGTCGATGATATCATTATGCCTCCTTTCGGTTTATTATTTGGCCAGGTTGATTTTTCCAACCTTTATATAAATTTATCCAACCGAAAGTTTGAGACTTTTACTGAAGCTGAACAAGCAGGAATTCCGATGATAAATTACGGTGTTTTTCTTAATCACTTTGTTCATTTTCTCATTGTCGCGTTTGTTCTCTTTATTTTTATAAGACAGGTAAACCAAATACGCAGACCAGAGGAGGATCCCCTGGTAGGAATGAAAACAAAGGTTTGTGGCTTTTGTTATAAAACGGTCGCTTTTCGGGCCACTCGTTGCCCTTATTGCACTTCTATTTTAGATGAAATACACAGTACTTCTAGCAACCCTTCCTCAGAAAAACTGATTCGTTTCCATAAGCAATCATCTTCTTGATTGCCTTTTTCGGTCCGCCGATTTCTTTGTTCTGATTAACGTTTGTGCTGGCCGTTTTCGGATCCATTTAATAAACTGACGAACTTTCTGATCTTTCATTAGTTCTTCAATAGTACTTAGACGATCCGCTAATTCAGCATTTGTATAAAGCGCATGAATTTGTTTATGGCAAGGGATACACAGTGCTGCTGTTGGAAGATGAGCTCCTCCTTCTTCTCTTGGCGTGAGATGATGAAACGTTCTATCAACCCCCTCCCGTTCACAAAGTTGACATTGCCCCTTCTTATTTTTCATGAAGGCCCCCACTCTTATGAACCATTGACTTTTAATTTATTCTATCTTGAAATTTATTCGTAAATCTTTTAATTTCCCGATGCTTCCGTAAAAATCCCGATCCCTCTCTCAAGTTCAAGACGGCTCCTCTCTTTCTTGCTTTAAGCGGATACTCGCAATTAAAATGAAATTTAACCCAATAAGTGTTGCAATAAAGGGTCCAAATAAAAAAACACCTTGGTTAAACCAGCCATACCCAAACAAAAATGCAGCAATAAGCGTAATGCTCCCTCCTAAGACAATAAATGAAATCATTTTTTCACCTCCTTATTACAGTTCCTACTTTTCTACTCCTTCTTATTGTTTCCAACTTGACTTTCGAAAAATCAGCTAAAAAGTAACTTTCTTTTTAAAAAATCTGCTACGATAGATTGTAATAATGCTTAGTGTATGACCAGGAGGGACGTTTGTGCAAACAGCCATTCACCATCAAAAAATAATTCATTTACCAACGCATGATCGAAGCGCATGGCAAATGCTCTATTCAGCTAGTATTCGACAGGAGCTTACATGTATGCATTGTGGTGAAGCAATGAGAATTCACTTCGGTATTCATGAACCACCCTTTTTTATTCATCCATCTACAAGCTTTGAATGTGAAACCATTGTTCAAAATTATGAACAGAACCTGAAAAAAAAGGCAGAATCACAGCCTACTCAGCCTTCTGGATTTTCAGGCTTCAATTTACCTAAAGGAAGAGAAATTTCATCCATATCTAATGCTGAGACAGCCATTTGGACGCAACCTCAAGAGGTAAGAGCCATACCAGAATTCACACACTCAACTAAGAATGAACATAGTGAGGATACTGGCTATCGAAGACTGTTAAAGGAGCATGGAATCCATTTGGACGCTCCACAATGGTCGGCTGTTACAATCACAAAAGGGCCTCTTCTCCTGCTTGCGGGGGCCGGGAGCGGAAAGACAAGAGTCCTTACAACTCGCGCAGCCTATATGATCGCCGAAAAGCAAATATCTGAACAAGAAATGATTCTTGTTACGTTTACTGCGAAAGCTGCTCGTGAAATGAAGGAACGAATGCACATGTATCCTAACATTAGCAATGAGTCTTTACGCCGCTTAATGATTGGAACTTTTCATAGTATCTTCTATAAAATACTTCTCCATCATGATCCGGTTCGTTGGCATGGAGATCATTTACTGAAATGGGATTGGCAACGGGAGCACATGATAAAAGAAGCTGGTCGCGAAATTAATATAGATGAAAAGGAATTTGCATATGACCAAGCTCTCACTCAAATTAGTTGGTGGAAAAATCACCTGTTAATGCCACATAACGTTAAGGCAAAGGATGTTTGGGAGGAACGTGTCGCATACTTATACAAGCGATACGAACAAATGCGATTATCAAAAGGCTTGTTTGATTTTGATGATATGCTTATTGGTTGCTACGCATTTCTTCAGGAACATCCACATTTATTAGAAAAATATCAACAGCGTTTCTCTTATGTTTCCATTGACGAGTTTCAGGACATTAATAAAGTGCAAGTTGAACTTATATCGATGCTCACAGAAAAAACAAAAAACCTATGTGTGGTTGGAGATGATGATCAGTCAATTTATGCGTTCCGAGGTAGTGACCCGTCGTATATTTTGCAGTTTAAAGACAACTATCCACAAGCACAGACAATTGTACTCAATCAAAATTATCGTTCAAATCACCCTATTGTGTCAGCGGCTAATAATGTAGTCTCTTCAAATCGAACACGCTTTTCAAAACAATTGGTCGCGCAACATACTTCTGAACATGTTCCTTTTCTCTTTTTCCCATATGATGAAGAGGAAGAAGCCACGATGGTTGCCACTGATATTAAAACGAGGATCGAAGCTGGCGCAGCACCTTCAGACTTTGCAGTGTTATACCGTACGAATGTGACAGCACGTGCACTATTCGAACGATTTGTAACCTCTAGTCTTCCTTTTGTCTTTGAACAAGAAGGCGAATCCTTTTACAAGCGTAAATCAGTACGAAAGGTTCTTGCTTATCTACGTTTGAGCTTAGATCCTGATGATGGACAAGCAATGCAAGATTTAGTGGGTGCACTTTTCTTAAAACAGCATGTAGTTCGGGATTTAAAGGCACTTAGTATCTCTGAGGATTGCACACTCGTTGAGGCGTTAACGCATATCTCTAACATCAAACCATTTCAACAGAAAAAACTAGGAGCTTTACACCAACAATTTAAACAGTTAAAAAAACAACCTCCCGATCAGGCGATTTCCTTCATTGAAGCAGAGATGGGATTAAAAGACTATTTGAAAAAGCAAGGGAATGAAGGGAATAAACTAGATCGCGGTTCGGACGATGTACGTGATTTAAAAGTAGCAGCACGACAGCATAAGACCATTGAGGAATTTCTTCTCCATATCGACCATATGATCGCTAAACAAGAGGAACTCCGCAAACAATCTCCTTGCAATAATGCTATTTCACTTATGACCATCCATCGAGCAAAAGGTCTTGAATACAAACATATCTATCTTATTGGAGCTGTTGAGGGAAATCTCCCTCATGACTATGCTTTAGATGCATGGCGCGCAGGAGATGATAAACCAATTGAAGAAGAGAGAAGGCTTATGTATGTTGCCATGACACGAGCCGAGGAAACATTGGCCATTTCTGTTCCAGCGATGCGTCGAGGGAGAAAAGCTCAACGTTCACGATTTGTTCGAGAGGTGAACCGACTCGCTTTAAAAACAAACAAGCAATTTGAAACTAGTGGAGGTCAAAGTCGTGGATAAAGAACAAGTGATTCTAGAAACATCCAATTGGGTAAAGTCAAAACTCGAACACGAAGGTACTGGTCATGATTGGTATCATATTACACGAGTTACAAAGCAGGCAAAGGAAATAGCCATTGAAGAGGGAGCGAACTTGTTTATTGTTACACTCACTGCTCTTCTACACGATTTAGCTGATGATAAAGTTGTAAATAGTGAGGAAGAAGGACGACAAGAGATTAAAGAATGGTTACACTCCCACCATTTATCAGAAACCGATATTCATCATATCATTACAATCATTAAAACGATGTCTTTCAAAGGAGGCAATAACCGTGCAGTGGAGAGTCTAGAAGCTCAGGTCGTTCAAGATGCAGACCGACTTGATGCACTAGGAGCAATTGGAATTGCAAGAACGTTTATTTATTCAGGGAGTAAGGGTCAGCCTATGTACGACCCGACAATCTCAACACGTGAATCTATGTCAGTTGAAGAATATCGTCATGGCACGTCGTCCGCTGTCCACCATTTTTACGAGAAACTTCTTAAGTTAAAGGATTTAATGAATACAGAATCAGGTAAGAAACGAGCCGAGGATCGTCATTCCTTTATGGAAGAATTTTTAGAACAATTTTATCATGAATGGGAATAGTCTAAAAACGAGCAGAAGGAGACTCGAACTTTTTGTTTAAGTCCGTTAAAAAGTCTTTTAAGAGAGGCTATGGGTGGAACAATTTCCAATCTTTCGCTCAACCTTTTTTGCACACGCTCTATTTGAGCGTGCGCAAAGCTTCCATGCCTTAGTCAGACGCTGGCTCAAGTTAGATTTTTGAAACATCCTAAATTTAAATGAACCCTCAATCTAGATACTAATTTCGTAATCCAGAAATAGAATATAGATAACCTCGACGAGAAACAATAATAGGGAGGAAATAATGTGAAAATACTTTTTATTCCTTCTCAGTATAGACAAATCTATTCATTCATCGATTCTGCAATCATTCATGCTATAAAGCATTCAAAACATGAATGTATCGTTTTAAAAGAAAGACCCTCAGACGGTTCAATTTGGTCGGCCGTTATCTCACACAAGCCTGACCTCATCTTAACAATGGTCGATTTTAAATTCCCTCCTAAAACATTAACTTGTTTAAAACGTTCAAGTATTAAACGAGCGATTTGGATGACTGAAGACCCCTTCTATATAGATAAAACCATCGAGCTAATCCAGGATTACGATTACGTTTTTACAATTGATACTGCTGCTCGTAATAAATATAAAGAACAGGGGCACAACTGTGTTTTTCACCTATCTTTAGGGGCTAATCAGAATATTTATACCCCTAAACAAGTACCTTCCATATTTCTTAATGATATTTGTCTTATAGGTTATCCCTACCCCAATCGAATTAGATTGATAAACTTTTTGCTAAGAGCTACAACCTACCAAATTCAAGTAGTAGGACCTAATTGGTATGACCAAGTTAAATACTCGAGAAATTCTTCACAGTTAAAAGTCCAAAATAAATGGATTGAGCCAAAGGCTGTTATCAATTATTATAACGGTGCTAAAATTGTACTAAATACACACCGTACGTATAATGAAACATCAAATAAAAATCGACATAACGTCGTAAATAAAAGTATCAATAATCGAACCTTCGAAATTGCTTGCTGCGGGGCTTTCCAGCTTATTGAGTTTAAGGAAGATTTACCACTTTATTTTATAGAAGGAGAAGAAATTGTCTCTTTTACAACACCAAATGATCTGCTTGAGAAGCTACACTATTATATTCAAAACGAAAAAGAACGTAGAATGATTGCGAGGAAAGCTAGGGGAAGAGTCTTAGATGAACATACTTTTTATGATCGAATTAATACGATGTTAGAACTGATTGAAAAACAGTTTTGAAAAATTCAGACGGGATCAGCTTACTTTAATCTAGGATAAGAGGCGAACTTCCTTAATACATTTACTTATTTGTCACGTCTTGCTATGTTCTTCTTTCCCTTGTAATCTTGATTCGTTATATATGATATTTAAACGAGTTTCCCCAAACAACAGATATGAATCGCTTTAAGTTTGTAATTTAAGGATTTACCGAATAAATGTTTCTTTATTACACGAGTAAAGGGAATAAACGTGAATCCGTTCCCCTATACCGTTTTCCCTTATGATTTCAGTTCAATTTTTTGTCTATGATAATTCAAGACATACATCTATACCATCTGGTTTCTCCTTTCATAAGCTATAAAATACAAACAATAAAGGAGGAACAAAATGCAAACAAGTAAACAACGTTCTATCGCTGTTATTGGTTTAGGTTTTGTCGGATTACCCTTATGTCAGTTGTTTCTACAAAATGGTTATACGGTACATGGAATAGATGTGGATGAAGCAAAACTGAAAAACATTTCCCAAGGTTACAGCAATAATCCAGATGTCGACAATAGCTATTTGACACAATGTGTAAACGAAAATCGCTTTTACCTTCATGAAACAGGCAAAGGTGTTACCGACGCTGAAGCTATTCTTATCTGCGTTCCAACACCGTTAACGAATAAGGGTGAACCAGATCTTAAATTTGTCAATAAAGCAATAACGAATATTATGCCATACTTGAAACCGTATCAACTTATTAGTTTGGAAAGTACCACGTACCCAGGAACAACAGAGGAATTAATTCTTCCTAAACTTAAAGAAAAGGGATTTCAAGTTGGAGACGATATTTTTCTCGCCTACTCTCCTGAACGGATAAACCCAGGAAGCGATATACCTCTAAGTGAAATTCCGAAGGTTGTAGGTGGTATGACCCCAAATTGTTTGGAAAAAGCTAGTCTGATTTATCAAAGTGTCTTTGATGAGGTCTGTAAAGTATCCTCAACACGTGCCGCAGAGATGACAAAAATACTAGAGAACACGCAGCGCTTTATTAATATCTCTTTTATTAATGATTTCGCGATACTTTGTGGAAAAATGGATATTGATGTGCACGAAGTAATTGATGCAGCTAGCACGAAACCATACGGATTTACCCGCTATACACCTGGTGCGGGAATTGGTGGTCATTGCATTCCTATTGACCCTATGTATCTTTCTTGGAAAGCAAAAGAGTACAATCACGAGACACCATTCATCAAGATAGCGGATGAAATAAATAAATTAATGCCCACTTACGTCGCAAATAAAATAAAAGACTACCTATTAGCTAAGGCGAATAAACCATCCCCTTCAGTACTTCTTATTGGTGTCGCTTATAAAAAAGACGTTAATGACGTTCGAGAATCCAGTGCCCTTCCAATCATGAAATATTTACTGGCAGATGGTATCCAAGTCGACTACTTTGACTCTTATGTACCTTCTGTTTATGTGGATTCAAAAGAATATCATTCGATCAATGAAACTTCGCTCCCCTCATCTAATTACGACGTTGCAATCGTCTTAACGGAGCACAGCAATATCCCATATGAAAAGATTTTTTCTTTCGTTTCAGATGTCATTGATTTGAGGCATCTCTTTTTCCACACGTCTAATGACCCTAAGAAAAATAGGAACAGAAATAAAGACGTATGAGCAACGTATTAATTGAAGGTGCATCTTGATTTATAGTTTCTCCCCTTTTAGAACATGAAAGGGGAGAAACTCATCGGTCGATGCTTAATCCAGCCGGACAATAGGATATGAAAGATGGAGAATTTCGAGAATAAAAACAGAGCTATACGTACGAAAAATAAATAGTACTGTTTTAAAAAGGAAGTGTTTCGTATAAACAAAGACAACCAATTACTATCCCTTCTATATATTTCTGTATATTCAGGGGATCAATGCAATGAAATTCGGTTAATCGATTATATAAAACTATTGATGATTCTATTATGGGTATACGCCATAGAAACTTAAAAGACAAAAAAGCAAAATGAAGAAAGAGATTCGAAACGCGAAGTTAACACCAATTATTGAATTTAGTTGCTAACTTTGATTGTATATATATCGTTCTCCCGTTAAATATAGGGGACTATTCCAAGTATAGAGCTGTGCGAAAAAGGAATAACCCCTTTTTTAATTGGAAGATACTAAAATCGCAAAAAAATGTAGTAACCTCACATATAAAATAGTTTATCAACCTATTTATTGGTGATAACAGATTGCATAAATATTCTCAGCAACACTTTATTCAACACTCTACGATGAGAAATAAAAAAATTATTATGGATTTAAATTCCATTCTTTATAAGAATGAGAGACCGTTAGGAGGAATCTATTAGTGAAGCATAAGCCTTTCTATCTTATGGATATCTGGTATGGAGAGCAATGCATAGATTTATTTGGAAACTATTTAGAAGTTGGCGATGTTGATGGAGACGGGATCGATGAAATTATCGTTTCATCTCCAACAGCTTCATTTATTAATCGTAAAAATAGCGTTAACCCAGAAGAGCGTATTAGCTCTGGTAAGGTAACTGTGATGAAGGGGAAAAATAAACGTGTTCTATTTGAATGGGGCGGGCAGGATAACTATGTCCACTTTGGGTATGCCGTAGCACTTGGTGATATAAATGGGGATGGAACTCCAGAAATTATTATCTCTTCCCCATATGAAGGATATGAAGAATTGATAGAATGTGGGGCAGTTCGCGTTTTCTCAGGTGTAACAGGTAAACTCTTAAAAACGATATTTGGAAGTCAAAGCTATCAAAGATTAGGTTACACATTGGCTACGGGTGATATTAATAAAGACGGCTTTGATGACTTAATCATTTCGTCCTCTCTTTTCGATGAAGAAGGTAAGAAAGATACAGGTAAAGTAGAGATATATTCTGGTAAAGATGCTTCTCTCCTTCATTCTTTTTCAATCCCTGAAAAAGAACAATTTGGTTATTCTCTTGCGGTTGCTGATATTAACAACGATGGTCATCAAGATATTATTATCGGAGCTCCTGAAGCATCTACAGATGAAAAGATAAGATGTGGAAAAGTATATGTATATTCAGGAATAAATAGGGAATTAATGTTTCATATTGAAGGTACAAAATCTAGGAATTGCATTGGAACCTCATTAGGAGTTGCTGATGTAAACGGTGATCGCCAAGTCGAAATTGTCATCGGTAGTGGCTTAGCGAGCTCTAATGGGTATATACAAAATGGACAAATTTTAGCCTTTTCAGGTCAAGGTAAATTCCTATTTGGTGTACATGGTGACTATCATCATTTATCGCTAGGGAAAAAAATCGTTTTATATGATTTAGATGGTGATGGTATCAAGGAAATTATCGGTGGAACCAGTGGTAGCTATGTAATCATTCTGAATGGGACAACAGGTAAAGCAATCAAAAAAATATACGGTGAAGAGAACGTATTTTTTAGTGCTTCTTTAGCTGCTGGAGATATTAATGGAGATAAAAAAACAGAGTTACTGATTAGTTCGTTAGCTACTCGACATGAAGGAGAATTAAAAGGCGCCATTTATTTATTTTCTACAGATCCACAATACCCTAAAAGAGGAAGCTTCATAAATCCAAATAAGAAGGGTTAAACATATAAGGGGACTGGTTATATATGTATGAATGACGTTATATTTTGGCACATGTTTGAATAGTCGGGTTGTCATCTAATTAGCAAATCAAGATCTGGATAGGGTTCTAAAATCACTCATCCTATCATCTTAAAGAAGGAAATTGGCACGCTAAGAAAGGTAAGCAACTACTGCTTCTAAAGAGAAGATCAAAGGAATTTTGTCTCTAAGCTGCCTGTTTTTCATTAGCTTTACCAGTACATCCAAAAATACACCCAGACGAAAGTGCTCGACATTTCGATAGCCATATGATCGTCATTTGATGTTTTTGACTTTGTTCCTTCTATTCGACCGCTTGTATAACGAAGTGAGAAAGTACTGGAGGATTGGAGCTATCCAATTCTCTAGTGTTTTGGCAACCTCATGGTAAGCGGGAAATGGACTAGCTTTTGCTTGGTCAATCCATTCCTCCAGGAGTGCGCTTGGAGTGCTTCACCAGTGTCATAGTCCTTCGCATGATAGAATTCGTGAAACAGCTCTTTTAAGTAATAGGCCAAAGCCAGTTCTTCATGTTCATCTAGCCACTCTTCTAACCTTTACTTTTGTCGTTCAGTTAGTTTCTCATACCCTTTTAATAGGGCAAATCATCCCTTTTTAAGCGATGGAGACTGCTTCCAAGGATTCTCTAAAGCTTTTAACCTAACATCGTTGCTAGATGAAAAACTGTGTCACACCCCTCCATAGTTTCACTTGGTTCAAGAAGCCTGACTACCTGTTAATATATCATCCAAAACCTAATGCACTTTTTGTAAAAGACGTTCCACTAAATGCACCACAGTAACCAGAATTTCAATATTGATTCCCCCTATATAAGAACTTCCTCCTAGTACAAAATCTATAAGCATCCTATGTCAACTTAGTTTCAATACAACGCCCTTATTTTTATAAAATGGCTAATGTAATCTTATATTTAAAGCCATTAATTCTTTTCGCCACTTATTTTCCTGCCTAAAACAAGTGAAATCGCCCATTCCACTTGTGGGTTCAAGACATAGGATATAAAGATATTTGAATCAGGAGAGGATGAAGTGAATGAGAATTCTGTTGGCTACTTATTGGTATCTCCCGCATGTTGGAGGTGTATCGACCCACGTCTATGCATTGAAGCAGGAACTGGAACGTTTAGGTCATGAGGTGGATATTCTTGCCCACCATCCAGACATGCAAAAATATTACATGCCGAACAATGGACGGTTTCTTGAGAAGTCGAAGGTGAAGGATTTAATTTATGAGAAGGTGCTTGGATTTTATAAAGAAAATATTTCACAGGTAGATCCGTGGATCAGATGGAGAGAGATTGAACGCTACAGTTACGAAGCAGCAGCATCCGTATTTGGTCTGACAAAATATGATTTAATTCATACACATGATATAGTTTCCACCAGGGCAATATGGCGTGTGAAACCGAAAGAGGTTCCATTAATCGCAACAATTCATGGTTGTCTAGCAACAGAACATATTATAGGGGGAGAGATAAAGAACAGAGATAGTCTCCAATGGCAATATGTATCGGCTGAGGAGTTCTATGGGACGACATCTAGTAACATCACTATTGTGCCAACTCAGTGGCTTAAAGATGTGATGATCAACGACTTTAATATTCCAGCAGAGCATGTCACAGTTATCCCTTATGGAATGGATATTGATAGGTTTATGGAAAAAATGGAAAAATCACCAAAGTTGGAACGTCCAACAGATAAGAAGTTAATTGTCTGCCCGGCCCGTCTAGTTCCAGTAAAGGGTCAACAGTACCTGTTAGACGCACTGGCCCGACTCAAACAGGAACGAACCGATTGGCTCTGCTGGATAATTGGTGACGGGAAATCACGCCGACAATTGGAACAGCAGGCAGAACAGTTAAATATAGTTGAGGAAGTTACTTTTTTGGGGAATCGGGAGGATGTTCCCACCCTTCTAAAGCAAGCTGATATATTCGTCCTACCCAGCCTCCAGGATAACCAACCTTTTTCCGTTATGGAAGCACAAGTCGCAGCTAAAGTGGTGGTTGTTTCGAATTCAGGCGGAATCCCTGAAATGGTGGAACACGGCAAGACAGGTTTTATCGTACCTGCTGGAGAAAGTGAACCTCTATTTAAAAATTTAAAAAAACTTCTCGCAAATGATGCTCTTAGAAATGAGTTAGCCGAGAGTGCTCAGAAATTTGCTTTGGAACAATGGTCACTGCAAACCATGATGGACCGCATATTTGAGGTTTATAAAATGATTGTCGGGAGGGAGTTTCGTTGATTAACAAACAGAAGATGACAATGACATCTGGAAAAAATTATCAGAATCTGACGAAAAATAAAAACAAACAAATGAATAGAATGACCGAGGGACTCACTTCTCATAACCAGAAACCGCAGACACAGAGCGCGTCTATGAATGATAAAAACAAACAAATGAATAGAATGACCGGGGGACTCACAGCGCGTAACCAGAAACTGCAGACACAGAATGTATCTCTGAAAGATGAAATTAAAAAAATGAAAAAGATGACCGAGGGACTCACAGAAGATAACCAGAAATTGCAGACACAGAACGTCAATCTGTCCATGGAGAATAAGAAACTAAAAACGGAAAATGAAAAACTCCTGTTAGAGAACGCGAAACTAAAAACAGAAACAACTAACGACATCAAAGCGGAAACGGAAGACCAGTCTCCTGAAGGTGCTGTTCCATTGAATTCCAACTGGAATTCTTTGAGTCTTGGTACAGAAATGTACGAATCGCTGTTCTCGTGTAAAGTTGATACACCTCAAGTATGGATTGATCCACTTGTATGGAATATATTTTACGCAGCTGTTCCATCTGAATACTCGATTCCCGACTCAAAATTTGTTAATATTCTGAGTACGAATGTAGCCCGCGAACTTCTGAAACCGGCTTTTACGTCAGATCAATCCCTGAAATTAAATTCTTTTCTAGATAAACTGACTCACAATTCTAAGAATTGAAAGGATACCCCCTAAATCAAATAAAAATAAAACCAAATGAAGACCAGGATTCACTTTAACCTGGCCTTCATTTTCCCCCTATTATTTACCTTAACCAACAGTTTTTCTATTATTGACAGTTACTTTTGAAAAAACTCATTGGTTATTGTGACAGTTAACCTCTGTATTTGCTGAACCAGCCACTCCTTTCTTTCTCTTTATTAAAAGCTTCGATACCTTTTTATAGTCAATTGCTGTAATTCATCATGATGTGTACCGCCCCGTGCTATCATAAAGTTCTTGAGATTCATTCCTATTCCAACCTATAACTCCCGCGAAAAAATCTACGGGTGTTACTCTGTGGATTACAAGACTGATAAATGATGAACGAGGCTTTTTTTGCTCATGATCTTGTTCACCTTTTTATTTTCCCCTATTTGGATATTGTCCCATTGTTCATCATAGGATAATAAATCGACCTGATGAACCTTTTGCTCTAAACCTTTTGAAAAATATCAATTAGACGGGAACGACCATTTTATCTCCCACATTAAGATCATTCTTTTGACCAAAATAATCTGCTGTTCTCCCTTTTCGATCTATATTTCTTTTATTCTACTAGTTACTATCAAATTTCATCATTTTCTCTTTTATTTTTACTTTCTACAATTAAAACTTCGTTAAGCTGGGATAATTCACTATTGAACTGGGCAGCAACCTCTTCTATATTAGAATCTTCGTTATCATCTACTTTTACGATAGATTTTTTTTGAACGTTTGTTGATTCCGAAGGCATGTTCATATACATGTCTGTATTTTGGTTTTCTAACCATGGTGCAGTTCCAGGACCGGTGCCTGGTGCAGTTCCAGGGCCGGTATAAGGTCCTGTTCCTAAGCCTTTATTCATGGGCATATTAGGGGTTTTAGTCATTCCAAATTCATCAGCACCTTTTTCCTTTACCTTGCGAATCCAGGCTAGTTTTTCTTCAACAGTTAAGCTAAGGGGGATTAAATCTTGAATATGCTGAGGAATGTTTTCAAGCTTAGTATCTAGAACGTAATCTATCAACTTTTGTAGCTTTTCATCTCTTGAATCATAGGATTCTGACAAAAATGACAAGTCTCCCTCCTCTTTATTCTCAGCTGGTTTCATATAATATTGATTCATTCCTCCGGGAAATAAGCCAACTGTTTTAGCCTTTAAAACCCATCCCAATTTGTCTTCTGGTGATAATTGGGACGGAACCAACTGATGATAATGTTCTGATATTGAATCTAGTTCAACTTGTAAGATTTGGAGTACTTGTTGCTCAAGTTCCTTTGTTCTTTCCGTACTTCTTTGACTCATTAGGTTATTTCTCCTTTCATAAATATTTTTATAAAGTAGTTGACAATATATAATAAATTTATACAGATATTTTATTAATAGAATATGTCATAAACTTATATTTGATTGGACGTATTATAAAATTTAATTTGAAAGCTTTATTTTATAAAAATGTTTTTTAAACGAATAACATCTGGGATTATATAATCCTGTGGTAATAAATGCTTTATTTGTTTTGTAAGCTCTTCTTCATCTTGCCTGATGATTTCGGTTTCATTTTTTAACCATTCTTGCACCGATATAGTTGGTAGTGAAATCGCTGATCGGTGTACATTAGATAGCATCTCCGTATCAGGCAGCGAATAGGAAGGAGATAATTTATTCTTTAATGCTGCCCACTGTCTAGGATCAGGCTTCTTGTCAAAAGAATAAGCAAATATACTATTTTTCAAACGCTCACCTCCCTTTTTTCTTATTGTTAGTAGCAGGATGGATTGGTTGATCACCTTTGAGAACTTTGATATATTCTTTTATCGTATTTACAGCTAATGCTTTGGAGGACCATTTTTTTCTACCCACACGCTTTTCAATATCATTTAAATGTAGATATAGTTTATTATCCCCTATGAGTCTTGAAATTTGTTCCTTCAAATCCATACTATTTTCTTTTTCAAATAATAATCCTGTTTCACCATCTATAATCATTTCTGGAATACCACCTGCAGTAGAAGCTATCACAGGGAGTCCTATGACCTGTGCTTCCATAATGGAGAACGGTAAGTTATCCTGTAAGGATGGCAAAATCATAATATCTGCTATTCTCATTAATGATGGAACATCTTTTCGATCCCCTAAAAATTTGACATGTTCTTTTAAACCTAACTTCTCGACGGTTGCGACTAGTATCTCCTTTAAGTCCCCATCTCCTGCTAACCAACAGACAAAGTCAGTCCTTTCTTTTTTTAGTGAATGTAAGGCATGTAACAATGTTTTATGCCCTTTTACAGGCACTAAACGAGCAGGACAGAAAAGAATCCAGTGATTTTCACTTTTCATGTGTTCTAATTCATTTGGCTTACGATAACGTTTCATGAATAATTCAATATCCATACCATATGGGATCACTTCCAAATGTTGTGACGGCACCTGGAAATTTTCATTTAATTCGTTGTACAGCCATTTAGTAGGTACAATGGTTCTATTTGATGAAGTAGCACCATGAAATTCTTCATCACTTACATAAACCCATTGAACACTATCTTTTCCTGGAATATTCTCCGCAATAACATGTTCTTTTGCTAATAAGCCATGAATCGTAGATATTAATGGAACATGCTTTGGTTTCACTCTCCATAATGCCCGCGTCGAAATAATATCTTGAGTATGAATCAAATCATACTGCTCCAGATCAAATAATACAGAGCATAACTCCATAGTATAACGCTCAATATCTCTCCACCGAACCCATGGCTCTACATGGGGTAAAAATCTTTGGTAAAACTGATTGACCTTTTCATATACGATCGCTTTTATTTTCATTTTATTCTCTTTTTTATTGCCATTAACTAAATAATAGTGAACCATATCTGGGTGTTGTGCAAGAACATCAACTTCATGACCAAGGAGTTCAAGTTCTTTTTTTAATAAATTTACATACTCATTAACACCACCGACATGTGGTAAGTACCAATAGGTGGCTAATAAAATTTTCAAGTGATTTCCCTCCTTGTTAAAAACGATTTAAAATCAGTGAACTATTATATCTTATTTAGATTTATTATAAGAGTAACGGCATATAACCGAGGTATTAATGATGTTGGTGAATTATCACGTAACCTAGATTTGTCAAACGGCCATTCTTCGTCAATTTCTAAAATCATTTTGATTGATTGCAGAGATACGCCAAGAGAAATTAGAGCAAATTAATGTTGTAATGCTTGTGTTATTGAAGCTGGTCTCAAGTAGAAATCTATCCAGTCGACTTAAAACAGCGTTCATCCATGCACCATGTGTTACAACGATGACAACTGTTCCACGATGTTTTTTTTCTAAAAAGTGCAATAGATTCCATCCTCTCTTTTGCACTTCTTCTATTGATTCACCGCCAAATGTAATAATAAGTTTGTCCGTAACCGCACCCCACTTTTCCTCTATTTTTTTACGATGTAAACCTTCTAAATAACCAAAAGACCTCTCCATGAGAGCTGACTCGCTTTTCACTTCGCTCCCTTGCTGCCCTATGATGAGTGCTGTTTCTCTAGCTCGATTCAATGGACTCGTATAAACAGTAGCCACTTGAACAGCCGTCAGACAATTTGCTAGGTAAAGCGCTTGTTTTCTTCCTGTTGCATTTAAAGGAGTATCGGATTTCCCTTGTAACCGTTGCTCCTTATTCCAGTCCGTTTCCCCATGACGAATTAAGTGAATAATTGTTCTCATTCGATTTCCCTCCCTCGATTTATTTTTGGCTACTCTTTGTTCTCATAGATTATGCCGAAAACAATTCAGGGAACACAGACAAAGATGATAACGACAATAATTAGGTATACTTCCGAGATTTAATGACTAAAGCATTTTAAACTGGCGAGCATAAAATAATTAAGTATGGCAAAGAAGATACATCCTGCGTCTGGCGTATATAAAAATGACAGAAAGGAAGGAAAACAAATAATATGAAGATATTATTAGCATGTTATAAATCATTTCCTCGATTTGGAGGGACATCGGAATATATGAATCAGTTGTATAAAAAATTAACCAAATTGGGACATCAGGTCGATATTTTGGCCCATAAGCCGGGAATGAACGAAATTTACTTGGGAGAGCAGAGCATTCAGAAAAAGCCTATCAAAGATCAAGTTGAGTCTAGGCTAAACCAAATGTATCGTGAAAAATATCCTCATTTTAGCAGTTGGATGCTTTGGCGTGAAATTGAATGCTATACGTATAGATTTGCAGCACAGAAATTCGACTTGAGTGGTTACGACATTATTCATGCGCAGGATATTATTTCCGCAAGAGGATTACGCGGAGTATGTGGATCTGTTCCTCTAGTGGGGACATTTCATAACTGCAAAACAAAGGAATGGTACACGAGCGGTGAATATAAGAGAAAGACAGAATTGGAATTGCAGTTTATCGCAAACGAAGAATTGACAAGCGCTCTATCTGTAGATCACTTAATCATACCTTGCAATTGGTTGAAGAGTGCACTAAGCAGGTTGGGGAAGCTTACCACAGACATTTCCATCTTCCCTTATGGAATTGACATTGACTATTTTTATCAAAGATCAAGTGAACCTACTTTAATGAAAAGGGAGCAAAGATTAGTCATCTCCTGCCCTGCTCGATTAGTTCCTATAAAAGGACATACCTATCTCTTATCCGCCTTGCAAACACTAAAAAAACGTAGACGTTCTTTTATATGCTGGATCATCGGCGAAGGATTTCTTATGGAGTCGTTACAGAAAAAAGCAAAAGATCTTGGACTTGAAAGTAACGTTGTGTTTCTAGGTGGAAGAAACGATGTACCTTCCTTATTAAAACAGTCCGACATTGTCGTTTTACCTACAATACACGATACATTGCCTTTTACGGTGATGGAAGGACAACTGGCAGGAAAACCGGTAGTTGCCTCTGACGTTGGCGGTGTATCAGAAATGATAGAGAACAGAAAAACAGGTCTTTTGGTTAAACCGAAAGACAGCAATACATTGGCGGACTGTCTTGATGAGTTGTTAGGTTCGGAAAGGTTGCGAATTGAATTGGGAGCATTAGCACGTGATTGGGCCCAAATAAGATGGTCGAATGATGATATGATTCGAAAAACACTTGATGTATACCAGAAAACGCAAGAAAAAAGGATAATTAAGGAAATAAAAACAAATAATCGCTTTCCAGACATGGATTTTCTAAGAACAATGGAGGGTTGCGATTCTTCGACTGCCAACTTGAATAATTCCGAATCAAGCATTTCAGGATCGGTGGTAAATGGAGTAAACAAACCTGTTAAACACGCCGCGGTACACTTAATTGACCATTCCAATATCGTTTTAAGAAGTACGTTTTCCGACGTATTAGGAAGATTCATGTTTACAGAGATACCCATCGGCAAATATTCAATCATGATATGGAAAGAAGGATATCATCAACCAAACTCGATTAATGTCGAATTAGAAAGGGGTCAGATAAATAATCTTAGCATGAGGTTGATATAAAAAGAAAAAAATAATCATGTTTTGCAGATTGTCGAGAAGCCCCTGCTTTTTCTTAAAAGGCAAACCACCTCTCAACAAGCTGAGAGGTGGTTTGCCATCTTTTCTAGTTCTGCGCTGTAGTTCTCCAACAAAATATAAGTGTTGACAAAAAAATATATAAAAATCTGGTAAGGGTTTTCCTGAATAATACGAAGCAAATAAAGTTATATTCTCATCAGAGGGACTCTGTTACCTTAGATATGATGATGAGCTTTCTTATCTTCAGAAGTTATTTAAAGGGGTAGAAGTTTATCCTATTATTTACCTTAGAGAAACATTTTTTTTACACAGTTATCGCTCACAATTAAATAGAATGGGCATTCCTTTCTCTGGTGACCCCAATTCATTTGCTTATGTTCAAGATGACACATGGCTTACAGAATATGATGATCTAATAAATATATACGGAAGGTACTTGGCCACGATCATTTAACTATTTTTCATTATGAAGATGTGTTAGCAAGTGATGGAAGCATTATCCCCTCTTTTCTAAAGACAATTTATATACCTAGTAAACTGTCTGATACCTCTGCATATTGGTACAACAAATCACCAAATAAATAAGTAAATGAAATTGATTGGGTTGTAGCTTTACAGCAATTAATCGAACTTCTTGAAAATACCCTGAAACAGTCAAATAAGAAAATCCAGAAACTTATCACAAGTTAACTTCAGCAATGGATTGCCGGTCTGCCTAACTAATATCAAGGCTTATTTGTCGATCTCAGTCTGCAAAGTTTGGGTTTATTATTAATAAAATTGTTTTATGAAAAGTTGAATTCATAAGAAAAAAGACTTTACCATTGCTAATATGGTTAAGTCTTTTTTTATGTTAACCTCTTTTTAACCTTTCTCTTAATGAATTATCCAATATTTCCGCCGCAAGTGATACATGTACTATCCTTAGCTCGGACAACTTCTTGCTGCAGCTTCATTTTACTGATTGCGAATCTTTTATAAAAATCGAGAAATGCCTGTGGTTTTGTTCAATCTTTAACATTCTATTTGATATATTTATTACCTCTACCAGACATTTGCGTCGGATGGAGACGGTAAATAAAGGACTTCAGGAATATTATCGATCATATACCCCTTTTTCAAACACCGTGAGATAAATAAGGAATCGTGTCCAGTAATGGCATGCTTCATGGGAGATTGCGTATTAACCCGCCTACGTCATCAAAAATGCTACCACGAAGCAACAAAGTCCCAAAACTGGCTCCTGAACTAACTTTCTCATATTTTGCTTTGATTTTCTCAAAACAGTATTGAATCCACTTTGGCACATATTTCACTTTAGGATTATTTGTTCTAAACTCTGCAATATTAGTACCCACCAGCCCAATATGAGAATGTTTGCCGAGAAATGCCTGCTTATGAATCCGGTCGGGATGAGACATGTCGTCGCTTGAACGGCCATATACTCTCCTCTTGCTAAAAACATGCCTGTCGTATTTGCCCCAGCGTACCCAACATTGTAAGGCAAGTTGAGCAATTGGAATCGCTGTTTTTCCATAAGTCGAGCTTGAATCTCTTTGGTTTTTAACCAGGATCGAATCATTTCCTCCGAACGATCCGTAGACCGTCATTCACTATAATAATTTCTATGTCGGGATAAGTTTGAGCAGCTATGCTGTTCAAACAGTCAATGATGTAGGAAGAAGCGTTGAAACAGGGGATAACAACACTAACCAATCCTGGTATTCTTTGAAAGCCATAATTGCTCTCCTTTCTTAATTGAAAAAGATTATATAGTTAATCTATTTTCGAGCTTAGTAGTGGTATAGCCAAATTAACTGATTTTTGTGGAATTGAAGATCCCTCCCAATTCATTTTTATAAATCCCTTCGTGCAAAATTAATTTCTAATTTTCCAACAATGAAATATCCGCTAATAACCATATCAATCAAAATGGTACAAATAACCGTATCAACTTTACCCTTTGAGCAATAACATATATAAACTCATGAATATGATGAAAATATTTTATTTACGTATAAAAACCTATCACCAGGAGGGAGTAACTATTGAAAATACTTGTAACCGGGGGAGCTGGATTTATTGGCTCACATCTCGTAGAACAATTATTAAAAGAAAGGCACTCTGTCGTTACTTTAGATGATTTATCAACAGGGAAAGAGAGCCATTTAAAGAATATACTAGACCATCCTCTACACACTTTTATTAAAGGTTCTGCTTTAGACAGAAACTTGCTTAACGATTTAATCGAAAACTGTGATGCGGTCTTTCATCTGGCAGCTGTTTTAGGGGTGAAAAACACAGTAGAGAATCCTTTAAAAGTTATTGAAGGGAATATTGATGCTACAAGGAATGTACTTGAGCTTGCATGGCCACATAATACAAAGGTTATTTTTGCCTCTACTTCAGAAGTTTATGGAAAAAATGAATCTCTTCCATTTGATGAAGAATCAGATCGAATACTTGGTGCGACAACTAAGCATCGCTGGTGTTATGCAACAGCAAAAGCTTTAGATGAACATTTATGTATGGCATACTCTGAAAAAGGATTACCAGTGACCGTATTACGTTACTTTAATGCCTATGGCCCACGGGCAACTGCTACTCAATACGGAGGAGTTATACCAAAGTTTATTACAGCAGCACTAAAAGGGGAACCGATTACTGTTTATGGAAGTGGTGAGCAATCACGATGCTTTACATTTATTGATGACACTGTCGAAGGAACTTTACTAAGTCTTGACTTTAAACATAATTCTCAGGTATTTAACATCGGTTACGGTCAAGTGATTTCGATTAATCAATTAGCTAAAAAAATTAAAGAATTAACAAATTCACTCTCTCCTATTATTCATCTTTCCTATGAAGAAGCCTATGGAAAAGGATATGAGGATACCCCAAATAGAATCCCGAATATAACGAAGGCTAGAAAACAGTTAAACTTTCAACCTTCTATAAATATTGAAGAAGGGCTGAAAAAAACAATCCAATGGTATAAACAAGAAATCAATACAGTAAGAAGTGATTATTAATGAAAGTTTTAGTGACGGGTGGCGCAGGTTTTATTGGTTCACATATTGTTGATTTATTGATTGATAAAGGATTTAAAGTTGTTGTTGTTGATAATTTAAGTAGCGGAAATAAAGCTTATATATCAGAAAATGCTACGTTCTATGAAGTTGATATTTGTTCCGAAAAAATTGAAGAAATTTTCAGAACAGAAAAACCGACTCATGTGATCCATCAAGCGGCTCAAGTTGACGTTTCTAGCTCAGTAGTAGATCCCGTTTTTGATGCAGAAAATAACATACTAGGAACCGTTCGATTACTAGTATGTAGTCAAAAATATGATATTCAAAAGTTTATTTACGCTTCTTCCTGTGCTGTTTATGGAGAAACAGATAACAGCAGTATTATTGAATCACATCCTTTTCAACCGATTTCTTATTATGGTCTTTCAAAAGGAACACCTGAGATTTATATTAAATTATTTCATAACTTATACGGCATTCCATACACTATATTACGCTATGCAAATGTCTATGGTCCTAGACAAACGCCAAAAGGAGAAGGCGGAGTTGTTTCTATCTTTATTAATAAATTATTAAATAATGAATCTCCTACTATTTTTGGTGACGGAGAACAAAAGCGTGATTTTGTTTATGTTAAGGATGTGGCTACAGCTAACATGTTAGCCCTCGCTCATGGAGAGAATGAAGTATTGAATATTGGTTGTAATGAACAAACAAGCATTAATCAACTTTATCAAATGATTGCTTCAATGCTTTCTAATCCGAATCCTCCCTTATATGGTTCAAAACGTAAAGGAGATATAGCTCACAGTAGGTTAGATTTTGCAAAGGCGAAAAATTTATTAAGCTGGAATCCGGTGTTTAACCTTAAGCAAGGACTAAAAGAAACCTTAAATTATGCCAAAGCTAATTTGAATCAAAACAATGACAATAATTAAAAAATGAAATTGTATATCCGTAGCCTATTAAAATGTTAGGCTACGGTTTTATACAGACCCTAATATTAACTGTATTTTACATTTAAAATACATATTCATGTTCAAAAGTAATACCTCATAAAATTAAGAAATAAATCTCAACAGTTAAAAAGGAGGACAAATGTGGTAAAGCCTAGAGAAATAAAAGCGCTCAACACATCTCTTGTTTCTAATAATGAGAATTTAATTAAAGAGAAAAAACGAACAATCCTATTTTTTGCTCATATCGGGCATAAATCTTTTTTAACAGGCTCTGAAAATTATCTTTTAAATCTAATCAAAGTACTTAGTAATGATTTCAATTGTATCCTTGTATCTCCAACTATGAGTTTGCTAATAAGTGAAGTAAAGCAGTTAAACATTCCTGTTCGTATTATAAATTACCCTATGGTTTGGGAAATTTGGAAACCTACTAAAAACATAGAAAAAGAAACAAATAAGATGAATATTCATACTTCTACTGACCACTTAATGGATTTAATTGAAAAACTACAACCTAGTTTTGTTTTCGTAAATACCAGTGTTAATCTCGTTCCAGCAATCGCAGCAAAAAAAGCTAAGGTACTTGTTATTTGGCTTATTAATGAAGTAATCGAAAATAACCCTTATACTTTAAAGGCTGTACAAACAATTGATTATTTTTCTGACTGGATTGTTGGTATATCTAATACAGTATTACAACCTTTTTTTGAATACAATCTAAACAAAAAAACGTTCTTATTGTATCCAATTACAACTATAAAAAGTGATTTTAAAAGTAATTTATTACACCTAAGAAAAAAGTTAAAAATAAAAGAATCAAGTATTATTGTTGGGTACCTTTCATCATATATTTCTCCTGAAAAAGGTTTGAAACATTTCATTAAAATGGCCGTAGCATTATGTAAAAAACACAAGAACGTTTATTTTTTTATACAAGGAAAGCCAACAAATTTACCTTATTTTAATCAATGTTTAAATCTAATTAAGTCATCTCGTTTTAGAAACAAATTCAATTTATTGCCGTTTGATATAAATGTTTACTACTTTTTTCATTCTGTTGATATCATTGTAATTCCAAGTTTAATTGATGAGGGTTTTCCTTTAGTAGGTCTTGAAAGTTTTCTATACGGAAAACCAGTAGTTGCGTATCGTTCGGGAGGTTTAATTGAACAATTAGAACAATTAAACAACGAAGATCTGCTGGTTAAAAAGGGCGATACTGATGAACTTAAACAAAACGTTTCAAAACTTTTAAAAAACTCAGCTATTCGACAACAAGTAGGTTTAACAAATAAACAAAAAGCTGCTGAACTATTCGGCCCTAATTCCTTTAGGGTTAGATTAAACCGCCTACTAAAAAAAATAGATAACCCATAAGTACCTCCAAAAAATAATTTCCCTCAATAAGCAATATTATTGTAATCGCTTTCGATGCATTTTGTATTTGGCCTTTTTTTCTCATCATCCCCCATGGAGGAACGTTAATCAATCGAATCGATAAAACGTACAACATTTCATCTCTGACCTCTGAAATCGAAATGGACTTAATGGCTCTATCTGATTTAGAATTAATTGCGAATGGTGCATACAGTCCCTTGATAGGTTTTATGAACAATGCAAACTATGAATCTGTGTTAAAGCATATGAAACTAACAAATGGATTGATTTGGAGTATTCCTATCACTTTACCCGTTACTACTGAAGTTGCAGAAAAATTAATAATTGGAGAAGACGTAAAGCTAACTTATAACAAAACCGTTTATGGAATTCTACACCTTCAAGAAATCTTCGTGCCTGATAAATTATTTGAAGCCCTACAAGTGTATTTAACAACCGATGAACAACATCCTGGAGTGAAACGGCTTTTTAATCGTCCGGATGTTTACGTAGCAGGTGCTATTACCTTAGTCAACACCCCTTCTAGAAAAAAAGAATTCTCACAATACGAAAAATCCCCTATTGAAACACGAAACGAGTTTGAAGAACGGAATTGGAAAACAGTTGTTGGCTTTCAAACGAGAAATCCTGTACACCGTGCACATGAATATATTCAAAAATGTGCACTCGAAATGGTCGATGGTTTATTTTTAAACCCACTTGTCGGAGAAACAAAATCAGATGATATACCTGCTCATGTTAGAATGGAGAGTTATGAAGTATTGCTAAAAAATTATTATTCGCAAGACAGAGTCTTTTTAGCTGTATTTCTAGCTGCAATGAGATACGCAGGACCGAAAGAAGCAATATTTCATGCACTTGTAAGAAAAAATTACGGATGTACACACTTTATTGTTGGAAGAGATCACGCAGGCGTTGGCAATTATTATGGCACCTATGACGCACAAAAGATTTTTTCACAATTTAATGAGGAAGAAATAGGAATTATCATTCTTTGTTATGAGCATAGCTTCTACTGTAAAAAATGTGATAGCATGGCCTCAGACAAAACATGTCCTCATGCAAAAGAGGAGCACCTGCACTTATCAGGGACAAAAGTTAGGGAAATGTTAAGAAATGGGATCGAACCCCCGCCACAGTTTAGCAGACCAGAGGTTGTTAAGGTTTTAATGAAGGGATTAAAGACAGATTAATTTGGAATGACTCTTGAAAAACCCCCCTAATTTCAGGGGCATTTTCATATTTTAAAGTGCATATCGATGAAACTCTCCTCTACACTAACATAAAAGACTAGATTGAATTAACTATTGTTTAACTCAGTAAGAACAGCAGTCAATTTGGAAACTTGTCTCTCTATATTTGATAAAGAGTATGCAACCATTTTCTGATAAATCCCTAAAATTATTTGCCCGTATTGTTCTCCCGGAACGGCCCATTTTCCATTTAAATCTGTCCATAAACTGGCAGATTGACGTTCTACTAAATGAAACCTTGGTTGACCAATGGCGGATGAATTGGAAGATGATCTGATGAAGCCTAAGCAAAAAGATGTTGGATATTAGCTAATACTCCTTCTTCAGGTGTAGAAAATGAAGCTCCGCTATTTTCTGGACCAGTTGCTCCAATCCCTCCAAAGTTATTCTGGTTTGGTTTTACAACACCAGTAAATTTAAAGTAATTCGTTTCAAGCAAAGCCTGAGCAAAGGCAACATCTCCTTTAATACCATACTGACTTCCAAATTTCACAAAAAGGTATCCGAGTAAAGGATCCTGTGGGTTAACACGTTTTACAAAATCATTTAATTGCTTAGAAGTTAAATGATTTATACCTTTAATAAAGTAAATATTTTTCAGTTCATCCCCAGAAGGTGTTTTATTTCCGCCATGATCTTGCTCTTGTCTAGCATTCGTTTCTTTAATAATAAATGCATCTAAAATCCCTATTTTTTGCAAAAATGCAATTTGCTGCTCCGCATTCTTTCTCATTTTAAATGCTCCAGCTTGAATACGATAATAATTCTCTCCAGAAACTGGTGCATGAACAATGAAGGCATTAATATTTTTTTCTTTTAGAAACGAAACTTGGTTTTTGGCGTTCTTTCGATTTTTAAAGGATCCCGCAATAACTTTATATAATGTTTCCCCTACCCCTGTATCTATCATCTTTAAAAGACTTCCTTTCTTGTTATTAGATTTCCCCACCACTTCCTTTTGTTAAAAAGGACCGGTTGAATAATTAACACTGACATCTCCTCATATACTCGACCTACTTTATTATATTAATTAGTTTAAATCGAGTAACAACTTATACCACCAAAGTGAAAAAAATAGGCATCCTTTGAATTTTTATAAATAAGCAATCTGTCTAGAACGAACTCCCTTATAGAAAATATACTATTCATAAGACTTGCTTTTGAGGTGTTCAAATGATTTCATCGAACCAACCTAATAAGCTTATTATTTTTATGCATATCCCTAAATCAGTTATATACAGCAACAGAACGTAAAAAAACAACTAAAGATTGGAGTGGGCTACTATGATTAATGAGCATAATAATCAGAATGAAGACATATTAATTCATCTTCATATGCCTAAAACAGGTGGAACAACATTAAAAAAAATAATCAAAAAAAATTATGACAAAAGTCAATCATTTGACGTCTATGTAGACCATCAGCAATTACCCCAATTATTAAAAGATATTTCCTCAAAAAAAGTTCAATGTATTCAAGGCCATATTCCTTTTGGCATTCAGAAATATTTTCATTCGAAGTCTACTTATATCACTATGTTACGAGATCCGATAGATAGGATCATTTCAGAATATTACTTTATCCGAAACATCGAATGGCATAATTTACATTCCCAAGTCATGAACATGAGCTTAGAAGAATATCAGAAAATCCCAACTAACTGTAACTTGCAAACTCATTATATTTTAGGAGAAAAGTTCGGAAAAAAATTAGTAGATGAAGATCTAGAAAAAGCAAAAAAGATTCTTCTTGAACACTTTTCTGTGGTTGGTATTACTGAAATGTTTGATGAATCAGTATTTTTAATGAAAGAAACCTTTGGCTGGAAGGATATTTTCTATAAAAAGTTCAATGTGTCCAATAGTAGATTATCAAAAAAGGAAATCCCTTTCGAGGTGCTCCAGCAAATAGCTAAAAATAATTCATTTGATTTACAGCTTTATTCGTTTGGAAAAAAATTAGTAGAAGAGAAACTTGACTCTCTTGACATAAAAGCCCAAAAAAGGCTAAAACTATTTAGCAAACAAAATAAATATTGGCGTCATATGAAACGAAATAGATGAACTATTTCGTTTTATTATTTTCTGTGAAGCGTGTAATGTACATTTGGAATCCCCCCATAAACGTTTCTAGATAAGTTGAAAAGGGTCTGACTTAAAAAATAAAGGTAATCGCTCCGAACGCTGCAGCATTCATTGCTTCAAAGATAATTCAAAAAGTCAAAAAATGGCCTTTTGAGTCATCCTCCTATTTATCATTCTAAAATTAGCTAATTGCTAGTGCTGTTAACGTAATAAGTCCAATAATTCTAGCAGAGTTTCCACTTGCAGCTGTATTTACTGGATCGTATTCAACAGATAATTCATACTTATCTACACCACCAGCTGGTGCGTCCTCAACAGTGTTTAAACTAGTTAAATCAATTCGTCAGCACCACTCAACCTGCTTTTATCACGACCTCTAGCAACAAGTCTACCGTTACGACGAAGTCTTACAATTAAACCTGTTCCGCGTGAGCCACCAGCATGCCACCCAAAATTAGAATCCAATTTTACAATGAACTTCCTGCTGTTCAATTATTAAAGAAGCAATGACCACTGGACCTGGACTTGCAGGAGTTAGTTGAATACTATCCGCGTTCGTGTTTAATTTGGGTTTCGTTTTATATCAAAGGCAAAATTATTTAAAGGCATCTATATCCCCCCTTTCTTTCTAGAGATACTACTAGAATATGTCTGTTTCTACTTTTCGCAAAGGCTATTATAGGGAGGGGTTCACACATTTTATTTTTTAATTTTTCATATCAATTATTTTTTTGACTGCATTGTAAAAGGGAAAGAGCAATGAAATACCCAATCCTTTGAAGCAAGAAAAAGAAACGAAACAGATTAGGTCCATTTCGTTTCTTTTTCTTGCTCCCCTATTTTCCAAAATATGGATTTACCTTTCTTGAAGAACGAGGTTTCCTTCTCTTGCAGCGAAACTGAATTTACTTTTGTTAAATTTAACTTCATTAACACCTTATAAGAGATTGGATGAAAAGAATTTTCTTGACTTAAGAAATAATTATGTTTTACTCTAAATAGAACATTTTCTGGTAATATCGTGTCCCTAGTAATCCTGTGTGTAATTAATGTCCCATTTGGAATCAAACGTAAATACTCTTCCCCCACTTCAACCGCGTCCTGCAATTTAAATCTATATTTCCGTAACGTCACACTAGATTCAAAACGTCTTTTTTGATTATTTTCTATATAGTATACCCTTGCTGAATGTGGGGTTTTTACAAGCCGATAGTTTGGCATGAGAGCGTGGTCTTTGAATACTGTGCTGTTAATCTCAGGCCCTAACGAATATTTAAAAAGAAAAGGATCCGGAACTTCAACCACTTTTTTTGAATCATACTTTAAACGTCTAAACATGTCATCCGTTATTAATCTTCGCCTCTGATTATCTATTAAATAGATATCTTTAGACAACCCTTTAACTAACGTACCATTTGGGATATTTTCAGGTAGATAGGCATTTAAATTTTGGAAGGAGTGTGGCGTTTTATAGCTGCGGTCTAAAACCTTATTAATTGGATAAAAAGAATCAACTTCATTTAAACGAGACCAAAATCCAGCATCACCATTGTGCCAATATTTCGGATCATCATTCCAATAACTCCCGTATTTATTCAATACTTCTCCCGCTATTTTTTTCGTGTGCATGACTGAACAATGATCCACTTTATTTGCTGCTTTGTCCAATTTCCCTCTCGTATGTCTAGTAAACTTTGATATCGTTTTAAAGTGTTGATCTACTCTACATACTAGTTGACCAGAATACACTACATGAATTGAAGAGTTTTCCTCTAAAAATTTTACCATTCTATTCAATCGCTGTGGTAGATATTCAGTATCATCCGTTAAATACGTAATGTACTCTCCTTTTGTCATCGGCATAGCTGTGTTAATGAGCGTTGCGTACCTTGTTGTTTTATAGCGATCCTCATCTTTCACTTGACTATTAAAATAGTAGATTCTTTTGTCATTCAAATACCTTTCGATTATTCTAAGTGTTTTTTCATTTGAATTGTCATCCATAATAAACAATTCCCATTCCGAATACGTTTGGTTCATCACACTTTCAATTGCTTTTCCAATTAAGTTTGGTTTATTATAACTTGTTAAGATAATCGATACTTTTGGATTCACTCTCGAACACCTTCCTTTACGGTGATGACTGAAACGTTTATCTGTTTTTCGTTTCCCAGTCAAAACCAATACTAGGATCATTCCATGGGATTCTTTTTTCATCCGGACTCTTAGGGTTATATGCTTTCGTTGTAAAGTAGATAATCGTCGCTGACCTATTACCTAATACACGATATCCATGAGCTACTCCACTAGGAATACGTAAAATAATAGGGTTTTCTTCGCCCATATAATAAACATCTGTCATTCCTTTTGTTGTTGACGTCCCTCTTAAATCATGAAGAACGACTTGGGCATTTCCAGCTAAAAAAAACCATATATCATCTTGTTCATCATGATAATGAAAGGCTTTGATTATTCCTGGATAACTCACCGACATCGATGCCTGCCCAAAACGTGCTAGTATATCTTCATCGTCTCTAACAAGTTCTGTAAAGAATCCACGATCATCACAATGCTTTTCTATTCTTTTTATCTTTACTCCTTCAATCATTTCTCTCTCTCCTTTACTATAAATTCTATTAATGCTTCATCCCAGCGTCTTGGAAGTGGACTACCATTGCTTACTAATTTATCGTGCGAAAAAACAGAATAGGCTGGTCTAGGAGCAATTGCACCAAATTCTTCCGTTGATATGGGTCGAATCATGCTTGGGTCATAACCTGCTTCTTTGAAAACTCTTTTCGCAAATTCATACCAACTACATGAACCTGAATTACTAACATGATAAATACCAGCTTTTTTATCGAATAATTGAATAATGATGTCTGCAAGATCCGATGTATAAGTCGGACAGCCGATCTGATCTGATACCACTGTTACTTCTATTTGTTGTTCAGCCAATCTTAACATTGTATTTACAAAATTTTTTCCTCCATGCCCATAAACCCATGAGGTTCTAATAATCGTACTTTTTGGTACCGTTAATTGTACAAGTTGTTCCCCTAACCATTTGCTCATTCCATATGTTGAAGTTGGATTTGGCTTATCTGCTTCCTCATATGGTCTATCCTTTTTGCCATCAAACACGTAATCAGAACTAATATAAAACATTCTTGCATCGTTTGTTCGTGCGGCCCTTGCTATATTTAAAGAACCGATTGCATTTACTTCAAACGCTTTTTTTTGTTCAAGCTCACACTGATCGACTGCAGTAAAAGCAGCCGCGTGAATGAGTGTATTCGGTCTTATCTGTTTCATTCGTTTTTCTACTACTTCTTGATTGGTCACATCAAGTTCGTCTTTAGTCATAGCTATGACCGTATTATTTCGTGAACACTTTTTCACTAGTTCTTTCCCAAGCTGTCCGTTAGCACCAGTAATAAGTATTCTCATGCTATTCACCTAATTCATCTTTTAAATGTCTTTTATACCATTCAATGGTCTCAGTTAACCCCTCTTCAAATGAAACGAGGGGACTCCACCCTAACTGTCTAAAAGCTTTTTCATAGTTAATAGCATAACGTCGATCATGTCCTTTTCGTTCTTCCACATAATGAATTAGCTGTTCATCTTTACCTAGAAACCCAAGTATAAAGTTAAGCACTTCTTTATTTGTCCGCTCTTCGTTCCCGCCAATATTGTAAATCTCGCCAAACTTCCCCCCCTCCAAAACCATATAAATTGCTCGACAATGATCTTTCACATGAACCCAATCTCTTATATGAAGACCATCTCCATAAAGAGGTGTTTTCTGATTTTTCAAAGCATTGCCTATCACTTTCGGAATGAATTTTTCACAATGTTGATAGGGTCCATAATTATTACTACATCGGATAATGATAAGAGGTAATTTATATGTTTTGAAAAAAGATTGCACTAGCAAATCAGCACTAGCCTTGCTTGCAGAATAAGGGTTATTCGGAGAAATTGGAGTTGTTTCAGTAAATGCAGGATCTTCATATTTAAGCGAACCATAGACTTCGTCCGTAGAAATTTGGATCATTTGTTTTATTTTATTTTCTAGTACGGCATCAAGCAGGTTTAATGTTCCTTTTATATTCGTATCAATAAATGGGACCGCACTCTCAATACTACGGTCTACATGAGTTTCCGCAGCGAAATTAATAACGGCATCATATTGACGATCAAATACTCTATTCAGTTCATCCTTCTGACTAATGTTACATTCTAATAACCGATAATTGGCTATTCCTTCAAACCTCTTTACATTTTCTTTCTTACCAGCATACGTAAAAGCGTCAATATTTGTTATATGATAAGAGGTATTCTCAATCATATAATCAATAAAGTTTGAACCAATAAAGCCAGCACCACCAGTTACTAAAAGCTCTCTCATGCTGTTTCCCCACTTCCTAATTCATATCATTCTTTAACTTGTAATTAATGTGAGAACTAGCTTTATAAAGTGATTCATATGTTCCTGCATCAATCCACCAACCATCAAGAACATCAAAATACAATGCATTTAATTGAGCATACTGATTGTTTACATCGGTAATTTCTAACTCTCCACGTTCGGAAGGTTTAATTTTATCTATGATTTTAAAAACTTGTTTATCATACATATAAATGCCCGTCACACAGTAAGGTGAAATCCATTCTTTAGGTTTTTCAACAATGGTAGATATTTTTTTTTGGTCTTCGTTTAATACTGCAATCCCATAACACTCCGTTTCGTTTACTTCTTTAAGTAATACTCGCGCTCCTTTTGATTGTTTTTGATAGGCCTCAATATAAGATATTAATGAATCTTCAAATACATTATCACCAAGAAGGACAATAAATTTGTCATCTTTTACAAAAGATTTTGCATATGATAATGCATCCGCGATTCCAGCAGAGCCATCTTGAATTTTATAGTTTATATTCACTTCAAACGGCTCACCATTTCTGAGCAATTGAATAAAGGAGCTTAAATGTTCCTTATTTGTAAGAATGAGAATATCGGAAATTCCTGCCTCTTTTAACTTAAAAATAGACCAATATATCATCGGGTATGAACCTACAGGTAACAGATGTTTGTTGATGATTTCTGTGATAGGTCTAAGTCTTGTTCCTCTTCCACCTGCAAGAATAACTCCTTTCATCGTTTCCCCTCCTAAAAAATGAGCACATATTAATTTAAAATATGTTCCACTACAGCTTCTATAATTGAAGCACTTCCTGCAATAGCTAGTATAATAATGATTGGCATAAAAAAATTTGATAGCCATAGGTAACCTAAAAACAAAAAAGCTGTACACCATATTCCGAAACACCAATAACAACTTAATAGTTGACCAATCCAATACCTTAAACCTGATCCCTTAATCTGTAAAAAAGATTCTGTTGTTCCATCAGCTAACGTTTCTTCAACAATCGAATGAAAAGGTCGTCGTATAAATTCAGTTATTGTATCGTACATGAATAATCGGGTTAAACGAAAACTAGCTAATACTAGTAAAAAGAAGTCAAATATTTGAATGTTCAAGACAATTACCACCTTTTAATCGATGTACCATATAATACTTTATGATTCCCGTCTATATTCTGTAACCTTATTTTCTTATAGTTTTTTTTGATTACCTAATTAATCTCAAAAAATAATGCCATTCCTAAGAAATGGCATTTATTTCACTTATTTGTCCTTTTTCTTTCTTCATCTTTATTTTACAAAACACATCCGACAAATTAATTGCTGTGTATACTTTATTTTGTCCGTAGCCTTTTGCCACACCCACAACTATTCTTTGACTTTTTACTAGGTGCATGTGAAGTTGGCAAGAACACCGGTGATTTTGATAACAGGATTCCCTTCCTATCCGAAAAACTTTGCTTACTTCTGATTGTCTTTTCATTCATATTTATTTCTCCCCCCATTTTTTACAGTTATATACTGCATAGTATGATGAATAACTGTAAATGCCTGGGTTCTTCCTAGTAAATATCCAACTTAACGACAATTTCCAATCGAATTATTTCATATTACTTATCCTCTTCTGACTTTTTTTGACTTTGTAAATTCTGAAAAAACCATGAATGATTATCTTTTTGGGCATTCTCAGTTGACCTTTTTTCGACTTTAGCTACTCTATTTTGCATCTCTATTATTTTCTCTTCTAATTGAAGCTTAGAATTCTCAGCCCCTTCCATCAATTCAATAGCTACTACTAGTTCTAGTTCAAGTTCTTTTTGCTTTTGGATTAATGCTTCTTTTTCTGCTTTTTCTCGTGTTAACTCAGTACTTAATTCATTATTTCTTATATTAAGTGAATCTATATTTATTGCTAATCTGTCCTTTTCCGCCTGGTTCTCCTTGTAATCTCTCTTTAACTTCAACAACGCCATAGACTTTAATTCGGCATCAACACGCTGCTTCTTTAACTCTTCTGCTTGCTTTTCAACCTCATCTTGTAACTCTTCATTCTTTGTTTCGAGTGCATCAATAAGACCGTAATGATAGTTCTCTTTGTATTTCTTTACAATCTGTTGATATCGTGTTAATTCTGACTTAACATGTATAAGCTGTTGCTTTAATTGAATCGTTGCGGAATCATCACTAACATTTATCATGGATGTTTTCTTTAGCATCAAAATCCTCCCCTTTACTGTCGTCATTATTACACGCTAAAGGAAATGCTATTCAACGACTTAATACCAGTACTTAATTCTTCAAAATATGCAAAGCCTTCTATTCTCGCATTCTCTTTTGTAATCCCTCTGTCGATTCTAATATCAAAATTTGAAAAGTTCAGAGTTTCTCCTGGATTAAGTTGCTCACAATGATTCGGTTGTAACCAATATTCACCATTATCCTTCACAATCGATTTCCAATTCTCGTGAACAAATCGCCATTCTTCTGAAGTTGAGTATAAAGCATCTTTTTTGGTTTCTCTTATTTTAATTTTCCCACCAAATCGAACGTATGATATTGGTCTAACTCTAATACAAATTAATGGATGATGTAATGTTTCCGTCCCCGTATTTCGAATGATGAAATTTCCAAAAACCAACAACTCTTCTTCATCTAAATCTGGAAGCAGAACGGAATAATTAAAATGAGCAGTGCTTTCGATTAACATTTCTTTTGGTTTACTAACTGGAGTCTCTTTTTTAGCGATTATTTTTTCATAATCATTTACGACGTTTTTATAACGTGCTACTTCAGATTTATAATGAATAACTTTTTGTTTTAATTGAATAATTAAATCCTTATTCGTTGAATGATCTAGGCGATTTTGATACAAATGCTACACCTCCTTTTTCCTTTCATTATTATTTTTATGCACCGTTATAGAATTTAAGTATAAAAAAAGAGGGGATGAACCCTCTTTTATAAAGTGTACGTATTAGTGTTTTAATTGTTTTGTTTTTTGATGTTTTACTTGAGGAAATACATTCGGACATTGTGGTGGAAAAGCGATTTCTGGACATTCTTTAATTGGCGAAATCGGTAAAATGATTTCAGGTCTCGGCTTACAAATTTTACCTTCAAGCTCAACCTTTACTTCTGTTTCTACTTGAATAGATTGACAAACTAGAAGTATTACTTCAAGGGAGAAATCCGTTCCATCACCATTACATACAATCGAACCATCACAGTCAAAGTCATAAACATGGCAGATGACATCTGTTCCTTCTGGTGCACAAAGCAAAAACTTTTCAACTTTGAAAAATGGAATTGGTTCTGAGCTTAATACGTTATTATTATTGTTATCGCTTAGGAGGATTCTAAATTCCCCATTTTTAATGATTTTTACCAATTGTAAAACTGTATCAAATTCTTCAACAAAGACATCTTGACGGTCGCCCGTTTCTTCACAAAAAATGTCTCCAACCAATTCACAATGTACTGTAATATCTGTTGCGGGACCAAAAAATTCACAAGGGTTAACCGGATCTAACGGTGTCATAAAGTCTTCAAAAAATTCTATATCGTCTGGAGAGAAATTAAATTCTTTTTCTGCTTGATGCGTAATCCAGTCGTATACTTTATCTACTCTAATACACAATCTTTCAAATTCAGACATACTATTCATTCCTTTCAAATTTTATTAGTTTATATCCAAAGATACAATTTCATATTATGTAATTTATAGTTATCTGTGCAGGTTTAGGTGCCCAATTTGCCTATTGTGTTTGGGTACAGGATTAGTTTTAATTACTTCAAACGGCAACGTAGGCTACGGATCATTTTTTTTAACCATCTATCAAAAGAACTTCTTTTTTTATAGAAGCTGTTCAAAACTTATCCAAACACCACCGTGGATAAAAACTGATTGCATCGACGATTAGAGGAGAGTTTTCTTCTTTTGAGCATCATCGGAGGTATCGCCATCCTTTTGATTTTGCTGGCACAATGTTTGTCGCTAAAATGTCTATTTCCTTTATAATGGAACTCAGTAGTTTTCTAAAAAGAGATAGTTTTCCCCATTTTTGTATAGCCTAGACCATAGCTGCTGACTAAGGTCTCGATTAATCAAAAAACACGTCATTACCCAAAGGTGATAACGTGTTTTTTGGTAAGGTTTAAAAGCAGTTGAATTTTAAATGACGACACTAAATTCAACATATTCTATTGACAATGAAATTTAGCTACGGTTCCCGTAAAATTCGAAGGTCTTATATTATAGAAAGAAAAACGAAAATGGCTCTCCCAGAAAACAGTTTTAAACAATTAAATTACTAAATCACGAAAAAACAATTTTAATTGAGCTGAAACAGACTTCTTGAAGCAGAACAATGTCGACCTACTGTTCCCTCTACTATAAAATGCTGTTCAAAATTTCCATGTCTTTGTCAAAAACCTAGGGTAACGAAAACTAGATACTTCGAATGGAGTAAGAGGAGAGGGAGACCCTGACTAAAATTAAAAAGGTTTTTAGGAAAACACAAATCTCGCTTTCCACAGCATTCCCACCTTACCCCCTCGTGAGGACAGACCCTAAGCGATTTTCAACCGCTTAGGGTCTGTCCTCACGAGAGTTTCTTCTTTTTTGAAGGCTACGCATCAAGGGAGATATGTCCTTCCTTTTTATTCTACTCGCATGATGTTTAATTAATTGCTATCACAACCTAATTCTTTTATAAGTCAGTAATTTCCGTATAAAAAGGCTTTTATTCCCTTTCTGAATTGCCTCGAAGCAATGAATGAAGCCACTGCAGCATCTTTTTGAACACTCTTTACAATAAATTATTCCCTTGGACATTCACCTAAGTACGCATTTGACCATAACTTATAGGAGATTGATAAAAAAGGAGGCACATTTCATATGTATGGTCAACAACCGTCAGTCCAATTCATTCCCCCAACGGTAATTACCCAATACATTGGCCAATGGATTACAACTTCGATTGCTAGTTATGGTCAAGTGGTGGCGTATGTTAGCGACTATAACCACCGAACAGGGATGGTATCCTTATTTATGTATACAAGATATTCTCAACAACCTCAGTACATTCAAGTACACCACTCTGACTTAGTCGGAATTGCACCTTACTATGGTCCAATTCCACCAAGACCAGAAACCCCTCGACCTAGACCTAGACCTAGACCACCTTATTACCCTGGATATCCAGGATATCCAGGATACCCAGGGTACCCTGGCGGTGGCGGTGGCTTCTGGCCTTGGATCTTTGGTCAAGTAGGAACAAGTCTCGGAGGACCACAACAGCCTCCTCGTTAATTATCATTGAAATAAATGAAAACAACCTCCTTAACAAGTTTGTTAAGGAGGTTGTTTTCAAAAATTAAGACATTGACAAAATATTATAGCCACTATCAACGTGCAAGAACTCACCTGTCATTCCACGAGATAAGTCACTCATTAAGAATAATGCTGTATCCCCAACTTCTTCCTGCGTCGTAATACGACGAAGGGGTGCACGCTCTTCAATTTCTTTAAGAACATCATTAAAGCCGCCAATCCCCTTGGCTGCCAATGTACGAATAGGACCAGCGGAAATAGCATTAACACGGATGTTCTCCTTACCTAAATCATTTGCAAGGTACTTGACGCTCGCATCAAGAGAAGCTTTAGCCACACCCATTACATTGTAGTTTCGGATAACTTTTTCTCCACCAAGATACGTTAATGTAACAATGCTGCCACCTTCAGTCAAAAGGGGACGTGCAGCTTTTGCAACTGCGGTTAATGAATATGCACTAATATTTTGTGCAAGTAAAAAGCCTTCTCTTGTTGTATTTAAATATTCTCCATCTAACTCTTCTTTTTTTGCAAAGGCAATACAGTGTGCGATACCATGAATTACTCCCACTTGCTCTTTAATCGAGGCAAAAGTTTTGTCAATTTCTTCATCACTTGTTACATCACAAGGTAAAATTAAATGATCCTTTCGCTCTAATGTTTCCATTAATTCACGGACATTTCTTTCAAGGCGTTCGCCAGCAAATGTAAAAATAAGACGAGCTCCGGCATTTGCCAAGGATTGAGCGATTCCCCATGCGATACTTCGCTTATTCGCCACTCCCATTACAACATATGTACGTTCTTGCAAAGATAGTTGAATCATGATTTCTCCTCCATATGAGTAGTTATTAGTACCAAGTACTAATTATTATAGCATATCTCACTTTTCATGCACAGATTATTATCTGACTCTACTACCTTTCAACATCTTAAGCATCTATCCCTTCTTTGTTGGGATATTCCGTTTCTCGTAATGACAATTGGGACATGTGAAGATGACATTTTGATTTGATTGTGCTGTTAGCCTGTCTGAAATTGGTTGTTGATTAAAGCACACTGGGCATACAATTTGCGGATCCATAAATCGTCCTCCATTTGTTTAAAATCATTGCCTCCACCTGCATTACTTTAAAAAAGTATTCTTACTCATTCTTCCAAAAAGCCGAAGACCTATTCAGTCCTCGACTCTTTTCTTACTTATTATTCATAGGATTTTCTAGTAAGCACTGTTCGTGGTACATCCGTTCCTCTTGAACCCCGCAAATCAACTTGAACATTCTCCGGAGGATAAACCATGATAAAGCTCTCAGGTATTGAATCTGCTAAAACCCGTGGCAATCGCTCAAGTTGTGGATGCCAAGCTATGGTTCCTCTTCTAGCGCTTAAAACGACAACTAAGTCCTCCTTGCGAAGGGATGCCATATGCTTTCCGTGAAAATCATTCCACGATTCTAATCTGTAAAACTCCAGTGTAACATCGGGTTTAACGGTCTTATAGGCTCGCTTATAGTTTTTCGGTTCATCTTTAATGATATAACACTTCAATGACGCTCCTAGCTGTGAAGCTAGTTGTTTAGAGAGTTTTACCGCATCGTATAAACCCGATTTATGATCAAAACCTGCTGGTATGACAACAACTAGTCGTTTTGTTGTATTTAAGGGATGACCCAATTTTGAAACGAGGACCATTTGAGTCGTTCGTTCTAACAATTGGTCAAGAATGCTCCCAAAAATTCGCTGTGGTGTTGACAGTTTACCATTCCAACCAATAACAGCTGTCGTAATTCGCGAGTCTTCCATGGCCCGCTTCATACCTGATGTAATATTAGGGACCGCCCTCGTTACTTTTTGAATTGGAACCTCTGCTCCCGCAGCATACTCAACCGCCTGACTTAAGATTTTTTCGGCTTGAACAATTCGTGCTGATGAATCCTCTAAACCTCTTTGGGCAATCGTTAGAGCATATAACGGTTCTGGGGAGTTCCCACGCACAATAAACGCTAAATCAAGCAGCGATTCAACTGTTTGCGGATTCGCCAACGGAACCATAACTCGTTCAGGTGCAAGTGATGGCTCATAAGGTGTCTGCTCTTCTTTCAGTGCAATTTTTTTTGAATAGGCCTCAACCATGTAAGGCCCAATCATACATGTCACTAATATCATCACAATGACAGCATTAACCGTCGCTTGATCAAACAGACCTAAGTCAAACCCGACTAGTGTAGCTGCGAGCGTGGCTGCAGCTTGAGGTATTGATAAACCGAATATTAAGTTTATTTCTTCTGATGAATAATGAAAAAACTTTCCACTAATATAGGCAGCTAAATATTTACCTAAAATGACTAATATCACTACCATCGCTGCTATAACCCATGCTGAAGGGTCAGAAAATAAAATTCTTAAATCCATTAACATACCAACAGACAATAAGAAAAAAGGAATGAATAGCGCATTTCCGACAAATTTTATCCGATTCATCAGCGTGCTTTGCTCAGAAATAAATCGATTTAAAGCAAGCCCTGCGAGAAACGCTCCTATTATTGGTTCAAGCCCAGCAATTGTTGCAAAATACGCTGAAACAAATAATACCGTCATCACAAAGATAAATTCTAATGCACCCTCACTACCAAGAATTCTAAAGAAGAACCTCGCTAGAATTGGGACTAGAATTAACACAGCAGAAACATAGATTGCTAAAGAGATGACCAATGTCAACCAAAAATTCATCGTCAACTCACCTTGAACAGCACCTGCTACAACAGCAAGGACAAGAAGGGCTAATGTATCTGTCATAATTGTCCCACCAACTGCCGTAGTAACAGCCTTATTCTTGGCTATACCTAAGCGACTGGCAATAGGATAAGCAAGTAAAGTATGGGAGCCGAGTAAGGAGCCGAGTAAAATTGCTGCTGCTGTTGAGTACCCGAGTAAAAAAGTGGCAAGAACCCCTAGAATAAATGGAATCGTAAAGGAAAGACTACCAAACGTGAGACTGCGTTTGCGGTACTTTTTAAACCCGTCGAGGTCAATTTCAAGACCAGCTATAAAAATAATGTAAAGCAAACCTACTGTACCTAGTAATATAATGGTTTGATCTCTCTCTAGAACGCCTAAACCATTTGGACCAACTATAACCCCAGCAAAAATAAGACCAATAATACCTGGAATACGTAGTCTCGCCATAATGAGAGGAGCAATTAAAAAGATAATCATAGCAATTGCAAAAATCAGTACTGGGTTTGTCACTGGTTGTTGTAGCAAGCTACCACTCCTTATTAATTAGTTTTTTTCATCTTAAAAAACTAACTTCCCTCATGTCAATTGAAAAAAGGGTTGTATCCCCTTACACTAAAAAAATGTATAAAATAGTTCAGTCTCTGTCCATATCATTTCTCCAATGGATAATATGTAGAAATAAGGGTGAATATGATGAAAATTGATTGTATTGGTGATATACATGGTTGTTATGATGAATTATTGTTACTTCTTTATAAACTCGGTTATGAAAGAAAAGGTGAACTCTACTTTCATCATGAAGGAAGGAAACTCACTTTTGTTGGAGATTTGACTGATCGTGGCCCTAAATCCTTAGCAGTTATTGACCTAGTTTCTGAGCTTGTAAAGACTGACTTAGCGTATTATGTTCCTGGTAACCATTGTGATAAATTGTATCGATATTTTCAGGGCCGAAATGTACAACAAAAGCATGGATTAGAAACCACCGTTGCAGAACTAAACGCCCTTGACAATCGCTCCTATAAAAAAGTAAAGGCAGCCTTTGTAAATCTTGTGAACGCCTCGCCACTGTATCATAATCTTGACGAGGGAAAACTAGTTGTCGCCCACGCAGGTATCCGTGAACAAGACATCGGAAAAGTCAATAAGCGAATCAAGACGTTTGTTCTATATGGGGATATTAGTGGAGAAACCAACTCGGATGGAACACCAGTTAGGAGAGACTGGGCACAACATTATCAAGGTGACACTTGGGTTGTGTATGGCCATACTCCTGTAAAGGCAGCACGTTTTATTAACAATACCGTAAACATTGATACCGGCTGCGTGTTTGGTGGGCATTTAACTGCACTGCGTTATCCTGAAATCAAAACGATTTCTGTTCCTTCCTCCATGCCATTCGTCGAAGAAAAGTTTCGGAGTTTTCCATCGTAAAACCGAGGAGTACCATGAGAGGTCAGACATCGCCCTGACTCGCCATGCTCATGGTAGTCTTGAAATCTGTCGGTAATTCCGTTCGGAGAGAGAAAGCTTTCCCTGAGAAAGGATGAATAAAGTCAACTTGATGACAATGTAACGCCTGCCGTGCTATTTTATCACGTCGTCCTCCATATAACTCATCCCCACAAAGTGGATACCCAAGATACGCAAAATGGACACGAATTTGATGTGTTCTTCCTGTCTCTAGTTTAATTTTGACAAGGGTCCACTCTTTGGTGTGTTTCTTTATATCAAAGTGAGTAATGGCATGCTTCCCATCCATCCTAACTTCTCGTTCGATGATGCTATCTCTCTTTCGACCGATTGGAGCGATAATCGTTCCACCTTTTGTTAATTCACCCTCAACAATAGCCGTATAATAACGGTGAAGCCTTCCTTGCTGCTGAAGTTTTGACAAACGGTCATGAGCCAAGCGATGTTTCGCAATTACGAGCAAACCGGATGTGTCTTTATCAAGACGGTTTACCGCGTGAAAAGTCGCAGGGATCCCCTTGTTTAGATAATAACCTATTACCGCATTTGCCAATGTTCCCGTACGGTGTTCTCGTGAAGGAATGGTAGCCATATTCGCAGGCTTGTGAATAACCATTAGATGTTCATCTTCGAATTCGATTAGAAGGTCTATTTGTTCTGGGGCAATCGAACCACTTGGTACTTCAGGTGGTAATTGAATTCGGACAATATCACCTGTTTTTAGCACGGTTCGTACCGTTGCTTCCAGATTATTAACCATAATTTTCCCATCACTAAATTTAATCTCTGCTAATGCCTTCTTTGAGATTTTCTGTTCCTCTCTCAAAAAGCTTCGTAATAGTTGTCCTTGATTGTCTTTTTTTATTTCCCATTGGAGAGATACATAATTAGCCACCAATAAAAGACTCCTTGACTCGTTTCCAAAAAGGAAAAGGTCTAAATCTGGCAAAGCGGATTTTCTCTTCGGCGACGCGACATTGAATAGACTTCACGCGAGAGTGACTAAGTGTAAAGTGATCAATTGTCACCTGAACTTCCTTATCATTCATCGGTTTTAGAAGGCAAGTATGATGTTGAGGTAAGACAAGAGGAGAGCCCACAGTACGATAAACTCGATTGTTAATCGAAGCCATTTCAGCTATTTGAATGGAAGCAAGCGATGGATGAAGTATCGCCCCACCAAGCGCTTTATTATACGCCGTACTTCCAGAAGGTGTCGAAATGCACAAGCCATCTCCACGAAACACTTCAAATGTATCTCCTTTAATTTCTACATTGCTTACTAATGAACCATCTAAACTCTTTATCGTACACTCATTTAAAGCTAGGTGTCGTTCGGGTGGAATCTCTTCGTTATTAGTTCGAATCACGACCTCTAGCAGTGGATACTCAACAATTTGATACGGAGTTTTTGCAATATGTATCACAAGTTTCTCGACCTCGTCTGGGACCCAATCCGCATAAAAACCGAGGTGCCCTGTATGGATGCCCACGAAGGCCGTATCCTCTAATCGGTTACAATATTCATGAAAAGCTTGCAAAAAGGTCCCATCTCCACCAACGGTAATGACCATTTCAGGTTCTTTTTCATCATGGCTTAGCCCAAAATCCAACAGATATTGTAAGATACGTTGTTGCAATGTATTGGAAAAATCATCACCACGAGATTTCACTGTGAATTTCATGTACCCATTCCTTCCTTCATTAAAGCTTACGACCCTGCTCTTGTTCGCGAATAATAATTGATTGGGCTTCACGAACTTCATCACGAATAATCGAAACTTCTTCATCTAGTTGAAATGCAGCCTCTGCAGCACGGAGCAGACGATTCTTAATCTCTTCAGGAATTTCACCACTATATTTATAGTTTAGAGAATGCTCAATTGTTGACCAAAAGTTCATCGCTAACGTCCGCACCTGAAGCTCGACTAAAATTTTTCTCTCTCCTTCAATGGTTTGGACGGGGTATCGAAGTACAAGATGATAGGAACGATAGCCACTCGGTTTTTTTTCATTAATATAATCGCGCTCTTCAATTATTTCGAAATCTCTTCTTGTACGAATTAACTCAACCACAGTTTCAATATCTTCGACAAACTGCGTTACAATTCTAAGTCCAGCCAAGTCCTGCATCTCTTCCCCTAGCCGATCAATAGGTATATTTTTCCGTTTCGCTTTATCTAAAATGCTCGAAACTGGTTTGACACGACCCGTTACAAACTCAATTGGAGTATGTAACGATGATTTCTGATATTGCTCTCGTACCCCTTTAAGTTTAACTTTCAACTCTTCAACCGCCTGCTTGTAAGGCGTTAGAAAGACGTCCCAATTGCTCATCTAACCACCATCCGTATTTTTCCGCTTAAAATTATGAAAATATTTCTTTAACAGCTGCCTCCATAGCTTCTCCATAGTTGCCATTGCCATCAATATTTTCTAGAAGAAAATCAAGCTCTTGATAAATGCCTGTTAATTCAATCGTACTTTCATCTCTAAGCAAAAAAGCCATTTTGATTCTTTCTTGATGTGCTTGGTGTAAGGTGGACCATGTTTCTATTGGAAACGTTAAGTAAATAAATTCACTATGATCTTCAAGTATGTAAATAAAGGCTAACCCTTCCGAATCAACAAGCATTCGTTCTCCAGCTTTTAATGCTTTAGCTTGTTCGCTAACAAGTGTTTCTTCAGTCTTAACCATGTACCCTTCATTTTGCTTTTCTATTAATGTTACATGTAATTTTTTCAACATGTCCCTCCGTCCTTCAACACGATATTCTCTATATATTTTACCATACTTTCGCCTCTAAAGGCGAGAAACCCCACCTTTAAGGCGTGAAGCGCAGTTATCCAAATAAGTTTGTCTCCTCCATTGAGGCGCTTATGTCACTATGTCATAATGAATACAAATACGTTTTAAAAGGGCGTGATACTTTGACACAAGAAATTGAAATTGAGGTAAAAACCTTACTATCAGAAGAGGCGTTTAAAGAAATTCTCTCAGCCTTCAATCTCACAGATCAGGACGCGATTGTGCAGCATAATCATTATTTTGAAACAGATGATTTCTCATTGAAATCGAAGCATGCCGCGTTAAGAATTCGTGAAAAATCACAAATGTATACATTAACACTTAAACAGCCCCACCAAGAGGAAGGATTATTGGAAACACACCAAGAGTTAACCAAGGACGAGATGGCCCAAGCGCTTGGTCATGGCGTGTTTCCTTATGGACCTGTATCCGTACAGTTAGAAGCACTGCAAATTGACATTTCAAAGCTAACTTATCTTGGATTCTTGTCAACTGCCCGAATTGAAATTGATTACAATTCGGGTTCGCTTTGCTTCGATAAAAGCTCTTACTTAGATGTAATTGATTACGAAATAGAGTTTGAAGGGACATCCCTCCATCACGCTGAATCAACAATTGAGGCACTGCTTATTCAATTCAATTTAACTCGCCAGAATCCTGAAAATAAAGTTCAAAGATTCTTTAAGCGTAAAGCCCTAAAAAATAAATAAAAAAATGAGTAAATGTGTGAAAATGTACCGATTGTCGATATCTGTCTTATTTGATATAGTAGCATTAAGAAATCTAAGAGGTGACAGAATGGACTTATCTTTCCTGCAACAAATAAATGGCCTTACAAATCTTCAACAGAGTAGACCGTCGCCATCCAACCAAACATCAATATTTCAACAAATGTTCTCTTCTTTTTTACAGGAGCAAATGAATAGATTTCAACTTGAAACAACATCCGAACCAAGCCGAAAGATGGATTTATATCTTGATTCTTCATTGAAACAGCGTCTCGAATCATTACAAAGTTCTTTAAAAACAGATGGTATGGTAGCCGAATCCACGATGCCCTCAACAACATCAAGTGTCTCCTTACCAGACCGTGAATCACGATTTCAACCATTTATTCAAGCAGCTTCTAAAAAGTATAACCTTGACCCTAAATTAATTTATTCTGTGATAAAGCATGAATCTAACTTTAATCCCTCTGCTAAAAGTCCTGCAGGAGCTGGTGGCTTGATGCAACTTATGCCTTCAACCGCAAGAGGGTTAAATGTTCAAAATATTTTTGACCCGCAACAAAACATTGAGGGCGGCGCAAAATATTTGCGTCAAATGCTAGATAAGTATGACGGGGATGTTCGTCTTGCTTTAGCAGCCTATAACGCTGGTCCAGGTAATGTCGACCGCTACGGCGGAATTCCTCCGTTTAAAGAAACACAAAACTATGTACCAAAGGTATATAATACGTTTATGAATGCCTAAAAGGGGTTGTGTCATAAGGGCGATTTTAACCTTATGACACAACCCCTTTGTTCATGTAGCGAACGCAGCCATTGCTCTTGCTATGGGAACAGCTCCTTTAAATACTCACATATTCTAGAAGAATGTAACCCAACCATCAAAGTCAGAAGGCTCTTAAATTCCCAGTTTCCTCTAAATCAGAATAATCCACTTCCCTCTTGATGATTAGATTAACCTGTCTATCCCTCTAGTTATCTTACTATCTACTAACGTAACACTCAGAGCACAGGGCCGGGCAGTAAGGGGGACAAATCGAATGAGTTGTTGTCTTCTGCATCCAACCACCCCTTCAAGATTTAACAAACTAGCTTTTTTTTTGTTTTTGAGGCTCACGTTTGTCGACACCAATCTTTTCCCCTTCATTCAAACAAAAGGTTTCATCATAGCTATAAACCATTTTCGGAGAAGGAAGATCGTTCATTATATGATTAAGCACGAGCGATTGAGCATCCGTTTCATTTATTTCTTTAAACCAAGTTCCTTTAGGATAAGCAATAACAACACAACCGTCCTTGCAACGACCATTGCAACGAGTTCTTGTAGTATGTATTATATCATCAAGATTGTGCTGAGATATGACTTTACGTATTGCTTGAGTGACCTCTTCTCCACCCTTTTTCATACAGGTACTCCCATTGCAAATTAGTACATGATGTTTTGTCCTTTCTAAGTCCCATGTTGCCATTTACGCATCGCCTCCGAAAATCGTAATCATTCTGTTTCGATACACGTACTATTTCAACTATTACTTGTTTTATGGTTATTTAACATATTTGAGCCAAATCACCAAGCAAGTCAGTCTCTTCTCTTATTTCAATCGAAGCATCCAAGTTAATCCAGCATAGTGTCTGGCTAAGAAACGAAAGTTTTGGATAACCTCTTATACAATTTACCATATTTAAATTTAGATCGTACAGAAAATTTGCTTGTTCATGTGCTTCGTTGCTACAATATGAATATAGAATCAGTTATGAAGGAGATATTTATGAGTCAATTATCACAAACTCCATATGAGGCCCTTGGCGGTGAACAAGTTCTTTCAGAACTCGTCAATACATTTTATCAATACGTTTCGAAGCATCCAGATTTATCCCCTTTATTCCCAGAGGATTTGTCTGAAACCGCGCGAAAACAAATACAGTTTCTCACACAATTTTTGGGTGGTCCAACTTTATATTCGGACGAACATGGTCATCCAATGCTCCGTGCTCGTCACATGCCTTTTGCAATTACACCACTTCACGCAGAAGCCTGGTTAAATTGTATGAAAAAAGCAATGGATGACGTTGGCGTTCAAGGTGTTCTCAGAGAATATCTGTTAGAAAGATTAACCATGACAGCAAATCATATGGTAAATCAACATGAATCTTCATAGTTAGATAAGAAAGGAGACTGACCAATGAAACCAAAGGAACTACTTACATCATGTGATAACACGATTGGCCTTTGTGGTCTTGATCCTGATCATCCCTTACCAATAAAAAAACAAAAACCTCTCGAAATTTATACATTTATTGATCCATTATGTGCGGAATGCTGGGCATTTGAGCCTCTACTCAAGAAGCTTCAGGTCGAATATGGGGCTTACTTCCGAATCAGAGTCATCGTAGCAGGAAGACTTCAAGCTTGGAACCTTTGCCAGGAAACAAAAAAAGGTATTGATAGAAAAAGTGAGCTCGCTTACGCCTGGGAAAAGATAGCTAATCAAACGGGGATGTCCTGTGACGGCGATGTGTGGTTCGAAAGTAAATGGTCATCACCGTATTTAGCCTCTATCGCTATAAAGGCAGCTGAATTACAAGGCCCACATGCTGGAGCAAGATTTTTAAGGAAAATGAGAGAGTTTCTATTTTTAGATAAGCAAAACATTACCGACGAGGATATCATTCTTCAATGTGCAAAGGCTGCCTCTTTAGATATTGAAGAATTTAAAAAGGATTTAGATTCTCCATTAGCTGAGAAAGCTCTTAAATGCGATTTAAAAACAACAAATGAAATGGAAGTCGACGTAGTTCCAACATTTGTCTTCTTCAACGATAATATTGAAGAAGAAGGGGTAAAAGTAACAGGGTTTTATCCTTATCACGTATATGTGGATTTGATAAGAGAAATGCTTGGTTATGAACCTAAACGATCTCCTGAAATCACATTAGAAGCTTTCTTAAAACGCTATTTATTTGTTGCAACGATTGAAGTGGCTGTCGTGTTTGATATGAGTCCAGAAGAAGCAGAACGACAATTGAAAACACTAATGTTACAACAAAAAGTTGAGCCGGTCCCAGTGAAATATGGGACATTTTGGCGATATACTCATAAGTAATCTGAAGAGCGATTCCTTTAAAGGAATCGCTCTTCTTGGTTTATTCTCCGTTTTTCGTTCATATACATGTTGTACCACTCATCATAACTTGGGAGATGATAAGCGTTGAATAGAGTAAGAGTAATTATAGGAATTTGTTTTATAATATTTTCTCTTTACTTTTTTATGCTTGGATTGATGCGTATGTTTCCTATATATTTTGCTGGTCCTATGCTTTTTCTATCAATTTTATTTACACTTAAACCAATGTCAGACAGAAAACGTTTTAAAGGATTCCGTTAAGAAAAGTTTGCCGCATTCTTTTCTTAATAATCAACGAGCCACCACCAGGTAATAAGTTCTCTACAATTACTTCTTGTAGAGAACTCGTCGTGGTTGGCGTATTGCTCTTCTTTTAATCACTCATAAGCTTAAACCTTTTAAGAAAATTTTACTTTCTTTGAAGACTTAAAAATGAGCAAGTATCACTTTTTGATACCATTAAATAATAATAGTCTTCCTTTATTCGGCTAGCAGCTTTTCCATTTCTTCAAGTGTAGCTTCAAATAATGCCATCGCTTCCTCAATAGGTTTTGAGGAGGTCATGTCAACTCCGGCATGCTTTAATACTTCAATTGGATAATCAGAACTTCCAGATTTCAAAAATTCAAGATACCGTTTTACAGCAGGTTCACCTTCCTCAAGAATTTTCTTTGAAAGTGCTGCTGCTGCACTATAACCTGTTGCATACTGATAAACATAGAAATTATAATAAAAGTGAGGAATTCTTGACCACTCTAAGCCAATTTCTTTATCTATAACAAGCTCGTCACCGAAGTATTTTTCATTTAGTCCATAGTACACTTCAGTTAATAACTCTGGTGTCAAAGCCTCACCAGCTGCTGCCTTTTCATGAATCGTATGTTCAAATTCAGCAAACATCGTTTGGCGGAAAACTGTCCCTCGAAATCCTTCTAGAAAATGATTTAACAGATAGAGTTTCTCTTTTGGATCCTCGGTGTGCTTCACCATGTAGTCATTTAAAAGTGATTCATTTAACGTTGAGGCCACTTCAGCAACGAAAATCGTATAATCTCCATAAAGATAAGGCTGATTCTTTCTTGTATAATAACTGTGCAGGCTATGACCGAACTCATGTGCCAGTGTAAATAAGTTGTTCACGTTATCCTGCCAGTTCATTAAAATGTACGGCATGGTGCCATATGCCCCTGATGAGTATGCGCCACTTCGTTTTCCTGCGTTCTCTTCGACATCAACCCAGCGCTTTTTGAATCCAGCTTTTAATGTCTCTACATACTCTTCCCCTAAAGGTTCCATTCCCTTTATAACAAGATCCTGGGCCTTTTCGTAAGGTATGCTCATTTTCACATCTTTTACAAGTGGTGTGTATAAATCATACATATGAAGCTCATCAACACCTAATACTTTTTTTCGAAGCTTAATATAACGTTGCAATAGGTGAAGATTCGCATTTACCGTGTCCACAAGTTGATCATAAACAACCTCAGGAATATGATTTTTACTTAAGGCTGCTTCTCTTGCAGACTTATATTTTCTCACGTTTGAGTAAAATAAGTCACGCTTCACTTGCCCACTTAACGTTGAAGCAAACGTATTTTTATATTTATCATACGTGGCATACACGGCTTTAAACGCCTCTTCACGGACTCGACGATCTTCACTTTCTAGAAAACGAATAAACCGACCGTGGGTGACTTCAATATCCTCACCCTGCTCATCCTTAATAACGGGGAATTTTAAATCTGCGTTATTAAGCATTCCGAACGTATTACTTGGTGAGCTCATTCCTTCGCTAGCTTGAGCTAGAATAGCTTCTTCAGCTTCAGAAAGTACATGATTTCTCTCTACATTTAATTCATCAAACATATGCTTATACAGACGGAGCCCTTCATGCTGCTTCAAAAAATGAACGATTAAATTTTCTTCAATTGATAGCAGTTCAGGTATGATAAATGAAGCTGCTTGACCTACTTGTGAAGCGAGGCTTGCAGCACGGTCATTAATCCCTTGGTAGTAGGAGTGTGTCGTATCTTGATCATAGCGCATATGTGCATATGTATAAAGACGACCTAATCTTTCAGTTATTTCATTATTCTTTTCTAATGCTTTAAATAGCATATCGGCCGACTGACCTAGCTTTCCTTTAAATGGAGCAAGTTCAGGAATAAGCTCTCTTATCATTTGAAATTCTTTTTCCCAATCAGCATTTGTAGGGAAAATCGCTTCTAAATCCCATGTTCTTTCTACGGGAATGTCTTGACGTTTCGGTAAATTTTTCGACATTCAAAAACACCTCCAATTATCTATCACTTTCAGTATATTATTACGTCATCTCTCCTTATACATTCTATTTATTTAACTGTATTCCTCTTTTCACTTTCAGACGGTCTAACGATTGAGCAATTTTTTTCTCGTATTGTTGTGCACCCTCCTGAGAGCCTGGGATTTGAAGATCTCGTGTACGTACAAATAGTTGAGTGTTTGACGAATAGGATAATAGACCAATTTCTGAAAGCCAAAGCAAATAGGAAACAACGGCTTGTTCGTATGTTTGAGAGAGAAGGTTTTTCCTTAAAGGAAACATTTTCTTATTTATAAAGGGGTGAAACCAACTGAGGATGAGCTGAAGGGAAAAAGGTTTGTGCAATGGTTGTCTTGCAATGCATTCTATTAAAAGAATAGTTTGCCATACATGGGGTGAGGTTTCAATGGAATCAAAAAAAGGCGTGGGCCAACCAGCTTCGATTGGGAATTTAGCAAGAGGGATTTTCTGATGATATAGAAGATGTTGATAATACTTTTGGGCTTTTGACGGATAACGGTGTGGAGGTTCATAGCGCCAATGTCGTTTTAACATTAACCACGGTTCAGATAGTAAAGGAGGAGAAAGTTTTGGGTCAATTAATTGGAGGAGAGACATATTGTCAATTGGTTGTTCATGAATTCTCGCTAAAGACTTTGTGGTAGAAAAAGGGGTAAGTTGTTGAAGGGTTATCCATTTAGACATCTTAGGACAATAATAGAGGATTTGTTTCTCCGAGCTCCTTATCTCACGTAGAGCAAGCCACTCAAATGATTTAACCGTTACTGTCATAGGTCCATGTCGTTTTAAGCGATTTCCTCCTAGTATCCATATAGGGGTAATTCCAATTTCATGGTAACCCTTTGTTCGTTTTTCGAGTAATAAAGGATCAAGTGAAGAGCACTGAAATTCTATCGCATAAAGTTGGCGTTCATGCTTAATGAGTATGTCGGGTCGTTGCCTAATAAGGGGTAAATAAACTTCCAGTGCAACTTTTACCTCTCGTGACAAAAGCCATTGATACAACTGGTATTTACCTTTAAGGTGATACTCTGACTCCGGTTCATGTTCGTTATCACAGATTTTGTCTCTAGCGTGAGCAAAATGCCATTGCTTAATGGAGCCAAGTTTTAATTGAACAGATGCACCACATGCTTGACAATAAAATGATGTTGCGTTACGGAGATTTTTTAATTCCTCTAGTTTCCAATCTTCCCCCAGTGAAACCACTGTACCATTAGCTGTTTTTGCAGTTAACATAACTTTCACCTCCTAGAATATAGATTTTCTTATTCTACACCTTAAAATGGAAATCCTTCTATAAAATAAAAAAAACATTGATAAATAGAAAAGGACCAATTCGGGAGAGAATTGGTCCTTTTCCTTTTAAAAGCTGTTAACGCTTAGAAAAAGCTTTTCTAAGGTTAGTTAATGCGCTCTCTGCTATTATTTCTTTACCATATTCCTTTATACGATAAATGGAGATATCTGATTCAAAGCCATATTCAAGCATTTGGCTTAACATGTCATCTTGCTCATCTTCATTATAGGTCTCATCATTAAATAATACATGAAGATAATAGCGTCCTTCAAAATGATAAAGTCCATTTTCAAGGTCATCTACAAAGAAGTTATGACTTAGCGAAATAATATCTTCAAAGTCTCTAAATCTGATGATTAACTCCAAACTCTCAGGATTATCATCGTCATCTGAATCATCGTTCATTAAGTCAACAAGGTCTTCTTCTAAATCATTTTTATCTTGAGTTACCGGAATTTCTAGCTTTACATTACCATCTGTAACTTGGCCTCTTGTTACAACTATTTCGAGTCCCTTATCTAAAGCATGAACTTGAATCCAAAGTGGTCCATCTAATTCAAATTCATCTCTGTCATTTGCTTCGTTCATCATCTCGAAGAAGAGCTCTTCTCCACGCTCACGATTGTACCATATCTCATCCCTATCGAAACCTCGGTCTTCAATATCATTATACGTAATAAAAAATTTGATTGTCGTCTCATTTACGCGTTCAATTTCCATTTTGCTCTCCCTCCTGTCAATTTGATTCTAATGGAGAAGAACACCCATTAAAAACATACGTTTATTTCAATACCCTATTCAACTGTTTTTAATCAGTTTAAAGAGGGAACAAAAAGAGCTTGTTCTTTCTGTTATCTCTATTTTATGATAAAACCTTTGAAAATGGAAATCTAAAAATATGGATTATATTAGATTTTTCAGAAAAAAAGCGGATACCAATAATATTTAATGTAAATTAACGGATTTTTTATCATAAAAAGCATGATTATCCAATATACGTTACGTATACGATTTTTTAGACAAGCCCCTGTTAACTTCTTATTCTTACTGATCACCATATGAAAAGTCAAGACTGATTATTATCAAAATAATTAAGAATTTTAAAAGGATGATGCAAAGGTGGATACCGAATATATTATTTCTCTTCTAACAATTGTAGGTGTAGACATCATTCTAGGTGGTGATAATGCCATCGTCGTTGCACTTGCCTGCCGCAACTTACCAGTACATATTAGAAATAAAGCAATTATGCTTGGGATAACTTTAGCACTTCTGATTCGAATGGGGCTAACTTTAGTTGCCGTTCAACTCCTTGAAATTCCATTTCTTTTAGCAATTGGAGGAGCTTTGTTAATTTTTATTGCCTATAGTTTATTAGCGGATCAAGATGCTGGACAAGACATTGAAGGTGGTACAAATCTATTTAGCGCAATTAAGGCAATTGTAATTGCTGATTTCATCATGGGTTTTGATAATGTTATTGCCGTAGCTGGTGCAGCACATGGAAATAACATTCTTGTTATGATTGGATTAATCATTTCAGTCCCTATTATCATTTGGGGAAGTAAGCTTATATTAAAAGCGTTTGACCGCTTCCCTGTTATTATTTATGTTGGGGCTGCGATTCTCGCTTTCACAGCAACACGAATGATCACGCACGAGGAAATGCTTAATCCGCTGTTTGTGCACCATCCCTTATTCACCATTTGCTTTCAGATTATTGTCATCATAAGTGTCCTTGCATTTGGTATTATCACTAATTTCAAGAAAGAAACCACTTAACATTTAAAGAAAAAACCTTCTACAAGATAAACTTCTTGTAGAAGGTTTTTTTAATTAACAAGTCGCTGAGCTTCTTGTAAATGGAATGTACGAACTTTTCTAGGTAAGAAGCGACGAATTTCAGCTTCATTATAACCTACCTGTAGACGTTTTTCATCTAGAATAATAGGACGTCTTAATAAGCCAGGATTTTCACTAATAATTTTGAATAACGTTTGCAATGGCAAGGTCTCAAGTTCAACATTCAACTCTTGGAAAACCTTAGAACGGGTTGATATAATCTCATCTGTACCATCCTCTGTCATCCTAACAATTTCTTTCACTTCTTCAACAGATAACGGCGATGAAAAGATATTTCTTTCTTCAAACGGTATATTATGTTCTTCCAACCATGCCTTAGCCTTTCTGCACGATGTGCAGCTTGGTGATGTTAATAGTGTAACCATCTTTCGGACCTCTCCTTCCAGAATTTGAGATCTATGACAAACAAGGATGCCAATCTTCTTGATTACCACTTGATTATACAAGATTGTAAAACACTTGTATAGACATAGTTATAAATAAATTACACAAAAGTTAAACCACTAAATATAGAGTACATACTTGTATGTAACACATACTACAAATACCCTACTTCTACTATCATAAACTTATTTCAGAAAAAAAAATACCTTTTTAAACAAAAATGTTTAATTAGTCACAGCATTGTAATATTATTTTTTCAATCATACTTGTCACATGATTGTCACACTATATAAAGGGAACTTTTTTGTGCATTTGGATAAATTATAGTACGTTTAATTAGATATACATTTTGTTTTTAAAAAAAGATTAGCACTAGAAAATATAGGAGATGAACATTTTTGAAGAAAGTAATTTTACTACTTCTTTTGTTGTTTTTGATCAGCGCTTGTGCCACGGAAGATATTACAAGTGATAGCATTGAGCGACAGGTTACATTAATTGAAACAGCTACGATTTCACAATCTTCCCTCCAGCAAACACTTGAATTAACTGGTCAACTTCTTCCTCAGACACAAGTTCCGTTAATTTCACCATTGCCTCTTGAAGTAGAAACGGTTCATGTTGAAATTGGTCAAAATGTCAATCGAGGAGATTTACTAATCACACTGGATAATGAAGAAGCCTCAAGACAAGTCCATCAAGCTAGAACTGCAGTCGAAGAATTACAAGCCGGCCTCGAAAAAGTAGATGAATTTAACCAAAACCTTGAACAGGGTGTGTCCAATTTACAAGCTGTGGAAAAAGATTTGAATAAATCAATTGAACGCTCCCAAAATTTACTTGAAACTCTTTCTACAGAAGAAGAAACAGATGTTGCGCTGCTAGAAATTATCCGTTCGTCAATTGATGTCTCATTAAAGCAAGCGGAACTAGCTCAAGCTGCAGGGTCATTAGGACAAGCTACCCCTATCAGTACATTTGAGTTAGAAGCACAACTAAATCAGGCTAAAGAAAATGTTAGACAAGCTGAAAACGCGTTAGAATCAACGAAAGTAATCGCACCAATTTCAGGAGTAGTCGGCAAGCTCGATGCCGTTACAGGTCAAACTGTTATTCCAAATAATCCACTTGCCGTCATTGTCGATTTAACTAATATTAACGCAACGTTTGCAGTAAATAGCTATCAGGTTGCCAAGCTTCATCCAGGGATGAAGACAAAATTGAAAATTGGCGGCTTTGCTGATCCTTACACTGGTGAAATAAAAACGGTCTCTCCTATTGTTGACCCGCAAACAAATTCATTTACCATCGAAGTTCCAATTACAAATGAAGATTTATTATTTAAAGGCGGAATGCGAGTTACTGCGTTGGTGAGCCTAGGAGAGATTCAAGATGTCACGGTTATCCCCTCTGAAGCCGTATTGTTTGAAAATAATGAGCCATATACCTTTGTTGTAGACGGTACTAAAGTCCGTCATCAAGCTTTAGAACTCGGTAATCGTGATGAACAATTCTATCAAGTTCTTTCTGGAGTTGAACTAAATGACGTTGTGGTTACATCAGGAAAACAGCGATTAGTAGACGGATCGGAAATTACTATACGAAGTGAGTGAACCTAATGAATGTACCAAAATTTTCTGTTCTTCGTCCTGTTGCAATGGCGATGGTTATCGTTTTCCTTCTAATTATTGGAACGATTTCTCTACGAAATTTACCTGTTGACCTTTTTCCAGAGCTTACCTTTCCCGTCGTTGCAGTAACAGCTACTTACGAGGGAGCTGGCCCAGAGGAAATTGAACAATTGGTTACACGTCCTATCGAAGAAGTGATGGCAAGTTTACCTAATGTTCAATCAGTTTCTTCGACCTCAAGAACAGGCGGATCTCTAGTTCTTGTCTCCTTTAACTGGGGTACGGATATGGACTTTGCTACTTTGAATATGCGAGAACGAATTGACCAATTAAGAGAACTTATGCCGACCGATGTTCCTACACCCCAAGTGTTACGTTTTGACCCTAGTCTACTACCAATTATTCAACTAGGTGTCACTCAATCAGATAGTGACGTAACAACTATAAAAAAATTAATTGAAAACGAAATTAAGCCACGCCTTGATTCAATTGAGGGGGTCGCTGCTGTTCGAATCGAAGGTGGAGCTACTGAAGAAATTCAGATCTCAGTTAACCCTACTGAGTTAGCAAATTACGGGGTCACTTTAAGTCAATTGCAACAAATTATAGCTAGTGAGAACCTCAATTTACCAGGGGGACAAATTACAGAGGACAATCAAACATTCCCGATTCGAGTTACAGGTGAATTTATTTCCATTTATGATTTAGAGCAATTACCGATATCAACGAATCAAGGATTAGTATTACTAGGTGAGATAGCAGATATTCGTGAAACACTTGCTCCTAGGTCTCAAGAAAGCTATTTAAACGGCGAACCCGCTGTAGGCATGTCAATCTTAAAAACTTCTGGTACTAATACCGTTACAGTTGCTAGAACCATTAATCAAGAATTGAAGTTATTAAAAGAACAATTGCCAGAAGGAATTGAAATCAACTCCATTTTTGACCAAAGTCGCTTTATAGAACAATCTATTCGCGCCGTAGCATGGAATATTCTCTTTGGAAGCATGCTTGCTGCAGCAGTTCTCTATATTTTTTTACGAAATATACGAAGTACACTTATTATTGGTTTTTCAATCCCCATCTCCATAATAACCACATTCTTATTTATGTACTTTTACGGAGAAACATTAAATGTATTGACACTCGGAGGACTTGCCCTTGGGGTTGGTATGATGGTGGATAATGCCATCGTTATTCTAGAAAACATTTACCGGAAAAGACAATTAGGTAACTCATTAAAAGATGCCGCAATTTCAGGGACAAATGAAATTGGCGGAGCCATTATCGCCTCTACACTAACGACGGTTGTTGTCTTTTTACCAATTGTTTTTGTTGAAGGACTTGCAGCGCAACTTTTTAAACCTTTAGCAATTACAGTATCTTTTTCACTTCTTGCTTCTTTAATTACTGCCCTTATTATTGTACCGTTATTGTCCTCTACATTTATGAAAGTAAATGATGATACATCTGCTTTTCAAAGAGGCTTTGAACGAACAAAGTCATGGTATGCCAAAGTTCTAAAATCAGCGTTAAAACGCCCGAAAACCATTATTTTCTCAACATTCCTTATCTTTGCAGCTTCTTTATCTTGTATACCTTTAATTGGTACTGAGTTCTTACCTGCTCAGGACCAAAGCTTTATTAGTATTGATGCAAGACTGCCAGTCGGTTCATCACTTGGAGCAACTTACAGTATTTCCGAGGAAATTGACGAAAGAATTCGAACGGTACCTGAGATTGATTTATCGTTCGTTTCAGTTGGAGGAACAGATAGCTTTACAGTTGGTGCAGGAACTCAAACAGAACGAGCAACTTATAGCATTCTTCTGACCGAAGTAAACGAACGGTTACGCTCAGACTTAGAAGTTGCAGAAGATATTCGAGGACGCTTAAAAAATATACCGAACGTTTCTATCTCTGTTTCCTCAAGTGACACAGGCATAGCTGAAGCGCCAGTTTCAATTACCGTAAAAGGGCCAAATATTCAAACTTTACAAAGCCTTTCCGAAAAAATGATTGAAACTATCTCTACGGTAGAAGGAGTCCGCGAGCCATCCTCTAACTTCACTGATGGCAATCCGGAAATAACCGTATCAATCAATCGCCAAGCAGCATCTTCATATGGCATAGGAAGTGCGCAGATTGCAAATACAATTGGAGAGGCGACAAGAGGTCTTGTTGCTACCCGTATAGCACGTGACGGAGATGAACTCGACGTTCGGTTGCTTGTTGAAGACCGCTTCACGAAATCCGTTGAACAGCTTGAACAAATACTTATTGAAACTCCACTCGGGGACCGTATTCCACTCTCTTCAGTAGCTCAAATAGAGCGTGGTCAAGGTCCGAGTACAATTCGGCGATCAGATCGGCTTCGTGAAGTTACAGTAACAGCGTCTATTTTAAATAGAGACCTAGGAAGTGTCATCTCTGACATCGAAAATGAGCTTAAAGAGCATGTTCAACCACTCCTTCCTAGCGGCTATCGAATTTCATTTGGTGGGCAAAACGAACAAATGTATGATGCCTTTTTTAAACTAAGTGGCGCCATTGCCCTCGCTATTGTTCTAGTTTATATGGTGATGGCTGGTCGATTTGAATCATTTTTCTATCCATTTATTATTATGTTTTCAATCCCAGTCACGGCGATCGGTGTTATTGGAGGTTTATTAGTGACGTCACAACCACTAGGTGTTGGTTCACTTGTTGGCATTCTTATCCTTACAGGAATTGTTGTTAACAATGCTATTGTACTAGTCGATTACATTAACACCTTGAAAAGTAACGGTTACTCGACCTACGATGCTATTATTGAAGCTGGCCCCGTTCGACTTCGGCCAATTCTTATGACAGCATTAACAACGATTCTTGGACTTATTCCCCTTACCCTAGGCTTTGGTGAAGGGACTGAAATTCAACAGCCAATGGCGGTTGTTATTGTATTCGGATTAGCGGTTTCAACGTTTATCACGCTTATTTTAATTCCTATCGTGTATTATATGAGTGATATTGTCAAAGAAAGAAAACGATCAATTTCTGTAGAAGAAAAGGTGTGAAATTAGGGGGGCACATCAAAGGGTGCTTTTCCTATTTCAGTCCCCTCTACTTCCTCGAAATGCTTTCAAAGGTTTTTTCAGTACCCTCGAATTTTCAATAATATTGAATGATTAAAGTTTATTGTCCTAGTGCCATCTCCCACTCATGAATTTCGTAATTACGGGCTCCTTCAATAATATAAGGATCTTGTTTTACCCACCCTTCAACTTCTTCCTTAGAACGTCCTTGATAAATGACTAAACCACCTGCCCCATCCACAAATCGTCCGTTAGCAAACAATCTTCCTTCATTACGTTTGTCTTCTAAAAATTGAAGATGTTCCGGTCTGAATTTCTGACTTTTCTCAGAATCCTTCATCGGAAGAAAAACAGCAAACATTTTCACTGGATTCGAACCTCGTGTCTCTTCATCACGTTGCAACTGGAATTTTAACATAGCCGACATATCTTCTTCTCCTAATTCAGAACGAGAAGCAACCTGGATTAAATTTTTGATACGGGATCCTATAGGTAATTCAACCTTGCTTTTTTCTGCTAATTCAGCAACTAAATTTAAATCTTTATTTAGAAGCTTTAACGCGAACCCTGGCGCATAATCACCTTTAGAAATAAATTCACTGAAATGACGTTCGAGTATTTTACTCTGAGCAAGACTAGCACTTAGAATTTGCACCAACTGTTCTATATTTAAACCGGTTTGTTTAGCCAAAGCAAGTGCTTCACTTACAGCTTGAGTATGAAGACCTACTATTAATTGATTAATAAGTTTAACAACCGATCCGCTTCCACTCTCTCCGACATAATCTATTCTCTTTCCCATAGCTTCAAATACCGGTTTAACTGTCTCGAAAGTCCACCGATTTCCTCCGACCATAATACTTAAAGTTCCTGCCTCAGCTCCAGAATTCCCTCCACTAACTGGTGCATCTAGAAATTCAATTTCTACTAAGCTAGCTGCTTCGAAGATTTCACGATTTAATTCAGGGTTAACAGTACTACTATCAATAAGAATTAACCCATTGCGAGCATTTTTAAGCAAGCCACTCTCATTAAAATAGACGTCATACACATCAGATGGCAACGGGAGGCAAGTAATAATGACGTCCATTTCCTGAGCAAGTTCGCTTAACGAATAACCCGTTTTCCCTCCAGCTTGTCCAAATCGCTCCTCCGCCGGCTTACTGCGATTCACCCCATATACCTCGTATCCAGCTTTCATTAAATTTTTAGACATCGGTAAGCCCATATTCCCAAGTCCTATAAATCCAATCTTCATTAGAAAAACCCTCCTATAGCTATACTTTTTGTTCAAAACAAAAAATCAAAAGCATTTCATTTTCATATGTGACAGCGCTACCAAAAGTTATCAATCAGTGCAGGCCTGTAAAACGTAGTGGCCTATTTAATAAACAAAAAGCATCATCCCATGTAAGCCAGATGATGCGTATTTTTTATGCAGTTGTTCTTCTAGTTGACTGAGATACTGGACCCTGTTTTGACTTTTCTTGCCAATTTTTCACATTCTTTTTCAAAAAGTCTTTTATCATGTCACGCTTTCTTTTACGCGTTTTTTGTTTCTCTTTGTTCTTCATTTGAAAACACCACCTTTAATTTTCGGCGCTTCTATAGGCTAGATTGTTGTTTCTCTTCATCAAATGTTAAAACTTGATCGACCTCTTCATACGACGTTCCATAAAGCTCTTCATCTTTGTACGTATGAATAACCTCATACGTGTGCTTCATTTTTTCATATATACTATGCTCAGATTCATCCGATGGAGACCAATATAAAATTTCCAATACATTAATTTTTTGTGTCGCAAGAGAACGTCTACGGTATCCTATTGATTCTGCATGTTTAAAGCCTTCTCTATTGTAAAACCGGAACCTTTTTTCAGTGTCTGTATCTTCGTAATCAACAGGTTCTACCTCTAAAATAATTGGTTTAGCTTTCGCTTTTAATTGATTAAGTAATTTCCTACCTAACCCCTGCCCTCTTGCCTCCTTAGAAACAAATAAATAATCAACAAAAACAAAGTCATCTGTTTCTACATACATCATAACATGATTTTGCCCTTCATCCTTATGGTAAATGTCTGCTTTATCTTTTAGAAGCAAATCCATATGCTCTTTTGATTTCATTTCTTCTATTGGAAAATACTGATTTAGTTTCTCATACCAGTTCAAGATTATAACCCCCACACAATGTCATTACTTCTATTATATGCTTCATTACGCGCTCGTTAAACATTGTTATTTCGGTAAAAACAGGTAAGAATCTCCTTTGTTTAGTCCCTTACAAGGTTATCAACCTGACTCATACATTCTCATCATTATTCTCCACCATTCTCTTATGTACAAGAAAGAGCGCCTATTTAAGAGGCTACTGAAAAAAACCTTCTTCGGTAGCCTCTGTTTAACGCTTTTTCTAGTTAAGGTTTATAATTAACCCCTTGTGTATAACGATTTGTTGCATTCCAAAGTAGATATTCGTTAATTCCCTGCTCGTTTAATGCCCTAATTTGATCCTCTACTTCAGCTTTACCATATTTTTTATAGTTTCCCGCACCAAGCCAACTTGCTGTAAAATCTTGAATCCAAGGTCTAGAAGTTGGAGGCGATTCTAAAGCTGCAAGAACTTGCTTTTCTACTTTTGCATACTCAACTGTCAATTCATAAGGATGTAAGTCAGGTTTATCTATTCCAAAATAAGGGGTCCAGTGACTCGGATATATCATTGAAGAGATAACATCTACATTCGATGCAATTTTCGAGAAATTTTGGCCAATTCCTGGAGCTTCCTTAATTGTGGCAGAGTACCCAAAAATATCAACTGAAACATCGATGTTATAACTATCTAATTGTTCATTCGCATAACGGACAAAATCATTTATTGCATTAACTCTTCGTTGGACGTTATCATCACCGTCTCGATACTCACCTAATTCGTACTCAAGTTGTTCATCTCGTTTTTCAAAACCTTCAGGGAAGCGAACGTAATCGAATTGAATTTCTTTAAAACCCTTTTCTGCCGCTTTCTTAGCAATATCGACGTTATAATCCCAAACTTCTTTTAAAAATGGATTAACAAACGCTTCGCCACGAGCATTTTTCCAGACCTGGCCATTTTCCGTAAAAGAAAGTTCTGGCCGCTTCATTGCGAGCTCCGTATCCTTAAAAACTACGACACGAGCAATAGGATAAATTTGCTCCTTTTCTAAAGTGGACATTAACTCTTCTACATCACCAATGTAATTTTTAGAAATATCATAGAAAGGAGACTCCTTCTCGGGTCGATAGGTCAAATAGCCATTGTCCTCTTTAATATCAATAACCATTGCATTAAGCTCCGTAGAATTGACAAGTTCAAGTAATGTACTAAGGCGTTGACCTCCTGCTGAATTTCCTGTGACATAAATTCCCCGAACCCCATCCTCTGGATAAGTGAATTGATAGCCAGAATCAAACATGAAGCGCGCCATTGGATCTGGTAGACTAAACACGGTTTTGCTCATAAGTTTGCCAATATGATTTTTGGCTATGACTCCTTCACTCTCCTCGGCAGAAATAACAATAGGCAAAATACTTGTCAAGACTAGAAGCAAGAGCACCCAAACCAGTTTTTTCTTCATTTAATCACAGCCTTTATTAAGGTTTTTATCCATATTATTAGTGTATGTCCTAGTCCTCATCTTTAGCATCCCAATCTTCAGGAAGAGGTTCCTGTTGTTCCTGAGCAAGTTGGATTCTTTTTAGGTCCAGTTGTTCCTTATGCCATATAAATTGTTCTTTATTAATCAGATATTCTTTTCCGTCAAAAACTGCCTTAATATGACCAAGCTTTATTTGGTCGTACACATATCCTTCAGATAAATTCAAATATGCTGCTAACTCAGCTACCTTTACATACATATAAAGCCCTCCTCATCAAATTATACCGTTATCCGTCAGAATTTGTCATCTCGTTTTTTTAAAGACTGTTTATTTTAAAAGAACTCTTTGATAGCTCTCCTTGAAAGAAAAAACGGTTGATAAAATAAGGGTTCTCAACAGATAAACGGTTGAGAACCCTTAGCAAAGACTTTTAAATTAAACCCTTGGCAATAGGTGCCAAAAAACTAAAAAGAAATGGCACGTACTACCTGCTAATACAAACAAATGCCAGACTGCATGATGAAATTTAAAACCTCTCCAAACATAAAACACCGTTCCAATTGTGTAACAAAGTCCCCCTGCAACTAAAAAAGTTATTCCTACTGTGGATAAGGCCTCTATAATTGGCTTAATTGCAAATATAACAAGCCATCCCATTATAATGTAAAAAATGGTCGACATGAATAGAAATCGTTTCACAAAATATGCTTTAAATATAATTCCAATTAAAGCTAATCCCCAAATAACTCCAAATAGAGTCCAGCCTAGTTTTCCTTGAACGACAATAAGCATAATTGGGGTGTAGGTTCCTGCTATAAAAAGATAGATTGAAGCATGATCTAAAATTTCGAACAAGTTTTTAACTTTACCAGCAGGTAAACTATGGAGCATTGTTGAAGAAACGTAAAGTGTAAGCATCGTCACTCCAAAAATGGTGAAGCTAATAACATGTAAAGCATTGCCATAAATACTCGAGAACACGATGAGTAAGACCAAGGCTGCTATACTAAGGATAGCACCAACCCCATGAGTAATTGCATTTGCAATTTCCTCAGACTTTGAAAACGTATGAGTTGAACCCATAATTCGCCCCCTTCAATTATGATAATTATATCAGATTACTACAACTTTACAACTTATGGGGTCTCCATTTGGGACTTTGAAGTTGCCTCAATCCGGTAGGATTTATATAATAGATAAAATACATTTTTGAATGGTAAAAATAAAGGAGGGTTGGCAATGAGATATGTGACATTGACACAATTATTTGAGCACCCTATTACCCAAAAATATGTTAAACGCTCGGGGATGGCGCATGCAATTGCCTGTGCCTATCACGCTTACCGGTTAGCTAAAAAGTACAACGTCAATCCAGATCACGCAACAAAAGCAGCCTTTCTTCACGATATTGGGCATTATACATGGTATAGAAACGGCCAGTGGGATTATGACTTATATAAAGAAAATGATATCCATGCAATAAAAGGAGCAGAGCGAGCTCATAAATTATTAATACGTCTTGGTGAGCATCCTCGTTCAGCAAAATCAATAGCTTTAGCCATTCTTCTTCATACTGACTCTTATCTACCCCAGGGGGAGCTACATTTAAATCCTCTCCAGCAAGTTGTGGCAAAAGCGGATGAAGCAGATGAAGAACCTAGTGGCGAACATCACTATCGACAGATTTCAGACATGCGCGCGAAAAGAATGCTTCATGCTTTAGATGAGAAGGTAAATAATGCTCTAAGCAATTGGCATAGTGCAAATGAACAAAGTGGTTGAAATAGCCAATCAAAAAATGAGATCACTAAGTGGCGATAACGCTTTATTTTAAGCCCGATATAAAGCACTCAACACTGTACGAATCATAAAGACTTTGCATGAAGACAACCTAAAAAACACTAATCGAAGTAGAATTGACGGTTATAAGCCTCCTGTGTTAAGATTTAAAAAATTGGATAGATAGCCCAAAAAGGGGAGTAGCGACCAGTCGGTCAATGAATCGTCATGACAGTGATGCCATTCACTCGGTTCATTGAGCTTTGTAAAAAATACAAAGAACGCAAGACCTTTTTATGAGTGTTTCGCCTATTTTAGGGCAAACTATCATAAAAAGGTCTTTTTTGTTTTTATTTGAATAGGAGGTATACACTCATGGTATTTATTTGGTTCACCCTAGCAGCAGCTATTACCGTATATGCAGCAATAAAACTTTCTACATACGCAGACACAATTGGTGAAAAAACTTCACTCGGCGGCATGGTTGTTGGCACAATTTTTTTAGCAGGTGCCACATCGTTGCCCGAGGTTACAACAAGTGTATCAGCAATTGTCCTTGATACACCGGATATAGCTGTAGGAAATGTGTTTGGGAGTAATATGTTCAACTTACTTATTCTTGCCTGTTTCGATTTATATTTTAGAAAAAATCAAATTTTTTATGGGACTTCTAGAACCCACTTTTATACTGCTAGTGTTGGCTTACTGCTTGCGATTACTTCCTTATTAGCATTAACTTTAAGAATTGACTATACAATACTCGGGGTTGGGATAGATGTTTTAGTTATACTAAGTATTTACGGATTTGGTGTTTGGATGGTATCAAAATTATCTAAAAAATATCCTGAAGAGGCCAATACAGCAAGTAATGAGTCAGATAACACGCATAACCTTTCTGCCGTCCCCTTGAAGAAGGCGATTATTGGCTTCATTATTGCAGCTATTGTAATAATGGGAGCGGGTACGTTGTTAACAATTTTAGGTGATGAAATTGCTGTTGTTACGGGTCTTGGAGCAAGTTTTGTTGGTAGCTTTCTTATCGCATTAACAACTTCTTTACCTGAAGCGGTAGCCGTTCTCATTGCACTGAGGCTTCGTAACAATAATTTAGCTATAGGATCAATTTTAGGAAGTAATCTTTTTAACATTTTAATTTTAACTTTGTCGGATATTATTTATCGAAAAGGTTCGATTATTTCTGCAGTTTCTGAAGTTCATCAAATTACTGCAGCCGCGGTAGGGATATTATCAGTTGTCGTTCTTTATTCCTTAATAAGAAAACCACAACTAACAACGTACCGTTATATGGTTCCTTCGGCGATTCTCGTTGTTTTATATTTCATCTCTTCTTATTTAATCTTTATTCAATAAACCTTGCGGCTTCTCCGAATGAAGACTTTTTCCTTAACAATAAGGCTATCTCAAAAGGTGAACCTGACCTTTGAGATAGCCTTATTAGTAACATTGTTCCCTTAATCGCGAAGGACAATTAAATCTTCCATTACGCCGTAAGTAAGTCCTCCGTTTATACGCTGAATAATAACGCCTTTCTCATCAATCACAATGGTCGTCGGAATCCCAATCATCTGATACTGTTCCATTACATCCCCTTCTTCATCAAGAAGAACATCAAATGGGGCTCTAAAATGATTCAGAAAAGGTTGGATTTCTTTTTTGTTTTCTTCTTGACTGGTCATATTCACAGCTAAAAATGCTACACCTTTAGCACTAAGACGTTTTTCCATTTCCACTATTATAGGCATCTCTTCCTGACAAGGACCACACCATGTTGCAAAAAAATTAATTACAACAGGTTGACCAATAAAATCTGACAGTGAAACTTCTTTCCCTCTAAGTGTCTTTAACTGAAAGGGAGCAGCTTCGTTTCCTACTTGAACTCCTTGTTGAACTGAAGCAGCCACCGCCTCCTCTACTTGTTGAAAGACGCTTTTTGATTGACTGTACAAAAATCCGACCCCACATAATAGAATAATTAAAACACTCCGGTAAAACGCTTGACGATTTTTCATTCCTCACGCCTCTCTCCGTTCTAAAATAATGCTATAATGTAATGTATGTCTATTAAAGAGAAAACATGCGAAAGAGGGAAGTCTCTGTGTCTAAAATACAAATTTTTCAATTGATTGGTATCCTTGCTTTAGCTATCTATGTTGTCATTTCTTATGGAAATGAGGGGCGAATTGAGTGGCTATTTTATACGATAGTAGTTATTAATATTGTTTTATGGGTACTTCGGCAAATGGAACGAAAAATAGAAAAACAGAAGAATGATGCGGAAAAATAAGAAACTTCCGCATGTTTTTGTCGATATTCGTGCATATTAGTCATACGAAATACACGAATGGATGATGAAAATGAAAGTTTATTTTGCCAATATGAAAGAATATCTTTACTGTTTCTTAGAGTTATTTTATGAAATTGAATACGAACAACCTAAAGATTCATTCTCGAAACAACGTCAATTTCATAAGAGCTAAAATTGTGTCAACGTGATGGCGGCAAGCTAAAACCCTTAGCCTTTCTTCTTTCGGCTGCCGCCCCCAACGAGTTGTCGGAGATTAAGTAAAGTTCTTCTTTTTTTATTGAGATTGTTACAGGGCTGTGACCAATATTTTCTCCATCACCATGTATGAGTAATGGTTGTTCACTTTGGATATGAACAGAATCTGTCTGATATGTAGTCACTCCCTGACAATAAACATGACTTCCCTTATAAACTCGAGGAAACAAAGAGAGTAGTTTCCATTTTGATAAACCGTGTACTACACATACATCTAGCTTACCATCTTGACTATTTGCGTTCGGACAAATTTTCATTCCCCCCCCATAGTAAGGATGGTTCGCTACTGCCACTAACCAAACATGATTAAATGTTCTCTCTTCCCTACCTACTGTAACCTTAACTGCTGATGGATTATAATAAGATAAAACTTTTAGAACACTATACAGATAAGCTAACCGACCTAACCATTTTTTGTACCTCATTTGATTGGTTACTCTAGCAACCTCACCATCAAAACCCAAGCCGATTACTGTGATGCAGTGTCTATTTCTCATTTCCAACACATCTATTTTCTCAATCCGACCCTTTAGAATTAAGTCCACTTCTTTTTGAACCTTCCTTGTTATTCCTTGAGCTCGTGCAAAGTCGTTTCCTGAACCAGTTGGAATCACTCGAAAAGGAAATGATGTTCCCTTTAGATAATTGATTACTTCGTGAATCGTTCCATCTCCTCCAAGTGCGACAACAGCTTTTATTGGTTTTTTGGAAGCTTTCAATTTAGTAATAAACTGCTCCAAATCCTCTTTATTTTGCGTCATAAGCACTCTATACATAATGTCTCTTTTCAACAAAATCATTTCAACTTCTTTCCAAACATTTAACGAACGACCATTTCCAGAATGCGGATTGACAACAAATGCATACATAGCAATCTCCCCTTTGAGTGACTACCATTTTTCCCTTTCTACTTTTTTATATACAACCTTTTTTATGGAAATAAGAGAATAAAAACCATTTCTTTGCACAAGTTAAACAAATAATGTTACATCTTTTCAGAGGTGATTCAATGAATGCGCTTCAGTTTAAATTTGATATCTCTAAGTACACCGCGTCAAAAATACTAGGTCGTTGGTTCCCTTCTCTACATTGGCATCCTACTTTATCTTGTCTTAGCATGTCTCAAATTAAAGAGCCTCCTTTACCAAATGAAGATTGGGTGAAAATCAAGGTGAGATTCGGTGGTATTTGTGGCAGTGATATGAACTTACTTTTTTTACATGATAGCCCAGCTACTTCTCCGTTTGCCTCTTTTCCTTTTACAATCGGGCATGAGGCAGTAGGTCAAATTGCTGAATTGGGAAACAATGTTGAAGGATTTTCAAAGGGCCAGAGAGTTGTCGTCAATCCTCTCTTATCATGTGAAAGTAGAGGATTGGAATATTGTCCTGCATGCCAACGAGGCGACGAAAGCCTCTGTCATTATAAGACAAAGGGAGATATCGGACCGGGTTTACTTATTGGAGCTTGTAAAAAAACAGGGGGAAGCTGGAGTCCTTATTTGGTTGCCCATAAAAGTCAGATTCTAGCCCTTCCTGAGGAGGTTAACGATTCAAACGGTGTACTAATTGAACCTTTTAGCTGTGCATTACATGCAGTCTTACGAAATCCTCCAAAACAAGGTGGACATGCACTTGTTATAGGGGCAGGGATGATCGGGCTTAGTATCATTGCTGCACTAAAAGCTCTTGACTACTGTTGTATCATCACTGTTTTAGTGAAACATACATTTCAAGGTGAAATGGCGAAAAAACTCGGGGCAGATTATGTTGTTTACTTAAATGACTCCTATATCAAACAAGTAGCAGAAATTTTTAAAGCAGAGCGACTAAGACCAATTTTTGGTCAAGAAGTCATTCAAGGTGGTGCCGATACTGTCTACGAATGCGTCGGAAATTCAAAAAGCGTAAACGATGCACTCCGCCTAACACAAAGTGGCGGAAGTATCGTTTTATTAGGCTTAGCAAGTATGATGAAAATCGATTGGACAACCGTTTGGTTAAACGAATTATCAATTAAAGGATGTTTCGCTTATAGTTCAAATGAATTTGAGGGAAGTCGCAGGAGTACATTGGACATTGCTATCGAACTAATGAAAAGAGGGAAAGTCGACCTTTCTTCAATGATTACGCACCGTTACCCTCTTCATGAATATAAGACAGCTTTTTCAACAATAACCAATAAAAGCAGTAAACGAGTAATTAAGGTAGTTTTTGAGCATGACATTCGGGTATAGGAGGCAATATTAATTTATGAGAAATTTCATGATGGGTTCACGACCAAGTAGTACTTATCTACAACATTTTTCAAAAAATCTTATTACTGTGTTTTCAAAGAATGGATTTTCCTTTACTAATGAATCTCTGGAACCACTTCAGTTAGTTTTCCACTTTATTACAGAAGATGAGGTGAAACCGTTCCGTCGCAAAGCCCAAGGGACATTTGTCGTTGCCATTCTTGAGAGTAGTGGAGAACCTTATGATTTATTTAAAGAAGTTTATCCATTTTTAATTCGTTCACTCGCTAATCATTTAATTTATATTAATCATCAACATGAAAAAACAACCTTACATTTTCTCACACCAGAGCAAGGATACTACTCGATTGAATATGGCAGTGGGGATAATGAAGACACTTTTTTTGATAAGATTTACGAAAGACTCCAGCCTTTAACCTGTTCCAAACTTGTGATTGATAACCACTACTCAGAAGATTTGCCGACTGCACTTTGGGAAGGTAACCAAACTACCTTATCTTTAATGGAATCAGGAAAACGATTAGATAATATGAAATTACTTCCAGCTCCTTTCCCTCTTGATACCTATTTGAGTAAACGAGATTTGCGTCATCTTAATAAATTATTTGGATTAGGGGGATTAAGTTATGGGAATTTGAGTGCCAGGTCTAGTCAAGACAACTTCTGGATGAGTGCAAGCGGAATTGACAAAGGGAATATGAAGGAAATCGGTCGAGATATTCTTTATATAAAAGGTTACAGTCAAGAACATAACCATATTGAGGTTAGTATTCCTCCAGATATACAACCCAAAAGGGCTTCTGTTGATGCAATTGAACACTGGATGATTTACAAAGAGCATTCAAATGTAGGAGCCATTGTCCACGTTCATGCATGGATGGATGGGATAGAAGCGACAGAGATTAATTACCCTTGTGGCACGATTGAACTTGCGGAAACCGTCGCCTCCCTTATTCGCGAGGCAGATAAACCTGAAGAAGCAATAATTGGGCTCAAAAATCATGGACTGACGATTACCGGACCGTCGCTTGAAAATATTTTTGAACGGATAGAAGGAAAAATTGTAAAGCAAGTTCCAATGAATTAATTTGAATATCAAACTTATCAACTAGATAAAACTGTCTCAAAAAACAAAAGGATATGATTATAGTTTCGTTCGCTACTTCCCTTACGATGAGAAAACCCCTCATCGTAAGGTTTTAAAAGATGTAGCGACTTCGAACATTGCGAAGGAATATGTTTATTTCTCCTCAATGCCCTCTATTGTATATGAATACGTGTAAGTTTTATCAGAGTAAAGTGTAAACTCTGGATGGGTAATCGCTCCCCAGCTATCGTCACCACCAACTCCCATTTGTTTGTAATTTATACGCAAACACACTTTATCACTTTTAGGTAGTTTATATCCATGGTCGTTTTCCTCAAGTTCTATAGGCGTGTAAGGTAAAGCATTTATCTCTACTGGTTTTAAACCGGTTACTTTTAATCCAACAGCATCTTGGTTTGTTATCGTTGCCCATCTCACATCTGTTTTGTTACCGCATTCCTGTGGTTTTAGGTAAGGGACATATTGATCTTGGATCTTTCCAGTATATATCCCGATCTTTGCACCGAGCGCTCGGTCCCAATAATTTTCATGTGGTCCCTTCCCGTACCATGTTATATTTTCAAATGAATGATCCATTGTTAACATCATCCCTATTTCAGGAAGCTCCGGGAGGTTCTTATCTGGGATTAATTCTTGCTCAACATGTATGCGCCCATCCCCTGTAATCAAATAATTTACATTACAGAATGACAATGATGTAGTTGGTAGCTTATATTCTACAGAGATTTTGACACCCTGGTCTGTTACATCATATGTGAAAGAATACACTTCACGTTTTTTACTAGCTTCTCTCCACGTTGCACTTCTTTCATTTAACTTATTTCCTCTATCATTATCAGTCATCGCTCGCCAAAAGTTTGGAGTTGGTCCACTTTTAATTAATTCTATCCCCTTAAAACTAAAGGATCGTATATCTCCATTTTTTTTATTAATAATAACCCTAAATCGCGTTCCATCAATTTCTAAATTTAAATTTGATTCTCTTGTTTTTAGCACTTCCGGATTTGAGGCTTGCTTATCCATCACTCTGTTTACTGGTAAAATAAACTGTTCAAATGCTACCTCATGTCCAGATTTTGTCCATATAGTATCTTCCTTCAAACGAAGACTAACCGTCAGGATATATTCATTTTCCTTCTCACGTTCTTTAAGGTTTAATTTATCTAACTTAATGATTTGTGAAGTAGTTGGTTCTACACTAATCTTTTCAGAACCTGTTTCTGTCACTTCCCCATTTTTCATTACATTCCAATCTAGTTGATAGTCTTCCAAATTTGTAAATAAATAATTATTTGTCACTTTAAACGTACCTGTAGTGACATCTACAGTCTCAAACCTTACATTTTGGTAGCACTTTTTCACTTCTGCTATTTTAGGGCTGATTTTACCATCCCCAAAAATGAGCCCATTGCCTGAAAAATTTCCATCATGTGGCGTTTCACCAAAGTCTCCACCATAAGCTAGATACTCAATTCCATCCGACGTTTGAGTTCTAAGTGCCTGGTCCTTCCAATCCCAAATAAATCCGCCTTGAAGGATTGGATACTTCTCAAATAAATCAGTATACTTGTAAAGGTTACCACATGAGTTCCCCATTGCATGGCTGTATTCGCACAAAATATATGGTTTGGCATTCTTACCAATGACTTCTGCCTTTTTTGCATATTCTTCAACAGCATGTGGACGGATGTACATCGTACTTTCGATGTCAGAAGCAGCTTCTGAGGCTCGGTAATGAAAAACCCCTTCATAGTGAATCACTCTTGTTGGATCTTGCTCTTTTAAATAATTATGCATTTTTAAGAAGTTATCACCACCAAATGATTCGTTCCCAAGTGACCAAATGACAATGGAGGGATGGTTCTTGTCGCGTTGGAGCATTGAATTGCATCGGTCTAGCACGTTTGCTGTCCACTCTGGTCTACTACCAGGAACAGTTTCACCCAACTCCTCCTGTCCGTATTTCCAAGTTCCATGTGTTTCAAGATTTGTTTCATCAATTACGTAAAGCCCATACTCATCGCAAAGATCATACCATAGTGGATGATTTGGATAGTGAGACGTTCGAACCGCATTAATATTATATTTTTTCATTAATTTAATATCGTTCACCATATCCTCATAATTGACCGCTCTCCCTCTTTCAGCGGCAAACTCATGACGATTTACTCCTTTAAAAACCACTCTTTTTCCGTTGATTTTCATAAGACCATCTTTCAACTCAAATGTTCTAAAACCAACTTTACAGCTTTGTGCTTCAATAAGCGTTCCATTTTCATCTTGTAAGCTCAACACAAGAGTATAGAGATTTGGTTTTTCTGCACTCCATTTCAGAGGATTTTCGATAGGAGCTGAAATATTTATAGATGATTCATATTCATCTAAATTCCCATTAATCCTTACCTGTTTATTTAATATTTCTTTATTTTCCTGAGTGGTAAGACTAGCGATAATAGCATAGGTACCTAACTTTCCAGCTAAATATCTTTTTAATTTTGCTTGTATAATTAGTTCCGCATCTTGATAATAATCATCAAGTTCTGTTACAACAGAAAAATCAGTGATATGGACATGCGGTGTTGAATACAAATATACATCCCGAAAAATCCCACTCATTCTCCAAAAATCTTGATCTTCTAACCAACTCGCATCGCACCATCGATATACTTCTACAGCAAGCTTGTTCTCACCTTCAACAAGGTAAGGGGTTATATCAAATTCAGCAGGAGTAAAACTGTCCTCGCTATAACCAACGAGTTCACCATTTATCCACAGGTAAAAAGCGGACTCTACCCCTTGAAAGCTAATATAGACTGGCTGATCCTTCCATGCATCATCAATTGAAAAAGAGCGAATATATTGACCTACTGGATTATACTGTGTTGGAGCAAACGGCGGCTGAATGTCTTCTTTTCCCTCCCATGGATAACGAAGATTTGTGTAGTGTGGGTAATCGATTCCTTGTAATTGCCAGTGAGCCGGCACTGTAATTTTGTCCCAAGATTGATAATTGAAATCACTTTTATAAAAATCTAAATTTCGTATTTGTGGGTTTTCTACAAATGAAAAATACCACGATCCATTCAAACACTTATAAAAACTAGAATTAGAACGTTCCCCTTTTAACGCTTCCTCTACCGTTTCATATGAAATGGCTGTCGCATGAGCTGGTAATCGATTTAGTTGAAAAACTTCTGGATTATTGTTCCATTCTGGGTAACCATTTTCAGGAGGGTTATACTTGAATTTATTTAATTGCTTAAACATAGCTTTGCTTCCTCATTTCTTGAATATTTTATTCTCTTTAACTAATTATACCTAAATAGTACAGTTCCTTCTTTTCGCTAATATAAAGCCTCAGATATGAGTAACATTCCTTGAAGAAATGAGAACGCTTTATAATACACCACCTACTAACCCTTTTTTGTATATTATAACAAGAAATGATGATAGTCATAAAATATTTATTATATAGATATTAGTTAGGTTTACCTTTATTTAAGCTCAAAAAAAGACCCGGAAAGGTCCTTTATCTTAAAACACTATTTAACCCTCCTTCTTGGAGGCCTCCAACATGTCAATCGCTTGAATAATTCTTTGAGCTGCGTCTGGTTTTTTTAATTTTTTAGCATTTGATACAAGGGATGCATAATAGACTTTATCATCAAAAATTCTATCAAGGACATCCACCATCTCCTTGGCAAATTCAACCTTTACAGCAGTCCCACACTTCTCTAAAAAATCAGCATTCTCTTCTTCATGACCAGGGACTGAATCACAGATAATGACCGGTGTTTCACAGGCTAGTGCCTCTGACATTGTTAATCCACCTGGTTTTGAAATAATAACATCACTCGCTCTTATGTAGCGTGTAAAATGTTCAGTGTAAGGGATAACCCGAATACAATGCTTACTTTTAACACGATCAATTTGCTGACCTATCTTCCTATTTGTTCCCGTCATACATATTACTTGTATCGGTTCTTTCAATTGTTCAAGTTGATTTATAATCTCCACATATTTGCTTAACCCAAGTCCGCCCCCGGTAATGACTACCGTTTTAACGGAGGGGGATAGCTGTAGTTCTTCCCTTAATTGCTGACGAGGAATAGTAGTGTCAGGAACTGCTTTTATTGGAATACCAGTACAAAAGCATTGCTGAATTGGTATGTTATGTTTTTTAGCAAACTCTTCAATTTCTGGAGAGGCCGTAAAGTAACCATCAATTTCCGGTCGAGCATACGCCGGATGTAATCCTAAATCAGTAATCACCGTGTAAAGAGGAATACTAAGTTTCTTCTTTTTCTTTAAAGCAACTAAAAATCCCGTAACAAACGGATGTGTAGAAATCATCATTGTTGTTTGATTTCTTTCGATCATTTGATAAAGCTGCTCACTGAAAACTGAACCTAGCTGATCCATTAATAAGAACCATGAATATTTACCACTATATTTATAAAGCTTCCCCCATAAACGAGGAGTAAAACGAAGCATATTCAAATAGCCTTCTAAAAATAATTTATGCAAGAAAGGATGGATGGAGTAAAACGTATCAATAATCGAAACATCGAAACCTTGTAGCTCAAATTGTTCCTTTAAGGCACTAGAAGCTTCGTTATGACCATTTCCTATCGATGCAGAGAATATTGAGATGTGACTCATAAACGAACCTCTTTTCCATTACCATGCTGTCCATCGTCTTATGTCATCTATAGCTTATTGTTCACTGAAATAATTAGAACATTCATGTTTTCTATTTCCATTTAAGGCTGGCACCTCGCAAATACGCTATGTTTTTTTAAAGCAATCTGATATGATTTTAAGGTGAAAGTGTAATTAGAAAGGATGTGTGCCCTATGAAAACTGTTTTTTCTGGAATTCAACCGAGTGGGACGTTGACACTTGGTAATTATTTAGGAGCAATGAAACATTTTGTAGATATGCAAGAAGAATATCATTGCTACTTTTGTATTGTAGACCAACACGCCATTACGATTCCTCAAGAACGGTTAAAACTTAGAGAGAATATTAAAAGTCTTGCTGCCCTTTATTTAGCGGTTGGCATTGACTATCAAAAAGCGACGTTATTTATTCAATCTGAAGTTCCAGCGCATGCTCAGCTAGGATGGATGATGCAATGCGTTTCTTACATTGGCGAGCTCGAACGGATGACGCAATTCAAAGATAAGTCTGAAGGAAAAGAAGCTGTTTCGGCTTCGTTACTTACATATCCTCCACTCATGGCAGCTGATATTCTTCTCTATAAAACTGATATTGTTCCAGTTGGTGAGGATCAAAAACAACACCTAGAGCTAACTAGAGATTTAGCCGAACGCTTCAACAAAAAGTATAACGACATTTTTACGATACCCGAGGTGAAAATACCTAAGGTCGGTGCTAGAATTATGTCACTTAATGACCCTTCAAAGAAAATGAGTAAATCAAATCCTAATCCTAAAAGCTATATCTCAATGCTAGATGATGAAAATACTATCACAAAAAAAATCAAAAGCGCTGTCACTGATACAGATGGCGAGATTCGTTTTAATCGTGAAGAAAAACCAGCTGTTTCTAATTTACTTTCCATCTATTCTTTATGCTCGGGAAAATCAATTTCTGAACTTGAACAGCAATATGAAGGAAAAGGATATGGGGATTTCAAAGCAGAGTTAGCCGAAGTAGTTGTCCAAACCTTACGTCCAATTCAAACACGTTACTATGAATTGGTTCAATCCTCAGAACTTGATGCCATACTTGACCAAGGTGCAGAAAAGGCGAATGCTGTGGCTTCTCGTATGGTCGAAAAAGCTGAACGAGCGATGGGATTAGGGCGTAAAAAGCGTTAAAATCCATAAGAACGCTCTTCTAACTCATAAGTTTTGTGAGCCTTTAAATAAAGAAAGGGGTTGTGTCATAAGGATAAAACCGGCCTTATAACACAACCCCTTCTTTTTAATTAATAGCCGTTGTTTTTTTTCCAAATCTTTCCGACAAAAAAAGAAAGTCCTAACGTTCCTACAAGTAAGACTATCGTCATCACTTGCATGACACCATATGCAAATCCGTCCATTCATTCTCCTCCTCACTAATTCCTGTTTCTTTATTATAGGTAAGAAACGAATGCTTGTAAACGTGCGAATGAAAACGTTCATACGTTTCTCACAGTTCTAGATTATCCTCATTTATTTTAGAGAAGCATCACTTTCCAACTGATGCTTCGACTTCTCTAATTTATTATCCCAAAATATTCATAAAAAGAGAGCCATTTTTTTAATTCTAGTGATATTTCAAGTTGAAGATGATAACCTCTTTCATATGAAACCAATTGGTTTCATATACACCATATAAAATTAATTCACTTCGTGCAAACAAAAAAAGGGGATGTGTCCTAAGGTTTTTGTCCTTATGGTACCACCCCCTTTAATTCGATTATTTAACACTTTCACCTTGCTCTAATTCCCAAAGCTTTTCGAGAAAGCTTTGACCTTTAACCATTGCTTCACATAGGGAATAATGTTGGCTTGTCCAACCTCTACTCACAGCAGAAAATAAACCTTCCCATGCCTCGTCACGGTCCATTATTTGAATGCTTTCATATTCCTGTGGGGCCCATTCAGTATACCAGTACCGAACCTCCGCATCATGCCCCGTCGTGTATAATTGGTCTAAAGCCATATATAAAAGCTGCTTTAATTGTCTTTCCTTGCGAGTAAGGCCTATCATCTCCTCTGGTTTAGGAGAAAGGATATGATATCCCTTTGTTTCAACCTTTTCTTCGAATACGAATGTTTCTAACTCATTTTGCATTAGTAGCTCTTGGACCATTCTTTCCTGTCTTGGTGTTAGTCTGCTTTTTCTAATTGGTGTTTTATACCCCATTGTATCAATCGCGATTGTTCGATTACCATCAGTTGCAATGAAACAATAATCTAATTGAATTCGAGACATATTCTTCCGCAAATAGCTTTGATTATGAACAGCCAGTAATAGACGATCTGGTAATTCTGCCATATCATTTTCAATATAAGTAAATAAATCTTCACTCACTTTTACCAGGATTGCTTGATCGAGTATCTCAATCCGGTCTTCGGGTCTCCACTCAATAAAACTGCACACGTTATACCCATTTTCCTCACCTTCAAACCAATTGACCCACACATCCCTAATATGGACCATATTAAGTCCCCCTTACTGTGAATTGAATTGTATCCACAGTATAGGCAAGCCGTAGGAAGTTTATTCCACTACATAAAAATCATTTCAGACATTTATTATCATTTTCTTTTTTCCTTCGTTTGATGACTTAACGCACCTATCGTGAGCAAACTACCAAACACAAATAGATAAAATTCAATTCGAACAATGATGAATTGTAAATAAGATAGAAAATGATACCCTGTCCTTAATAAGTTTAAATAAGCAAGTAAACTTATTCCTCCAGCAACAGCAAGACACAAGCCAATTAGTATTATAAAAATTCTAATCATTTGTTATTCCCACCATTTCGCATTGACCTATTTGGCTATCTATCCCATGCTAGGACACCTCCTATTATAAGTACGTGGATTTATCGAAAATCTCTTTTGCGGGGCATCTTAACCACAAAACAGTATCACGGTTCGGTTCGTTCTTCATTGCAGACTGAACAACTTGAAAACCATAATAATAACCTAGCCATTTAGGTATTCCTAGCTGTACCGATCCATATAAATAATGAAAATGTTTCTCTCTTCCTTTTAACAAAAGATGTGGAGAAATCCAGCGTTCAACCCATTCCTTCTTCCACAATTGGTTATAATGGGACGTCCATCCCGCAAGTGCATGTTTGCCAATCACGTCTTCAACCGCAAGTTCTGCAAGGCCCTCCATAACCATCGATTCGAGCAATGTAATCGTCTCTTCTGTTTCCTTAGTCACTTCAAGTCTGCAAACGTGATGATACTCGTGTGTAAGTAGCGCTCGAACATCGTCCACACCTGTATTACTATCAATAAAGAGAAGAATTAAATTAGGAAGAGACAAGCCCATCTTTCCCCCAAGATGTGTTCGAATCATTTCATGTCGTAATTCCACTGGAAAAAGGTAAATAGGAACCTCAGGACCACTCCATTTTTCTTTCAAGAGGTGAAAATGCTCCTGGATAACCCTCCACCAGTCTTTCTTTCGAAACGTTTCCAAGGTCTCACTTAAATCAACGTCTGGACGACATAGCCCCATTTCAAGCAAATATTGATGGAGCCCGTTAGCATCCTTCGTTTGGAATTGCTGTAAGAGTGGATGAATGAATGTTTGCTGTTGCAACATATACCATTCATTCTTTCTTTCTTTAGACCAGTGTTTCGTATAAAGCTCAATCCACTTGTTGGTTCTTACAACGCCCATTCCCCATTCCCCCTCTTATTCCTATTCTATGAAAAATTTTTAAAAAATGACTCGCCGATTGACCAATTGACTAAATATTTCAATGGAAAGAGAGATCTAATGCAAACAGTCAAGAGTTTTTTAGTAGATTAACCGTTTTAACCATGGAATTAAATGTACCTTTTGTTAAATTTCAAAAAACATTCTTGTATAATTAGGATAAGAGGGCACGGAAAAAGGTGAAAATCACACCCTTTTTTTAAAATCCTCAAGAGATTGCAATTGTTCCGATCGTCGCGCGTCCTCTATGAGTAACCCGCTCATAGAGGGCTTAAAAGAAAGCGACGTCTCCACTAATTGCTTAAGAGGGCACGGAAAAAGGTGAAAATCACACCCTTTTTCCGTGCCCTCTATCTTTCTACTTTTTAAACTCCATCTTCCAGTTAAAGTAGTCATTATCCGGACTTTTTTCGTAGCGTAATATAGCATCAAACTTGTTTCCTTTTTTACTTGTTAAACCCTTTACAGTTACAGAACCAAATTTTAGTAATGTTTTCACCATCGTTTTCGTTGGTTTCTTTTTCATTGATGCTAGAAACTTATCATTTTTCCAAATCACAAATTTACAGCCTTTTTTCCAACCACTACAACCAAAACCTTTTTTTCCTTCGATAATTATCTCGCCACAAAGCGGGCATTTACCTAGTACTTCTAACGATTTTTTGTTCGGAGTAACTTCATTTATGATTTTCGCTTGTTCACTTTTAATTGTTTCGACCGCTTTCGTTGTAAAATCAAAAATTACTTCAAGAAAGGATTCCTTGGTAAACTTTTGCTTTTCTATATCTGCTAAAGTCTTTTCCAAGCGGCCAGTAAATTCTAAATCAAATAATTCTCTAATTGGAAATGTCTCCACTAAACGTTTACCAAGCTCCGTACAACGGAGCGTTTTATTCTCAGGTACTATATAACCAACATCGGTGAGTTTCTTTATTGTTTCCGCACGAGTTGCAGGTGTACCAATGCTATATCCACTTAAAATCACGGCTAGCATCTCTTCACTTTCTTCATTTTCTAATCCTTTTCCGCATGTCTCCATTAATCGTAAGAGGGTTTTCTCTGTATGTAGCTTAGGAGGCTTTGTTTCATGGGTGCCAATCTTTGGTTGAACAACCTCAACATTATCCTTAATAGCTAACTGGGGTAAAAGGGAATCTTTTGTTTGAACTCTTTCTACTTTCTTCCAACCTTCAACCAATTGGACCCTTCCCTTTGAAACAAATACTCCATCTATATGCTCTGAAAAAACACGTGTAGTCAGTTTTGTTTCCTCATATTCTGCAATAGGCATAAATTGCATAATAAATCGGTTTTTAATAGCGGTATAAACAATTTCTTCATCCTTTGTTAAGGATTTTGGTAATACATACGTTGGAATAATAGCACTATGACTTTCGACCTTTGCGGTATTAAACACCCGTTTGGATTTCGTAAATCTCACTTCGTTTTCAAAAGGAAGACCTCCCTTAACCTTTTCAAGAACCTTCGCTGCTTTGCCGACAAGGCTTTCCTCTAACACTGTACTTCCTGTACGCGGATAAGTAATATGCTTTTTTTCATAGAGTGCTTGAGCAACTTTAAGGACCTTTGAAGAATTCCATCCCCGATACTTACTTGTAATATATCCTTGTAAGTTACTTAAATTAAACAGAGATGGAGGGAACTCGCGCTTTTTATCCACTTCTTTATCAACAAGTGTTGCATGCTTTGATAATAACTGCTTTATTTTTAAAAGCTTTTCTTTTTCCGTAAACTTGTCTTTTCCTTTTTCGAAATATGTCCCCTCATATTCCTCTCCTTGTTTTGTCCGAAACAAAACAGAAAGTTTAAAGTAAGTTTCAGGTTTAAACTTTTCAATCTCCTTTTCGCGGTCGTAAATAATTTTCAATGTCGGTAATAAAACTCGTCCAATATTCAGAGCAGATCCTTTTCCAAGTTGATACTTTAACGTTGCTACCGAGGTTAAATTTATTCCAATCACCCAATCGGCCCATTGCCTACTAATACCAGCATCCTGGAGCGGTTTGAGTTCAGCGTTTGACCTAAGTTGGTTAAGACCTTTCACTACTTCATCCTGCGTCCATTCATTTAACAACAAACGTGCAATAGGCTTGTTCACTTTTAAACTATTTATAATTGTATCACCAATAATTTGTCCTTCTCTATCAAAATCACAAGCTGATATAATTACTTTGACATCGGGTCTTTTCATTAAACTATAGATGATTTTTAACTGTTTTTTGGCACCTGAATCCTCCTTATCTCTATCTTTAGGAGAGCTCTTAATCTTATATTGAAATGCAGAAGGTATGAATGGAAAGTTCTTCAAATCCCACCTTGCCATTTTCAGATCATAATCCTTTGCATCATATAATTGTAGTAAATGCCCAAAGGCCCAAGTAATTAGGTAACCATTCCCTTCAAAGTAGCCGTCTTTTTTATTTTTTATATTCAAAGCATCTGCAATATTTTTCGCAACAGAAGGTTTTTCTGCTATTATAACTCTAGTCAATTTATTTCCTCCTTGATAGCTACTACTCTTCTTTATACTTTAAAAATTGAATGTCATTTAATTATTTTGTATACACTGATTTTAGTATAACCTAACGAAATAAACCGAGTAAAAGTTTCCTAATGGTTAGATTGAATTTTTTATAAAAAAGAAAGAATGGCTTTTTAAGTACTTCATGTTCTTTTCTTAGATATAGGTTGAAATACGTGGAAGTTCGCTTATAAAAACAACTCTTACTCAATACCAATTAATCGTGTAAAATAAAGCTATCATCAACAGGCTGAAGAAAAAGGAGAACCAAACATGAAAACGTTACAGAAACCAACTGCTTACACTTGCTTCAACAGAGCAGAATGGGCAGTATTATCTGCATCTACAACTGTTACATTGTCTGTATCTGAACGGGAACAACTTCAAAGTTTAAACGAAACCATTTCGGCTTGTGAAGTTTCAGAGGTCTATCTGCCTCTTTCACAGCTTTTGTATTTACATATGATCCACTCGATGAATTTACACAAAGATATGAACTCTTTTTTGCAGAAAAAAACAAAAAAAGTTCCTTTTATTATTGGGATTGCTGGAAGCGTTTCGGTTGGTAAAAGCACTACAGCGAGATTAATACAAGCTTTGGCATCACGTTGGCCTAATCATCCAAAGGTTGACTTAATTACTACAGACGGCTTTCTATATCCAAATTCAACATTAGAAGCAAAAGGATTAATGAAAAGAAAAGGCTTTCCAGAAAGCTATGACATCGGACGGCTGATTCAATTATTATCTGATTTAAAGTCGGGAGTTCCTTATATCGAAGCACCTGTGTATTCACATCTGAGCTATGATATTCTTCCAAATCAAACTCAAATAGTTGAGGAACCTGATGTTGTCATTGTTGAAGGCATTAACGTTCTGCAAGTGAACAAAAAGGATCGTCAAATACCCAATATGTTCGTCTCAGATTTTTTTGACTTCTCTATTTATGTCGATGCTGATGAATCTGATATTTTAGAATGGTATATTGACCGCTTTAAAATTCTTCGTAATACTGCATTTCAGCAACCAGAGTCATTTTTTCATCAATATCGCCATTTATCGGATAAAGAAGCTGTAAACTTTGCAACAGATATTTGGAAAAATATTAATGGCGTGAATTTAGAAAAAAATATTCGACCAACCAGAAACCGAGCAGATTTAGTCTTAACAAAGGGTGAAGGTCATAAGGTGACCAATGTATTATTGAAAAAACAATAAAAAACGGGTGGTACCAATAGTTATATTGGTACCACCCGTTCTAACTCAAATACTCGTACCGAGCAGTAATCTCTAACCCTTAATCATAACCTTTGAGACAAATGTATTTTCAGATTAACCTTTAAATAATTGTACGAAGATTTTGCCATATGGACTACCATCCACGACCCCAATTCCAATCTCTGAATACTCGCTACTGAGAATATTCGCACGATGTCCCTCTGAATTCATTAATGTAGTGTGAGCCGCATCAACAGTTTGGTTTCCAGCCAGGTTCTCCCCAGCTGTGCGGTATTCTACCCCGTATTTCCCAAGCATATCAAAAGGCGAACCATAAGTTGGCGATTGATGAGAAAAGTAGTTATTTGAAATCATATCGTCTGCTTTTATCCGTGCAACTTTTGTTAATTCTAAGTTGACCTTTAATGGAACAAGTCCTTGCTTTTGACGTTCTTGATTAACGAGATCTATCATTTGTTGTTCGACTTCGGTTAAGGAAGAAACTTGTTGGTCATATCTCTCTGTCGTTGTAGGTTGTTGAACAGGTTGCGTGCTCTCCACCTGCTGTTTTTCTTTTGGTTGCTCAACCTTTTCTTCTTGGGCTGTTTCGTAAGCAAGCTTCCCATTCTTTATCTTAAGCTGATGAACCTTACTCATCTCATTTATAAAGTCTTCTAACTTAAAAAGTTGTTTACTATTTTCAGATTGTACATAAACAATCTTTTGTTGCACATTCCAAGCACTAGACTCAGGTTTTGCAGCATCAGCTTGCCCCCAAAATCCCGTAAAAACAATGGTACTAAGAAGTGTTATCGTAATAATTTTCTTCATGTTAACCTCCCGTTTATTGTTATGGATTTGGTACTTATTCACATGCTAGCACATAAATCCTCTATCTTTATTAGAAAAAAGTTCCTATTTTCTCGTTACATATTTAGTATTACTCTCTTAATCTCGCTTTTATTAGCCAAATAACCCTTTTTCAACTAGAGATATTTTTTACATTTGTTAATTTTATAGATTGATTCATAGTTTGTTACACAAATGTAAAAATACCGTTTCAACTGTGTCATGAAAGCATTATTAAAAGGGTTATTTCTTACTGGAATATTTTAAATACAGCCTTTCTACACAGTATCTGATAATTTAGTAGATACCAAGACTTTATGAGGAGGAACGAAATGAAAAAGATACTACTTACTTTATCTATCGTCTGTACATTTATGTTTTTATCAAATCAGCAGCAAGTCTCTGCACAAGCAACAACACATATCGTAAAACAAGGTGAAAGTTTTTATTCTTTAAGTCAACGTTATGGACAACCAGTTGCAGCCATAAAACGTATTAATAGTAAAACCAATAATTCACTTAAAATTGGTGAACGTCTAACAATACCCACATCTATATCTTCGCAAGAGCGCCAACTACTAGCAAAACTTGTTTATGCTGAAGCAAAAGGGGAGTCATACGCAGGAAAAGTTGCAGTCGCTACCGTCATTTTAAACCGAGTTGATAGCAAGACTTTCCCAGATTCGGTTCGCGGAGTCGTTTACGAAGTGAGTCCATCCGGTCATTATGCATTTTCACCTGTTAAGGATGGGGCGATTAACAATTCACCAGACACCGAAGCAAGAAAAGCAGTTAATGAAGCGATTAGCTTTAGAGGACAAGGGAGTGGTTCCTTATACTTCTATAATCCTCGTACTGCTACAAGCGGGTGGGTAGCCACCCGTCAACAAACCGTTGTTATTGGAAACCACGTATTTGCCAAATAATAAGCAATAAAAAAGGGAGTCCAAAGGTTTATATAATACTTTTGACTTCCTTTTTTTTTCAATAACTTAGACAAATTTAAATTTTTTTCATTTTGATGACATATATATTGATTAAATAGGGAATGTATCAATATAATAAACAAACTAGAAAAGGCGGTTAACAATTATGAGTCGTATTAATCGAACCTCCCGAATGTCATCTCTTCGAGCCAATCGTATTTATTCAAACTTCGTTAATAATTTATCTCATAATCAAGCGATAGATAAAGTAGAACCAGTTGAACCGATTGACCAAATGAAAACACCCTCACAACAATCATCTGAGAACTATTTACTCTCGTATGACCTGTACTATGATAAATTAAAAGAATTGAAACACGAATTTAAAAATTTCTATCATCATGAACAAGCTTTACTCGAAGCGATTAAAAGCCTCGATAAAAACGATGCTCTCATTTTAAATCAAACGAATAAGTTAGTTCAAAAATACAATCAAGCTATTCTTGCGGTAATCGACTTTGATAAAATTTCTAGTACTTCCTATGTTCAAAATGTTCGAAGTGTTTTCCATTCCTTTTCAGATTCCTTTGCTGAAATTGGGGTTTTTGAAGAAGACACAGGCCTTCTCAAATTCTCCCCGGATGTCTTTATCTCTTACTTAAAGCATACAGAGGATGCAGGTAGCAAATTAATGGGAACGTTCAAAAAAATGATATTGAAGGAATACCAATCATTTATGAACATTCGAATTCCAAGCCAGGATCTTAACCCATATGAACAAGCTCCTCTTCCCATTACAGGTCTAGTTATTGAAGAAGAAGGATAAGTTTACGCGGCTACTGAAAAAAAGGTGAAAATAGTACCTTTTTCAGTGGCCTTTTTCAATAGCTACTAAGCATTGATTACAGCCGGTGCTTTCTTTTAATTCTTCGATTTTCTTTGATAGTATTCGTATCTCTTCTACAACCTTTGATATATTTTTCAATCGTTCTCTCCCCAATAGTCTTTCATCTTTTCATTCCTTACCCTATTTCACCAACCCTTGTAGTTTTCGCTATTTTGTTTATTTTAGCAACGGAGTTTGCCTTTCCATGTTAACCAACCTTCCTCGAATATTAGTGTACTCATTAAAAAATGTATCTAACAAAGCTGTAACGTGTATAATGTAAGATTACAGTTGTTCAATTTTCATTAGTTTTAAACTTAGAATTTGTTCTGGTACACTGTATTAAAAGAAAGAGATTGGGGAGAGTACTGTGCAAGTAATTATGTCTCATGTGAACATTGACTTTGATGGGTTTGCTTCGATGTATGCAGCAAAAAAGCTCTATCCAAACGCAACGGTAGTATTAACTGACCTTCAGCATCCAACCGTTAAACAATACCTCGCTATTTATCGAGACCAGTTTCAGTTTTCCTCTTTTCATAGCATTGAATGGGATAAGGTGTGTGAACTTATTCTAGTTGATGTAGCAAATTTGCAAAGAGTTGGATTGCAACAAAAAATGTTATCTAAAAAAATCAAAATCATTGTATACGACCACCATCCAATTACTAACAATTCAGTACATGCAGCACATTCATATATTGAAGAGGTAGGCGCAACGGTCACGTTACTACTGAAAGAAATTATGACCAACAAGATTTCGATTACTTCTTTTGAGGCAACGTTATTTGGATTAGCACTTTACACAGACACAGGTTTTTTTACATATAGTACGACGACTTCTAGCGACTTATTTATCGGGAGCTATCTGCTTGAACAAGGAATGGATTTAGAACTCGTTAATCGTTTCTCTGATCAACTGCTGTTGAATAACGAACAAGAGCTCCTATCTCAGCTTTTGACGAGGACGGTAGAACACCATATTGATGATCAACTTATTGTTGTCACTAGCTTTGAACAAGCAACCTATCAAGGAGGACTTGCATCTATTGTACATAAATTATTAGATACAACACATGCCGATGCTATCTTCGTAATTGTTAAAATGGGAAAACATGTTTATGTAGTTGCTCGGTCCCAATCCGAACGGGTGAACGTCCGTAAACTTATCCTTCGCCTAGGGGGAGACGGTCATCAAAGAGCTGCGTCTGCAACAATTAAAAATAGTCAGAGTTCGCCTGTTACTAAATTGATTACAGAAGGTTTAGATGATGTCATCATCCCAGCTATTTCCGCGCAACTTTTTATGGTAACACCAGTTAAGATGGTATCAATGAATCTTTCAATAAACGAAGTGGCAGAAAAGATGTTTCAATATGGTCACACTGGTTTTCCTGTCATTGATGAGAATAATCAGCTTGTTGGAGTGATTTCAAGAAGAGATGTTGATAAGGCCGTTCATCATGGTCTTGGACATGCACCTGTAAAAGCGTATATGTCTGAAAAGCCAATTACGCTTTCACCAACAGCAACCCTAGAAAAAATTCAAGAAACGATGATTCAACACAATATTGGCCGCATACCAATAGTACAAGCTGACAAAATATTAGGAATTATTTCAAGAACTGATATTATTGAAGTCCTCCATAACAAACATCATCGCCAGGAGTTATTTGAATCAGCAAAAATCATTAAAGAGAAAAACTTAAGTGAGAGATTAAAAAAACAAATTAATGACAAAACGTATACCTTAATAAAAGAACTTGGCCGCGCGGCAGACTCCCAATTTGTTCAAGCTTATTTAGTAGGTGGGTTTGTTCGTGATCTTCTATTAGGACGTCCAAATGAAGATATAGATGTAGTAGTGGAAGGTAATGCTATAGCATTCGCTCATCATTTAGCAAATACTTTTGACGGGAGTGTGAAAGAGCATGATACGTTCGGCACGGCCACATGGACTACGTCCTCAGCCACAAAAATTGACATCGTCTCATGTCGTACTGAATTCTATTCAGAGCCAGGAGCACTTCCTACAGTCCAACTTTCAAATATTAAGGAAGATATTGCAAGACGTGACTTTACAATAAATGCAATGGCAATGCAATTAAATAAAGACTCTTTTGGGGAAATTCTTGACTTCTATAAAGGAAAAGAAGATATAGTTAACAAGGAGATACGCGTTCTTCACAATTTAAGCTTTGTCGAAGATCCCACTCGAATCTTACGAGCTACTCGCTTTGCTTCAAGGTTTGGTTATAGCTTATCTAATCATACCGAAAAATTGGCTATCATCTCTTTAGATAAACTTCAATATGTATCAAGAAGCCGCATTATTCATGAATTAGAATTGTTATTTTCAGAAGCAAGCCATCTTAAAACAGTTTCTCTCCTTTATTATTTACGAGTATGGGATGTTTTAATAAAGAAACAGCCAACAGAACGACAACTTCATCACTTATCTCAGCTTTCAACTAGTGGTGAAAAAACATTCGATTGGTTTATGCTCTTAACAAGTCTCGTTTACGGAAATGCGAATTGGGAGAACCAGGTTCAACCGTATGCAGAAAAATCAGTCCACAAAAAATTCATTGAACAATTATTGATGCTTTCTAACTACTCTTTTTCTGAATTGACGTCTTATGGGATGATCCATTATGATTTGAAACCTCTTCAAGAGAACGTCCTTACTTTTTATGCGCTTCAAGCAGAGGATTCACTCCGACATTTTCTTTTCAACTATTTGAGAAAACGTTCTACCTTAAAATCCTTCCTTACAGGTAGTGACTTGATTGATTTAGGTTTAAAACAGGGTCCCTTATTTTCTGTTTGTTTACTACAACTAGAATGTTTAATGTTAGATGATAAAATTTCTACCAAAACGGAAGCGTTAAATTGGGTAAGCAAGACTTATACAAGGAACTAACACCCATTGTCCTGTCCAATTTTACTAGTCATGAACTAACTCACTAATGACATAATAAAATAAACAACATGTTCACAGAAATTTCTCAGCAATTGTCGTTTTTTCTGTTATAATATAGGGTGTTATATAGAGGAGGATGAACATTGGATACCCGATCAAGTCGTAAAAAAAGGCAAACAAATACACCTAAGAAAAAGAGACGAAGAATTTTTATGATGTTTTTAGTCACTTTTTCAATGCTCTTTCTTGTATCAGCTGGCTACGCGATGATTCAATATGAAAGCGGCCGTTCCAACACTGAAGTTAAACTTTCAAATAATGAGACAAAACCAACGAATACTGAAACAAGTTTTAAGGCAAAAGCACCAGAAAACAATGAACCAATTAACGTGCTATTGATTGGTGTTGACACAGATGAAGGTGAGGCTGCACGTACAGATACGATTATGATTGCCCAATATGATGCCCAGAACGGCGATGCAAAAATCGCTTCAATCATGCGGGACTCCTATGTAGAAATTCCAGGGTATTCTAATAATAAAATTAATGCATCTTTCTTTTTTGGTGGACCCGAATTACTCCGTCAAACGATAGAAAAGAACTTTGAGATGGATATTCATTATTATGCAATGGTTAATTTTGAAGGATTTGTTGAAGTGGTCGATACGGTTGCCCCTAATGGCATTGAGATCGACATTAAAAATAGAATGTATTACCGAGACGGATCAGGAAGAACCAATATTGACTTGCAACCTGGTTTGCAAACATTAGATGGTGAAGAAGCTTTAGGTTATGTAAGATTCCGTAACGATAGTCATAATGATTTTGGAAGGGTCGGACGTCAACAAGAAGTACTGAATATTTTAAAAGATGAATTGCTGACCCTCTCAGGTGTCACAAGAGTTCCGAAATTAATCGGGGCCGTTGAGCCTTTTATTGACACCAATTTAAATACAACAAGAATGCTCAGTATTGGACGAGACTTCCTTCTTAATCCAGTAGATGATATTCAAACACTACGAATTCCTGTAGAAAATGGCTACTCAGATAAAAGTTATAGTCATGCAGGTGCAGTCCTTGAACTAGATTTCGAAAAAAACCGTGATGCATTACAACTATTTTTTTCAACTAAGTCCGGTGCCTTAGCTTCTGAAAACAAGGACAATGAGGATGATAAAGAATCTTAAAATTACGAAATCTAAAAAAACGTGGGTCTATCAAAGGTGGGGTTACCTTTGATAGACCCTTATTTTTAACATAGATGTAAACATTCGTACATATTCTATTCAACGAATTCTTTAAATATAAGCGTTGCATTATGACCGCCAAAGCCCAGAGAATTACTCATTGCAGCCCGAACCTTCTGCTTCCTTGCTTCATTCGGCACATAATCTAAATCACATTCTGGGTCTGGTGTTTCATAATTAATCGTTGGCGGAATAATTCCTTCTACAATGGATTTGATTGTGAAAATGGCTTCAACCGCTCCAGCAGCACCTAGTAAATGACCTGTCATCGACTTAGTTGAGCTAACAGCCATCTTATACGCATGATCACCAAAGACCGTTTTTGCTGCCATCGTTTCAAACTTATCATTGTATGGGGTACTCGTACCATGAGCATTTAAATAATCAATATCTTCAGGTTTAAGACCTGCATCATTAATGGCTTGATTCATTGCACGTGCACCGCCCTCTCCTTGGGGTGCAGGAGCTGTAATATGATGAGCATCACCAGTGGCACCGTAACCTGAGATTTCAGCGTAAATCCTAGCACCACGCTTTTGAGCAGATTCAAGGCTTTCAAGTATTAATATTCCAGCCCCCTCACCCATAATAAAGCCGTCACGATTCGCATCAAACGGACGAGAAGCCTTGTCCGGATCTTCACTTAATGTCACTGCTTTGGCTGAACAGAAACCAGCAACAGCCATATTCGTTATGGGCGCCTCTGCGCCGCCTGTAATCATTGCATCAGCATCACCTCGTTGGATGACTTTAAACGCATCGCCAATTGAATTTGTTCCTGACGCACAAGCAGTCACTGAACAGGAATTAATGCCTTTTGCTCCTGTCATAATGGATACTTGTCCTGATGCCATATCCGGAATCAGCATCGGCACAAAGAAAGGACTTACTCGGCGATGACCTTTTTCAAGGAAGTTGTGAAAGTTTTGCTCATATGTCTCCATACCGCCAATTCCCGATCCGATCCATACACCGACGCGAGGTCCATTTTCCTCTGTTATTTCTAAATTTGCATCCTTTAACGCCATCTGTGCAGAAGCAACCGCAAATTGTGTAAAACGATCCATTCTACGCGCTTCTTTTTTATCCATAAACATGCCTGGATCAAAATCAAGAACCTCTGCTGATACTTTCATAGGAAAGTTTTCTGCTGGAACCCTTTGTAATAGACCCACACCTGACTTTCCTGCAATTGCATGGTTCCAGGTTGTTGCTACATCAAGTCCCAGTGGTGTTACTGCACCAAGTCCTGTTACCACTACTCGTCTTTTATTCATCAACGCTCTCTCCTTCTCCAATTATATTTGAGACTTAACGTCCCCAGACTAGGGCGACAGAACCCCAAACTAAACCTGCCCCAAACCCAACAAGAACTAATACATCTCCATCTTTAATCTTTCCTTCATTTAATTCTTCAACCATTGCCATTGGAATGGAAGCAGAAGACGTATTACCGTATTTATGTACGGTCTTAGACATCTTTTCAATCGGTAAGTCAAGACGTTCTCGTGCCGATTCCATAATTCGAATATTTGCTTGATGCGGAACCAAAAAATCAATATCTTCCTTAGTTAAGCCAGCCTTTTCAATTACACGTATAGAGGAATCACCCATTTGCCTTACAGCAAATTTGAAAACTTCACGACCATTCATTTCAATATGTGGTCCTTTTAAGTTAATATGCGATCCACCAGTACCGTCAGCACCCAACTCAAAAGCAAGAATACCACGATGTTCAGATACAGGTCCAAGTATCGCTGCTCCAGCCCCATCTCCAAAAAGAACAGCCGTATTCCGGTCGGCCATATCGATAACTTTTGAAAGTTTTTCTACGCCAACGACGAGAATATGTTTATATACTCCATTCTCAATAAACTGTTGGGCTGTCACCATCCCGTAAATAAAGCCAGCACATGCGGCACTTATATCCATCGCAGCAGCGTTTTTAGCTCCTAGTTTTTCTTGAATTTGCGTTGAAACTGTTGGAAACGCCATATCTGGCGTGACCGTTGCCACTAAGATTAAATCGATATCTTCCGGGGAAATTTCAGCATGCTCTATTGCCTTCTTCGCTGATTCATAAGCCATATCTGAGCTTTCAATCCCGTCCGAAGCAAAACGTCTTTCTTCTATTCCAGTTCTCGTACGAATCCACTCGTCTGACGTGTCAATCTTTTTTTCGAAGTCAGCGTTCGTTATAACTTTATCTCCTATATAGCTTCCCATTCCATATATTCCCGCTTTAGTCATATATTCATTCCCCTTTCACTCTTTTACCGAGTCGCTTACGGGCTATTATTAGTACCTGATACTAATCTTATAATAGTTTAGCTTTTCTGTCTAGATACCAAGAATAAACAGGCAAACACCCTTACACAACAAGAGTTCTTTAACCATAGACTATCTTAAATGGAAAGAAGGGAAAGGTGATTAATATGGAAGAAAATCAGAAAGCAGTCGAAAGAGATGTTTTCTCTGAACTAATGTTTGGTCCTCCTCGAACACAAGCAAATCCTCCCGTAGAAAACACAGAGATAAACGAACAGATCCAAGAAAAAATTGAGGAAGAGACTCCAACATCTAATCAACAAATTTCAACGGAACACCTAGCACAAATAATTTCAATTGTTCAAACTGTTGGACCAGTAATCCAGAAACTTGGTCCATTGGTTGGGGTCATACAAACCTTTTTTACCAAGCAAAAAGAAGAAGCCAAAGATAAATAAATTGGCTTCTTCCATACTTGGTTCTCAGATTCATTGAAGTTTTTTTAATTCTTCCATTATATTGATAAAAAGGTCATCAATTTGATTTTTAAGCTCTTTTTCTTCATCATTTTTCGGTGACATCCCCTTCACATTTTCATATGTTTCAAGAAAACCATCGATGTCCCCTGTACGGAATTGTGCAAAGCTATAATAAACAAATAAACGAATTTGTTCAGCTTGACTCTGTCTCATTAATATAATAAAAGGCCTAAGTTTTTCAATTGCTTCTGCATCCTTTTTTTCTTTTACTAACTTGTAACCTTCCTTCATTTCCTTTGCCAATTCTTTTAACTTCTCTTGTCTGCTCATAACAAGACTCCTTTTCTTTAAAATAAAAAGGCTCGACCCGGAATAAATGATCCGGCGAGCCTGTTCGATTGTTTAGTTCGTTTCTGCATCTTTCTTTCCAAGTTCATATGCTTCAGACATGACATTAAGTAATAATTCAAGCATGGGTTGTAAATCTTCCATATTAAGTTCAATGCCTTTGTCGTCTAAAAACTTCTTTCCATGTGGAAGATGTTTCATTGCAATTTGCATAAATTTCATATTCATCTCAGGATTACTCAATTTTTGCCACCTCTTATTTTTCACAATATCTATCGTTTAAGATACTATGATTACTCACGGAAAGCAAGTAGTTCGGTTATTAATTTGTTGGTAATTCTCCAGTTTGAATGTAATTCTCTACAACTTCTAGCATTTCCGACCTTATTTCTTCAGGGACATCGGGACTGAAAGACCCTAGTGAGATTACACCCTGTTGAAAGTCATAGCTTTTGTTTCCTGCTTCGAGATCCCCTTTATGAAACTGCTCAGCGATTAGCTCGTATAGTTCATCAACATGCTGAATTGTACTTGTAAGAACGGTTTTTTCCCCTAGGTCAGATTGGTCTCCAATGTAACCAATTGCGTAAAGCCCTTCAGTTTTCACTTGCTCAATGACCTTAATGTGATAGCCATCTCCCGTTGGATAAAAAACATCGACTTGATGATGATTCTTCATATCACGAAGAAACTCTAATGCCCTTTCTCCATTAGACCAATCATTGACATAATCAACGTGAACTTCTGTATCGGATTTGTAAACTGCTCCATCTGCAAAGCCTCTCACTTCTGGTTGCCAAGAATAAGCTGCGATGACTCCAACATGTCCGGTTTTACTCATCTTTGATGCAAGCATTCCAGCAAAATAACCCATTGCGTAACTCTCAAAATGCAGACTTGTGACATTACTACCTGTAACATCACCATTAAAACTAACAAAATGAATATCCGGATACTTCTCTCCTAGTTCGGAAAAAAAGTCAGCAAAAATCCGCCCATGACCGAATACAAGATTTACATCATCTTGTGAAAAGTCAGAAACAGCTCTTTCAACTTTTTCAAATGTATTTACATCTTCTTTAAAAAAAACATCAACTTGTAAATTACTATGAATGCCTAATAATCCTTGATAACCTTTACTATTCCATCCTTGGTCATCAATTGTCTCTTCTAATAAAAGGCCAACTCCTTGTAATGATGGCGTATCTGGAACGGGTTTACACCCAGCCACCATTATTATAATTGGTAGAAAAAGAAACAGAAATTGTTGAATACGCATGTAACACTCTCCCCATTTAAACCTATCCTGTTTTTAGTATAGTATAAAGGAATTTTCTTGCTTTTACCGAAAAAAAAGTGAACTAGTACAAAAGACTCCCATGTAACTAGGTCCTTCCTACAATAATCTACTATTCGTTATTCTTATTCTAAATCCCTTTGGGACATGATGCCATTCGACAAATTGTAACCAGAATGTAATGTTCTTAGGTGAAACCTTGTTTAATAATGAAAAAACTACTCAATTTTAAAAAGTCTACTGAAAAAAAGTGAAAATCCGTGAGTCCATAAAAAAGGTAGGATTTTCAAGGCCGCTGAAAAACCCGTTGAAAGCATTTCGAGGAAGCACTAATGGCTTCACTCGTTGCGCGCCTTGCTATCCAGAAAACCACGCATAGCGAGGCTTTTCAAAACCGGGCAACGGTTCCGCGCATTATTAAGAGGGCACTGAAATAGGAAAAGCACCCTATTTCAGTGTCCTCTGATTTTCACCTTTTTTTAGTGCTCTCATTTTAAACAGATACTTAGTAATAATATTTTTATGAGGAAAAGATGACCCATCTCTCTAAGATTGTTATAATGAAGGGACATTCTATTTTAAGAAACGAGGAACAAGCATGACATACGAACAAGCGATCCAATCGCGCCGCACGTTTGCGATTATCTCACATCCCGATGCGGGTAAAACAACACTTACCGAAAAACTTTTACTATTTGGTGGAGCGATTCGAGAGGCCGGAACAGTAAAAGGAAGAAAAAACAGTAAACATGCGATGAGTGACTGGATGGAAATTGAAAAGCAACGTGGAATTTCCGTCACTAGCTCAGTGCTTGAATTCTTATACGATGGTTATCATGTCAACATATTAGATACACCCGGACATGAAGATTTCAGTGAGGATACGTATCGTACATTAACTGCTGCTGATTCCGCAGCTATGCTCATCGATGCTGCAAAAGGGGTCGAGGCACAAACAAAGAAGCTATTTAAGGTTTGTAAAATGAGAGGGATTCCCATTTTCACATTTATGAACAAGCTAGACCGCCAAGGAAGAGATCCATTTGAACTAATGGAGGAACTTGAAAACCTTCTTGGTATTCGTTCGTACCCAATGGGATGGCCTATCGGAATGGGTCAATCGTTCTCAGGTGTTTATGACCGTCACGAAAAAAAGTTAGAACTTTATAACCCCAAAAATCCAAAAGCGATCGATGTTATTCAATTAACAGGTCCCGAGGATCCTAAGCTAGATGAGGCCATTGGAGACGAAGGTCTTGTGGCTCAGTTTCGTGAAGAGTTAGAACTATTAGATGTAGCTGGAGATGACTTTGATGCGGAAATGGTTGCAAAAGGGGAGTTAACACCCATTTTCTTTGGCAGCGCGATATCAAGCTTTGGGGTTCAAACCTTTCTTGAGCATTTCCTAAAGCACTCACCTTCACCAACACCTAGAGAAAGTTCTGAAGGCCTTATTGATCCCTTGACACATAAATCATTTTCGGGCTTCATTTTCAAAATACAAGCTAATATGAATCCTGCTCATCGTGACCGTGTAGCTTTCTTACGTATCACTTCAGGAAAGTTTGAGCGTGGAATGGCTGTAAAGCACGTCCGACTTGGTAAGCAACTAAAACTAGCCCAACCGACACAGTTTCTTGCCCAAAGCCGAAGCATTGTGGATGAGGCCTACGCAGGCGACATTATCGGTTTATTTGATCCAGGTAATTTAAGAATTGGAGACACATTAGTTGAAGGAAATGGCTTTGAATTTGCGGAGATGCCTCACTTCTCTCCAGAATACTTTAGTGCCATCACTGTAAAGGAAGCATTGAAACACAAGTCATTTGAAAAAGGTCTGCAACAATTAACAGAGGAAGGTGCTATTCAGCTTTTTAAAACGTACAACCGCTTTGCTGAACAGCAAATTGTCGGAGTCGTTGGTGTTCTTCAATTTGAAGTTCTTGAATACCGTTTAAAACACGAATATCATGTTGATATCCAACTGGATCGCTTACCATTTTCTTTTGCTCGCTGGGTTGGTGGAACAGAAGAACAAATGGAAACCTTCAAGCGGTTGCAACGTAATCTTGTAACAGACCGTGATGGGCGAATCGTTGTCCTTTTTGAAAATGAGTTTCAAATGAGAACTGCTATAGATAAATACCCAGAGCTTGAGTTTTACGAGAATTCTTTTTATCGTTCAAAATAAGAAAAGACTTGGAAAACTCCAAGTCTTTTCTTATTCCTCGCCTTTATCCGCTTTTTCAAGCTCAGCTAGCTTGGCTAATAAAATATGCTGTGGCATATGCATAATTTGCTCAATTGGAACGTTTAATGATTTCGAAAGCTTCTGAGCAGTTTCTGCAGAAATTTGTAATGGTTTCATTGTTAACATTCCTCCTTTAAACTTCATTTTACATGAATTGCATCAATACAGAAACTATTTTCTCCTCTAACGAATGGTTCCTGAGGAAATAATTCTCGCCTCTACATGTACTGTTATCTTTGCATTTTTAAAAGCTTCATTCCATTTTTCCTTTGACCATTCTTTTGAATTTTGCAAGCGAAATTGCTCCCCTATTCCTGCTGGGTCTATACCAATATCTTGAAAATTCTTCATAATCTTTATGACTTTATCTTCTAATTGTTTACCAATTTTTTGCTCAATTTCTTTTCGTTCCTTTACTGAATCTAAATTTCTTTGACCACCGTAGTCAACAATGCTACCTCGAACATACAAATGGACGTATATTTCAGGATTCTCTAAATCACCGTTCACTTTAGAATGAAACCGATTCTCAACGAATTTTAGTATCACCATAGCTTCTTCTTGTTTAGCTGTTTTTTCTCCGGGGAGCATAATCGCAATATCTGGTAAAACTTTTTTTTTCTTCAATCCTTCAAACAATTTTGCTTCCTCTGGATCTATCGTATCGACCAATTTATCTGATTTAAAAATTGCAGTTTTTGTAATTTTTATTGACCTCTCATCGACTTTTTCTAAATATGGAACAGATGGTTCTGATACTTCATCAGTCTTTCGATTGATGAAATAATGCAGTGTCGTAATAGGACTAAAAGCCATCATCGGGCGTGGAGTTAAAAGCTCATGTAAATAGATATTTATTTCGGGTTTATCTTTATAATCACCGCCTAAAATCTCTTCAACATTCCCTTTTACTATTGCAATATAAACATTTGTACCCACTCGTGGATCGCGGTAAAGATTTTCTAACACCTTCCAAACCCCTATTTTTCTCGCATACTCCTCACTAAATAGAACAACACGTAGCTGCGCAAATGTTAATACTTTTTCTGATAAAGTAGACATGTCCATAATCGCTTGGTGCGGCATTTTAACAACTGTTGTAAATTTTTGATACGCCTCCTGTGCATCTTGGTTTGGCTGAGGAAGAGTAACTGTTACTTTTACATCCTCATCATCAACATAATCAAATCCAATCACTCCGACCATTCCTAAATCTTCAATAACAGGATCTTCTAATTCAGGGGTTTGACAGCCAAAGAGAACCATCATCGTTAAAACCAGTAAAAAGTTAAGCTTGGCGCTCATATCCATTTTTCCTCCTTTCTCTTATGCTGTGGATAAGTAACAGGATAAGAGGTAAAGAGAGAAATACATAACCATAGTAAACCGGCCATTTATCTAGTAAAAGAACTTGAACTTGATAAGGCACTGGGCCAATAAATAAAAACCATGAGACGATTGCAACAAAGTACAAATGTCTGTTCCGATTTTTATGCTTCGTTAGTAAAGCATCCATTCCTTTTTTTGCAACCCACGCATAGGCACTGGCTGTTGAAAGGACGAGGAAAACCCAAAGCGTCGTACCGAAGTTTTCGATTCGTTCGACAAAAGCTAATTGTACCGCTTGAAATAGATTAAGAACCGGGTATTTCAGATGGTCAAGTTGCCATTGTGAAAAATATACTACACTTGCTAGCGTGACAATTACATAAAAAAGCACAACAATCCAAATTCCGATGGACGTGTGCAAAAACGCTTTTCGTTGGTCCTTTATATAGGGATAATAAAATAATATCAAACCGTAACCAAACATTGAAATTGCCCCACTATGAAGTGTAATTAACCAATCTTGCAGAGGTACTTCAAACGTTGGAACTGCATGCAACCAGTTCCCTCCTTGAAACGCCCACCTCGTATAGTAGACTAACCATGACGTAAAAAAAAAGGCAAACATACAAAATCGAGCGATTGATTTAATTCCTCCAAGAACGATGTTGATCATGACAATGAAGAAAACAATTGATGTTTCTAACATTGTAAAGTGTGGAAGTGTAATGGTTTGAACAAGTTTTAAGTATGTTTCACTAACTGAAGAGATTTGAACAACAGCATAGATTAACAGAAGCGTATTTAGCCCTTTACCAATAAAAGAACCGAGAATATTCTCATTCATTTTGAATAATGTGTCATTTGGATATTTCTGACACAGAAAAATGATTGGAATCAAAGACAAATTTGCTAAAATACCGAGAAAAATTGGAACTAACCACTGGTTATAGCCTACTTTAGAAATATCAGTTGGCAATGTAAACAAACCAATCCCAATCATGATATTTTGAGCCAAAAAAATAACATGATATTTATTTAATTTCTTAAAATTGCCTCTATCCATATTACCTACTCCTCATCTAACGGCTGAATTAAATCCTTTTTCGCTCTAGAAATACCCGGTCGGCTTATAAAGAAGCTTATAGGAGATTTAAAAATGCTGTTTAATAAATCAGTCCATTTTCTCGGGACGATGGGTGTCAAATAAGGCGAACCTAAGGATGTTAAATTAGAAAGGTGGTTAACCATCCATGCTAAAACAATCATCTGTCCATACATCCCTAAGAATCCGGCCCCAATAATATAAAAGTAGCGAATAAAGCGAATGGCATTACTCATTAGAAAGTTCGGTGGAATAAAGGATAATAAGGCAGTAACTGCAACTAACACGATTAATATATTACTGGCAAGTCCGGCCTCGACTGCAGCCGTTCCGATAACAATCCCTCCAACTATCCCAATTGTTTGTCCTATTTTGGTTGGCATTCTCGCCCCTGCCTCCCGTAATACTTCGATAACTAATTCAATGATCAGTACTTCCATAACAGGTGGAAAAGGAACTTGTGCCCTAGACTCTGCTAGAAGTCTAAGTAAATGTGGTGGTAACATTTCCTGGTGAAAGGTGAGCACAGATATATAAGTTGATGTTAAAAGAATTGAAATAATAAACCCAACCAGCCTAATTGTACGGAGCATCGTTGAAGTGGTCCAACGATTATAGTAGTCTTCTGGAGAGAAGAACATTTCCAAAAAAGTCGCTGGCATAATTATACATTCAGGGCTTCCATTAAGCATCAGAACTACTTTGCCATTCAATAATTCATTTACAGCATTATCAGTACGAACAGTAATTCCAAACTGAGGAAATGGAGATAATGGCTTATCCTCCATCATCTGTTTCAAAATTGGTGTCCCAATAAAACCATGGAACCTTATTTCCTTTAATCGCTGATACACCCGTCGAACGTTATCATCGTTCGCTATATTCTCCATATACATAACAACAACTTCATTTTTCGTCTCTGTGCCCAAAATAATTGATTTCGACTTCAGATAAGGTGAGCGAATTCTCCTTTTCACAAGAGATAGATTGGTCTCTAGCTTTTCATTAAATGAATCCTGAGGTCCAAAAACGGTCGTTTCATTCTCCGGAGGATTGATTGATCTTTCAGGAGCGCTGTATGTATCAATCTCTATACATAAACCCGATTCATCAAAACACAAAACCGTATACCCACTTACAATATCATGAATAAGCTTTGGAAGCTGGTCCGGCCTTAATTCAGTATACTCTTTGAATATCTCTCTTGGATTTTCTGAATCAGTTTCCTCAATTGGTTTATAAATGGTTTGGTATAGTACGTTTGTTTGTACGAGAGTAGCTAAATAAAACATCGTTGCCTGTTTGTTTCCTATTTTTATGTCTCTTATTATTAAGTCATTAATGTTGGTCAAGCTCTTTGCAATCGCTTGCTTTGAAATTCGAGCCTTCTCTGTAGGATTTGAAATCATTTGATTATGGGTTTGTGGGCCTACCCTTTTTTTCATAAATTGTTTATATTTCTTTAAAAACATCGCTACACCTCACATACAACTGCTTCCTTTTTGTCATCATCCCCTAAATGTTTTAAGAATATGTACCATGGTAAAGTCTGCTTTTCAAAAACAAAAACCCCAACGGTACCATTGGGGTTTTTGTTTCATTTATTTAATATTCTTCGATAAATCACTTCCGTACAAAATCCCAATACTAGTGACCCAACTACACTAATTCCATCATTTAGCCCTATCACTCTATGAAAGAAAAAGTAAACTAGAATCGTAACGATTGCAAAGATGACTATACCGACTATTGCTTGACGCCCTTACACATTTGTTCACGTCCTCTTCTTACTCACCTAGCTGTTTGTGCCATTGTTTCATATGTTGGCGTTGTTTGGCAACCCCTTGTTTGAGGGTAGTTTTTGCTTGGAACCCTAACATCAAATTAGCCTTTTCAGAAGAAAGTGTTGCTTTTACTTTTTTCACTGTGAATCGATTTGTTTTACCTATGATTTCTTCTATAGCTGTATACCATTCATTTGATTGACCGGAAGAAATTTGAATAATCTCGTTTTCTAATGTTGATGTTGCTGAAAGTATAAAGGCATCAATGACATCATCTACGTAAACAACGTCTAATATTGAACGATCAACCGAGACTGTATCTACTTCTTCGCCTAATAAGAGCTTTTGAAAAGTCATATCAGACCGTTGCCACGGGCCATAAACAGTTGGAAGTCTAAGAATAATATAGTTAATTTCTTTCTTTTTTGCTTCTTTTTCTAAAATAATTTCACTTGCAAGTTTCGTAATTCCATATGGTGAGGTCGGGTTTGTCGGTGTTCGCTCTGTAATCGAACCGGGCCGCTCACCGTATACTTCAATTGTTGAAGCAAAGATTATCCTTGTTTTATTGGAACATGCTTCAATTAATTTAGTTGTTACTTTCACATTATTTTCTATCATTTCTGCTAACCTAGGCCATTTACCATCATATTTCGTTTGTGCAGCTAAATGAAAAACTACATCTATATTACGAAGAATGTTACTTAAATCAATATCCTCAAGTTTGTTTTCAATTAACTGAAAAAGTGCATTTCTTCCAAGTCTCATTTGCATTTCTTCTTGTTCATGACAACGGTCTACTGGCATCTCATCAATTGCGATGACTTCAATACCTTCTTCGAGGAGTCGTTGACATAAGTGGAAACCAATAAAACCCAATCCACCTGTCACCATTACTTTTTTCATACTTATATCCTCCCCTGCTCTTTCTAATCAGAAATTAAACTAAAGCTCTTTTTCATTTTCTTGGTAATATGAATGTACTGTCTGTGAGAAGCTTGAATGTGTTTTTCCCTTTCCATATACTCTAAGCGAAATTTGAGGTTCACGCTTTTCATATTGCTTTTCTAAGACTCTGCTATGATTAGCCAGTGGGTAACGCCTTTCGTCCGTTCCATGCATAATTAGAATGGGTGAACTGACCTCAGGTAGCTGTATGTCTGCTGTTTTACATGCATTTTCAACTAAGGTTTCATCTGTTTCATTGCGAGCTTGTAACCATTCCTTCAAAAAACGCTTATAATAAAGCCTATTCCTCTTTTCCTGTTCATAGTACGAATGAAGGTAAATACACGGATTAAGTAAAAAAGTTGAACGAATTATTTCAGATTTAGTTGCTATTAGATGAAGTGCAATTAATGCCCCCATTCCTTCAGCAAAGACATGGATACGGGGATTCAAGATTTGTTGTTTTTGAATGTGATGATACAGTTGTTCTGCTAATGAACAAGCTTTCCCACAACCCCAATGTTTTCCAAATAGATTTGATGTGTAAACCGTGTAGCCTTTTTCAACTAAATCATTTAGAAATATCTTTCGCTCAAAGTGTTGTTCCCAAATACTTGTCTCTTTTTCAACAGGTGCAGAATGATCTGATAACAGAAAAACTGCAAATCCATTAGGACGTTCAGGAAGGTAAAGTAAACTCCATTCTCCCCCAATACAAATCCTTTGCTGTAACATACCCTGACACTCCTCAACTTTGCTCTTATGTTACGGTATGCAGACAATCCTTAAAAGGGAAGTAGCTATGTGCTGAAATTTCACAATAAATTAAAACTATAAAAAAGCCAAGCATTTTTCGCTTGGCTTTGGTTTGTAGAACAGTTTTTTAGGCTTCAGGCGGCTGCCGTCGCGACAAGCACGACTATTTAAAACCAAGCCTTCCTTCGGGCGGCTGCCGTCGCGACAAGCACGACTATTTAATGGCGTCTCTTTGGAGCGTAGGTCCATTTGCGATTGTGATTGGATGTATCAGGAAACGTATCTCCAGCAGAGAGTTTTAGTGATTTTGGATTTTGCACCATGCTTCCTGTCTCACCAATTTCAACATAAATGCCGTTATTTGGAGCCTTATGTCCTGGCTCAAATTGATGGCTTTGTCCCATGTGTACTCCCTCCTTCAGAATTAGGATAACCCTATTTCAATAATTCATGAAAGAGTACATTGGGGAATTATTGGTCTGCCATTAACGCTACAAGCACTGCCTTTTGTGCATGAAGGCGATTTTCAGCTTGGTCATAAATAAAGGAATGCTTTCCATCAATGACATCTTCACTAACCTCTTCACCACGATGTGCTGGTAAACAATGAAGAAAAATAAAATCATCTTTTGCTAAGGAAGCCAACTCACTGTTTACTTGATATGGGGCTAATACTGCTTCACGTGACGATTGCTCTGATTCAAATCCCATACTTGCCCAAACATCGGTATAAATAACATCCGCATCTTTTACTGCCTCTTTGGGATCGATTGTTGTAGAAATGCTTGCACCTGTTTCTTTAGCTGCCTCTTGTGCTCGTACTAAAATAGTCTCATCTACACCATATCCTTCAGGCGTTGCCACAACAACATCCATTCCTACCTTCGCTCCTGCTGCTAAAAGAGAATGAGCCACATTGTTTCCGTCACCAACGTACGCTAACTTTAATCCTTTGAACGACTGCTTTTGCTCATAAATTGTCAATAAATCAGCAAGCGCTTGGCAAGGATGATATGCATCTGTTAAAGCATTTATAACGGGTACTGAAGCATATTTGGCAAGTTCTTCAACAGTCTCATGTGAATTTGTACGGATCATGATACCATCTACATAACGTGCAAGAACATTTGCCGTATCTTTAACCGGTTCTCCGCGTCCAATCTGCATGTCACGCGGACTTAAAAATAAGGCATGTCCTCCAAGTTGGGTCATCCCAACTTCAAAGGAGACACGAGTTCGTGTAGAGGCATTCTCAAATATCATGCCGAGCGACTTACCCGCAAGCAATTGCGGGCATTCACCTTTTTTTTGCGACTTTTTTAATGATAGGGCATCATCTATCAATTGTTTTATTTCTGTTGGCGTATAATCGAGCAGCGTTAATAAATCACGACCTGCAAATCCTGTTTTGTTAGTTGCTACCATTATTTTGACACATCCTTTTTAATAAGTTCCGACTTCGGCTGTCTCTAACCATTCCTGTAAAGATTTTAACGTGTAGTCACTTTGATTGCGATGACGTCCCTGTATCATGGCATCAAGCGTCTCAAGCTCAGTCACGACAGTCAAACGCTGCATCAAGGCTTTCTGACGTTTTTCTTTGCCTGTTTTAAATCCAGGCTTTGGTAAACTAATCACGGCCACAGGATTTCCTGATTGTAGCCATTCCTCAAAGTTTTCGGTAACAAGTGTAAAGCCATCATCCTTTAATGTTTGTGCATATGATGCAAAGGCATCTTCATGTATCTTATCAACCTCAACAAAAATTGATCCTGTTTCACGATATAAAGCAGGCTTTTGACCTTGAGACCATGCAAATGCTTTATAGAACGCCTCAGGTAATTCATTACTTATGCTTATTAGCTCTCCAGTTGATTTCATCTCAGCTTCAAGGATTGGATCGAGACCAGCTAATTTTTGATATGAGAATACCGGGGCCTTAACCGTGTAAAACTGAGCCTCTTTTGCATAGCCCGTTTTTAATCCTAAAGACGACAATGAGGCACCCAATAAGAGTTGTACCGTATAATCAATTAGCGGTTGATTTGTTACTTTACTGAATATCGGAACAGTTCTTGATGCTCTTGGATTGATTTCAATCACGAATAGATTTCCTTGATACAAGACAAACTGTATATTAAATACGCCTTTAAAATCCATCCCTTTTGCAATACGACCCGTATATTCTAGAACTTCATCTTTCACTTGCTGACTTAATGAAAAGGAAGGTGTTACAGCCATACTATCTCCTGAATGAACTCCAGCTTTTTCAATATGTTCAAATAATCCAGCAATCAGAACGTTTTTACCATCAGTTAGTGCGTCTACTTCAAGCTCAGTACCAGGATAGTACGCGTCGATTAATAATGGAAATACTACCTCATTCTCTCTATCATTTAAATATTCAATAAGCTCTTCCTTTGAAGAAAAAATCATCATGCCTTGACCACCAATGACATATGAAGGTCGAATAAGGACAGGGAAGCCTATTTCAATCGCTTTTTCCACTGCATTCTCTTCATTCAGAGCACTTACCCCTGGAATGTGAGGTACCTTAACTTCATTCATAAAATCGTAAAACCGTCCACGCTCCTCTAACTGATCAATTGTATCTTGATTTGTACCATATAACGTGACCCCAGCCTTTTCTAAGCCCTCAACTAGAGAAATAGCTGTTTGACCACCAAGCTGAACAATGACTCCTTCAACCTTTTCCAGTTCTACAACATGTAAGACATCCTCAACAGTTAACGGTTCAAAATATAGGCGATCGGCTGTTGCATAATCTGTACTAACTGTTTCCGGGTTGTTGTTCATAATGATTGCTTCATACCCTAAACGATGTAGGCTATGTGCACCATGAACTGAGCAATAGTCAAACTCAATTCCTTGACCAATTCGAATTGGTCCAGAACCAACAATTAAAATTTTCTTCCTATCACTTGTCGTATCAACATCACTCTCTCCAGCCCAACTTGAGTAATAGTATGCTGTCGAAGCTGTAAATTCCCCTGCACATGTGTCAACCATTTTGTAAGAAGGAAGAATCCCCCATGTTTTTCGTTTTTCACGAACTGCAGCTTCTTCTACCTTCCAAATTGATGCCAACCATTTATCTGCAAATCCATACCTTTTTAGCTGATACAGCGTTTCTTCAGAAATAGAAGGTAAGCTTTCTTGTTTTGTTACATTTTCTAATTGAACGAGTTTTTCAAAAGACGCTAGGAAGAAATCATTTATTTTCGTTTCGTGATGAATCTCTTGACGTGTATAGCCTCTTCGCATTAATTCAAGGATTGCAAAGAATCGTCTATCTTCTGCTTTTTTGACAATTTTCCAAAGATCGTCGTCTGACCATGAATTCAAGGATGTAAGGACTAGTCCGTCTGTTTTCAATTCAAGTGAGCGTATTGCCTTTTGAAGACCTGCTTCAAGGTTTCGCTCAATTGCCATAACTTCCCCAGTAGCTTTCATTTGTGTTCCAAGTTTACGATCTGCATGAACAAACTTATCAAAAGGCCAACGTGGGAATTTTACAACAACATAATCTAATGCTGGTTCAAAACTTGCATAAGTGTGACCAGTAACAGGGTTTAATAATTCATGCAAATGATATCCAAGGCTTAGTTTTGCTGCCATTCTAGCAATCGGATAACCTGTTGCTTTTGAAGCAAGCGCTGAAGAACGACTTACACGTGGATTTACCTCAATTAAATAGTATTGCTTACTATAAGGATCAAGGGCGAATTGAATATTACAACCTCCAACGATTCCTAGCGCCCGAATAATTTTAACTGAAACAGAGCGTAGCATTTGGTACTCGACATCAGTAAGTGTTTGTGACGGGGCAACAACAATGGAATCCCCTGTATGAATTCCAACAGGATCAATATTTTCCATATTGCAAACTGTAATACAAGTATCATTGCTATCACGCATTACTTCATATTCAACTTCTTTAAAGCCAGCAATACTTTTTTCAATTAAGCATTGGTTAATTGGACTAAGCTCAAGTCCTCCTTTAATAATTGGAAGAAGAACCTCTTCACTCTCTGCAATTCCTCCACCGGCTCCACCAAGTGTATAGGCGGGGCGAACGATAATTGGATAGCCTACCTCATTTGCAAACGAAACAGCCTGTTCAACTGAAGTGACAATCTCACTTTCAGGCACCGGCTCGTTTAATTCGCTCATGAGCGAACGAAATAGCTCACGATCCTCACCCTTTTTTATTGAATCAATGGGGGTCCCTAATAAATCAACGCCTAGGCGCTCTAACACACCCTCATCATGGAGAGCAAGTGCAAGATTCAATCCAGTTTGCCCCCCAAGCGTCGCAAGTATGCCATCGGGCTTTTCTTTAATGATGATATTCTCGATGCTTTCAACGGTCAATGGCTCAAAATAAACCACATCGGCACATGACTCATCTGTCATAACAGTAGCAGGGTTATTATTGATAAGAATAACCTTTATTCCTTCTTCTCGAAGGGCTAAACACGCTTGAGTTCCTGCATAATCAAATTCAGCTGCTTGCCCAATCACAATTGGTCCAGAACCAATTACAAGCACCGTTGAAATTTTTTCATTCTTAGGCATATGCTTTTTCTCCTTTATTGCTTAACATTTCAACAAACAGTTTAAACATTTGTTCACTATCACTAGGTCCTGGGTGAGCCTCAGGATGAAATTGGATCGATAGTATTGGATGAGTTTCATGATGTAGTCCCTCAATTGAACCATCATTTATATTAAAGAAACGTGGGGAAAGTCCTGTGCCTTCTAAAGAGTCTTCTTTCACAACATAACTATGATTTTGGGATGTCATATAAACCCGATTTGTCTCCTTGTCGATGACAGGTTGATTAGCGCCTCTATGCCCGAAGCGGAGTTTCTGTGTATCTGCGCCAAACGCTAAGGCAAGAAGTTGATGTCCTAAACAAATTCCGAGTGTAGGATACGCGGAAGCGAGCTGCTTCACCGTAGGTAGTATTTCTTCTAACTGCTTTGGATTTCCCGGTCCGTTTGAAAGTAATATTCCATTCGGATGAAGCTTTTCAATCTCAGAAAAGTCCGTGTCGTGTGGAACGACAGTAACTTTACATCCTGCTAAGACTAAGGAGTCGACAATCGACTTTTTGTAACCGAAATCAACGAGGACGACATGATGAGAACCTTCACCAAATTGTTCCATGGTTTTTACGGAAACAGCGGAAACAACTTCTTGTTCTCCTAATGGGATTGTCGCATCAAAATTGACGCTCTCAGGGTTCGTTGTCAATATCGCACGCATATCCCCATGCTCACGGATCCGTTTTACAATAGCTCTTGTATCAACGCCTATTAATAATGGAAGATCATTTGATTCACAACATTTAGCTAGTGGTGTATACGACTCATAGTGATAGCCACCTTCACTAAGTTCACTTACAATTAATGCAGAAGCCTGTGGTTTAATGCTTTCAAAATCTCCTTCATTAATGCCGTAATTTCCGATTAACGGATATGTGAATACGACCATCTGTCCTTTAAATGAAGGATCACTTAAAACCTCTTGATAACCAGTCATGCCAGTAAAAAAAACTATTTCACCGTGAACCTCCTGATTTTCTCCAACGAGTGTCCCTTCAAAGACCTCCCCTGTTTCTAATACAACATAGCCCTTCATCATACACCCTCCATCCAATAACGAATCTTTATTCTATCTAAAGCATTTTTATGCATCGAAATCCTTTTTGAAACTCGTCTTTCAACGAGTCTCGCTTTCTTACATTATCCTAGTAAATGATTAATGGTTCAAGTCCAATTTTACTAATTTATAGCCCATTTGTCACCAGTTGCTCGGACATCACTTCAGTAATAATTTCAGTCGCTTGTCGAAGCTGATCATTTGTAACGATTAGAGGTGGTAAAATCCGAATCACCTTTGGACCTGCTGGTAAAATAAGAAGACCTTTCTCACGGCATGCCGTAATAAATGGTGCAACTTCGGAATGACATTCAATACCAATCATTAACCCTAAACCTCTAATTTCTTTTACTAGTGTGTTGTCCTTTAGTGAGGTTTGAAGCTGTTGAATAAAGGTCTCTCCCTTATTAACAACACTCAAAAGAAAATCATCTTCAAAAACCTCATTTATTACTGCACCTGCAGCAGCCATTGCAAGCGGATTTCCTCCAAAAGTAGAACCATGGCTCCCCGCTTCAAAGTAAGACTTGAGATGAGCTTTTCCAATCATCGCCCCAACTGGGAATCCGTTCCCAAGACCCTTTGCTAGGGTAATAATGTCTGGAGAGAGATTGTAATGTTCGTAAGCAAAACGTTTACCTGTTCGACCGATACCGGTCTGAATTTCATCTATAACCAAAAGTACGTTCTTTTCCTTACAAATTAGCGATAATGAATCAGCATAGTCCTGAGACATTAATCTGACTCCACCCTCACCTTGAATAACTTCTATAAAAACAGCAGCCGTTTCTTCAGTAATAACAGCTTGTAATTTTTCAACATCATTTAAGGGTGCATAGGTGAATTCCGAGAGGAGTGGCCCAAAGCCTTGATGTACTTTGTCTTGTCCTGTAGCTGACATACTTCCAAGTGTTCTCCCATGAAATGAGTTTGTCAAGCTAACCATCTTATGCTTGCCTGTTGCTTTCCGAGCAAGCTTGATCGCTGCTTCATTTGCTTCAGCGCCACTATTACAGAAAAACACATAATCTCCGACACTATGTTCAACTAATTGCTTTGCAACCTGCTCTTGCCCCTCCAATTGGAAAAGATTCGATACATGCCATAACCGATCTACTTGATTCTTTAATGCTTCATTTACTTTTGGATGGCAATGACCAAGGTTACATACTGCGATTCCTGCAATAAAGTCTAGATATTCTTTTCCTTGATCATCAGTTAATAGGGCTCCTTGCCCTTTTGTTGCTTTCACATCCCATTTGGCATACGTAGGAAATAATGCGCTCATAGTCTCTCTCCTTTATGCGTTTGTCGCTACAGGGGCTTTAGTAATTTTCGTTCCAACAAGTTGGCCATTCTTAGTTAGTGAGCTCCCTTTTCCATTCATGATTAACACAGACTGAAGTGATCCAGACAAGCTTTTTATAGCACCCTTCACCTTTGGAATCATCCCTCCATAGATAGTTCCATCTTCAATATAGTTCTCAATTTCAGTGGTAGTAACTTCGTCAAGACGATTTCCATCTTTTAAAATACCATCAACATCCGTTACAAACACAAGTTCCTGTGCACCTAGAGCAAAAGCTACCCATGCAGCTGCACTGTCAGCATTTACATTAAAATGAGTACCGTCCTTATTCACACCTACAGGAGCAATAATTGGAATATACGACTGTTCAATAAGCGAATATAGTAACGCTTTATTTATATTAACAGGCTCACCAACAAAACCTAGTTTCGCCTCATCAACTGCCTTTACTTCAATCAACTTCCCATCACAACCAGATAATCCAATTGCTTGACCGCCAACTTTTTGAATACTCGTTACCAGCTGCTTATTTACTTTTCCACAAAGCACCATCTCAACTGTACTTAGCACGTCCGCTGTGGTTTTACGTAAACCATCAACAAATACTGATTTTATATTTAATTGTTGTAGCAACTTGTTAATGTCAGGACCGCCACCATGGACAAGGATCGGATGCTTCCCCTTTTTTTTCAAATCTACGATGCTTTGAAAAAAAGAATCAGAAAGCTCAGCAATTGTACTTCCGCCACACTTTATGACAACAATTTCACTCATCTTTTTCCCCTCTCTTGTTTTCCCTCAATTTATGTGCGATACCCTGCATTAATCCGAACGTAATCATAAGTCAAATCACAGCCCCATGCTTTACCAAAACCGTCACCCACGTGAAGATCGACCGAAATAAGAACATAATCTTTTTTCATATAATTTGTTGCCTCTTCTTCTGAAAATGGGAGGGGACGGCTATTTTCTAATGTTTTCACTGGACCAATTGCAATATCTATCGTGTCTGGGTTAATTTCGCAGCCACTGTAGCCGATTGCACATATAATCCGTCCCCAGTTTGCATCGGTTCCGAAAACTGCTGATTTAACTAAATCCGATCCCACGATTTTCTTGGCAATCATTCCAGCTTGCTCATCGTCCTTTGCACCGTTAACTTGGACTTCAATTAGCTTTGTTGCACCTTCTCCGTCGCGAGCAATTTGCTTAGCTAAAGATTCACACGTTAATGTTAACGCTTCGTAGAAAGCTGCCCAATCTGGATGTTCTGGTGACAATGTATCATGTTCAGCTAATCCCGACGCCATTACGACGACCATATCATTTGTCGATGTATCTCCATCAACGGTAACCCTGTTAAACGTTTTATTTGTAATCGATGAAAGAGCTTGTTGAAGGATAGCAGGTTCAATGACTGCATCGGTCGTTACAAATGACAACATCGTCCCCATATTTGGGTGAATCATTCCCGATCCTTTTGCTACACCAGCAACAGAAACACTCTTACCGTCGATTTTCACTTCATGACAAACGCGCTTATTTGTTGTATCTGTTGTAATAATCGCTTGATTAAATGCTTCGGCCCCTGCAAATGTACTTTCGGGTTTAAGCATATCAATTCCTTGACGTATTTTATCCATTTGTAGAAATTCTCCAATTACACCTGTTGATGTCACAGCAACATAATGATCGGGTAAATTAAATTGTTTCGCACCAAGACTTCTCATCTCATACGCATCTGCCATACCTTGTTGACCTGTACAAGCATTTGCATTTCCACTATTAACAAGTATAGCTTGAATTTTACCTTCTTTTTTAATGCTTTCTTGTGTAACTTTAAGTGGTGCTGCTTGAATTTGATTTCGTGTATAAACAGCTGCTGCACTTGCAGGTACATCACAAATGATTGCACCTAAGTCTAGTCGCTTACGTTTTACACCTGTATATACACCAATAGCAGAAAAACCTTTTGGTGTCGTAATACTGCCATCCTCTATTTCCGCTACTTGATTATCTTCACTTACTATTCTCACTACTTGACACCTCTCTCTATGGATACACAGGTGAAAACGATAGCCCTGCCTCTTCATTCAATCCATTCATTATATTCATATTTTGAATTGCTTGCCCTGCCGCTCCCTTTACAACATTATCAATCACCGATACAACCGTAATACGACCTGTACGCTCATCATACGTTACACCGATATCACAATAGTTGCTGCCAAACACTTCTTTTGTAGCCGGAAATGCCCCTTCTGGACGAATTCGAACAAACTTTTCAGTTTTATAGTTTTCTTTATATAAATGGCGTAATGCTTGTTCCGTTATTGGCTTTTTCGCTTTCGCATAAATCGTAGCCATAATTCCACGAACCATTGGTACCAAATGCGGCTGAAATGTAATTGTTGGAATACTTGGGTCCCATACTTGCAGCATTTGCTCAATTTCAGGTAGATGTTTATGCTTATTAATTTGATAGATTTTGAAGTTCTCATTCATTTCACTAAAATGAGTAATTGGAGTAGCACTTCTGCCAGCTCCTGATGTACCTGATTTCGCATCAACTATAATAGAATCCACTTCAATTAACTTCTCTTTAACTAGCGGTGCAAGACCTAACAGAGTTGCTGTTGGATAGCAGCCGGGGTTTGAAATAACCTTAGCATCCTTAATTTCGGCACGGTTCCATTCGCTCAATCCGTAAACTGCCTGATTAATAATTGATTCGCCTGCTGCTGGTCGCTGATACCATTTCTCGTATACATCCCTATTTCCTAAACGTAAGTCACCGGATAAATCAATGACTTGGCTTCCAGCTTCCGCGATTTTCTCAGACCACTCTGCAGACACTCCTGGTGGGGTCGCTAAGAATACAACATCGACTTCCTTACCAATCTTTGATGCATCAATTGCTTCAAGAGGTTGATCATAAATCTCTGCTAAATGTGGATAAGACTCATGAATGTGCATACCTTGCTTTGATGATGAATAAAGAACAACTTTATTCACCTCTGGATGATGATTTAATAGACGCAATAATTCCGCACCACCGTATCCAGTTGCTCCAACGATACCAATCTTCATTACATTTCCTCTCCATTTCTTGCTCGCTCAAATTTAATCTTGGTTTTCATTATAAAGATGAATAAAAATAAATTCAACTGTATTTTTATTTTATTTCATTTATTTATTAGTTATTTGGTTTCCTCATTAGCCAATCAAGCATTAAGACTAGATAAATCCTTAGTTCACTGAGCCAAACTTCAAGCGGGAATTACCCTTAATCATACACCCATTTATGCAACTTTCTTACTATCATAAACAATTAGAAGGTCTCTTGTGACAACGATTTCTTCATAGAGAAAGATGTCAAATAAAAAAACGTCCCTCCTTATCAAAGGCGAGACGCCAGGTCTACTAAATGACTTTAGAATGGTGATACTCTTTTACGACTTTGATAAGGAAAAATACATATAAAGAATAATTTCTTTTTAAAATTATCTTCTTAATTTTCTTGTTCTTCTAGTACATCCTCAAGGACTGGAGTCTCTACCTTTATAGGTCCTGTTCGACCTTCCTTTAACTCGAAATATGTCTTTAACGCTTCTCTTGAAATATGCTGGGCAATTCCTTGTGCGCCACCATTCGTTTCACGTTTTACACCTGGTACAATGACAGCAACTGATACCTCTGGGTTGTCATAAGGGCCATAACCTACAAAAATTTGATTATTACCATTTACGACGCGACGATTTTCTCCTTCTCCAACAGCAACTTTTACTTCAGCAGTTCCCGTTTTTCCTGCTAGTTGAAGGTCTGCAACTTCTGAAAAACGACTTCGGGCCGTACCTTGTGTCACAACTCTGCGCAACCCTTGCTGAACCCGATTAATATGTGTATCACTCATATCAACCCGGTTAATAATCGAGGGTTCATACTGTTGGATGACAGCGCCTTGCTCCTCTCTGTCCCGAACAGGCTCCCTAATTTCTCGAACGATTCGGGGCTGCATGCGATAACCGTCATTTGCCACAGTTGATATATATTGCGCTAACTGTAGGGGTGTATAGGTATCATATTGTCCAATCATTAAATCAAGCAACTTCCCCCCATTTGTATTGCTACCTGAGAGTCCCGACGAATAAGACGGTAAATCTATTCCGGTTTCCGTTCCCAAACCAAACTGTCCAAAGCTATTACGGACTTCATTATAAGCTGAAGCGATCGAATTATTTGTCCAGCCACATCTCGTATTTGGAGCGGTGTAATAACAATTGGCCATCCTCATTCCAATTTCAAACATATAGACATTTGAGGATTGCTCAAGAGCAACCAAATCGTTAATGACACCAAACCCTCTCGTATCCCAAGATTTTTTCGGTGGAGTATCAGGTAGATAAATAGTGCGATCATTAAATCTAGTTCCAGGATTAGCTACTCCAGCCTCAAATCCAGTTAAAACGGACGCTGCTTTTACAGATGATCCCATTTCAAACGCTTTGTTTACATTTCCAATATGGTCAAAAGAATGATTTCTATCACGATTAGCAGGATCCCAAAACCCGGCCATTGACAAAATATCACCTGTTCGCGGATCCATTAATACTGCGTACGCAGAGCGATCTAAAATAAAGGAATTACCTGCTGCTCGGATCTGCTTATCGACAATTTCCTCGAGGCGCTGCTGCAACTCCATATCAAGCGTTAAAACAAGGTCATTGCCTCTATGTCCAAGGCGTTCATTGATAGATTTATTAACGGTTTGTCCTCCTTCTTTAGTTGCCATACTTTCGACAATAGCTTTTTCTCCACGTAACACATCTTCATACTGTTCTTCTAAAAAACTTGTACCAACTAAATCCGACCGGTCATACCCTCTAGACAAATAATAATCTAATTTTTCACTTGGGATTGCATTAGTGGAACCAAACAAACTTCGAAACGACTCCCCATAGGCATATGAACGGGTTGAATCTCTCAAAATATCAATACCTGGTAGACGATCTAAGTTTTCACTAATCACATGAGCCTCTTCTTCTGTGATACGTTGCTTGATACGTTGCGGTGAATTAGCATAACCTCTCGTCATTTCTCGGTAAATGGCTATTATCTCCAATTCCTCTTCTGATAACGCCTCTATACGCTCTTTTGGAATCGCCTCTATCTCAAGACGATAGATCTTAGCCTGGCTTTCAATGCCTTTACGTTCTTCAAGACTTACAAGTTCGTAGCGCTCCTCTTGATCCATCATTATTAATAGATAATCTTGCTTATCTCTCTCCGTAATTCGGTCTAATCCAATTGAAATCATCGGAGCTAATTCTTGAGCAATTTCGATCATCGCCATTGGTCTTGTTGTCTGCGAGGGGTTCGTGTAAGTTAAAGATAATTCTAACTGATTATCGACAACAATATGACCAAAGCGATCATACATCAGGCCTCTCGGTGCATCAATGCGAGCAGTTGTATTCGTTGTTGACTCTAGCTCACTTAAGTAATCTTCACCCTTTACAATTTGAACAAATCCCATTCTAAGAATAAGTGCTGAAAACATTAGGAAAATCACAAAGAATAGAATATTTAATCGAAACACAAAATGCTGCCTCTTCTTCTGCTTTTTCTGAATCATGTCTTTCACCTCTTCACTATTAGAGCTGTGCCGATTCTCACTTAATATCATACCACTAATCATTAGCTAAATGGTTAAAAATTGGTAGTTGAAATAGGTATTAGTACCAGTTGATTAACTTTCCCTAAAACCACAATGCGGACAAGATGTAAAGTCATGGTCATAATCCCTCTTGCAATTTTCACACGATATTTTTTCTGCCGTATGTAAGTTTTTCGATTGTATCAATTGTTGTTGAATATGATGAATGGTCGTTTCTTGGTTATCAATAATCTTTGCAAGCGCAAAGAAAATAAAAGAAGTTGAAACACCGCCGATAATAACCAAAAAAAATTCACCCCCTGTGTGAGTAAAAAAAGCGAAAATGATAGCTAGGAAAATTGTCAGGATCCCTATTAAAAAAAGAGCAATACTCACTTACTTTACCTCCTTTCAATGCCATTTAATTAAGCTTAACATATAAAATCAGACAAATGGGTATGTTTTCCACAAACCAAAAATCAGTAAATTTACTGCAAACAAAAAGAGGGTCTCCATATATAGAGAACCCCCAAAGAAATAAGCATAACCATTGCTAACTTTATTCACTTAATTTTTCATGTATGTTTGCTGACGTCTTTTCTATTTCCACTCCCCATGAGTCATTGACTTCATGATGGAGGTACTGACCACTTTTATCAAGAATGCTGTAACCTCTAAAAGAAAGGGCATCATTTCTCATCTTTACATACTCAATTACCTCTAATTCAGGGTCCGATAAAAACGTATACGTAAATCCAAAATGCTCCGATAACTCCTTATGGTCTTCAGGTAATTCCTTACTAATCGCGTAAACATCAACATCTAAATCATCAAATAACGCTAAATGTTCTTGCAGCTGGACCAGCTGCTGTTGGCAAATCCCTCAACCAACTTCAGTAAAATGAAACAGGACTGTCGCCCGTTCCTTATTCGTTAACGAAACTTCTTCACCTTGCTCTGTAATTAAGGATATCTCCTCTGGCTTCTCATTGGCAGATGAGCCACAGGCTGACAAAACGAGTAGTAAAGAGCTAGATAAAAATAACATAACCATCATCTGTCTTCTTAAGTTTATCACGATATTCACCTCTATTTTTACTGTATTGTTTGTTTCAAGTCTTTAATGAATTCCTCTTGATTGGACTTTAAGCCATCATATTTTCGAATGACCTTTCCTTCAGGATTAACTAAGAAAAAACTTGTACTATGAAGAAAATCATCATCCTCTTCAACATATTGGACTGGAGATTTAAAAGCGTCCATCGCAAAGGTCGCTATCTCATCGCTTGTATAGCCTGTTAAAAAGTTCCAAGAATCAAAATCAGCTCCAATATTCGTACCATAAGCTTTTAATAAATCTGGCGTATCACGCTCAGGGTCAATTGTAAACGTAACAAACTGCAAATCAACATCTTCTTCAATCATTGAGTGTTGCAGGTTTCTCATATTCGGTATCATCGTCGGACAAACGGATGGACAATTCGTAAAAATCATTGTCGCTAGCCAATATTCCCCCGCTAATTGGGCTGTTCCAAACGGTTCGTTGTCTTGATTAATAAATTGAAATTCAGGTACAACCATATCTGCCTTAGATATATCAAACGCTTCGGATTTACTATTACCGGCTTCATATATCCATCCACATCCTGCTAAAAGTACTACCGTGAATAAGGTAATGATAATTTTCATGTACTTAATCCTTTCTCTATTCTTATTTCATCGTCGGAATATCACTAATTGTTAACACACCATCTTGCTGTTTCTCTTTGGATAACCATTGCTTAAAAACATAGCCAATTGTAAATCCATATGCCAATTCTTGCATTATTTTCATCAATACACCAGCAAGTTGCTGATCCATTCTTGTTTCAAGAAAGATAAATGAATCAGGACCATTGAATAATGATAGTGGCACCGTAGCCCCTGCTGGTAAACAAAAGGACATCACTGTTGCCCAGACAGATGGATTCGTGTACGTTTCATATAAAGGTTGTCCAGCAAAAATAATCAAAGCACAAGCTGGAGTAATTAAAATTCCATTGGCAAAAATATAACCAATTCGTCGTAAATCAGATAGCTGTACTTTATTTGGGATTGGTGCAAGCATAAACCACCACATCATGATTGAAGTAACAAATAAGAAATATTGATACAAGCTATGCAAGACAGCTGATTGCATGAGCGTATCAAAGACAAATGGAACATGATAAACTGAAAAGAGACCATTAAATAAGAACAATGCCATAATCGGATTCCAAACAATTTTTGTTATTCTTGCTGAAAATGGTGAATGAAAGCGGCGAATCCCTGCCTCATATACCCATTTAGGAATTCCGAGTAGAAGTAGCGGTGTGGCTACGATATATGAAAAAACCATTTGTGTCATATGAAACGTAATCATAAGATGCCCTGCTACATATAATGGACTACCCCACCCTAAATATAAAGCAAAGAGACCTAACAAGAAGTACACTTTTTGACGTAACTTTACTGGCTGAGATCCGCTAAAACTTTTACGCAACTTTGTAATAACATAAAAATAAAGCACGCCAATCAAGACGAGCGGAACAATAAGCTCAGGGGTCCATAACGTTCGAAAGCCAAAACTAGAAAACAATGACTCCATTTCACTACCTCCTTATTACATGAAAGTTACTTTTACTATACCATATCTAAGAAGAGGTTCGAGGTGTCCGAATAAGGACATTTTGTTACCTATTATCGATAAACGAATGAAAGGTTGATTACATATGAAAAAACATTTAATTGCTCTTGATTTAGATGGAACATTATTAACTGATAATAAAACGATATCAGACCGTACAAAAAAGACGATTGCAAAAGCACGTGCAGCCGGCCACATTGTTGTAATTTCAACAGGCCGCCCTTACCGTGCTAGTTTAGCGTATTATCAGGAACTTAATCTGAATACAGCAATTGTTAATTTCAATGGGGCTTTTGTGCATCACCCATTTGATAATAATTTTGAAACCTCTCATTCTCCACTTAATTTACAGATAGCTAAAAATGTTATTAAAGCCTGCGAAGCTTTCAATGTTAGCAATATCATGGTGGAAGTTATTGATGACTTTTATTTAAGGCATTTTGATGAAGTATTTATCGAAACGTTTACAGCTGGACAAAATCCTGTCGAGCATGGAAATCTTCTTCATATTCTAAAAGATGATCCTACTTGCTTACTGATTCACCCACTAGACCATCATGTAAATGAACTAAGACAGCTTCTAGTTGATGCCCATGCTACTGTTATTGACCAACGTGTTTGGGGCGCCCCTTGGAATGTGATTGAAATTGTCAAAGCAGGAATGAACAAAGCCATAGGATTAAAGCGTATTGCTGATTATTATGGCATCCCCCGTGAACGGATTATAGCATTTGGAGATGAAGACAATGATTTTGAAATGATTGAATTCGCAGGACAAGGAGTCGCTATGGGGAATGGTATACCCGCATTAAAGACATTAGCCAATGCGATTACAAAAACAAATGAAGAAGACGGGATTTCACTGTTTTTAGAAGATGCTTTAAATTTATCGTAATAGAGATTGTTGGATAAAACGATGAAACTTGGACATCTTAATTCTGTATGTTACTTACGAACAAAGAGGTGTTTAAGATGGGTAAACAATCGCGCGCGATCGAAGAAGGCAAAGCTGCTGTTCAACCGCAAGGCGAAACGGAAATGCCAGAAGGATCAAATGTAGAAGAACGTTCCATGGACCAAGTGAATCGTATGAAAGAGAAAAAGCAACGAGGTCACCACTAATGGAAAATGAACTGTACCAACAAGCTCGAGAAGCAGTCGCTCGTGCGGAGTTACTTTCCCTAGCTGCCGAAACAGACATTCAACGGCAAGCTGTTCAAAAAGAAATTCAACGTGCACGACACGCCTTACAATCAGCATTTGCCAAATCTAGTCCTGCTGAGCAAGATCAACTAGCCATGATGGAGGATCATCTTCATTCAATTGGAGAGAATGATTCTTATTTTTAGAACGGACAATTAGCAAGGAATGAAGCCTAAACCTTAAAGGTTTAGGCTTCATTCCTTTTTCCTTATAAACCTACTACTCTCTTTCAGTCTTTTATGTTACCCTATGTTTATTAAAAGGATGTTAGGTTTATAGGAGGAACGAGGGAATGGTGAATGTTTTTGAGGTAAAAAAGGATGCAGATGAAGCATTACTTTTAAGAATTGCCGACTTGCTTATGGGGCAGATGGAGCCATTTGCACCTGGAGATTTACATAACCAAGTACTAAAAACGATTAATTTAGCCATCAAAAAAGATTCTCAAGCCTTTATTTATGCTGCTGAAAAAGACGACCAAATTGTTGGGGCTGCTTTTTTTAATATTGGTATAAGTATTGATAAGGGTGGTTATTATCTTTGGTTGAATGATTTATTCGTTCATAAAGAACACCGAAATCAAGGGATTGCCAAAAAAATCCTCCTAAAAATTATCTATTGGGCTGAACAAGAGGATATCAAAGGAATTGAACTTGAAACAGGTATTAATAATGAGGCAACCAAGGCATTATACAACTCGCTCGGATTTTATGACATTATTTCAAAACGATATAGTTTTCGATTCTAACTTAAAAGGCTGTCTGTTGACTTACGCATTGCTCGTCCAAGGTGTTAAACCTAAAGCTACTAGGTCTTCTGCATTCATTCATTACACTAAAGGTATCTCAAAAGGTTAAACACACCTTTGAGATACCTTTTCTCATTAAAAAAATAATGCCTATTTATGCGTAAACTGGGCATTTCGCTTCTTTTTTCTGACTATTCAACATATGATGTAGCAAACCTAAAAAAGTTTATCGCATGGCAGATAAAGGAGTGAGCCAACTCATGAGGGATGCTTATGTAGAGGTTGAATTTACAGATATTTATATTGAATTAACCAAACCAGCACTTCATCAGTTCATTAAAAGAATGATGAGTCAAGACTACTCACTTTTCTGGCGATATGATGAAAAAACAATATTTCTGATGATTGAGCTCGATGATTCAGTCCATGAACTTCCCTTCATCCGAAACAGCGATTTCTTAACACTCGCCGCAGAAAGCTTACACATTTATGACGAGTTACTTGCAAGTTCATTAGAAAAACTGCTTCAGCATGAAAAAGGAAATGGCATTGTCAAACGCGCGACCGATGGCCCTCTCTATATCACGTCGTACCAAGCAGGAGACATCGAGTCAATGATTGAAATTGATGGGAGTGAAAAGGTCATGATGAACCGAAACGGATCAATGATTCAGTACAAGGATGATGGTAAGTCACTTGAGCCTCGCACCATTTTCAATATGATGAATTTAGAGATTGATTACGTCTTGATGGAATTGCATGAAGCACTAATAGAATCAGATGATTCCCAAGTTGAGTCACATAAGAAGAAGCTAAAAAGACTCTTATCAAGACGCTCACAAGTTGAACAACTTTTATAATTCATCATTCGTCGAAAACGGCGAGAAAAAGCAAGCACGGGTAACGATGTGCTTGCATTTTTTCGGGACTAAATTTAAATTAATTTGTTGATAAAGGATAATAAATAAGCATAGAAAACGTACATATCTCTTTCAATTCATTAACATAGCGGTGATGTCCGTAATCGGCAACAAAATGAATGGCTTGTCCCCGATTAAGTAAATATCTTTCCTCATTAATAAATAGTGTTAACGTTCCTTGCTCTACAATAATGTATTCCTCGACACCTTTAGTATGAGGCTCTGACAAATGACTGGATCCTGCTTCTAATTGAACTGAAAACAGTTCAAAAGGTTTATCAAATGATTTTAAAAACAAAGGATAAACTTTAAACGCTTCCTCTTCTTCCGTTATTGGTTCAATCGTCCGCCTATCAACAACAGTTACAGTTGGCTTATCCTCTTCAAGAAAAGCAGTAAAAGATACATTCATGCCCTTCGCTATTTTCCATAACGTGCTAACAGTTGGATTCGATTCACCACGTTCAATTTGTCCAAGCATCGGTTTGCTAACCCCTGTTACTCTCGCCAGTTTATCTAAACTCAGATTCCGCTCAGAACGCAATAGCTTTAATTTTTCTCCAATTAGTTTTGATAATTGATTTTTCTCCATAAAATTTCTCCTTGTCCACACGGAAAACATAACATACAATCGTATAATATAACAAACAAAATAAAAGATGTATTTTTATTATTGTAACATGTGTAACAAATGAAAGGACGTTTAAAATGAGTACAACTGTTATTGAACGAAAATCGGAATTTATGCGTGGTGTCTTTGCTGGAGTTAGCATCGCAATAGGTTACCTTCCCGCAGCGCTTACGTTTGGACTTCTTGCTAAGAGCACAGGGCTTAGTTTTGTTGAAACGGTGGCGATGAGTCTCTTTGTGTTCGCAGGGGCAGCCCAATATATGGCATTAAATTTAATTGCCCTTGGTACAGGAGCAATTGAGATTATATTCACAACATTTATCGTAAACATCCGTCATCTTTTAATGACTGCCTCCTTAAGTGAACGGGTCGAAAATGATCATCCTCTAATTAAAGCCTGCTACTCGTTTGGTATTACGGATGAAGTGTTTGCTGTTACAAGCACAAAGGAAGGCACGCTTAAAACAAGCTTTATTATTGGTGTCGCCACACTCGCATATTCAAGCTGGGTTATTAATACAGGTCTTGGCTATATTGTAGGTTCTGCATTGCCCGAGACATTGCAACAAAGCATGGCAATTGCCCTATATGCAATGTTCATCGCCCTGTTAATTCCTTCCACAAAAGGTCAGCGTAAGGTATTAATCCTTGCGATTAGTGCAGCCTTTTTTAACAGCACACTCTCGTTATTTATTCCAAATGGCTGGTCGATTATTTTAGCCACGTTACTCGCTTCTGTTGGTATTGAGTTTATCACTAAGGGGGTTGAAAAATGAATATGACCATCCTGTTCATTATTGCTGGAATGGCACTCGTTACCTACATTCCTCGAATGCTTCCTCTTGTGATGATGAATGCACATAATATTCCAACTTGGCTACAAGCCATCTTGCGCAATGTCCCTTACGCTGCATTAGGAGCATTAATTTTTCCTGGAGTGCTTTCCGTTCATGAAAATATTTGGTTTGGGATTATTGGCGGGGGTGTCGCTGTGACCGTAGCCTATCTTGGAGCCAATTTAATTATTGTTGTACTAAGCAGCATCGTCGCTTTAAGCATTTTTTCTTTATTCATATGAAATTGCCAGCACTCAATCGTATAAGCTGATTTTTCAAGTTGATATTTACCATTCATATCTTTTTAGCTTTTTACTCAAACTATACATTGAAAGTAATCAAAAATTAAAGGAGGGCTTTCTTCCCATGAGTAAAAAGAACAAAAACAATCAAGGCCCGTTTGATGATGTAGAATTTTCACAAGAGCTAGCAGATACTAATGACAAAGAAGCCATGGAACGCATGGACGCTGCGGATAGTCGTGCAAATAAAAGACAAAAGAAGAGAAATAAATAAATAATTAGAAATTAGAGGTTGTCGTAAGGGTCGGTTTTCGACCTTATGGCACCCTTATTTGTGGTTTGTCCATTTCATGTAAAAGGATACTCTTCATGCCTTACATCAGGTCCTATAACTTAACGATTGCTACATGTTGTCGTAAATATGCCCAATTTTGCGGGAAAGAAAGATTAATATGCCAATACGTCGCACCATTTAATTGATATAAGTCAACCAACCTGTATTTCTCAAGATAACTCCTAATGTCGTCAAACCAAACAATTCTTCCTTCTCTCCCCCTCCAATAATAATAAAAAGGAACCCTAGCATAAGAATCGAAATGAATAATTGCTCCTGTTTCAATAGCGATGGTTTGAGCGTCTAGGAGAGACCTTCCTAGAGTAAGATTTGTCCCTAGAGGCCACTCATATCCATATAACGGTAGCCCGATCTGGATTTTCTCTGGAGGAATCACATTGACTGAATACTGGATAACTTGTTCCATCCACCAAAAGGGGGAAACTGGGTCTGGTGGGCCTCCAGGGTATCCATAATCCATTGTCATCACCCCGATGTAATCAGCAATAGCTCCAATCGCTTCATAGTCGTATCCACCAATAATCGGATTTGTTGGAATATCAACTGTTTTGGCATGAACATTTACATGAAGAACCCTCGCTCCAAGTGCTCCCTTTAACTCGTCTAAAAATTGGATAAAGTCTAATCGCTGTGCTGGGGGGATAAATTCAAAATCAATACTGATACCACCATACCCTTTTTGCTCGACAAAATTCATCATACTTTGTATAAGATTGTTACGATAATTTTCATTTTCTAGAACCTGACCAATTAATTGCGGGCTAAACTCCCCATCTGCTAAATTTCTTATCATTAGTAAGGGAGTAACGTTACGTTCTAGACTTCGCTGTACAATTAGATTATCCTCAAGTTCAACATAAGCATAGCCCTTTTCTGTTAATGAATAAGAAACGATTGCTAAGTATGTTAACTGATCTGCTATCTCATCGAATTTTTCCATTTGAGTGGAGTAAGGCATAATAAATCCCAGAGTTTTCATTATTAACGGTTGCGAAGAGGGAATTAATAATCTTTGTCCAACCAATAAAGGTTCTAGATTTATATCTGCATTAGCTGTAATAATTGCTTCAATGGTTGTATTATACTGCCTAGCAAGTAACCATAAGCTCTCTCCCACCTTCACTTGATGGTTCCTAGGGAGACTGCCCTCATTTGGCACATATAAAGCAAGACCCGGAATCAACAAAGTCGATCTTAATCCATTGACTAATTGTATCGTTTCAATAGGAACCTGATACTGTTGAGAAATATTCCATAACGTATCTCCTGCTTGGACCACATGTACCGTCATGTTTTCACATCCTTTTTTAACATGATATGGCAAAGGTAGAGCGAAATATGACTTAGTTCAATTGTTTACTTGTATTTTCTGCGAAAATGAACCAGGAGAATTAAGAGCAAAGTGACTTAAAGACATTAAAGAGGGCACTGAAAAAGGGTGCTTTTCCTTTTTCAATGCCCTCACGAATTTCACCTTTTTTCAATGCCTTGAAGCAATGAGCGGATCCCTTGCTATGTGTGTAACGGTGCGCGACGTTCGGAGCTATTGCTGCTTCTTTGAGGATCTAATTGGTTTTTACTTTTTCAGTGCACTCGAAAACCAAACATTTTCAGTAACCTCTTCAAGTGGTGATTTTTAGTGAATTCCAGAATTTAGAATGTCGACAATAATTGTATCAAGGACGTAGTCCTGATTCCATGTTTCAATTATCGGTGAATTAAACCGTTGAGCTGGATGTGCATACAAAACAGCAAAAAGCTCATTATTTTTAATAGACCAACTATACAAGTCTGGAGGATGTGTAACCCCTCGTTGTTCGAAAATATAGATGTCTTCTTCTGCTACTGTTCTAATTTCTAAAAGGTCATTTGGATATCTGGGAACCTTGTCCAGAAGAAATTCAGTAATAGATGGATACTGATTATTATTTAAATAAATTACCAACGTAAACGTGCTGTTATCATTAAAATTGGGGGTTACGGAGTAAACCGTTCGAACTTTATACCCTTCGTTTCTTTCAGTCTTTTGGATATCAGCCAAGCGATTTCGGTTTTCCTCAAGAGCCTTTCCAAAATAAAAACTAATCTCTTCTGGCGCGTCTGAAAATTCTCCATGATCATCTCGTATGGCGCCTCGTCCATACCTTTCAACAACTTTGTATATAGAAAACTTCTCTGGAAATCCTATTAACTCAATTGGGAACTTAGAATGAATATCGTTAATTGCAAAAACTTGAGGTGTCTGTGCTTCTTCAACTTCCTCTTCTTCATATTTATCAAACGTAAATACCTTAGACGTGACAACATTTACGGAAAAGATAAGGACGAATATCAAAAGGAAGCCAATTCCAATGTATTTTACATTCAAAAAAAATCACACCTTTTTAATAACATAACTAAGATGTTTTCATTAATGGCAAAGCCCATTCCTTACTTAATTATCATATCACAAAGAAAAAAAGGTTCAGTCTATTTTTTCCATTCCTATTGTTTTTCCATAACTTTTGAACATAATTAATATCACTCATCAATCACTATTTTTACCATGAGAATTTTATAGAACTGTAGAACGCTAAAATCTTTACAAAGCTAAGAAACAATGTATTCTTTATAAGAAACGAGATTATAAAGTCCCTTTTTAAAGTTAGGACTTCTATTTTATCATCACTACATTAATCATATTTGTTCCTGCCTCTATGAATAAAATCATGTTATGATAGACTAACTGAAATTTTTGACATCAGGAGGATATCGTTTTGAAACATTATTTACTCATTTTCTTTTTTTCCTTTTCTACTTTCTATCTGTTCGCTGCTTCTACAGGGGAAGCCCATAATGGTAGTCTTGATAAACTTGGAGGACATTTTCGTAACACTGATTGCAAGTACCTCCTACATAAGCCGACGAACTTGATTCAAACGGCATCGAGTAAACCAGAGCTTTTTACATTAATCAAGAACAATAATAATAATAATAGTTGCACCTCAGAATTAACAAAGGAAATGATCGATTTAGCCTCAGCAGCATCTCCAACAGAACTTATACTAGGTCAAAGTTATACTGCCACATTAGAAAAATGCACTGATGGCGACACGGCCAATTTTAATGTTCTTGGAACGACTTACAAAACGAGATTTCTCTATATCGACACACCGGAAAATACCAATCAAGTTGAGCCGTTTGGAAGGGAAGCGAGCGATTTCACATGCCACTTTCTTAAACAAGGTGCCGTCACTCTTGAGACTGATGGTCCTGAATTATTCGATCGCTACAACCGTTTACTTGCATGGGTGTGGGTCGAGGATTTGCTTCACCAGGAAGTCATTACCAAAGCAGGCTTAGTGGAAAAATTCTACGATTATGGAACCTATCTGTACGAAGAGCAAGTAATTACTGCTATGGATGAAGCGCGTGACAATCGCGTTGGTATTTATGGAATTGAAGAGGTTGAGGAAGAACATGAACAAGACCACTCGATATCCATTGCCCCTGTAATTAATCCGTCTGAAGTAAATACAAAGGAAACCAAAACTAGTGATGAATCTCTAGAATCAGACTCAGGTTTTGGCATTGTGATCTTTGCGTTAGCACTTCTGATTATGTATTTTTGGATTCCAAAAATACAGGCGAAAGCACGTGTTAAATCTCTTATTATCCATCATTTGCAAACAAAAAAAGTTTGGTTAAATCTCTTACTATCTGTAGCATTGATCGTCTTCTGGTACGTTTTATTAATTATTGTGATTATTGAGGTCGTTCATTTACTTAAGAATCTAAAGAAACCTCAATCAAAATTGTAATCATAAGGGGCTGTGTTAAGGTCAAAAATCAGACGTATGACACACCCCCTTTTATTTATTTGTTTTTTTCCAAAAGTCAAACTTTCAATTGACAAACTACTTTAAATCAGAGAAAATGTACACGTGTACACAACAATAAAAGGAGGGAACTCTCGTCGCAAAGAGAATTGACGTTGCTAAATTAGCTGGTGTATCTGAGGCTACTGTTTCTAGAGTGTTTAATAATGTTGAGCCCTTACGTCCTGATACGAAACGTAAAGTACTAGAAGCGGCAAAGGAGTTAAATTATCAACCTAATGCCATTGCCCAAAGCTTTGCAAGGGGGAAAAGTGGAAATATTGGAGTCATCGTTCCTTATTTACCTAAGGTTCATTTACTTTCTACTCATTACTTTTCTGAGATTCTAAGTGGAATTGGTGTCACACTTGGTGAACACAATCAAAATTTACTATTAATGTTTCAGTCTCCCCATGTATCAAAAGATTATGTACAGCTTTTCCGATCACAAAAGGTTGATGGGTGTATTATTCTAGGTTCCAAAGATGTGCCTGGTGAAAGAGAAGAGATTGAAAAGCTTCATGAAATGGGATTCCCCTACTGTCTGATTAATCAAACATTTACAGAGTCATCCTTTCACTCAATCGATGCTATGCATTACGAAGGGAGTTTTAATGCAGTTTCTCACCTCATTCAGCAAGGGTTTTCGAGAATTGCTTTTTTAAATGGGCCTTTGGAATATTCTAATAGTTCGGAACGATTAAAAGGGTATATTGCTGCATTGAATAAAGCTGGGATTGCATACAATCAGAACTTGGTTCATCAAGGGAATTATAGCCGAACTAGTGGATATCAATTAGCGGCAAGCCTAGCTACAAAATTGAAGGAATTTGATGCCATTTTCGCTGCTAACGACCGTATGGCAATCGGAATCATACAAGGATTAAGAGAAAAAGGTGTTAACGCCGGTCAAGACTACGGCATAGTTGGATACGATGATACAGATATCGCTAGTATGATTCAACCTCAACTAAGCTCAGTTAAAGTACCCCTTTTTGAAATGGGACAATTGGCTGCGAAAAAGTTGTTGACCGACCTTTCTAAAGACTCGATTGAATCCTTGCAGGAGCGGCTACCTGTTACACTCCTTGTAAGAGCTTCTAGTCAACGAAAAAACTAAGAAGGAGCTAATTATATGGAAAAAGTTAGAATTGGGATGATTGGTTATAAATTTATGGGTAAGGCACATAGTCATGCATATCGTGATTTATCTATGTTCTTTCCCAAAAGCATTCATCCGGAAATGAAAGTCATTTGCGGTCGAAACGAAACTGGTGTCGCAGAAGCCGCCAAACAATTTGGTTGGGAGGAATATACAACCGATTGGAGGAGCTTAATTAACCGTGATGATATTGATTTAATTGACATTAATGCCCCAAGTGATGCTCATAAAAGTATTGCAATTGCCGCAGCACAAGCAGGGAAACATCTTTTTTGCGAAAAACCCTTAGCGCTTACATTAGCAGACTCACGTGAGATGCTAGCCGCAGCTGAAAAGGCAGGCATCAAGCATATGGTCGGCTTTAATTACAGATTTACTCCCGCTGTTATGCTGGCAAAGAAGCTCATTGATGAAGGTCGTCTTGGGGAAATATACCACTACCGTGCGTCATTTCTTCAAGATTGGGTGATGGACCCTAATTTTCCGCTTGTCTGGAGACTACAGAAGGATATTGCAGGCTCTGGATCTCATGGAGATTTAGGGGCTCATCTCATTGATATGGCTCATTATTTAATTGGAGATATGACCGAAGTGATGGGAATGAGTGAAACCTTTATTAAAGAGCGTCCTCTCCCTACTGAAATGATCGGACTGTCAGCAACAAGCTCTAAAAGTACAGAAAAAGGAACGGTCACCGTGGATGATGCGACTTTATTTTTAACACGATTTGCAAATGGTGCTTTAGGAAGCTTCGAAGCTTCCCGCTTTGCAACTGGACATCGTAGTACAAATTCCTTTGAAATTAACGGAAGTAAAGGAAGTGTAATTTTTGACTTTGAACGGATGAATGAGCTACAAGTTTACTTTACTGATGATAAAGAGGATGTTCAAGGTTTCCGGCGTGTGTTAGCTACAGACCCCGCTCATGCATACTCTGATGCTTGGTGGCCAGCTGGGCATACCATTGGTTACGAGCATACATTTATTCATTCAATCGTTGAGTTAATGGAAGCCTTCCGTGAAAATAGACAGCCCGTTCCAAACTTTGTTGATGGGGTAAAGTGTCAGCAAGTCCTTGAAGCTGTAGACTTGTCAATTGAAAAGCGCCAATGGGTAAATATATCAGAACTTTAAGAGGGAGTGATTATGAATGAGTAAAAAAGCATTAATTGTTTGGGGCGGTTGGGATGGTCACGAACCAGAGCAAGTTGCCGGTATTTTTAAGGACATTTTAAAGGAAGAAAATTTTGATGTTGAGGTTTCTGATTCACTCGAGGCCTACGCGGACCCTGAAAAGCTTAAAACTCTAGATTTAATCGTCCCCCACTGGACAATGGGTGAAATTGAAAAGAAATATGTGAATCATATTTCTGAAGCCGTCATGAGCGGTGTCGGCTTAGCAGGTTGTCATGGAGGAATGTGTGATTCATTTCGTAATAATGTTGATTGGCAATTTATGACGGGTGGTAACTGGGTCGCTCACCCTGGTAATGATGGTGTTGAATATATGGTTAATATTAAACACTCTTCTAGCCCCTTACTAGAAGGTTTCAAGGACTTCAAAGTTATTAGTGAGCAATATTACTTACATGTTGATCCTGCAGTAGAAGTTTTAGCTACAACTCGTTTTCCAGTTGTTACAGGCCCCCACTCCTTAAACAAGGCTGTAGATATGCCGGTTGTATGGACGAAGCGGTGGGGACTTGGTCGTGTGTTCTATAACTCTCTCGGGCATGTCGCTAATATAGTCTCAATGCCAGAAGTATCGCTATTAATGCGTCGTGGGTTTTTATGGACCGCACAAGGAAAAGCTTTATATCAAGGTATGGAAACACCGACCTACACTAAATCGGGAAATGGAAATGGAAGAGTATACTCAGGTATGGGCGATAGTCAGTAACCTTACACCTTTGGAGGCATAAAAAAATGAAAAAGATAAATGTTGGAATCATCGGTTGTGGTAATATTAGCTCTATCTATTTAAAAAACGCTTCTATGTTTGAACATATGAAGCTATCCGCTTGTGCAGACTTAGACATTGAACGAGCAAAGTTACAAGCTGAAAAATTTGGTATTCAAAAAGCCTTTTCTGTTCAAGAGCTATTAGCTGACCCAGAAATAGACCTAATCATTAATTTAACCATTCCTCGTGCACATGCTAACGTGTGTCTTCAAGCTCTTGAATCAGGAAAACATGTATATGTCGAAAAGCCCCTCGCGGTATCACGTGAAGATGGGGCTCAAATTTTAGCTATGGCCAAAGAAAAAGGATTACTAGTAGGTGGTGCTCCAGATACTTTCTTAGGAGCTGGAATTCAAACAGCTATTCACCTCATTGAAAAAGGAGAAATCGGAACACCTATTGGAGCCTCTGCATTTATGATTGGTCGTGGTCACGAACACTGGCATCCAGACCCAGCCTTTTATTACGATGAAGGCGGTGGACCAATGTACGATATGGGTCCCTACTATTTAACTGCTCTCATCGCGTTACTTGGCCCTATTACCCGCCTCTCGGGCTCTGCTCGTATTAGCTATCCAGAAAGAACAATTGTAAGTGAACCTAAAGCAGGAACAAAACTCACTGTTGCTACACCGACTCACATTTCAGGAACTATAGACTTTACTTCAGGTGCAATTGGGACGATTGTTACAAGCTTTGATGCATTTGGTGGATCCAGCCTTCCACCGATTGAGGTATACGGAAGTGAAGGAACATTATTAGTTCCAGATCCAAATACCTTCGGGGGACCTGTTAAAATTAGAAAACGAGATGAAAAGGAGTTTACCGAAGTACCATTAACGCACGGATACGAAAATAACAGCCGTGGTCTAGGCGTTGCAGATATGGCTTCAGCTATTCAACAAGGCTTCCCACATCGTGCGAGTGGTCAACTCACATACCATGTTTTAGAGGCAATGCACGGTTTCCATGATGCATCAGATACAGCCACATATTACAACATGGAAAGCACTTGTGAAAAACCTGATCCACTCCCAATAAATTTTCAATTTTCACCATTGAAGCGTTAACGTAAAAAGCAGCCAGAAATACGGCTGCTTTTTATACCTTTTAGAAAGAACCCTTCATACAATAACGATTATTTAAACCATTTATGAATCATTATAAGAAATAAAATTGTCGTACCGCTTAAAATAATGACCATGAGATGTGCATCGATCATTCGATTAGCTTGTACGGCGTCATAAATTGCAATTGAAAGAGTTTGCGTTTTACCTGGGATATTACCAGCAATCATTAATGTTGCCCCGAATTCCCCCATCGCTCGCGCAAAGCCCAAGACCACTCCTGCTAATACCCCTTTATAAGCTAGTGGCGTAATGATATAAATTAGACTCTGCATCTTAGTAGCTCCGTCTACTTCTGCCGCACCTATAATCTCTGGATCAATTGATTCAAAGGAAGCCTGTATCGGCCTTATCAACAATGGCAACGCAGCAATTGAGGCAGCTACCACAGCAGCTTTCCAGGTAAATATAATTGGTTGCCCGGTCAAAGCCTCTAGCCACTTACCAAGCAGACTATTTCTACCCAACAATAAGAGTAAATAATAGCCCAATACAGTTGGGGGGATAACGAGTGGCAGCGTCACAAGAATGGAAAGAATATTCGTCAGCTTACTTTTGCTAAAAGCAAACCACCAAGCACAAATAATTCCGATGATAAAGGCAAATATAGTCGCAATGGATGCTATTTTTAAGGATAAGAGTAACGGCGTAATAATCGTTTCCATTATGGCAAATCAAACCCATATTTTTTTAGGATAAGTTGACCTTGTTCACTCAAAATAAAATCCGTAAACTGCTGACTAAGCTCTTTATTCTTTGTTTGAACAGGTATACCTAATGCTTGAAGAAGCGGTTGATGCAGATCTTTGTCAACTAATTGATAATGAGATTCCGTTTCTGTCATTAAGGCAAGGGCAACCATCCCTACATCAGCATTTCCTGATTCAACATATTGATAGGCTTGTCTAATATTTTCTGCATAGACTACTTTTGTGTCAATAGCTTCCCATACTCCCCATGACTCCAATGTCTCTTTTGCAGCTTTTCCGTACGGGGCATGTTCAGGGTGGGCAATCGTAATCGTTTTTACTAGCTCACTTGCTAGGAACTCTTTACCCAAATTCATTTCCTCATTACCTGCATGCATCATGACGAGTCTCCCAATTGCATAATATTGTTTAGAGCTCTCAAAAACCATCTCTTCATCAATTAAGCGATCAATGTATGATTCATGCGCGGCTAAAAATAAATCAAAAGGAGCTCCTTCTTGAATTTGTTGAGTTAATTGACCTGTGGAGCCAAACGTAAATTCAAGAGTGATATTTGTTTCATTCGTGAAATGTTCACCAATTTCAGTCAATGCATGATATAAATCTGAGGCTGCAGCAACATAAAGCGTTTGTTCTTCCGAAGACACATTCCTACAGCTACTGAGAATTAGTAAAAGTACGATACAACCAAATGCAATTTTTTGCTTCATAAAACCCCTTTACCTTTCCATAACTTAAACTCTGATCGTTAGACCATTATACCATTCATAAATCTCCATAATCTATACTAACAGTTAGGTCTTATTTTATTTAAGTAAGAGATAAATTTGGGAAATTCTCTAAATTCTAGTTAAGATTGTGGTTTTACTATACTTCATAAATAAAAAGAAATAAGATGTAGGAGTAGTTGCTATAAATTATAATCTTATTGATAGAATGAGAGTTTATTTCTATTTCTTACTCAACTCAAATGAGTAGTTTATCTAAGCACCTAAGGTGTTTATGTTTACGTTTTTAAAATTTTAACTATAACGAAAGGTGGACGTTGTTTGTGAATCGAGATTTTACTTTACAACAAATCGCAGAAGGTATATCAAAGCCGCTGTTAAATGCTTCTGATAAAGAGTTAGAAGGTTTCCAACAAATCATAGATGAAACGATACGATTACGTGAAGCACATAAAAATTTACACAACTTGGTAAAAAACTATTCAAACGCAGGAGTTCAGCGTTCGTAAGACTTTCTTCATTATAAACGTAATCTCTCACTATTTGTGGGACCTGCTTCAGAAACAAATAGCCACGGGATTCATTTATTTGATCCTGTGGCTTTCACTATCTGTTTAAACACCGTATATTTTTAGTGTTAAAGCTTTTTTATTATTTCTCCTGTGACTTCACCATTTAACAAATCAATGACTCCTCCACTATTGTATATATTACCCTCTAGTTTATTTTGAATCAGTACCATTGCATTCTTTTTTAAATGAATATCCCCTAGTACTGTGGCGTCTAACGTTAATTTTGCCCCACTCAATACTTGAATATTTCCTTGGACTTCTCCAATGACCATCGTATCCTTTTCAATCACCAAATCTCCAGGTTGATGCCCCTTTATAATTTGCATGGTATGCCTCCGATTTACTTTCTGACAAGTATCCTCTTTCTATTTATACCTCTTTTTATAAAGTTTTAATCAATTAATCAGCCATACATTAGAACTTACTCATCAGATGAATTTTAAATAGTTCATATTATTCACATACTTTTCTCTTCAGGGGGAATACATAAGAATGAAAAATAGGAATAGAAAGGAGAGTTAAATGGAAAATGTGAGGATTCAAATCAAAGAGGCAACGAGAGAGGAACCTATTCAAACTTTAGAAGTGACACTTATGTCTATGGAGGGCATTGAAAGAGCACTAGTTGATATAAAAAATGGAGAGGTAACAATTGACTATAATGAAAATGAAATAGCCAAGGAAAAAATTATTCAAAAAATCCAGCAACATGGCTTACACCTTCACTAGTACTTCCCTAAAAAAGCTGTCTAGTAGCCTTTTCTTAGAAATTGCAGAACCATTACTCACCCTGAATCCCTTCAAAAAAATTTATACTTAGATTAAACCTAATAGATAGAAGCGAAGCAGCAAAATACGATTGCTTTGCTTTTTCTCTGTGCAGTTATATCCCCTTTCTTCTATTTCTATAACTCATCAGCTACCGGATTTGAGGAAGTAATTATATAAATAGGTTGATTTCGTTCGTAGCAACTGGCAAGATGTAAAAATAAGAAGTCTTAATACTAGAGAATGTGAAGGTGACAAGTCATGATAGAAATAAAGACATCTTCTCTTACTGATGGAGAATTTAATAGAGGTGTATTCGCAACGAGAGACATTAAAAAAGGCGAGCTTCTCCATGAAGCTCACGTTATCCCTTACCCAAATGAAGAACATGTTTTAATTGAGGAAACAGCCCTAGCTGATTACGTTTATGAGTATGGGAAAAATCATAGCGCGATTGTACTTGGTTACGGGATGCTCTTTAATCATTCCTATACGCCAAATGCAACCTACGATATTAACTTCGAAAAGCATATATTTGAATATTACGCGTACACAGATATAAAGGCAGGAGATGAAGTATTAATTAACTATAACGGAGAGGTAGACAATCAAGATCCTTTATGGTTTTTGCAAGATAAAAACGATACAAATAAAGACGAAACCACATAATAGCTAATAGCCTCTTCTTACCCTCTAAAAAAAACCGTTAGGAGATAATTCCTAACGGTTTACTTGGATAAAATCTAATTCTTGAAACTTTTCCACTTCCGTTTTCCAACGTTCTTCTACGAACGCTTGATGACTCGGATGTTCATTATAGCTATTATATGCCTCTTGACAGTTGAGTTCCATCGAGAAACCAAAATCAAAATCTGTTTTCATGCTTATTTGGCGAAGTACCTCAAAATGTTCAACCCCTGGAATCCCAGTTAAAATTCGTTCCCCATCTTTTAAAAAGGCCTTCGTTTCCTCTGCAGTTGGCGAATACTTTAATGAAAAGACAGCCATATGCTTAATTCGGTGCTCTTTCAAGGTCTCACCCTTTCATCAGATTATTGTAGCTAAATTGTACGCTTTCAATTGCCGATCCTTCGCATTGATCCTGCTCGACGATAAGCCACTTTGTACCAATTTCTACAGCTGTCTGAATGACAGCATTAATATCAATAACACCCGTACCAACTTCAGCGAATGTTTTTTCTGGCTCTAATTTCATGTCCTTCAAATGAACAAGAGGGCAGCGTCCTGAATACTTCTTCATATAATCAGTCGGAACAAGCCCTGCATATTCAACCCAATAAATGTCACATTCTAATTGAACAAGATCCGGCTTCGTATGATTTAATAAAATATCGAGCGCATATTCTCCGTCAAATGTATCAAACTCAAATGCGTGATGATGATAACAGAATTGCATACCAGATTTTTGACATGTTTCACCAACTTTATTAAATAACTCTGCTAGCTTCAAATAGCTCTCCTTCGCCGCCCAATAATCCTCCGGAATAAAAGGACAAACAATCGTATCAATTCCAACGGTTTTATGATAGGCAATCACATCTTCTAAGTTGTCTTTTAATTGGTCTAGCTGGACATGACTTGAAATCCCCTTAAGACCAAGATCATCAAGAACTTGCTTCATCTCATCAGCTTGAAGATTACCAAATCCAGCAAATTCAACCCCCTCATAGCCAATATCTTTTACTTTCTTTAAGGTTCCAACGAAATCCTTTTCCGTTTCATGACGTAACGTATATAGCTGAATTCCTAATGGTAGAGCTACCATAGAAAGCACTCCCTTTGATTGTTATTTTAACGAAATAAATGTTTTCTTTTCTGCCGATTCTAATGCCGCAAGCACGACGTGTAAAGATTTCATTCCTTCTTCACCAGAAATGCTAGGAGGTGTGTTTGTAACAAGCGCTTGAATAAATTCATCAATCACTCCACTTGTCCCCTGGCCCCCTTCATCGTTCGTTGCAATTGCTCCCACTTTGTACTGCTCAACTGTTCCGTCTCTTAATTTCACAACGACTTGAACATCTGGACTATCTTTTATTTCTAAAACACCATTTTCAGCATAGATGGCCGTTGTGTTATCTTCGCCTTTGTAATATGTCCAGCTTGCAGCCATTGTCCCAATTGCACCATTTTCCATTCGTAAAATACACGTTGCATTATCATCAACATCTCCATGCTTATGGAGAGTTTCAACAAATGCACCAACTTCTACAATTTCTTCATCAAATAACCAACGAATTAAATCAGTTTTGTGGACCCCTAAATCACCCATGGCCCCTACGATCGCTTTATCTTTTTTGAAAAACCAGCTATCTTTTCCTTGGATGCTCCATCTTTCAGGTCCCCCGTGACCAAATGTTGTTTTAAATGTTAAAATTTTCCCAAGTTTACCTGATTGCAATATTTCCTTTGCTTTTACATGTGGTGGCATTAACCGTTGATTGTGACCAATCATCAGAAAGACGTTATTTTCTGCTGCAGCTTCAATCATAGCTTTTGCTTCATCAAGCGACGTTGCCATAGGCTTTTCACATAAAACATGAGCTCCAGCATTTGCAGCTGCAATTGCAACTTTTGCATGATCGGCGTTTTGTGTACAAACACTAACCGCATCAATATTCTCGTAGGCCAAAAGCTCTTCATAACTTGTATATGATTTCGCCTCAAACTTCGTTGCATATTCATCTGCAAGTTCCTTATTAAAATCACAGAAAGCTACCAATTCCACATTCGGATTTGCTACATATTCCGGGATATGACGATATTTTGCGATACTACCACAGCCAATAACAGCTACTTTAATTTTTGACATGCTGTTTCCTCCTCGATTATCTACTCAATTTTTAGAAATTTAATGCTTTACTTTAGAGATTAAGCCCACCACATCTCACCCGCAGATTGGCGGATTAAGACATCATTTAAATTTTTGACAGCACGAGAAAATCCTTCGTCAATCGACATCATTGCATCTTCATGTTCAATGCTGACAACGTAATCATAATTGTACAAACGGAGTGCACTCATCATATCCGACCATTCCTGCAAACTATGTCCGCACCCAACGCTTCGGAATGTCCAAGCCCGAGTTTGGAGGTTTCCATAAGGCTGCATATCCGTTAAGCCATACATATTTACATTATCTTGGTCAATATATGTATCTTTGGCATGGAAATGATGGATAGCACCTGCTTTACCAAGAATTTTAATCGCAGCGACTGGATCGATGCCTTGCCACCACATATGACTGGGATCTAAATTTGCGCCAATCGCATCACATGTTGCCTCACGAAGTTTCAACATCGTGTACGGAGTGTGGACGAGAAATCCTCCGTGAAGTTCGAGCCCAATTTTTACATTATGCTGTTGTGCAAGTTCCCCAATTTCTTTCCAATAGGGAATTAACTTTTGTTCCCATTGCCAAGCCAACACATCACCATATTCAGCTGGCCAAGGGACGACTGGCCAATTGGGTTGTTTTGCTTCATCACTGTCTCCCGCTGTTCCAGAAAATGTATTTACCACTGGTACATCAAGTAAAGAAGCTAGCTTAATTGTTTTTCGTAATACTGAATCCGATTCTTCTGCAAAAACTTTATCTGGAGTAATCGGATTGCCATGGCAGCTAAAAGCACTAATTGTTAACCCACGTGATGTAATAGCTTCTAAATACTGTTTTCTTTTTTGTTCATCCTCTAGTAGTTCATCTAAAGGACAATGGACATTACCCGGGTAACACCCTGTTCCTATTTCAACTGCGTCTAGTCCTGCAGCCCTCACATGGTCAAGCATTTCCTCAAAAGATTTTTCAGCAAATAATACGGTGAAAACTCCTAATTTCATTTATTGTCACATCCTTATAAATATTTAAGTAGAATTGGTTTTTTGCATTTACTTTTCATTTGATAATGACGCCCTGAAGTAGAAGACTCATGAATACCATGCATAGCTTCAAGCACATGAAGAGCCATATCCCCGTTCGCTCTTGGCATTCTTCCTGACTCAACTGCACTTGCCATATCAGCTAGACCAATACCTCGTAAATTTTCTTCAACTTCTCCTTTGGGTTTCATTTCTTTCCAGTCCACTTCATCAAATTGCTTGACTAAGAGCGAATGATTAAAATGATTAGGGTCAGGTAAGCTAATCGTGCCTTCTTCCCCGTAAATTTCAATAAATGGTGTTCGCGATGCAAAGACATCAAAACTCGTAATAATTGTTGCTGTTGCACCTGCTTCAAAGTCTAAAATCCCTGTGACATGAGTTGGAACCTGGACCGTTATTTTCTCCCCATATTTATCTGGGCTTGTAATTTTACGCTCAGGAAAGGATAACTGGGTTGACCCTGTAATTCGATTGAGAGGACCTAGTAAGCTAACTAAAGCTGTCAAATAATATGGTCCCATATCAAACATTGGTCCTCCACCAGCTTGGTAGAAAAATGCTGGATTCGGGTGCCATGACTCTGGACCTCTTGCCATCATAAATGCAGTCGCTCCAATAACTTTACCAATTGCGCCATCCTCAATAAGTTCGCCTGCAAGCTGAATGCTTCCTCCTAAAAATGTATCGGGTGCCGAACCGAGAATAACATGTTGTTCTCGGGCAGCATCTATAATCTTATTTCCATCAGAAAATGTTGTGGCTAAAGGCTTTTCGGAATAAATATGTTTTTTGTTTGTAATCGCTTGCAAAGTAACTTCCTTATGAGCTTGAGGCACGGTTAAATTTAAAATGATATCAATGTCTGGTGATGCCATTAATTCATCAACACTTAAATGTTTGATGTTAAATTCCACTGCAGTTGCTTGCGCTTTTTCTATATTTAAATCAGCACAAGCAATGATGTCAAATTCCGGGAAACGATAGCTATTTTTCAGATAAATATTGCTAATATTTCCACAGCCTACGATACCTACTTTCAAAGTCATAATTAATCTCCTCTTATTTCATGACATTGCCTATTTGATTCAATCTTATGCGAGATACCTTAAAATAAATATAGATGATATAATTAAAACATAGACTATTTTGCTATTTATTTATTTTTAAAAGGAGAACTTAACATGAATATTGGCTTTTGTGGTTATTCCTTTCACACCCAACGCTACCATTCTTCTTATAAATCTGGATTTCCAGGCTACCTGTTTCGACTTCAAACAGAGGGAACTTGCAGCATCATTGTCAACTCCAAAAAAATGAACATTGAAAAAGGTGATCTTCTCTTGATTAAGCCAGGTGACTATTATGAAATAAGTATTGAAGCTGATCAGAATAGTGGAGATTATCATTTATTTTGTGAAGGAGATTGGATTAAAAAATGGTGGTCACGATCATCTAAACCTACGCTCTCACGTATTGACTTGGATGAAAAACTACTTGCCTTGTGGAGGCATCTCACTATTGAGGAACGAAGACCTTCTTCTGAAGGAAATAAAGAACTGTCGCGTTATCTTCTTCAGGCTCTCTGTTTAATACTTGAACGGGTTGTGAACGAAACAGCGCCTGCATTTACAAGGCCTTATGTTGTAACACGCATGATGCGTTATATTGAAGAACACGCAACTCTTGCATTTAAAGTTGATGATGTTGCAAATTCCGTGGGACTCAGTGTTTCTCGCTCCGTCCATTTATTTAAAAGTTGTGTAGGAAAAACAATGATTGAGTATGCACAAGAAATTAGGATTTCTGCTGCCTTGGATCGAATGACCTACACAACGATGACACTTGATCAAATAGCCGAAGAATGTGGGTTTGGTACATATCCCTATTTTCATAAAGTATTCAAAAAAAAATATGGCATATCTCCTGGTGTCTACAGACGTCGCGAATGAAAATAGCTTTCTTTTGTAGAGAAGTAAATTTCGTCCATGCACTGCTTTATCCTTTCTTTTCTTTAGCTGATTGCTTTCTTTCTCTTGCAGTAAACGATACAATGATAGAATGGAGTTTTTAGATCATACGAGGTGATTAGACGTGAATCAAACACCGATAAATTTCGATGAACACAATTTATACAGTGAGCTTGAACATAATGTTATAAAGACATATAAGAAAATCGTTGCATCACGATATTTTACTTCTAGTCAACTTGAAGAAGTTTCGATGGAGGCTTCAAAGCGATTAAATGACCATCCAAACCTTGACCCACTCTACTTTTATCTCACTTATATGAAAGGTGTATCATTTCTTTCTCTAAGTTGTTCAACATATGAAGAATATGAAAGGAGATTCCGACATTTCTTTACTTCTATTGCAGATGAAATAATCAATCTTCTATCTAAAGTTGAACGAGTTACATACCGAGCTTTTTTAGAGCAAATACTATTTCATTTTGTATACGACATGAACGAATCGAGAGCTCCTTGGTCTATGGTTCTAAAGCGTATGTTAACTCGCATGCCAATTGAACATCTTGAACCTACGTATTATTTTTTACAGGATTCCCTCTCGAACCAAGAAGCAAGTCGCGATGTCTCACTAACATACAGTTATATCGCTCTTCTTGTCGGCAAAGAAAAAGAAGCCCTAAAACTTCTTGAACTCAGTATTTTGCCAGTCACTGAGCAGGAAGTTACACTTCACTTTCAATGCCTAAAAAAACACGAACGCTGGGAATCAATGCGACACTGGTTCTCTACTTTATTTCTACAAAGACCGAATGGTCCATATGGATCCCTTCAACCACTCGCTGATGAAATGAAAGCATCTTTGCACAAGGATCCGAGGGAATTAACCCACGTTTGGAATCGTTGGTTACTTGCCCCTAGTTATCATCGCTTTCAATCTTTGACTCGTCACTTAAGTATAGAAGAAAAAGATTTATTGCTTGAGGATCTGTTACCTAAAATGCAGGATCGTTTTCATCAGGTCGAAACAATTACAACTTATATGAAGTTACTTCTTGAATATAAACGCTTTGACGATGCCAGTCGTTATTTCCTATTACATGAACGGGATCCGCTACGTTTAAGACCAGAAAAAATTAAATTATTAGAGGCTTTATACGAGAATCGCCCCCTTCTCATTAAACCTATTTATCATCAGTTTGTTGTTCGCTTAGTTGAAAAAAAGTCAAGGGCTCATTATGAACAGGCTGTTATCTTCATTAAAATGTTAAGCAAGCTTTACGCATCTTCAAATGAATCGGTACGTTTCCTAGACTATGTGAAAAGAATGAAAAAAACATACCGTACGTATCGTGCCTTTGTGGAGGAGTTGAAAACCATTGAAAGCTAGTATCATCGTACATGGGGGATGGCTTAACGACCATTTCTTTATTTGGGCAGAAAAATCTCCTCGGTCAAGATTTGATCAAATTGTTAATTTTCAATATCCGTTTCTCTATTCACCGTTTGAATTAAAATTAGCTTTATTTCGTCATGATGCTGAAACCTTTTTTGGAACCTTTGTTGAAATTGAAAAAGCTGTTTTAGATGTACCGTTAGAAAGACGCTCATTTCAATCACCTGCTGGATCTGTAACGGTCTATCAAGCTGAGGAACATATGACACACTACTCTTTTCCAATAGAGGGGATTATCTTAACGGCAGATGAATTGGTAAAGCAATGGTGGACTTTACAAACGTGGCAGAAGGAGTCCGACATTTATATAGCTGAGGATTTGGCATATTGGCTAAAGGTTATCGAGGCAACGTTTAATGAAATTCAATCTGGACGTTTCTTACCTGCACCAACAGGTGAATGGAAGCTTTCTTCTGTTCCTTGGGAACAATGGAATCATGCCTTGCCTGATTCGAGCTTTGCTTTACGAGAGAATACTTCCTATATACAATCAAACAAAACGGTTGAATCTCCAGAAGAACGTTTCCAACGAACAGTTCAACATATTGCAGATGCTGCTATTCGTCATCTTCTTTCAAAAGATACTGTCCGAAACTCATATAGCGTGTGGGAGCGGTCTGTCGATTCCTCAATAAAGCCGATCATTAGAAAGTTAAGTAAGGATGATAGTATAGAGACACCTATGCCTTCACAATCCTTCCACCAACAATTAGGTACCATCTCTTTGGAGCCTTTCATATCGGGTCTTGCCCTACATGAACCTGATTCTATGGATGGCCGTTGGCGACTAACGCTTTGCGTAATCGACCGCAAAATCCCCTCACAAATTGTTGAAATGGTTGATTTAGAACGGGGTGAACATCCTTGGCGGAGTAATCCGATTGGTCAATTAAAGGTAGATGTCCAAAAAGCAAAAGAGCGAATACCTATTCTTTCTGGCTTAAGCTTATCTTCACCTGTAATATTTTTAGAGGCTGAAAAAGCATATGAACTCTTTACAGCATATGACCAAGCATTAAAGGAAATAGGCTTTCATTTAATCGTACCTAAGTGGCTTCATGAAAAGAAGCGGGTGCGAATCGAATTAAATATTGCAAATCACCAGACACCCTCTGGGTTTAGTGAGCCCTTACTAGATTGGCAAAGCCTTGCATCATTCACCTATAAAGTAGCAATTGGAGACACCACGTTGTCCTCAGAAGAGTTTGCAAGCTATGTTGACGGACAACGTCCATTTATTTATGCAAATGGTCAATGGATTGCGTGGGACCCTACACTTGCTAAGCAATTGCGTTCGTACTTAGACAAAGTTGATAACGGGTCATCTTATTTAGAAGCATGGAAACTGGAGCAGCAACAAAGTGATGAGAAGGAAGATTCATTAGACATTTCATGGGATGTAAACTGGGGGCAGGAACTTGCTCGCTCTCTCGAGTCTATTTATAGTCAATCCGTTCCTCTTATCACTTTGCCAAAAGATTTTAAAGGTGAACTACGAGCTTATCAACATGAAGGTGTTTCTTGGCTTGCTCAGTTAAGAAGAACAGGTTTTGGTGGTTGTTTAGCCGATGACATGGGTCTAGGTAAATCCGTTCAAACGATCGTGTATATTCTTTATGTTTTAGAAGAGCAACGTAAGGCAAAGGAAAAAAAACAACCATTCTTACTTATATGTCCTACTTCACTTCTTTACAATTGGCTTCAGGAATGCGAAGTTTTTGCTCCTCATTTACGTGTGTTCGTGCATCATGGCCAGACAAGAATACAGGATTTTGATGAAACTGAATTATCTAAATGGGACCTTGTATTAACTTCGTATCAACTTGCTGTTCGTGATGAAGCTTTCTTTGCGGAGAGAATTTGGAATGGGTTAATTCTTGATGAGGCCCAACATATTAAAAATATCGAAACAATGCAACGACGAGCCATTAAGCGAATTCAGGCCATACATCGTATCGCATTAACAGGCACACCGATTGAAAACAAACTAAAGGAATTATGGTCATTAATGGACGTGTTAAATCCAAGATATCTCGGATCCTTCCGTCATTTTCAAGATCAATTTATTCGTTCAATAGAACGTGACCAAGATTCATTACGTTTGAGTCAGCTTCAGCAATTGATTCATCCTTTCATTCTAAGACGAAAAAAGTCGGATGAATCACTTAATTTAGGCTTACCAGAAAAAAGAGAAACGGTACACAAAGTTCCTTTATCTGTTGAGCAAGCTGCTCTTTATCAAGCTGTTGTTGATGATGTACTCTCTCAACTAGACCAAGTCTCTCAGTTTGAGCGTCGCGCACTAATTTTAAGAAGTTTGACAAAACTCAAACAAATTTGTAACCACCCTGCCCACTTCCTTAAGGACCGCAACATTGATGGACATCAGTCGGAAAAATGGGACGCTCTTCTTTCGTTAACAGATGAAATCTACCGTAAAAGTGAAAAGGTACTCGTCTTTACACAGTACAAAGAAATGGGTTCGCTTATCACCACAGCATTAGAAAAACGATTTAACCAAACGATTCCATTTTTACACGGTAGTTTAACGAGAGCTAAAAGACAAGAAGCAATTAGAACTTTTCAAGACAATCGGGAAATCCCTGTGTTTGTTCTTTCTCTAAAAGCAGGTGGAGTTGGGTTAAACCTAACTGCTGCAAATCATGTCATTCATTATGACCGTTGGTGGAATCCCGCAGTTGAGAACCAAGCAACTGACCGTGCATTCCGAATAGGGCAAACACAAGATGTCACTGTACATAAATTGATGACTACTGGTACACTTGAAGAACGCATTGACAGAATGCTGACTCAAAAACAGGCACTAGCTGATCAAATCCTTGCGGCTGGGGAACAACGAGTAACAGAGTTGTCTAATGATGAGATTTACGAATTAATCCGTTTAACCAACCACAACATAAAGGAATGAAATTATGAGTAATAAATTACCTGAACCATTTCAAACGTATTGGAACGGAAAACAGCTTCATTCTAAAATGAAAGAGGGCACTATCCATTCTAAAAGCGAAGGGCAAGATGAATTGTGGATTGATTTACGTAAAACGATAGAAGAAGCAGCTCAAAAATTGTGGGGGAACTAAAGAGAAGGTAGCCTAAAAGTGATTTTAGGCTACCCTCTTTAATTTATTTGATTTCAACATCTATTGTTTGTTTAAATGAATCTTCCGGTACCTCATTGTTAACCGCAGCTACAAGAAGCTCTGCTTGGAGGCTATAAACTCCTAATTCAAAATCACTCGTTGGAATCGATTCTTCAAACACTATTGATTCGCCCTCTGCTACCTTCTTATGAACTAAAGCCATTGTAAACATTTTCCCCTCAGAAAAGCGGTAAACCTCTTCTCCTTCTTGGTTAGTTAACACAAGCTCATATGTTTGGCCTGATGAAAAGTCAACAGCTGCCTCTTGTCCTGTTTCATTTTTAAGTTCAAGTGTAACTTCCAATACATCATTTCCGGGTTCTGCTACAACTTTAAATAACCAACCATTCACTTTACTTTCCTCCTCAAACAGTCCAGACCCACCTGTTACTCCCTGTCCACAACCCGCTAAAACTAACATAACAGCTAGTAAAAAGACTTGAAATTTCATTTGACTATCTCCTTTCTAATCTTTACGGAATAACCCAAAAATTCCTGCTGTCTCCACAATATTTGTAAAGGCCCCTGGATCAGAGGATTGAATAATTTCTTTTAATTCATATAACTCATACCTTGTAATGACCATCATGAGGACTTCTTTTTCATCGGCTGTATAGCCACCCTTTGCTGGCATTCTAGTTATACCACGAGTGAGTTTATCATGGATAGCCTTTCTGAGTTGCTCAGGCTTTTTCGTTACAATCAATGCAGTTAATTTCACATGCCGAGTATGAATCGTATCAATCACTCTAGAGGAAACGTATAACGTAACAAGCGTATACAGTGCTTTTTCTGGATCAAATAAAAATCCAGAAGTAACCACAATAACGCTATTAATCGCAAAAAAGTAAATGCCTACTGGGCGATCACTATATCGTGATAATATCAAGACAATGATATCAAGTCCACCTGTAGAAGCTCCCCACTTCAGGGTAATTCCAGCACCAACGGCAATAATTACCCCACCGAATACTGCATTCAACAAAATGTCCGGAGAAAAGGACCATATTGGTATAAGTTCTAATGATAATGTTGTAACAATAACACTAATGATACTATAAACCGTAAAACTTTTTCCGATTTTTCTCCACCCTAAAATAGCAACCGGGACATTTAACACAAACAAAAGGATACCCGTTGAAATAGGAAGTACCGACGACAGTAATTGAGCAAGTCCTGTAAATCCACTTGCAAACACACTTGCAGGGATTAAGAAGAAATTTAATGCGACAGCAACAAGTATTGCCCCAATGATAACAATAATTGACTTCTGTAATTCTCTTAGTATTCTTGTTTTTCGTTCTATCATTAGTAAACTTGTTCCCGTTCATCAAGTAAATGCTCTTCAAACCATTTTACAGAAAGGGTCATCGCTTTCCGTGACACTTTATGAGCCATTTTTTCCTCTGTGAAAAATTGAAGTTTATTTGGTGTGTCCGCGTAATGCGGTTGAATTTCTTCAAACAGCTTTTCAGAAAAGTTATAAGGTACGACCTCGTCTTGCTTCCCGTGCCAAATCATAAGCGGTCGATTCTCTAATTTCTCCAACCGTTGCGTTAAATCAAATGGTTTTAGTTTTAGATACAACTCTTCAACAAATGAATTTTCTAAATGAATACCACTTTCCATTAGCATCTTTAACTGCTGATGCGCAAATTCCTTGTAGTAGGCAGAACCCATAAATGAGACAGCCGAGCTAATCCAGGAGTACTGAGCCAATGCCCCGTACATAGTAATTGCACCCATCGACGTTCCAATAACCCCTATCTTTTGATCGTGAATGAGTGAACGGTTATCAAGTTCTTGCTTTAAGGTTGCTACATCACCGATGGTCTTTAAAACAATATCCCAAAAAAGCATATCTCGTTCTTTCCCTGTTAATTTAGATTCACGTGCTCCATGATGAATAGCGTCCGGTAGAATAATACGAAATCCCTTTTCCGCTAGTAAATAGGCTAGAGGAAGATTATATTCCTTTGCACTCGTATAACCATGCAAGAAAAAAATAGTTGGTCTTGGCTCTCTTAGAAAAGGTTCAGCTACTATATGTAACGTTGGAATTCCATAAATTGTTTCATTTTGTATCGTAATCATTGGTACCCCCCTCAGTAATGCTGACTTTTCTTAATTATAGCATTTCCAAGTATTTCATTATACTTACAAGCTATCTGTAAAAAATCAAGAAAAACTGCACAGCAATCTAATGTTAGAAGCACTAAGTGGAGGAACTCCCTCTTCACCCCAGTATGCCCATCACTTATCCCCATACTAAGAAAACTCCCAATTCCTAAGCATTGAAAAAAACCGCCAAAAGGCGGTTTTAATATTTATTCTTATCATAATGTTTAACGCTATAGATTGCACCTTCGCTTACCATTTTATTGTCCGAATAGTCATGGGGATCGGGATGTCCAATTTGAGTACGTCGTTCATTTTCCGTATCATCTGCTGTACGATTCATTAACTTCGCATAATACTCACGAGCTTTTCTACCTACCTTTGCACGGTTTTCGTTATTTTTTAATAAGGCTGTTCCCGTACCTATTGCAATGACTGTTGTTAAGAGCGTTCGTTTTCTCATATTAAACTCCCACCTTTCAATGTCTTACTTATCTGATTCCCTGCTTGTTATGTTCTAAACCATTTCTTCATAATCCAAACTAAAGTCGTACATACTAACTTTCTAACATCATTCGAAAGAGGGTGATAAAATGCCAAGAACTGGAGATAATAATAAAAAAAAGAAAGATAACAATGCTAAAAATCAAATGAAGAACATTCAAGCGGCTGAAAATGCCAAAGCTGGTAAGCATTCGTACTCAAAAGAAAACGACCATCTATAATAAAGAAAGGAGTGTCTAAAGGTAATTTCACTCTTTAAGACACTCCTCAATAAATGTAGGCTACTGAGACGCACTAGTCATTTGTTCAGGTTTCTCTTCAATTTTTTCGCGCTTCTCACCAAAACCTTCTAAATGATTATTCCAAAAAGCAAATCGTTCAATCTTTTGATTCTCTCCTGCGATAAACCAAATGGAACCGAACTCTACATCGTAAACAACAATTTGTTTTCCGTCTTCTTGTTCACGAACAAATTGATTTCCATATGCTCGAAAAACATCTGATAAGCTGTCGCCAACCTTAATATTTTTTGATGTGACATACTCGTCTGAAGAAATTATCAAATACGTCACTATGTCGTCGATTACCTCGATTTGTAAATCTGGAACTTCTTCCTCTCTAACATAACCATATCGGTCTTTGTAAGAATAAGGATTCATTTCACCGTAAAAGCCAATAAAATCAGCTACCTTCCCGAATCCCGTATTCCAATGAATATTTTCTAAGTGGTGGTTAATTTCTGTTTTCGATAGTCCAATTGTTATTTCATTGATCTCCATTAAACCAGGAGTGTTAATATGTAAGATTTTCTCATCTTGGTAATAATATGCTTCAAGCCCTAATTCCTTTATATCAGAGATAGAAAGATATTCGCGATTATTTATTTCCATTCGTTCTAATTCTAGTAGTTCTTCTATTTCCTCTTCCTCTTCTTCCAGTTCATCTCTTAACCAACGATTAAGATAAGCTGAGTCTATGCCCCATTCTTTGTGAATTTCAGGTAATAAATGTAGGATTGGACGAGCTGGCACCCAAACTTCTTGATTGACAACCTCGATATTTCCCTGATAGCGCTGTTCCTGACCATCAATATAAAACCATGTTTTTTCAGTTGCTTCAGCTTCGTTAGGTAACATAACTAGTAATGAAATCGATATAAATAATAAACTGGTCAGTACTCTCATTTTCATTCCACTCCATCAACAATTTTTTCTATTTAATTAGTGTACTAAAAAAAGATTAATAGATCTATCATTCACGTTTCCAAAGCTTTCGACATCGGTGACTCTTCATTTTAATGGTGGTGGAACTAGTATGAATTTAGTAGGATTTTTAGGATCATACTAATTACTAGTTTTGTCCAAAAAGAAGAGTTCTGGTCCTTTTCAAACATAGAATTCTTTACTAAATGATGCCATTGAATCATTTATTGTATATATTGATTTGCTCGGTGTTGAAAGTAAAATCTCCATAGATGGCGAGGTAACTAAAATGGAAGGATATCCACAATAGGACACCCTTCCATTTTATTATTTCAACAATTTCCATCCGCAATTATTTTATTCTTTCTCTTTAAATAATTCCTCTGTATCCACAATGACCCATTCCAGCCCGGACAATCTCTCCCCATCCCAGCCTAACATTCCATTAGCATAATTCTTAGCATTAAATCCAAATTGATTTAAATACAATGCCACGTTCTGACTTCTTGCTCCGCTTCTACATATAAAAACATACTCTTTCTTTTTATCGAGCTTTTCTACATGTTTAGGAATCGTTTGCATGGGAATAAGCGGGATTCCAGGTATATGAGACTCATCATATTCATCAAGCTCACGGACATCAACGATGATTGTTTGCTTTGGATCCTCTTTTAACAATTTCTTTAATTCATCATTTTCTACTTGGATAATTCCATCCATTTCAAACGCCACTTTCTCACCTCGTTAATATTAAATTGCATATACTCACTTTAGCAGAAAATTAATCTAGGGTCGAATTCTTTAGTCTCCATAATCGATACGTATGGAGAACAATCACTTTACCCACAGCGTAGGTCGGTACGGCTAAAAGTAATCCGAGTAATCCAGCAAATCGTCCTGCAACAAGCAATAAGAGAATAATCGTAAGCGGATGAATATCTAACTTCTTACCCATAACCTGTGGAGAGATGAGATTGCTTTCAATCTGCTGAACCACCACCACAACAATGATTACCCACAGCGCCATTAATGGGGAATCCAAAAAACCAACAATTAAACCAGGGAATGTACCAATCCATGGACCAACGAAAGGAATGACATTTGTAAACATAGCGACAAGGGCAAGAACTAAAGGATATTCAATTCCAATAATTAAATATCCGATGTATACGAGTACCCCTACGCATACACTAACGATAATTTGTCCTTGGATGTAAGAACTTAATGCTTTATCCATATCTGATAAAACAAGACGACCTTCACTTTGCTGTTTACGTGGTAATAGCTTAAGTACTTGCTTTGGTGCCTTTTCCCCCTCCTTCAACATATAAAATAACACGAATGGGATAATGATTAGTATAATAATTAAATTAGCTATGAAGCCTATAACAGAGGCAATATTCGCACCAATTGCGGCAACAATATCGTTTAAATAGTTAACGAGCTTTGATGTAATCTCCTCAAGTGAAAAATTTTCACTTTCTTGAAAACGTGAAACAAATTCATTTTCCTGAAGACTAATGAACAGATCGCGTATTTCATTAATGAAAAAAGGCATGTTTCGAGCTAAACTATTAAACTGCTTCTGTAATTCTGGTCCTATCACTAAAACGATCACAGTGAATAATGCAATAACGCTTAAATATAAAATCAAAATAGATAACCCTCGCGATACTTTTCGCGATAGTAAGTTAACAACCGGGCGAAACAAATAGAAAAGTACACCTGCTAGTATAATTGGCGCAAATAGGGTTTGGACAAGAACAACGACAGGTTTAAACACCCAATCAATTAACGTCCCCAAGTAAATAATGAGGAAGATAATGACCAAACCGTATCCAAATAAAAATAATTTATTTTGTGGCATATATGACGAGTTCCTTCCTTGTTACTTTTTTTCCATTATAACATTAATTTGTTTCCTATTCCCCACTTGACGTACTCATTCTAATGATAGAATAACTGTTTATGTCTCATATACATCGTGTTGAAATTCAATTACCACAGGACGGATTTATGTAGTGGAACAACCCTAATATTAGATTCAATTTTTCCACCACCCTTTTTCACAATTTTTAATAAAGTAAACTAGTCCAAAAGGTTGGGTCTAAATTAATGATTGAAATTCATTGCTAATGATGTAAAATTTATGTGTTGAGAGCTTATCCTAGTCGAAAAATAGACAAGCTCTCAACATAGCAATTAATGATGATTACAGAAGGAGTGACCGACGTGAAAAAACCGATACTATTTTCAATTATCTGCCTGTTTCTTCTCCTACTCGTTGCTTGTGGCCAAAGCGAAGAGCCAATCAATTCTGACCATTCAACAAGTGGAGTTGTGACAGAAGAAAATACAGACTTGGTTGAGTCAGAAACAACAGAAAACGATGAATTAGATGAAACACCAGAAGTCGATTCAGAAACGACTGAATCTGGTAACGAAACCGTTGACTCTAATGCTGTTGAAGAGGAATTAGCGACACCTGTTGAGTTATTTTTTGCAGATGACAATGTGATGGATATTTACCGAGTAGAACGCATGATTGAAGCAAGCGATGAGGAACTCTTTAAAGCAACGCTTAATGCATGGATTGAAGGTCCGAATGAAGAAGGCTTAGTATCCCTTATCCCAGAGGATGTCATCGTTCAATCAGTAGAAGAAGATCAGGGTGTTGCCCATGTTTCGTTTTCACCTGCACTTCTTGAGGCACAAGTAGGGTCTGGAGTTGAAGAAATGTTATTGCAACAAATCGCCTTAACGATGAAACAATTTGGTTTTAATGAAACACAAATTCTTATCGACGGTGAAGTCGTTCCAGAACTATTTGGTCATATGGACACAAGTTCTCCAATTGTTGCTAATGATCCTAAAGATTATAAAAAAGTAGAATAGTACAAAAAAACTCCTAATTACTAGGAGTTTTTTGTTTTTTCTGCAGATTTTCTCCCACACAATTACCTCCTATTTCTTTGACAACATTGTATAATTTTGCTTAAATTAGTTTGTAGCTAGTGCTGAATACCGTTCTGCTAGCATACATAGACAAATAAAGGGGGAATAAATGATGAATAAAAAGTTTACGTACTTATCGACAGCTTTTCTTTCGATTGGTCTGGTTCTTGGTGCCTGTGGCGGAGCTGAGGAAGCACCAGAGGGTGAGGAGCCAACTGGTGAAGATACAGCCACTGAAACTGAAGGCGAGGCCGAGGATCCGACTGGTGATTTCCTAACCGATTTGCAATTAGGAACAGGTAGCACCGGTGGAACTTATTATCCTCTTGGACAAGAAATGGCAAACGTGTTAAATAATAATGTAGAATATGAAGATTTCAATGTCAGTGCTGTCGCCTCTGACGCTTCCGTTGCCAACCTTGGTGGAATTTTCCGTGGCGAAATGCAGTTAGGGATGACTGTCAATGTAACTGCTGTCGAATCATTAACAGGTGAAGGTGATTTTGAAGGAGTGGAGATTGACAACTTTGGTTTTATGGGTCATATCTACCCTGAAGTTATGCAAGTTGTAACGACTGAAAATACTGGAATTACTTCGATAGAAGACCTACGTGGTAAACGTGTAGCAATTGGACCTGCTGGAAGTGGGACACAAGCAGCAGCTAAACTAATTTTAGAAGCATACGGGCTTCAAGAAGGTGACTATGAAGCCTATCAAGAAGGATTTGGTGATGCATCTTCTCGACTACAAGATGGTCAATTAGATGCTTCCTTTGGACTTCTTGGCTTGCCTGCGAGTAGCATTGATGAACTAGCTTTTGTTCGTGATGTTGTTATTCTCCCTATCGAAGGTGATGCGCTTCAACATGTTATAGATAATAGTGATTATGGACACCTTGAAATCGAAGCTGAAGCATACGATTTCTTAGACGAGCCAGTTGATACGATAACAGCATATGCGGTCTTAGTTGGTTCAACCTCTCAAATTAGTGAAGACCTTGCTTATGAGATTACTAAAGGCCTCTATGAAAATGTTGACCAAATCTCTCATCCACAAGGATCATTCATGACGAAAGAAAATATTTTACTTGGTTCGGATAGTTTACCGATTCATCCCGGATCTCAAAGATACTTTGATGAAATCGAAGCTGAATAACTGTATGACAAATGGGCTGGGCAGACATGTCCAGTTCTTTTTTTCAAACAATTACCTTTTGAAGTTTGCATTTTCTCTGAATTGGGAATCTATTCTTAGGAAAGCGTATGTTTTCATAACACCTACCAATATCCCCCTTTCTACAAAATATCTTTAGTAATTTATTTAATTCAAGGTGGTGATTACTCTTGACAACCGATAATGGGAAACAACACGAACTACTAGCTAAATATGATAAAGAATCAGCCTTTCGCACTGACTTACAGAAATGGGCATGGATTGTCAGCATATTAGCAATTATGCTAACGCTATTCCAACTATACACTTCCTTTCGAGGTTTTTACGTAACCCTCATTCAAGGTGCTATTCATTTAGCAGGAGGCTTGGCTCTTATTTTCATTCTTTATCCACTCAAACGCTCAATGCTAAAAAAATCAGGTGTTCCGTGGTACGACGGAGTGCTCGCTTTATTTGCTTTAGGGGTTAACTTTTATATTGTGTTTGAATATACCCGTCTTACTAGTAACCAAGTAACCATTCTAGGCTACTCCACCTTAGATGTTGTTGTAGCAACATTGGGTGTTATCCTTGTTCTTGAAGCAACTAGACGTGCAGTCGGACTTCCAATCGTTATTATTGCCGTTATTGCACTTGCTTATGGTTATTTTGGTAACGTATTTCCTATTAGGGCATTTCAACACGCAGGCTTTGATTTTGAACGCTTAATGACAAGAATGTTTTTTAATACAGAAGCAATATTTGGAACCCCAATCCGAATTTCTTCAACCTTTATCTTTCTCTTTCTCTTCTTTGGAGTCATGTTAACAAAAACAGGAATAGGGAAGTTCTTTAATGATTTAGCATTCGGTGCCACAGGAGGAATGACAGGAGGCACCGCGAAGGCTGCTGTTACAGCAAGTGGGCTTCAAGGTATGGTAACAGGATCCTCTGTTGCCAACACCGTTAGTTCAGGTTCCTTTACGATACCGATGATGAAGCGTGCAGGATTTAAGCCGGAATTTTCGGCTGGTGCTGAAGCAGCTGCTTCCACAGGTGGTCAAATCATGCCACCAATTATGGGGGCTGCTGCCTTTATTATGGCAAGTAACACAGGTGTCCCTTATCGTGATATTATTTTAATTGCGATTATTCCTGCCCTCTTATACTTTTCAGGAGTCTTTATGGGGACTCATTTCGAAGCAAAAAAACAAGGAATTTTAGGGTTACCTAAAAACGAACTCCCTTCTAAAAAAGGGATTTTAAAACGAATTGATTTAATGGCTCCACTTGTTACAATTATCGTGATGCTCTATCTAGGTTACACTCCAACTAGAGCAGCTTTATTTGGGATTGCTACGGCGGTCATTGTTAGTATGTTCCGTAAAGATACCCGAATGAGCTTACGTGACTTAATTGATGCACTTGAACAAGGTGCTCGTGTTGCTTTACCAGTTATAGCAGCTTGTGCGACAGCTGGTATCATTGCTGGAATTGTGACAATGACAGGACTTGGCGGAAAGATTGCTGGTGGAATTATCGATTTAGCAGGGGGCGTCTTCTTCCTTGTTCTATTTTTCACGATGATTGCATGTATTCTACTCGGCATGGGCTTACCAACAACCGCTAACTATGTCGTTACCGCTTCCATGGCAGCTCCTGCACTTATTGCGTTTGATGTTCCTATTATTGCCGCACACTTCTTTGTTTTCTTCTTTGGAATTGTTGCCGATATAACGCCTCCCGTATGTTTAGCAGCGTACGCTGGGGCCGGTATAGCCAAAGCAAATCCGATGAGTGCTGGTGTATCTGCCTTTAAGCTCGCGATTGCTGCGTTCATTATTCCGTACGCCTTTGTCTCAAATCCAGTTCTACTTTTACAAGACTGGACTTTTGCCACGCTCGTACCAGCCGTCTTTACAGCCATGCTTGGTATGGTAGCTGTGAGTAGTTCCTTGATGAATTACTATATCGTTAAGCCTGCTTTTTTGGAGCGAATTCTTTTATTTGCAGCAGGATTGGCGTTAATTTATCCTAATAATTTAATTATCTCTATTTCTGGGCTTATTCTATTCCTTGTTATTACAGCCATACAGTATTTACGAGATAAACAAACAAGAAACGATTCGGGACTTACATCTTCATAAGAGAAGTAGGGACTGTCAAAGGGGTTGTGTCATAGGGTTAATACTACCCTTATGACACAACCCCTTCTATTTTTGGTAAAGAGTCATCGCATTCCTTGAAATCCTATCTAAATTTCTTGAAATTTATTAGTAGAACAGGAAAACATCATGTTAAACTAGAGAAAAGTTTGTCGAATAACGAGGTGACTAATTTTGAAATATCACATGTTTCTTTACCTTATTATGTTTTTATCACTTGTCGGTTGCATTACAGAACCCACTAGTAAGCCAACCCTATTAACAGAGGCTGAAAGTACACATGTCCGCGTTAACTACTCAGGCATAGAGCTAGGAGAGTGGGAAGGAGAGAAAGGATTTTTTGTCACTATTGAAGCAGAATCTCTCCTTGACTATTCCATTTCTGACTACTCATTCACAATGCAAAAGACATTACTTGCAAACGAGCAATCATATGAGGCTAAACATTCTGAGATTATCTCTAATGAAACCGATAATACCCTATTAATTCGGCAGTTTTTTTCTCCAAATTTATCAGATGATATAGAACAACTTGGAGTAAATGTTTATGTTCGCCCGGATTATTATAAAAGAACACTCCAGTTTTCAAATCTTAAGGACAATGATAAAAATATTATCGTTAATGATTTTACAATTAAATCTTTACAGATTTCTGGTAATAAACTCACTATTCATGCTCAAGATGTTCATGAAATTAAAGGTTTAAGTATTTCACTTCTGCAAGAGGATGAAGAAATTTTTCCTTTTTTCACCTCAACGGACAATAATCCTTCTACAAACGAAGTGATTGTTACCTATGAATTTGCAAAACCTTTACCGGAATCGATTTCTCTCAAAGTTAAACGACTTCATTTACAGGAAAAAATGTGGGAATTCCCGCTTGTCGTCCCTATTGATACAAACTAAAAGCACTCGAACTGTACTCTGGTTCGAATGCTTTTTTAAAGGATTAGGATTCAATGAATCTAATTCTTTTATTGGAACACAAATTGATGATATGGATACGTATCTTCTAGCATTCTCAAAACTTCTTGCTCAGACCTTTCATTCGTATAGAGTTCATTTACAAAGGGACCTATTTCCTCCTGGACATATGTTTGAAAATCGAACATTTGATTCTCATGGATGTATGTATTTTTATAACGTACATCCTTATAAAAACTAACATAATCAGTTGTGGTAACTGTTACTGATGTATTCTCTAAGCCCGGAAGTTCATACGTAGATCCATAAGCAAATAAATTTAAAAGGTGAAGAGGTTGTTCTGTAGAGACATAACGAGCAGATTGATAACTTATAATATTGGCAGTACTTTCTGTCATGATTACATCCCCTTTGTAAGCAGATGAAACAAATTGCTCTTGCAACGCGAAATATACAATAGCAGCTAGAATAGTTAATAAAAAGGCTGCAAGGTTTTCTACTTTTTTATGGCGGTCAAATTGTTTCTTCTTAAGCCAATTCGTTACAAGAAAACTCCCCCCAAATACAGCACATAAGATGCTTCCGATTAAAATTAATTCAAAAATCCAAAATTCCAGAATAATAGTCATTTTCCCCCACACTTTCTCTTTATTGTCTTTTCAAAAAGAGATATCTTTTCCCATTTTAAATGACTTTAAACACCTCTCTAGGAAGAGAAGTTCTTTTTAATATTTCTTTGTCCAAACTACTATGAATATTTCTACCTTCCTCTCAGATATGGTATCATACAGTACGATAGGAAAGAAGAGAATTGAGGGATTAACTAATGAAAACTGTCGTAACAACGTTAAACGCAAAATACATTCATACATGTTTAGCGCTCCGTTGTTTAAAAGCTTATGCAGAGCCTGAATTTGCAATTGAAATGGTTGAATATACGATTAAAGACCCAGTTATGAATATTGTTTCCGATTTATTTGAAAAGAAACCAGATGTTATTGGATTTAGCTGCTATATCTGGAATATCGAGGAAACAATTAAAGTAATCGAAATGGTGAAAAAAGTTATGCCAGAAACAAAGGTTGTGTTAGGTGGACCAGAAGTCTCTTATGATACTAAAGAATGGCTAAGTATGCTTCCCGTTGTTGACTTTATCGTGGTTGGAGAAGGTGAAGAAACGTTTAAACAACTTTTAGAAGAAATAAGTACTACAAATAAATATCATATGGTATTTGGTCTTGCTTATCGTAAAGGTGAAGAAATTATTATGACTGGACCAAGACCGAAATTAAAGCTCGATGATATCCCAACTCCTTATCGTTTTCCTGAGGACCAAAAAGGCTTAAAACAGCGTGTTACTTATTTTGAGACAAGCCGCGGCTGTCCTTATAGCTGTCAATTTTGCCTATCTTCAATTGAGGTGGGCGTTCGCTATAACAATATTGATCGCGTGAAATCTGACTTATTGTTTCTTATAGAAAGTGGAGCAAAACTAATTAAATTTGTGGATCGAACATTCAATATTAAACGAGACTATGCGCTGGAAATCTTCCGTTTTTTAATTGAAAATCATCAAGAAACCGTATTCCAGTTTGAAATTACCGCGGATATAATGCGTCCTGAAGTTTTAACATATTTGAATGAAAATGCCCCTCCGGGAATTTTCCGATTTGAAATTGGTGTTCAATCGACAAATGATGCAACAAACGACCTTGTCCATCGTCGACAAAACTTTGAAAAGTTGAAACGAACGGTAACCATGGTCAAAGAGGGTGGGAAAATTGATCAACATCTAGATTTAATTGCTGGCTTACCTGAAGAAGATTATCAATCATTTCGAAATACATTTAATGATGTATTCGAGATGCGACCAGAAGAACTACAGCTTGGGTTTCTTAAAATGCTTCGTGGAACTGGTTTAAGAATCAGAGCAGATGACCACAACTATATTTATATGGACCATTCCCCATATGAGATTCTTAGTAATAATGTGCTTTCTTTTGCTGAAATTGTAAGAATCAAACGAGTTGAGGATGTATTAGAGAAATATTGGAACGATCACCGAATGGACATGACTGTGGAGTATTTGGTAAAGCACGTATTTTCTTCTCCATTTGACTTCTTTCAGGAATTTGGTGATTATTGGGATAAGCAAGGCTGGTCAAGAATTGGACATCAGCTCGAGGATTTATTTACACGTTTGTATCAATATTTAGAATCGTCCAAGCAGATAAATTTGCACATCATCAAAGCTTTAATGATGATTGATTATTTTAAGAGTCACAAACACAAGCCGCGTAAGACTTGGTGGTCATTTTCATTATTCAAAGAAGAGCAAACTCGCTATTTACGTGTTATTGCTGACAACCCGGAAATCATTTCTAGTGATTTTTCTCAATTAAAACTCACGGAAAAAGAACTCCATAAACATACAATGATTGAAGTGATACCTTTCGCTCTTTGTCATTATTTAGAGGATGAACAAATTGTAGAAAGGAAGGAGTTATTAATTACCTATTTTGACCCGAAACTTCACCGGTCAACTCTCTTCTCAGCTCCTTTAGACGCCTTAACAACCATTTCACTATAATAAGATAATTTAAATTCCTTATTAAGACTTCAAGGGGCTCCAAAAGAAAAATATCTTTTGGAGCCCCTATTAAATTTCCTATAATTTCTAAAGCATTATTGCTTCAACCATTCAACTAAAAAACCTTCGTTATCTGTCTGTTCATTATAGAAGTCAACACCATAAAAGGTTAAAATACCTGCAATAGTTGCCCAAACAGTAAGGCTTCCTATCATCCAAATAGCTACTCTCTTTTTTTGTCCACCGAATGTCATACTTAAAAAAGCAGCCAAGTGACTACCTACAAGTATTGGTCCCAAGATAGCTAACCCAGGCAACCCATACTTTCTCCAAATTTTCTCTGCTCGTGCACCTCGTTTATCCTTCTTTGTTTCATCATTTTTATTATCTCTTCTTCTCTCAATCCACTTTTTGATTTTTTCCATTAGTATAATTACAAGTATTACGGTTACAATATTCCCGCATAAGCCTATTAGTACAACTAAAAAGGTATTTAGTCCTGCTAGTGCTCCTATAGGTATGATTGCGACCACTTCAAAAAAGGGTGTTGCAGCTAATAAAAATACAACAATGTACGCTAATAATAAACCCATTCAACCGCTCCTTTCATGTGATTATGTCCAGTTAAATCCGATTTACCTATGTCATGTAAACCGGCTAACCCCTTTATCTATTATAGTTTACATAATTTAACGGTTAAATGTAAGAAAAAAGCAAATTGCTTTGGATTTGTTTGCAATTATGGTTTAATTATCATGATGAAAGGAGTGAGAATAATGAATGAGGTTATTCAAACTATAAGGCAACACCGTTCCTTCCGTAACTACAAAAACACCCCTGTGCCGGTTGATAAATTAGAATTAGTACTTGAAGCAGCCCAATGGGCCCCCTCATGGATTCACGGTCAACAGGTCACTGTTATTTCGATTAAAGATGAAGATAGGAAAGAAAAACTTTCTAGGCTTGTCGGCAATCAAGCACATGTTAATCAAGCTCCCGTTTTCCTTATTTTTTGTATGGATTTCCACCGCGCTTTTCTCGCTGGTGAAAAAGATGGAAAACAGTTAAAGGCTCTCGATGACGTTGATGCGTTACTAGTGGGGGCAACTGATGTAGGGTTGGCCATGTCTAATGCAATTACGGTAGCTGAATCATTCGGACTTGGTACAGTACCAATCGGAGGAATTCGTCGAAATCCATTAGATGTGATTGACTTATTAGAGCTTCCTTCTTACGTGGTCCCTATTTCAGGACTATGTTTAGGCTATCCTGATCATGATCCGGGTCAGAAACCAAGAATACCAACTTCCCTTTTTCATCATGAAGAAATGTACCAGAAGCCTTCACAGGAAGAACTTGATAAGTACGACGAGGTGATGAAAGAATACACTCAAACTATGACGTGGTCTAGTCGCATCGCTGAATTTTACGAAAAGTCCTATTATCAAGACATAGCAGCAATGTTAAAGAAGCAAGGATTCACATGTAAAAATATGAAATAATAATAAAGCTATCGGACGTAACCGATAGCTTTTCAATCTTTCCTTTTATATTTTAAGAGATTGCACCATGCCCTAATAGAATGAATCTGGGCTTCCCGAAATTATCCCCCTAGGTAGAGGAATTCCAACTGCTTACAATATTCTATATGTATGTATGATATCGCACTATTATCTGAATGATTTCATTGTTATCAGTTCTTTTTTTCTTGAAGGAAAAATCGTTGATACTCTTGTTTCCCCTGTGCCTCTCTCGTCAAAACTGCATGCATAATTATATCTGCATAAATAAGCGCAATTTCTTGTATTGAATATTCACCCGTATCTTTATACCATTTATATGTCCAGTTCGTCATGCCGAAGATAGCCATCGATGTAATAGGAATTGGGATTTCCTGTCTGAACTCGCCACATTCTTTTCCTTCTTCAATAAGTCGAAACATTAATTCTTTGTAGCGGCGTCGCTTTGTCTTAATTGTATGAAAGTAGTCTTCACTTAAGTACAGAGAATCTTGGTAAAATACAGTCACATGAGGCCTGAATAAATCAAACATCATCACGAAGGATTTAATTGTTTCAAACAACCGCTCTGCTGGCAGTTCGTATCTTTCATATGCATCTTGAGCTTTGTCCAAAATATAATTAATAAAAGAGTCATGAATTGTATATAACAATTCGTCCTTTGATTTAAAATTATGATAAAAACCACCTTTAGATGTTCCACTTGCTTGGACAATTTTATCAACTGTTACTGCATGAAAGCCGTTCTCCTCAAAGAGAAGGAGAGCGCTTTCAATGATTCGTTCCTTTGTTGTTTTCTTTGACATAATCTCTCTCCTATTCTTCATTTTAGTTGTCTTATATACTAATGAAGTATATGTTAAGTATATCACCATAAAACCGACTAGTCAGTTTTGCGAGTATTTAAGATGACTATTAATCGTTTTTTAAAAGTTCTTGCCAGGCACTTTCTCCACGGCAACAAGTTTTTTCATATTGGTTATAAAATTGCAGGCACACAACAACTCTATTTCGGCTTAACATTTTCATTTAAACGAGCATAGACTTTATCAGTTTCTTTCGTAAACTTATGTTTACGCTACCCGACTTGTATTCATAGTATCTTCCATTGCCTTTTCTATTTGTATCGTTTGGTTGGCTGGAACTTTGATACTCGTTTCAACTCCTGTTTTTGACCCTGTTACCTTTACTTTTGCCACCATGCTGTGCAAATGCGTCCCTCCTACAAATAATCTTTTAATTTCTAGAAAACCTCCTGTATGAAGCTTTGAATTGTAAATCCCTTTTCCTTTAATTACTAGTTTCCACTAGAATACAACTCACTATTTAAACCATATGAACAAACAATAGAGGCACTAGGATCGGGAGGCGAAATGCTTACTTCGTAGACATGGTTTACAAATCGATTCTCTTTTTCTAAGTCATGAACATCGCGAAACCCTTCTGGATGTAATAATAAAAATGAATTTTCCTGCTAGTCCCCTTCATTCCTCATCTAAGAATGCTTTATTTTCATTTACTTCCCTAACAAACTGCTTAATAAGCGGATTAAATGTCTTAAACTTTTGTTCTAATAGGATTTTGAGCAGTGGGCTTAATCCAAATTCATAAGAATCTTCATTTTTAAAAGCATACTTCGACTTGATCCCGTGTAGCCCTTAATAAATCTAAAGCAATCTTCACAGGTTCATCAATCGTTTTCCCACGAGAAAGAATGCTACTTGACTTCAATCACCTCATTTACAACTAGTTCACTATATAGCGAGGGTATTAACTGAGTATTCAGAAAAATATACTAATAAATAGCTTGAGCTAAATACTTTCACACCTAATTGTATCTCTTTCTCTACTGCGTTGTCTATTATTTAAAAGTAATATTCAAGTCCCTTTCACTATTTTCAAAGAATTTTTAAATACATAGAATAACTGGTTGTTACGAACTCTTTGGGTCACAACTACATATTATAATTAAAAGCAAAGTCATATAAGAGGAGGCTTACAAAAAATGAGCTTTCATCCGCAAAAAATGAGTAAGTTTATTGAAAAAGATCGCTTTTTATCTAATATTTTTGAAGAAATCAATCAGCACTTACAAAATGAAAATGAAGCATTGCTTTATCTTTATAATGTTTATATTCAACAAGAACCCATCCTGCTTAATGCCTATAACTTATTAGTAGAATAATTCCCAGTCAAAACCTTGATAGGTTAATTTGCCTCTAATCTCTTGGGGCGAATAAAATGATACAAGCGCCAACAACACAAATGACTCCACCAAGGAGATCATAAAAGTCTGGCGCTTTTTTATCAATTAACCATCCCCATAAAAGTGCCATCATAATAAACAGACCTCCATAAGCAGCGTATACCCTACCGAAATTAGGAAATTGTTGAAATGTAATAATAATGCCATAAAACACAAGTAACAACGCCCCTGTCATCCCTACTAAGAATGATTTACCTTCACGAACCCAAATCCAGATTAAATAGCCCCCTCCTATTTCACCTAAACCGGCTAATAAAAACAGCAAAAATGCCATATTGTTCCTACCTTTCTCCATTACAGTCCACTTAAATACATTGTATAATAAAAAAAAGCGCTAGTAATACTTTATCATACAAAAAAAACCTTGATGACTAGATGTAATCAAGGTTCTCAAAAAATACTATTCAAATGTTAGTACAAGCTCAAAACCATTTTCTGATATAACTTTGCCCTCTTTGTGATTAGCAATCCACTCGTTGTAAACAGAGGAGTGTTTCAAAAAACTCTCTTTGTCATTCTTTCTAAGAGATTTATCTATATTTTCAAGGATTCTTTGTTTGTTTGAATGATAGAGAGAATATTCAAGAACTGCTTGTGCGTACATCGATTGAACTGTGGTTTCCGCTCTTTTCTGTAAACTTCGAATAATATGCAATTGTCTAAGTACATTATTATCCATGGCAAAGTGATTGTTCATATCCTATCCCTCCTAATTCCTTTCTTATATTATTCCTATACCCATCAGAATTATAAATTAAACTGTTAATTCAATTAATTAGTGAAAATGGGCTGATTCATTAAGCTGATAACAAATTAAAAATAGGAGGTTAAAGCTTTTCTAATAATATTGGTTTAATTTTGTAAAGTGGGTAACACTATTTATAGCGATCTGAGTGATTTAATTATCAATAAATCCTCTAGGAGTGTGGTAGTCCATGGATGATATCCCATTTAGTATGATAAGCTTGTTTATTTTATTGTTACTCCTCTCTGCATTTTTTTCTTCTGTTGAAACGGCTTATTCAAGCGCAAACAAAATACGATTAAAAACATATCTTGATGAAGGACGGTCAGGTGCAAAAAAAGCTCTTTTAATTTCAGATAACTTCGATAAAGCACTTTCTACAATTCTCGTTGGTAACAATCTTGTGAATATTGCTGCAGCTACGATTTCCGCTCAGCTTGCGACTGATTTATTTGGACCGAGTCGAGGTGTATTTATCAGTACGTTTGTAGTAACTATTCTCGTCTTAATTTTTGGAGAGATTATCCCTAAATCATTAGCAAAAGAATTTGCTGAGACATTTGCTTTAAGAGTATCTGCTATTCTATTTTTGTTAATTCAAATTCTTACACCTATTACATGGCTTTTTCTTCAGCTAAGAAGAGGGATGTCTTTACTTATCCAAAACAAAGAGTTTTATCCCTCTATGACAGAAGATGAATTTAAGGTTATGCTCGACTTAGGTGAAGAAGAAGGAGTACTTCATAAGCATGAAAAGGAACTTGTACATCGCTCATTAGATTTTGACGATATCATTGTTGGGGAAATTTTGAAGCCACGCATAGATATCATTGCTTTTGATGTAAGTCAATCTATTGATACGATTAAGGAAACCTTCTTTAAAGAACGTTATTCACGAATCCCTGTTTTTGATGGTAACATTGATAATATTATTGGCATTTTATCCGAGAGGGATTTTCTTACAGCCCTTATTCAAGAAAAAGAGATTATAATAGAAAAGTTATTACGCGAACCCCTTTTGGTTGTCGAATCAATGAAAATCTCCGCGTTACTTCCCAAACTTCAGAAAGATAAGGTTCATATGGCCATTGTCATTGATGAATATGGAGGTACAGCTGGTTTAATAACGCTTGAAGATATTCTCGAAGAAATTGTCGGGGAAATTTGGGATGAGCATGATGAAACAATTAAATTTGTACGTCAACTTGACCAAGAAACGTTTCTTGTTAACGCCGATTATGCTCTAGATGATTTTGCGCGATTAACAAACGTAAATCTTCCAAATACCTCTTATCATACATTAGGGGGGTGGCTGGTTGGGATTTTCCAACGTATTCCAGCATCTGGTGAGGAGCTTCACTATGAACATTTAAAGCTAAGAGTCGTTGAAGTTGAGGAGCGTCGCATTCGCAAAGTCAAAGTTATCTTGACTCCGCAACACACTTAAAAAAGAGAAGGTGGTCCTTCACCTTCTCTTTTTAAGCAGTCTCAATGCTATCTATTTCATTCAGTTGTAAATTGATAACTTCCTTTTGGTCATCATCATAAACTAATAATGTTCTTCGATCAGGATCAAACAAGAGTAAGCGACCTATAATCGTTTTCCTTCCCATTTGGGATTCAATACTAACAACTCTTATTAATCGATTTGTTTTAATCCAATCCTGGAATTGTTTTATTTGTTTTTCCACTTGTCTCTCCCATCTATTACAGGTTATAGATAGTATACAGCCTTTTTCCCGATTCATTCAAAAGGCATTTTACTTATTTTAACCAAGAAACAATTTTAACGCATTTTACTACTTGTTTCAATTTAAAATTAGTTTACAACCATTTGATAAATTCTATAAAAAGATGTATACTACTCATTAAGAACATACGTTCCTATTTAGAGGTGGGATATTCTAATGTCAAAACTTACATACGAAGAGCAAGAAGTCCTTCGCCATTACATCATTGTCTCTCTTTCTAGAAAAGCTCTTGAAAAAGATTTACTGGAGCTTGAAAAAATGCCTTTAAAGTTTCAAGAGCATTATCTAGTACTCATTCATTCCATTCTCAACAAAATGAGTAAAGAAATGGCCATTTCGAAAAAATTTATGACTAATCACAGTATGAACATCTTTACTAAGAAAAATGATGGACTATTTAGCGAGTATCATTATCGTTGTCAAGGCTATGAAGGGGTGAAGCGAATGTCTAATGTCCATATAAAACAGCAAGCTTCTAACTACATCAAGCGTTTTTTCATGCCAATAAGCCGTCCTAATTAAACAGACGGCTACGATTTTAATACTATCTCTAACTCAAACTACTTACATCCCATCTTCTTCAAAGCGTTTCAAATCATTTTTATGACCAATGACAATTAAAATATCATCTTTCAAAATAACATCTGAAGGCATGGGGGAAATATTCATGTCCTCTCCTCGTTTAATCCCTAAAATCGTACAGCCATATTTGGCGCGAATATCAAGGTCAATTAATGACTTGTTGGCAATCTTAGCCGTCGCAATTAACTCAACAATACTATAATCAGCGGATAATTCAATATAATCAACAATTTTTTCGGACGTTAGATGCTGTGCAATTCGAATTCCCATATCCTGTTCCGGGTGGACGATACGGTCTGCACCAATTTTCTCAAGGACGCGTTCATGGTAATAGTTTTGCGCCTTTACCCAGACATTTTTGACACCAAGTTCTTTTAAGACCAGTGTGCAGAGAATACTCGATTGGATGTCATCACCTATCGCTACAACCACATAATCAAAATTACGAATACCTAATGATTGAAGAGTCTTTTCATCTGTGGCATTTCCAATCACACTGTGAGTTGAATGGCGAGTCATTTCATTCACCTTTTCCTCATTTGCATCAATTGCTAATACCTCGTGCCCCAACTTATACAATTCCTTGCAGACACTTGTTCCAAAACGCCCTAACCCAATCACTGCGAACTGCTTCCTCATCGTCCTCTTTCCTCCCTTAGCCCTCGATAGACGACAACACCATTCGCAAGTCGCGAATGGTGTTGTTGTTGTCATTTCTAATGTATTATTGCCCTAACACTTTTTTAATTGCCTCTAATACCCGATCAGCTTGGAACGGCTTTACGATAAAATCTTTCGCTCCAGACTGAATAGCATCAATAACCATTGATTGCTGCCCCATCGCAGAACACATAATGACCTTAGCGCCACCGTCTATTTGTCGGATCTCTTTAAGGGCCTGAATTCCATCCATTTCTGGCATAGTAATATCCATTGTCACGAGATCTGGCTTGACTTCTTTAAATTTCTCAATAGCTTCGGCACCATTAGCAGCTTCACCTGCAATCTCAAAACCATTTTTTGATAAAATATCTTTAATCATCATGCGCATAAATGCTGCATCATCCACTATTAAAACGGATGCCATGAAATCACCTCTTCAACCTTTTTACTCAACTATCATACCATGATTACTCTTGAATTACCTTTTCTAAATTAAGTAATGTAAATAAACGGTTCCCAATCTTCACAACTCCACGTAAATATTCCGCTTCAATTCCATCAATAACCTCTGGTGTGGGTTCAATCTTTTCAACAGGTATATCAATAACATCATTAGCTCCATCAACAATAAAACCAATCTCAAGATTTTCTTTAGACACCACGAGAATTCTTGTAGCTTCATCGTACTCTTTATCCTCAACTCCAAAGCGTTTACGAAGATTAATAATCGGTGTAATCACTCCACGTAAATTCATAACTCCAGTTATAAAGGGAAACGTACGAGGAATTCTAGTCACAGGCTGCATACGTTCAATCGATTGAATATAATCAACTTCAATTGCATATTCTTGGTCCTTTAATTGAAAAATGATAACCTTTATATCCTTCTTTATAGCTGCTTCATTTGACAACGTGCTCACCCTCCCCGTCGCTTATTTAATTAGTGCATTCGTATCAACTATTAGTGCCACTTGACCATTACCTAAAATCGTTGCACCTGAGATGGCAAAAACATTTGTTAAGTAATTCCCAAGTGATTTTAAGACAATGTCATGCTGACCTATCAATGAATCAACAACGAGTCCTGCGACTTTGTCACCCTTATGGATAATGACAAGTGAATAGAATTCTTCTTCTTCTCGTTCTCCTGGGACATTAAAAATATCCCGTAAGAATACTAGAGGAACAACCTTCCCACGAAAATCAATAACTTTTTGATTGTGAGCACTATAAATATCCTTTTTATTTACAATTGCTGTTTCTACAATAGAAGTAAGCGGAATTGCATATTTTTCTTCACGAACTTCAATAAGCATCACGTCAATAATCGATAATGTTAACGGTAATTGTATCGAAAAAACCGATCCTTTTCCAAGGACTGAGTTAACGGTTACAACTCCACCTAAAGATTCAAATGTATTACGAACAACATCTAGTCCAACTCCACGCCCTGATACATCAGTAATCTTTTCTGCTGTACTGAAACCGGAAGCAAATAACAGACCAAATACTTGCTCGTCTGTTAACTTTTCAGCATCGTCTTCTGTAATAACACCGTTTGATAAGGCTTTGTTTAATACTTTATCACGATCAATCCCAGCACCATCATCTTCAATTTCAATATAGACGTTGTTTCCACTATGATACGCTTTAAGAATAACTGTACCTTCTTCTGTCTTACCGATTTCTTGACGTCTCTCCGGTGTTTCAATCCCATGATCTATTGAATTGCGGAGAAGGTGAACTAGCGGATCGCCAATCTCATCAATGATAGTTCGGTCTAATTCCGTTTCTGCCCCGACAATTTCAAGATTCACTTTTTTATTAAGGTCCTTTGAAAGGCTACGCACCATTCGTGGGAAACGATTAAAGACCTGGTCCACGGGCATCATTCTCATGTTTAAAATGATTTCTTGTAAATCTCCGGAAATTCGCGACATACGCTCAACCGTTTCATTTAATTCCGTATTGCGAAGCTCACTAGCAATTTGCTCTAAACGCCCACGATCAATAACTAGCTCCTCGAATAAATTCATTAATACATCAAGACGCTCAATGTTGACTCGAATTGTTTTATTTAACTCTCCACTTTTCTTTTGCGTTGGCACCTGTTCTTCCATTTGAGCAGACTTTTTTGCGTTAGTTGCATTTTTGGATTCAATTGGCTTGGTTGGAGGCGTCTCAACATTTTTTAACATTTCTTCGTCAATTTGTTGAATGATAACACTCGTAATCTCAGATACTTTTAAAATCCGTTGCTTAATTTCATCTCCATCAGTTTTAGAAACAACTGTAACTAGAAACTCTTGGTCGAATCTTTCTTCTTCAAGGTGCTCTGTAGGTGGGTTAGATTTAATAACCTCTCCAACTTGCTCTAATACCTCAAATACCATAAACACGCGAGCAGCTTTTAACATTGCTCTTTCGTCGAGCGTTACTTTCACTTTATAGGCTTGGTAACCCTGTTCAAATGACTGATGTAAAACGGTTCGTTCAAATTCGTCGTAATGTTCATACAAAAGGGTCTCATCGAAAGAACTCAATGAATCAGCTTTAACTTTAGCGTCATCTGCTTTAGCGACAGCCTCACCTTTCTCAATTCTTTCTAGTTGTCCGACAACCTCGGATACATCACGCTTTCCACTTCCACTAGCAGCAATATCTGTAACCATTGCTTCAAGGTCATCAACCGCAGCAAACACGACGTCTAACACCTCAGACGTTGCATGAAGTTTATTGTTTCGAATCATATCGAGAACATTTTCCATGTTATGAGTCAAATGAGCTAAATCTTCAAAGCCCATCGTGGCCGCCATACCTTTTAATGTGTGGGCAGAGCGGAATACTTCGCCTACAATTGATAGATCATCTGGTGCTTGTTCTAGTTTTAGCAAATTATCATTAATTGCCTGAAGATGTTCTTGACTCTCATCAAGAAACACATCTAAATACTCAGAATTAATCAAGATTCAGTTCACCTCGATGTTTTTTAAATTCACTCATTCTTTATCGACAAAACTATCAGAGCTTGTCCAAAAAAGGTACTTGCAAAGTTTGCAATAGCTCCGTACGCCGATGGATCAACTATGAAACATCTACTCATAGTTGATCCCAATTATTCGGCTACTTTGTTCTTTAGAATTCTTTTTATCATCATAGCATATTTTCCTAATTAGTAAGCATTTCTTCTTAGGATTATTTTTAAAGTATGTGAAGACAAAAGATACTCATAGATAGGAATAACCAAGTACAATGCTTCCCCTACTATACGAAACTCAATCGTAGTAAGGCTTTCAAAAGATGAAATGGTCCCACTTTGACTAGTTGTGTTACTAGAGAGGATTAAATTACTCTTTTCTCAATATCCTTTTTAACTAAGTGTTTTTACCTGTAATTACCTTTTTACTATAACTTTTTAAGGTACTCTTCATATTCTTGAAGCGAAAGAGGTTTTGAATGAAGAAATCCTTGAATGCGATCACAACCTTGACTCGCTAAATAATCAAGCTGTTCCTTCTTTTCTACTCCTTCAGCAATAACGACTAAACCTAAAAGATGTGCCAAGTTAATAATCAACGAGATAATCCCTTCACTATTCAGTCCTTTACCAATCCCACTTATAAAAGATTGATCAATTTTCAATTCCTGAATAGGAAGTTGACTGACATACTTCAACGAACTGTAACCTGTACCAAAGTCATCTAGACTAATATTAATGCCAAGCTGTGTCAAATTACTTAACACAGCTAAAGTCCGATTAATATCAATCGTTACACTCTCGGTTACTTCTAAATCTAAATATTGAGGAGGTAATTCTGTTTCCTTAAGAATTGATTGTATCTTTTCAAAAAACTTCACTTGAAGGAATTGACGTTGGGAGACATTAACCGACATAGGTACTGCTGGTAACCCTGACTTAATCCATCGAGACTTTTGGTGACAGGCCTCACGTAAAATCCACTCACCAATCGGAATAATTAAACCGGTTTCTTCCGCTATTGATATGAATTTACTAGGTCCAACTAACCCTTCATTGGGATGATTCCATCTGACTAAAACTTCTTCTCCACATAGTTTTCCTGATTTCGTTTCAAACTGGGGTTGGAAGTATAATTTAAATTCTCCTCGTTCTAGAGCCTTTCGTAAATCATTCTCTACATGGAAAAGCTCATAAAACTCGTCATTCATTTCACGATTATAATGTTTAAATACGTCACCCCCACTAGCTTTTGCACGATACATAGCAGCATCAGCTGAACGAATTAAAGCTTCTGCATCGCGACCATTCTCAGGGTACGTTGAAATTCCAATGCTTCCAGTTATCGTAAATTCATAATCATCAATAAGTAATGGTTCCCTTATTAACTTAAGAAGCTTAGATGCTACTTCATTTACAAGCGGATAAGATGAAGACGGTAGAAAAACAATAAATTCATCTCCACCCATTCTAGCGAGAACATCATGCTCACCAATTCCATTATGTAGTCGGTCTGCGAGCATTTTTAGTGCAGCATCACCAAAAAAATGACCTAATGTATCATTAACTAATTTAAAACGGTCCAAGTCAATAAACAAAACGGCTAAATTGTTTTTTTCTAGTTCAGCCTCGGCTATCGCTTTTTTTAAAACTTCATGAAAATATCGTCGGTTAGGTAGCTTAGTTAATTCATCTTCATTTGCAATTTTTTTAATTTGTTCCTCCGCATGCTTTCGCTTTGTCATATCCTGCGCTATACCGATAATCCCTTCAACTCTTCCTTCAACTAGGCTAGGGATAAGGGTTACATTCATATATAAACGTTTCCCTTGTTGATGAACCATTTCAACCTCAAACGTTTCTGATTGCCCATCCAATGCTAAATTAACATACTCTTGGGCACGAATCAGGTCCTTTGAGCACACTAATTTTTCAAATTCCAATGACAAAAGTTCCTTTTCTAAATAGCCGGTGATTAGTGTAGAAGAAGGATTTACGCGTATAAACGAACCCAAACGATTTAAAACAAAGATTGCATTTGTATTATAGTGGAACAAAGATTGGAACTGTTGTTCAATTTCTTTCAATCTTTTCTCCATATCTTCCTGCCTCATACACGCTCATCCTTCTATAAAAAAGTTATTTCACTCTAAACAGAAAAAAGCTTATCTACAAACTAAAACTATTATAACATGTCTAAGGGCTTAGTCTGGGGACGGAAATGGTCGTTAAATTGGTTATTCTACAATGATTCTTAAAAGTACCATCGGAAAGTAAATTGCTCTAATAAGTTTATTCTCTTTAGAAGTTTAAACTTAAAAACTCTAATTTAGAAGTGGTTAGAATTTTTTGTTTTACTAAAGCTTTTACTGCTTTACGAACGTTAACTTCTTCCTGCTTATTATAAATGAGTGTGTGAATTGGTTGAGATTTATCTCGCATCACATATAATGACATTGAGCTCACATGTTCACCGGATTCTTGCTCATAGGCCAATTTATATAAGTATAGCTGGGTCTGATAGACTTCTAACAATTCAGCACCTGACCTTTGAATTTTATTTGTTTTAAAATCAATCAGATGGATGCTTCCATCTTTCCGAACAATTTTATCAATTTCTCCAATAACTTCAGCCCCTTCAATTATTGTTGAAAAGCTCCACTCATTAGCTACTACATCTCCTAAGTCCTGTCTTCTTGCTTCTGTATACGTGTCCATTAATTCCCGAACTGCTTCCTCATAGCTATCCCTATTTTCTTCTAATTGTTCCTCCAAATCGGAAAGTGCCTCTTCAATGGCGAGCTTTTCCGAAACTCCATAATCACGGAGCTCGCAGGCTCGATGGACCAACGTACCAACCTTGGATGGATTAGGTACGAATTTGGAAACTCCTTGCCTTTTGGAAAAAGATTCTGGCATGTTGAGGATATATCTATTATAATATTCCTCCCGATTTTTAAGGAACAACATAATTTCCGAGACTGAAAAAGAGATAGGTATTGTATTTTGTTTTAATACCTTTACTGGCTCATAAATTGGGGTCTCCACTTCCCACTCTCCTTGGTCGCTCACTTCATCTCTTTCAATTAGATAGGAATTCAACACTCCCTTTTCCTGGGACCTTCTAATCATCTCAAGCCAAGAGTTCTTAGCTGGTGTGTCTTCTCCTACTATAAAAAGATAGTCCCTTGCACGAGTCATTGCAACATAAAATAGCCGCTTTGCCTCCTCTTTCGCTTCAACACTTGCCTGCTCTTTTACGATTGGAAATCCTTCGGTGATACGAGTCTGCGGCTTATCATCGAATGTTTCCAGTTCTTCAAGATTCAATACGATCCCTAAGCTTGGATGAAAACGAATGACTCCTTTATCTACTTGTGGACTTCTCTCAACCTGCGGAAGAAATACAATTGGAAATTCAAGTCCTTTTGAGGCATGTACCGTCATAATATGCACAACATCTCCATCGACCTTCTCAATTTCAGATTCACCTTCTTTACTGCTAACCTCCATTCTTTGGTCAATTGAGTCGATAATGTTTTCTAATACATTTGAATGACCATCAACAATAGACTGAATTAGTTTTTCCACATTTTTTAGTTTTTGCATACCATTCTTTTGAATTAGAATCGCTTTTAGCATCCCCGTATCCTCAAGAATTTGGTACAAACTTGCTTTTAATGTCTGGCTAATTTTAAATGGCACCCAGCGTTCTATCCATAGTCGAATAGTAGAAAACGCTTCTTGTATATGAAGAGGAAGAGCACATTCCGAATCATAGACAAATTCAGAAAAAGTCTGTGACTCATCCTTCATTTGATTAACAATATAAAAGTCTTCTAATGTTAATCCAATGATTGGACTTCTTAAAATTGATAGGAGATAAACATCTTCAAACGGTCGATTTAACCAGCGAAGTAATGTTAAATAATCAGTTACCTCTTGTTTTTCATAAAAACCTACACCCCCATACACAACATAGGGAATTCCTCTTTCAGTAAGTGCACGCTCAAGCAACAAAAGCTGTGTACGTGCTGGAATTAATACAGCCATATCCCTCCACTGTGGAGCTTGCCACTCACCTTGAAAAACTCTTGGTTTGCCAGACTTCATCATTTCGATCATTCGGTTAGCTAGAACGTGGTACTGATTTAGTTCTTCCTCCTCCTCATCGTCTGGTTGTGAAAGGGTGAGAAGCTCGACTCTTTTTTCACTTTCAACTTCTGGTGGACGTGCTGCCTCTAAAGGTGTATAAACTGTTTCATAAGTTTCTGTCCGTTCAGTTGTCATAACAAATGAAAATAATGCATTTACAGCTTCTATGATAGGCGACGCTGTTCGGTAATTCACGTTCATCAATATTGAGTCGGCTTGTTCTTTTTTAGTTGCTTTTTGCTCCATCTCATTCATTAATCGAACGTTAGCCCCCCGGAACCTGTAAATAGATTGCTTGGTGTCACCTACAATAAATTGATAAATAGGATTAATTCGTAAAAGCATGTCTAACTGTAAACGGTTGGTATCTTGAAATTCGTCAATCATCATATGGCGAAACTGAGTCCGACACGTCTTTTGAACGGAGGAATCCGTTAATAAGTCTACCGCCTTTAGCTGTAAATCGGAAAAGTCTACCAGCCCACGTTCTTCTTTTTGGGCAGAATAGGTTGTATCAAAATATTGTAGGAGCTGAATAAACCCTTTAAGTAAATCAATTGTTTCTAGTTCACCATCAAAAGAGTGATTCAGTGATTTCCACTTCTCTTTTAACGGTTTCCAACAATCCTCATATAATTCATGTAAAGAAGGAATGTGCTCAGCCCACTTCTTATCACTACGCTTTGGCATCATCTCAGTGATGTACTTAAAATATTCATCCGCGTCCTCTTGAGAACATGGGTTACTGAATGCTTCTGAGAGCCTCTCAACATGGGCAGATTGTGCCTTGGTTAAACCTTCGGTGGAGGGAAATTCGTTGACACACCTATAGGCTTGTTCATGAAAACGTTGAATATATTTCCTTTTTTCATCATTTAAAGTTTTTTGCTGTTGTTGTAACATCGATTCAGCATCTAGTGCCTGAAACGAATGATCCGCACTGAGCTCACGTATTTCATTATGAATTCCTTCAAGATAACTACTTAACTGACGCTTAGTCATGAACCTAAAAAAAGGATTAGCAAGTTTAACAAAATACGCTTGACCATAAAGCTGTGTAAGAACCTCTTGTTTCATTTGTTTCGCTTCAACATCATCGATAACCCGTACCCTAGGTGGAAGCTCAGCTTTCATCGCATACTGGCTAATTAAATGTTGACAAAAGCTATGAAACGTAGAAACATGCGCTCGGTTCATAGAATCCTTTTGTTCTTGCCAAAAGTTTTTTTCTGCTTGTTCTCCAGATTCTTCAACTTTTTCAGATAGGCGTTTACGAATCCGATCTTTCATTTCTCTAGCAGCTTTCTCAGTAAACGTAATCGCAACGATCTCCTCTACAGATGCGCCTAGTGTCCCGTCAGGATTATTGTACTTTTGTTCACACAAATAAATAAAGCGCTCTGTTAATACACGTGTTTTTCCAGAACCGGCGCCTGCCGAAATAACGACCAACGACTCTTTGCTGTAAATGGCTTGACTTTGTGCATCATTAAAGTTCATTTACACTCCCCCCTTCTCTCTCTGAGCTTCTGTCACACGGCAGACAGAACGATATTGGCAAAAGTTAGAGCACTCGATTGGTGCAACGGGAAAAGAGTGATTCATCCCATTCCACAACTCCTCAATTCGTTCTTTAAGCTGATATTTTTCCAAAAATGAATCCGTACCAAGCTCATCCTCACGATTTCTACATTGTGAACTTACTTGGAATATCGACCCTTTGCCAACATGATCCGAACGCCATATTCCATTACCTGCTCGTTTATTAGGCTCTTTTAATGAAATATAGCTTGCTCCAAGGGCTGACATTGGTTGGTTTTCTCTCTGTTCTAATTGTTTCTTCAGGGCATGTGTATATAGGGGGAGTTGGAGCTTTAATCCTGTACGAACATCCTCTTCCATTTTTATAGAAGCTGCCCCTGTTTTATAATCATAAATAACAAAACCCTCTTCCTCAATATCAACGCGGTCAACCTTACCAGCTAAAATCAAACGTTCTCCATTCGTAAGTGTCATTTCCCACCTTACCGCTGTCTCTAGCGCATCAATCTTCATGGTTGATAATCGAGGGTTATCCCAAAAGTGCTTTCGTTCCGCTTGCCACCATTTCTGTAGCCTTCGCGACCATTCTTTCTTGGATAACTCCAAATCTAGTTGAGGAATTTCGTGAAGCTGTTTTTCAATGTTTTCCCATAGGGTTTCAAAACGTTCGGTAATTAAATTGGGAACTTGTTCTTTTTGCTCTTCCGTTAAACTGTCAAATGTGATTCCAACGAGACCAAGCTCCTTATAAACGTTTTCAATTAACGTATGAACGAGCTGTCCAATATCTAAAGGAGACACACGTTCCATCTGGGCACCTGGCTCTCGCACGTTTAAAACACGCTCCATCGAATACCGAAACGGGCAACGCGCGTAGCTTTCAAGCTCTGTGACCGATACCACTGGTTGCCTGTTTCTAAATTGCTCAATTACTTCCTCCCCGGTTTCAAGTCGTTCACTCTGGCGTGTAAGCTTTCGTAAAGAAGAAGGAAGGTTTTTTACGATAAACTTTTTTCCTAGATGATAGGCGAGTTTTTCAACCTGTTCCTTTTCGGAAAAAGCATAATCGTTTGTCATACGCTTCTCCCAGGACCATTTACGGTTAATGGGGAGGTCCTCAACAAAAGGAGACGGTAACAATGGGTGATTCGGATCAAGGCCATTAACATATACAAACGAGAGCGATGATGCAACATAAAAAAGCTGTTCGAAGTAAGCATCTTGTTTTTTCTGGAAATGAAGCAACGTAGGACTACCAAAGCGTATAGAGCTATCATATAAATCCCGCTCTTGCACATACCCACTAAGTTGATTAACTCTTGGATAGACGCCTTCATTCATTCCAACAACGTAAAGCTTCGTACCCTTAAATAGTCCAACATCACGCCACGTATGAAGTTGAATTCCACGTTTTGATCCTCGTTCTAAAAATAACTGTGTGGTCTCACCGAGCTCTCGAAACCAATCATGAAAAATATCCCGATTCATTTCTAGTGAAGTAAGTCCTTTTTCGATTAATTGTTTTTCATATAGTTTGAGTTTTTCTTTTATTTGAAGAAGCGCCCTCTGTTCAAGAACAATTTGTTGAAGTTTAATCGTCTCAGTTTCTAATTTGAATGTATTTTCCAACTCTTTATTTATTTTGAGAGCATGAACGAGATCTAGTAATTGTTTTACATATACTAGAAACGTCGCCCTCTTGCTCCACTTGGTTTGAATGATCGTTTGGTATGCATTGTTAACGGCTGGTTCAGAGAGTTCTTGACTCTGTAAAAACAACTGCTTAACCTTTGAATAATGAATCCCTTTAACAAAGAAAACGGACAGCAGCTGTTCAACTAATGGTAGCCTCTCCCACTTTGTTTCGAAAGCACCTGTCTCTTGTATACACTTTAAAAGCAAAGTGTATACCGCTGTATCCGATAATCGCTTTTTTTTCGAATGATTTAGTGGTAACCCCATCTCGTTCGCTTGTCTTAATAACTCATCGTTTTTTTCTCCAGCAACTAGAATTCCGATTTCTTCAAAGGCTAACTCTGAAAGCTGTATATCTTCTAAAACCCCTCGCCATTGCTCCTCTTCTGTCGTAGCTGCGATGAGTTCTACCTCCTGATGTTTTCGCTCTTTTTGAAGAAGTTTAAAATTAGTAGCGTAACCGATTTTCTGTAAATCTGTTAGAGTTTCCTCGACAATATCAAGCTGCTGATGGTTCGGCAAATATACATCCACCCGAATACCGGCTTCTTTTAATGCTTCTAATAGTAAGAATTGTAATGGACTAAAATCATAGTAACCATCGACAATAACAGCTCCTATTGGTACGTGAAGATTGTTTTTAAGATACCTAATTGCATAAAGGATCACATGTTCAGGATCGAGCATCCTTCTATTCGTTACTTCTTGCTCGTACGTTTCAAACAATGGTACTAACTCCTTTACAGAAGTCGGTACATTCTCTATTGTTAAGCCTAAACGTGCTATTTGCCCATACGTATCCGCATATCCTTTGATTTTCCCATGTTGGATCTCCTGTTTTTCTTCCACAAACTGTTGAAAAAATAACGTCCGTTCATGCTCACTTAACTCAATATAAGATTCAGCTGTTTGTTTTAATATATAATTAGCTACATCATCAAATGTTGTAAATAGTAAACCTGGTTGACGACTTCTTGCCTTTTGTAGCCATTGATGTGAAGGTAATAAATAAAAAACAGGATCTTTGAGGTCTCTTTGTAATTGAAATGCCTCTTCCAGCCTTTCTTTATTTGCAATATCCTCTAATTGTGTACCATAAATTGTTGTCACCCTATTCACCTCTTTCACAAATAAGCACCCAAATGATTAGTCTCTCTATTATGAGACTAACCCTTCCACTGTTTTACTGTTTACTGTTTTAATTCTATCATTCCTACTACCTTTTGGCTTAAAAAAAGAGGGTACAAAAAAAGGAAGCTTCACCTCTTTTTGTACCCCACTCTTTTAGTTACTAAAGCCAATGACCACTACTACAATGGCTGTTGCAGCTAACATAATCCAGTACATTGTTGCCTTGGTTCCAAGTGTTCTCTTTTTAGTTCCAACAAGAATCATCTCCATTGCATACATTAGAATTAGAGCTAACACGGCTTTAAAGATGAATAAAAGAGGGAACCCGTAGCCAATAAGTAGTCCGGCCCCTGAAACGAGCATAATGATATAGAATAAACGAAGCACCATATGAACAATTTTTGCCCCCTTCGCCTTTCCACCTTTGTAAAGGAAATAGCTAATAAGGAAAAATATAAGCAAAAATGCCCACGAACCAGTGTGTGACTGATAAAAAATATTATAAAGCTGTGACATGAATGGCCTCCTATAGTTTGATAATGTCAATCTCTATTATATACATATTTCCACCAAATCAAAAAGAAGAAACCAAATAATTTGTTGGAATGAGCATCGCCTTTAGTTTTTATGGTCAATTATCAGGCAAACAAGTAAGTTTTTCCGTTTATAACTAACAAGTTTATCAGGCAATCCTCTCCCGCATCTAATTCCATTCTCTTTTCAAATTATGAATTCTTTCATAACGCGTCTCTTTTTTTAAGGAGGTACATTAAAATCAGTGACTATAATTTCATGTCCTCCCTACCCGCAATAATAAAGTCCTGTATGATATACACGTCAATTACTATATGTTCCATTACCCACCATTAATTTAATACTAATTGAGTAGGATAAAATACTCGATAATCCTTAACTCAATCTTTACAATTGCTTAACAATTCCCTGTTAGAATTTAACTATCATCATTAGTTCTAATATGGAGGGTTTCAACATGAAAAAAAATAAACTGAGAGAATGGTATTTTAAAACCTCTCAACGCTTTAATCTTCAAAACAGACTTCTCATTCTATTTATTTCTTTACTCGTTCTATCGATTTTCGCTGTAGGGATAAGCTCTTATCTAAAAGCAAAGGATATGACAATTGATAGCATTGAAAATAGATTAATTCGTGAAGTAGAGTTAATGGGATATATCGCTGAAAACCTCAATTTTCTTTACGTCAGTGACCGGCAATATTTCATGCAGCAGCTTGAATTAAACATTCGATCTCAACAAAAAAAACTTGAAACCGACGGCATTTTGTCTGACTTCTTCTACATAACTGAGGAACAACAAATAATTCCCTTTAAAGTAAGTAAAGATTCATTACCTCAAATACGTGAGGAAATAGTCAAACGTATAGGTAATACCGATAAGGGGATTTTTCAAGAAACTTTTTATGGAGAGACATTTACAGTCGCCCATCAAGAAATGAAAGAAATTGAGGGAAGCTATGTTTTAATTGTCCCTACTCAATCTTACATGGGTGTTGTAAACAATATGGCCCAATTCTCACTGTTTGTTATTCTTACAAGCATCATTCTCTCAACCATTATCATTCTACTTTTCGTGAGAACACTGACAAAGCCTTTACATAATTTAAGAAACATGATGAGAGAAGCCCGTGAAGGAAACTTTTTAAAACCTACTTCATTTAAGACAACTCTTCCTGAATTTGTATCTCTGTATAGAAGTTATACTTCCATGATTGATCAAGTGAGGGTTATATTACATGAACTTAAGGAAACCACGTTTGAATTAAATCAAACGGGTGGTGAATTAAGTACATCATCTAATGATACTCTTACATATAGCCATCAATTAATTGAAGCTATTCAAGTCGTTAAATTTGGCGCGGAGGAAACAGCCACTCATTCTGAAAACAGTGTAAATAGCTTTAAGGCAATGAAGAATAAAGTGAATGGAATCATGAATAATATGAATATCGTCTTTAGTAAATCTACTGATATGAATCACTCAGCCAATCGAGGCGAGAAGAATGTTACCGAATTAATTGATACTATTCATGCGTTTGAAAAAGACTTTAACCATTTAACAGAGACCATCAAACAAGTAAAAGACTACTCATCATCAATAACAAGTCTTGTCGGTCTCATTAATGGCGTAGCTGAACAAACCAAATTACTGGCCTTAAATGCAGCCATTGAGGCAGCACGTGCAGGTGAAGCTGGTAAAGGTTTTGCAGTGGTTGCCAACGAAGTTCGTAAACTCGCTGAACAATCAACAAGTGCAACTGAAGAGATTACACAATCTATATCGAACATGGAATCTATCACAATAAATGCTACTCAAGAATTTGAACAAATGCTTTTAAAAACAAAGACAAACCTTTCCATGGCCAACGAATCCAAAGACTCTTTCGATGGACTCATGACTGAAATATCAGAAGTAAGTATGAGGTTAAAAGGAATGCAGGGAGAATTAGTCGATTTAGAAGGCGTCTTACCGGAACTCGAGCAAACTGCACTTAGCTTTTCTTCTGTCTCTCAAGAAACATCAGCAAGTTCTGAAGAAATGTTAGCAACAAGTGAGAATCAAATTCAACATATGGAAAGCACCCATCAAATTGGGATAACATTAATGAATTTATCAAAATCACTAACTGCTATGACAAAGCGATTTAATGTCGATTAATTACAAAGGGGGTGTCATAAAGGGTTTGAGCGGAACAGTTGCTTTGTCTTAAGCTTGCTATGAGGAGGCCACTGAAAAAGGGTGCTTTTCCTTTTACAGTGGCCTCTTAGTAATGCGCGGAGCCGTTGCCTGGTTTTGAAAAGCCTTGCTATGAGTGGTTTTTTCATAGCAAGGCGCGCAACGAGTGAAGCCATTACTGCTTCCTCGAAATGCTTTCAAAGGGTTTTTCAGTGGCCTCGCTATGAGTGGGTTTCTCATAGCAGGCGTGCAACACTCTGAGCATGCCGCTTCTTTGAGGAGTTAAAAGGGTTTGGTTTTTACTTTTTCTGTGACCTCGGTGTCATAAGGACGGTTTTTTACCTTATGGCACCCCTTTTGTAATTTGGAGTCGCTATATATTTTTTAAAGCCTTAAGACGAGTGATTTTCTCATCGTCAGACGAGAGAGCCATTAACCCTATCCTTTTATGCTTTTGAGAGCTCCTCAATGGAAAGAAAAGCTCATACTTTTTTAGGTCAGCGATCTGTTCTTACAGAGCGTTCTCTGTCAAATACGAAGTAGTACAATTTTCAATTAGGGCTTTTTTCGTCAATGAAATCAACTGCATTCAGTACAAAGTAAAAAAAACTAATCCTAAAGGATTAGTTCAAGTCAAAGTGCTTTCCATTCACTTCATAAATGACCCATTCGGCTAAATTTGTTGCATAGTCGGCAATACGCTCTATATAACGTCCAATAAAAGCTAGTTGGGTTACTTGACCAACTTCGATGCCATGCTGCTTACTAGTGTTAAAAAGATCCTTAATTAATTCTCCATACAAAAAGTCAACTTTATCATCCAGTACAGCAATTTTTTGAGCATATAGCAAATCTGATAATTCAAAAGAGTGTAAGGACCTTTGAATCATGTCTTGTGCTAACACAAACATTGTTAGTAATTTATCTTGATAAGGAATTAAACACTCTTTTATTAAACGTTTTGATTGTTTCGCAATATCCACTGCTAAATCTGCAACTCTTTCCAAATCACTTGAAATTTTTAAAACAACAATAAGTTTACGCAAATCAGTAGCTACTGGCTGTTGCGTCGATATCAATATCGTTACTTTATCGTGCAACTCAAGCTCTTTTTGATTAATAAACACATCATTTATGATGATAGCTTCCATAACCTTATTATCAAATAAAGAGAAGGCTTTAATTAGTTCATCAAGTATCTTTTGAACTTGTTTACCCATATCCAAAAGTTCTTTTTTGATATCATCCAGTTGAAAATGAAAGTTTCGAACGACCAATTCCTACAACACCCTTCTTACCCGAATCTCCCTGTAATATAGTCCTCTGTACGATTGTCAGTAGGGTTAGAAAAAATAATATCAGTATTATCGTACTCCACGACTTCTCCATTTAAAAAAAATGCAGTTTTATCAGAAATGCGTGCAGCTTGCTGCATATTATGAGTAACAATAATAATTGAGTACTCTTCTTTAAGTTCTTGAATTAACTCTTCTACCTTTAATGTAGATTTTGGATCAAGAGCAGATGTAGGTTCATCCATTAAAATAACATCAGGTTCAATTGCTAAGCAACGAGCAATACACAGGCGTTGTTGCTGTCCACCCGACAAACCATATGCGTTTTCATGCAGCCGTCCTTTAACTTCATCCCAAATTGCTGCACCACGTAAACTACGTTCCACAATCTCATCCAATATTTTTTTATTTCGAATACCATGAATTTTAGGACCATATGCAACATTTTCATAAATTGACTTAGGAAAGGGATTTGGCTTCTGAAAGACCATTCCAACACGAGTACGTAAATTTTCTACTTTATAAGACTTATCTAAAATACTTTTTCCACGATATTGAACTTCACCGGAAATACGAACAACCGGGATTAATTGCACCATTCGATTTAACGTTTTTATATAAGTAGACTTTCCGCACCCAGAAGGTCCAATAATCGCTGTCACTTCTTTTTCGTAAATTGATAGATTAATATTTTTAAGTGCATGGTCTTTACCATACCAAAGGTTCAAATCCTTTGTTGCATAAACAATTTCCTCAGCTAAGGATTTCTCAGGAGATTTTTTACTATTTATTTTTACTTCTAAATCCTTCTTTTCATTTACTTTTAACAGACTCATCAATATGCCCCCTTAAATTAATATCTTGTTTGAAATTTGTTACGAATAATAATTGCAACTGAATTCAAAATGAATAAAACCAAAAGTAAGACAACAATTGTAGCCGCTGCTAAGTTCGCGTACTCAGAGACAAGTGCTGCATCAATAGTCCAGTAATAAATTTGCATCGGCAAAATCGTAAACCTGTCCATTAGACTTCCTGGGAAAGGAATTAATAGAGCAGGTATTCCTATTACAACAAGTGGTGCTGTTTCTCCAATTGCGCGAGAAAGGGATAATATAGCACCAGTTAAAATTCCAGGTAAAGCCGCAGGCAAAACAATCTTCTTTATGGTTTGCCATTTGGTTGCTCCCATTCCATATGACGCTTCACTTAAATAAGAAGGGACAGCCCTTATGGCTTCTTGGCTAGCTACGACAACAATCGGTAAAACTAGCAAAGCCATTGTTAACCCGCCAGCTAGGATGACATTACCTAAATCTAGAGCTCGAACAAAAATAGTTAAACCTAGTATTCCAAATACAATCGAGGGTACTCCCGCTAAATTCGAGACATTCGTTTGAATAAAAGCTTGAAGACGACCTTTTTTTGCATAGGATTCTAAGTAAATGGCTGTTCCAACCCCCAAAAACATCGTAACAGGAGCAACAACTACCATGAGCCACAAAGTCCCTATTATAGCCCCCATAATTCCAGCACGATCTGCATTATTAGATAACTTACCTGTTAAAAAGTTGAAATCTATCCAACCCATCCCCTGTGATAAGACACGTAAGATTAGTACAACGAGTACAACTAAGCTAAAAATCGTTGCGAATAAAAATAACATTTTCGCCAATTTATTTTTTAAAAGGCGTGAATTCATATTTTTTTGAACTTGATTTAAATCTACATACTTCATTTTAATATTCCTCCCTGAATCGACGAGAGATGTATCTTGCCAGTAAATTCATAAAAAATGTGAAAACAAAAAGTGTCATTGCTACAGCGTATAAACTGTAATATATAGTTGAACCAGCAGGTGCGTCCCCACCAGTCACTTCAACAATGTATGCAGTCATTGTCTGCATAGATTGAGTAATATCGAATGTGAAATTCTTTGAACTTCCACTTGCAATTGTTACAATCATTGTTTCTCCAATAGCACGTGAAATCCCAAGAACAAATGAGGAAATAATCCCTGATATTGCTGCCGGAATAATTACCTTTCGAGTTACTTCTAGTTTAGTAGATCCTAATGCTAAAGCTCCCTCTCTCATTGAATTAGGTACAGAGCTCATCGCATCTTCCGAAAGTGATGCGACCATAGGAATAATCATTATACCCATCACGATACCCGGGCTTAAGATATTGGTTGCTTCAAGACCAGGGATAAAGTTTCTTAAAATAGGTGTTACAAAAGTAAAAGCAAAAAACCCATAAACTATTGTAGGAATACCAGCAAGAACTTCCAACAGTGGTTTAAGCGCTCGTCTAACTTTATCTGTTGCATACTCACTCAAATAAATAGCTGTCATCAATCCTATAGGTATAGCTACGAACATCGCTATGATGGATGAAATAATCGTTCCTGTTAGTAAAGGCAAAACTCCAAATTGAGGATTCTGACTTAAAGGTTTTAATACAGTTCCAGTAAAGAAGGTAAAAAAAGGAACTCTTCTAAAAAATTCAATAGTTTCTGTTAAAAGCGTAAGTAAAATACCAAGCGTTGTTAAAATAGAAATTGTTGCGATCAAAAATAGCAATTTCGGCATAAGAAACTCAGTAATATTTGTAAAGTTTCGTGATTTTTTCTTATTATCAATAAGCTCTCTTACATTTACAGTGTTCCCCAATTCTCCACTGTTGTTCGGTCCCATGGCTCGCTGCACCCTTCTCAACCCCCTTGTAAAAATACACAGAAGATGAGGACCATTAAGGGGTCCTCATCCTCTAACTATACTTACTTTAAACCTTCTAAGAAATCAACGTATTCTTGAGACTCTGAATCTGGTATTGGAGCAAATCCAGTTTCACCTGCAAATTTATTTGCATTTTTTACAACAAATAATGCATAGTCTAATACTTCTGGTTTTTCTTTAGCCGTATCAACATTTAAATATGTGAATACTGGACGTGTGAATGGTGCATACTCAGCATCTTCACCAATCGTGTCAAGAGAAGGCTCAACGGGACCATTTCCAAAATCAACGTTAACTGCTTGTAACTGGTCTTGGTTGTTTACATAGTATCCAAATCCAAAAAATGCGATTCCATCAACATCTTCTGATACCAAAGTAACTAATGTAGAATATTCTTGTTGAAGATTTACATCGTCAACTAAATCCTCTTTTCCAAGAATATTTTCATAAAAGAACTCATAAGTTCCGTGATTTTCGTTAGGACCGTAAGTATTAATTTCTCTATCTGGGAAATCTGGACGAATGTCAGACCATTTCTTAATGTCACTACTACCAAGGAAAATGTTAATTAATTCTTCTTCTGTTAACTCAGTTGCCCAGTCATTTTCTTTATTAATAACAAACGTTAAACCATCAAGAGCTACTTTAAATTCTTTTACTTCCATACCTAATTCTTCTGCAATCGCAGCTTCTTCTTCCTTAATTTGACGAGAAGCATCATTAAAATCTGTTCCATCTTCGACAAGGAAACGACCAAAGCCAGCACTTGTTCCAGCGCGGCTCACTTCAACTGAGACATTTTCTTGCTCATTAATCATATATTCTTCAGCAAGTACAGACATTAGAGGATATACAGTACCCGAACCATCAACAACAACGCTACCTTCTAATTCAGTAGTGGCCTCCTCTTCTACTGGCTCTTCTGTATCTGTATCAACTTGTTCTTCAACTTCTGGGTCTGTATTAGTTCCTTCTGTTTCTTCAGTTGCTCCACCACATGCTGCAACAACTGCTACTAATGCCGCCATTACTAGAAATAATAAATACTTTTTCAAATTCACTTAATTGTCCTCCCTTTTCCTCTTTTAAATTTAATTAGAGAAGTTTGTCTCTCACAATTGCTAGTATAGTAGCCCAATATTAAGGAGGTATGTTACAAATGTAAAGCTTTTGTAAATCTATGTTGAAACTTGTTAGTTTAAGCAACAAAGAGGGTAAAGAACCTATTGTCTTTACCCTCTTTACTTAGATAAAATTCCTCGAATCATATATTTACTAGATTCTAAATCCCTTGCCGCAATAGTGTATACCGACGAGAGATTTCTGGAAGTAGGATATATAAAAAAGAAGTCTAAAGGTTGAATCAACCATTTTAGACTTCTCTTCCTTTAAGGCTTCAAGATAACTTTAATACAGTCATCCTCATGTCCATTAAACTTATGGTAATCATCATTTGCGTTCTCAAGTGACATTTTATGTGTGATAATAGCTGTCGGATCGAATTCATTGTCAACAATTTTCTGATAGAGCTCTGGCATTAAATGAATAACGGGTGCTTGTCCCATTTTCAATGTTATATTTCTAGAAAAAAATGCACCTAACGGAAAGTTATTGTAGTTACTACCATAAACGCCTGTAATTTGCACGGTTCCGTATTTACGTACAGCCTTCGTAGAAATTTGAATCGGACCAAGAGTTCCACCTTGTAGTTTAAGCTTTTGCTCAATAAACTCCAAAGGTGATTTCTTCCCATCCATTCCGACACAATCAATGACAACATCTGCGCCTCCAGCAGTAATTTCTTTTAAATGCTCCCCCATATCGGGAAATTCGGTAAAATCAAAAATTTCAACATTGTTCATTTGCTTAGCCTTCTGTAAACGATATTTTATATAATCTACAGCTATGACCCGATTTGCTCCTTGCATCCATGCAAACTTTTGAGCCATCAAACCAACCGGTCCACAACCAAGTATGATAACCGTATCACCTTTTTTTACACCTGCGTTAATAACGCTCCAGTAAGCAGTTGGAAGAACATCCGATAAGAACAATAGAGACTCGTCTTCGAGCTCACAGCTCCCAGGTATGACAAATGGAGTGAAGTTGCCAAAAGGGACTTTTAAATATTCAGCTTGCCCACCTGGATGATCTCCAAACTTTTCAGAGTAACCGAAATATCCTCCCGAATCATAATGGGGGTTAGAGTTATCACATTGGCTTTCCATTTCATGGTCACAATAAAAGCATTTACCACATGCAACGGTAAATGGAACAACCACCCTATCTCCCTTTTTTACCTTAGTAACCTCAGGACCGATCTCTTCTACAAATCCCATCGGTTCATGTCCAATAATATAGCCTTCAGGAAGAGGAAAGTTTCCTTGATATAGATGTAAATCCGATCCACAAATCGCTGTACTTGTAATTTTTACAATTATATCATCCTTTTGTTCAAGCTTTGCATCTTCAACTTCTTTTCCTTTACTTGATTTGGTCCTTGATACGTAACTGCTTTCATCAAACTCTCTCCATTCAAGTTGTCTATTTTAAAATTCACTTATCTTTACGTTTTGTTTTAAGATGAGATACTATACCGAAATTTTCTTTAAAAATCTCTATACGACAGTTACCTGATGCATAATTGAGTATGATAATAGCCATCTTAAATAGTGAAAGGGGAGATTCACACATGGCACAGAGCCTAACAAATTTAATGTCCACAAATGTTATAACAGTTACTCCTGAACAAACCATTCAGGAAGCAGCATCTTTGATGAAGCAAAACGATATTGGCTCCATCCCAGTTGTCGAAAATGGTCAACTAGTAGGAATAATTACTGACCGTGACATTACGTTACGCGCAACAGCTGAAGGTAACCAAACAAATGAATCGATTCGTGAATGCATGTCTACAAACATTACCACCGCTTCATCTTCAACCGATGCACACGAAGCTGCCTCAATGATGGCACAGCATCAAATTCGTCGCCTTCCCGTTGTGGATAATGGTCAATTAGTAGGTATGGTTGCCCTTGGTGATCTAGCTTTAGAGAACGTATATCAAAATGAAGCCGGCGACGCACTGACAAATATCTCTGAGCATACAAATCAAAATCGCAGGAAATAAAGAACGTTACAACAGCGTATTTTGATGTTGATACATTAAGCGCTAATTAAAAAATTCCGGTATGAGAACACCCTCATACCGGACTTTAACGTTTAAAATATAAAACTATATTCCCCATTCACGTAAATCAAGCTTACGAACCCCTTTTTCTACATATGGATCTGTTTCTGCAAGTTGTGTTGCTTCTTCAAAAGATTCAGCAATATAAATGACCATGCCTCCAGAACCATCAATAAAAGGACCTTTTTTAAAAACCTTCCCTTTTTCTCCTAAATCTGCTAAATAGTCTAGATGAGCTTGACGAAACTCGGCATTCAATTCAGGTCGTTCCATATGTAAAATTGCTGCAAAATATGCCATATCCTCTCTCCTTTTAACATTATAATTACCTTCTTTAATTTAAACACCTTCCTCTTTTAAAGAAAAGAAGAAGATGCCAATAAGGTTCATCTATTTTACTTCAAGTCCCCACGGAATGATAACCCTCTGTTTAGAAAGTCGATTAGACACTTCATCAATCCACTCACCTTCCGCTGCTGCCCGAGCATTTAGGATGGGATCCGTTGTTTCGGTCATAGCAAAGCTTTGATTAATAGCCCACCAAGAAGGTTCAATATCAGCACGTCGCAAATCTTCTTGCAGACGTTTTGCTTCATGAACAGGAGTTGCTTCCGGAAGTGTAACAATAACAACATCTGTTTCTTGTTGATTACGTAGTCTTGGTAATAGTTTTGAAACGGCCTCAGGTACTTCCCCTGTTGAGCGCTCTAATTCTTTATGGAAAGATTCAGCCGCATCAAGTAGAAGCAATGTATGACCAGTTGGCGCTGTATCTATTACAACAAAGGATTCATCTGCTTCTTCTACCACTTTCGCAAACGCACGAAAGACTGCAATTTCTTCTGTACATGGAGAATTCAAATCCTCCTCCAAGTAGGCAAGACCATGTTCATCAAGATTTTCACTTGCCTGCGATATTATTTCTTTTTTGTAAGCCTCAACTTCCTGTTTGGGATTAATTGCACTAACCGTTAAAAGTGAATCAATCGACTCTTGAAATAATGGTGTAAGATGCTCTGCAGGATCCGTAGTGGTTAGGTGGACCTTGTGGCCTTTTTCAGCTAACCCAACTGCAATTGCTGCGGCAATCGTTGTTTTTCCAACCCCACCTTTACCCATGGTTAAAATAACACCTTTTTCTTTTTCAGCAAATTTAGAGACCATCTCCTCAATCGTTGAAAAATTACTGATTTTTCTTTTTTCTGTATAAGATATTTCAAGTGGTTTACCAAATAAGTGACGAAGCGATTTTACTCCAGTTAACGGAAACGATACAAATGGAAGTTCGTAAATGTTAAGCTCTTTTAACGTTTCAGGTATTGCCTCCAATGCCTTCTCCTGTCTATCAAAAAAAGCTTCGGACACCGCATCACCCGACTGTTTTTCAGTTAACTTTCCATTAATAAGTAGTACCTGATTAAGCAAACCAATATCTCTTAGTTCTGTTGCTGCTCGATTAGCCTCTTGCAACGATGATTTCTCTGGGCGAGTTACTAAAATAAGGGTCGTTTGTTCAGCGTTTGACAAGGCTTGAACCGCTTCTTCATATAAGACCTTTTTATCCTCTAGACCAGAAAGCGGCCCAAGACAAGAGGCACCATGCGAACTTTCCTCTAAGAATCCTGACCATGCCATTGGGAGGTGTAAAAGTCTTAATGTATGGCCAGTAGGAGCTGTATCAAAAATAATATGGTCATAACCTCTTGTTCTTTCTTTGTCCGTTAAAATAGTGGCAAACTCATTAAAAGCAGCAATTTCCACCGTACAGGCTCCTGACAACTGTTCTTCCATTTGAGCAATAACAGTAGCAGGTAATTTATCTCGAAATGGTCCAATGGTCATTTCTCGGTACAGAGCAGCTGCCTCTTCCGGATCAAGATTAATGGCATCTAAGTTCTCAACTTGACTAATTGGCATCTCCGTATACCCTATGTCCTCACCAAACACATCCTGTAGGTTTGAAGCAGGATCTGTACTAACAATTAATACCTTTTTTCCCTCATCAGCTAATGCAACCGCAGTCGCACATGCCGTTGATGTTTTTCCTACCCCACCTTTTCCCGTAAAAAACAAGTAAGGTGTTAATTTATTTGAGGTTGGTTGAAAACGTCGATTCATTGGCATCTCCTCCGGTTCTATAATAACTTTATGCCTTTAAGTGGATCTCTTTTTTTCGTGAAGTCATCCACAGATAAACCTGTCCATTCGGCAAATTCTTCATTTGTAGGGTAACGTCCGGTCATATGCACTTCGCCATCAACTAAGATAACTGGCAATGCCTCAGTTCCTCTTTCATTTAGTAGACTTTGCACTTTTGATTCTTCAATAAATTCTTGCGGTTCAGCTCCAAGGTTAAAGCGTTTAATATCAATGCCCTTACCCTCCAGTATGAAAATTGCTGATGCCACACGTGTCAGTTCAGGGTCGACGCTTGGTCCACACACACCTGTAGAACAACACATTGCCGGATCGTATACTCTAATCATCTCATTTCCTCCTTCTTCTCATTACTTGAGTTAAAACTAAAAGCCGAGTTTCCTCGGCTCTCTCTTATTTACCAGTTTCACCAAACTCTTTAATTCTCTCACCAATCTCATCACGAACTCGTTGAAAAAATGCCCATTTTTCTTCATCTGTACCGTTAGCTTTAGCTGGGTCATCGAAGCCCCAATGAACTCTCTCTTTATTTGGAGGAGTTGCTGGGCAAACGTCATCCGCATGACCGCAAAGGGTAACAACTAAGTCAGCCTTTTGTAAGATATCCCTATCAATCATATCAGAGGTTTGATTTGAGATATCCACACTGACCTCATTCATTGCTTTAACAGCATTCGGGTTTACACCGTGCGCCTCAATTCCTGCTGAGTATACGTCATACCGATCCCCTAAATACTTTTTCCCCCATCCTTCAGCCATTTGGCTTCGACAAGAATTCCCTGTGCATAGAAAATAAATAATTGGTTTTGACATTTTCTTCTCTCCTTATTTTAGCAAACTGCTATAAGATTATATTTAGCCATAAATAAAGGCCAACTAATGTGATAAAAAGCGTCGGTATCGTTAAAATAATACCTACTTTAAAATAATAGCCCCATGTAATCTTCATTCCTTTTTGAGCTAATACATGCAACCAGAGAAGGGTCGCAAGTGATCCAATCGGGGTAATTTTCGGTCCTAAATCAGATCCGATAACATTTGCATAAATAAGCGCTTCTCGCATGGCCCCTGTTGTATTCGTATCAGCAATAGCGAGTGCATTAATCATAACTGTTGGCATATTATTCATAAATGATGAAAGAATGGCTGCAATAAAGCCCATTGAAATCGTACCGACAAATAATCCCTGTTCCGTCGTACTTTGAATTACCTCAGCTAATACGTCCGTTAAACCGACATTACGAAGACTATAAACAACCACATACATTCCAATCGAAAATACGACTATTGCCCACGGCGCACTCTTAATAATTCCAGCCGAGCTAAGTTCAGAGTTTGCTGCACTCATCACTCGGAAAATTACATAGAAGATAATCGCAATTGGCATTGCAATAAACGAAACCGGTAAATGAATAAATTCACTAATAAAGTATCCAATTAAAAGGATTGCGAGTATAAACCAAGAAAGGTTAAATAAGCGTTGATCTTTAATCGCTTCTACAGGCCTTCTAAGCTGACTCATATCATATTGTTTCGGTATATCCTTCCTAAAATAAAGATACAAAACAAGAATACTTGCTCCTAAGGCAAAGAAGTTTGGAACAATCATTCGTGTTGCATATTCAACAAACCCAATCCCAAAAAAGTCTGCAGATACAATATTAACAAGGTTACTGACAAGTAAAGGCAATGAGGTCGTATCAGCGATAAAGCCACTTGCCATAATAAAAGGTAAGACCATTACATCTTTAAAACGAAGCGCACGAACCATCGCTAGAACGATTGGTGTTAAAATTAATGCTGCCCCATCGTTTGCAAATAATGCAGCAACAATTGATCCTAGAACAGACACGTATATAAACATTTTCACGCCGTTTCCTTTTGCAAAACGTGCCATATGTAATGCAGACCATTCAAAGAAACCAATTTCATCAAGAATCAAAGATATAATAATAATCGCTACAAATGTTAATGTTGCATTCCAAACAATTCCTGTTACTGTTACGACATCTCCAAAATCAACAATTCCGACCACTAATGCAAGTATAGCTCCAATTGTCGCTGACCACCCTATTGACAGCCCTTTAGGTTGCCATATGACCAGGATGAGCGTAACCAGGAATATAACGGATGCTAGTAAAACGTCAGACATACTTCATCCACTCTCCCTAATATTTCTCTTTAAATGTATTTAATCACAACATACTCTTAAACCACGGTTCTCTAAATTAATAAGCTTGTTTTTTTGGTTGGGAAGATGTTTTAATAAACTATTAATAATAGGATATGCTTCATGGGTTTTATTTACACGGTAGAAAACCCATTGCCCTCGTCTCTCCTCAACAACTAAGCCCACATCACGTAGTTTTCGAAGATGCTGACTAATAGAAGGTTGACTCATCTCAAACAGTTCAACAAATTCACACACACAACATTCATCCTCTGCCATCAGTGCCACCATAGTTAAACGAGTTTTATCACCTAGCAGTTTAAGAATTTTAGCAGTTTGGTCAATTGTTACAGTCAACATCTCAGTCATTTCTACTCACCTCTTTCTTTAATATAGTATATAATCATATACTTATATGCGCAAGTGGTTGTTCTCACAAAAAAAAAACTCTTGTGAAAAAGGGTTTCCCAAAAGTATAGGAAGAGATGATAATGGCTCCTTTCGCTACATTGCAAAGGGGCTATGTCATAAGTAACCAGCCCTTATGACATAACCCCTTTTTACCTCTATAGTTCAAGTACTAATCCTGTTTTTGCTATGTGAATATTCCCCGAATAAATAGAAGAAGCTTCATTTCGCAATAGTTCATGTTTTCCGTAGTGAGGAAGATGAGATAAAACAAGTGTCTTTGCATTTGCTGCAGCTGCTAATTTACCAGCATCCACACTATTCATATGTCCGAATTCTGCAACATTGTCCTCTGCGTAACCACTACACTCACTGATTAACACATCACAGTGACTTGCAAACGACTCTAATTCCTTGATGTAACGAGAATCAGCCGTGTATACAAGTGTTTTTCCTTCTAATTGAATTTTCATCGCATAGCAAGGTACAGGATGATCTGTCTTCTGAAAAGTAAACTGAAACGGGCCAACTTTAAGTGGGGCTTGATCATGAAAAGCGACAGCTTTGACTACATGAAGAAAAGATAACTTAGAAAACTCTTGTTCGTCATCCTGATGTCCATACACAGTTGCTACCTTTTGTCCGTTGCGATTAGCATTAATAATACGGGCATATTGAAAAGGAGATAAATCAGCTTTATGGTCACCATGATAATGAGATAACACAACAGCATCAATGTCGTCAATTGAGCAGTATCTTTGTAACTTCGATAAAACGCCACTTCCGCAATCTAGGAGCACTTTAAAATTCTCATGTTCAAGTAAATAGCCTGATGTGGCCTCTCCACTTTCAGGATAGCCGTGCCAAAAGCCAATAACAGTCACCTTCATGTTTCTCACCCTTTTCTTATCATCTACTATGTAAAAAGTTCTAGGCCTAATCAATTGATCGAAAATTTCATGTATAATGGTAACGATATGCGAAAGGTTGTCCCTATGTGAAGGACACTTTCTACTTGAATATCGCCTTTAAAGTGATGAACTAATTTATAAACCATAAACAATCGAGATACCTTGTCCAGGAGCTTCATCATTAAGCTTTTGATATTTCTGAAATAATTTATCTATTTGTTCAGATGACATGCCAATTCCACGATCAACATTCTCTATATGAATATGATTATTTTCTATAAACCCCAATATTGTTACAGTTCCGTTCTCGTAACTATATTTTATTGCATTGCTGATTATATTAGATATGATTAACTTAAAACCCATTAAATTCCCACTTAGGGTGGTGTTACTCGGGATATCCAAATGAGATTCTAATAGTATGTTTTGGGTCCTAGCTTTAATTGTATACTGTCTTTTTCTTCACTTCAAATAAAAAAACACTCCAACAGCTATAACTGTTGGAGTGTTACTCTTAATTATGCAGGGTATACGCTCACTTGCTTGCGATCGCGACCTACGCGTTCAAATTTAACAACGCCGTCGACTTTCGCGAAAAGTGTATCGTCTCCACCTTTACCTACGTTCACACCAGGATAAATGCGTGTACCACGTTGGCGAACAAGAATAGAACCACCGCTTACTTCTTGACCGTCAGCACGCTTTGTACCAAGACGCTTTGACTGAGAGTCACGACCGTTCTTTGTACTACCTACACCTTTTTTCGATGCGAAAAATTGAAGATTCATTTTCAACATGAGTTTCACCTCCATGCTATTTAATTTCAATATAGTCACTGTACTCCTCTGCCATCGACTGCAGGGCAACTCTCATCCCTTCAAGAAGTAGCTGTACTTTCTCAAATGTTCGAGGATCCAATTCACTCGGAACCAAACAGCGGAGAAAGCCACCTTCGTTCTCGATATCAATGTCTAGTTCTACTCCGCAAAGAGCAGCTATTGCATTGACTGAACCGAATGAAACTGCAGAAGCTCCAGCGCAAACGAGATCATGTCCATGCGGACCAGAATCTGCATGTCCACTCATCGTAAATGAGACAATGTCATTTGATTGATTACGTTCAATACTGACCGTGATCATCCGACACCTTAACCGTTAATCTTGTCGATAACAACTTTCGTGTAAGGTTGACGGTGACCTTGCTTACGACGGTAGTTTTTCTTTGCTTTCATTTTCCAAACGATGATCTTCTTTTGACGACCATGCTTTTCAACCTTAGCTGTAACTTGAGCTCCCTCAACAAATGGAGCACCAACCTTTACATCACTACCACCGATCATAAGAACGTTGTCAAAGCTAACTGTTTCGCCAGCCTCTGCATCTAATTTCTCGATGTAGATTTCTTGACCTTCTTCAACCTTGATTTGTTTACCACCAGTTTCAATAATTGCGTACATACTTGCACCTCCTCAATATACTCAGACTCGCCATCACAGGTAAGGATTTCAAGAAATCCTATTTATCAAACCTAGTCTGTGCGGTTGTAGTCGTTTGGGTGCGACCAAATAACTAACAAGAGCTATTTTACCATAAATGAAAATCTCATGTCAATGTATTTTCCCTGATGAACACCCTTAAAAAGTGGACAACCCCGTCCACTCTTGAAAGCGATAGAGGAGCCGGTTTACCAAGGAGTCATCAGCAAATTCTTCGTAATCCAATGTGTAGGTCCCATCATTCCAAAGCGTGTCGAAATAACTACGTACTTCTGCTCCCACCCCGTCATTTGGTAACGTAGAGATTTTAACATCGGTTTCTAAATTGAAATCAGCTAAATTGCGTTTAGTGAAATTAGAGGAACCAGCAATAATTACATCCTTCTCTTGTTGTTCCAAGATTATCATCTTTGTATGATATTGTTCTCCGCTTGTATTATACCAACGCACCTGTAAGGCTTCGTTTGTCTTTTTGATAAGTTCGTGAGCAACAGGACGATTTGGAATGCCACTTTTTTCGCGGCCAAAGGCATCCTTATTTGCATCAAGTATTAATCTCACTTCAACTCCTCTGTCAGCGGCTACTATTAATTCGGAGATAACGTCCCTATCTGACAAATAAAATGCTCCCATTGTCACTCGATCCCCTGCTTCAGTAAATCGCAGTTCCTCAATCAAATGCTTTTTAATTTTGCCTTCTGTTAACAATTGCAACTTATATCTCTCACCGCTCGGATTACTAGGCTTGATAGCAACATCATTCACCCAATCAGGATAAGAATCTGACATCCTTGCAACTGCAATCTCGCTAGCTAATAATTCCTCAAGAATTGACCCAGAAAAGGCAAATGCAATATTTGAATGTACGGCACTTCCATCATGTGGATTAGCCGAGGTCACCAGACCCTCGTTTTCAGTAATCATCACTTTTCGATGATTCGCTTTAAAATTCAATAGTTTTAGGTAAGATCGGAGTGTTACGTTAGGTGAATCCGGGCTGAAGGCATTTGGAAGCCAACCATTACCCGCCGTACCAAACCACTGCACATAAGTTCTCCATGCCCCGGAATAGATTGGGTTCGAATCCCTTGTTTGCGTCATATCTGTTGAAATCACCTCAATTCCTTGTTCCTCTAACTGGTTTACCATCTTAGATGAATAGGCACCGTAAAACGTATTAATCGGGTCGGTTATGAAAAGAATATTAACTTTTGGTTCAGATTGCTTTTTCTCTACAAGATGATTGGTTAACGTTTGTGATAAGGTGGGAAACGACATATCTCTGTCATACTCATCATTAAATAGAAACATATCCAAGACAATGAATTCTTCTGCCTCATCAATCATTTCATATAGATATTCAAAAATCTGTTGTTCCTTATGTTGGGCACCCTCTTGTTCATACGTTAAATCATAAAGAAACTCCACTTCATCAACTAGATGAACGTCTCCCTCATAGGAGAGACCCTTTGGGAGAGGTTTAACATAACCGTAGACTGATACAATAAAGACTGTCGTGAACATTACTACAATTATACCTAATGCCATACGTCGTCTCCGTTTTCTTCTAACTGTAATGAAGTTTACTCCTATATTTGAAATGAAACTCATCCTCCTTTTTAGTAGATATTTCCTTTATTATACAATATTCTATTTCACTCAATCTGCATTTTTTTCATACGCTTATAATTGATCCTCTCCATGTGAAATCTAGAAGAACTTCATCGCTTTTTTCTTGACTAGATGCCATGTGTCAACCACAATAAACAAAAAGAGTTAAAAGGAGTTACTATGGACCTTACGCCTTATTCACAAATTGATATGAATCAATTAAAAATGTATAAGAATAAAATTACTCGTTTTCTAATGGCCTATAAATTTGCCATTGACGAAATGGATACAAAAATAAAGATATTACAAGAAGAGTTCGAGTACATTCATGACTACAATCCAATTGAACATACAAAATCGCGTCTAAAAGCACCAGAGAGTATCTTAAATAAGGTCATGCGAAAAGGCGGTCCGATTTCTTTTGCCAATGTCAAAGAGAACCTTCGTGATATTGCCGGAATTCGAATTACTTGTTCCTTTCGATCTGACATTTACCAAATTAGCGACATGCTCCAAAAACAACGCGATTTAAAGCTCATTGAAATAAAGGACTATATTAAAGATCCAAAAGACAATGGTTATCAAAGCTTGCATTTGATTTTTGAAATTCCAATTTATATGTCTGATAGAGAAGAACGTGTATATGTCGAAGTCCAAATTCGCACAATAGCTATGGACTTTTGGGCTAGCTTAGAACATAAGATTTTTTATAAGTATAATCAAGGTGTTCCCGAGAGATTGCTTAAGGAATTGAAAGATGCAGCTGAAACAGCTGCGACATTAGATCGCAAAATGGAAGAACTGCATAACGAAGTAAATGAAATGAAGGACGTCACTAATACAGACACAATTGACGATCATGCTCAATTGCCTTTGACCTTACTTAAGTCTCTTCAAATTGACGAACAATGAACAAAAAGACTCGATTGAGATCCCCCCTCAACCGAGTCTTTGTTCATCGTTTACCGTAAACCTAACGCATTTACACAGCCAATTGATTGCTTTCTCGAAGCGGTACACCATTCTAACTGTTCAAGAGAAATAATCAATTTCCCTTTCTGCCAAATTGACGTCATGTATTACTGTGGATGTCATTTTACTAAAATTTACATTGGATGACAATGTCAAAACTCATCCGTAAACTACTCGTCCAACGCCCTCATCTAATGAAAAGTTCGTCTTTTTTTTTACCTTTTTATTGCTGTCATCATTCAACTCCTACTTACTTGCTTTTAAGCGTTCAAGCTGCTCTGTAGCATCTTCTTTATTGCCAATAAATCGTATCGCAAATTTATCCTCTGGCAACAGGCGATTTGCATATACGAAAATACGAAAGCCAAGCGCCTCCTCAAGTCTCTTTAAATGCTCACCTTTTTGACCAAATAAAACCTTTGCTATTTTTGAAGGAATTTCAAGTAAGAGGGCATCCTCATCCATTCCTTGATGCTCCCACAATACGCGTTCTATTTTAAAAGCATTGGCTTCATCAGACAAAACTACACCCTTCCCTTGGCAGGTTGGACAAATTTTTGAAAGACTTGCCTGCAAATTCTGTCTCACCTTTTTTCGTGTCATCTCAACAAGGCCTAGTCCCGTCAGTCCAACAACATTCGTTTTTGTACGGTCATGTTTTAACGCGTGTTGAAATATCCGTAACACTTCAAGGCGATCCTCTTCTCGCTTCATATCAATGAAATCTATGACAATAATCCCGGCAATATCACGCAGCCTCAGCTGACGAGCGATTTCCTTCGCCGCTTCCTTATTCGTTTTTACGATCGTGTCATTTAAATCTGTTTTTCCGGTGAATTTACCAGTATTAACATCAATGACCGTTAACGCTTCAGTTTGGTCAATCATAAGGTAGGCGCCATTTTTCAGCCATATTTGTTGACGCAAAGCCTTCTCTAACTCTTTTTCAATAGCATAAGCGGAAAAGATATTCTCTCTTTCTCTATAAAGCTTCAGCTTCGCTCGCAGTTCTGGATAAGGCTCGAGTAATACTTTAAGAACTTGATAATCCCGTAGACTATCAATGACTACTTCCGATACATCTTCGAACGAAAAATCTCGAACAACTCGTTCTAAAAGTCCTGAATCTTGATGGATAAGTGCTGGCGCCTTACGATTTTTTCCTTCTTTCCAAATCTCTTGCCAACACATCCTTAGAAATTGCAAATCTTGTTTGATAATATCAGTATCTCGGCCTTCACAAATCGTTCGGACAATCATCCCTTCTTCTTTTTGAAGCATTTCTTCGCCAAGTTCACGCCAACGTTCACGTTCTGCTTCGGATGAAAACCGTCTTGAAATTCCGATATAGCCGCCTTCTGGCATATAAACGACATAACGACCAGGAAAAGAGACCACACCGGTTAAACGAGGTCCCTTCGTTCCAAACCCTTCCTTCGTAACCTGAACGAGAACTTCTTCTCCTTGTTTAACAAATTCAGATACATTTCGTTTCTTTTTCGTATCCTCATTTTCTGTTGATAAGTGAAAAGAGAGTAAATCATCTCGATATAAAAACCCATTCTTATCCCGACCGATATCAACAAAAGCCGCTTGCATTCCTGGTAAAACATTAATGACTCGACCTAGATATATATTCCCGACAATTCTGTTTTCTACCGGTCGCTCAATCATTAATTCAACCACTCGATCATGTTCAACAATTGCCGCTCTCCGCTCTCTTGTTGTCATGTTAAAGTAGATTTTTTTCACATTACGCAGCCCCTTTAGCCCTTCTTCCCTCTATTGTACCTTAATTCTTGATGTAAGTTTAACTCATACTATATTTTTCTTATCAATTCCGCTATTGGGGTTTTAAGTTGTTTCTCTTGAAATAATGCATGTAATAATTCTTTTTCTTCTAATTGTAAAGACTCTTTAAAAGGGTGACGAATGAGAATTCGATGGACAACCCCTCTGCGAAAAAGCTTGACTGTATCTCTTACTGACAAGCTACCTTGTACTTTTATCGTTTTTTTGCAAAACGTGTGAGGCGTAGAAAAATGTTGCCTAGCCATAAGAAAGCGGATAAAACGGTAAGGCCTTTGTTTCCATTCCAGATAATTGGCAATAATTAAGAACCCTAGTACTACCCATAAATTTAAATGATACGGAAAAAACAATCCACTTATCAAAACAAGAAGGAAAAGGATTGAAACAGACATCCACCATGAGATGACTAATGCCCTTTGATAAGGCCAGCAATAGGTACACCATAATTGAACGAGACGGCCACCATCCAAGGGCATGATTGGAAGTAAATTAAATATTAATATTGTGACGTTGTGCCAAATAAATACTTGGTGGTCAGTACTTGACCAAAATGACGTCTCAACCATCAAAAAAGAAAGACCGATTAACCAGATATGTTGAATCGGCCCGGCAATTATAATAAAAAATTCTTCTCGGATTGGCCAGTTACCATGGTTCTCAACTTCAGCGACTCCACCAAACGGCAAGAGTTCAATTTTATGAATACGCCACTTAAAGTAATGAGCTACACCCGCATGCCCCATTTCATGAATAAAAACAATGAGAAACACCATGATGACTTCCCGAAAGTACCCTGTGATAATACCAACACTGAGAACAAACCAAAACAAAGGATTTATTTTAACCTTCTTTAAGAGAATCCACAGTTCACTCAAACATAATCACATCACTTGGATCAACATACTCGTCACCCTTTTTTAACGCAAAATAGAAAACTCCTTTCTCTGCTTGACCGCTAGTCGATACAGTACCAATTTTATGACCCGATTTAATGTGGTCATACATATTAACCATTACTTCGTCTAGCATTCCATATATCGATTCTGTACCATCAGGATGTTGAACAATAACTGTTTTTGTAAGTCCTTGTTCACTTTGACCAACGGATGTTACGTGTCCACCTTTGACAGCTTCTACACCGGCTCCCTTGCCTGTTTCCACGAGAATTCCTTGACCATTTTGTTGAAAGTTCTCTACCACCGTTCCTCCTGAAGCAGGAACAGCATACACTAGCTCAGCCTCATTTTGCTCCTCAATATCACCTAATGCCACATCTTGGTTCATAGGAACGAGTGCAAGTGGTCGGCCAAATTGTTCTTCATACCAATTGGCCACAGTCGCAAATTGAAATTGCTGTTCATAAGCCCCTTTTACAAATTGACGAGCACTTTCGAATTGAGGAGATCCGTTTTGGTAAAGAATCGCAATCGCGAAAAATAAACATACAGCCAACAGTGTTCTCATAAGAAAGAAATCTGCTCCCTTTGGTTTAGGTTTCTCTTGTCGATTTATCGGTTGATAATAAACATCTGGTTCTTCTCTTTCTTCCTCATGACGATTTATAAGCATTGGCACGGTACGCTCACGCTGCTTCACCTGATAATCGATTGTTCGTCGCCTTGATTCTAAACGTTTTCGAACTTTATTTATATCCTTAGACATACGCTTCCCCTTCCTCTTCACCATCGTCTTACTCTAACTATATGACTTGTCCGTTTTTGTTATGCCATAATGGGTATAGATGGTTAGGGGGAAATAATGATGCACAAAAATGTACGAGGCGTTTTACTGGCTGGAGGTAAGTCCCAACGGTTCGGCTCTCCTAAAGCAATGGCTTTATTTCAAGGTAAACCTTATTATTCCTACAGTCTTGAAGCCCTCAAGAGTTGTAAACAAACAATAATTGTTAGTCATCCAAAATTAACCGCTCAGTTTTCTAGCTTAACTAAATTAGAAGTCATTGAAGACATTCCTCCTTATCAGGGCTGCGGACCACTTGCAGGATTACATTCTGCAATGAGTAGCTCAGCTGCAGAATGGTTTGCTACAGCACCTTGTGACACACCTATGATCCATCAAGTTATTTACGATACTCTTCTAGAACATATCCAAAATGGATACTCAGCTATCATTCCTATCGTTCATGGAAAAAGACAGCCTCTTATGGGGCTTTACCATCGTTCATGTATGCCTATTATTAAGGACTTGTTGGATGAGGGACTCTATAGAGTAGGTACTCTATTTGAACGAGTCAAGACATCATTCATCGAGGATATTCGATTTGAGGAAAATAGTTACTGGTTTCTGAACATTAATGATGAAGGAGAACAACGTCATCTTGAAGAATTGTTTAATAATAAAGAGTTGTAAAGGAGAGATTACTCATGGAAAACCGTAAATTAGGAAACTCTGATTTAGAAGTAAGTGTTGTAGGCCTTGGCTGCATGTCCATTGGCACAGAAAAAAATGTAGCAAAAAACATTCTTGATAAGGCACTTGATTTAGGTATTAATTACCTAGACACAGCTGATTTGTATGACCAAGGAGTAAACGAGGAATTAATCGGCGAGGTAATCAAGAGCAAACGCCAGGATATCGTTCTTGCTACAAAGGTTGGTAACAAGTTTGAAAAAGGTAAAGATGGTTGGACATGGGACCCCTCTAAATTACATATTAAACGTTCAGTTAAAGAAAGCCTACAGCGGCTACAAACAGATTATATTGATTTATACCAACTTCATGGTGGAACGATTGAAGATAACATTGATGAAACTATTGAAGCGTTTGAAGAGTTAAAACAAGAAGGACACATTCGCCAGTATGGCATTTCATCGATTCGACCTAATGTTATTCGGGAATATGTTGAACGTTCAACAATTGTAAGTGTCATGATGCAATATAGCCTTCTTGACCGCAGACCCGAAGAGTTATTTCCCTTTTTAGAAGAAAATAACGTTAGCGTTGTCGCAAGGGGGCCTTTAGCAAAAGGTATTTTAACCGAACGCCCACTCCATGAAGGACCTAAAACCCTAAAAGAAAAAGGGTATCTAAGTTATACGTTTGAAGAACTAAACCACGTCCAAGAAGCCTTAAAGCAAGCTGGTGGTGTACGCACATTGACGTCAAATGCACTACTCTATAATCTAGCTCATCCAGTCGTAGCGTCGGTGATTACAGGTGCTAGTAAGCCTGAACAAATTGCAGATAATGTTAAAGCCATCCAAGCTCTTAACCTTTCGCAAGATGAAATAACTGCTTTTAAAGAATTAACAAAAGCCCCATCCTATGAGCAACATCGTTAAGTTTAGAGGATTTAGAAAAAGATAAAGAGCAGAGGCCACTAAAAACAGTACAACCCTTCCTTTTTTAGTGGCCTCTCGCTTAATGCTGCTTATTCGGTAGTTTATCGCTAGGATTTCCTTTACCTTGGCGTTTTTTGTTTTGTTCATCCTTCTTTTGCTTATCATGTAACTTTTCAACAAACTCATGTGTGTTATCCATTGCTTATCCTCCTTGATTTTCAGGTTACCTGTTACTTTAACCTATTAAGGAGGCATCCATGCATTAAACCACTACATTCCTTCATTCAAAAGCTGTTAATGGCTATTCCTTCTCTTGCTCATTTTCTCGAGTTTCAGCGTTATTGCCAGTAACTTTCTCTTGCTTTTCTTCAACACTACTTGCTGCTACTTCTGACTTACTTTGACCGAAATCATTAATTTTTCCACGTGACACAAAACTCTCAAGCATTCCCTTTAAATCCATACCTGTACTTTCTTTCAAGCTTTCCTGAAGCCCAAGCATCGTTTTCGTCACATTGTTTGTAATTTTCGACGCCCCTCCACTTGAATCGGAACCGCCCATATCGATTACTTTCATGCTTTCAATTTTAGAAAGAGGTTGGGCAATTTCATGAGCATATTTAGGCAGCATATCGATAAACATTTCCAAAATGGCTGCTTCGCCATACTTTTCCATCGCAGTGGCCATTAATTCTTTCGCCTCGGCCTCAGCCCGACCTCGTTCACGAATAACCTCTGCTTCAGCTAAGCCTTTTTCTTTCTCAATGGCTGTCTTTGTTTCACCATCAATTCGAGCTTTTGATGCCTCCGCTTCAGCCTTGGCCTTAATATCATACGCGTCTGAATCTGCTTGAGTTTTTCTACGCTTTTGTTCCTCAAGCTCCAATTCTACTTGTCTTTGCCGCTCTATATATTGTATTTTCATTTCTTCTTCTTTGACTTGTTGAGCTAGTCTAGCTTTTTCTAGTTCATATGATTGCTCTGATTTCGCTCGTGCTCTCTCAGTTTCTTCTTTTATTTGTGCTTCCTTAATATCCTTTTCTTTTTTCGATTCAGCAATCGTCGTTAAGCGCTTATTCTCTTCATCTTGTGCTTCTTGATGGTTTTTTGCTTTATACATTCGGGTTTCTTTCTCAGCATCAGATTCTGCCATGTCAGCCTTTTTACGAATTTCCGCAATTCGAGGGCGACCTAAATTATCTAAATAACCATTTTCTTCATCCGCATCCCTTAAATCGTCTAAACCAAATGACGTAATTTTAAAGCCCATATTATCTAATTCTTGCTGGGCAATATCCTGGACCTCGTGGTTAAAGGACTCACGATCATTGTTAATTTGTTCCACGGTCATTTTCGATAAGATTGCTCTTAAATTTGTTCCTAAAACCTTCGATACTTCTTCTTCAATTTCATCCTGCTTTTTCCCTAAAAATTGCTCTGCATAGTTGGCAATCCCAATTAACGTATCCGCAATTTTCACAGAGGTAAACGCATCCGCTATCACCGGGACCCCCTGTAAAGTGTAAACTTTTGGCGTAGTCAATTTAATTTGAAAAGAATTTAAATCAACTGGTGTGCATGTTTGGAATAGCTTCAAGCGCACACCACCACCACGAATAATTTTCAAACTTCTTCCGTTCTCATCAAAAAAGATTCGTTTGTCTTCTTCTGGATCACCTAATTTAGGCCCGGTAATAATTAACGCTTGGTTGGAGCTTGCCGTCTTATACCGCTTCTTGAAAATAAAAAATCCTATACCGCCTACTATAAGTAAAATAAATAAAATAATTCCTGCCAGTATGAGTCCAATAATATTTATCAAAATACATCACCCCTTATAAAAATTAGCACATTGTGGCTATGTATATTCCTACGTATTATTGTAGAGGAAGTTTCATTTTTAAACAATAACATACTTTTTTTACACAAAAAGTATGTATTGTTTAAAAGAAAGGACTGTCCCAAAACATAAATAGATATGGCAATGGGCTCAGTACGCTACATTAACTTAAAGGGGTGTGACATAAGGTCCAAAACCGACCTTATGTCACACCCCCCTTATATTTATAGAGAACATTCGGCGGACACACTTCATTTTACTGTTTAATTAACCACCGCTAACAGGTGGAATAAATGCAACAATATCACCTGACTTTATATCCTGTTTAAGCTCTGCGTATTCCTCATTTACTGCCACCATGACATTGTCTAATAAAAGCCTAGGGTAGGTGGCATTAAGTAAGTTTTTCACATCTAGCACTGTCCCTTTATCGAACTCTATTGACAGTTCTCTTTGACCTACGATTTCTTCCAAATCAGCAAACAATAACACTTGAATCATTTCTCTCCCTCCAATTCAGGGGCACCTAAAGGATAAGCTGTGTTCTCAAGCTGATCACCAATCCACTTTTCACCGTCTTCCCAATGTTCCTTTTTCCAAATCGGAACTATCTCTTTAATTCTCTCAATTGCATAACGACTCGCTTCATATGAATCATTGCGATGTGGCGTTGAAACTGCAATACCAACTGCAATATCAGAGATTTCAAGTTTTCCAATTCGATGTGTGATGGCTACTCTTGCATCCGACCACTTTTCAATAATTTCATCACCAATTTGCTTTAACTTTTTTTCAGCCATAGACTCATAGGCTTCATACGCTAAATAAAGTGTCCGCTTACCTTTTGTTAGCTCGCGTACCGTCCCAATAAAAGTATTAATTGCTCCTGCATGAGGGTGAGTTACTTTCTTGACAATAACTTCTATTGAAATCTCATCTTTTGTTATTTCAAACATTTTCTCACTCATACTTGTTCCTCCCACTGATCAAATAACCACATGGCAATTTGTTCAACTTCATTGATGCCAAATACGCTCCCCTTAAATTCAACGGGGACATGTAAGCCATCCCACACGACAAGTGCTTTGATATTCGTTACTTCATTTATTAACACCATGTCCGCTTGCTTTCGAACAATCGCAATCTTTAAATAATTTTCTTGCTTATAGCCTTCGATTACTACGGCATCAAGGTTCAGCTGTTTATAAAATAATAATATATCTTCAACTTGCCATGTCACTTGACTGGTCACTTGTAGCTGTAATGTCTTATTAGCGACCACAGCACTGCCTATTGCTCCAGCTTCCCGGTGGCGCCATGAGTCTTTCCCAGTATCAAGTACGGTTAAATTTTTGCCATGGCCATGGTGCTTTATCGTAGCAACCCGTTTATTTTGTTTATCTGCACGTTCAAGAAGGTTCTCTACTAATGACGTCTTCCCACTGTTACTGAAGCCAATAATTTGCCAAACATTTCTCATTCATTCCACATCCAAGCGCTTCCTTCACCGTTCAATAACAGGACATCAACTCGCATCCCAGCTTCGTAGCCACGGGTTCCACCTGGTAAGATTATTAGTGCATTCGCATCCGCAAGAGAGGTAACAACACCTGACTTGTCTAAGCCCGTTGGAATAACGTGCAAGCAGCCATGTTCAAAATAGGTTCGACTTCGGACAAAACGAGTAAATGGATTCGGCTTTGGAAAGTCCTGTGCTAACAAAGCCTTCTCTCTTTGTAAATGTGGTTTCTCACTAGAAAAACTAGTGAGTATTAGGGGTCGAACCAATAATTCACAGCCAACAAAACAGGCTGAGGGGTTTCCTGATAATCCGAACAATAAGGTTCCATCTAATTCAGCAACTGTTGTCACACTACCCGGACGTTGAGCAATTTTATTAAACAATACATTCGCACCAAGCTTCTTGTATATCGCTGGCAAATAATCATAATCACCAACAGAGACACCACCTGTTGTAATTAAAAGGTCTACTTTTTCTAAAGCAGATGAGATTGCTTCGTAACATTGCTCAAAATCATCAACGAGTTTTCCTAAGTAGATGGGCTCTGCTCCCATTTGATTTAACTCGGAGGCAACCATATAGGCATTGCTATTCCGAATTTTTCCAGGCTCTAGTGGGTCCGCTACATCAAGTAACTCAGTACCTGTTGCAAAAATGCCCACCTTAGGTTTTTTAAAAACTGGAACCTGTGCATACCCAAATGTAGCGAGTAATGCCTTCACACCGGCATCAATTTGACGACCCTTTGCTACAAGCGCCGTCCCTTTTATCGTATCTTCCCCTTGGAAGGAAATATTATCTCCTTTTTGGAAGGTACGTGTTATATCAATAAACGCCTGTCCATCCTTTTTATGCTCCTTCGTCAGTTCAAACATAACAATCGCGTCTGTACCTGTTGGAATTTGCGCGCCAGTCATAATTCGAATTGCTTCCCCTTGTTGCGGGATTCTTTTTGCAACAGAACCTGCACCGATTTCTTCTATAATTTTCAGGGTTATAGGATTCTCACGTGTTGCCTTCGTCGTGTCCTCAGAACGGACCGCAAAGCCATCGAGTGGCGATTTATCAAATGGTGGTACATCGTGGTCTGCCTTTAATTCCGTAGCTAAATAACGACCGTCACAATATTCAATTGGGACAAGTTCTTTCTCTGCATGTTGACTATGGTTGAGGACTGCCTTTACAGCCTCAGCTACTGATATTGGTTTCCTGTGTTCGACCAAGTCATCCACCTCAATTCTCGTGTAAATAGGTTCTCATTATACGGGATTCTTGATTAAAAAGACAGCGAAGTGTTAAGTTAACTTACATTTATTTATAGATCTTGAATTCCAGAAACTCCATTTTCACTTAGGATTTCATAAGCAGGGTTATGCCAAATACCTATGCTCTTTCCATTTATACTAAACACCTCACCTGAGATAGTCTGCTTCTTGTTTTCTACTAAGGCAAGGACAAAGCGTGCTACATCATCTGCTGTGCCAATATCCCAATAATTAGACTTTTCATCGTTATCATGTTGCTCTTCTAGAAAGGGACGTGTCATATCAGTGTAAGCTGCCGGAGCAATTGCATAAACTCTTATATTTAATGACGCTAACTCCTTTGCCCAAGTCTTTGTCATCCCAATAATTCCAGCTTTTGCTGCACTATAATTTAACTGACCAATCGTTCCTTCGATCCCTGCTAGAGATGTCATATTGATTATCGAACCGCTGCGCTTCAATTCTTTCATGTAACGGATAAAAGGAATCGTACAACTGAACGTTCCCTTTAAGTTAACAGAAATAACATCGTCCCATTCTTGCTCGCTCATCCGGTGCGACATCCTATCACGAACAATCCCCGCATTATTTATAATTCCATCAATAACACCAAAGTTGCTTAAGGTTTCTTTAACAAGTGCTTCCCCAGTCGTTATCATTTCAACTGAACCCGGGACACCAATGGCTTCATATCCTTTCTTGTTCAGGTCATTGACAGCATTTGTAACTGATTCCTCTGTACGTCCATTTATTACCACTTTCGCACCACATTTAGCTAAGTGCAAGGCAATGCTCTTACCAATTCCTCTAGTCGATCCAGTAACAATGAAGACTTTCCCGTTCATGTTGAGCTCCTTTTAGTAAAGACGACAAAACCATCTAATACCTTTTTGCCTCCTCGGTTTTGTGCTTCAATCCGAAACTGCATCATACTTTCCTCTTCGCTAAGCATAACTGGTTCAATAAAGATCCTCTCACCAACGAAAACAGGTGCTGTGAACCTCGCCTCATACATAGAAGCAAACCACCCTACTTCTTTCAAAGTAATCGTCTTTTGTGCTAGAGTCATCAAAATCATACCATGAGCCACTTTCGCAGGGTACCCGGCGTCTTCAGCAGCCTTATCATCGAAATGTATTGGATTTAAATCTTGGAGGGCATAACCATAACTCGAAACTAAGTCCTCATTTATTTGAAATGTATTTGCTGCTAAACAAACTCTTTCTCCCATCACATTGCACTCCTCATGCTATTTTTCGTATTAACGTCGATGTCGCTTTCCCGATCAATTTGCCTTCGTTTGAAATGGTAAGTGTGTGAACAAGAAATTCTAGATTTCGTTTTCTTGTTCTTTTTGTAAGGCTAATTGAACATAGATAGCTGCTACCTGCACAAATTGGTTCGCGAAGCTCAAACATTTGTTCACCGTGAATAAAACCCTCATAGCATTGCAACCAAGGGATTTTTATTTTCTGCCAAAATGTCATTAGAAACGTAATTGGTGCCTCCCCTTCGCCTATTGAAGATATTTCCCCTATTGCTTTTAGATAAGTTTGTATCATTTCTTCAGTAACAGTCACTTCAATTTCCTCAGTCTTCAATCCTACTAATAATTCCATCATTTTCTCCATTCATAACGCTTAAATAATGCCGCTAAACCAATGCCTCCACCAATGCCCATCGTCGCTAGACCTAGCTTGCCGTTTCCCTTTATCATCTCAGAAAATAAACGCGTGACTAAAATTGCTCCAGATGCCCCGTATGGGTGTCCAATCGCTAGTGCACCCCCACCAATATTGACAACCTCTTCATCTATCTCCAATTCCTTTAAACAAGCGAGAACTTGAGCTGCGAAAGCTTCGTTAAACTCGATCAAATTGAGATTGGAAACCGATAATGATTGGCGCCTAAGTAGTTTTCTCACTGCAGGAACAGGTCCAATTCCTAACACATTTGGATTTACTCCAGCGCTTGTTGCGTCAACAAATTCTAAAATAGGGGTATAGCCAAGCTTCAGAGCTTTTTTTTCAGACATGATTAATAGGATGGCGGCCCCGTCATTTATCGGACAAGCATTTCCGGCTGTTACCGTGCCCATCGTTTTAAATACTGGTTGCAGTTGACTGAGCTTTTCATAGGATGTTTCTCGCCTCGGGCACTCATCTAAGGTGATACCATTTAACGGAACAATCTCAGCAACAAAACGCCCTTCGTCCAAAGACTTAATCGCTTTACGGTGGCTGTTCAAGGCAAAGTAATCCTGTTGCTCTCGACTAATTCCATACTGTATGGCAACGTTTTCTGCTGCCATTCCCATATCCGGATCTCCAATAGCATCAGGTGAAAAGCGTGCTCGTTTTAATACAGTTGGAAACCCCACCTGGCTTGTTGGCTTTTCAAGCTTCCATGGGGCAAGGCTAGTGCTTTCAACTCCTCCCGCAATGTATACTTCACCAGCCCCAGCTTGAATCAGTCGTGCTGCTTGTATAACCGCTTCAAGTCCCGATCCACACTGGCGGTCAACCGTCATACCAGGAACAGATACCGGTAGACCTGCCTCTAGCCCTGATAACCTTGCAATGTTCCCACCAGGTCCAATGGCATTACCGAGAATGACTTCATCAATTTCTGTTGGCTCAAGTCTCGTTTCCTTCAGAATTTGTCGGATGACCACTGCTGCTAATTCCTGAGGATGCATTTCTTTAAGAACTCCTCCAACTTTGCCAATAGCCGTTCTTTTTGCACTAACGATAACAGCTTTACTCATGTATTTCCTCCAATAATTCCTGTAGCCTTTCTCGATTAACCTTCCCACTTGTTGTATAAGGGAATACTTCTAGCTCAATTACTTCCTTCGGGCATTTATAAGCTGAAAGATACTCTCTACATGCTTCTATAACGTTATATAGATTTTGGCTTCCTTTCCACTTTACAAACAGCACTAGCTTCTCTCCCCAATAATTATCGTTTTTTCCGAGCAGTGCTGCCTCTTCAATCTCAGGGAATTGCTTAACGATCTGCTCTATTTCCTCAGGGAATACATTCAATCCACCTGTAATAATGAGATTTCCTTTTCTACCAATCAGATAAAGAAAGTCATCCTGATCCAAGTAACCAATATCAGAAACTGTCGCTTCGTCCCCTTGAATAACATTTTTAGTCTTCTGTTCGTCATCTACATATTGAGAAAACACCTGCTTACTTTTTACATAAACTTCCCCAACCTCATTGCTTTGTATCTTCTCACCATTTAGCCCTTTAATGACTATTTCAACTCCAGGAAACGCTTTTCCTACTGAACCAATCTTATTTGAATGTTGTTGGTAATCAATAAAAGAAACATAGCTTAGTTCAGAAGCTCCATAAAATTCATAAAACTTTGTTGTAGGAAAATAGTCTCTCAGTTCTCTTATGGATTCTTCAGTCAATTTTGCACCTGAGGATAAAATCATGTTTACTTTTGCCTTCGAATAGGCGGGCAGTGCTCGCCTAATGGCTTCTAGCATCGTTGGGACGACATACATAACATTGATTTTTCCAGTCTGAATTAATTCTGCTGCTTCATTTGCACAGAACAAATCAGTCACCCATAGTGTAGATCCGATGTGCAGGGCGTGAATAGCCGCAAACAAAGATAAAGAATGAACATAAGAACCAGGAGCATAAATCGTATCGTCCTTTGTATATGAAAAAGCATCTTCACAGCTTTTAAAGCTCTCTAACCAAGAGGCATGACTGCGTAAAAATCCTTTTGGACGACCATTGCTCCCCGAAGTAAAGCCTAGATAAAAAGGCTGTTCCTCATCTATTTGAATCGATAATTTTTCAACCTCCTTTGATTGGATTAACTCTTCGACCGTTAGCACTGTTAGGGTCACTGCACTTTCTTGACACCTATCTATATCTTTAAGATGGCAAATAACCAAATTCGGATTCGAGATTGATAGAGCATGCTCTCTTTCCTTTGTAGTCCATTTATAATCAAGCGGTACAACCGTCCAGCCAAGGGAAATGATGGCGTAGAAAAGCTCTAGAAACAATGGTTCATTATGTAGATACAGAGCAACTCGTTTTGGACGGTCTACTTTCAAAATTGTATGCAGTTTCGTTTTCCAACGTTGAATGTGATGATAAAATTGTTCATATGTAATTTCTACATCTTTGAATCGAATCGCCGCCTTTTCCCCTTGTAAGCTTGCATGTTGTTTCAGCGTTTCACCAATCATCATCATTTCCCCTCCAACTTTATTTGTTTTAAATCTTCTTCAACAAGGAAAGTTTATCTAAAAAAAGCCTGGTCGTCTAGCTCTTGCTAGACAACCAGACTATGAAGCGCGTTTCAAAGGTTCAATGGCTCTTGGAAAAAGCGCCTTTCTAATACTTATCGCTACAGAGCCTGCAACGACAGCTTTCACCATATCACCAGGAATGTAAATGAGTGCTGAACCAGCTGCTTGAAACCAAGTTAAATCTGTCACAATTGAGAGATAGGTAATTCCACCAGCGTAAACGACAAGCACACCACCAATTATATTAAAACATACCATCTTCCATAACCTTATTTTGGACCAATTGGTTTGAACGAGATAACCAATTACCAATGCTGCGAAAGGCCAACTTAAAATATACCCGCCACTCGTGCCAAATAATATGCCTAATCCTCCACGGCCCCCTGCAAGCACAGGTAAACCAACAGCAACAAGCAGGACAAACAACCCCATACTCATAAATCCTAAACGCGCACCTAGAACTGCTCCTGCTAACATTACACCAAGAGTCTGAGCCGTAATAGGCACAGGTGTAAACGGTACAGGAATAGGGGGAAATATACCTAGCGCTGCAACAACTGCAGCAAACATTGAAACATACATTAATTGTCTTAGTTTCATACGTATTCCTCACTTTTGTTTTAATAGGTTTACTATAAAAAACAAAACCTCGTTTGTCAACCTGTATTTATTTATTGTTAACAATAGAACTTAAAATGAGAACATTACGCAGAAAAGCATTATATTATAATTTTATTTTTTTTGATCCTTTAAAATTTCTCTCATTACATGACCTAGCTCAGGCACAATGATTCGCTTCATGGCTAGCTTAACTGCACCTGATGATCCTGGCATCGAAAAAATCGCCTTACCTTCCCGAACACCAGCTACGGCCCGACTTAATATCGCTGCTGTGCCAATATCTTCGGTGAAGCTTAAATAACGAAATATCTCCCCAAACCCCGGCATCTCTTTATCCAAGCTATCGCGAACTGCCTCGTATGTTGTATCGCGAAGGGCAATGCCTGTTCCTCCATTTATAAGAACTGCATCAATATCGGCACGGCCTCCAACAATCTTTAACCAATGTTGAATCCCGCTATACTCATCCTTAATGATTTGATACTCACTTACACAATGTCCAGCCTCCTCGAGCATTTTCTTAATTAGGGCCCCGCTTTTATCCGTTTCAAGTGTTCTCGTATCAGAAACAGTCAAAATCATGCAGCGCACAACTTGGGGGGCTTCCCTTTTGTGTTCTTCCACTGACATTTTCATTCCTCCTTTAATTGACAATCCACATTCTTTTCCATTATGATAGCACAGAATTTATAGAAAAGACGGCCTTTATCAATTAAGGTGAAGCACAAAAAAGCGAGGCGAAAAAGAAGATGAGTGATTTAACCCACTTTAATGAACAAGGAAGAGCAAAAATGGTTGATATTTCAGAAAAAGCAACTACCGCTAGAACGGCAATTGCCCATTCAAGCATTGAAGTAAGCGAGGAAATCTATGAAAACATTGAACAAGGGAAAATCGGTAAAGGCGATGTTCTTGCAGTTGCTCAAGTTGCTGGAATTATGGCAGCCAAAAATACGTCACAGTGGATTCCAATGTGTCATCCGTTATCTCTTACCGGTGTGAACATCCATTTTTCTTGGGAACAGACTAAGAATTGGATCCTGCGTATAAGAGTTGAAGTTAAGACAAAAGGACAAACAGGAGTAGAAATGGAGGCATTGACGGCAGCTTCCGCAACGGCGCTAACTGTCTATGACATGTGTAAAGCACTTGATAAAGGGATGATTATTGGTTCGACCTACCTTTCTCGGAAAACAGGTGGAAAAAGTGGCGATTTTACAAAAAGTTCCTAAAACCGTCAAAAATATCTTGATATTTCCTCTATGAAATCTTAATATAAAATTAATAATTGTTTTATAGAGTGGAGGACATTATGTATGTCATTGCATATTACAATTGTAGAAGACGAGCCTTCCCATGTAATATTAATGGAGTATCACTTAAGGAAAATGGGTATCGAAGCCCATTTATTTCAAACAGGACAAGCTTTTATTGAACAAATTCATACAATAGACACTGATTTGATCATCTTAAGTGACGAATTACAGGATGTGTCGGCTTCGAGATTAGTAAACGAAGTAGAATTGATGTACCGAGTAGAAAAACCGACTCTAATGATTATGTCAACGGGACGTCATCCAAGTCTTCATTCAAACACATTAAAAATAATCTACTGTTCTAAACCTTTTGCTATTCAAGATTTCAGGGAAAAGGTTTACTCCTACTTTTACGGAGCTTTATCAACTAGTAACTAAAACAGGATCGCCATGCGATCCTGTTTTAGTTGCGTCTAAATGATTATTCCAGCAAGCAAAAAAACACCTGAGATCAGGTGTTTAGCGAACGCCAAAAAACTTTTTCAATTTAGAAAACATCCCTTTTTGCTCTTCAAGGGACATGAGAGGAACCGTTTCCCCTAAAATCCGACGGGCAATGTTTCGATAAGCAATCGACGCTTTACTCGTTGGGTGTAAAGCGATTGGTTCGCCCTTATTTGAGTACTTAATGACTTCCTCGTCATCAACCACAATACCAATCAAATCTATCGCAAGAATTGACGCAATTTCATCAACGTCCAGCATCTCGCCATTTTTCATCATATGACCACGAATTCGATTGACGACTAGACGAGGAGATTCAATATCCTCTTGCTCAAGAAGTCCAATTATTCGATCCGCATCCCGCACCGCGGATACTTCTGGAGTTGTAATAACGATTGCTTTATCCGCTCCCGCTACAGCATTTTTAAAGCCTTGTTCAATCCCGGCAGGACAGTCGATGATGACATAATCATATTCTTGTTTTAATTCATCAACAATTTTCTTCATTTGCACTGGTTCAACTGCTGATTTATCTTTTGTTTGAGCTGCTGGAAGTAAGAATAAGCATTCAAACCGCTTGTCCTTAATCAACGCCTGTTTTAATTTACAACGTCCTTCTGTTACATCGACCAAATCATAAATGATTCGATTTTCAAGTCCCATGACCACATCTAAATTTCTCAAACCAATATCTGTATCAATCAAGCAGACTTTTTTTCCAGAAAGCGCAAGGGCTGTCCCGATGTTCGCGGATGACGTCGTTTTCCCCACGCCACCCTTTCCACTTGTAATGACAATTGCCTCTCCCACGCTCATTACCCCTTTCTAACACACTTTATGACTCTATAACTTGCTGTTCGTTTTTTGATAACTCTGGCCTTTTATGAATAAGTTGCTGCACTCTAATAAAAACTAGTTCTCCTGATTCCTCCAAAAGCGCACTTTCCATCGTCAATTCTTCTTTAGAAAAGTGATGGATAGAGTCACCAATTCGGACTTGAGAAGGAGCCATAAGAGATGCACTTATAATCGCTCTTTGATTTCCTGTATATCCAGCATGAGCAATTCCTCTTAAGGCACCCATTACAAAGATATTCCCTGAAGCCATCACGGTTCCACCTGGATTTACGTCACCAATTAGTAACAAATCTCCTTTGACCTTAAGAACTTGTCCAGAACGGATGACTTTAGTTAAGGTTGTCATTTGAGATTCAAGCTTTATTTCTTCTGCTGCCTCTTTAGTGAGAACCTTTGAATCAAATTTCTGAATGGATAGATTACGATTTTCAGTAATTACTTGACGAAGAGTTTGCTCCTCTTCATCAGATAAGTGTCTGAAGCCGACGTCAACTTTCACTTGTACATCTGGTTCATCTGTTCCTTGATAGTGCTTTGAAGATAATTTTTCTGAAAGCTCTTCTAATAAACTATCATATGAGCAATGATCATCTAATAAAAAAATGAGACCATCTTTTGTACCTTTTATTGTCACATGTTGTTTTTTCTGTATCATTCCTACGTTCACCTCAGACACACACGTCCTCTCTGCTCGCCCTTCCCAATTTGACTAGGAAGGACTTGAAAACGGTGATAAATAGTATAATTCAACATGTAAAGGGTTAAACCCTTTTTCCTTTTCTTGTCATTTGGAAATTCCATGCTTATCTATCACGCATATTGGCTTGCAGTTTGACGTAATTTACAATTTTTTTAAACGGATAATAGATTAAAATCGCAAAGGCACCATTTAATACTGCTGTTGGAACTAAGCGCTGCTTGAAGAATAATTCACCAGCCATATCTGTAATTCCGATTATTTGAAAAAGCCCATATTGATAGCATTCAAATAAACAAACCGCGGTAACAATTAATAATAGTTGCAATAGAATACTATCCTGAACTCTTTTATTCGTTAGTGCAAATAAGTAGCCGATTAAACCAAACCCAAACACATATACGCCCAGTAACTCTGTGTAAATAACATCATAGAACATTCCATATATCAATCCATATATTACACTAGTATACCGACCCATATGGATGCCGATAAGGACAAGAATAACAATTAGAAAACGCGGGACGAAAATCAACTCTTGATTATAGTTATCTGGAATCACAAATTGAAAAAGTGTTCCCTCAATGACAAGGAATAACAACATAATAAGCGCAATATACGTACGACTCACTTATGAATCCTCCTCTAAAAGGGCCGGATCTAGTGTAGCACTAGATCGTTCAATAATATATACATAGTCCAAAGAAGTGAAATCAGCAGTTGGTTTTATGTATGCATTTTGAGTTAGACCATATTCGTCAGGCTCAACTTCAACAACTTCACCAATTAGAAGACCACTTGGGTAAACATCACCTAAACCAGACGTCGTGACCATTTGTTTCAATTCAATATCAGCTTCGATATCAAGCTTTCTCATAATTAACAAACCACGATCTGAATCAAATCCCTCAATGAATCCTACCTCAGGTTCATCCATTAGAATTTGTGCAGATACTCGATTGGTTCTGTCATTATCGGAAAGAAGTTGAATAAATGATGTAAATTCACTGGTACGCTTTACTTTCCCGATTAATCCACCTTGTGAATCAATAACAGCCATATTAGATGAAATCCCGTGCTGGGCTCCTCTGTTTAATCCAACATAGTCCTCCCATTGATCGGGACTACGATGAATCACAACAGCCGGACGAATTAAGTAATCATTTAAGCTTTCTTCTAACTCGAGCATTTCGCGCAACGTTTCATTTTCATTTTTTAACAGATTACGCTCAACAGATATTTGAGCGTATTCCTCTAGCCTAGTCTTTAGTAGTCGATTTTCTTCATAAATCTGCTTTAAATCAACAGCATTCTCAAAGAAACCCGCTGCGAAATGAGCGGGTTTCATAAAGGCTGTTTGCACCCATCCAACGGCATCTCTTATGATTAGCTCGGGTCCTGTTATTCGTTGCCTCTCACTTAAAGAATAACCGATCAATGCCACCAAAATGATAATGCTGACGAGAAGAATAATTAACTTTTTATTTGAAAAAAAAGATGGCATGCCAGACACCTACTTACAATTTTCTATCAGAGCGTGACGTAATTCCTGCTTTTGAACGGAACAAATGAAGATTCTCTAAAGCACGTCCTGTACCAATAGCTACACAATCCAAGGGGTCTTCAGCAACAATGACAGGCATATTGGTTTCATCACTCAGAACTTTATCAAGGTTACGTAATAACGCTCCCCCACCTGTTAAGACAATACCTCTATCCATAATATCCGCTGCAAGTTCCGGTGGAGATTGTTCCAGCGTATTTTTTACAGCTTCAATAATCGTAGAAACAGTATCTGAAAGTGCGCCTGCAATTTCTTCAGCTGTAATAGAAATCGTTTTTGGTAATCCCGTCAGAAGATCGCGTCCACGAATATCCATATCGTCGACCCCCTCTGGCGCTCCTGCCGATCCGATTTCAAGCTTCAGCGTTTCTGCCGTTCGCTCACCAATCATTAAGTTATAATTTTTCTTTACATAATTAATTATCGCATCGTCCATTTCATCACCAGCGACACGAATTGACTGACTTGTCACTATCCCACCAAGAGAAATAATCGCGACTTCTGTTGTTCCACCACCGATGTCAACAACCATACTCCCCGTTGGCTCCCAAACCGGTAAGTCAGCACCTATTGCTGCTGCAAATGGTTCTTCAAGGGTATAGGACTCTTTAGCACCAGCTTGCTTTGTTGCATCTTCTACCGCACGTTTTTCAACTGCTGTAATCCCAGATGGTACACACACCATCACAGAGGGCTTTCTTGTGAAAACAGAACGGGTACGTTGTGCTTGACGAATAAAGTGCTTAATCATTTTAGCCGTCGTATCAAAATCAGCAATAACCCCGTCTTTCATCGGACGTACCGCAATAATGTTACCTGGTGTACGACCAATCATATTCTTTGCATCGTTTCCGACAGCTTCAATTGTGCCTGTATCTGTACGCAATGCGACCACAGAAGGCTCTCGCACAACAATACCTTTCCCTTTTACATAAACCAGCGTATTTGCTGTCCCTAAATCTATTCCAATGTCTTTAGAAAAACCACCAAACATCTATGTATCTCCCTTCAAGATGATCCGAAATCATAACCTTTATTATATCGAATAATAACATAAAAACATAGCCTTAAGTTCCCCTTAAACGAAAATATACCTTTCGTTCGACAATATGATTATCCCTAACAAATCATACCATAACTTTTTGGAATGTCACCTATCAATCATGAACCGACATACCCTTGTTCCTTTAAACTAATAAATTTTCTATCTCCAATAATAACATGGTCCAAAAGCTCTACTCCAAGCACCTTTCCTGATTCATATAAACGCTTCGTTACCTCAATGTCTTCCCTACTCGGGCTAGGATCACCAGAAGGATGATTATGAAGGCAAATAAATGAGGCGGCTGAGCGACGAAATGCTTCTTTAAATACTTCGCGCGGATGGACTATGCTGGCGTTTAAACTCCCAATAAAAACCGTATGCCGATGAATCACTTGGTTTTTTGTGTTAAGGTATAAGCACACGAAATGTTCTTGAGTTAAAAAGCGCATATCATCCATAACAAAGGTTGAAACATCCTCAGGGGAACGAATAACGAAGCGCTCTTCTGTTTTCATACTATGAATTCTTCGTCCTAGTTCCATTGCTGCACATAATTCAACGGCCTTTGCTTCTCCGATTCCGTTAATCTCACAAAGCTCTTCAATGGTTGCATCTTTTAATAAAGGGAGTCCGTCGAATTGAACGAGCACCCGCTGGGCGAGTTGAAGAACAGATTCTTTACGAGACCCTGAACGCAATATAATCGCTAGCACCTCTTGATTAGAGAGGGAACTCGCCCCGTCTTGTAATAATCGTTCACGGGGGCGCTCACGTAAGGGTACATCTCGAATGAGGAGTGATTGTTGCGGCAATTTTTTTCTCTCCTTTCTAACGTGTACATGTTTAAGGAATTTCATGTAGTTTCATGGGGAATTTTCTTAGCTTTTAAGTTGAGGATGAATATCAAACTGTGTTAAAGCTCTCATGGTTTCTGCGAGAGGAAGACCGACCACTGTAAAATAGTCACCTGAAATTTCTTTTACTAAATAAGCTCCAAATCCTTGAATTCCATAGCCACCTGCTTTGTCGAAAGGCTCTTTGCTACGAATGTACAGATCGATTTCCTTAGTAGAAAGGTCATATAGGGTCACGTCGGTATTTTGATAGTAGGTCATTGTCTTTTCTTTTGAGAGAATTGAAACACCAGTAAAAACCTGATGAACACGACCAGAAAGCATAGATAACATCTTTCTAGCTTCCTGCTCATTTTCTGGCTTTCCTAGTATTTCTCCATCACACACAACAATAGTGTCTGAACCGAGGACGATGGCAGAGGGATGTCTAGACAATACGTCTTCTGCTTTTTGAAAAGCAAGTTGTTCGACCACTTGACTTGGCGTATAAGCTGGGTTTACAAATTCATTGACTTGACTTGGTTCAACAGTAAAGGAATATAATGCTTGTTGTAGGAGTTCTTTTCGCCTCGGGGAACCTGAGGCTAAAATGAAAGGTTTCATGAAGGGACACCTCGCTCATAAGATTTTCTCTTATTGTACAAGGTTAGTAACAGAATACCAAATTTTTCTTTTTTAAACAATATAAGATTCTACTAACTTATTATGTCGTTCAAAACATAACAGTCCCCTGTATCTAAAATAAATTCAGGGGACTTGCTAAGGGACCGAATTTAATTTGAAAGGATTTGTTCGGCTTCCTCTCTAAATTGTTGCGTGGCTTCTTCTGGTGTAGCCCGCCCATATTTAATAAGCTCGATGGCTCTCATAAATGCTGATCGCACTTCATTTTCTCCGGGAGGTGGGAGAGCATCCATCGGTCTTGAAAACTCGGCTAACTCCTCTAAATATTTGAATTGTTTTTGCGTATCAACCTCTAGCATATCGTAAATATGATTTCTCACGACAGAGGAAATTGGAACACCTCTTTCACCAGCTAAAATTTCATTTGCTTCTAAATCATTTGTAAAGTAGTTGATAAATAACGCTGCCGCTTCTTTGTGCTTAGAGTTTGCGTTTATAGAGAAGGCCTGACTCGGTTGAATCCATTGACCTGGAATTCCTCCTTCCAAGGAAGGTAAAATCGCAAGCCCAAGAGGATCATCCGTACCAGATGCGACCCCTACGATTTGATTGCTACCTGCTAATTGAAGAGCAACACTTCCATGTGTTATTAAAGAATTTGCTAAATCTAAATGCTCAAGGACAAGGTCCTGTGGAGGAATATTGCCACTAGCAAGCAAGTCTTTCGTTAAAGCAAAATAATCAATAAGTACTTGGTCATCAAATCCTAAACCAGAACCTTCTTCGTTAAAAAAAGTTTGGGAATGTTGACGCACAAAAACATTGAATGATTCATAATCAGCGTTAAAAAGATCATAACCATAAAAGGCCTCGCCTAATTCAGCCTTTACTTTTAAAAGTTCTTCTTTTAAATCCTCGTACGTATATCCTGGTACAAGGTCTATGTCAAAATCCTCATACATTTTCTCATTGTAAACAGCTCCTAATGCCCCAGCTCCTAGTGATATGCCTAACAAGCGTTCATCAATGATATTACCATCTAAATAAATGTCATCCACATTATCTAAATTAATTTGTCCTGATTGTACATATGGAGTTAAATCTTCCAAAAGACCTGCTGCATCGTACTCGTTTAGCTTTGTATACGCAGTTTGAAATACATCAGGTAGATTATTTCCTGCCGTTTGGGTGTTTAGTTTCTCCCAATAACCATCCCACCCTGTGAATTCAGGTTCTATTTTGATATGAGGATATTGTTCTTCAAATAAATCAATGACCTCAAGTGTTAAATCATGCCTTCCTTTTGATCCCCACCAAGCAACTCTTAACTTGATTTCTTCCTCTTCCTCACTTGTCGCGGTTGTTCCTCCTTCAAGTTCGCTACTTGTCTCCGTTGCTCCTTTATCTGAATTACAAGCTACTAAGACAATAGATAAGACAAAGATAAAAATTATGCTGAACCATAATTTTTTGAACATATATACCTCTCCTCACGTTTCGTTTATAATTGGTAAAATAATTCGACTTGGAAACTGTTGATTATGAAATATACAGTTTTTTGCAACAATAGTATCACTGTTTTGTTCTTCAGCAATTACTCCACCCGTATTTGTATTAGCATCAAATTTAGGGAAATTACTACTTGAGATTTCTACTCGAATTTGATGACCTGCTTTAAAAAGATTAGCTGTGGCACCGACGTCAATCTGAAATTCATACGTTTGATTGGGAACTAGCAGTTTCTCTTTCTCAAAAGAATTTCTATATCTACCACGGATAATCCCTTCAGTTAGAATAAATGCTCTTTGATCTGGGTGAACATCAACTAATTTCACAGTGAAATCGGTATCCTTTGCTGATGATGAAGCATAAATTATTGCTTTTACAGCTCCAATTACTTCTAAAGAACTTTCTAGAACCTCCGTAGTATAACAAAGAACATCATGCCTCTGTTCAACTACTCTTTGGTCACGGGGCCCAGCATTAGTCGGAACTTTTGCCCCAGGTAGAAATGTCTGCCCTCCGATAGTTGGGACTGGATTATTTGGATCAAATAAATAAGTATCCTCTCGTTCTACAACAGGCTTAACTCTACTAAGCTTTCCGTCTCCCTCTAGGGTATTTGCTTGACCTTGACTATGAAAGTAAAAAGGAATATACGTCGTTTTAGGAAGTGGCCATTGGGTAGAATATTTCCAGGCGCCCGCCCCCATATCAAATATTTCAACAGAAGGTTTATTTAATAATAATTCGGAATCTCCTTTTAGGTAACAATCAAAAAATTCAATTATTTTCCCGCATAAGTCAATTGAAGTGGCTGAAGATTTGCTTCCAAAATCTTTTTCAGGATAGACCCCCCACAATGGTGAATGAGCCCACGGACCAATGAGTAGCTTATTTCTCGAATTTGTAAAGTCTTCTGTTTTCTTTGAAAACCTATTATAGCCATCTAATGTCCCCCGAATAAAAACATCATACCAACCTCCAATATGATATATTGGCAAATCAATTGATTTTTTTAGAGGTTCATAGAGTTTCTTCCAATACTCATCATATTGAGGATGAGATAGCCATTCGTCATACCAATTTATCTCCTTCATCATCTGTAAGTTTTTTAAAGGACGTGTCTTATATAATTCCTCAATTTGTTCCGTTGCACAAATAACCGTGTCAATGGCTTCTTCAGAACACTCACTACTTTTCGTCAAATAGTTTGGTGCCAACCCTAGAGTCCAAAGAAGAGAAAATCCTAATTCAAACGCACCCCCGTTGTACACCCAACCATGATAAAAATCTAAAGAAGTAGCAACAGGAACCAACGCTTTTAAATGGGGTGGTTTTTCACTCACTGCTAACCATTGCAAAGCTCCAACATAAGAAACGCCATACATGCCCACATTACCATTTGACCAGGGTTGCTGGGCTATCCATTCTACAGTGTCATATCCATCCTTTGCTTCGGAATGAAAGGGTTTAAACTCACCTTTTGAAGAAAATCGACCACGTGAATCTTGAATGACAACAACATAACCGTCTTGTACAGCTCTTAGAGGATCGACTATGTTGCCGACTATGTTACTTTCGTCTTTGTTGTAAGGTAAACGTTGCAACAAAGTTGGTGATGGTTTCATGTCTTCAAGTTGATAAATATCTGTACGTAAACTAATACCATCTCTCATTGCAACACTTACATTTTTAGAAATTATGATTTTCCCTATCACTACCCCCCCTTTCTCATCCGAGTTTAATTGTGATTTATTTTTCTCAATTAATTTATGTTTATCGTAATGAAATTTCAAAAAAAAGTCAACAATAATTCGAAAGCGCTTTATTGGTTTTTTTATCTATAATTAAAACTTGCAATTCATTCAAAACCATCGTTTATAATAGAGGAAGGTAGAAAAGCTATAGGGGGGATTTCTGTGCAACTTGTAGCCCAGACTGGAGATTTAGGACCAAGTTGGTTTCATGTGTCTTTGCGTGCCTTAGTTTTATTAGCTGGGTCTGAAGATCGAATGAAAAGCAATGTTGTAGCAAGTAAGCTCGGGGCGGACCCTACATTTGTTAGAAAGATATTATCAAAACTCTCAAAAGTAGGAATCGTTATATCAAAAGGAGGAAGAGAAGGTGGTTACACGTTAGGAAAGCACAGCGATTCTATACGGGTTGGGGAAATATACAGAATTCTTAGTTCAGATAATTATACAAATCCTATAGCCGTTAGACCTACGGGTGTAGAACCTTTTATTTCAGAGCTAATCTCTAGCGCAGAAACCCAATTTCAATCAGTGTTGGATTCTTATACATTATCTGACCTAGTTCAACACGCCTACCCCATTTATTTAAAACGGTAAAAAGATATAAACAAAAACTCGACCACTAAAGGTCGAGTTATTCCCACTCGCTCAGTAAAAGTTCGTAATTCACTAATGCATGAAGCAGTTCTTGTTGCGTGACCCAGAGCTGTTGCTTGTCTTCAGTCTGTACGTAATTTTCTAAGCCTTGTCCAGCTTTGACAAGGGCATCTCCCATCGCCAGTGCATGTGGTTGACCAGAGCTTGGTAACGTGCTAAAAGCCCGGTCTCGCTTTCCTTGCAACAGCGACAACTGCTCCTCAATCACGTTCACTTGATTATCAGTTATAATCGCACCATCTCTTGTCAGACCATCAACAGATAACTGCATCATCTCTTTAAAGCTGTGTGACGCATCAAAAAACCAGTTTGTCACATCTGTCTCTATATCTTCAATGGTAATTCCTTCAACGCGATAAGATTTTAGATACGTTTCTTGGTTATATCCTTCATATAATTTACTAATTGCTGTGGATTGAGCCCGATCCCCACCAATACCGATAAACATGTAAATCGGGTCCGTTGATTTCGTTAATACCGCTGCGAGACCCTTCTTATGGATATTCGAAGCAATTAGCTCACCTTTTTCCTGCGATGAAAATGCTCCACCCTGTACAACATCAACAGCAAGAGTCGGTAATCCGACCGCCCCATCACCGAAGGCTGGAATGGTTGACGCTGTTGTCGAACCTGCCTCAATACTCTGCTGATCACCGCCAGTAAACACCGTTAGAACCATAAAACCAAAGCTAATTCCAACGATAATTGCAGAAAATATCGCCATCACGAGCATCGTTGGAAATGAGCGCTTCGCCTCATAGTTTCTAGTTTTTTTCTTTCGCTTATATGGTATCTTCGGTGCCTTTTCTCGGTTTCCATCATCCCAAAAGGGTTGTCCTCTTTTCTTTCGTTCTTCTTGAATTGCATTAAAATTAATAACCTTATCTGGTTGAGGTACAAATTCTCGATCACTCTCTGACGTTTCGTCACGTGCTGCAACAATCTCATCATAGAATTCATGTACGTTCTGCTCTTTACCGTTTAGACGAATCGAAATTTTCCGTTGCTCACGTTCCATATCAAGCACCCCTTTTCGTAAGCTTGTTTACTCTATTCTATTAGAGTGTGGCAATTGATAGAACTAGTTTAACTTATTTTTCATAGATCAAGAAAGAACAAGTACATTTATCCCAGTGCACTGAAAAAGGTACGGTTTTCACCTTTTCAATGCCTTTAAGAAATGAGAGGAACCGTTACTTTGTCTTAAGCATGCTATGAGGGGGTTTCTCGCAGCATGCGCGCAACGTGTGGAGCCATTGCTGTTTCTCGAATCTGCTAAATGGGACTTTTTCAGTGGCCCTTATTTATTCCTTGCTCTTTAGAATTACGTTAAATTTGATTATAAATTTCAAACATTGGTAGCATTGCTGCGAGAACAATCGTCCCGACAATTATCCCTAATATTGCTATCATTAAAGGTTCTACAATTGAGCTGAGTCGCGAAGTCATTTGTTCAACCTCGTCCTCATAAAAGTCAGCTATTTTTTCGAGCATGGTTTCAAGCTGCCCCGATTCCTCACCAACTTTAATCATATGGGTTACTATTTTGGGGAAAATCCAGCTCTTTGCAAAAGGTGCAGAGAGACTCTCCCCGCTTCTTAAAGAATCCTTCGCATCATTTAATGTCTTCGCAACAACATCATTGTTAGCAATTTCCGAACTCATTGTTAAAATATTCAAAACGGGTACAGAACTTTTAAACATTGATGACATCGTTCGCATTACTCTTGCAATTAATGTCTTCTGAATTAAGGGGCCAAACACTGGCATCTTCAATTTCATTAAGTGCAGAAAGTAGCGACCCTTAGGATTCTGATTCACTGCTGTAAATACTAAAGCTATTAAAATAACAATTAGGATTGCAACATACCACTGTTGGACGAAAAAATCAGAAACAGCCATAACCATTTTTGTTGGGGGCGGAATCTCCCCACCCATACTCGTTAAATTATTTAATAAACTAGGTAACACCTGTGTTAAGAGAATAATGACAACAATAACAGCAACAACAGAGACAGCAAGTGGATACATTAAAACTGATTTGACTTTTTCTTTAACCTTATGGTCTTTTTCATAAAACAACGCCATTCGGTCTAGAACATTTTCGAGGTCGCCACTCGTCTCTCCTGCACGAATCATATTCACAAAAACTTTATCAAAAATTTTCGGATATTGCGCGCACGCATCAGAAAATGCTATACCCGAACGTAGTTCCTCATAAATTTCTTCTAAGGCCTTTTGAAAAGGTTTAGAAGATACTTGATCTGATAGTAATCGAATTGAATCAACAATGGTTGTACCAGCTTTAATTAAGGTAGCAAGCTGTCTACAAAATATAACGAAGTCCTTGTTTTTAACTGGTTTTCCAATCGTCATATTTAAATCTATGTTTAACGCACTTTCCTTTTGAGCCTTTAATTCGGAAATATAAAGTCTCTTTCCCTTAAGCTCTGTCATTGCCGCTTCTTGATTGGGCGCAGTTAATTTTCCTTTTATTTCTTTCCCCGTTCTTGCATCAATTGCTTTATAGAGAAAAAGCATAGATTTCTCCCTTTCGATTCATATTTTACTCATGTTTGTCCCAATTAGGCACATATTCATCCGCATCTTGACGTGTTACAAGCCCCTGCTTAACTAATTCAACGACAGCCATATTCATCGTTTGCATTCCAATGGCTTTTGACGTTTCTAAAACCGTTTGGATCTGATGAACCTTGTCTGAACGGATTAAATTAGCAACCGCCGGTGTATTAACAAGTATTTCCATTGCAGCTGTCCTTCCCTTATCCCCAGGTAGTGGCAATAGCCGTTGAGAGATAACACCTGCTAACGTACCTGCTAGCTGTGTGCGGATTTGTTGCTGTTGGTCACCCGGAAACACATCAATAATCCGATCAATGGTTTGCGCAGCCCCAGTAGTATGAAGAGTAGCCAAGACAAGATGTCCTGTCTCAGCGGCAGTAATTGCCGTGGAAATCGTATCAACATCACGCATTTCGCCAACAAGAATCACGTCTGGATCCTGCCGTAAAGCTGCACGAAGTCCTACACTAAAAGAGGAGCTGTCCTGACCGATTTCTCGCTGATTTATTAAACTCTTCTTATGGCGATGCAGGTACTCAATCGGATCCTCGAGGGTTAATATATGTTTACTCATTGTCTCGTTGATATAATCCAATATGGAAGCTAAGGTTGTAGACTTGCCACTCCCCGTAGGGCCTGTGACAAGAAGCAATCCTTGTGTTTGCTTTGCGAAGAAGCGGCAGACATCTGGTAAATTTAAATCTAAAAAGGAAGGTATTACACTATTTATAAGACGACAGACGATGCCAATCGATCCCTTTTGTTTAAATAGATTGACTCGAAAAAAACAAACCCCTTCAATTTCATAGGAGAAGTCAAGCTCTGCTTGGTGCTGAAATTTTTCAAACTGATCTTCAGTCGTAATTTCCTTTGCCATGGTGAATGTATCAGAAGGAGTAAGACAGTCACCACCAATTTTCTTTAATTTTCCATTTATTCGAACGATTGGTGTAGAATCAACTGTAATATGTAAATCAGATGCTTGATTCTGGAAGGCAAATTTCAATAATTTATGCATGTTCATTTTAAAACCACCTTTATTCCATTGTGACACGGTACACTTCTTCAATCGTGGTTCCGCCCTCTGACACCTTTTTGAGACCATCTTCAAACATCGATTGAAACCCTTTCTGTTGCGCATATTTTAAATACGCAGAGGAGGGTAATTTCTGGGTAATCATATCTCTTAAGTGGTCATCAATCAGCACTGTTTCATGAATTGCCATTCTTCCTTTATAGCCTGTACTGTTACATGCTGAACATCCTTCACCTTTTACAACCGAATCTATCTTTAGTCCCCGAGATAAAAAGAGTTCTTCTTCTTCTTCTAACGTTAACTGGTAGGGCTTTGTGCATGAAGAACACACACGGCGAACAAGACGCTGTCCAACGACACCAAGTAGTGCAGAGGAAACAAGAAAAGGCTCAAGTCCCATATCAATTAGTCGACTTATCGCACTAGCTGCATCGTTTGTATGGAGAGTACTAAGTACTAGATGACCCGTTAACGCTGATCGCAAAGCGATTTCCGCTGTTTCCGTATCTCGAATTTCCCCTACCATGATGATATCAGGGTCTTGACGAAGAATGGACCGTAGCCCTCTTGCAAATGTCATTCCAATGAGTGAATTAACTTGAACTTGATTAACACCTTTTAATTGGTATTCAACTGGGTCTTCTACGGTTATTATGTTTACTTCATCTGTATTCACTTCATGCAAAGCCGTATATAGGGTCGTCGACTTACCCGATCCAGTCGGTCCCGTCACAAGAAGTATTCCATATGCGCTTTGAATCATTTTTTGGAAATTGGCTTCATTTCCTTTTGAAAAACCGAGTTGTTCAATTCCGAGTGTCACATTTCCGGTATCTAGAAGACGCATGACAACCTTCTCGCCGTAAATCGTAGGAAGACAGGCAACGCGAAGATCAATATTACGTAAATCAATATCCATTCTGAAACGTCCATCTTGTGGAAGACGTTTTTCCGCAATGTTCAGTTTTGACATGATTTTAATGCGCGAAACTAAAATGTTTTGCATTGATTTTGGTACCTTTTTCTCCGTTCTTAAAACACCATCCACTCGAAAACGAATTAAAGTTTCATGCTCTAAAGGATCAATATGGACATCACTAGCCCCTACTCCAATTGCTTGGCTAATAAGCTGGTTAACCATTTTTGCCACTGGTGAGTCATCGGACTGCTGTGCTTCTAAGTATGCCTCATCATTTTCGTCTGTTGGGACATCCTTCATCATTTGGTCTATCGATTTCTGCATTCCGTAGTAGCGGTTAATTGCTAGCTTAAGCTCCGCTCGTCTTGCTATTGCTGGCTGAATCTCAAAACCCGTACTTAAGCGGAGATCATCGAGAGCAAAGTAGTCTAATGGGTCAACCATCGCTACCATCAGCCGATTTCCATCTCTTTGAATCGGTAACACTTGATACCGTCTTGCTAAGTCCTCACTAATAGCATTAATCAAGTTAGGCTCTATTTTCTGTTTATAAAGATTGACATGTGGTATCCCTAACTGAAACTCTAATACTTCAATAATTCTTTGTTCACTAACAAGATTCATATGAGCCAACTGATCGCCCAGCCGATAACCGGTTCTCTTTTGTTCAGCAAGGGCTAGCATCAAATCTTCATCTGAAATGACTTGGGCTTCAACTAACAAATCTCCTAATCGTTTTCGTTGCTGTTTTTGATTCATACAACATAGCTCCTTTTTTAAAACTGGCTATTAGTTACCGTTACGTGTTTACTTAGAGCTAATTCGTTCAAAGCCATTTAGAGTGAGAGCAAAGTCTAACATTAGTCCTTCGGTTTGCCACAAAACCGAAGTATTTCCCGTAGCATGATAATAATTTAGTGTGTTTTCCACTTGCTTTAATAAACGAGCAGTCTCTTCTAAATCAATTTTTCGATTTCCGCTTGATTTATCAATCACGCTTTGCACTTTAGTTTGGTAGTTTGTCAGCGTATTTGAAGCTGCTTGTAAGCGTTGAGGTGTCAAAGTATATTCAGGCGCTGTTAACCCTTTCGTCGTAATTTCTGTTATATTCGCCATTACTTCATATGCTTCATTTAATATCGTTTGTTCAGCTTCTGATAAACGGATTGGAATCGCTTTAACAAATGTAGGAAAGCCTTGGTCTCTGATATAAGAAGCTTTTCTGACTGCAGACGCCTCATCTGAACCGATAGACGTATAGATAAAATTCGTTTTACTGCCTTCTATTCTTGGATAAAAACCTTTATTTACAAGGTTTTGAACTTCAAGGTACAAATACTCCTCTAATGAATACCCTCCTGACTGAACAAAATAGATGAACGAATCTCCTTCAGTAACCGTTGCTTCATAGTGTAACGGCCTTTGATAGACTTCATACTTTGGACTCTCACGAACGAACGAGTCCCCACTAGAGGGAGAAGTTGGAGAAGGCGCTATTGGCGCTAAAAAAGGGGGTTCAATTGGTATTGGTTGAATAGTTTCGTAATCTTCAACAGTGATGTTGGTTGTTTCTGTAACATAGCGTTTAATTTTCCCTGAATCAAATTCATAATCCAATTCAAAGTCTTCTTGATACTCAATAAATGGAGCAAATTCACTGGAATAGAACGTACGAAGCGTTAATATCGCATTTGCTCGCTCTCTGTTTTCACTATCTAAACCAAAGGTGTAGCTCTGAACATGAACGGTTTTCTGAAGATTCTCTACCTCGCGTACAAACCAATGAACATTATCTATTAATCCACTAACATTAATCACCATCTCAACATAAGAAACTGTTAAATCCTCAACCTCTACTACTTTCTCTTGCAAAGGTTCATATAATTCTTCTGAGAAAATATGTCTCCACTTTTCCTGTTCATTTACATTAGGAAGGACTGAAACTGAGATATTCTCAATTACAACTTCAGCATCTATTTCTGTTTTTTCAAGTTCTGCTATCATTTGTTCAACTTCTGGCTTTATCGATACACTTTCCGTTAGTTGTTGTTTTTCTCCCTCGCTTAACGTATCTGGAACAAGCGAAGCAAGCGTCGTCTCAAGTGTAGTTATTTCGTTGTTCACTCCAGATAGCAACAGTTCCTTCTCCTCTTTTTCAATTGCTACAGGTCGAACAAGATAAACATAACAAGCGATTAACACTAAAAATAAGATAATAAGAGCATAAAAGACTGTTTTTTGATTTTTCTTTAACCATTCCGTCACTGAGTTTCACCTACAATCGTTTTAAGCTTAAGCTGATATAACGAGGTGTAGAAAAGCTCATCCTCATCAGATATATCAATTGATTGTAACTCAGCACTTTCAACAAATCCTGCTTGTAGTAAACGATATAAATAAGTAGCAGCATCTCCTTTTGAAGGAAATCTTACAATTAATGTAAGTGAACCAGTATTTTCTAAATTAAAGTTTTCAACGGAAGCTTCACCAGGCAATAAACGATAAAAGTTATCCTTTAGTTCACTTGACTCCTTAAAAATTGTATTCAAGGTTTGGTCAAGATTCTTATATTTCATCACATAATTGTATTCTGTTACACCCGTTGTCTCCTCAATAAATTGAAGTTGAAGACTATCTCTTAATTCTGTCTGGGAAACAATAGAAGAATCAAGATTCTCAACGGAATCAGTTAAATCAAAATAACTATATACAAGTATAGCCGTTGTTGCGACACAAACTACTAGTCCCACAACAGGAATAATCGGTGTCCATATTGGCTTTGAACGTTCTACATTAGGTAATAAATCGATTGTGAAGTTCACGTCATCGCTCCATTCTACCGAAACAGGTGCCTGTCTATATTAGAATTTTCTTCTTTTATTAGCTTTCTCACGACCACGCATCGCCAAGCCAAGTGCGACACTACATGTATCTAATAAATTTCTTTGTATAAAGCTAGGGTCCAAAATCGGTTCGAAATCAATTCGACATACCTCAGTCGCCATCTGATCCGAAAAAGAATTAAAAATAAGGTCGGTATATTCACCCGTAACAATAATTCTTGTAAATTCCGTTTGACGTTCGCCTAGGGTATACCGAAAGAAGTTTTGAGCTTTTTCCACTTCATTGACGAGGTCATTTAAATAGGCTTCCTGCTCAAAAACTGATTCATTACCAGTATTTTTTTTCGACTGTGGTAAAACCCTCGCTGCAATTTTTTTTTCTTCTTTCAAATAGAGAGGATTTTCAATTTCCTCTTCTTCTAGAAGAGTAAGGGGGGGTTCTTCATCCTTAATCAACGAAAGAGACTCCTCAATCTCCTCAGTGGTTGCCGCTGTTTGTAGTTGATGAAAATATTGATTGCTGTTCACGGGCATTGTCCGAGAAAAGGCAATTAACTCATCCTTAAAAATATGAAGATCTATCGACTCCTCAGAAACTTCGACAATCATTTCCGTTTCTGTTAACCATTTGGAATGCACAAAATTAATAAGTCGCTTTAAGGCAAGTGCACGAACCTCTGCTGACAATGGCCTTAAGCCACTCTCTTCACAGACGTCCACTAAATCCTCTGAAAGTTCCCTTGAAGTGGCAAAAAAGAGGATTTCACTTCTAGCCCCCTTTAAATCGTCTTCAATCGAGTTACTTAACTCGTCCATCGTAAGTTCCTGTGCGTGTTGAGCGTTTCTTACAGATGCGATCGTTCCAATTTTCACAAAGTCATAGATAGGATTATCAAAAGGAAGCAGAATACTGTCACCAAGTTGAAATTGAAGAATTTTCCCTAGTTCCGCTTCTTCCAAATCAGGGAGAGACGTAATTTTACGAACCAACGTATGTTGTGTTGGAATCGCCAAATGCACTTGTTTTGAGCTGTTTTTTTCCTCTAAAAAACTACGAAGTACCATTGAGACCTTGCTTTTATTTAAAAGGCGCCCACTCTCAACTGGATTTCCATCTATCTCCTTAACTGTAATTGTTTGTATGAGAGGAAGGTCTTTCTCCATTTTTACCGTCGCAAACGTAATTTTCTTATCTTGAAAATTAATTCCTGAGAACTTGTTGTTAAAAAACATATGGTCACCTCAATTTATTCCACTCTCTAAATTACTATCATAATTTCAATCGTTGTTATAAATCTGTTAGTTTCTTAACGTTTGATACTTTATATTTAAAATGGAAGAAGTCCAAAGACTGACCTCTGGAGTTCCTCCACAGTTTGAAATCCCCAAAAGAGAACAATTAATTCCTTTTGCCATGCCTCCAAAACGATTTGCGCCCGTTGTGGCAAAATTATTTGCAATGATACCTGAATTGATTGTAATGTCAGCTCCACCAGTAATGTTTACATGGTTCATGACGATAAGTGCCCCATTGATAATGATAGGTATATTTCCTGATACATTTAAATCATCAACAACAAGTATCCCATCTACTTTGAAATAACTTGAATTACCCCCACCAGTTAAATTAACGTTTTTCGCAAAAACAACAGCTCCTGGTTTAATGTCTATTTGGTTCTCATTCCCGCTATAATTTATTGAGTTGGGATAATGTCTACCAGCTGGAAACTCATGAGATTCAGTAATATTAAATAACTTGTCATGCGTAACAGGAGTGTTTAAATGATTTTTTATACTTTGAAATGTTGAATTTGTCATATTCACCGTCGTATTTTCAACATCTAATTCATCATGCACCGTACTTCCATTATGATTAAAGCTTGAAACATATTGGATAGGCCCCTCCAATGCTCCATTGCCACCAGAGTACTCTATTTTCGGTGTCTCTAATTTTGAAACATCCAACTCTAACACTCTATTTATCGAAGAATCTTTATTTAAATAGTTCGCAGTAATTGTTGCTATATACTGGTTTGGGTTAACTAATTCAGCGTCCATCTTTACTTTTATTATCTCTGATCCAATTTCGATTGATGAAGGTGTTACATTATCTTCTAAATAAAAAAATGGTCCAGTTTGCTGAATTAAGATAGGTTCGCCCTTACTGTCATAGAAAACCTCTCCATTAGCATCACGCCATTCTATAAAATCGCCTTCATATTGATTCATTTCTTCAAGGACAAGATCAAGAGCCCCTTCTGCTCGATAAAACTCACCCTGAACTTCTTCATTTGCAAGAATCGTTTTTTGGCTATAGATGGTTGAGTTCAGCATCATTGTTCCAGCAATGGCTATAAAAACAACGATAAACAATACAAGAATTAGTGCGGCCCCTCTTTGGCTTTGTAGGTGTTTCACGACCATTCACCTCTCTTAGTTAAAATCTATCAAAGTACACATTACTCTTGAGCTCGATTACTTGTTTTGCTTTCGTGATTTCAATCGTTACTTCTTGTTTTCTATCTAAAGCAGAAAGGTTAGGGGAAGAAAGGGTTAATGGACCTGGATTTAATTGAAATCTGACTTCTTCGGATAATATTCGATCACCAGTTCCTCCCATTCTCATTTCTTGTTTCATAGGTGAATACGTTAAAAACGTCTCCGTGCACCCTGTTCCCTCTTCATAGGAACACAGAACCCAATTATCTCCATCAACAAACCAGTAGTTTCCGCTATCTCGCATTTTTCCAGTTGCATATTCCATAATAAAACGAGCTTCTCGTTGACCATGATTTCTGTTTGAAACTTCCCTCTCCGTTTGCAACGAATGAGACACAATCGCAATAATAGGTGCCGTAATGGCAACCATTATCACAATAATGACTAAAAGCTCCACTAATGTAACTCCTTGTTGTTTTTGATAGTTCATTATTTTTTCACCAACGTTACAAGTTCAATCCTATTCACCGAATCTCTTATACTCACAGTCACTTCGTTAAAGCTAGCATTTTCTGAATACATTTCGGCGGTTATCTCTACAATTTGAACATCATTTAAGTTAAGTTCTGTTTCAAAAGCAATGTTTAAAAATCCAGAACAAGCTTCTGTAACATTACTAGCACAAAAAGTTTGTGCAGAATCATCTTCATTGCGGTTAATCTTATAAATTCCTTCATTTATTCTTACCTTTTCCATAACATCTTGAGCGATATAAGCATTACTAGTTGACTTTTCCTGATTATCGGTTCTTATCGACGTACCTGACATAATTGTTAATACAGGAACTAAAACCATTCCTAAAATGACAACTGATACTAATAACTCAACAAGCGTAATTCCCTTTTCATTTTTCATTGCACTCATCCTTAAAAAAAGCTAATATACCAAGTCCATAGATTGGTCCCAAATAGATAGGCTGTTAACGTACCTATCAAGATAAATGGTCCAAAAGCAATAGGTTGTTTCTTTTTTACTTTCCCTATAAAAAGAAGGCCTACACCTATAATTGCTCCAACAAAGGACGCAAGGACGAAGCTCATTACGGTTAACCATGGTCCTAAGATGATACCGATTGCCGCATAAAGCTTAATATCGCCTCCGCCCATGCCTCCTTTACTGACAATTGAAATCAGAAGTAATAACGAAAATCCTACTATTCCGCCAACAATATAGTACCAAATCGGTGCATCGCCAATAAAGAGACGAGTTATGACAAATAGCCCAATAAAAGGTAAGGTAACAATATCTAAAATTAGCTTTTCTCTTATATCGGTTAAAACAGAAATAATTAACAGTATCGTTAACATGAAAGCAGGAATTAATTCGAAAGAAACACCAATCTCCTTATATACAATAAATACCGAAACCACCGTTAACATTTCTCCCGTAGGATACAGTGGTGAAATGGGTGTGCGACAATAGCGGCATTTTCCTTTTAAAAATAAATAACTTATCACTGGGACTAAATCAAGGACAGACAGCTTATGTTTGCAGGTGGGACAATGAGATGGAGGAAAGGCAATCGATTCTTTTTTTAATAAACGAATCGCAACGACATTAAAGAAGCTACCTAAAAGTAGGCCGATGATTATCACGTATATATCAATTATTAACACATAAATCTTCCCTTCTCATTGTTTTACATAATTAAGTTAAAAAAAGCTACCGCCGTGAAGCGACAGCTAATTTTATATTAAATTAAAAACTATTTTATTATTCGGATTCGTCACATAAAGAAGGATCATATGGTGTAGTAGAATCTACTGATGCTACCCCCCGATTAGCTGGACAACTTATTGAATTGATATCAATATAGGTGGCAAGTTCGCCAAAATTAGTTGGTAGAGTCCCTTCAATTGTCTGATATCTGTTCCCCGCATCAAGAATAATTGAATTTGTTTGTGCTGCAGCTGCCTGAGCAGCATCTTCTCTATTACTCATAACCAATGGAACTGCAATCGCAGCAATAATCCCTAAAATAACAATAACAACTAATAGTTCAATTAATGTTAGACCTTTTTGATTTTTCAAATGCTGCTTTATTAACTTTCTCATTTTGTAAATCCTCTCCCTGAACCGATATTTTTTATGTCAAGAGCAGTAACTCTTTAAACCGATAAATAAATTACTAGGTTTTGTAATACTATCGAAAGCAAACTTACACTAGTCAAAAAAACCTTACTACACTGACAGTCATGTAAAGGTTGGTTGTGCCACTAGTTCCCCGCGAATGTAGACGCCCAACTATACGTCACGGATCATAAATCCCTTTTCCAGACAAACGCACCAAAATGAAACTTTAGAACTACATAAATTGAGATTAAATTAATTTAAATTAGACTAATTACCTGTATTATAGACTGCCCTTCCCAGTAAAACAACATCTATCTACTGGGAAATAACATGTGAAATGGCTATTATTTACAATTTATAAAGACTTTTGTCTATTCAACTTCTATTTAAATATAACATGTAATTAAATCTATTTGTGTTTAATTTATTGGTTTATATTAATCGCTACTTTCTTACTAGATTTGTTGTCTTATAAGCAATATCTAGATAAGTCTTTTAAATACCTTCGTACTTCTGAGATAAAATAGAGCGAACCTGCAACAACAATCATTTCATCCTTCTGGCACTCCTCTATTAGATACTTCATCTCTTCTTGCCAATTAGATACAACCCTTTTATTTTTCACAGGGGCTTGTTCAAAGAGAATCTCTGCTTGTTGAGCCCGAAAAAATTGAAAGCTTGTGAATACAAAACTAGCTTCACTTTCTTTAAACGGGGCTAGCAATTCTTTCATATCTTTTTCTTGTGTAGCAGCAATTAAAAATCGGTACTTTCTAGAAGGATAATGATTTTGTAGTGTTTGGTGAAGTGCTTTGAATCCTTCCTTATTATGCGCACCATCAATCACAACGAGAGGTGTCGTTAGAACCGTCTCAAACCGTCCAATCCAAGACGTTTTTGCTAACCCTTTTCTGATAGCTTCGTCACTAATTTCGTAGAGGTGATTTTGCCTTAATAAGTCTATTGCAAAAATGGCGAGCGCGGCATTTTCAATTTGATGATGCCCTTTCATTTGAATTCTTAGATTTTGAAATTGCTTAGAACTCGTTTGGACAGAAAAATATTGCTCATCTTCTGTTACTGAGTCAATGGTTGCAGCAATATCACTTCCATATCGGTAGCTTTGGGCTTTTCTTTCTTTAGCTACTCTATTAATCGTCTCCCAAGCTGAATCAGATTCACTCGCAACGATAACGGGAACATTCGATTTAATAATTCCTGCTTTTTCTGAGGCAATTTCTTCAAGTGTGTTGCCAAGAATATGCATATGGTCATAACCGATCGATGTAATAATCGAAAGAAGTGGAGTCAGTACATTGGTTGAATCTAACCGTCCTCCTAAACCAACTTCTAACAAAACAATATCTGGTCTAGCTGTATTCGAAAAATAGTCAAAGGCAATGGTTGTAATCACTTCGAACTCTGTCGGAGACCCGAGTTCGCTGTTCTTTAATTCCTCAACAAGAGGAAAGAGACGATTGCAACTAGTAATTAAAGCTTCGTCCTCAATCGCAACCCCGTTAACAGAAATACGCTCCTGAAACATTTCAATATATGGAGAAGTAAATGTCCCTACTGTATACCCTTCTTCCTGAAGAATATGACGCATGAAGCTGACTGTTGACCCTTTACCATTTGTCCCACCAACATGAATAACACGAAGATCCTTCTCGGGGTTACCAATTCTATCAAGCATCCATTCCATTCTTTTTAAACCAGGTTTTACCCCAAATGGTAGTAGACTATGTATCCAATTTATACATTCCTCTAAACTCCTCATATTAAACCCTCATTTCCACAATTTTAATTATTTCTCCTATATGGTTAATCCCGAACTTAAATGAGGGTGTCTTAAAAGGTTACATTTCCCTTTTAAAACACCCTCGACTTATGGTTCTATTCTTATTCTATCTAATTAAACCCTTTTCAACAAACACTCTAAGCTTTCAACTCGGCAATTCGTTCTTTCACTGTTTCACGTTTCGCCTTATAATCGTCTTGTTTAGCTTTCTCTTCTTCAATTACCTTTTCTGGAGCTTTCGCGATAAAGCCTTGATTGTTTAACTTTTTGTCTACGCGCTCTACTTCCTTATCTAGCTTTTCTAATTCTTTCTCTAGTCTGGCAATCTCAGCGTCAATGTCTAAGAGACCAGCGAGTGGAAGGAATAGTTCTACCCCAGATAATACTTGTGACATTGATTTATCTGGCGCTTTTAGACCCGTCGCAATCTGAAGTTTACTTGGGTTACAGAACTTCTCGATGAAGCTTCTACCTCGTTCTAATTGCGCTAGAATCTTTTCATCTTTTGCATGAACTAGAAGCTCGATTTGCTTACTCATCGGTACATTTAACTCAGATCTCGTATTACGAACAGAACGGATGATTTCTTTTAGTAAGTCCATATCCTTTACTGCATCAGCAAACATCAATGCTTCATTTTGCTCAGGCCACGAGGCAATTGTAATGGATTCGCCTTTGTGCGGCAAATGCTGCCATATTTCCTCGGTAATAAATGGCATCATTGGATGAAGAAGTCGCATTGTTTGGTCTAAGACGTAAGCAAGAACGGATCTTGTCGTCTTTTTAGCTGTCTCGTCTTCTCCATATAAAGGTAGTTTCGCCATTTCGATATACCAGTCACATACATCGTCCCAGATGAAATTATAAAGAACTCGACCAACTTCACCAAATTCATAGGCATCAATAAGTCTTGTTACATCAGTAATCGTTTCTTGCAGTCTCGTTAAAATCCACTTATCAGCAACTGACTTCCCTCCTGATAAGTCTATTTCATCGTACGTTAAGCCTTCCATATTCATTAAAGCAAAACGCGATGCATTCCAAATTTTATTCCCAAAGTTCCAAGTCGATTCGACCTTCTCCCAATAAAAACGCAGGTCATTTCCCGGGGAACTTCCAGTAGAAAGGAAGAAACGAAGCGCATCTGCTCCATATTTGTCGATAACGTCCATAGGATCGACACCGTTTCCGAGTGACTTACTCATCTTTCGTCCTTCTGAATCTCGAACAAGACCATGGATTAACACGTCATCAAATGGTTTTTTATCTGTAAACTCAAGTCCTTGGAAGATCATGCGAGAAACCCAGAAGAAAATAATATCATAACCTGTTACAAGTACATTTGTAGAATAGAAATGCTTGAAGTCCTCAGATTCTTCGTTAGGCCAACCCATTGTAGAAAACGGCCAGAGCGCAGAACTAAACCACGTATCGAGAACATCTTCATCTTGCTTCCAATTCTCTATATCACTTGGCGCTTCATGGCCAACAAATACTTCCCCTGTTTCTTTGTGATACCAAGCAGGAATACGATGACCCCACCATAGCTGTCTTGAAATACACCAATCGCGGATATTCTCCATCCAACGAAGATAGGTTTTCTCAAAACGATCTGGAACAAAGTTTACTTTTTCTTCTGTTTGTTGAAGATCGATCGCGGCATTTGCTAAAGGCTGCATCTTTACAAACCATTGTGTTGAAAGATATGGTTCAACAACTGCTCCACTTCGTTCAGAGTGACCAACTGAATGCATATGCTCCTCAATTTTGAAAAGGATGCCTTGCTCTTGTAAATCTTTAACTATTTTCTTTCTACATTCAAATCGGTCCATACCTTCGTATCTGCCAGCTACTTTGTTCATCGTTCCATCCTCATTCATCACAAGGATTCGTTCGAGATTATGGCGGTTTCCGATTTCAAAATCATTCGGGTCATGAGCTGGTGTGATTTTCACTGCGCCTGAACCAAATTCCATATCAACATAATCATCGCCAACAATCGGAATTTCTCGACCAGTGATTGGCAATGTAACCGTTTTTCCGATTAAATGCTTGTAGCGTTCATCTTCGGGATGCACAGCAACTGCTGTATCACCGAGCATCGTCTCTGGTCTTGTTGTGGCCACTTCGATTTGTCCACTACCATCAGTAAGGGGATAATTCATATGATAAAATGCACCTTGTACATCTTGATAAATAACCTCGATGTCTGATAATGCTGTCTTTGTTTTTGGATCCCAATTAATAATATATTCTCCACGGTAAATTAAGCCTTTTTCATAAAGCTTTACGAAAACTTCTCGAACCGCTTTGGAAAGCCCTTCATCTAAGGTAAAGCGCTCACGTGAGTAATCAAGAGACAAGCCAAGCTTTGACCATTGGTCACGGATAAAGCTAGCGTACTCTCCCTTCCATTCCCACGATTTTTCGATGAACTTCTCACGACCTAAATCATAACGGCTTAAACCTTCTTCTCGTAACTTCCCTTCAACTTTTGCCTGCGTCGCAATTCCGGCGTGATCCATCCCAGGTAACCAAAGCGTATCATATCCCTGCATACGCTTTACCCTGGACAAAATATCTTGTAATGTGGTATCCCAGGCATGTCCCAAGTGAAGTTTACCCGTTACATTGGGTGGGGGAATAACTATTGAATACGGCTTCTTCGACGTATCTCCAGTCGCTTCAAAAAACTTTCCTTCTAACCAATAGGCATACCACTTTTCTTCTGTTTCCTGTGGATTGTACTTTGTAGGCATTGATAATTGATCTTTTTCCATTTGATTCACTCTCCTTATTTCGTTCAATAAGAACATAAAAAACCCCCTCCATCCAAAGGACGAAGAGAGAAACTCGCGGTACCACCTTTGTTTGTACAAAACACCAAATTGCTGGTTTTCGTACACACTTCATTCAGATAACGGTTAAAACCGACTTCACCTACTCTTTTTCAGTAAAGCTGCTCCTGGGTGACGTTCAATTCGTACATCTTAAGAAATCTTTCAGCTAATGATTTCTCTCTCTACAAGGTTCCGAACCTACTCTTCCCAATCTAGGCATCTCATGTTTAATTTATCGTTTCATCCTTCTTCCAACTTATTTTATCCAACTCATGATTATTCGTCAATAACAGCATCGCCTTTTTTGCAAAGCTATATTCAAATTCTCTCATTATTGAGGGAGTTTACGTTATTTTGTCTAGCTTTAGATACACTCGTTTTGATGACACAAGTTCGTATTTCATGCATAGGTTGATATAAAGAAAGTACGTGAAAGGAGGTTTTTTATATGAGGCGAAAGTTTAATCGCTTCCATCATCACCATCGTCCTGGTATTTGGTTTAAAATTCGTGCTGCTTTAATACAAATATTAGTTCCACTCATTTGCTTTCAATGTCTCCGCACTTTATTATTTCCCTCTACATTTGATGTAATCTTACTTGTTATTATGATCGTGTTGTATGCGTCCTTGATGTTACGTCTATTTTAAAACTAGAAAAAACGTTCTCTAAAGGAAATAGAGAACGTCAATTTTCTTCCGTTTTCACGATGATTAATTTCTGAGTGAGTCTTTGTACTTTTCTCATTGCTGTTAATCGTTTCTCCAATCGCTGGACATGTTGAAGTTCACTCATTGTTTGGCGATTGTTTACATATTGTTCAACGGAATACACAATTGGATCTGGAAAGTTTAGGTACCCACATAATAACTGCTTTTCTTCTTCTAGTAATGGTAAATGACGCTCATATCTCATAAACCAGCGCAATACTTCTTCTTCTGACCAGTAGGCATAAGGAAAACTTAAGCGACAAAAACTAGCTAAATCCCTTGCTGGTGTATCAAGACTGGCCCGTTCAAAATTAAGAAGCATTGGCTCATTCTCGTTATTAAATAACGCATGAGTCCGTGAAAGTTTACCATGACAGAGAACACTGCGATATTTCTCTTTCTCTAAACAGCTATCATACCATGCTCGCAAGTGAACCGTAGCAACCTCGGCCATTTGTTCAAGCATATGGGCATGTGTTAAAAATGTTAACTCAAATGGAGACATATATGTTTTTTTCTCGGCCGCATCAGCAAAGCTTTGGAGATCAAGTCTCTTTCGTTCCCATTGTAAAAGGAGTTGCTGATAGGATTGCTCGACCTGTTCTTGTGAAAACTCTTGAGTTCTCACGGTTAAACGATGGATAACACCTATTTGAGCAGCTAGTTTTTCTTCCTGAGTTTCTCTTCCCATATATTCAACAGGCTCAATCCACGGCATAAGGTAATAACTATTTGTTTGTGTTGATATGGTATACTCACCAAATTTGGTTGGTAGAATTGGGACCACTTGTTTAAATCCCAATTTCATTAATTTACGAATTCCTTGAATAAATTCATCCGCTTCGGCAGGTTTCATCGACGTTTCCTTTAATGCAAAATCGCCTCGTCTAGTATGGATTTTTTTCACTTTACCATAATCTTCAATTCGTTCTGGATAAAGGTCATACGAAAACAGGAGTGATTTATACCAATTCTCGGTCTCCCGGTTCATGTTAACACCTTCTTTTTCTTATCTAACCAACCACTTAAAACCCCTACAAGTTGTTTTGTTTGATTCCATTCCTTCATAAATGCTCTCACCTCTTCGGATGTTACGTGCTTCTCGTTAGCTCCGCGATCCGATGTAAGTCTTCTTAGCTCTGTTGGCTCAAGGCATTCTGCTAATAAGAGCAGTCCTTGTTCTTTTGTTAATCCTCCGTGGTCGTACATTGAATTTAGAAGATCTTCAACTGAGGCTTGCCCATGTTGATAAAGCCAATCTCCTAGAAACGTACGCAATGGTTGATAGCTTTTTTCTGGCGGTTCATCTGTCCCGCACCAAATGAAGACATCAAATACTTGTTTTGCTTGTTGAGGTGATGAAATTGGAACGAAAAACGGTAAGGTTTCATCATGATTCATTTCACGAAGAAGAGCTGCCTTTTTTTGGCGAATCTTCGCCTCCATCAAGCAAGAAAATACAAGGTCCTTATCCTCAATTTCAAGGGCATTAAGAACATCTTCTCGTTCCTCTAAAGAAGGATTGTGATCTCTTAATTTAGCACCTGCTAACTCAACTTTCTTCCCTTCTTGAATCATGGTACTTAATAAGGCACCCCATATCACTTCTTCGCCTTGCTGTGGAAAGATGTCAGTAGGTTCATCATGCGCCGTTAACCAGCCATCCTTCCACTCGACAAAACTTTGTTGGTCTTTGTTACGAATCATTCGATTCATGAGCAGGTGGGGCGTAACGCTACAACGATCACGCCACGTGGTATGCCACTCAAGAAGTGACTTATCTTTCCACGAACAAATTCTTTTTCGGCCATGCTCAGTTTCAATGATAGCCTCATTGACAAACTCAACGTCACGCCATTGATATTGTTCTTTAATCCAATCCAACAGTTCCATTTGATAACTCCTTCTCAGGATTGGGCTGTCACAGGAATATAAAGGATCTGCCCTTCCTCCACCTGCTCTTGCTCAAGCCGGTTGATTCGAACAAGCTGACTCGTAGTGACGTCATAGCGTTCGGCAATAATATCTAGAGATTCATTTTGTTGAATAATACACATTTTCCATTTTAAAAATCGTTCTTCTTCTCTAGCAAGCATTTTCGTTAAATATAAGGCATTTTCTTCCTTAAGACTCGGCTTCTCCTCCGGTTCTCGTTCGGTGTCTACTACTTTAGTTTCTGCTTTTTTTATTTTTTCTGCTTTCACCGTTTTTGCTGCTACTATCTCTTTTGGACGGACCATTTCTTTTAAAGGAGCTAGATTAATTTTCGTCTCTGATATCTCGGGTTCCTCGGCAGTCTCAGGTTCTTCGACTGCTTCAACAATCTCATCTTCGTCTGCACGAAGAGTCTCTTCACCAATCTCCTCAGCTTCCTCTGGACTTTCTTCAGGGGCTGACTCTTCCACAAAAGCAGGTTCTTCATATTCTTCCTCTTCAGCTTGTCGTTGTTGAACAGGAGGGATGTGAATATGTTTTTCAGCCGGCTCTACTTTAAACGACTTTTCACTTACATCCTCTTCCATCCGTGCATTAAATGAAGACGGTGGTGGGGCCATTTCAATATCAGGTTGCTTCTTTGCTTCAAAAGAAAATGAAGTAGGTACTGCTTCTAATATAGGTGCTTGCTCAAGCTCTCTTACTGGCTCCTCGACGGGGACTTCTTGTTCTGGTTGACTCATTCCACTAATACTCACATCCGCTGTTAATTGAATGCAACTTTTTTCCGGAATGTCGTAGTCAAAAGACTCAACTTGCACATAGACATCGTCCAACTTTTGAATACGGTTAAGCGGAATGGTCACGTCAATTGGGAAGTAGTGTTTGATTTGTCCCGTACTACTAGTGAAAGTCGACATTTCTTCAACAGAACGAAAGCTCAGTTGCTCTTCTAAAGACTTTTCTTCACTCAACTCAGCCGCATCTTCACCTGTTCGATATTCACCTAATAACCGAAGGCCACCTTTAATATAAACATGCTGTTCTCTTTCTTCAATTGTTATTTCAGGCTCTAGTGACATCGAGATAATTTCTTTAATTTCTTGATCTTTATTTAACCAGACTGATTCCTCAATCGAAAATGAAAGCTTTGATAGACGTTCTTGTGACATGTCACATTCCTCCTTATCATTTATCATCCATATCTGTTACGTTCGTGTTCAGTACAATACCACTCTATGACAAGTTACCGAGAAATATGATAAAAAGCATGACTTCCTTCTATTCTTTTGAATCCCTATATCTTTTAGCCTCGTTCCTCGGCTGCCGGTGCCAACGAGTTGTCGCCTATAAAAAAAGGTATGACTTCGTGTGTGAAGTCATACCTTGATTGGTTTATTTGATTGTTACTCTCTAACCTTTTAATTTTGAAAAAGCTATTTCAGCTGCGTTAATCGTTTTATCAATGTCTTCGTTCGTGTGTTTCGTTGAGAGAAACATCCCCTCGAACTGTGAAGGGGGTAAAGAAATTCCTTGTTGGATCATTTCTTGAAAGTAGCTAGTAAAATAATTTAAATTAGCAGTTGACGCAAGTTCAAAGTTTGTTACTTCTTCTCCTGTGAAGAAAAAGCCAACCATGGAACCAGCGCGGTTAATGTGGTGAGGAATGTTATGTTTTTTCGCCGCTTCTGATAAGCCATCTGCTAAACGCTTGGCTAATTCTTCAAAACGGTCATAGTCAGCTTCGGTAAGTTGGGAGAGTGTTTCATAGCCTGCTGTCATCGCAAGAGGATTGCCCGATAATGTCCCCGCTTGATAAATCGGACCACTTGGTGCAATTTGTTCCATAATTTCTCGCTTCCCACCGTATGCTCCAACAGGAAGACCACCACCAATTACTTTTCCTAAGCATGTTAAATCTGGTATGACTCCAAACTTTCCTTGCGCACAGTTATAGCCTACACGAAAGCCCGTCATCACCTCATCAAAGATAAGTAACGTTCCATTTTCTTCGGTGATGCGACGCAGTTCTTCTAAGAACCCTGCTTTTGGTGTAACCACTCCCATGTTTCCTGCGACTGGCTCAACGATTACGCCTGCAATATCGTCACCAAACTTTTCAAACACATAACGAACACTATCAATATCATTATAAGGAACGGTTAACGTATTTTGAGCAACTGATTCAGGAACACCTGGACTGTCGGGGAGGCCTAATGTCGCAACACCTGATCCTGCCTTAATTAATAGCGAATCCCCGTGACCATGATAACAGCCAACAAACTTTAAGATTTTATTACGGCCTGTATAGCCTCTCGCCAGACGAAGTGCACTCATCGTTGCTTCTGTCCCCGAGTTTACCATTCGAACCACTTCAATAGAAGGCACACGCTCAATAACGAGTTCAGCTAATTTAGTTTCGAGCTCACTTGGGGCTCCGAAGCTCGTGCCAAGATTAGCCGTCTTTTTTAACTCAGAAATCACTTGCTCATCGGCATGCCCTAAAATTAGCGGTCCCCATGAAAGAACATAATCAATGAATTCATTCCCATCAATGTCATATATCTTTGACCCTTTTCCACGCTCCATATAAATGGGGTCCATCTTCACAGATTTAAACGCACGCACTGGGCTATTAACGCCACCTGGCATTAAGGGCTTTGCTTTTTGAAATGCTGCACTCGATTTTTCAAACCTACGCATCAAACCGCTCCCTTCTTATTTTGTTTCCTGTAACCAACGCGCTGCATCCTTGGCATGATAGGAGAGAATGATGTCTGCACCCGCTCGTTTCATACTTGTTAACTTTTCTAGTACCGTTTCTTTTTCATTTATCCACCCATTTTGACTAGCTGCTTTAATCATTGAGTATTCTCCACTTACATTGTACGCGACAACGGGATACCCGGAAAAGTCTTTTACCTCACGAATAATATCAAGATAAGACAGGGCTGGCTTAACAATTAAAAAATCAGCACCTTCTTCGATGTCTGATTCTGCCTCACGAATCGCTTCCAAGCGGTTGGCTGGATCCATTTGATATGTCTTACGGTCACCGAATTTCGGTGAGCTATGTGCTGCATCACGGAACGGACCATAAAATGCGGAAGAGTATTTTACAGCATACGACATAATCGGTACCTCTTGAAATCCGGCTTCATCAAGACCGTGGCGAATCGCCGCAACGAATCCGTCCATCATATTGGAAGGTGCAATAATATCAGCACCTGCCTCAGCTTGAGAAATCGCAGTTTTAGCAAGCAAATCTAAAGAAGGATCATTCAGAATTTTTCCATCTTCAATGACTCCACAATGACCATGGTCGGTAAATTGACATAAGCATGTATCTGCAATCACCGTCAACTCCGGATGATTTGCTTTAATTTGACGAATCGCTTTTTGAACAATACCTTGGTCATGATGAGCTGAGGTTCCCACATCATCCTTCTCAGATGGAACTCCAAACAGAATAATTGATTGGATGCCTAGATCGACGGCTTCAGCAACCTCTACATCAATTAAATCCAATGACCATTGGTACACGTTAGGCATTGATTTAATTTCGTTTTTAATATTATCCCCTTCGATAACGAAAATTGGGTAAATAAAATCTTCTGTATGTAAGTGTGTTTCACGAACCATATTTCGAATTGAAGCTGATTGACGCAAACGGCGATGCCGACGAAACGCTAAATCTTTCATTTTAGGTTTTCCTCCTCTATGTATGTACAAATTGCCTGCACTAACCCTTCAACTGTATATGTTTTGGGGATAATCTCTACAGAAAGACCTAGCTTCTTTGCTGTCTGAGCAGTGACTGGACCAATACAAGCCATGACTGGATTAAATCGCTCGGACTGATTTATTTTTTGTAATAACTGGATAAAGTGTTGAACCGTTGAGGAGCTTGTGAATGTTACAACATCTGGGATCATACTTTTATCTAGCAAAGTCTTCATCTCAATGATAGCCTCTTTAGGTAAGACTGTCTCATATACGATTAAATCCGTTACCTCTAGCCCGTATGTTAAAAGGTTATCGTTTAAAATTGAACGTCCTAAATTTCCGCGTGCTAGTAAAATCCGTTGTCCAGGTTCTGTATTTTCCTTAAGACAGTCAATAAGACTTTCTGCCACATACACATCTGGAGAGACATCTGCTTTAACTTTATACAAGTGTAACACTTTTGCCGTTTCGATTCCTACGACAGCAATTTTCGGAAGTCGAACGTTCTTATTTTTGGTATTGTCTTGAAAATGCTCCATAAAAAAGCGTACTCCATTTGCACTCGTAAATACAAGCCAATCAAATTCAGCTAACCTAGAAATGACTTCAGGTATGACTTCTTGATTTTGTGGTCTTTGAAAAGCCAAAAGCGGTACCTCTATTGGTATACCGCCCGCTTCCCGAATTCGTTGTGACAAAACCTTAGCCTGCTCTTTTGCCCGTGTGACAAGTATATGTTTCCCAGCTAAGGAAGCTTTGTTCATTGTTCATCAAGCTCTTTCTTGACTTTATCGAGAATTTCTTTCGCCCCTCGGTCGAGTAATCGCTGTGAAATTTCTTCCCCTAGCAAAACAGGATCATCACCTTGCAATGTTTCTTTAATAATTATTTTCCCATCAGGAGAACCCACAAGAGCCGTTAGCGAGATTTTATCGCCTTCTTGCAATGTCGCATACGCTGCAATTGGAACTTGACAGCCACCTTCCATCTTATGTAAAAATGTTCGTTCAGCTGTGACAGTTCTCGCAGTCGCATCGTCATTAATTCTCTTCAAAAGTTCCACCGCATCCTCATCATCGGAACGGCACTCCAGGCCAAGTGCACCTTGACCTACTGCAGGCACAGATAATTCCGGATCCAAATATTCAGTTATCATCTCTTCTGGAAAGTCTAGACGCTTTAGACCAGCTGCCGCAAGTATAATTGCATCAAAATCTTCCTCTTTCAGTTTACGCATTCTTGTTTCAACATTCCCTCGAATCCATTTCACTTCTAAATCAGGTCGGTTAGCAAGAATTTGTGCTGAACGGCGTAAACTACTCGTCCCGATGATAGCACCGGCTGGTAAATCAGCAAGTTTTACATGATTGTTTGAAATCAGCACATCTCTAGGATCCTCTCGTTCTGTAATTGCAGCAAGCGTAAAGCGTTCAGCTAAGACAGACGGGACATCCTTCATGCTATGTACCGCTAAATCAATTTCCTTATCCTCTAACGCCTGTTCAATTTCTTTAACAAACAGTCCTTTACCGCCAACTTTAGAAAGCGTCACATCTAGAATGCGATCACCTTTTGTCACGATTTTCTTTACTTCAAATTCATACGGTAATCCTAGTTGGCTAAGCTTGTCAATGACCCAATCCGTTTGAGTCAATGCTAGGTTACTTTTTCTTGAACCTATTATGATTTTACGCATATCGAACCTCCACTTCTATAATTAATACCATAAATGAAAAGTTGAATAATTACTTGATAGAAAATAGTTAATCAATACAAGAAGAAACGCTGCAATATTTAAGAGGGCAATATTATAGCCTCGAACTAACTTCACAACCCGTTGATATAAGTATACCGCGTAAACAAGCAGTGTAATCAGTGAGCTAATAACTTTTGTATCAAACCATGGTAACATTCCTAGTTGATTTGATGCCCAAACAAACCCTAAAATAATGCCAATAAGTAATAACGGAAATCCTACCGTTGTAGTAAAAAACGCGTAGCTATCAAGCTTTGATAGTGAGATAAAGCGTAATAAGCGTTTCCCCCAGACCTTTTGCTTTAACATTTTTGATTGGATGACATACATAATTGAAAAAGCAAAGGAAAGCGTAAACGCTGCGTACGATAGAAGGATAATCGAAATATGAATAATAAGTAACTCCGATGCGAGTAGTACTTTCAAGGAATTTGGAATATCGCCATCAGGAGTAAATAAGCTAAAAGCCATCATCGAGAATCCTACTACATTCGTAAATAAAACGAGAAAATCAACCCGGAAGAACCAGTTTATGAGTAAAGAAAGCGTGACAACAACCCATGCATAAAAAAAGAGCCCTTCAAATGGGGTAATAAGAGGCAAACGATTTAATTCAAATGCTCGAATAACAAAAAAGACTGTTTGCAACACCCAGACAATAGAAAGCAACCAGAAAGCCATTATATTGACCTTCCGGTTGTGCTGTAAGAAATCAATAAAATATCCAAATACACTTAAACTATATAGGATAATTGTAACTGGATAAATCCAATTCATGTTCGTTCAACTCCTCTCATCAGGAGCGAGCAACAGCATCTAGTTGCCTCTGAACATTAGGGATTTCTTGTTTCTGCTTATCCCACTGCTGTTCAATCTGCTTGATTTTCTGTAAGCGTTCATCTACTACTAGTTCATTCTCAAGGGCAAAAATCTTCGTAAATAACTCAAGAGCTTCCTCCGCACCAGATTCACCAGCCATTTCCTTCACTCGTGTCACCGGGTCGCGTAGCAGTTGATTCACAATGCTCTTTGTATGCTTGTTTAGTACCTTTTTATCACGTTCTGATAAGTGAGGTAGCTTCCGTTCAAGGCTTTCCATGGTTTCTGCTTGTACCGCTAAGGCCTTAGTACGTAGCGCAGAAATAATCGGAACAACACCAAGCATATTCAACCAGGATTTGAATTCATCAATTTCAGCTTCAATCATAATCTCAATTTTCTCAGCCTCACGCTTCCGTTCTACTAAATTGGCTTCAACAATATTTTGTAAATCATCAATGTCATATAAATATACATTATCAAATTGTGCTAAAGCTGGATCTAAGTCACGTGGAACGGCGATATCGACCATAAATAATGGACGCCCTTTACGCTTCTTTATAATTAATGACATCATATCCTTAGTGACAACGAAATCCCGCGCGCCCGTAGAACTGATTAAAATATCGGCTTCTACTAAGGTTTTTTGTAGCTGCTCAAATGGAAGAGCATTGCCTAGAAAGCGGGCTGCTAATTCTGCGGCTTTTGCTTCCGTCCGGTTAATAACCGTAATATGAGTCGCCCCATTTGCATGCAAATGCTTTGCTGTTAATTCACTCATTTTCCCGGCACCTAATATAAGAATATGCTTGCCAGCAAAATCCCCAAAAATCTTTTTACCTAATTCAACGGCAGCATAGCTAACAGAAACAGCATTTTGGCCAATTTCTGTCTCGGAATGTCCACGTTTTGCAAGAGTTACTGCCTGCTTAAATAGTTGATTAAAAATCGTACCTGTCGCCTGCTCTTGTTGAGCTAGTAAAAAGCTATCACGAACTTGACCAAGAATTTGAGTTTCTCCAAGAATCATGGAGTCAAGACCACAGGCGACATTAAACAGATGTTCTATCGCATGGTGGTCTTCTCTTACATCAAGATATAGAGTAAAGTCATCCTTTGGTAAACCGAACCATTCAGCTAAAAAAGCCTTTGTATAGTGACGTCCAGTATGCAATTGATCGGCTACTACATAGATTTCTGTACGATTACAAGTAGAAATAATCGTACACTCCAAAATACTCTTCTGATTTCGTAATTGCTTTAGCGCGACGGGAAGCTCAGCTTCCTGAAACGAAAATCTCTCTCTTATCTCAACAGGGGCTGACTTATAGTTTAAACTTAAAACGATAATATGCATCCTGACGCTCACCCCACTCTCATTACTCTATCCATTATCTATTAAGCACAATTATACGTGCTTTTACAACCATAGTGTCTAAATACATAAAACCATTATAACATGTCTTTTAAATGTCTCAAAAAAAAATTGTGAACAGCTTATGACGCATATGCTATTATGATGGTAAACCTTCAGTATCCTGTAAGGCAAGTTATTTGCTTCCTTTCTAGGATAACCAATCATAAGAAACTGTATGAAATGTCAGGAGAATTTTTATGAAAAATCAAGCAATTTACCCTGGAATGATGCTTATTTGTATAGGTATGTATTTTTATCTTCAATCGTATACGTTTCCTTTTTCTGCTCAGATTATGAGTTGGCCTTCCTTGTTATTGGTTATCGGCTTGTGCTTTTTATTTCAAGCGTACCTATCTCGAGACTATCAATTTATCATACCTGGCTGGCTGTTAACTGGACTTGCTATTCATTTTCATGGATTATCCCTCGTTAATGGTTGGCCTAATCATTGGGCGATTTTCACACTTATTTTAGGATTATCCTTTCTTTGTGTATATGGAAAAACAAAAAAAGATGGCCTACTGCTAGGCATTCTCTTTAGTGCCGTTTCACTATTAATGTTTACATCCTTTAGTCCCTTTCATTACCTCCAGAAGTTATTTTCAGTTTTCGGAAATCTTTGGCCGTTAATCCTTATCGCTCTTGGCCTTTTATTTCTCTATAAACACAAATAGAGCAGAACTCCTATATAGGAGTTCTGCTCTGCTTTTTAAGAAATCATATTAAGAATGGTTTTCCAAGCGTTTTCTTTTCCATACCCTGTTTCTGAAGAGAATAACACAATTGGGTCCTCTCCATGTTTTTCCAATTCTTTTTCAATGATACTTAAATGTTTTTGCCATTTTCCTTTAGGAACCTTATCGCATTTCGTTGCAATGATGATAACTGGAATATCAAAATGTTTTATCCAGTTATACATTAGCTTATCATCCTCAGAAGGTTTGTGACGAACATCGATAATTTGAATAACGGCTTTCAGCTGTTCACGCGTTTGAATGAAGGTTTCAATCATTTTTCCCCAAGCTTCACGCTCTGACTTCGACACTTTTGCAAAACCATAACCAGGAACATCAACAAAATGGATATGGTCGTTGATTTCATAAAAATTTAAGGTTTGTGTCTTTCCAGGACGCTGCGATGTTCTCGCTAAGCTTTTTCTGTTAATCATCTTATTGATAAATGAAGACTTCCCAACATTCGAACGGCCCGCTAAAGCGACCTCAGGTAGTTGCGTTTTTGGATATTGTTCAGGCTTTACTGCGACATGGGCAAGCTCTGCTTTTGTTACTTTCATTTACTTCTCTCCCAATGCGTGCTTCAATACCTCATCTAAATGTGATACGAGGATGAAAGTAAGTTCATTTCGAACACTTTCTGGTATATCCTCTAAATCCTTTTCATTATCTTCTGGAATGATAATGGTTTTTAGACCGGCACGATGCGCGCTCATTGATTTCTCTTTTAATCCACCTATTGGCAACACTCGTCCCCGAAGTGTGATTTCTCCAGTCATCCCAACTTCTTTTTTAACTTTTCGACCAGTTAAAGCAGACACAAGAGCTGTTGCCATTGTAATACCGGCTGAAGGCCCATCTTTCGGTGTTGCTCCTTCAGGAACGTGAATATGGATATCATTCTCTTCATGAAAACGTGGATTAATATCGAGTTCTTTTGACCTTGAGCGGATATAACTAAAGGCTGCTTGTGCAGATTCCTTCATTACATCCCCTAATTTACCCGTAAGCGTTAACTTCCCTTTTCCTGGTGCGATAGAAACCTCAATAGAAAGTGTATCTCCTCCTGCCGACGTATAAGCAAGACCAGTTGCAGCCCCTACTTGATCTTCAATTTCTGCAAGACCATAGCGAAAACGAGGCTTCCCTAACATTTCTTCCACTGTTTTATCTGTTAATATCACCTTTTTCTTGTCACCAGAAACAATAATTCTTGCCGCTTTACGACAGATTGTTGCCATTTGACGTTCTAAGTTGCGGACACCTGCCTCACGCGTATAATAGCGGATGACTTTTAAAATAGCTTCATCTTTTACTTGTAGCATGCTTTTTGTTAAGCCATGCTCTTTCACTTGCTTTGGTAACAAGTAATCTTTAGCAATATGCAGTTTTTCAAGCTCTGTATAACCCGCAATTGAAATGATTTCCATTCGATCAAGCAAAGGTCCAGGTATCATCCCGATATTATTTGCTGTGGTAACAAACATAACTTTCGAAAGATCATAAGGTTCTTCGATGTAATGATCACTGAACGTATTGTTTTGTTCTGGGTCAAGGACCTCGAGAAGGGCTGCTGAAGGATCACCTCGGAAATCATTTGCCATTTTATCAATTTCATCAAGTAAAAACACAGGATTGATTGATCCGGCTTTCTTCATTCCTTGTATGATTCGTCCAGGCATCGCTCCTACGTATGTACGCCGGTGACCACGAATCTCAGCCTCATCTCTAACCCCACCCAAAGAAATCCGGACAAAGTTTCGATTAAGGGAGCGAGCAATTGACCTAGCAAGTGACGTTTTCCCCACTCCTGGAGGTCCTGCTAAACAAAGTATCGGTCCTTTCAGCTCCCTTGTTAGCTGTTGCACAGCTAAATATTCTAGAACTCTTTCCTTTACTTTATCTAAACCATAGTGATCTTCGTTCAAAATCGTTTCTGCACGATTAACATCAAGATGATCCTCCGTTTCGTTAGTCCAAGGTAGCTGAACGAGCCAATCCAAGTAATTACGAAGAACCGAGCTTTCTGCTGAATTTGCAGGCATTTTTTCGTAACGATCCAATTCCTTTAAAGCTTTCTCACGAACAAAATCTGGCATATTCGCTTCCTCAATCTTTTCACGAAGCGTCGAAACTTCACCTGTTCGTCCTTCTTTATCACCGAGTTCTTTTTGAATGGCTTTCATTTGTTCACGCAAATAATATTCCTTCTGCGTTTTTTCCATTGATTTTTTTACGCGTTGACCAATCTTCTTCTCTAGTCCTAATACTTCTTGCTCGTTGTTTAGCGTTTCAATCAATTTAATCAACCGATCATGAACTGAGTTCATCTCAAGAAGCTCTTGTTTCTCCGCTAGCTTTAAAGGTAAATTAGACGCAATTACATCTGCTAGGCGTCCAGGTTCCGTAATATCAGCAACCGTTGCAAGCGTTTCTGGAGATATTTTCTTCGAGATTTTCGAGTACTGCTCGAACATTTTAAGGAGGTTTCGAATTATCGCTTTAATTTCAGCTGTTTGATATCCGTCTTTCTCCTCCAAAACTGAAATCTCGACTTTAAGATAGTCTTCATTTTTAACAAAGCTATCTATTTTTGCTCGGTGCAACCCTTCTACATGAATTCGAACGGTTCCATTTGGGAGCTTTAATAATTGCTTAACCTTTGCAAGTGTACCTATTTGATAAATTTCTTCCTCTTTCGGGTCATCGATTGAGATTTCCTTTTGCGTTGAAAGAAGAATTTCTTGTCCTTCATTCATCGCTTGCTCTAATGCCAATACAGACTTCGTTCTTCCTACATCCAAATGAAGCAGCATAGTTGGAAACACTAAAAGTCCACGTAATGGCAGTAGCGGAATATGTCGCTTTTCATTTATATCGACCATCCGCAAACACCTCCAAACTTCCTAATTCCAATTTCAATCCCCTATTTCAATTGATTATATTTCAGTTCGAATGAAACATCGAATAAAATAGTACTTTGTCAATATGATATTTGACCTTTCTCAATTTTATCTTATCCCCATTTCTTTGTCTAATGTTAAACAGGGCTTACTGTCGAATCCATGTTTGAACTTGCAGGAATGACTTCTTTGCTTAGGGTTCCTTCAATAGCAATTTCGAGAACTTCATCTAGATGTCTTACGCCAATAACCTCAATGTCTTTAATTTCTTGTAGAATAGCCTGTTCATTGTCCTTAGGAATGATAACCTGTTTAACCCCCGCGAGCTTAGCTGCCTCTACTTTAGCTACGACACCACCGATAGGTTTTACAGTTCCATGAATTCCAATCTCTCCTGTCATAGCCACAGTATTTTTAACTTTTTTCTTTTGAATCGCCGAAAAAATACCTGTTGCAATCGCCGTACCTGCGGAAGGACCATCGACAGGCGTACCACCAGGAAAATTAACATGGATATCATAATCAAACGTGGGAATTCCCATACGACGTAACACAGTTACAACATTCTCTACTGAACCCTTCGCCATACTCTTTCTGCGAATCGACCGCATCTGGTTACCTGTACTTTCTTCTTCTGCAATCCCCGTAATATTAATTGTTCCTTTTCCACGGTTTTCTATTACATTAACTTCAATTTCCAATACAGCCCCCATATTAGGTCCATACACCGCTAAACCATTTACTAAACCAATTGTTGATTCCTCATGGATTTTTCGTTCAGGACGTGGGGAGAGCTGACTGGAGTGAAGGACCCACTCAATGTCACTTAACGTAATCACTTCTCGTTGTTCAGCGGTAGCAATACCTGCAGAGATTTGGACGAGATTTACCGCTTCACGTCCATTTGTTGCATACTTGGCAATACGTTCAATTGCACCGTCTTCAGCCGTGAATTTTAATTTTTCCGTTGCCTTTTGTGCAATTTGAATGACTTCTTCTGGTTTTAAAGCGTGGAAGTATACTTCTAAGCAACGTGACCGGATAGCAGGAGGAATCTCCTCTGGATTTCGCGTTGTCGCACCAATTAGTCTGAAGTCTGCAGGAAGACCTTTTTGAAAAATCTCATGAATATGACGAGGAATCTGTTGATTTTCTTCACTATAGTAAGCACTTTCGAGAAAAACTTTCCGGTCTTCTAATACTTTTAGAAGTTTGTTTTGTTGAATGGAATGGAGTTCCCCGATTTCATCAATGAACAGAATACCACCATGTGCTTTTGTCACGGCCCCTGGTTTTGGTTGGGGAATCCCTGCTTGTCCCATTGCACCTGCCCCTTGATAGATTGGATCATGAACTGAACCAATTAGCGGGTCAGCTATTCCTCTTTCATCAAAGCGGGCTGTAGTACCATCGAGCTCAATAAATACTGCATCTTTTGAGAAGGGAGATTTCAAATTTTTCTTCGCTTCTTGTAACACAAGTCTAGCAGCCGCAGTTTTCCCCACACCCGGTGGTCCATAAACTATAACATGCTGAGGATTGGGTCCACATAATGCAGCACGTAACGTTCGAATTCCTTCCTTTTGACCAACAATATCTTTAAAGCTAATGGGACGTACCTTTTCAGATAACGGTTTACTGAGTGAGATTGCATTCATCTTATGAAGATGTTCCATTTCTTTTTTTGATTCCCGGTCGATCGTTACCTTTTGGTTTCGTTGATTCTTTAATAAATTCCAAAAATAGACCCCGATAACAATACCGAAGAATAACTGAACAATTAAAGCAATGCCTGTCCAATTCATGTAGTAGCCCCCCGAATAGAATAGTCTTTTGTTTTTCTTAGTATGACCGGGAAGCCCAACACTAACCAAAGAAATACAGAGAAAAACATGAAATTCGTCAGAGAAAGCGTGTTCAATTACGTTACTCAAATTTGGACTTTGGTTTCGCACACTGCTCATCCACATAGAATTGGCTAAGATATGGAATAGGTACCTTCAAACGATAAAACACCCCTCACTGTTGAGGGGTGTCGTTTAATTAATTACGCACTTTCCTTCGGTTCTTTCTTCGATAAAGAGATTTCTGTACCATCCTTTGTTTTTAAAGTCGGCATTTCATCCTCTGTTACACATTTCTCGTGAATGATACATTTAACAACATCTTCACGTGAAGGTAAGTCAAACATCACTTCAAGCATTAATCCTTCAATAATAGAACGTAGCCCACGTGCACCTGTTTTACGTTCTATCGCCTTTTTCGCAATTTCTACAAGCGCTTCATCTGTAAATTCAAGCTCTACATCATCAAGCTCTAGTAACTTCTGGTATTGCTTTACAAGAGCGTTTTTTGGTTTGGTTAATATTTCAACTAACGTATCAGCATCAAGCGGCTCTAAGCTCGAAATAACTGGCAAACGTCCAATAAACTCTGGAATTAAACCAAAACGAAGCAAGTCTTCTGGAAGAACCTTACCAAGATATTCCCCTGGCTTTAACTCTTCTTTATCAGCTACTTCAGATCCAAATCCAATGACCTTTTTACCTAGTCTTCGCTTAATAATTTGTTCAATTCCATCAAAAGCCCCTCCACAAATAAATAGAACATTTGTTGTATCGATTTGAATGAATTCCTGATGAGGATGCTTACGTCCACCTTGAGGAGGCACACTTGCCGTTGTCCCTTCAAGAATCTTTAGAAGGGCTTGCTGCACACCTTCCCCAGATACGTCTCTTGTAATTGAAGGGTTCTCTGATTTACGAGCAACCTTATCAATTTCATCAATATAGATAATCCCTTTTTCTGCTTTTTCTACATCGTAGTCAGCAGCTTGTATTAATTTCAAAAGAATATTTTCAACATCTTCCCCAACATAACCAGCTTCTGTAAGTGAAGTTGCATCAGCAATTGCAAATGGAACGTTTAAAATACGTGCTAATGTTTGAGCAAGAAGTGTCTTACCGCTACCAGTTGGTCCAATCATACAGATGTTACTCTTTGAAAGTTCTACATCTTCTGACCGGTTTAAAGAATTAATTCTCTTGTAGTGATTATAAACAGCAACCGAAAGTGACTTCTTCGCGCGGTCCTGGCCAATTACGTAATCATTAAGGATTTCTCGAATTTCTTGCGGTTTAGGAACTTCTTGAAACTCTACCTCTTCCTCTGTACCTAATTCTTCTTCCACAATCTCCGTACAAAGCTCAATACATTCATCACATATATATACACCAGGTCCTGCAACTAACTTGCGGACTTGGTCCTGAGTCTTTCCACAAAAAGAACATTTGAGTTGTCCTTTTTCATCATTAAATTTAAACATGCAAATCACCCCTCAAAAGTATTGTACCATTTCAATCTGCTCCCTGCCTATTGAACAGCTTGTTATGTAACAATCGAATCGTATGTTTAGATATTGTAACACAAGTTTAACTCCAAAACATAATCATAACCTTTACCTTATGTACTGCAATAATTGGAAGCAAGATTTCTCTAACTATACATTCAAGATAGTTAATTAAAAACCCTTTTTTCTTACCCTAGAAAGCCGGCCTCTTTGAAGTAATAGTCTATTTTATACAATGAAAGTAACTCTTATGATTCTTTTACTACTTCTCTTCAGCTTGTTCAATAAATACCCTCAACATACCATTCGAATGAAATTTCAAACGAGCTTTTTTGAGGGTGTTCAAAAAACAAGGTACGAAAAATTCGCACCTTGTTTAATAAACATTTACGCTTTTGCAGCTACTTTTGAGCTGTTTTCAACTAAAAACTCAACGGCTTTTTGAATTTTCAAATCACCTTTAATACCATCAAGTCCGCCTTGTGCAGCAAAGATTGACTTCAACTCTTCAACAGATCGTTGATACATTTCAGCCATTTTTTCAAGTTCTTTTTCAACTTCTTCATCAGAAACTTGAATATCTTCCGCTTCGGCAATAGCTTCTAACGTTAAGTTAATACGAACTCGTTTTTCACCGTCCACTTTGAACTGTTCACGCATTCCATCAGCATCTTGACCTGAGAATTGGTAATACATCTCTAGGTTCATGCCTTGAGTTTGTAAGCGTTGCTCAAATTCTTGTAACATGCGATCTACTTCCGTAGTAATCATTGATTGTGGAAGGTCGATTGTTGCGTTTTCAGCAGCCTTTTCAACTAATGTATCACGAACTTCGTGTTCAGCCTCATGCTCTCTATCCTTTTGAAGCTTATCTTTAAGTTCTTTTTTCAGTTCATCCAATGTTTGTACATTTTCATTTGCATCCTTTGCAAATTCATCGTCAAGTGCTGGAAGCTCTTTACGTTTAATATCGTGAAGCTTAACTTTAAACGTAGCTGGCTTTCCTGCTAAATCTGGAGCGTGATACTCCTCAGGAAAACTTACTTCTACGTCTTTTTCTTCTCCTGCTTTTAAGCCAACTAATTGTTCTTCAAATCCAGGGATAAACTGGTTTGAACCGATTTCTAGTGAATAATTTTCAGCTTTTCCTCCTTCGAATGCTTCGCCATCAACGAATCCTTCGAAATCAAGAACTGCTGTATCACCTGTTTCAACCGCTCCATCTTCAATAACAACAAGTTCAGCTTGACGCTCTTGTAATGTTTTTAACTCAGCATCTACATCTTCATCTGTAACATTTGTATCCTTTTCTACTACTTCTAAGCCCTTGTATTCTCCCAAAGTTACTTCTGGTTTCACGACAACCTTTGCCGTAAATACAAGGTTACTTCCTTTTTCCATTTTTTCAACATCAATCTCAGGACGGTCAACTGGCTCGATACCAGCCTCATCCACTGCGCTAGCATATGCTTCTGGAAGAAGAATATCAAGTGCATCTTGATACAAAGATTCTACTCCATATTGCTTTTCAAATAATGAACGAGGAACTTTACCTTTACGGAATCCTGGAACATTTACTTTCTTAACAACTTTTTTAAAAGCAGCATCTAGTGCAGCATCTACCTTTTCAGAAGCGACATCAATTGTCAATACGCCTTCGTTACCTTCTAACTTTTCCCACTTTGCAGTCATTACGCTTTCCCTCCAACTATACACTTCTTCATTTACAACCATTCTATTATAACATAATGCCTGTTCTTTTCAAATCCTAGTTATCCAAACGCCTTTTTCTGAGTTTCTTATCTATCTAAATCCCTCTAAAAACCTTGCTCTCAAGTTCAATAACTTCATTTCCCTTTTCCATTAAGAGCTTAAGAGAACAGCCGTAGATAGTAGCAATATCTTCTTCCGTTTCTTCTAGCCCTAACCGTTCAGAAGCAACAAGATGAAAGACCGCTCCCCATAAAGGAACTTCACTTGGGATCGGAAGGAACGGGTATACAATATAGAGGTGGGCCCAACATAATTGTTTGGCCATCTCTAACAAAATTGGGTTCTCATGTTCGAGCTGTTGTTCAAGCATATTGACAACACTCTGACCAAATTGCATTTCATACAATTCCTCTAGGGCGGCAGGGACGAATATGTCTTTTTGACCTAACTTCTCAACCGTAACTGGTCGTTCGATATTGTGCTTATGTAATACTTGCAGTGCCATACTTCTTAAAAATAAATCATGATTAACGTTTTCTATGTATGTAATTAAAGACTCAATGGCAACTGGGTGTGTGCTTGTTTTAAGTTCTTGAATACCTTGCCATTGTTTTTGTAGAGAATTATTTTCCAACAATTGAGCCGATCCATGAGTAAAGTCATCTCCTTGACTTTCGATCGTTTCAATTAACTCATTATCATCAATCATCTGTCTACTAAAATGAAGTAGTTGATAAAAAGACTCAGCAAATTGAGAGGGAATGCGATTTTCAGCAAGGACAGCATCCAATATGTCAACAACTTCTTGATAATAGCCTAACTGCACAAGAAGAGAGATATGAACTTGTAAATTGTCGTAATAATCCCCGATGCCTTCTTTTAGTAACGAGCTTGTAAGCTTTACAGCTTCTTCTAGCCTCCCAAGTTCAACTAGACTTAGCACAATTCCAAAACGTACTTGTGGGTTATCTGGTTCATGTTGCTCTGCTGAAACGAAATAATCATAAGCCGTTCTTGCTTCCTTTTTCTTTAAAGCATCCATTCCCTTTTCAATAAGACGCTTGACCAGCCCCGGATACAAGACGATATTTGAATCCTTTTTCCTTTTATGTTTGTCACTCATTGGCATACTCCACTCTTTTTGACCTTATCCTTTCCTTTTATTGTTCTATAAACACCTAAGGATTCCTCCTAGTGTATCAGCTTACCTATAACAATTCAATCAATCCTCTTGATAACGCTTTCAATTATAGTAGTAAAAAAGGAATTCGGTATTGGCCGAATTCCTTTTTTCTTAACGAGCTTCTTCAAAGGCTTTAATGTCATCTGCATAACGGAGTGTTAATCCGATTTCATCCCAACCATTTAAAAGCATTTCTTTCCAATATTGGTCAATCTCAAATGTTGCAGAAAAACCTTCTCCTACAATCGTTTGTTCTTTTAAATTAACTGTGAGGTCCAAAGCTTTGTCTGCACCTTTTTCAAGTAGCGTGTATACCTCTTCTTCTTTAAGACGAACGGGTAGCATCCCGTTCTTAACACAGTTATTAAAGAAAATATCAGCAAAGTTCGGAGCAATAACTACGCGAAAACCATAATCATGCAAAGCCCACGGTGCATGCTCACGAGATGATCCACAACCGAAGTTATGACCAGCTACTAAAATAGACGCACCTTTGGTATGTGGTTTATTTAATTCGAAATTAGGATTTTCAGAACCGTCGGCTTGGAAGCGCCAATCAAAAAATAAAAATTTCCCAAACCCAGTTCGTTCGACTCTCTTTAAAAATTGTTTTGGAATGATTTGGTCTGTGTCAACATTCACACGATTCATTGTTGCTGCTTTTCCTTCATGAATAACAAGTGGTTCCATTTTTGTACTCCCCCCTCTAGTTCTTTACTTCTTCTAGTGTACGCCAGTCTACAAAATGCCCCATAATTGCTGCCGCAGCTGCCATTTCTGGGCTAACAAGATGAGTACGTGCACCTTTACCTTGTCTTCCTTCAAAGTTGCGATTTGAAGTCGATGCACAACGTTCACCTTCAGGTACGACGTCTGGGTTCATACTTAAACACATGCTACACCCTGACTCACGCCATTCAAACCCAGCATTCTTAAAGATTTGGTCTAAACCTTCTTCTTCAGCTCGTTTTTTTACTTTTTGGGAACCAGGTACAATCATTGCGCGAACATGACTAGCTACTTTACGTCCTTTAACAATATTAGCAGCAGAACGAATATCACTTAAACGAGAGTTCGTACATGACCCGATAAACACATGTTGAATTTGAATGTCAGAGATTTTTGTACCTGACTTTAAATCCATATACTCTAAAGCTTGCTCAATACCACGCTTATCTGCATCAGTTATCGCGTCTTCAGGAGAAGGAACAACTTTTGAAATCCCAACGCCTTGTGAAGGATTTGTTCCCCACGTAACCATTGGTTCAATTTCAGAAGCGTCGATCGTTACACTTCTGTCGTAACTTGCATCCGCGTCTGTTGCTAGTGCGTTCCACTCAGCTACTTTTTTAGAGAATTCTTCACCTTTTGCTACATATTGGCGACCTTCTAAATAGTCAAATGTCACTTGATCTGGACTAATTAATCCTGCTTTAGCCCCAGCTTCAATTGACATATTACAAATCGTCATACGTTCTTCCATTGTTAAGCCACGAATCGCTTCCCCAGTAAATTCAATGACCGAACCATTTCCTACATCAACGCCAAATTTAGCAATAATACTTAGAATCACATCTTTCGCTGCAATACCTTCTGCAAGCTTCCCAGTTACTCGCACTTCCAACGTTTTTGGTTTGGATTGCCAGATTGTTTGAGTCGCTAATACATGCTCAACCTCACTCGTACCAATTCCAAAAGCTAACGCACCAAATGCACCATGTGTGGATGTGTGACTGTCTCCACAAACAATTGTTTTTCCAGGCTGAGTTAATCCAAGCTCAGGTCCAATAACATGGACAATTCCATTTTCAGGGTTTTTCAAATCAGCAATATCAATGCCAAACTCTTTACAGTTCTCAGAAAGAGTATCCATTTGTTTACGAGCAATAGCATCCGTAATATCATAACGATTAACTGTCGGCACATTATGATCCATCGTTGCAAACGTTAAATCTGGTCGACGAACTTTCCTATCAGCAAGTCTTAATCCTTCAAATGCTTGTGGAGACGTCACTTCATGAACCAAATGAAGATCGATATAAAGAAGACTTGGTTTCCCTTCTTCCGCTAACACTTCATGAGCATCCCAAATTTTTTCTATAATCGTTTTAGGTGTCATCCAATTTCCCTCCCATTTTATTTATCTATTTTTCTACAATTCGGTAATTTCCCTTTTATAGAGGCCGATTTTTAAAGAGAGAGCAATGGATTTTCTCCATTGCTCCTCAACATTACACCGTTACTTTTGCAAGTACCTCAAGTAATTTATCAGTCATTTCATCCGTTGACAGAGACTTTTCTCCTTCACGAGCTAAGTCAGCTGTTCGGTAACCTTCACTTAAAACTGTATCAAGTGCCTGTTGTACGGCATCTGCTTCTTTTTCTAAAGAAAACTCATACTTTAACATCATCCCAATGGAAGCAATTGTTGCCAATGGGTTTGCAAGACCTTTTCCGGCAATATCAGGGGCTGATCCATGAATTGGCTCATATAACCCAGGACCACCATCACTTAAACTCGATGAAGGAAGCATTCCAAGTGAACCTGTTAGCATTGAAGCTTCATCACTTAAAATGTCGCCAAACATATTTTCCGTAACCATTACATCAAATTGACGGGGGTTACGAATAAGTTGCATAGCTGCATTATCGACGAGCATATGCTCAAGTTCAACCTGCGGGAAATCCTTAGCTATTTCAATAGCAACTTCACGCCAAACTCGACTAGATTCAAGAACATTTGCTTTATCTACTGACGTCACTTTTCCCCGACGGACCGCAGCAAGTTCAAATCCTTTTCGAACAATACGCTCAATCTCAGAACGAGTATAAGTTAACGTATCAACAACAACCTCTTCACCATTTTGCTGGCGTCTTTCGCGAGGTTCACCAAAATATATGCCGCCTGTTAATTCGCGCACAATTAATAAATCTACACCTTTGATAACTTCTTCCTTTAATGTAGAAGCTTCTGATAAGCTTTCATACACTGTAACTGGTCGTAAATTTGCAAAAAGTTGAAGAGCTTTACGAATACCGAGTAATCCTTTTTCAGGACGTAGATGCCCCGGAAGTGTATCCCACTTCGGTCCCCCAACTGCACCTAAGAGAATCGCATCGCTCTGCTTACAGATTTCAACGGTCGCTTCAGGTAATGGTGTGTTTTCTTCATCAATCGCTACGCCACCTATTTTGCCGTAGGTGTATGTAAACTCATGATTAAATATTCGACCAATTTCATTAAGAACTCGAATCCCTGCGCTTACAACTTCTGGGCCAATCCCATCACCAGGGAGAACTGCTATGTTCTTTTTCATTTTCCACTCCCCCTAAATGTTGACGTGCTTTGTACGTTCAATGTTGTATTTCTTGCGATTAATCGTTCTGTTTACTGCGTTTATATACGCTTTTGCTGAAGCTTCTAAAACATCATGTGCTGTCCCACGACCTGTGGATTCAATTCCATCATATTTCACTTTGACAAATACTTCTGCTAAAGCGTCACGACCCGCACTAATTGATTGAATACGATAATCTTCTAATACAATTGGAGCATCAACAATTCGTTCAAGTGTATTATAAATTGCTTCTACACTTCCTGAACCCGTTGCCGCTTCCTGAATAATTTCTTGAGAAGGTATTTTCATGGTGACTGTCGCTGTGGGAATATTGTTCGTTCCATAATTAACTTGAAGGGATTCAAGTTCATAATAGGAAACGGCATCTCCTAGCGTTGCTTCTGTCATAAGAGCAAATAAGTCATCCTCTGTGATATCCTTCTTTTTGTCCGCTAAATCTTTAAACGCCTTGAAAATCCGCTCCAGTTGTTCATCATTCCCAGCGAATCCAAGCTCAACTAATTTATCTTTAAAAGCATGCCGCCCCGAATGTTTACCAAGGACCATGCGATTTGAAGAAACACCTACAAGCTCCGGAGTAATGATTTCGTAAGTTTCTTTATTCTTTAACACACCGTCTTGGTGAATACCAGATTCATGTGCAAAAGCGTTTAACCCAACAACTGCCTTATTATTCGGAACAACCATTCCTGTAAGCTTACTTACGAGTGAACTTGTTCTCTTAATTTCTTTAAGCGTTAACCCTGTATCCGCTTTATAGTAGTCATTACGGATAGTAAGAGCAACTGCGATTTCTTCTAAAGCCGCATTACCTGCACGCTCACCGATTCCATTCATTGTACACTCGACCTGACCTGCACCATTTTGAATGGCTGCTAACGAATTGGCAACCGCCATCCCTAAATCATCATGGTTATGTGTTGATAAAATTGCTTTATGAATATTAGGAACATGTTCCGTTACATAACGGAACATGTTACCAATTTCATGAGGCGTTGTAAATCCAACAGTATCGGGTAGATTAATCACAGTTGCACCAGCATCAATGACTGCCTCAATAATCCTTGCTAAAAATGGTAGCTCTGTACGACTTGCATCCTCTGCGGACCATTGAACTTGTGGAAATTTGGCAGCTGAACGTTTGACCGCTGCAACCGCCGCCTCGACTACTTCATTTGATGTCATCCGAAGCTTATATTCCATATGAATAGGAGATGTTGCAATAAACACGTGAATTCTTGGCTCAGCACTACCTTTTAACGCTTCCCAGGCTGTGTCAATATCACTATGAACTGATCGGGCTAATCCCGTAACAGAACAGTTTTTAATCGTGTCAGCAATAGCTTTCACTGAATTAAAATCACCTTTTGAAGAGGCTGGAAAACCAGCCTCCATAATATCAACGCCAAGTCGTTCAAGTTGCTTGGCAATCTCCATTTTTTCTTCAAAGTTCAGGTTAACGCCAGCAGATTGTTCACCATCGCGTAACGTCGTGTCGAAGACGTTAATTTTTCGCACTACCGACCACTCCTTAGATTTTTGATTTAGCCTTTACAAACGGCATCATTTCACGAAGCTCACGACCAACCACTTCAATAGGATGTTGGCTTTCAGCTCTTGTAATAGCTGTGAATTCAGGACGGTTAGCTTGGTTTTCAAGGATCCAGCCTTTAGCAAATTTACCTGTTTGAATATCTGTAAGTACTTTTTTCATTGCTTTTTTCGTATCATCAGTGATGATTTGAGGACCAGCTACATAATCTCCCCATTGTGCTGTGTCAGAAATTGAATAACGCATTGTTTCAAGTCCACCTTCATACATAAGGTCAACAATTAATTTTAATTCGTGAAGACACTCGAAATAAGCAACTTCTGGTTGGTAACCCGCTTCAACAAGTGTTTCAAAACCAGCTTTAACAAGTGCAGAAGCCCCTCCACAAAGAACAGCTTGCTCACCGAAAAGATCTGTTTCTGTTTCTTCTTGGAATGTTGTTTCAAGAACGCCTGCACGTGCAGAACCAATTTGCTTCGCATATGCTAATGCGATATCTTTCGCATTACCAGTAGCATCTTGATATACAGCGATTAATCCTGGTACACCGCCACCCTCTTCAAACACACGACGTACTAAATGACCAGGTCCTTTTGGAGCTGCAAGGAACACGTCAACGTTACTTGGTGGAACGATTTGATTAAAGTGAATGTTAAAACCATGAGCAAATGCCAATGTTTTACCTTCTGTTAATTCAGGCTCAATTTCATTTTTGTAAACAGTTGGTTGAAGCTCATCTGGAAGAAGAATCATGATTAGGTCTGCTTGAGCAGCTGCTTCACGAACCGAAACTACTTCAAAACCATCTTTAACAGCTTTATCCCATGATTTACCAGGACGAAGACCAATGATAACATCTTGACCACTTTCACGCATATTTAATGAATGAGCATGCCCTTGAGAACCGTAACCGATAACGGCAACTTTCTTACCTTTTAAAATTCCTTCATTTACATCTGAGTTATAATAAACCTTTGCCATAATAAAATCTCTCCCTTTTCCTTTGAATGATAAATTTATTTTAATTTTTTAAATTAAAATTTAGTTAATGAGGCTTAAACGATATGGATCGTTAAGTGCCTTTTTGTTACCACGATTAAAGGCTGTTATACCTGTACGTGCCAATTCTTTAATGCCATAAGGGCGTAATAAATCAATAAACGCCTCGACCTTTGGTTGATCACCAGTTATTTGAATTGTCATACTCTCGCGCCCCACATCAAGTGTGGAGGCGCGGAATGTATTAACAAGAGCAGCAACCTCACCACGTTGCTGTGGAGTCACCACGATTTTAATCAGAGCTAACTCTCTTGCAACAATGGACTCATCGGTAATATCCTTTACTTTTAAAACATCGACTTGCTTATTTAATTGCTTTGTTACCTGTTCGATGTTTTCCATACTATCAACAAGGACAACAAATGTCATCCTTGAGATAGCTGGATTTTCAGTAACACCTACTGTAATGCTTTCAATATTAAAATGTCTTCTTGCAAATAATCCTGTAATTCGATTAAGAACACCAGCCGTATTATTAACGAGCGCGGTAATTGTTCGCTTCATCATGGCTTAATCCCCTCCATTTGATGATGCCCTTTACCTGGAGCAATCATCGGATACACATTCTCTTCTTTTGCAACACGGAAGTCCATAAGAACCGGACCAGGATGTGCAAGCATTTCCTTCAATGCTGAACGAACCTCTGAAAGCTTTTCAACTTTCATTCCTTTTATGTCATAAGCATCAGCTAGTTTAACAAAGTTTGGCTGAATCGGGAACAAAGAGTTTGAATAGCGTTCTCCATGGAATAATTGTTGCCACTGACGTACCATACCAAGCGATGCGTTGTTTACAATGACAATTTTCACTGGAAGATTTAACTCTTGAAGAATTGATAATTCCTGTGCCGTCATTTGGAATCCTGCATCACCAATAACCGCAACTACCGGTGTCTCTGGTTCTGCAAACTGTGCACCGATGGCTGCTGGGAAACCAAAGCCCATCGTACCAAGTCCACCTGAAGTTACCCAACGGTGTGGTTTATTAAATTTATAAAATTGAGCTGACCACATTTGATGCTGACCTACATCAGTTGTAACGATGGCTTCACCTTTTGTTTCTTCATATATCATTTTGATTAGATGCTGAGGCTTAATTGTCTCGCCATCCTCTTGATACCACAATGGATACTCAGTCTTCATCGCCTTGAGTTCGGCTCTCCATGCTGCATTATCACCTGGTTGACCATTTTCCGCAATTAACATTTCTAATGCTTTTTTCGCATCGCCAACGACTGGTATTTCCGTTTTAACATTTTTCCCGATTTCAGCAGGATCAATATCAATATGAACCACTTTGGCATATGGAGAAAAGTGAGCAAGGTTTCCAGTTAAACGGTCATCAAAACGAGCACCAATACTAATTAATAAGTCAGAATCGTGTAAAGCCATGTTTGCTGAATACGTTCCGTGCATACCACCCATACCGAGGTGGAGTTCATGTTCACCCGGGAAGCCACCTAAGCCTAGAAGAGTATTTACAAGCGGAATTTGTTGTTGCTCAACATACTTAGCAAGTTCTTCAGATGCTCTTGCGTGTAGTACACCAGCCCCAGCTAAAATTACCGGCTTTTTCGCTTCTGTAACAGCTTCGACTACTTTCCGAATTTGTAATTTGTTTGGAACCACTGTAGGTTGATATCCTGGTAAGTCGACTTCTTTATCATAACTAAACATTCCTGTTTCAAGTGAAATGTCTTTGGGTAAATCAATAACAACGGGACCTGGTCTACCAGTTGTCGCAATATGAAAGGCTTCTTTTACAATTCTTGGAAGTTCTTCTACTGAACGGACTTGATAGTTATGCTTTGTAATTGGCATCGTGATTCCGAGAATATCAGCCTCTTGGAATGCATCTGTACCAATGACAGTTGTGGCTACTTGACCCGTGATTACCACGAGTGGTAACGAATCAATCATGGCATCTGCGATACCTGTAATAACATTCGTTGCACCAGGACCTGATGTAACGATACATACCCCAGGTTTCCCTGAAACTCGAGCGTAACCTTCTGCTGCGTGAATAGCACCTTGTTCATGGCGAGCTAAAATGTGACGAACACCCATTTTGTAGATTTCATCGTACGTAGGTAAAATTGCTCCGCCGGGATAACCAAAAATGACTTCGACACCCTCATGAGCAAGCGCCTCTAGTAACATACCCGAACCTGTTAATTCTTTTGTTGGTTCACTCGTCTGCTGCTCTTTGTTTCTCACTTTTGCATTCATCCTCTTTTCCTCCTTACAAAATCGTCTTAATTATAGGCCATCCACAACAATTTGAACCTGTCTTCAAAAATACAAACAAAAAAATCTTCCCACCCCATAGGAAGCCGCGTTGGCGACTGAAGGGGTGAAAAGATTCTTTCCACGGTACCACCCTTATTCATCGAACAAAAAAGCATTCGATCTTACGGATAAGCTTTTGCTTATCACATTTTGGTAACGAGTGCTGTGTACACTCGACCAGCCTTAATAGAATGAATCGTTCAGGCTGATACTCAGAGGTGAGCTTCCCTACCTTAGCAACACCGTATCTCAGCAATTACGGCTCTCTGTTGATGCCTCAAATAAGTACTTTTCCTCTTCAACGTTTTATCTATTAGATTTTCATAACCCCACCAGTATTAGCAGATGTTACGAGTTTTGAATAACGAGCAAGATATCCTTTTTTGACTTTAGGTTCAGGTTCTACCCAGTTCTCCTTGCGCGCTGCATGAGTTTCCTCTGTAACGAGCCACTCAATTGAACGATTTGTAAGGTCGATACGAATCTTATCGCCATTTTCTACAAAAGCGATAGGCCCACCTTCTGCAGCTTCAGGTGAGATATGACCGATTGAAATTCCTCTAGATGCTCCTGAGAAACGTCCGTCTGTAATAAGTGCTACCTTTGTACCAAGACCTCTACCAGCAATTGCTGAAGTAGGAGCAAGCATCTCTGGCATTCCTGGGCCACCTTTTGGACCTTCATAGCGAATAACCACAACATGACCTGCTTTTACAAGACCATCATCAATTCCTTTTTGTGCTTCTTCTTGTGATTCAAAGACGATAGCTTCACCTTCGAATACTTTTATTGAAGGGTCAACAGCTCCAACCTTGATAACACTCCCATCTGGTGCAAGGTTACCAAACAGAACAGAAAGTCCACCTACTGGGCTATATGGATTATCTTTACGTCGAATAACATCATCATTTAAAATCTCAAAATCCTTGACGGTTTCATATATAGTTTTACCACTAATCGTGATACGTTCTGGATGAATAGCACCTTCAATAGAACAAAGTTCTTTAATGATTGCACTTACTCCACCGGCTTTGTGTACATCATCCATCGAGTAGTCAGAAGCTGGACTAATTTTAGATAAGTACGGAACTCGTTCCGCAACTTCATTTATTCGATTTAAATCATAATCAATCTCTGCTTCATATGCAATAGCTAGTGTGTGTAAAACAGTATTAGTTGAACCACCCATAGCCATATCTAATGCAAATGCATCATCAATTGTGTCTTTTGTAACTATATCACGTGGACGTATATCTTTTTCAATAAGGGTCATAAGGTGTTTTGCAGCGTCTTTAATAAGCTGATGACGTCCTTCTGATGTCGCAACAAGTGTACCATTTCCGGGTAATGCAAGTCCAAGCATTTCCATTAATGAGTTCATAGAATTTGCAGTGAACATTCCAGAACATGATCCACAGGTTGGACAAGCTGATTGCTCAATTTCTAAAAGCTCTTCTCTTGTCATTTTCCCTGAACCAACAGCTCCTACTCCTTCGAAAACTGAAACGAGCGAAAGACTTTTCCCATCTTTAGTACGTCCAGCTTCCATCGGGCCCCCTGAAACAAATACTGCAGGCACATTCGTGCGAACAGCCGCCATCAACATTCCTGGTGTGATTTTGTCACAGTTCGGAATATAAAAGACACCATCAAACCAGTGTGCATTTATAACAGTTTCAGCTGCATCACAGATGATTTCTCGACTTGGTAAGGAATAGCGCATACCAATATGACCCATTGCAATACCATCATCGACTCCGATTGTATTAAATTCAAAAGGTATCCCGCCAGCTTCACGGATAGCTTCTTTTGCTACTTCTGCAAATTTATTCAGGTGCATATGACCTGGAATAATGTCGATATATGAATTACAAACGCCAATGAACGGTTTGTCCATATCCTCTTCTTTTACTCCAGCCGCACGAAGTAAGCTTCGATGTGGCGCACGGTCAATCCCCTTTTTAATCATATTACTTCTCATCGAATCTCTCCCAGTCTTGTTACTTTTTATCTAAAACTTCTGTTTTGTAATTATATCAATATAATAATGAAGAGCTTGAAAAAATAGTTTCTCTAAATATCATAAAGTGAAAGCTTTCATTTTTCAATATAATCTTTAAAAGGGGGATTATTACCAACCAATTTTTCTATAACAGCTAGTAAATCCGGCAAGAAAATTGTCAAATCTTCTTTCATGTTTGAACTATATGTTACGCTCATTCAGTTATTTGGTCAACCACTTTCGAAAAAATAATTAGACTATTTAGACATGCATTTATTGTATGCGCTTTCTTTACATTTCATTTAGATAAAATTATTTTTATTCCTTTTTTTCTCATATTAAATACAAAATTGGTAAAGCTTTTAACTAGGTGATGATTTGATGATAAATATTCGGACATATTTACGCTCTATCTCTTTTAAAGGGAGATTCCCATTTCTTCAAATTTATCCGAAGAAGCGGGCCTCTCTTGTTCTGGTTAAGGATAACTGGAATGACTGTAAAACTGAAGCAGAGTTTATACTTTATCAGCAATTACGTTCAGGAAACCTTTACCCAACTCCGGATTACTCTGTTGGAGGATGCCATGTAAACGTGGCTCTTATTCCTTATCGTCTTGCTCTAATCGAGAAACAAACTCTCGATGAACAAAAGAGAATTTCTCGAGCATTGAGAAAAGAAAAATGGCGTGTTTTATTTTACGATGTAAATCACTTAACCAGTGATAATTTGTCCTACTTACAAATGGTTCAGCAGCAAACGAAACAAATGAAAAGCCGAGCATAATTTGCTCGGCTTGATTGCAATAAAAAGCATCTCCACGGGGAGACGCTTTCCTTATGTATGTTTTTAACTTGTAAGTCTTTTTTGGCGTCCCAGGAGAGATTCGAACTCCCGACCGACGGCTTAGAAGGCCGTTGCTCTATCCTGCTGAGCTACTGGGACAAAAGCGGGTGATGAGAATCGAACTCACATCATCAGCTTGGAAGGCTGAGGTTTTACCACTAAACTACACCCGCATATTATATGAATTTCCAACATAGTCTTACATGTCTCTTTCAAGTAACGTTAGCGTTCCCTAGCGACGAATATAATCATACCAAAATAATTATTTAATGTCAATGGGAATTCTATTTTTTTTATCAGGTCATGCCAAAAAGCCTTGTTCCTCCTTTTGGCATTATCCCAATCGTTATTTTTCATACTGAGTTTTCAATTCAGTCACTTCTTCACCTTCACGTGTATAAAAACGCACTGTAATGGTTTCATCTTCTACACCACAAATACAATACGTTTGGGTTTTTGGACGTATTGGTAAGCGTAGACTACCTGGATTAATATAAACCGTTCCATTTTTTTGAAAACTTGTCGCTATGTGTGTATGACCAAAACAAACAATATCTGCTTGTTTTTCCTCACCACGATAAGTAATCAAATCAAGACTCATTTTAACATTGTAATGATGCCCATGCGCAATATAGAACTTTACCCCCTGAACGGTTTCCTCTCTTTCTTCTGAGAAATCCGATCCAAAATCACAGTTCCCTTTAACAACAATTATATTCTTTAAAGCTGTGGATTGTTGTTCAAGCTCACTATCCCCACAGTGAAAGACAACATCCACTTCTTTTTCATGACGTTTAACTACCTCTATCACTTGTTCACTCCAACCATGACTATCACTCATAATAAGTGCTTTCATCACTGTCTCCTCCTATAGCCTAACCAATCCATTCATTTTTTTCTTCTAATAATTTACGAAGAGCTGCGGATCGATGGCTTAGCTTATTTTTTTCTTCTGAAGATAATTCAGCCATCGTTTTACCGATTTCAGGTAAGAACATAATTGGATCATACCCAAAACCATTGTCACCACGTGCTTCTCTTGTTATGTATCCTTCACATATTCCTTCAAATACCTTTGTTTTAATAAGAGGATTTGCAACGGCAATTGCACAAAAAAAACGAGCATTCCGATCTGAATCCGGGATATCAATAAGCTCTTTTAACACTTTTTCATTATTTGCTACGTCATTCTTCTCCCCACCCGCATATCGAGCGGAATAAACACCGGGTCTACCATCCAAGGCATCAACAATGAGCCCTGAATCGTCCGCAATAACAGTCTGACCAAATACTTGTGAAATAGTCTCAGCTTTTTTGACTGCATTATCAGCAAATGTTTGACCATCCTCGATAATATCCGGAATCTCAGGATAGTCAAGTAAAGAACGGACCTTTACATTAAATTCAGAAAATAATTGAACGAACTCATTAACTTTTCCTATATTTTTAGTTGCAATGATAATTTCATTAATCATTTTCACTCACCCTTCGCTTGCATTTTACTTGTAATCTCCCCAAGCGCTTCCTTTTGGTGTTTAATTAATGATAATACACCCTTTTCCGCTAAATCAAGTAAGGCATTTAACTGACTTCGAGAAAAAGTTGCCTCTTCACCTGTACCTTGTAACTCAACAAAATCTCCTGAGCTAGTCATAATCACATTTAAGTCCACTTCCGCAGCGGCATCTTCAATATAACAAAGATCTAAGATTTCACCATGCTCCTTGTCAACTCCGACCGAGACGGCCGCAAGATAATCACGAATTGGCCATTCTTTTATTTTCTTTTTCTCAACTGCCTGATTCACAGCTAAAGCTAGCGCTATGAAAGCCCCAGTTACTGAAGCTGTCCTCGTGCCCCCATCTGCTTGAATAACATCACAATCAATCCAAATCGTTCGTTCGCCCAATTTCTCGAGATCAAGGATAGCACGTAAAGAACGTCCGATTAGTCGTTGAATTTCCATCGTTCGACCTGAGACCTTTCCTTTTGATGATTCACGAATATTGCGCTGTTCTGTTGCACGTGGAAGCATCGAGTATTCAGCAGTAATCCACCCTTTGCCCTGGCCTCTCATAAACGGGGGAACTCGTTCCTCAATGCTTGCTGTACAAATCACCTTCGTCTGTCCCATTGAGATAAGAACTGACCCTTCAGGATGTGTAATAAAATTCAAATCAAGCTGAACTGGTCGTAACTCGTCCACAGCTCTACCATCTACTCTCATATCCATTCCTCCCTCAATTTACTCTTTCTCTATCTTCACACAAACTATAGGTAGCTATCCACTTTTATGCAATGTACTTATTATAGATACTAAAAAGGAGGAAGCTATATGCTCCTCCTTTACACCATTCTTTTATTATAATAAAAAAGTATGCGTAACTCCAATTTTTTTCCTGATTCTTTGGGTTAATAACTACCTTTATTCACAAGACTTGGTCTTGCGACTGGTTTAGCCATTTCTCCATTTTCTTGCATAATATTACTCTCACCATTTACTTGGATAGCTACCTTCTCAATACCTTCTTGTTCTGTCAAGGTAAGTGCAAGCATGCTCATCACTTCCTCAGATATAGCGGCACCTTGCAATTGATTTAAAATACTTTCATTAAAATTCAATGTAACAACACCATTTTCATACATAGGGTCATCAATTAATGCAACATCTTTACTAAAATCCGTAAGTAAATTTGTATGATACGAGGGGCCATTTAACAATTCCTCAACTGCAGTCTTTACTGCATCTTTACCTAAGTTTACGCGTCGAGTAACAGGAACATAGTACGTATCCTCACCATTTTGCGCTAGGAAATACAGATTAACTTCATTACTATTCACCACATCAACAACTTGGTCAGCCTCTAGATTAATTCCATTCGCACGACTGACCCCTTTACCAATCGGTGTGCCATTTACAGGCATCATCTCCTGGTCGTATCCATTTATACGAATTTGAACTCGGTCTACATTTTCAAATTGTGTTAGTGTCCAAGTAATCGCTTGAAGAATTTGCTGTTCATTATCTGGGTTGTATTCCTTGAATTCATTCGAAAAATCAGCAATCGCTGTCCCATCTTCTAAATGTACATCAACGACCGTTCCAGCGGGGATGACCGCACGAAATCCATTCGGTAATATTTCAGTTATCGGACCGCCTTCTACTAGGTATTCAAGCGATTGTCGTAACGTACCCTCCGTTTTTGGTAGCGATAGCGTTTGAGGGACAACAAGACCATTTGAATCAATAAGATAGATTTCGCGTTCAATCTTATCTACATTTTCTTCATCGTCTGGACCTTGCGCATCAGGGGCTTCTTCTCCCGGCAATTCCTCATTCAACTCTTCAATATCTAATGAATCTCCTTCCTCCACATAATTTACAGGAGGTGTGTCCATTTCATTCATCGCCTCATCTGAACCAAACGAGCAAGCCGTTACAGTTAGTGTAGTAAATAACAATACAGGAATTCCTTTTATAAATACTTTGCGCATTGTTTTCCCTCCTAAGATGGTTTGTACTACATATATACGAGCCTCCATACAAAATAGACCAACTTTGTCTTAGTTTTTAAGAAAAAGCTACACTGCAGCCCTATTTAAGAAGCAAGGAGCGTACACCGCTGTCAGGTTTTAGGTCATCTTCAAATGCTCTTCTTGTAGGAGACGCCCAGTGTGTGGAGGACTTGTTCTTCTGCTAATTACAAAAAAGCTTCTCCTAAAAATACTAACTATCTACTTTCTTCTCTTTTCAAAAAAAAAAAACTGATTAAGCATGTTTGCTTAATCAGGTTTCCTTTCTTAGCCTAGCTTTATCGTTCTTACACGTTCCACATTCATCTCAAGCCATTTATCAGCAAGACATTTAAAATTATCCGCATTTCCAGTTGTGAAAAACGAATGCTGAGGATTTCTATCCTTCGTATATAGGAGCCCCTTATGATAAAGGAGCCCACTCACCTCTCTCGCCGTTTCATCCCCTGACGAAATCAATTGGATTTCATCGCCTACTTCCTCTTGGATGACCTGACGTAGCAAAGGATAATGGGTACAACCTAGAATCAGCGTATCGAAGCCTTTTTTCTTAAGTGGATGAAGTGCTTCCGCAACGATTTCTCGCGCTTCTTCTCCTTCAAATACACCTCTTTCAACAAGCGGAACAAAAGGAGGACAAGCTAGACTCTCAACCCTCACTTGACTATTAATCGAAACTAGCGCTTTTTCATATGCTCGGCTTTCAATCGTACCAGTTGTCCCAATAACAGCTACATGGTCGGATTTAGTCACCTTTAAAGCACTAATCGCTCCCGGGTGTACAACCCCTACAACAGGGATCGCTAATTCTCTTTTTACTTCATCAAGCACAACAGCCGCTGCTGTATTACAAGCAATAACTAGCATTTTCATTCGTTCTTCCATTAAACGATTAATCATTTCCCAAGTGAAAGCCCTCACCTCTTCAGCCGAACGAGGGCCATATGGACAACGAGCAGAATCGCCTATATAGACAATTTCTTCCTTTGGTAATTGGCGGAGAAGCTCTTTAGCTACCGTCAATCCACCTAATCCTGAATCTATTACTCCAATTGGTCTATCCAACAATACTCCCTCAATTTCTTCATTTCTTTAATAGAAAGATTAGATTTATAAACTTCTCTGGTTGATATCACAGTATTCATTTCGCAAATGGATGATACATGGTTATTTCTAGTTATCTACCATTTTATTATTGTGTATGTTTTTGTTTCGAATTGCAAGCATCACACTGAAAAAGCAATTGCCCTAGGACAATTGCTTTTTCACCTTAAGCGTTTATAAATTGTTCTCTAACTTGTTGCTCTACTTCATCTGCAGTACTAAGTTGAAGCATTTCTTCTGCAAATTGAGAAAGCTCAGTCTTAGATAGACTAAGAATTTGACTTCTAGCCGGCAATATAGATGTAGCACTCATACTAAATTCATCCAAACCTAAACCAAGCAGTAACGGAATGGCAATTTCATCTCCAGCCATTTCACCACACATCCCCGCCCATTTTCCTTGCTTATGAGCGGCATCGATGACCATTTTTACTAAGCGTAAAATAGCCGGATGATATGGTTGGTATAAATAGGAGACCCGTTCATTCATTCGGTCTGCAGCCATAGTATATTGAATAAGGTCATTCGTCCCAATGCTAAAGAAATCAACTTCTTTCGCAAACAGGTCAGCAGCAACTGCAGTTGACGGGATCTCAACCATGATTCCAACCTCAATTTGTTCAGATATTTCAATACCGTCTGCTAAAAGGTTGTCCTTCTCTTCTTGTAACATTTGTTTCGCTTGACGTAATTCCTCCATTGTTGCAATCATCGGGAACATAATTTTCAAGTTTCCAAATGCACTTGCTCGAAGTAATGCTCGCAGTTGCGTTCGAAAAATGCCTTGCTCTTCTAGACATAAACGAATGGCACGGAATCCTAAAAATGGATTTAATTCTTTCGGTAAATCTAAGTAGGGTAATTCTTTGTCTCCACCTATATCTAGCGTTCGGATTACGACTGGCTTATTTTCCATTCGTTCAACAACTTCTTTATAGGCTTCAAACTGTTCATCCTCAGTCGGAAGATTGTCGCGCCCCATGTATAAGAATTCAGTACGATATAGACCAATAGCTTCTGCACCGTTACCTATAACACCGTCCAAATCTTTTGGCGTTCCGATATTTGCAGCTAACTCTACATGTTCCCCGTCTTTAGAAACAGTTGATTCTAAAACGAGCTTTGCCCATTCTTCTTTCTGTTTATCATAATCGGCCTTTTTCTTGCGATACTCAGTTAGCTGAGCTTCTGTAGGCTCAATAATGACTTGTCCATCCAGACCATCAACAATAACCATCATACCAGTTTTCACTTGAGTGGTTACTTCCTTTGTTCCAACTACAGCAGGAATTTCTAAAGACCGTGACATGATTGCTGAATGAGAGGTTCTGCCTCCAACGTTTGTAGCAAACCCCTTGACGAAAACGGGATTTAACTGAGCTGTATCTGAAGGGGTTAAGTCGTCCGCAATCACAATCGTTTCTTCAACAAGAGTAGCCAAAGAACGCGCCTCAATTCCGAGTAAATGACCTAGCACTCGCTTTGTCACATCACGGATGTCTGCCGCTCGTTCTCTCATATATTCATTATCCATATTTTCAAACATCGTAATGAACATATTTGCCACTTCATTTAAAGCAAACTCGGCATTTTGACCATCTGATTTAATTTTATCTGAAACACTATCCACTAATTCAGGATCACTTAAAACAAGCAAATGAGCAGAAAAAATTTCAGCTTTATCAGCACCTAACTCTGCTTCTGCTTTGTCACGAATTGCCGAAAGCTCTTGCTTTGACACAGAGAGTGCATCCTGCAACCGCCCTATTTCATCTTCTACGTTTTCAATGTTCAGTCGTTCTATGTTGAAAGTAGGCTCCTCATGAACAAAAGCCTTAGCAATCGCAACACCTGCTGATGCAGCGATGCCAGTAAGAGTTTGTTGCATGTTATTTATTCACCTAACCCATCTTTTATGATTTCTTCAATTCCTTTTAAAGCCTCACTAGCATCGGATCCCTCAGCTTTGACTGTTACCTCTGCACCTTGACCTACTCCAAGAGACATAACACCCATGATTGATTTCAGGTTTACAGACTTACCTTTGAATTCAAGTGTGATATCTGAAGAATATTGTCCTGCTTTATTCACTAATTGTGTAGCTGGACGCGCATGAATTCCTGTTTCTGCTGTGATTTTAAATGTTTTTTCTGCCATCATTAATCAACCTCTTTCGATAAAAGAATTTTGGATGTAAATAACTTTGCTAACTCTTATGCAAATTTACCTAATTCATTTCCAGTATTTTTCTGTTTAGGAAAAAAGTTTGAAAACGGTTCACACTCCAAGCATACTAAAAAAGACACCAGCAAAGAAACGCACATGACGAAATGATGATGTACTTAATTTAGAGTACCCCATCCTATCCCCATATACACTTTCCTTACTCATGCCTGATCGAGTCAGTAACACGTAAATTAAAGTGCGACCACTATGTATGCTTGAAAGCTTTAGAAAAAGAACAATACCAGGCAATTGTCCAATTGAATAAGAACTAAAAAAGCGATTATCCAATAGGTTTACAATAAGATTAGTCACATTATACCATAATTGAAATTCGTCTTTCAATAGATGTATAAGATTCTTAGACTTTAAAAATGTATTTCCTGAATTTTAATTAGTCGACAGCCTCATATTCCTCATACTTTTTAACTTATTTTTGTTCTTTACGTATCACAAGAGTTCTCAAATCCACATATACTATGATGACTAAACCCCTTCAACTCGTGGGACTGAGAAACCACATCGCTTTTAGCCTGAGCAAGAAGGAGTGAACTCATTGAAAGGAGCAGAATTTGGACCTAAACCTTTACTTACGAAAAGGGAACGCGAAGTATTCGAGCTACTTGTGCAAGACAAAACGACAAGAGATATTGCTCAACTGCTTTTCATAAGTGAAAAAACTGTTCGAAATCACATTTCCAATACAATGCAGAAATTGGGGGTCAAGGGGCGCTCCCAAGCCGTTATTGAACTCATCAGACTAGGGGAGCTTGAAATATAGTTCATATGAGTTTAAAACTAAAAACCAGTTATTCATACTATAAGGACTCTGGTTTTTAGTTTCATACGAGAAAAAAAGGCTTCTCCATTAGGAGAAGCCTTTTTACATTAATTAATTACCACCAAAGAAGTTCTTGAATGATTGAAGAGTTGTTTCTCTGTTTAATGCAGCGATAGATGTCGTTAAAGGAATTCCCTTAGGACATGATTGCACACAGTTTTGAGAATTACCACAATTAGCAAGGCCACCGTCTCCCATGATTGTTTCAAGACGTTCAGCTTTATTCATCTCACCAGTGGGATGTGCGTTAAATAAACGAACTTGTGAAAGCGGAGCAGGACCAATGAAATCGGACTTGCTGTTCACATTTGGACAAGCTTCAAGGCATACACCACAAGTCATACATTTTGAAAGCTCATATGCCCATTGACGTTTCGTTTCCGCCATACGTGGCCCTGGACCAAGATCGTACGTACCGTCAATTGGAATCCATGCTTTAACCTTTTTCAATGAATCAAACATACGACTGCGATCAACCATCAAATCACGAACAACTGGGAATGTTTTCATTGGTTCAAGACGAATTGGTTGTTCAAGTTGGTCGACAAGCGCTGTACAAGATTGACGTGGCTTACCATTAATAACCATTGAACATGCCCCACAAACCTCTTCAAGACAATTCATGTCCCAAGCAATTGGTGTTGTCTGTTCTCCCTTTGAATTAAGGGGGTTACGACGAAACTCCATTAATGCGGAGATAACGTTCATATTCGGACGGTAAGGTACTTGAAACTCCTCGTTATAAGGAGTACTGTTCGGGTCATCTTGTCGTGTTACAACGAAACGAATTGTTTTTTCACTCATGATTTAACAGCTCCTTGTTTCTTTTGAGAATAGTCACGCTTACGCGGTTGAATTAATGATGTGTCAACTTCCTCGTACTCAAACACAGGCGCTTTTGTCTCAGGATTGTATTTTGCTTTTGTTGTCTTTAAGAATTCTTCGTCATTACGTTCAGGAAAATCAGGCTTAAAGTGAGCACCACGGCTCTCATTACGATTATAAGCTCCCATTGTAATCACTCGTGCTAGTTTAAGCATGCCATCTAACTGACGTGTAAACGAAGCCCCTTGATTGCTCCATTTCGCTGTATCATTAATGTTAATATTCTGGTAGCGTTCCATCAATTCTTGAATCTTTTCATCTGTTTTAAGAAGCTTTTCATTGTAACGAACAACTGTTACGTTATCAGTCATCCACTCACCAAGCTCTTTATGAAGAATATAGGCATTCTCTTTTCCGTCCAAAGTCATAATCTTATTAAGCGTCTCTTGTTCCTTCTTCACTTCATTTTCAAATACTGAAGATGACAGGTCACTTGCCGATTTTTCAAGACTATTAATGTAATTAACCGCATTCGGACCTGCAACCATACCGCCATAAATAGCTGATAATAAAGAGTTTGCACCGAGACGATTTGCACCATGCTGTGAATAATCACATTCACCCGCAGCAAACAAACCAGGAATATTAGTCATTTGATCGTAATCAACCCACATACCACCCATTGAATAATGAACAGCAGGGAAGATTTTCATTGGTACCTTACGAGGGTCATCACCCATGAATTTTTCGTAAATCTCTATAATACCACCAAGCTTAATATCAAGCTCTTTAGGATCTTTGTGAGAAAGGTCCAAATACACCATGTTCTCTCCATTAATTCCAAGCTTCTGCTCAACACAGACGTCGAAAATTTCACGTGTTGCAATATCACGTGGCACTAAATTTCCGTAGGCAGGGTATTTTTCTTCTAAGAAGTACCATGGCTTACCGTCTTTGTATGTCCATACACGTCCACCTTCACCACGGGCTGATTCACTCATTAGACGAAGCTTATCATCTCCAGGAATGGCCGTTGGATGAATTTGAATAAATTCACCATTTGCATAGTAAACACCTTGCTCGTAAAGCTTAGCGGCTGCATATCCCGTATTAATTACAGAATTGGTTGATTTACCAAAAATAATTCCAGGACCACCAGTGGCCATAATTACTGCATCAGCTGCAAAACTGTGGATTTCTGATGTTTTTAAGTTTTGAGCAGTAATTCCCCGACAGGTACCCTCGTCATCAACAATAGCTGAAAGGAATTCCCATCCTTCATACTTTGTTACAAGACCACTTGTTTCATGACGACGCACTTGCTCGTCCAATGCATAAAGTAACTGCTGACCAGTCGTAGCACCAGCAAACGCTGTACGATGATGTTGAGTTCCACCAAAGCGACGGAAGTCAAGCAAGCCTTCTGGCGTACGATTAAACATAACACCCATACGATCCATTAAATGAATAATACCAGGCGCAGCCTCTGTCATCGCCTTAACAGGAGGTTGGTTTGCTAAAAAGTCGCCTCCATAAACAGTATCATCAAAGTGTTCATACGGAGAATCGCCTTCCCCTTTTGTGTTAACTGCTCCATTAATTCCGCCCTGCGCACATACAGAGTGAGAACGTTTAACAGGAACTAACGAAAAAAGATCGACTGGAACGCCTTTTTCTGCTGCTTTAATTGTTGCCATCAGACCAGCTAGTCCGCCTCCGACAACAATAACTCTTCCTTTACTCATATTGACCCACTCCTTAAATGTTTGCTAAGTCTGGATTAATGAATGCTAGGATTGCACGAATCCCGACAAACGTTAATACGACGAAAATTGCTATCGTTACATATGTTGCAATTTGTTGTGAACGAGGTGATACTGTAATTCCCCACGATACTACGAATGACCAAAGACCATTTGCTAAGTGGAATGTAGCTGACACAACACCAATAATATAGAAAACTAACATAAATGGTGAACTAAGTATGTCTGCCATCATATTGTAGTTAACTTCCGCTCCAAATGCTGCTGCAATTCGAGTTTCCCATACATGCCAAGCAATAAAGACTAAGAGGATGATACCTGAAATTCGTTGTAAGCGAAACATCCAATTTCGGAAGAATCCATAACGGCTTGTATTATTTCGCGCCTGAAACGCAATGTAAAGTCCATAAATTGCATGAAATAAAATTGGAATGTAAATAACGAAGATTTCAAGTGCGTAACGGAAAGGTAAACCTTCCATAAAATGTGAAGCCTGATTAAATGCGCTTGCTCCCTTAGTTGCAAAATGATTGACGACCAAATGTTGAACTAAAAATAGTCCAATTGGTATAACGCCAAGTAAGGAATGTAACTTTCGATTAAAATACTCTCGATTACTTGCCATACCTTTTCCCCCCAAAAATGTTTTTGTCCCTATCCATACTCCTAAACAGATCTTTCTTCTCTTTTCTTCGTATAATGTGTACCTCCCCACCGCGAAATATCGGGATATGGAAATTCTACGAAAATGTGAAACCTTTATAAAGTTTCTGTGAAAAAAACGACAAATTAATTGTACTCCCATCGGATAACCTCGTCAAGAAAACGTATACAAGCTTTTACTTATTTTAATATAGCTGCAATCCTTGTTTAGGAAAGAAAAAAAGACCTTTTCTCCCCTCTTATTTTACTAAAAATAAGGGGGTATGACAAAGCCTCTTTTAAAAAAAATATATATTAATATATTAACCGATGATAATTCTTTCTGTTGGATACTTGAAATGGCTTTTTGTTTCTTTGCGCCGAACCGAAAATAAGAATGCAATCAACCCAACTCGACCAATAAACATTAAAATAATTAAGATAAACTGACTTGGAAAGGATAGTTCTGGTGTAATCCCCATTGATAATCCACAAGTTCCAAAAGCTGATGCTGTTTCAAAAATAATTGCACTAAGGGATATCTGTTGGCCTTCAAATGCAACAATTAACGTTACTGCAGCAAATAACATTACTAAAAATACAGAAAGAACAATAAACGCCTTTTGTCGGTCCTCAGGATGGATTTCACGCCCAAATACTTTAACATCATCTTTCCCTAAAGCAAAACTTCTGATCGTTAGAAACATTACAGCTATGGTCGTTGTTCGAATACCGCCACCTACACTAGATGGACTCGCACCAATAATCATTAAACCAGACATAAAGAGGATGGTTGCTTGTCCTAAGTCAGAGACGTCCATTATCGTTAGACCACCACTTCTTGTCGTTGCCGAATTGAATAATGAAAAAAATAATTGTTGATGCCACTCCAAGCCCACATAATAATTGCCACTTTCTAAAGCCCAAATTCCGATCACACCAATAAGGAACACAACGAAATAAGTTGTTGTCGTAATTTTCGTAAATAAGCTAAATTTAAAATTAGGATTTTCCCTTGAGAAATATGCTCTTAATTCTAAAAGTACTGGAAATCCTATCGCTCCTGCAAAAATAAGTAATATCGTCACAAGCTGAACGTAGTAATCATCAGCAAAGGGGATTAATGATTGACCAGTCACATCAAACCCAGCGTTTGTAAATGCACTTAAGGCCGCAAAGGCACCTTGGTAATAAGCTTCAAATGCCGTATCAAAATAACGCAGATAGTAACTACCTAATATTATTGTACCAATCAATTCAATAATAAGTGCAACAAACAAAATACCTCTCATTAAGTTAACTAAGCCAGCAAATTGATTTTGATTTTGGTCGACCATAATAAGCATTCGTTGTGATAGATTGATTTTTCGTCCAAAAAGCATCCACACAAAGGTACCTAAAGTCATAACCCCTATACCTCCAAGTTGAATTGCCAAAGAAAGAAAAATAACCCCAATATAGCTGTAGGTCTCAGAGACGTTAACAACTGTTAACCCTGTTACGCTTACTGCGCTAACTGATGTGAATAACGCCTCAGAGAAAGAAACATTCACACCAGGTAAATGTGAGATAGGTAAATAAAGTAATACACTAAAAAGGACCATTGCAACAATATAAGCAATGATGATGACACGAAAAGGACTTAAAAATTGACTCATTGAGGATCTCATACATTTAAAACCTCCGCATTTATTCGAGCTTAAGTATACCACTCTTGAAATATTGAATCTAGAAGGTCTAGAGAAAAAATGGCATCCCGATTATAATGAGATAAGAAAGAGGTGTGTTTTAAAAATGGAAGCGAATGAAACCCAGTTATTTGGTTATGATTTGATTCGTAACGATTTATTAAATGAGTTACTCGGTCAAGAGCATGATGCTCTATTATATTGGAGTGGGAAAGCTTTAGCTCGTAAGTACCCCCTACATTCAATTGAGGAAACGATTGAGTTCTTTAATAGAGCTGAATGGGGATCCCTATCTCTTGTAAAAGAAAAGAAACAGGAACGTAGATTTGAACTCCGTGGACCATGGATGGGAAAATACGATTCACGTTGTTACCAGTTAGAGTCTGGCTTTTTAGCTCAACAGGTGGAAAGTTTAGTAGGCTTTATTTCCGAATCAATTTATCACGTGAAGCGTGATTACGTCCTTTTACAAGTACAAACTGACACCCACGATGCAGTTGAAAAATAGAAAGCTTTACAGCCGTTGTTTTCTTTTAATCCTGCTATGAATTGATCACTCATAGCAGGCACATTGATTTATTTAACTCACAAAATCATTTAGAAACATATACTATTCATTTTTAATATGTGCGTACTTCAGGATACAACTTCGACTTCCTCAGCTAGCCTAAAAGCTTCGTGCAATGCTTCAACCGCTAAAACCATATTCTCCTCGTCAATGACTGCGGATACCTTGATTTCTGACGTGCTAACCATTTTTATATAGATATCATTCTGTGCAAGCACTTCAAACATCGATGCAGCAACTCCAGGATTTGAGGCCATTCCAGAACCTACAATTGATACTTTCGCAAGTTCACCTTCATGAGTAATCTCAGTAAATCCCAACTCTTCCTTTACCTGTTCAAGAGCTCTTAACGTTTCGACAATGATGCATTCTGTAATTGAAAATGAAACATTAACATGCTCGGCATCTAACTGATTTTGAACAATAATATCGACATTGACATTGTTTTCTGATAGCGCCTTAAACAATGTTGGTAATGTATCAATTTTATTTGGTAATCCTGATACGGTTACCTTTGTTACATCATTTTCAAATGCAATTCCTCGCACGACTAGATTTTGTTCCACTGTTACTTCCTCCTCAATCATTGTCCCTATTTCATCTACCATACTTGAAGCAACCATTAGCGGTACTTGGTAATTTTTCGCGAATTCCACAGCTCGTGGATGTAATACTCCTGCACCTAAATTGGCCATTTCTAACATTTCGTCATAAGAAATAGCTTGAAGCTTTCTAGCTTGTTTGACCACACGGGGGTCTGTCGTAAACACCCCTGTGACATCCGTATAAATATCACAACGGTTTGCTTCTAAAGCTGCAGCTAATGCAACAGCCGTCGTATCAGAGCCGCCGCGTCCTAGTGTCGTTATATTTCCTAGTCTCGATGCGCCTTGAAAACCGGCGACAATGACAATCTTTTTTTGAACTAACTCCATTTCAATTCTAGCTGTATCGATATTGGTTATACGAGCGTTACCATGGGTGTCTTCTGTCTCTATCCCTGCTTGCCAGCCTGTATATGAGACAGCATCAATGCCTCTTTTTTGAAGCGCTAATGTTAATAAAGCAATTGTGACTTGCTCGCCTGTCGATAGAAGCATATCCATTTCACGCTTACTAGGTGAATCGGTGATAGCTTTTGCTAACTCAACTAATTGATCGGTTGATTTCCCCATTGCTGAAACAACGACGACTACTTCATTTCCTTCAGTATAAGATTTCTCCACTCGACTAGCGACATGCTCAATTCTTTCCACTGACCCTACAGATGTTCCACCGTATTTTTGTACGATTCTTGCCATTTACTTTCATCCTCTCCACACACTCGAAACGCAATCAAAAGGTAACAAAAAAAGCAACAATAAGGAAAACCCCTCACTGTTGCTTGAAAATACCAAGACTGGTACCACATTGCTCCCCTTTTCTCACGTGAGATAGTTCTCCACATAACCTATGGGTGTGGTTATGTGACAGCCTTGTGCTTGTTCAACACAAGTCCAGCATAAGCGATTATGAGTTTCACTTAAACTTCGGCGAATTCCCCTTTCACATGTCGTCAATGAACCTCATCGTTCTATTACTAGCTACTCATGGTTTTCGCGCCTCTACCATCACTTCATATTGAAGCGTGGCACATATTCAATTGGTTACTATTTTAGCAAAGATTACTAAACTACGCAAGTTTTAATTATTTTTCTAATGTTAATTTCTCATAAATTGCTTCAGCAACTTTTTCCGGTATTCCTTGCTGTATAAAGTCTTCGATCGTTGCCTCTTTCATTTTTTTGACTGAACCAAAATGTTTTAATAAGTTCATTTTCCTCTTTTCTCCAACTCCCGGTATGTCATCAAGAATTGATTGAAAAAATGTTTTTGATCTTGTTTGACGATGAAACGTAATTGCAAAACGATGCACCTCATCTTGAATTCTTTGTAATAAGTAAAACTCATGACTGTCACGTTTTAACGGAACAATAACAGGTGGATCTCCCTTTAACAATTGTGATGTCCGGTGTTTCTCATCCTTAGCAAGGCCACAAACTGGTATTGATAATCCAAGCTCATCTACTATCACTTCCTGTGCTATTGCTATTTGTCCCTTTCCCCCGTCGATAACAATTAAATCAGGTAAGGGTAGTTGTTCACTAAGAAGACGAACATACCTCCGGCGAACAACCTCTCTCATAGACCCGTAATCATCTGGCCCGTTAACGGTTTTAATCTTATATTTCCGATAATCTTTCCGACTTGGTTTTCCATCAATAAAGGTCACCATTGCCGATACAGGGTCAGTTCCTTGAATATTTGAATTATCAAAGGCCTCAATTCGATAAGGTGTGGCTATCCCCATTGCTTGACCTAAGTTTTCAATCGCTTTAATCGTGCGTTCCTCATCTCTTTCAATGAGAGAGAATTTTTCCTTTAAAGCAACATTTGCATTTTCAGTCGCAAGATCAACTAACTCCTTTTTCTTTCCGCGCTTAGGATAAGAGGTTTTTACATTTAAGAGCTCCTCAACTAACTCAACATCTGCTACTTCTGGTACAAGAATTTCACTCGGCTTTATATGCTCTTTTTTTAAATAAAATTGGCCGATAAATGTTAAGAAGTCTTCAGCTGCATCTTTATAAAATGGAAAGACGGATACGTCACGTTCAATTAATTTACCTTGGCGAATGAAAAAAACTTGGACACACATCCAACCTTTATCGTAGGCAAAGCCGAACACATCTCGGTTCACATGGTCATTTATTGTCATTTTCTGTTTTTCACGCACTGCCTCCATATGCGAGAGCGTATCACGAATCTCCTTTGCCCGCTCAAAGTTTAAATCCTCAGATGCTTTCATCATTTTTTCTGTTAGCTGAGCTTTGATTTCATCATGACCTGAACGAAGAAATCTCGTAATATCTTGAACCATACTTTGATTCTGCTCATCTGTAACTTCCACCACACAAGGCGCTAAACATTGTCCTATATGATAATAAAGACACACTTTATCAGGTAATGTTCGGCACTTTCGCAACGGGTAGAGACGATCTAGCATTTTCTTCGTCTCAGTGGCAGCCCCCACATTGGGATAAGGACCAAAATACTTTCCACCATCTTTTTTTACTTGTCTAGTTGTAATTAAGCGCGGATGCTTTTCATTTGTAATTTTTAAATATGGATAGGATTTATCGTCTTTTAACATGACGTTATATTTTGGATCGTACTTTTTTATTAGGTTCAATTCTAAAATGAGTGCTTCAATATTTGATGACGTTACAATATATTCAAAGTCAACAATCTCACTGACAAGACGCTGTGTTTTTCCATCATGCGATCCAGTAAAATAAGATCGGACTCGGTTTTTTAACAACTTTGCTTTACCGACATAAATAATCGTACCTTGGCGATCTTTCATTAGGTAGCATCCAGGTTGAGCAGGGAGAACAGCTAGTTTTTCTTTTAAATAATTCATCTTCTTCCCCCCTTCTCTCTCTATTGTTGGCGAATGTCGAGAATTTTTCAAGTATGAAAAGTTGGAAGATGCCTTTAACTCCTCTTCATCCGTCAAGCAATAAGAAAAGCTGTTCAGTAGCTTTCTTATCTTCAAAAAAAACCGTACCCTCAAATTTGAGAACACGGCCGTTTTCCTCTTACAAATGCTTGTTTAGTAATTCTGATAAAGCTTCTTTTGGTTGGAATCCTACGACTTGATCCACCACTTCGCCGTCTTTAAATACAAGAAGTGTTGGAATACTCATAACACTGTATTTACCAGCTGTTTCTTGATTCTCATCGACATCAAGTTTTGCAATTTTAATTTTATCTCCCATTTCAGAGTCTAGCTCTTCAAGGACAGGGGCAATCATTTTACAAGGTCCGCACCAAGGCGCCCAAAAGTCTGCAAGCACGACCCCTTCGTTTGTTACAGAAGCAAAATTTTGATCTGTTGCATGTACAATAGCCATCGTAATAGCCTCCTTCGATTGTTAAAGTGTTCCAACTTGATTATACCATTCACGCTAATGTGTGGCGAATAAGTTGCTTCGTTGCTATTGTACCCTCTTTCTAAGTAGAAAAACAAATAGAATGCTTATCTTAGGACTTGTGAGACTTTTCTATTTAAACATTGGTTTTCGTTTCTCAATAAAAGCCTGAATTCCTTCTTTTCCATTTTCAGATTCAAAGGCTTGACCAAATAGTAAAGCTTCTTGATTTAATCCTTCCTTCAAATTCGTTTCTTGGTATTTCATTAATTCAAGTACCATTCTTGTTGTTAATTCGCTTTTTTCCGCTATCTTCAGAGCAAGTATTTTTGCTTCATCGATCAGATTTTCTTTAGAATGTATAGCATTAATTAACCCTATATCTAAAGCTTCCTTTCCACTAACAGGCTCACCAGTTAACATTAATTCAAGCGCTTTTGCTTTCCCAATTAGCCGCGGTAAACGCTGAGTTCCACCAAAGCCAGGTATAATCCCTAAATTAAGCTCAGGAAGTCCTAGCTTTGCGTCTTCAGTCGCCAAACGAATATGGCAGGCTAGGGCTAGCTCTAACCCACCACCGAGCGCAGCCCCATGAATCGCAGCAATGACCGGCTTTGAGCCTTGCTCAATTCGATTAAAAAAACTTTGAGTTGCTTTAGCAATCTCAGTAAAGGCTTCTCCACTTTCAACTTTTACAAATTCTATAATATCAGCCCCAGCTGCAAAAAAACGACCTTCACCACAAACAACGATAACATGAATATCAGGCTCATCTTCAATAAAAGAAAACGTTTCATCTAACTCTTTAATTAAAAGTTTTGATAACGCATTTGCAGGTGGTCTCACTATCGTGACCAAAGCGACCTTATTTTCAACTTCAATTTGAATAAAATCCATGTTTACCACTCCAATTGAAAGCGTTCTCTATTTTCTAAAAACACATACCACCCTAAAAAAAGAGTGGCACGGTAATTTATCATCATGTAAAAAAAACTATATAAGCAATACCTGCAAGAAAAAAGGCTGCACAGCATACATATAATATCTTCATTAACGTTTCCACAATACTCTCTCCTCAACATCCCTCATCTAGCAATGATACTAGCTCCAATTACATACGAAAGTCCAACAGATATCACTAGCGAAATGAACCCGACAGCACGGTTGTCACGTGCAAGTTCTTCATCTACTTTGAATGAGGGTGTTAGAAATTCAAATATAAAATAACTTAAAAGTAGTAAAGAAAATCCTACAACTCCCCAACCAAGCATAGTTAGTAACCTATCAGCATGCTCAATTGAATGGCGGAAAATATTCGCAACCCCAAAAATTTTTCCTCCGGTTGCTAAAGCTACAGCCATATTTCCTTTCTTAATTTCTTCCCAATTTCGATACTTGGTGACCGTTTCGAAAATGGCTAAAAATACGAGGAGCGCTAAGACCGATACACTATAATAGGCTGCAGTTTGAACAAACTCAATCTCAAATAATTTTTCCATATACTTCTCCTCGCTTACTTAAGCTCGATGACGGTATTGCCAAGCCCACCTTCATTCATCGCAGCATCACGAGCTCCCTTCACATGGGGATGTCGTTTAACTAACTCTTTTACACCTTTTCTAAGAGCCCCAGTACCTTTACCATGAATAATTGAAACTTGATGGTATCCTGCGAGCAAGGCATCATCAATGTATTTCTCGACTCGCGTCATCGCCTCTTCAAATCGTTCACCACGCAAATCTAATTCAGGCTTTACATGGCCACTTCCTTGTAGCATTGCCATCGCTCTAGTTTCAACTTGCTTTGCTTTTTCTAGTAGCTGCATGTCATCACGCTTGACCTTCATCTTCATAATGCCCATCTGGACTTGGAATTCATCGTCACTGATTTGTTCAATCACAGATCCCTTTTGTCCAAAACTAAGAACTTTTACTTCATCCCCTGTTTTAATCTTTCTTTTTGCCTCTGCTAGCTTTTTAACTTTCTTTTGCTGTGTCGTGAGTTTAGGTGTAGCTTCTTCCAAATGTTTTTTCGCATCAATAATTTGATGCTCTTTCACTGAAAGACCTTCCTTTTGCATTTCACGAAGCTCTTCAATAATAAATTCTGCTTCTTCCTTCGCCTTTTCTACTGCTTTCGTGGCTTTGGTCTCGGCTTCTTCTAAAATACGTTCTTTCTCTTTCTCGAGCTCTTCAAGCTGGCTAATTAATTCTTTGCGAAGTCCTTCTGCTTCTTCACGGATTTTTTCCGCTTCTTCCCACTCGGATTCTGCAGATTTTTGACTTGTTTCTAGAGAGACAATCATATTTTCTATATGGTTGGACTCACTATCGATTTGTTGTTTTGCTTGTTCAATAACTTTTTCGCTTAAGCCCAATCTTCGTGAAATAGCAAATGCATTACTCCGGCCTGGAACCCCAATTAATAATCTGTACGTGGGTCTTAGTGTTTCAACGTTAAATTCAACACTTGCGTTCATCGCGCCTTCGCGGTTATAGGCATAGCCTTTTAATTCACTATAATGGGTCGTGGCTACGACACACGCACCTCGCCGATAAACGTCATCCAAGATCGAAATCGCTAATGCCGCCCCTTCCGTCGGATCCGTTCCAGCTCCTAGTTCATCAAAAAGGACAAGGCTTTGAAAATCGACTTTATCTAGGATATTGACAATGTTAGTCATATGAGATGAAAAGGTACTTAAGCTTTGTTCAATTGACTGCTCATCGCCAATATCTGCAAATACTTTTTGATAGACGGCCATTTCAGATCCGTACTCCGCTGGTACTTGGAGCCCAGACTGCACCATTAAAGTAAGTAGGCCAATTGTTTTAAGGGTAACCGTCTTTCCTCCTGTGTTTGGTCCCGTTATAATTAAGGAGCGAAATTCGCCACCAAGTTCAACATCAATGGGGACAACTTCATCTTGGTCGATTAACGGGTGCCTAGCTTTTATTAATGCAACATATCCTGTCTCATTTAATTTAGGCTCGGACGCCTTAATTTGCTTTGCATAGCGTGCCTTTGCAATGATAAAATCTAGTATTGCTAGCACATTTAAGTTAACAAGGAGTTCATCGGCACATTCACCAACTAAATCTGATAGCTCTGCTAAAATTCGTTCAATTTCTCGTGATTCCTTTACTTTGGCTTCACGTAGCTGATTATTCAAAGTAACTATGACCTGTGGCTCAATGAATAGCGTAGCTCCTGATGCTGACTGATCATGGACGATTCCGCCAAAAGAGCTTCGATACTCCTGTTTTACAGGGATAACAAACCGTTCATTCCGTATCGTAACAATCGCATCTGAAAGCATTTTTTGCGTATTTGATGACCGTGTGATGCTCTCAAGCTTAGAGCGAACACTTGATTCATAACTTCTGACCTGATGACGAATCGTGCGCAAGGCTGAACTCGCTGAATCGAGGACATGACCATTATCATCAATACATTGCTTTACCGCACGTTCTACCTCTATCAAAGGTTCGATTTGAGTAACATAATCAAATAAACGCGGAAGTTCGACCTCCTCTTCCTCCACCATCATAACAATGAACTTCTTTAGTTGTCTTCCCCCATAGATGGTACTCGCTACTTCAATTAGTTCAGATGCTGAAAGAGCTCCGCCAATTTTCGCTCGCTTCACATGAGCATTTACATCAAATATACCACCTAAAGGGATATGTCCTTTTAGCCTGAGGACCTGTGCTCCTTCCGCCGTTTCAAATTGCCATTGCTGTACTTCTTCAAATTGAATTGAGGGTTCAAGCTCTTCAATTTTTTGTCGTCCGAGAGAAGATGAAACATGACCAAGTAGCTGTTGCTTCATCTTTTCATATTCTAATACTCTTAGTACACGCTTCATTTTCGTAAACCCCTTTTTTAAATCCATATCTTATACGTGCTTAACTGACGAAATGATTCAACGTTTTAAAAATGTTCTAAAACGGTCTACTGACCAGGTGTTTAATACATTGTCAGCATTCAACATTGCCTTACGAGCCAATCCAGTTCCGTATTTCATATGTTCTAGCATACTATAATTATGCGCATCGGTATTAATCGAAAGAATGACCCCAGCTTCTTCAGCCCTTTTTAACCAATGAGCAGATAAATCCAATCGATGTGGATTAGCATTTAACTCAAGAGCTGTATTCGTTTCTTTCGCTAGCTTAATCAGCGCTTCAACATCTAAATCATAGCCGTCTCTGCGTCCAAGCAACCGCCCAGTTGGATGAGCAATTAAATCTACATGTGGATTCATGAGTGCTGTTTTTAATCGGTTCATAATGACTTCTTTCGACTGAGTAAACGAGGAATGGATTGAAGCAATAACAAAGTCAATCTCAGCCAAAACCTCATCACTATAATCTAAGGACCCATCTGGAAGTATGTCCATTTCGATTCCCGTGAAAATCGTAAAATCGTCAAGTTGTTCGTTCAGAGCCCGAATTTTCGTATGCTGTTCACGTAAGCGTTCTTCAGTCAATCCATTTGCTACTCTTAGAAATTTTGAATGATCTGTAATTGCAATATATCGATACCCTCTTGCTCTTGCGGCATTAACCATATCTTCAATCGATTGAGCCCCATCACTCCACGTCGTATGCATATGAAGGTCTGCTTTTATCTTATCGAGTGTGACGTAATTGGTCATCGTTTGAAAACGCTCAATTTCTCCTTGATTTTCTCGTGCTTCAGGTGGAATAAAAGGCAAATCAAAGTATTGAAAGAAGGCTTCTTCCGTTTTAAACGTTTTGATGTCGCCTGTTTCCACATTCTCAACACCATATTCACTAATTTTTTCTCCACGCGCTTTCGCTATTTGACGGAGCTTCACATTATGATCCTTTGATCCAGTAAAATGATGCAAGGTTGTGGCAAATTCAGCCGGTGTTACCAATCTAAAATCAACTGATATAGGAAAATCGCTTATCACTTCAATGGAGACTTTTGTTTCGCCACTAGCAATTATCGTGGTAATGTTATCAAGTTCTAATAATTGTTCCCGTACACGAGTAGGATCGTCGGTCGCAATAATAAAATCTAAATCTTTTACCGTTTCTCGTAACCGTCGCAAACTCCCTGCTCTTGAGAATTGTTCAACTTTTTCAAAACACTCGAGTTGGTTTTCAATTTTCTCGGCAACTGGGATTACGAGAGGAAGAGCTAGACGGTCTGGTCGTGTATTAAATTCTTCAAGTGCTTGAAGGATCTTCTCTTCTGTTTTTTTGCCGAATCCTGCTAAATCACGAACCTCTCCTTGTTCACATGCAAGCTTCAGTGAAACAGAATCAATAATCCCTAACTCTTGGTAAAGTTTTCCGACCTTTTTTCCACCTAGACCTGATAGTTTTAAGAGGGGGAGAAGTCCGGCTGGTAGTTCATTCTTTAGTTCTTCAAGTAAAGAGGATTCTCCCGTTTTCGCAAATTCATTAATTACCTCTGCAGTTCCTTTTCCTATTCCTTTTAATGTTGATGGATCGTTGATTTCATCTAAGGTACGTTCATCAGTCTCTAGTGCTTGTGCCGCTTTTCTATACGCAGACACTTTAAATGTATTTTCCCCTTTTATCTCTAAATAAATAGCTATCGTTTCAAGGACTTTTAAAACATCTTTCTTATTCACATTCATGTTTCTTCCTCACTTTCATGATACCGATTTTCGTTACAAAATCAACGCTTAACCCCGAAGCCACTGAAAAAGTCCCTTTTAGCAGATTCGAGGAAGAAACAATGGCTCCACACGTTGCGCGCCTGCTACGAGAAACGCACTCATAGTAAACTTAAGTGCTTAAAGGCCATTGCTATTCGTTAAGATAGCTATGATATCTTTCTAAAAAGGCTTCTCCGTTTATGGAGAAGCCTCGATGTTATAATTCATTTCGTACCCAAATTTCTTCAAGCCATCCAGATAAAAAGGGCGTGTGATTAATCATTAGTTGTGCAATTATTGAATTTTGTAGGGCTTCCTGTACAAGTTCAACCGGTAAGAGTGCGGCAACTAAAAGAATAACTAGTAAAATTAAATAGGCCTCTAAAAAACAAAGAATTCCACCCAATAAACCATTAACCGAACGTAAAATCGGAAGATGTGCGACAAAGTCGAGCATTGAACCGAAAATTTGTAAGATTATTCGAGTCCCAAAAAACAAAATCGCAAATGCAATGCCAGAATAATATACATGTTCTCCATTAAGGGTATTAACGATCATACCAACCGGACTATCTTCAGGAAACTGAGGATAAGGAATCCACAAGCGAACAAATGTAGCTAATTCACTGTAATACTTATATGCTACAATAAAAGATACGACAAATCCAACAAGATGAATCACTTGTAGAATAAATCCTCGTCTTCTTCCTATAAAAAAACTACAGAGCATTAAAAACAGTAAAAGAAAGCTAAGCATGTTATTTGTCTCCTGTCGATTGTTCCCGTTCATTTGAATCTTCTATTTTAGGGGAGTCTTTTAGAATTTTCATATAATCATCGACGACATTGACTGCCGTTAAAACTGCTAAACGCGTTGTATCTAGATACGGACTACGTTTTTTTATCTCTTTCATCTTCTGGTCAACATATTGGGCCACTTCTTTTATATGAGCAGGTGACTCCTGACCGACAACCGTGTACTGCTGACCATATATCGTAACAGTTGTCCGTTGCTTTACATCTTTATCTGCCACCCAAATGCCTCCAATCTGTTTCTGAACAAAATTCTACACTCTATCATAACATGAACCGTCACTGTTGGAAATATAATGTTAGTACCGTCAGCAGTATACTTTTAAAATACTATAAGGCAATACTCATCAAATCGTTCTTTTTCCTTTGAAAAAGCAGTCACAATCGTGACTGCTTTCAAACTATCCTCTAAGGGTTGCCCCTACTTTTTCTTGTAACCTCGCAAGAACCTTCTCATGAACTGTCGTCACATCTTCGTCAGTTAATGTACGTTCTGGATCAAAGTATGTTAGCGAGAAGGCTAACGATTTCTTTCCTGCTTCCATATGTTCACCTTGATATAAATCAAACAAGCGAACACTTTTTAATAGTTCTCCTCCTGCTTCAACAATGACCGATTTTACATCCCCAGATGCAAGGTCTCTATCAACAACTAGTGCAATATCCCGGCCGATTGCCGGGAAACGTGGAAGAGCTTCATAAAGTACCGGTTTTGCTTCGTAAGAAAGTATTACTTCTAAATCAAGCTGATACACATATGTTTCCTTCAAATCTTCTGCTTTTTGAGTTGTAGGGTGAACTTGACCGATAAACCCTATCTCTTGGCCAGCAAAAGTAATTGTTGCCGTACGTCCAGGATGTAACCCTGGTTTCTTAGCTTGTACAAAGTCAATCTCCTCTTCTAGTCCAAGCTCTGCAAAAATCCCTTCTAGAATTCCCTTTACCACATAGAAATCAACAGGTTTTTTCTCCCCTTGCCACGCATGCTCATGCCACATCCCTGTTAAAGCTCCCGCTACCATTTCACGTTCATTTGGTTGCTTCGTTATTGTTTCCTCTTCACTAGTAAAGACTGATCCCATTTCGTAAACATGAACATCATTATTTTTCCGATTTAAGTTATGAGTTAGTACATCAAACAAATGAGGAATTAAGCTCGTTCTCATCGTACTACGGTCTTCACTCATCGGCATTGCTAGTCGAATCGGTGCTTTACCAGCATACTCACCAGCAAACCCTTTTGCTTTTTGGGCAGTTGTTAAGGAATATGTGATGACTTGCGAAAGACCAGCCCCCTCTAAGAAACGACGAACTTGACGGCGCTTTGCTTGATAGGTGGTTAACGCTCCCTGTGTTGTCTTTCCCTCTGGTAATGTTGTCGCGATATTATCGTACCCATATAACCGGGCAACTTCCTCTATAATGTCTTCTTCAATTCGGATATCTGGACGACGTGAGGGTGCTTTCACACTAACGTTATCCCCGTTTAGGCTAAACTCAAAGCGAAGTCTCGTCAGAATGCTTTGAATTTCTTCAGTAGATAATTTCATACCAAGACGCTCATTCATTCTCGATAAGGCAATCGTAACAATTGGTTCTTCAATTTGGAGAGTATCCTCTTCAACGACACCCGAAAGAATCGTACCACCTGCCAATTCCGCAATTAAAGTGGCTGCACGTTGAGCAGCTGTTTTTACTCGTCTTGGGTCAATTCCTTTTTCAAAACGTGCACTTGAATCACTACGTAATCCTAAATCGCGTGAAGCCTTCCGAACCGTCGATCCTTTAAAATAAGCCGCTTCTAGCAAAATTGTTGTCGTGTCAGTTGAAACTTCCGACTTTGCCCCACCCATTACGCCGGCAATTGCCATTGGATCGATACCATTTGTAATTACGAGGTGTTCGCTAGATAATTCTCGTTCGACATCATCTAACGAGACTATTTTTTCTCCGGCTTTCGCCCGGCGGACAAGGACTTCTTTTGAGCCAAAGCGATCAAAATCAAAAGCATGCAATGGTTGACCATATTCGAGTAAAACATAGTTCGTCACATCGACAACATTACTTATCGGACGAATGCCTGCTGCCATTAATCGGTTTTGCAGCCATAATGGAGATGGCCCTACTTTTACATTTTTAATAATGGTTGCTCCGTAATAAGGATTATCTTCCTTTGCTTCAACGTTGACAGTAACATAGTCAGAAGACTTCTCCTCACTCGCTGTGACATGGATAGATGGAAGCATTACATCACGGCTATATAAAGCTGCTACCTCATAAGCAACACCAATCATATTCATACAATCCGCTCGGTTCGGCGTTAAATCAAGCTCAAGCACTTCATCATCCAAATTCAATGCTTTTAGCGCGTCACTTCCAACTTCAACGGCTTCTTGGAATACATAAATTCCTTCCGAAAAGTCTTTGTGAACAAGCTTGCTTTCTATCCCAAGCTCTTGTAAGGAACAAATCATACCATGGGACGCTTCACCACGAAGCTTTGCTTTCTTAATTTTAAAGTTCCCCGGTAAAACTGCTCCAACTTTTGCGACAACGACCTTTTGATTAGCACCGATATTTGCAGCACCACAAATAATTTGAACTGGCTCTTCTTCTCCGATATCCACTTTACATATATTAAGCTTATCTGCATTTGGATGCTGAGTGCATTCCAATACATGTCCAACGACAATTCCTGATATTCCGTTGTTTAGTTGATGAATGATATCAATTTCAATGCCGCCTCTTGTCATCTTCTCAGCAATTTCAGCAGCACGAATGTCATCTATTTTCACATAGTCTTGTAACCAATTATAAGATACTAACATAATTCTCTCCTCCTTACACCCGTTTAAATTGCGCTAAGAAGCGCACATCGTTCGTATAGAAATGACGAATATCATCAATGTCATATTTCAACATTGCCAAACGTTCAACACCCATTCCAAAAGCAAAACCACTGTAAACATTCGGATCGAATCCGCTCATCTCTAGAACTTTTGGATGGACCATCCCTGCACCCAAAACTTCAATCCAGCCAGTTTGCTTGCAAATACGACAGCCTTTTCCTGCACAAATTCCACAGGAAACATCAACCTCAACCGATGGCTCTGTAAAAGGAAAAAAGCTAGGACGGAGACGAATATTACGATCTTCTCCAAAGAAGCGTTTTGCAAAGGTTTCTAAAACCCCTTTCAAATCACTCATTCGTACCTTATGATCAACTAGTAACCCTTCAATTTGCATAAATTGATGTGAATGGGTTGCATCATCATCATCTCTTCGGAATACTTTACCAGGACAAATGATTTTCACAGGACCTTGCCCTTTGAATTTCTCCATTGTTCTTGCTTGAACGGGTGAGGTTTGAGTACGAAGTAAAAGGTCCTCAGTAAAGTAGAAGGTGTCTTGCATATCACGTGCTGGATGATCTTTCGGCAAATTTAATGCTTCAAAGTTATAATAGTCTGTTTCAACCTCAGGACCTTCCTCCACTGAAAATCCTAATCCAAGAAAGATATCTTCAATTTCCTCAACCACCGATGTTAATGGATGGCGAGCCCCTCTGCTTACCGGGCGTCCTGGCAATGTAATATCAATGCTTTCATTAGCTAACTGCTCTTCCACAGCTGCTTCTTCAAGCTCTTGTTCCTTTGCTTCTAGTTTCACTTTAATCACATCACGAACATCATTGGCCATTTGTCCGATGACAGGACGTTCTTCAGCAGAAAGCTTTCCCATCCCACGGAGCACTTCTGTAATCGGACCCTTTTTTCCTAAATACGCTACACGAACTTCTTGCAGGGCCTTTACATCCTCTGCATTTTCAACCTTTGCTAAGGCTTCATCTTTAAGCTCTTCTAAACGCTCACGCATGTTATTTCCTCCTTAAAGTATGTATCAAAAGCAAAAAAGAGCCATCGTCACTTAAAAGGGACGATGGCTCGCGGTACCACCCTTATTATTGTGAAAATAAACGTCACAATTACTTCATTTTATAACGGCTATGCCGGAAACACCTTCACAACATGATGCTGTGGTCCGATGTCAGCTCCAGAGTGAATTCAGATATTCCTGCCATAGAAATGCTTTCAGTCTCGGCATTTCCTCCCTTAATGGTGGTCGACATCATACTACTCTCTTTCGTTGCTTTTTTCATATGAATTTGCTTCTATATTATAGAGAATCTTGAATGCTGTTGCAACCTTAATTTCTTATCCACGTAAATAATAAAGCAAAATACCTGCTGCAACAGCAACGTTTAATGATTCCGCTTGGCCATAAATTGGTACGTATATATCTTGGTCAGTAATCGCTAGAATTTCTTCCGCTACACCTTCCCCTTCATTGCCAACAATTAATGCATAATTAGATTGAGGTTCAATCGCCGTGTAGGAGCTTGCTCCCATTAGAGCTGTTCCAAACACGGGGATTCCTACCATTTTAAACTGTTGAATCCACTCTAATACGTCACCTTTTACAATGGGTAAATGAAAGATTGATCCTTGTGAGGCACGAATCACTTTACTATTAAACACATCAACTGTTCCTTCACCAAGGATGACTCCCGTTACCCCAGCTGCATCAGCAGTACGAATCATGGTGCCTAAATTACCTGGGTCCTGTACGCGATCAATCATTAGAAATTGACCTTTAAGTTCTGTAAACGCCTGTTCTTGGGGTAAGATGCAAATAGCAACCATTCCTTGAGGTGTTTCCGTTTCAGCTAATTCTTTCATGACTTGGTCGCTTACTATAATAACATCTTGATTTCTCGCTTCCCAACTTGAAGGAATCACTGTCGTTTCAGTCATTAACAACCATTCCACCTCTATTGGCGATTTCAATGCTTCTTCAACAAGATGATTACCCTCTATTAAAAAACGTCCTACCTTCTCACGGCCTTTCCTTGTTTTAAGCTTTTTCCAATGCTTTATTTGCTCATTTTTTGGTGAATCTATCCGCTTCATGTTAAACTCCCTCTTTTGCTTCAATTCTTTTTCCATCATACCCATTTTTTTCGTGATAATCCAGTCTAGGATGAGACATACTACATACTAGATCCAAATAAATATAAAAGGAGTGGTCCGAAATGAGCTTCAACATTCGTGGTGCAATCATGTCCAATATCCAAGGTAGCAGTGTCCAAGACGTCGAGGCAACTATCCAAGATGCCCTTAAAAATGGCGAAGAAAAAATGCTTCCAGGTCTAGGCGTATTATTTGAAGTGTACTGGAAGAATGCAGATGAAGAGCAGAAAGATCAGCTTTGTCAGCAAATTAGCCAAGGATTACAGTGAAAGAAAGAGCATGTCCAGTCAACTGGATATGCTCTTTCTTTTACCTAATCATCTCCTTATACAAAAAGTCAAAAAACAATGTGGTTGAAAAATATTAACCACATTGTTTTCTTAGATTTATTTAATTTAAGGTAATCGTGTTTACAGTTTCTCTATCAAGCTTCTTTATCACTTCGACAATGAGCTTCACGGCATTTTCATAATCGTCCCGATGCAAAATCGCTGCATGTGAGTGAATATATCTCGTTGCTACAGTGATTGATAAAGCAGGAACACCATTTGCCGTCAAATGGATAGCCCCAGAATCAGTTCCTCCACCAGCCATAGCTTCAAATTGATACGGGATATTATTCGCATCCGCTGTATCTGTTACAAAATCACGTAGTCCCTTGTGAGAGACCATTGATGCATCGTAAAGGACAATTTGTGGCCCATCCCCTATTTTTGCAAGTGCCTCTTTTTCAGTGACACCCGGTGTATCCCCTGCAATTCCAACATCCACTGCAAACCCAATGTCTGGTTCAATGAGATGTGTTGACGTACGCGCTCCTCGTAAACCGACTTCCTCCTGAACCGTACCAACACCATAAACGACGTTAGGATGGTCGACACCTTTTAACTCACGTAGAACATCAATTGCAATGGCACAGCCAATACGGTTATCCCATGCTTTGGCCATCAAATACTTTTCATTTTTCATAACAGTAAATTCACAAACAGGCACAATTGAATCACCTGGACGAATGCCAAATTCCATGGCTTCTTCTTTGCTTGTTGCACCAATATCGATGAACATATCCTTTTTATCAACGGGCTTCTTGCGTGCTTCTGGAGATAAGATGTGCGGCGGCTTTGAACCAATAACCCCAGGAACATTACCATTTCTCGTCATCACTGTCACGCGCTGAGCCAGCATAACTTGCTCCCACCAGCCTCCAACCGTTTGAAAGCGTAGAAACCCCTTATCGTCAATGCTTGTTACCATAAATCCAATTTCATCAAGATGACCAGCAATCATAATTTTAGGTCCATCTTCCTTACCTACTTTTTTTGCGATAAGGCTTCCTAAACGATCTGTTGATACCTCATCGGCAAAAGGTGTTATGTACTTTGTCATAACCTCTCGGACATCTTTTTCATTACCGGGAATGCCGTTCGCATCAGTTAAATCTTTTAACATTTGCAATTTTTCATTAAGCTTTGCCATATGTATAGCCTCCCTCAATTTACAATCTCTCCCTATTATAACGAACCCTAGAACGCAACTCAAATAGCGAAACGTAAATTAATATCCTTCATCTTGACGCTTATGGTTAATTTGGTTTTTTTCATAGTAGCCATGTTCAATCGTTTCTTCAGATAAACCAAGCATCTTGCCAAGCATAAGGAAATCCTGAAACAATGTTTTAAAACTAGCTTCTGTGCGTTTCTCAGTCAATTGATGCGTGCGTACCATTACGCGGATAAATTGCTTTGTAAGAGACTCTTCTTTTTCACTTGTTCTACCCAGGTCACTACTTATAAAATTGAGAGCAATTCCCATCGTTAAAATGAAATGGAGACCATCCACATATTCCTCGAGAATAATGGCTTCTTCTGATGAAGGCTTTTTACTCCAATATTTGAAGCATCTTGTTTCATTTGCTAGTTCACCTAGCTCCACTAAAAAAGCAAGCTGTTGCTCAAAAAATAAGTCTTTTCCAGTTAATTGATGCTCACGAACAATTCGCTCATTTAACGTGCGTTGCGTTTCAAATAATCCTGCAATATCCATTCTTCTCCTCCTTTATTCGATGTTTTCATTATAACAGAATTTTTTCGCAACCAATGACGTTCTTGTTCGTATAGACTATAATAAGAAGGGAAACCTTCTAGAAAGGGGAATGGACTATGGTTATCCTATTTCGTTTAGTCATCCTATTGGCTCTTGTCATTCTCATATATAGTGCAGTTAAATATTTATTTCATCCACGCCGTAAGCTTGAACAAGCTCATGAAAAACAACAATTTTTCTTTTTGGATGAAGAAAAAAATGTCCGAAAGAATTTTTTGCTTACCTACAAAGGTGTCATGTTTGAAGGCGAAAAATATTTAGGTACAACTGAGCAAGCGTTTGATATCGTGTCGATTTATATATGGGCTCGAAGTACGGAACGGCTAAAAGGCTTAAGTCGACAAGATTTTCAATTCATTGAAGATGATATATGGATTCGCTATCCAAATGCTAAAATCGAATGGAAAAGTCCGATAAAAGACTTTCTAAAAAAATAACACCTAAAAGTCATCGTTTTCTTGATGGCTTTTAGGTGTTTTTTGTTTGAAAAAACTCTTGCCAGCTAATCCTTGTTTCACGTTTTCGCATCAGCACAAACAACAGAACAAGAAATAATGCAAATATAGCCGTTCCCGCCAAAGGCAACTCATGAATCATGTCGCCAAATGCCGTATAGGCAATGGCAGGTGGAATACTTACATAAAAAGATTTTTTTGTATATTCTCTTACGTTCTTTGTTGTTTCAATTAAGTAGAGAGAGACAAGATGAAAATGAATGAACGGCATTAGCCGCATCACCATCATTTGAGCAAGGTTTAAGTCTTGTTTATCTTTTAAAAAACGATGTTTTAGACGAGTTAATTTCCCACGGATACCCGGAAAGATTTGAATAAGACCATAAAATACAACACTAACAGCTGTTAACCCTAAAACTGAGTAAATGGAACCGTATAATGTGCCAAATAAATAACCACCTATTAAACAAATAACCAAAACAGGAATAAAGAAAGCCTGTCTAAATATATGAAGTAAAACAAAAAAGAAAGGACCAAGCCAACCCGCCTTTTCTATAAACAGATAGGATTGTTCTAAAAATTCTTCCATTTCTGGGAGCCCCCTTTCTTTACTCTATGATTGAGCTTACATGATGATGAGGGCTAATACAATTCATTTAACGATTAAAGCTTTAGCCTCTTATCTGCTGCTAATGGAGGCTACCGCTAGAGGATCTAGAAACTAAAGTATAATAGAATCAAAATCGTCTGAATAATAATAATACATGGAATCCCAATCGTGAAGTTTCGGTGCTTCGTCTTATGTCGAAAAGTCTTCATTCCACCATACATCCCAAGACTCCCCCCTAACAAAGCGACCATAAATAAAGTTCGTTCTGAAACTCGATAATTTCTAAGCTTCGCCTGACGTTTATCATAGCCCATTATGAAATAACCGATTAATGACATGGTAAAGATATAAATCAGCTCAATCAGAACCTACACCTACTTTCCCTTCTCCTCAGAGATCTATCATTATCCTAAAAAAAGGTATCTCTTAGGTATATTAACCTTTTGAGATACCTTTTTAGCTTAAACGTTCAAGCTTGATTTTGCTTTTTGTGCAAGTTGAGCAAATGCTTGCTCATCATTAATTGCAAGGTCAGCAAGAATCTTACGGTTTACATTAATTTCAGCAAGCTTTAAACCATGCATCAAACGGCTGTATGAAAGACCATTAATACGAGCAGCTGCATTAATACGTGTAATCCATAACTTACGGAAGTCGCGCTTTTTGTTGCGACGATCACGGTAAGCATATAGTAATGACTTCATTACCTGTCCTTGAGCTGATTTAAACAGAGTATGTTTAGAACCATAATAACCTTTAGCTAACTTTAAAACCTTTTTACGACGACGACGAGCGACATAACCGCCTTTTACTCTTGGCATCGAAGAACCCTCCTTTTTTCTATCCGAAACGAATCAATTATTTTTTGTACGTTAACATTGCGCGAATACGCTTGAAGTCTCCTGAATGAACCATTGCAGACTTACGTAATTTACGCTTTTGCTTTGTTGACTTATTTGCAAACAAGTGACTTGTAAATGCGTGTGAACGCTTGAGCTTTCCAGATCCTGTCTTCTTGAAACGCTTTGCAGCGCCTCTATGAGTTTTCATTTTAGGCATTCCTTGGGTCCTCCTTTAATCTACTTTTACTTCTCAACTTTTGGCGCTAAGATAAGGAACATGCTACGACCTTCCATCTTAGGCATAGCTTCGATTGTTGCAACGTCTTCACATTCCTTTGCTAGACGTTCTAATACTTTACGCCCGATTTGAGAATGAGTAATCGCACGTCCACGGAAGCGAATCGCTACTTTTACTTTATCTCCTTTTTCAAGAAACTTTCGAGCGTTGCGAAGCTTCGTATTAAAGTCATTATCTTCAATCGTAGGGCTCAAACGAACCTCTTTGACATTGATGATTTTTTGATTTTTACGTGCTTCTTTTTCTTTCTTTTGTTGCTCATAACGGAATTTTCCGTAGTCCATAATACGACATACAGGTGGTTTCGCATTCGGGGACACACAAACTAAATCAAGATTCACATTTTGGGCCATTTCCAGTGCTTCTAGTTTTGGCTTAATACCAATTTGATCACCGTTTGCCCCAATAAGACGTACTTCACGTGCACGAATCCCTTCATTGACCAACATGTCTTTACTAATAATGAGCCACCTCCAAAGGATATTAACGGATCAAAGCAATTGTGCTACCGGGCACTCATGACGAGCTCCCTTCATTTCATAAAAAAGAAGCGTAAGCATAATGCGCCCACGCTTCGGTCATTTGTAAAAAATGAATCCCATCAAACCTGCCAACTGCTATCGCGTCAATCAGGTGAGAAGCGGGCGCTTCTTCTTGCTTTGTGTCCACTATTAAATTACTAGATCACTATAACATAACCATTTGAAAGGTGTCAACTAAAGTTAAGGCGACTAGAACAGTGTAGCGAACATTTTCTAATATTGCAATGGTCATTTTAAAATAAGGGTGAATTTTGTTCAAATTATTTTTTTATTTCTTCTTTCACTTGGTTGATAAAACTTAATAATTCAAGTGAATTTGACTCCTGCTCCCCGTATTTACGAATATTTACAGCTTCAGCTTCCATTTCCTTATCACCAAGAACAAGCATATAAGGGATTTTTTGCATTTGCGCTTCTCGAATCTTGTATCCGATTTTTTCGTCTCGTTCATCAATTTCAACTCGAACGCCCTCTGCTTGCAAAGCTTCTCTTACCTTTTTTGCATAGTCAAGATGTACTTCAGGCGAAACTGGGATAACTTGCACTTGAACAGGAGCCAGCCAAGTTGGGAATGCTCCTTTATACTCCTCAAGTAAAAATGCAACAAACCGTTCCATTGTTGAAACGACCCCTCGGTGGACAACGACTGGACGATGCTGTTGGCCATCTTCCCCAACATACGTTAGGTCAAAGCGTTCAGGTAATAAGAAATCAAGTTGTACAGTGGAGAGAGTCTCATCTTTACCTAGAGCTGTTCGAACTTGAACATCTAACTTTGGTCCGTAGAACGCAGCTTCTCCTTCTGCTTCGTAATATTCAACATCTCCTAACTCATTCATCGCATCTTTTAGCATGCTTTGTGCCTTATCCCACATCGCGTCATCATCAAAATACTTCTCTTTATCCTCAGGATCGCGGTATGAAAGACGGAATTTGTAACTTTCTAACCCGAAGTCTTTATAGACTTCACGTATCAAATGCACCACGCGTAAGAACTCTTCTTTGATTTGGTCCGGTCTACAGAAAATGTGCGCATCATTTAAAGTCATACCACGTACTCGTTGTAAACCTGATACCGCACCGGACATTTCATAACGGTGCATCATCCCAAGTTCAGCTATGCGTAAAGGTAATTGTCGATAGCTTCTCATATCTTGCTTGTACACCATCATGTGATGGGGACAGTTCATGGGACGCAAAACAAATTCCTCATTGTCACGTTCCATCACCGGGAACATATCATCCTTATAATGCTCCCAATGTCCAGAGGTCTTATACAATTCCGCACTTCCGAGAATCGGTGTATACACATGTTGATAGCCTAAGCGTTCCTCTTTATCAACAATGTATCGTTCAATAATGCGTCGAACTGTTGCTCCTTTTGGTAACCAGAGCGGCAAACCTTGACCTACCTTCTGAGACAACGCAAAAATCCCAAGTTCTTTTCCTAACTTACGGTGATCACGTTCCTTTGCTTCTTCTAACAAGCGCAAATGTTCATCCAAGTCCGCTTTCTTAAAGAAGGCTGTCCCATAAATCCGTTGAAGCATTTTGTTCTTACTATCACCACGCCAGTATGCACCTGCTAAACTTAATAGCTTAAACTCTTTAATTTTGTTTGTAGAAGGAATGTGGACCCCTCGGCATAAGTCAAAGAATTCACCTTGCTCATAAATCGTTAATGTTTCTCCTGCAGGAATCGCTTCAATTAACTCAAGCTTATATTCATCACCAATTTCTTGAAACTTCTTTCTGGCTTCTTCTCTCGGTAGTTCGATACGAATCACATCAAGATTCTCCGAAATGATTTTCTTCATTTCCTTTTCTATTTTCGGAAGATCTTCTGCTGTAATCGATTCCTCTGAATCGATATCATAGTAGAAACCACCTTCAATTACTGGTCCGACACCCAGCTTCACGTTTTTGAATAATCGTTTAACCGCTTGTGCCATTAAGTGAGCCGAACTATGTCGAACGATTTCAAGGGCCTCCTCAGAATCCTGAGTAACGATTGCAACAGAACCATCTTCTGTAATCGGAGTACGTAAATCAATGAGATCATTGTTTACCTTTCCAGCTAACGCCTTTTTCTTCAAGCCTGGACTAATCGATGCTGCAATGTCTTCTGTTGTAGTTCCTTTTGGAAACTCCTTGATCGTACCATCAGGAAAAGTCATTTTGATTATTTCAGCCATCACGTTCACTCCTTCTGTTTAAGTTTATTTTCGCACAAAAAAACACCCATCCCTCCAAAAAAAGGGACGAGTGTGTTCGTGGTTCCACCCTTGTTGATAGCATCAGCTATATCTCATCATACAAATAACGGTTGCGCTCCGGCTTCAGATAATCCACATCGCTGTGTTTCCCTGTCGCAGTTCAAAGGTGGTAAGATCATTAATCAAGCTAAGGAGCTCCCAGCATTTGCTCCCCTCTCTGAAAACTTTTCTAACGTCTCATGTCCTCGTCAATACTTTTTGTGTTGTATTTACTGATATGTAGTATTATATGGAGCCGAGATTAGAAAATCAAGAGGTCATTAAAATTTAACTTAAATCTTGCTCATAGGCTTTAAGTGGAAAAAGTTTCATTCTTTCTTGAAAAATAGCTTGAATTGATACGATGACACCATGTTCTTCATCATCAGAGAAAACATGGATCATTCTTGGAACCATGCTTACTAGGGGGCTTATAACCATTTCTTCAATTTCAACTTCCTGCTCAAATACAAGTTCCTCTTGTAAGTGAAATAAAATTTCCTCTCTCGTCAATCTCCGAAAATGAGCATCGTAAAATGAGAAATGTTGATCATGAACAATATATAAAAGATCCATTTTCGGTTTTTTATACTGAATGTATTGTCGATAATCCTCTATCATATTTTGATATTCTTGCTCAAGCATGTATTCATCGATGGCAATTTCAACACAATCAATTAACATTTCACCATAATCACGCAATCGAAAGATTAAAAAAGGCTCGTAATAGAAGCTGGTCTCTTCCTCAAGATGCTTTGAAAATGCATCATAAATAAAAGAATGCCGATTAAAAAAAGGCAGTAATGATGGTAAATCGGTTCGATCACCTTCAAGAATGGAGCGAGCTATTGTTAGAATTTGTTTCTGTTCCTCCCGATCCGTGAAGTAAAACAGCGTCTCAATGATATCTAGAAGCCATTCTTCCTCTTTCGTATTAATCACGTGCTCCGTTAACACGGATGTCAAGAGTGGATGAAAGGAATCATAAAAGTCTACATAATCATTTTTATAGTTTACAAGAATTGTTGACCCCCCACTTGATTCCACCACTCCATCCAATCCAAGTGGAGCATATTTACGCATATACCCTCTCAGCTGTTCAAATAGCTGACGACAATCATACTCTTCTTCAAAATGAATTGATATCAACACATACTCCTCCTAACCCTCTAAAAGAAAAAATCCTCTATGTTTGCTTCCTCATGCAGTCTTGTTCAGACAGGCTCTAATTCCATCCTATGCTTGTAGGAAGAAAACATGATAGAAAAGTTGGGGGATTTCATTGTAGATAAAGTTAGATTCAAAATTGACCTATTTTAGTGAACAAACTAAGAATAATAAGCATTAATCCACTTTTTTCTTCAACTCTTTGACGAGCTTTCCTTGCCTTTACGCGCAATAACTGATTAGACTGCAAGAAATATCAGAAGTAACACCCTGTTTATAGTGTTATACGGTTTTCACCTTAAATTCTTTGTATTTGAGTAGCTAAAATCTACAAGTTGCTTTTAAATTATGGTGCTTTATCTTTATTGTGCAGGCAGTGAGCAACAAAACGAATACACTATGATTATCAGATAAAGGTCAAAAGGAGGTCAATCAATTGAAAGTATCATTCGATATCAGCAGTGAGTACGGAGAGACGATCGTGACAATTCGTTGTTAAGAAGTGGATGACTCAATTAAAGAGATTTGATTACATGAAAGGACAAGAAACCGAATTTATTGTCGGCAAAAAAGGCGACATGCAGCATATATTAAAGCCTGTCGATATACATTATTTTCATGCAAAAGGGGATGCTGTGCTTGCGGTGACGCCAGAAGGAGCATTCAAATTAAAAGAAAAACGATACGAACTCGAACAGTTCCTACCTTCCAAACGATTTGTTCGTCTGTCAAAATCGGTTATTGCCAACCTCTATGAGTTAAGCCGTTTCGAAGCATCTTTCAACGGGACGCTCTGTGTTCATTTTAAATCGGGGGGTAAAAGAGTACGTTTCAAGACATTACGTTAATGCAATTAAAGAGACTTTAAAAATGGATAGGAGGAAAAACTAATGGAAACCTTTTTATTTAGAAGTATGATAGGTATCTTTTTCGGTGCATTTATTGCCGTAATCACAACAAATATTGTCGTCTATTTCGGCGGACAACATATACTTGATGGGGAAATTTTTCTTAAGAACTCTCTTGGTACCATTTTTTGCGGTTGGTTCTTCACAGTATCACCACTTTATTTTGAGATAAAAACACTCAGCTTGCCAAAGCAGACAGCCCTGCACTTTATTACGGTTACTGTTCCCTACTTCATCTTATCGTTTAGTATAGGGTGGATACCATTTGATATGAAAAGCGTCCTTCTTTCAATTGCATTCTTTCTTGTCGTCTATGTCATCATATGGTTTAGTTTCTACCTCTATTTTAAAAATGAAGCTAAAAAATTAAATGAAAATCTGCGAAACCTCTGATGACATCTTCGAAAATGACGTCATTGGAGAGAGATTTTAATTTAAATACACAAAGACCTAGCTAATGCTGAAAGGGCACGGAAAAAGGTCGACTTTTCCTTTTTCCGTGCCCTCTTAGTAATGCGCGGATCCGTTGCCCGGTTTTGAAAAGCCTTGCTATGAGTGGTTTTTTCATAGCAAGGCGCGCAACGAGTGAAGCCATTCATACCTACTCGAAATGTTTTCAAAGGGTTTTTCAGTGGCCTCGACTTTCACCTTTTTTAGTGGCTTCCTAATCGCTAAGTTTTTGTTTACTCTCTATCTACTTTTATTAGTTTTGCATGACAAAATCTTTTTCTGCAGTTTCTTCACCATCAAAGCGACGAACAATTTCGTACTTTGTGTTCCGTTGCGCTGGAACTTTTCCTGCTTCACGAATTAATTTAAGAATTTCATTTGTGTTCACTTTATGTGTCGTTCCAGCTGCAGACACGACGTTCTCTTCCATCATCGTGCTTCCAAAATCATTACAGCCGTATTCAAGTGACTTCTTCCCTACCTCAGGTCCCATTGTTACCCAAGAGGATTGGAAATTCTCAATATTATCTACAAAAATACGTGAAATGGCGACATTCTTTAAATAATCACGTGGTGTGAGTTTTTTCGTTTTATACATTCCTGTGTTCTCTGGTTGAAATAACCAGGAAATATAGGCCGTAAAGCAATTTGTTTCATCTTGAGCGTCACGAACCCGTTGCATATGAAGCGCACGCTCTTCGAATGATTCACCAAAGCCAATGACCATCGTAGCGGACCCGTGCATCCCAACTTTCTTCGATACCTTCATCGCATCGATCCATTGCTCCCACGTTACCTTTAAACGGCTCACACGCAATCTCGTTTCTTCTGTTAAGATTTCTGCACCTCCACCAGGCATACTGTCAAGCCCTGCCTGATGCAGCTCTGTAAGTACTTCCTCTAGCGATAGCCCTGATACCTCAACGATCTTCCATATTTCAGCAGGAGAGAACGAATGCATCCAAATACCAGGAAAACGTTTTTTTATATTACGTAATAAGTCTGTATAGTACGACAAAGGGAGATTTGGATTGGTTCCACCTTGCATGAGGATTTCCGTTCCACCAACGTCCATTGTTTCTTGGATTTTTTGATAGATAACGTCATCTTCTAATACATAGCCTTCCTTACTACCAGGTGACCGATAAAATGCACAAAAGCGACAATACGTATCACAAAAATTTGTATAGTTAACATTGCGACCGATCACGAATGTTGTAATTGGTTCTGGATGCCATCTTTTCATAATTTTATTGGCAGCCTCACCCATTTTCTCAACTTCATCGCTTTCGTAAAGCTTGACGGCATCCTCCATTGAAATCCGCTCGCCATTCACCGCTCGTTCAAGAATAGGATTGATGCTCATTTGTAACCCCCACAATCTATCAAAATAGAATAGCTTTATCGTAACACAGAAACTGTTTACAGCAAAGGAAAGCCTACTCTTTTACAGTTTCTGTTTAATGACGAGAACGTCGATTTTTCCCCTTAACAAATACAGGGTCAGTGTAATGTTTTATTCTTTCCATAATTCGCTTTGCCTTTAGTTCTTCGATGCCACTTTTATCAGTGTAAGATAGATGATGTTCTAACTCCGTATAATCATAGTTTGAGGTAAATAGGGTAGGTAATTTCTCAAGCATTCTATGCTGTAAAATAGCGCCAAGAACATCATCTCGTATCCAACTTGAAATTGATTCAGCTCCTATATCATCGAGAATTAATACCTGTGCCTTTTTCACTAAGTCAATTTTTTCTTGGAATGTACCGTCACCAATTGATTGTTTCATTTCCCTAAAAAAGTCAGGTGTATAAACAATTAACGTTTCTACGCCTCGATCCTTTAATTCATTCGCAATTGCGCCCATAATATAGGTTTTCCCCACTCCAAACATACCGAAAAAGTAAAGGCCTTGGCCGTCCTCTCCTGGTTTTGCATGTAAAGCAAACTCTAGAGCAGTCGCACTTGCTTCTTCACGCTCCGAATCAAGATCAATGGCGTCAAATCGTGCTTCTAAAATCTCCTTTGGAATGTAAAGAGATTTAATTAATTGTCTTTGTTGCTTAAGCTGATCTTCTTTCTTTTTCACGTCACAAGTAGAATAGTTTATATTAATATGACCTCGTTCAACAAACAACTCTGGCTGAAATCCTTGCATTAAATTCGGACATTTTTTTAAACCAGGACATTTTGAACAATGTTGTTGTTCTTTCTTAAATTCATAAAGCTTAATCATACCTTGCTCAATCATACTTTCAGTCACGTTGGGTACAGTTGAAAGGAATTGATGTACAAATGGGTCTGTAAGTACATCTCGCTTTGCTTCCTCTAACCTCTCCTGAACACGGCTAGTTTTTGACCATTGCTTTAATGCTGATTGAATCGACTCCATTTACATCTCCCCCTTCTGCTCTTTCCGACGCTTTCTTTCTTCCATCATTACTTCAAAACGTTGCTTTGCATCCGATTGACCTTGAGATGGAACTTGTTCTTCTCTTCGGTCTATCGAATGTTTTTCTATTTCTTGTTTCTTTTTTTCTTCAATTAACCATTTAGGAAGTGTGTCTTTTCTAGGGTTCTTCGCTTTTCTTTGTGGCTGCTTCTTCTCACCGGCTAGTTGGACAACCTTTTCTTTCTTTAGCTTTTCTTCCAAGGCTAAACCCATCGCTGCCGTAACAGTCTTGACTTTTTTCCTAGACCAATGTCCAGCAATTTTATCAACAAATGCTTTAGGTAGCTTCATATCATGCTGCCAAAGCACATAATCAAGTAAAACATTCACGACACCTGGGAGTAATTGAAAATCCAAAATTAAACCTTCAATTATTTTCACATCTGCTGGAGCAACCATTGACCCGTTAGAACGAATTTCAAGTAATGTTAATGGCGGCGTCGTTTCATAGAATCTTATCGTTTTTTCTTCTTCTGACGTCGGTTCCTTTAGCGCCATTGTTTGATGCTCGGGTGGATGCGTTCTAAGCGATAGAGAAGGCGGTTCAGAACCATGCTCTAGCTTGTACCATTCCTGTGCCTTCTTACGCAATTCCGAAATATCCACTTTATCATCATGAAGTGCAGCTTGTTGAACAATACGACTCATTTCAAGTGGCTCGATTCGATAAACAAACGCCAATCGGATAATTGCATCTTTAACTGGTAATGTCAGCACATGTTCTGGGATAACAAAAGATGATAAATCATGCTTTAACAATTCAAAGTCAAAATCACCCGTGAACGCCAAATCACGTTCCTTCTTTCTAGATAAAAGTTCTTTGTCTTCTTCAAGTCGCAGCCCTTCACTTGTTTCCGATTGAAGATTTGATACAATTTCCGAATGATGAAGGGATGTATAAACCTCATCAAAAGAGTACGTTAACTCCACATAATCCTCACGAGAAACCTTCTCTGCTACGAAGCGCTCACGAAGTTGTCGATATTGGTTCTTTCCGAGTCTATTGAACAAATACACACTCAACACATCATTTTCAAAAAATTGCTGAGGTGACATAGGGGGCTGCAATTCATATAAATAAACAGATGTCTCTTCCTCTTTCTTCTTAAACGTTTTTAATAAACCAATCGCTTCGAGCTTTTTTCTTTCTTCAAAAATCGTTTGCAGATCTCCCCCCATCATGAGCATAAGCTGACGGTGCGTTTGTTCTTTTCCCCAATATTGATCTTGTTCAAGCTGTGACCATAATGTCATATACAAGCTATAAGCAAATGCACCTGTTAAAGGTTGATAAAGCAAAGCTAATACTTGCCGATCCACATCGGTTAAATAGTCCGCTGAACGAATTGTTAATCGATCTACTGGTAGAAGTTCTTTCCAATGCCAGCTCATTCTCATACCTCCTTCATGCCAACAATCGTTTTTCAGGTAAAAAAGAGCTTGCAGCGCCGTGCGCCTTAAGCTCTTATTCTTTAGCTTTTATTCATTAGCTCTGTTAATTCTTTAATAAAGACATTAATATCCTTAAATTGTCGATAAACCGAAGCAAAACGAACGTAAGCCACATCGTCCACATTGGCTAGCCTTTCCATGACCAATTCTCCAACATCATGACTATTCACTTCATTTTTCCCTTTGCCTCTAAGCTCTCTTTCAACATCATTGACAATTTTTTCTAATGTTTCCAAAGAGACCGGTCTCTTTTCGCAAGCACGAATTAAACCACGTAATATTTTATCTCGACTAAATTCTTGTCTAGTTCCGTCCTTTTTCTCGACAATAAGCGGCACTTCTTCAACCATTTCAAATGTCGTAAATCGGTGGTTACAGGACTCACATTCTCTTCTCCGACGAATGGATCGTCCTTCATGACTTGGTCTTGAATCAAGGACCTTGGTTCCATTATAATGACAAGCTGGACATCGCATCTGACCATCTCCACCTCCTGCACTTTTTCATGTTTGTACAGGTCACGTTCTTCTTTTTCCTAATCTCCATGATATAGAAAAAGGCGAAGACTGACAAGCACTTCCGACTAAGATTCTAAGGTAGTAAAGGAATGTTTTACCGTTTGTAGTAACGAAAAGGCTTACAGTAGCTCATCACCAAGAGCAGAACCTATGTATGTGAGTTCCTTATCAAGCATTTGGTACAATTTAATAACTTTCTTACGGCTATACCCAAAATCTGAAGGTAAAATCGTTTCTTTTGAACAAGAAAAGTCAACCGCAGTACGAAATGGTCTAACTGTTACAACCGTTGCGATTAGAAGTACTTTTTGACCAGATTGAGATGTTGCAATGACTTCACCGCGCTCTGCTTCAATTCTTTTCACTTTAAGTCCTTCTTTATTTAATACACTCTCTACTGCTTCAATTGCTTTATCTTTTGAGGTTTTATAGTAACGCGTTTTTAATTCTTCAATAAAATGCTTTTCTGATGACTCAGCTCTCGCACTAAAAAACATCATTAGTGATTCTTTTAACCCCATAGTCTTCACCTTACCTTCAACGTTTTATACTATCATTTTATCATATCATAGCTAAGTATATGTAGGAAAAGAAAAAAACATAAGAAAAACCGATAGTAGGAGCGCACTGAAAAAAGTACGATTTCCACCTTTTTTCTATAGCCTTTAAGCAATGAGCGGAACCGTTACTTGTTCTTAAGCTTGCTATGAGTGGGTTTCTCATAGTGGCGCGCAACGTGTGGAGCCATTGCCTCTTCCTTAAATCTGCTAAAAGGGACTTTTTCATCGTCCTTCGGTAGGAACCTTTTCTTTGTACCAAAAAAGCGAGGTGAATATCACCTCGCTCCCTGTATCTTATAGTGCCTCAACTTTTGATTTTTCAATTTTAACTGGTCCCATACCTCTTGGAACCTCGATGACTTCAGTTGTTGATGCACCAAGTGCTTCTGCGATGTAGTTAGATGCTACGTTTGGATCGATTCGATCTCCACACGTATACACATCAATACTTGCATAACCATGCTCCGGAAAACTGTGAATCGTGAGATGTGATTCAGAAATAATAACCACGCCACTTACACCGTGTGGAGCAAACTTATGAAATGCAACCTCGCGCACTTCAGCTCCTGCCTTTAAAGCAGCATCCACAAAAACCCGTTCAATCAAATTCATATTATTCAACTTCTCCACGTTACAACCCCAAAGCTCTGCAATGACGTGACGACCCATAGTGTCCATAAGTTGAATCCCCCTTTACCAAAAATTCATGCCTTCTCAAGCATGTAGGAATGTTCAGTTACACGGGGGAAAGTTAGTCCAGAGAGGTCCTAACCCGTTACTGCAAATAAACGATTCCTGGTTTGCTCTAATTGAAGTTCACGAAAATCAGTATACTTGTTTTATAATTCGAATGCAACAATATCTTTATCTTTTTATTGGACGATTTTCTTCCTTTGCAAGGCAAAAGTTTCTCTCTTTGGTCCTATCTCCTTATTTCTAGCTCCCTTATTGTTGTCTCGATTTAGTGAACAATTCAAAATACTTGGGGACTCAATTCTTATAATTTAAGATCTCTAAGCTGATTTAGTATTGCTCGTGAGGTTCATTTCATGTGCAATCATATTCATTAAATCGACGATCCGACATGAGTAAGCCCACTCATTATCATACCATGCTAGTATTTTGATTTGTCGTTTATTTAGCACCATCGTCGATAGACCATCAACAATCGATGAGTTTTCATTGCCAGTGAAGTCAATCGAGACCAGCGGCTCCTCTGAATAGTCTAATATTCCTATCAGTGATGTTTCAGCAGCTAGCTTTAATATCCGGTTCACATCAAAAACAGAAACGTCATGACTAACTGTCGCAACAAAATCAATAAGTGATACATTTGGTGTAGGTACTCTCAAAGCCAACCCATTCAATTTCCCTTCCAGTTGAGGTAATACTTTATAAATTGCTTTAGCTGCTCCTGTAGTTGTCGGAATGATTGATTGTCCACAAGCTCTAGCTCTCCTCAAATCTTTATGTGGATTATCAATATTCTTCTGGTCATTTGTGTAAGAATGTATTGTTGTTATCATCCCGTTCTCAATTCCAAAAGCTTCATCGATAACTTTTGCAATAGGCGCTAGGCAGTTTGTAGTACAAGAGGCATTTGAGATGATGTGATGACTTTCATGATCATACTCATGATTATTTACACCCATTACGATTGTTTTATCTTCATCTTTACCAGGCGCTGTAATTAGAACTTTTTTGGCACCTACCTCTAAATGATAACCTGCTGTTTCTTTTGTTTTGAATTTCCCTGTTGCTTCAACGACAATATCAATGTCCATTTCTCCCCAAGGTAACTGCCTTGGGTCTCGTGCTTTTAATAATATAATGTCTTGCCCATTCACCCTTATTCCATTGGCTAACGCTTTTATATCAGCTGGAAATATACCGTGAATGCTATCGTATTTTATTAGATGGGAGATAGTTTCAGATGGATAACTTGCATTAATTGCCACAATTTCTATCTCAGGATGTAAAATAGCTTTTCGAAATACCATACGCCCAATTCGTCCAAACCCGTTAATTGCTACTCTTACTTTCACTAATTAAACACCTCTCCTTATATATGTTATACTATTCATCAACTTAAACATAAATAGTATAACATATATAATTTCTTTAAACAGTTTTTTTTGCTTTAACCGATAATTTTTTCTATTTTAACCCCGAAAAAACCTCCAAACTAATTTGGAGGTTTAATATCCCATTCATCTAAAGTTCTAAGTACTTGCTTTTCTGTCTCTTCTAAAGAACCATTATTATCAATAACTGAATCTGCTCTCATACGCTTTTCCTCTAAATCCAGTTGTGAGTGTATCCTCTTTAGTGCCTCATCTTTTTTGGATTTATCTCGGTTTAGAAGTCTTTCAAGCTGAACATGTTTATTAACATAAACAAGCATCACCTTATCAACGAGATGAAATAGATTACTCTCATATAAAAGAGGGATATCAAAGATAATTGTTTCAAACCCTTGTCTTAGATAATCCTCTTTTTGCTCATTCATCCGGGTACGAACAGCAGGGTGGACAATCTTATTTAATACCTCTCTTTCAGCCTCATCGTTAAAAACGACTGCACCCAAGCGTTTTCTAGCGATAGTACCATCTTCTTTTAAAATCGCTTTCCCAAAATGAGACACAATTTTATCAAAAGCCACTTCACCTGGCTCGACGACATCCCTAGCAATTTGGTCTGCATCGATAAGCGGGTGCCCGATACGTTTAAGTATCGCCGAAACACTTGATTTGCCACTAGCAATTCCACCGGTTAATCCAATTAACATACTTGTTCCCAGCTCCTATAAACTCATCACACCCAGTAAAATTAATAATAAACCCGGTATAAATGAGAACTTCTTTATAACTTTTGAATCTGAAAAACGATAGCCACTCTTCATTCCAAGCGTAACAAATAGCGCGCTCATCAAAGCTACACAAAACGCCAACCAAGTTGGTGAATATCCTATAAGTACGGCCCCTATCCCTGCACCAAAAGCATCTAGAGATAAAGCAATCCCAAGCAAGAAAGCTTCACGTCCAGTAATTGTTCCGGAATCATCTAGATCTGCCACCATGGGTTTTCTTAAAATACGAATAACGACCCCAAACATTTTGATTTCAAAACTCAGGATAACTTTATCTTCTTTTGTCTTTTGTGAGTTTTTTGCAGGCCTACATACTTGATATAAAGCCCAAGCTCCAATCAGTATTAGAATAACCCCTCCTAAAGACTCTGCCACTCTAACTGACAAAAGTGACTGGATAACTCTTCCAAAGGCCATGGCAATGATAATTGATGCGGCGGAACATCCCGCAATAAAAATCAAAGATTTTAACGGTAGTATCATTTTTCGTAATCCATACGTTAAACCTACTCCAAAGCTATCTAAGCTTACTGCAAGCGCAAGTGCAAGCAATGAAAGAATCTCTAACATCACGATAAGCCCCTTCCATTAAAATCGATATGATAGTATATGGTAGGAGCCTATCCAATGTACATTTATTTTTGGCATTTCAGACAAAAATGTGTGCCTCTTCCCCCTACAACCGTCTTTGTTATCAGGGTTCCACATTTTCTACATGGTTCTTCTTTTCTTCCGTACACATCAAGGTTTTGTTGGAACATCCCCATTTCTCCTTGACCGTTTACGTACGATTTTATTGAACTTCCCCCCAAATCAACAGCCTGTTGCAAAGTGTTTATAATATGTTTATGTAACTTCACATATTCCCCTTCTTGCAATGAATTGGCTGACCTTTCCGGGTGAATTCCTGCACGGAAGAGAGCTTCATCAACATAAATATTACCTAAGCCAACCACTGTATTTTGGTCAAGCAAGGCTACTTTTATTTTTCGATTTGTCTTTTTCATCCCACTTTTCAACTGTTCAACGGTAAAATCCTCTGAAAACGGTTCTAAGCCAAGCTTAGACAGCGGTAACTCTAACTCTTCCGTTCCTTTAGCAAACACATGCATCGTTCCAAATTTGCGAACATCCTGATACCTAAGCTCTGTCCCATCAGTGAATTCGAAAATAATATGAGTATGAGTAGAACGTTCATCTGTCTTCTTATATACTCCATACCGTCCCTCCATTCTCAAATGAGAAACGAGAACCACATCATCAAGATGAAATATTAGAAACTTCCCTCTTCGACCGATAGCGCGGAACGTTTGCCCTACTAACATCGTTGTAAATTCATTGATATCATCTGGTTTTTTTATGATTCGTCCCCAGCCAACTTCAATGCTTTCGATTGTTTTACCGACCACCAACTGTCCTAACGTCCTCCGTACTGTTTCAACTTCTGGTAATTCAGGCATGACTACCCTCTCCCTTACTTTGCATCATACCAAGTCTCTCCTGCGGACACGTCAACTTTTAAAGGTACTTTAAGACTGACAGCTTGTTCCATCACTTCAGGAACAATTTTCAGCATTTTATCGACTTCTTTTTCAGGAACTTCAAATATTAATTCATCATGAACCTGAATAAGCATACGGCTTTCTAATTGTTCATCCTCAAGTCTTTTGGCCATATCAATCATTGCCTTTTTAATAATATCAGCAGCACTCCCTTGAATCGGTGTATTCATTGCCGTGCGTTCCGCAAAGCTCCGCTTATTAAAATTGCTACTCGTTAAATCTGGTAAATACCGCCTGCGATGAAGTAACGTTGACACAAAGCCGCTTTCTCGCGCCTGACTAACGCTATCTTCCATATAATCTTTTACACTAGGATAGCTTTTTAAATAACGTTCTATAAATTCTGCTGCTTCTTTCCTAGTAATATTCAAGCTTTGTGACAAACCATAATCACTAATACCGTAGACAATCCCAAAGTTAACAGCTTTTGCACTTCTCCGCATATTACTAGTTACTTCATCTGCCTTGACATGAAAAACATCCATTGCTGTTTTTGTATGAATGTCCATATCTTCTTGGAAAGCCTCAATAAGCTTTGCATCATTAGCGATATGAGCCAGAACACGTAGTTCAATCTGTGAATAATCAGCCGCTAGAATTTTCCAACCAGATTCAGATGGTATAAAGGCTTTACGTATTTTCCGACCCTCTTCTAAGCGGATTGGGATATTTTGGAGGTTCGGATCAATTGAGCTTAGTCGGCCTGTTTGTGCTAAGGCTTGATTAAATCTTGTATGAATTCTATTTTTTTCACTTGTTACTTTTAACAAACCTTCGATATATGTTGAATTTAACTTTCCAAGCTGACGATAATGTAAAATATGTTGAATGATTTCATGATCATCAGCGAGCTTTTCAAGAACATCTGCTGACGTGGAATAGCCTGTTTTTGTTTTTTTTATAGGTGGCAAACCAAGCTTTTCAAAAAGCACTTCTCCAAGCTGCTTTGGTGAATTGATGTTAAACTTCAAACCCGCATGCTGATGAATATGCTGTTCTAATACGATTAAACGTTTTTCTAAATCTGCTCCCATTTGTTTCAATTGCTCTGTATCAATCTTTACTCCTGTGGTTTCCATTCTACCTAAAACGATTGATAAGGGCATTTCTAGTTCTTTAAATAATTCTAATTGTTCGTTTTCCTTTAATTCTGCTTCTAGTGATTCTTTTAACTTAAATACTGTATCCGCTTTTCTAACAATATGATCGGCTAATTCGTCTAACTCTGGGATGCTGCGTTTTGCTCCCTTGCCATAGACCACATCATCTTCTTGAACTTGTCCCTTACCTTTGCGCTTGGATATGTCACTAACCTCATGTGAAGAGGCAGACGGGTCAAGAATATAGGAAGCCATTAACAAATCAAACGTGACCCCATCAAGCAAGACATTTTTCCATCCGAGCGCCACTACGGAACGCTTTGCATCTAGTACCCACTTTTCTTTTGTTTCATCTTTAGCCCACTCAAGGAAAATATCGGATTTTAAGGCAACTTCTGTAGGGATATAGAAATGACCTGCCTCATTGGTGACAGCCATTCCCAGTATATCTCCTTTATGATAATTTTCTTCGATGACCTCAACAACAAGAGCAGATGGATTCATTAAATATTCAGCTTTGATATCGTCTATGATTTCAAACTTCACATCGTCGAATTCTTCCTTTTCAAGTGTCTCTCCATCTTCATCAAATTTTGAAATTAGTGAAGAAAAATCAAGTTCCTTAAAAAGGGAGACAATTTTTTTCTTATCATAATGACCAAAGGAAAAGTCTTCAAGATTACTGTCGTATGGTACTTCTAAATAAATTGTAGCAAGCTCTTTACTCATCATAGCTTGCTCTTTGTTCTCCTCAAGCTTCTCTTTCATCTTTTTACCGGAGATTTTATCAATTGACTCTAGAACCGTTTCAACCGTTCCAAATTCTTTTAATAGCTTTAAAGCTGTCTTCTCACCGATTCCAGGAACTCCAGGAATATTATCTGAACTGTCTCCCATCAGTCCCTTCATATCAATAATTTGAAGGGGACTAATTCCATACTTTTCATCAATTGCCTTTTCATCAAATGCCTCAATGTTTGTAATGCCTTTCTTTGTCAAAGCAACGGTGACTTTATCAGAGACAAGCTGTAATAAGTCTTTATCTCCTGAATAAATCTTTACGTTCCAATCTTCTTTTTCTGCTTTTTTAGCTAACGTTCCAATAATGTCATCAGCCTCGTAATTATCCATTTCAAAACGAGTAATACAAAACGCATCCAAAAGCTCGCGAATTAGAGAAAATTGTTCGGATAATTCTGGTGGGGTTTTTTGGCGACCACCTTTATACTCACCATAAGTTTTATGACGAAATGTAGTCTTCCCCGCATCGAAAGCAACCATCATATGAGTTGGTTGTTCTTCTTCAATAATTTTTAAAAGCATCGTAGTAAACCCATACACAGCATTTGTATACACACCTTTATTATTATTTAATAAAGGCAATGCAAAAAATGCTCGATATGCAATACTATTACCATCAATTAATATGAGCTTTTTCAATTTGAAAGGCCCCTCTCTACACTTAGATTCCCGTCTTCATTTTAGCACAACTCGATTGATAATGAGAAAGAGGGGGTGTCATAAGGTAAAAACCTTTGACACCCCCTCTAAAAACCTTAGTCTATATAGCCCATTAAAATACGAGCGTATGGTGAATCTGCAGGAAGAACGATAACAGTTTCATCATTAATGGTTGTTTCATAAGATTGCAGAGTGCGATAAAGTTGATAAAATTCGGTGTCTCTTCCGAATGATTCATTGTATATTTTTGCAGCTTCAGCTTCACCTTCACCAATAATTTCATTAGCATCTGCATTGGCTTTAGCAAGCATTTCTTGAACTTCTTTATCCGTCTTGGCACGGACACGATTTGCTTCAGCATCACCTTGAGATAAATAGTCCTGAGCCGTTGATTGTCGTTCAGAGATCATTCTACGATAGACAGCTTCTTCATTTTCCTCAGGTAAGTCAATACGCTTCATACGGACGTCTGTCAAAAGAATTCCGTACTTATTACGCTCTAACGCTTCATTCACGCGGTCACGAACTAAATCATTAAAACTACCACGTGAAGACTGTTCCTCATTAATTATTTCATCAAAATTCAGCTGACCTAATTCTGCTCGAATTGCAGAAAAAATAAGCTCTCCCATAATCGCCTCGGCATTTTGAAACGTTCTAGCATTAGAGATCATTAACTGAGGACTTTCGATTTTCCAAACGGCATAATGATCTGCTAACATCCGCTTTTTATCGCGTGTGTTGATTTCTGCTGGTGGAATATCATACACCATTTGATACTTAGGTAGTGTCGTGACATTTTGAATAAATGGAATTTTGTAACTTAAACCCGGTTCGTTTTCAATTCGCACAACTTCACCGAATTGGCGGACAACTTTATATTCACCTTGTTCAACTATAAATAAATTACTAATAATCGTTACAACAATAACAATTAAGATAACAGCCACAGCAATCAGCTTTGTATATTTTCTCCATTCATCACTAGGACGCCGTTCATTAATGTCTACAATATTTTCATCACTCATTAATTCGCCCCTCCTTCTGATGCAGCTTCAGGTTTACGTTCAATTGGTCGTATTGGCAAATAGCTTACCGTATCATTGTTATTGCTATCCATGATATAGATTTCTGTTGATGGTAGAACTCGTTCCAATGTTTCAAGAACCAATCTTTGACGTGTGACTTCCGGGTTGACTAGGTATTCAGTATAGAGGGCATCAAACTTTGCAACATCACCACGAGAATGCTCAATTCGTTCTGTACGGGTTCCCTCCGCCCGCGACATAATCGCATCGACTTCCCCTTCTGCCTCGTTCTTTTTTTGGTTACGATATTTATTCGCTTCGTTTATCTTTGTTAATCGTTCTTCACGAGCATCCGTTACATCTGTAAACGCACGACGTACTTCGTCAGTTGGTAGTTCTACATCTTGGAGTTTTACATCCTGTATACTAATTCCAATTTGGTAAACTTCAAGTAACTCAACTAGATTCTCAAAAACAGCTGCCTCAATTTCTGGTCGCTTGTCTGTAAGGGCTTCGTCAACACTAGAGCTTCCAATCACACCACGAAGAGAAGCGGACGTCGCACTATAAAGGACGACTTTTGGATCTTGTGTGCTATATAGATATTGCTCTGGATTTGTAATTCTCCATTGAACGGCCAAATCAGCAAATAGAATATTTTCATCTCCTGTAATCATTTTCGCTTCATTTGTAAATTCAACGACTTCTCCATCTTCTTCTTTATAACCTACTTGAAGGTTAAAGGTTCCTCTTGATAAGATTTCAACTCGTTGGATTGGCCAAGGCATTTTGAATTTCAAACCTGGTTCATCAATGGTCTGTTCAACTTTACCAAACGTTATAAGTGCTGCTTGCTCTGATTCATCAACTATATACCAACCAGTTACAAGAAATAAGCCGAGTATGACGATACCAATTAATGAGATAAAGCCAACAACCATTTGTTTAATCGTAATCATGTTATCCCTTCTTTCATTTTAGATACTCTTTCTACGTTCCTTAACCTAATTCGGTTTCAACATTTATTAACCCGTAAATCCACCTCTACTATTATAGTACAAAAAGAATAGCAAGAGGACTCAATTAGGAAAAAAGTTGACAAATCTATGTGAACAATCGAGGAGGGCACCCCCCTAAGCAATAAACGGATTAACTACACCTTTTAAAAGGCTTAAGATGAGTGTTTTTCTTATCGCAAGAAGAGTGACGCACGGAGCCATTGCCAAGTTTTAAGTTATCTACAAGTAATTTTAGCAGGGGGTGGAGCTTCTACTCTCTATGAATCACTCAAAAGCTCACTTATATCTGTATCAAAAAAATGGACGAGAGCTAAAGGGGGGCTCTCGTCCAAAACAAAGGGTTTAATCAAACTGAAGGGATGAGTAAAACAGTTTGATTAAGCGGCATTGATGAACCGTTCAATGATTATAATAAAGGAAAATAGTTAAGGACACATGAATATGGTGTAAATTATTTGTAAAGAAAGAAGGGAACTGAAAAAGGTTTTTTTACCTTTTTCAGTTCCCTATTAAGTAATGAGTGGAGACCTTGCTTTATTTTAAAACTGCTGTCATCTGATTTTTCGCAGCGATTTGCTCCTTGGCAGCTTTCTCAAAGAGCTTTTTCATTGCCTTCAACAAAGTTCGCCTTTTTGAACACGAAATTTCGTTTAATGTGACTTTACTCTTCATCGAATTCACGTTTAAATAATATCGTAAAAGTTGTGCCTTTCCCAACTTCACTTTCAACGTGTATTTTACCATGATGCGCTTCTATTAGATGCTTTACAATCGCTAAGCCAAGCCCAGTACCACCAGAATTTCTGCTTCTCGCACGATCTACTCGGTAAAAACGCTCAAAAATACGTGGAAGTTCATTTTCACTTATGCCTATACCGGTATCGCTTACCTCCATTTTTATCCATTGCTTATACTCCTTTAGGTGGACTTCGATAATCCCACCAGTTGGGGTATAGGTAATACCGTTATTAATAAGGTTAATAATTATTTGTTTGATTCGTTCAGGGTCCCCTGACATTTCAAGATTGCCTTCCATCTTCAAATCAAGTTCAATGCTTTTCTTACTAGATTTTTCTTCAAGTATCGTGAACACTTCTTCGACGATATGAGCTAAATTTGTTTGCTGCCAATTAAGTTTAAAATAGTGCTGTTCAATCTTGGAAAGTTCCAATAAATCATTAATGAGCCCTTGAAGACGCTCACTTTCCTTCCAAATGATTTCAAGAAACTTTTCTCGTAGCTCTGGTTCTTCCATAGCACCATCTAGAAGCGTTTCTGAAAATCCTTTAATCGACGTGACAGGCGTCTTCAGTTCATGAGATACATTCGCCACAAAGTCTTTACGAACTTGCTCTAACTTCTTTAACTCTGTAATGTCATGAAAAACTAAAGCAATTCCATTTAATATGCCTAAATTACTCATAACAGGAGCTCCGTACACATCAAAGTGGCGAATTGTGAGATGGACAGGGAAGCTGATTTGTTTCCGATGTCGTTCCTCGGTTATTAAAATCGTTTGAACTATTTTAATAATCTCCTTATGCTTAATCACATCATGATATAGCTGATTTAACCATAAGTCAGTATTCTCCTGGAAAATATCTTGACAAGTTCGGTTAATAAGCGTGATGTCACCACGAGTGTTAATTAATATAAGGCCACTTCCCATATTTTCAATTAATGTTTCCATACGCTCTTGCTGGACTTGATGTCTCGTAGTTATTTGCTCAAGATTATAAGCTAGGACATTTATCGATTTCGTCATCTGACCAACTTCATCTTGTCTACCTTCTGAAGCTCTTGCTTTAAAATTACCTTCTGCTAGCTCATTTGCTACAGACGTCACATTCTCAATAGGCCGAATCATTTGATTGGCAACACGATAAGTTACTATGGCAATAATAATAAAACCAATGATAAAACTGGCTGCTATAATTTCCCAAATCTTTTCCTTCATACGATCTAATGTTGTTGTAGGTAATCCCAATCGTACAAACCCGGTAACTGTATCATCCTGAACCATCGCCTTAGCATAATAAAGCATTTCTGCTTCGACTGTGCTGCTAAAACGAGTTGATTTGCCATGTAAACCTGAAAGTGCCTTTCTGACCTCAGGACGGTTTAAGTGGTTGTCCATAGTGGAAGGATCTTTGGAAGACTCTCCGATAACCGTACCATCTGCTAGTATTACTGTGACACGGGCAGAAAGTTTTTCACTAATTTCCTTTGTATACTCTTGAACAGAAGATTCATTAAAATCTTGATTGAGAATTGTAAACGCAACTAAATCTGCTTCCTTTTCTAACCTATCTGTGAAATTATTTAGATAAAAGTCCTCATAAAGCTGTCCAATTACTAACCCTAAGCTTGTCATAACCGCCATCGTAATAATTAAAACGGCAATAACAAACCGAAATCGCAACTTAAACATTCAATTGAGGCTCCTCTAATTTATAGCCTAAACCTCTTATCGTTTTTATATAAACTGGTTTTTTAGTATTCGGCTCAATCTTTTCTCGTAAATGACTAATATGCACATCTACAATTCTCGTATCGCCAACAAACTCATAATTCCAAACCGCATTAAGGAGTTGGTCTCTTGTTAAGACTCGCCCTTTATTATTAGCTAAATATAAAAATAGTTCAAATTCCTTTGGTGTTAATTCTAATGCCTTTTTACGGTAATATACTTCATAATTCTCTGGGTAAATTTCAACCTCACCAAATTTAATGAGCTGTGCAAATTCTTCGGCTTCTTCTTGTACAGACACAACGTTTTGTTGCCCACTTCTACGAAGGATCGCTCGAACTCTTGCTACCACTTCCCGCGGGCTAAACGGCTTGGTCATATAGTCATCGGCACCTAATTCTAACCCGAGTACTTTATCAAATTCATCATCTTTAGCCGTTAACATTAATATTGGAGTTAAAATTTTACTTTGGCGAAGCTGTTTACACACATCCAATCCATCAATTTCAGGTAGCATTAAATCAAGTACAATTAAATCAAAGGATTGAGTCCTTGCAAGCTCTAGACCTGCCTTTCCATCCATGGCTGTGACAACTTCATAGCCTGATTTCTCAAGATTAAACTGTAAAAGCGTTACGATTGATTGTTCATCGTCTACAACTAATAATCGCTGTGACATCATTCATCCTCCACTCTCTATGTATAGAGACGATATTAAACGGTCCAACAATTCCCTTTGTCAAATGTGAATATATTCTCTTTATCTTAATCTAGTATAACAAACTTCTTGTAAAAATTTACTCTTTTTTCATATGTAAAAAGCCCTCGCAATGAGGGCTTTTCTTAAATAATGTATTATTGTGCTGGAAGAGCAGCCATTACCGCACGAACAGAGTCAACAGATTTGGCTAATTGTGCCTTTTCCTCATCTGTTAAGTCAAGTTCGATAATCTTTTCAATTCCGTCTCCACCAAGGATTGTAGGTACCCCAAGGTAAAGATTATCATAACCATACTCGCCTTCTAGTAAAGCAATTGTAGGAATAACACGTTTCTTATCCTTAATAATTGCTTCAACCATTTGAGCAAGCGATGCGGCAGGTGCATAGTAAGCACTCCCGTTTCCAAGAAGACCAACAATTTCTCCGCCACCCTTACGAGTACGTTCCACAATCTCTTCGATGCGTTCAGCCGGAATTAACTTTTCTAACGGTACGCCTCCTGCAGCTGAGTAGCGAATTAACGGAACCATGTCATCTCCGTGACCACCAAGAACAAAACCAGTAATATCCTCTACTGAAAGGTTCAATTCTTGAGCGACAAACGTTCGGAAACGAGCTGTGTCAAGAACACCTGATTGTCCGATTACACGGTTTTTAGGAAATCCAGATTCCTTATAAACAGTGTAAGTCATTGCATCAGCAGGGTTTGTTAATACGATAATGTAGCAGTCCGGTGAATGCTTGACCACTTCTTTTGTTACAGCCTTCATAATCCCTGCATTCGTATTAACAAGATCATCGCGACTCATTCCAGGCTTACGAGCAATACCAGCAGTAATAACGACCACATCAGAACCGGCTGTATCTTCATAACTAGATGTACCGATGATGTTTGAATCGATTCCTTGTACTGGTGTTGATTCAAGCATATCAAGTGCCTTTCCTTTTGTTGGGCCTTCCATTTGAGGAATGTCAACTAGGACGACATCACCAAGTTCCTTTTGTGCCACCATAAGAGCTGTTGTTGCACCAGTAAAGCCACCGCCGATAACTGAAATCTTTCTGCGCTTAATTGCCATGGTTTTTTCACTCTCCCAGCTTAATATTATGGTTGTACTCCGTTAACTTAAAGGTTTTTGATAAGTTCTTCAGCAAAACCTGAGCAAGAAACTTCTGTTGCACCATCCATTAGACGTGCGAAGTCATATGTTACAACCTTGCTTGCAATTGTTCTGTCCATAGAAGCCATAATTAAATCAGCCGCTTCGTTCCAGCCAAGATGACGAAGCATTAACTCGCCTGAAAGAAGAACAGAAGATGGATTTACTTTATCAAGACCTGCATATTTTGGAGCTGTACCATGAGTTGCTTCAAAAATTGCATGACCAGAATCATAGTTAATATTTGCTCCAGGAGCAATACCTATTCCACCAACTTGTGCTGCTAACGCATCAGAGATATAGTCACCATTCAAATTCATTGTTGCTACAACGTCAAACTCTTTGGGACGCGTTAAGATTTGTTGTAAGAAAATATCAGCAATTGAATCTTTTACAATGATTTTACCAGCTGCTTCCGCATCAGCTTGAGCTTTGTCTGCATTTTCTTTGCCTTCATTTTCAACAATCTTGTCATATTGAGCCCAAGTGAAGACTTTATCTCCGAATTCACGTTCAGCTAATTCATAACCCCAAGTCTTAAATGAACCTTCTGTAAATTTCATGATGTTTCCTTTGTGAACAATCGTCACACTCTTACGGCCTTCATCTAAAGCATATTGAATCGCTGCACGAACCAGTCGGTCTGTTCCTTCCTGAGATACAGGCTTAATTCCAATACCACTAGTTTCAGGGAAACGAATCTTCGTTGCACCTAACTCATTTTGTAAGAAAGCAATTAGTTTTTTCGCTTCGTCTGAACCAGCTTGATATTCAATACCTGCATAAATATCTTCAGAGTTTTCTCGGAAGATTACCATATCTGTATCTTCTGGACGTTTAACTGGTGACGGTACTCCGTTGAAATAACGAACGGGGCGTAAGCAAACATAAAGGTCAAGCTCTTGACGTAATGCTACATTTAATGAACGAATTCCCCCACCGATTGGTGTAGTTAAAGGACCTTTGATTGCAATCATATATTTACGAACTGCATCAAGTGTTTCTTCAGGTAACCAACTACCAGTTTCTTTGAATGCCTTTTCCCCAGCCAAAATTTCTTTCCACACAATTTTCTTTTCACCATTGTATGCTTTTTCAACTGCTGCATCCATAACGCGTGAAGATGCTGCCCAGATATCAGGACCAATTCCATCTCCTTCGATATAAGGAACAATCGGGTTGTTTGGTACATCGAGAACACCATTATTTACTTTGATTACTTCACCATTTGACATTATAAAAAACCTCCTGAATTTTGTTCATCCTCTTACTTTTCAAAAAAGCTTAACGATTTTCAATAGAAACATATTTTTGTTTTTGCGGACCAATATAATCAGCACGCGGACGAATTAGTCTGTTATCACTATACTGCTCTAAAATGTGAGCTAACCAACCAGACGTACGGCTAATCGCAAAAATCGGTGTGAATAAATCATGCTTAATTCCAAGGCTATGATAAACACTCGCAGAATAAAAATCAACGTTTGGTAACAATCCCTTTTCACTAGTAACCATATCATTAATTTTAGATGACATGTCATACCACTTTGTTTCACCTGTAATTTCAGTTAAGCGTTTTGACATTTCTTTAAGATGCTTGGCTCGTGGGTCGCCATTTTTATAGACACGATGACCGAATCCCATAATCTTTTCCTTGTTGTCTAAAGCTTTACGAATATAAGGCTCTACATTTTCAACTTCACCAATCTCCGCTAACATTTTCATAACTGCTTCGTTCGCACCACCATGTAATGGCCCTTTTAAAGCACCGATTGCTGCTGTAATACCAGAATAGACATCAGACAATGTCGCCACACAAACACGAGCTGTAAACGTTGAAGCATTCAACTCATGGTCAGCATGAAGAACAAGTGCCTTATTAAATGCATTTACTGCAATTTCGTCCGGCTCTTCGCCGTTTAGCATATAAAGAAAGTTCGCTGCAAAACCCAAGTCTTTGCGAGGAGCAACAGGATCTTTCCCATCACGGATACGCGAAAACGCTGTCACGATTGTAGGAATTTGCGCTTGAAGTTTAAGTGCTTTAATATGATTTGCTTTTTCTTCCATAATATCTGCACTTTCATCAAATAATGCGAGACCTGAAATTGCGGTACGAAGGGCAGCCATTGGATGGACTTTTTCAATAGGATAAGACTTCATTTGCTCTATAATACCGCTTGGTATTTCAGCATACTGAGCCAAGTCTTCCGTTAATTGACGCAACTCATCCGCTTTCGGTAAGCGTCCGTTCCAAAGAAGATAAATAACCTCTTCAAAACTCGCATTATCCGCTAAATCATCAATATCATACCCTTGATATGTTAGGACACTTTCAATAATAGAACTTACACTAGATGTTGTTGCAACAATACCTTCTAGACCACGAGTTGTACTCACGTTTACCCTCTCCTTTTCCCTAAATATCTTTCCTATTCTCAAAAACCGTAAATGCTTACATTTCTATTAAAAATAGAAATGTTATAGCTATGTAGGAAGGAAGCATCACAAACTCCATTATAAACATTTTTTTAAAGTTTGTGAATGAATAATGTTCACAAAAATTTTATATTTGCGGGATTTAATCTGTTTATGCATATAAAAAGCCTATCAGCCACCTAGGTTTCCAAACATTTGGACAATCCTCATAGCTAAATAAGCGATTCCAGCTCCTATCATTGGTCCGACTGCTACACCATTAAAAAGAGCAACCGCTAGAATAGTTCCAAATACTAGCGCAGTTGTAATATGCGGATCATTCTTTAATAACTCAACCCCACTTGCTGCAATGATGGCAACAAAAATTCCTGAGCCCAGTGCTATCCATGCGTAGGAAGAGCGAACAGCTTCTCCTAGCTGCTTAAACCCAATCTCACCAGTCACAATAGGTGTTAAAACTGCTACCGTGATGATAGTTACGCCAATATGTATTCCCTTTTGCTGAATAAGTGGAAAGAGCTCATCACCCAAACCAATCCATTTAATAGCTAGTAATACGATGACAGCAACAAGAAGAGATTGATTTTTGGCGATAATCGCGACAACCAATAAAGTTAGCATAAATAACGTTGCTTGTGAAATCAAAGTTATTACCCAACCTTCCCCGTAGCACTCATAATAAGCATATCATAGATTATAAAAATCCGCCAAGATAGATGAACCCTTTAATCTTTGATTAAAACGATGAAAATCTATCATGAACGCTAGGTTTTGCACTTCAAAATATACCGTATCTAGACTATTTTCTTTACTATTTAAAATTATTCCCATTTACACTTAAGATATCCTTATATTTCGAGAGATTATTTAACATACAAATTTATGAATACTACTTAAATACTTTAATAATCTCCCTTTATATTTTTTGTTTTTAGTGTTTCAACATGTTTGTCCTGACTCATTCATATACTGTATTCAACTTATTTTAGAAAGGAGCAAGGAGATGCCTTTCTCTCTGCAACCGTTCTATCGTTTTTTGCTAGTCATTGGATGTATCTTACTGGTTATTGGATTGATATTTTTTTTGTTTTCACTTGCTTATCCTTTTCTTATTGGATTTGTCCTAGCATTTCTTATTAATCCCATCGTCTCATTTCAAGAGCGTTATTTTCGTTTTAATCGGGGATTTGCAGTTCTTATATGCTTATTTCTGTTGCTCATTCTTGTTAGTGGTTTTATGACGTTTTTAATTGCTGAAATTATTGCAGGAAGCGCTTATCTAGCTTCTGCGATTCCCATCCATCTAATCACAATGAAAGAAAGTACGGAGCATCTGTTTTTTACAAGGGTTTTTCCTTTTGTTGAGCAGCTAATGGCTCTTTTTGCCACTTTAGACGAGTCACAGCAAGATACTGTACTTTCTACTGTTAAAAGTTTTACAAATCAATTCACTGGAACGGTCAGTCAAACCATTCAATCTATTTTACATGGATTATCTCACTTTCTACTTTCACTACCAAATTTAGCAACTGTCTTCGTTTTCTCTTTGCTCTCTACTTTTTTTATTAGCAAAGATTGGAATACATTAACTGCATTATTTCGAAAACTGCTTCCTACTTCCGTAGCAACACATATTCATACTGCTCTACTCGACATGAAACAAGCACTATTCGACTATATGAAGGGTCAGTTTCTCCTTATATCGATGACTTGCTTTATTGTGCTTGTTGGCTTCCTTTTTCTCGACATCAAGTACCCTATTACCACTGCACTTATCATTGCTATTGTTGATTTAATTCCTTATCTTGGCACAGGCTTTATCTTTATTCCTTGGATTATTTACAGTTTTATGAGCGCCCAAAATCATTTAGCAACAGGTATCGCCATTTTATACTGCATTGTCCTTATTCAGCGTCAATTGTTCGAACCACGCGTGCTTTCCGCTTCGCTCGGAATTGCTCCTCTCGCTATGCTCGTTGCTTTATTTGTTGGTTTTCAATTGTTTCAATTTGTTGGATTACTAATTGGACCAGCTGCACTAATCTTTCTTAGAACCATTTACCGTACGAAAGTACTGGAAGATATTTGGGCATATATTAAAAATCAAAAAAAATAACCACTCATTTATGAGCAGTTACCTTCTCGACATGATAATAAAGTTACCATTTCTAACCAACCGTTCAAAAAGCTTTAGTAAAAAGGCCTTTCCGATAGCTCTTGTTTTTGGAAAAAGCAGAAAGAAACCAATTGCATCGGTTATAAAACCTGGTGTTAGTAAAACAACACCACCTACTAATATGCAAATCCCATCTAAAAGGACACCACTTGGTATTTCTCCTTTGGTAGCCTGAAGTTGAGCTAGGCGTATTGCCTGCAAGCCTTCTTTTTTAGCTAACCAGGCACCTAATATGCCTGTTAATAAGATTATAGTGATTGTTGGCCATAAACCAATTAATTGACCAAACAAAAGCATCACAGCAATTTCTAAAGCGGGAACAATAATAATAAGTAAAAATAGTACTTTAAACATATTAATCTCCTCATTTTAAAGTTACAGTGAGCGCGACTATAAAAAGATATAAAGATATGAGCCTCTCTTCGCTCGGCTGTCGTCGCGCGGGCGCGACTATAAAAAAAGGGAGAAGGTGTATCCTTCTCCTTTTGGTCAATTATAATACACTTGCATGGCCTCTGTAAATATGACCACGGGTACTGTCTACGGTAATTTCATCTTCATCGGTAAATAATGTTAACGCACCCTCCACACCAACGATGACTGGCTTGCCAAGACTAATTCCTACAACAGCCGCATGGGAAGTCAATCCACCTTCTTCTGTAATAACAGCTCCAGCTCTTTCAAATGCTGGAATCATATCCTTATCCGTACTATAAGTAACAAGGATGGAACCTTCTTGAACCTTCTCATTTGCCTCATCTGCATTACGAGCAGTAACTACTTTACCAGAAGCAGAGCGACGACCTATTCCTTGTCCTTTAGCAACGACTTCGCCAATGACATGGACTTTTAATAGATTTGTCGTACCAGATTCATTAACAGGAACGCCTGCTGTAATAACAACTAAATCACCTTGCATGATGTTTCCTGATTTTACAGCTGAATCCACTGTTGCTTCAAGCATTTCGTCTGTTGTATTTCCTCTTTTGCCAAGTACGGGTACAACACCCCAAACAAGATTTAACTTTCTAAACGCATGTTCACTACTAGTGACAGCAACAATCGTCGATTTCGGACGATATTTTGAAACAATTCTAGCTGTATATCCACTTTCAGTTGCAGTTAAAATTGAAGCTGCATTCAAGTTAGATGCCGTATAAGCAACAGATTGTCCAATCGCACTTGTAATTGACATATTTGCTTCCTTTACCATTTTTCTAAGAATAGCTTCATAATTTAATGCTTCTTCCGTTCTAGTTGCGATATTATTCATCGTTTCAACAGCTTCAATTGGGTAATCCCCAGCTGCTGTTTCACCAGAAAGCATGATTGCATCGGTACCGTCAAAAATAGCGTTCGCAACGTCACTTGCTTCTGCACGAGTTGGTCGTGGATTGCGTTGCATTGAATCCAACATTTGAGTCGCTGTGATAACTGGCTTTGCAACAACATTACATTTTTTAATTAATTCTTTTTGAACTAGTGGTACTTCCTCAGCTGGAATCTCAACACCTAAATCACCACGAGCCACCATCAATCCGTCCGAAACCTCAAGGATTTCATCAATGTTGTCGACACCTTCTTGGTTTTCGATTTTTGGAATGATATCAATGTTTGTTGCATTATTTCGCTCCAATAGCTCACGAATTTCAAGAACATCAGACGCACGACGAACAAATGATGCCGCAATAAAATCAACACCTTGTTCAATCCCAAATTTAATATCAGCCGTATCTTTTTCTGTAATTCCAGGCAGATTGACGCTGACATTAGGAACATTTACACCTTTTTTATTTTTTAACGTGCCACTATTCAATACCTTTGTTACAATTTCGTCCGAATGCACTTCGGTAACTTCTAGTCCGATTAGTCCATCATCTAATAAAATTTTTGAACCCGGTTTAACGTCATTAATCAATCCAGGGTATGTAATTGAAATTTTCTTTTCATTTCCTACAACTTCAGTCATTGAAATAACAAGATCTTGTCCAGCCTTTAATTCTGCTACCCCATTCTCTAATGTTTGCGTGCGAATTTCGGGTCCCTTTGTATCAAGTAAGATAGCAACCGTTTTCCCTGTTCTTTCTGAAGCTATTCGAATATTTTTAATTCGATTACCATGCTCCTCGAAATCCCCATGTGAAAAGTTTAAACGACAAACATTCATTCCGGCTTCCATTAACTTTACTAGCATGTCTACACTTTCACTTACTGGACCAATCGTACAAACTATTTTTGTTTTACGCATAACTGCCTCCTAAATTCCCCTGTTTTTTTAAATCTGTTTTGAGTGTTTAAATTGAAAGTTCTTGTGAGAGTTTATACATATCAAAATCAATTGTATGCTTTCTAGAGAGCGCTTCATTAATATCATGATATACTAATTCATTTTTCTGAATTCCAACTGTTACGCCAGCTTTTCCTTCTAAAAGTAAATCTACCGCCTTCGCCCCTAACCGACTTGCAAGTACACGGTCAAACCCAGATGGCGATCCTCCACGCTGAACATGGCCAAGTACGGTTACACGTGTATCCATATTTGTCGCATCACTGATTTTCTTTCCGAAATCAAACCCATTATCTGCTCCTTCAGCAACGATAATAATACTGTGTTTCTTACCGCGTTCGACCCCTCGCTTTAGGCGGTTAACAATATGCTCCATATCGTAATCAGCTTCCGGAATAACAATCGTTTCAGCACCATCTGCTAATCCTGACCAAAGAGCTAAATCCCCTGCATGACGTCCCATTACTTCGACAATAACAGTGCGCTCGTGCGATGTTGCCGTATCACGAATTTTATCAATCGCATCAATGACTGTGTTTAGTGCTGTATCAAAACCAATCGTAAAATCAGTTCCTGGGATATCATTATCAATGGTTCCTGGAACGCCAATCGTTGGAAATCCATGTTCAGCTAGCTTTTGGGCACCACGGTAGGACCCGTCACCTCCAATGACAACCAGCCCTTCAATACCGAATTTTTTTAATTGCTCGATACCTTTTTGCTGACCTTCTAGGGTTTTAAATTCTTCGCAACGAGCAGTATAAAGGATTGTACCGCCACGATGAATAATATCACCCACCGATCCTAGCTCCATTTTTTTGATTTCGCCTTCAATTAGCCCTGCATATCCATAAGAAATACCATAAACCTCGATATCATGGTAAATTGCCTTTCTAACAACCGCTCGAATCGCGGCATTCATGCCTGGAGAATCTCCTCCGCTTGTTAAAACTCCAATTCTTTTCATTTGTTGGCCTCCTAAAAGCTACTATGTATATGTAAAAGCCTCGCTTAATTTTGTCACAAATTTGTTAAAAGTAAACGGACTTTTTAAATAATCCCTGTATTATTTTGCTCTCATTTTTTAAAAATACCACTTTAACCGTTTAAACACAATACAGTTACGATCAAAATAAAAGTGCTTTCTTTTTTTAAAGAAAGCACTTTCCCCTATAATAAGGCATTGGAATCGTTTACATACGTAAATTGTCCGATATTTTTAAATTTTTCATATCTTTTGTTAATGATCTGATCTTTAGGAAGTTTCCTAAGCTCATTTAGAGATAATTCAAGCACCTCATCTATCAATGCAGATTGGCCCTTAATATCGCGATGAGCACCACCTTTAATCTCACGGATAATCTCATCGATGACCCCTAACTCTTTTAAATCGGGTGCTGTAATCTTCATTGATTCGGCAGCCTTTTGAGCTAGAGAGGCATCTTTCCAAAGTAACGCGGCGGCTCCTTCCGGTGATATAACGGAATAGGTTGAGTTTTCTAGCATGTGAATATGATCCCCGACTCCTAAAGCAAGAGCCCCTCCACTTCCTCCTTCACCAATAACGATACAAATAATCGGTACTTCCAATCCAGCCATTTCCAGAAGGTTTCTAGCAATAGCTTCACTCTGTCCGCGTTCCTCTGCAGCTTTTCCAGGGTAAGCACCCTTTGTATCAATAAAGCAGATAACTGGACGATTAAACTTTTCAGCTTGTTTCATTAAGCGTAGCGCTTTACGATATCCTTCTGGGTGTGGCATCCCAAAATTACGATGGATATTTTCTTTAGTATCTTTTCCACGTTGATGCCCGATAACTGTGACAGGTATTCCTTTATACTTTGCAATTCCAGCGACGATCGCTGCATCATCCCCATAAAAACGATCCCCATGCATCTCAAGGAAGTCGGTAAACAAATGCTCGATATAATCGAGTGTCGTTGGACGCTCGCTATGACGAGCAATCTGCACACGCTCCCACGGTTGGAGGTTTCCGTAAATTTCCTTTTCAAGCTGTTGTAATCGTCTTTCTAACTTGTTAATTTCATCAGAAAGATCGATTTCTTTTTCTTCTGTAAACGACTTTAATTCAGTAATTTTGTTTCGGAGCTCGACAATCGGTTTCTCAAATCCTAAATCTGTTGCCATTGTTTACACACCTCCCTTATGACACATGATGAATGTCTAATATTGTTGATAATGTCTCTTTCATTTCTAAACGAGAAACGACACGATCAAGTTGTCCATGCTTCAGCAAAAATTCTGCCGTTTGAAAGTCTTCTGGCAAATCTTGACGAATAGTTTGCTCAATAATTCTTCGACCTGCAAAGCCGATTAATGCCTTTGGCTCAGCGAAATTATAGTCCCCAAGTGAAGCAAAACTAGCTGAAACCCCACCTGTTGTTGGGTGAGTCATAATTGAAATAAAGAGCCCTCTATTTTGACTGAGCTTTTGAAGAGCAGCACTCGTTTTGGCCATTTGCATTAAGCTTAATACACCCTCTTGCATTCGAGCTCCACCTGAAGCAGAAAATAGTATAAATGGAGCGTTTTGTTTAATAGCACCCTCAATGGCTCTAGTAATTTTTTCTCCAACTACAGACCCCATACTTCCCATTCGAAAACGAGCGTCCATTACTGCAATTATTACAGGGAAGCCGTTAATCGTCCCTTCTCCAGTGACAATTGCCTCATTCAGCTTTGTTTTTTTACGGTCTGCTTCTACCTTCTCTTCATATGTCGGAAAGTCTAATGGATTCTTACTAGTCATATTTTTATCAAATTCTACAAACGTACCACTGTCAAATAAACTATCTATTCTTTCATAGGCAGTCATTCGATGGTGGTGACCACATGAATCACACACAAGTAGGTTTTTCTTTAATTCCTTTGTGTACATAATTGTCCGACATGAAGGACATTTTGACATAAGACCTTCTGGAACTTCCTGTTTCGCTCGTTCTGAAGGAATTGTTGCATATCTTTTCTTTTTCACAAAAAAATCCTTAAGCATCTCTACACCTCACTAGCTTAAGTGTCTGTTTTATATACATATGAAAACAAAAAAATTTTAGTACAACCTATTTTAACCTAAATTAAAACTAAAATCGGCTATTTTCAAGATGTTTTTTCATAAACAGGACAGCTTTTTCTCGATCTCGTTGTTGAATCGCTTCAAAAATAACTTCATGTTCTTGGATAGAGAGCGCCGGGCGTCCCTCTCTCTCAAGTGATTCCTTTATAGCTACTTTATTATATTCAACAAGAGAAATCCATAAATTTAATAAAAGGCGATTTTGTGAAGCTTCAACAATTGTTTGATGGAACAAATAGTCTTCTTCAACTGGAATGTCGCCATGACTCCACTCATCTTTTGATTTTAAAATTAACGAATAAAGTTTTTCCAGTGTCTGACTAGTCATTCGTTCACATGCTAATCTAAGAGCCTCAAGTTCTATTATTCGTCTTGTTTCTGTCAAATCCTCCCGAGCCCCGGAATCTTTTAAAAGAAATGATAAAATAATGTTTACGAGCCGGTACGAACCAACAGGCTTTATATAGGTTCCTTCTCCACGCCTAGTTTCAATCAAATCTAGCAACTCTAACGCTCTTAAAGCTTCTCGAACAGAGGAGCGACCTACCTGAAGTCGGTCGCTTAGCTCTCGCTCTGATGGTAACTTATCTCCACTCGTCAATTTATCAGTTTGAATAATTTGGTTAAGTTCCTTAATTATTTCAAGATATCGTTTCGATTCGGACATTGTTACCTTAGCTCAGCTCCCCTCAATAACTGCAAGTCTGCGTGTTTTCTCCGCAATTATTTCTGGGTCAACCTTTCTCCGCGCAACACCTGTTTCCATCGCTGTTTTAGCAACTGCAGCAGCTACTGCAGGGGCTACACGGGGATCAAACGGTGCTGGAATAACATAATCTGCACTTAACTCAGATTCTTTAACTAGGTCTGCAATCGCATAAACAGCAGCCACTTTCATTTCTTCATTTATATTGGTTGCACGTATGTCAAGCGCTCCACGGAAAATTCCTGGGAATGCGAGAACATTATTTACTTGGTTCGGAAAATCAGAACGACCAGTACCAATTACTTTTGCTCCTGCAGCCTTTGCCACATCCGGCATAATCTCTGGAACTGGATTTGCCATTGCAAAAATAATTGGATCCGCATTCATATCCTCGATCATTTCTTTTGTTAAAGCACCTGCAACAGAGACCCCGATAAACACGTCGGAATCCTTAATCACCTCAGCAAGACTTCCTTCTTTCTTTTCACTATTGGTAAATTTTGCGACTTCATCCTTGACACTATTCATTCCATAGGTACGTCCATCGAAAATAGCACCTTTTGAATCGCACATGATAATATCTCTAACACCCATCCGCTTCATTAATTTAATAATAGCGATTCCGGCAGAGCCAGCCCCGTTTGCAACCACCTTGATATCAGAAAGCTTTTTGCCGGATAACTTTAATGCATTTATTAGTCCAGCCAATGTGACAATTGCTGTTCCATGTTGATCATCATGGAATACCGGAATATTCATTTCCTTTTTTAATCGTTCTTCAATTTCAAAACAACTTGGCGCAGCAATATCTTCTAAATTGATACCACCGAATGTCGGTTCTAAAAGCATGACGGTCTCAACAATTTTGTCCACGTCGGTTGTACGCAGGCAAATAGGGAATGCGTCAACTCCAGCAAATGATTTAAAAAGGACTGCCTTTCCTTCCATAACAGGTAATGATGCTTCCGGGCCTATATTCCCCAACCCAAGAACTGCAGTTCCATTACTAACAACAGCGACCATATTCCCTTTCATCGTGTACTCATAGACAGTCTCAATATCTTCAAAAATTTCTTTACATGGCTCTGCCACACCTGGTGAATACGCGAGACTTAAATCACGGGCATCTTTTACAGGAACTTTTGACTTCGATTCTAACTTTCCTTGATTGACTCGATGAATATGTAAGGCTTCCTCTCTAGTTGTTGACATCAGACACTCTCCTTTTAGTATGTTTAAATCAATTTTTCAAAAATTATCTTCACTGGTCTGACCACTAAAACCTCTATATTATAAAATACTATTGACCTTTCGCCAAGAGTTTCTACTTATTTTATTAATTTCATTAAGGACAAAACTTTTTATTTTCCTGTTTCTTTTAGAACAACATTATGGCTACCTAAAAGCTGTTTTAACAACACAATGACTGTTGAAAGATCGTTTGCATGGATTTTTTTATCTAAACGAATCGTTTGTTTTTTCCTCTCGTAGTAAAGAATAACTGGAATATCTCCATGACTTTCTGCTAGTATCTCTTTAATTTCCATTAAGACTTCTTCGTTTTCTAGTTCAGCCGTAATTCGTAAAAATAAGGTTTGCAATAGTTGGTTACCTTTTACTAGTTCCGAAATCAACAAAGCCTTTGAAATATTAAATTGAGTTCGTTCTCTTGACACTTCAAATTTACCTTTTATAAAGAGAATATCTCCTTTTTTAAAGCGTTCATGAACCATCCTCCAAACACCTGGAAAAATGACAGCCTCTGCTTGAGCAGTCTCGTCTCCTAACTGTACAAAAGCCATTGGTTCTCCTTTCTTTGTTTGAATGACTCGAATATCATGAATGAGCGCCGCAATGTTAACATTGCGATTTGTCTCCATTGCCTCGACAATTGTCAGTCGATGGTGCGAATGAAGTTCGGAAGTTATTCTCTCAACAGGATGACCAGAAAGATAGACCCCTAGTACCTCCTTTTCCAACTCAAGCTTTTCTTCGATGGTTAAATGCTCTACATCTTCATACTCTGGTGTCTGAACATCCAGTGTAAATAGACCATCCGTTTCTTCTTGAAAACTTTGGACTTTTTCAGAGAATTTCAACGCAGCATCTAACGAATAGAGCAATATCGCGCGGTCTTGTCCAAAGTCATCCATTGCCCCCGCCTTAATCATACTCTCTACCACACGTTTACTAACAAATCGTGAATCTGTTCTAATGCACAGATCATATAAATCTTGAAAAGGTTTTTCCTTCTGCACGTGGTTGAGGTGCTCAACCGTTTTCATTGCGACATGATCAATTGACAACAATCCAAAACGAATCGACTTACCTTCTAAAGAAAAAAGGGCTTTTCCTTTACGAAGAGAAGGGGGTGCCACTGTTATTTTCGCTTTTTTCAGCTCTATTACATATTGCGCCACCTTTTCTTTATTATTCCAAACGCTAGAAAGAAGAGCCGTATAAAAAGCTTCTTTATAATGAGTCTTTAAATAAGCTAGTTGGTAACTAATTAAACTATAGGCCACAGCATGGCTACGGTTAAATCCATAGTTAGCAAAACGTTCAATAAAAGAAAATATTTGTTTTGCTACACTTTCTTCGTACCCTTTCGCCAGCGCCCCTTTCACAAACGCGTCTTCTTGCTTTATCAGTGCTTCTTTATTCTTTTTACTAATTGCACGTCTAAGTAGGTCTGATTCAGCTAAAGTAAATCCTGCAAGCTTTGACACGATTTGCATGATCTGTTCTTGATAGACAATGACACCATATGTTTTCTTTAAAATTCCTTCCAAATCAGGATGAGGATAAACAAGCTCTGTTTCTCCATTCTTTCGTTGAATATAGGTTGAAATAAATTCCATAGGACCTGGACGAAAAAGGGCGTTAACCGCAACAATATCCTCAAACTCAGTTGGTTGTAATCGTCTAAGAACACTCCTCATTCCCTCTGACTCTAATTGAAAGACACCCGTCGTATCCCCTAAACTTAATAGCTTGTAAGTCTCTACATCCGTTAATGGAATTTCTTTTAAATCAATTTGTTTACCTTCCTGCATTTTAATGGCATCAACAATTCTTTCTAATAGAGTTAGGTTACGCAGACCAAGAAAATCAAATTTCAATAATCCAATCTGTTCTAGGACGTCCATTGGTGCTTGGGTAATCGGAATACCATGTTGCCCCTTTTGTAACGCCACCGTATGAACGAGAGGTCGAGAACTAATAATGACTCCAGCTGCATGGGTCGACACGTGACGAGGGAGTCCTTCAATTTTCTTTGCTAAGTCAAACAACTTCTTTGTTTCCGGATCGCTCAACATACTCTCTAGCTTTTGACTGTTTAACCGTGCCTTTTCTAATGTCATTCCTGGCGTTGAAGGTATTTCCTTTATGACTTGTTCAATGACATAGGTATCTAATTCAATTACTTTTCCGACATCTCGAATTGAGGCTCTAGCAGCCAATGTTCCAAATGTTAAGATTTGCGCAACATGTTCAATACCGTACCGTTGTTGAACATATGAAATAACTTCATCGCGTCGATGATCAGGAAAATCAATATCAATATCTGGTAGAGATATACGCTCACTGTTTAAAAAACGCTCAAATAATAAATCATAAGAAATTGGGTCAACATCAGTAATAAAAAGAACATAAGAAACTAATGCACCAGCTGCTGAACCTCGTCCTGGTCCGGTCAATATTTTCTGACGACGTGCATAATTCATGAAGTCCCAGACAATTAAAAAATAATCGCTATAACCTAAAACGGTTATAACCTCCAACTCATTTTCTAAGCGTCGATAAACTTCTTGACTGGCATTTTCGAACCGTTTCTTAACACCCTCTAAGCAAAGATTCCGAAGCTTGCATTCAGCTGTTTCTTCAGAAGGCAAAGGATATTTAGGTAATTTAACTTGTCCAAGCTCTAAGTGAAGCTCACATTGACTTGAGAGCTTCATTGTTTCTTGAAGAGCCTGTCTATACTTTTCAAAGCGTTGATGCAACTGATTTTGACTCAATAAATAATAGTTATGCTCATTTCCTTTATATTCTATAGTTCGAAGAGTTTCGCCTTTTTTTATCGCTTGAATAACGTTAAAGGTTTGAAAATCAGCTTCTTCTAAAAAGTAAACTGGATTGGAAACAATAGCCTTCAATTCTAGCTTATCGGCAAGTAAAACAAGTCTGTCATTTAAGATTTCTTCCTTTTCTCCTTGACCTTGGATGTCAATGTACCAGTTTTCTTTAGATTGATGCGGGATTGATTGGCGACACCATTCTACGGCCTCTTGATATAGCTCATGCTCTATAAAATATCGAAGTGGACCGTTTTGAAATGGAAGAATGACAAGACAGCCTTCTAGCCACGAGGAAAGGTTTTCAAGAGATTGCGACTTGTTTTTTTCGTCTAAACCCAGTTCTGTTGCAATTTTTAAAAGGTTCTGGTATCCCTTTAGATTTTTCGCGAGTAACCTCACTGTTGCTTGTGGGTATGATTGAATGTTTGATTCAATGGTTACCTCTAATCCAATAATTGGCTTTAACCCATGCTTTTTACAAGCACGATAAAAAGGAATGGCTCCATACATTACATTTTTATCTGTTAAAGCTAAAGTATTAAACCCTAACTCTTTCGCTCGAATAACGAGAGCTTCGATTCGATTTGTAGATGATAGAAGACTATATTCGCTATAAACATGAGTATGTATGAGTTCCATTATAGTCTCTCCCTCTCCTCTTCTTTGCTCTATTATAATACGATCTAGCCCACAAGAAAAATCACAGAGCCCAACTGTTACGATTAGGCATAAATTCATTCATGACAACTATACATAGTATAAACAAGCCTTAACGTTGCTTAAGCCGTTCATTATAAAGAGAACTAGATAATTTCAAGGAAGGAGCGTTTTTTATGACTCGAGAGCTACTAGCTACACTAATCATAGACTTCTTTGTTGCCTTTGGAGTGATCATTGGAGGAGCGATAGTCGGTGGAATTGGTGCTTTTCTTATTGGAAAGCCTCCCCTTTCTGTAATCAATGATTTAGCCAACAGTTTAAAAATTTGGGCAATTGTTGCAGCAATTGGCGGGACCTTTGACGCCATTTCGAGCATTGAACGCGGATTATTTAGCGGTGCCCATGACGATATCTTAAAAACAGTGTTAATGGTTTTTGCTGCTTTATGTGGTGCTCATTCGGGTACTTTATTAATTCAATCGATTCTTGGAGATCAGCTTCCGTAATGAGAGTGCCACCCTATTATAAACGCCCGAGCTGGCAACGTTTCTTCGCAGGCATTATCCTTGGAATAATCATTGGCTGGTTTTTCTTTTTATTTCATTATGGTCAAATATACGGAAATCTTGTTATAAAGATGTCTGAACAAGAGGACACCATAAAAAAACAAAATGTTCGGATTGAAGAGTTACTTAGTGAACAGGATTTACAAAATGAAGAGAATAAAAAGAAATTAACGATTCAAAGTATTGAAATTCATTTTATGAATGATCGTAAGCTTAGATTGAACAAGCTTACGATATATGAACTTAAACAACAGGCATTAAATGAACTAACATTCTTAGAAAGAATGGATATTGAATCTGTTTCAAAAACAAAGGATTTAATGATAAGGACCCTAGAAAATAAGGTGTTTGTCATCGGAGAAAGTCGTTATCAACTTGATATTCGAGAGGTGTATTTATTTACGACCTTACAACTGCACGTTAAAATCATCCCAGCATCTACGTAAAAAGAACCTTAAACACAACAAGGGCACTGAAAAAGGTGATAGTCAAACCTTTTTCAGTAGCTTCTAAATCACTTTTCAGTTTGGTTAGGTGCAAGCTTTTACTAACTTGTTAATAATTTCATTAACCTCATCCCACGAATAAGCAGTTGCCCCTGCAGCCATCGTGTGTCCACCTCCACCATGCTGCTGTGCAATACCGTTAATTACTGGGCCTTTCGATCGTAACCTCACTCTGATTTTTTCCTCTTCTTCAACGAAGAAGACCCATGTTAGTAAGCCTTCGACATCCGAAAAACAATTAACGAGCATGGAGGATTCACTTGAGGTAACTTCGAATCTTTTTAACGTCTCCATCGTTAACTTCATCACACCTACTTTGTTTTCTAGAACTTCAAAGTGTTGAAGAACATATCCCTCAAGTCTTGTCATTTTTAAGTTTCGTTTAAAAAGATTTGAATAAAATTGATTTTGATCAAATCCCTGCTCAACCAGAATACTCGTCCTTTTTAACGTGTTAGCACTAGTGTTAGTGTAACGAAAACGTCCAGTATCCCCAACAATTCCTGCATAAAGAAGCAATGCTGCTCGCTCACTTAAAACATAACCATCTTTCTTTCCCTCTTCGTAAAGGGAAACAATCAGTTCACTCGTAGAACTAGCAGTTGTATCAACCCAAGCCAAGGAACCATAAGACTCTTCATTTGGGTGATGGTCAATTTTAATAAGTTCTTTTCCGTGTATATAACGCTTGTCACTAATTCGATCAGTATTCGCTGTGTCGCAAACAATAACAAGAGCCTGTTCATACAATGAATCTTCAACTCTATCCATTTCTCCGAGAAATTGTAGGGATGGTTCCTCCTCCCCTACAACTAATACATGTTTCTTTGGAAACGTATCACTAATTAATGTAGCTAAACCAAGCTGTGACCCTAGGGCATCAGGATCTGGTCGCTCATGGCGATGAATAATAATCGTTGAATAGTCTGCAATTTTTTCAAGAATTTCACGAATCATGTCTTTCCTCATTTCTGTTCAATATTCATTCACTAGCAATCCTATCAAACAAACGTTACAATAGCATCTAGTAGAACGCTTTAGGTGTCTATTCAAAGAGGGATGTTTTCCCTATTTTGAACACTTTTTAGGAGGATTTATTTTGGATAAAATTTTCACAATTATCATCGTATTTTCTGCTGTTTTTTTTATTTACAATAAAGTGAAGACTTGGCGAACAGAGGAGTCTTTATTAAAACGACTCTATCAAACAAAAGCCGGTTTATCTCTAGGGGTTTTACTTACGTCTTTTGCAATAAATCTGCTAGTAATACCAAGAGGAACCATTGATTTCGTAATAGGTGCAGTTTTTCTATTATTTGGGATTACAAATGTTATCTTTAATTTTAGAGCATATAAGCATTATTCTGGCCAATATCATCAAGATTAAGGCAGAAGATTCAAGCCAAAACCTGGTAATGTAAATATTCATGAAGATGTCCAAATGGTCACTTGAACATTTAGACATCTTCTTTATTCAATTAATTGAGCCATCATCAGTGCCTTACAAACGATTTTGCCATGATGGTACATTTCCACATCAATTTTCCCATGCTTTCGTCCGACTTCTAGCACTCGAGGTTGGATGGTAATCGTATTCTCAATTTGAACCGGTTTAATAAAATATATGGTAATATTCTCAACGACCAGATCACCTCGTTTAAATTTCCTGAGAATCCGACTACCAACCTCAGTTACTAGCGTTGTTAGCACCCCGTATGAAACCGTGCCTAGTTGATTCGTCATCTGAGGAGTCACTTCACACTGAAACGCATACTCTCCTCCTTCCGAGTAATCCTCAATTCTGCTAGTTACGATATCATCAATAGTTTCTCCAACGTGAGGCTGACGTTGGATCATTTGCAGCGCCTTTAACACATCTTGCCGACTAATCACCCCAATTAGGCGGCGTTGTCCATCAATTACAGGTAGAAGCTCTATTCCTTCCCACACCATCACATGGGCGACTGAGGCGACTGATGTTCTTTCGTTCACGGTAATGGGATTAGCTGTCATCACTTTTTCAATTGGTGTTTGTTTTGATGAGCCCACAACATCTTTTGCAGCCACCATTCCCTGAATTTTCATATTATCGTCAATAACAGGATAGCGACTATGACCCGTCTTCACATTTAGTTCATGCCACTTTTCTACGGGATTGGATGTTGTCATATAATACGTATCTTGTAGTGGAATAAGAATATCATCAACTAAAATAATTTCTTTTTTAATCAACTGGTCATAAATAGCACGGTTAATCATCGCAGCAACCGTAAACGTATCATAGCTTGTTGAAATAATTGGTAAGTCTAGATCATCAGCTAATTCAATAACATCTGTACTAGTGTCAAATCCACCAGTTATCAATACAGCTGCCCCTGCTTCTAATGCAAGTTTATGTCCTTGATAGCGATTCCCTACTATCAATAAGTTACCAGATTCAACATAGCGCATCATCGCATCTAGCTTCATCGCCCCGATAACAAAACGATTTAGCGTCTTGTGAAGACCTTGGCTTCCACCAAGTACTTGTCCATCGACAATGTTTACAATTTCTGCATAAGTTAGTTTTTCAATATTTTCCTTCTTTTTCTTCTCTATTCTAATTGTACCTACTCGTTCAATGGTACTAACTAGTCCTTGGTTTTCTGCTTCCTTAATCGCTCGGTAAGCAGTTCCTTCACTCACTAGCAATGCTTTAGCAATTTGGCGAACAGAGATTTTTTCACCTACTCCTAAATTCCCAATATACTCCAAAATTTGCTCGTGCTTCGTCGCGATGGGGACCACCACTCTTTCATTCTTTCAGCTGTACTCATAAGAAGTACTAAACTGTATTAGTTCCCATTATAATGCTGAAAGAACCAAGTAGCAAGCCAATCAGCCATAACTTCTATGCTTACTTTCATTCTCCCTAACTGTAACAGTTGAATTCATCTTCTGCTTCCTCTTATGTAACAGCCCATACAAATTTCCGAATATGACTACTATTGCAAATACCAACCAGCAAACAGCAAAAACTTTTTCTAGACCTTGTCCGTTCAAAGGCAGACGACCAAAACTGTATACAAGAATTGTCGTAGCAATTAAAAAACTAATTAGAAACCGCTGTCTCATTATATCCCCTCTTTTTCTAAAGTTAGTCTATCATATGAAATACATGTCAAAAAAAGACCAAGCAGGGTAGGTCCCTACTTGGTTTTCTCTCTCTTATAATACGATTCTCTCTCCGACCTTCAGGGCTTTCCCTTTTTTACCTGATAAATTATCAACAAAATTATCTGCATTTTGTTCAATAACTGGAAAGGTATTGTAGTGAATGGGGACAACTTGCTTTGCTTGCAGCCATTCGGACGCTAACGCTGCATCCTCTGGCCCCATTGTGAAATTATCACCAATTGGAAGAAAAGCGATATCAATTGAATTGCGCTCTCCGATTAATTTCATATCCGAGAAAAGCGAGGTATCGCCTGCATGGAATATTGTTTTCCCTTCTCCATAGAAAAGAATCCCTGCAGGCATCCCTGTATAAATTATTTTTTGCTCTTCCTCAATGGTATAGGAGGAACCATGAAAAGCTTGTGTAAGCTTCACAGTCCCAAAATCAAACTCATAGGCCCCGCCGATATGCATCGGGTGGGTATTTACACCCTGCCAGCTTAAAAACGTAGCTAACTCAAACGGAGCAATTACAAGGGCATCATTTCTTTTTGCGATATTTACAGTATCTCCAACATGGTCATTGTGACCATGTGTAAGCAAAATGACATCAACTTTAAGGTCTGCTGCATTCAAATCGCATAGTTCGTTCCCTGTAATAAACGGATCAATAATAATTCTTTTTTTGTTAACTTCAATGATAACAACAGAATGTCCATGGTAACTAATTTCCATCAGTTTCATCTCCAGTTCTTAATTTTCTAAATTATTACCTATGATCCAGTTTTACAAAAGACTGTCCTTCATGCAAATATTTAGCTTGTTTTTTCTCCTGCGCTCAGCTGTCAAACTCTTAAACCAAGACCTTGAGCCTCTCTGCGTTCGGCTGCCGGCGCCAACGAGTTGTCGCCTATTAAATCTTAAACCAAACCTTGAGCCTCTCTGCGTTCGGCTGCCGGCGCCAACGAGTTGTCGCCTATAAACCTTAAACCAAATCTTGAGCCTCTCTGCGTTCGGCTGCCGGCGCCAACGAGTTGTCGCCTATTAAACCTTAAACCAAACCTTGAGCCTCTCTGCGTTCGGCTGCCGGCGCCAACGAGTTGTCGCCTATTAAACCTTAAACCAAATCTTGAGCCTCTCTGCGTTCGGCTGCCGGCGCCAACGAGGTGTCGCCTATAAAACTTTAAACCAAGACCTTGAGCCTCTCTGCGTTCGGCTGCCGGCGCCAACGAGGTGTCGCCTATAAAACTTTAAACCAAGACCTTGAGCCTCTCTGCGTTCGGCTGCCGGCGCCAACGAGGTGTCGCCTATAAAACTTTAAACCAAGACCTTGAGCCTCTCTGCGTTCGGCTGCCGGCGCCAACGAGGTGTCGCCTATAAAACTTTAAACCAAGACCTTGAGCCTCTCTGCGTTCGGCTGCCGGCGCCAACGAGGTGTCGCCTATAAAACTTTAAACCAAGACCTTGAGCCTCTCTGCGTTCGGCTGCCGGCGCCAACGAGGTGTCGCCTATAAAACTTTAAACCAAGACCTTGAGCCTCTCTGCGTTCGGCTGCCGGCGCCAACGAGGTGTCGCCTATAAAACTTTAAACCAAGACCTTGAGCCTCTCTGCGTTCGGCTGCCGGCGCCAACGAGGTGTCGCCTATAAAACTTTAAACCAAGACCTTGAGCCTCTCTGCGTTCGGCTGCCGGCGCCAACGAGGTGTCGCCTATAAAACTTTAAACCAAGACCTTGAGCCTCTCTGCGTTCGGCTGCCGGCGCCAACGAGGTGTCGCCTATAAAACTTTAAACCAAGACCTTGAGCCTCTCTGCGTTCGGCTGCCGGCGCCAACGAGGTGTCGCCTATAAAACTTTAAACCAAGACCTTGAGCCTCTCTGCGTTCGGCTGCCGGCGCCAACGAGGTGTCGCCTATAAAACTTTAAACCAAGACCTTGAGCCTCTCTGCGTTCGGCTGCCGGCGCCAACGAGTTGTCGCCTATAAAACTTTAAACCAAGACCTTGAGCCTCTCTGCGTTCGGCTGCCGGCGCCAACGAGTTGTCGCCTATAAAAAAAGCCACCATTTTTATGGCGGCTTCGTTCACTAGTTTTCAGCATTCCAAACCCAAGTAAACAGTTTGCTTTCTCCGTTCATATAGCGAATGTCTAGGCGTTCTAGTTTTGGAAATGTTTCTTTTTTTAAACGTTGTACGAGATCTTTTACATTTGCTTCTTCTGTTAATTTTAATGTTTTAAGCAGTTGGTTCATTTCTTGCTCAGCTTCTTTTCCCTTTATGACCTTCGTTCCTACCTCATATTCATATCGGTTAGGACTATCATATTCCCATTCGTATTCTGTTCCATCATTCAAAACCGTAACCCGTAGGGCAAATGCTTCCATTAGCTCAGTTGCATTTGCCATCTCGTTCGTAGAAAACATGAACATCATGACTAATGGAAAAATCAGTAAGCTCCTTTTTTTCATATTATCACCTCTTATTCTTAAGGTGTAACAAATAATGGAATTCTATACATTTTTAACGGTATCTGTGAATCACGTCAACCCCACCTGTTACTTCAATAACCGTACCAGTCAACATATCAGCATCATCTTCACATAAGAAAAGAACCGTTCTCGCTATATCCTCCCCAGTTCCCGGGCGTCCAATAGGTGTTTGCCCGTCCTGAAGTTTCCTTGACTCTACAATCGTAGCTTCCTTCATGTCTCCGAGAATATTACCAGGGCAAACCATATTTGCTGTAATTCCATACTCCGCTTCTTCAATCGAAATGGTTTTCATTAAGGAGACTAGACCTACTTTTGCCGCTGCATAAGCAGAACGATACATCCATCCCGGTGCACTACTTGCCCCTTGAAACCCATATGTAACAATCCTTCCATAACACTGCTTCCTCATATGTGGCACAATGTTTTTTAAAAGATAGTAGACGGCACTTAAATTTCCTTCTATCATCGTATACCACTCTTCTTCTTCATAATCAATTAACTTTTTTCGTTCAAATACATAGGGACCTGCGTTATTAATTAATATATCAATACGTCCAAATCTTTTGACCGTTTCATCCACAGCTCTTTGAATATCTTTTTTATTGGTAATATCAGCCTGAATTAAAAATAAGTTAACCGATTGTTCTGCCCATTTTCGTGCTAGTTTTTTTACAGTTTCGTCATTACTTCGGTACGTCACTGTAACTGAATAGCCTTTTTGTAATAATGCTTCTGTGACCTGTACGCCAAGTCCTTTTGTCCCTGCTGTTAGAAACGCATGACGCATGTTACTAAACCTCCTCTTAGCCATTTCCTCATTCATTATTCTTTGAGCATACTACGTTTAATATGAATAGTAAAAAACGAACACCTTCTCATCGCTCCTGCGACAAAAAAGTGCTCGTCATCCATCATTTACTCATTATTTTTTTGTTTTTTCAGTTTGTTGGCGCATTTCGTCTTGATGGCGCTTCTCATCACTGATTTCCAGCAGTCGCGACCTATCTTGGTCAGATGTTCCTGTTTGTTTATTTATTTTCCCTTGTCTTTCAACCATAAAAAAACAGCCCCTTTCCACTTTATGTGATTAGTATGGGCTGTTTTCTGTTTTCTATTTTATTATTTAAGTAACTCTTCTGCTTTTTGTAGCGCAATTTTCACTTGTTCGAACCCTGTACCACCAGCACTATTTCGACGCGCAACAACCGTTTTAGGCTGTAAGACATCATAGATATTCTCTTCAAATAGTGCACTAGCTTCTTGAAAATCGGAGAAATGCAAATCAAGCAAATATATCCCTTTATTAATCGCAACGAGAACCAGCTTTCCAACAACTTCATGCGCCTCACGAAAAGGCATTCCTTTTGTTGCTAAATAATCCGCTAGCTCAGTCGCATTAGAAAAGTCTTGATGAACTGCTTTTTCCATCGTCTCATGATTCACTGTCATTGTATCAATCATACCCGCAAAAATATTTAATGACCCTTTGACCGTTTCAACCGTGTCAAACATGCCTTCTTTATCTTCTTGCATATCTTTATTGTAGGCAAGCGGAAGACCTTTGAGAATGGTCATCATTGAAAAAAGATTTCCGTAAACACGGCCTGTTTTTCCACGGATTAATTCTGCCATATCAGGGTTTTTCTTTTGTGGCATAATGCTACTACCTGTCGCAAACGTATCGTCCATTTCAATAAACTGAAACTCCTGTGAAGACCATAAAATTAATTCTTCACATAGACGGGATAAATGCATCATTAATGTTGAAGACGCACTCATAAATTCAAGGATATAATCACGGTCACTTACCGCATCTAAACTATTTTCATAAATTCCATCAAACCCTAACAATTCAGCTGAATAAGCACGATCGATTGGGAAGGTCGTCCCTGCAAGAGCACCTGCTCCTAATGGAGAGATATTTAAACGCTTCATGCTGTCTTGATAACGGCCATAGTCGCGCTCAAGCATCCAAAAATATGCTAGTAAGTGATGTGCAAAGGAAACCGGCTGCGCTCGCTGAAGATGAGTATAGCCTGGAATTAACGTTTCCACATGATTTGATGCCTGATTGACAAGCGCTTGCTGTAGCGCTTTGACAGCACTCATGATTTCTTTTGTTTCTTTTCTTAAAAACAAGTGCATATCTGTCGTTACTTGGTCGTTACGGCTTCTACCTGTATGTAGCTTTCCACCAACTGGACCAATCTCATCAATCAGCATTTTTTCTAAATTCAAATGAATGTCTTCGTTTTGAACAGAGAAAACAAGCTCTCCAGCTTTCGCCTTTTCGCGGAGAGTATTTAGTCCCTTTTTGATGAGCTCTACTTCATTAGCTGGAAGAATTCCACATTTGCCAAGCATCGTCACATGAGCAAGACTTCCCTCAAGATCCTCATCGACTAGTTTTTGGTCAAAGCCGATCGACGCACCGAATGCATCGACCCACTCTTCCGCTGTTTTTGTAAAGCGTCCACCCCAAAGCTTTGTCACTGTTTGACCTCCTCTTTTTCTTTATTAACTAAGCTGTGTACTTTTGTTGGAAGGCCCCATAATTTAATGAATCCAACCGCAGCATTATGGTCAAACTCGTCATCCGTTGAATATGTTGCAAGTTTTTCATCATATAATGAAAACTCAGATTTACGTCCTTCAACAATCGCATGGCCTTTAAATAATTTGACACGTACAAGACCAGTAACTGATGCTTGGCTTTGTTTAATAAAAGCCACCAATGATTTTTGAAGTGGTGAGAACCAAAGACCATTATAAATAATCTCAGCTAGTTTATTACTAATAATCGGTTTAAAGTGACATTCTTCTTTCGTTAATGTTAAATCCTCTAATTCTTTGTGTGCTTTGATTAATGTCATTGCACCTGGGCACTCGTATACTTCACGTGATTTAATCCCAACTAAACGGTTCTCTACGTGGTCAATACGTCCAACGCCATGTTTACCGGCCACGTCATTTAATTCTAAGATAAGCTCATGTAACTCATACGATTTACCATTTAAAGAAACAGGTACACCTTTTACAAACGCAATTTCAATGTATTCTGGTTGATCTGGCGTCTTTTCAAGAGGTGCGGTCATTTCATATGCGCCTTCTGGTGGAGCTGCCCAAGGATCTTCTAATACACCGCACTCATTTGCTCTTCCCCAAAGGTTGGCATCAACAGAGTAAGGATTATCTAAGTCAACAGGAATTGGAATATTATTTTTCTTCGCGTACTCGATCTCTTCATCACGAGACCAACCCCACTCACGAACTGGAGCCAACACTTCAAGGTTCGGATTTAATGATTGAATTGCTACCTCAAAACGTACTTGGTCATTCCCTTTTCCTGTACAACCATGAGCCACCGCTGTGGCACCTGCTTGCTCCGCAATTTCTACAAGTTTCTTAGAAATAAGTGGTCTTGAAAGAGCAGATACTAAAGGATACTTTTGTTCATATAAAGTATGTGCTTGTAGCGCTGGTAATACAAATTCTTCAGCAAATTCTTTCTTAGCATCAATTGTATGAGACTCAATTGCACCAACTGTTAATGCTTTTTCTTTTATAAAATCAAGGTCTTTCCCTTCGCCTACATCAAGGCCAACTGCTACGACATCATAACCTTGATCACTTAACCATTTAATTGCGACCGATGTATCTAGACCACCTGAATATGCTAACACGACTTTTTGCTTGCTCATTACGTTCCCTCCAATGAATATTAATACTCAATTTATTATTTTTATACATCCTTTTCCAAAAAGAAAAGAGTTTTCTTCTGCAAAACTCCATATTGCATAAAACCAAAGTATTAACTTATTAATATACATTACTTTATCAACGACAGCTCATTTTGGCAAGAGATAAAAGTGAATTTCTTTAATTATTTTCATTTTCATTTCTTTTATTGTTCGTTAAGATGAAATTGAGGTGATGTTTATGGAAATTGAATTCGTTTATAATGACCGTTTAGGTATATCTCTCCCTCAGCTATATGTTACTTGGGAGGAACTTGATACAGTTAGCCAAGCAAAAATCTTAGCAGAATGGGAAGATATTCGTGGCAGAATTCCTGAAAGAGTAATAGAGACTGAAAAAAAAATTAATCAAACATTAGCAAGTCTTACACAGGAATCCGATTTTAATCGTTCATGTGAATTAAATCATGAGATGGCCGAGCTAGCTTCTATCATAAATGATCTTTGGATTTGGTTTCGAATCGACCCCTCCGTTTCCACATACAAAGCATCTTGTCCGAGAGAAAGGTCGATACACTTATGATAATCGCCGTGTGAATGAGTACAAGCAGGGACCAACCGTCTTGACGTTTGGTCTCCTATTTTATACAAAATTGAAAAATCGATTCCTGTTTGACTAAGAACATAGAGTTTTATTCAGATCTTCGTTTGGTTACCGGTAATTTTCCATAATAAACCTTTTCTTATAGAACATATGGGAAATTTCAATAACTTGCTTTGCAAAGCGATAATTCATACCTGCACCAAAAGCCATACCAATTAATGGAACACCTTGTATCATCTTTTTTCTAAGCATTGAAATAGCGAGATTCTTTCCGACTTGCTTTACTAAATTTGCTAACCATTCCGCCTCAATGATGCCCTCTTTTCCTTGATAGAACAAGTTTTGGTCACGATGTATTTCAACATCTTCAAACAATTGAAGCCATGCCTCTTCTTGGAACGCCTTAGGTAAGGACGTTAGGTGAAATAATTTAAGAGCCATCATCATCTCTACAGGTTCATCCAAATTGTAGCCATACGTAAAAGCTAGCTGTTGGATAGAGCGGATATTAATAGCGACCATAGCTGGCAAATCAGCAGCCATGAAAAAAGCTCCTCCCATTCCAGTTAGTCCGCCCTGACTAAAAGCAAGCAACCGTTGCCTCGCCATTTGTTGCTCAACGATATATTCAAGTTGCTCTAAATTCAAAAGTTGGAGATCTTTTAAATCTTGGATTTGATGATTAAACACACGAGCATGTTGAATAATCCGTTTAGTTGTCTCCTCATGGGAACGACCATTGTGTAACCATGCTTGAATATGAATAATCAATGTATCAATTTGCGATAAAAACAGCTGTTGCTTTGCGCGACCAAGTTTGGAAAAAGCCCAATTCGTCCACTTTAAAGATGTGTGTTCAAGGTCACTTGGCACATGTGCAAAAAAACGTTCCTCCCAATCAAGGATTTGTTCTAGTGTTCTATCATCAATCGGTCTTTTATTCATTCAATCACCTTCTATTCGTTCTTAATCCTTCTTTTGAATGTACATCTTTCGTTTAAACATCGGAGAGTACATCCAACTTTCCTGAGACTGTTCGGCTAAGACATTTAAGTTGTTAAGCTGTATATTTAGTTGCTTGAGATGATAAAAGAATACTGCTTCTGCTGTTTTAGGTGCAACAGATTGTGTTTCATAAGCCTGACTAAGAATACAATGCTTTAATGCAACAACTTCTTCATCGTCACTTGAGATTCCTGCTTCACGTGCTACTTCATTAATCATTTCAATAGATAGCACCGTATGGCCTAAAAACTCTCCATTTGAAGTATATTCAGGAGCAACCGGATCCGATAATGCTTTTACCTTTCCGATTTCATGAAGAATGCATGTAGCTAACACAATGTTTCGATTTAAATCTGGATAAAGAGGAAGCAATTGATACGCACTTTGAGTCACATGAACAATATGCTCAAGCAGCCCTGCATAATAAGCATGATGATAAACTTTTGAGGCAGGTAGCATTGTTATTTTATCACGAATAAGACGTTGACTAAACAAGCGTTTAATTATCTCTTTTAAAGGTGGAGATTCAACATCTTCCATTTGCATCCTAAGTTCGTGCCATAACTCCTCACGAGAGATACCTTTTCGCGATATTAGCTCTGTTATTTTAACGTCATCCTCATCATTTAATAAACGAATTCTTTGTACATTTACATGTTTTTGCTTGCGATACAGGGTAACGATTCCTTCAATTTTAACAACAGCCTTCTGTTCAAATTGTTGTTTTTGAGCAGCGGTAATATCCCATAACCGTGCAGGCACCAATTCCATATTTTTTTCTAACGTAAAGTTTGCATACTCACTACCATTCGCAGCACGTTTAATCTCACGGTCACGAATTAAAAAGAAATCGGTGATTGTATCCCCTTCATTCGTATCTAGAAAAGAGACCATCATCATCCTCTCCTTCGTTTTTCTCTATTTCTATGCATAACAACCAATCCCTAGTCTTATCTTAGCCTGTTCCATTATACAAAGCAAAATGGAGTGTGCTAAAAGGGTATTGACCTTTTTACACACTCCTATCATTAAATATCTTAAAAAGAGCTTCTCACGCCTGCCTGTGAGGGTTACTGCGAAAGTCTCACCGTGTCACGAGCTAGCATAACCTCTTCATTTGTCGGAATGATAATCACCTTTACTGGTGAATGAGGATAATTAATAAAGGCTTCTTTTCCTCTAACCTTATTTAACGACGGGTCCCAATAAACGCCCATAAATTCAAGCCCTCTTAAGACTCGAGCACGTATTGTCTCGCTATTTTCCCCAATCCCTGCTGTAAATATAATCGCATCAACTCCACTCATACGAGCGGCATAAGAACCGATGTATTTATGAATTCGGGAAGTGAATACTTCTAGCGCCAACTCAGCACGTTCGTTCCCTTGATTTGCTTCACTTTCAATATCACGTAAGTCACTCGAAAAACCCGATACACCCAGCAAGCCACTTTTTTTATTTAACGTATCTAAAACCTGATAGGCATCTTGTCCCGTCTTTTCCATTATGTATGGAATTAAGGCAGGATCAATATTTCCTGAGCGCGTCCCCATTGTTACACCAGCTAGAGGAGTAAATCCCATCGATGTATCAATCGACTCACCACCTTGAATGGCTGCGATACTTGCACCATTTCCAAGATGACATGACAAAAGCCTAAGCTGTTCAATTGGTCGACCGAGTAACTCTGCAGCGCGTTCAGAGACATATTTATGAGACGTCCCGTGAAATCCATATTTTCGGATCCCAAATTTTTTATAATACTCGTAAGGTAAGCTATAAAGAAAGGAAGCTTCAGGCATCGTTTGATGAAAGGCTGTATCAAAAATCGCAACAGCTGGAACATTTGGTAATACTTTTTTAAATGCTTTAATTCCAACAATGTTTGCCGGATTGTGCAGTGGTGCTAATTCAGACACTTCTTCCAGCGCCTTTAACACTTCTTCGTTTATTAAGACGGAATCATTAAACTTTTCACCACCATGAACAACTCGATGGCCGATCCCATCAATTTCGTTCAAAGATTGAATGATATGTAAGCTTGTTAGCTTATCAAGTAAAATTTTAACCGCAAATGAGTGATCAGGTATGTCGTATGTTTCGGATTGTTTTTCACCATTCACTTCAATAGAAAATACACTTTCACCTAAACCAATTCTTTCAACAAGTCCTTTTGTAACAACATGTTCCTCTGGCATATGTAAAAGCTGAAATTTTAATGATGAGCTTCCCGCATTGATTGCGATTATTTTTGACATTCCTTGAGTCTCCTTTTTTTAAACATATACTAATTGTTAACCTTCTACATTTAAGCATCTAAAGTTTGAGTTTTCAAGAAAAATCATAGTTTTTCTCTTCCATTCTCTTGAATTCTTTATTTTCAGAAATGAAATGGTTTACATTAGTGTTCTACAATTAAACCAAAACTATTAGAAAAAGCCATGAAAAGAATCAACTTTTCACGACTACAATAAACCAAGTTCTTCTTTGAACCATTTATTAATTTGTTGAACCATATCGCCTAAAGCAGGTTTATTACTGAACGAAGGTAGTTCTGCTAATAATGCCTGCTGTGGTTGGCGAACATCCTTCCCTTTCTTTTGTAGCATAAGGATACTTTTTGCTTGCTGCTTTGACTTGAACATTGTCTTTGGTAATTGAAGAAGACCGTGTATACACGTATGCTCCTTTAGGTATGCGTGCAACACCGGGGCTTGATCACTCTCAAATAAAAAGTTCGGAACAATAAAAAACAAAAAACCACCCGCTTTTGTTCTTTCAATTCCTTTCTCAATCATTAAATGATGAATAAAAGAATGACCCTCAGTTGAACGAAGTGAAAAGGATTTTGCGATTTCATCATTTGGATAAAAGCCAACTGGTAAGTCCGTTACAATCACATCAACCTCAGGAAATTCAATCGGTTGAATGCTATCTTTATGAAAGAGCTCAACTTCATTTTTTTGCAAATTCGCATGAACAAATGCAATATGTAGCAAGGTTTCGTCAACTTCAAACCCATATCCCTTTATTGGACTCGGAGACTGGTTTAAAAGAGCTGATAATAAATTACCTGAACCAGCAGCAAGATCAATAAGGGAGAATCCTTCTTTTTTATTCGACGTCACCTTATTTACTAAATAACTCATAAATAGACAGACAGCATCCGGAGTCATTGCATGATGAGATTGTGTCACTTCTTTCATTCCTTTTAGCACAGCAAGCTGAAAGGATTTCCGTATCCATTCTGGTTCGTATTCTTCAATTTTAATTTTGTCAATTTGCTGAGAAAGTTGTCCTTTTACATCTTCTGGCACAGGTTGAACAACGTCTTGTTGAAACAAATTTTCTCCTACTTCGGCTAAAGCCTCTAAGTATGTATACGACCCTTCCTTTTCTAAAAGAGTTGCGCTCTCATTCAAATAATTAAATAGATCTTCAATCTTATTATCGGTTTTAATCATATTTATCCCCTTAATCCATACTATTTATGCTTGTCATTCTAACCCTTCACTTTCTATTCTAAACCTAATTAGCTTTTCTTGAAACAATTAGAGCTTTATAAATATTACCCGGAATACACAGTTGAAATTACCGGATCAGCTATATAAAAACCCGCCGGTGTAAGCAGCGGGTTTAAAAAGAGTTATTTTGCAGCTTTTGCTGCTTCAATAGCGGCTTCATAATTCGGATGTTCAGTTGCCTCTGATACGTATTCTGCATAAGTAACTACATCATTCGAATCAATAACAAATACTGCGCGAGCTAATAAACGAAGTTCTTCAATAGCAAGACCAAAGGCTTTCCCGAACGAAAGATCACGGTGGTCAGAAACAGTTTGAACATTTTCAATTCCAGCCGCTGCACACCAACGCTTTTGGGCGAATGGTAAATCTACACTTACAGTTAGTATCTTCGTGTTATCGAGAGCTGCCGCTTCTTCATTAAATCGACGCGTTTGTTGGTCACAAACTCCTGTATCAATCGAAGGAACAACACTGATTAAACGAACTTGTCCTTTAGAATCAGCTAGTGTAACTTTGGACAAATCATTTGCAAGCACAGTAAAGTCAGGAGCTTTCTCTCCTACCTTAACTTCATTTCCAAGTAAAGTAACCGGATTACCTTTAAATGTAATAGACGCCATTATGTATCACCCTCATTTTCCCAAAATATGTACAAACTCATCATACATGAATCTTCGGAAACTTTTCAAGTAAAGAACATTATCTTTGAAGAAAAGCATGGATCCACCCATTTTTCTTCTGTGAAGCACTTTAGAACCTTACCTTAAAAAAAACCCTTTTTTCATTTTACTGAAAAAAGGGGTTTTCCTATTCCGAACTTAAGATGGAGATTGACCTGACGTTTGCTCAAATGTCGTAGTTGATGTTGTCGTCTGATCATCACCTTGATTTTGAGAATTAGCTCCAATCATTTGTTGAATCTTATCAACGACTTGTGGAGCAAAGTCAAGAAGCTTCTCATAAAGATGAGTATTACTATCAAGATGGACCATATTGACACCTTGACTATTTACAACTAAAAATGCGATTGGTGTAATAGAAACACCACCCCCACTACCACCACCAAAAGGGTGCTCATCTTCCGACTTTGACTCGTGCTCCATCACGAATTCGCTACCACCAGCCGCAAAGCCAAAACCAACTTTAGATACCGGCATAATGACACTACCATCTGGGGTTTCTACAGGATCCCCAACAATTGTATTGACATCTACCATTTCCTTTAAGTTTTCCATGGCCGTTTTCATTAAACCTTGAATTGGATGTTCTGACACGGTTGACTCCTCCTTTAGACATTTGATGTTTTTTCAACCGGCTTCGGTTGAAAAAGCTTCGGTCTTTTTTTCCAGTGTTTTATAATCATAAGACCTGCAACGATAGCATGCCCGATTCGGAAGGATAACATACAAGTAAACTTCGTACGGGATACTACTTCTTGAAAATGAGGCGTAACTGCCACTTCTGGTAAACGTTTCATTTTCATATAATTACCTATTAATCCTATAATTGATCCCTTAATAGTCCAAACCGTTCCTATCAACTGACCTGTATGTGCCGCATCTCCAATCCCGAACTCTGACTTCCATTTTAAAAAATGTACACTAATTCTTCCTAAGAATCTTCGGACAATTTTATGTAGACCAGCAACATGCTGAATAAACTCGTTAAGCTTCTGTAAATCATGTATTATTAAATCTTTCGTTATGATTTTCCTTCCTTTTTCACGGTTTCCACTAATGTTTTGTTCTTCATCAACAACGATTGATTCTGAATTAAAATCTAAGCGTATTAATGGAGCTGAGAACGTATATACACGCAATTTCCAAAAGTAAACTACTACCTCAAGCAAGTCATCGTCTTGTTTATGCTCATATTGGACATCAATTGATACTTTTGTTATTAAAAATAGTATAAATAATAAAAGAAGTAGCCCAGCAACAATAAACCAATTCATGTTTTCCTTCCTTTCTTTCTTAGCTCATTCTTCATTTGTTCTTTCTAGGGTTCTCCTACATTGGAAAAAATAAACCTACCAAATAAAATTTGGTAGGTTTATTTTTTAACGTTCATAAATAACAAAAGAATCTGAGATCATGTCATGAATTCCTTGTTTTTTTGTAGTAAAAGCTACTGTGAGATAAATGGCATAGAACAGAAAAAATGCTTGGTGCAAGAAGCGTCCAATTCCTTCACGAAAAAAGATTTGTTGCCAACTTAGTAATTGACCATCTACTGTTACCACTCTTAAGCCAAATACCATTTTGCCAATAGTTTGCCCATAATATTTCGTCATAATAGCAAAATAAAGAAAAAATACAACTCCAGATAACAATGTAGCCAACGGAAAAATGAATGTTACTTGACCGATTCCTACCAACCGTAGGAGAGGATACACCAATAACCCATTTAAACTGAATACAATAATCAAGTCTAACAGAAATGCCCAAAAACGCATCCAAAATCCAGCGAAATAATTGGCTCCTGTAACATGAGTCCCCGTTTCCTCATGATTAGTACGAGGTAGCCTTCCATTCAAAGGTCTAATCCTTGAGTTCCTTGCCAACCGTTGTTGTTCCATTACCGTTCTCCTTCCTATTCAGCATACAAATACTTTAATGTTGGCGACCGATGATTTGAAATTAATTTTTCAAGACCGACAAGTTCATGATCGGATGAAAATAATTTCTGGACTGACATTGAAAATAAACTATATAACCCTGTATTGGTCTCAAATCTTACTACATTGTATCCACCAATTTGGTCTCTCATTAACTTAATTGTATCGTCTAGACTTCCTAGCTCATCAATTAAATTGACCTCTTTTGCTTGGAGACCACTATAAATACGACCATCTGCTAATTGACGAACTTTTTGCTCAGACATTTGACGTCCCTCCGCAATAACGCGAACAAATTCATCATAAGACTCATCAACTAACGACTGTAAAATCGCTCGATCACCTTCTGTCATTTCTCGTGATGGCGACATAATGTCCTTATAGGGACCACTTTTAATCGTGTTAAATTTCACTCCATAGTTTTCCGCCAATTCAGCAAAATTAATGGACTCCATAATTACACCGAGAGAACCAGTTATTGTTTGAGGACTAGCCACAATTTTATCAGCAGGTGCTGCAATGTAATATCCTCCCGACGCAGCCATACTTCCCATTGAGACATAGATTGGTTTTTTATATTCTCTCTTTGCTTCTAGAACTTTCTCATAAATTTCTGCACTTTCTACCACTCCACCGCCTGGGCTATTGATCCGAATAATAATCCCTTTAACCATTGGATCTTTTGCGGCATGGTCAATTTGCGAAAGAAACAATCGATGGCGATACCCATCCGTTGCGAATAGTCCTAGTTGATCTCCCGTATCTTGAATGACCCCGTTTATTTCCAAAAGCGCAATATTACCAGTGAGTTCAGTGCCTTGGTCGACTACTTGTTCATTCCAGTCTTGATCGCTGGCTCCAAATACACTCTCAAAATCAGATGAAAGAAAGCTTGTTGCTGCATTTACTGCAATCGATGCAACCACAAGCATCGCTGCTGCAATTAAAGCTAACCAACGTTTCCTACTCATGACGCCACTCCTCTTTTATCTTTCTTGGTTGTTTTTTCTAAACAAGGGTTATGATAACATAGAAACAACTTAAACGTGAGATGAAATCTGAAACAGAATCACTCAGGGAAAGGATGACATTCTATGCCTCACCGCAAAAATATTTATTTTTCTTATAAACAAACGACTGAACTCGAACAAATCGTCCAACCAATATCCTCTCTACTTCAAGCTAATGGTTTTCATATTGTTACCGATACAAAAGATGCTCATATTATTGCAAGCATTGGTGGAGATAACGCATTTTTACAAGCTACACGAAAAACAGGTTTCCGAGACGACTGTCTATATATTGGTATTAACACAGATCAATTGGGGTTTTATACCGATTTTACAACAGAAAATGCCGAACAAATGATACACGCTGTACAAAATGCGGAGGTTGAGGTAAGAAAGTACCCGATCATTGAAGTGTCAATTGATGGAGAGAAACCTTTCTATTGTCTTAATGAATGTTCCATTCGTTCTAACGTAATTAAAACCTTTGTTATCGATGTTTTCATTGATGACATCGCGTTTGAAACCTTCCGAGGTGACGGAATGATTGTCTCAACACCAACAGGAAGCACCGCGTATAATAAATCTGTTCGTGGTGCAATTGTGGACCCATTACTACCATCAATGCAAATAAGTGAAATCGCCTCATTAAATAATAATGAATACCGAACATTAGGTACTTCCTTTCTCTTAAGTAGTCAGCGAACACTCACTTTAAAAGTTGTTCAAGATGGAAATGACCATCCCATTATTGGTGTAGATAATGAGGCCATTAGTATTCGCCATGCTGAACAGCTTACAATTAAGCTCGCTGACAAACACATCAAAGTTTTAAAACTCAAAAATAATTCATTTTGGCATAGAGTGCAAAGAAAATTTCTTTAACTGTCTATTTAAAAAGGGTATACATTCCTTTTTGAATAGACAGTTAGCAATGAGTGAAGCTACCGAAGGTTTTAAATCACCACTAAATAGTGGTGCGTTCGGCACGGGGGACGGTTGCTAATCGTTTAAATAGTTTTTATATTAAAATTAATTTATTGATTTAATTTTGATACATAATCGTATTATCAATAACCGTCATAACTACTTTTGTCTGAAGTAGTTCATCCGGCTCAACTTCAAATAAATTTTGATTAAGAACGGTAAAGTCTGCGACATACCCTTCTTTAAGCTTCCCTCTTCTATTCTCCTTTCCAATTGCCCATGCACTCCCTGATGTAAATAACTGAATTGCTTCGAACATGGTCAGGGATTGCTTTAAAAAGTAAGACATGTGTTCCCCAGGTTTCTTACGTGTCACAGCTGCATGGATTCCAAGCAATGGATTTACTGGCTCAATTGGAGCATCAGATCCACCTGCACAGTGAAGACCTTTATTTAATAAAGTTTTCCAAGCAAAAGAATAAGGCAATCGTTGTTCACCTAGTCGTTCCTGGACCCAAGGGAAGTCAGAAGCTACAAACCGCGGTTGAATATCGAGTACGAGTGGCAGGTTAAGCATTCTTTCTAGTAAGTCCTCACGAACAACTTGGACGTGTATAAGCCTGTCACGTCCTTTTTTTACTGGATTTTCCTCAATCACATCTAAAGCCATCTCTAACGCGGCATCTCCAATCACGTGAATGGCAACCGGCATCCCTACTTCTCTGGCTTGCTGAATAAGCTTCTCGAGTTGTTTTACCGTATGCATAGCCACACCAGAAGTACTTGGGTCATCTGTATAAGGTGAGCTTAAATAAGCTGTCCTACCCCCTAATGCTCCATCGGCAAAAATCTTCATTGCTCCTAATTCAATACATGATGTAACGTCGCCCATTGAGTAGCCTTCTTTTTTCATTTGTGTAATTTCTTCATGATGAACAAGCAAATGTGCACGGAACTTTCGATTCTTGCCATCAATTACAGTCTTAAATGCATCAAGAGTTTGTATAAAACCATTATAATAATGCAGATCCTCCGTATGCCCACCAACAAGTCCATGTCGCACCATATCATCTACTGACTTTTCAAGTGCATGCTGCACATACGCTTGACTGACAGCTGGAATCTTTGATTTCACTAAATCCATTGCTGCATCAAGTAAATATCCTGTCGGTTCTCCTTTTAAATCTTTAACAATTAGCCCACCCTCAGGGTTAGGAGTGTTCCTTGTAATCCCAGCTATCTTCAGTGCAGAGCTATTGACTAGAGCCGCATGGCGACAAATCCTCGTCAAAAACATTGGATGGTTTGGGGCAATGTCGTCTAATTCTTCACGATGAAATAGTTTTCGATCAAAAAAATTATTTTCATTCCATCCCTCACCAAGTACCCATTCTTCTTTACCTGTTTTGGCTACTGATTCTTTAAGCTCTCTTTTCATTTCATCCGATGAATTCATTGTCGACAAATCAAGCCGAATTAACTTTTCTCCATGACCGATCATATGTAGATGACTATCCACAAACCCAGGATATACAAATGCACCCTGTACATCTACTAGCTTCTTTATAGGATATGTATTTTCAAGATTTCTTTTTTTTCCACTCCCCTTTATTATTCCATCCTCAACATAAAGTGCTTCCACTGTTTCATTTTCTGCGTTCATCGTAAAAAAAGTGCCATTCCACCAAAGTGTCCCCATATTCTTTAAACCTCCTATTACTTATCCTTACTTCCTATCTTAACAAATTTAGGCAAGTAAACGAAAAGAAGGAGGACGGATAACCGCCCCCCTAAGCCATATTATATAATTATTGTTGTTGGAAACCACCCATTTGTTGTTCAGCCATCTGAACTAGACGCTTCGTGATTTCTCCCCCGACAGACCCGTTTGCACGAGATGTCGCATCAGCTCCAAGTTGAACACCAAACTCTTGAGCGATTTCAATCTTCATTTGATCCAAAGCTTGTTGTACTCCAGGTACTAGCAATTGGTTTGAGTTGCTGTTGTTGTTACTTGCCATGTGTCTCACCTCCTTCTGTACTACTAGAATGACTCAGGAGGTAAGAATTCATGCAAGAATTATATTGGTAATATCATGAAAACTTAGAATAAATCGTCAATTTCATTAGTTTGAGATTTACTTGTGATTAAAATGGTTTCTGTACGGGCTACTGCATCCTCTATATATTCTTCGACTTTCAAATATTTATTCTCATATTTATTTGCATGTTCACGTTTAGGTCTAGTTTTTGATTCCGGCGGTAAAAAAATTGTACAGCAATCCTCATAAGGCAAAATCGAAGTTTCGTACGTATCAATTTTTTGGGCAATTTCAATGACTTCAAGTTTATCCATTGTTACGAGCGGCCGAATAATCGGTAAATTAGTGACTTCATTTATCGTATTCATGCTATGTAAGGTTTGGCTAGCTACCTGGCCTAGGCTCTCACCAGTGGCAAGCGCTAATATACCACGCTCATTTGCCACTTTTTCGCTTATTCGCAACATCATTCTTCGCATCAATGTCATTTGGTAATTGCTTGGGGCTTCCTTATGCAAATGCTGTTGAATGTCTGTAAACGGAACTAAATGGAGGTTTATATTACATCCATACTTTGTTAAGATTTTTGTTAAATCAATAACTTTCTGCTTGGCACGTTCATTTGTATAGGGAGGACTATGGAAGTGAATAGCTTCAATTCTTGCTCCTCGCTTCATGGTTAGGTATCCGGCTACTGGGCTATCAATTCCACCTGATAGCATCAAGAGCACCTTACCACCTGTTCCAACGGGCAATCCTCCTGCACCAGAATAAGCACCAGATGTAATATACGTTGCTGTCTCACGCACTTCCACTCTAATGTCTAAATCTGGATGATGAACATCCACCGTTACATCTTCCGAATTCGTTAACACATACCCGCCAATATGATGATTTAATTTTTGAGAGTCAATTGGAAACGGCTTATATGCTCGTTTTGTTGTGATTTTAAAGGTACGCACAGCTGTAGGGTGGGACTTTAGAACTTCAAGAGCCCCCTTCTTCATTTCATCTACGTCATTCTCTACTTTCAGCGCAAGGCTGAAAGAATGAATTCCAAATATGTGTTTTAGCTGCTTTACAACTGGATCATGATCTTGACCATTCAACTCAACAATAATTCGTCCATATGTTCTTTTGTAAGTTAATGCTGAGTATTCCTTTAACGTCGTTTTCATATTTTGCAGAAGTTGCTTTTCGAAATAGGATCTATTTTTCCCTTTTAAAGCAAGCTCTCCAAAACGAACTAAAATGTGATTATATTTCATTTATATATACCCTCCGAAGCACTTAATAGTGGTTTCTCTAATGTTTCACTCGCGTAATAGTTGGAATAATCTGCTTGAGCTCTTTTAAAATTGTCGTAATTTCTTGAGCTTTTGTTTGAAAAGAAAAGCTGACGCGAATGGCTGAACTTGCTCGTTCTCCATTAAAACCCATAGCAAGTAATACACGACTCGGTTCAGCTAACTTTGACGAGCAAGCAGATTTAGTGGACACATAAATTTGTTTTGCTGCTAACGATTGAATCACGACCTCAGGTTTTGTATAAGGAATCGAGAAATTGATAATATGGTCCGCTACTCCTTTGGTAGGACTGTTGACGATTACACCTTCAAGTGCTTCTAATCCTTTTAAAAATTGACTACGAAGTCGTTTAAGCTGTGCAAGACCTTCTATCGCATGTCCTCTTTCAATTCTGTATGCTTTAGCAAGTGCAACCGCACCTGCTACATTCTCTGTACCTGCCCGTAACTTTTGCTCTTGGTCACCTCCATGTAATAAGGGGAACAACGGAACACCTTCTTTTACATAAAGAAGCCCTGTTCCCTTCATTCCATGGAACTTATGAGCTGACAAAGAACACATGTCAACATTTGCCTCGTAAAGCGAAAGAGGTACCTTTATTGCGCCTTGGACATGATCAACATGAAAACGAACATGTTTGTAACTTCTAAGCATGTCCCCTATCTCTTCAATGGGTTGAATGACCCCCGTTTCATTATTCACATGTATAATTGAGATAAGAATTGTATCTGATTCAATAGCTTTTTCAACATCAGCTGTCTTGATTCTTCCGTCTTCGTTAACAGGGAGGTACGTGACACGGTAGCCATAGCTTTCTAATTCTTTAAAGGTTTCATAGGATGAGGCATGCTCAACTTCTGTTGTAATGAGATGCCTCCCTCGTTCTCTTCTTCCGAGGGCGGTTCCTTTGATGGCTAGATTGTTGCCTTCGGTTCCACCAGAAGTAAAAATAATTTCTTTTGTTTTCACTCCTAAGTGTTCTGCCATCATCATTCTAGCCTTTGTTAGTAAAGATTCTGCTTCCATACCTAATGTGTGGAGAGAAGATGGATTCCCGAAATATTGATCTGCTACTTTCATATAAGTGTTCATTACTTCTTGATGTGGACGTGTCGTCGCACTATTATCAAGATAAATCATCATTTATAGCTCCTTTACTTACTGCAAGTATATCCTTTATCAGTTGCCCTTCTTACTGCATTTACTTATGTTAGCATAAAATGTATCACAAACAAATAAGAAGCCTATTATCTGTGATAACAGGACTTCTTATTTATGAAATCATATGAGCCGACGAAACGCGTTCGACAATATTTTCCTCATAAGGTTCAACAGCACGTACAGCCGACTCAATCGCTTCGTCATATTCAGAATCGCGAAACAACTGTTCTGCTTGTAGTAACCCAATCTGAACTTCATGCGACCGACTCCGATAACGATTCCCATATTGAATAACACGTTCAGCAAGACGTGCTTTTTCTATCGTTTCTTCAATCATCACTTCATTATCACGAATAATCGTGAGGGTTTCTGCAACTAGAATATTCACACGTCCCATCTCTAAAGGAACTAAATCTAACAGCTCAGCAGCTTCAATAATTTTTCTATCCCCAGTTCGTAACTGCTCAATCATTCGGTCCGGTAAGCCCGGAATATTGCTTTGCTGTAGAGAACGTTTACTATCAAGCATTGCTCTGCGAAGTTGAACAATTGTTTCTTTTGCCTGTAATTCATCCTCACGTAATGCTTGAAGTTTAAGCTTTCCTTGCTCAATTTCAGTTGCCAAATGGTTTACTTCGTCATTCCATTCTGTCACCATATCAAAAATAGATGTAAAGGTTTGGTTTTCTTTTTCCGTCACATCAACAATTACTTGAAGCTGCTTACCTAACTCACCAAGTTTTTTACGGATTTTTTCTTGTAATGCTAACTCTTCGTCCGCAATTCGATAGCTAAGTTGAACATGGGACGTCTCATCAATAAGCAAAGTTAATTGCTCTTCTGTGTTAATGAGTGTCTCTGTTAAACTAGGTATAATCTCTAGTACTTCTTGCTTTGCTTTTGCCTCAGTTTCTAATACTTCGTAAATTTTCTCAATTTGGTCAGTCATAGCTAAAAGCGTCTCTTCAACTTGTTCACATTCAAGAGCAATCGCTAACTCTTCTAACTGGTTCATTTGTTTTTCAAGTATTTCCATTCTTGATTCAAGCGAAAACGGTTCTAAGTAATAACCTAATTCTTTCATTTCACTAATTCCATCTGATAAATCTGAAAGCTCTGAAGGAATCGTCGTATAAATTTGAACAAGAAGCTTTGGAACTTTCTCAGATTGCATCGTTAGTAAATCAAGATTCACCTTAATTCTCTCAAGCAAATCCTTCGCTTGTAAATAACTGCCTTCGCCCATTAACTCATCAAAGGTTGAAATTTGAGATTTAAGATCCTCGAATCTAGAATCAAAAGTGAGGATGCTTCCTCCTAAAACCGCACGCTTTTGAAACAATGACGTTTCAAGTTCCTCGAGTTGGGATCTAACGCCCCCACTCTCTATTCGACTTTCATTCGCGCTATTGACAAGACGTTCGATATCTTCAATCATCAATGTCAAGTTTTCTTCAATTCCTTCAAGCCTCTGCTTTGTCAAAGAAATAAGCTGTTTTGATTTATTAAAACGATATTTGCTAGCAAGCTCCTCAATATCGAATAATTGCTCTTCAATGTCAGGAAGGATAACGCCTACAATTTCATCCCAATCATTTCTCCATAATTCAAACTTTTCTTCTGTTTCGCCAGACATTTGTAAGCTTTTCACTCTACCAATTTCATTTGGAATCTCTCGGTTAAGAATATCATTTTTCCATTCTTCAAGTTGGTCAACTTCCTTATAAATTCTTCTCCGGAAGAAGATACCAACAACAAATACAATTGCAATAATTGCTAAGACACTATAAATTAAATTTTGCATGTGAGGACTCCCTTCTCACTCCCTACCCCTTATCAATTATAAAACTTTAATGAATTGGGATTCGTCGTTTACTATGGCATGTACTTCGGTTAAAGTGGGACAACTACAATATTTTTTTGAGCAAATTGTGAATTTTCTCTTTTCCTACAAAATCGTACACATTTCTACGCTTTAGATATGTAATATGATACCATGAAAAAAAGCATTTGTATTCATTTTTTCATACTTACTAAACAGTAGCCGTGCAATTTTTATCTAATTTGAAAGGAAGCGTTCTGATGATTAGTCACGATGGACACGTCCATACACCATTTTGCCCTCACGGCAGTAAGGACTCATTTAAAGATTATTGCGAAAAAGCAATTTCACTCGGACTCCAAAGTATTTCGTTTACAGAGCATGCACCATTACCAGAGGGGTTCATTGATCCAACCCCCCAGCTAGACAGCGCAATGAGTCAAAAAGATTTACAGCCATATTTAGAAGAGCTTAATGATATAAAACAAAGTTATCAAGGGAAGCTGGATATATTTATTGGCCTTGAAGTAGATTATATCGAAGGATATGAACTTGAGACGACCTCATTTCTAAAAAAAGTAGGTCCTTTTTTAGATGACAGCATTTTATCTGTTCACTTTTTAAAAATCTACGATCGCTATGTATGCATCGATTATAGTCCAGATGTCTTTGAAGAAACTGTTCTTTCCCTTGGTTCTATCGAAGCAGTTTATACTCGCTATTATGAAACTCTTCAAGCATCAGTTCAAGCAGATTTAGGTCCCTATAAACCCCATCGAATTGGACATATTACCTTAGTGAAAAAATTCCAAAAAAAATTCCCGACTCAGCATACGTTTCGTCAGGAAACTACTATTCTTTTATCAGCTATAAAAGAAAAGAATTACTCGATTGATTACAACGGAGCAGGAGTGATAAAGCCGCTATGTGGCGAACCTTATCCAAACAAGCAAATTATCCAGGAGGCAATCGAGATGGGGATACCTCTTATCTATGGTTCTGACGCCCATCAATCGAGTGCACTTATGACCGGTGCTTCAAAGCTTCACAAAGGAGTGTCTCTTTCAAAACCTTAACGTATAGGAACGAACATCCGCGTCGGTTGATTCTCCTCTCCACATAAGAAAAGGTTAACCCATCTTGTAAGATGCTCCATATATCTTTTAACGAAATAAGGCTCTGTCGGAATCATCTGATAGAGTTCTCTTAAATATTGCGGATACAAATAAGGCATTGTCAGCATGCTTCTTAATTGAATAACGACAAAATCAAGCTGTTGCTTCCTAAACTCACCACGTCGTATCCCGAGTTTTAAGAGTTGGTCAAAATCATGCTTTTCTTTTCGAAGATAGGTTGACATGATTTCACGGACAAGCACAGAATCTAGAGCCATTTCACGATGAACCATACGAGCTAAATAATGGTAGGTTTGCTGATAAGTTAAAAGAGCATGTAACATTGAAAGTAAACGTTCTTTCGCGCCTGTATTTTCTTTTGAAAGTTCCGCTGAAATCACGTGCATATATCCTTCTAAAAATTGGGTCATTAACTGTTCGAAAAGGCCCTTTTTTCCTCCAAAGTGATAAGAAACTAAAGCAACATTCACTTTAGCTTTTTCAGCAATATGACGAACAGACGTACCATGGTAGCCTTGTGTATGAAATAAGTGAACAGCCGCTTCGAGCATTTTTTCTTTCGTTGTTTGTGTACTCAAACGAATCTCCTCCTGTCCTTTCTTATCTTCCTTATTATATTGTTCTTTCCTTTGTTTCTGGTTCCTGTAAAAATCGCTCGACAATTCCTGTAAAACATCCTACAAAAAAAGTATTACTTCGCTGTTTTTCGCCGTTCTTCGCTAAAAACCAATGATAAATAAGGCTAACGCTTACATCGTCAGCCTTATTTATCATTGGTTTTTTGGTTTTAGTTGTAAGATGGCACGATTTTTCCCTGTGCTTTTCGCAACATACAGGCCTTCGTCTGCTAGATTAAAAAGCGTCTTAGATGAGGAGTTATCTAACTCTTGACTATGCCAACAGGACACACCACATGAAACTGTCACTCGAGGGCTTGTTTCCACAGCCACAGCTTTAACAACTCGCTCGGCAACTTGGTAACCAATCTCTACTTCTACCCTTGGTAAATAAATAGCTAATTCTTCACCGCCCCAACGAGCAGCAATATCTTCTTCTCGAATGTTTTTCTTCATAATATTTGCAACTTGAATAATAATATCGTCACCAACTTGATGTCCATAGGTGTCATTAATTGATTTAAAATTATCAATATCAAGTAAAAGAAATGTTCCTTCTACATCTTTGAACATCGATTCTTGGATTTTCTCATCAAGATGGTTACGGGAATATAATCTAGTTAAGTGATCAGTAATGACAAGCTTCTTTAATTCTTCATGGAGCATTGAGTTTGTAAATGCTAAGGTTGAATGGTGAATTAATGATTGCAACAGCTTGAAGCTTTCAAATGTAAAGTGATATGGTTCAGAATGAGCGGCAAGTACAAGTCCTTTTAATTCATTGCTTTGAATCATTGGAACTGCCAACATCGAACGATAGCCCATAATACTAATTTCTTCACGAAGCTCTGTATCACCTATATAAATAGGATCTTTCTCTCGTTTCACTTTTCGGATAAATGGGGCTAAATCTTCCAACGTTTCATTCTTTGTAAAAAACGATGTACTACCGTCTAATAAATTAAATTCTCCGTTTGACAGGAACATAATAAATCCAACTTGCTCTGCGCCAAATGAATTCTTAATTTGCTTAGTCATAAAATTAATTGTATCAGCAAGACGTAAATTTAAATTAAGTTGATGGGACGTCTGGTTAATTAATTGTAAATCATGAATTAATTTTCTTGATTGCTGATACAACTCCGCATTTTCTAAGGCATTCCCACCTGTATCTGCAAGCATTTCAATGAAATCAATTTCATGCTTAGGCAATCGTACATCTGAACTCGCTTGAATTTCCATGACGCCATACACACCTTGTTTGCCTCTTAAAGGAGCATATAGAACAACCTCATTTTTCAAATCAATTTGTTCTATTTGGATTACTCCTGTTAAATACGCATGCTCCGCAATACGATTTCCGCTCTCTGAACCATACATAAGTGGCTTAATTGGAACGCCTTCTTTAACTTCCCATTCGTGAGAAAGTAACAGGTTCACTTTAAAAGATGGATAGACTTGTTCAATTGCATAAATAATCTCCCCCAACACTTCACCTATATCCATTGTTGAGTGAAACTTCTTTGTAACTTGTAAAAGCAAGTCTCGCCTTTTTCCTTCATTAAGAAGTTTCTCTAGGTAATACCCCTTCGCAAATAAAGATAGAAGATCTTGTGCCCAATTATTAATTCCTTGTAAAGCTTGTTCTTTTAGTTCATCTGATTCAAAGCTTAAAATGATACAACCATATATACCTTGATCGTTACTTAAAGTGAGAATAGCGTGCCAATGATATGAATCAAAAAATAGCGTCCCATGATATGTACTGTAAGGGCTGTTCATTTTAGGATTTGAAAATACATTTTCCAATGGCATTTTATGTAAAATGACTTCCTGAGAAGAAGAAACCACGAAAAACTCGTTATCAATTTTTTCACAAACAGCTGCCGCACAGGTTTCTTTATACTCGTCAGCTATAGAATGAACAAAAGCAGATGCTAGTTTCCGGTACTCCATTTCATAACCAGCTTCAGCCAGCACACGTCCTACTGAAACATCTATTAAGTAAGGTATCACTTCTCTTAGTTGCTGTTCTTGAGCTAATCCGTTAATAAGTCCAGATAAGTAACTATGATATATTTCCATTTTTTCTTTATTGTCTTGCACAATTACGCCAAGGTACAGTTTTACTCCATCCTCCATACTTTTGATGCAGGGTAAAGCGATAATAATGGAACCTTTGTAGTGTATGGGCGTTGAATCTATAGAAGAATTTTGAAAATAGTCAAAGGAGTCCATCAGTGAAGAATGACTTTTCCCTATTTTTTTTACCACAAGTGTTTTTTTATCAGTTGCTAAAAATAAAAGTGCAGATTCAAATAAAGACGGACTATTAATCTCATTTGCGACTAGTACGTCTAATAACTCTATACTTTTCCGGTTGTTCTTTACTTCTTCCTTGAAGAAATTATCCATACTTGCACCACCACACACGGATACGTATTTGTATACAAACACATTCATGCTCAAGATTTTACCGATTTATTCTATTAACATTTATAAATAACCATGTTGCCCAATAACCTGATGGACACCACTTAGTTCCCACTAATATATACGGTTTAGTATATATGAAACTAGGCTAATTTACTACGGTAAATTAGCAAGAAAACCTAAAATCTAGCAATGCATTAACTAAATTTCACGAGAGGGTTTATTGACATTTTAAACTCAACTAGCTATAATTAAAATCGTGTGAAATAAGACAGCCAAGGTAAATTTAATATGATTTCATTTTGTTCCTCGGTCTGCGGCTGAAAGTACCTGAGGTGCATTGAGTAACTTCTAGCTGTCGAAGCGAAGATGCATAAAGGCAAAATGTTCATGTTAAGGGATTGCCAAACGGTTGTTATTTTGCAACAACAAAATAACAAGGAGGAGTCAAATTATGGCTCGTTATACAGGTCCATCTTGGAAATTATCCCGTCGCTTAGGTGTATCATTAAGCGGAACTGGTAAAGAATTAGCAAAACGTCCGTATGCTCCAGGGCAACACGGTCCAAATCAACGTAAGAAGCTTTCTGAATACGGAGTTCAACTTCAAGAGAAGCAAAAGCTTCGTCATATGTACGGAGTAAACGAGCGTCAATTCCGTCGCACGTTTGATGATGCTGGTAAAATGTCTGGTATCGTTGGTGAAAACTTCATGATTCTTCTTGAGTCACGTCTTGATAACGTTGTTTACCGTATGGGTCTTGCTCGCACTCGTCGCGCTGCTCGTCAATTGGTAAACCACGGTCACATCACTGTTGATGGAAAGCGCGTAGATATTCCATCTTTCCGTGTTAAGCCTGGTCAAACAATCGCTGTTCGTGAAAAATCACGCAACTTTGATGTAATTAAGGAAGCTCTAGATGCAACAAATTTCGTTCCTGCATATGTAACGTTTGATACTGAAGCACTTCAAGGTACATTCACTCGTTACCCTGAACGTTCTGAGCTACCTGCTGAGATTACTGAAGCTCTTATCGTTGAGTTTTATTCACGTTAATCTTCCAAAGACAGTCCTTTCCCGGACTGTCTTTTTTTATTACGAAACCATATACATATACGCGTACTTCGAAGAAAAGCACGCCCACTCGAAAGTGAATTCAGCACCTGCGCATGTAAACTCTCTTCATCGAAGTAATTTTCATTCAATGAATATAACAGTTCTTTAACTTATGAAAAAAAGACAGAGGATAGCATTGCATCCCTCTGTCTTTTTCCTTACTTAATCATCAATCTTGTAAATTTCCGTTTCCCTACTTGTACAATTAAGCCATTTTCTATGTTTACTTTATATTGAACATCCGTAACTTTTTCCCCATTTAATTTAACGCCGCCATTTTGAATCATACGACGGGCTTCCCCCTTAGAAGCCATCATCTTTAACTCCACAAGTAAATCAACAATCCAAAGCTCCGTTTCCCCTCCCCAAATCACTTCAGGAATATCTGTTGGAAGAGAACGTTTTTGGAAGACTGTTTCAAAATATTCTCGAGCCTGCTTAGCCTCCTCTTTTCCATGGTACATTTCAACAAACTTCTCACCTAAGCTCATCTTTGCATCACGAGGGTGAACTGAACCTTCTGCTAAACCTACCTCTATTTTATTAATTTCCTCTAGTGGTAAATCAGTTGCAAGTTTATAATATTTAATCATTAGTTCATCTGGAATGGACATCGACTTCCCGAATATTTCATTCGGTTCTTCATCGATTCCAATATAATTTTTAAGAGATTTCGACATTTTCCTCTCACCATCTAAACCCTCAATAAGCGGTAAGGTCATGGCAATTTGCTTTTCTTTCCCGTAGGCTTCTTGAAGAGTACGCCCCATTAACAAATTAAATTTTTGATCTGTGCCACCTACTTCAACATCGGACTCAAGCGCCACTGAATCGTATCCTTGCATTAGTGGATAAAAGAATTCATGAATAGAAATAGGTTGACCCGATTTATAACGTTTTTCAAAATCATCACGCTCTAACATTCTTGCAACCGTCATGTTTCCAGATAGCACAACAACGTCTTCAAACGTCATTGGTTTTAACCATTCTGAGTTATAATAAATGGTTGCCTTTTCCATATCTAATATTTTTCCGTATTGTTCTACATAGGTTTTTGCGTTTTCCTTAACCTCTTCATCCGTTAGTTGCTTTCTAGTTTCGGATTTACCAGTTGGGTCTCCAATTCGACCTGTAAAATCACCAATGAGCATTTGGATTTCATGCCCTAGCTCTTGAAATTGACGAAGTTTATGGAGGACAACCGTATGACCTAAGTGAACGTCTGGAGCTGATGGATCCATTCCTAGTTTAATCTTTAAGGGTTTTCCAGTTAGTACGGATTTCTCAATTTTTTTTCGAAAATCATCCTCTGGTACAATTTCTACAATACCTCTATTTAATATCGCTAGTTGTCTCTCTACTTCTTGCTGTTGTTCAAACGTCATTTCTTTTTCCACTACGTTTCCTCCTTTGAAAATCTTCCTATTCTGTTATAATACAGAGTTCAAAACATAAAAAAAACGCCCTCAAAAAGGGACGAATCATTCGCGGTACCACCCTTATTGAAGATGTTTATCTTCCACTTAACACGATAACGGGGTGACCGTCCTTGGTTCACAAGGAAAGCTCCAGGCCGTAATTCATCTCTACAAACATACTGATTTCCACCAACCATCAGCTCTCTGAAAAGGTAATGTAGCGATTACTAAAACCCTTCAATGCTCAACATTCAATTAATACTTTTTTACCACAATGAACAATAGATGTCAACGAGCCGATGTATAAAAACCAGTAAAGTGTACCATCTTTCGACATCCTATGCTATAATATTGCTTGTTATTATAGGAGGTTTACTATGAAAAATATTCTTTCTCGTTTTACCGAGAAGCTACATTTTTTTTCAAAAAAACTACACGAAAAGAAAATATTTAGACAAATTGGAATTACATATCAAGTTTTTTGGAACTTGTTATTAATTTCTTTAGTCGTTGGTTTAATGTCTTTCTTTTTTATCGGGGGAACGGCAGCAGGTTATTTTGCTGCATTAGTTAAAGATCAGCCCCTTCAAAGCTCTGCTGAGATGAAAGCAAAAATCTATGACTATGAAGAAACAAGTCAAGTGTTTTTTACGGATAATGTATTCTTAGGCGAGCTACCCTCAGAGGTTGAGAGGCATAAAGTAAGTCTTGACGATGTTTCAAAACATGTTAAAAACGCTATTATTGCTACTGAAGATGAACATTTTTATGAACATGATGGTGTTGTACCAAAGGCTATAATGCGTGCAACCTTTCAAGAGTTTGCCAATACCACTGTCCAAACAGGTGGGAGTACATTAACTCAGCAACTAATTAAACAACAAATCCTCTCGAGTGAAGTTTCATTTGACAGAAAGGCAACTGAAATCCTTCTTGCAATGAGACTCGAACAATTCCTAGAAAAAAATGATATTTTAGAAGCTTATTTAAATGTTGTTCCTTTTGGCCGTAATTCTTCCGGTCGACAAATTGCAGGAGTTCAAGCTGCTGCCCAAGGTATTTTCGGAGTTGACGCAAAAGATTTAACGATACCTCAAGCTGCGTATGTTGCAGGTTTGCCACAAAGCCCTTTTGGTTACACTCCTTTTACAAATAGTGGAGAAGTAAAAGAAAATTTAGATGCCGGTTTAAATAGAATGAAAACTGTACTAAGTCGCATGCATGAAAGTGGATTTATTACAGATAGGGAACTAAAACAAGCTTTAGCCTTTGACATTCGTGAACATTTAACAGAGCAATCTCCTACACCCATTGACCAATATCCTTATTTAACATATGAAGTTATGCGAAGAGCAACTGATATTTTACTAGAACAAAACTTAAAGAGAGACCAAATTGTTTTTGCCGATTTAGACCAAGAGGAGCAAAATAGCTATCGTGAACAAGCATCTCTAGAATTAAAAAGAAGCGGCTACCGCATTCATACAACCATAGATAAGAAAATCTATATCTCTATGCAAGAAGCGGTAAACAATGATAATTTATTTGGACCTATCAAAAAAGGTGAACAAGAAGAAGTTGGTGCGGTTTTAATTGAAAATAGCACCGGAGCAATTCGCGGCTTTGTCGGTGGTCGTGATGAAGGTGGGGACCATCATTATAACCATGCGACACAAGCTTTCCGTCAAAATGGCTCAACTATGAAACCCATCCTTGCCTATGCACCTGCAATGGAAGTTGGTGCTATTCAGCCCGGCATAGTCGTTCCTGACACATATGCTGAATACAGAAATGGAAAGGAAATTCGGAATTTTGACCATCGACATCTTGGACTACTTTCCGCAAGAGAAGCACTTGCTCGTTCACGGAATGTTCCCGCTATAAGAGCATTTCAACGCGTACCTCATGAACAAGCACGAGAAACTCTTGAAAAGATTGGATTTCGTCTAAGCAGTGCAGAGCCCTATGAATCGGCTCCACTTGGTTCCACTGACTTTAACGTCACAGTGGAACAAAACACAAATGCCTTTGCTGTCTTTGCAAATGGTGGTCAATTTATTCCTTCCTATCTAATTGAGAAAATCGAAAATGCGAATGGGGATACTATTTATGAACATAAATCAACGGAAGTCGAAGTCTTCTCAAAACAAACTGCTTACCTAACAATCGATATGTTAAGGGACGTTCTCCGTGGTGTTGGAACAGCGAGATCACTCCCAAGTAGATTGAAATTCTCAGCAGATTGGGCAGGGAAGACCGGGACTTCAAGTGACGTTAAGGATTCTTGGTTTGTTGGTACTAATCCAAATGTGACACTAGGTGTTTGGATTGGCTATGACACGCCTAAAGAAATTAGTCGTACAGTTGGAGGATTAAGTTATAGTTCCCGAACACAACAAATTTGGGCACATATTGCAAATGCAGCATACGAGCAAGTACCTGAATTAATGGCACCAAGCGAAGGCTTTAAAAGGCCTGAGGGGATTGTTAGCCGGACAATTTGTAGCGTGACCGGTTTACTTCCTTCAAAGATTTGCCAAGATGCAGGACTAGTTACAACTGATTTATTTAACTCAAAGTTTGTTCCTTCAAAAACTGATAATTCTTTAGAAGTTGCAAGTTACGTTACGATTAATAATAATAACTTCCTTGCCCTGACATCGACACCAAGTGAGTTTACTGAACAAGGTGTTAAGGTTTCAGGAGACTATTGGGGAATTAATGATATTTCTGAATACCTACCTGAATCGATGAGAAATATTATTCCTGATAAAGAAGCTCCAAATAATGGTAGAGTGCCTGAAGTTGTAAGTAATGTACGTTTAGATGGAAAAAACTTAATCTGGTCTAAACACCCCGATAGCGATATTGTCGGCTATCGTATCTATCGCGCCGCTAACGGCAGCACAAATTATCAATTAGTAGACCGTATACAAGGGAATGTACAAACGACCTATGGGGTGAATGGTGGTGCCAATGCTTACTATGTAACTGCTGTAGATACTGCTGGAAGGGAATCTGCTTCTTCTGCTTTGGCAGAAGGAAACAATTGGAGTCCAGTGACTGGCGAACCTAAACCAACTAAACCAGCTAAACCAGCTAAACCGGATCGCTCGAATGAAGGTGAAGACAATCCACCTCCCCAGAACGACAATGAGAGCAGTCCTCCAACAGAAGAAGAAACTGGAGAAAATTCTGATACGGTGGATGAAAATAACTAGCGCTGACCATAAATACAATCTCATCACGTTAACAAATAAAAACAATATAATTTTTCTTCGTTAGAAGTAACATGACGGGTTGAGCTTGGGGATATACTTCAGGACTTTCCAATATGAAAAAAAAGGTGTTGCTAACGCAACACCTTTTTTCATATTAATCCTCCATAGATGATAAATCACCTGTTGGTAAATCAAGTTCCCACGCTTTTAGTACACGTCTCATAATCTTTCCGCTTCTCGTCTTAGGTAGCTTTTCACGGAATTCAATCTCCCGCGGGGCAGCATGAGCGGCTAAGCCGGTTTTGACAAATTGACGAATTTCTTCTTTTAACTCATCTGTCACTTCATAGCCTTCACGTAAAGAAACAAACGCTTTAATAATTTCGCCACGCACAGGATCTGGTTTGCCAATAACTCCGGCTTCAGCAATCGCAGGATGTTCAACTAACTTACTTTCCACTTCAAAAGGTCCTACCCTCTCTCCAGCAGTCATAATAACATCATCAATACGACCTTGGAACCAAAAGTATCCATCTTCGTCCATGTAAGCAGAGTCACCAGAGATATACCAACCTTCGATTTCAAAATAACTGGCATACTTTTCAGGATTTCTCCAAATTTCACGCATCATGGATGGCCAGCCTTTTTTTATAGCTAAGTTCCCCATTCGATTTGGAGGCAACTCATTTCCCTTATCATCAATAATCGCTGCTTTAATACCTGGAAGAGGTTTTCCCATCGAACCAGGACGAATATCCATGGATGGATAGTTACAAATTAATTGAGCACCCGTTTCAGTCATCCACCACGTATCGTGGATTCGAAGATCGAATACTTTCTTACCCCAGCGAACAACTTCAGGGTTAAGTGGTTCACCCACACTTAACATATGACGTAAAGAAGATAAATCATACTTTTTAACAAGTTCATCGCCTGCACTCATCAACATACGGAATGCAGTCGGCGCACTATACCAAACCGTTACCTTGTAGCGTTGTAATGTTTCATACCAATCGGCTGGACTAAATCGACCACCTCTAATTACATTTGTTGCACCATTTAACCAAGGAGCAAATATACCATATGAGGTCCCCGTTACCCAACCCGGATCGGCTGTACACCAATATACATCATCTTCTTGTAAATCTAAGACCCACTTACCAGTTTGATAATGTTGAATCATCGCATTATGAACATGAAGAACACCTTTAGGCTTTCCTGTTGAGCCTGAAGTATAGTGTAGAATTAAACCATCATTACGGTCAACCCATTCAATATTAAGCTCATCACTTGCGTGATTCATACGATTTTGAAAATCTAAGCAAGGCCCTTCTTCTTTAACAGATTCACTTACAATAAGTACTCTTTCAAGATCAGGCAAATCATCTACTGGGACTCTTTCTAAAAGAGCTGGTGTCGTGATTAGTACTTTCGCTCCGCTATCCTCAAGACGATCTCGGACGGCTCCTTCCATAAATGCTTCAAATAGAGGTCCAACAATTGCTCCAATTTTCACTGCTCCTAAAAATGCAAAATATAATTCAGGTGAACGTGGCATAAAAATAAAAACTCGATCACCTTTCTCAACACCAGCATCTTTTAGAACATTTCCTGCTTTGTTCGAATATTTCTTTAACTGTTCGAACGTGTATTCTTCTTCTCGGTTTGCATCGCTATAATAAAGAGCTACTTTATTTGCTCTTTTTCCTTCAGCATGACGATCAATTGCCTCATAAGCCAAATTGACCTTTCCCGTTTGACTCCAAGAGAGTTCTTTCTCAACCAACGACCACTCAAAGTTTTTAGCTGTTTCTTCGTAATTTACTAAGTTATAAGTTCCTTTTTCGGATGGAAGCGCTTGCATACCCATTACACATCTTCCCCTCTTATGTATTTTCATTTCAATTATAGTACAGCTAAAATTTTTATTCAATGAAAAAACACCCATCCCCTTTTTTACTATTTTCTTTTGCTATTCATCTAATAATGACTTCGTACTTTGTTACTTTTCGTACTAACTTTTTTCACAAATTAGTACGATTGTTTTCTAGTAATTCCTTCTTTTAATAATAGAATAATGTATAATAGAAGTCGAAAAAGCACGTTTAAAAGGTGGGTACAAATGATTCATCAAAAGAGCTATTACTCAATTGATTTAGAGTCTCCTCACGGTAAATTAACTGTAGAAGGTCCAGTTTCAGGAAATGAGTTACAATCTTATGATTTTCATCCAGGTCTAGTTGCTTTCCGGCCGCCTCTCGAGCAGAAGCAAGCTATTATTGGAATTGCTGATTTACCTGAAGGAAGAATAAACATTGTTAGAGATCAAAATACAATTGTTGGTTACGTAACGTTTGTATACCCCGATCCAATGGAACGATGGTCCGATGCTAAGATGGAGAACTTAATTGAACTTGGAGCGATTGAAATTGCTCCTGAATATCGTGGTATTCAAGCTGGAAAAAGTCTACTCCACTTATCAATGCTCGATGACTCAATGGAAGATTACATCGTCATTACAACGGAGTATTATTGGCATTGGGATTTGAAAGGAAGCGGTCTTGACGTTTGGGAGTATAGAAAAGTCATGGAAAAAATGATGAATGTCGGTGGACTAGAATGGTATGCAACAGATGACCCTGAAATTTGCTCCCATCCTGCCAACTGTTTAATGGCTCGAATCGGGAAACGCGTCGATGCAAACTCAATTCAAAACTTTGATCAGCTTCGTTTTCAAAATAGATTTATGTACTAATCTTTTATGAATAGTGGGAGTGATGTACCTTGATTATTGATGAAATTATGAATAGACGTATAATAACTTTAACTACAGATGCAACCATACAAGATGCCATTGAAATACTTGCAAACTTTCGGATTCGTCACATTCTAGTTGTCGACGAACTAGAAAAAATGGTTGGTATTATTTCTGATAGAGATATTCGAGATGTTAGCCCATCAATTTTTCACTCAAACGAACATAAAGAAGATTTTCAAAAACCTGTATCTAGTATTATGAAAACTGAAGTTATTTCAGCACACCCTTTAGATTTTGTAGAGGAAATTTCAACGCTATTTTATGAGCATCATATCGGATGCTTACCAATTATTGAAGACGAAAAAATTGTTGGTATTGTTACTGAAACCGATCTTTTACATACATTAGTAGTGTTGATGGGTGCACATCAACCTAGTTCTCATATTGAAGTTCGCGTCAGAAACATTACTGGAAAACTAGCCGACCTTGCCTCCATCTTTAAAGAAATGAATGTTAATATAAATAGTGTTCTTGTCTACCCATGTAACGATATGAATTATAAAGTACTTGTATTTCGAGTCCAAACGATTGACCCTAGGGGGATTATTGAGGCAATAAAGAAAGAAGGGTATGACGTTATCTGGCCAACACTACCGAGGTTGATAACATGAATCATAAGTCAGTTTATGTTTATTCGGATGAGCAATTAGCATACCGTTTCAACAAAGAGCATCCTTTTAATCATCTGAGACTTCATTTAACACACGACCTTCTAAAAAAAACAAATAGCATTAACGATAAAGATATTATTCCCCCCCGTTTAGCAACAGACGAGGAATTGAACCTTATTCATGACGAAGCCTTTATTGAAGCTGTTAAATCAGCAGGAAAAGGTACTCTTAAACCAGAGAGAGCCACAAATTATGGACTAGGTACGGATGATACCCCGATTTTTGCCAACATGCATGAAGCGGCATCCTTAATTGTAGGTGGAACTTTAACCGCCGTAGACGCGGTTATGAAGGGCCAATTTACCCATGCACTTCATTTAGGTGGCGGTCTTCATCATGGGTTTCGGGGGAAGGCATCAGGTTTTTGTATTTATAACGATAGTGCCATTGCGATTGAGTACATGAAGAAAATGTATGGAGCGAGAGTACTCTACGTTGATACAGATGCTCACCACGGTGATGGCGTTCAATTTGCTTTTTATGATGACCCTGATGTTTGTACATTAAGTATCCATGAAACAGGTCGTTACTTATTTCCCGGGACAGGGAATGTGAATGAAAAAGGAGCTGGAAAAGGTTATGGCTTCTCTATTAATGTGCCGATCGATGCATTTACAGAAGATGATTCATTTTTAGAAGTTTATGAAAGGTCATTTCGCGAGGTGGTGGCTTTTTTTAAACCAGATGTTATTCTCACCCAAAACGGAGCAGATGCTCATCACCTTGATCCCCTTACTCATCTTTGTTCAACAATGAGGACATACCAAATGATTCCAAAGCTAGCTCATGAACTTGCTCATGAATTTTGCGAAGGACGTTGGATCGCTGTTGGAGGTGGAGGCTATGATATATTTCGGGTCGTCCCACGTGCTTGGTCACTGATATGGTTAGAGATGACTAATCAAACCTCTATAATTTCAGAAGCGCTTCCAAGATTATGGAGGGAGCAGTGGGAAAAGCATGCTCAAGAAGAGATGCCTACAGAGTGGATGGATGTAAGCGATACCGTTCCTACCATTCCTCGTAAACATGAAATCGCAGAAAAAAATCACAACACATTAGAAAAAGCTTTATATCATATACGAACGGAAATGAATCGTTAACCTAAAAAAGCTACAGAGCGAGGCCACAGAAAAAGGGTACTTTTTCTTTTTCAGTGCCCTCTTAATAATGCGCGGAGCCGTTGCCCGGTTTTGAAAAGTCTTGCTATGAGTGGTTTTCTCATAGCAAGCGCGCAACGAGTGAAGCCATTACTGCTTCCCGAAATGCTTTCAAAGGGGTTTTCAGTGGCCTCACGATTTTCACCTTTTTTCAGTGGCCTTTAAGCAATGATCGGAGCCATTGACCTTCATTCACTTAAATCTCCATCTGAATCACTTTAAACATATTTTACTATCTTAAACTTTTAGAAAAGGGTTAACTAGTAGAAACCCGGTGTTACCCCTTTAACTGACGTAGCATTTCTTTAACAAGTAAATAAGATTGCTGGCTAGCAAGAATTGTAAACTCACTAAAACTCATTGATGCCACGCCGTCAGCCTTATCAGACATAGAACGAATAATCACAAATGGAATGCTATTCATTGAGGAAACTTGGGCAACAGCAGCTCCCTCCATTTCGACACAAACACCACCAAATTCTTCTCGAAGCTCTTGAACAAATTCTGCATTTGCGACAAACTGATCACCACTGACCACACGCCCTTTCATAATCCTTCGATTTACCAAGGTTCCGGCAGCAGCTTCAGCAATGTTAATAAGATTAGAATCAGCTAAGAAGTCAGACGCCCCCTCATACATCGGGATTTCTCCACGCTTAAATCCTAAAGGACTAGCATCAATGTCATGCTGCATTGCCGATGTGGAAATAACCAAATCACCGACTTCTAAAGATGTATCAAGGGCTCCTGCTACACCAGTAAAAATTAAATTTGTAATTTCAAACATATCAATTAATACCTGTGTCGTGAGAGCTGCATTTACCTTTCCGACCCCTGACTTACAAAGAACAATCTCGATGTCTCCAAGTGTTCCTTCATAGAACGTAACAGTTGCAATCGTCCGAATAGTATGTACTTCCATTTCCGCTTTAAATTGTTCAATTTCTTCACTCATTGCTCCAATTAATCCAATTTTCAAAACAAAGCCTCCTCAGTTATGATAAAAAAAGAAAAGGACCCAAGGGTCACTCCCTCGGGCTTAATACGTGTCGCCTTCCAAATAGGTTGGATCAGAAATTACGATAACCACACGCCGGTTTATTTTCAAATTTTCAACTGTCGTATTTGGAACAACTGGTCTCGTATCGCCATAACCCGTAGCAACAAATCGACTAGCTTCTAAATTATTATTTTCCACAAGATAACGAATAACACTACTTGCTCTTGCACCGGAGAGTTCCCAATTCGAAGGGTAGCGAAAATTTGATATCGGACGACTATCGGTATGTCCTTCAACTTTAACCATATTCGGAATTGCAGCTAGTAAGGTGCCTACCTTTTCTAGGAATGGCTCTGCTGACTGTATCAGTTCTGACTCGGCCGTTTCAAATAATGTTCGTTCTTGTAAAACTAGAACAACCCCACGGTCATCTCTCGTCGCTGATACCAGCTCCTTCATTTCATTAACTTCAAGGAATTCTTGAACCTCTTCAAGAAGATTATCCATATTTACATCAACATTTTCATTCTCTTCGAAATCGCCTTCTTTAAAAGGATCTTTTTGCTCTTCTCCTTTTTCCTCAGTAGGGTTTTCAAATTCAACAACAGAAGGCATAAATTCAAAGATGTTTCGTTGTTGAAAGGAATCTGCAATCGCTCGAAACTTCTGAGCATCAACAACAGACATTGAAAAAAGCAAAATAAAGAACACAAGAATTAATGTGACGAGATCTGCGAACGTAACCATCCATTTCGGAGCACCCTTTTCCTCTGGTTGCCGCCTACGCTGCATCATTTTCATCCCCTAATTCTTCCTTTTTAAGCTTATCACTTAAAAATGCACTTAGCTTTTCTTCTAAAATTTTAGGATTTTGTCCAGATTGAACTCCAATGACTCCTTCAATAATAATTTGCTTCACAAAAACTTCTTGATCGGTTTTATTCGTAAGTTTTGTAGCCATAGGTAAAAAGATTAAATTCGCCATAACTGACCCATATAATGTTGTTAGTAATGCAACTGCCATATTCGGCCCTAATGTTGACGGGTCATTTAAATTTTGAAGCATTAACACGAGTCCGACAAGTGTTCCAATCATTCCCCAAGCTGGCGCATACTCACCAGCCTTTTCTAAAACAGATCTTCCCTTTCGGTGACGTTCCTCCATCGCGATTACTTCTGCCATCATAATATCTTTAATAATATCAGGCTCGATGCCATCTACAGCAAGAAGGACTCCTTTACGGATAAAGGGGTCTTCTACGTCTTCTAGACCTGCTTCAAGTGCTAGTAACCCTTCTCTTCTCGCTCTCCCTGATAAATCCACAAATGTGTTTATTAACTTTTGAAGATCATGATTTTCTGTACGAAAAGCCTCTCGTAATATTTTGGGTATAGTTTTTAATTCAGGCAATGAAAACGTGATTACAATTGCCGAAACTAATCCTCCTACAACAATAAGAACCGAAGCAAGTTGAATGAAGAATATTAAACCAGATGGTCCTGCATTTGAAAAAACAGCCATCAGCAGGACAACAACCCCTAAAATGATTCCTATCGGTGTCATTATGTCAAATTTTTTCATGATTTACTCCTTGATTATTTATTACTTTGTTGATTGTCTAAACTCAATTCGATGAGGTAATACAACAATATGGTCTTCTACTTCCTCTTTGTTCATATATTTCGTTAAAAGTCTCATGGAAACGGCTCCAATGTCATACATTGGTTGAACAACAGTAGATAGAGTGGGTCGAACCATTACTGCTAGTCGTGTATTGTCAAATCCAAGTACCTCAAAATCTTCAGGAACATTGAATCCTTTGTCCTGAGCACCATGAATAATACCAAGTGCCATTTCATCTGTTGCAGCAAAAATAGCTGTTGGTTTAGAAGGATTATTAACGAAAGAATCCATTGCTTCAATTCCAGAATCGTATGAGTAATCGCCGATAACAATTAGTTCATCATTAAATGGTATCTTTGCAGTCTCAAGGGCACTTCGATAACCTGCAAATTTCAAATAACCGTTAATAGGATCATCAAGTGAACCTGACAGCATACCGATTTTTGTATGACCCTTCTCAATAAGATTTGTAATTGCATCATGGACAGCTTGTTTATAATCAATATTTACAGAAGGAATTTCCTTCGCTTCGTCCAAAGTTGCTGCCAAAACAATCGGAACAGGCGAACGCTTAAATTGTTCAACATGTTCGTCTGTTATATGTCCACCCATAAATACAATACCATCAACTTGTTTTTCAAGTAATGTGTTTAGTAGGTGAATTTCTTTATCCTTATTTTGGTCAGAATTACAAAGAATAATATTATACTTGTACATCGTCGCAATATCCTCAATCCCTCTTGCCAGTTCAGCAAAAAAGATGTTTGAGATATCTGGAATGATAACCCCAACAGTTGTGGTTTTTTTACTAGCCAAACCACGAGCCACTGCATTAGGTCTGTACCCTAATCGTTCAATTGCTTCAAGCACCTTTTTTCGAGTTGTTGGTTTTACATTTGGATTGCCATTGACAACGCGTGAAACGGTTGCCATTGATACACCTGCTTCTCTTGCTACATCATAAATTGTCGTATTCAAAATAATCCTCCTCTATATAAACATCAGTAATGCGTAGTTTAATGTATTGTAATCATACGATACTATCGGGAGGTCTGCAACGTCTTTACTACTTATATCGACAGCTTATGAAAAAAATTTCATACATTTTCATAAGTTGTATTTATTTTTTTAAAAAAAAGGGCGAAATTCGTAGGAAAATCGGTAGTATATTTACTAAAATACGCAAAAAAACAACCCTTCTTTATTGAGAGGGCTGTTTTTGCTTACTAGTTCTTATATAAACCTGATGCAATTAATTCATCCAAGAATTTATTAAATGTTGGGATATCCATTTGTTGAGCAGAATCTGAAAGGGCAACCGCTGGATCCGGATGTACTTCAGCCATAACGGCATCTGCACCAATTGCTAATGCGGCTTTTGCTGTTGGTAACAATAGGTCACGTCGTCCCGTTGAATGTGTCACATCCACAAGAACCGGCAAATGAGTTTCTTGCTTAAGAATTGGAACAGCAGAAATATCTAACGTGTTACGTGTTGCTTTCTCGTACGTACGAATTCCTCTTTCGCAAAGCATAATATTACTATTACCTTTTGAGACAATATATTCAGCAGCGTGAATGAATTCCTCAATCGTTGCAGCTAACCCTCGCTTAAGCAAAACTGGCTTTTTAACTGAACCAGCTGTTTTTAGAAGTTCAAAGTTTTGCATATTACGTGCACCAATTTGAATAACATCAACATACTCAATTGCCATTTCAATATCAGATGGACTTACTATTTCACTAATAACAACCATATCTAATTCATCTGCGACACGCTTAAGAATTTGAAGTCCTTCCAAACCAAGCCCTTGGAAGTCATATGGAGATGTACGAGGCTTAAATGCACCCCCACGTAAAAGTTTTAATCCGCGTTTCTTCATTGCCTTTGCGACAGCAAGAACTTGCTCGTAGCTTTCAACTGCACAAGGACCCATAACTAGGCGCTGACGTCCATCACCGATTAATTCACCCTTTAAATCAACAATTGTATTTTCTGGATGCTTTTTACGAGATACGAGTAATGCCTTACTATTATCGTCTTCTTGTAATTCTAAGCTTGCTTTAAAAATTTGCTTGAAGATATGCTGAAGTGTGGACGTTTCAAATGGACCTTCGTTATTTGCTGCAATATGATCAAGCATCGCACGCTCACGAACAGGATCGAAACGATTAACACCTTGGGTTCCTTTAATTTTACCAACTTCTTGCACAAGCTGAGCTCGCTCATTTATTAAGTCTAATAATTTTATATTCACCTCGTCTAAAGATGCTCTTAGCTTTTCTACTTGATCATTCCCCATTCTCTACCACTCCTCTATTCTTAATTCTTCTATATGATAAGGTTAATTATAAATGATTAAGTATAGAAAGTCACTACTTTTCTCTTTAATACTTAAAAGCTTTTAAGCGCTAAAGTATTTTTTATATCTCTTCCTCTTACCTTTTTCAATACTATTTAGTAAAATGAAGGGAAGTTAAGGATGTATATTTTAGAAATGAAGGTGATCGCTATTGTCGAATGAAACCTTTTCTCCCCTTTTTGCACTTGATATTGGAACACGGTCTGTAGTAGGACTTTTACTAAAGCAAACAAAGGACCAATTTGAACTCTTAGATATCGAGATTATAGAGCATCATGAACGGTCAATGCTTGACGGCCAAATCCATGATGTTCCAGCTGTTGCGGCTGTCATTCAAAAAGTAAAAGATAGATTAGAAGAAAAGCACGGGCCCCTGCACAAGGTATGTGTAGCTGCTGCTGGTCGTTCTTTAAAAACGAAACGAGCAACATTTGAAGTAGACATTAAAGGAAAACCAATGTTTGAGCGAAATGACCTTCTTCATTTAGAGCTTAGTGCTGTACAACAGGCTCAATATGAACTGGCACAGGAGAAAGAAAAAGAATCCTTTGTTCACTACTATTGTGTTGGTTATTCAGTACTAACGTATAAACTTGATCATCAGCTGATAGGAAGTTTATTAGATCAGAATGGACAAATTGCGACTGTAGAGGTGATAGCAACTTTTTTACCAAAGGTTGTCGTTGAATCCTTGTTAGCCGCTTTATCTCGAGTCAACCTTGAATTAGAAGCACTTACCCTTGAACCAATCGCGGCGATAAACGTCTTAATTCCTCCTTCAATGCGTCGTCTGAACGTCTCCCTCGTGGATATTGGAGCAGGAACATCAGATATTGCTTTAACCGATGAAAATACGGTCATAGCATATGGAATGGTTCCCGTTGCTGGTGATGAAATTACTGAAGCCATAAGTGACCACTTCTTGCTCGATTTTCCTGACGCTGAAAATGTAAAGCGTCAGCTATTAACGAAAGAAGAGATTACCCTTCAAGATATACTTGGTTTTGAAACGACATATTCTCGTCAGGATATTTTAATTCCTATCGAGCCGGCAATTCGTAAACTAGCCCAAACGATCAGTGAGGAAATTTTGAGATTAAACGGAAAAGCCCCTAAAGCTGTGATGCTAGTCGGTGGGGGAAGTTTAACACCTAATTTAGCAAAGTTCATCTCTCAATATTTAGAACTACCTGAAAACCGGGTTGCCATTCGTGGATTGGATGCAATTAAAAAATTAAAGATATCAAATGAGCTTACTTATGGTCCAGAGCTAGTTACACCTATTGGAATTGCTATTGCTGCAAAAGAGAATCCAATTGAGTATATTAGTGTCAGGGTAAATGACCAAACACTACGATTATTTGACGTAAAGCGTCTGACAGTTGGTGATGGTTTACTAGCTGCCGGTGTTGATATCTCCAAGTTGTATGGAAAACCAGGCCTTGCAAAAATGGTAACAATTGAAGAAAGATTAATATCCATTCCAGGAGAACATGGAAAACCACCTAAAATCCTAAAAAATGCGGAACCAACATCTTTAGATGCACCATTAAAAGCAGGTGATTATCTTTTGGTTGAACGCGGAGAACACGGAAGGCAGGCTTCCATCACGCTGATGGAGCTTGTAGGGGATATTCCTACTCTTAATTTAACTATTAATCAACAATCGTACTCCTTACCTGCCCAAATTATCCGAAATGGGACTAGCGTTGCCCCTCAAGAAGAGGTTCAAGAGCGTGATACAATCAGTTTACGACTTCCAAAAACGATACGGGACACGTTCATTCAATTGAACCTATCTTTAGAGTCTTTTTTAACGTATTCATTAACCGTTAATGAGAAAGAAGTAATTGTTCCAAGTTCAAAGAAATCGTTGTTTAAAAATGGAAGTCCTGCTCGGTTAGACGACACTATAACAAATTTCGACCGACTTGAATGGCAAACAAGTGGTGAAACTACTAATTTACCCACTGTACTTGATTTATTAAAAGTCTTAAAAATTCGTGCTTCGACATCTATTTCTATTTTCTTTAATGATAAACCGATTACTATAGAAAAGTCTTTAGTCGATGTTCATCGTGGGAACACTTCGCTACTGTTGTCGGATCATATAATTATCAACGATATTATTACTGTTAATACAAAAAAGGCAAATTCCTTTATATTACAGGATGTTTTTTCAGAGGTTGATGTCGATTTAAGTGATACTGTTAATAAATCTCTTACTCTCCGTCGAAATGGTGAGAACACAGGATTTAGTGACACTATTTTTAATGGGGATCGCATCGAGCTTTCACTCCATGCCACAGATAGTTAAAGAACAAGAATCAATTTTTTTTGTTCTTTCCATAAAGTTAGGAGGACAGGTTCTTTCATTCGGCAGCTTGTAAGGTCTTAACTCGGTATTGTACCGGGCTTAGGCCTTTTAATTTTGGAAATATTATCATGTTGAGGTTATCAAACAAGTGGATCGATAGAATTGAGCACAAAAAAACACGCAAACTCTCACTTCCTTCACACTGCCAAGAAACAAGTAGAGGAGTCGAGTTGCGTGCGTTATTATTTTCCCTTCATAAATCCCCGGTTTAGGATAGATGGTGTCAGACACTCAGGGTATTGTTCATCTTACGCGGGATTTTTTAATTTTCTCGTTTATCTTCTTCTTCAGAAATCTTATTATAAATATCGTCTACCTCTTCTTTGACTGTCTGCGAGATTTCTTCGCCACTTTCTTGAACACTTACAGCTACATCATCTGCAAGTTCTTGAGCTGTGTCTGCTGTATTCTCTGCTTCCGACTTCCCTATCGCAGCCACATCCTTCACTTTATCAACAACCTGTGAGGATTGGTCCTGAACAACCTTAGCAACCTGCGAGGATTTTTCTTTCGCATACGAAGCCCACTCATTTCCTTTTTCATAAGCAGTTGTAGTAAATTGATTTGTTTTCTCACGAGCAATCTGAGCTTGATCATTTAATTCACTTCTTAACTCTTTCCCTGACTTTGGGGCTAAAAGTAAAGCGCCAGCTACTCCTACAAAACCACCAATCAAAGTTCCGATTAAAAAATCTTTCGTATTCATATCCCCCATACTTAACTCCTCCTTATGTAGTTGGTTCTTGATCACTTTTTCTTTTTTGTTTAAATTTATTATATAAATCAATCGCAACGTTTCCCCACTTTACAGCCTGTGCAATATTATCCGACTGATTCTCAGTTGTAGTCGAAACCACAGTTGAAACGTTCCGAATAGATTGATTCACTTGTTGAAATGAACTTCCCAATTCTTTCACGGATGTAAAAACTGTGTTGAGCGCCTCTGATTTATCTTGTATATCGTCTGCAAGCTGATTTGTTCGGTGCAAAAGCTCTTCTGTTTCTTTCGTAATACCATTCATTTGTTTCTCGAGACCTTCCATCGTATTCGCAACATGAAAGAGTGTACGATTAACTGATTTCAAAGTTATCACGAGATAGATAACAAGAATAGCAAATGCGATTGCGGCTATAATAGCACTTATGTACAATAATGACTCCATAGAACAATTCCCTCCTTTGTTTCCAATTACCCACATTAACTTCTCGTTAAACTTCTGTATTAACTATTTCTAGAAAAGTTAATCAATTCCTGCAAAAATATTATAAATTAGCTTGTTTTCCCAAAATCATTTAGACTGTGCTTATCATGAGAAGGAGGTAAAAAATGAAAGATCCACGTATTCTTACATTAGCAAAAAACTTAGTACAGTATTCAGTTAATTTACAACCAGATGAAAATATCCTGATTGAAAATTTCGGTTTACAGCGAGAACTAGTAACAGCCATTGTTGAAAAGGTGTATGAATCTGGAGGAAATCCTTTTGTCTTAATTAAGGATCACCGCGTCGAACGAGCTTTATTACTAGGTGCTAACAAAGAACAACTAACAACGCAAGCAAAGATAGAAGCAAGTTTAATGGCGCAGATGAATGCATACATTGGGTTACGAGCCGGCGATAATATATCAGAACTGGCCGATGTACCTAGTGAACAAATGGCTCTTCACGGGAAAACAATTGGCAAAATTGTTCATCATGACATTAGAGTTCCTCAAACGAAGTGGGTGGTACTCCGTTATCCAACTTCATCTATGGCTCAGCTAGCAAATAAGAGTACCGACGCATTTGAAGATTTTTACTTTAACGTCTGTAATTTAGATTATCAAAAAATGAGTGAAGCTATGGAACCACTTGTTGAATTAATGAACAAAACAGATAAAGTTCACCTTAAAGGTCTAAACACAGATATTACCTTTTCAATTAAAGACATACCTGCAATAAAATGTGCAGGGGAACATAATATACCAGATGGAGAAGTCTTTACAGCTCCTATACGTGATTCAGTCAATGGCACGATAACGTATAATACCCCTTCTCCATATCAGGGATTCACATTCAAAGAGGTTAGCTTAACGTTTAAAAATGGAAAAATCGTTGAGTCATCCGCTAATGACTCAGTGCGACTTGAAAATATCCTAAATACAGATGAAGGTGCAAGATTCATTGGCGAATTTGCGATTGGGGTGAACCCATATATTAAGCATCCTATGAAAGATATATTATTTGACGAAAAAATTGATGGTAGCTTTCACTTTACACCTGGTCAATGCTATGAGGAAACCTCAAATGGAAATCAATCATCCGTTCACTGGGATCTCGTCATGATTCAACGACCTGACTATGGTGGCGGTGAAATCTATTTTGATGATCAATTGATTCGTAAAGATGGTAAATTCGTTTTACCCGAGCTTGAAGCTTTAAATCCTGAAAACCTCCTATAAAGATTCTTCAAAAAGGGTAAAACTCTCTAAAGCAAAAAGGGTTATCCAAAAGATTATATTGATCTTAGGATAACCCTTTATTTTCACTAAACTAAAGTTTCTTCATAAGCCTTTTGAAACTTTTGTATATCTCCAGCTCCCATAAAAAGAAGTGTGCTGTCTACATGTGATTTTAACGTATCAACGTCAGCTTCCGGCAATACTTTAGCTCCTGGAATTAACGCTTGCAAATCTTCAATTGTTAAATTTCCAACTTGCTCCCTAGCCGAACCGAAAATATCACAAAGATACACATAATCAGCTTGCATTAAAGACTCCGCAAATTCATGTAAGAATGTCTTTGTTCTTGTGAATGTATGTGGTTGGAAAATCGCCACCACTTCTTGGTCAGGATATTTTTGTTTCGTTGCCTCTATCGTTGCAGCAATTTCTGTAGGATGATGCGCATAGTCATCAATGAGAATTTGTCTTTCAACTTTTTTCTCACTAAATCTACGTTTAACTCCCTGAAAAGTTTGCAAATGTCGAGCAACATCTTCAGCAGATACATTTTCATAATGACAGATTGCAATCACAGCAAGAGCATTTAGCACATTATGATTTCCAAAACCTATTGTTGTAAATGTCCCGTACATATGATTTCTGACAAACACATCAAATGTCGTTCCATCGCTTGTAACTCGTACGTTCCTCGCTTGAAAGTCATTATCTTCTCCCAATCCGTAATAAACCACCGGAACATTTGCATGAATTTCTTGAAGGTGGATATCATCTCCACATGCTACAATCGCCTTTTTCACTTGCATCGCCATCTCTTGAAATGCAGTAAATACATCTTTTACATCTGTAAAATAATCAGGATGATCAAAGTCAATATTTGTCATAATGCAATAATCAGGATGATAATTTAAAAAATGGCGACGGTATTCGCAGGCTTCAAACACAAAGTATTTTGAGTCCTCTTCGCCTTTACCAGTTCCATCCCCAATTAAAAAGGACGTTGGGTACGTGGATCCTAACACATGAGAAAGCAAACCCGTTGTTGATGTCTTACCATGAGATCCTGTTACTGCAATACTTGTGAAGTTTTGAATAAATTCACCCAAAAAAGTTGGATATTTTTTAATATTAACGTTCAAACTATGAGCTTCTTGAACTTCTTCATGATCGTCACCGTAAGCAGCTGAGACGATAATATTCTGTTCTGGTTTTATATTAGATTTGTCAAAAGGGAATAACGGTATTCCTTTTTTTTCCAGTGGTATTTGCGTAAAGAAATTCTTCTCTACATCGGATCCTTGTACCTCATATTTCATATCGTGTAAAATCTGTGCTAATGCACTCATCCCCGAACCTTTTATGCCAATAAAATGAAAAATTGCCATAGTTGGACCTCCAAAATTCTCACCGAGCCCAAAATGTATGTAAGGCATCGATTCATTATATTCGTATTGTACATATCCACTCATCTAATAGTATATGTATTTTCAAGAAAGAAAGACCTACTATTTCGATCAGGTCTTATTCAGTTAATCAACAAGTGAAAGCCGAGGGTTATCGTTAAACCGTCTTCCTGCTTTCGCTTCATGCTCGCCATTTAAACGAACATTATCGCCTGTAAAGCCTATATGAATTTTTAAAAGACTTCCCCCAACCCCATAAATGTCAACTGGAACTCCTTCTTCTTCATATTTCTGTATCCTCTCCGCATTAAACCCACCTGTGGCAATAATTTTCACATGTGGGAAACCTTCTTTATCAAGGGCCTCTCGCAAAGCAAAGAGCAGTACTGGATTCGCACCACGAGGGTCAAATGCTCCCATAACTTCGGGGTTTCTACAAAAGAATTGATCAACCATCGTCCGTGAGGTATCAACACGTACCCCTTTCAAGTCATTACCAAAAGCTCGAGCAACTTTTAAAGCATCTGTAACTACATCGTTATTATAATCCACGAGAGCCATCAATTCATCCTCGGGATACGTTTCCTTATAAGCTTTTGTTGCTTCAACTACGTCACCTTCAAATAATTGGATGAGGGCGTGCGGCATAGTCCCCATCCCCTTCTTCCCCCACCACTCATTCATTGCATGCGTTGCTTGAGCGGTAGAACCCCCGATATGAGCAGCATATCCATCACCTGATTGCTGCGTAAAATGGTCATCTCGATCTCCCATGAAAATAATCGGTTTTTGAACACCCGAAACCCGTGCTGCCTTAACAACGTTATAAACATTCGTTGCGACTGACGTTCTTCTTGCAAAAATCCCATCGATAATACCTTCCAAATATCCAAAGTTTTGATACGGACCAGTTATCGTTAATACTGTTTCAAACGGTTTAATTTTATCACCATCTGCCAAGGATCGAATTTCTAGCTCTTCCGGCTTTTTGGCAAACGTTCGAATAAGAGCAATGACTTCATCCGTCCCACAAACAATTGCATTTTCTTTTTGAAAAAATTGAGTGGTTACATAATTATTTGGCTTATACTTTTCTACAATTTCCCTAGTTTTCAGAAAGTAAACAGCTGAAAACCACCCCTCACGAATTCGTTCATCAAATTTAAATGTATTATTCGTGAGCCTCTTTATTTCCCCTTGCATTTTTAATTCAATTTCTTTCATAGCTCGTCCAAGCTCCTTGTAAATCCCTTAATAAATTAGTTATCTTAAGTAACAGATATTTTCTATCATATAAAACCTCGCAACTTAATACAAGACTTTACTCACTCTCTTTATGATAAAGGGATTCTTCAAGTTCAATCTCATCTACCAAAACATGTCTTGCCTTACTTCCCATCGCCTCTGAAACAACGCCTCGTTCTTCCATCATATCGATTAGTCTAGCCGCACGATTATAGCCGACACGAAACCGTCTTTGTAAACTTGAAGCTGAAGCTGAACCTTGTTCAATGACGTAATGACATGCTTCTTCAAATAATTCATCTTCCTGCTCAGAAAACTCTTGCACCTTTTGCAATTGGTCGATTTCCAGAAGATAGTCCGGCCCTCTTTGCTTTTTTACATGGGCAATGACATCTTCAATTTCCTCATCTGAGACAAACGTTCCTTGTACACGAATTGGTTTAGGTGTTCCATTTTCATGAAAAAGCATGTCTCCTTTCCCAAGAAGACGTTCTGCCCCACTCATATCTAAAATTGTTCTTGAATCAGTTTGAGATGAAACCGAAAACGCAATTCTAGTCGGAATATTCGCCTTGATTAAGCCTGTAATGACATCGACAGAAGGACGTTGTGTGGCAAGTAATAAATGAATACCACAAGCTCGTGCCTTTTGAGCAATTCGACAAATGGCATCCTCAACATCCTGAGGAGAAACCATCATTAAGTCGGCTAATTCATCAATTACTACTAACACATAAGGTAATGCTGGTTTATCTGGTGATTCTGAGTATAAATCATTATAACGTCCTACATCCCGGACCCCTTGTTTTGAAAATAGTTCGTAGCGCCGTTCCATCTCAGCTACGACCCATTTCAGAGCGGCAGTTGCCTGCTTTGCATCCGTAATAACAGGTGTAATTAAATGTGGTAACTCATTGTATGGAGCTAGTTCAACCATTTTAGGGTCAATAAGTAAAAGCTTGACTTCATCTGGATTAGCTTTATAAAGCAAACTGATTAACACAGAATTAATACACACGCTCTTCCCTGATCCTGTGGCCCCCGCAACAAGACCATGAGGCATTTTCTTCAAATCCGTGACAATTGGATGACCTGATATATCTAATCCAAGCGCAACATTCAACGGAGAATCCGGTTTTAAAAAAACATCTCGTCTTAAGATTTCTCTTAAAAACACTGGAACTGAGGCACGATTTGGAACTTCAATCCCTATAGTATTTTTACCTGGTATTGGTGCTTCAATTCGGATATCCTTCGCTGCAAGGGATAGCTTAATATCATCCGTTAGATTGGTGATTTTATTAACTTTCACTCCTCTAGCTGGCTGTATTTCAAACCGAGTCACCGAGGGACCTTTTGTAACATGCACAACTGTTGCATCAACATTAAAACTTTGTAATGTTTCCTCCAAGAGTACGGACTGTTCATTAAGCCATTCCGTGTCATCATCAGTTTGGACATTTGGATAGTTTAATAGTTGAATACTTGGATACACATAGGAAGAAGATGTTTTTTCAGACATTGGCCTTTTATCAACTATCGGTTGCTCTTTGGCTAGCGATTTCTGTTTGTCCTTCGGTAGCATTAGAACATTAAATGGAACCCGCTTCTGCAATTCAGATTGAGTCCCTTGTTTGGGGCCATCCTTAATTTGATTTCCTTGTTTTGGGCGTTCCACTATCTTTTCAGCTTTTTCCGAAACTTCTCTTTCCACTTCTAATTCCTCGTTCGGTAATTCTTCTAAATCTAACGTCTCCTGGTCAGTGAGTTGCTCAATTTGTTGTTCCTCATCACTCTCTTCTTTTAAAGAGTCTACATATACTTCGGGCGCTACTGTCTCTTCACTCTCTTCTTTTATAGGCTCTACATATACCTCGGGCGCTACTGTCTCTTTACTCTCTTCTTTTATAGGCTCTACATATACTTCGGGCGCTACTGTCTCTTTACTCTCTTCTTTTATAGGCTCTCCATATACTTCGGGCGCTACTGTCTCTTTACTCTCTTCTTTTATAGACTCTACATATACTTCGGGCGCTACTGTCTCTTTACTCTCTTCTTTTATAGACTCTACATATACTTCGGGCGCTACTGTCTCTTTACTCTCTTCTTTTATAGACTCTACATATACTTCGGGCGCTACTGTCTCTTTACTCTCTTCTTTTATAGACTCTACATATACTTCGGGCGCTACTGTCTCTTTACTCTCTTCTTTTATAGACTCTACATATACTTCGGGCGCTACTGTCTCTTTACTCTCTTCTTTTATAGACTCTACATATACTTCGGGCGCTACTGTCTCTTTACTCTCTTCTTTTATAGACTCTACATATACTTCGGGCGCTACTGTCTCTTTACTCTCTTCTTTTATAGACTCTACATATACTTCGGGCGCTACTGTCTCTTTACTCTCTTCTTTTATAGACTCTACATATACTTCGGGCGCTACTGTCTCTTTACTCTCTTCTTTTATAGACTCTACATATACTTCGGGCGCTACTGTCTCTTTACTCTCTTCTTTTATAGACTCTACATATACTTCGGGCGCTACTGTCTCTTTACTCTCTTCTTTTATAGACTCTACATATACTTCGGGCGCTACTGTCTCTTTACTCTCTTCTTTTATAGACTCTACATATACTTCGGGCGCTACTGTCTCTTTACTCTCTTCTTTTATAGACTCTACATATACTTCGGGCGCTACTGTCTCTTTACTCTCTTCTTTTATAGACTCTACATATACTTCGGGCGCTACTGTCTCTTTACTCTCTTCTTTTATAGGCTCTACATATACTTCGGGCGCTACTGTCTCTTTACTCTCTTCTTTTATAGGCTCTCCATATACTTCGGGCGCTACTGTCTCTTTACTCTCTTCAACAATTGTCGGTGATTGCTGGAGTTTGGCTTCTAACTTTTCCTTTGGTTCTGTTTCAATTATTGGAGAAGTTACCGCTTCTTTTCTTTCCTCCTTTATGTCTTCAATATGAAAAGGAGAAAAAGACTTTGTTTGTTCCTGTTGATTATTTTTTTGTTCCTGAGATCCATATCCATGGATTGCAGATGGTATAACTGTCGGTTTAAATTGACTATTTGAGAAAGGTTTCTTCTTTTTTTCAGATTCCTTTTCCTCACTACTTTCCTTTTGAATCTGACTACTAATCGAAGGAGTTACTGCTTGATGCCTATCTCGATTATCTTCTATAAGTGGAAAGCGAAATTTTCCAGGTTTGGCGTACTGATAAGTCATACGTGCTTGACTACTATATTCTTCATTTCGTTCTAAATATCCGTAGCTACGCTTTTCTTTAGTTTTTCCTTTATCTAGTTTCTCTAACGTTTCTGATTTTTCTTGTTCCTGACTCGAAAATAACTGTTGCATTTTCTTTACCCAATTTTGTAACGAACTCACGGTTCCTCACTCACTTTCTATCCTTTCGTACATCATGTTTGAGTAGAAAGAACCACTAGGTTTTTCTAGTGGTTCTTTCTACTCAACCTTAGTTTTGAACGAAAGGTGCACCGATTTGATATCCACTGTCCAGAATCAGAATTCCTTTTTCAGTTGGAGCATCTGGTAAGTTAAGCTCTTTAGCTGAACAAATCATTCCTGCCGATTCAACCCCTCGTAATGCTGCTTGCTTAATGATTAACCCACTTGGCATAACTGCTCCTACAAGAGCAACCACTACTTTCTGGCCTTCATCCACATTTGGAGCCCCGCAAACAATTTGAAGTATATTTTCTCCAACATTAACTTTACAAACACTTAGTTTATCAGCATTTGGGTGTTTCTCTTTCTTTTCCACAAACCCTACAACAAATGAGGGTTTACTCTCTACAGAAACTTGATCCATCATACCATTTTCATTAAATGCACGTTTAATTAAGTCTTTCAAATTATCTGTTACTTCTAAAGCACCGGCGCCTTCTAAACTTCCATATGTCGAAGCGTTAAAAATATTATAGCCGATAGTTTCATTTGAGTCTCTATTATAAATACGGATAACATTCCCTTTTTCCTCAAAAGCACGATGTTTTAAGTCCGTATCACCAATCACTAAAATTAATGTATCTCCAACCCCAGCACGATTATAAAAAATATTCATCTGTTCTATCTCCTTATCGTTAATCCATGTTAGGATTTAGGTTTTTTTTGTGCAAGAATAAAGGTTGGCTCTAGCTCCCCATTCTCATAAAGAAACGGAAGTGCTGTAACTGGAACGCGTCCTTGTCCAAAAAACTGCAGAGCAATTTGTGCTAAAACATCATAACCAGTGTCGTTAATAATATCAGCAAAGATTAACACGTCTTGATGAGGAATCGCAACAGCCAATTGTCCTTCCACCTTTTGAGCCATTCCCTCAAGTAAAGAGTGATCAAGGACTCTACTGGCATCGTACCCATCTTTCGCTCTCAAAAAATAAAACGTATTACCTGCTACTATATCCTCTTTAATAGGTTGAGGAAGAGACCTTACATTAAACAATGCCGTTTCTTTTAGTCTTTCCGCTGTCAATCCGTTTTTCTTCATCGTGTCTTCATCTATCAGTGTATAGGATTCTCCCAGATCTAAGGCGTAGTATACCCGGGTTTCTGCTGTATGTTCATCAAATATTAGTTTTCGTCCGTCGTTTGTCTCTTCAGGAAAAGATGTTGCACGAATAACCGGAAATATCTTTTTTTCATTTCCAATCAGCTCGGCTTCACTACTCATCGCCTCTAAACCTATTTCAACATAACGAATCACTTCATCAATTGAATCAAACTCGTTCCGTTCCCATTTTGCAAGTAATGGTTTTAAGGCAACCGTAACACCTTTTTTTATCTCTATATTTTCAATTCTTAGTGTAGCTTCCTTATGATCGTAAGAAAGACCCCACCCTTCTCGAGTCAGTTTACTTTCTATTTCTTTTCTGAATTCACGTAATTCCATGAAAATCCTCTCCTTCACACGTATCAAGTTTACCATTTTCTACTTAGAGGTCAAATGTTTCACGCTCCGATGCGCGAAAAGAGGATGTCACAAGGAGAAAGGCCTGTGACACCCTGATAGTCATGAAAATAGGGTTTGAAACTTTACATAAAAACTTACCAAAATGGAGTAATGACCAAGCAAGTATGATGCGTAGCTCTCAAAAAAAAGAGAAATCACCTCTCCCATTCGGAACAAAAAGTTTTCATTTCTTAAGATGTCTGACCTTTACACACTCTTCGATTCTGCTTTAGTTAAGAAAGCCTCAATTTCTTCCTGAGTTTTGCGATCCTTACTTACGAAACGGTCTACTTCTTCTCCATTAGCATAGACAAGAAAACTTGGAATTCCGAAAATATCAAGTTCTCCACAAAGATCAATAAATTCATCTCTATTCACATAATAAAATGAGAATATCGGGAAATCCGCTTCAATGCGCGGAAGGACTGGTTCTATCACTTTGCAGTCTGGGCACCAATCCGCTGAAAATAAAAATACAACGGTTTCCTTTTCTGATAATTCCCTAAATTGCTCAATACTTTTTAATAACTCCATATTCTTCTCTCCTTTAAATTAAGACTGTTCAATTTTCATATCTCCTAGACGTATTAAACCAATTTTACGTAACCATTCCGATAATAACAAACTAATGAGGGCAGGTGCAATAAATTGTAAGATGGCTACTGCGATTATAACATTTGTAGATAAGCCCATATCAGCAAATGTCATGATCGGTCCAACAAAGCCGCTTGTCCCCATCCCAGCACCTTCTTTAACGTTGGTCATCCCAAAGCCAATGGTTGACACTGGACCTAGAATAGCCCCTGCTATCGTTGGTGGGATTAAGATAAGAGGATTCCTAGCAATGTTTGGAACTTGTAACATCGATGTTCCAATTCCTAAGGAAATAAGACCAGACCAACCATTTTCCCGGTAGCTACTTACTGCAAAGCCAACCATCTGCGCAGCACACCCCACCGTAGCTGCTCCTGCTGCAATTCCTTCTAACTCTAGCATAATCGCAAGGGCAGCACTAGAAATAGGCGCTGTTAAAGCTAATCCCATTAGCACAGCAATAACAACTCCCATTACAATTGGCTGCTGTTCAGTAGCCCACATAATAAGACTTCCTAGTGACCGCATGCCAAGTTGAATTCCCGGTCCCACCGAAGAGGCGATCAGAAAACCTGTAAATATTGTTACAAACGGGGTCACAATAATATCCACTTTTGTCTCCTGTGACACAAGTTTTCCTATTTCAGTTGAAATTAATGCTGCAATAAAACCACCTGCTGGACCGCCGAGAGCAACCCCTGCTGCCCCGCTGACAACGGCCGAGAAAATGACAAGTCGAGGGGCCTTCAACCCAACAGCCACAGCTACACCAATTGCAGGTCCCATTAGGTCCATTGCAAGCTGTCCTACTTCTTGAAACACTAACCAACCTAATTGTTCACCAATCGTCCGTATAATTAAACCAATAATGAGGGAAGAAAATAGCCCTAACGCCATATGACTTAATGCAGTAATAATATACACTCGCCACGAAAGATGAACGCCCTTTCTCTCAAGAAATGTTTTCAACTGTAAACCTCCTAAATCTTATTGCAGGTTAATAAGAATTGACCAAATGTCTTAACTTTTCTAATTTAAACAATCTTCTTAATGTCTTACTGTATTGGTGCCATAGCGAAATTGTCCATAGAGAATTCTAACAATATGCGCAAACATATCTTTACGAGATATCATTCCATCTGTCAGAACCCCTACGGCCCCTTCCTTTTTTCTACTATCTTTATTTTTCATATAGCGGGCCATTACATCACCTAGCTCGTTACCTTTGAGAAGATCCTTTTCTATATCGTGAGGAAGAGGTAGCTTTGCTCCACCTGCAACCCACACTGTACCCGATTGGTTAGTAAGAGCACCCCAGTTACATAACATCAACCCTGTCGATGTCTCCGTTACCCCGCCTTCAAGCCCTATTCCTAAATAAGCATCCGTAACGATTTCAAGACTAGCTTTGGCGCGATTAATTGCGCCTTGCATTGTTTCTTCATCAGAAAATGGTTGATTCGATACTTCTGATGGAACATCAACACTAATAATTGTATACGGTTCTCTTATGAATACTTCTTGCACGGAATGGACCTTTGCTGGATTTTTTGTACCAACAGCTAGTTTCACTTTTTACACCCTTTCGTTAAGAAAAGCTACGCAGCAGCTTTTTCATGTGGCAATGTGGGGAACCGATGCTCTTCATCACTTTTTAAAAAACGATTCTCCCCCGGTGAACCGTTCTATTTATTAAACCATTTTTGAAATTGTCTCCATTGTTGTTCGGTCTGTCTTTTTCACAAGTTCAACAATTAACTCTTTCGCTGCTGCATAATCATCGGTATGGATCATTGAAGCTGCTGTATGGATGTATCTAGAACAAATACCAATCACGGCTGAAGGGACTCCGTTCCCCGACATATGAACGCGTCCAGCATCAGTCCCACCAGGAGAAACAAAATATTGATAAGGTATTTTCTTCGTTTCAGCTGTATCTAAGATAAATTCTCTCATTCCCCTATGGGTAATCATTGAACCATCAAATATACGTAGAAGCGCTCCTTTTCCTAAATGTCCAAACGCATCCTTGCCACCGGTTGCATCGTTTGCTGGACTTGCATCCAAGGCATAAAACACATCGGGGTCAATCATATTTGCCGCTGTCGCTGCTCCGCGTAAACCAACTTCTTCCTGAACAGTGGCTCCAGAATAAAGGACATTAGGCAAAGAAACCTCCTTTAGTTCTTTAAGCAGTTCGATAGCTAACCCAACGCCATAGCGGTTATCCCAAGCTTTGGCTAGAATTTTCTTTTTGTTAGCTAACGGTGTAAATGGACAGATAGGAACAATTTGTTGTCCTGGCTTAACACCACTTTGCAGAGCATCCTGCTTATCATCCGCTCCGATATCTATGTACATTTGCTTAAGAGGCATTGGTTTCGTACGTTGTGACTCTTCAAGAAGATGCGGTGGTGTCGACCCTATAACACCTATAACAGGACCGTTTGTGGTGATAATCTGAACTCGCTGCGCTAGGAGAACTTGACTCCACCATCCACCAAGCGTTTGAAACTTAATGAGACCTTTTTCATTTATAGAGGTAACCATAAATCCTACCTCATCCATATGACCAGCAACCATTACTGTTGGGCCTTCTTCACTTCCTCTTTTCACTCCAAAAATACTACCTAACTTGTCTTGAACAAATTCATCCGTGTATTTTGTAAGCTCTGTACGCACAAAGTTTCGAATCTCATGTTCAAATCCTGGTGCACCTTGGAGCTCAGTTAAGGTTTTAAATAAATTAAGTGTCTCCTTATTCATAGATATCCCCCTTCACTTTTATCTGCTTTTAGTTTAGCTAAACCGACTTTGAATTTCCATTAAACCTTCGACATTCTCCGGTCGTTTTGAAAAAGACATTCTTTCCGTTATAATTGAATCAATTGTAACCAATATATCACATACTAGAACAGTTAAAACGAAAGGGTGAATAAACATGGCGATTAAACGACTATTATTGGGAATTGGAATTGGACTAGCTGCAGGCTATATTCTTCGTCCAACTATATCAGGGGATAAAATCAGTCCTGAACAAGCATTGAAGCAAGTTAAAAAAACACTTACATCAACTTATGACATTCAAGGATCATGGATTCATATGATACCTGAACAACTAGAACGACATCAAATCCCCTATGAAGTATACCGTGGGGGTGTATCCATCAAGGATGAATCCGGAACCTTGCAGTATGAATTTTTAGTTGATACAAAAACAGGAACATTATTAGAATTAACGAAATAACTGGTGAGAGAGCCTTAGAGAGCGTGTTGTCTAAAAAGGAACCCCTTTTTCTGAACACACTAAGAGCTCTTTTTCTTTTTATCCTTTCCGTTTAATTGAGTCGATGAGGTTTCCTGTCTCATCCCATTTTATTGCCCGATACTTGTAATCATGATAAAACAAAATCCATGCATCATGTTTTAAGATAAAGTCTTTCCACTTTTGCTTTTCAGAAATCGTCTGTAACGGGTAATCATCATAAGCTGTAACCCATAGCACATTTTCATGCGCATGCGTAGGTAATATGTCAGCTAGATGAACAAACATTTCATTCTCATGATTAACTATTACAATGGAGTGCCCCGCGCTATGCCCCCCAGTATGAATCATTTTCAGACCAGGAATGACTTCAATTTCATCTACAAATGTTCTTACTTTATCTTGTATTGGTTTCCAATTCTTTTCCCAATAAGTATTTCTCGAACGAATATTTGGTTGTTTCATTTCATACCATTCAACTTCAGATACGATAATTATAGCGTTTTCAAAGAATGGAATCTCGATCCCATTTCTATTCTTTGTTAGGCCTGTTGCATGGTCGAAATGAAGATGAGTCATAATAACGAAATCGATATCTGCTGTAGAAAGGTTTAATTTTTCTAATTCTTCTTTGACGAATGATTCTTTAGTTACACCATAATTTCTTTTTTGTTTTTCTGTAAAACGTCCTTTACCTATCCCAGCGTCAACAAGAATATGAAATCCGTCCTTTTGAATCAAAATAGGGTCGGTACTTGTTTTGACTTGATTCAAGTCATTGGGAGGATATCTTTTACTCCAAAGAGGTTTTGGCACTACACCAAACATTGCACCACCATCTAAATTGACCTCGCCTCCATTTAACCAAGAAATCGTTAGCTTTTTTCTACTGATTGCTTCCACGTTCATACGCCCTCCAAATAGAAACTCTTTATTGTCATTTTATATCAATTCCCCTTTTCAATAAAGCGAAGAGGGTGTCTTCCTAAAGACACCCTCTTCGCTTTAAGTATAACTTTTATTCATTTTCCGTTACTGCTTGACATTCTTAATCCCTAAACACCGCTTCACAACGGAATATTCTCATATTTTTCCGAGAGAATTTTTCTTCGTATTCAGTCATTACATTGCCTTCAAGCTGGCTCTTGTGAAGATCAAGACTTATATTTTCAAGAATCATTCCATATTTTGAGAAACTGTGTAAAGAATACTCAAATAGACCTTGATTATCCGTTTTCAAATGTACTTCTTTTCCTGGCTTTAAAATGCGCTCGTAAAGCTTTAGGAATCGCTCATATGTTAATCTACGTTTTTCATGCTTATTTTTAGGCCAAGGATCGGTAAAGTTAATAAACACGCGGTCAATTTCATTCTCAGCAAAGAAGTCTTCCAATCCCTCAACATCTTTATTGATGAATTTAACATTGGGTTGACCTGTTTCCTTTATCCGTTCCATTGCCGTCACAAGAACACTGTCATATTTCTCAATACCGATAAAATTAATGTCAGGATGCACTTTCCCCATTCCTGTTAAAAACTGTCCCTTACCCGTTCCAACTTCAACATAAATTGGGTTTTCATTTCCGAATACCTCATGCCAGTTACCTTTACATTCCGTAGGATTAGGTATGACGATATGTGGAACTTTATCCATCTCTTGTTTAGCCCAAGGCTTGTGACGCAAACGCAACCTTACCACTCCTTATACTATTACTCAAACAAGTATTATAACGTGTTCCCCTCAGATTGTATATGGAAGGTTTGTCCTCGTATACTCACGTGACCTATGAGAGATGATAAAAAAAACTGATTAACTGTTTAAAGGAGCGAGAGAACTATGACGATGTCAAATTATGATAAGCTTGGCTTACTTCGCGATTTACTCCAAAATCAATCGGTCGAACAATACATGTCGACAGATGAAGCAGAGCAAATAGAACGTCTGCTTTCTAATCTAGTCACAGAAATACACTTTAGTCCAAGTATCCAGCAGTCTCTGCAAGAAATGCAGCAGGTTCACAAAATAAATCACGATCCTTTTGAGAAGGAATTTGTTGATCAATGGCTAAATGTTATCTCCGAATAAACAAAGCAAGCATAATAAAAGGATGATTCAAATGGTCAATTTGAATCATCCTTAAAATAATTGTTCATTTTCTTCTTACAGTAATGACTTTAGGTATTCTTTAAAATGGTCTGCTTGCTCAACTTGATTTCGTTCAAAGTGCCATAGGAGCACTGAAATCGTTTGTGAAACAACATACCAATGCATTCGTTCAAGAAGCCCATCTTCTAAGTCCAAACCATATTGCTGTAACCAGTGCACCCAATCTGTTTCTGGTATATAGGAGTATAGTAATAAACCTAAGTCCAAGGCGGGATCGCCAACCTTCGCCCCATCCCAATCAATTAAATAGAGATGGTCTTCTTCTGTTAGCATCCAGTTGTTATGATTAATATCACAATGACACACTACATATTTATGATATTGAACGTCCTCAATTTTATCAGTCAGATAACGCATTCCTAATTCAATGGTTACGTCTTCCACTTTATAATCCTCTAATTTTTTTCTTAACTCTTGAATAATGACATCTGGTGTTAACGGTTCATTCCCTATCCGCTTAAACATAGAGAGTAATTCACTCGAACGATGTATTTTAGCCAGAAGTTCTGCTACCATGCGTTCCTTCATCTCAAAGGACTTTAATTCCCGACCTTGCACCCAGCGTTGCGCTGTAAGCACATCACCATTTTCTAATCTCCTAGTCCAAAGTAACTTTGGAACAATCCCTTCGGCAGAAAGAACCGCGAGAAAGGGTGAAGAATTGCGCTTCAAAAAAACCTTCTGGTCACCTTGCTGGGCTATATATGCTTCTCCCGTTGCACCTCCAGCTGGTTTTACCTTCCAGCCTTCTCCTAAGAACATTTCCAACCAATTCACCCTCAATTTCCTATAGCTTTCGTATATAGACTCCGGAATCTTAACAGGCTGATATCAAACATAAAGAGAGCAGAGATTAACCGCTTGACTCTGCTCATTTTTACTACACAACGCATACAAGCGTTGAAAATGCTGCTACTTTTACACTACCGGCATTGTATAATGTATATAATGGTATCAAAGAAGCTTGGTGCTCGTCAACGAGAACTTTCCAATCTCCCTCTAAGGGCAATCGGATACCTTGTTTCTCAATCGAAGCATTATGAATAACTACAACCCGATCCCATGTTCCGAATTCCCCCACTTGATGTAATTCATAAGCAACGCAGTGAGCGCTCGTCTCGATCCATTTGAAATGCTTGTTTATTTGTGAGTATGTGGAGAATGTAAAAGCACGATGTGAACGTCTGATAGATATTAACCCTTTCACAAATTCAACCGTATCTTCGAACTTCCCTCTTCGTTCCCAATCAAATTGATTAATCCAATCTGGTGAATTATAACTATTCTCGACACCGTATTTTGTTCGAAAAAATTCCTGTCCTGCGTGTAAAAATGGAATTCCCTGCGCTAATAATACAATTGAGGTTGCTAAACGATGGCGTTTCTTTTTTAGGACGTTTGTTTCTCCTGGTAAAGACAAAGTTAGCTTATCCCAAAGTGTATGATTATCATGAGACTCCACATAATGAATGGCTTGCTGAGGAGTTAGAAATAGGTGCTCACTCCCAGAAACCCCTCCCATTATTTGGGAAAGAACTGTTCCATTTCCGTTACAAAACCCTTGATTGGTTTCATGAAACGTACTGCCTTTTATTGCATCACGAAACTGGTCTTGAAAGAACCCAATGGTCGGAAGTTCCTTTGCTTGGCGCATTGTTGCTCGTTTATTTTCTGCTAATGCTGTTGGCAAATCCCAACCTTCTCCAAGAAGAAAAAAACCGGGCTTGATCCTTTCTACAGCTGTAGCAACTTTTTGCATCGTTTTGACATCGAGAATGCCCATCAAATCGAAACGCAAACCGTCAATATTATATTCCTTTACCCAAAAGCATACACAATCCACAATATATTTCTGTACCATTTGCCGTTCAGTTGCTAAGTCGTTACCTACACCCGTTCCATTGCTGATATTTCCATTTTCATCATGACGAAAAAAGTAACCTGGAACGAGTTTTTCAAAATGAGACAACTCCCATATGTAAATATGATTAAACACTACATCTAAAATGACGCGCAACTGTTGTCTGTGGCAAGCTGCAATCAATTGCTTTAGCTCATTTACTCTTGAATAGCCATTATATGGGTCCGTTGCATAACTTCCTTCAGGAGCATAATAATGAATAGGGTCATACCCCCAGTTATAGCTATCCCAGCAATTCGACTCATCGACACTTCCATAATCATTAACAGGCAATAACTCAATATGAGTGACTCCTAATTGTCGAATATACGTAAGACCTGTTTCCCGCCCCTCCTTATCGACTGTTTCATTTTCAGTTAAGCCTAAAAATAGTCCCTTATGTCTTATTCCGTTATTTTTTCCGATTGTAAAATCGCGAATGTGCAATTCATATATTATCGTTTCACTTTTCGATATATTATTTAAGGCAATAGGCCAATGTGTAGGATTCGTTTCTTCCATATTGCCTATCATTGCTCGCTCACCATTTACTGAAACAAACCTCGCATAAGGATCCACAGCTACATTCCAAGCGCCGTTTACTAAAACCTCAAAATGGTACCACTCTAGATTTCGATCTCCCTCGAGAGAAAAGCGCCAAATCCCTCTATCCTCACGTCTAAAAGAAAAGATCTCCTTCTCTTCTGTAAACCAATTTTTATAAAGAACCAGCCTTGCCTCTATAGCTGTTGGAGCCCAGCATGTAAAGGTTGTTTGATTTTCCGAATAAACTGCCCCTAAATCCTCTCCATCGTAGTAAAACAGTTGATCAAATGCTTTTGTTCGCACCACATCTGTTAGTTCAATCAAGCAGCTGCTTTCTCCATACAACAGATAACATTCCTTTCCAATCGGATAAGGATTAACCAACGTGATATATAGATGCTCCTTCCCAGCCTTAACTTCCTTAATGTTTACTGTACTTCCTTCACTTAGAATATGAAGTTTCGGCAAGTCTTCTGCTCTCACCACACAATTAAATGTAACTTTTATAGAATTCATCTGAATCAATTCAGCTTTTTTGAAAAGATAATTGACAGACCATCGGTTCTTTTGCTTCAATGATGAAAGCACCCCCTATCTTGATTTAAATCATATTGGGCAAGCTGCTTAAGAATTACTCTTACGTGTGAATAAATAAACAGGAATTTAAATCAGGAGCCATTTGTTGCTTCAAAAAAACATTCCGAACGTGTTAACATCTTATAATTATGATAATAAGACACAAACTGTTCATAATAGATTTTATTTATCTTCGCACGCTAAGGCAAATATGAACGGAGGAAGTAAGATGTTAAAGGAAACACCCTTAAATCGTGCACGACTATTAATAGCATGCCATGACCGCCCTGGTATTGTCTCTGCTGTTTCAACATTTCTTCATAAGTATCAAGCCAATATCGTTCAGTCAGACCAATATTCTACCGATCCAGAAGGTGGAATGTTTTTTATGAGGATCGAATTTGATATTCAGAAAGAAGGTCAACTGTTCTCTGAATTAAAATCTGCTTTTGAAGCAATAGCCAAAACATTCTCAATGAATTGGCAAATGGAGCTTGCTCATCGCAAGAAAAAAATGGCAATTTTCGTTTCAAAAGAAGATCATTGTCTGTTAGAATTACTTTGGAAATGGCGTGCAGGAGAACTTCATGTTGATATTCCTTTAGTTATTAGCAATCATGAAGACAATCGAAAAGAAGTGGAAGCATATGGAATTCCATTTTACTATTTAAAAATTAATAAAGACAATAAGCGTGAAGCAGAACAACAAGCCATTGATTTATTATTAGAACATGATATTGATTTTATTGTGCTAGCACGTTATATGCAAATTCTTTCATCGCATTTTGTTGAAACGTTCCCTCACAAAATCATTAATATTCATCACTCGTTTCTTCCAGCTTTTATTGGCGCAAATCCTTATGCTAAGGCATTTGAACGAGGAGTAAAGTTAATTGGAGCTACTGCTCATTACGTGACAGATGACTTAGATGAAGGACCAATCATTGAACAAGATGTTCTTCGTGTAAACCATCGTTACACAGTAGATCAACTTCGTGTGGCTGGTCGTAACATAGAAAGAATCGCACTTGCACGAGCTGTGGCTTGGCACACGAACGACCAAATTATCGTACACGGAAATAAAACGGTAGCTTTTTCATAAAAAGGCGGCGTAGCCTTTTTATAGCAATGTAACGGAGCCACTGCCAGGTTTTAAGTCCTTTACAGGCGTTTTTCTTGTGACGCACAGGGTGTGGATCCATAGCTCCTCTATAATCACTCAGAAAATTTATACGTTCCTTTATTAAAAAAATTATATGTGACATAAAAAAAATCGACCAATTGGATCGATTTTTTTTATGTCAACTTTTTTAATTCTGTATTCAAATATAGAACTTCTTCTTCACTCATCTGAGGCTCTAATAAAATAATTTGAGCGCCCGAACAACTCTCTGGTAGCAGAGATTCTCCATGATGGCGAATCCATAATTCAAGGGCTTCTTCCAAGCCAAGCTTTGCAGCAGTTATTGAATCCCCAAAGCTCACACATCCATCAATTCCTTCAAGCTCGATCATGAATTCAGATGCACCGAGCCAATTCGAAACCCTTCTAACACGCCAGATGAAATCTTCAGGGCTAATCAAATCAAACACTGAGTCTGATTTCCGTCTCATGACTGACCCTCCTACCTTAAGTTTACACTTTGCTCATTATAAAGGGCTTTGCTTTAATAATCAATGAGCAATTACTGCTCTCTCGAATAGTCACGCATCTTCCCCCTCACGTTTGGATGAGGTTGTGAAGCAATAACTTAATAAAAGATTGGTCACTTTTAGTTGGTCATGTTTCAAAGGCGAAGGATGCTTTCTTTGTTTTTCTTTCCAAACTTCAAATGTTCGTTTATCAATAAATTCAACCTTTACACCTTGTACTTTATTATCAATAATGCTGTTTGGACAAAATACGATATTTCGAATTGGAAAATGAATATTTGCTGAATCTAAAAGCGGCTTTATCACACCTGTCATTCTCGTTAAAGATAAGAGTGGACTTAGTCTTTTTTTTCTCGTCTTTTCAACATACTCAGTCCAAAAACGATCAGAATTTGCTTCAAATACACTTAACTCATTACCTTCTAATATTGTTAAACAAATGAGCTCTGTAGGACTAATTAACAGAATATCAAGCTCAATTCGAGCCTTTTTGATATAAAATACTGGCTTATACATTAAAAAATAGTTATCAGGGAAATGTTCTGTAAAAAAGCGAAGCCATTTATCATATTGGTACCTAGGATGAAGTACCGATTCCTCCAACAACGAAGAGCTAGCCCAACGAAGTTGTGAAGAAAATATCTCATCTAGAAACTTGGTTTTCAGCTGAGCTAAGCTTAAAGATTGAAGATGATTTTCCTTATCCGTATTTTCATTAACATCAGTTTGAAATTGACTAGGTTTGTTCCAGTTTTTTAAACGTTGCATTGCCTTTGAAACAAATCCCTTTTCATCGTCTATCAATGCTTCTTCTGTATCTTCTTCTTTACCATCATACTGCTGATTTTGCTCCCATTCAGATTTCAAATAGTACCAACGTTCTTTTTTCATTCTCGCAAACTGACTAGGATAGCGATTTAAATCAAATTGATAACGTGAAATATAATCTTCTAGTTTAATTAAATGCGCCACGGTCAAACCTCCAGCCTAACCCCATTAAAGGTGGCATTAGTTGATAGTTTCATAGAATTAATAAAGGAGAATTACAAGCAAGGGGCCAATAATTGAGACCACAACCGCACTAACTATCATTGCAACAGAGCTTGCTGCACCGGCTTCTTCACTCGTCTCCAAAATTTTCGCCGTCCCAATTGCATGGGAAGCTGTACCAATTCCCACTCCTTTTGCTACTTCATTAGTTAATCGAAACATTCGAAAGCAATAAGGCGAAAGAACAGCCCCTCCTAACCCCGCAAACATAACAAAAACCGCTGTAAGCGAAGGTATTCCACCAAGCGTATGTGCAATGTCCATGGCAACAGGTGCTGTAACTGATTTGGGAAGCATAGAATAAATAATTCCTTCGTCATAGCCAAGCCAATCAGCTAATATTATACCACTAATAATACCTGTCACCGCCCCAACCAGGACTCCAACAATAAGGGGCACAAAAAAAGACTTTAACATGTGTAGTTGTTTATATAGCGGAAAGGCCAAGGCAACTACTGCAGGACCTAACAGTCGTTCAATCCATTGCCCGCCAATATAATAGGTTTCATACTGTATTCCTACTATAAGGAACAAACTTACAATAAAAATGGTCGCCACTAACAAAGGAAACGTAAACGGATAACGATAATGTTTATATAACTTTATTGCTGCTATGTAGATAAGGAGAGTAAACAAGATAGAGATTAATCCAATCATTAGAGAATTCATGAGTTTAACTCCTTTTTTCGAATCAGTGTCTGTGACACCAGCCCTGTTACACCCATTACAAGCAACGTACTAATCATCGCAATAAAGAATAGTCCGATCCCTTTACTGAAAAATAAATCGAGAAAATTTAGTACCCCAACCGTTACAGGAATAAATAAAAGTGGCATATGGCGAAGAAGTAGTGATGTGCCCGCCTCAAGAAAATTAGTTGGTATTAGTTTAAAATAAAGACAAAGAAACAATAATAACATGCCAATTATGCTTCCAGGAATGAATATTTCTAACCCATCTTTAATCCACACACCAATTAGGTAAAAGCCATATAACATAAGGATTTGGAAAAAAGTTTTTACAATCTTCACTTTACTGCCCCTTCCCTAAAATGCGGAAGCGCTCAATTACCTCATACATTGGTCTTGTGTTCATATTTGTCTTGTATAGTACATATTCTTCTACATTCCATTTATTAGTAGGAATGTTTAAAGAAGAGAGAATCGCATTACTAAATGGATCGTTGCCTTTCCATTTCCTTGCTAACGTAATATGTGGAGCAAAGGGGCGTTGATCGAGAGAAAACCCTAGCTTCTCCATCGCTTCAAACACTTTTGCTCGTTGTATAGACAATGGCTCTGATTTCAAAACGCCCGCCCAAAAGATGCGCGGATCACTTGACCTTCCAAAAGTCCCCAACTTGTCTAGTGTTAGTGTGAAGGGTTCCACTGTGTCAAGTTTGTAACAAGCATTATTTACGGCTTCAACTTGTTGATTAGAGCAACTTCCTAAAAAAGCTAAGGTGATATGTAAATCCTCATGATGAATCCAGCGATCAAATGTTAAATATTCACTACTTGTCTCCATGAAATCTTGTAGCTCCTTTTTTAGCTTGTGTGATACTGGAATCGCTAAAAAGTAATTTGCACCTTTGATAAAATCACATCCCTTAGAGATTATTTTATAGTCAAATAAGGTTTCTGTCATTACTATGTCCCAAAATAGACATAATTAAAAAGGTTATACAAAGAGCAGAACCTTTTAATAATAAACCTTTTAGGAATGTAATATCTTTGTATAAGAAAACCAAATAAAGGGGTATTCCAAAAGAGGTTGTTACCCCTCATGAAATACCCCTTTTTCTAAGCTCTTCTTCCTGTTACGAGACGGAAGATTAATACAATTAAAGCTATGACAAGGAGGATATGTATGAGATTCCCCCCTACCTCAAAACCAAAGCCTAATAACCATAATACGAGAAGTATAATGAGTAACGCCCACATATGTTACACCCCTTTAATTATTATTTTCTTATTTCCTTGCTTGCTTTTTCTTTTCCCGCATTCGTCCACTATTAAACATAATTCCTCCCGTTTGAAGCTTTTAACTTAATATAACGCTTCATAACCAAGGCTTAACGTGGAACTTCATAGATTTATTATGATAAACTTAAATTATAGTAAAGGAGACGTGGAACATGAACCTCATTGTCGATAACATTGTTCAATTAATTGGTCAAACACCACTTGTTCGACTAAATCGAATCACCAGTCGTACTGGTGCAACAGTTTACTTAAAGATGGAAATGTTAAATCCTAGTGGGAGTGTCAAAGATCGAGCTGCCTATCAAATGATTACTCAAGCTGAGCAAGATGGGTTGCTTATGAAAGGGTCCACAATTATTGAACCAACAAGTGGGAATACAGGAATCGGATTAGCGATGAACGCTGCTGCAAAAGGGTATAAAGCAATCCTTGTTATGCCGGATACGATGTCTCAAGAAAGAATTAACCTTCTTAAGGCCTATGGAGCTGAGGTGGTGTTAACAGAAGGTATTAAAAAAATGCCCGGTGCAATTGAAAAAGCTTACGAGTTAACCAATCAAATACCTAATAGTTACATGCCTATGCAATTTGAAAATGAAGCAAACCCATATGCCCATCGGTTTACTACCGCTATTGAAATTAAAGAAGCATTAGAGCAACTAAATAAGCCTTTATCTGCATTCGTCGCAGCTTCTGGCACAGGGGGGACGATTACAGGAACAGGTGAAGAGTTAAAGAAATTCTACCCCCATGTGACCGTTCATGTTGTGGAGCCAGCGGGATCACCTGTATTATCCGGTGGAGAGCCTGGTCCTCACAAACTTGTCGGGACAAGCCCTGGCTTTATTCCTCCCATCTTAAATCAGCATGTCTATGATGAAATTCGAAATATCACTGATGAACAGGCCTATCAAACAGCTAGAGATTTAGCGAAATTGGAAGGCATTCTTGTTGGTCCTTCCTCAGGCGCTGCATGCTATGCAGCTATTGAAATCGCAAAAAAGCAATCGCCGGACGACGTGGTCGTAGCGATCGCCTGCGACACAGGAGAACGTTATCTTTCAACAGATTTATTCTCTTAAGTGTTCTTCCCAAAAGGTTTACTTGACCTTTTGGGACAGGCTCAAGAGAAAATAAAATCGACAATGCTATTTCCAAATTTCAATCTAATAAATGGTCAGTTATTGCTATTTACTTTGCTAATTCATAAATGGCCTCTGCGTAAATTGCCGTTGCCTTAAGTAGGTCATCTATTTCTATATACTCATCTTTCCGATGAGCAACATCCTCGCGCTTAGGAAACAATGGACCAAACGCAACACCCACATCCAAAGACCTTGCATAGGTTCCCCCCCCAATAGATAACAACTCTGCTTTCTCACCCGTTTGGCGTTCGTAAACAGTCTTTAAGGTTTTGATAAGAGGGTGATTCTTTTCCACATAACTTGGTTCCATATGATTTATGATTTCTAAACTCCAGTTATTTTGCTGAGTTAGCGTAGTTGAAAGATTCTTAATCAGCTCTTCCCCTTTTGCAGTAACAGGATAGCGTAGATTCAAACCTAAATGGCCTTGTTGTCCATTAAATTTCAAAATCCCAACATTTACAGTTAACGGTCCTGAAATATTATCCTCCTGATAAATACCAAGATTCTTCCCATGTAGGTCATTTACTAAATGAAGATTAATAAATTCAAAAAATATCTTTGCATCTTTTTGAAGATGTAAGGAATTGATAAACAAGGCTAAGAGAAGCCCAGCATTTATTCCTCTTTCAGGTGTAGATCCATGAGCAGATTCCCCTTTGAATTTAAGCGTTAGAACGTCCTTTTTACGCACGATGGATCCCTCTCCGTTTTGTACAATAAACTCTTGAAATTGTTTCTCTACCTCTTCTAGCCTTTCTATTTCTCCCTTAATTTCCGCAACCGCACCTTCAGGAACCATATTCAGCCGTTCACCAGCTTCAAACTCGAGAAGTACTAAAGAACTTTCATCTGTAAATCCTTTTTTTTCATTAGCAAAACTAACTTTGATGTCCGCAATTCCTTTCTCAGCGTAAATAATTGGAAAGTCTGCATCAGGAGCAAATCCAACTGTTGGCATTTCTTCGTTTGCGAAATAATGAGAAACACAACGCCAATCACTCTCTTCATCTGTACCTAGTATTAACCGTACTCTTTTGGAAAGAGCTAAATCGAGATCTTTAACAATTTTCATTGCAAAGTAAATTGCCATCATCGGGCCTTTATTATCGATAGCTCCTCTAGCATAAATTCGTCCCTCACGTATGTCAGCGGCGAAGGCAGGAGTAGTCCATCCGTCACCAGCTGGCACGACGTCAAGGTGGCAGAGGACTCCAATTGACTCCTGACCTTTACCAAACTCTACATAACCCACATAATGGTCAATATTTTTAACAGAAAAATTATCTTCTTTACCTTTAGATAACATATAGGTCAAGGCTTTTTCAATTCCATCTCCAAAAGGCCTTGATGCTGTGGCTGTTGCGGGATCCAACACACTTTCTATTCGTAAAAATTCTTGAGTTTTTGCAATTAAATCAGGCTTACACTTCAAAACTTCCTCGTGCCAATTAATGTTTTGCATATCCTTTCACCTCTCAAGGCTTTGCCAAATTAACCGAATTATTGTAAAATAAAACTGTCAAGGGCACAACATATTAAATAAACAGAAAAACTATTATCAACCTTACCCTTCTCACTTAGAAAAATCAACTAATGCCGAATGAAACCAATCTAGCTAAGGTAAGCCCCCCTTCGACTACATGAAATTGTTACCTTGCATGATGTGGCAACTTGCTGCATAGACTTGTTTTAGGATTTAGTCATGATTATGAATAAGGAGTGGTTTTTTGAAAACTTCAACTGATCGTATGCTGACTCGTATTAAGTCTATCTACCTGTATATTAAACAAAGGGGGACTGTCACAACGACTGAATTAGTTGAAGAGTTCGGGATAACTCAGCGGACAATCCAACGAGATTTAAACGTACTTGAGTATAATAAACTCGTTGAAAGCCCGACGCGTGGTAAGTGGAGTGTGACAAAGAAAAAAACTCGGGTTTCATAATACGCTTACAAAAATGACGACAGGCTATGCCTATCGTCGTTTTTGTTCAGTCTCGCTCCATTAGCAGTTCATATTCTTCTTCTGAAAGTTCACGATACTCACCTAATTTTAAAGTGGAATCTAACTCAAGAGCACCAATCGCTTTTCTTTTAAGTTCGGTTACTTTTTTCCCTACCGCTTCAAACATTCGCTTTACCTGGTGATATTTACCTTCTGTAATAGTCAATTCAATTTCGGAAATAGCGGCTTGTGAGAGTATTTTTAAATGTGCTGGTTTTGTTAGGTAGCCATCATCCAAAACAACTCCCTCATTAAACGCCACAATATCCTCATCTGTAACTTCGCCCTTGATGACCGCTACATATGTTTTTGTGACATGTCGTTTCGGTGACATTAATGCGTGGGAAAACTTCCCATCATTGGTGATTAACAGAAAACCTTCTGTATCCTTATCAAGCCTTCCAACCGGAAAAGGTTGAAATAGAGCGTGCTCATAAGCTAATAAATCAATAACCGTTTCATGCTCTTCATCTTCTGTTGCAGAAATAACCCCTTTGGGTTTGTTTAACATCAAATAGATATAAGGTTGATAATGAACTACGTCGCCATGAATCGTAACGACTTGTTCCTCAGGCTTAACCTGTGCTTTAGCATCCTTAACTGGTTCACCATCAATTTGAACTATACCAGTTTTTAAAACCTTTTTTACTTCCTTCCTCGTTCCATATCCCATATTCGCTAGTAACTTATCAATCCTCATTCATCCTTCTCCTTTTCTTCAACGATTCGCTTTGCAAAGCCTCCTAAATCGTTATCAACATAGGCTTTGGTCACTCCGCGTACTGTTTGTGATAATGATTGGCTAACTAATTCCTTAGAAAGACCTGCCTCCCTCATACGTTGTTCTAACTGTATCATCATCGTTACACTAGCTTCCGTTGCTAATTTATTGGCTTCAAATGCTTCCATTTCTTCACCCGTTACAATCCTCACATTAGGAAACAATCTTTTTACCGTCCCCTTATACAACTTATATTGCTCTGGAATAACAAATAATCCTTGATTATCCTCTTTCATTTGGTTTGCATGACCGACAAGCTTACAAGGAATGATATTCCCGCCAGTCATCTTTTTGACAGATTCAATATTTAAAGCTGTCGCGAAATGGTAAATTTCAACACCATGAGCAATCGCATGTTCTTGAAAAAATGATTGATATGCGTTCTGTGGTAAACATACAAACAGGCGCTTCGCATGACGTAGTTCTTTCTTGCTACAGGACTTAACATGTTTATACTGTTGAATTATTTTATTGACACTCGATAGCGTTCGCCCATAAAGCCAAACGTTTTCCTTTTTCATCATATGTATTAATGCCAAACCAAGTCTTCCAGGCCCAACTACTACATTCACATCCACCCCTCCTTTAAACATAATAAAGAAAGGGGGCATCCCAAAAGGTTTCGACCTTTTGAAATACCCTTTCCTTAAGATACCGCTTCTTCAGTTTCAAACATATAATGTCTCGTCCTCATGCTAACATTTAAGACAATCCCAACTGCAAGCATATTGGTCAGAAGCGCACTTCCCCCATAACTTATAAATGGTAATGCTAATCCTGTAATTGGCATCAAACCAATCGTCATTGCAATGTTCTGAAACACTTGGAATACAAGTAGACCAATCACGCCACTTACTAAATACGTTCCATAATAGTTATTACACGTTAGAGCAATAATAATCATACGATAAAATAGCAAAAAATACGTAACAATTAAAACCGTTGCACCGATGAAGCCAAACTCCTCAGCTATGACCGTGAAAATAAAGTCAGTATGAATTTCTGGTATTTGATCACTTTGTGTTTGCACACCTTTTAAATAACCACTACCATAAAGTTGACCAGAACCAATTCCTTTCATCGCTTGCAGTAATTGATAGCCAAACCCCGCTGAATGTTCCTCGGGACTAAGCCAACCATAAATTCTTTCAAGCTGATGCCCTTTTATAAAGATTGAAAAAATCTCAAAATAATGATTGTGTAACCAAACGAGCATGCTTAACCCAAGCAAACATGATAGACCTAGAAATAGGAGGATTCGCCATGCTACACCTGACATCAATAACATTGTTGCCATTATGCTAGCAATAACCAAAGCAGTCCCTAAATCAGGTTGGTCTAATATTAAAATAAATGGAGGTAACCCAATAGCAAATATTTTTGCAACAACAATTATATCTGCTTTAATACCGGTTCCTCGTCTTTGGGTTGTCACTTTGAAGAGAAGATGAGCCAAAGCAATAATAAGAAAAATTTTCATAAATTCCGATGGCTGTATTACCGCCACTCCAATATCCAACCAACGCTGCGATCCATTATTAAATATTCCAAGTGGTGAAAACTTTACTAATAAAAGTAAGGTAATTCCAATAGCATAAAATACTGTAGAAAAGTTTTTCATTAAATCATAGTCAAGGATCATCATGGAAACCATCACAACAAATCCGATAATAAACCATATTACTTGTCTTTTTACAAAGTAAGTTGGGTCATCGGAAAAATATTGTCCTGACCCACTATAAATCGCTAATAAACTAAAACACATGAGAATAAACAACAGAAATAAAAGAGTATAATCTATCTGCTGTAAACTTGTTTTACGTTCTTCCATTGTTTCCTCCAAATCATTATGCTGACAGTTGTTCCTCTGAACCTGCATTTTGACGTCTTTGACGAATATTATTTCGAGAAATGTTCGCTAAAATGGCCAGTGAAACTAACGTAATAAGCAAGGATGAACCTCCATTACTAACCAGAGGTAACGGAATTCCTGTAATCGGTAATAGACCAGTTACGGCCCCGATATTAAATACGACCTGTATGGCAATTTGAAACACAATCCCAAAGGCCAGTAAACTTCCGAATGGGTTTTTACATCTTGTTCCAATCGTCACACCCTTAAATAAGATAATCATATGACAAACAAACACATACAGAACCCCAAATAGTCCTAACTCCTCAGATATAATCGCTAAAATAAAATCGGTATGAGGTTCTGGTAGATAGAGAAGCTTTTGTACACTCTGACCTAGTCCAGTCCCAGAGAATCCACCATGAGAAATGGCAATATAGGATTGTATTAATTGATGTCCTGTATCATATGGATCAGCAAACGGATCCCAATAAGAGGTTAGCCGTTCCAGCCGATATGGAGCCGATATCGCTAATAGAACAAACATCGATGCACCTAAAGTTCCTAGACCAATGAGATGTCTCCATTTTGCTCCTGAGAAAAAAACGAGTAATAACGTTACTAGTAAAATAGACGTAGCGGTTCCTAAATCAGGCTGCATCATAATTAACCCAAAAATAATCCCAACAAGGACAAGCGGAGGCAAAACACCTTTTATAAATTGGTCAATATACGCTTGTTTTTGTGAATATACTTGAGCTAAGTAAATAATCATACCTATTTTGACAAACTCAGAAGGCTGTACATTTATTGGGCCAACTTTAATCCAACGTTGTGCTCCATTAATATTGACCCCAAGCTGTGGGATAAGTACTAATATAAGGACAATAACAGATCCTATAATAATAAACGGAGACAGTTTTCGGTAAAGTCTATAGGGAAAATGCATAAAAAAGAAAAATGCAATCCCTGCTAAGACAAACCACATAAGCTGACGTTTAATAAAGAAATATGGCGTGTTATAATCGTCAATTGCTTGCACATAACTTGAGCTAAATACCATCAACAACCCAAACCCCGCTAAAAGGAACGTGGTGACGATTAGTAGCCAATCATTATCTTTTCTAAATGAATATTTCATCGCGCCCTCCAACTCCGATGGTTGCTTGGTTTATTATATCACTTTTACAATTCTATTGGGATGAAATGATGATGTAAACTATGGGAAAAGTATGAACTATATTATATCTTCGAAATCATATTGACAAAAGTAGCTAGCCATCCTATTCTAGTTCGCTACTACCAAATCCTTTTCTAATAAAAGAAAAAAAGACGCCTTCACGAAAAATGAAGACGTCAATGAGTTACCAACCATTATTTTACTATCTCCAAATATGATGCCTTTCAAACAATTAACTTATGACTCCTCTTGTTTCAGCTTCCTTTTTTTAAGAAATTGAAAACGATGTCCTAATACTTTCTCCGCTAATCGAGAACGATAAACCAAATACGAATAAACTGCTCCTCCAACAGACACACCAAGAATAAGAAGTATAAAGCTGTTCAGTATCGAATCCTGGGTAATAACTAGTTGTAATACTTGATTAACAATAACTACGGCTATCGCCATAATTCCTGAGAAAATTAAAATGAGTAATGTTCTTTTTAATAGATATATGTAATGAAATTCAGCAAACTTCCCAATCGCCCATACGTTTATACCAATTGCTACGCCAAACCCAAGGTATGTGGTCCAAACAGCTCCTAAAGGTCCGATAGTTATCAACATCAAATAGTTTAAGAGCAGCTTAATCACTAATCCAATGATTAAAGCAATCACCGCATACTTTTGTCGATTCATTCCTTGCAAAATAGCTGAAGTGACTGAAAATATGGCAAAAAACAAAGTGATTGGCCCGTAATAACGAAGAATCATTCCACCAATTTCTAAATCTGTGACATCAAACAGTGCGCCAAAAATAGGATAAGCAAGTACAGACATTCCTACAGCTGCCGGCACAGTAATAAATAAGATAATTTGATAAGTTTGTGTAATTTGCTTTTGCAACACATCTTTATCGCCCGACGTAAAAGACTTTGTAATCGTTGGGACAAGCGTAATCGAGAGAGCCGTTGCAAGAGACATCGGGATTAGTACAATTTTATGAACGGAAAGTGTTAATACCGCGTAAAATTTTTCTGACACTTCTTTTAATCCAATACTTTGCAGGGCCGCATTCATAGTGAATGTATCAATCGTTTGAAAAAGAGGGATTGCCAAACCTACAAATGACAAAGGCAAAGCATAAGAAATTAATTCTTTATACATTTGCTTAAGTGACAGGTTATGATGAACTCGGCTTTCCTCAACCTGTTTTAAAATAGATTTCCGACGCTTTATCCAGTAATAAAGAAGAACTCCAAGTCCCCCAAGCGCTCCAACAAACGCTCCAAATGTAGCAAAACCCACTGCCAATTGTAGATTGCCATTACCTATATTCACAATTGAAAATGTTACAGCTAAAATAAATACAATCCGAACAATTTGTTCGATGACCTGTGATACGCCAGTTGGTCCCATTGATTGAAACCCTTGAAAATACCCACGAATAATCGACATCACCGGCACAACCAGTAAAGCTACACTGACCATTCGAATTGTAAATGTCACTCCTTCATGTGTATTCCCCCCAGGAACTTCCTCCGGCAGAACCATTGGGGCAACAATAGGGGCCATAATAAAGAGAATTAGAAATGCAAAAAATCCTGTTATTGACATGAACAGCAACCCCGATTTGAATAATCGGTGCCCGGTTTCATAATCACCTAGTGAATGGTATTTGGAGACAAACTTCGAGACGGCTAGCGGCACCCCTAATGTAGCTAAGCTTAATAAAACTGTATATGGAATATAGCCATAATTATATAAAGCCAGACCTGTTTGTCCGACAATCAATGAGAATGGGACAATATAAATAAAGCCTAATATCTTTGAAATTAGTGTAGCAGCGGTGAGTACCATCGTTCCCCGCATCAGCTTTGAATCAGCCATGTTATCCTCCAAACTAGTTACACCTTCTATTTTTCATCTAGTAAGCATTGTAGCACAATAGCATTATGTTTACTCTTCTATTTTCAACTAAATTATGTCAGTGACTCGAACAAAAACCGTAGAAAGCCACCGAAAAAGGTGCGATTTCCCTTTTTCAATGAAGTCGCGAGCGCAATCGTTGCCTTGTCTTAAGCATTTATGAGTCGATTTCTCGTAGCAGACGCCAACGTGTGGAGCCATTGCTGCTTCCTCGAACTGCTAAGAGAGAATTTTTCAGTGGCTTCGACTGGAGGCTCCCCCTTTTTTTTAACCCATACTAGTATGATTAAATTATTTATGCGGACAATTGAAAATAGATGCGTATAATGGAAAGTATAGAATTCAGCAGGAGGTTAAAGTATGCAAGATGTAATTGTAATTGGCGGAGGCCCTTCTGGTTTAATGGCTGCCATTGCTGCTGCAGACCACGGCGCAAAAGTATTGCTTTTAGATAAAGGAGACAAACTTGGCCGCAAGTTAGCCATTTCCGGTGGTGGACGCTGTAATGTAACAAATCGAATGGAACTCCAAGAATTAATCAATCATATTCCTGGAAATGGGCGCTTTATGCATAGTCCCTTCTCCGTATTTAACAATGAAAACATTATTTCTTTTTTTGAGGGACTTGGGATTGCTTTAAAAGAAGAAGACCGTGGAAGAATGTTCCCTGTTAGCGACAAAGCAACCACTGTAGTCGAGACCTTACTAAAGAAAGTACGACAGCTTGGGGTTCAGATTCGGACAAACACCGCTGTTAAAACTATTCATTACAAAGAGGATACCGTCTCTAGTGTCATCCTCCAAAATGGAGAGAAGTTAGACACACAAGCAATTATCGTTGCCACTGGAGGGAAATCGGTTCCTCATACTGGTTCAACAGGAGATGCATACCCTTGGGCAGAAAAGGCTGGACATACGATTACTGAGTTATACCCTACAGAAGTTCCCATTACTTCAAATGAATCGTTTATTCGTAAAAAACAGCTTCAAGGTTTATCACTTAGGGATATTGAGCTTTCAGTCATAAGTCCTAAAGGAAAAACAATTAAAACACATGATGGAGACATGATTTTTACACACTTTGGTATTTCAGGACCAGCCGCATTAAGGTGTAGTCAATATGTCGTAAAGGCATTAAAAAAGTTTAAGACGGATTCAATCGAGATTCAGCTTGACTTATTTCCCAACCGGCCAGCAGAAGATATTTTTCAAGAATTAATAAATAAAATGAAGGTAGACCCTAAAAAGGCCCTAAAAAATGTCCTGAAAGGGTTTGTACCCGAACGGTTTCTACTTTTCTTGTTTAACCATCTCTTAATTGATTCGAACACGACTTGCTCAAATGTTTCCCATGAGACTTTGCGCTCTATTACTACCTCTTGTAAAGCATTCACTTTTCAAGTAAATGGTACACTCTCAATTGAAAAAGCGTTCGTTACAGGTGGAGGTGTATCTGTAAAAGAAATTGAACCGAAAAAGATGCACTCGAAAAAGAAACATGGCCTTTATTTTTGCGGTGAGGTTCTTGATATCCATGGTTACACCGGGGGATACAATATTACATGTGCGTTCTCAACAGGTTATACTGCCGGGAAAGCAGCTGCGGAACAAGTTACACACATTTTAAATTAACTTATCAACATACTGTGGATAGTTTATTCACAGTTTCCAATTTTAATTCTCTTGATTTTTCAATAAATACCGAAGATTTTTTTAATCACTGTGAATAACTTACTAGTTATTCACAGTTTTATACACAAGTTGAATCATTACGACCTAGGAACGACTAAATTAATAGATACCTATTTTTATCAAAACAAATAAGCAGTCAGTGCCTCATTCGCGCTGACTGCTTATTTTTAGCCTACAACAATATTTACAAGCTTTCCAGGAACCGCAATCACTTTTCGGACAGTTTTGTCACCAATTGCTTCCTGAACTTTTTCATCATTGTTGGCAAGCTCTTGCATTTGTTCACGTGTAGCATTTGTAGGTATCACTAATTTCGTCTTCACCTTACCGTTAATTTGGACGACTACTTCTACCTCGTTTTCTACGAGTAAGCTCGCATCATATGTCGGCCATGCTTCGTAGGAAATCGTTCCTTCATGACCAAGCTTCTCCCAAAGCTCTTCAGCTAAATGAGGAGCAATTGGGGCAAGCAACTTAACAAAACCTTCTACTAATTCGCGCGGTAAGCTTTCTTGCTTATAGGCTTCATTAATAAATACCATCATTTGCGAAATCCCAACATTAAAACGTAAATTGGCATAGTCATCTGTTATTTTCTTCACCGATTGATGGTAAACTCGGATAAGATTGTCAGAGCCTTTATTCTCATTAATCTTTTCACTTAATTGACCTGTTGACTCATCAATAAACAATCTCCAAATCCGGTCCAGAAAACGTCGTGCTCCGTCTAACCCATTCTCAGACCAAGCAATCGAAGCATCTAGAGGTCCCATAAACATCTCATACAAGCGAAGCGTATCTGCCCCGTGACTAGTGACAATATCATCGGGATTGACAACATTGCCTTTTGATTTACTCATTTTTTCATTATTTTCACCAAGTATCATTCCTTGATTATAAAGCTTTTGGAATGGCTCTTTTGTTGGAACGATTCCTAAGTCGTATAGCACCTTATGCCAAAATCTTGCATAAAGCAGATGAAGAACGGCGTGCTCAGCTCCACCGATATAAATATCAACCGGTAACCATTTTTTAATTTTGTCAGGGTCAGCAAGTGCTTCATTATTCTTAGGGTCAATATAACGTAAATAATACCAACAGCTTCCCGCCCATTGCGGCATTGTATTCGTTTCACGGCGTCCTTTTTTGCCTGTGATGGGGTCAACCACCTCTAACCAAGATGTCTCGTTTGCGAGTGGCGACTCCCCAGTCCCTGATGGCCGTATTTCTTTCATTTTTGGTAACATTAAAGGTAAATCGGATTCAGGTACAGCTGACATCGTCCCATCTTCCCAGTGAATGATTGGGATCGGCTCTCCCCAGTAGCGCTGTCGACTAAATAACCAATCACGCAAACGATACGTTACTTTCTTTTTCCCATATTCATTTGCTTGAAGCCATTCAATCATATTTGATATCGCCACATCTTTATCTAAACCATTTAAAAAGTCTGAGTTCACATGGTTACCATCACCAGTGTACGCTTCTTCATCTACATTTCCACCTGCAACGACCTCACGAATTGGTAAATCAAACGTTTTTGCAAACTCATAGTCGCGCTCATCATGAGCGGGAACAGCCATAATTGCACCCGTTCCATAACTAACTAGAACATAATCTGCAATCCAAATTGGAATTCTTTCTCCATTTACAGGGTTAATAGCAAATGCTCCTGTAAATTCACCTGATTTTTCTTTAGAAAGCTCCGTACGCTCTAAGTCACTTTTCGTCGATACTTTCTTTTGATATGCTTGTACTTGTTCCTTTTGCTCAGGTGTTGTAACTTTTTCAACAAGTTTGTGTTCAGGTGCAAGCACCATATAGGTTGCCCCAAAAAGTGTATCCGGTCTTGTTGTAAACACTTCAACCTTCTCACCGTCGTGACCATCAATGGCAAACGTTACTTCAGCCCCTTCCGAACGTCCAATCCAGTTACGCTGCATATCTTTTATGCTTTCTGGCCAGTCAAGTTCTTCAAGGTCTTCTAGCAGCCGATCTGCGTAAACTGTAATCTTAAGAATCCACTGCTTCATCGGTCGACGCTCAACAGGATGACCACCTCGCTCACTTTTTCCATCAATCACCTCTTCGTTAGCAAGCACGGTTCTAAGTGCCGGGCACCAGTTAACTGCTACCTCATCGATATAAGCCAATCCTTTTTCATATAGCTTTAAGAAAATCCACTGTGTCCATTTATAATACTCTGGATCCGTTGTGTTCACTTCACGATCCCAATCATATGAAAACCCTAACGCTTTAATTTGTCTCCGGAAATTATCAATATTATGTTTTGTAAACTCTGCCGGATCATTTCCCGTGTCAAGCGCATATTGTTCCGCAGGTAGACCAAACGCATCCCAGCCCATCGGATGAAGTACATTATACCCTTGCATTCTCTTCATTCTTGAGAGTATATCTGTTGCCGTATATCCTTCTGGATGACCTACATGCAGTCCTGCACCAGATGGATATGGGAACATATCTAATGCATAAAATTTCGGTTGGCCTTCTTCTTCCTTTGTTTCAAAAGTTTTATTTTTCTCCCAGTAATCTTGCCACTTCTTCTCAATCTGTTGGTGTGAAAACGACATCGTTTTAATTCCTCCTACTTATATCCTCAATAAACTAGTTATGTAATAAAAACAATAGCTCGCTGTTGCGACTATTAAAAAAACTCCCATCCCTAACATATTCGTTGTTGTTAGGGACGAGAGTTGTATTAGCAATTCTCGCAGTACCACCCGTATTAATAAGTCCAAAACTCATTCGTTCTACACGGATAACGGACATGGCCCGTTGAGAGCTACTTTAGCTGTTCACTCTCATGACTCAAAGGGAGTTCATAATGTTGCTTAGCTACCTTGCACCAGACTACAACACTTTAAATCCCCGCCCATTACTGCTAGTGCTTCTCAACGTCCTCATATCAACTTACTAGTATTGTATGAATTGAGACGAGCACTGTCAAGTTCGCACTGGTATTCTTGAAGATAATTTTAGCCTCTCAACACTCATTGGCTCTTTGTAACTTAAATGCTAAAATTAAAAGTGTAATATGATTAGAAGATGACTTCAATTTTGAAAGGTGAATATCATGGTATTCAATACAAACGAGCGGAACATGTTGGAGTACGGAAATAAACGTTATTATTCTTGGAATCAGCATTTGAAGGAGCAATTTGGAACAAAAGTGTTTAAAGTGCCATTAGATGCTGGCTTTAATTGCCCCAATCGAGATGGAAGTGTCGCCCATGGTGGGTGCACATTTTGTAGTGAACGGGGATCAGGTGATTTTGCTGGTGACCGTCGCGATCATCTCGTCACTCAATTTCATACCATTAAAGAACGTATGCACCGCAAATGGAAAAATGGCAAATATATTGGGTACTTTCAAGCCTATACAAATACATACGCACCTGTAGAAACACTGCGTCATTACTATGAACAAATTTTATCTCAAGAAGGTGTAGTTGGTTTATCCATTGCAACAAGACCGGATTGCTTGCCAGATGATGTTATTGCCTATTTAGCAGAATTGAACAAACGTACATATCTTTGGGTTGAACTCGGTTTACAAACTGTACATGAGCGCACCTCACATCTTATTAATCGAGCCCACGATTACCAATGTTATATCGATGGGGTTAATAAACTACGTAAACACGGGATTCGCGTTTGTGCTCATATCATAAATGGTCTACCTTTGGAAAATTACAGCATGATGATGACGACAGCAAGAGAGGTTGCGAAGCTCGATGTACAAGGAATTAAAATTCACTTACTTCATTTGTTAAAAAAGACAGCCATGGTTAAACAGTACGAAAAAGGACTTGTCCAATTTATGAGCCTTGAGGACTATGTTAAAGTCGTCGTGGACCAATTAGAAGTCATTCCACCAACTATGATTGTTCATCGTTTAACAGGCGACGGCCCAGGAGAATTAATGATTGGTCCGATGTGGAGCATGAGGAAATGGGATGTTTTAAACGCAATAAACGTCGAGCTTGTGCAAAGGAATACTTGGCAAGGAAAGTTTTATCAGGAGGTTGGTTCATAATGAAATTACGAGGGGTTCTACCCTTTGCCCGTTTTTTATTAGAGGAAGTTCTTGAACCCGGTGATATCGCCATTGATTGCACGGCAGGTAACGGACATGATTCTGTTTTCCTAGCGAAACTTGTGCCAGCTGGACATGTTTATAGCTTTGATATACAGATTGAAGCCATTGAAAATACGCGCACTCGTTTAGAAGAACACGACCTTTCCCATCGAGTGACTCTTATTCACGAAGGTCATGAAACAGTGAAGCAGCATATTCCTGTGTCAGATTATTCAAAGGTACATGCGGCAATTTTCAATCTTGGTTATCTCCCAGGGGGCGACAAAACGATTGTAACCGAGCCTTCTTCAACCATTCAAGCTATTGACTCTCTCTTAACATTCATGCCAAGAGGTGGAACAATTGTGCTTGTTATCTATCACGGTCATGAAAAGGGTAAAATTGAAAAAGAATATGTGGAAGCATATACTGAAAGTCTTGACCAACAGCATGTACATGTCTTAAAGTATCAATTTATAAATCAAGACCAGTCCCCACCTTTTGTTATTGCCATAGAGAAGCGATAAATGATTATTACTTGACATTTTTTCTAAATCGATTAAAAATAAATAATACTTAGTTAAAATTGATATAGAGACTAAAATAGCTAAATAAGGAGTGTCTAAGTGTGACTATCCTCGATTCAATCTTGGACTATAACCAAACGTTCGTTGAAAACAAAGAATACGAAAGCTATCAAACGACAAAATACCCAAATAAAAAACTTGTCATACTAACCTGTATGGATACTCGACTTGTTGACCTTCTCCACAATGCGATGAACCTAAAAAATGGCGATGCTAAAATTATCCGAAATGCTGGTGCCGTCATTTCTCATCCCTTTGGTAGTATTATGAGGAGCATCCTTGTAGCAATTTATGAACTCCAAGCGGAGGAAATCATGATTATTGGTCACCACGGCTGTGGTATGGTCGGTCTTGAACCAAGCAGCATCTTAGAAAAAGCGGAAGCACGCGGAATTGATATGGATGTGATTAAGACCATTGAGTATTCAGGCATTGATATTAATAATTTCCTAACTGGGTTTACAAAGGTAGAGGATAATGTTTCTCACAGTGTTGATATGGTTAGAAATCATCCTTTGCTACCAAAAAACACACCTGTCCATGGACTTGTCGTCTCTCCCGAAACGGGTAAACTTGATTTAATTATTAATGGGTACGATGCAGAGGAAATGGCACGTAATAACTAAAAAAGAGGGGTGTGCTATAAGGTTAATTTTTGACCTTATGGCACACCCCTTAAGCAATGTTCCCCTCGTAAGGCGAGTAGTGTACGAAAGCCACTGCCTATCCTTTTATGTTTTTGAAACGCCTCTTTTTAATTGCGTTTTTTCCGAAAAATCCAACTGTTCAGATAAAATAAAAGTGTCGGTAACCCACCTTTTTTAATCATTTGCTTTGATTTTTTTTTCATTTCTTTATCACCTTGTACTTTTTCATCAGCTATATAAATAGCAATAACACCACGAATAATCATTTCATGGAATTTCGGATCCGGTAACGTTCTTAATTGCTCTTCTGCCTGGTCAACAAAGAAGCGAAAGCGATTAATCATTTCTTCTTCGCTTTCATAATAGAACAGAAAATTTAATTCATCATCAGCAATATCTTCTTCTTGGTCAATAAAATAATCCAATAAAATATGTACACCTTGGACCCAAGGATAATATCCATTTTTAATTATTTCTGCAGTCTCTTTTGTTAGGTTCTGCTTAGTCGCGTAAGACGCCATTGCATAGATTCCTAGTGTGGAGGCCGTACATGCTGAAAATTCAAACCATGTCATCTCTGGTACTTTATGGCGGTGGAGTTCAAACCACTCTTTTAATAGAGGGATGCGGTCTTCCTTTTTTACATGCTTGTAAACCTGGAGATCTCCATAGTAGCCGCTCAATTCGATCATGCCCTCTTGTACTTGATAGAAAGAAGGAAAGGTAGCAAGCATGTTTCGACAGGTTTGAATAAGTTCAAATAAATAACCACCGTCCTCCTGCTCCTTGCGATACTCATAATAATTTTCAAGTGGGCGTTCTGGATCAATCGCTGCTAGTAACGCATTATGTAAGGCACGAAAATCATTTGGATCTAATGAATCACTTTGGTCACATAAGTTGTCTAAGTAATCACAAATAATTTGGTAGGCGATCATAAATTGAGTTAATTCTTTATTACGATCGCCAGCAAGAATACCAAATACTCCTCCTCCTTCACAATGAAAGGCTTTCCTTTCAAGTGCATCTAATGCTTGTGAGCGCAGCTCCACATCTGGAATATCTCGCGCTTTTTCCTTCCATTGATCAAAATAAAAATGAACAGTAGGAATCACCTCTCGATAAATCTTAATTAATAAAGGGATTGGTTTCGTCGGGACATTCAACTACATTCCTCCTCGAATATTTCCATAACTAGTACATTAGCATAATTAGCTAATCTAGACAACGAATGTTGCATTGTAAGAAGTGACCGATACAGAATGTTACTGTTCCTTTCTTGTCTTTAGAAAAAGCCCCGTAAACAGGGAAACCACTGAAAAAGGTGAAATATTAAAGGCCCTTGAAAAAAGGTGAAAATGTGAGGGCACTGAAAAAGGAAAAGTACCTTTGATGTGACCCCCTAAAACAGGCGGATTATCGTTTAAGGAATAATCAAGTTGATAAAACCAACTGCGAAGCGAAACACTTCTTCTCGCTCTGGTTCATTAAATAATTCATGATAAAGACCATCCCACTCTTTATAGTGCTTACTCGTTAAAGCAAGGCTATCAAACCAATCTCGTACCGCGTATTTATCGACAAGAAAGTCCTCACCAGATTGCATCACAAGAAGGGGAAGATCAGGGAATTTCTCAGGATAACGATTTGAGATTTTCATTGCCTTTACTAATTCCCGGTACCAGCGAACAGATACTTTTGTAACACGAAGCTCATCTCGTATATACGCTTCCCTTATTTCCTCACTCCGTGTTAATTGTTCTGTACGAATGCCAGATTTAGAGCTAATTGTTGGTGCGAAACGATGTAACACTTTGGTCGCAAACTCTTTTGTCTTCGTTGGAGGCTGACTTAACGCTAAACAAGGTGATGATAATATAACCCCGCTAATTAAGGCAGCGCTTCTTTCCATTAACGTTCGAATCGCGACAAGCCCCCCCATACTATGTCCAAATAAAAACATAGGTAAATTACGTTTACGTCCCTCTTCTAGCCATGCTTCTACACTGTCAATATATTGCTGAAAGGATTGAACGTGGCCACGTCTTCCGCGAGTCTGTCCCTGTCCTGGTAAATCTCCCATAATCACTTCAAGGCCATGGGCATTCCATTTCTTAGCGAGCCATTGATAGCGGCCGTGATGTTCCCCAGCTCCATGAATTATTATAATAATTCCACGAGGTTCTACAACTTCCCATTTCCACATTTTATACTCCCCCATACTGCTTTAGGATATTTTAAAGCTAAGAAGTATCACGATTTCATTAATTGCGTTAAAATTAGTATAACGGTTTTTTTACTACACGCAAAGGATGTGTGATTATGACAATTTACAAATACAAAGATAAAACACCTAGCATCTCTCCACGTGCCTTTATTGCTGATTATGTAACAATATCTGGCGATGTCACAATCGGTGATGAATCAAGTATTTGGTTCCAAACGGTTATTCGGGGTGATGTCTCACCAACGATTATCGGCAAAAGAGTAAACATTCAAGACCAATCTATGCTACATCAAAGTCCTAAGTATCCTTTAATTATTGAAGATGATGTCACCGTAGGTCATCAGGTCATGTTACATAGTTGTACAATTCGCAAAAATGCTCTTATCGGCATGGGATCGATAATTTTAGATGGTTCTGAGATTGGTGAAGGTGCTTTTATTGGTGCAGGAAGCCTCGTACCGCCAGGTAAAAAAATCCCACCGAATACACTTGCTTTTGGAAGACCTGCAAAAGTCATTCGAGAACTAAAAAAGGAAGACCTTGATGACATGGCACGTATTCGAAAAGAATACGTAGAGAAGGGTCAAATCTATAAAGACCTACAATCTTAATACCCCATTTCCCCCGCTTCTAAGCGGGGGCTTTTTGACTGTCTAGCCTGCTCTAGGATAAAATAGCTTCATAAATTTAATAAAATGTTTACAATTTTACGTGATGTTTTAAAATTTACTTGATAATTCCTCAACAAAAGACTGGTAGGATATAAGTAAAGAAATAAAGAAGGAGGTTAAGCTGTGCGTTCAAAACTTTATGATACCGACTGTCAAATCTTCCATTGGATTAACGGTAAAAGCAAACAAGAGTCTATTTTTAGATTTATGAGCTTTTTTACGCATGCTGGTGGTGCTACATTTACGATAGGGCTCACGGTAATTTTATGTTTATTCACAAATGACCTCTTAAAGTACTCTGCATTCGTAGCTGCGATTTCACTACTAGTTAGTCACCTAATTGTGATGTTAGTGAAACGATCGTTGCCACGCCATCGTCCTTATCTTGAATTTCCAGGAGCAATTGTTGTTGAGAATCCTTTTAAAGACCACTCATTTCCTTCTGGTCATACTACGGCAATTTTTTCGGTCACCGTTCCCTTTATGGTTGAATTTCCACTGTTTATCCTTCCATTATTAATTCTTTCTACTCTGGTAGGTATTTCTCGTATTGTTCTTGGATTACATTATCCTTCTGATGTTATGGCGGGAGCTGTGATCGGTACAATTATTAGCATTTCATCCTTACTATTTACTCAATTCATTCTACTTTAGGAGGAATTAGATGAAAATTGCTCTATTTACAGATACGTTTGCTCCCCAAGTTAATGGTGTAGCGAGGACACTTCAGCGTTTAGTTACTCATCTCGAAAAACGTGATATCTCATATCAACTCTTTGTTCCAGAAATGATTGAGCAAAGTGATTTATTTTCAAGCAATATTCATTCTTTTATGAGTTTACCCTTCTTTCTTTATCCTGAATGTAGAATGGCTTTACCAAATCTATTTTCTATTAAAGAGAAAATGGCTGAATTTCAGCCTGACTTAATTCATATTACGACTCCTTTTAATATCGGGCTTTCCGGTTTACATTACGGAAAAAAATATCATATTCCAATGGTCGGGTCTTATCATACTCATTTTGATTATTATTTACGGTATTATAAATTACAGTTTATGCAAGAAATGCTTTGGAAATATGTGAAGTGGTTTTACTCTAGTTTTGAAAAGACATTTGTCCCTTCCGAAGAAACGAGGGAACACTTGGTTGAACGAGGGTTTCATAATATTAATCTATGGAAAAGAGGGGTAGATTGTCACTTATTTCATCCACGTTACAAGAACGGTTCCATTACCGAGCGTTTTTCAATTAAAAAGAAATTTCTGTTACTTTATGTGGGAAGAATAGCGCCAGAAAAAGACTTGCATATTCTCCGTCAAGTAATGAGACAATTACCTGAATCTATCCGCCAAAACGTACATTGGCTTTATGTTGGGGATGGTCCAATGCGTATAGAGATGATGCAAGAGTTCCAAGAGAACGTCACATTTACAGGGTACTTGAAGGGCGAGGCTTTAGCATCTGTCTATGCATCAGCAGATTTATTTGTTTTTCCTTCAACGACCGAAACGTTTGGAAATGTTGTCCTTGAAGCTCTTGCTTCAGGAACTCCAGCAATCGTATCCAATCAAGGTGGTGTGAAAGAAATAGTTCAACACAAAAGAACAGGGATGATTTGCGAAGCAAAACAACCTGATTCCTTTATTCAAGCGATTGTGACGTTATTAGGAAATCAAAGCATTCGTAAAGAAATGAGCTATGAAGCAAGGAAATACGCTAAAACACAAGCATGGGAAACAATTTTTGATGAGCTAATTCTTCAATATGAGCAAGCTGCTCAAAATAGAAAATCACTTCGTCAGCTTGCATAATTTTAATGATTAATGAATATTAATGATTATTATTATCAATACTAGTAATGAGAAAAAGGGCGTCACCTCGAGGGCACTCCTTTTTCAGTGCCCTCTTAACCTCCGCCCATTTAGTTAATTATGTGGTTCAAATGTTTTACAATCCGTTTCTTTTTGATTTTCCGCTTGTTTTCCAGTATGACTAACCACATAAATTTTATCAGCCTGACAAAGGTTTCCTTCTTCCCAGTACGTACAGTTATTCACTTCACATAATACATCTTGAGCCATTAGAATCACCTCCCTAACCATAGCTTTGCCAAATTCAAAAAGCTCCATACAAGAGGTTGTTCAAAAGAATGTTTTTGTCCTTTTAAGCAACTTACAATAAGAGCACCCGCTTCTTTTAAAGCTGATTGTAGGCGAGTCGCGTGCAGAACCAATCTCTCTATTCATTTCAAAAAAGTCCGCTAGCAAATTAAATGCTAGCGGACTTGTCCATTTTATAACCCTGCTTGTTCTTTTAATGATTTAGCTTTATCTGTTTGCTCCCATGGAAGCTCAACGTCTGTACGTCCAAAATGACCGTATGCAGCCGTTTGTTTGTATATCGGCCGACGCAAGTCAAGCATTTTAATAATTCCTGCAGGGCGTAAGTCAAAGTTATCTCTTACTAATGAAACCAATGTTTCTTCAGATACTTTACCTGTACCAAAAGTATCCACAGCAATTGATACCGGTTGAGCAACCCCAATTGCATAAGCAAGTTGAACCTCGCATTTATCAGCCAGCCCTGCTGCAACAATATTCTTAGCTACATAACGAGCAGCATAAGCACCAGAACGGTCAACCTTTGTTGCATCCTTACCAGAGAACGCCCCTCCACCGTGACGAGCATAACCACCGTATGTATCAACGATAATTTTTCGACCTGTTAGTCCAGCGTCACCTTGTGGGCCACCGATAACAAAACGACCTGTTGGGTTAATGAAGTATTTAGTTTCTTCGTCAATCAGTTCAGCTGGTACTACATGATTAATGACATATTCTTTTAAATTTCGTTGAATTTGCTCTAATGATACTTCTGGATGATGTTGAGTTGAAATAACAATCGTGTCAATTCGAGCCGGTTTCCCATCCTCATCATACTCGACCGTTACTTGTGTCTTTCCATCAGGACGTAAGTAAGGAAGAATTTCTTCTTTGCGAACCTCAGTTAAACGGCGAGCTAATTTATGACTTAACGAAATCGGTAGCGGCATTAGCTCTTTCGTTTCATTATTAGCATAACCAAACATTAATCCTTGATCTCCTGCACCGATATCTTCAATTTCTTCATCGGTCATTTGGCCCTCACGCGCTTCAAGCGCTGTGTTTACCCCAGCAGCAATGTCTGCAGATTGTTCATCAATTGATGTTAAAACCGCACACGTTTCCGCATCGAATCCGTATTTTGCACGAGTATAACCAATACCCTTAATTGTCTCGCGAACAATTTTCGGAATGTCTACGTAGGTGCTAGTTGTTATTTCACCTGCAACAAGAACAAGTCCTGTCGTTACAGATGTCTCACACGCAACACGTGCATTTGGGTCGCTCTTTAGAATTTCATCTAGAATCGAATCGGAAATTTGGTCACAAATTTTATCGGGATGCCCCTCCGTAACTGATTCTGATGTAAACAAACGACGGCTTTTCTTTTCTACCATGTTCAAATATCCTCCTTTGCACAATACTTTTTACTCTTAGTATGTGCGAATAATTGATACGGCACTCGTTTCCCACTGAAGGTACTTACCAACAGTCGTAGACGTGTATAAACGAGAAAAACCCCATCCATAGAGGAAAAGGGTTGAAATGTTTACCTTCCGCCTCTTATCGTCCAAGGCATAGCCTTGCAGGTTAGCACCTTTTCACTCATGGCGAGAGTGTTGGTTGCTGGGTTTCTTCGGGCCTGTCCCTCCACCTACTCAGGATAAGAGTATCCGTTCGCGACATATCATATCGCACAAATCTCCTAATGTCAATGGTATCGAGTATATTAAATAAACCTTAAAAAAGGAAGACTAATTATTAGTCTCCCTAATAAGGTGTTCGATTATTAATTTGATTGGAGTCTCCTTCATTTTGAGGAGCTTCCCCCTGTTGCTGTTGCTGTTGTTTTCGCTTCTCGTTCTCTTTTTCTTCCACTTCCTGTCTAAACTGTTCACGCATTTGTAATTGCAGTAATTCATTCTGATTATCTCTAGGCTTTACTTGGCTGTACATCCCACTAGCCGTTAAACCGATAATTAATGCCATTAATACTTGTTCTCCCCATTCTCTCGGTATAAACCATAAAGTACTTGCAATGGCAATTGCAAGTAAGGCACGGTATTTTTTATCTATCCCAAAGGCATTCCCCACGACTGTCACAAGGGCAGCAACAACAGCAGATACTGTTGCAATGTCAAGCATTGAAACCTCCTGCATGGATCTTACCTCCCTACTCATCCTCCTCCACTATATGCTGTGTCTACAAAATGCGTTACGTCAAATTTTTAAAAAATTTCAGAAGAACGCGCATAAAAGTGTAGACCATTACATTAAATGTGTTATACTAAATGAAAATTAAGATGCATAAATGACTCGCAATTAAAACCAGAAAGGATTTGTGAATATGAAAGCACTTAAACAAACGTCTAAACTTGATTTCATTCTCGAAGGATCAGGAGTCCTTCATGATTTACCTCTCCCTAAATTAATTGAAAAGTCGCTGTTGCGAAACGAGGGTATTTTGACCCCAACTGGTGCATTAAGCGTGGAAACAGGTGCCTACACTGGACGTTCACCAAAAGATAAATTCATTGTCAAAGAATCATCAATAAATAACCTAATAAACTGGGGACCTATTAATCAGCCAATTGATAAAAACGTGTATGACGCTCTTTACAATAAAGTCTTAACATATTTAGAAAAGAAAGAAGAACTTTTTGTATCAAAAGGCTATGCAGGTGCGGACCAGCGCTATAAGCTTCCTTTAGTCGTCATCAACGAATTTGCATGGCATCAAGTGTTTGCCAGACAGTTATTTATTCGTCCTACTCAACTACATGAACATGTTCAAGAAAATCCATTCAAAATTATCTCTGCTCCTGGCTTTAAAGCCGTTCCAGAAGTAGATGGCACGAACTCAGAAGCCTTTGTCATTATTTCCTTTGAAGAACGTGTCGTTTTAATCGGAGGAACTGAATATGCAGGGGAAATGAAAAAGTCAATCTTCTCTATCATGAACCTCTTATTACCTGAGCAAGATGTTTTATCCATGCACTGCTCCGCAAATGTCGGTAATGAAGGGGATGTTGCTTTATTCTTCGGACTATCTGGGACTGGGAAAACAACATTATCTGCGGATCCCACTCGTTCATTAATCGGTGATGATGAGCACGGCTGGTCAACAAATGGTGTGTTTAATATTGAAGGGGGATGTTATGCGAAATGCGCAAATCTATCAGAAGAAAATGAGCCAGAAATTTGGAACGCCATTCGTTACGGAACAGTACTAGAAAATGTCGTTATTGACTCTAACACACGCCTACCAAGTTTTGATGACACTTGTTTAACAGAAAACACTCGGGCAGCATATCCACTTGAAGCCATACCAAATGCATTAATACCAAGTGTAGCCGGTCATCCAAATACAATTATTTTTCTAACGGCTGATGCATTTGGTGTGCTCCCTCCAATTAGTAAATTAACAAAGGAGCAAGCGATGTACCATTTCTTATCTGGCTATACAAGTAAACTTGCTGGAACAGAACGTGGTGTAACAGAGCCTGAGGCAACCTTCTCAACTTGCTTTGGATCCCCCTTCCTACCATTGCCAGCTCATCGCTATGCAAAAATGTTAGGAGAAAAAATCGTTGCCCATAACGTGAATGTCTACCTTGTTAATACAGGCTGGTCCGGTGGTCCATACGGCATTGGAAAACGTATGAATCTTCGCTACACAAGAGCGATGATTCAGGCTGCGCTAGAGGGTAACCTCACAGCAGTTGAAACGACGGTCGACCCAATATTCGGTCTTCAAATACCGTTACATTGCCCTGGGGTTCCAAGTGAGGTGCTCCAGCCAAAAGAGACTTGGGCAGATGCAGAAGCATACCACTCAAAAGCCAAAGAACTTGCTAGAAATTTCAATAAGAACTTCGAGAAATTTTCCCCTGTAGCCTCTGAAATCAAGCAAGCAGGCCCCCGTATATAAAATATAGAGGGTATCAATAAGGCTATCATCGCCTTTTATTGATACCCTCTTGTCGTTACATTACTTAAATCATGTTGTTTCATCCAATTTGCTGCTTCTATTAAAATACGTTGCTGCTCCTTCATCGGAAAGTGATGTGTAAAGATTGGATAGTACCAAGCTTCTACCGGCTTATTTAATAATAATAAACCTTGTTCTAGCCGATAGGCATGCTCAATCGATACGTGTTGATCTAAGCAACCGTGAATCAACAATACAGGTGCCTGAAGTTTTTTAAGTTGCTTCAAAGGGGTGCGCCAGGCATATCGTTCAGGATACTTATTAGGGGTCCCCCCAATAACTCTTTTCATCATTCTTCTTAGTTCAACTCTCTCTTCATATGTCAATACCATATCAGTGACCCCGTTCCAACTCGTCACAGATGTCACATTTCTTGCTTGAGCTGTTAACAGAGCCATGACTCCGCCTCTTGAGAAACCTAAAACATGAACTTGGTGTGGATTAACCTTTTCATGATCCGACAGCAAATCAAAGGCTGCTATCGCATCCATTCTATCCTCTCCACAGAAATCCTCTTGCCCCTCTCCCCCACGATTTCCTCGATAAAAAGGGGCCATAACGACAAATCCTTGAGAAGCCCACTGAACTAGCCGTTGAACACGAACCATCCCAACATTCTTAATCCCCCCTCTCAGGTAAAGCAAACCAGGCAAACGTTGTTGTATTATTTGTGGGACTGCTAGGTACCCTTTAACGCGAAAACCATCACTCCCATAAGTTATCTCATATAAATAAATTCGAGGATGAGGTGAAGGAATGCGTATAGAAGAAATCAATTTGGTTGTCATATTTTATTCCACCTTTCTACTAAAGTAGTTTTCAACATGGGTTCCTCACAAGACAGCAATGGTTTTCTTATTGCGGGTTGAATAGGAAATAAAACTTAAAACCAACTCTTTTAGACCTACCTTTTTTGGGCTTACACATATTTTCTTGTCCTATCATACACTATCACATAAATATAAGGGAGTTGGTTTTAATGAAATTAGCCTATGTAAAAAGGGGGCTAACCCTACTTTTGATTAGCATTCTTATCCTAGTTCCTGTTGCCTGTTCCTCTTCGAAAAATGAAACCATTCGTGTAGCAGAAGTCACGCGATCAATTTTTTATGCACCTCTCTACGCAGCCATGTCCCAAGGTTTCTTTGAGGAGGAAGGAATTGACCTAGAACTTACAACCGCTTGGGGTGGTGATCGAACGATGACTACTCTGTTATCTAACGGAGCTGACGTGGCGCTTGTCGGTGCTGAAACATCGATTTATGTTTATGCACAGGGAGCATCTGACCCAGCAATAAACTTTGCAGCGTTAACCCAAACCGATGGCACCTTCCTTGTTTCGCGTGAGAAGCTAGACTCATTTGAATGGGATGATTTAAAAGGTAGCACCTTCTTAGGTCAACGTACAGGTGGGATGCCTCAGATGGTAGGGGAACATGTTCTTAAACAAAATGGAATTCATCCACATCAAGATTTAAACCTGATTCAAAACATTGATTTTGGAAATATTCCAAGTGCCTTTGCTTCAGGAACAGGAGATTTTGTTCAATTGTTTGAACCACAAGCTACTCAATTTGAAAATGAAGGAATTGGTTATGTCGTTGCCTCCTTTGGAACAGAGTCAGGTATTGTTCCTTATACTGGTTTCATGGCAACCGAAAGCACCATCAAAAAGGATCAAGAATTACTTGAACGCTTCACTCGTGCTCTATATAAAGGTCAACAGTGGGTTCAAGAACAGCCAGTTGAACTGGTTGCTGAGGCAATTGTAGGTTTTTTTGAAGATACACCCGTTGAATTAATTGCACAAGTTGTTGAGCGTTATAAATCTCAAGGGTCCTATGCAACAGATCCTCTTCTAAAGCCTGAAGCTTGGGAAAACCTACAAACAATAATGGATGAAGCAGGGGCATTACCTGAGTATGTGGACTACGGCGATTTAGTCAATACGTCAATAGTAGAAAGTGTCCTAAATTAGGAAGGTGATGATAATGTCTACACTGCGATTATCAGATGTTTCCATGACATACCTCTCAAAAACAGAAGCTACCACAGCGATTGAACATATTGATTTAGTGGTCGAGGACGGGGAATTTATTTCCCTTCTCGGTCCAAGTGGATGTGGGAAAACCACCCTTCTATCCCTAATAGGAGGCTTACTTTCCCCAACAACAGGTGAAATTACTCTTAATGGAACGAATGTTACTCAAATAGAAGCAAATACTGGTTACATGCTGCAACAAGATTATCTATTTCCTTGGTTATCCATTGAATCCAATATTATGATCGGTCAAACAATTCTTGGTCATGATTCAAAAAAAGGAAAAGACTTTGCTCTTTCCCTTCTTGATCAAATGGGTTTACTAGATAAAAAGAATCAATATCCAAGTCAATTATCAGGAGGAATGAGACAACGTGTTGCTCTAGTGCGAATGCTTGCAACAAACCCATCGCTAATGTTACTCGATGAACCATTCTCGGCTCTAGATTATCAAACCAAGCTCAAGCTAGAAGACCTTGTTTTCACTACACTTAAAGCAGAACAAAAAACTGCCATTCTCGTCACACATGATATTGGGGAGGCAATAGCGATGTCGGACCGAGTTATTTTACTGTCCCCTAGACCCGGAAAAATTCATACAATTTTTGAGATGCCTAGTGAATTAAGGCACTCCCTTCCTTTTGAAGCGAGGCAATCTTCATTATATAATGAACAATTTCAACTTATTTGGAAGGAGTTGGAGAGCCTTGAATGATACCAGTCAACAGCTTCATGCACAATATTTACGTAGATTAAAAAAAGAAAAAAAGCTTGTATTTATTGTCCAATTGGGCATCCTCCTTAGCTTTTTTTCAGTTTGGGAATTTGCTGCACGAACACGTCTTATCGATCCACTTCTATTTAGTATGCCAAGTCGAATCTTTCATTTACTTATTCAACGTATTGTTGATGGAAGTCTATTTGTGCATACATCCATTACTCTTTTTGAAACGATTTTAGGCTTTATCCTAGGAACAGTTCTTGGTACCTTTATTGCTGCTGTTCTTTGGTGGTCCCCCTTTGCGTCGAGAGTGTTGGACCCTTACCTCGTCGTCTTAAATTCAATGCCAAAAGTAGCACTTGGTCCAATATTAATTGTGGGTTTAGGTCCTGGATTTTCTTCAATTATAGCAATGGGGGCGCTTATTTCGATTGTAATTACTACTCTTGTAGTCTATACATCCTTTAAAGAAGTAGACAATAATTATGTAAAAGTTATGCAAACGTTTGGATCATCAAAAAAACAAACATTCCGTTATGTCATTTTACCTGCATCTATACCCACGATTATTTCAACATTAAAGGTCAATGTTGGGTTAGCATGGGTTGGTGTTATTGTCGGTGAATTTCTCGTTTCCAAGCAAGGTTTAGGCTTCTTAATCATTAACGGTTTCCAAGTGTTCAACTTCACCCTTGTCCTTATGAGCTTAATGGTTATTGCCGTCCTTGCAACCATTATGTATAAAGCCGTCGAGGTACTAGAAAAACGGTTGATGAAACACTTCTAGAGGTTGCTGATACTCTCCGCTCAGTAGCCTCTTCAACAAAGTTGGTTTTTTTTGATATAATCTAAACAATAGGTTAAGACGTCGTCTTTCATGATAAAGCTAAAACGTTCATCTTCTTTTATCCTATCCGGCAGCTTGGACATAAGCACCGGTCCTTTTGTTTCAAAATAACTATTTTCAGGGTTAATACTACTTATTTGTGCATAGAAAACCTTCTTGGAAAAAGGAATATGTCCACAATCTACATGGTATTGACCAATACAGGTCATATTTAAAACAACGGCACCCGTTTCTTCTTGTATTTCCCGAATCGCTGCTTCTTCTAGTGTCTCTCCCTTTTCAACCTTTCCTCCAGGAAATTCAAAACCTCGCTCGCTATGATTAGTTAACAACCACTTGTCCCTATAGGAACATATCACCCATACATGCGAGGCCTCTTCGATTAGAATTTCATTAGAAAAAGATAGTTGAACAAGACACCCATTTAAATCTTTGAATGTATACATTGCTTAACCGCTCCTTCTTACTCTCCCATACTAAGCAGTATACCTTCTTTCATCATTTGCACCAACTGTTAACCCCAAGTTCGTTTCACCGTTTCCTCCGGTTTTATCATAAATAGTGTAATTAGTAATGCCATCAAACAAATGAAGGCATTGGTAAAAAACAAAAAAAAGTGTGACCCTTTCATCATCACCGCAAATATGGGTGGACCTAAAGCAACACCCAAAAACCTCATACTACTATAAAATGAAGTAATGGAACCACGTTGGTCTTTCTGAATACCTTCTGTTACAAAGGCATCTAAACTTGGCAATGCAAATCCAATACCAATTCCACTTACGAATAAAGCTGTTAATAGAATATAGATATCTTCCGAAAAAGAAATTGAAAAAGTCGCCAGTGTTAAAAATGCAATTCCAATAACCGTCATTGTTTTCATTTTTTGTTTATCCTGTCCAATTGTCTTCCCTGTTATAAAAGAAGAACCACATAAGGCAGCAAGTGGTATCGCTAAAATAATTCCCTTTTTGACCCCTTTTATTTGATAGGTTTCTTCAAGCATTGTTGATAAATAAAACAAAATCCCAAAGAGGACAAACATACATATCGTGCCTACGATAAACACAGCATAAAGCCATCTTCCTTCTCGCTTAAATACTTTTTTAGTCGCCTTGATAAATATCTTAAAAGGTTGAGGCTTCTCAACTTGGGGGGGAGATTCAACCAAAAATATTAATAAAACAATCGAAACAAAACAAAAAATAGGTATAGCAATAAATGGCATGTACCAAACAATCGCAGCTAACAATGCCCCTAAAATCGGACTCAACACCTTACCAAAGGTATTTGCTGTCTCAATAATCCCTAGCCCCTTACTTATCTCCTTTTCATTGGTAAACAAATCTCCAACAAGGGGTAAAACAATAGGGGCTGCTCCTGCAGCACCGATTCCTTGAAGCAAACGACCAAGGAGTAATATACTATAAGGATTCTCCATCTGCCATCCTGCAAACCCTGAAATAAGCCCTCCAATTCCAGCCAAAATTAAACTTGGGATGATAACGCGCTTTCGTCCAACATGATCAGATATATATCCTGCAACAGGAATACATAAAATAGCGACAATTGAATACACTGTAATCAGCATACTGGATTGTACAGCGGTTATGGCAATTTTCTTTTCTATAATTGGAAGAACAGGGATTAACATAGAGTTACCAAGCGTCATAACAAGAGGAATTGATGAAATCGATAGTACATCCCAATTTTTCTTATTTGCCATCCTGACTTCCCCCTACATTCTCATCTAACTCTTAACTAGTATGAGATGGAGACGACTTTCTATACACATCAGCTTTGTACTTTTTCTGTTATAGTTGGAAATTAGGAACTTCGGAAAGCATTTCAAAAAAAAGAACTACGTTTTTAAACGCAGTTCTTAGTTTATGTGAGCTGATATTTCCCGCTTTCTTTTAACGTTCTATATACTTCATCTAATGTCGTTTGGGAATGTGCCGCTAAATTTTCTTTCCGCTTCTTAAACTCGCTAAAGAGGGTTTTACCTGAAAAACCTTCATTTACAAGGTTTTCAACCATATTTTCAATAATGTCATCTTTTTTTAAGACTAGTCTCGCTTCAAGTAATATGCTTGCCCCCGTACTAAGTTTTGTAATTGCAGAAATTGAGGTGATCATTGCTGCAGGGTGATTTTCCTTACTTGTGATAACAACATCAACGAGGATATTTTGTTTTCTTTCTTGGACTTGTTCAAAATAGAGTTCCTCCTCCTTTGAGACCACAGCATCAATGTACCAAATATATTCCTGATTTTCCATATTAATAATAAGACCGTTTGAAACAGATATCGGTTTTTGAATAACTGTGCCATTGACACTTTCCAAAATAGCTAATGAATACAGTTTAAATGTCTTCATAAGGCAAGCCTCCTTAAAAATGAATCCCCTACATACATTAAACCATAGGGAGGAGCCTCAGACAAAGAATACAAAAAAATTCCTCACTTTAATTAATCTTAAAGGAGGAATTTTTTTGTGTTTATGATTTATGAGCTTTTTACTTGCTGATAAAGAGACTCTATTTGATTTTCCTGAATCCATTGAATGAGTTCCATTTCTTTTTTAGTTAGTTCTCTATCAAGTTTAGTTCTACATTCATTTACGAGTTCATGATACAAATTTTTAATAGTCATTGATAAATGTCTCCTCCGTCTTAGCAAATCTCAATAATTAGGATTTATCCATTATTATTGTCTCATAATCCTATGCTTGACAGTTCCATATTATTCTCGGTCTTAATAAAATAGCTGTAGCACTAGTTCATCCGTCATTAGTTTCCTCTCAGCAATACTAAATAGATTCTTTACGTCATATGTATATGTTTTGCTTGAGGCTTAGAGACGTAAGCCTTAGAGTAAGAGTAAAGTAAACCCTCTTCTAGTTTAAGTTCCTTGCCATAAAAATAAGCCTCAAATATTATTAACAAATTCATCTTTTTGCCTACCACTAATGTTGTCATTAAAATCCTTGTCTCTCGTAGGCTACCTTCATTCGATTTAATCCTTCTTTTAGGATAGAGCTAGGGCATGCAAGATTCATTCGCTCAAACTCTTTACCTTCTTCTCCAAACATCGGCCCATGATTTAAGGCTACCTGGGCATCTTTGATTAACCAGTTTTTCCTTTCTGCTGCGGATAAGCCCAACTCAGAGCAATCTAGCCAAAGTAAATAAGTGCCTTCTGGTTCAATTGGACGAATCTTAGGCATATTTTCTTTAAGAAACTCTGAAACCATATCGTAGTTTTTTTGAACATAACTCATTAATTCGTCTAACCACTCTTCACCATAGCGGTAGGCTGCTTCCGTAGCAACCTCAGCAAAGCTATTTGTAGAATTCATAAACGTACTTGCTAAGAAATTCTTTAACTTTGTTCTTAATTCATCATTTTCTACAACAACATAGGATGTTTGGATTCCAGCTAAGTTAAATGTTTTACTCGGAGCTAGGCACGTAAACGTTCGATTTGCCATATCATCATTAATGGACGCTAAAGGAACATGAACATGACCTTCATAAAGCAAATCGGCATGAATCTCATCAGAAATAACGAGTAAGTCATGTCTTTTACAAACAGCGGCTAATAATTCTAACTCTTCTCTAGTCCAAACTCGACCACCTGGATTATGAGGATGGCAAAGAATGATCATTTTAGTCTTATCAGTTATAACCGACTCTAAATGCTCTAAATCCATTTTGTATTGCTTTCCATCAAAAACCAGAGGGTTTCTCACGAGGTCACGCTCATTTTTCTTGATGACATCGTAAAATGGATAATAGACGGGTGTTTGAATGACAACCTCATCCTGCTTCTCAGTAAATGCTTTGATAATATTACTCAATGTTGGAACAACACCTGGGGTATAAATAAATGCACTTGAATTTACCTTCCATTGATAACGTCTTGCTAACCAATTTTGAACAGCTTCATCCACCGATTTCGAATGAGCAGGATATCCGAAAATCCCATGATCTACTTTTTCTTTTAAGGCATCTAGTACGGCTTGGGGAGCCCTAAAATCCATGTCAGCTACCCACATTGGCCATAAATCTTCAGCACCAAAACGCTCCTTTAACATGTCCCATTTCATTGACGCCGTCCCTCGACGCTCAATAACTTGCTCAAATAATTTACTCATTTCTTCTCATCCTTTCAAAAAACCTCTAATTACTTTTACCATATATTTTTAAACCGGCCCATTTTACCTCATTACTATATTATGTACATTCTATACAGATTCCTTCAGGAGAAAAGAAAAAGTATATTTTTTTAGGGATAAAGTACAATGCCTCCTCTTTTCTAAAACTATTTCACTTCATGAATAAGTGTTTTCCCTTCTAGACCACATATCGTGTTATCGACCGCAAGCTTTGCCATCTGTAGTCGTGTTTGTATTGATGCACTCCCGACATGAGGGAGGACTGTAATGTTGTTCAGTTTTAAAAGGGGATGTGACGCAGAAATAGGTTCTTCTTCAAAGACATCAAGTCCAGCAGCGTAAATGGATTGACTTTCCAAGGCCTTATATAATGCATCTTCATCAACATTTGTGCCACGAGAAGTATTTATAAAGACCGCTGTTTTTTTCATTCTCTCAAATTCAGCAGTACCTATCATTTTGTGTGTCTCTTTTGTAGAAGGGACAAGCAAGACAACAAAATCGGATTGCTCAAGCAGATCGTCCATTGAGCAATATGTTGCATCAAACTCTTCCTCAGCCTCCAAATGACGAGTGCGGTTATGATAAAGAATATTCATGGAAAAACCTTTTGCTCGTTTAGCCACACTCATACCAATTCGACCCATTCCGATAATCCCAATGGTTGCCCCATGTACTTGCTGTCCTGTAAGTAAAAAAGGCCCCCAACTTGTCCAGCGATTTTCGCGAATCACGTCCATACCTTCAACGAGTCTTCTAGAGGTAGCCAGTAACAATGCAAACGTTAAGTCAGCCGTTGCCTCGGTGAGTACTCCAGGAGTGTGACCTACTTGTATTCCACGTTTTTTTGCTTCAACAACATCTATGTTATCAAAACCAACAGCCAGTGTGCTGACAACTTTAAGCTTGGTCGCTTGCGATAGCAACTCTTTGTCTATCTTGTCGGTTAAATTTGTTAGTAATCCGTCTGCATCAACAATTTCTCTAAGTAGTCTTTCTCTTGGAATAGGTTCATCTTCCTTTTCCCAGACAACAACCTCTTCATAACGATTTGACAACATTTCGATAATTTCATTTGGTAACTGACGCGTCACAACAACCTTCAATTTAAACACTCCTCTTACCGAAATAATAATTACTATTATCGTAACAGAAACCATTTCACCTTATCCAGTTTAAACCATTACAGCTCCAAAGACGTAACGTCTGACTTATGGTAATATGATAAAGGATATTAAACAGGTACTTTTGTAAAGGAAAGGTGTTTTTCAATGAGTATATTAACCGTTAAAAACCTTAGTCATGGCTTCGGAGATCGAGCTATTTTTCATGATGTATCGTTTCGATTACTCAAGGGTGAGCATATCGGCCTCATCGGAGCTAATGGTGAAGGAAAATCAACGTTTATGAATATTATAACTGGTAAACTAATGCCAGATGAAGGAAAGGTCGAATGGTCAAAAAAAGTTCGTGTAGGTTACCTTGACCAGCATACTGTATTATCACGTGGAATGACAATGCGTGATGTCCTAAAAAGCGCGTTCCAATATATGTATGACCTTGAAGCAGAGATGACAGCAATATATGACAAAATGGGCGATGTCACACCAGAAGCACTTGAAAAGCTACTGGAAGAGGTTGGCATTATTCAAGATACGTTAACAAATAATGATTTTTATGTCATCGATGCAAAAGTAGAAGAAATTGCCCGAGGACTTGGATTAGATGATGTTGGACTAGATAAAGATGTTGAGGATTTAAGTGGCGGACAACGGACTAAGGTACTTCTTGCAAAACTTTTACTAGAGAAACCAGATATTCTTCTTTTAGACGAGCCAACAAACTACTTAGATGAGCAGCATATTGAATGGCTAAAGCGCTATTTACAAGAGTACGAAAATGCTTTTATTTTAATTTCTCACGATATTTCATTTTTAAACAGTGTTATTAACTTAATTTACCATATGGAAAATCAAGAGTTAAACCGCTACGTCGGGGATTATGATCACTTCCTAGAAGTACATGAAATGAGAAAACAACAGCTAGAGGCAGCCTTTAAAAGACAACAACAAGAAATCTCACAGCTTAAAGACTTCGTTGCTCGTAACAAGGCACGTGTTTCGACTCGCAATATGGCGATGTCTAGACAAAAGAAACTTGATAAAATGGATGTCATTGAACTTGCTAAGGACAAGCCAAAACCTTCATTTAACTTCAAAGAAGCCAGAACAACGAGCAAATTAATTTTTGAAACGCAGGATCTTGTAATCGGCTATGAGGAACCTCTTTCAAAACCACTAAACCTTAAAATGGAACGTGGACAAAAAGTAGCATTAGTCGGAGCCAACGGGATCGGAAAAACGACATTACTTAAAAGCATACTCGCTCTAAATCCACCTGTTTCTGGATTGGTTGAGCGTGGCGACTATCAAGAAATTGGCTATTTTGAGCAAGAAGCAAAGGACTCAAGTAATACCTGCATTGAGGAGGTTTGGCAAGAGTTCCCTTCACTCACACAAGCCGAAGTACGAGCTGCTCTAGCAAAATGTGGACTAACAACTAAACATATTGAAAGTAAAATCATTGTCTTAAGCGGTGGAGAAAAGGCAAAGGTTCGATTATGCAAGCTTATTAATCGCGAAACCAATATTCTCGTTCTAGATGAGCCAACAAACCATCTTGACGTCGATGCCAAGGAGGAATTAAAACGCGCCTTAAAAGCCTACAAAGGTAGCATTCTTCTCATTTCCCATGAACCTGAATTCTACCAAGACATCGTCACCGAAACCTGGAACTGCGAATCATGGACAACCAAACTAGTATAATAGCCCTCCCTCTTTCCCCGGTTTTGGGAAAGAGGGAGGGCGGCATCTCACCCACGCTCTTCGGGTGAGATCTTCTTTTTTTTCATCCCTCTTTCCCCGGGTTTGGGGAAGAGGGAGGGCGGCATCTCACCCACGCTCTTCGGGTGAGATTTTCTTTTTACTTTAACTATCTAGTTATCTCTCTAGTGAAACTCCCAATGCCTCAGCCAACCTTCGTACATGAAATCCCATAATGACTTGCGGCTCTCCCTTCTCTCTCTCAATCACTGTAACGGGGGTAGAACTAGCATTAAATTTTAGAATTTCTTCCAAATAAATAGGGTCTTTTCTTACATCTCTCTCTTCAAAATCAATGTTATGAGATTTAAGCCATTCTTTTTCTGCATGACATGGTCTACACTTCTCCTGGGTATAGACAAAGACCTTCATGTTCATTCCCCACTTTCCATTAAGTTATTCAGGTTATATTTAATGCTGCTTCCTCAATTCTGCTAAAAAGGGACTTTTTCAGTGGCCTCGCCCCTGAGTATTAGTTATTATATAGGATGTTAATTCTCGATGCAGCTTCCTCAGCTTGGTTTATTGCTCCCTCAATGGTATCTGCTGTACTTAAGGTAACAGCCATACGGCGTCCTACTTTCGTTTCAGGCTTCCCAAATACACGCACCTCTGTGTTTTTCACTTTAAGAGCGTCCGCTATTCCCTCTATTTGATAAGATGAACTTTCCTCCCATGCTTTTATTGCATGGCTCGCTCCTGGCGTATGTAAAAGAATATCTTGAACAGGTAGTCCTAAAATAGCTCGCACATGCAAAGCAAACTCGGATAAATTTTGTGTTGCTAATGTCACCATACCTGTATCATGTGGCCGAGGTGAGACTTCACTAAAATATACACGATCCTTAGTTAGAAATAATTCGACACCAAAAAGACCATAGCCTCCTAGCGCATCCGTAATTTTCTTCGCGATAACCTCAGCTTCGGCTATTTGCTGAGGGCTCATATGATGTGGCTGCCAAGACCGAATATAATCGCCATCTTTTTGAATATGTCCGATAGGAGGGCAATACGCTGTGCCTGAAATCGAACGAACAGTTAACAATGTGATCTCAGATTCAAAGCGAATAAATTCCTCAACAATGACACGAGTACTTTTCCCCCGTCCACCCTCTAGAGCAATGTTCCAGGAAGCTTCAACATCCTCAAAGGCCCGGCACAAACTTTGACCCTTACCTGATGAACTCATTAAAGGTTTAATCACACATGGTGTCCCGATCTTTTGGACTGCTTCCTTTAATTCATCTAACGTATTTGCAAATTCATACTTAGCTGTCGGCAATTCTAATTCTTCACTTGCAAGTCTACGAATACCTTCCCGATCCATCGTTAACTTCGTTGCTCTAGCTGTTGGCACAACATGATAACCTTCTTGCTCGAGTTCTACAAGAATCTGAGTTTGAATCGCTTCAACTTCTGGGACGATTAAATCTGGTTTTTCTAATTCAATTACAGCTCGTAGGCTTTCGCCATGTAACATATCCACAACATGAAACCTGTGAGCGACTTGCATAGCCGGTGCATGATTATAGCGATCAACAGCGACCGTTTCAATACCTAGTCTCTGCGCCTCAATGACGACTTCTTTCCCTAATTCCCCTGAACCGAGTAACATGATTTTTTTTGCTTTCTTCGTTAAAGGAACACCATACATAAACTTTCCCCCTAATTGCCTTTACAATCTTATTATCATAGCTTACATCTTTTTATCCATATTAAAGCAATGACTCGGCTCCGTCTATAAAGATTTGACTGCCTGTAATGTGACTCGAAGCATCTGATGCTAGAAATTGAACAAGGTCAGCAACTTGTTCTGGTTTTCCAGGATGATGTTCAAGAGGCTTTGACCCTTCAGGAAATTCAACAGGGATTTTGATTTTTTCTAATTTTTCTTTATCAGGAAATGTATTTTCGCCAATATTTGTTTCTATTGCCCCAGGACAAATAATATTTACCCTAATATGATATCTTGCCAATTCTAATGCAGCCATTTTTCCAAAAGCAACTTGGCCTGCTTTGGACGTACTGTATGCTGACATTCCAAAACTTTTAAACGTTCTCGTTCCGTTAACTGAACTTGTTATAATGATGCTACCGCCTTTTTCTTTCATATGAGGAATTGCGTATTTTACAGTTAAAAATGTACTCCTTAAATTAGTTGATAACGTTTGATCCCAATCTTCTGCAGTTAAATCTTCAATTGGCTCAACTTTTCCATTAATGCCTGCATTAGCAAAAACAATATCGACTCGTCCCCATTGCTTTAAAATATATTGATAACTTTCTTCCATTCGTTGCGGATCCGATACATCTGTGTCCGTAACAAGCGCTTCTCCCCCCATATTCTCAATTTCATGTTTAACTTTTTCAGCATTTTCTTCCTTCAAATCGATAAGAGCTACCTTTGCGCCCTTTTTTGCAAGTTCGATTGCGCTCGCTCTTCCAATTCCTGAAGATCCCCCTGTTATGATTGCCACTCTATCTTTCAATGCCAATGTCGCCATTTTTTACACTCCTTCTAGTTTAGTCTTTAATGGTACACTACCCTTTATTTAGTAATTCCATTCAATAATAGAGCAACGCCCCAGCATTTTTTTCAATTTACACACCGACCTAGGTTTATGTACCTTTAATAAACCTTAAAAGAAATTTATAATATTTAACCTAAAAAAACCGGGCGACATTAAGCCGCCCGGTTTCGATCCGTATCATCTCCTTCTTCACTCCAGAAATAAACACGGGGAAGATGAATAAAGCTAATATATTCTTGCAATAAAGAAATGCCAACAAACACAGTCATTTGCCAATCGATTCCTTTGAACATGAATGTTCACCTCCTCTACCATGAATATGGAAAAAGGAGGATGTCTTATTCGAGAACACTGAAGAAGGTTAACTTTTCCTTTTTCAGTGCCCTCTACAGAGAATCTCAAAGAAATCCAAAGATCCTTTTGCTAAGCTACCTGATGCCTTTCACCCAGGTCATCAAATCGCCCAGAAAAAAAGATAAAGAAAAGAAAATCTAGTAAGACTTTTACAATGTTAAATCTTATAGTAATAATCTCCTGCTTGAATTAGGCCGCGCTTATCATTGTTGGCGGTCAGACTATCTTCTGAGGTATAACCGACTGGTTCATCAGGCACTTCAACAATCTCTTGTGCTCTTTCAAAGTTTTTTTTCTTGAACGCATGAATGATTTCTCCTAAGTCTTCACGGTCAATAATTTTCACATTAGCTGCTGTCGCTAATTTCAAACAAGGCTCAGAAATATGTTTAGCCGAAGTTATGACTAGAGCGGAGTTTGCTTCATAAAAGGCTTGAGCCGCATATACTTCCTGTACTGCCGACAGCCCAACCTTTTCAAGATATCGTTTTGCTTGAACGACAGTCTTTTGATTCGTTCGATCAATAAACAGTAAATCAGCTCCGTAATCCCGACTTTTCTTTGTTTGATAGATTTGTTCGTACCCTATTGCTCTTAAAAGTACATATAAATAGTCCTCAAACTCATAACCATCCATCTTATCAATATCATCTAAAGTCATTTTAGATAAGTCATAACGCTTCCTACGGTTTTTTTTGTAAACTAGCCAGAAAGTTAAAAGTAAAATGAAAGCTATCGCTACCATTGCTATATATAAATGAGATGAAAAGAATTCAATCATTAATTCGCCACAACCCCTCTCCTCCCTATCTTAAAATGAACCAACAAAATAAGCAAACGTTTGTTTGTATAAAAAAACAAGAACCTAAACATAATGGTTCTTGTTTTAAGATATAAACCTCTTTTTTACTAATCCACGAGGAAGCCGTTATGAAGTCTTGATTATCCGCTCACTTCCCCTCAAAAAGTCCTCATATTCATTGGCTACAACCGGTCTACTAATTAAATATCCCTGCACCTGGATAGATCCACGTTTTTCTAAAAATTGTAACTGTTCAATAGTCTCTACCCCTTCTGCGACAACACATAGGTTTAGTCGACGTCCCATAGAGATAATTGTTTTCATAATAGCTTTATCCTTCTCACCACTTGGAATATCTTTAATAAACGTACGGTCTATTTTCAGTGTATCAATTGGAAAATTTTTTAAATAACTTAATGAAGAAAATCCTGTACCGAAGTCATCGATGGCAATTCTAACCCCTATTTTTTTTAATTGTTTTAATTTATTTATGACATTATCCTCACAAAATACATGTTCTGTTAATTCCAATTCTAAATAATAGGGTTCTAGGTTCGTTTCTTCTAAAATATGTTTTACATCGGAAACGAATGAATCTGATAAAAACTGGTTTGGAGAGATATTTACTGAGACAAAACCAGGATTGAACCCTTTTCTTTGCCATTCTTTGGTTTGTAAACAAGCTGTTCTAAGCACCCAATAACCAATTGAAAATATGAGTGAGCTTTTTTCTGCTAAAGGTATGAATTCATTCGGCCTAATAATACCCAAATCTGGATGCATCCAGCGTATGAGTGATTCAAATCCCACTACTTCTCCATTTCTTGTTTCTACTCGTGGTTGATACTGTATGAAAAACTGGTTTTTTTCCAATGCTTTCTTAAGATTCATTTCCAATTTAAATTTTTGCTTTTGTTCAGTCATAAATGATGAATCAAATAATTGATAAGTCGCTTTCCCTTTCTCTTTCGCAAAGTACATTGCTCGGTTAGCATATCTCAAAAGCAAATCTTCACTTTCTGAGTGATTAGGGTACATACTAATCCCAATACTACAAGAAATAGACAATTCACATTCTTCAATAACGACAGGCTGAGAAATCTCAGCAATAATTCTTTTAGCTGCATTTCTAGCATCACATTCTGATGACAAATTAGTAAGGATAATATTAAACTCATCTCCTCCTAATCTAGCCACCATATCGTCTTTTCCTACGCCTATTGTCAATTTACAGGAAAGCGCTTTCAATAATTCATCTCCTATTCGATGACCCATTGTATCATTAACCATTTTAAAACGATCCAAATTGATACAGAGAATAGCCATCGGACTTGCTGATTTTCTAGCCTGTTCCATAACAACAGGTAGACGACTTTGAAATAATGAACGATTTGCTAATCCTGTTAATGGATCATAATTAGCTAGATGCTCTATCTTCTTTTGAGCATATTGATGTTGATAAGCCATTCGATTAAATGTAGCTATCATCTCATTAAAATAGGGTCCTATAAAATAAACTTCATCTCTTGAAGATGGGTTAACTCTTGATGAAAAATTTTCATTTAAAACTCTTTCCGATACATTCTTAATCACTGATAATGCATCATACATAACATAATAATACGCTAACAAAAAATAAGCCGTACCAAATGTAACGAGCAAATAAAAGAATAACAATAACTTGTTCTCGATACCAATATTTATCACCCATGGAAGGATAGCCACCCCCGCCGATAAAATCAACAAAAATCCTAATAAACTAAATTTTTGTCGATAAGATAATCGACACATGATGTACTTCGCAGGAACGAATAAACAATCCATTGTTTCAGCCCCTTTTTAAAAAACCTCATACAAAAAACAGTTCTACTATGGAAAATGATAATCACTCCTCAATAATACGATAGAATTCACCCCATATCAACTAAAGTCATGTGATTTTATTCCTAACTATTACGATTATTAGCAAAGTACTAGGAGTCATAAAAAGTCTTTTATGGTTTTATTTACTTCTAGAAAAATAGTAGATTTAACTTTTTTACATAATCAGATATTTTTTGGGGAATTTAAACTTATATCTAGAAAAGGGATGTGAATAAATTGATACAATTTTTTAATAACCACCTCCAATTTGTAATAATATGCATTACGCTCATCCTTTCTATTCCCCTTCTCTATATCGGTTGGCTCCAGTTAAAAAAAGCAACTCATCTTCATAACCCGAACTGGAAACAAATTGACAAAATGAGCAATAATGAATTTGAGGAGTTTCTCATTCCTTTGCTTCAAAGCCTTGGTTACTCCGTGTCAAAAACAAGTCAGTTGAATGTAACTTTCATTCTAAGAAAACGGGGGATCAAAGCTGTTGCTTATTTAAAAAGACATCATACCACTTTAGGTATAACCTCGGTTCAAGAAGCGTTAGATAGCAAAGTAAAAACCGGAGCAAATAAAGTATTTGTGATAACCAACCATTATTTCACCAGAACAGCACGGATTTTAGCCGCCGAAAAAAAAGTTACGCTAGTCAACCGAGAAGCCTTACATGCTCTTATTAACGGTCCTTTAAAAGATAGACGTAGTCACCGATTTATTGAACGGGTACGTATACTATGGGATGACCCTAAACCAAACTAATTTACAAGAGAAAAGCTGCTTAGCAGCCTTTTCTCTTGTATAAAATAATGAAATCACCCTAAATAAACAGAAAAAACCTTTGAAACAAAGGTTTAAACCAGATTAAACTTTAAAAGACAGTTGTTGCGCATCTCTACTTTCAAGTCTCTTACGAATAACCACCACCACAACTCCGCATAAAGCTAATAAACTTGTAAATAAAAATACTTCCGATAACCCTATTTGTTCCGCAACAATCCCAGCGAAAAAAGGCCCTAAAAAGATTCCAAGTGCATAGACCGACTGAAAGAATCCCATAGCTGTTGTACGAAGCTTAAGAGGACTCACTTGTATAACTAAACCAAGTAACTGTGGAAAAATAAAACCCAAACCTAAGCCTATAAACATATGATAAATGCAAACAAGTACGACTGAGGAAGTAAAAGAGACGAGTAGAGCAAACACCCCAGCTATACTAAAACAACTAACAAGTAATAAATTAGGTTTTTCAATTTTCTTCTTTTTAAATGCTAAAGCCAATGATGCTAAGCTATGGGGAATAAAGAAGGCAGAGACTATCCAAAAAAGCGATAAATCATTACCGCTTAAAGTTGTATAATAAATCGGTGTGAATCCAAAAATTGTAATAAATAAAATACCATGTGCGAGCAAAGACAATACCGAAATAATCCAAAGATGTTTATTTCGTATAACTGAACGAATTTGACTAAGATAGCCTTGTTTTATCTCCTCGTTATTCTCTCTACCAATCTGTGGTTTACTTCTGATATTTATAGCAAAAAACAAACCAATACATGCAGCAATAGCTCCAACCCAAAACGGGGCCTTCCACCCTAATTGCGTGACAATATACCCACTAATTCCCATGCTAAGGAATTGTGTAATCACTGTCGCAAACTGCAAAATGCCCATAGCCTGAGTAGAGCGATTCGTGACAAAATATTGAGAATAAAGCACTGTAACCACTACCCACATTGATGCTGTTATACCTGCTAAAAGACGCCCAATAAAAATAAATATAAACGAATCGAACCAAATTAAACAAAAAGCACTCAACAATGCCATAAAAAAGCCAATATAAAGTAATTGCTTCTCTTTATTTTCTAGTTGGTCCGAAATCATTCCAAGTGGGAAGCGCATTAGAATTTGCATAATACCATAGCCACCCATAATAACTCCAATAGCCATGTATGCCATATCTAGCGTTTCCAAATAGACACCAAAAATCGGAATATATATATAAATTGAAAACCAAAAACAAAAAACCATGGCTAGGAAACAAATATGATCCTTTAGTTTAATTGATTGTCTCACGAATTCCACACAAAAGTCCCCCATTATAAGCTAATTAAAGTTGGTTGTTACTTCCCTCCTCTTTGTGTCGTTCAAAACGGGCACAAAGAGGAGGGGACTGAAATTACTTTTTTGTGAATAGACCATTCACATCTAGATGGGGCAGACTAAATTGCTTCTCGATAATTGTGTAGTTACCCGCTAAGCGCCCTAATGGTTTTACTTTCTCAAGGTTCACTTTAAAGTCACCCAGATAACACTCATCTTTAATATGAAAATGGACAACCTTCCCTAATACTAAATGATTATCTCCTACAGGGATAATTCGGTCTAAAGAACATTCGATATTAATAGGAGCTTCTTCAACTCTTGGCACGTCGATCGCTTCGCTTTTTACAGGGGTTAAACCCGCTTCTTTAAATTCGTCAATGTCAGGAGGGAAAGCCTCTGCGCTTTTGTGCATCGCATTCGCTAGGTCTGTACTAACGATATTAATAACAAATTCTTCCGTATCGCGGATATTGGCAAGCGTATCCTTCTCTCCACCAGCCCCCGGGCCAACAGAAAAACAGAGAGTCGCAGGGTTAGACGAGGCTACCGTAAAAAAACTAAATGGCGCAATATTTAAAATTCCTTGGTCACTTTTCGTTGAAACCCAAGCAATTGGACGAGGCACAACTGCCCCTGTCAACAGTTTATACATGTTTTTTGATTCTATCTCAGTTGGGCTGAAAATCAAAGAATATTCCTCCTAATTCAATATTTTACTCTCAGTCATTTTATCATGAAAACCTAAAAATATTCTTAATGGTTCTTATCATAGACGTAAAGCTTTCCGTTGCTAGCCCTCTGAAACGATGGTCCTGCAAACCCCCGTCTCAATAATTCTTTTCTCATAAATATCATCAACCCACCATGTCCAACAATTAAAACATCCTCATTCACTTGTAATGCTTCATCTAATACAGTATGAATTCTATCAATGACTTGTTGTTTTGTTTCCGGTTGAGAACGATGACCACATAGCCAAACTATCCTTATAAAAAGGAGATGTATAAAAAGAGGCAAACGTAAATTTAGACGTAAAAAGGGGGCTAAAGATATTTCTCTTAATTCCTTTCTATAAGAAATAGAACCTGAAAATGCTTTCTCCGCCGTTGCCCTTGCTCTTGGTAAATCGCTAGAGTAACAACGCTTCCACTCTATTTGTTTCATATCCAAATCTATCTCCTCAACAGCTGATTCGTCATATTCCTTCATCCATTGAAGTAATTCATTAGTATTTACATATTTATTCGGGTACCCTCTTGTTACTTTAAAGTGCCTAATCATCCCTATTTTCATTCAAAAATCACCTTCCTCTGGCAAGACCTTGTAGGTACATTATAACGGAGAAGAACATGAATAAAATAACATCTTTTGAATAAGAGATATACGTTCTTTCATATACCAATATCTACTATTGATTCGCAACATTTCATACGTTATGATAATAAACATAGCTATATTGTTCGTATTTATACTAAGTTTTAACCTTTAAGCTGTAATAGGGAGTTTTAAATCGGGACTAGAATGACAAGCCTCTGTCTATATGACGTGGAGGACATGCAAGACAGTTTCTGCAAACACCCACTTTGAGGAGTGGTGGTATAAAACTTTTTATCTTAAATACGGCAATGATGGCTTCCCACATGTTTAAACCCAAACTAGTTCTCAAGCGAGAGCTAGTTTTTTTATTGTCATTAACTAATCAGAGACTATGCTACGTTTGTCTTTTGTCCCTAAGGGTAAAAGATAAATAGACTAAACGTGAGGAGGAATCACTATGAAAAAAATGACAAAGGGTAGTCTGATTTACTTCATTGTTTCATTGATATGGCTCCTTATCTCGTTCACGGACATTGGTCCTGGCACAGGACGTATTTATATAATGTTGTTTATTTTATTTATAGTCGTTGGCTTTATCAATTGGGCTATGTCCGATCGAACCAACACAAATTCATGAAAAACATGCTAAGGTTGGAGGGACCTTAGCATGTTTTTATTGTGTGGTTCCTATTAAGTGCTCAAAAATATCGCACCGTAACAGATTCCCCCCATAATCACGATAGAAGGGTGAACCTTCCACTTTTCAAGCAAAAAAAAGCTTCCAACCATAAGAAAGAGAGTTTGCCATAAACCGGCATTCAAATAGGAGGTCTCAAGAAAGCGATACGCCAAAACCCCTAGTAAAACCGCAATAGTCGGTCGGATCATAGCTGTCATATTTTTTACTTTTGGCGAATCCTTAAATTTATAGAGAATACCTAACAACACAATCATTAAAAATAATGAAGGTGCGACTGTTGCGAAAACAGCGACTACTCCCCCTAAAACCCCACCAACCTCATAGCCAATGTAGCCCGCCATCTTTGTTGCAATCGGACCTGGAAGCGCATTACCGAGTGCGAGCACTTCACTAAATTGCTCAACCGTCATCCACTGGTATCTACTAACTACTTCATATTCAACAAGCGGTATGGATGCAGGACCCCCACCATAACCGATAATACCAGGGATGAAAAAGGCAAGAAAAATTTCTACATAAATCATCCCTGATCCCCCCTTACCTTTTGTTTGGGTTCGCCCTTTTCTCGCTTTAGTAACGCACATAACAATAATAAAGCAATAATAATAGCTGGATGTATATGTAGCATCTCAATAAGTAGAAAACTTAGGATAAGAATACTAATACTCACTTTCCAACCGAGACCTTTCTTAGCATTTTTAAAAAAATCCCAAGTCAATACTACCATCATAACTGTCACGACTGGGATTACCCCATTTGTCATTCCTGCCACCCATGGTTGGTCTTTATAAGCGGTTAGTGAGGTTAGAAATATAACCATAAGCAAAATCGTTGGAATAATCGCGGCACATACTGCTGTTAACATTCCAAATATCCCAGCAACTCGGTAGCCAATATAACCGGCCATTTTCGTGTTAATTGGCCCCGGTAATGTATTCCCTAGCGCTAGAACATCGCTAAATTCATTATTATCCATCCATTTGTACACATCAACAACCTCTTTTTTGACAAGTGGAATTGCTGATGGACCTCCTCCAAAACCAAGCATGCCAGAACGAAAAAAGGCGATAAAGAGATTTAACTGTACCTTCATGTATAACCCTCTTCCTAGTTAGTTGTTACAATCATTCTAACTTATTACTATCAAATTGAAAAAGGTACCAAACTTTGGCACCTAGTAAAAAGGTTATTTAATATAAAAAGGGCTTACACAAAAATCCAAAATAACACCACTACGATGAGCACTACTGGTACTAACAACAGGTATATGACAGAAAGATTGGTCATGCTTTTCTTACTACTATAATTCGTATCCTCCGATTTAGTAAGCAGTAACGTTACAATAAGGGCAATAATGCATACAAATAAAGCGAGAAAAATTAGGGCCTTCATGTTTATTCTCCTTTTGTCTTGAGACAAGCCATCAAAGAAACTTAGATTTTCTTCTATTATTAATTTGTTTTTTTAGTTTCTCAAACCTTTAAAAATAATTCAAGCTAAACGGAGTAAGAGTTGAATTATTTTTAAAGACACATACTTTTACTTACCGTTAGATTAAGAAAAAGGCGATGTATGATAGCTGCCCCTGAAAAAGGTCGATTTTCGAGGGCCCTAAAAAAGGGTGCTTTTCCTTTTTCAGTGCCCTCTTAGTAATGCGCGGAGCCGTTGCCCGGTTTGAAAAGCCTTGCTATGAGTGGTTTTCTCATAGCAAGGCGCGCAACGAGTGAAGCCATTACTGCTTCCTCGAAATGCTTTCAAAGTGTTTCTCAGTGACTTCCGATTTTCACCTTTTTCAGGGGCCGCTTCAGCAATGAGTGGAGTCGTCACTTTGTTTTAAGCCGTTATGAGTGGGTTTCTCATAGCGGGCGCGCGACGGTCGGAGCCGTTGCCGCTTCTTTTTTTGTCTCTACATCTTTTAAAAGCCTTAGGATGAGTGGTTGACTCATCCTAAGGCGATTAGAGGAACGCTCCATGACCACATCCTTAAATGCTTTTGAGACCAACACTTTAAATCGAGAAGTTGGTTAATTCATTCAGGGATACGGCACACTTTAACTTATTCTCCTTTTCCAAATATCTTCAATAGATACGCCTTCCATATTCCTGACGTCATTATTATCAACTGTTTGTGCTGACCTTCTTTCAATTTCGTCTGATGGAAGATTGACATAAACTTTTTTTGTCACCCAATCAATTTCTGTTATTGAGTCTGGCTCAAGTAAAACTTTCGTACCAGGTAACCAATTTCCAGTATCAACAATTAAATAATGAATTGCCCAAGCTTCATCATCAATAACAAAATCAACAACATGGCCTACCTCTTTATCTTGTGCCTGGATGGTGTAGCCACTTAGATTTCCCTTAAGTTCATTCATACTTCTTAAATACTCATTATGCTTATCCTCTACTTCAATTCTATTTTCATCTCCCAAATTTTCTGTTGTTGGGGCCATCTGCCTTGGATGTACACCATCGCCCCAAACTCCGGTGCCTGTCCAATAAGGAAACCAGCCATAATAACGATTTATCTCCGACTCAAGTTGTCGAGAAACAGGTTGATGCTCTTCTACAGAAGGACTGTTACTAACTTGTTCCTCCGTAGCAAGGACATCGATATTAGAATTTAGTAAATCAACATTATTGACTGCAATTGGTGAAATTAATACTTTCTTTCCAGGTAACCACTTTCTCGTATCAATCACTACATAACGGACAGTCCATTGTTTGCTATCAAAGTATAAATCTTTCACTTTTCCTAACTCCGCGTCAGATGCCTGTATTGTACAAGATTCTATTGAACTAGCTTTATAAAGAATAATGAACGCCTCCTTTATAGATAGTGTGTTTCTCTTTCACTGACTATATTCCCTCTACAAATTTAGATAAACATTTTAAAATAAGGCAACCAAATCAATGGCTGCCTTACTTTTAATTGTATTATGTTATTCTTCCAACATTTTATTTACTTTTTCTTGATTCGTTTCAATCCATTCTCTAGCGACGTCTTCTTCATCTGCTCCTTCTTCGATTTTAACAATCATTTTCTCAATATCTTCAACCTCTATACTCCAGTTACGTAGAAAGTTATAGGCTTCGGGCACTTCCTCTTGAAAGTTTATATTAGTTAGCACGTGAACTTCAGACGTTGCAAAATATTCCGTCGGATCATCTAATACCTTTAAGTCAAAGTTTGCGAACATTGGATGGGGTCTCCACCCAAGAAATAGTACTGGTTTCTCACTGTTTATGAGTCGAGAAGCCTGAGCAAGCATTCCACCCTCACTTGAAGCTACATATTCAAGATTAAGTCCAAGATCCTCTATCATTTCACGTGCTGTAATCGTCATCCCAGCACCTTCTTCAATCCCATATATTTTGCCATCAAACAAGTCTTCTTGTCCTTTTAAATCGTCAATTGTATTGATACCCTCAACGTACGTTGGAACGACCCAACCCATCGTACCTTCTGAATAACTAACCGCTGTATCATCAATTTTTTCACCAAACTTCTGCATATAATTTCTATGCATATCTGGTAACCACGCATCCATAAAGACATCTAAATCTCCTCGTGATAATCCTGTATATACCCCGCCAACATCAGCATTTGTTTCATTTACGGTATACCCCATATCTTCTAAAATTAACTTTGCTACTTTTGTTGGTGGTACGGTACTTGTCCACGGAGTGACACCAAAGTTTATGGTTACATCTCTTTGCTCCTCAACATCTGCTTGGTCAGTCTCCCCTTCTGTAGGTTGACCTTGATCGTCTGTCCCACATCCCATCAACAAAGCAAATACAAATATTAATAGCACGTTTAACCTAATCATCTTCATAAAACTTCACTCCTTTATTTTCTTGTACCTAAACCTTGCGTAATTCGGTCAAGGATAATCGCTAAAACTACAATCCCTAAACCACCTGTTAAACCTAACCCAACATTCACACTCGAAATCCCTGCTAAAACCGTTGATCCTAATCCTGGTGCACCAATCATTGAAGCAATGACGGCCATTGATAAAGCGAGCATTATTGTTTGGTTTATTCCTGCCATAATCGTTGGAATTGCAATAGGCAGTTGAACCTTTGTTAACATCTGCCAAGGTGTCGAACCAAAGGCCCTTGCCGCTTCCACCATATCCGCAGGAACTTGTTTAATAGCCAAAGTGGTCATTCTAACAGCGGGAGGGGTTGCAAAGACAAAAGTAGAAATCACGGCTGGGACCCCGCCTAAACCAAATAATAGTATGGCGGGAATCAAATAGACAAAGCTCGGTAACGTCTGCATAAAATCTAATATCGGACGAACGACGCTATCTACTTGTTGATTTCTCGCTGCAATTATCCCTAAAGGAACACCGAGAACAATCGAAAAAAGTGTTGCAACAATAACAACGGCAAGCGTCAACATCGCGTCTCCCCATAAATTTACAGATCCTAAATAGATAGAACCAATGACTGTAAATAGGGCGACTCCTTTTCCTGCAAATTTCCATGCGAGTAAAGCTAATATTAACGTCATTAGCTCTGGTGGGATAACAGTAAATAAATCAGTAACCCCACTTATAAAAAATGCGATGATATTACTTATCGCATCAAAAAATCCTCCTAAAACGGGAATGAGCCATTCATCAACAAAGTAATTGGTCCAGTCTTCTAACGGAAAATTAAAATAGTTCATATTGTCTCCCCTACCTCGTTTCGTTCTTTACCTAAAACGAGCCCAGATAAAATGGACACTCTTACGATGATACCAAGTAACTTTTCATCTTCTACTACGGCAATAGGGTACTTTGATTCTGCTGCAACACCTATTAGTTCATGTAAGGGGGTATCAAGCTCTGTCGTATGGTAATCTTGGTTCAAAACATCTTCTACCCATTTGTTTTCCTTATATGCTGTAATAGCAGCGTCAATTGTTAAGATACCCTTAAGTTTCTTTTCTTTATCAATTACAAAAATACTTGACAAACCGGCTTCTTCCATTTTCCTTACAGCAACTCGCGGTCCATCCTTCCAAGCTGTAATAACATCAGGCTTTTTCATTACATTTGAAGCAACTAAAACTTTGGATCGGTCCACATCTTCAACAAAGTTAGAAACATACTCATTAGCAGGATTTTCAAGGATTTCTTCAGCTGACCCAATTTGAACAATCGACCCATTTTTCATAATAGCGATTCTGTCTCCTAGTTTAAGAGCCTCATCCAAATCATGGGTAATAAAGATAATCGTTTTTCCTAACTTACTTTGAAGATTCAATAATTCATCTTGCATTTCTTTCCGAATTAGAGGATCCAGTGCGCTAAATGCTTCATCCATAAGTAAGATATCCGTATCATTTGCTAGAGCCCGAGCTAACCCAACCCTTTGCTGCATTCCGCCACTGAGTTGGTCTGGATAACTATCCTCATATCCCTTCAGGCCAACATCATGTATAGATTTTAATGCTTTTTCCTGCCGCTCTTCCTTGGGCATACCTTGAATTTCTAAACCATACTCTACATTCGCGTGAACTGTGCGATGTGGAAATAAAGCAAACTTTTGAAACACCATTCCCAGTTTTCTTCTTCTGGTAGACAGTAAATCCGCTTTACTCATTTTTGTGATATTTTCCCCATCAATTAACACTTCTCCCGCTGTTGGTTCTATTAGACGATTAACCAGACGAATAATTGTCGATTTACCGCTTCCCGACAAACCCATAATGACAAAAAATTCACCCTGCTCTACATGGAAGGAAGCTTTATTCACACCAACAGTCATACCTGTTTCTTCTAAAATTTCTTGTTTTGTCTCGCCTTCCTGTAACCTTTTTAACCCGTCTTTAGGATTTGCTCCAAAAATTTTTGTTAGGTTTTTTACTTCAATTTTGTACATCGCCAGTTCTCCTTCTCTGAAGAATCTTACTGATACTATTTGCAATTTAAGAAAAGAACATACCTTTGATTTAATCCTGAGGAATTTTATAAAATAAGACTGGAAAGAATATAAACAGTAAATTTAATCAAGAAGGGACGTAAATTATGGGCAGAAGGAAAAAAAATATTGCAAAAAAACAGATCGAATCGATTATGAAGGAGACGACTAATCCAGCTATTATTGAAGATGTAACAAATTCAGATGTAGAATTTGGCAATGAAAAATTGAAAAGTGGTCCTCTACGAGAGACTTTAATCAAAAAGTCTGTTGACGGAAAAACGTGGAGTGGAATGCGAGATTTTGAATAAGTAACAGATTAGTCTAATAGGCGTTTTTAATCTGGTTAATTAATGTTTATCCAGAAGAACTAATTTAACGGTTAAATCATACCGGACATTGCTATAAAAAAGACACCGATCTAAAAAGAGGCTACTGAAAAAGGTGAAAATCGTACTTTTTTCAGTGGCCTCCTCTAAAACGAGTGGTGTCTTCGAGTAAATATCGATTTTCTTCGATTAATATAGTAATGAGTCCGCTTCAACAATATGAACGTTTAAATTGTCCTTTGAGGACAAATCAATTTCGTACGGTTTCACTTCTTGTTGTTCTTCATCTCTTATAATCCTTATCACTGGTCTACCTGTTGCAGAAAAATTATACTTAGATACAATCCCGGACCTACCATCATCTAATTTTAAAGTTAAACCTTGTGGATAAATCGCAATACAGCTTTTAAACAACTGGATTTGTTTACTTTCAAATTGTGTTCCGCTACCAGCATAGAGTAACTCGAGGCCTTCATGAGGTAACATTGAAGGCCGATATGATCTCGAACTCGTAACAGCATCAAATACATCAGCAACACTCAAAATTTTTGCGTATTTATGAATTTCATTTTCCTTTAAAGCCCTAGGATAACCTGACCCGTCTAATTTTTCATGATGTTGTAGTGCACAATGAGCTACAGTTAATGGGATTTCTGGTATTTTCCTAAGTATTTCAAAACCTAAATGACAATGTGACTTTACGTGATTAAATTCCTCACTGGTTAACTTTCCAGGCTTATTTAAAATGTCTGATGATATATACATTTTTCCTAAATCATGTAACATTGCACCTAAACCTATTTCCTCAATATTCTTCAGTGGTAGACCATTTTCTATCGCTAATTGACAAGCATATATTGATACGTTAAGGCTGTGATTGTACACATAATTCTCATGGATTTTTGTGGTTGCCAATAAATTAAGTGCGCTATGATTCTCGTTTAGACAACTTAAGATATCCCTAAAAATCTTTTGGAAACTACGTATTGCTCTGCCTGACTTAATCATTCCTTGAATATTTGCCCTATTTGGGCTTAATTCAGCAATTGACTTAAATCCTTCAGTAATCCTATTTACTGCTTCAATTCGTAACTCATCAGGAATGGATTCAATAATTTCAATCCCCTCGGATTGCTCATCTTCTATGTATATTCTAGAAACATTATATCTTTTTAATTGTTCTATTAATTTGTCTGTAAGTTCCGTTCCTTGAAATAATAGAACCTTACCATTCACATTATAAATTGATTTTGCTAATTTAATTCCCGACTGACATTTATGTACATTAATTAAACGCATTTTTTCTCCTCTCCCGTTTTCACGTATACCTATTCAATCTATTCCACCTGCTATTACTAGGCACCTACTATTTTCATGCTTGCTTCATTTCCTTTAAGTAGCCTATCTATGAATAGTAGTGAAAACGAAAGATCCGATAGATTCCTTTGCTACTCTTTAGTGTAATTCCTACTATAGTTGCCCTTTTTCGACAAAATACTTCACATTCCTGCAATTTATTGAAAAATCCTATAACTTTTTATATCCACTCCAAGATTTTATATAGGAAACAATAGATTAAAATGGTTGCATTCTAGCGGATTCCGATATACTAAATGATTAACATCAAGGGAGATTTTTAAAAAGACTATTGTTCCTCCATATCACGACGACCGATAAAAAGGTAGCCATGTATTTGGCTACCTTTCCTAAAACTTTAGTATTGTAAACAAGTGGAATAATTAACTTGATAGAAGACTACGATAATTTATCTCCAATTGTCACACCATTAGGTTTATAATGAACCTTAATATTCGTAATACACTCTGAGGCGCCTGTGTTAATGCTAACTTCTTGGGCTTTCTGCATTACGTTGAAGACTTCATGCAGATTTCCTTCAATAACGGTTTCCATCGGACCGATCTCATATTTTAAACCAGAGTCTTTAACGACTTCAATGATTTCTGGAATCATCCCGTCTGTATTCATATCCTTACCATCTGGTAACACTTGAAAACCGGCTGTTACTGTAGGTGTTGTCATTTTCTATCATCCTTTCCTTTACATAATTTATTTACCTATATGATTCAAATCATTTATGTCTTGATTTAATTCCCTTTCGATCTCTTTGATCTCATTTTCAACGACTTGTTTTATGTCTTCACCTGCACCTATTTCTTCTCTCATAATACCTCTTACTACTTCTTTTAAATCCTCAATGCTCATTTCACCGTTCGCCTCATCACTCTTTAGTAACTGCATTGCTTCACTAATGACATCTTCGCTTTTCTTTTTAACTGTTTGAGAAACGGTCGACGAGCTTTGATTAATAATTTCTCTAAGCTCACTCATTTTATTTTTTAATTGATTCGTTACCTCTCCTGTTTTATTTTTCCCTTCAGTTATTTGCTGGCTGATGTCTGATCTTAATTCTTCTCCCGATTTTGGAGAGGTAAGTAATACCGCTGTTGCTCCGACTACTCCACCAACGACAGTACCCACTGCAACACTTTTACGATTATTGATATTAATCAACTCCTCTCATGTGTATATTATCCTCTAACCTTTTCTGTTAGAAATAAAACTTTCACCTATTGAATTGAGGCTTATCTACTAGGAAGAACGAGAGTTTAGTTCCTTTTTTCCTTCTTTAGTTCTTTTAACAGAGCAAAACACATCAAAATCATAATCACAGAGAATGGTAGCGCGGCCACTAATGATGCCGTTTGTAACGCATTTAAGCCACTTGCCATAAGCAAAATCACTGCTATTCCAGACATAAACACCCCCCAAATGATTTTAATCTTTAAACGTGGGTTCAGATGATCTCTCGATGTCAACATGCCTAGAACAAACGTAGCAGAGTCCGCTGATGTAATTAAGAACATAAAAATTAAACAGATCGCAATAATTGATAAAACCATCCCGAATGGAAATTGATTTAAAGTTACAAACAACCCATTTGTAATATCCTCTTGAACAGCTTTCGTTATAGAAGAGCCTTTTACTGTTTCGAAATACAGCGCCCCTCCTCCAAACACTGCCATCCAAACAATGGCAACGAATGGAGGAACGAACATCACACCAATTATGAATTCACGAATGGTCCTCCCTTTTGAAACCCGGGCAATAAATGTACCTACAAAGGGAGACCAAGCCATAGCCCAAGCCCAGTAAAAGACTGTCCATTCGTTTAGCCATTTATTCTCCCTAGTTGGATCCACGTTAAAGCTCATTCCAGCCAAATTCTGTAAGTAGCCACCGAGACCCGCAACAAATGTATTAAAAATATGGCTAGTAGGGCCAACCAAAAGCGCAAATAGTAATAATAAGAATGCAATACTTAAATTGGTTACACTTAGTATACGTATCCCTTTATTTAAACCTGTAATAGATGAAAACAAATAGGCAACCATAAGAAGACTAATGATAATTAGTTGAGTTCCCATATTGTCAGGAATTCCAAATATATAGCTTAATCCACCATTTACTTGCATCACACCTAGCCCTAAAGTTGTGGCCACTCCTGTAGCCGTTGCTAGTACCGCTAGAATATCAATCATAGAGCGCCATCCTTTAATTTTCCCTAGCTTGTTTCTCATTAAAGGCTCTATTGCAGTACTAATAAGCCCAGGCCTTTTTTTTCGAAATTGAAAATAAGCAATAGATAACCCTATGATTGCAAACACAGACCATTGATGAATGCCCCAGTGAAACATTGAATATTGAATCGCAGCACTAACCGCTTCATCCGTTTTCCCTTCGTAGCCCGGTGGAGGTTCAAGATAATGCTCTACTGGTTCAGAAACCCCCCAGAAAACGAGGGCAACACCGAAACCAGCAGAAAATAACATTCCGATCCAATTGTAATAGGTATATTCCGGTTTATCATCCTCATTGCCAAGCTTAATGTTTCCATAAGAGCTAAAGGCTAAAAATAAGCAAAAGCCAATAAAAAAGACAGTGACAATTAAGTAAAAGCCATTAAAGTATGTAGTTGTCCACTCAAATGCATTTTCTGCATATAACGAAAGAGTATCTGGCAACATAGCCCCAAAGATTAGAAAAGCAGTAATAACTAATGTAGAAATCCAAAAAACAATATTTAAACTTTTTTCTTCTTGATGCATTCTATCTCCCTTTCTCTATCTCTGACCACCCTTCTTTTTATATAACCCTACTTTCTATTAGTAAAACTTACATAACCTAAATCGAATAAGAGACGCTTAGTTTCATCACTGTAAGATTGCCGTGTTACGCTGTTTAGTTTACATTGGCAACTAGTATGTAAAGTAGGAAAGATATCGATATGAGGATTTGATTTTCGTATGTCGATTGAAGTACAACTTATACTTCGGAGGAATTTTAAAGCTACACCGGCCACACATGATCATTGCTTTATTTAACAATTACATCATCCACTGAACGTCTAGGACTAGGAAGTGTTGGGTTTAAAGGGTATCCTAATCGAACTAGAAACAACCCTTGCCACGTTGAATCTCCCGTTATCTGTCTTAATTCTATTCCGAATTTTTATTTCAACCCTAAAAATTTTTCTCGATCACTTATCTCGTTTAATTGATTCAACGGATGCATACCTAAACGTTTAATTGTTCCATAAAGGTGAATTCTTTGCCAAGTTCTACTGCCCGTAATCTTTATTTATTATCCGAAGCATCTTTTACGGAAATTAAACCATACGCACCCGCTGTCGCTGTATGTTTATCCCTTGTTGCCTTTAACCAAAATTGGTCATTTTGTTCATCTGGAATTTGAAGTAATATTTTCCAAATCGCTCGAATTAAAAAAGATTCGCCTTGAGTATCCAAGGTGATACCGTCCCTTGAATACTTCTTTGATTATCCTGATACCATTTATTACTTGCTGTACTCATTTCTTGATCACTAATGATCTCTTTTGATGCATCAACAATAAGATTTCCGAGGCGTTTTCTTTCATCCTCAGATTTAAACCAAGAAATTCTGACCCTATTTTCATCTGAAATTAGGGTTTCTATCTCATAAAAGAACTCTGCCTGAATTGTCCGTGGAAAGAGTATTTACTCTAAATCGTCAATAAAAAAACGCAATCCTAAATTAGTTAGAAATTGCGGAAATACTTATCTACCTTATCAATATCCTGTTCCATGTGAACTGTTTCAAGTTGACTTTCCTCTACTATCAATTGGAAACCCTTCTTTTTCCAAAAGGTTAAACCCCCAGGTAAAAAACGATGCGTATGAAGATACATGGTTGTATAGTTTGCCTGCTTGCAAAATTGAACAGCACTTTCAAAAAGCAAAGAACCAACACCTTTTTGTCTTAACTGCTTATCAACATAGCACTTTATTAACTCACAAGTTGTCTCTAAATGATAACGATTTTCTAGTACACCAATTCTCCCATCATAAGGCCTGACAGCAATCGTTCCTACAACTTGTCCACTTATATACGCTGTAATGATGGTAGCTTTCTCACGTTTGATAAACAAGGCTTCCATCTCACTGAGGTCTCTCCTTGAAGCGTCGCTTAGAGGAAAAGGATAGACCTCCTCCATCGTTGCTAGCAAAAATGTTGAAACCTGTTCAATTTCCCCTTTTCTAACTTCATGAATATCAATCATAAAATTCTCCTTATTATTCTAATCCTGCACTTCATTTCATTGCTCATGTAAATAGTTAAGAACCGAAAATAAAATATTACTATTTCCCTAATTATATCGTCAAATCCAAGTCTATTCCTTTTCATCCTCGATAAAAATGGTTGTGTTAGCTACTTCTTGACCATTTATGAGTAACGTAATTTTATGTTCACCAGGATAATGCCGACGCGTTGATAAATTTGACCATCGGTGTGTTCGCGTTCCTGTAAGAACTGCACCACCTTTAACTATTCTATCCGACAAAAAGAATGGTTTGCGCGAAGTCTTTCCATTTGCTTTAACAAAGTCTATCGCATATTCAATTCGAATTTTCACTGATTCTCCTTCACGAATATGAAGCTCATAATGTAATTGAGAACTTCCACCGATTGGTAAACGCGACAACTCAGTCGATACTATAGAGTGAGTTGTAAGCGGAGATGTGCCTAGAGGATTCGCATAACCGAATAATTCTAACACCCTCGGATTGGCTTTTTTTATCAAGGTTCGACTTCCATGTCTCAAAATCCAATCAGTATCCGCATGTGTACCTTTCCACTCTTTGACGATTTCCAGCACAAAGTCAGAATGGTCTTTTGAAATGTCATTCAGATTATTCGCGACACTTTTTCTTACATAGATTGATACATCATCCTTTAATTCTTCTAACACTGGGCGAATGGGGGCAGGGTCTTCTTTAAATATAGAGAGCGCTTTCCCCCATGGTAAGCGGGGACGACAACCTTCACTTGCCAGGCGTCGAACATGCTCGTTCGAATGCTTTGACCAAGCTTGCATTTGTTTCATCATTCGTTCCGGTTCACGAAGAATGAAAGGTCTAACAGCAAATTCTGCGGAAGAACCACATGTGAACTTTTCCAATGCTTTCATTGAAAGATCCCAATCTTTATTTGCCTGCCCATATACCTCAACAAAGTCTGGAAGAATCAGGTAGGGAAAGCCTTTACAGTTATCATCAATCGCTAATAAGATGTCAAGTGCCTCTTCATATTGTGCTGGCAAATGTCTTCCGAGTGCTTGTGAAATATGACGAATTCGAGCTTTTAATTCAAGACTCTCCCAGGTATCATCAGTAATTTCAGCAATGAATTCCTTCGTATTAAATTGGTTGTACACTGTTTGGATCAGCCTACCAAGTTCTTGTAAAAAAGGTTCGCTATACATATCTTTCAATGGAGTAGCCATTTCTTCGCCCCTTTATGTATCAAATTGTGTATCCATTATAGCAGATCATTCAAATCGCATATGATAAAAGCCTTTTGAATCCGTAATTCTAATATGATATGATTCAACCTATGCATCGTCTCAATATACCTATAAATGGAAGGTGAACAAAATATTAGAATGTATTTAGGGTATAACTAAACTTTTATTCTAAAAAAGGAGAAATGAAGATGAATATACCTCGTCATTACAAGGTTGGTTTACTTTTTGGTTTAGCTCTTATTATCGTTATTGTTATTTTATCATTCATACCTGAACCTAAAATGAACATCGTAGTAACGAATAAAGAAATAAAGGACGAAGTTATTGGAGCGAGTTACGTCATCTATTCTGAAGAAGATCAGTATTTTGTAACTTCTCAAAAAACCTTTAATTCCTTTGAAATTGGGGATACAATTGAATTTCGTTGGCTTGATTCATCAGTAAATAAGATTGACATTCTTTCTGTCAATAAGTAACTCCATTATCGAATGCTAGTATTGTTTATAAAAACTAGTAACCTTTAATAGCCAATCTGGTCACTAGTTTTAGTAAAATAAGCATAATGTTTACTCGAATTAATCCCTTCCAATTCATGAAGACATAGGTAAAGGTTTACTCCTCATTCTTCTTTGCCGCTTCGATCTCATAGAATGCCCAATGTGTCTTTGGAACATTTGGGAATGTTGGACGAAGAGACATATTCTTCTTGATAGGTGCCACCTGGTCTTTTCAGCCTTTTCCCCAAAATTATAGAATGTGTAGGGTTGAAAATATTCTTTTTCTTCTAGAATCGGTATGATTAGTCTGACTTTTACTTATTATTAAAAACAGACTTTTCAATATCGGGTATAACTATTTTTTTAAAAGGAATGATACTTCAGGTAAGACTATGCTAACTTACTTAGGAGGAATGTAACCATGCAACAAAACCAACAAGCTCAACAATCAGTTCAACAAGCACAGCAAGCAATCCAACAAGCTCAACAGGCAGTTCAACAAGCAACTCAGCAAGCTAACTCTCAAACCATTCAACAAATCCAACAACAGGTACAACAAGCTAGCCAACAACTACAACAAGCTCAAAGCAATGCCCAACCCGGACAACAACAGCAATTTCAACAAATGCAACAAGAATTACAACAAGTTACTCAACAGTTACAGCAAGCGAAACAACAATAATACCTCTTTTCCGAAACGTCAACATTGTATTTAACCTTAGTGTTATTAATCCATTTTAAGCAAATACCCCTTTTACCAAATTAGGTAAAGGGGTATTTCATTAATAAACAAATAAGTAATTTCCCGAAAATTACCACTCTATTAATTTAATCGTCTTTATTCAAGCTTTGTCTCTAACTAAACCCATTGTTTTGGGTACTGGCGATTTTTGAATAAGTTATTATAAATGATAGATAGGAAAACGACTAATATTGAGCAAGCTATAACTGTTACTAGAAACCCCCAGCCTACTTGAGAATTAATTGCTACTATGGCGCTAGCAGCCGCCGGTGGGTGGACTGTATTAAATATAAGCATTAAAAAGACCACAACCGCTAGCGTCATACCAATAGTTAAATGTGTCCTTCCAAACACTTCCCATATGGTTAGAGCTGCAAGTGTCGATAATATATGGCCCCCGAGAACATGCCTTGGTTGTGAAAAGGGTCCGGCATGCGCTACAAAAACAAGCAAGCAACTAGCACCAATCGGTCCGAGCACCATCGGATAACCAAAAGCAACAGCTACAAAACTAATTATACTTATAGCAATAAGGCCACCTGTTGCTGATACAACATTATCCGCAAAGTTGACAGAAGATTTAAGTCCTTTCTTACCTTTCATTTTTAGTAAGTAGGTGTATAAAAGCGTTTTTTCCTGTTTTATCTCTTTTATATTCACTTTTTCAATATTCATGGTGTATTCCCCTCACACTATTTTTCAAGCTTTTCGTAAGATTTTCTTCCACGAATTCCATTCTAAATGAAAGAGAACAATTTGTGAATATAAACATGTAAATAATATATATCTTTTTACCTCCCCCAAAAAAACCTCATTTCACATACTCTGCATCATAAGAATTCTCTCCTGCATGTAGAGACAATAATGTATTTGCATAACCAACAAGACGGTTAATTACTTCATCGCCTATCGCATACACAAGTGATTTCAACTGTGGATTGTAAAGCTTAGAATCCTCAAGAATAACTGTGGTGTTAATAAAAATGTCTCTATTCCCTTGAAGGTCATAATGTATAATGACTTTTCCAGCTGCACCTTTTGTTCTAGGATCCTTATAATTTGAAAGAAAAATATACCATTCATCGGCTGTTAATGAACGGAGGTTTCTTGTAAACTTCATGTATTTAAGTTCATTGTTGATTTCTTTTTCCATTTCAGGACTAATGAGGTCAATTATATTTTTCTTCATTGCACAACTCCTAATCATTTGTTAGCCATAGTTTTGTTTTATGTATTACAAACTATCCCTAATTTTTCACTAAAAACTGATACGGACACTATCCCCCATCAAAAAAGACCTAGCCCATAAGTTACGTGATACTGACTTGTGGGCTAGGTCTTCTTTTAAGTTGTCGAGGTCTCTCTGTTATTTAATTTTCTTATAGACGCGATAATAAGTCGGCATACCAGAAACTTTAATGACATGCTAATTAATGAATGGTACCAGCTCCAGCCCTTTTTCCACGTAATTAAGTCCGTCCTTTTTTCGGCATTGGTTTCGATGATAACTTGCGGAATAATGAAAACAAAGAGTTTTAATAATACACCAACTGGATTGCTGTTTAGGTTCCATTGGTTGTAATAAAGCAAAAATAAAGGATAGTGTATATAATCAAATGGTAAGTGAATTGAAAATTTCTTTGAGAAAGGTCTTACTTTATATTTCAAATAACCCTTTGATACAAGAAAGCGATCTGCAAGGGTATTACCGGCGCAACCAAGAAGTCTCGATATGAGGTGTGTTTTCAAGATGTATCGCCGTTTTATATCTGTCTCTTCAGCCTATCAAGCGTTTCTCTTATATGAACGGTTGACTATTGAAGAACAACGACAAATCGAAGAATTATGTAAGGCCAATGGCAAAATATTTTTCTTTTTTTTCTCACACCTAATCGAATCAATCTAAAAATAAACGTTAATCTTGGGAGAATACCGTATGGTAACACTTATAAAGTTGAGACAAAAAACGAAACAACTATTACGTAAATGAAAGAGTTTAATGCCACAACGTAAGAAATGTAGTTTGCACACCGACCATTATTAAGAATATAATCAACAATACCTAAAGCGCGCCTCTGAAGAACTTGATGCAGCATTATTAGGAGAACTTATGGAGGGAAAATGGAAGGTAATAGATGAAATCTTTGAGTTAACACAGGAATAGTGAATTTGAAGTTAAGCCAAAGGGAAACTTTGGCTCTCTTCATTGTTACCTAGGTTTTCATTTACAAATTATTAGGCTACATAACGTATGTTGCAAAGTGCTTATCTATATACTTAAAATAGACTTTTCCTACTCTTTACCGTAATGAGTTAGGGATAGTCTTTTTTATATAGATGCTGCAACATTACTTCATTTGATTCAACGCTTTTACTTCAAAGGATATCAGTAGAGGAGAGGGTAATAGAAAACAATAACTAACTGTTCGTATAATACTTATTTTGCGCACTATTATGCATATGAAAAATTTGGTATAATATAATTATAAAACAATCACCGTAAACATTATAAAGTCATGTGAACTACTACCACTCAATTCCTTTCAGTTTTCATGAAGCAAATATCAGGTTTTGAACGGAGGTGTACGAATTGGAAAAGATTAAAATTCCCCAAGATGCTAAAACGATTGTGAGCACATCAAGTAAAGGTGATCAATCAAAATGGTTAGTGGGCGATAAATGGATTAAAGAAAATACCCGTGGTTACGAAAATATGGCTGAATATGTCGCCTATCTCATTTTAAATTGTTCAACCTTACCGAAAGCTTCTTTCGTTTCTTATACACCTTGTTTAATTGTAAAGTATGATGGTACGGTTACAGAAGGCTGTTACTCCAAGGACTTTCGTGGTCCTTTGCAAGAAGTGACACTCGAACGATTATTTGAAGCGAACTTTGAAACAACCGATGACGTTTTAACTAAAACAGGCTACTCCACACAAGATAAGTTTAGCGCCATTATGGATAAGGTCCACCATTTCACAGGATTAGATGTTTCCTATGAAATTGCACAAATGCTAGCTTTCGATGCATTCATTCTAAATGAGGACCGCCATACAAATAACATTTTATTTCTGTTTAATCCCAAAACAGAAGCTTGGCAGTTGGCTCCGATTTTTGATCACGGTTTAAGCTTATTATCAGACTTAAAGGATTATCCACTCGGAAAACATATGAGTATTTTAAAAAGAAAATTAAAAGCTAAGCCTTTTAACTCTTCATTTACCAAACAGTTAGCTTTATATCAAGGAGATCCCTTTATAAATCGTACGTTACTACTTGAGAAATTAAGTAAAGTTCCCTACGATGTGGGCAGAGCGAGAGACGTCGTACTCTCTCAATTACGTGATGTTCAGCTTCAAAAACTATTTTTTGATTAAAGAAGGTGTCGAAATGATCGACTATATGAATTTTGATGTTATGCTGTTTGATGATGTCATTGCAACTGTAGAGTTAAAACCAAATGGGAGTGACAGACCTTACATCATCAATTTTATTGAAGGATTTAATAAACAATTTTCACCTAATCCGAAGGGGTACATTACGAAAGATGAGTTAGAAAAGTGGCTGAAATGGCGTGTGTTTCCCGAAACAAGAGTCAACGTCGATGAATTACTTGCTGCTCTCGGTTTAAATAGTTACAATCGTTGGGCAATTGTCCGCAAAACACATGGAGTAATGGCTGATGATGAGATCTGGTTACGTTTTAAAGGAGAAACATTGAAGCATCGTGATGTGACACTACGTAAATCACTTTATTATTCAGATAAAAAGGAATGAAAGTATTTTCTCTAATAAATTTATGGTCAATAAGGGTCCTAACTTGGACATTCAAAAAAATAACTCAGTTAAAAATGGTTAGACAAATATATATCATTACCTCCTAGTACTATTCTAACGCCAATATTAGAAGAGTCTGAGGTTCTCCCCTCTTCCCTTTCTAATAAAAAGAAAGAATGGTTGGATTTTGAAATACTCCCGTCCATGATTACAAGAACTTAATTTAGTAATCTTACAAAAATCTTCTTGACGACTACATAGTTGATTTCTGATTGTACTAGAATGATTCTCTTTATTAATCTTTTAATTTATTATAAAATAAAATGACAGAACATAAGTTCGCAACAATTGTATTATACGCAAAGTATTATGAAATTTAACATAAAGGGTGTTTGAGAATGTTTTCTAAACAACATGAATATTATGAAAAACGTTTGTTGGAGTTAATGGAAACTATGCCCCCTTATATAGTTGAATACTTAGATTCAAGACTTGATCACCGTTCGCCGCTTACTTTATATAGTTATACGAGAGATTATCAAGTGTTTCTGAATTGGCTGATTTCCGAAGGAATCACAGATGTGTCAAATATTAAGGATGTTCCCGTTGATATACTTGCTACTCTCCCATTAAAGACTGCAGAAGGTTTTTTTAAAACAGTATTACGTAAAAAATACATTTTATCAAAAAAAACACAGTCTCAAAATAAGATACATGAAAAAACCGTAAACCGGATGAAATCAGCACTTCGTAGCCTATTTAAATATCTAACTATTGAATCTGAAATAGCAGAAACAGGCGAACCTTACTTCCATCGAAATGTGATGCAAAAGATACCTGTACATAAAGTCTCAGAAACATTAAATGAACGAGCTAGTGCAATATCAGGCAAAATTTTCACTAACAATATGGATATAGATTTTTTAGAATATGTCGAAAAACAACATGAACATTCATTATCTACTGCTCAAAAAAGATACTTCAAACGTGATAAAGAACGAGACTTTGCAATCCTTTCCTTGTTCTTAGGATCTGGTATACGTCTTAATGAATTAGCTAATTTAAAGATTGAAGACATAGACTCTACTAATTTCGAAATTAACATTACTCGAAAAGGAAATAAACAGGATACCGTAGCGGTGAACCCTGAATCATTGGAAGATGTTCAAAAGTATCTACTCGTTAGAAAAGAACGTTACAACGCTGACGACGCTCCAAACGCTTATGTGTTTGTTACTAAAGGTAGAAATGGATACGCCCCTTTATCAAATCGTGCTATACAAAAGATTGTGGAGAAATACACGAAAACCTTTGACAAGCGTATGTCAGCCCATAAACTACGCCACACGTATGCTACAAATCTGGCTGAACAAACAGGTGATATTCCCCTTGTCATGACACAGTTAGGACATACATCGCCAGAGACTTCCCTTCTCTATATAAATACAAGTCGAGAAAAAGCAAGAAAGGCAGCAGAACAAATGGGTAAGAGGAGGAAAAGAAACGACTAAGATAAATAAAACAACCATCTATCATTAAATATTGAACTAAACCCTGAATAGTAGACACTTAAATAGTCTTTATTCAGGGTTTTATATATGCGTTAAATACTAATTTAACGAAGAATTAAATAGTACAATATATATTTATAACTTTTATCAGCTTTACTGTATAAAATTGGTCTTTTCCTTTAAAGTATTATACACTTATTTTATATTCAGTTTGCTGTTTAAAATAAGTGTTGAGGTGTTTCTATGAATGATTTTACGGAAGTTACCGAACTAAAAAATGAACTCGACCAACTCAGACCTCTTCCTTCTGCTGCAGTTAAAAATTTAAATGAGGTTCTTCGTGTTGAGTGGACATATAATTCCAATGCTATCGAAGGTAATACATTATCATTGATTGAAACTAAAGTTGTCTTAGAAGATGGACTTACAATAGGTGGAAAGCGTTTAAAGGAACATTTTGAAGTAATTAATCATTCGGAAGCAATTGATTATATTGAAGAGCATGTCTTAAAAGATAAAAAGCTCGATGAAAGAACGCTGAAAAATCTTCACTATTTGGTATTAAAAAATATAGATAATGAAAATGCAGGTAATTATCGCAATATAAACGTTAGAATCTCTGGTAGTGTGCATGAGCCACCGAATTTTCTTCAGGTACCTCAGGAAATGTCTAATTTACTTTCATGGTATGAGGATAATAAGGGTGACTTACACCCTGTGGAACTGGCAGCACTTTTTCATTTTAAATTTGTTTATATTCATCCGTTTTCAGATGGAAATGGCAGAACGGCCAGACTCTTAATGAATTTAATACTAATGGAAAATGGTTATCCCCCTGCTATTGTCAAAGCTGAACATGAACAACGTTTAAAATATTATGAAACGCTTGAGTTGGCAAGTGTAAAACAAATCTACAGCCCTTTTATTGAATTAATCACTGGCTGCGTTCGTGATAGTTTAAATATTTACCTTAAAGCTGTAAAACCTTAATAAATAAAGAGTAATTTTGTTGAAGGAAAGGTACCGACCCCAAAAAGTTAGAGCAGAAAACTAACTTTTTGGGGTGTTTTTATGGCCAAATATAGTGAGGAATTTAAAATAAAGCTTGTTACTGAGTATTTACATGGAAATCTTGGATATAAATTATTGGCGAAGAAATACAATATACCCT
>NZ_KZ454943.1:1179762-1223757 GCF_002797395.1 Bacillus solitudinis
GGCAGAACGGCCAGACTCTTAATGAATTTAATACTAATGGAAAATGGTTACCCCCCTGCTATTGTCAAAGCTGAACATGAACAACGTTTAAAATATTACGAAACGCTTGAGTTGGCAAGTGTAAAACAAATCTACAGCCCTTTTATTGAATTAATCACTGGCTGCGTTCGTGATAGTTTAAATATTTACCTCAAAGCTGTAAAACCTTAATAAATAAAGAGTAATTTGTTGAGAAATCCCTTTTTAACAAATTACTCTTTTTTATATTTTTTTGTAAATCGATCCTGAAATTGAGAAAAACGATTGATGTATGAATAAAATTAGATTAAAATGAGAATATATGTTCGTTAAAATTACATTTCATGCAAAATAAGACAAAATTATAAAGGGGTGATTAATTGGATGGCTTCACTAGAACATCAAAATCATGAAAAGCGATTAAATCAGCATGTAAAGGAATTTCCTAATTATGTCCTAGAATATATCCAAGCTCAGAAACGTGCTGAACGTTCCCCCTCCACCCTTTTAGGATATATTCATGAATATAAACGGTTCTTTACCTACTTGCTACGAGAAGGAATTGCGCCATATGAGAAAGTTCAAGACGTCCCTTACTCTGTCTTAGAGTATTTAAAAAAAGACCAGATTGAGGGTTACATAGATTATTTACGTGAGGAGGACCTCGAGGTTCGGAAAGGTGTCTTCTCCAAACGCTCTAAGGCAGCTGTTAATCGGAACATATCTGCCCTCACTTCCCTCTTTAACTACCTTACAAAAGAAACGGAAAACGAAGATGGTGAGTGTTATTTTTATCGAAATGTTATGTCAAAAATAAAAATATCAAAGAGCTCAGATACCGCAAGTAGACGCTCTAAGATGATAAGTTCTAAAATCCTGCATGATGATTCTATAACGGATTTTTTGGATTATGTTCGTAACCAACACGTGAATAAAATAGAAAAAAAGGCAAAAGATCGGTTCCTTAAAAATAAAGAGCGAGACATTGCCATCTTATCGGTGTTTTTAGGAACAGGTTTACGAGTTAGTGAGTTAGCAAGTCTTACCCTAGATTCCATTGATTTTAACGAAAAACAGATAGATGTGGTTCGTAAAGGTGGAAAAAACGATACCATAGAAATATTGCCTGAAGCGCTTGGAGACTTAAAAACATATTTAGCGATTAGAAATAGCCGTTATAAAGCTACGGATTCAGATTACTATGTTTTCGTGACCAATTATCAAGGGAAAGCTAAACCGATATCCGTAAGAACTATTCAGAATCTAGTGGAACGATATTCTAAGGCATTTAATAATGGACAACGCGCGTTAAGCCCTCATAAGTTGCGTCACTCATTTGCTGGCGACCATTTGAAAAATAGTGGAGGTAATATTGTATTGCTTCGTGACCAACTGGGTCACAATTCAATTGAGACAACTGCACTTTATACAAACCTCGACCGTAAAGAACATAAGCAGGTAATGAAGAATATAAGTGAATTTCGTAAGAACAATGATAGTAAAGAAAAATAAACATCATTACTTACTAAGGAATATCATACGAATTCATTATGATTTTCCTTAGTACAATAGCAAGAATCCTTATCCTCTCACTCTAACGGGCATAAAGTTATCTTTATTTAGTCCATCCTTTTTCAAAACTATAAATAACGTCCCCACCTACATTTTTTGAGGTTAATTCAGCAGTTCACTAGTTTCCATAACGCGTTGATCATAAAGTGTAGACTCACTTAATGAACTCAGCGCCTTACCAACAGCATGAACTTGGTCAATATCAGCATCTGTTTTAATTTCATAACTAGATCGGCGGAGAATATTGTTTCCTGTACTGTCATAGCCCACAATAAAACTAAGTTGAAAATGTCAAAAATATTTTGGTTTTTAGGCTTAAATTCTTCCATTTATTCATGTTGTCCCTCAACTCACCTTTATTTTGTATTTTAATTATAAGTTAATAACTGGAGAATACAATCACTTATAATCAACCAAACCATCAAGTATAAGACAACTTTTGTAATGAAATTCTTTTGGCTGTACTGTTTTAGGCTGTTACTACAAATAATTCTAGAAGTTAATTTAATTAGTCATGGTGCTGAAAAAATTCACTTCTGCACTAACTTTTCAACTCTTAAAGCGGCTTTAATCTATTACAAGCTCCTTGATTATTTACACTACTATGTTTATTTGGTTGTCCAGCAAAGAACATAAACAACTAGTACTAAACCATATAAAATTGAAGCAATTAAGCTACTACTTGAGAAGATATAACTGTGGCGACTAGTCCAAAGATAAAGAAACCTCTGACAATAACTAGGTCAAAAAGTTGAAGAATGAATCCATCACCTCTTAATGGCCATGTTCCACTACTTAGTCGCGAGTAAGCACATTCAATGCTTTAAGATAATAAGATATATACTTTGAGATTATATTTATCACTAGGTTTTACTAACATAGAACATTCAACGCAAAAACTAAAAAGATACTTACCTTCTAGTGGTAAGTATCTTTTTATAATATATCTATCTGTCCTTATTCTTAATTTCTCGAGCAATTGCTTGACTCATCGTATCTTCTATTCGCCTTTTACTTTACTAATTAATCATAATCTTCCACTTTCCATTCATCTTTCCAATCTAAATAAGCCATCTCTCCATCAAATCTTATTGGAAGCCAGACATAATCAGCTAAAGATGTATCAACCTCTAAACTTAGACCATACTCTTGTCTTTCAATATCCGTTTCTTTGTCAACTGTATCTAATACAAACTCTTTTTCTGGGTCAAACATTAATTTAAATCTCTTGTCGGCTGTTCTATACCTATTACCATTATAAAAGTCTTCTTTCGCTACTTCTGGTAGTCTTGGAAGCCATCTGTCAGCCAGTGCAATATATAAATCTTTTTTAAAGGGATGTTTAAATACAGATGTTACTTGAGAGTTAAAAGAAGTGCAAGAAGAGTCATCTGTATGAGGGTTACCTAAAATCCTCCATGGTCCATGAAATGTCCTAGAACAAGCTACTTCGGAAGGATTAGGATGATATCCCGTTGTACCAGAAGTAATCATATAGTGAAGTCCTTTTCTATAAAAGTAAGCTGGGGCTTCACGTACATAAGGAGGCTGAATATTCGGAAAATGAGTGGAATAATATCCTGTTACATCCAAAAAATCATCTGTTAAATCTGCACATATCATTTCACTATGCACTCTTTCAAAATAATAGTATCCTTTACCATCAGGACTAACCACCAAATCAAAATCACCTGCGCTCATATTTAATGGACGAATATCACTTTGTACTACTGTGTACGGCCCTAAAATATCGTCACTTGTTAAAACTGTTGATTCCTGCGTACCTTCTTTTTTCATCACTTTCAACCAGCATACAAACTTTCCCGTTTTTTCATTAAATATAATATGTGGTCTATCCATAAACTGAGAGGGGTGCAGTGGAGAGCTCTCATCTTCTTCAATTGGTGGAATAATTATGCCTTTATCCTCCCAATTATATAAATCTTTTGATGCATAACATTTAACCCCCCAATGCCAAATTCCACTTCCTGGTTTCGTCTTTTCTTTATTTTCACCATACCAATAAAAAGTGTCACCTACAGTTATAATAGATCCCCCATGTGCCTGAATTCTCATTCCATTTGTATCTAACCAAGTCTGTCCTGGACGAATTGAGTTATATGTCATGTTATAATCAAGTCCTTCATTTTTTTAGTATTCGAGCATACGATTTTATCTCACTAATTGGGTACTACCTTATTGGAGTTCTATTTATCTAGAGTTCAAATTTTCGAATTAAATAGGTCGGTGTACAACTCCAGGCATGACAATAGCTATTAATTAAGTTATTTCCGTACGGGGAATAAGTTTTGTCAGCCGGATTATATAACTCCCAGAAGGTATCAGCCCCCTCCTTAATCATGCCACCCCAGTATTGCTTTAAATAATCCACAGCCTTTTTCTTCTCCCCTACCAACAATAACGCCTCGACTAAATGATGATGCATGTATGGTGTGTTCATTTTCACATCTGGGTTTGTCTTTATTAAACGTTGGAGTATTTCCCTGTTCTTCTCATTGTCAAAAACTTCAGATAATACCATCCATACTTGACTAGCCCAGGAAATTTGCCTATCGTTACCACTTATAAACAATCCCTCTTCCTCATCCCACAAATAAGTGATGCTAGCTTTCGTTATTTCTACTAAACTCGCAATTAGATAAGCCTTTTGCTCATATTTTCCAAGAATATTAGCTAACTCAATGCTTCGTCTAAGTGTATAAATTAATACAGCCTGCGCCGATGTTTGTTTGTTTAATTCAGAATTCCAATCAATAAATGCCCACCAAGAAGAATCGTCTTCGACTAATCCGCTTTCATCTACTCTCTCTAGTCCAATTTCAACCTGACGATATCCTACATCCCATAATTCTTCTAATGTTTCTAAATCATTGGATGCCATATAATAATCATAAAGTGTTACCGTAAAAAAAAGAGAATAATCGTACAAAAAAGTGTCATCCGGAATTAATGAAGGAGCAATAAATAAATTTGCTGATACCTCTCCTATTTGATTTGGAACAGCTGCAAATTGATAGAGATTTCTTTTGACTAAATTATTGTTCTTAAATGTTTCATAATTTGCTAAAGCTTGTAAACGTAAATCCCCTAGCCATAAACGACGATCGCGCTTAGGACCATCCTCAAAAACCTCCTGCATACAATCCTGTAAAGTTTTAATACTGACTTCATCAATTTTTCTCAAATCTTCGTCTGAATGGTTGTAAACCTCTAAGTCTTTCACGTCTGCAGAGGTAACTGTTGTACAGTAAATTTCATCAAACGACACATTATATTTTTTTGAGGTATCTAGGATTTCAACTTTTACATATCTAAAACTATATCGCCTCGGAAGGTGGATAACATTAGGTAAAACATCGACATGTAACGTTATTTCCTGAAGCCAAGAACTACTGATCCAGCCATCATAGCTTGAAAACGGCTCTGACACCTCGATGGGCATTTCTCCAAATGTTAGGCGAATATGTAAGGGAGCATCAGGTGGACTCCCTGTTGGCTTAATATTCAAGGATAGATATCCCACTACATGCTGACCAAAATCAAGACAAAAAGATTCTCCCTTACCAAATTCTTTTTGCCTTAGTGCTGTAAATGCCCCTAACTCCACTACCTTCCAACCATGAATGGTGTTTTTGTCCTTAATCGTTTTTACTATCTTGGCAGGGATTACTTTTTCCGAAAATAATTGTGGAGCTAATTCCTCTGACTTCCTCTGAAAATCTGTATTTGGAACGACTACATGTTTGGTTATTTTTTGATAACTCATGCTTTCATTCCTTTCCTGTTAAATTTATTTTCTAAATTAACTCTCGACTACCACTTTTCAAGATAGTTGATTCTTCTACCCTCTTTACTACTTTGCAAAGCTAGCTCAATAATATTTATACTTCTACGTGCCTCCTCCGGTCTTACGGCTAACGGAACTTTTTCTGTTAAATGCTCGTAAACATTTTGGTAAAACGAATGGTAAGAACCCGGAATTGTTTCAACCAGTCCCTCAAAACTGATACCATTTATTGATGTCGTTAACTTCCCCCAAGATTGTTTTGATTCTCTTCCCCACATAGAATCTAATATTGTTCGTTTTCCAGTAATCAAGTCAACTTCCTGTGGATCGGTACCAAATTTAACAAATGACCCATGTTTTCCATGAAGAGAATAGCGAGGTCCCGCTTCTCTAACAACTTTAGATGATTTTAAATGTACTTTAAGATGATTCTCGTAACCTAGAGTTACATGAAAATAGTCATCCGCACTTCCACCTTCTCTTTGAGTACCGATATCAGCATAAATAGTTTCAGGATCACCAAACAGATAAGAAGCTTGATCAATTAAATGAACACCTAAATCATAAAAAACACCTGTCCCCTGTCCTGGTTTTTCACGCCAATTTTCGTTCGTGGGAATCGGGTCAAATCCTTCCCAGCGGAATTCACATTCTTTTATTTGCCCAATCCAACCATTTTCTAAAACCTTTGCAACTGTCATAAAGTCACCATCCCATCTTCGGTTGTGATAGACAGTTAACATCTTATTAGATTGACGCGCCAATTCAATTAATTCATTAGCCTCTTCAACTGTTGTGGTAAACGGTTTTTCAACAACTACATGTTTTCCAGCTAATAAGGCATCCCTGACAAATTCAACATGGTTAGTAGTTGGTGTCGTAACCACCAGTACATCAATACGCTCATCCTTATATAGTTGTTCAACATCCTGTACAACTGTCACCCTTGGATAATCAGTTTTAGAATCTTTTTTATTCCTTTCTACTACCGTCATTAAGTTCATATTCGGAACAGACGTAATAATCGGAGCATGAAAAGTCCTGCCAGAAAAACCATATCCAATTAATCCAACATTAATAATTTCTTTCATGAAAGGACCTCCATTTTTTTTAAGTTATTATAACTAATCCGTATACTTTCCATTGGGTTTCTGCGACACTTATCCTGTTCTACTATAAACCATTCTGTTCCTGTATTAAGTGCTGCATTAATAATTTCATCAAAGCCAAGAATCCCTTCCCCAATTTCAGCAAAAAATTCTTCTGGTCCTGCCTCCATATCCTTTATATGTAACAAAGGACATCGGTTCTTTAGTTTCTTAATATAGTCAATAGGATTTTTTCCACCTTTTTTTATCCAATACGTGTCTAACTCAAATTGCACCAAACTAGGATTTGTCTTCCTTATCAAAATATCAAGTCCACATTCTTCCTCAAATTTTATGAATTCATGGGCATGATGATGATATAAAAACTGAATATTTTGACTATTGCACTTACTCCCTATTTCATTAAAAAATTCAGCTGTTTCTAAGACCTCTTTTTTTGAATGAAATTCATGGTACGAAAGCACAAGGTAGTTAGCTTTAATTTCTTTCATAAATTCCATGACATGTTCAAATTCCTCGGTCAGATGTTCTAACATGACATGACAACTTATTATGTTTAAATTGAGAGATTCAAAGTGTTCTATTAATTGAGAACTACTAACATTATTAAGTGGGTATCCTACTTCGACACCTTGATACCCAATCTGGGCAACCTTAACAAAACTGCCTAAAAAATCATTTTCTAGTTCATCAGCTATCGTAAATGGTTGTAATCCGACTTTCACTTTCATTGATGTCACCCCTAACTTATAATTTAACTCTCGACCTACACTCCGAATGTAAAATACGGGTATTTATGATACCTGAAAGGACTCTTTTACACACTTCAAGCCAAATTCAGCCACTTCATCTGCACTTTTTTCACCATAGCTATCTATGAAAAGCTCCAAAGATAAATACCCCTTATAACCTATGTCATTTAAGATACTGGCTATTTGTTCTGTTTTTAAAATACCTTGACCAGGAAAGAGTCGATTATTGTCTTCGATAGTCAATCTATCGGGAGTTGCAGGGAAGTCATTAACGTGAAACACACCAATATTATCTTTCTTTATATAATTCATACTGGTTAGTGGACTTCCCCCAGTATGCATATGGAAAGGATCGAGAATTATTTTTGCATCACTAACTCCACTTTGCGCTGCAAGATATAAAGCTTCACCTACTGTTGAAATTTTTTTTGCTTTTCCCCAAAACTCTAGATAAGGTTCTACACCCATTTTCCTTCCCAAACTTACTAATTCTGAGAAGGCCTCCGCAATCTCCTCATATTTTACATTGTTTATTTGCCCAAATGGTGGGGCTGCAATGGCCTTACACCCTAGTTCGGAGAGTATATACATATAATTCTTGGCTTGTTCAAAGGCTTGTTTTCGTATACTTACATCAGCATCTATCCATTTAAAAAAGGCAATTGCATTAACAAGTTCAATATTTGTAGAGTTGATAATCTGTTTTAATTGTTGTATAGTTCCGATTTCTAAAAATGCTTCAACATCGTTCATCCACAACTCAATGCCATCATACCCCGCATTGGCCGCCACCTCTATTTGTCTGTCAATTCCTAATTTAAAAGGGAATAATGTAGATGTGTTAATAGCTGTTTTAAAAGGATACAAATTTCCCCACCCCCAATTTATAATTTACCCATAGCCATATCTCACATTAGTTATCCAAATGATTATATTTCAACCCTAAAGGCATTTTCTCAGGCTGTTCACATTGTGCTTCTATCATAAGAAAGCGTCCATTTTCCGAAGATTCCAATATTCCGAATGAGATATCTAAAACATGACGTGCTAATTCTCCATTAGCTCTATGGTTTCTTCCTGAATTTATTGCATAAGCCATATCAGCAATACCAATACCTCGAGCATCTTCGGTAAAGCTATGCGAATAAGGAAACTCCTTAATTTCACCATTAGATTGCTTTAAAATAATATCTCCTCCAAAAAAATTTGGATCTGGAACTGATAATATACCTTCTGTTCCGTATATTTCGAGTTTCGGTGTATAACCAAAGCTTTCCTTTGAAAATTGTAAAGTAGCAGAAACATCATTTTCAAAATCTACTATCGCACTTATATGCAGTGGAGCTTCTATAGGATACACTTCATCAAAAAAGGCGGACTTCGGATTGGATACCTTAAATTCCTCTTGAACAGACCCCACTGAACCAGCAACTTTTTTAGCTGGGCCTAATAAGTGAACTAATGCAGTTAGATAGTAAGGCCCCATATCAAAAAGAGGGTCCCACCCGTATTTTAAAAGAGATGGAAATTTAGGATGCATTGCATCAAAGGCATGACCCATGATAATCTGTGCATTGGCGGCATAGGGTTTACCAATCCATCCGTCTTCAATAATCTTTCGACATGTTTGTAACCCCGCACCGAAAAATGTATCTGGTGCACACCCTACTCTTAGATTTTTTTCTCGTGCAGTTTCGATAATTAATTCGGCATCTCTTTTATTTAGAGCCAATGGTTTCTCTGAATAGACATGTTTTCCGCTTTCCAATATTTTTAAGTTAATCTCAGCGTGAACCTTTGGGTCTGTTAGATTTAAAACGATTTCAATTTCGGGATCGCTCAGAAGTTCTTCAACGGTATATACATTTGGAATATTAAATTCTTTCGCTCGTTTTTGTGCCAATTCTAAAAATAAATCTGCACATGCATGCACTTGTAAAATATCGAAATTTTCCGAACAATTTTTCAAGTAAATCCCACTAATATGCCCACAACCGATAACACCAAGCTTAACTTTCCTCATTTAGATTCACCTCTATTATCATATTGTTTAGTTCATCATCCTTTAACTGCTCCACTAGTTAATCCTTTGATTACTGATTTATTTAAGAATATATATATTAGAAGGGTAGGAATAACCGCCATTGATATGGATGCGAACGTAGGCCCCCATTCTCGCTGACCATAAGTCCCTACAAACCTTAATAATCCAACTTGAATAGTTCTTAGATTATTATCACTAATAAAAGTCTGAGCTAGTATTAAATCATTCCAAATAAAGAAAAACTGTACAAGCGCAACGGTAACAATAGCGTTTGTTATCAACGGTAATGCCACTCGAAATAGTACTTGATATATATTTGCTCCATCTATAACGGCAGATTCGAACAGTTCATTTGGAACAGATTTAAAAAAGTTTGCAAACAGAAAGATTGTAAGTGGTAATCCGATAACGATGTAAATTATAATTAAACCAGGAAGTGTATTTAACAAGTTAAGTTTGTGATATGTTAAAAATAGTGGTAGGAGAACCATTTGAATAGGAACCATAATCCCTGCTAAGAACGACATTAATACAACGTGTTTTAACTTCCATTTCATCTTTTCAATTGCAAATGCAGCTGGAATACCTAAAACTATGATTAAAAATAGTGCAGTAAAAGTAGCAATAATACTATTTTTAAAATAAACATTCATATTACCCTGATACCACGCTCTAACATAGTTATCAAAATGAAAACTTTCTGGTAAAGCAAATACAGGACGTAGTGTAAACTCATCAGGTGCTTTAATTGAATTCATTAATAACCATATTATCGGAGCTACTGATATAAAAACGATGAACCCGATAAGACATTTTATTAGGACATTTCTTAACAGTTTACCTTTGCCATTTTCATCGCTAGAGATCAATTTAACCCCTCCTTCTTTTTCACTATTCTTTTCTATTAAAGCTATATATGAATAACGTAATAAACAAACTTATTAGCATTAAAATAACTGCGATAGTACTGCCATAACCATATTCATTAAATCTAAAAGAAGTTACATACATATATAGTGTTAATGGTGTTGTTGAATTACCTGGTCCTCCATTTGTTAAGGCTACAACTGAATCGTACACTTTTAGAGCACCATTTAAGCTAAAAATCATTGAGGCAAAAATTATTGGTTTTATTAATGGAGTTATAACAAACCGTAACAAGTTAAATCCCTTTGCTCCATCAAGTTTCGCTGCTTCTAGTATTTCATCAGGAATATCTAATAGACCAGCGAACAGAATAACAGCATAAAAGCCCATTGCCTTCCATATTTCCATTACAGCAATAATCCAAAAGGCCGTTGATGCCTGCCCTAACCAAGGTTGGATTAAAAAGTCTAGTTGTAGGGATTCGAATAGAGCATTAACTAGTCCATACCTTGGTGCAATCTCAAATATTTTCCCAAACATTTGAGCGACAGCGACAGTAGGAAGAACGACTGGGAAAAACACCATAGTTCTAACAATAAAGGAAGTCTTTTTCAAATAAAACACAAACAAAAGCGCCAACATTAGTCCCATAAACACCTGACCAATTGAGACTATCACTGTATATTTAATACTAAATTCTAAACTTTTTAGAAAGGTCTTATCTCCAAACAATTGCTTATAATTATCTAAGCCAACAAACTCAAACCCTTTAATAGGGGAACCTGAAAAAAAACTATATGATGTTGACCAAACAATTGGAATAAATAGGACTAGCGTATAAAGCAATAATGCTGGACCTACAAATAATAAGATAGCCTTCCTATCTCGTAATAGTCTTTCCACTCTGTTCTTCACTCCTTTTACAAAAGCCTGAAGAGCTAGACTTCAGGCTTTCAGGCTTTCTTCCATACTCCTAATACTAGCCTAACTTAATCTTTATCCATTGCTTTTTGGAGTTCTTCCATATAGAACTCCGGTGTAAATCTAGCATCATCAACAAGGTATTGAGCTTGATCCCATGCAACAGCTTGTTCTTGAGCAGTAAAGTATGCTTCAAACCACAATGCTCCATTCTCTGCTGAATCAATATTTTCCTGAACTAAACGAGTTAATCTAGGAATATCGTCTGGCATTTGACTAACAGTATAAGGAGTAACTAATCCTAACTCAATCATTGCACGGTCAGCATAATTACTAAAAACATATTCCATAAAATCAGCCATAGTCTCGTCGTAGGCTTCAGCAGAAAATGATGTAGTTAAACCGGTATTTATTGAATAGTCATTAAGTGTTCCTACACCACCTTCAACAAGTGGGATATTGAAGAAATCGATATTGTCGGACCCAATAATTGCTCTTTCTTCATTATTGAACGCTTGAACTTCCCAACTTCCCATGTAATACATTGCTGCTTCTCCTTGTAAAAACATGTCAGTAGCAGTTGTATAATCAATTGTGTTGACGCCCTTTCCGAAATACCCTTTTAAGCCCATCTCCTGAATAACTCTAGCTGCTTCAATAAAACCCTCATCAGTAACCTTAACTTCACCATTTTTGACACGTTCCATGACATCATGACCATATAACCGCATGACATATGCGTTAATCAATCTTGTAATAGGCCATTTTTCCATTCCTGCAACCGAGAAAGGTTGAATTCCAGCTTGATGTAAAGTTTCTGCAACTTGTAACATTTCATCCCAAGTAGTTGGAACTTCAAGTCCATGTTCTTCAAAAATTGATTTATTGTACCAGAATCCTTCAATATTCATTTCAAGTGGAACAGCGTACAAGCCGTCTCCATCAACCTGCTGTGTTAGTAGACTTGCAGCTGCAGGATTAAGTTGATCGTAAATGTCAAGTTCCTTAAAGGTTTCTTCAATATTCAAAACTGCCCCACTTTCAATTAATGCTTTTAAAGGCTGCCCACTATCGAACGCAAACATTGCTGGCAAATCATTACTTGCTGCTAATAATTGTACTTGTTGTTGTAGCTCACCACCGCCTACATTTTCAAATTCAAAAGTGACATGCTCATGTTGTTCGGCATACTCTTTTGCAAGTTGACTTATAATTGATGCTGTACCTTCGTCTTCAAAACTTGCCGTTAAGTAGCGAATCTCTTTTTCTTCTGATTGTTCAACTGAGGCGTCATCATTAGTACCTTCTGTTTCACTTGAAGAACAAGCGGAGATTATTAAAACTGAGCATAATAATAAAAATAGTGACCATAAACTTTTCTGAAAATGCTTCATTACCTCAACCCCTTATTAGTATTGTAGATTTGTTATAACCAAAGTATATAGTCATATTAACCATACTGTAAGCGCTTCATTTTTTAGGGAGGTACCTCATTTTTTGGTTTATTGGTAACTGAACTACCATCAGTGGGTTTTTAAAGAAACCATTAGCTTTCTTAAAGCCTCATATGTTAATAATAAAGCGTTTTTTGCAGTGTTGATTTCAAACTATTCAGAATATTTAACTCGGACACAAGAATATAGAACTCCCCCCCTATTTCAGGCAATAACACTGATATACTTATGTTATTGTTAATTGGAAGAGCTCTATTTTAAATTAGTTCTCATTATTAGAACCTCTAGAATATACTCATCAGTCTCGAATTTCTTGATTTGAGAAACTTATAGTTACAAGGGTTCCTTTTTCAGGATTACTTGAAATAGTCAATGAGCTAGAGGGGCCATAATACAATTTAAGTCGATCACGAACATTTCCAAGGCCATATCCTTTTTCAAAATCAGATACATTCGAGAATCCTACACCATCATCTTCTACCGTTAAAACGACTATATTTTGTTTAATCCTTCCGGTGAGACGGATTGTTCCTTTACCTACTTTTGGCTCTAAGCCGTGATAGATTGCATTTTCTACAATAGGCTGTAGCAAAAGTTTTAGTATTTTTCTTTTCAATAAACCTGGGTCCACATTTTCAATATATTCAAAGCGATTATTGAAACGGATATTCTGAATATCCATGTAATACTTAATATGTTCAAGTTCTTTCGATAAGAGAATGGTTTCTGTCCCGTTATTTAAACTTAATTTAAAACTTTCGGACAATGCGACTGCAATTTTTGCAATGTCTTGGTGACCCTCAAGAATTGCCATCCAATAAATAGAGTCTAAGGTGTTGTACAAAAAATGAGGTTTAATCTGTGCTTGCAATACTTTTAATTCAGCTTCTCTTTCTTTTAATTGAGCTTGAAATAGTCGATCACTTAGTATCTTGTTCTCAGTTGCAATCTCTTTAAATGTATTCCCTATTTCACCAACCTCATCATCCTTAAATTCTTCACTAAAGTTTTGAGCGCCTCTTGACCATTTCATCATCATTTTTTTTAATTTTCGCAACGGTCTTGTAATAGAATCCGAAATAATAAACGATAAAACTAATGCAACAATCCCTATTAATGATGCAATATAAGTTGTAACATCTCTTATTCGAGCTGAGTTTTTAAATAACTCATCATATTCTATAACATGAAAGAATGTCCATCCAGTTGTTGGGTTTTTATGCTGACTAACTAAATATCCATCGTTCTCCAATTTAATAATAGTTGAGGTAAGATTATCTTCTCTGGAATTGGTTTCTTGGGTTACCATTAAATCACTAGCATAAACTGTATTTAGTCGGTCATTAGATGGATCAACAACCATAAACACACTTTTCTGATGATTATGATTGAATATATTTTCAAAAATAGACTGATTAATATTTATAACTAAAAAACCAATCGGTTCCTCATGTACCCTGGTGGGATCTCTTAATAATTTTGCACTTGAAAAACTATTTGTAGTATTCATTCCATTTAAGACATTATAACTAAAAAACACTTCCTTTCCGTGTGCCTCATTTATCTTCCTATACCAAGTTGTTCCCACAATTTTCTCGTAATTTTCTTCACTCCAACTTACAATAGGATAGGTTGGACTTCCAAAACAGACATACCGAAACTTTTTATCAAATAAACAAATAGAATCAATGTATTTTGTTTCAATAAGATTTGTAAAAACCAAATTTTGCAATCTACTCAATGTTTGTACTCCAATAAACTTATGTGGTTGGTTGTCCCTCGAACCACTTTCAATCAAATCTTGCCTTAACTCTGAATTTGATAAGATTAATCGATGCATATTACTCATATCCTCCAGTAATAAATCAGCTACATCACTAGAGGTTTTTAAATGGTCATTGTTAACTTTTATACTGTTATCTACTAACGTTTCAGCTGCAATATTGTACGAGATATATCCAAGTAGAAACGTAGGTGGTAGCGATAGTAATAATATTGCTAAAAAAAATCGACTTCTAATTTTACGTGGATTAAAGAATGCTAAAATTTTTATTAATTTATGTTTCATACCTTCTCCAGTTTAATTAAAGTAAGTACTTTTGCCTACAGGGATTCAATCTCTTTGGTGAATCTTTTTATAGTCTCCAGGAGTCATACCATAATATTTTTTAAAAACTTGCGAAAAGTGCCTAGTTGTATAGTATCCTACCTTTTTACAAACTTCTGTAACATTTTCCCCTCCTTTTAATAGTGATTTAGCTTTCTCCATTCGATACTTAGTCAAATATTTTATATACGACATCTTCATCTCTTCTTTAAATAACAAACTAAAATAAGTAAAGTTCATACCTATATGGTCTGAGACATCCTTCAGTGTTATATTTTGATTATAGTAACTCTCTATATATGTTAGCGCTTTCGGAATAGAACTATGCTTATTTTCCTGACGTCTCTCAATTGTTATTTCCATCATCATTTTAAATTGAGTTTGTAACCACTGTTCTAAATCTGTCCAGTTTCTTTGTTCACTTATCATCACATGAGGAACATATTTCTTCTCCCACAATAAGGACTTCTCCCCAGCAGTATCCCTTACTACTTCCATCGCAAAATAAATTAGCTTTAATATCTCTCGTTCAGTTACATCTGGATCAATCTTTTCTTTCCTTAACCACTGAATATATCTTGAAAGTTCCGTTAAAACTGCATCTAAATTACCTTTACGCATAAAATTAATTACATTTTCTTCCCTGTCAGATAAGTCTCTAGGCTGAGTTGGAGCTTCTCCCAAATCGGTGAAGAAGAATAACCCTTTTTCTTCAATAAATAAGGCATGCTTAAGTGCCTTTATAGCCTCTCTATAACTTTCGGATAATTCGTTTATATTTTCATATGTACGACCAATTCCTATAACCCCCTCTGTTATATCCGATAATTCAACCAATTGTTCTTGTAAGATATCTATTTCTTCGTCTAAATGAAAAACAACATAAAGATATTGCTCACCGTTTCTAATTGAAATAATCCGATAAAATGGAAGATTTTCGTATAACATAGTATTGTGGAATTTAGAACATGCAAGTACTGTAATTGCTTTGATGCGGTCAGCATCATCTCCGAATAAATTACACCATTTTTCATTTGCTTTAGTATGTTGAAGTAGCAAATCTAACGTAGCTTTTTCTAACAAATCACGTTCGCTGTCTTTCCATTTTAATCTTAATGAAGTTATGTGATTTTGATGATTTTTCTTTTCTATAATTTTTTGCATGGATTCCTCAATTTTCGGGATAGTGATAGGTTTCTCAATGTAATCGGTCACGCCAAGTTTTATAGCCTTACGTAAATATTCATAGTCTTGAAAACCACTAAATACAATGCAAATCGTTTCAGGGGCTATCGCCAAGATACTTTCAATTAGTTGCAACCCATCGATCCCGGGCATTCTAATATCCGTAAATACGATGTCAGGAAGAACTTCTCTTACAATTGAAAGAGCTGTATGGCCATCTTCAGCCGTAGCAACGATGTCTATCATATATTTTTTCCAATTAATCATTTGTTTAAATCCCTTTAATACTATATATTCATCATCAAATACAACAGCCCTTAGCATAATAAATCACCATCCTTAGCCAGACATATTTTCTATATTATACCATAGTAATTTTTTCACTCCCCTTACATACCTATTAAATATTTACTAACACTTTTTTTGATTTAGCCAGCATATTTGAAGTCTCTGTCTACAAAATAAAAATAAAAGTATGGCCAACGCTAGAAACGTACAGATCAGAAAGTAGCAGGTAGGAGATTCCTACCTACTAATTAATGCGAAGCTAAGTTTAGTCTATACTATTCAAATATTGTTTAATGAAACACATTTAGTTGATTTATACCAAACCATTCCGCTGTATTAACAGTAGGTTGGATGTTAATGTATTGCGTATCAACCTCTGGAAAGCTAATAGTTGTCACAGGAAATGTTCCTTCTCCACTAGCTACCATAACCCAGTCATTTCCATCATGTACGTAAACATTATAGCCACGTAAATGATCCATAGTTTGATATGGTTGCATATAATTTGTACCTACATTAATATCAATCCTACTAATTCTTTGTGTTGCACCGAGGTCTAACTGAAACCACTGGGATCCCCCTGCGGTTTGGGACATACCTGAAGCCCATCTCGTATTTAAATTCCCATCAATGGCGTTGTTCGGTTCACTTCCAGTTTCAGTATGTGAGGCAGTCGCAGACCACCCTTCATGACTAATCCCAGGATAACTAAATGGTGGATTTCCCCCTATAACATTGAAGTTAACAATAGACCAATAGTTTTCCGAAGCATTTCCTACCTGAGTTATACGAATATATCGTGCAGCTACCTCGTTAATAAACGGGACATAGGTTTCTTGCTCGAGACTTTTACCGGAAGCAACTTGTACCCAATTCGACATGTCATAAGACACTTCTACTTTATATTCTCTTGGTGAGTCTCCTGTAAAGGTACCTGCAGTTAACTCAATTCCTTGAATTAAATTGAGTTTATTCATATCTACTTGGAACCACTGGCCATTAGCTTGAGCCTGATTTGTAGACCACCTTGTTTCCATATCACCATCTAAAGCATTTAATGACGTACCTTCTCCAGTAGACGCAGTTGCCGTCCAATCTTTTCTATCAAGAAAATTAGGATTTTCTTGATACACTCTCAATTCACTTATCGACCACCAATTGTTTGCTGAACCAGTTTGAGTAACTTTAATATATCTTGCGTTTTTACTAGAAAATCCTATACTTTCTACTTGATTACCACCGTTTCCAACGGCTATAGGCTCTCCCCAATTCAAACCATCATTGGAAATATACACACTGTACTCTCGTGGATAATCTTCTTCGTATGAACCAGCATCTAGCTCGATTTTATTAAATGTTTGACTTGAACCCATATCAATTTGGTACCACTGACCACTTGTCTGTGAGGACTCTGTTGTCCAACGGGTCTCAGTTAATCCGTCTATAGCAAAATTTGCTTCCGCTGTCCCAGAGGCTGTTGCCGTCCAATCTTTTCTAGATAATAATCCTTTTTGATTATTATAAACGGCTAATTGAGATATAGACCACCACTTATCAGCTTCGTTATTTAAAGAAAATTTAATATATTGGGCACTCTGCTCATTAAACGTTATATTTGTCATTCCCGGTGTTCCCACCCCAGAAGGTACAATAACGTTCCAATCACTCCCATTCTCTGAAACAGAAACATCATATTCAGTAGGGTAATCACCTGATAGCTTCCCCATATTAAGACTAATTTGATTAAAAGTTTGAACTGCTCCTAAGTTTAGCGTATAGGTTTGGCCATTTTCTTGATTTATTCCATTTGTCCAATGAGTACTAGTATTCTCATCAAACGCCTGACTTGCAGTATAAGCTTTTTCCGTATGAGATGCAGTTGCTGACCAACCATCAGACGAGAGTAATTCCCCAGTTGATGGAGTCCATTTATAAGTAGCAACTGTATTACCTGGAATGGTATCCGTAAACTGACCATCTGGAGTTACAATTTTTATAGTTTTATCAGGTGTATCTGCATCCTCGCTATTGTATCGACTAGGTGTACGATTTGTCACAACTAGTACCTGTGTTCCGTCTAGATTTTTAAATGCAACATTAGAAATAGTAGTATCTACTTTATCTGTGCTTTCTATTCTTATGGCACCTGGCTGAATAAAACGTGAGAATTGTCCGAAAGTATAGTACCTTGCGTTTAATTGATATGTTTCCGGATTCTGTTCACTATCTGTTACTTGCCCCCGTGCCATGTGGTCAGGGTCGTCAACCGCACCATAATCTTGAAACCATCCAGGACCTGGACCTGGAACTAGATTATAGTAAGTTAACCATCCGTTATAGCTAGAAATATTGTTTCTCAAAAAGTGAATTAACTTATCACCACCAGCAGTAAATTCTGTAATATGCATTGTTTTATCAGGATGCTGTGCCTTTAGTGTAGTTGCTGGGGTCATACTAAATTCAGTGTAATTATGAAAAGCAACTCCATCTATTGCTTGATTTGCCTCAGCGTTTCGAAGAACATTATGAGCAAATGGAAACGTATTATATTCATTGTCATCTAAACCCCATATCTTCGTTTTAAGTCCATTAGTCTCGAATGTTTCCCTGAGGAGAATAGCAAATGTTACCTGTTCTTCCCATGTAAACTTCGTTGTTGGATAAGGCATTGAAACTGTTGGCTCATTTTGTAAAGTAATTGCATAAATAGGTATACCCTCTGCTTCATAAGACTGAATGTATTTTACGTAATAATCGGCCAAGACTTCATAATACTCTGGTTTAACACTTCCTCCATTACCCAATTCATTATTAGTCTTCATCCAGGCTGGCGGCGACCATAAGGAAGCGAAAAACTTTAGGTTTGGATTTATTTCAAGAGACCTTCGAAGAGTATCTATAACTCCCAAATCTATATCTTTTTGAATGGAGAATGTTGTTAAATTAGGATCGGGTTGTCCATTATTATCAGCATACGTCCAATATGGTGTATCAAACTCCTGTCCTTTAGCTGTGTATCCAGCGTACCCACAAAAATCAGAACAACCGATTGCTAATCGCATCAAGTTGTAATTATTACCATTGTTCGGATTAAATAATTTCTGTAAAAGTTCTTCTCTGTCATTGTCATTTAATTTCATAATTTGGGAGATGGAAGTATGTTCAAGTGAAGATCCAAACCCAAGCCAACTTTGATACTCTATGGATGGGTCCACCACAATTGTTGGTTTGGTTATGTCTGAGTCAACCTCCGTTATGGTTAAATTATTTTGCTTATCTAGTCGATAAATATTATTAATATCATTGTACGAACTGTACCAAACCTCTACATTACCCACATTATTAGCGTGGGCAAAGTTTGATTGGGGTAGATTCACTGAAAATAAAAAAATTAACAAAAACAATAGACATATAATCTTTTGTTTCATAACAATTCCTCCTATTTTGTTTTATAAATTTATCACAATACGAAAACGCTCTTTTTTACCTACTGATTTCTCATATTCATGCAATCAGAATTTTGGTAGACACCTAAAAATGTTCACCCCCCCACAAAAATAAAGCGCTTTCATTCCAATGATAAACATTATATCTTTAATTAAAAAGCGATTCATTTTTTGTTTTATGTCATAATTTTTTGGATTACTGTAATAAATTTCGTTGATAATTTTTCAGGGCCAGCTTTATTATGTGGAGCGTTAGACTTTCCATAGCAAATAAGATCCGCTGATATTCTTCCTGTTGGAAAAAAAACCTATCTTAATAATTTTTCTACATTAAAATTACATTTAGTGCAAAATAAGAAAAAATTAGACAAGGGTGATTTACTCGATGGCTTCACTAGAACATCAAAATCATGAAAAACGATTAAATCAGCATCTCAAAGAATTTCCTGATTATGTCCTAGAATATATCCAAGCTCAGAAACGTGCTGAACGTTCCCCCTCCACCCTTTTAGGATATATTCATGAATATAAACGGTTCTTCGCATTCTTGCTCCGAGAAGGCATTGCTCCGTATGAAAAGATTCAAGACATCCCTTACACTGTCTTGGAGCATTTAAAAAAAGATGAAATTGAGAGTTACATTGATTATTTACGTGAAGAAGATATTCAAGTACGGAAGGGTATATTCTCAAAACGGTCTAAAGCAGCTGTAAATCGAAATATCTCTGCCCTTACTTCCCTCTTCAGCTACCTTACTAAAGAAACGGAAAATGAAGATGGTGAGTGTTACTTTTATAGAAATGTTATGTCCAAAATTAAAATATCCAAAAATGCTGATACTGCTAGTAGACGATCAAAAATGATTAGTTCAAAAATATTACACGATGAATCGATTAGTAGTTTTTTGAATTCTGTACGTCATGAATACGAAAATAAGATTGAAAAGAAAGCAAAAGAATGTTTTAAAAAGAATAAAGAGCGTGACATTGCGATATTATCCGTGTTTTTAGGAACTGGTTTACGGGTCAGTGAGTTAGTAAGTCTTACAATGGATTCCATTGATTTTAATGAAAGACAGATTGACGTGGTTCGTAAAGGTGGAAAAAATGATACGGTTGAAATTTTGCCTGAAGCTCTTGAAGATTTAAAAGCCTATTTATCTATAAGAAACAGCCGATATAAAGCGACCGACAATGATTTCTATGTATTTGTAACGAACTATCAAGGGAAAGTAAAGCCTATGTCCGTTCGAACCATTCAGAACTTAGTGGAACGTTAAGCATTTAACGCGAACTTAAAAACGAGAGAAATATTGGTTAAACTGTAGATCACACAATGATGTCACCATTTAGTTCCTGGATTTTATTTCTCCCAACATCACCATTCACAATATGTATCATCAACTCACCCCAAATCCATCATTAAAATTACATCCTTTAACTTTTCCTACACACATGTCCACTAGATTCAGAACCTATTAAAATCGAAGCTTTCTCCTTTTTTTGTTGAACTAGTACTTTTCCCTTCCACTTCTAGCTTCTCCACCGAATTAAAAGGCCAATCCCCTCGCCCATTCATCAATAATGAAGGCAGCAAAAATCCCGTATAAGCCATACCCCAAATGAATACACAAAAAGTAAGTAAGAGGCACGCTGAATAGCCACATGATTAAGACTGATGAGACCATGGCATATCGTGCATCAACTACGGCTTGAAGTGATAGTTTCTTGCTGGTTCTAACAAAAAGCCTAACAAAAAGCAAAGTAGAGGCAATTAGGATAATCTCAGGAGATTTGATGAACAGTTCAACCAGCGGTACACGAAACAAGCTAAGAAAGAAAACAGCGAATAACGTGACCAATATACTCCGAAATAGATTGCTCAATCCAACTAACTGACTGACAGCTGTAGAGATCGCCACGCCAATCACACCAAGCTTTGGAAAACCTAGGGCACCGAAAAGTAACACTGGCTCCGCACGTTGCGCCTGGCGCCTGCTATCTAGAAAACCGTTTATAGCAGGATCAGGCTTAAAAAAATGCATTTTGTATAAGCGTCCTCGCCTGAACAAAGTCTAAAACACGAGTATGGCCTACTCTAATGGTTGGACATTTCCTAATTTTAAAGTTGGACTATTTACGTTTGGCGCTACCCATTTAACAGCGTTAGAGATAACCTTCTGAATGTCTTTATTGTAGTAGGTTGGGTATGTTTCATGACCTGGTCGAAAGTAAAAAATCTTACCTTTCCCACGTTTATACGTACAACCACTTCGGAATACTTCCCCTCCTGAAAACCAACTAATAAAGATTAATTCTTCCGGTTGAGGAATATCAAAACGTTCACCATACATTTCTTCTTTTTCAAGTTCAATGACTTCTGGGATTCCCTCAACAATTGGATGACCTGCTTCGATAACCCATAGACGCTCTGTGTCATCAGCCTCACGCCATTTCAATTGCCCCGTTCTTGTTCCCATAAGAACTTTAAAAATTTTGGAGTTGTGAGCGGAATGCAAAGGAATGAACCCCATCCCGTCTAACACTCGTTCTTTCACCTTTTCCACAATACGATCTTCTACATCATCATGGGCCTGATGCCCCCACCAAATCAGGACATCCGTATCATTTAATACGTCATCTGTTAATCCGTGCTCAGGATCATCAAGAGTGACCGTTCTCACCGAAAAGTCTTCCTCTAAAAAATTGGCAAGAGCATTGTGAATCCCTTCAGGATACACCTCTTGTACCTTAGGATTTATTTTTTCATGACGATTTTCATTCCATACAGTTACCTTGATCATATTAACTTCCTCCATTTTTAATTGCTTTGTATAGTAGAAACTTCACCCTTCAACAGATACTTCTTTTCCTAGCTCAGCTGATTGAATGACTGCAACAATGACTTTTTGAATAGAGTATCCATCATGAAAAGTAGGAATCCCCGGTTGTTCGTGACGTTTACTGCTTCTGAAAGGATTAAATCAACCCATTTCCATATTACGTTTCGATTGGTTAAACGCCACGCCCTAAATCGTTCTTCACTCGGTTCAGCCAAGTCATCCCATTTCATTACATTTCCTAAATGAATTTCTTGCCATAGTCCTTTTTCATGGGAATATCTTAATAGCACTCCTAATTCACTCGAAAGAAGTTGGATCGCCCCTTCACTTCCGAAAAATGACAACTCGATGGTTTGACGTCTATTTCCCTGAGTGGAAATCCAGCTTGTATAAAACGAACCATCTATACCTTTATTCGATTGAAAGTTTGAAAGAACGTCGTATTTATTTGCACTCGTTCCACTCGGGCTACAAATAGATTTTATTTCAACGCTTGGATGACTTTCAAAATAGGAAGATACCAGACATCTGCAAATGAACCTACCCCTACTACCCTATGTTCAGTTTCCTTCCCTTCATAAAAATCCTCCTAAGAAATTGATTTTAATCAATATATACAGATTGGCCACTTTCGGAAGACTGAACGATTCGCTCAAGCACTTTTTGATTTTGGTAGCCATCATAGAAAGTCGGTGTTCCCTCTTGCTGATTGTTTGTTACTAAATCAGCAAAATCTTGCAATTGTTGTTTCTTATAACTTTCAGGTACTTTCTTTGTTTTAAAAATAGCCCTGTCCTCCGCTTCATCCTTGAGACAAAGGTCAATCTCATCAGGACGTTCACAATTAACGTGGATGGTACCATAATCACCGTATATCGTTACTTCGTGCTGGTTCCCCGATCCAACTGCATTTCTTGTAGTAAGAAAATTACCAATGATATTATTTTCAAGCACAGCTTGAAAACTAGCGTAGTCATCCACATCAACTTTTTTTAACTCTCCGCTGATTGGATCTTTTCTTTCATGAACAAATGTTTCCATAAGTGCTGATACAGATTGAAATTCTCCAACTAAAAATCTTGCACTATCAATCATATGAGCACCTAGATCTCCTAGTGCCCCCGTCCCTGTAACTGCTTTACTAAAACGCCAAGCATAAGGTACTTCAAATAGAGGTGCTCCGAATGATTGGAGATAACGAACAGCAATATGACGAATTTCACCAATTTTATTTTCTTCTAACAGCTTTTTTGCATAGCGAAAGGAAGGAACATAACGATAAGAAAATCCAACCATACATGGTATCGGTTGTTTTTCATACAAGACAGCTAAATCCTCTGCTTCCTCAAAATTTAAGGTGAAAGGTTTCTCTGCCATAATTGGTTTTTGATAGTGAATACATAACTCTAACACCTTTGCGTGCAAATGATTGGGCACGATTGAAATAACTACATCAACATCAGGATCTGCAATCAAAGCTTCCATATCATTAAAGCGTTTCTCTTCACTAATACCTTCTTCATTTCCAACTTCATTCAAAAGCTTCTCATTAACATCGCAGAGAGCCTCCATTTGTAGTTGTTCTAATTCAGAGATCATCCTACGATGCGCATTCGCCATCCCACCAAGACCAATTAACCCAACAGTAACAACATCACTTTTAATCATGTTTTATCCTCCTTTAAAACCTATTGTTTTTTACACTCAATTTCTATTATAAAGTGAGCATAAGACGAATAAATCACTAATTTTGAAAGCGCTTAATTTTTGACACCAATTGAAGAATATAACACACTAAAAAGTGTATGAATGCCTTTTTCGAATGTTTATTAGATTCTCTCGACGCAATTAAAGCTCCGAAAAATGTATCATTTTTTTATATAGTAGATGGAAGATCTCCTCTTGTTCTTTTACACATGGCTAATAATTAGGAGTAGACCGAGAATGTAATAAAACAATAGAAAAGGAGGCTCAAAAAGGAAAAATACAGCCCTTTTCGAATACTAGAATATGAATAACCATTTATAGGGAGTACGGTTAATATTCAATAACAACCATATCCCAATACTTTAATGATGGGAGTGTAATCGTGACTTGGTCATCTTTTTGCTTAAACTCTAGCACTACAGAAGAGTCGTTAAAATGTCTGGTGAAGCCATCCAAACTTTTTTCACCTCTTGTTCTGCTCTTAACGTAATGGGAAGATCACTTATCAACTCACATATCGAGCTTGGAGAAAATATTTTAGCCAATGAATATTTTCCAAATAAGAATTTAGAGAGTACTGAAGAATAAAATGAGCAATGGACTTCTTTCTTTACTTCTACAACATCATCACGGAATATAATACAGGACTGAGCAATTTCAGATTGTCCATACTGTGACACAGCATTAAACACGAAATCCACTCCTAATGCATGTTTTGCATTTTCGATAAAAAAAGGATATGTTTCCCAAGGTTCGATCTCTTCTCCATTCGCATTCCAAATAGGTCCTCGATCACCAAGCTGATCCACATCCCATCCATCAATGCCAGATGCTCAAAAACCTTTTTGTTCTTTTTCAAAAATAAATTCTTGCCAACCTAAGTTTGAAGGGTCAAATAAATAGATGTCACCCCATTCTTCTGGAAGTGGATGTTCACCTTGTTCATTTTGATCGGGATCCTTAAAAATCTCCCACTCTCTCAAACTTCTGTATTGGCAATATCAATCCACGTTGAGGCGACTTCTTCGTTTTCTAGTTTCAGTGGATTATCATGTCTATCTTGCCAATCATAAAATTGAAATCCATTAACATGGAATCGATTTAACCTTTCAATCACAGCATGCTGTTCTTCATATTCCGCTTTATGGAAATCCGCTAAATATCCATATATAGGAAATTTGCTCCAGTCAGAAGAAACATCCACTGCGATATTCAAATGATCGATTACATCCGCTTCTTCATTTTTCAAATATACCTCAATCATGTATCCTTTAAAGTCTTTATCACTCTGTGTCCATTCCCAAGTAAAGTCTCGCTCATCACTTACATGTATCTCCTCTTCATGAACAAGGCCATTTAAATGTTGATATCGTACGACTAAACTTCTTTCTTCCATTTCTTCATATAAAGAAAGATGAAACGTAACGGCTTCACCTGGATGATATGCTGCTTGATCTGTAGCAATATCCCCTAGCCACTTTTCATGTTTAACAGCAGACTGATGAACACATCCGTGAACCCTTGATATCATGTAAACCCTACCATTTAAAGTAAGTGCCTTCTTTTTTAAAGAGGTATATATTATCTCTTACAAGTATGAGTCTATTAAGTATCTTTTATGTAGTACTCTAGTTACTATTTTTCAAACATTGATAATACAGCTTCTCTCTACCCCCCCTTATATAGAAAAAAGCCGCCGAATCAGCTTTATAATATTGTATTTTTTGCTCGTTTTTCAGCACTGGCTCACTTGGACTAAGGATCCTGCCCCATCTACCAAAAAGACTGTCAGTATTCACCAACAGTCTTACTATCATTAGTAGATTTTTCTCAGACAATCAAGCCGTTCCGAATTAAACTTTTAACATGTTATTCACCTGTAATACCTGATTTATCAATACTTTCCACAAACCATCTTTGTACAATAAGATACATAAGTGCTAGTGGAAGAATTGAAATAATGGTTCCTGCAAAGGCTATCGCTTCTGTAAAACTTAGGTTTGGATTTACACCAGGATCGCCGGCACCACTTGCATGAGCCACTCCTTCATACGTTTGTTGCAGGTTCCCTAACAGCATAGGAACCGTCTGAATTTTCCCTTCTAAATAAAAGGATGTTAAAAACGTTTCATTCCAATATAACGAAAATGCGTAAACACCAACGATGATAAAGGCCGGTCGAACCATTGGTAGTGCTATTGTCCAAAATGTCCTTAGTGCATTCGCTCCATCTAGAAATGCAGCCTCCTCCATCGCTTTAGGAATCATCTTAAAGAATTGATAGAAGATAAGGATAAATAGTGCCGCTTGTTCTCCCTGCCCCGTTAACGCAGGAACTACCAAAGCTCCGATATTCCCTTTCAAATTTAAGTCCGTAAAAATTTGATATCGCGGAATAAAAAATAATGTTTTCGGTACGATGTACGTAAACAGCAACAGCATAAACACCATATTCTTTCCTCTGAAATCAAATCGGGCTAGACCATATCCTATTAATGCAGAGGACATAATAACGCATATTGTAGATGCACCAGCTAAAAGTGCCGTCGTCACAAAAGCGTTCGGCATATTTAACGCACTCCATGTCAACTCATAGTTAAAGGTATAGAGGCTGGTTGGTAGCCATTCGATGGTGCTATCAGCCAAATCTAAATTGGACATCAAACTTACCGAAAACATGTAGATTAAAGGATAAAGAAAAACAAAACCAAAAATCAACAAAATCGTGTAGGTTGATAATTTGTATAAGAGTCCGTCACTCATTTGCGAACCGAAGAACATTTTCTTTACTTTTTGTCTGTTTTTCTTAACTTGGTACGTGAAACGATTATATGTTTCTGCTAAGTTACTATACATTTACCATCACCTCACACTTGTCTTTCTACTTCGAGTCGCATAGTACAATATAGAGATCAGTCCTATTTGAACGATCGTATATAGAATGGAGATCGCAGAAGCATACCCCTCACGTCTTGAACCGTCATATGTGGACTCCATAATAATGCCAATGATCGGGTTAAGTTCAAAATTTGCTAAGAAAACAACTACAAAGATGACACATACGCTTATTAAAGGATAAATGGTAGGTAATGTAATTTTCCAGAAAGATGTCCATACCGATGCTCCATCGATTGACGCAGCCTCGTACATGTCCTTGCCGACTTTCTGAAGCGCAGCTAGGAAAATAAGAATTGGAATCGCACTGTACCACAAGAGCTGAACAATCAGTTCAAAAAGGGAAACAATCCACAAAACAACGTTTCGGGATGGAATAATCGTATAGATTACATCTAAAAGCACCCGGTTTGCACTGATCGCCATTCCACCGTAACTACTTATATTTTCCATCAACTCACCACTCATAATAATGACCGGCAAGAAAAATAGTAATCTGAAAAACGCTTTTCCCTTTATCTTTTGATTAAGTAGCACTGCAATGATGACAGATAGTGCAATAACAACCGGTACGTACAGCAGAGAACTTATAAAAAAGTTTTGAGCTGCAATCACAAAATCGACGTCCTCAAACAAAATTCTCTGATAGTTTTCGAGACCGACCCAGTTATATCTCCATCCTGATCTACTCCCATAGGAAACATTATTGAAGCTCATGAATATGGTCCTGTACAACGGATACACAACCAAAACCAAAAAACCAATAATCCACGGGCTGATAAAAAACATACCCGTTAAAGCTTTTTTCTGCTTCATAATCAGCGTCATAATATCACAAACCCTTTTGATTTAATTTCCTCATCACCATATAAATAATTTGAATCATTATAATTAATAACTATTTTCTTCCCGTTTCTATATTCGACTATGACAATCCCTTGATCGACTATAGTATGGTTAATCATCTCACTGTCTATGACTTTACCTAGCCCTTCATTGACAAAGTTATAGTATGCATCGATTCGCTCCTCCAAAAAACTATACTCTGAAACATAGATGTCATTAGAAGCCGTTCCTTTTAATTTGTAAGTCGATTCTCCTGTAAGGACAAATGACGGATAAACCCCGAACTCAATTAACCTCAATTTTGCCTCGGTATCATTGGACGAGAAATTCATATAAGGTGAATACATATCTTTATAACCACTTAAGACTAGCGAAACCAATGGAATGGTATCATCAATGAACATTAACCCTGACGAATGAATAGATGTATCAAAATAATCATCAAGATATGGGTAAAGATAAGCATCAGGCGAATACATACTTGTTCGAATTTCGTTATCATGTAAATATTCCATTAAATTTTTTGTATACTCCATTCCATCAGTACTGCTCCCAATGGTTCCATTGTCGTAATGAGTAAACAAGCTACCCGAGAGTCCACCAAATGCCAATGAGTCTATTTTATTTTTTTGCAAATTCTCCAAATCCTTTTCAGCCAAAACGCTGTAAAACTTCGGATTATTCAAATAGTTTAGTAGATTATTCTGGCGATTGTACACACTTAAATCTTGTCTGTTCATTTTGCTCGCAGAATATCTCGTTTTCTCAAAATAGGACCGAGCATAATCCATATAGTAGTTAAATTTAATATTATTTGATGAGAAAAATTGTATCACTTCTTCTAAATCTTCCTGTCCTCCTAGACTCCCCAAAACATCAAACTTATAAGTAAGCTCATTTGGTAGAAATGTTTTAAACGTAACGTTTAAATTCTCATATCCCTTATCCAACAATGTCTTACTCAGCTCATGTGCTTGATCATAGGTTGTCACAGGTACGTCCTCCTTACCTAACGTCCCCATAGTGAGTTCACTATTGATAAAATCAATTTTCAAAGGAATCTTATTATGAGTAGGATCCGAATTCTTAGATAGACCGTCTTTCTTTTCAAGGAGATCTCGATATTTTTTAGCTACCCCAACATAGTTTGCTTGATTCTCGTTCAAGAAGACATATCGTTGAACAAGATCAAACTGATTGGGTTTCTCCTGGAAGCCTAGAACGTGTTGTTCTTCATTGACCCGACTTTGAAACTGAGAATAGGCGGTACGATAGTTATAAGTAAAATACGATTGATAGTATAACGTATTTGTATCTTTTGATCTATAATTGTAAGTTGCATAGCTACTTCCACTTTCTGAGATAACTAACACACCCGTTTTATCGACTTCATGGATCACCCCAAATATTGGAAGTGACACACTCTCTGATGGCTTTGCCGATATTCCTCTTCGGCTTGGGGAAGTAGTGTTTTCATATCCCATGTCCTTTTCATAAACAGGAGCCGAATAACCTGTTGCATATTTTGGCGTTTCATCTAGACTTACGATCGCTCCAGATCCATCAGGGATAACGATATATCCGTCTTCTTTGTGGCTTGCGCTTCCAAAAAACGGGTATATAATCATTTCATTCATCGATACATTATTATTTCCCGGCTTCCATAGATCAAGGTTATACTCTTCTACACTTTCTTCGGGAACATGAAAAAGTAAATCTCCTCCTTGTAGTGTGACAACCGCATCAAACTTTATTTTTTGATCCGTAAAATCAACTGAAACCGTAAAACCATCTTCCGTCATTTGATATGATTTTTCTACATTACTATCCAGTACGGTTCTCCTGCCTGGTGTGAATTTATCATAGGTCATTAAGGAAATTCCTGATCTAACATACCTGATCATTTCTTGACTGTAACCTTCTGCCTCCATATCTCTATGAACATCATAAGAGAACCACGTATAACCGTTGCATTTATCTTTAACAGCAATAGAAACGGATTCTTCCTCTAGATAAAGCTCTAATTGTTCATTTTCCGTCACTTTTTTAAATCGTTCCGGAATGTTCGCTTCAACAAATTGATTGTCGCATGTAACCGTCTGATCATTAACAATTACATTTTCATAGTTGTCCTCAGCTACAACAATCGCGTATGGAACACCTTGCGAATTGAACTGAAAGTAGGTAACTCCAATTATGCTTACTATCAGAAGTACAACACCATACTTCATTACTTTTTTTACCATCGTTTATCCACCTCCGTAACCACATCATATAAGAAATCAATCATTTGATTGCCTAATGAATATAAAACAAATAAAAACAACCCGATAATTAGCATGGTAAACATACTTTTAGAAATCACTCCGATTGTTTCACCGACATCATAATTATGGATATCTTTAATCATGAAAAACAGTAAAAATACGACCCATATAAACATGCCTTGAATCGGAAGATGATAGAAAACGGACTGTTCTAACGTTAACCCGTTACTAAATAAGATTAATAGGGGCATGATGATCAGAATTGGACTCAAAGCATACGCCGTTCCATTATATACATGTTTAAAGCTACCCTCGCCGTCATTAATCGAACAAATTAAATAATTAGATACGAGCCACAAAACGAATAGAAACATTAGAATGGATAATTCATAAACGATATACTGATTTTTCGGAACAAATAGTACATTCGTATACATATGATGCATGATAAAAATAACAGCGATTAAACTATAAATTATACTAGATGACCGTCTAGCTACTCTGTTTTGATCTTGTATTTCATAAATACCGTTTAATGGTTGCTTCATAAATGAAAACATATAAAGCAGATCATCAAGTATTTTTATTCTTCTTAGCACACTGATTCGTTTTAATACTCTTGGACCATAGTCATACTTACGGTTCAAGAACTTATGGGTTGAACCCAAAATCACTAAAAATACAATAATCAAGAACACGTTTTTTAAGTTATTTTCTAACCATGATCGGCGAATTTCCCAAAAAGCTTCCGAAATCCCCTTGGTGTGTTTAGCATCATAAAATTCTTCGTATGCTTTATGAGGATCCCCTTCGCGAAGGAATGCGTCACCCAAACCGATATGGGCATTATCAAAAATCGAGTTATACGTCATCGTGTATTCCCATAACTCTTTACTCCTCGTATAATCACCTTCTTGATAGGCTCCCATTGCATTATGCACTGCATCGGCGAATTGTGTTGACCTATATGTTTGGATTCTACTAGTTCCCTGGTCAATGACAATAAGATCATCAGCTGAATTAGAAGCAATGCTTACTGGTCGATTCAAAAGCCCGTACCGACTTGAGTTAACATCGCTTCCCCCAAACAAGAACAGTAAATCCCCTTCAGAATCATACTCGTATATCCATCCATCCGATGTGATAGAGTACACATTGTTATGCTTTCCAAGCCAAACACTTTCCATATTATGGTTTGCAACTAAATCATCAGGGAAATAATTTGTTCCCGAGACGTTAAACTTTTTAACCGGATTGGTTTCAATGGATGATGTAACTGTATAAATAAATCCCCTTTCATCAATTGTGATATTACTCGGCACATCCGGAAAGACCCTCTCGAGTTTTCTTTGTTGTGCTTCTGTTAAAAAGAATGACCTAACTTGGTCTAACAATGGCACATTCAGCGGATTCGCACCGAAAAATGTAATAAATTCACCCTCTCTGTTTAGCATAATCAAACCATTTACAGATCCGCTGCTTCTGACGTAAATATTACCTCTAACATCAACAGCAATATGTGTAGGACTAAAACCATAGCCTTCATTAAAAATGGGTGTATCAGGCTGACCAATTTCTCTAACAAATTCATGGGTCGATTTGTCAAAGATAAATATCTTTTTTTGTGAGCTATCTACAACATAAATATAGTCGTCCGTTACAAATGAACTTTGAACAGTACTAAACTTGTCGCTCGTCAACTCATTATAGTAGCGATAATGCCGATCCAATATATATACTTTATTGTGCGAACTATCAGTTATATAAATATAATCCTCTTTATCAACAAATACGTGCTCTGGCATTCCTAATCTTTCACCGTTAATGACGCTTATTTGATTGGCCGGTGTATAGCCCGTCTGGGTTTTAATAATGGTTCCTTGACCGTCACTCGTATATGTGTAATAAGGTGCTTCGGCAAACGCATACGAATTAGGATGAATGCCAATCAGTATAATTCCTAGTAACAATATAATCTTCCAATACATACTCATATTACTTAATCCCCGTATGAGCCATGGAATTCATGACTTTATTTTGTAAAATAATAAATAAGATTAAATTAGGAACAAACATGATTAATCCGCCCACCGCCGATAATCCGGCACCAGCAACTATATTGCCAGATTGTGATACTAATGTTTCCATATAAAACGGAAGCGTCCTGATAGATTCTTTGTCCATAAAGATAGCTGAGCTTTCAACATTCCCCCAACTGATCTGAAAGGTTAAGATGGCTACCGTAACCAGTGCTGGCGTGACCAAAGGCAGGATGATACTCCAGTAAATTCTCATGTTTCCTGCTCCATCGATTTTTGCAGCCTCAAGAAGTTCGTTTGGAATCTGATCAATAAATTGCTTGAGCAAAAATATCCCGATGGGCATTGCTAGTAGCGGTATAATATGCGCCCAATACGTATTGAAAATCCCTAAATTTACAATAATAAAGAATCTCGGAATCGCAACAGCTAAAGGTACAAATATTAATGCCAACGTATTAACTTTATTAAAAGTTTCTTTTCCTTTGAACTCTAATTTGGACAATGCGAATGAAGCCAAAGAGCTTATAAACAAAGTAAGCAAGATAACTAGAATCGTCACGTACAAACTATTAAATACATACCTTGACAGGGGCATCCCCGACTCAGCGGAAAAATTAATCAGCAACCGGAAATTTTCCAAGGTTGGCGATTGAACAAAGAACCTAGGTGGATATGCAAATAACTCTGTAAACGGTTTAAAGGCATGGTTAAAAATAAATATAATAGGAAGCGCCATAAAAATAGAAAGAAACGTCAAAGCAATATGAAACTTCAACTGATCTCTATGAAACTTCCTCGGATTAATTTTAATTGAATTCGCCAAAAGCTCTCACCACTCTTTATGTTTTGTAATTGAACTATTTGCTTTCTCCGAATAATTTGTAGCTAATTTTATTGAACATGAGAACAATTAACAATAGTACGACGGTAATTGCCGATGCGTAACCCATTTCGTACCGAATAAATCCAAAGTCGTTAGCGTGGTCAACTATTAGCCAGCCGGCATATTGCGGAGGCGGTGTGCCTCCGCTAAGCGTTGCGGCTATCCCAGAAGCATTAAATGTGCCGATAATAGCCATTACGGCACCAAATAACATCTGTGGCTTCATCGAAGGGATCGTAATGAAAAATATTTCTTGCCACCTGTTTCTAATCCCATCAAGGTATGCAGCTTCGTACAAGCTTTTGTCAATATTCATTAAACCAGCTAACATCGCGAGAAAACCGACACCCATACTTCCCCAAAGTCCAACAAAAATCATAACCGGCACTAAGAATTCAGGTGACTGTAAAAACTGCACCGGCTCTTTAATAATGTTCCATTCTAATAGCCAATAGTTTAAATAGCCGACCTGATCCCCACTAAATAAAACTCTCCATACAATCGCCATCATGATAGGACCTGTTACAGAGGGAGAATAAATAATAACCGTATAGATTGTTCGGACATTATGAGGAACCTGTGAAAGCATCCAGGCAAGAAAGAAAGCCATCATATATCCGATTGGTCCAACAATGACCGCATATAATAACGTACTCGACACTGCGTGCTGCAAGAAAACGGTATCTCCTGTAAATAAATCAATATAGTTTTGGAATCCTACAAATTCAGGAAATTCCACGGTATTAAAATAAGTAAAAGATAAGACTACCGCGACTAGCACTGGCATGATAATGAGCAGTGTAAATAATGTAGCGTAAGGCATTATAAATAGATAAGGGGAACTTTTGACCTTATATAACAGCTTCTTTATTTGTCTGCTCTTTGGCTCAGTAGAGCTATTTAGGGGCGGCCGATTTACGGACTGCTGATTTATATTAGTGTTCTTTTCCATCTATCCTCACCCAATTCTCTACATTTTCTATGGTTGGAACCATGTAAGGTCTAATTAATTGGCCATTCTCGATATACCCAAACTCACTCAGCTTTCGTTCCAATTCACTATCGATCGTTTTGACTGCATGTTCAATGGCGACTCTTGGATTTTCTCTTTCGAACACCACTTTATTCCAAGCATTACTGATTTCACGTTCCACCATATAATCGCCAGGAACTTTGCCCGTAGTTTGGATCCAATCCCATTGGTCTAAAATGTCGAGTCTGGAATCCGCAGGCCACGCGCTCTTTCTAAAACCATCAATATTAGCCGTTAAATAGAGGAACTGATTTCCTAATGTCGATTGAATATCGTATGAAAACGCACTTTGAGTGTTAGCACTTGTCCACCACTTTATAAAATCCCAGGATGCATCTTTTTTATCGCTCTCACTAAAAATGATGCCTGTGCTTCCGTACGTTGGATCCCAGCGTTCAATAACTCCCTTATCGTCTTTTACCCCAGGGATCGGTAAGGTTCCCCATTGTCCGGCCAACTCAGGTGCAGCATACTTCAATTGAATATACGTATTCGCATCCCCTATACCCACTGGCGATTTACCATTCCTGAAATTTTGGTAAAACTCGGATGTTGTAACTGGCATATTATAGACGGTAAATAGGCTCGTCATAAAGTCGAACGCTTCGTATGCCCCCCCTTGATTGATGATGCTAGTACTTCCAGTTTCGTCATACAGTTCTCCTCCAAATTGATAAATAAACGGAGTTGTTGTATCAAATCCCTTGTATGCACTATCTGCTCCGAGAGGGACAAAGAAATTCATGTCATATCTTTGGAGCATTGGAATAAGACTAACAACTTCCTCCCATGTTTGCGGAGGTTCTTCACCCAAAAACTCCATAATATCCTTACGATAAAATAGCAGCTTTACATCTTGCGTTTCCGGAATCGCATATACACCTTCATCATAAATAAACGGAATAAAGGAGTTCGGATTAAACTGTTCTGCTAATTCAAAAAAACCATCGTACGTTCTTAAATCTTCAATGATCCCCCGTAATGCTAGCTCAAAAGGCCTTCCATGACTAATACCTAACGCGGCATCAGGTGTACTATCTGCTGCATTCGAGAGGATTACCTTGTTTTCATCAGGTAATAGAGATAGATTCACATTTATTCCTGTTTGGGGTGTGAATTCTTCGTCAATCATTCGCTGCATAATTTCTACATGCAATCTTGATTGGTTAACCCAAACTTCAATGGTATCATCATCAACTACTGCAGCCTCATTGTACTTTGGATTAAAAAAGGAATAGCCAAATGCCTTGGCACCTTCTTTCAGACTAGTGACAACGCCCGCATTGGGTCGAGGTAAGTCCATATGATTATGAAAATAAAACGTATCCAAATGCATCGGATTATAAAGAAGCATCGGCAAAATCGCTTGAATACGTCCGTACGCTGAAGAGGGACCTTCATTGAATTTCGTCATATAATGTGGCAAATCATCAGGATTCTCTGCAAATTCCATGATCAATTTATGAGCAATCTCAAGTTCTGTGATCACCGGTAAATCATTCTTTTGTGTCTGTTCTATGAGAGCAAGCTTCTGTTCTTCGATTCTTCCTGCGATTCCAAATAAATAGTCCGATATATCAGGAATATACTTTTCAATTCTCCACTCTCGCTTTCTATCTACTAAACCGCCGGTTAAACGCATCATCTCTCTAGAAATGGAATCAATTCCCTCCAGCGTCATAAGCAGTTCATGATAAACATCCCTAACATTCGAATTATTATTAGACAAAGTAAGCGTATGTTCACCTTTGTCTAGATAGATTTCATAATAATTGCCGTTTGTATCCTTTAGCGTTTCATTCTTCCAGTTACTTGAATAGTCAAACATATATAATTCCAACTCTTGAAAAGGCACTTCATCATTTATTTCAATCTTTCTATACGTTGGCATCCCATTATTCGTATCTTGAGAATATTTCAATGTAAGATGATAATATCCGCTCTCTTCAACAGTAAAATGATAGTCTACACTGTCACCGCTATCTCCAAAAGAGTAACCATCTAATACATTAAGGACTCTAGTTTTGTACTCATACGGCGTAACCTGTGGATCTCTAACATACTGGGGTCTAATGCTTTGCCTACTTTTCGTTGCCATATTTTCTGCTTCGATCTTAATAGTTCTCTCCGATGCATCTTCTTGCCCCTTTGTTAATGCGCGGTATTCCTCATAGGTTGGAGTGGAAATAACCGTATTTTTGATCGTGATATCTCCAAGTAAAATATAACCTTCATTCAATAAAATCGTGACTGAATTCATCCCTTTACGGAGCTTGAATTTCAAAGGTTCTGTAAAAAAATGACTAGGATCCATCAATCCGTCCCTTTTCCATTCTGAAATCATCTCGGATCTAGGATTCAATTCATCACCGTATCTATCATACTTAAGATCGCCTTCAAGAACGATCGGTTTCCAATCCATAGAAAGACTGATCCTATTCATTTCATTGAACTGAATTTCATCATTAATTTTAATAGCAAATTCAGGTGTTAAATGGCTTTCCTGTAAAATTAAATAGTCATGCCAAAACTCATACAGTCCTTCCTCTGTTGCTTCAACATCAAAGGATATTTGATCTCCTGGTTCAAGATAGATGACTTCACTTCCATAACCTTTACTTTTCGAGCTTTCATATCTTTCTCCACCACTAATTTTGAGATAATCAATGTCAAAGCGTTGATCAGGAACGACTTGCTGATCGTTGTCCCATTGTTTCATGACACTATAATAATTGCTGTCGGTTTGAAAAGCACTAATGTAAGTTTCAATCGCCGACATACTGCGTTCATAATCGACTTTTGATAATTGCTCTTCGTAACTATTATTCATATTTTCTTTACCGATAAGTAGAATAATAGTAAAAGCAATCATTAAAAGACCTGAAATTGAGTATATGATTTTCTTTTTTATCGTCATTTGATCCCAACCTAACACAATCAAATTTTACTAAAGAAATCGATAGTTTCTTACTATAATAGGAAAGGAGTCTTCCTCCAGCCATAAGTTTGGCTAAAGCAAACTAATTTGACTTTTTGGATGAAAACTCCTTTATCGTGAATGAAAAGCCTAGACCTTCCTAAATTAAAATCATTTGTTAAAATGGATCAATTAATATTCCGTTTAATTATCTGGTGTATTGTCTTAAGTATTCTTCAAGATACTCGTTCATCATGGTATCCCACTCCGCAGCAATATCGCTGTACCTTACACCTTCATCTCTAATTTGGTTTCGCAACTCCCAAATATCTAAGTTTCCAAACACGTTTGTAACAGCCGGCATCTGTCTTGGATATGGAATTGGATTAGCTAGTTGCTGTTGGAATTCCGTATTTTTGAAAGCATCAAAGTTATATACCGCCAATTCGCTATCTTCAGGAAATCCCTTTACAAGCGGGTGTTGCTGTAATATTTCAGGATTCGTTGTAATCGGCCAACCTTGAACGAAATTCATCAAGTCGACTTCCGCTCTTAATGGGGCATCTTCAGGTAGACCTGTATATTCTTCAATCAGTGACCATTTTGATTTCAATCCTTCCTCACCGTACGTAAGCCACTTCAACAAGTGGAACGCGGCTTCGGCTTTAACTGGGTCGTCTTCTAGTTCACTCGACAAACTTAAGGTATCATAGTAAGCACGTAAGCTAGTTGTACCGCCTTCAGGAGCCTCCGGCATTGGATAAATATCAAACTCCATTTCACGGTTTACTATTATTTCCTGAACATCACCACTAAGCGCATACATCCATACATTGCTAATCGCTTCTAAACCGTCACCCCATGCCCATCCTAAATTTCCTACTTTCTGAGCTCTTTGTTCCTCAGTCAGATCATAGAAATGTAATCCTTCTATTCCTTCCCTTGACATTTGTTCGAACCATTCACCATATTTTTTACTGTTAGTAAAATCCCATTTTTGCGTTTCAATATTGTATCCTAACCATCCATTTGGAATACTATCAAAATAATGGGCGCCATGATCTTGAAATTCAATGATTCCTGGGAAGATAGGATTATCTGGTGTAAGCTTTGCCACTTCACTTCTTAAATCTTCGTAGTCCTGATAAGTCCAGTCATAAGATGGAATCGCAATGTTATTTTCCCGAAGCAATTTTGTGTTTATTGCTGGAAATTGCGCGACAGACATCCAAGGAATCCCGTAAATTTCTTCACCATCATAGGTTTTCATAAAACTTTTAGCATTTTCAGAAATCCAATCAGCTTCCGAATCAGATTCTATATATGGAGTTAAGTCTAACGTTAACTCTCTGTCGTACGCTTCGGCTGCAATCGCGGAATAGAAAATATCAGGCAAATTCCGTTCATTTGCTCTTGCAGTTAGCATTTCCATTTGAACAAGATCTTCTTCATCCGCTGCAAACTGACGATCACGAACGACTGTAATATTCGGGTATATTTCCATGAACTTTTGAATGTTTAGAAATATCGGATTTGTTTCATCATTTTCACCATAGAATTTACTTGCATACACTAATTCAATTTCTTTTTCCTGCCAATCTGGTATGCCACTACCATCCTCGTCTATACCAATATAATTGGAAAAATCAGTAATCTCACCCGTATCTTCCTCATTTATTGTTTCTTTCGTACTACTTTCTCCCGTACAAGCAGATAATAGAAGTAATAAGACCATCAAAGCAGTTAGGAATAATACGTTTTTACTTTTCATCATGTCCTCCGTGTGTTTAGTATTTTTCATATATTACATAACTCTCACAAGAAACGTTTAGTCATTTCTTAAGGAAATGCCCAACTTTCGTGTATTTCAACAGCTTCTAGACGGTTTTCACGTTCACCCCTCCCATTTAAATCACATCAAATTCTTTCTATTACAAGCTTATTATCTATCTGTAAGCGCTTCCGGTAAACCGCTTACATTATCACGAAGGTGCATTTTATTAAGATAAATTTGTCTTAAACTTAGTATCTATTTATATAGGTGCTTTTTTTCAATATCCTAAAAGAGAAATAAGACACCCTACTTCGAAAAAGAGTTTAATAGATGTATGCTTTGCAAACTAAACAAAAAAAAAAGCAGACTAAACTGCTTTTTTCTCATTAGTTTATAAGATATACGCGAGACTCATAAGGTCTTAATATAATTGATGAAAGATCAACACTGTTTTGAACATGGTAATTATTGATAAGCAATTGAGTAGATTCAAACTGAATATGTGATGGTAGTTCAAAGTTTGTATTTTCTCCTGTAAAGTTACACATAATAAGGAGTTTCTCGTTACCTAACGTACGTGTATATGCATAAATTTTCTCATCTTCTTCTAAAATAAGATCATAGGTGCCGTACACAATGATGTCATGTTTTTTTCTTAGTTTAATTAGTTCTTGATAGTAGTAGAAAATAGAATCTCTATATTCTAATGCACTTTTGGCATTGATTTCTCGATAGTTTGGATTTACTTTCAACCAAGGAGCACCAGTAGAAAAGCCGGCGTTTTCACTATCATCCCATTGTATGGGTGTTCGTGCGTTGTCGCGCCCTTTCACATAAATCGCTTCCATCACTTTTTGGTGATCCTCGCTACCTTCTATCACTTTTTCACGGTACATGTTTTGAATCTCAATGTCGTTATAATCTTCGATTGATTCAAAGCGAACATTCGTCATCCCAATCTCTTCACCTTGGTAAATATAGGGTGTCCCTTGCATCATATGTAGGAATGTTGCAAGCATTTTCGCAGACTCCACTCGATACTCTTTGTCATCCCCTAATCGCGAAACCATCCTTGGCTGATCGTGATTATTTAAGTAAAGACTGTTCCAGCCTTTCCCTTCTAATCCTTTTTGCCATCTTGTCATAACTTCCTTCAAATCCGTTAAATCCCATGATTTCACGTCCCATTTTCCGCCAGGACCTGAATCTAAATCCATATGTTCAAACGTGAAGATCATATTTAATTCTGTACCTTCTTGATTTGCATACTTTGCAGCATCTTCAATGGAAGCACCTGGGCACTCCCCCACTGTAATCATGTCATACTTTGAAAGCACTTCACGGTTCATCTCTTGCAAATATTCATGGGCACGTGGACCGTTCATAAAGAATTCTCCACCCCAGTCGTACTTTTTCCCACCTGGAGCACTTGGTAATCCTTCTGCTTTTGAAATAAGGTTAATAACGTCCATACGGAAACCATCGATTCCCTTATCTAGCCACCACTTCATCATGTCATAAATTTCTCTTCTTAATGTTGGATTTTCCCAGTTCAAATCTGGCTGTTTTTTACTGAAAAGGTGCAGGAAATACTCCTCCGTCGCATCATCATATTGCCATGCTGATCCACTAAAGAAAGATGTCCAATTGTTCGGTTCTTCTCCAGCCTTACCAGGACGCCAAATATAATAATCTCGATACGGGTTATCCTTTGATTTACGAGACTCTACAAACCATTCATGTTCATCTGATGAATGATTAACAACCAAGTCCATCATGAGTTTCATCCCACGAGCATGCATTTCTTCTAATAGTTCGTCCATATCCTCGAGAGTACCGAACTCATCCATAATAGTTTGATAGTCACTAATATCATAACCGTTATCATCATTTGGTGATTTGTACACAGGAGATAACCATATGACATCTATACCCAGTTCTTTTAAGTAATCCAATTTTGACGTGATTCCTTTGATATCACCAATACCGTCACCATTACTATCCATAAAACTTCTAGGATATATTTGATACACAACGCTTTCTTTCCACCAATTCTTCTCCATATTTATCTTTTTTCCCCTTTTGCAAGAATTTCATCAATTTTTTTTGCCGCTTCAGATAAACCATCTTCTACACTGATTCTTTCAGAAAAGATGAGTTCAAAGTACTTACCATAGATTTCTTCAATATTCCACCACTGTGCGACAGTAGGTCGTAAAAGTACATCATCAAGACTGTTTAAATACACTTGATAATATGGGAATTGATCATAAAAACCGGCTAATTCAACATGTTTATTCGATGGAATTAGACCCGTTTGTGCTAAATACGTTTGTGGTTCTATGTTTGTCATCCATTTCACAAATGTCCATGCTGCTTCCTTATGTTTTGTCGCTTTTGAAATAACTAAGTTTTCTCCGCCTAAAACGGCCCTTTTACCATCACTAATTGGGAATGGTGCTGCAATCGTTAACTCATTAATAATATCAATCTTTTCTTGCGAATGAACACTGTAAAACCATGGTCCTTCATCAATGACAAAATAACGCCCTTCTAAAACACCTTGCCATCTTCCACCAGCTGTTACTAAATTCCCAGTTTGATAAAGAGTTAAAAGCTTCTTAACAGCAGTAATGCTTTTTATGCTGTCCAAATATCCTGTTGCTTTTTTATAAGTTGGATCGGTTAGCATGCCACCAAGCCCATAAAAATAGTGTAGTGAATCCCATGTAGATAAATTTTCTATTCCAATGACAAACTGATTCCTTTCAACCATTTCAATTAGCTCATTCATCGTCTCAGGTGGGCTTTCCCTCCCAGACATTTCAAGTAGCACCTTGTTATAAATTGAAACTTTTGTGTTGGTATTTAAAGGAACACCGTAATGTTTCCCGTCATAATAGTTGGATTGTAACGGTTCTTCATAATACTGTTCCTTTAATTCATCAAAATCGTCAAACTCACTCACAGGATATAATAGTCCCAGTTGAGCAAAAGTAGGTAGCCAAACAATGTCCATTCGAATAATATCAGGGGGCTTATTAGAAGATGCTCTTGAAATAATGGCTTGCTTTAATTCATTATTATAGGGTTTCCTAACAGACACTACATCAATCATTGGAAATTCCTCTTCAAATAATGGAATAAGGATATTTTCAAACACATGTGTTTCTTGTTCACTGTAAGTATGCCAAATAACAAGCTCTTCTGTTGAGGATTGTGCATCTAATGCAGGACGGCTGTTTCCGATTATGGTTTGGTTTCCACAACCTGTTGTCATAATGACTGTAGTGATCAACCATAGAATCTTTAAAACATTTCGTATTATATTCATAATCGCCACCTCCTACTCTTGATGCTCAGTCCGAAAGTCAACTGGTGAATAGCCGGTTATCCTTTTAAATAGTTTACTAAAGTACTTGACATCTTTAAAACCAGATCTTGCTGCAACTTCGTATACTTTTAACGAAGTATTCATTAACAATTCAGTTGCCTTTTTAATCCGAAGTTCGATAACGTAATCAATAAATTTTTGATCCCTAAATTGTTTAAACAAAATACTAAAGTAATTCCGACTAATATGAATATGATCGGCAACCATTTGGAGCGTTAACTCACTTGTATAATGATGATGAATATAGCTTAACGCACTTTCCATTAACTCATTATCTTTAGTAGTCTTTACAGGGAGCTTTGTTATAAGGAGAATACATTCTGCAATTTGTTTAATAAGAGCAGAGTACATTTCATTTAATGACTCTGTTTTTTTGATATCTTCACATTTATCAAGCAGTAAGGAGAGGGTGAGCTTACTTCCAAACAGGTTTGTTAATAGATCACATGCTTCTTGTTTAATTTCTGATGGCTGAATTTCTTCTTGCTTCCATTGCTCGTATCTCTCTTCTATACACGTAGCTACCTTCTTCTCATCGGTTGGCAAAAGAAACTGTTTCATCAGTTTTGCATCAAATCGATTGAATGACTTTTCTTTCGACTCCTTATAGGAAAAAACAATGTCTTTAGGATGAAAAAAACGTCTTTCACAAGCTAGGGCACTTTGTTTAAAACCTTTATCCGCTTCAGATAAGTCTGTAATAACATCATAACCAAATGAAAAACTCAAACCAGACTTCTTAACCATTTCATCATTCAATTGATGTATTGTTTTTGCTGGGGCATGATCTACATTCATGAAAAAGACTAGATCTGCATTCCATATAGTAAGGCAGACACCTTCCTCATATTTAGTATAAAAGTGCTCTTGAATTTCTTCGAGAATGAAGCTTTTAAATAAACCCCCGTACTGCTCTTCAATGTTTGCTACATCGTTCATCTTCATATATATAACAAGAATAGAGCCAGACATCAATTTTTTTACTTCCTCATAATGAGTAGTATCATTATCATTTAAAAGTACACGTTTTAATTTTTGCTCTACCATTTTCCGTTCACGTAAGGTCGTAGTCTGATCAACAAGAGTTAATTTTTTTTTAATACTTTGTTCTTCATCTAATCTTTTTACGCATTTTTGAATTAATTGTAAAAATTCTTCTTGTTCTAATGTAGGCTTTAAAACGTAATCAATTGCTCCGTATTTTATACCCTCTTTGACATATGCAAACTCATTATAACTACTAATTAAGATGACTATTAATTTCGGGTAGAGATTCAATGCTTTTTTCATGAGAGTCAGGCCATCCATTATCGGCATTTTAATATCGGTAATTAAAATGTCCACATGATTTTCCTTCATTATACTAAAGGCCTCTTCCCCATTAGAAAAATCCCCTAGAAGAGATAATCCCTCTTTATCCCATTCTACAGAAGCCTTTAAACCAGAACGGATGACTGGCTCATCATCAACGATTATGATGTTATACATGATCCTCACCTCAGTTTTTTCGGTTTCACGATAAGCTCAACGATTGTTCCACTAGTGCTACTTTCGACTTTTACAGTAGAATCACTTTCAAAATAAAGGTTGACTGACTCAAATACATGAAGCAAACCTATTCCAACAGACGTATTAGGTGTGAATGCCGCTTGTTGAACCTGGCTTAATCTTTCCTTTTCCATTCCTCTACCATTATCATGAATAACTATTTCTACTCCATCGTCCATCTTCCGTCCAGATATTTTAATTATACCTTCTCTATCAGTTGGTACAATTCCATGAAAAATAGCGTTTTCAACAATAGGCTGAAGAAGCATTTGAGGA
>NZ_KZ454943.1:1223767-1646047 GCF_002797395.1 Bacillus solitudinis
TAATACTTTGTTCTTCATCTAATCTTTTTACGCATTTTTGAATTAATTGTAAAAATTCTTCTTGTTCTAATGTAGGCTTTAAAACGTAATCAATTGCTCCGTATTTTATACCCTCTTTGACATATGCAAACTCATTATAACTACTAATTAAGATGACTATTAATTTCGGGTAGAGATTCAATGCTTTTTTCATGAGAGTCAGGCCATCCATTATCGGCATTTTAATATCGGTAATTAAAATGTCCACATGATTTTCCTTCATTATACTAAAGGCCTCTTCCCCATTAGAAAAATCCCCTAGAAGAGATAATCCCTCTTTATCCCATTCTACAGAAGCCTTTAAACCAGAACGGATGACTGGCTCATCATCAACGATTATGATGTTATACATGATCCTCACCTCAGTTTTTTCGGTTTCACGATAAGCTCAACGATTGTTCCACTAGTGCTACTTTCGACTTTTACAGTAGAATCACTTTCAAAATAAAGGTTGACTGACTCAAATACATGAAGCAAACCTATTCCAACAGACGTATTAGGTGTGAATGCCGCTTGTTGAACCTGGCTTAATCTTTCCTTTTCCATTCCTCTACCATTATCATGAATAACTATTTCTACTCCATCGTCCATCTTCCGTCCAGATATTTTAATTATACCTTCTCTATCAGTTGGTACAATTCCATGAAAAATAGCGTTTTCAACAATAGGCTGAAGAAGCATTTGAGGAATTTGAAAGTCATTCACTTCAAGGTCAATATCTAATTGCAAATGAAAGGTTTGTTCATAACGAATTTGCATGATCTCAATAAACTTTTCTATAATGTTTAATTCTTCTTGTAGTGTAACAAACGTTCCTTTTTTGCCCATATTCGCTTCAAGTAACCTAGTTAGTGCAGACAAAGCTGTATTTGCCCGGTCAACCTGTTTGAATTTAACTAACCAACGAATTGTACTTAGTGTATTAAATAAAAAGTGTGGATTTATCCGGTGTTTTACCGCACGTAATTCTGCTTCTTTTTTTTGAACTTGTTCTATTTTCACTTGGTCAATTAAAAACTCAACCTTTTCAAGCATCCGATTAAACTCCCTGCTCATTACTCCAACTTCATCGGATGCCTGTACACTAGTTCTAACATTGAAGTTCCCTTCTCCTACAAGTTTCATCTGTCTTGTAAGCACTTTGATTGGATTAGTCACATGGTTAGCGAAAAAGATACCAATCATAATTGCTAAGATGCCAAAACCGATAGATGATAGGATTACAATGGTTTGAATCGTTAGTAATTGTCCGGTAATTTCTTGAATTGGGACGATTCCTACTATTGTCCATCCGTTTGAAATAGGTTGTTTTACTCCATAATATTTAAGTCCATCTTTTTCAAACTCAAACTCTATTTCATTTCTATTTATAGTGTGATGATACAACTCTTGATTTGAAATTAATTGGTTGACCTTCTCGAAATCTGTATCAATCATGATTTTTCCTTGTTGGTCAACAACAAAAAAACGTCCTGTTTTTCCTAAAGTAATCTGATTAATTTTTTCAAGTACTGCATTCCCATCAAGAAAAACTTGAATGTAAGCTATATTCTCTAAATTATTAAAGTCCTTCAATACCCGACTAATCGGTAAAACCAATTCGGTATGGTCACCTGCACCACTAAACTGATCATATTGAAGTCCCTGCCAAAATAAATCACCATCTAGTTCAATTGTTTCATTTAACCAATCTAGTTCCTGCAAATTATATTGAGAGTATTTAAACGATGAAAAATTACCACTCCCCCAACTTGTTCCTTCTTCCTTTAGAACATAAATCATGCCTACTATAGAGCTTGAATATATACTTTCGTTTAATAATGAACCCATAGCTTCATTATTTTTCTGGCGCTCATTAACCGGAAGTTCTGCATCTAGATCCTGTTTAACAATTGTCTGGAGCCTCTCGTTGCTATAGATGAAATCTGACACATCACTACCTGTTGTCAAAACATAAGACAGAGAATCAGCTGCTTGTCGGGCAATTTGCAATGAAGTTTCTCTTACATTTTCTTTTATAATGTTTGATGAGGATACATAAAAGAAAACATTATTAAATAGAGTAGGGATCAAACTCACAATTAGAATCACAAAGACAACTTTTGTAGCGAATCGATTTTTAATCAAGTTTTTATTGGTCATCATTTAATCCTCTTTATTCACACGACTTCTTGGTATCATCATAACTTTCTCATTATGTTCTAGCAAGTTACTACTTGTACGCAATCATAGCCATAGTTCTATACTTTAACTCAACTGTTGAACCAAAGAAGTATGCGTATAGTACTTTAATCAGGATCAGGATGCTGCTCTGCAACGATCCGTCATCACATTGAAGCGTGCATCTGTCTAAAGGTTACAAATATAGCTTTCTATTAACCTTTAACAGCTCCCTCACTTCCACCAGGTTGAACAAATTTCTTTTGGAAGATAATATAAATTACAATAACCGGAAGAATTGCAATAATTGACGCTGCAAACACTAACGACCAGTTACTTGCATGTTGTCCTTGGAACATCATTAAGGCGATTGGTAATGTTCGCATAGCTTCATCCTTAATAATCGTTAAAGCCACGAAATATTCATCCCATGTCCCTGAGAATGAGAAAATTGCCATCGTACCTAGAGCCGGCTTGGAGAGTGGTAAGTAAATATGCCGAAAAATACGCCAATTACCTCCCCCATCGATAAGGATTGATTCTTCTAAATCTTTTGGGATTGTCTCGAAGAATCCGCGCAGGAAGAAGGTTGAACCAACAATACCTCCACCGATATAAATCAACCATAATCCTAGATACGTGTTGACCAATCCGAGACTATTAATTACCGTAAATTGGGGAACTATGGCTAAGACAAGTGGGATCATCATCGTAAATAAAAAGGTTCTAAACAGGAACTCTTTGAAAGGAAATTCAAAGCGCACAAATGCATACGCAGTCAAAGCTCCTAAAAAAAGACCTACTGCCATCGCGACACCTGCTATGAGTAAACTGTTTAAAAAGTAACGATAAAACTGATAGCCGGTCCACACTTCAACATAATTGTCAAAATTCGGACGTGCGGCGAATACTTCATTTGGCCGCGGCAGTGAATAAGCACCCTTTAAAAAAGTCGTTAATATCATATAAATAAATGGGAACACAAACGCAATGACCCCGAGAATTAATATCGTATAAACAACAATTTTCCAAAATAAATTTTTTTTCTTATTCAATGTTATCCCTCCTCACCAATCTTTTAATAAAACTTCTGTTTTCCAATCTTCTTCTGCTGACTCCACGTTAATATGAAGATAGTGATACCCATCATGACCCCTAGTGCGGATGAATAACCAAAGTTAAGATTTTCAAAAGCTTCCGTATAAATCATACTTTGTAAAACTTCTGTTTGATTCATCGGTCCACCGCCAGTAATAAAGTATACTTGCGGAAAGATATTAAATGCGCCCATGACTAATTGAATCATAATGAAAATGGTTATAGGAGCAAGCATCGGGATCGTAATATATCGAAATAATTTTATACCATTTGCTCCATCTATTGTCGCAGCTTCATATAATGATTTCGGAATATTTTGTAGTGCTGCCAAGTAAATCACTACTGTCCAGCCTACCGTTTTCCAAATGTGGAATGCCCATATGACAAACATTGCGGACCATTGATTTTGTAACCATCCGATTGGTTGATTAATAATTCCTAATTGTGTATATAGCACATAGTTAATTAACCCACTCTCACCATCTGCAAATAAATAGCGGAATAAAAAAGCCACCACGATCCAAGAAGTAATAATCGGTAAATAATATAACGTCCTAAACGTAATTTTATATTTAATAAACTGTAAATTAATGAGTACTGCGAAAAATATTCCTAAAAACCAATTGATAGGAACGGTTACCACAGTATTTAAGAACGTATTTCTAACCGCATAACCAAATTTTTCGTCTTGAAATGCCTTCAAGTAATTTTCAAATCCAACCCATGGGCTATCGGCACCTGGCATAATACTATAATCTTGAAGGCTCATCACGACCCCTTTAAATAACGGGTAAATCACGAAGACTCCTGTACCAATTAACCCTAAAATCAAAAACGGAAAAACTTCTCTCCACTGTTTTAGCCCTTTTTTGATGCTCGTTCGTTCTTTTATTTTCTTCGGCCCTTTTTGTTTCATTTGGAGAAAACGTGTATTTCGAGCATTTCGAGCAGTTGAATAACTCAATATTCTTCACCTCTTTTACTAAAATTTTAGTAGGAAAGGGGGGACAAATGTCCCCTCGCCATAATCCTTTGCGTAATCAGCCGGGGTATGACCCTTTATAAGTCACTCTTTAAAATTTTAATTATCGATTATCACATCGGCTTTTCTTGCCGCATCATCCAATGCCTCTTTAGGTTCCATTTCTCCACGGATTACTTTTTCAACATTTAAAGTGATAACGGCCTCAACCTCGGCCCATTCTGCTAATGGTGTACGCGGTATAGCTGTATTTAGTTGCTCAACATACTGCTGAACAAATGGTAACTCTAAAAATTCTGGATCTTCTGCAGCTGCCATATTGGATGGAATAAGTCCTGTTTCTCTGGCCATAATTGCTTGTGGCTCTTCACTCGTCATCCATTTTGCAAACGTCCAAGCTGCTTCTTTATTTTTTGCGTTCTCAAAAATTACAAGGTTCTCTCCACCTATCACGGAACGGCTTCCACCATCCCCTTCTGGGATATTGGCCCAGACCGCATAATCTAATGGATTAGGTTTTCCTTTTTCATTCATTAAAATACTGAAAAACCAAGGTCCATCATCGATCATTAAATATTCGTCACGTTCAAGCCCCTCCCACGTTCCAGGTTCTCCACCCGTAAGAGTTGGGCTAACTAAACCTTCTTCTTGCCAACGAACGATTGTTTCTAAGGCTTTTACACTTTCATCGCTGTTCAAATACCCTTCAAATTGAGAATAATCCGCGTTGGTTAACGTTCCACCTAAACTCCCAAAGTATGGTAGAAAAGGCCAAGTACCATCAATGGCACCAATTGAAATTCCACCCTTTGCTCCTGCTTCAACAGCCTTCCGAGCAGCATCTTCGAGTTCTTCCATTGTTGCAGGAGCCTCACTATAACCAGCTTTCTCCAACAATGCTTTATTATAAATAGCTATTTTTGTATTGGTGTTAATTGGTAATCCATAATAACCATCGTTGTAAAAATTTGTAGCCATCGGTACTTCAAATAATTGTTCTTTTACTTCAGTAAAACCATCAAGCTCACTAACATTTGCTAATGCATTAAGTTCGGCAAATTCAGGCACCCACGCAAGGTCCATCCTCATTAAATCAGGAGAAGCATTCCCAGCTACTCCAGCAACAATCTGTTGCTTTAACCCCTCTACTGGTTGCCTAGTAAGCTTAAGTTCCATTTCCGGATATTCCTCTTCAAATGCTGGTTTAATTTGTTCTACTAATATTTTTTCTTCTTGCTCTCCATATGTGTGCCAGTAGTCTATTACTACTTTTGATCCATCACCATTACTTGATGCATCATCATTCGATGAACATGCAGCGCTTACAACAACAAGTAAGACCAACATTGATATGAATAAAGATACTTTTACTTTTTTCATTTTTTCATCCCCCTTGTATTTAAGTACATGTTTATTATCTACCGGAAACTATCTACATGAAACCGCTCACATTATGAATATGGTGTCTTATATTCCGATTAATTAATCTTGTTTTACCATATTTATCCAATGGTGTTTCATATCATTATAAAACAGTAGAATAAGACACCTTTTAAAAATATTTACATGCTCCTAAATATAAGAAAAGTCATAACCCTCTATCGGATCATGACTTTTCTTATATTTAATTAATTGAAAATGTTTTATTTTTAACTATTTCAACATCGTCAATTTGTAAGTTAGCAAAATCATCAGTAGCTTGATAGAACGCGATATTCAGCTCTCCATTTGCAACCTCAACAGTTCCGCTGATCTTTACGTACTCATTACCATGTAGAATGTCACTATAAAGCGTGTCACCACCGAAACCTGATAGCTCCATTCTGCTTACCGTAGGAGTACCCGTATTTTGCTTCACCATAGCAGTGACAGTGTAAGTGCCGTTTTCTATACGTGTAAGGTCTTGCTCTATTTTTTGTTCATAGGAATTATCACCCCAAAAGTAAGCCTTATATTCACCGCTATAGACATCGCTACCGTCGACGCCAACATTTGCACCTGATATATTCCAACCTCTTAGGTCTCCTCTTTCAAAACCACCGTTTATGATTTCAGCTGGCAAAGTAAATTCTTCTTCCTCATTAGATTCATCATTGCTCATATAGTTGATAAGCCTTTCAACGATCTCATTTAGGCTATCCCTTGCCTCAGGCTTGACGTTTCGATCATTTGATTTATGAGTTAAATGAGATAAATAACCTTCTAAGAATTTAATAGCTTGATCATTTGAACCTTTCTCTAAATTTTGATCTGATTGTTTAAGTTTATTGGTAAGTTGCTTAACCAAAGGACCTTTCAAATCACCATTTTTGATATAAGTATCCATCAATTGTGTTAATTCAACCCTCGGATCTTTTCCTTGATCAGATTTGTCCCCGCTCATATAAATCATGTTCCAGTATTCTAAAGACGGAACGGTAATTTTCACATAATTACCGTAATCATCACGGCCCTTTGTGAAAGCTAGTTCTTTGGAACGTCCATCATGTTCATCTGGTGAAGCCATCCATACAGAGTTCACTTCATCTGAATGATAATATTTCACTTCAAAGTTAGATATTTTGTCTGGGGTTTCCTTTTGACCATCGTTTGCTCTCCAGTCATTTTGACTTACTCCCAATAAGTTGATCATCTGGATGGTCTCATACTCACTATCTTTTTTACCATATGTCCAGATTGTATTTGGATCGCCATAAGGGGTATTTTCAAAGTCTAGTACTTCAATGCGGTTCTGTGTTTCTATTTGCCCATCTCGAAGTAAGTTTTGGTACGCAACAATAAAGTCATATTGTTTAGCTATACGTTGTTTTAATTCTTCATCCATATATAAGTGTTGAGCTGGGAAATATTCGTTGCTTAACATATTCCCATTATCGCCAAGCTCCATACGAGATCCACCTGCTGCATATACAGATGCACCCGTTAAAAGAACAGATGCTGTATTAAAAGGACTACCCGGGTTTTTCTCGCCGTAATCATAACTCATATAAGCAGGGATGACTAATGATTTTCCACCGCTTTCCTCTCTTGATCTCTCAATTTCTTTCTTTAAAGAGTAGTAAGATTCATATAGTTCTCCATCAATGTCTCTATCCCATGGCCAGATTTCTGAGTACAACACGTCTACATCACTTATATTAACCTTTTCAATCCCTTGTGCTCCAACTGGATTAAAAACCAGGTATTTATCTCCTATTGCTTCCTTAGCTGCGTTCAGGAATTCAGTGTATGTGTCTTTCACATAGAGCGTTTTCCCATCAGCCGTTTGCATCTCGCCCCATTCACCAACCGTATCAGAGTGCCAACCATCAAATTCAAAAGCATCAAACACTTTATTTGACTCAGCAAAGATATAATCTTGCCACTCCTTGTTGCTCATATCGAAGAAGTATAAATGGGTAATCCCTGTTGGAGTTGAATCTGACATTTTAAATTGAAAATGACCTTCTCCGTTATCGTTGTTTTCAGAATAATATAAAGCCCAGTCTTGCTTAACACCATCCTCTTCGTATCCTGAGACTGCAGCATACGCCATATTATAAGCCATGTTGACCATGTTTACGTCGTGAGCTTCAGAAATATAACTGGTAACTGAATCCCCATAAATCTTTCTACCCGACCAGTCGTCCCAAACTTCCAAGTTATCAGCTACTGGCTTATGATGACGATATTTCCAATCATAATATTGCAGGGCGTTGATATGGTAATCCTTTAGTTTTTCAATTCTTTTGGCAGCATCAACATCCTCTGTAAAATCCCATACATAACCATAACGGGGGAACTTTGTCCATGATGACGAAACATCAACACCTACTGTGTTAGAATCTATAAGATTATTAGATGAATCTCTGATATCTACTTCAATTAAATACCCTTTAAAATCTGTTGAAGGAGCTTCCCAGTTTGCTACAATTCTGTCATCTTCATTATTTGTTAAAGCAAATGACTTTTCAATCGTTGAACCAATCTGACTTTCAATGTGTTTGGCGTTAATCTCAACAGTCCCAGTAAAGTCACTTCCCGTTGTATTTTTTAGGTTAATACGAATCTCAATAGTGTCTCCTGGGTCATACATAGCTTTATCAGTTGTTACTCTTTGTATCATCTCCCCTTTACTTGTTGCAATTGAAGTATTCGGTAAAAACGATGCGCTAGTTAAAAGCATTGTTCCTGTGAGTATCATTGCTACCAGGCTTTTAAAACTCTTCACTCTACAAAACCTCCATTTTTAGTGATTAGTTTTCTTTTCTGTCGAATTTCAATTTGTTGTCGTTTTTTTAGTGCATTTTGGACGCTTTCCTTTGTTATTATAAATTTCCCTCAAGTTACACACTTTACGTCAATAATGTAAACGTTTTCTTTTCATTTCAAAATTTTTTTGGGTGTTATTTAGTAATTGTGCAATGTGGATTGAATCCAAAGAAACATTTCTAAACTAAGTTTATAGCCCCCTTTCATTTTCTCCATTGTCGATCAGTTATTTTATCTTACATTATTTCTAACTCATTTCTATAGTAATTTTGTAAGCGCTTAACTTAATGCACTATTTTCTGGATAATGAACACCAAAGTAGAAGAGGCCACACATATAAAAACAAATTAAAGGTTATTTGTTTAAGGAATGGATAAATCCACATTATTTCACCGAGAGAACAGTAGGTGTTCCGATATCAGCACCCGCCTCATTGATCTCCGCTCCCCACCTTCCATATACTTTCTCCGCCACGAATAACTCCGTTTATTTCTAACTTTCCTCCTGCATGAATTTTCATATTCACACACCCTTTTCCAGTAATTTTCACGTTCCCACTATGCCCCAATACTTCCCGCGCGAACACGTTACCACAATGGTTCTACTCCCTGATAAAAAAACCAGTAAGACACAACAATCGTATCTTACTGGTTTTATTTTCATCATTCCTTACTATTTTAAGAATCTTTTTCTTCTACTTTTTTTGGACCATTTCGAATTGTTTTCATGTCAAAATAGGCATCTAGTGCATCTTTCGCGATATCTTGAGCAATCCCTTGTGTCCCGCCATGTGAGTCTAACTTAACATCAGGGACTACAGGTAAATGATGACCCAGTCTTTTAAATCACGTTTCACAATAGCAAAAGGTAAAAGAAATAACGCGATTATGGTACTACTATACAAAAAGGAATACTCTTTTCCTCTATCCATGTAAATAACCACCTTATGTAATAAGGTGCCTATTATTTTAGATAAAATGCATTTTTTATATTCAAGAGTACCCTGCTTTTTGTAAATTTCTATTACTTTTACCTTTTGCCATATATTATTCTAAAATTTTATCAGTATTAGTCCAAGGGCCTAAACATACAAATGAGTTGCGGTATTCTTTTCTAGGATTTTGGATATGCTTTGTTTTACAGCATCATACCCTTGGGGTAAAGTGGTTATATAGAGAATTGCATTATTTTTAGTTTCTTTGAAGGCATGTTTATATCTGGGATCGTAGTATTCCGTAAGTAAGTATGATACAAAACCCGGATAATCTTTTTTCTCAAAAGAAGTAAGAATGTTTGAGAACATCTCTGATGACAAACGTTTTTTAATTATAAATAAGGCTTCACGAAACTCATCATGGAATGCTTCGAACGAGTAAGTATCGCAAATTGTTTTAACACGAAAATCAATGGGAGCTTCTAGAAAAATACTGTAAGCACGTTCTTTTCCTTTTAACATAAAATCAGGCAATATCAAATTTCCTATACGCTTACTTTCAGCTTCAATAATAACGTATGATGAATCTTTTAACTGTTCAAGTCTTGACCACAAACGGGATTCAAATTCTTTTTGGCTAATTGGAACTAGTCCAATTCCGCCAAACACAGAGCCACGATGGTTGGCTAAGCCTTCAATATCGATTACCGGGTAGCCTTCTTTTTGCAGTTCTAATAAAATATCTGTTTTTCTTGTACCAGTTAGACCTTCTAGGACGATAAAGTCTTTTTCATCGTGTGTACCTGCTTTGAAGGAGCTAGTAATTACTTGTCTAAATGAGCGAATTCCACCATTTAATTGGACCACGGGTAAGCCTAGCATTGCCATAACGGAGGCCACACTATAACTTCTCATCCCACCTCGCCAGCAATAAATAATCAGCTCCGTATTTTCATTATTTTGATGTAGTTCTTTAAAGGCTGCATGCAACTCTGGAAGCTTCTCTGATAGTATTTTAACCCCACGATCTTTAGCTTCTTCTGGCCCCATTTGATGATAAGTGGTGCCTATATCCACACGTTCTTCATTATTAAACAAAGGGATATTAATGGATGATGGAATATGAAATTCCTCAAATTCTTTAGGGGATCGTACATCTATAAATAGGATATTCCCTTTAAGTGCTTCGTCGATATCTATGGTCGGGACCTGTAATTTTCTTGTCATGAACATCATCCTTTTTTGTGAATACTGTAGGCTATATTCAGTAGATTCATTGTAACATAGCATGCACATCAACTACGAACATGTTCGAAAACTCACAGACTACCTATAGTTTTAATGCTTTTAGGAGTTTTTATTAGTAAGTTACTCTTTAACGATAGTGGCTCAGTCATGATTAATAACCACTAACTTGTAATTTTGTTAACAAACCTCTTATTAACTTAATTTGAATAATTTAGAAGTAGTATGAATTTCCAGGTTGAATATAGTGCATGAACAGAAAGTCTACTAAAAACCCTATAAATCTTCAAACCAAGGAGGAAAAACTAATGCCAAAACTCACCAATCCAATTCGTATCCGTTTTAATGCTGTACTACTTGTGGTTTCTGGAATCCTATTTTTACTTTATCCAGCTATTCGTCCCTTTTCCGATGAAACATCCTTGCAATGGGCAATAGCTTTTGCCTCCACTGAATGGCAAGGCGCACATATGCTAGCCATGGTATCCTTCACGTTATTACAGCTTGGTTTACGAGGGCTTCATCATTCCATGGAAGAAACACACGTCAATTCATTAACATATTGGGCGGTCATCTTGTGTTTGATAGGAACAGGTTTAACATTACCATTTTACGGTGGGGAGACTTATGGTCTACATGCCATAGGGCAAGAGGCGGTAAAGCAACAGGCGGCTACACTAGTTAACTTGCAGAGATCGTTCGTTCTGGTCCAGGTCTTGTTATGTTCCTTTTTGGCCTGCTTCTATTAGCCATTGCCTCGATTCTAGTGGCTATTGCAATCTGGCGGTCGGGTAAATACCCGAAATGGATTGGCATTCCTTTCGCTTTCGGGATGACGTTATATGCCCCGCAATTCTTCGGTGAGCAATCTCTTCGAGTAGCCCATGGATTGCTAGTAGCCATTGGGTGTATTTGTATAGGCGTGGTCTTATTAAAGCATAGTAATCAGATTAAAAACCAAAAAACACAGCTAAAAAGAGAGATAACAAGCCACTAATCCTTTACACCGATTGTGCACCAAAGTTTTTCATATGTCTGACTAACAGCAACTAGTCATTCTATCTTAGCATGTTTATTTTTTTTGATACGGGGAAAACAAGAATCATCATAACGTTGGAGGTGGCGCCCGTGCCGTGGGACACAAACGATTATCCAAGTTCCTTAAAAAATTTGGATACCGCTGTTCGAAAAAAAGCCATTGATATTGCCAATGCGATGGTCGAGGAAGGGTACGATGATAGCCGTGCGATTCCAATTGCAACAAAGCAGGCAAAGGAATGGTATAAAAATGCGGATGAAAAAGAAATTAATCAGATTGTGCAAAAGAGCAATAAAGAATTGAAATCGCATAACAAAGATAGTAGCAACCGGCCAGAGCTGATGGACAAAGGCGAGCATGTTCTCGCACATAAGGACGGCTGGGCCGTGCAAGCCGAAGATTCAAAACAGCCATCTCACGTGTTTGAAAAAAAAGAAGACGCGATTGCCCGAGCACGAACCATCGCGAAAAACAAAGAAACGCATTTGGTTGTCCATACGAAGGATGGCAAAGTGCAGGAAAAGACTTCTTATGAAGTGAAATAGCCAAGAGGACCGAGGGTCCTCTTGGCTATAATAATCAAATCGTGTTTCTTCTAAAGTGCGATATTACTTCTAACTTTGAGCTAAGTTCTTTACTCAGTAGGTAACCTCCCCAACTATTTTGTACGTCTCTTCATCATATGCTCTTACGCCGCCCGGCAAAAGCGTAAACAGAAAGCCGTTTGCATATACGCTTCGCTGTACGGTCTGCTCGTAGCTTTCATACAACTGTCCTTCACTTTCATTAACGAGACGCGCAAGTTGTTCAATGCCTTCAGGAGTAATCTTATACACCATTGCCCCCTGCCCATCAAATGTCCAATCCTCTCCTCGAGACGAGGCTTTTGTATTATACAAGTGAATCGGAAACGCATACACCGGATTTTCTGGGTGAACCGTCAAAGCCTTATGGTTGTGCATCAACTCCGAATAAGTCCCTTCGCCCCCGATTACTTCTACAAATTTCTCTTTCGGATTATGGAAATCTGTTACATCAAAAACCGAAATCTTCATCCCCGCCTGCCGTACGATCGGTTCAGTTCCCTGTTTCTCCGGCTTAACGAGCTTTGTTTCCATACCGAATCCGATGAGATGATTCTCATCTATCGGGTGTAGGTATGTGCTTACTCCTGGAATCTTCAATTCGCCGAGCACTTCAGGATTCGTTGGGTCTGTTGCATCTATAACAAACAACGGATCCATTTCCCGAAATGTCACCATATAAATCATGTTGTCCATAAAACGTGCCGAATAAATACGTTCTTCCGGTGCCAAATCTCCAATGTGACCAATTTCGTTTAATTGGCCATCTAAAATAAACACATGGTTTTTCGAATTGCGGAGATCACCCCATGCCTGCCCCTCCGTCGTAGCTATGCGAAAATTCTCTTCGTGCTCATCCATGGAAAATTGATTCAACACCGTTCCAGTTACGCTGGCCGAGGCGACAAACGGAACTTCCATGCCATTTAAAGCAAACTTGTAGATGTCAGTACTTGTCTCTTCACTTGATCCTTTATAGACGTTAGCTGCGAGATACAGATGATTTTTTGACATATACATCTGCCCTCCAGCTCCAACATATGCTTCTACACTCGCAGCCACCGTTGCCTGATTCACGTCCACTGCTGTAATGACCGTATAGGAGCTATCATTACTGTTTGGTATACGGGCAATATCATCAAGTGACACCTGTTTGTAATTGGCACCATCATACGCCAGTGGTCGTACGCTTACTTCCTCTTTCGTCATCGGTCGAATCATCGGATTGTAGGTGGTGATATAATAAAGATGCCCGTCTACCATACGGGAACTGACAAGGTTTCCTTCCATACCTGTTTCTCCAAAGAGTTTCGGATTCTTGCGATCGGTTACGTCATAAACACGGGCAATCGTCATGGTGCCCATCGTTGGCATCATACTTATCTCATTAGTTCTGATATGCCCTGGATCTTGCCACTCGTTCCCAATTACAACAATCATATCACCAGCTAAAAAAAGATCGGAGGCATAAAAATTCTTTTCAAACGCAATGGTTGATTCAACGATTATCTTTGATGGATTTTTAATATTGCTAATCTTGATCCCTTCCTCAGTCGCTTGGTAGATAAATTCACCGTCGGTTTGTACAATATCTGACTCAAAGACGCCTGAAACCTGATTGTTCGTCTGAGAATGTCCGTTCGCCATACCACTCGCTGTTGAAAAGTCCGCTGCCTCCTCAGTGGCGCTCATCTCTCTGCTACCCTTATTATTAGATGAGGCCACTTTTTCTATATAAGTACGAAGCTCTTCATCAGTAGTAAAACGAGGCAATTCCTCCTGCACTGAAAAAGAAAAGCGCTGCTCGCCACGAAGAGGAAGGCCATAAGCCGAACGAACGTCATTAGCAAGATGAAGCGTGTATTTTTTTTCGTCAGCTTGCCATTCCCCTTTTTCGACTGTCACTCTAAGCGTTTTGCCGTTAGAAGATAGTTCCACTCCTGCTAGAACGCGTTCCCCCTTGCTATCCGTGACATAGACTGTTTCCGAGGTAACCGTGTCAGGGTTTAGCGCTGCGGAGAACTGTACTGGAAAGGAATGACCAGCTAGCACTTCTCCTCCTTCAACGTTAATGGCAGGAGTAAATCGAAAAAGGCCAATTACGACTAGTATTAGAACAAGAATTCCTCTCCCTGTAAGCCACATGATTCGCTGGTTCATGATGTAATCTCCTTTCTATTTCTTTGTTTATGTAACGTCGCTGCCAAGAAAAAGGTGACACAAAGTTCTGCTTCCGTATAGCAACAAAGCTATATCATCCTGCTGAAATGTTGTCGTTATTAACTCTATAAATAATAACTTTCTAGTGGGAGTGGACCCTTGCAAATATGGCATTCCTAGTTTTGTAACAGAATTACTTATGTAAATCCACTAACACATATAGCTTTCGGATTGCCTTTTGGGTCGTATGAAGTTCTATAGTTCGTCCACACTAAATAATATCTATCACAACTTACAAGGTGGAATGAAACAATGATCCTCAGATTCGGTTACGTCTCAACAGCGCTTTCGCTGTGGGAAGCCTCCCCTTCACGAACCTTAACATTTACCAATTGGAAAAAACTTGACGAAAATACTTGTAACGAAAAGCTATATGCTGCCACAGAGCAAAATTTAAGAAATACGATTCGCGCCCTTCATTACAATATCGCCCATGGCTTCCACCTTTACCGAATGTCATCGTCTCTCGTCCCGCTTGCTACACATCCAGAGGTAAGATGGGATTATTTAACTCCATTTGGGCACCTTTTTAAAGAAATCGGCGATTTAATTAAAAATTCCGCCATGCGTGTTAGCTTCCACCCTAGTCAATTCACGTTATTTACTAGTCCAAAAGAGCCCGTGACAGAAAACTCTATCACCGACATGATCTATCATTACAATATGCTTAGAGCGATGGAAGTGCACGGGGATGCTACAATAAATATTCACATCGGTGGGGCATACGGAGATAAAGAAGCTGCTATCTCTAGATTCGACCATAACTTCAACAAACTTAATCCTAGCATCAGGAAACAAACGACACTTGAGAACGACGATAAAACCTATACGGCAGAGGAAACACTACAGGTTTGTGAGCAACATTCATTACCATTCGTATTTGATTATCATCATCACTTGGCAAACCCTGGTAACGAAGAATTCGCAGACTTACTACCTAGACTGTATGCAACGTGGCAGGAAACAAATAAGACGCCCAAGTTCCACCTTTCCTCCCCGCGATCAGCAACTGTTTTTAGAGCCCATGCGGAATACGTTGATTTGGATTTTGCTCTCCCCTTCATTAATACTCTCAAATCTTTTGGACAATCTGCAGATATTATGATCGAGGCCAAATCAAAAGATAAAGCTGCATTAAAGCTTGTGGAAGAGCTATCAAAGGTTCGCGGTTTTAAACGGATTGATGGTGGGACGATTATGGTTTAGGAAGGGAGTGAAGCGAATTATGGCTTTTGAAGATTAATAAAGCATACCTCTAATATACTAGCAGGACCGATACAAGACTTTTCCAAATGAAATAGGGTGTCTCATTGAACTTCGAGACACCCTCCTCCTTTTATTCTACAACTTTTAATCTGACCTCAACTTCGACTCCAAGTGGAAAAAATTCAAACGTTACTGTCGAATCCTCTTCTACATATTCTAAAAACTCACTCGTCAAATAAAATTAGCCGTTACTTGAGTAAAAATCATCTCGGTAGTTTGTATACAATGTCCAGTTCCATTGCTCTTCAAGTACTGGTGTACCAGAGGAATCAACGATAGCCTTAACTGTTGCTAATTCCGTCCCGTTTAAAGAAGCAGGAATTCGCAGATCCTCAGAAATTGTTTTTGTTTTATCTATTGTCTACGAGTAAACATCAAATCAAAGAATCACTCCCGTATATGATTTTTACTTGATTCTACCTGTGTAACATGCTCCCACTTCACCTTCAGTTTCAGTTTTGGCAAAAACAAAATTAAAGAAACGTTTAGACATCTCAGGTTTTTTGTACCTTAAGCGAGTGGACACTCACCTCTCCATCGATGCTAATCAAAATATTTTGCTCACCCGAAAGTTCACCGATATCAACAAACAACATTTTACTTTCTTCACTTTTATTAACACCTGCAGAACCGAGAAGCTTGCCCGCAGACCCATTGATTCGAACGTCTATTTTTGAATTTGTGTGAGAAAACACTGTAATCACCAATTGATGCTTCGTTTTCTTGCGTTTAAAGTCAACGTTATGGAAGGAAATTGATCCACCTGTTGGTTTTGTACGAACACAATAACCACCCTCGCTCCATTCCTCTATGAAGACATTTTCATACTCGTCATAATTTATGGCCGGAACAAATTCATCTAGCTTTCGAGGTGGAATAACCTCCCCCTCAATTTGAACCTCTTGGCTTGCTACAATATCATCTGAAGACCGACCAATCATAAAATTGTAACTGCCGGATTCTATACAATACTGGTCTTGTGTTACATCCCAAATAGCTAGATCCATTACAGAGACACGCAAGGTAACTTGTTTCCGCTCATAAGGCTTCAGAGAAATACGTTTAAACCCTCTTAGTGTCTTTAATGGACGCTTAATACGAGATTTCATTTTTCGAACATACAGTTGAACCACTTCGTCACCTGTATAGTCCCCACTATTTTCAATTGTTATCGTAACATCAATCGCGGATTCAACTGGTTCTTGATTTAATTTTAAGTCACTATACGTAAACGTCGTATAACTTAACCCATGACCAAATGGATAAAGTACCTTCCCATCAAAATATTGATACGTTCGTTTTCCTTTAATAATGTCGTAATCCATCAGATTAGGAAGAGATGCGGAAGAGCGATACCACGTCATACTTAGACGACCAGCTGGATTATACTCACCGAAGAGTACATTAGCGACTGCATGTCCAAGCTCTTGTCCAGCATGGGAGGAGTAAACAATTGCGGGTACATGGTTGTCGGCCCAATTAATTGCAAACGGATAACTACCAACAACCACGACAACGGTTTTTGGATTTGCTTTATACACTTCTCTAATTAATAGTTCCTGTTGTGGAGGTAATGTTATATCCTCACGATCTATACATTCTTTTCCATTAATAAAAGGGCTATTGCCAACGAAAACGAATGCGACATCAGCCTCTTCTGCAGCCTTTACCGCTTCTGTCAGTCCGTCCTCGGTTACAATCACTTCAAACGTTTGACTCGTCTGTTCTGTCACCGTTAATACTCCATTTTCAGAGATGCTTACGAATTGATTGTCCCAGGTTCTCAATTTTGCCGTGCCATTTTCTTGTTTCACAAATGAAAAGGCTTCTTTTACAAACCATCCACGCGCTTCTTCGGCCGTTGCAACTAAGTACTGGTCTTCCGTTACAAACTTTCCAGTAGTAACGGATTTTAACGTATGTTGTTCCCAACCCCAATCAGTTCGCTCAAACGATTCTGCCTTTTCTCCATCTTCAGTTAAGATAAGCTGCTGGGTATCGGCATCAATTTCAACATAAAGACCACTTACAACATCACGGAGTTTTATAAAATCATTTCCTCTATTTAAACATGCTTTATTCTTCTCCAGTGTTTCTTTTATGGCTTCAAACGGGTTTATTTTGTAAGGTGGGGTCCCACTATACCAATCAACATGAACATCATTTGCTAGTGGTCCTAACACGGCAACGTTATTGAGTTTCTCTTTTTTCAATGGAAGAAGCCCATCATTTTTTAATAACACAACCTGTTCCAGTGCCGCACGATAAGAAAGCTTAGCATGTTCCTTAGCACATAGTTTTGACTCGGGTACATTTGCGTATGGATTTCGATCATCTGGGTCAAATTCTCCAAGACGAAAGCGAACACCAAATGTGCGTTGAAGTGCTTTGTCTAAATCTTCTTCTTTTAAAATCCCTTGATCCAATGCAGCATGAATGGCTTGACAGCTCACCTCTGCGTCATCGGTAATACTATCAATTCCACATTTAATCGATTCAGCTAATGCCTCTACATGTGTATCGACATACTTATGATCGTTAACAATTCCTAACACATCGCCAGCGTCACTAACTATAAATCCATCCATTTTCCATTTCTCTTTCACGATTTCATTAACATAAGGATGTAAAAGTGCCGGTGTTCCGTTAATAGAGTTATAGGCTGTCATCATCGATTTTGCTTTTCCCTCAACAAATGCTGGCTCAAATGCTTTTAAATAGTATTCAAACATGTTCCTTGGGTCGATACTTGCAGAGCACTCACCACGATTAACTTCATTGTTATTTCCTAGAAAATGCTTTAACGTTGCGACTGTTTTTAAATAAAAAGGATCCTCTCCTTGCATTCCTTGCACAAATGCTTTTGTCAGTTCTCCTGTTAGATGCGGATCTTCGCCGTATGACTCCTCAGTTCTCCCCCATCTCGGGTCCCTTTCCATATCTACAGTTGGAGCCCATAGGGTTAAACCATTTACAGCTGGAGCCTTTTGGTAATACACGCGCGCTTCATCACCAATGACATCGCCAATTTCCTTCATTAATTTGGGATTCCACGTATTCGATAAACCGATATTTTGTGGAAAGACCGTTGCTTCTCCTAGCCAAGCAATCCCATGAGCTGCTTCTGTCCCGTGCTTATAAGGGGCAACCCCTAATCTATCCACTTCAGGTTGATACTGCATCATCAATTGAACTTTTTCTTCTAGTGTAAATCTTGAAACAAGATCTTGTACGCGTTCTTTTAATGAGAGTTCGACCTCTAGAAATGGGAACTTGGTTGTATTTGACACGAAATCAACTCCTATACTTTTAGCTTGGTCATTGCCCCAAAGATTTCATATACTCCTTGGGACAATGACTATTTATCTATCTACTTAATCATTCCAAAGTCGAATCTTTTGCTGAAGAAGTTCGTTATATTCATTCTCCATCTCTTCTACACCGATTTTATCTAAGTCTTCCATAAATTTATCCCAAACATTATCAAACTCTTCGGGATCTGCTAAAATGGCTTCTGGCACTCGTTGGAACATGATATCCTGGCCACGTTGGAAGGTTAACGCAATATCTGAACCAGAGTCCCAGTTAATTTGCCAGCCTGCACCCCATGGCTTAACTGGAAATTCATCTGCTTGAGGATACAGTTCACCCCATCTTTCAACCCCGTAGTTTTCGAGTACTTCTTTTTCCTTTGCCGTATAATTTTCGATTAATTGCTCTGGTGTGTTCACTGTAAATGGCTGTCCCGTCGAATCTAATACACCATTTCCAAAATGTGGCCCAAAGGCTGTGAAAACATCGATTCCCGTGCGACGATTAAATTCGTTATCACTTAAACGTGCCTCACGCTCTTCAGGAGAAATGAAACGATTCCCGTCTTCATCAATTGTGTAATGTTCGCCTTCTATTCCCCAATTGTTTAAAATTTGTGCTTCCTCTGATGCCATCCAGTCTAGGAACTTAATCGCCCGAACAGGATCTGGATTGTCTACGCTAATCCCAATTCCCCATCCAGCAAGATAGCCTGCATCTTGGAAGTTGGCGTGTTTAAATTCCTCTGATAACGTAACAGGATACGTTCCATGCATTCTTTCGTGTTTTCCATCTTCACGAAGTGCTCTTTGCCCATCGCTAATTTGCCACTCAGCATCAATCAATCCTAATACACGTCCAGACGAAATTTTTGAAATGTATTGATCATACTGCTGAACAAAGCTTTCTGGGTCAAGAAGCCCTTCAGCATTCATATGATTTAACCATTTAAAATACTCCCGTTCTTCTGGACGTCTATAATGAAATACGGCCTCTTCGGTTTCAGAGTCAATGAACCATTCACCATCATCCGATCCTCCTGTTGAAAAAACCGCTGGATTTGTAACAGAGATTAGCATTCTCCAATCATCTGCAAGTAAAGATAATGGAATTGTCGGCTGTCCATCTATTTCTGGATGTTTTTCATAATATTCTCTGATAGCATTTTCGAAGTCTGTTACTGTTCTAATTTCAGGGTATCCAAGTTCCTCTACTACAGCATGCTGTAACCAAAAGCCGTTACCAGCATCCCAATACTCATCATCGACTGGTGCTGTTCCTAAAAAGTAAATCGACTCATCATTCTCGCTCCATCTCATTCGTTTTAAATAATCACCATATACCTTTTTTATATTTGGCCCATGTTCTTCAATTAAATCTGTTAAATCAAGCATCGCTCCTGCATCGACTAATAAATCGCCATCTCCTTTTGGGAGAATCAAATCAGGGTAACTCCCACTTGCTGCAAATAACGCAATTCTTTCCTTTGGGTCACCGATAGCAAAGTCAGCCTCTATCGTCACACCTGTTTCTTCTAGAATTTTTTGACCAACCGGACTATTCATTCCATCCCAGCTTGGGTTATTATCAGCAGCAAACAAAGAGAATGTTATTGGTTCCATTGATGCTTCCTCGTTTGCATCATTAGAATCTTCTTCTACCACAACATCTTCATTCGAACCAGTACATGCTGCAAGTACATAAAGTAAATTAATAAGTAATAAAAATCTGAACATTTTTTTAATAGGCTTTTTCATCATTTATATCCCCCTTTTAATTTGTAATATTCTTTGTTATAGCAACAGGACTGTGAATATTTGGTTATTTTACTGCTCCTAATGTCATTCCTTTTACAAAATACTTTTGTAAAAATGGGTAAACAATTAGAATTGGAACGACCGTAACAATCGTTATCGCCATTCTTACCGATTCAGGAGATACGCGATTTATTAAGTCTGCTCCTTGTCCACGAACCGCTTCAGCTCCTGTGCTAGTAGATGTACTTTGTAATATTTTCATTAACTCATATTGTAAAGTCGTTAATGCCGGGTTCCCACTATTATAAATATACGTATCAAACCACATATTCCATTGCATAACAGCAACAAATAGGGCAATCGTCGCTAGCACTGGTTGACAAATTGGCATGATGATTTTCCAGTAGATGATAAAGTCATTCGCACCATCCATTTTAGCTGATTCTTGTAAAGCAAAAGGTAGTCCATCCATAAACGAACGAATGATAATGATATTCCATGCACTAACGAGTAACGGTAAAATGTAAATTGCAAAAGTATTAATTAGCTGTAAATCACGCATCAACATATACGTTGGGATTAACCCTCCTGAGAAAAACATTGTTAGAACAATGACCGTTGACACAAATTTCTTTGCCTGAAAATCCTGTCTGCTTAACGTATACGCGACCATCGAACATACAAAAACACCTAGTACGGTACCGATGATGGTTCTTAACACGGAGTTCACAAACCCTGTAAGAAGGTTTTCGTATTTAAGAATGACCTCATAATTCGCTAATGTCCATTCGCGTGGCCATACATAGATTCCACCACGAACCGTATCCGTCGATTCATTTAACGAAATAGCTAGTACATTTAAAAACGGATATAAGGTAATAATTACAACGATAACCATAAATGAGAAGTTTGCCATTTCAAATAATTTTTCTGATAAACTTTTATTTGCTAAACTAGCTCTCTTCGCCATATGATTCCCCTCCCATCACATTACACTTGTTTTCGTTAAGCGTTTAAATATCCCATTTGCTAATAAAAGTAGGATTATACTAACAACCGAATTAAATATCCCAATCGCTGTCCCATAGGAATACCTAGCTAAGCCAATTCCATAGTTAAGGGCATATAGCTCTAATACTTCTGAATATTCGCGGACCATCGAATTTCCTAATAGAAGTTGTCTCTCAAAGCCGATACTAATCATGTTGCCAATCGATAAAATCAAAATAACCATAATCGTTGGGCGAATTCCAGGTAACGTAATATGCCAAATTCTTCGCCACCTTCCTGCCCCATCGACCCTCGCTGCTTCATAGAGCTGGGGGTCAATTCCTGCCATTGCCGCTAAAAAGATTATTGAGTTCCAACCCATTTCCTTCCAAACGTCAGCAAAAGTGACTATCCACCAAAATAGTTTTTCTTTGGCCATAAACTGAACTGGGGAGTCAATAATATTCAAACCAACTAACACATCATTAACAACGCCACCATCAGTAGATAGCATTTTGACTACGATCCCTGCTACAACAACCCATGAGACAAAATGAGGCAAATAAGAAATCGTCTGAACTGAACGCTTAAAAAGCGAATCTTTGATTTCGTTTAACAATACGGCAAAAAAGATTGGTACCGTAAATCCTACTACGAGTAGCATGACACTCATCACAATCGTATTTCGTAATACTAAATAAAAATGGTCATCCCGAAACAAATTAACAAAATGCTTGAACCCTACCCACTCTTGTTCAGAAAATGCTCTTCCTGGGCGAAAGTCTTGAAAGGCCATTGTCCATCCCCACAACGGGAGATAGTTAAAGATGAGAACCCAAATAACAAAAGGAACGGACATTAGGTAGAGCCACTTTTGATTTTTGGCAGTTTGCCAAAAGCTTCTTTTTTTTCTACCGACAATCTCTGAATGCGCTTTCTTTGGCGTCAATTCCATTTAAATCCCTCCTCTTTACACTTCTATCTTATCTAATCCTAGCCACGTTAAATACCTGAAAGATTTCAACGAAAATCATATACTTTTTTAACTATGTAACCGTTCACACCACTGATAGTAAAAGGTTTTATATAAAAAAGGTGCTTAAAAGGTAAGTTTACCTCTTAAGCACCCAAAGTTAGTGAATTAACATGACCTAACTAGTTTTTTTCAGTTGTTCCCGTTTATAGTTCGATGGTGAACATCCAACATATTTTTTAAATTTGCTGTGAAAGTAGTCCACATTATTGTAGCCAACCTCCTCTGCTATCTTGTAAACTTTTAACCCTGTTAATAGCAGTTTTTTTGCTTGTTCTATCCTAATTTTATCCAGATACGTATTAAAGCTTTCTCCAGTATAACTTTTAAATAATTTTCCTAAATAGGCACGATTATAGTTAAACAATTCGGCTAACGTTTCAAGCTTTAAATTCTCGGCATACCTAGTATCAATAAATTCTTTCAACTTCCTTAACTGATTCTCGGAATGGTCATCCGCAATTTCATCAATAATTTCCACTAGTAATCTCTTCACAAACGAAAGAAGGTCGGTAACGGTTGGCTGGTTATATAAATCTAGAACTTGCTCCGATTTCTTTAAAAAGTAACCTTGCCTATCAGAATAGGAGTTTATTAACTTTGTAAGCACACACGTTACGACATGACCAAACTGCCTTTTTACTTCATTTTCTGAATAAAAGTGTTCGTCTCTACTCTGTAAAAGAAAATCAACATATGTGTAAAGTTGTTCTTTTCGGCCCGTATCTACAGCAAAAAATAATTTATCGATGAGCGAAATATTAGCAGGAAAATTCTCTTCACTTTGTTGAATGAGTTCAGTCCCATTTCGTAGATAGTTCCCTACTTTAAAAAAGAATTTGCGTTCAATTAGGATCAAGGCTTCCTGATAGGAGTTGGCAATCTCGGCAAGATGATACACCATACTTCCGAGTGATGCTGTAAATTCAATTTGATAGGCTTGCATAACTTGTTCCAAATCCTTGAAAGGAACCGCACGTCGATCGATAACAATAAGTAGACCATCGTGATTTATTACGAGCCCTTGCTGATTTCGTGTGGCAGCTTTGATTTCATTCATAACTGTTGTAATGCAATGAGTGTTCATGTCTTTTTTTAATTGAACACACATCACTTGGTATTGATTCCAATTTAACTGATAGTTTGATGCTTTTCTATCTAAATTGTCAAACTTTTGTTGTAGCAACAGAGACAATAGAAACTGTTCTCTTTGTCGTTTTCCATCCTTCATTTCTAACTGCTTCCGTTCCTCTTCTTTATCTAGTCTTTCTTTAATCGTTTTGAGATGTTGAATGAGTTCATCTTCATCAACTGGTTTAAGCATATATCCAGCAACTTGGCTGTTCATTGCTTTTTTTGCGTACTCAAAATCTGCATAACCACTAAGAATAAGACATTGCACATTTTCCTTCTTATCTCTAAGCTTTTTAATAAAGTCAAGACCATCCATTTCTGTCATTTGAATATCAGAAATAATAAGGTCCGGGTATAACTGATGATACTGCTCAAATGCATGATTTCCATCGTTGGCTACACCTATCACTTCATAGCCGTATTGTTCCCAAGGGATTAACGTCCTCAAGCCTTCACGTACAATTCGTTCATCATCAACAATGAGCACCTTATACATCAAATTCCTCCTCGCTTGGTAATGGTAGATAAAAAGATACTAATGTTCCCTTTCCGTATTCACTTTGAATGTGTAAACCACTTTCGAGACCAAAAATCATAATCAAACGTTGGTGGACATTACGAATGCCAATTCGAAGTTCTCCTACCTCATTTTTAGTATTCAATGCCTCTAAAACCGTTACTCTCTTTTCCTCAGTCATGCCAATACCATTATCACTTACTATTACAAGTAAACGATTTCCATCTATTGAGGTTTGGATCGTTACTTTTCCTCCCTTTGATTCTCTTCCTAATCCGTGAATAACCGCATTTTCAACTAATGGTTGAATGACGAGAGGCGGAATCTGGACATCTTCAACCACTGGGTCTAGTTGTATCTCATAAAGTAAACGATGCTCAAAGCGGAAATTTTGTATCTCTAAATAGGACCTGGCCATCTCTATTTCTTTTTTTAGCGTGATCATCTCACCGCCTACCTCTAAACTTCTTCTTAACAGTTTGCCAAGTAGTTTCACGATATGAGAAATATCCGCTTCCCCCCTCATATGAGCCTTCATTCGAATCGTTTCTAACGTATTAAACAAGAAATGGGGATTAATTTGACTCGCCAGCATTTTTAATTTAATCTCACTTTGGCGTTTTTCAAGCTTTCTCTTTTCGTTATTTTTATCTTCAACCTCTTGTAAAAGATTTTTAATACTTACGGTCATATCATGAAATTTCCTAGATAGCTGACCAATTTCATCATTTCCTCCAATGACTTGATTCGGCTGCAAATTCCCTTGCGCCACAACATCCATTTGAGTTCGTAAAGTGGAAAGCCTTTTTGAAAGTAGGTGAGAGAACCCATAGATAAGTAAAAGTGCCACGATTAACCCTAGAGAAACGATGACCATGCCAAGCAGACTAATATGATTTGCATCTTTATTAATCGATGTATTGGAAATAACTGAAATAATCCTAAGCTCATTCATACTATTTTCAACAATTAGTTTATCAACCATTATTTGAGACGGTTCATTAAAAATCGGTGCTTCAAATATGCCCACTTCACCATTAATTACATTTTCAGGAAACTCGACTTCTGTTAACGTTAACCCAATATGGTCTCTATTTTTGGCAGCAACAATATGATTCTGTGCATCTACTATCATCGTTGGCGTCATTTCTTGTGATAGAATCCGATTTAACTGTTCCGTATTAACATCAATGACAAGCATTCCTGTCGACTTGTAGCTAACATAATTTATTGCACGAACCAAGCTCAAGTTTTTAAGCTTTGTCGTTTCATCTTCAATATAGTACCATCCGATTAATCCTTTCCCTTCAGTTGCTCCTTTATACCACGGGGAACGTTCAACTTGCACTGAGTTTGGAATAAACGTCCAATTGTTTAACATCGTTGAATTGTTGTAATAAAAACGGATATTTGTAATTTCCGGATAAAAGCGGATATGATTTCTGAAGTCTGAATAATGAGTATAAGCATCGACCACTTCGTACGTCGACTGATAATGCGCGGTAACTAACTCTTTCAAGCGTTGATCCACGAGAGCATGATTTGATACATAAATAGGTGGGATTAACACTTCTGCTGTTCGCTTTTTAATTCTATCCATGTCAATCGTAATCTGCTCATGTGCATTGTTTAATGCCATTTCACGTAATTGATTCGTTAAGAAGACACCGACGATTAGAACAGGAACAATGACAACAATAATAAAGGAAATGATTAATTTATTTCTAATTTTTACGTCATTTAGTTTTTTTACAAGTATCCTCATATAATTCCCCATTTTGTAGTAAAACTACCAAATCTGAGTAAGCGCTTACAACAAGTATATCAAACTACTCCCAAAAAAAGTAATAGTTATTTCTAGATACTTTCATATAAAAATTAGTGATCGATTTTGCGACTTCTTAAATGACCTTAAGGGAAATAAATCAATCTAATCGATTATTTGCTAGTTCCTAAGACTCATTTTACCCATTCATTTTAGTCGCTATATTCACTACAGTAAGCGTAACCAAACCGCACTATAATAGAAAACTCAGACAGTCCTATCCCTTTATTTGAGCAATCCGGTCGATGTTGACTTACTTATTCGAAAAGAATTAGATTTAAATAGAAGAATGATAGGGTTAGAACTCCTTCCCTTTAATGGTGGTTCATTATAGTCATCCATAATTCTATTTCTCTTTCATAAAAAAAGCATGTTCATTTGGACCCCATGAACGAGAGGAGCATCTTTACATGAAAAGCATTCAAAGTCGCTTATTTGTTATGCTTCTTATCTTTATCATCTTACCGTATTTTTTATCTGTTTTATTTATTTATAACTATACGAAGAATAATGCAGAACAGCACGAGCTCGAAATCAGTCACGATCAAATGGAACAATTGTCGGAAGAACTTGAGCAATACTTTGATGATATGATCAATCTTCCGTATATTTTATATCAGAACCCTGATTTATTCCAAATTTTTACTGATGGATTTGAAAATTCGATTTATTTCAACCCAATTGCAATGGAAAAAAGCATAGAAACCTTTTATCTGATGCGAAACGAAATTCGCCAGGTTCGCTTTTACCTCGATAAGGATAAAGAGTCGTTTACTGTTTATAATGCGATGATCAGTGCTCGGAAACCCCAACCAGACTTCATGAAGCAGGATTTGATTAAGAAACTTTATAGTTCCAACTTAACGTATATAATTGAGCCGCCCCATCAGCTTGAGAATTATAATAATGCTGCAATTGTACCCCAGTCTGACAACACAGTCGTACTGACTATTCACCATAAAATAATGGAGGTGCCTTCAAATAAATTCCTTGGAATCATTTCCATCGATATCGATTTGGATGCCTATGCTCGTATATGTAACAGTCTTCTTCAGAACGATGAAGAATCCGTCTTACTAATTGATTCAAATAATCGTATCATGTATGCAAGAGATCCAGCCCTTGTTGGTAAGCGCATGACTCGTGACTTACGCAGGACGATTAACGGGGCAGGTGTTAATACAGCTGAAGATATTATTGTATCCAAAACGTTATCAGGACCACTAAATCGATGGAAATTAGTTAAGATCACCCCTAGCCAAGTTTTATTTAATGATGTCAGGCATACCGCTTATACAAACATATTTGTTGGGATAGGAGTCGGTTCTCTAGGATTAGTCATGATTGGTATTATTTCATACAGAATTACTCGACCAATTAAACTGCTTAGCAAGAAAGTACGTACAATTGAAGGTGGTCTTAAGCATGTCCCCTTTGTTGACGACAGAGAAGACGAAATTGGTCATCTGGAAAAACATATGAAGGAAATGATGAACCGAATCAACCATCACATTGAACGTGAATATAAACTGGAAATAGAAAATAAGGAAAATCAATTCCGAGCGCTAAAAGCTCAGGTTAATCCTCACTTCTTGTTTAATGCATTACAATCCATAGGTGCCGTTGCCCTACGATCTAATTCACCACAAATCTACCAATTGGTGACGTCCTTATCAAAAATGATGCGGTACTCCATTCGAGCAGATCATTGGGTCTCGGTTCGAGATGAAATGGATTATATAAAAACCTACTTATCCCTTCAAATGGAGCGTTTTGGAAACAATATAAATCATTCTATTAAAATAAACGAGACGATTCTCGATATGACAATTCCAAGTATGATTCTTCAGCCGCTCGTTGAAAACTTTTTTAATCACTGTTATGAAAAAGGTTTCTATGACGCCTATTTGCGAATTCATGGAAATATACAAGGAGAGTCTTTACAGCTTGTTGTAGAAAATGATGGTTCAAGTATGACCCCCTCAGAGCTAAATACATTAAGAGAAAATATCTATTCGACTTCTTATGAAGAAACATATGCACACGATCATATCGGTTTAAAAAATATTCATGACCGGTTAGTTCTAAATTATGGACGTGGTGCTGGTTTAGTACTAAATACGAATCAGGGACAAGGTTTTTTGGTTCGTATCTCTATTCCCTTAGACTCAAAGGTTGCTAATGATTAGTTTGTTTGATTTAAAAGACTACCTATGTTCATTTGTGTAAATGAAAACTTCTATTCATATCATAAAAGGAGAATGAAGACTGGATGAAGACTTTAATTGTAGATGATGAATTGAATGTACGTGATGTCATAAGGCATTTGGGACAGTGGGAGAAATACGGTATTACCGATATCTTAGAAGCAAAAAATGGAGAAGAGGCAAAAAGAATCATAGAAAGGGACACTCCAGAGATCATCTTTACAGACGTAAAAATGCCTGGAATGAGCGGTATTGAAATAATCGAGTGGTTACATACTATTTCTTATCCCGGCAAAGTAATCTTAATCACGGGGTTTGACGACTATTCGTATATGCGTAAAGCCATTCAGTGCGGTAGCTTCGATTATTTATTGAAACCGATTGAAGCGGATGCATTTAATAAAACATTAGAGCAATCTGTTAAAGCCTGGACAAATGAAGAAGAGGATCGTCACTACAAAGAGACAGGCACTTACGAGGGTGTCAAAAGGCTACAGATGAACCAGGCAGTGACCAATGCGTATATCGGAGAACCCTTTGATACGAACGATATTGCTTCATGTCTTCCCCAAACGGTTGCATACGATCTTACACTCATTTCCTTTTACCACATGCACCATTCTGATCCTTATATTCAGTTACTAGCTGATAAGCTAGTTGAGCAGGAATGGGGAAACGCATTTGCGCTTCAGAATGATCATAGTCTTTGTCTTGTCATTTGTATACAACATCAATGGTTATCGGTTGAGAAATGGATCAGTCATCAATTTGATATCCCTGTGCGGATTGTTAACGGGGACCCTGTGAAATCATTAGAAGATCTCCCAATATCGTTTAAGTCATTGCAAAAAGCAGCGGTAGATCAAAACTTTAGGGCCATCCACCGTTTGAATAATTTGGATGATGCACGCCGTATGCAGGACATTGTTTCCTATGTAGACATGTACTTCATGGAAGAATTGAGTTTGGAAAAACTCTCAAACCGGTTCTTCTTAAGTCGTGAACATATCTCAAGAAAGTTCAAACAAGAAACTGGTATGACCCTCTCGAAATATATCATGAAGCTAAGGATTGACCAGGCAAAACATCGGTTAATTGAAACTGACGAATGTATTTATTCTATCTCCTTAATGCTCGGCTATCAGGATGAAAAGTACTTCTCAAAGCTATTCAAAAAGGTAGTTGGGCTAACCCCTTTTGAATACAGAAACTGTGAGAAAAAGCCACAAATAATCGGCAGTAGATAATAGATAGGCTTTTCTGCCCTAATTTATATCATTCAAAGTTACCGAGGTGAAGCGATGAAAAAAGAGCTAGTACATATAATTTTGATCGGAGCACTAAGCCTGTCTCTTTCAGCATGTCAAACAAAGACCGAGACGGTGACAGAAGATACAGAAAAGGCAGAGCAAAAAATCACGTTGATCGTACGTAACCCGAAAATTGAAATTTCCACGCAGTTCGAACAAATGGTAATCGCTTATGAAAAGGAAAATCCAACCGTGGATATTCAGATTAATACCGTAGGTGGAGCTACTGATGACCTTGCCGATCTGAAAGCCCAGATTGCTGCAGGTAATGGACCTGATATTTTCACTAACAGTGGATATGAGAATGCCAAGTTATGGCGTGAATATTTGGAGGTCTTAACAGACCAACCATGGGTTGAACACGCATTTGAAGATGCATTATTACCAATGAAATTCGATGGACAAATATATGGAATGCCTATTAACCTGGAAGGTTATGGATTCGTCTATAATAAGGATTTATTTAATAAGGCGGGCATTGATACGTTACCGAAAACGTTGACTGAATTAATAGAAGTGGCAGAAAAGTTGCAAAAAGCAAACATTACTCCTTTCGCAATCGGATATTATGAAGAGTGGAAATTGGGTGACCATCTACTGAACGTCGCTTTTGCACAACAAGAAGACCCCACTGCTTTTATAAAAGGCCTAAATGACGGCACCGAAAAAATCGACAGCAATCAAAAGTTCAAAGACATAATCAATGTGTTGGATGTAACAATAAAATATGGAAACGACAATCCACTCAAAACGGATTACAATACGGAAGTGAAATTGTTTGCCACGGGAAATGCAGCGATGATTCAACAGGGTAATTGGATTCAGCCGATGATTGATCAATTATCACCCAGTATGAACATTGGTCTTCTACCCATCCCCATTAATGACGAACCTATGAATAATGCCTTGGTAGTGAGCGTCCCTAATTATTGGGTTGTAAACAAACAAACCACACCAGAGAAGAAAAAAGAAGCGAAGAAATTTTTAAACTGGATGGTTTCCTCAGAACAAGGCAAAGCATTTATAACGAAACAGTTCAAATTTATTCCTGCGTTTGACAACATCGAGGCTGATAGTTTAGGACCACTCGCGGATGAAACGATCAGGTACTATAAAGAGAGAAAAACATTGAATACTAACTGGTTTAATTTTCCCGTAGGAGTACAAGAAGAATTCGGTTTTGCCATGCAATTGTATGTGGGAAAACAACTTACTCACGATCAATTGCTACAAGAGTTTCAGAAGTCTTGGGAGAAGGCTTCGAGTAAGTAAATTCTATCACCTAAAGTTCTCCCTTCTGTCATTGAAAACTCTTCTAAGTCATCGAACATCCCCTCGCCAACTCATAATTTCATAGAAAGAGAGAATCAGTCCAGAAAACTGGACTAGACTTATTTCAGTTTTTTACTACCTATATAAATATGTATACTTTTTGTCTCCTTGTGGGGGCATTTTTTCACCTTTTGACCTATCGAAAACTCATAATATCAATGTAAGACTAAATTCCAATCAATCTATACCATATCCATGGAACCAAGACTAACCTATAATTTTACTTGTAGATGAAACATGGTGGAACTGTTACTAGTTTTCTAGTAAATACCCAAAAGTAACAGTACTAATACGCTTGTCTATTCATCTACAACAATACATTATAGGAGGCAGATTATGAACGTTAACAAGCTTGTCAAACAAGCAACAGTAGTAACGCTTAGTGCAGCTATTTTATTAGGAGGTAGTGCATCACAAACGTTTGCGAAAGAAAAGGACACATTGGATCACAATGAAACGTATGGCGTTTCACAAATCACTCGTTCAGACATGCACAAAATGATTGATCAACATGGCGATGCAAGATTTACAGTGCCGAAGTTCGATGCATCAACAATTAAAAATATTCCCTCAGCAAAAAAGTATGATGAATCAGGTAACTTAATCGATATAGACGTGTGGGATACGTGGCCATTACAAAACGCTGATGGAACAGTGGCAGAATATAATGGCTATCATATCGTTTTTGGATTAGCTGGTGACCCTAAAAATGGTAGTGACACATTTATTTACTTGTTCTACAAAAAAGTAGGCGAAACATCCATTAATGCTTGGAAAAATGCTGGTAGAGTATTTGATGATAGTGATAAATACGTGCCAAATGATCCTTATTTAAAACATCAAGCAGAAGAGTGGTCTGGTTCTGCAACTTTCACTTCTGATGGCGAAGTTCGCTTATTCTATACAAACCGCGAACCTTGGATAGCAGAGTCTGGGCATTACGGCAAACAAACCTTAACAACAGCTCAAGTCAATCTATCCGAGCCAGATGCTAATACACTACAAGTGGATGGCGTAGAAGATTACAAATCCATCTATGAAGGTGGGGACAGCACGATCTATCAAACAGTTGATAAATTTTCTAGCGAGGGAAATTTCGCTGATAATCATACCTTCAGAGATCCTCATTACATTGAAGAAGATGGTCGTAAATACCTTGTTTTCGAGGCGAATACTGGGACCGAATATGGTTATCAAGGAGAGGAATCGCTATATAATAGAGCTTACTATGGCAAAAGCTATAAATTCTTCCAAGATGAAAAAAATAAACTATTGCAAAGCCCTAAAAAGGATCTAGCTGCTTTAGCAAACGGTGCCCTAGGTATCATTGAAATAAATGATGACTACACATTGAAAAATGAAATGAAACCGTTGATTGTATCGAATACAGTAACGGATGAAATTGAACGTCCGAACATATTTGAAAAGAATGGGAAATGGTATTTATTCACAAGTGCAAGAGGATCAAAAATGACCATTGATGGAATTGATGATGAAGATATTTACATGTTAGGTTATGTGGCAAATTCCTTAACTGGACCATACAAACCTTTAAATGAAACTGGAATTGTCTTACACCAAGATCTTGATCCTTATGATATTACTTGGACATACGCTCACTATGCTATCCCGCAACCGGAAAGTGATAATGTAGTTGTAACAAGTTACATGACAAATAGAGGTTATTTTGAAGACCATAAATCTACCTTTGCGCCAAGCTTTTTACTTAACATTAAAGGGCCAAAAACATCCGTGGTAGAAGATGGTATTCTTGAACAAGGTCAAATAACGAATAACAAATAATCTAATGTTTATCCGCTATTTTACCGAGTAATATAAAAAGAAGAAAATGTCAGTTCAATTGGCATTTTCTTTTTTCTATAATAAAGGAAGTGTACTTTATTTTTGAACAAATATAGGAAAAATTAAAAGTGTGGTGAGTCTACTTGGACAAAATAGTTTTTAATAAGAAAGGATATAAAGTGTTGGGTTTATTAATACTTGGATTATTTATAATTATTATTATCGGATTATTGGTCCTTCTAGTCTCTAAATCGAGGGAACCAACAGAGGTTCCTCATATAAATAAGTCTCAGGAATCAACAACAGTGGAGTATGAAGAGCCATCGTATCGAGCTAACTACCATTTCACGACGCCTGACAAATGGAAAAATGATCCCCAAAAACCAATTTATCTTGACGGAAAGTATCATTACTTTTACCTCTATAATGCCGATTACCCGAATGGAAACGGAACTGAATGGCGACAGGCAACATCAGAGGATTTGGTGCACTGGAATGATGAAGGGATAGCCATTCCGAAATATACAAATGAAAATGGGGATCCATGGTCGGGATCAGTCGTTGTGGACGAGGAAAATACAGCTGGCTTTGGAAAAGACGCTCTTGTGGCTATTGTGACACAACCCTCTATGGATGAAGGCAAACAGGAACAATTTCTATGGTACAGTACTGACAATGGAAAAACGTTCACCTCTTACAGTGACGATCCTATCATGCCAAATCCAGGTACAAATGATTTTAGAGATCCAAAAATCATCTGGGATGACCATAATCATAAATGGGTAATGGGCATGGCAGAAGGAACGAAAATAGGTTTTTATGAGTCTCACAACTTGAAAGATTGGCATTATACGAGTAGTTTCATTACGGAAAACATTGGGCTTGTGGAGTGCCCGGATCTTTATTTGATGCGTGCAGATGACGGGACATTAAAATGGGTACTAGGTGTCAGCGCAAATGGGAAATCAATTGGTAAACCGAACACTTATGCCTATTGGACTGGAAACTTTGATGGAATGGAATTCTTCCCAGATCACAATGAACCGCAATGGTTAGATCATGGCTTCGATTGGTATGGCGGAGTAACGTTTGAAGATGGAACAGACAGCGATAAATACAACAAACGATATGCTCTCGCTTGGATGAATAATTGGGATTATGTCCATAATACCCCGACACTACAAGAAGATTTTAACGGGATGGATTCCATTGTTCGTCAAATTGAACTAAAGCATGAAGGCGACAATATGTATCATTTAGTCTCACAACCAATTGAAGCATTGAATGAATTGACAAATTCAACAGATTCTTATGAACACATCGAAGTGAACGGTTCCGAAACACTTGATGTAACAGGTGATGTATACCAATTAGAGATGGATATCTCTTGGTCAGAGCTCAATAATGTAGGCGTAAGGCTTCGAGAATCAGCAGATCAAACACGCCACGTTGACGTAGGAATTTTTGCAGAAGAACAATACTCTTATGTCAATCGAGCTTTTATAGAACACCCTGACAAAAGTAATCAATTTGTTGAAAGTATTGCACCATTTGATGCTAGTAAGCAACATGTTCACTTGAAGATCCTCGTTGATAAAACAAGTATTGAAGTCTTTGTGGATGATGGAAAGATCGCTTATTCAAGTTTAATATTCCCGGAATCTGATGATAAAGGAATGACCCTCTTCTCTGAGGGTGGCAAAGCGAACTTTAAAAATGTTAAGATCAAACACCTAGGTTCAATCAATTGAACCTCATTGTGCAGGGCAATTTCATTTTGAACGAGAAATCCTTAAGAACACTATTTTAGGTATTATCGAACTTTTCTGGTAAATACCCATATGTCACTGATTATTACATTATCTATCAAATAATATAACTAATTAAGGATGAATTAAAAACTCCATTAACCATTTTCAAAGGGATGTGTCATAAAAGCGGCTTTAACCTTATGACACATCCCCTCTGTTATTATCAATACTAATAGAAAACATAGCTTAATTGTAAATTCGATGAAAAGTAATTGAGTAAAAGATCGAAAGTCTTAGGTTTTCCCATCTGTTTTTTTACCCAAGAAGGGATTTTTAAACGGTGGAATATTTCCTAAGCCCAAATTACAACAAGTCAAGTTAAGCAAATTCTAAAAATAACGACTCTTTGACAAATATGAAGAAATGGGATTCGTCCGTTGATTTCATAGGCAATACCACAATACTTAAGGATTTTAAATAACACATAAAAACCGCCTCATTTATACACATTATGTATGATGGAGCATAACGGATCAAACTGCTGACCTCTACGCTGCCATAGTGCCCTTTCCCGCGATGGTTACTTGCACTACCCGATTTAATAAAAAGGCATTAGTGGAGAAACAACCGTTTGCACGTTAAAATTTTTATTGCTAATTATCCATACGTAAGTTACTATACAAATACCTAATAGCACTAATAGATTATCCCTTCTCTCCTACCATGTTGTAATTGACCTCACTTTCCACTTCAGAAACGTTATAAATCCATTACTTTTATTATTTAAATATATATAGAAAGGATGTGCTTGCCATGCAACCATTTGAGCAAGCGTTGAACGTCTGGCTTCAAAAGAATATTTCCGAAGAGAAAAATCACAGAAGACGAGAAATATTGAAGAAAGGACTGGGACATGGAACCGTTGAATTCCTTCGTCTGATATGGTATCCAACAATAGGCAATTTTAAGCATCTATATCCAGAATGGGAAGTGCGCGATTTCAACAATGGATACCGTTACCTCGATCTTGCCTATATGCCTGGAGGTACTAAAGGAGGAATAGAGATTCAAGGATACGGACCCCATGCCAGAGATCTAGATGTCAAAAGATTTAAAGACTTATGCTGGCGGCATTCCTTATTGGCTTTAGACGGTTGGACCTTTTTACCTATTGCTTACTTATCCATAAAGGACGAACCCAAACAATGTCAACAGCTCATCCTCTCTTTTATCGGCAAATTTATTTCAACGAAAGCACCTTCGCATTTATCTTGGTTAGAAGCAGAGGTTGTACGCTTTTGCCGTCGAATGCTTCGACCAATTACTCCACTTGAACTTGCAAAACACCTTAGGATCAGTGACCGCCACGCTCGCAAAATCTTACATAGACTAGTAGAACAACAGATACTTGTTGTTGCAAGTGGCAAAGAACGAGCACGAACGTATAAACTTAGTTACGGCTAATCATAAAATAGAGGAACCAGAATCCGTTTGGTTGATCTGGTGGTTCTTCATTCCGCTATTCTCTACAAACCCCTCGTTTGAAGCTTTGTTTTGGTTCCTCGTTCCGTTATTTGTCTTTTTTACCCTCTTATTCGATTGATTTTGTACTTTTAACGGAAACAGAATCCCTTTCGCCTTTTTTGGAAAGCTTTTTTTCCATTTAGCGGAAACAGAATCCTTTTTGCTGATTTGCCTAACCATAAAAAAACAATTCATTTCTGGTTAAGCCAGAAATAAATTGTTTTTTTATGGAGCATAGCGGGATCGAACCGCTGACCTCTTCGCTGCCAGCGAAGCGCTCTCCCAGCTGAGCTAATGCCCCTAATTAGTGTCGACTTATACATCAGACAATAGAAATTATATCACTTTATGGAGCTTCCTTGCAAGTGAATTTAAACGCAGAAGTTTCTGTTATATTATCACTTTTGTATGGTCTGCGTTTTACTTTGATTCTTTTCGAAATTCGGAAGGGGTTTTGTTACAAAGTCGTTTAAAGGTATTACTAAAATAAGCGATATCGTTATAGCCTATTCGCTCAGCAATTTCGGAAATTCTCAGGGACGTTGACTTTAATAGCTTTTTGGCTTCCTCCATGCGAAGTTGCATCACATAGTCTACAAATTTCATTTTCTTTTGCTCTTTAAACAATTGACTTAAATAGCTGGGGTTGAGATGGACAGCCGAAGCAGTCTCTTGAAGAGACACCTCTCTAGGCATTTTCTCATGGATATACGCCATTACATGTTCAATTGTAGAACGTTCTTCTATCGGAATCACCACTTTGGGAGCGAGCTGAATTTTCTGTTTTACTTGGTCTTCCTTAAAACGAAGTACCTCCTTCATTTTCTCTAAACAAGCATGCATATCTTCAACCATGACGGGTTTAAGTAAATAGTCTCTCACCCCTAGTTTTACCGCCTGTTGGGCATATTGAAATTCATCATGTCCACTAACAATAATTATATCAATTTTGTATTTGTGTTCATGAAGTGAACGCGCTAACTGCAAACCATCCATTACTGGCATATGAATATCTGTGATTACAAGATCAACTTGATGATCCTTTATATAGTCTAACGCTTCCAATCCATGAGAAGCTTCAAATACGACTTCAAATGGTAAATCGGTTCGCTCAACAATTTTCTTAAGTGAAGCCCTGACCCATCTTTCATCATCTGCGATTACTACCGAATACATAGAAGCCTCCTTTATATTACTACTTGTTGAAGCGGAAGGAGAATCATTACCCTAGTTCCTTCTAATTTCTCGCTATTTATCGTAAGCCCATAATCACTCCCGCACAAGTGTTCAATACGCCGGTGTACATTCACCACCCCGATTTGTGATCCACCTTGTGTAATATCTTTATACTTCAAATTATAACGAATCTCTTGAAGACGTTGAATAGGTATTCCAGGCCCATTATCTTCAATCTCAATAATAAAATTATCTTCTCCTTCACTTTCTATGTAGATACTTATCCGAATTAGTGTTGTCTCAATACTCGGATCGACCCCATGATGAACACAATTTTCAATAATTGGTTGTAAAGAAAATTTCGGTATTCTTTGCTCCAATGCCCATTCCGGAATATTGATTTCATAGTCTAAACGATCTTCAAATCGGTATTTTTGTATTTGAAGGTAAAGCTTACACACTTCAAACTCTTCTTTAATTGGAATCATTTGTGCCGATTTCTTCAGATTATATCGTAATAGCCTTGATAAAGCTGAGCTCATTGAGGCGATGTCATCCATGTCTTTTTCAAGAGCCATCCCTCTAATTGTTTCTAAAGAATTATATAAAAAATGCGGATTCACTTGAGCTTGGAGAACATGTAGCTCGATTTCTTTTTGACGTAGATTCATTTCTGTTTCTTTTAATTTTGTATGATAAATTTCATCTAACAGTTGCTTCAAGCGAAATACCATTCTATTAAAGCCTAAGTATAAGGAACCAATTTCGTCCTTTGATTCAACGTCAAGCATCTCATTAAACTCGCCTGATTCAACCTTTTTCATATGTCGTTGTAATCGTTTAATCGGACGAATAATACTTGATGCGAACCCAATGCCAATTATATAGGCAATCACTAGAGTTATTATCGTCACAATAAATATCGTCCGACGAATAACATGACTTCCTTGTGTAAGCTCATTGTATGGCACTAAAGTGAGCATTGTCCATCCCAAACTAGCTGAATACCGATACGTTAAAAGTTTTCTTCGTTCACCCTCCACCACAAAAGAACCATTTTCTGTTTCTAAAATAGTTTTTAATGGTTCAAAGGCAGCTTTTACTCCGAGAGCGCGAACATCTGGATGATACACATAATGCCCTTGAGAATCTAATATGCTCATATACCCCGTTTCACCCATTGTGACCATTGCTGTTATTTCACTAATCCGATTAAAGTTAACATCAGTAATAATCATTCCAATAGGCTTCAGTGTTCTCGGACTATGTAATCTTTTAACTATCGATATAACTGGTTCTTTTCTGTCTTGATACTGAACAAATCGACTAATCATCATCGAGTCTCCGTTACGAGGAACATCTTTATACCAATATTCATTTGTTAAACTCTCCGCTGATGTATATGTTTTTATACCCATCGTATCAATCACTTGGAGATCGTCTAAAATAACGGTAATCCCTGTAATATCTCGGCGTGAGTAAGCAGCTTGATAGAGAACCTGCTGTACAGACCTTCTAATCCCACTTTGCTTAATTTCTTCTGGGTCTTCCATCGCCAAAAATGTATTCATATCAGGATGATTCAAAATACGCAACAGGGAAATATCAAAATCTAAAAAATAATATTCCATGTTTTTTGCCACTTGCTCAATTATTTGCCAACTGTATTGCTGTGCTTCTTCTTCTAATACTTTCGTAGACTGATCATACGCGAAATAACCGACTGCAATCATTGGGATAATGACAAGATGGCCAGAATAAACAAGCATTTTTATTGTTAACGAGTAATCTCGAAGTAGTAATACATGAAAACATTTCTGTGCTCGTTTAATCCATGACTTCATAGTTTCACCCACTAAAAAAGATAAAAGAAGAGACTCCGTTTGAGCCCCTCCCTCACCCATATTTTCTTAATTTCTTGCTGCCTCAATGGCATCTAATACTTCGCCATATTCAGCTCGGTACTTATCGATAACTGGGACAACTGCATCTTGCCATGGTTTAATGTCTGTCACTTCTGTAATTGTAGAACCAGCTTCTCGAACAGCTTCTTCGGATTCTTTTTCGTAACGATTCCACTCTTCGATTTGGTATTCAATCGACTCTTTGGCAGCTTCTTGAATGATGGCTTGGTCTTCGGCATCTAACTTATTCCATGTCGCTGTACTTACTAAAAGAACCTCAGGAACACGTTGGTGTCTATCGACTAAATAATATGGTGCCACTTCGTAGTGCTTTGATGAAAAGTAACTTGGGTAATTGTTTTCAGCCCCATCAATAACGCCTGTTTGTAGTGCACTATACACTTCGCCATAAACCATTGGTGTTGCATTAATCCCTAAGGCAGACATGATTTCAATATTTACTTCATTTTGAATCACTCGGATTTTCTTCCCTTTTAAATCTTCAAGACCACTTACTGGATCCTTAGTATAGAAACTACGTGAACCTGGGTCAAAATAAGCTAACCCTTTCATATTTGAATCTTCTAAGCTTCCTAATAGCGATTGACCATTTTCACCATTTAAGTAGTTCCACATATGCTCTTGGCTATCAAAGATATATGGAAGACTGAAAACGCCAAAATCCTTATTAAAGCTCCCTAAAATTCCTGAGCTAACACGCGTAAATTCAATGGCCCCTAATTGTACTTGCTCGACAACAGCCTTTTCTTCTCCTAATTGCGCGGAAGGAAAGATATCAATTTGAATACGTCCATCTGACTTTTCATTAACTAATTCCGCAAAACGAATATCTCCTAATGTTGTTGGATAATCCGGTGCATGTGTTTCTGCCAAACGGAATGTGTAACTCGGCTTCGTTTCTTCTGCAGCTTGCTCCGCTGGCTCTTCGGTTGCTTCAGTTTCTGATGGTGCCTCATTAGAGCTTTGTTGTCCTCCACAGGCTACTAAGATAGCCATAAGTAATGCGGTAACTGCTAGACCAAAGATCTTTTTAAACTTATTCATAATTAATCTCCCCTTTTTAGTAAATTGGAACTGTTATCAGTATAAATGAAAGCGCTTTTATTTGTAATATTGTAATTTTTATATAAATTTGTGTTTTTTTTAGCTGTTTTAATTTTTAATTACCTAGTAGGTTTGGTAGGAATAATACAACTTGTGGTACATACGTGATAAGTAGTAATACACAAATCATAACTAGATAAAACGGGAAGAGTGCTTTACTCGTCTTCCAAACCGAGGTTTTTCCTATCGCACAACCAACAAATAACACGGTTCCCACTGGTGGTGTCAGTAGACCAATACCTAAATTCAAAATCATAATAATTCCAAAATGAACGGGATCGACACCAAGCTCGACCACCACAGGGAACAAAATGGGGGTCATGATTAAAATTAATGGTGCCATATCCATTGGTGCACCAAGAATCAATAAAAGAACATTAAGCATGAGTAAAATTAAAATTGGATTGTCCGTAAATCCTAAAAATGAATTCGTCACCATACCCGGAATTTGTAAGTAAGAAATCACCCAACCAAATGCCCCAGATGCAGCAATTAAAAACAAGACCATTGCGACAGTACGAAATGTTTTCTTTAAAATGATAACCGTATGTGACAATGGGATATCTTTATACACAAAGAATGTAATGATATAGGCATAAACACAAGCAATCGCTCCTGCTTCTGTGGCAGTAAACCAACCGCTAAAAATCCCCCCTAAAATAATAACACCCATCATCATCGAAAGTAAGCCTTCCTTAATGATTCGTGGAACCTCTTTTAGAGGAATCGGTTCACCTTTTGGATAATTACGCTTTTTAGAAATAAGATACGTTGTTGTCATTAGTGCAAATAATAAAATTAAACAAGGAATAATACCTGCCATAAAGAGGGCTGAAACGGAAACTCCACCTGCTGCAACTGCGTACAAAATCATATTATAACTTGGTGGCATCACCACACCTTGTATTGCAGCGGCAGTTGTTAAGCCTACAGTAAATTCAGGATTATAGCCTCGCTTTTTCATCGCTGGAATTAATACCGAACCTACCGAGGATGCATCGGCAGCAGCGGAACCAGATATATTTCCAAACATCATACAAGCGACACAAGTTACGAGACCGAGTCCACCACGTACTGCTCCGACACAAAGCTGGGCAAGATTAATTAGTCGTGTAGCAAGACCGCCTTCACTCATAATCGCTCCTGCTAGAATGAAGAACGGAATCGCCATAAGAGTATAAGAATTCAAACTATTAATCATTCGTTGTCCAACCACAATCCAAGGGACATCTAAATACATAATCGTTATTAACGCAGACCCTGCAATCGTTATCGCGATTGGAAAGCGAAGTAAAAGCATCGTAATAAAACTTACAGCTAATATAATTGTCGCTATCGTTGTTATAGCCATTTACTTTTCCTCCTCCAAGCTCTGATGGCGTCTTGTATCAATTCCTAAAAGTTCTAGTATGCTGTAAACACAAATCATCACTCCTGTAATTGGCATAACAACGTAGTAAAGACTATTCGTCCAGCCTGTGGCAGGTAACGTTGTGTTTAACTGCTCGAGAGTGAATCGCCAACCATTAACAATTAAATAGAAACCAAAACCCAAAATACAAATCGCAATCACTTTATCCCATATTTTATTGAATCGTTCTCCGAATAAATTAGTTAATGCATCCATAGCAATATGAAACTTTTCTCTAAACCCAATGGCAATTCCCATGAAAGCGAACCAAACCATGAGTAGTAGAGTGACTTCCTCTGACCAAAAGAAAACGAAACTAAATAGTTTTCTCGTAATAACCTGCATCGTTACAATTAACGTCATGGATGTTAATGCAATTAAACAAATCCATTCAAAAACAGAATCGATTGTAAGCGCTATTTTTTTAAGTGTTTTCAAAATTATCCCCCCCAATAAGGTTATTCCTTTTCTTCTAATTTCATTGTAAGGGTTTTCATTTAATTTATTAACGCTATCGATTTTAGGAAAATTTGTGTTTTTTTTAGGTGTTAAATAAATTGATAGACTCTCCATTTAAATGGCATGTTTTTAAACCCTCCAAAAAAGCAGGGTAGCCCCACCGCTGTCTTAACGGTGGGGCACCTTTTCTATTAATTTCGAGTAATTGGGAGTATGATACTAACGGTTGTCCCCTTACCTATTTTGCTAGAGAGTCTGAGGCCATATTGTTCTCCAAAATGCTGGCGAATTCGTCGATGAACATTCATTAATCCAATATGATTAGTGTTCAGTTCCTGATTATCTATAGCAAGCAAAGCCTTAAGCTTTACAAGTTTTTCTTCATCAATACCTGGACCTGTATCTCTGATTAGGATTTCAAAGCTTCCTCCATTTAACTGCTCGACATCAATTTGAACTCTAGTAATTCCTGTATTGATTTCGGTGCCATATGCTAAAGCATTTTCTATTAATGGTTGAAGCGAAAACTTTGGAATTTGTTGTTCTTTTACCCATTCAGGTATATCGCTCGTGTAAATTAGTCGTTCATCGAAACGATATCGTTGAATGCTTAAGTATAGCTCTACGATTTCAATTTCATGTTTGAATGGAACCGTCTTAAAATCACCTTTTATGTTATAGCGTAGAAGCTTCGCAAGAGATCCTGACATATTAGCGATATCTTCATTCTCTTCATAAAACGCCATGCCTCGAATCGTATCAAGTGAATTATAGAGAAAGTGCGGATTTATTTGTGACTGTAGCATTTTTAATTCTGTTTCTTTCTGGCGCAAATCCATTTGTGTTTCTTTTAACTTAGCTATATACATATCATTTACTAAGATGGCTAATCTTCTTACCATTTTGTTGAATCCTAACGTTAATCTCCCTATATCATCTGTTGAGGTTATTTTCGCTCGTACGGACAAATCACCAATCTCAACCTTCTTCATGAGCTTATTAAGGCTTTGAATTGGTTTTACAACACTAGTAACTAAGATGATTGCAATAATGAATCCAAAGATAATCGATGTTAAGGTGACAAAGAGGGTGAGCTTTTTGATATAATTCATGCCTCTTGTCAATTCCTGATATGGAACAACTCTCGCAAAGTGCCAATCTAAAAAATCACTATTTGCATAGGTAATAAAATGTTTCTTTCGTTCCGTCGTCAAAAAGGAACCGCTTTCACTATTGATTAAATCTTTTATTTCATGGTTCGTCGGCTCCTGTCCGATGTTAGCGACATCTGGATGATAAACATATCTTCCTTGATTATCTACTATAACTAGATAACCCGCTGCACCTCTTCTATTTTTAGCCGCCACATCATGCAGTCTTCGATAATTGACTTCCATCACAAGCATTCCATATGGAGCCAAGGAATGTGGATTGACTAGTTTTTTTACGATAAACAGATAAGGATCTTTTTTCCCATTCGTGTCAACGACTCTACTGATAATTTGTGACTTTCCATTCGTAGGGATGGTTTGAAACCAGTTCTCCTCTCGAAAAGTTAAAACGGCTTCATGAATGTCACGTTCATTGGAGCTAATCATATGAAGGTCATCGAGAATAAGCGTGATATTTGTGATGTCACTGCGCGAATAAGACACATTCTTTAAAACATTTTGGACTCTTCTTCTTACTTCACTTTCTTCGACCTCTTGATTTATTCCCATTCTCAAGAAATCAACCGTATCTGGATGGTTAATCATTTTTAATGTATCAACCTCTAAATCTCTTAAATAGTCCTCAATATAGATTTGTACTTGCCCAATGATTTGAAAGCTATACTGTCTAGCTTCTTCTTCTAACATCTTTGATGAATAGTGATAGGAAAAATAACTAACGAGCAAAATTGGCATAACAACTAAGACACTGAAAAAAACAAGCATCTTGGTCATTAAAAACTGATCCCGAAGTAGAAAATACTTCATGAAAGACTCACGCATTGTTTTCATCTCTTGAGCTCTCCTTACCAGAAATCCTGAAATACCTTGCTAACAATCGAGGATAGCTCCCTTTTTTAATTATATAGAAACCGAAGAATATTTCCTCAACTGTTTTTGAGGTTGCTCATTATCCTTGACCCTCATAAGGACGGTTGACACTTCCACACAATGTCCATACTGATAAAAAAGCTAAGGGAGAAAACGATGATACACTTTTTTGTGATAAGAGCACTCATCCAACGGATTCCATTTATTCTCAGGCTTTTGCTCATTGTTATCGGAATTGCTTCTGTTATTGGATCAATCATTCATTTGCTTGAGCCGAAGCAATTTCCATCTTTATTTGATGGCATTTGGTGGGCGATTGTAACGGTCTCTACGGTAGGCTATGGAGATTTCGTCCCTGTTTCTACATTTACACGTTTGATTGCAATTGCATTAATTTTTATCGGAATTGGGTTTATGACACTACTTGTCACTTCTTTCGCTACATCTGCAGTATCTGCTCAGCAATTACTTCGAGAAGGGGGCTTATCTTTCATGGGGAAAGAGCATGTGATTATTATTGGTTGGAACGAAAGAAGCAATCATGCTATTCAAAACTTACAGAAAGAGAAACCGATGCAGTCTATCGTTCTAATTGATGAAACGTTGGAGCAACTTCCCACAAGCATTTTTCACAGGCACCTTCACTTTATCAAAGGCAATAGTTCTGAAGATACTGTTCTAAAACAAGCGAATATCGGTTTTGCTTCTAGTGTGTTAATTACTGCTAGACACGAGGGTAGTGAATTTTCAACCGATGCCCGTTCGATTCTAACAACATTAGCTGTGAGAAGTCATAGTCCTAATACTTATATCATTGTTGAAATTCTTACAAAAGAACAAATGGAAAATGCACGACGAGCTGGTGCTGATGAAATCATTGCATCAACAACTTTAACGGGGGCAGTTTTAATCAATAGCTTGTTATACCATCATTTGAGTGATGTTTTAGATGATTTATTAAAATTCGACAAAATTAATCAGCTAATTTTTTACCCTGTGAGGACGGAACTTGTAGGTTTGGCCTTCTCAGACGTCATGTCTCACCTTTATCATGAACAACTTCTACTTATCGGACTAAAGCGGGATGAAAATATTCTCCTTCATCCAGAAGGATCCTTAATCGTTAAGACAGAAGATGAGCTTATCGTCATTAAAAAAATAAACAACTAATGGCTAGACGCCTTAACTAAAGGCCACTGACAAAAGGGGAAAACCAACCTTTTTCAGTGGCCTAGCTTTAACTCTAATAGAAATAAACTTAATCCTATACCTTCCTTCACTTACCTATAATGTATGTTGTTAACGGTAAATCAACTTCCTTTAGTCCTTCAATGACCAATTCAGTTACCTTTCTTGCACCTCGTTCATGAAAATGTGTATCATCCTCTATTCCATCAGGGTAATTTGGGTGTTCATTTGGTTGAAACCAAACAAATAGGGGTTTCGTCTGATCTGCACCGAGCGATTCTAGTAACCTTCTAGTCTTCATACGCAAGTCTACAAACGGCACCTCAAGCTCTTCTGCGAGCTTTTGCATCGCCTTTGGATAATCACCATGTGTTTCATCTAACGTGCCATCCTCTTGAAACTTGCGACGTTCAACCGAGCTAAACAAGATAGGCGTCGCTCCAGCATTTCGTGCAACTTCGATATACATCTTTAAATATTCTTGATAGGTTGTGAAAGGTTCGGTTCCTCTTTCATCTGTTTTCTCATCGTTATGCCCAAATTGAATAAATAGATAATCTCCTTGCTTAATATCCGAAGCAATCTCATTAAGTACACCTTCCTTAATAAAGCTTTTTGAGCTCCTGCCATTAATCGCCTTATTTCGGATGATAACTTGTTCAGAAAAATAGGTTCCAAGAAACTGTCCCCAGCCGGCCATTGGCGCTGCCTCTTTAACATAATTGGCAACTGTAGAATCACCTGCAAGAAAAATGGTGATTTTTTGTTCATTTATCATATTGGTTCCCCCTTAATGTTAACGTTATCATTAAGATACCTCGTAAGATACTTGCGGGCAAGCATACTTTCTTGCATAAAGTATCTTCATTGCAGCTATTTAATGCTATGTCTTTGTTTAAGTAGAGTTAAAAAGCAAAGTATGGCACCGACAAACGTAATGATGCTACAGAGGATATAGGTCGTGGGTGCACCAAAGTTCCCCATAAACCAGCCTCCACCAGCACTACCAATCATTCCGCCTAACCCAACAATGACTGCAATAAAGAAAGTTTGACCTGTTGCTGTAATCTCCGGTGGGACGATTTTCGTCACAAGAAATAAAGCAGGAACAATAAAGACAGGAAAAACACCATTTAAAGCTTGGAGGTAAATGAGTGTCGAAGGATCTGGGAATAGACCATACAATAGCCATCTTAATGAAAATAATACTGCACCTATACATACTAGAGTAAGCTCGCGATATTTTTTCAATAGCCATGCAACAATAATAAATACAGGAGAAGAGGCAAATGCCGCTATCATCCACGAAAATCCAATTTGTGATTCAGTCGCTCCTAAATCTGATAAATAAATCGAAAACAAACTATCATTTAAGCGATGTGCCATAAAAACAATTAGCCCTAGAAATAAAAACCAAACATAACCCTTATTTGAGAAAAGTTGTTTAATAGATTTAAGAGAAATAGGTACAGTACCTTTTGTTCGGTCATCCTTCAAGAAAAACGCTACGATCAATGCACAAATAATAATCGTCCCGTACATAAATCCGAGTTTCTCAATTCCCAAAATGCCAATAAGCGTACCTATAATTACTGACGCGGTCCCCACACCGACATCGCCCCATAACCGAATTAAGCCATAGTTTTTATTATGTTTTTTTGAATAGGCAATGGTTATGTTTTCAGTAAGGGGCCCCGTTGAGCTTTTAAAAAAGTTGAGAATGATAAAAAAGGTCAACAACATATAAAATGAATTCACTGAATAATAAATAACACTTATTACTAGAGAAATCGCTAACAAACCAATTAGGACTTTTTTTGTCGATTTAATTTTATCACTAACATACCCGAATAATGGCTGGCCAATAACAGCAATGACAGAACCCATCGCGATAACCAATCCAATTTGCTCAGTAGAGAGACCTTTCCCTTTTAAATATAAGGGCATAATTACGCCCATGACAGCAAAGGAGGAAAAGAGAAGAAAGAAAAACAATGATAAACGAAACATAAGGAGACCCCTTTATAAACTTAGTTAATTTATCAAACAAAGTAAGCGCTATATTATCTTATCTTACTAATGCAATTCCTTCAATAGCCTAATCTTTTATGTTGATAAAAACCCCTTTTTCTTGTTAACGTCTCATTGTTTTTCTAACTCAATAAAGCAAGGTTAATTCTAGCTCTTGAACCAAACTGTTAGCGATTGTCATAAATTTAGGATTGATTTTAGCATCTTTGTCAATTGGCTCTTGAAATTGATTAAAGGTGCTATTGTACCTCATACTCACTAATCCATTTAATACATCAGGATTATCATCGAGATCATCTTGATACTTGTGATTAAGTAAAAACGGCTTACCTAGTTTAACCATAACCCCTCGTTTATCGAGTTCGCCATCTACCGCTTGAAAGGGAAGGCGCAAAAATGTATATCCATCTTTTTCATCAATTTTATAATCAAAGTATCCATGGTCATAATCCCAATTTCCACCGATTGCATAGCCAAGTGGCTTAAGTTTTTCTTCTACGGCTTGTAATTTAAATTGTTGACCAACCACCTGTGAATCTAAAGGAAGCATTCTTTATCCACCTTTCTAAAGTACTTGGGTTTAGTGTGGCCTAGTCAAAGTTTCTTTATGTAGAAAAGAAAACTCCCATTCTAAAAGTGAACGGGAGTTTTCTAAAATTAATCAATAAGCCTTATATTAATTTCTATAATCGTTTTTCAAGTTCAGCTTTTTCAGCTTCAAACCCAGGCTTACCAAGTAAAGCAAACATATTCTTCTTATATGCTTCCACACCAGGTTGGTCAAACGGATTAACACCAAGGAGATAACCGCTGATACCGCATGCTTTTTCAAAGAAATAAACAAGATAACCGAAGTGGTACTCATTTAATTCAGGCACATTCACAATTAAATTTGGGACATCCCCGTCTGTATGAGCAAGCATCGTACCTTGGAACGCCTTTTTATTAACGAAATCCATCGTTTCACCAGCTATATAATTAAGACCGTCCAAATCATTTTCTGCCTTTTCAATAATCACTTCTTCACGAACGTTCTCAACATTAATAATTGTTTCAAACAAATCACGACGTCCTTCTTGAACATATTGTCCCATAGAATGAAGGTCTGTTGAGAAATCAACCGATGCCGGGAAAAGTCCCTTTAGGTCCTTTCCTTCACTCTCTCCAAATAATTGCTTCCACCACTCCGAAACGAAATGTAGAGAAGGCTCATAATTAACCATTAATTCAATCGTTTTCCCTTTTTTATAAAGAGCATTGCGAACAGCTGCATATTGATACGCTTCATTCTCTGCAAGGTTTGGATTGCTAAATGCTTCACTTGCGTCAGCTGCACCCTTCATCATTGCTTCAATATCAAGACCGCTTACAGCAATCGGAAGAAGACCTACTGCTGTTAATATAGAAAAACGTCCACCAACATCATCTGGGATAATAAAGGATTCATACCCTTCTTCATCCGCAACCGTTTTCAACGCACCTTTTTCACGGTCAGTTGTAGCGTAAATACGCTTTCGTGCTTCATCTTTTCCATATTTCTTTTCAAGGAAATCCCGGAAAATACGGAAAGCAATCGCAGGCTCTGTCGTTGTACCAGATTTAGAAATAACATTGACTGATACATCTTTTCCTTCAAGGATAGTAAATAAATCTTTTACATATGTAGAGCTAATATTGTTCCCGACAAAAAACACTTGGGGGGTTTTTCTTTCTTCCTTTGTGAGAACATTATAAAAAGAGTGGTTTAACGCTTCAATAGCAGCACGCGCTCCTAAATAAGAACCACCGATACCAATAACGAGTAATACATCAGTATCACTTTTAATTTTTTCTGCAGAAGCTTGTATACGAATAAATTCTTCCTTATCGTAAGCTTTCGGTAAATCAATCCAACCTAAGTAGTCACTTCCAGCCCCAGTTCCATTATGTAGAGCATCATGAGCCGCTGTTACTGCACCTTGTAAATAATCAATTTCATGTTGTCCGAAAAAGGATAACGCTTTCGAGTAATCAAAATGTAGTTTAGTCATGCTTAATCCTCCTTAAATATTTTCTCACTTACTTACATTAATGTATGAAAGAAAAAGAATCAAGCTTACAAACTTAGAAAATAAACAAATCTTCCACGCTCTCCCTTAAAATCTTCATAACGTGTCATATGTTTACAGCTTAAAAATCCTCTTCCTATAAATTAATGAAGATAATGTGAGACGTACTTCGTGATCAAATTCAAAAAAAAAAAAAGAAAGTCTCTTCCTCTAATATTGAATTTTAACCACAATATATTGATTCTCTATCGCATCGTAAAAATCCTTCCAATCTATTCCTCGCATAGTATAAATTGCCCAAATAGTAATTCATGTATATTTCAAGGGTATCCGTCTCATTCTATAAGAGAAGCACACCCTCACATCGATGGTTGTGCAAATCCCTTATAACGGAGGTGAAAGGTGTGAGTGGTATTCAACGTACGGCACTTGTTCTAGCCATTATCGGTGCAATTAATTGGGGTCTAATCGGTTTTTTCCGTTTTGATCTTGTAGCAGCCATTTTTGGTGGTCAGGCAGCTGGCTTTTCTCGTTTTATCTATGCCATTGTTGGTCTAGCAGGCTTATACTGCATCTCAATTCTATTCAAACCTGATGAAGAGCTAGAGCGTGTCCCAGAAACACAACGATAATTATTTATCAAGAGACATCTCTTGTTTCAAACGGAAAGAGCACCCAGTTGGGTGCTCTTTCGCTTCTTTATTTCTTTGCACGTTTGTTTAAATCAGCTTGAATTTCATTTGATTGCTTTAACCATTCTTTAAGCTTATCTTCTAACGTGTTAAAGCCTTGTTGTGGCTGTTGTTGTTGTTGTGGCTTACGGTTTCCACCGCCACCGCCACCGTAACCGCCTGTGCTACGTGGTTTGCTAGGACGTGCAGGACGCTCTGGAGCTTCTTGAGTCGCACGGATTGAAAGTGAGATTTTTCCAGATCCCTCTTCAACAGACTGAATTTTAACTTTTACTTCATCCCCTACTTTAAGGACATCATTAATGTCCTTAACGAAACCGTGAGCTACCTCCGAAATGTGTACTAAGCCTTGTTTTTGGTCGTCAATCGCCACAAATGCACCAAAAGGCTTGATTCCTGTTACTTTTCCTTCTACTATGCTTCCTACTTCGTAATTTGCCATTCTACATACATCTCCTAACATTTTTTTAACCTTTTAATATTAACATAGGTTTTGCCAATACGCAAAAAACAGTTTATAAAAAAATATTCCCCTTAAACTGGCGGTTCAAAACTTCTTTATTCTAAGTCTTCATCCTATCCACTCACAGATAACCAAAAGCGTATCTATTACTTTTTCGGAGGACCCAAAAATATTTAATATTTATAAAAAAAAAACGATGACTAGGTTGTCATCGCTCTCCTGTTAAGATGGTATGTTTACTGTCTAGCTTCTTTTTTTGTAAGTTGACCATGTGTTAATATTCGTTCCTCTAGCTTTACTCCAAGATCTCGCTTATATTTAATCAGTTTGTACTCATCTTTCGGCTCAATAAACGTTACAATCGTTCCTGGCTTGCCCATACGCCCCGTTCTACCTGCGCGATGTAAATAACTATCAGGACTTGCTGGTGGATCTAGTTGGATAATATGAGTAACATCCTCAATATCTAGACCCCTTGCAGCTACGTCGGTAGCCACTAAAATATGAATATCTCCTTTTCGGAACTGTTGTAGCGCATGCTCTCGTTCATGTTTTGAACTATCAGATGACAACGACAACGCTTTAATCGCCCGATATTGTAACTTTTCTGTGGTTTCTGCAAGTTTTTCGAGTTGATTAACAAATAAAATGCCTTTTTCAATTTGTTCAGCATGAATTAATTTTCTTGCCGTGTCAATTCTCTCTCTTCCACTAACTCGGATATAAAGATGTTCGACCTGCTCTGTTTGCAGAAGACCGCCCTCCGCCTCCAATTGGACAACAAATGGTGCGAAATCAGCCACTTGTTCAGTGAAGTTTTTCGGAATTGTTGCGGAAACAAATAAATACTGCTTATTTCTTCCAATCCGTTTCGCAATTTGTTGTAAGGCTTCCCATGATGGCCTCTCTCCCATCATTCGGTCTGCTTCATCAACGGCAACTACACTAACCTCATGAATTTTTAACTTTTTCAATTCAATAAGCTCTAATAATCTTCCAGGTGTCCCAATTGCAACTTGAGGCTTTTGTTTCTTTAACTTTTCTAACTGTCTTTTCACATTAGCTCCACCAATAAACGACCCAATTTCAATCGGTTGACCTTCCGTTAATCTCTTGGCCACTTCAACAATTTGCATGGCAAGCTCCTGGGTCGGTGCAAGAATCATCGCTTGCAAGCCTTTATTTGTCGCATCAACTTTTGCTAAGGCAGGGAGCAAAAATGCAAGTGTCTTTCCTGTACCCGTTTGCGAACGAGCAATAATATCTTGTCCCGTCAGTGCCTCTGGAATCATTTTTGTTTGAATGTCAGTTGGATCGGTAATCTGCTGTTTTTGTAACGCTTCAACTAAATAACTAGGTAAATTTTCAGTACTAAATAATGTGCTCATGTCATTCCTCTTTCTATCGTTGGTCTCTCCGTAATTCTCTCACGTTTTCATCCGTTAATCTTCCTAAATAATCTAAAAAGGAGTGCTGAAATGAACCTAGACCCTGTTCATTTGTTTCAGTAAAAGCTTGTTCCCCAGCAATCCCAAAAAATGCAACCGCATCTGTAGCCGCATTTAGCATATCGTTCCTACGAACTGCTACGAACGTGGCCACCACAGCACCTAACAGGCATCCTGTACCAACGATTTTCGTTAGCCAAGGATGACCATTGAAAATAGTGTGGGCACGCTCGCCATCAGTTATGACATCGACTTTTCCTGTAACAACAGCAATGCAATGGAATTGATTGGACGCCTGCCTCGCTAGTGCAACCATGTCACCTTCAAGCGCACCATCTACGCCTTTTACTCGAACCGTCTGACCAACGAGAGAAGCGATTTCTCCAGCGTTCCCTCTTAGAACAGCCACGTCTACCTCATTTAATATTCGTTTGCTCATTTCCGTTCGAAATGTTGTTGCACCGGATCCTACAGGGTCTAGTACAACAGGTACTCCCGCTTTGTTTGCGGCTTGTCCTGCAAGAATCATGGCGTCAATTTGCTCGGTAGACAAAGTGCCAATATTTAATAGTAATGCACCTGCCATACTTACCATTTCAACGACCTCTTCTTTCGCATAAGCCATCACAGGTGATGCACCAACCGCCAACAACCCGTTCGCTGTAAAATTAGTTACAACAACATTTGTCATGCAATGAATAAGTGGATTTTCACGTTTGATTTGAGACAGCCCCATATATAACCAACCCTTCTTCACTCTTTCATTCTAGCCTCTTATTTATACTCGTATGAAAATCTTACCTTTTTTTGAGGTAGAAAACAAATATCATCTATTTTTAAAAGAGTGTATAAACAACAATATTCCGGGGATAATGGTTGATACAATCGTATTCCCCCCTAATCCAGCAAGAGCTAAGCTCTTGCTATTTTTTTTAGAAAAACTGGAATCGGCCAGATAACCTCACTAAATTTCTTCCCCCTCCAGCGTCTTACCGTGTATGAAAAAAGCGCTCCGGCCGATTCCTTAGTTTTTCTTAATCCCCAAATTCCCTGCTCTCTCACCCGTATTAAATGGTCATTCCAAGAAAAGCTTGCTTTTAATAGGGGGGCTAACCTCTTTTCCTCTTTCGCCACTCGACTGGAATCGGCCAGATAACCTCGCTAAATTTCTTCCCCCTCTAGCGTCTTACGCTTCGCTCAAAGCAACGCCTCCACTGATTGCTTAAGGGGTGTGCCACAAGGTCAAAACCGACCTTATAGCACACCCCCCCTTATCACTTATATTTCTTTAAAAACCGATTCATCCGTTTAACAGATTCCTCTAAGTTCTCCATTGATGTGGCATACGAACAGCGAATGTGACCTTCACCGCCCTCACCAAATACATGACCAGGTACGACAGCTACACGTTCTTCCATAAGTAGCTTTTCCGCAAATTGCTCAGAGGATAATCCCGTGCTTCTTATCGAAGGAAAGGCATAAAAAGCTCCTCCTGGCGTGTGACACGTTAAGCCAATCTCCGCAAACGACTTCACAAAGAAATTTCGTCGTTGCTTATACGATTGCTTCATTCGTTCAAGGTCGTCCATTCCACTTCTTAATGCTTCAAGCGCTCCAAATTGAGCCATAGTTGGCGCACACATAAGAGAATATTGATGGATTTTTAGCATAGCTGCTAATAAGTCTGGAGGAGCCATTACAAAACCAAGTCTCCACCCAGTCATTGCAAACGATTTGGAGAAACCGGAAATTAGAACCGTCCGTTCCTTCATCCCCTCGATTCGACTGAAGCAAAAATGCTCTTCATCATATGTTAACTCTGCATAAATCTCATCGGAGAAAACAATCAAATCATGACGTTCAGCTAATAGAGCAATCTCTTTCAGTTCCTTCTCCCCCATCGTAGCACCTGTTGGATTATTAGGAAAACATAGCATAATCGCTTTCGTTCGAGAAGTAACCGCCTTTTCAATTTGTGCTGCTGAGACTTGAAAATTATCGCTTATTTCTGTCCCCACTGGAACAGCAACTCCGCCAGCTAACTCGACAAGAGGGGCATACGAAACAAAACTCGGTTCGACGATAATGACCTCGTCCCCAGGATCCAAAATAGCTCGCATCCCAATATCAATAGCCTCACTCGCACCGACCGTCACTAAAATTTCAGTTTCAGGATCGTAGGTGACAGAAAATCGGTCGACCATATAGCCTGCAATTGCTTCACGTAATTCCAGTAAACCTGCGTTTGCGGTATATGAGGTAAATCCACGTTCCATTGATGAAATGCTCGCTTCTCGAACATTCCATGGGGTAACGAAATCAGGCTCCCCTACGCCTAGAGAGATAATATTTTCCATTTTGGAAGCTAAATCAAAAAAACGACGAATGCCCGACGGTTGAATCGCCTGAACACGCGAAGATAATCTTGAGCTTTTTTTCGTTGATGGTATCGTCATGGTGTCACCACAATCCTTCTATCTTCTTCTCCTTCTTCTCCAAACACAACGCCATCATGCTTATACTTTTTCAATTGAAAATGAGTCGTCGTTGAAATCACTGAATCAATCGTTGAAAGTTTTTCAGAAACAAATCGGGAGGTTTCCGACATCGTCTTTCCTTCAATTACAACCGATAAATCATAAGCTCCTGACATTAAGTAGAGGGCCTTCACCTCAGGAAAACGATAAATTCTCTTTGCTACTTCATCAAATCCAACACCACGCTGCGGCGTTACTTTTACATCAATGACCGCTGTTACATTTTCCCCTTCGCTTATTTTGCTCCAGTCAATGACAGCTGAGTAGCTCAAAATAACTTTATCTTTCTCTAGCTTGGTTAGAGTTGCTTTTACTTCCGCCTCTGTAGTGTTAACCATTTTGGCCAATGTCTGGATACTCGTTCGTCCATTTCCCTCAATAATTTGTAAGATTTCTACAGCTTTATTCTCCATCCTAGTGCCTCCCTGTCCTGTGCAAAATACGTATTCAGTTCATTTCGTCTATCATAACATATCCATACTTGTGAACGAATCTCCTTTATGAAATAATTTCTCTAGGGAGAGAGGAGGATTACGATGGAAATTCCAAGCAAAGGACATAAAACAGCGTTACTCATTATTGATATGATTAATGATTTAGAGTTTGAAGATGGAACTCTCTTATTCAATGATGCGTACCTTGCTGCAAAAGCGATTGCTAACTTAAAAAAACACGCGAAACAAAAAGGACTTCCCATTATTTATGTAAATGACAACTACGGAAAGTGGCAATCAAATTTCCGGCATATTGTTGATTATTGTTTAGAGAATGACGTCCGTGGAAAGCCGTTGGCAAAATTACTTGAACCCGCAGACGATGACTATTTTGTTTTGAAACCTAAATTCTCTGGTTTCTTTGCCACACCTCTTGATTTACTTCTGCAACATCTCCAAGTTTCTAACCTAATTCTAACTGGGGTTGCAGGTAATATGTGTGTTCAGTTTACAGCGAATGATGCGTATATGCGTGATTACAGTCTTTTTGTTCCTGAAGATTGTATAGCATCGAATACACCTGAGACAAACGCAGAGGCCCTGCATTTAATGAGGGATGTCTTAAAGGCCGATATTACACGTTCGACGGAAATGTCTTTTTCATATAAATAGTGATGACGTTTTTTCTTTTTATAAAAGAGAGGGGTGTCTCAAGGATTTACCCTATGCGACACCCCTCTCATTATCTTAAATTAAGCAAACACTTGCTTTAAAAACTCTTTATCCTGTTCTAACCAATATTTCATTAAACGTTTCGTTCCATCTAAATCATGAAGCTTTGCCTGACCACATTGTTTTTCAGTCGCAGCAGGAACTTCTGTCAATTCGATTGAATAGTTCATCGTCTTTTCTAACACATCGATAATTTCATCAACGGAAGGATTTCCACTCATAATTAAGTAAAATCCCGTTTGACAGCCCATTGGTGATAAATCAATAACGTCAAAATGGTCATAGTTTTCCGCAAATCGACGAAGATTTAGAGCTAATAAGTGCTCCATTGTATGAATCACATCAGGCTTCATCGCTTGTTTATTTGGTTGCGAAAAACGAATATCAAATTTATTTACTTCTCCATCTGTTCCGACAACATGCTTCCCACAATGACGAACATAAGGGGCTTTGACAATGGTGTGATCTAATTCAAAGCTTTCAACTGTTGGCATACATATTCACTCCTTCATTAGCAATTAATCAACCTCAAGTATAACGAAAATGAGTCGTTATGTCTAAGAATAATCGTTCCTCTCACTCTTTCTTTCCTCTTTCCGTTATTTGAGTGTGGATAGAATAGCGATTAGCAAACCGTCGAACTTCTTCCAAATATGTAGCTGGTTTGAAACGATGGAGTTTTAAGCGAAATCCTTGCTTCATTTGGACTAGAGCCATTGTTTTTTTGCCAATTGAAATAATATGTATTTTCTCAATATCCCTCGCTTTTACCATTCGCTTATGTAAACATTTCCCGAAAATCAAGATCTTAAAAGTTAGTGTATCTTCTTCTAGATGCAATTGGTAAACAACCATCATCGCAATAACACATATAAAAACAAGTACGTAAGATGCCACCATATAAATTGATTCTAGGATGTTACCGTATGTTAGTGCAACAATTGCCATCATCAACCAAAGAAACTTTGGTTCTTGTGCTCTGTAACTCAACTGACATCACTCCTTTCTTCTTCACATAAATATTATACACGAGTTTGATTATGATTAAAGAAGGGGAAAGATGAAACTATACATACATTTTCGAAAAGGATGATTGGATGAAACCATTTATGACACAATTCATACATCAACTAAAAACTGACCCTATTCCAGACTGGGCTGCGACTCTTGCTTACTTCTTTATGCTTTCAATTTTTCCACTGATGATTTTCATCGTTGCATTAATACCATATTTACAACTTGACGTTGAGCAAGTGAATGCCTTTATCGTAGATTATGTACCAGAAGAACTAGCCGATTTATTTACATCCACAATTATTGATGTTGTAAGCGAACCCCAAGGTGGTCTCTTATCAATTGGTATCATAGCCACCATCTGGTCAGCGTCTAACGGGTTAAATGCATTAATTCGCGCCGTGAACAGGTCCTATGGTTTTGAAGAAACAAGAAATTTCTTGAAACTGCGACTCATTTCGATTCTGATGACATTTCTGATGATAATTGTCATTGTAGTGACACTTCTATTACCTGTCTTTGGAGATTTAATTATTCATGGGATTGAGCGCTTGTTTTTCATCCCTTCTGAAACCATCGAACTCTTTCATAAATTAAGGTGGATTGTTGGTATCGGACTTATGACACTTATTTTAACACTAGTTTACTGGATTGCACCTAATGAGAAACTCAAAATTAAACAAGTACTAATTGGTGCAGTGACAGCGACTGTCGGTTGGCAAGTGATTTCTTTAGCATTTTCATTTTATGTTAGTAATTTCGGAAACTTTTCTGCCACCTATGGAAGCCTTGGGGGGGTGATTATATTAATGCTTTGGTTTTTTCTAACTGGTTTGATTCTCGTTATTGGTGGAGAAATTAATGCAACCCTCTACCAACAACATAAACATTTGAATCAGAAAAACCTAAGATGATGTATAATATATCGCATTTTGGACAAAGATGGTATCAGCGAACGTATGAAATCTATGAGGAGATGAATTTAGATGAATAAAACAGAACTTATCAATGGCGTTGCCGAACGTTCTCAATTATCAAAAAAGGATGCAGGGAGTGCCGTTAATGCTGTGTTCGATCTTATCACGGAGTCAATGGCCACAGGAGAAACTGTACAATTAATTGGTTTTGGAAACTTTGAGGTTCGTGAGCGTGCTGCCAGAAAAGGTCGTAACCCTCAAACCGGAGAAGAAATTGATATCGCCGCAACAAAAACACCCGCTTTTAAAGCAGGAAAACAGTTGAAAGAAGCTGTAAAATAAAAAAGGACCCTGAAAAAGGTGTGAATTTCACTTTTTTCAGGGTCCTTTATGCAATGAGCAGGGTCGTTGCATTCACTAAAGCCTAAGGCGCATCCCAAAAGTAAACACACTGGGATACCCCTTTCATTTCTTATGCTTCTTGATAAGGATTTGTTTCTACTGGCTTTTCGTACGTTACATAAGTTTTTGCAATCATATCATGGACGCCTCGTTTATCCTGACGAAATGCCACCATGAAGATACTTACAATATATGCAATCCCCAATGTGATGACATAGACAAACCCGGCAACAATATAGCGTAAAAGCATTGTACCAAACCCGACATTACTTCCATCCAACTTTACGATACGAATACCACAAATTCGTTTTCCAACTGTATACCCGTACCAAAAAACTGGCAGTAATAACGAATAGAGAATGTCGACAATTCCACTAAACACACTTTGACCGTCAGAATCTATACCAATTAATAAAGAGACTATCAGGACGGATAGCCCAACAATTAAACCATCTAAAATAAGTGCGCCAAGGCGAATCCAAAAGCCTGCAGGTCGCTGTACCATATTACTCACTCCTTTTTAATAACTTATAAACATCTTTCCATTATAAGCGTTTTTACTTATCAATGCACGTGCCCCACTAACGGTTATATGTATTGAAACAAAAAATCATCACTTCGAATGAAAAAAAGAGTGTTTAAAAGGCAGTTTCTGCCATCCTAACACTCTTTATGAACCTATTTGTATTTGATCAATTAGTAAAGTGTTTCCTTTGCTGACGAATGAAACAGAGATAGAAAGCAGATCATTGGAAGGGTAACCTAGCTGTCCAAACTGTTGTTGTGCATACACATCTTGTTCATGATAGAAATAAATAGGTATCTCAATGCCTTCCATCAAAATTCGGCCATTTTCTTCTTGCATTTTGACAATATCCGGATTAATAAGTCGTAACCCAGGGTTTATTACAGATTCACGAATGACATCATAATATTGACGGTTTCCTGAATAAAAGGAGCGATAATCACCTCTTTCACGAAGGTATAACTGGAAATCCTCCTTATAAACAAGCCGACTTTCTACCTCAACAAAAAAATCATTTTTAATTTGGGAGATACCCTTTTCTGTCATATACGGCTTAAGCAATTGATCGACTTCCTCTTTAGTTTGATATCGCTCATTATAAAACATCTCATTTTCCTCTGCATGGTAACGAAACAATTCCCCAACATCCTCTAGAAAATGATCATAATGATTAAGGACTTTCCCTTCATCAACTTGCGCTTTCTGACACCCCATTAGTAAAAGTGTTATGAGTACGACGCTAAATTTCCAGTTCCACATGATTCCCTCCGCACTTTTAGTCTAATTAATTAGACGGGAGAACATCCGGTAAAGTTTCAATTCAATGGAAATTTATAATGAAAATCAAACTTACCCTACATCTATGTCAAAGAACCATTGCTGCAATCCATCCAAATACGATCAGGGGAATGTTGAAGTGGAGAAACGTCGGAACACATGTATCCCAAATATGATGATGTTGACTATCAGCATTCAATCCAGCTGTCGGACCAAGTGTACTATCTGATGCAGGAGCACCCGCATCCCCAAGTGCACCAGCTGTACCAATAAGCGCAATAATCGCTAAAGGACTGAAACCAACAGCAAGACCTAACGGAACAAATAAAGTGGCGATAATCGGAATCGTAGAAAACGAGGAGCCAATCCCCATCGTAATGACAAGGCCAACAACAAGCATAAACAGAGCAGCCACCGCTCGATTGTCACCAACAATACCCGAGACGCTTTCGACCAATAAATCAACATGACCTGTTTCACGAATAACCGCTGCAAACCCCGATGCAGTTAACATCACAAAACCGATAAAAGCCATCATTTTCATCCCATCAGTCACAACGGTATCTGCTTCTTTCCATTTTAAAGTTCCGCTAAGCAGTAAGACAAAAATCCCCGCCATACCGGCTATAATCATTGAATCTGTTACTCTCTGAGTAATTAATGTCACAACAATTGCAGTCAAAGCTGCAATAAGTGATGCTTTAGTATATGCTTGACTCTCTATTGTTTCACCGATAAGTGGTTTATTCTCATAAATCCTTCTTTTACGATAGGTGACAAAAACAGCAACCAATAAACCGGTAACTAACCCTGCAGTTGGGATCCCCATTGCAAGTGGGATAGAAGAACGCTCAACCTCTAAACCGTTCACGGTCATATTATCGACAACAATTCCGTGAAATATTGCGCCAAATCCATAAGGCAAAAAGATATAAGGTGCAGTTAATCCAAAGGTGATAATAGAAGCAATGGCCCTTCTATCAACCCCTAACTCATTTAACACTTTCAAAATCGGTGGGATTAAAATTGGAATAAAGGCAATATGCACAGGGACAACATTTTGTGAAAAACATGAAACTAGTAAAATCACAAAGAAAATAAGTGCTTTTGATAGTTTTTGCTTTTTTGAATCACGATTCCTACCAACTAATTGAACAGCATATTTCACCATTACATCCGGAAGTCCAGTGCGAGCAATCGCCACAGCAAATGATCCTAACAATGCATAGCTTAACGCGACCGTCGCGCTTCCACCAAGTCCTTCACTAAACACAGAGATGGTCTGTTCAAAACCAAGTCCCCCTACCACCCCTCCAATCATTGCACCAATAATTAATGCCAGAACGACATGCACCCTAATAAGACTTAATACGAGCATGACGATAACAGCAATTAATACTGCATTCATGTCTATCACTCCTTAATCCTTTAACTTATTAAATCACTAATTCACTAAAACCAAACTATATTAAAATATCATTCTTATCTTCCTCTGTCAAACATACGCTTTAATGCATAAAAGCTTCAAAAACTTTGAAAGACTCAGTTAGAATCGTTAAAACAAAGTTGCGACTACAGCGTGCAGAGATTGACTTTATATGAGGCTACACAACGTGTTGGCTTGGTTTTTTTATCTCTAAACAAAAAAAGGGCACTGAAGAGGTTTTCAGTACCCTCTTTGCAATGATCGCAGCCGTTGCTTCATTAGAAAAGCCCCGCTATGAGTGATTTTCTCATAGCAGGGCTTTTCTATTTAATCAGGGTACTGAAAAATGTAAAAACACCTTTTCCAATACCTTCAATTGGAGGCTTATTCTTAGAATATCTTATTCTTGTAGAGCAGCAATTTCCTCTTCAAGAAGTTCTAAAATTTCTCGACCTTTTTCATCTACAACATCATTTCTAAAGTATTCACGTACTTCCAATGCTTTTTCACGGAATGCTTCACGCTCTTCTTCAGTCAATTCAATTACTGCTGTAGGATTCTCTGTATCTTCTGCAATCCTCTCAAGAGCCCCATCGTTCAACTCAGTCTGTAATTCAAACACACGCTCTTGCATTTCTGCTACTGTTTCATCAACAATCGCGCGAATGTCTTCTGGTAACTCATGATAGAATGTTGGATTTACTGTTGTCATCGCTACATAGTTGTTATGATTTGAAACAGTTAAATGATCTTGAACTTCGTGGAAAGATGCACCTTCAATGAAGAAGATAGGGTTTTCTTGACCTTCTACAGTACCACGGTCAAGTGAAGTATAAAGCTCACCCCAATCCATTGGTGTAGGGTCAGCACCATATGCTTCATAAGATCTCATAATAAGAGGAGACTCTTGTGTTCTAATTTTGAACCCTTCAAAATCTGCAGGTGTACGTAACTCTCTATCACCTGTCCACTGCATCGCTCCTTCAGTCCAGTAAGCAAGTGGCAAAATACTTTCAGCTTCATACAATTCTGATAAATGTGTATTAAGAGCTTCACTCGTATTTAAAATTTCTTGTGTTACAGCTAAATCATCTGGTAATAAAAATTGTAAAGCAAAGACTTGACCTGCTGTTACCATTCCGCCAGTAAATCCTGGAGAAACAACCGCAAATTCAATCATCCCTTGCTGTAATTGCTCAATTTGGTCTACAGAACCACCTAATGTACCATATTCAAAAACTGTCATATCAATACGACCGTCTGACTTTTCTTTAAGAAGCTCAGCAAATTCCACAGCATATTCGTATTGAACATCTCCTGGATATTCCTCAGTGACAATGTCCCAGCTATACGTTTCTTCCTCAGCAGCAGGTTCGCTAGTACCACCATTTTCATTTGGTTCTGATACCTCATCTGTTTCTGCTTCTTCACCACCACCACATGCAGCTAAAGCTACTGTAAGTGCACTTGCTAGAGTTAGAGCTTTCCAACTTCTTTTCTTAAATAACATCAAATACCCCCTATAATTTTCTATTTTAAGAATAATCACATCCACCTTAATAGGAAGAGCGAAATATCCTCAAATAATATAACTAACACCCCTACAAAGACCAACATAATGATATAGGGTGGTGTTCCTCTAATTACATCTAAATACGATTTACCGAACACTGCGCTCGCTGTAAAGATATCTACACCAAATGGCGGGGTAGCGGAACCGAGCGCAGCTTGGAACGTTATAACAACGCCCAAATGAATCGGGTCAACGCCCGCTTGCATCGCAATCGGATAAAAGATCGGTGTTAAGATTAAGATTACGACAATAGGATCAACGAACATACACCCTATAAAGAAAAAGATAGCAACTATAAATAACACTTGTAACGCGGTTGGATCCGCGCCTAACACGGCCTCAGATAACATTTGCGGTATTCGTGCACGAGCAATCAAATAGGAAAACGCTTGCCCCGCTGCAACGAGAATAAAAACAGCTGATGTCACTAAACCTGTTGAAAGAGCAATAGTTGGTACTTCTTTTAATTTAATGGAACGGAATATTAATACTTCAAGAATCAAAGCATACAAAACGGAGATTCCCGCTGCTTCAGTTGGACTAAAATATCCCGTGTAAATACCACCAATAATGATAACAGGAAAGCCTAGTGGAAGAAGGGCTTTTACTGTTGCACGCCACCGTTCTTTCCAGCTATGTTTTTTAGCCAACGGAATATTATAAATTTTCGCATGAATAAAACTATAAGTAGCAAACATTAAAAAGATTAACACCCCTGGGCCAATACCAGCTATAAATAAATCTCCTACTGAGACATTTTGAGCTGCTAACCCGTAGATAATCATCCCAATGCTTGGAGGAATCAGTAAAGCAATATCACTTGCATTAATAATTAAAGCAATTGCGCTTGAATCCTTGTAACCAACCGATAAAAGTTTTTTTCGCATCGGCTTTCCAACAGCCACCACAGTAGCTTGTGTTGATCCAGATATTGACCCAAAAAGCGTACATGCAGCAGCTGTGGTGATGGCGTAACCGCCTCTCATATGTCCAATAAAAGAGCCAACAAAGTCCAATAATCGCTGTGACGTTTTTCCTGTCGACATAATATCAGCTGCAAAAATAAACAGCGGAACAGCGAGTAGGACATAAGATGATATTCCACCCATCATTTGTTGGACAAGGACCATCGGATTTATGTTTGTCATAAAGACTGTTATGACGACTACCGAAGCTGCGAGCATAGGAATCATCATTGGAAAGCCTAGAGCAAGAAGCACAATCATGATTGTTAACATCGTAGCTATCATTTTCATTCCTCGCAGTCTTTTAAATTATTATGAGTAGTCCTTTTTATCTTGAGCTAAGTACACTTCTTTTTCTCTAATATTCACCCACATATTACGTAAAAACTGAAGACCTCCAAGTCCAAAGCCAATCGGAACGAAGAACGCCAAGTAATAAGCATACATCTCCATAGCTGTAGTTTTTCTCTTAGATTCATATAACGAGATGAAATATTCATAGGCAAAATACATCAGTATGAAGAGAACAATAGCTGTTAAAAATGGAATAACTATTGCTAAAGCCTTTCGAATCTTGTACGGAGCTAAATCGAAAAATGCGGACATGCTAATATGTCTTCCCTTTCTCGCAGCGTAGCTGATTCCCATAAACGTCGCAACAGTCACAGCAAACGTACTCATTTCTTGTGGAGAGAATGACTGTCCGAACAGAGAGGTCCAACTTTTTCCAAATATTGCACGACTCAATACATTACCAACAATCATAATAGCAATGAGAATAATCGAATAGCTTAATATATGTTCTTCTAGTTTCATTAATCCACGATCTAGTACTCTCAAAACTTTCATTGCTATACTCCCTTCACTATTCATTTTTGAAAAAGAAAAGGCAAAAAAAGATGACTACATAAAAGCTTACTGGAAATTAACCCCTATCACAAACGCCATTTGAAAGCTTATTTCTTGTTCAACTCTGAAAAAACAGGCTCAGTTTATTTCAAATGGCAAATCTGTCCTTATCCTCCTGACTCCGCTCAGATATTCCATAATCCTACGAACGAGTCGAAAAAACAAAGGTTTAGCCTGTGACAAATGTCTTACATATGTATCTGCTTTTATTTCCAGCTGAATATAGAGTCACTTCTATAATAGAAATGACTCTTATTAACTAGATTCCTTCAAATTTGATTGCTAGGTTCGCTATCGTTCGAACCATTACGCCAGTTCCACCAATAGGACCAAGGTTGTTTTCTTTTGTTTGCCATGCCGTTCCCGCGATATCAAGATGGACCCACGGGGTTCCTTCCGCAAATTCACCGATAAATAACCCTGCTGTTATGCTGCCTGCTAATCGACCTGGCGCATTATTTAAGTCAGCTACGTCACTTGTCCTTAACATCTCATGGTAAGGTTTATAGGTTGGAAACTCCCAAACCCACTCACCCGTTTCCAAAGATGCTTTCATAACTTTGCTCATCAATTCCTGATTATTTGTTACCGCCCCAGTAGTACAATCACCCAGAGCTACAGAAACAGCACCCGTTAATGTGGCAACATCAATCAAGTAATTTGCTCCTAATTGCTTTGCATAAGTCATACCATCCGCCAAAATCAAGCGTCCTTCTGCATCAGTATTACGTACTTCAATCGTCTTTCCGTTCATCGAACGAATGACATCACCTGGCTTTAATGCAGATCCATTCAGTAAATTTTCCGATGCCGGAATAACAGCAAGCACATTTACAGTTGGTTTTAATGTGCCGATCACGTTCATCGCACCTAGTACCGCTGCTGCGCCCCCCATGTCCATCTTCATTTGGTGTAAATTCTCTCGGGATTTAATTGAAATACCACCAGAATCAAACGTCAGACCCTTTCCTACCAATCCTAATACATTGGTCCATTCTTCCTTTCCCTGATATTTTAATACGATCATTTTAGGCGCTTGGTCACTCCCAGCTGCGACAGCAAGGAGCGCTCCCATCCCTATTTGCTCCATTTCAGCTTTTTCAATAATATCAATTTCAAATTCATGATTTCTTGCAAGTATACTAGCTTCATCAGCTAAATCTGATGGGGTTAATAGATTCCCCGGCCGGTTCACTAAATCTCTTGCATAATTAGTACTTATACCCGAAACAAATCCTTTTTCTGCATCATTTTTACAGTCAGTTGACGTATACATCGTAATGTCTGATAAGAACATTTCTACCTCATTAGACTTTTCTTTGTAGTCAAACACTTTGTAGCTACTTAAAGCTATTGACTCACCCAAAATAAAAGCCAGAGTCGCTTCAAAATCCTTTTCCCGACAAAAACTCTCAAAAACAATAGCCATTCTACTAACCCGGTCCTGTTTCACTTGTTTCCCTACTATGGCAAACAATTCACGTAACTCGTTCGACTCCTCTACAGAGAGTTGTTTTTCTCCTAATCCAACAAAGTAGAGAACCTTTGTGGATAACCGACCCAAGGTGTATATCTTTGTTAACTCTCCACGTTTTGTTAACTTTCTGTTTTTCTTGCGTAGTTCTGATAACTCACCATTAAAAATTTCGTCAATTTTTAAAAAAGTTTCTGAATCTACTCCTTTTTCACTTATTCCTACAACGAGTACCTCATGATGAGTATGCTGATTAAATCTGGTTTTAATCTCAAACATGAAACTCCTCCTCTCTTGTTTTCAGTTACTTCTTTTAGAAAGACTTTCTTATCTATGGTATAATAAGTGAAAATATAATGGACTATATAGTTGGGTTATTTTAGAAAGGACGTAATTATAGATATGGAACTTTTTCAAAACTTCCCTCTCTGGGCTTCACTCTTTGCCATTGTATTTGCTCAATTCATTAAGATTCCTTTAGCATTTATTGCTACTCGTAAATTGGACTGGACGTTATTTACGAGTACTGGTGGTATGCCAAGTTCTCACTCTGCTGCTGTTACTTCTCTGGCTACCTCAGTTGCGTTTGAACACGGGTTAGATTCAACCCTATTTGCAGTCTCTGCTGTTTTTGGAATCATTGTTATGTTTGACGCAACTGGCGTACGACGTCATGCAGGATATCATGCAACGATGATAAACCAGCTAGCGTCTGATTTCAACAAAATTGTAAAAGAGATGAAGAACTGGCCTAAAAAGGAAGAAGATGAAAAGCTAAAAGAATTAAAAACACTTCTTGGCCATCAGCCAATAGAAGTTTTTTTCGGAGCATTACTTGGTATCATCCTCACATTGGTATTGCATATAATCATTCATTAAGCAAGACCGTACTTTTAATAGGTAAGAGACTAGTGAAAAAGGTAAAAACCAACCTTTTTCACTAGTCTCCTTTTAATCAATCAATTGTTCTCGAAAGACCTGAACAGCCTCAGCCTCATTTAATGCCATGAATTCTTCTTCCGATATACGTCCTTCGCCTTTTCTCACTAGAAATACTTCAAGTTCTTGTTTTCCCCATTTATCATAGACATCCCGCACAGATTCATAGTATAAATCAATTCGATTTCCCTTAATAGCAGACCCTGTATCAGCGACAACACCGTAACCATAACCCGGAATAAACAGTACTGAACCAATTGGATACACGGTGGGGTCTGCAGCAATAGTTGAATACAAATCGCGACGCACCTGTACTCCGGAGTAAGTAATCCCATAACTTGGGTGGTCTGGTCTCTTTCCTGTCGATTCAAACCCAGCTGTATATCCAGTCGCTACAACTTTATTTGATGGATATTTTGTCCAATCTACTGCTTCTTCTAGAGGAAGGGGGTTTGATTCAACCACTTCATAGGACATTGATAACTCGTTTGTTTGATAGCTCGGTAAACTTCTTCTTGAAAATGACGTTTTTTTATACGTCATATGTTTTGCTATATTTATTTCTGTATCCTTGGTGCTTTCACTCATTTTTTGGTACATCCAATCTTGGATACCCGAAGCACTTACCCCAGAAATAGTCTGAAATGTTGTAAAAAAAGCAACTCCTACTAAACAACTCATAATTATTCTTCGACTCAAGGTTTTTAGAATTTCCAAATCCTTCACTCCCCTCACTTTGTAATCATCTCCAATGTGAGGGAAACTTATTCAAAACAAAGAAGGGAATATTCTGAATTTTATTTTCCTACTTGCAATCTAAATAAAAAAGGATACCTCGAAAGGCATTTTAACCTTTAGAGATACCCCAAATATTTCACATGCCCACTTAGTTATCGACACTAAGAGTAATTGCTTCCTAAGCCTTATTAGCGTCTGTTCAAAAAGGAAAAGACCGCCTCAGTTTATACGAAACTCTATTAAATAAAGAGAAGCATCACTATTAGAACATTTGATATCCTCTAACCCGAAGCATTTTAATGACAATTCCTGATATGATTGCTCCTACAAAACCACTAAATAAAATAACCATATCAACAAGCTTTAAAGCAAATAAATCAGATCCTAATTGAGAAAAAGACATTGCTGGATTTATCACATAATCAATCATACGAACATTGTCTACAATCACAATGATAATAATCGGATAAAAAACAGCCATAATCCAGGTCGAACGAAGCACCATGTTCAGCAAAAATCCAATTCCAAAAAATAAGATAAGGAACAGGATAATTGAAATTAATAATTGTGGTATACTCACTTGCTTGCACCCCCATATGATAGTTAGTTTACTGAAAGAGAAGCAAGCCAGTCAACTAGAGGAGTAAACCCTTTGTGGCAAATACGTGAAAAGGGTGTCCAAAAAGGTTATTTTTTGACCTTTTCGGACACCCTTGAGAAATAACGTAACCTTGAATAACGTCATTGTCTATAAATAAACCTTAAAATGGGTTCTTTCCTTTTTTCAACACTAGTGCTGGTCCACCTAATAAAAATAAATAGCGATTATCAATCATTTTCTTCATAAAGTTCGCAGAAGTACCGAAAAGTTTTCTTGAACCAACAACACCAATTGCTTGCTTGCCTCCTAATGAAGCAACCGTTCCCTTGATATCAGGCTTAAACGTTTTAAGGGATCCGCCACCTTTAATTAATAGCTTAATATTATGAGCACAGGTGTCTGCCATTTGCATAGCAATTTGTGCAGTTGGTGGGTATGGACGGTTGATTTCTTCATTAATTAGTAACGCACAGTCACCAATGATGAAAATATCTTCATGACCAGGTGCTCTTAAATCTGGGTCTACTTTGATACGTCCTCTCATGGCTTCAAACCCAGACTTTTCAATGATCGAACTTCCCCGCACACCGGTTGCCCATACTACTGTTTCTGACTTAATTTCGTCTCCGCTCGCAAGAAGGACACCTGTTTCTGTCACTTCTTTAATAGGACAGTTGATTTTAAATTCAACGCCACGACTCTCAAGTAGATTCATCGCATATTCAACAAGCTCAGGGTCAAATCCTGGTAATGCTGTTGGAGCTGCTTCAATCACGTACATCTTAACTTTTTCTCGCGGAATATCATAACGATTACATAACTCTGGCACACGTTCAGATAATTCACCGATAAACTCAATCCCTGTAAATCCGGCACCTGCTACGATAAATGTAAGAAGTTCGTCACGACTTGCTTCCTCTGTATTATTATACTTCGCAAACATATACTCAATATGATCTTTTACTTGACGAGCCCCGTTAACAGTCCATTTACTGAAGGCAAACTCGTGTACTCCAGGTACACCAAACGTTTCCGGTTCAGAACCAAGACCTACGATTAAATAATCATACTCAAGTTCATTATTTTCAAGCACAACTTTCTTTTCTTCCCGCTTAATTTCAACAACGATGTCTTTAATAAATTTAATTCTGTTAAAATCTAACACACTTTTAATATCCATCCGTGTTTTTTCTGCAGATAACGTCCCAGCTGCTGGCTCGTGCAACCATGTAGTTTGATAGTGGTAGTCATGTTTGTTAACTAACGTAATATTAACTTCGTTATGACCAAGTTCTTTCGTTAGTCTAGTGGCTGCAATCATTCCGCCGTAACCTGCACCCAAAATGACAATATTCGGCTTCTTCATTTCATCACTTCCATTTTCATTAGATTATAAATCTTACATATCAACAAGAACCTTGTCAGATATCCTTGTGATCTTTTTCACGAATAATGGCATAAATAGTCCTGACATAAAATATATAATATTTCCACGACACACAATTCTTATAATATGGCTTTTCTCTCAAATTTTCAACAATCTTTTTAAAAAAATATGGCAAAAGTGTGAATGGAATTGCATATCGAAACATAAATTCTTTATATTTCTTAATATAAACACATTTTTTAAAAATATCCAAAAAAGACTGTCAGTCATGTGCCAACTTTCATTTCAGCTAAATTTATGAGTATAATGAAGGAACAGTATTGACTAATTTCTGGGAGGCGTTTACATGAGTGAAGAACAGACAATGTATGACTTAACGATTATTGGGGGAGGTCCAACTGGCCTATTCGCTGCATTTTATGCTGGGATGAGACAAGCAAAAGTTAAAATCATCGAAAGTATGCCTCAGCTTGGTGGTCAACTTTCAGCACTTTACCCCGAAAAGTACATATATGATGTTGCTGGATTTCCAAAGGTAAAAGCTCAAGAATTGGTGGATTCACTTACTGAACAAGCTAATCAATTTAACCCAACTATTGTACTTGAACAATCTGTAAAAGAACTTACCAAGCAAGAAGACGAAAGCTTTATCATTGAAACGGACAAAGAGTCACATTATACTAAAGCCATTATTATTACAGCAGGCGCAGGCGCATTTCAACCCCGTCGACTTGAAGTTGACGGATCCAAAACGTATGAAGGAAAAAATCTACATTACTTTGTACAAGATTTAAGTATTTTTAAAGATAAAAAAGTCTTAATCTGTGGTGGTGGCGATTCAGCTCTTGACTGGTCTCTTATGATTGAGCCTATCGCCAAAGAAGTGACTCTTATTCACCGTCGTGATAAATTCAGAGCACATGAGCATAGTGTTAATCTCTTACAACAATCGAGTGTGAATGTGTTAACGCCATTTGAAATCACAGAATTACATGGGGACGAAGAGAATATCAATCAAGTTACCATTTCGGAAATAAAAAGTGATACAACAAAAACACTTGATATTGATGCAGTAATCGTAAATTTTGGCTTTGTTTCATCACTAGGTCCAATCAAAGAATGGGGCCTTGAAATTGAAAAGAACTCGATTATTGTTAATACTAAAATGGAAACAAACGTTAAAGGCATTTATGCCGCTGGCGATGTTTGCTCTTACGAAGGAAAAGTGAAGTTAATTGCTACAGGATTTGGCGAGGCACCAACTGCAGTTAATAATGCTAAAGCCTATATCGACCCCAAAGCGCGCTTGCATCCCGGTCATAGTACTAGCTTGTTTTAGGAGCGAAAAAAGCTTTTATAGTAGTCTTTTCCTCAAATAAAAAAGACAGCTCTACGGCTGTCTTTTTTATTTTTAGCAATCTTCTGGCGTTCCAGCATTTGTTGCTGTCCGGAATGAAGAACCGCAACCACATGACGCAATTGCATTTGGGTTTTCAATAGTGAATCCCCCGCCCATCATATTTTGTTTATAATCAATGACGACCCCATCTAAAACTGGTTCACTTTCCTTATCAATTAATACAGGTAATCCGTTAACATCCAGTTGATTATCTTCCTCATGCTTCTGGGTATCAAAGCCCATGCCGTAGGAAAGTCCACTACAACCGCCGCCTTTTACACCAACACGAAGCAATAAGTTATCCTCACCCTCTGCTTTCATCATCTCTCTAATATGATTAACCGCAGCATCTGTTATCGTAAGCATTATAATCACCCCTAATTCTATTCTAACTATCATTATACAGGTTGAATCCTTGAACCTCAAGGTGATTGCTTTTTTGCACTATTTCAGTACATAACTTGTTGCATCCAGGATTCCTTCTCCGTTACCTCCAACGTAAGAACAAGATTATGAGCACGATCTAATTCTTGACTATACTTTAAAACAAGAGGGTGAGACATGCCGTATTTTAAAGCAGCGATAGTCATCTTTTTTCGAAGATGTTCAATTTTCTCCATACAGGCTTCATACGTTAACATATTATTCATTGCCTCTCGTCCCCCTCAAAATATATTTCAATTTATCCCTCGGTCACTACACTAACAAAACTGTATTTTTATTACATTTTAATCAAAACAAGTAAAAATAGCAATTGTTTTTACTGCCTAGATAGCATTTTCGGATTATTATAATTTCCCAAAAAGTGCTCTTTCTTTTATTAAAGAAAGTCTGATAGTATAATAGATATGATTACGACATCGGTATGCGTCATTCCTTCTTAAACTTTCATAAAACATAATAATTCTGTACTTTTTTATCTTTATATTCGGATTTTGCATACCTTTATATACTTCCGATCGGGGGACAAATAATATGAGTATAATCTTAACAGATACAAAGCTCCAAGAAATTGCTAAAAAGGTTCAAACTGGTGAACGTTTAACCATTGAAGATGGTCTTTACTTGTATCAATCTCCAGACTTACTCGGAATAGCTCAATTGGCAAACCAAGTAAATATGAAGAAAAATGGGGACAATGTCTACTTTATTGAAAATATGTATATTAACCCTACAAACGTTTGTGAAGCGAATTGTGGCTTTTGCGGTTTCAAGCGTAAGCCAGGAGAAGAAGGCGCTTATACAATGGATAGTGAGGCTTTGCTTCAGTATGTAAAAGACCGTTGGAACGATAATATTCGTGAATTCCATATCGTTGGAGGTCATAATCCTGAGGTTCCCTTCGATTATTACTTAAACACGATTCGAACGTTAAAAGAACATTACCCCCATGTAACAATCAAAGCCTATACAGGGGCAGAAATTGAATTCTTTTCAAGAATTTCTGGCTTAAGCATGAAAGAGGTTCTGCAAGAGTTAATTAAAGCTGGACTTGACACCTTGCCTGGTGGGGGCGCTGAAATTCTGACAGAACGTTACCGTGCAAAGATGAGTCCAGATAAAGCCTCAACGGACCAATGGCTAGAGGCTCATGAACTAGCTCACGGATTAGGATTAAAGACACACGCAACAATGCTCTATGGCTCCATTGAAATGTTAGAGGAACGTCTGATTCATATGGATCGTTTGCGTCAGCTTCAAGACCGAACGAACGGTTTTATGGTGTTTATACCACTTGCTATGCAACCTAGAAGTGTCAACGCTAGTATAAAACGACGCACGACAGCTTATGATGATATGAGAACTATGGCTATCAGTCGTTTAATGCTAGATAACTTCGACCATATTAAAGCATATTGGATTAATATCGGTGTTCAATTGACACAAATGGCACTTTCGTTCGGGTCAAGCGATATTCATGGGACATTAATCGAAGAACGGATTTCCCATTCTGTAGGAGCTCTAACGTCACAAGGAATTACTCGTGACGAACTCGTTCATTTGATTAAAAGCGCAAATAAAGTTCCGGTTGAGCGTGACACTTTTTATAACGTTATAAAGACCTATTAAGAAATGTGTGGAGAGATTATCTTCTTCGAAAAGCTCAAATTCTCCATCTGAATAACAACTTCAAGAAATTTCAAAAGAAAAAGAGGGTGTAGCAACGGCTACACCCTCTTCATTAATTAGTTTCGTTCAAACACACCTTCACAGATAATTTCAGCAGCACCAGTCATTAAAACATCCCCGTCCTGCCTCCATTCAATTGTTAAGTCCCCACCTAATAAGTGGACAACTACTTTTTCATCTTTTTTTGAATAGCCGTTTAAGACCGCAGCTACAACAGCAGCACAAGCGCCTGTTCCACAGGCCTGAGTAATACCAGACCCTCTTTCCCAAACACGAAAATGAAGTTCATTTGCGCTGCTCATCTCAACAAATTCAACATTAATCCATTCTGGAAAACGTTGATGTTTTTCTAAAATCGGCCCAATCCTTGCAACTGGCGCTTCGGTAATATCATCAACAAACATAACCGCATGGGGATTCCCCATAGAAACGGCTGTTATTTCTAGTGTTTCACTTTCTACCTCAAACGCTTCCGAGACTACTTTATCAATCGCTTCGCCTAGCATCGGAATAGCTTTTCTTTCCAATCTAGGCTTCCCCATATTCACTGTAACACTTGTTACCCTCGAACCAGTTGTGAAAACAGAAGCTTCGACCAATCCTCCTAATGTTTCGATTTGAAACGTCGTGTCCGTTACATATTGATGCTCATAAGCAAACTTTGCCACGCAGCGTAAGCCGTTCCCACAATTTTTTGCTTCTGACCCATCGTTATTAAAGACACGCATCTTAACAGGAGCAATGTCAGAAGGACAAATAAGAATCATCCCATCCGAACCTATTCCTTTATTTTTGTCTGCTACCTCAATAGCAAGAGAGGGTAGTTTACTTTCTTCAAGTTTTTCTTTAAATAAATCAACATAAATATAACTATTTCCAAGACCATGCATTTTTGTAAATTTCAATTTCATGATTGTTCCTCACTTTCTCAACCGTTCTGTTGACCAAAAGTAATCATCATCGGCTTCCATGATTGTCATTTTACTATTACAACAAGGCATAATCAGTAAAGTTTTTATCCCTTCCTTTGCCCTTTTTAAATCACGGAGTTTCATATGTGTCAGGACGTAGTCACTCTCACAATATGGACAGCTATGAAAGTAAATATCATTATATTGTCTTTCGTAAGGCCATGTATTTTCAAATGGAATAATTCCCATCTTCTTCTCCCTTTCTTTAGCTTTTTATTCGAAAAAAAGCCTCTAGTCAATATCTAGAAGGCTTACTATATCAGCATATTTTCTTCTAAAAATTCATGAATGTTTTCAAGAAGGTCTTCATTGGTATCACCAGACACGTATTCCCCATTGACAAGTGCAAATGGTGTACGAGCACAGGTTCCACAACTTCCCAAACACCCATATTCTATAATATCTAGGTTCGGATCTTTTTCAAGTTCTTCCATCACCTTTTGAGTACCACTGGCTAAATTACTTAAGCAAAATTCTATAATAGGACGCATCATTTCACCTCAAATTTCTACATGTTCTATGCTACTCCTACAAATAATAGAAGTCAATGATCATCCCTATTTCTAGTAGCAACATATTAGGGTAGTGATTGAAAAAAAGTCAAAAAACCTTCACATAATTGTTGTTTATTCCTTTTCTTCTCGTTATAATCAAAACTGACCGGGGTCATTTTTATAAGGGAGCGACGGCAGCGATGAAAGCACCAAAAAAACAACAAACTAAGGAACGTATTGAACGAGCAGCATTAGAACTTTTTCGGGACAAAGGGTTTAATCACACAACCGTCTCAGAAATCACAAAAGCAGCAAATGTTGCAAAAGGAACATTTTTCAATTACTTTCCAACGAAAGAATCAATTATGCATTCCCTTGCAAAAGAACGACTTCAAGAGGTTATTCCATATTTAGAGCAAAATCATCTTAACCAACGTTCGTTAGTCGTCAGAATTCGTGCGTATCTCCATTTCATTTTAAGTGATTATGATATTCACCCAAAACTAACCATTCAAATATGGAAGCATGTTATTGAAGAGGAACAATTACTTTTAACTCATTGGGAGAAGTTTATACATCAAGCTCAAGAACGTGGAGAAATTCAAAAATCTGCTTCCCTATTTATTTGGAGTCATATTTTAAATAGCCATGTGTCCTATGGGCTACAAACCTTTGCCAGTGAGCCAACGAAGACACAGCTACTTACAAAAGTAATAGCTTTAGTCGAAGCCAGCTTTGACGCCATCCTAGAAAAAAGGAGACATCCACATATGAAAAAACTTGTTCTTCTAGGTGGAGGGTATGGTTGCATGCGCATCATGCAACGCCTCCTTCCTAATGAATTACCAAACAACATCGAAATCACATTAATTGATCGTTTGCCTTATCACTGTTTAAAAACCGAATATTATGCACTTGCAGCAGGTACCGCACCAGATAGTCATTTACGGGTTGCGTTCCCCGAGGATCCTAGACTTACCATTAAGTATGGAACAATTACAGATATCCATTTAGGTGAAAAGTCGGTGGAGTTAGAAGGAGGAGAACGAGTTCCTTACGACTCGTTAGTCGTTGGTCTCGGCTGTGAGGACAAATATCATAACGTCCCTGGAGCACCTGAACATACGTATAGCATTCAAACGATGACTGCCACCCGTAGAACTTATGAAGCTTTAAATAATGTACGACCGGAGGGTGTGGTTTCGATTGTGGGAGGTGGCTTAAGCGGTGTTGAACTTGCCAGTGAGCTTCGCGAAAGTCGACCAGACTTAACGATTCGTCTGTTTGACCGTGGAGAAATCATTCTTTCAATGTTCCCGCGTCGACTAAGCACCTATGTTCAAAATTGGTTTATCGACCATGGTGTTGATGTTCAGAATAAGTCAAACATCACCAAAGTCGAACCAGGTGCTATTTATAACCACGATGAAAGAATGGAAAGTGATGTCGTTATTTGGACAGCAGGAATTCAACCTGTTGAAGTTGTGAGAAACCTTGATGTAGAAAAAGATACGCAAGAGCGAGTCATTTTAACACCACAGCACTTTCTCCCTTCCGATGAAAATGTCTTTGTAGTAGGTGACTGTGCTAGCTTACCTCACGCACCTAGTGCTCAACTTGCAGAAGGTCAAGCAGAACAAATTGTCAATATTTTAAAGAAACAATGGAACGAAGAATCTTTACCCGAAGAGCTCCCACGGATTAAATTAAAGGGTGTACTTGGATCCCTTGGAAAAAAACATGGTTTCGGTTTAATGGGAGAACGTACCTTACTTGGACGTGTCCCGCGCGTGTTAAAGAGCGGCGTCCTTTGGATGTATAAACATCATTCAGGTTAAGCAGCTAGGCTATTTCCTGAGTCAGCATCTAAATTCCGCTGACTCTGGGAAAGCTCAAAGCAGGTGAAGCCACATTTTTTATCCTAAGACGATTATCGCAATATATGCAACTAATGGAATCGTTAATAATGATAATAATGTTGAGTAAATCGTCGTAAATACAGCTGACTCTTCATCATCCGTATAGCGAGCAAATAAAACCGTCGCTAACATAAACGTTGGCATCGACACTTGAATTAACGTTACTTGTGTAACAGCCTCGTTTACTGGAAAAGCTTGAATAACAACAATAACGATAATCGGAAGCAAGATTAACTTAAGAATTAAGGGAACACTAATAAACTTAAGAGATACCTTCTTTTTTTTAGCGATAAAATCAGGTAGCAGAAGACCCACATAAATCATTGCTAGCGGCGAAGCCAATGCTGCGAGTCTTGCTGTTAATTCTTTTACAATCAGCGGTGGGTCAAAACCAATTATGGCAATTAAGATTCCAATAATAATCGCAATAATTGGAATATTAATCATCGATTTGAAGTGCTTAACTGTAAATTTTTCGCCTTCCTGTAGCATTATCACAACAATAGAAAAAATGACGATATCCAAGCCTGCATCAAATAATGCAGCTAACAATCCTCCTGTAGGCCCAAAAATCTGTGCACAAAGCGGTATTCCAATAAAACCTGTATTTCCTAAAGCAGCTAAAATTGCAATTTTTCTTGCATTTAATGTTTTGAACCCAAATAGGAAAGCAGCCGCCCAGCCGATTCCCATTCCACAAATATTAAATACAACTGATAGAAGAAAGATACTTAACATATCAGATAATAATTGGTCCGTTATCGATGTGCCCATAATCCCATTTAAAATAATTGCAGGAACAGAAACATTAATGATGATAATCATTAACAGCTGTTTTGCTTCAAGGCTTACATCAATTTTTCGCCCAATTAAAAATCCAAAAAAGATGATTAGCGCCATCATACTGACAGAGGTAAAGATTGTTGCTATTGACACGTTACTACCTCAATTCCTTTCCAAAAGCTTTCTAAGAGATTTGTTCAACTTTTGCATAAATTTCCTTCAGCCTCGGATTTCCCTCAGTAACAACTTCATCATTTAACACAACAAGCGGATAAAAGTATTCATCATTTAGTATCGCTTCTGCAAAAAATTTATCTTTTTCATCAATCTCTTTCTCAATATCAACATAACGAATGAAAATCTTCTTTTCTGGATACTTTCTTTGTAGTGCTGCTTCCAACCACTCTTTTGTTTCTATTGCACTTGGTAAATGAACACAGCTAGCACACTTATTCTCAGCCCCATATACGACTATCTCAACACGATTTGACAAATGAACACCCTCTTCATTCACATTCTTCCCTAACCTTAATTCGAAATAAAAAAAAGTGCAACCACAATAATCGTGACCTTCACCATCTTTCAGCTTAATATGAAAGAAACTGCCATTTGTGTAGGAGAAAACTTTGCAGATCCGTGGATTTTTTTTTCTGTGGCTATTATAATAAAGGAGAAAGGAGTTGTTAACCATGGAAACAAGTACTGAAATGCTTGAACAAGTACAAGAAGTATTAGATAAGCTTCGTCCTTTCTTACTTCGTGATGGTGGGGACGTTGAGCTTGTAGACGTAGAAGATGGTATCGTAAAAGTTCGACTTCTAGGTGCATGTGGTTCTTGCCCAAGTTCGACAATTACGTTAAAAGCAGGAATTGAGCGTGCTCTTTTAGAAGAGGTTCCTGGAGTAAAGGAAATCGAACAAGTATTTTAATTTATAATGAAAAGCCCGACAATGTCGGGCTTTTCTTTTTTTTAGGCCGTTCTTAAAAACAACTACTACTGCAATTAAAAAAAGGCTGATTATCAGAGGCCTCTGAAAAGGTCGGTTTTTACCTTTTTCAGTGGACTACTCAGCAATGAGTGAAGACGTCGCTTTGTTTTAAACTCGGTATAAGAGGGTTTCTCTTAGCGAACGCGCGACGATCGGAACCATTCCTCGATATTAGTCTTTTTCTTTAAAAGAAGTTATAATTTTAAACATGATTCAAAGAGAGCAATGACTTTACACATGCTTAAAGAAAGACTGCTACGCAGCCTTTCTTTATAACATATACTGCTGGAATAATCCTTCTGCTTCTTCTTGAGTTGTAAAAATCGCATCATCTACTTCAATGGGGTGGTAAAAATCGTGAATCAGCAGAGATAGTTGGTCTGGATCCATTGGATGTCGAGCGATTAATGCTTCTTGTATCGTCGAAACGGTTTGCGTATGTGGATTTCGGTAAATCACATACACTTGTTGTCCTTCGTAAAGCTCTTCAATATCAAGCAATAGGGTTCGCCTCCAACATTTGATGTCTTTGGTTTACCCTTAAAACGATTTTTTTATGCTTCCGTTACAGATGAAAGAGCTTCTACTCTCACTCCTTGATTTGCTGGCAACAAGACATCTACCTCAAAGTTAGGAAAACGACGTTGGAGCAAGTCTTTTATATCTTGCCCTTTATTAATCGGTGCCAAGCATAGCATTGTCGGACCTGCCCCGCTAAGTGCAGCGCCATAAGCTTCTGTCTCGTTTAATACAACATGAATGACTTCATCTAAGTGGGGAACAAGCTTGTTCCGGTATGGATGATGAAAAATATCCTTACTCATCATCTTCCCTGCTAATGCAAAATTCCCTTGTAAGAGGGACGCAACCAGTACATTTGCAACCCCACTACCTCGAACCGCTTGACGATGTGTAAGCATTTCGGGTAGAACCCCTCTTGCCTTTTTCGTCTTTAACTCTTCTGTCGGGATTAAAAAGACCAGATCCACCTCAGGAATACCTCCAAATAAAACATCCGTTGCTTCTTCGGTATGTGTCCCAATAACCAGTCCACCATATACAGACGCTGCCACATTGTCTGGGTGACCTTCCCACAGGCTTGCATAGCGTACTTTTTCTTCCGGATTTAATAAATCACCAAGAAGTTGGTTAGCAAGTTCTATACCGGCAACTATTGCGGCCGCACTGCTACCAAGTCCTCGTGCAAGAGGAATATCACTCGTCATCTTGACGTTACAAGGGGGAAGAGTTCTTCCTAAATCTGAAGCAACATGAAGCGCAACTTCACAGATCAAGTTATCTTCCCCTGAGGGTACATCGATTAAATCTGTGGAGTCGGAGTGAAAATACCATTCATCAGTTGGTTTGACGACAAGAGTTAAGTACCGGTTTACACCTAGACCTACTGAATCAAATCCAGGACCTAGGTTTGCAGTACTTCCAGGAACCGTCACGACAAATGGCTCGACACTCATGGTTTCACACCGCCTTTAAGATAAGAAAGAAATGCCTCTTCATCGTTTGGTAATAATGTTGGTTTAACTGAAATCGTATCAATTGCCGTGTTAGGGTCTTTTAAACCATTTCCAGTTAAAACACAAACGATTTTTGAACCTTTTTTAATTTCTCCTGACTCAATTTGCTTTTTTAATCCAGCAATTGAGGCGCATGAAGCGGGTTCAGCAAATACACCTTCACGCTTAGCTAATAGTTGGTATGCTTCTAAAATCTCTTCGTCCGTAACAAAGTCAATCTTACCATTTGATTCTTCAGAAGCCGCTACTGCTTGGCTCCAGCTCGCTGGGTTTCCGATACGAATAGCTGTTGCTACTGTTTCAGGATCAGAAATCACTTCACCACGAACAATCGCTGCAGCACCCTCTGCTTCAAAACCTCGCATTTCCGGTAAACCTGTCCCTTTTTTCTCATTGTATTCTTTGAAACCTTTCCAGTAGGCCGTAATGTTTCCAGCGTTTCCAACTGGAATACAAAGTACGTCTGGTGCCTGACCTAGTGCATCACACACTTCGAATGCAGCTGTCTTTTGACCTTCAATGCGATAAGGATTTACTGAGTTAACAAGTGTAATATCTTCCTTTTCACTAATTGAACGAACAATATCCAACGCATTGTCAAAGTTCCCTTGAATCTCAAGAACCTCAGCACCGTACATAACAGCCTGTGCAAGCTTACCTAGAGCAATCTTGCCTTCTGGAATAACCACGACACAACGTAAACCAGCTCTCGCCCCAAACGCTGCAGCAGCGGCTGATGTATTACCAGTTGAAGCACAAATGATTGCCTTACTACCTTCTTCCTTCGCCTTCGCAACCGCCATAACCATCCCGCGATCCTTAAATGATCCTGTAGGGTTTGCTCCTTCGTATTTCACATGGATGTCAACACCCCACTCTTTTGAAAGATGCTCTAGTGGTACTAAAGGTGTATTTCCCTCATTTAATGATAGTAACGGTGTATTCTCATTCACCGGTAAAAACTCTTTATATTCGTGCAATAAACCTTTCCAACTACTCATTCTTATTTTCCTCCCTCAACGCGATAACTACTTTGAACTGAATCGACAACTTCTACATTCGTTAACCGTTGATATAAATTCTCGTAATTTTCTTTGCTCGTTTTGTGCGTAATAATAATAACTTCAGCAAGTTCCTCACCATCGATTGGGAGCTGTAATAACTTTTCAAAACTCACTTCATATTCAGCAAATAAAGAAGTAATTGTTGAAAAGGTTCCAGCTTTGTCAATCACATTTAAACGTAAGAAATATTGCGATTCAATTTCCGTTGCTTCTTTTAAAACTTTCTCATGAAGTGGAACTAAGACACTCTGTCCATTGACACCAAGACGCATATTACGCATAACCGTTACCAGGTCAGAAACAACCGCTGTAGCCGTAGGAAGGGAACCCGCTCCAGGACCATAAAACATCGTTTCACCAACTGCTTCACCATGAACATACACCGCGTTGTATTCATTATGAACAGAGGCAAGTGGGTGAGCATTTGGTAAAAGTGTCGGCTGAACACTTACTTCAATTCGTCCATCATCACGTTTTGCAAGCCCAATAAGTTTCATCGTATAACCAAGCTGTTCGCAGTAATATAAATCAGCTTCAGTCACCTCAGAAATTCCGCGTACTGAGACGTCCCCAAAGCTTACATTTGTCGAAAAACCTAATGATGCAAGAATGGCCATTTTTCGAGCAGCATCCAAACCTTCTACATCGGACGTTGGGTCACTTTCTGCAAACCCTAATTCCTGCGCTTGTTTCAGCACATCATCATACGAACTACCTTCTTGACTCATCTTAGTCAAGATATAATTTGTTGTGCCATTCACAATCCCCATCATCTTCGTAATGCGATCGGCTGAAAGGCCATCAGATAGACTTCTTAAAATCGGAATTCCACCAGCAACACTTGCTTCATAGAATAGGTCACAACCATTTTCTGCTGCAACTTTCAATAGCTCCGCTCCATGTAAAGCAAGTAAATCCTTGTTGGCTGTCACCACATGCTTTTTCTGTTGCAACGCACGGGTAATATAATTTTTTGTTGCGTCAATACCACCCATTACTTCTATAATAACATCTACTTCCGGATCTGAAAGTACTTCTTCTATATCTTCTGTAATCAATTCATCAGCTAATTTTATATTTCGTGCCTTCGTTTTATCACGAACAGCCACTTTTACGACTTCTACCGGACAACCTACTTGATGTTGTAACTCTTTCTGATGACGTTGAATGATAGAAACTACACCTGTTCCCACTGTTCCAAGTCCTAATAAACCAACACGGACTGATTTTGCCATGCTCTACACTCCAATCTCTCAACCTGCGTTTTTGTTTCTCTAAAAAGAACACTTGTATTCCTATAATGGACATTATAGATCTGATTACCACTCAACACAAGGGCTATTTCACCAAATTTAAAAATGTTTTTCGAAAAAACGGCAACTGCCTAAGCATTGACCTATATGAAATGAGAGTCTTTCCAATCATAATAAAAAAGTCACCTAAATATTGAGTTAAGGTGACTTTTGCTTAACTATAAGAAGGGCTCAAAAACCACAGTTCGCCCTTTTATTATACAGTTTGGTTTATTAACGTTGCAAACTTCTTTTTGTGAACGTTTCATAAAGGAAACAACGCATTCTTGAACAACTTATAACCAATCAACTTTCTGTGTCATTCCAACCGTCCGCTGAAGCTGTATCTGATTTAAAAATTGTTCTAGAAATTGTTGATTTAGCTGTTCCTTTTCAAGAAGTTGAAAAAATGCTTGCCCATAGACATTTTTTTCATCAGGAAGCTGGCTACGATAATAACTCTCAATTGTTTCAAAATAATGAAGCGGAAACAAGAGTCTTGCATAAGTCATTCTCCAAGCAAATGATGAAAGGGGTTCGTATTGCTCATACCCTTCTAGAAAATCAGTGATCCCTGACCACCCTTCATCTAGTAGTTGATCTCGCTTACTCCTAATCCACTCTGCGATGTCTCGACAGCGATGATCATAGACAAAGTCAGTTGGTCGCTTCACAAAATCTCCGTACTCGGAAAGTATAAGCCACGTTTTCTCTGTAAACCGTCGGTGGGAAATCGTCCCTTGCTCTTGTTCCTTACTCTTGTCATCTAAATTTGCATCCACCGCATATTGAATCGCATTCTCGGTTAAACCCATAAAGTATGGATAGGAGAAAAGGAAAGCTTCGTCAACAATAGATTGAGGCCCCTCATATAACACTTGCTGATACCACCCTTCAAGCTGCTCTAACCTTTTTTCCCACAGTCGATGCCATTGTCCGAAATAGTCAAAGTTTTTTTGTTTAGTTGGCATTTGTTTTCCATAGTAATGAATGGCTGCTAGATGCTCACCTCTTTGAAAGTCTGACTGGAGCCGGAATCCTTGTCGACTTGACTCAGCTGTCAGTTTACATACATAAACATCCTGTCCATCTACAAGTCCAACATATCCCTTCTGAACCGTTTGCTGAAGCTCAAGAATAGATGTATCCCCAATCGAACGCATATAATCGATATACGCAATCATCTCCAGCTCGTTAGAGGCACACTCCTCTTTCGGAAGAATGATGTATGATTGACCGTTCGCTTCAAATGCCTCGTAGTCACCAATTGAAAATCTTGAGTCACAATACAACTGATAAGAATCATATACATTTCGTTCAAACACAGGATCGCCTCCTCAATTCGCCTAATCTTTTTCTAGTCTATGAGCTATTCGCATAAAATGTGTGTGAATGTCGTAGACTAGTAATATCCACTTTGGTTATTGACATGGATATAGGACAAGTTAAACGTTGGAGGTGGTCGAATGTCAGAAAAAAAAATGGATGCAGTAGAGGAAAAAGCTCGCCAATTATTAACAGAAAGAGGAGTTTCCCTTCATGATATTGCAGATCTTGTCTACTTTTTACAAGTGAAATATCATCCAGAGTTAGATCTAGACGACTGTTACGATAATGTAGATAGAGTTATCCGTAAGAGAGAAGTTCAAAATGCAATATTAACGGGGATTCAGTTAGATATTTTAGCAGAGAAGGGCTTACTCGAACAGCCATTGCAAGGAATTATCGATCGCGATGAGGGGCTTTATGGTGTTGATGAAATTATTGCGCTTTCCATTGTTAACGTCTATGGATCAATCGGATTTACGAATTATGGCTACATCGATAAACAAAAGCCTGGCATTCTCGAAAAGTTAAATGATAAATCAAGTGGAAAATGCCATACATTTCTAGATGATATCGTCGGTGCTATTGCCGCAGCTGCATCCAGTCGTCTTGCTCATCGTGCCGCAAACGTTGAGTAAATTCCTTTTAGATTTTTCTTCGATTAAACAAAAGCAAAGTGTTCTTGCTAATAATAGAAAACTTTATAAAAAGATGGCAAGTACTTCGTTGGCTACTCGCCTTGCGAGGGGAAACCCACCCATCGTAAGGCTTTAAAAAAATGTCGCGACTCCGAACTTTGCAAAGGGGGTTGTGCCCACAAGGTTAAAACCGCCCTTCCGATACAACCCCCTAGCACTTTCTTTATGATTCAAACGTCCATTCCGCTAAGGAATTTAAAGCAATGGTTGGTTTAGCTTCAATACTCTTAAGCTGTTCCTTTGTCGTGACACCAGTATGAACCATTAGCGTATCCATTCCAGCTCGTAAGCCAGCTAAAATATCTGTATCATAGTTATCCCCTATCATGATGGTTTCTTCCTTTGTTGTTCCAATAACCTCGAGTGCCTGCTCGACGATAATTGATTCGGGTTTACCAATAAAGATTGGTTGCGTTCCTGTGGAGACTGATATAACCGAAACAATCGACCCTGCACCAGGCAATAAACCTCTCTCAGTTGGCAAAGCTACGTCACCATTTGTAGCAATAAACGTTGCTCCAGATCGAACATTCAATGCCGCCCCTGCTAATTTCTCATACGTAATAGCTCGATCTAAGCCGACAACCACAAAGTCAGCATCTTTTTCAACAATTTGATGACCTTGCTCCTCTAATGCATAACGTAAGCCCTGCTCACCAACCATATATACTCGAGCTTTCTCTTGACGTTCTGCTATAAAGGTTGCCGTAGCCATACTCGTCGTAAAAATATGATCCGCTGTTGCTGGAACATCCATCCCTTGTAACACCTTAGCCACATCCTCAGGCCTTTTTGTTGAATTATTGGTCACAAACAAGTAAGGGAGTTTCAAACGTTCAAGTTCTTTCACGAATTGCACAGCCTCGTCAATTTTTTCTGTCCCACGATAAACAGTTCCATCGAGATCTATTAAAAATCCTCTATATGTTTTCAAAATTGTTAGTCCTCCTCATTCATGTCGCACTATTCCTTTTTTTCTTTAACGTATACACACAGCACGTTGAGTTTTCTTTCGCAACACAAGATATTTGTTGGATATCACTTGTATCAAGTAGTTCTTGAAATAGCTCATGTTCACAAGAGCAGGCTACCGGGTATTGTTTTGCTACTTTAGCGATTGGACAATTGTATTCGATAAATTTATATGTCCCATCCTCTCGTTGCTCAAGTTCAACCATATAGCCGTTTTCATTTTGAATCCGTGCTAACGCCTGGACTCTTTCTTCAAATGTGCCTTTCATCGCTGGCAAATATTTATCTTGGAGCTTTTCTTTTCTTTTCTTAAAAAGCTGATTAATGACTTCCTGTCCACTTATTTGTTCAAGGTCCTGCAAGAAATCAACCGATAAGCTCCCATAATTTCTCGGGAAACTCTCTTGCCCTGCATCCGTAAGAAAGAATCGATGAAGAGGGCGCCCCATCGTTTGTTTTTCAACTCGTGCCTCAATTAATCCATCCTTTTCAAGCGCTTGAAGGTGACGTCGCACTGCCATTTCTGTGACGCCAAGGTTTTTTGCAATTTCAGAAACAGTTTTTTCACCAGACTGCTTTAGCATCGTTAAAATTATGTCTCTTGTTGCCATGCTCATCACCTTCCTTTCGTCTTATTGTAAGCGATGGACTTGGGCAAAGTAAAAAATTCCCCCTTAGTCTGCTGTTTTTTCTGGCAGAAACGCTGAAACTGGGCCGAGCTCACACACTAGGTAACGGCGAATCGCCTTTGGAAAACTCTCTAATGATTGAAAGTATGTATGTATGACGTTCAGTAAAGAATCATGATTTACCCTATTATAGTCTTGAACTAGCGTCTTCCGACAACGAATCACCTCTTTAATTGATTCTGCATCCGTATTTATGATGACGGACTCATCCTCTAGAATATCGACAATGTCTTCATATCCACCTGGATCACGCATTATAAACCCGTCAATCATGCTATTTCCTACATCAATAACTGATTCGATAATAACATAGAGTATTCTTTCTAACGCCAATTGTTCGATTCGAGTTTCTACACTGTTTAAGTGTTGCACTTCTTTTAAAAGCTCTTCATAATAACGGAGGGTCTGTTCGATTTTTTCACGATTAACAAAATACAAAATATTCACCTCTCTCTTGTAATAGGATGCTAAAGACAATTCGCCTTGATTCCTATTGCGTGGTATGATGAGTGATATTATTCAATAGGAAAGGGGACAGAACGAATGTCTGAACGTTTTTACCTTTATGATGATACCGAGGAAACAAGAACTCGCTTTGTTAGTTTTATGGGAGAGCAGCAGCGATTTGATTTAGCCATTATCTCGTCTTCGCGATACTACGGCAAACAACTTGTTCTTGACGTTCAATCTAATCGATTTGCGATAATTGGTGAAGATGACTTAGAAGAACCTGGATATCTTGAACATGCATACAAGATAAGCGCGGAAGATGCCGAAGACCTTCGCTCATTTTTATCAGAAATCTTCTAATAGTAAAAACCATCTCATTGACAACCAAGGTGCCTAGAGTTGGTTTTATTATCCCCTAATGTAACATTGATTATAAAGAATCATGATTAGCCTAGACTTATTCACTTAAGCTAGGCTTTTCCTTTTTTTCTTTCACTCGTCTTACAACAAAGTAGGCACAGCCAAAATTACAATATTCATATAAATAATCCGGTAATGTACTGATTTTCGTATCGTATGTTGACTTTTTATGCCTATCCTCAAAAAAGCCGCGCAACCTTAGCTGACTATAGCCCCAGTCACCAACAATATAATCATATTTATTTAGTACATCGCTATAGCGTTCCTTAAAGGCTTCCTCATTCCAGCCTTCTTTTACATCCTCTACGACCTCAAATTTAAGATCCTGTATGACAACCAAAAGGCTCACCTCTCTTTTATGCTCTATATTGTACCACAATCTATATACTTTACTGCTATAAAGCTTACTCCTTAGCCAGCATTTACTAGCACTAAAAAACCCTTCATTCGGTCAATCTGATACTGAGGGGGAATACCATATGCACAAAACATGGATCATCGCTGGTCTTGCAAGTACGTTGTTTGTGACCGGTTGCCAGTTAAATGCCGGAGAGCAACCAACCAATCTTCAAAAAACCGCAAACCATCAAGAACAAATGGCAACACGTAGTTATTACCAAATCGCACAAGAAGATGAACTTGCTGAATATAATCATTATGGCTTCAGTCGTTTTCAAAAACAACAAGTTCAAGCGACTAACAATAAAGAATACCCAGTCATTGACCGTTCTCAATTAGCGGATGGGATTACTCGTCTTGTCTTAACGAATCCAACTGTTGAAGAAGCCGCTACATTGATAACAGACGAATATGTACTTGTTGCTTATCAAAGCGATGATGATAACCGAGCACTTGTCGCTGACCAAGTAAAACGAACAGCCGTCTCCATTACACCAGGTTACTACCACGTCTTCATTACAGATGAATACCGTTTATTCGATGAACTTGAACGCTTTGAGGATGTGACACCAACAAGTCCAGCCTATGAACGAACAATTGAACAAATGATCCAAGAAATGACACAATCTCCACAAGGCTGGTATGACGATGAAGCAGATGATAATCAGGAAATAATGAATGAAAAGCAACGTCAACTTCGTCAGCATTAGTCCTGATCTAAGAAAAGGAGTGCATTACGCAACTCCTTTTCCTCTTATTTTAACTCAGCTACTTTTTTTGCTTCTTCGCGAACTTGCGCTTCATTTACTTGTTCATCTGCATGGTATGAAGACCGAACAAGTGGCCCCGCTTCACAGTGACTGAACCCTTTACCCAAAGCGATTTCTTTCAGTTCTGCAAATTCATCTGGATGGTAATACTTTTGGACTTTAAGATGCTTCTTTGTTGGTTGTAAATATTGACCAATCGTCATAATATTCACATCACTTGCGCGAAGTTCATCCATCGTTTCAATGATTTCCTCTTTCGTCTCACCTAAGCCGATCATTAAGCTGGATTTCGTTGGAATATCAGGATGTCTTTCCTTTGCTCTCGCTAAAAATTCCAATGTACGTTCATATGTCGCACGTGCACGAACTCTTGGGGTTAACCGACGGACAGTCTCAATATTATGGTTCATAATGTTCGGTCTTGCATCCATAAGCGTATGCAGGCTATCTAAGCTCCCAAGCATATCAGATGGCAATACTTCAATTGTACAGAAAGGATTACGACGTCTTATTGCACGTACCGTCTCAGCAAAGACTGCAGCTCCACCATCCTTCAGATCATCTCGGGCTACCGCTGTAATTACAACATGCTTTAGACCCATCGTTTCCACTGACTCCGCTACGCGTTCTGGTTCTTCTAAGTCGAGCTCTGTTGGCAAACCGGTTTTAACCGCACAGAATCGACACGCTCTCGTACAAATGTCTCCTAGAATCATAAACGTAGCCGTTTTTCGAACTGCCCAGCATTCATGAATATTTGGACAACGCGCTTCTTCACAGACCGTATGTAATTTTTTCTCACGCATCATTTTCTTTAAGCCAGTATAAGACTCATTCGTATTGAGTTTAATTTTTAACCAATCCGGCTTGCGGAGATGTTCTTCCTTTTTAGCCACATATATCACTCCATCCACTTTCCCAATCAAAGGAAAGGTTCATTACTTTACTCTTATCCCTTACTTTATCATGTTTTCTATAAAATCACCAAGCTACCGCTCAAAATTTCCAATGATTCACACCGATTATTTTACGTTTTTATTACAGACTATAGATAGAAGTACATTTTAAGGAGTTGATTGAGAGCATGAAGCAAACATTTCTAATTATTGTCCTCCTCTTTTCTTTTTTAACGACTCCTATACAGTCATTTGGATCGGAAAAAGATGACATGAGCGCGGAGGAAATTTATGAAAAAAGGCTGGCTCTATATAAAAAGACGGAAACCTTAACGAACGTTCCTTGGTATTATTTGGCCGCAGCTGATACATATGAGCGCGGGCTACGCAAAGCCATTCGAGACCGGCCAACAGAAGAAGGAATGATTTCAATTTTCTACTCGCCTAGTCAGTGGGCAGGTCCCTTAAATCCAGATTTTGATGATATGAACCCTTTGTCGATAAGTATGTTTGATGGTGTTGGGCTCGATGGAAATGGAGATGGAATTGCTAATAGTAATGATGATGAGGACGTTCTCTATACTTTTGCAAGGCATTTAGAAAAGTATGGATATGACGAGCAGGATTTTCGAATTGCCTTGTGGGAATATTATCAGCGTGAAAAATCCGTTAATATTATACATGGCCATGCAAAAGTATATGAAAAGTTTGAGCGCTTGGATTTAAACGATCACGCATTTCCGATGCCTCTCAATTACAATTATAGCTATAGAAACACATGGGGAGACAGACGTGGTTGGGGTGGTCGTCGTATTCATGAAGGAACCGATATCTTCGCGGGCTACAATGTTCCGATTCGTGCGACAGCCTACGGAGTCGTTGAAATAAAAGGTTGGAACATGTATGGCGGTTGGAGAATCGGGATTCGGGACTTAAATAATGTTTACCATTACTACGCTCACCTAAGTGGGTTTGAAAAAGGAATTGAAGAAGGGCTTATCGTTGCTCCTGGGGATGTTATAGGCTATTGTGGAAGCTCTGGCTACGGCAAACCTGGAACACAAGGAAAATTCCCACCTCATCTTCACTACGGGATGTACAGAGACAACGGACATACAGAATGGTCGTTTGATCCATATCCTTCGTTAAAACAATGGGAGAGAAAAGCCTTCCAAGACCGAAAAAAAAGAAAATAAGTTAAAAAGGCATACCAGGTGATATCCCTCTGGTATGCCTTTACTCATTTAATCAAAGCATTACTACTCTTTTTCAAGAATAAAATGACTACTAAAAGTAAAACGAAAGCCGTAAATAATGCAACGACCACACTTGCTGTCATTCCTAATATAAGATATGACACAAAAGTAATAACGGCTCCGATTATCGCGTATGGCAGCTGTGTGACAACATGGTCAATATGATGACTACCTGCACCCGTTGAAGAGAGAATCGTGGTATCTGAAATAGGTGAACAATGATCACCAAATATCGAACCTGCAAGGACCGCAGCAAGCATCGGCAGCAGCAATGTTATATCTAATACAGCTGCCATTTCTCCTGCAATGGGAAGCAAAAGACCAAAAGTACCCCAAGACGTCCCCGTCGAAAAGGCTGCGAAGCCAGCAATTAAAAATAAAGCGGCGGGTAAGTACATCAAGGGGATGTTCCATTCTGTAATTAATGAAGCAAGATACTCACCTGTACCAAGCTGACTAATAATCGAAATAATCGTCCAGGCTGCCAGTAAAATATAAATCGCTGGAAGCATGGACTTCATGCCTTCACCCATTGACTTAAATATCCCTTTTAGGTTTCCCTTTAGTCCATTTAAAAGAAGAGTAACGATTAAACCCACAACTCCTCCATAGACAAGTGACGTAGCAACATCTGTATTCTCAAATATCGCAAGTAGGGATGCTTGTCCATCCACTGCTTGTAACCCTGTAAGTATCATAAAATATATGGTTGATATTACCAATGCCACTATTGGCCATATTAAATCACCAACAGTTCCTTTATTACTCGTCAGCAACTCGCTATGTTCTCCCGGAGGAGGACCGCTTGCAAGGTCAACTAAGTCACCACTTTCTAGGGCACGCATCTCATGAGTTTTCATTGAACCAATATTTATATTGAAGTAAGCCACCGCTAAAACAAGAATTAAGGCCACTACCGCATAAATATTCATTGGAATCATCAACATAAAAGCTGTCAATGCCTCATACTCTGTCACTCCATGTGTGGTTAAAATCCCCGCAATAATTGCGATAATATAAGCACCCCAGCTTGAAACTGGCGCTATCACACAAATAGGAGCAGCAGTTGAATCAACAAGATAAGCTAATTTAGCTCTCGAAACACGATGTCGATCCGTTAAAGGACGACTTACGTTACCAACCGTCAAGCTATTGAAATAGTCATCGATAAACACAACAATACCGAGTACGATCGTTAACATTTGCGCGCCACGTCTCGTTTTCACCCGCTTAATTGCCCATTCACCAAAGGCTCGACTTCCGCCAGAGAACGTTATTAACGCCGCTATCATCCCAAGCAATAATAGAAACAAAATAATAAATAATTCCCACGTATTGATCGCAAAACCTGATGCAATAATCGCTCTCGTAACCTCGGTAAACGTAACAGAACCAACTTCACCATAATCAAAGAAAATCGCCATCACAATCCCATAAATATTTGCAAATGCCTTGATCGGCTGAAAGCTATCTAGAAGTAGCGCCCCAATAAGTATTCCAACCCCAAGTGAGGGAATGACTCGTCTCGTCACTATAACCATAACGAGCGCTAAAATCGGCGGTACTAAAGAAAGAATTGATGTCTCCATACGTCATATATTTCCTTTCTAAAAAGAGCTAATCTTACCATCCTAACATACATAGAAAAAGACAATAATGGGCTACATTACTGCCTTTTATCGTTATTTGGCTAGACTACTATATCATGTTCGACACTTAATGACAATGTTAATTAGAACCACTCGAAGATGTTGGAGTATCTGAGGGGATAATCATTCCCCCCTCTGCATAAACATCCGGAACAGGACCTTGAATATTTAAAAAGCCGATAGGAATTGTAGTCTTTACCGCTTCTGTATTTGTTGCAAATGGAATGACAATTTTAACATCAACAATAACGTCAAAATTAACACTGATATTCGTGTTGTTAATCCCTGTGTTTTTTACTTCATAATTATAATCTGTCTTCACATCACCAATCGCTGAAAAGCGAACGGGGATTTGAGGACCTAATTGAGCAAGAAGGGCATTATTCGTTGCTTGCCCAAGAGGAACAGTATAAATAATTCCTCCATCCGCACTCGGTTCACCATCTATCCCTAAATCTTCGTCTGTAATGGAAATATCAAATACCTCTCCTTGTTCAATCGCTTTCAGATGGCGTTGTACACGGTTTGTTGCTTCCGACAACACACGATTATAAATTTGCGTATTAAACTGGACAGTTTTTACATTCCCATCTGCATCCTCTGTTAAAATAAATAAATCTTCTTGACTAAGATCACCCGTTATTTTTTTATTAACTGCGTCGTTAATTGCCTTTGTTGCAATGACTCTAGTTTCTGTTGTAGCAATTTCAACTAAGGTTGGGCGTATTCCCTTTTCAATAATCCATAACCCTTGTATTGTTAAAATGACAAAAATAATAAAAGATAAAAGCAACACATACCGGAACGGTAGCGGACCTTTACGGGGTCGTATTTTTTTCCGGAAGCTCATGATGAAAAACCCCCTTCGCTTTCAGTCTATGCAAAGGGGGTAGACAGTTTGACCTTAATTTTCAAGAAAAGCTGTCAGCAGCCTTTTCTTGAAGCAATTTAATTACTAAAGATCTCCTCTAAACAACCCTAATTTTTTCTCTCATACATACAAAAGTCATGCGGGTAGCGATTTCGTTCATCAATAATACCAGCTTCCTTAGAAACGAGCGTCCACTCCTCTTCAGAAATTTCCGGGAAAAAGGTGTCTCCCCCAAACGTTTCGTGAATGTTCGTGACATATAAACGCCTAACATCATTCCACATTAATTTAAATACCTCTGCCCCACCGATGACAAAGCATTCCTCCTCAGCAGAAATCATTGCTTTTACTTCATCTACAGTATGAACAACTTCGCATCCAGGAGCGTGAAACGATTCGTTTCTCGTTAATATGATATTTCTACGCTTTGGTAATGGTCGCCCTATTGATTCATATGTTTTACGTCCCATCACAATCGTGTGGTTAGTAGTGATTCGTTTAAAATGAGCCAAATCAGCAGGAAGATGCCATGGTAAATCGTTATCTTTTCCAATCGCTCGCTGCTTATCCATGGCGACAATAAATGAAATCATACTGCCACCTCACCTTTTATATGGGGATGAGGGTCGTAATTCTCTAAGGTGAAATCTTCAATCGTAAAATCGAAAATTGATTTCACGTCCTTGTTGATATTCATTGTAGGCAGAGAACGTGGCTCCCGAGTCAGCTGTAAATTCACTTGGTCAATATGATTTGAATAAATATGAGCATCCCCCAATGTATGGACAAATTCGCCAAGTTCCAAATCAGTCACCTGTGCAACCATCATGGTTAACAAAGCATAGGAAGCAATATTAAATGGTACCCCGAGAAAAATATCTGCACTACGTTGATATAACTGACAAGAAAGTTTCCCATCATTTACATAAAACTGAAAAAAACAGTGACATGGAGCTAAAGCCATCTCATCAATTTCCGCTGCATTCCAAGCACTTACGATTAATCGGCGTGAGTCAGGGTTGTCCTTAATTTGTTGAATAACCTCTGATATTTGGTCAACGGTTTTCCCATTGGCCCCCTCCCATGAGCGCCACTGTTTTCCATAAATAGGCCCAAGTTCACCATCTTCATCTGCCCATTCGTTCCAAATGCGAACATTATGTTCTTGAAGATACCGGACATTGGTCTCTCCTTTTAAAAACCATAGTAATTCATGAATAATCGAACGAAGATGAAGTTTTTTCGTCGTAACTACCGGAAACCCCTCTTGCAGGTTAAATCTCATTTGATAACCGAATGTACTAATTGTCCCCGTCCCCGTTCGATCTGCTTTCTCCGTGCCGCCATTTAATACATGCTTACATAAATCTAAGTATTGTTTCATTCATTGATTACTCCTTTTTCATTGGGAAATTCACCAATGTTATTATCTGAAAGCAACAAAATTATAATGCTTTTTATTCTATTATTTCATAGATAATTAAACAAATCTAGAAATGCATATTTTTCAATTCCCAAATTTAAGATTCTCAACGAGGTAAATGAATTTATTCCATACAAAAAGACTGTTCAACATTATTGAAGAACAGTCTTAGAACTTTTCATTATCCTTTAACCCCCCCAGCTGTTAACCCTGCTACAAAATATCTTTGGAAGAAAAGAAATAGGAGCATCATCGGTATAATCGTCATAATCGAACCTGCTATTAAGATATCAAGGTTGTCTTCATAAGGACTAATTAATGCGGTTAAGCCAATTGGTAATGTGAAATTTGTTTCAGTTCTTAACACAATTAATGGCCATAATAAGTCATTCCAGCTTCGCATACCTTGTAATATTGCCATTGCTCCAAATGCTGGAAGCATTAATGGCATCATAATTCTAAAGTACAAGCCATATTCAGAACAACCATCTATTCTACCTGCATCCATCAGCTCACGCGGTAACCCTGAGGCAAACTGCCTAAAAAAGAATATCGCTATTGGTGCAATGGCAAACGGAGCGATAACTCCTGTATACGTATCAATTATCCCTAAATTTATAATCATTCTATAAAGGGGTAAAATAAGAATCTCAGTAGGTATCATCATAACAACTAGTACTAAAACAAATAATATATTTTTACCTTTAAAGTCATATACTCCAAAGCCATACCCTACGAGGGAGGAAAACAATAATGAAAAGAACGTATAAAGAACCGTTACAATGATACTGTTTTTATACCAGTGAAAATACAAATCTCCTGTTGATGAAGCAAACAACGTTCTAAAATTATTAAGACTCATCGATTCCCAGTTAAGATTTAAATCGACTCCATAACGCATCAGATCCGCTGTTGGTTTAAAGGCAGCAAGTAACAGAGCATAAAATGGGAAGAGCACAATGAGACATACAATGATAAAGTAACTTACAAGAAACATGGATGCCATCCTGTTTTTCTTTTTCATGCTTAGCCCTCCTTTCTAAACAATCCGAAGAATTTTAGCTGAATGATGTTTACAACTAATACGATAAAGAGCAACGCCATTCCAATTGCAGAACCAAACCCTAAATTTCCATAAGAAAAACCTTCTTGAAACAAGTAACCAACAATGGTTAAACCAATGTCATTTGGTGAACCTGTTCTCCAAAACACATAACTTTCCGTGAACATCGAAAAACCGCTGTAAATCGTGACTGTTAGGACATAAATACTTACTGGTTTCAAAAATGGTAGAGTGATATGGAAAAACTTCTTTAACGTACTTGCCCCATCGATTTCTGCTGATTCATAAAGGTCTTTCGGTATGCTTTGTAACCCCGCTAAAAAATAAAGGATATTAACACCCATCCAACGCCAGCTAGCTAAGGCAACCATTAAAAACATCGCCGTGTTCGATTGCATTCTCCATTCCTGCGGAGAAAAACCGAGTGTCATGATAATTGAATTTAAGAAGCCTGTCTCTGACTCGGCAAATAAAATACGAAAAATTACACCACCTACAACAACAGAAGTTAGTGCAGGAATAAATAAAGCAGATTTAAAAAAGTTTCTAAGATGCGTTAATTTTGAATGTAAAAAAACAGCCGTGATTAGAGGAAATGGAATCAAAATAACGATTGTCCAAAAAGTAAACTGGGCACTATTAGAAAGTGCTTTATAAAACTGTGGAGTGTTTAATCCCTCGTAATTTTTAAAGGCGATAAATCTGCTGTTTGAAATATTAATCTCCTGAAAACTCATAATTATTGTACTAATAATTGGATACAAAAAGAATATTAGAAAAGCAGCAACAAAGGGAAAAACAAAAAAATAGGGAGCAAACTTTGGTGAATAAAAAAACTTCGTTATTTTTTTTCTTTTTTGTATCGTGGGCAAAACATTTGACACTTGCTGTTTTTCAAGATTCATGTGTTCACCCCTTATATAATTTGGAGAACTCACGAGATTCTTATCCTCGTGAATTCTCTTGGGTTCACTATAAATTAGTACATTCAATTTTTTATTTTTGTGTTCTTCGTACATCATCCGCTACAGCCTTAATCGTCTCTTTTACATCTGCGCCTTCTCTTATCACTTGATACATCAATTGGTTTTGAACCTGATCCACTGCTCTAGTAGTATCATCTGTGATATTTACTGGATTAATATCTTCCCGAATCGTCGACAACATTTCAAAAATCTCATTTCCAAATAATCTAGTAAATTCATTATCTTCACTCATTTCAGGAGCATCCCAAACATCCCATCTTGGCGGCTCAGAACCGAGTTTCGTCCATAAGGCGATATTGCCCTCCTCAGACAATTTTGCAAATTCCATAAAGCGTTTCGCTAAATCTACATTTTTCGATTGTTTTGTAATCGCTGTTCCCGTTCCCCCCATACCAGCAGATCTTGATCCACCCTTTTCCCAAGCAGGCATTGGCGTTATGACAATATTTCCGGCCATATTGGGCATATAATCCCTAAAACGACTCATATACCAAGCTGGCATAACAACTGAAGCTGCACCATTGTCCGCAAAGAAGCCAAAGTACTCTTCTGCTGAATGGTCACCCCCTGGCGCTGGTATAGCAATTTCATGAACATGAACCATATCTGAAACAAACTGCAATACTTCAGTATTAATCTCGTTATCGATGATGACACTGCCATCATCGCCGATTAAGTCAGAGCCCCGTTGAGAAATTAGTGGCCAGAAAGACCATGCTCCAGGTGCTTCGATTGTCGTCATAGGCTTACCTGTTTTCTCTTTTACTACTTTCCCCGCCTCAACAAATTCATCCCACGTTTCAATTGTTAAAGGATCAATTCCTGCTTCATCCATTATTTGTTTATTGTAATAAGTGACAGTTGCAGCAACCTGTGTTGGTAAGCCATAATAAGTTCCGTCTTTGCTATAGTTCGTAAAACGTGCCGTAACTGCTTTATCAAGAATCGGTTCAACAATGTCATTTAATGGAACTAACTCAATATCTTCTTCAGACCCTTGAAGAAAACTCGACCATTTTTTAATCTCAATATTCGCTAGATCAGGAGCACCTACACCCGATTGAAGTGCAATCAGAAGTTTGTTATGCATCTCCTCAAAAGGGTAGTTCGTCATTTCTAAATTAATTGGCTCATCTGGATGCTCTTCATTCCATCTATCGAGCATATGAGCAAAGTGGTCTTGATGATACGCAGCAAATGTCCATAAAGAAAGTGTTGTTGGTTCATTAGATGTGACTTCTTGCTGCTTCGTGCTATCTCCGCTACCTTCAGATTGTTGTTCTGAAGAATTACTACTCTTGTCACTACAGCCAACTAAGAGTAATAATCCAATCATTAAAAGACCCATTATTAATTTCGGAAGATTATTTTTCATATTTCCCCTCCTATGCTTAATTTTTCACAAACTTTTCTTCTAAAATCCCATCTGAATTAAAAGTAACAATTCTTTGTTCTGCCGCAGATCGATAAGAAGCCTCTAGTAGTGAAATCGTTCTTAAATTATCCTCAGAGCTATTTGAAGCGTTTTCATAGTTTTCGATAGCCATTAGCAATTCATTAAGCCCTCCAAACGCCGAATCAGGTTTTAAGTCTTGCCCGCCCGTGGGGTTTTCCCATACTTTTACAGGTTCTTTAGAATCCTGTTGATATAACGAGATATTCGTATAGTCCGCAACGAGAGTCCCTGTTTCCCCTACAACAATCAGTTCTGTTCTTCGGAAAGGAGAAGATAAACTTTGTGAATAAGACACAGTTACACCATTTTGAAACAAAATTTGGACTGAGGAATCAGTATCACCTTTGCAATTAATCGCCGGAGAAGAATACGTCTGACAAACTAAGCTTTTAGCCTCACTGTTTAAAATCCATCTAAACCCGTCTAGCCAATGGACACCCATAACTGACAGGGAATTTCTTTCACACTGCGTTCTCCATCCTTGATCTTGTCGAAAATAATAGTCTTGAAACTTGACGGATGAAACGCTACCGATTTCTTCGTCAGCAATTAAATTTCGGACAAAGTCAAATGGATAATGTTTTCTAAAGTTTTGATTTATACTTATTTGAACTCCATGTTTTTTTGCTTTGTCGGTAATTTCTTGTGCTTCTTTTAATGTTTCTGTGAAAGGTTTTTCACAAAATATCGGTATGCCGGCCTCGATTAATGGAAAGATAACATCCTTTCGAATAATTGATGGCGTACAAACAACCGCAACATCAATGTTACTATTATCGATAAATTCAGTTAACTCGGTATATCTTTGCTCAATATGGTACATATTTGCTCTTTCTTTTAAAATATCTTCATTAGGATCACAAATTGCAACAACTTCAGCTCGTTCTTTATTTTTCATTAAACCGTCTAGATGCATTTTGGTTACATGCCCAGCACCTACAAATCCTACACGATAACGTTTTGTTTCCATTATAAAACCTCCATCTTCAGGAATAATATTTTCACTTTATCTAATTTTCTGAAATGAGTTTTTTCAATAATTATACTAGTCTAATTTATGAGGCCTTCCTTCATATAACGATAGCAATCTCGCATACCTTGTAAAATACCACTTCCACTTTCTTCGTCTGCAGAAATCCAACCATCATACTCAATTGTCTGAATTGCTTTGAAAATCGGTTTAAAATCAATGATTCCTTCACCAAGAACTTTCCAATCTCCGTCAGCAAAATCTTTCATATGGAAGTTATCAATCCTGTCTTTAAACGAGTAAATCACTTCAGCTATATCTCGAATTCCTGATGCATAAAGGTGGGCGGTATCCACAGTTAAATTAACTGAATCGCCTCTCACATTATCAAAAAACACATCAAAGTCACTCCTATACATGACCGGTTGATTATGATGATGATGAAGAGAGAGTTGAACTCCAAATTGTTCGTAGGCTTCCTTCCCTAATTCAGAAAGCTGGGAAGCAAATTTTTTTAAATCGTCCTCGACTATTTCATTACGGGGAATACCATGACAGAAAACAATCCTTTCTACCCCTACTGTTTGTGCGAATGCTAGGATGGATTTCATTTCTTGATGATTATGCTCGTCTAATTTACCGCCAGCAATCAATGCTGATGCTACCCCTTCTTGGTTACCCCATTCCTCTATAAAAGAGCCTGGATTGTTAAGGTAAGGTGCATATTGTCCGTATTTTAATTGAAGGCCATCATATCCTACCGAACGATAATTCAGGAATAACGTTTCTCGTTGCTCCTTTGTAGCAGTTGGTCTTGAGAAGGCAAATTTCATTAAAAGATCGACCCCTTTTCATACACTTAGTTAGTATTAACAAAATATATCGAATACTCACCTCCCGCTTTCTGTAATTTTATTCTAATTCAACAATGTTGAATTATCAATATATTTTTTTAATTAAATTAAACTTTATTTAGCTATAATTCGAGTTACTTGTTCATAAACTGATATATTAACACTTCTCTCTCCCTTTCTATCTTACTAATAAAGTGAATTTTCGTTATTCTGTTGTTAAATCCTTTAAAAAACCTCGCATTCTAAATAGACACAAGGTAGTAAAATCGAATCAAAAACAATACTCCTAATAAAAGGTAATATTTTTACATTAAAGCAAATGGATAATATATACTAAAATCAATATGAAATAACGTAAAACTCGCTATTAATTCAACTTATTTGAATATAGATACACAATATCTTTTCTTTTTGTTTCTTCCATGTATAATAATAAATAAAGATAATAGAAAGGAACATATATATGCAAATAGGAAAAAAATTAGGTACTAAAATACGCTTTATCCGAAAACAACAAAATAGAACACTAGAAGAAGTGTCTTCCTATTGTGGGTTCACAAAAAGTCTTCTATCAAAAATCGAAAACGGTGTGACAACTCCTCCAATTGCTACATTAATGAAAATAGCTGAGGCACTAGGAGTTTCCGTATCTAATCTACTTGACGATAATGAAGAGAGCGGAACAATTTGTACGCTAGAATCTACCTATAAAGATAGTCAGCGCTGGATTAAAACTGAAAAAGGCTACTCTTTTTATGCTTTTGCAGCGGGGCGACAAGATAAAATTATGCAACCCTACTATTTCATAGCAAAAAAAGGAGAAGTTAAAAAACATGTCCTTTCTCATAAGGGAGAAGAATTCCTATTTGTCTTGGAAGGTCAGATGAAATACAAAGTAGGAAATACCGAATATACATTAGGACCAGGAGACTCAATTTACTTCACATCATTAGAAGAACATACCTTAACTCCTTTATCAGAAGAAGTTAGATATTTAGCTATATTTAGTAGTTAACCATAGACTTAACAAAACCTATTCATCCTTCATTCCGTAGGGTCGAATAGGTTTTGTTTTTTGAAATTTAATTTGAATTTTATTAAATAAGTTTATCTAAAATAAAAAAACACTTGTTTTATTCAACATAGTTGAATTAAAATAAAAACAGAACCAAACCAAACTAAACCCTAAGGAGGATTTTATGGCTACTATTACTGATTTAAACAATGAAAAATACGTTTCAGATATGGATTGGGGTAAAATTCAGTGGCTCTGCGGTAATCACATAGATGCTGATAGTGAAATGACTTTCGGTATGGTTTATATTGAAGCTGGAAAATCAAACCCCCGACATTATCATCCTAATTGTGAAGAACTAATTTTTGTATTATCAGGTGAATGTGAACATTCCTTAGGAGATGAATCATTTCACCTAAAACCCGGAATGATGCTTAGAATTCCTAGAAATGTTCTACATGACGCTAAAGTCACTAGTTGGGAACCGTGTAGAATGCTTATTATGTATTCATCACCCGATAGACAGACAATTGGGGAATAAAATATCTTTATCATTTGAGAGGAGTTAGACGATGGGTGGCAAAGTCGTTTTAATAGGTGCTCTAGATACGAAAGGTGAGGAGTATTTGTTCGTAAAGAATATTTTCAATAAAAATAATATTCAAACCCTCGTTATAGATACGAGTGTACTTGACGCTCCATTTTTCGACCCAGATATTAGTTCTAATGACGTTGCTCTCGCTGCAGGCAGTGACCTTCAAACACTAAAGTTAAATAATGACCGAGGAAAAGCCATTTCTATTATGACAATGGGTGCAAAACTCATTATCGAAAAATTATCCAAAGAAATTCAAATTGATGGTGTCTTCGGTATGGGAGGTACAGCAGGTACTACAGTTGCTGCGAACGCTATGCAATCGCTCACGATAGGAATACCGAAAGTTCTTGTATCTACTGTCGCTTCAGGAAATACACGACCATATGTCGGAGTAAAGGATATTACTATGATGTATTCCGTTATTGACATAGCCGGAATTAATCAATTGTCTAGTAGAATTTTAAGTAATGCTGCTTATGCCTTAGTTGGAATGGTTAAAAACATCTCTAATTCTTACAACTATAATACCTCTAAAACAATGATTGGCATTACAATGTTCGGGGTCACTACCCCCTGTTGTAACCTAATTCGAGAACAGTTAAGGGATTTGGGATATGATGTGCTTGTCTTTCATGCAACAGGGGCTGGCGGTTTAGCCATGGAAGAACTTATTAAATCAGGTTTTATTAAGGGAGTAATTGATGTAACAACTACTGAACTAGCAGATGAATTAGTCGGTGGAGTTTTTAGTGCAGGGCCTGATCGTCTATTAGCGGCTGGGGAAGCTGGTATTCCACAAGTAGTTTCAGTGGGTGCCTTAGATATGGTTAACTTCGGTTCTCCAGAGACAGTGCCAGAAACATACTCCGATCGACAATTTTATCAACATAACCCAACAACTACATTAATGAGAACTACTATAGAAGAAAATGAAACTTTAGGGAAGCGGCTAGGAGAAAAGCTAAGTCTCTCAAATTCTCCAGTTACAGTTATGTTCCCAAAAGGAGGTGTTTCTCTCCTCGATACTCCTGGTAATGAATTTAATGGCCCAGAACATAGAGAAGCATTATTAAAAGGAATTAAACTAACTTTAAGGAAGGATATCCCTCTAATTGAACTTGATGAAGACATTAATCACCCATCTGTTGCTACTATCATGACACAAACCTTTTTAAGGCTGTTAGAAGGCAATCTAAAGGAGGATAAACATGTCCATTAGTCGGAAAGAAATTTTAGAAACACTTCACAAGCAAATCAAGGAATCAACACCCATAATAGGCGGAGGCGCTGGTACCGGAATCTCCGCAAAAAGTGCAGAAGCTGGTGGTATTGATTTAATCATTATTTATAACTCTGGAAGATATAGAATGGCAGGTCGAGGTTCATTAGCAGGTCTTATGCCATATGGCGATGCAAATCAAATCGTAGTAGAGATGGGAAACGAAGTGCTACCAATAGTCAACCATACTCCTGTTCTTGCTGGAGTTTGTGGAACCGATCCTTTCCGGTTAATGGATATATTTTTAGCAGACTTAAAACGTTTAGGCTTCTCCGGAGTCCAAAACTTCCCTACGGTAGGCCTTTGCGATGGGGTCTTCCGTCAGAACTTAGAAGAGACCGGCATGGGTTATAACAAAGAGGTCGAAATGATTCGGAAAGCCAATAAATTAGATTTATTAACAACCCCTTATGTGTTCAATGAAGAAGATGCTATTGAGATGGCAAAAGCAGGAGCAGATATATTAGTTGCTCATGTAGGTTTAACAACAAAAGGTAGCATTGGTGCAAGTACTGCACTCACCTTAGATGAAGCAACTTCTCTTGTCCAAAGAATACACGATGCTGGAAAATCGGTTAAGCCAGATATCATTGTTCTTTGTCATGGTGGACCGATTTCTGAACCAGAAGATGCAGCCTATGTATTGAAAAACACAACAGGTGTGGCTGGATTTTTCGGTGCCTCTAGTATCGAGCGCCTCCCTACAGAAAATGCAATTGCTAATCAAGTTAAAGCATTCAAATCCATCTAAACACTTTCTGGTCTAAAATTTAGGGAGCAACAAATTAATATCTACTATTTAGGTTATCCGGATGAATTCTGGCTAACCTTTCTTTTGATTTATTTCAACTAAACTTCTGCTCTTGCTAATGTTGATTCTGTCTCTATTATGGTAACATTAATTTCCTTCATAAGATCTAAGTCATACGGTGTTTCTAGATTAGTCTTTCCGTCAGAAATGACCCGGACGACTGGTCTGGAACTTAACTGTTTATTTTGCTTAATGACAATAGCTACCCTTCCATCATTAAGCGTAAGCGTTAATCCAACTGGATACACGGCAATCGCTCTACTAAATGCTTCAACTAGCGTTTTGTCAAATTGTGTCCCTACTCCAGCGTACAGTAGCTCTAAGCCTTCATGCGGAAGCATCGGACGACGATAAACACGATGGGAGGTGACCGCATCAAAAACATCCGCAATCCCAAGTATTTTACCATAAGGATGTATCTCCTCAGCCTCTAAACCTTGAGGATACCCACCACCATTTAAGCGCTCATGATGTTGAAGGGCGCAATGCGCAGACAGAAGAGAAATATTCGGTAAATTCCTTAAAAGGTCAAAGCCCGCCTTCGGATGCTTTTTCACTTCTTTAAACTCTTCTTCTGTTAAGCGACCTGGCTTAGCCAAAATCTCCATTGGAATAACCATTTTTCCAATATCATGTAATAAAGCACCTACTCCAATTTCCAAGAGCTGTTTATCAGTAAAATTAAGCTCAACTGCCAAAGCTAACGCATAGACCGTGACATTTAAAGAGTGCGTAAAAATATAACTATCGTAGACATAAACATCTGATAGCAAGGCTAAGGTGTCTGGATTACTTTTAATATCCTTTAGAATCGATTCAATAACGAGTGAAAAACTTCGACTTAAATAATCTCCATTTACTGACTTTTTTAATTTAGCATCTTTTGCAATTGATTCAAATTCCATTTTTATAGATTTAAGGGCTGTTTGTTTTGTTTGGACCGAGATAACATCCTCAGCGATAATATCTTCTGTACGTTCATCATGGATATAAATGAACGCAATGTCGAGGTTTATTAAACGAGCAAGTACTCTTTCTGACAAAACCGCTCCTTCAAATAAGAGAGTTTGTCCGTTATCATTATAAATCGGTTTACCAAGTTTCACACCTGGTTCTACTGACTTAGTAGCAACTAATCTCATTTGGCTCTCCCTCTTAGTTAGCATTAATCATAGTTAGTATTCATCATACTTAGTTTACAACAAAACCTCGAATCTGCAACAAAAACTATTAAAATCCGACAAATTTCACTGATCAGAGAACTAAAAAACCTCAGAGCCAATGTTCGACGCTGAGATTTTTTAGTTATTATTATTTATACTTCATTTTAAGTAAAGCATCTTTACCCTTCATCCCAGGTGAAATTCCAAGTTCCTCTGCTTCAATGGTAACTGACTCGAGAGGAGCATCTAATAACTGATCAATGGTACGAACTCCAACTGCTCGACCCGCTACAATCTTACGCTCTTTCAGCTTCGCATTTAATAATCCCACATCCAGCGCCCCACACATAATATAGCCAATATCATTCATCACAGCCATAAAATTTGTTTTTGGTAGCTTTAACGTTACGGCGATAAACGTTTCACCCTCAATTTTAATCGGGTTCATTTCAATCATTCGTTTCACGCTCCTTATGTTAGCTCAGTCTTTCTCTATATAGCGTATGAGCAATTTCCATAAGTCGTGAATGATATTATGACCACTTTTGCTTAAGTTTCCAAGATAAGATATCCCGTAAAAACTCAGGCATGAAATAAGCCTTATAAGACGAGTCAGAGACGCAGGGATAAAGGTGTCCAAATGTGTACATATCAAGGGTCGCAATTTTATACTCACGATCCTCTTCCAGTTTCTCGCCGAGAATTAAAATATCAAGAGCGTCATCTCGATCAGCAATAGTAATCCCACTATACAACATATGTCCAAGTACTTTACCTCGAAATCCGAAGCCTCGTAGTTGCAGGGTTTTCATTTCATTCGTAAGTGACCGTTTAATCGTTTGATAGAGGTCTTTACCAGTTAATTTAACTACGCATGGATTAATCGGGTGAGGGCACATTCGATGAATATCACCTCTTGTCAAAATACCCGCACGGATTGATTCAAGCAATACCCCTGAATTCATCATCCCAATCTCTTCCCCACACCACTCAGTTACAGCATCACAAAGTAATCTAGCTGCTTCTGTTTCCTCTTCCCATGATACCGGAAACGTTTTTGGTATAACAGCCACCGGCTCGGCCAACGTCTTTTCTGCTACATCTTGAAGCGTTTTTATTAATGCGCTTGTTTTAGGATTTTCTGGGGAAGTGTCAGTTTGGAAATCGATGAGCTGTACGGATTCCCAAATGATTGATTTTTGCTGATGATCATAGTCAAAAGTAATTTCACCTAAGTATGCACCTAATTTTCCAGCTTGGGCAATCATTGTCTCACGAATGTGCTTTCCTTGATGAAGAACATCATGTGTATGAGCACCTAATATTAGGTCAATCCCTTCGATTGTCTCGGCAATCTCTTCATCTCGGGCTAGTCCTAGATGGGATAACAATATAACAACATCAGATTTCCCGTTAATTTCCTCCATTATTTCTCTTAAAAGCTCAATAGGGGGCTCAATCGTCCATCCTAATTGTTGATAAAACCTTGTGAACGGGGCAGTTAAACCAATAATAGCAATTTTAAGGCCGCTTTCCATCTGATGAACATGATAAGGTGCAGCCCACTTAGGTCTTGTTCCATCTTGATGAAACAAGTTAGCTACTAGTACCTGAAATGTAGCCTGTTCATATAAAGAACAAAGCTGTTCCTTTGAAAATGTAATCCCCTCATTATTTCCAATTGTTGCAAAATCAACCCCAGCTTCGTTTAAAAGAGACACATTTCCCTTGCCTTCGGTAGCCTCTGTAATGGGATGCGAGCGATCTGCATGATCGCCAATATCAAAAAAGAGTGTTTGTTCATCACGATGTTTGTTTACGTAGCCTACAATCTTTGGCCAATAATCAAAACAACTGTGAACATCATTTGTATGAAATATCCTAATTCGCTCCGTTTTCATGACAATTCAATTCCCCTTCGTTCTAAACCAACATTCATCGATTAAATGATCAGAACAGCAATGATAATTAAAGTATATAAATAAAATGAATGGAACTTTAATCCTTTTTATTTCCCTGAAATCTTAAAAGGTGCATTCTCTGCGTGAAGCTTCCCATTCCCCAAACCCTGAGAGGATGACCACCTCTTCTTATTTTCTCAAACCTTGAGAGGATGATAATACGTATCCTCTGCGTGAAGAGGAAGACCACCTCTTCACTAAAATAAGTCGAGTTGGCGGGGGTTTAGTCCTTTGTAGTCAATTTCTAGCATTGAAATAAACTCCAAGGCATTTTCAGCAGCGTCTCCGCCTGAATTATTGTTAAAAATAATGTAGATGTCTTCTGATTCTTTATTTAAGGTTGATAATCTAACTTGCCATTCCTTCAGTTCCTCGCTGTTATAACGATACAAATAGCGAACTTCTCTCCACCGACCATCCCCCGGGTCATTCCAACCGTAAAGATTGCGACCATGAAAACGAATTAACGTCTTTTTTGGATTTGTTGCCTTCAATATAATTGGTACCGATCCCATTCCTGCTTGGGGCTCATCACAGATGCTATGAATCCACTCCTCATCATTCATAAATGAAAGGGTCCTTTCGCAAACTTCTGGTAAGAACCATGATTGATGACGAAATTCTAAAGCCAACGGGATTTCACTTAACCTTTCTCTCATATAACGCAAATATTGTACATTTTCCTTTTTACAATCAAACCAAGGTGGAAACTGACAAAGAACCATTCCTAATTTATCAGCTTTTTCCATGGGCTGAATTGAATCAAGAAAAGCATCAAACATCTCCTCTTTTGATTCAAACCCAGTAGTCTGCTGATGCGTTGTCATCCCTTGGAAAGCTTTCACTATAAATTGAAAAGAATCTGGTGTTTCTCTCACCCATTTTTCCATATTTCTTTTCGGCTGAATTGCATAGAAAGAAGAATCAAGTTCAACAATTGGGAAATAGCTTGAATAAACATCGAGCCCTTTTTTAGTCCCTGTTCCCTTATATAAAGAAGGATGGTCTCCCCAGCCAGCTAATCCTATATAAATCAATGTAGTCACCTTTTTACTTAAATATGTACTATATTCAGGTTTGATTCAGTATGTCCGATTGACTGAGTCAAACCTGAGTATAATGATGAATGAAAAGCGAACCCTTTTGGATTCGCTTTTCATTGTACTATTAACCGATTGAACCTTCCATCTCAAACTTGATAAGACGATTCATCTCAACTGCATATTCCATTGGAAGTTCTTTTGTAAATGGCTCAATGAAGCCCATAACAATCATTTCTGTTGCTTCTTGTTCTGAAATCCCACGGCTCATAAGATAGAAGAGTTGCTCTTCTGAAACCTTTGACACCGTTGCTTCATGCTCAAGCGTGATATTGTTATTCAAAATCTCATTATATGGAATGGTATCAGACGTTGATTCATTATCCATAATTAGTGTATCACACTCAATTTTTGACTTAGATCCATCTGAGCGACGACCAAAGTGACAAATTCCACGGTACGTTACTTTACCACCGTGCTTAGAGATCGATTTAGAGACAATAGTAGACGAACAATTTGGTGCTAAATGCGTAACTTTCGCACCAGCGTCTTGGTGTTGACCTTTACCAGCAATGGCAATTGAAAGGATCGTCCCTTTTGCTCCTTCACCTCTCATAATTACAGCTGGATACTTCATCGTTAACTTCGAACCAATATTACCATCAACCCATTCCATTGTTGCACCAGCATCAGCAACTGCACGTTTTGTAACAAGGTTAAAAATATTTGGTGCCCAGTTTTGAATGGTTGTGTAACGGCAATAGGCGTTCTTTTTAACAATAATCTCAACAACCGCACTATGAAGTGAATTTGTTGAGTAAACAGGCGCTGTACATCCTTCAACATAATGCACTGAACTTTCTTCGTCAGCAATAATAAGGGTTCTTTCAAACTGTCCCATATTTTCTGAGTTAATTCGGAAATACGCTTGAAGTGGTGTTTCCGACTTGACTCCTTTTGGTACATAAATGAACGATCCACCTGACCATACTGCTGAGTTCAAAGCTGCAAACTTATTATCAGTTGGTGGAATAGTTTTACCGAAATGTTCTCTAAAAATTTCCTCATGCTCTTTAAGAGCATTATCCGTATCTGTAAAAAGAATACCTTGCTCTGTTAACTCTTCCTTCATGCTGTGGTAAACTACCTCAGATTCATACTGTGCTGAAACACCAGCCAAGTATTTTTGTTCGGCTTCTGGAATACCTAATTTATCAAAAGTGTTCTTGATTTCCTCTGGCACTTCATCCCATGACTTCTCTGATTTCTCTGATGGTTTAACATAATATGTGATTTCATCAAAATTCAGTTCAGACATGTCGCCACCCCATTGTGGCATAGGCATTTTATAAAATATCTCAAGAGACTTTAAGCGGAAGTCTAACATCCACTGTGGCTCTTCCTTCATGCGCGAGATTTCTTCAACGATCTCAGGTGTTAAACCACGCTTCGAACGAAAAATCGAAACATCCCGATCCGAAAAACCATATTGATACTCACCGATATCTGGCATTTTTTTAGCCATTGTCGAAACCCTCCTTAAGATTATACTTACTCTGGTTTATTTTCGTGGTCATGCAGCCCTTTTTCCATGGCCTTCCACGCTAACGTTGCACATTTAATCCGTGCCGGAAATTTTGAAACTCCTTGCAAAGCTTCAATATCTCCTAAATCAAATCGGTCTTCGTCATACTCTTTTCCTAACATCATACTCGAGAAAATTTCTGACATGGCGTTGGCTTCATCGGGGGTCAACCCTTTTACAGCCTGTGTCATCATTGAAGCAGAAGCTAAACTAATTGAGCAACCTTCTCCGACAAACTTTGCAGCAGCCACTTTACCATCCTCAAGCTTCATTTGAATTTGAATTCTATCCCCACACGTTGGATTATTCATATTAACAGTCAACGTGTCTCCTTCGAATTCTCCACGATTTCGTGGGTTTTTATAATGATCCATGATCACTTGTCGATATAGTGTATCAAGGTTATTAGAAGACATCTCCAAAGTACTCCTTTGTTTTTACTAGTCCAGCCACTAATGTGTCTACATCTTCCTTCGTATTATACAAGTAGAAGCTAGCTCGTGCCGTTGCAGTAACATTTAACCATTTCATTAATGGTTGAGCGCAATGATGACCTGCTCGAACGGCGATGCCTTCAGCATCAAGAACTGTTGCAACATCATGTGGATGGACATCATCTAAATTAAATGTAATCACACCAGCTCGTTTTTTTGGACCAAAAATGGTTAAACCTTCAATTTCAGAAAGTCGTTCCATTGCGTAGCCGACAACTTCATGCTCATGCTTTTCAATTTCGTCAAGACCGATATCAGTAAGAAAATCAATTGCTGCACCGAGTCCAATTGCGCCGGCGATAATTGGAGTACCTCCTTCAAATTTCCAAGGTAGCTCTTTCCACGTCGAATCCTGTAGTCCAACGAAATCAATCATCTCGCCACCAAATTCAATTGGTTCCATACGATTTAGCAATTGTTTTTTTCCGTAAAGTGCACCAATACCAGTCGGACCTACCATCTTATGAGCAGAGAAAGCAAAGAAATCGCAATCAAGCTCTTGAACATCAACTTTCATATGAGGTGCACTCTGAGCGCCATCGACAACCATCACTGCTCCATGCTTATGGGCAATTGCTGCGATTTCCTTCACAGGGTTTACTGTACCTAACACGTTTGACACATGCATGACCGAAACCATTTTTGTATTTTCTGTAATTGTTTCTTCCACATCTGCTAAATCAAGCGTGCCGTCCGCCTGCAAAGGAATATATTTTAAAGTAGCACCGGTTTTCTTAGCGATCTGCTGCCAAGGTATGATGTTGCTATGATGTTCCATCGGGGTAATCACAATTTCATCGCCTTCCGATAAGTTAGCTTCACCATAGCTTGCCGCCACTAAGTTCAGAGCAGTCGTCGTTCCACGGGTGAAAATTATTTCTTCCGTAGATGCTGCCCCGATAAAAGAGCGAACCTTCTCCCGTGCACCTTCATATCCATCTGTTGCAATGGTTCCTAAAGTATGAACCCCACGATGAACATTCGAGTTGTAACGACGATAGTAATCATCAATCTTTTCAATGACAGCAGCCGGTTTCTGTGAAGTAGCTGCACTGTCCAAATAGACGAGCGGATTCCCGTTCACTTCTTGATTTAAGATAGGAAACAACTCTTTAATCTCTTTGGCATTCATTATTTAACTTTCCTTTCAATCGCTTCACGTAATTGTTCTTTCACTGATTCAATTGGAAGCTGGTTAACAACAGGAGCTAAGAAACCGTGAATAACAAGGCGTTCTGCTTCTTTACGAGAAATCCCTCTACTCATTAAATAAAACATTTGTAGCGGGTCAATACGTCCAACAGATGCTGCATGCCCTGCAGTAACATCATCTTCATCAATAAGTAGGATTGGATTGGCATCGCCACGTGCTTTTTCATTTAACATAAGGATACGCTCTGTTTGCTCACCATTTGATTTCGTCGCCCCGTGCTCAATTTTTGTAATTCCGTTAAAAATTGCCGTTGCTGAATCACGCATTACCCCATGCTTTAAAATATAGCCTTCTGAGTGCTTACCATGATGGAAGATTTGTGTGGTGAAGTTTTGCTTTTGCACCCCACGACCAATCGTCACCGTTTTTGTATCTGCCCAAGAACCATCACCAATTAGATGTGTAGTATTCTCAGATACCGTATTTCCATCATTCATTTGTCCAAGCGCCCATTCAACACGAGCATCTCGTTCTACATGTGCACGTCGAACCACATAAGTTATCACATCACTTGCTAAGTTATCGACCGCTCCAAATGCTACCTTTGCACCCGCAGCTGCGTATACTTCTGCAATAATGTTCGCTACAGCAGATTGTCCACTTGCAGATACATAGTTTTCTACATAAGTCACTGAACTATTTTCCTCTGCTACGACAATAACATGATTGAAAAAGCCTGTTTCGACTGTATCAATAGAGAAAACCGCTTGTAACGGTACAGCAACATCAACATTACGAGGAACATAGATGAACACTCCACCATTTAGTAATGCAGCATGCAACGCAGTGAGTTTGTTTTCCTCAACGTTTACCGCTTCACCAAAAAGATACTTTTTCACTAAATCAGCATGCTCTTTAACAGCGGTAGCTAAATCAGTAAAAATAACACCTTTCTCTTTTAACTCTTCGCCAAGCTTCGCATACACTGCTGATGTATCTTGTTGAACAAGTAAGCTTTGCTCAGGAGTTTCATCACCAACTAATGACCGGATTCCTTCTGGAAGTAAATCTATACTATTAACAGGTGCAACCTCTGCTGAAAAGTTAGTAAATTGAGTGAAATTCCACTTGTCAATCTTTGTTTTTTCTGGTCTCGGAAGTGCTAACGTATCAACAAGCTCCAAGCCTTTTAGTCGAATGTCTAATAGCCATTGCGGCTCATTTCGTCCACTCGAAAATGATTGAATCTGTTCTGAATCGAACGTTACTTTCGTGTCCACTGACATACATACCCACCCTTTATTGTTAATTCTTACGTCCTTTTTACTTTCACACTATTTAAGCTTCAAGGTTTACACGCTCGTCTTCAATCCCAAGCTCTTCTTTAATCCAGTCATAACCTTCTGCTTCAAGACGCTCCGCTAACTCAGCCCCACCGGATTTAACGATACGACCTTGCATCATAACATGAACCTTATCAGGCTTAATATAATTCAAGAGACGTTGATAATGGGTAATAATTAAACAGCCAAATTCTGGTGAACGCATTGCATTTATACCCTCTGAAACAACTTTAAGAGCATCAATGTCTAAACCGGAATCAATCTCATCAAGGATGGCAATTTTAGGGTCAAGCATAAGTAGCTGAAGAATTTCATTCCGTTTCTTTTCGCCACCTGAGAATCCTTCGTTCAAATAACGATGAGCAAATGATTGGTCCATTTCTAAAAGTTCCATCTTCTCATCTAGTTTACGAATAAACTTCATTAATGAGATTTCGTCGCCCTCTTCCCGCTTTGCATTAATAGCTGCACGTAAGAAGTCTGAGTTTGTAATTCCACTGATCTCACTAGGATATTGCATAGCCAGGAATAATCCTGCTTGAGCTCTTTCATCTACTTCCATTTCACGAACATCTTTTCCGTCAAGGGTAACGGTACCACTTGTAATTTCATACTTTGGATGACCCATAATAGCTGAAGATAGAGTAGATTTCCCCGTTCCGTTCGGTCCCATGATTGCGTGAATTTCTCCACCGCTAACCTCTAGGTTAAAATCTTTTAGAATCTCCTTTCCTTCGATAGAAACATGTAAATTCTCAATTTTTAAGAATGGTGCTGACATAATTATGACCTCCAAATTATCCTGCTTTTTTAAATAGGCAAGTATTCTTATTTTAAATTGAATTATTCTCAATCTATTCTCATTACAATCTTATAACAAATCCAACTTAAGTTCAAGGCACGGAGCTCGTAAAGAAAACATGCCTTTTTTATGGAAGTAAGCGAAAAGACTTATTTCGTCCCTTTTAGAGGGTGTTCAAAAAGGGCTGCTTATACCCTTTTGGGCAACCTCTAAGAGTTAAGCTAATTACTGAATCGTTTAAAAGCCTTGCTATACTCGCCACGATCGCCCATTTGATCGTAGGATTATACATCGAAGAAGCAGAGTGACACATTTAAGCATCACTCCGCTTCTTAAATCCGGACGATATCTTGTATCATACCATTAATCTCCTATTGCTGTATGTTCTGATTGCTTGAACCAAGCTCTGTAATAGCTTCTTGTACAAGCGTCACTGCCTGACTCATTGCTGCTCCGCCTCCAAATGCTGCAGTTACACCGACGGTTTCAAGAATTTCTTCTTCGGAACACCCTTGGTCAAGACAACCCTTAGTATGATAAATAATACAATACTCATCTTGAGAAAAGACACTAACTCCTAAAGCGATCATTTGCTTTTCTTTTTGTGATAGCTTTCCTTCAGCAAAGCATTCTTCTGTGAATGCGTTATATTTTTTTGCGATTTTCGGCATTTTCTTTGTGAAGTCTCCAAGTCCTTGCTTGTATTCCTGTAATGCCATTTCAATTGGATTCATTTCTTGTTCATTCATTTTGTGTGTCCCCCTTCAAGTTTTGACACGTATAGTATCTGTTTCTGTTGGTTTTTCATTCAATCCTCTAGATAATAAATAAAGGGTATCTTAAGGTTTTTGTTCCTTTAAGATACCCTCTTAGTCATTATTCTGTTACTGGTATAACTGCCCCGTTATATTGTTCAATAATAAAGGATTGAATTTCCTCTGAACGTAACACATCCAGCAATGCTTGTACCGTGTCATTGTTCTCGTCGCCACTACGAACAACAAGCAAGTTCGCATACGGATTATTTTCTCCCGCTTCCATAGCAATTGAATCCTTCATTGGGTCAATACCATTATCAATAGCATAGTTTGAATTGATAAGCACAGCATCTCCCTCGCCATTTAAATAGGCTTGAGCTAAAAGTGATGGTTCAATACGAGCATTAAACTGAAGGTCTTTTCGATTTTCTTCAATATCCTCAAGTGCCGCATTATCTCCTGTTCCTTCTTTTAACGTAATAAGTCCTTGCTCTTCAAGCATCTTCAAAATACGACCGTGATCTGTAATAGAGCTACTCATTAGGATTTCTGCACCGTCCGGAAGTTCCTCTAAACTATCATGCTTTTGTGAATAAACACCAATTGGCTCAATGTGAACCCCACCGACATTTACCAAATCATAACCGAACTCTTCAGTTTCCTGCAGTAGGTAAGGCTCATGTTGGAAGTAATTCGCGTCCAAATTACCTTCTGATAAAGCACGATTTAAAAGAGCGTACTCTTGAATTTCTTCAATAACAAGTTCAATATCTTGCTCTTTTAACGGATTTACTGCTTGTTCTAATATTTCAGCATGTGGAACACTCGTCGCACCAACCACAATTGTTGACGTTTCATCGATTTCTATATCGGTGGTACCACCATCAGCTTCTGTATCATTTGCCGCTTCTTCTTCTTGGCCTCCACATGCTACAAGTGCTAACGATAACACTGCAGTTCCCATCAAACGAATAAATGCTTTCATCTTTAGTCCCCCTATATTCTTTTATCAGTTTTATGTGTAAAAAAGTCCCCTATCCATTGAATGACAAAAACAATCAAGAGAATTGTGACTGTAGCTACAAACGTAACATCCTCACGATTTCTCCTAAAGCCCTCAATGAACGCTAAATCTCCTAGTCCTCCAGCTCCAACTGCTCCTGCCATTGCCGTGTAACTTACAATCGCAATAGCCGTCACGGTAATTCCTGAAATCAAGGCTGGCCTTGCCTCTGGCAGAAGAACCTTTGTCATAATCTGCCACTTCGTTGCTCCCATTGCAAGTGATGCTTCAATGACCCCTCTATCAATTTCCCGTAAGGCAATCTCAACCATTCTTGCATAAAAAGGAGAGGCTCCAATTATTAATGCAGGTAACGCAGCCTCAGCACCAAGCATTGAACCGACCAAAATGGTTGTGATTGGGATAAGTAATATAATAAGAATAATAAACGGTATGGAGCGAAAGATATTAACGTAGGCCGAGGTTACGAGGTAGACAACTCGGTTTTCGAGTAAGTTCCCCTTAGCTGTAACATAAAGAATCATACCTAACATAACACCTAATATAGCTGTTGCGAATACTGAAATGGCCGACATGTAAATCGTTTCAACGGTCGCTTCCCATACCATATCCCAACGTACATTTGGAAAAATGTTCTCAATCAATGGAAATCACCTCCACATCCACCTGTTTAGTGCGGATAAAGAAAATTGCCTTTTCGATTTCCTTTTTCTCACCATTTAACCCAATAAAGAGCGTCCCATAGGATCCTTCTTGAATCTTGGTAATCTTACCTTGAAGAATATTGACTTCAATGGCAAAACTTCGAATCAATTCGGTAATTAATGGTCGTTCTGCTTCATCCCCAACAAACGTCAATTTAACAATTTGTCCATCAGGCTGCTCGCTAAGTAGCTGTTGTATCGTTTCCTTCGCTTCCTCAGGCTCTGTAATTTGCTTTACAAACTCCTTCGTCATTTCCATTTTTGGTTGCCGGAAAACATCGAGTACAGGTCCTTGCTCTACTATTTTCCCAGATTCCATAACTGCGACTTGGTTGCATATTTTGCGAATAACATGCATCTCGTGGGTAATGAGAATAATTGTTAAATCCAGCTTTTTATTGATGTCAACAAGCAATTCAAGGATTGAATCTGTTGTTTTGGGATCAAGGGCAGATGTTGCTTCATCACAAAGAAGCACCTTAGGGTTATTTGCGAGAGCACGAGCAATGCCTACTCTTTGCTTTTGACCGCCACTTAACTGAGAAGGGTAACTCTCCCCTCTTCCTTCGAGTCCAACTAGCTTAATTAATTCTTTCACTCGATTGTTTCGGTCTTTCTTCGGTACACCAGCAATTTCAAGTGGAAATTCAATATTTTCATGGACCGTTCTTGACCAGAGTAGATTAAAGTGTTGAAAGATCATTCCAATTTCTTGTCTCGCTTTTCTCAATTCGCGCTTTGGAATACGTGATAGGTTTTGCCCAGATATTACAACCTCACCTTCAGAGGGACGCTCAAGCATGTTCAACATGCGAATCAACGTACTCTTACCAGCTCCACTATACCCAATGATTCCAAATATTTCTCCTGCTACAATTTCCATATCAATTCCGTCAACTGCAATAACAGGTCCATCTTTAGTAGCAAATGTTTTTTTTACTCCACGAAGTGAAATCATTTTGGTTCCCTTCTTTCCAAAAGCTATCAAGCGGAATTTTCCGAAAATGAAGCATTTTATTTATTCTTCATTTTTCACAAATTGCATCATAGCATGCCTCAAAAAAGAGTGTCAACGAATACGCAAATAGTATATGTAGTATAAATATTGCGACTTCTCAAGAAGTAATGAAAAAACAAGCTTGTACTTCGTCAATACGCCCCTCCCAAGTTCGGGGAGGGAAAGATTGTACAACCCTAAGTTCGGGGTTGTACTTCGTCAATACGCCCCTCCCAAGTTCGGGGAGGGGCGTATTGACTTTAACACCAGCCTTCTTCGCAGCTATCGACGTATGATTTCACTTTTTCTGGATGGGGGTTTTGGAAGCGGTAGATTTTGTCTTCTTGGAAGGTGTAGCCTTCTGCCATTTCGTGTTGGAGACCTTGGTTTGTCTCGATGATTTTTCCAACGCTAGCTTTGCCCATGTATAGGTTCATGATTCCATTTTCCATTCTTCCATTTACTTGACTTGTCACATCTACTTTAATTAAATCCATTTGCACTTCTCCTCCTTTAGCAGGTTCTTATGAATTAATTTGCCCGCTTCATTGCCGTTTACACGTGGAGAATAAAAGAAGAGTAACCATTCTTAATGGTTACTCCAGAGTGATTAGTCTTCGCTAATCATTTCTTGATATTGTTCTGCGGTCATCAGTTTCTCAATTTCAGACTCATCTGAGGGTTCAACGACAATCATCCATGCTTTTTCATACGGTGATTCGTTCACAAATTCTGGTGAATCATCTAGCTCTTCATTAATTGCGACAACTTTCCCACTAATTGGCGCATAAAGTTCCGAAACAGTCTTCACTGACTCCACACTTCCGAATGGTTCGTCAGCCTCAATATCATCTCCGATTTCAGGAAGTTCTACAAATACGATGTCTCCTAGCTCTGATTGTGCAAAGTCCGTAATTCCTACCCGAACTTGTCCACCTTCAACCTTTACCCACTCATGCTCTTCTGAGTACTTTAATTCTTTTGGTAAATTACTCATTTTATAATCCCCTCCATTAAATATGTATGTTTTCATTATACAGCCTACAGCTTTAAAACTAAAAGGCTCATTTCCAAGTTTGCTCAAATGTTTCTTCTTTAAACCCCACCGTCACTTGATTACCATCAGTGGTGATCGGGCGCTTTATAAGCATGCCATCAGCTGAGAGTAGTTCAAGCATGTCACTCTCAGACATGTCTTTAAGTTTATCCTTTAAACCAAGCTCACGATATTTCTGCCCACTTGTATTAAAGAATTTTTTTAGCTCTAATCCACTTTTCTCATAAAGATCTTTTAACTCTTGCTTTGACGGCGGCGCTTCGACAATATGAATAACATTTACTTCGATATTGTGTTCACTTAACCACTTCAACGCTTTACGACAGGTCCCACACTTTGGATATTGATAAATTGTAACCGCCACACAATTCCTCCTTCTAAGCAAAATCTTTACAGTTATTATTGCTCATTTTTCCAAGCATCACAACTTATTTGTTTCTCCTAATTCTGGTGATTTTTTGAATGGATAGAGCTAGTCCTTTCACCTCACACTATTTATGTATCCGAATGACGGGTACGCTGCTTTTTCGAATAGCATCCAAAAGGAGGGTATCCCATGCAACAAGTTACGGAAACGCAACAGTCCCAAACGATCATGCCACAACCGCCCAATGTGATTACGACCAAGGATCAACTATATTTATCCGATATGCTTTCATGGAACTTACTTGCGATGAAAAAAGCTCATTTCTTCGCTAGGCAATGTCAGGATCAAGAAATCAGTCACATGTTAGACCAAACAGGCGCCATGCACCAAAAGCATTACCAACAAATTTTAACTCATTTACAATCTAATCAACAGCAACAAATTCCAGTCCAATAAGGGGGAAAACCATGAATCAATCGTCAAAAATTCAGAACCCAGAAACACAAGTACCAAAGACACCCCAAATGAACGACAGAGACTTTTTAAACGACTTGCTAACAACAGAAAAATATATGACTAGTGCATACTCAATCGCGCTAAACGAATCAAGTAACCAGCTCCTTTATTCAGATATTGCTGGCGTTTGCAAAGAAACTCAAGATTGTCAGCGTGAGCTTTACAATCTTATGTTCCGTAAAGGATTCTACTCTTTAGAACAAGCTGATGAGCAGAAGCTTCAGCAAGGTTATCAGCAATTTCAAGGTTACAGTACACAGTTCCCTTACCAACAATAATCAATGAATCGATAAAGGCTTTGAACAATCTAAAAAAGCCAGGACCCTGAAGGCCCTGGCTTTTTTAGATTGTCATCTTTAAACCGTCATTTCTTTCTTTCTCATTAACTTTTCAAATGAATAATAAGCAGGTAACATAAGGACAAGTGCGAGTAGACTCCCACTATAGAAAAAGAAAAGCGGCTGAAAATGATAAAGAATAAACATAACACTTACTGAACCAACTAACATCAAGACCGTTTGCAGTGAGTAAGGTGCTTTCATTTCCTTCATCGTAGTGGCTCCTCCCTTATTAAGGAAGCTAAGAGGTTTTCAACATTCTTTTCTATATTAATTCAGTAATAAAATACCCCTTCTTAAGCAGACACCTAACAGTAATCGTATATACATACTTTTACAAATTTTTTCAGGAAAAAGCGTCTCTTCCTTGACCTTAGAAATCACTTCTGATATTAGTAAAAGATAAGAGAATAGGAGGTTTTATAATGGATAAGACATTGTATTTAAAAACGAACACTCGTGATCAAATGCTTGATATTACTTCTATGATTGAAGAGTGGATACAAGAACTTGGAATCAAAAACGGCGTAGTTATTGTCTCCTCCTTGCATACAACAGCAGGGGTTACAGTTAATGAAAACGCAGATCCTGATGTCAAAGTAGACATGCTGAGGCGATTAGATGAAATCTATCCATGGGAACATCCAAAGGATCGTCATATGGAAGGGAATACCGCTGCACATCTTAAAACGAGTACGGTTGGACATTCGCAAACACTTGTTATAAAAAATGGCCAACTTGTACTTGGCACTTGGCAAGGCGTCTACTTTTGCGAATTTGATGGTCCTAGAAGTCGGAAGTGTTTCCTGAAGATCCTTTCTTAGTCCAAATTACACAATAAATTCCCCCAATTAGCTTTTGGGGGAAACTTATTTGTGTTTACCTCGTTTTTCTTCTTAAAAGATCAAAACTAGTCCACATGTGAATAGGGAAACTAAAAAGTTTTTCTGTTCGTAACGGGCTTAGATACCTTTTTATTAGCAGTTATCTCATAAGCACCAACTGGCTTTATAGAAAAATGTCCTTCTTCTCCTTCTCATACAGTGCTATTCGTTTCAAACCTTAAAATCCTTGTATTTACCAATTAATAGCATTTGTATCTTTTAAAAAACGTGAATAAGCGAATCCGTCACGTATCTCTCTACGGAAAGGAGGAGGGAAGTTCAGGAATGTGCTGCCCGTATTTCTACGGAACCGATAAAAAACATTCTGAATGGCTCTTGTCACTGCGCTGTTTTCATTACTGAACACAGAACCCGCTTTAACAGATGACGTGGCAACTATAGAAGGGATGTTTCAAGGGTGAAGCTCTTACTAAAACTCGTTAAGAATCTTCAAATCTTTTAAAGTATTTTATTTGCAGAAAGACTCGTACATGATATATATTAAAACTAACTATATTTTAGGAGAGTGATGAGTTCTTGGACAGTATACCCTCGATTATGTTACTAGGAGCACTGTTATTATTTTCTGGCTATTTTTCTGCGTCTGAAACCGCGTTGACAAGTGCGAATAAGCTAAGATTACGTAACCTAGCTGAAAACAATAATCTAAAAGCACAGCGTTCTTTGAAGTTGATTGAAAATTATGACCAAACGTTATCAACCATTTTAATTGGAAATAATATTGTTAACATCGCGATGGCGACAATTGCCACCACGATTGCAACGGTCATGTTTGGAAGTCAGGGAAGTACACTCGTGATTACCACTATCGTTATCACTGCTTTAGTCCTTGTTTTCGGTGAAATTTTACCAAAGTCTTTAGCTAAACAGTATGCAGAGAAATATTTACTTAATACTTCCGCTTCTTTAATGATAATCTTAAAACTCTTTTCCCCGGTTACGTGGCTTTTCGTTCAATTAAAAGTTAGTCTTAACAAGCTGACAGGTTCGAAAACAGATGAGCCAACAGTTACCGATGATGATGTGAAAGCATTAGTGGAAATAGGAGAAGAGGAAGGGACATTTCTCTCGAATGAAAAAGAATTACTGCAAAACGCGCTCGAATTCGATGATATTGTCGTACGTGATATTCTAACACCGCGACCTGACGTTATCGCCGTATCAGTGGACACATCGATTGAAGATATTAAAGATACGTTTATTCACGAGAAGTATTCACGTCTCCCCGTTTACGAGGGAACGATTGATAATATCGTCGGAATCATTTCGCACCGTGACTTTTTTGCCCATTATGTATTCGAAAAAGAATTCTCATTAGAATTAATTATGCGTAAACCTCATTTTGTTATTGGATCAGTAAAGATATCTTCCCTACTAAAGGAGTTACAGAAGAGTCAAGTTCACTTAGCGATTGTTCTCGATGAATACGGTGGGATTTTAGGGATTGTATCAATGGAAGATATTATCGAGGAAATTGTCGGCGACATTTGGGATGAGCATGATGAAAATGAAGTGATAATTGAGCATATCAATCAAGAAAAGCTTCGAGTCAATGGTCGCTGTCCTATTGAAGACTTTAGTGAGCTTGTAAATATTGACCTTCCTGAAACCTCTTCGGTAACGTTGAACGGATGGATTTCGGATACGTTAGGCTACCTCCCTAAAAAAGGAGAAACCATTGACTTTGAGTCGTTTCAAATATCGATAGAAGATGTCCGAAATCGTCGTATCCAAAGAGTTATCGTTCAACTGCATCACATTCAAACTGCATAAAAAATTGCGCAGCGCCTCTTAACAGTAAAACCCTCTGTCCAAAGAACAGAGGGTTTATTTATAATTATGCTGGGAAAAATTCCATCCCTAATCCATAATGAGCAATTAAAAAAATGATAATCATCATAGCGATCCCTACACCTAAACCAATAAGGGACTCCTTTATTTCAGAACTTGATGATTGTTTTTCCATCGGGTTACCTCCTTCGAATGTAATGCCTATACTCGAAGAGACCCTTGGATGACATTGCCCCTTTTTATAGACATGAGATTAAAAAGGGATTTTCGTTTCGATTCTATGCTTTCGGAACTTTCTTTTTGCGGGGCAATTTGTAAAACGAATGGTTCGTAAAAAAGCAAACTCTCCCCCTTGTTCTTCATATCTTCGCTTGAAGAGAAGGAACTATACGGAAGTGAAAGCTGATCTGTGTCCATATGAATGAAAGCTATATTCTCCGTAACAGACACTTCATCAACCCATGTCTGTCCCGAAAGAATTGTCAACAACATAAATACCACTAATATCACTCTCGTCACTGAAATCCCCCCTCTACCTATAGTTCCATTAGTTGATTTATTATATCGTTTTTTTCGATGAATAGATAGTTTAAAATAATGATGATAACAAAACTCCCCCTAAGGCTGAAGAGGCCACTGAAAAAGGTGAAAATCGTACCTTTTTCAGTGGCCTCTTCAGTCGTATGAATTTAATAAGACTCGTTTATCTAATCGGATCCTTTCGTTTACTCGCTCTTCAATTTCCACCAATCGTTGTTGATTAAGGGACGCTCCCATTATAATTTTATAGATGGTTAATTCCCAAATTTCATCGGCATAGTGATCGAAAGGTGTAGGCTGCCCTAACATTTTTTCGCTTATTAAATCCCAGTATAAAGCATTCGAGTTTTGTCCTCCCAGAAACTCCGGGTCTCCCCCCCATGTATACTGATAGACTAACCTATCCACAGCCATTTCAATAAATGCCCATGCCAACTCCTTCTCCTTACTATACGAAGAAATCGCGAGAGCTTGCCCTGTATCCTTATCTATTCCTTTCAACCCAAAGGGCATTGTTGTTACCCGCCAGCTTCCTGCTTGTTCAGGAAGCCATCCGCTCAAAAGATCCTCTCCATATGAAGGCAGGTGCACCATCGCAAGCTCTCCACTCCGAAGAGCATCCTGTCCTTGCTCACCCCAAATATTTTTGTTTAAATGCAAATTGTTTTGATAAACTGACTCTGCTACCTCTAACACAACTTGATACTCACTACCATACCCCAATTTATAGTTAAGGTTTTTATCAAAATAGTTAACTGTATTTTTCAAACTAAATAGTAGATTTTGAGCATCCTCTAAGAGAAAGTGGCCTTTCCCTTTTAAGTCTATTTGCATGTTCATCCAATTATCAGCATCCTCCATATAGGCAGCAAGTTCATCAGGTTCGCTAGGATATCCTTCTTTTTCTAAAATATCAGCCCGGTAGTAAGTAACATTTGGAAAGACCCACGTTGGGATTGCAAACAGATTCTCTTCCTTAAACGAATAGTAATTATTTAATAAACCCTCTGGTAGTTTTTCAAATACCTTGGAGGTTCGGTACGGGTCTTCTGATAAATTCTCTAACCCATCGATCCCTGAAAAATGACCTAGATGTCTGTTATAAAGCACAAAAATATCAGGGGTCTCTTTATCAATAATACTCTGTAAATACTTTTCAACTATCTCGTCTTTGTCAATCTCAACAATATCCACATGAACTTCTGGATATTTGCCTTGAAATGTATCGATTACATCTTGAAACTCATTTTCCCGAGTCCAAATTGTTAACGTCTTTTTTTCTAAGTTTTGTTCAGGCTTAATTACTTCTTCTATTGTTTGGCCTAGTTCGTAATCTTCCCATACAAACGGAGAAGGCTTTTCGTGCTGACACCCAATTAGAACTAAAACGAGCATCAGCGTAACTGCTAGTATTTTATACACACTCACTACAACCCCTCCCCTTACCTGTTAGTGAAAGTTACGTTGTCTTTACCGGACTCCTTTGTCTTGTACATTGCGTTATCTGCCTTATTTAGGATTGTTTCTATATCTTCCCCGTCAACCGGATAACGACTAACGCCAATACTAGCTGAGATTGTAAATGATTCTTCAAATATACTAATTGGTTCTCTCATTATCTTTAAGATTTCTTGACAATAGGCTTCAATTTCTCTCGAAAATGTATCTTCAATTGTGACAACAAACTCATCCCCACCTATTCGATATGCATTTACTCGTTTATTCCCTTCAATTACCCCTTGTAGCCGTTTAGCTACTTTTTGAAGCAGTAGATCGCCACCATTATGACCAATGGTATCATTTACTTGTTTAAACTTATCTAAATCAATAAATGCCACTGCAAAAACCTGATGACGAGTAGATGAATGGACGAATAACCGGTCCATATTTAGTTGAAAGGCGTAACGATTAGGAAGCTGCGTGAGTTCATCATAATGTGCTTTTCTGTATAAAAGCTCCTCAGAAACTTGTAATCGTTCCGTTTTTTCTAATAGAAGATTGTTTCTTTCGATAGCTTCTAGAAACATTTCCTTAAGTTTCACTGCAGCCTGCTCAAAATTTTGTCCAAGCGCATCAAACTCATAAATTTGGCTTCCTGTCCATTTAAAATCTTCCAAACTATTCATACGTTTTGGAAGATCCGAAGTAACCTTTGTTAGATGAAATAGAGATTTAGATAATATTCGCTTTGACATAAAAGCAAAACCATTTGCTAATATAAACAATAGCAATATACTTTTAAAGTAAAGAGCTATCGTATTAGCGCTTAAAAGCAATTCATCCGCTAAAGGCATGAGAATAAAAAACTGAAGGTTTGAACTATCTAAAGTCAAAACTGTAAAATAGTATCCTTCCAACCAGTCTGTCATCAACAACCCTCTTGATCCGCTCGGTTTCCACATACTAATTTCAGCATTTACATTATTCACATAGCCATCCTCAAGGAGAGTAAAATAATTCATCGCAGTATCGTCACTTGAGATGAATATTTGATGCTCCTCATCTAAAGCGTAAATTTCTACTGAACTTTGATTAGTTAAATTAATGAACATCTCTTTTATATGTGCTTTTTGAACGACAGAGCCTAATTGTAAACCTTGAATTTCAAATTGGTCCATACTATCAATTCTTTCTTCTAAACGTTCCCTCACTGTCTCAATTTCTTCTGTGAATTTTATTAGAACTTTTTCCTTCTCATACCACCCGTTTAAAACCGTCAAAACCAACATAGGCACGACTGCCACAGCGACAATTAAATGAGTAATTAAACGTCCAAAGAAAATCGGTTCTTTATTTGGAATAATCTGTCCGACAATTGGTATTCGCGGTAAGTAATCCGCTAATATATCTGCTAACAATGCACAAGTTAGTATAGCCACACATACCTGAAAAAAGATTAAGTCTGAGAAGACTGCCTCCATAGAAGATTGGTTAAACCAAACCACTAAATGATGAAGCGGCCAATAAACCACTATTAATACAACAGCCCAAAAAAAGAGATTTCTCCCTTTCCAACAATATAATCCTCCGATAAAAAGAACAACTATTAAGTTAAGCCAAACATAAATTGCTTCCCCCAGGACAAAAAAGCTGAGCAGATTTATAAGAACGGTTGCTACCATTGCTTGCTTAAAACCAAAAAGACGGATGATGGCCAAGTAAAACACTGCCGTGAAAACTATTGTATTATCAAATAATGTAGGTAATTTATAATACTGAGCGGCCACCCCACAAATAATTAAGACGAACCACAAAACCTTATTCCCTATAAATATTGATTGTTTATGGTTCATCTCTATCCTCCTTAACAAAACAAACTATTATACCGCAACTTTATACCTATTGTAATTCAAAATAAAAAGCCATTCCAGAGAATAGCAAATAAAACACCTTATCTCTTGGTAACTGGCTGACCTATCACAGTGTGACTTAGCCCCTAAAGCTTTGCGTCCTAAGGTTTCCCTAAGTTTGCCTTTTTCAGTTAAATTAACTATAGCATGTTCCACCATTTGAGGAAATAAAAAAGCGAAACTAGTGCTAGAAAATAGTGTATAAATCCCAACATTCACACGAAAAACTCTAAAAACCACAGGCATTGCCCTGCAGTTTAGAGAGTTGTTCATTTCATTAATTCATTTCCGTTTAATATGTCTCATCACAAAACCACTCTCAGGCAATGATGGCATTTTCACCAAACTATAATTTAAATTCTGAACCGGTATTTCAAACTCAATTTTGTTAACGAGGAAATCCAAGCTTGCTTTCATCACCTCCACGGTCATACCTTCTCCAGGACAACGGTGTCCTTTAGCAACATCTCCCCCACCTTGTGGAATAAAATCAAATAAACCACCCTTCCAATCCTTAAAACGTTCCGGTCTGAATTCATTTGGATTCTCCCAAAGTCTAGAGTCATGATTCGTTCCATACATATCTAGTAGTACGAGCATTCCTTCTTTAAATTCACATTCATTCCAGATAAAATCCTTTCGAACTCTTGCACCAGTGAACGGACCAAATGGATAAAAGCGTCTTACTTCTTGCGCAAACATTTCGAAATATTCATTTTTACCAGTTTGGAGCATCTCCCTGTATTCAGGATATTCTTTTAACGCTAAAGCAGCAAACGTAATAAAAATTGAAATAGCCACAATGGGACGTAGGACATTTATTAATTCTATCGCAGCCATTTGCGCATCAAGGTGTTGACCATTTAAATCATTGTGAAAAGCTATTTCATAGAGGGCAGAACCTTCCTCAGCATTCAACTCACCCGTTCGAACAGTTTCTATAACTTGTCGAATCCACTCCTCTGCTCTTGTTCTTGCTCTTCTTCCTTTCCAGTGTCGTGGTCCAATTGCTCCAAACGCATCTACCATTGCACTAAAGTCGTCCGCCCTTTCTTTAACTTCCGCTTCCTGTATAGGTACCCCCGCAAATTCGCATGCAACGCGACATAATATTTCCTTAGCCTCTTCGAACAGTACAACATTCTCCACGCCCTGCCATTTACCAATCGAAGCCATCCATTGCTCCATGGTAAGTTCGGCAACCCGCTTTTGTTGTGGTTGTGTCATCAGAGACATAAACAGAAGCTTTCTATGAATATGTGCTTTTCCATCCATCGTTTGAATAGCATTTAACCCAAATAAGGACTTCTGTATTCGCTTTGGTACCGCTCCATTTCTCTGAAATCGTTCTGAATCGTAAAATACGTTTGCCGCTTTTTCACCACTCATGCAAATAACCCTTTGACCTAGTAAACGTGCTTCAAATAAATCTGTTTGATAACGATTCATCCTATTATTAATAAACAAATATCCTTCTTGCATCAAAGCTAGGCTATTATCGAGACTTTTATCATGTGGAATCTGTTCGTTCATTGCCATTGGCATTCTTCTCCTTTGCTTACTGAATCTCATTCAATATGTAGTTAATTCTTATCATGCTTCCAAAAAGCTAAAAGATACCAATTTATCCTCCTCCCTTAAACAGTAGCCGGTAATAGGCATAAAAAAAAAGGACAAAGTCAAAGACCTGTCCTTCTTTTTCCTTCCTTTTTATGCTTGGGGAGTTGGCTGTTCCTGACGACGAAGTGTAGCAACAAATTTATGGAAGAACCATTCTCCCACTCCAATTACTAGTGCTGAAAGAAATGCAACGGAAAACGGAACACCATACCCATAAAGCAGTGGACCGATTAGCCAAATAGCAATCGTTGTTAATCCTAAGTCAGCAATTGTAGCTACAATGTTGTTTGACACTCTTAGTATCCCAATATCTCCTATAACATAGCTCAACCCAACAATCAAAAGTGATAACCCGACGGTAGTACCTGCTGGATAGTTGTACATACCTGACATAATAATTAACAGAACAGCTGCCACCATCAATGTTTTCACAATAAGAGCTGATACGTGTCGCATAGCTAAAACCTCCTTTAATAAGTTCTGTTTATATTATTAACAAAGCCTTCTCAAACTAAATTAGTTCTTTTCTGGGTTAATTGTTTATATTTCGTTTGTTTAGTGTATGCATATACTTCCCTTTTTTGAGCACAATAGTTTTGGGTTATACCCCAATAACTTTTGTGGAGGAACTAAAATGAATTTAGCAGCTCACGAACTTTTAGAAACATCTGAAGCGTTAAGAACAAAGGCAGCCGAGATTGAACAGCATGGTATGTTTGCAAACCAGTGTCAAGATCAACGTTTAAGAGAAGTTTTATCAAAGCATCAACAACAAATGATTCAAACTTATCAACAAGGTGTTAATCTTGCGCAAGGAAAAGGGGTTCATTTAACTCACCAAAGCCCTTATTTCTATTCACAAAACAACACGATTGGTATGCATCATCAAGTAACAATGTCTGCACCGATGGCTAATACACAAACTCTTTCGGATCAGACTATGGCAACACTGGCTCTTAATGTTCATAAATCCGGGGCAATCATGGGAATGCAGTGGGCAAATGAGTGTGTAGATACTCAACTTCGTACGTATCATGTAAATTGTGCAAACCTATGCCAAGAGATGGCATATGAAATTTGGACGTGGATGAATCATAACGGATACTACCAACCACCTGCTTTTAGTACGTCACAAACGACTCAAATGACAAATATGTTTCAACCAATGGAAACATCGAATCGGATGACCTCAATGAATTTAATGAACAATGCAAACTCAACCATTCAAAACCAAATGCAATAATAATCTCTCTTTTTTAGTGGGCTACGCATTATGGTTGGCTTTGTCGTCCTTTTTTTGGGACACTATGCATTTTAAGTTCTACTACAACGAACTGAAGAGGTGGGCCCCTATCCCCTTTTCAGTTTTTTAAGTATAAATAAAAAAACATAACAAATAATATACATATCGAGTTTATAGCATAGGTGATGATAATGACTATTTTTGAAATGTTTATTCGTACCACTGTCAGTTTTATCATTCTTTATATTTTATGCCGATTTCTTAACAAAAAGCTAATCGCCCAGATGACTTTCTTTGATTTTGTTGCAGGGATTACAATTGGTTCTATTGTAGCGAGTTCGATGCTAACGAAGGGGACCCCTGTTTTAGTCGGAATGGTTGGCCTTGTGCTTTTTGGTTTCTATTCCTTCCTTTCTAGTATAGGAGCAATTAAAAGTTTATTTGGACGAAAAATTTTAGAAGATGAACCGACCTACTTAATTAAAAATGGACAGATTCTAGAAGAAGGGCTCAAAAAGGTTAGACTTACGATGGATGGGCTTTCGACTGGTTTACGAAAAAAGGGGTTCTTCTATGTTGACCAAGTTGAAACTGCGTTCATGGAAACAGATGGAACCATAACCGCTCTTGCAAAGCCTCCTTATTTAAGTGCTATGCAAAAAGATGTTTTTAACATTCAAGCAAGTCGTGGCAATGCACAAGCTTTTATTATTGATGGTCAGATTCTATCTGAGAGCTTGAGGATGTTAGGAAAGGATATGGACTGGGTAAGAACCATACTGCAGACCAATAATATTGCCAATATTAAAGAAGTCTTTTTTGCTCAAATTGACGAGCAAGGAACTATTTATATTGATAAAAGACATGATATTGTTACATAAGAAAAAGGGGTTGTGTCATAAGGACGGTTTTTGACCTTATAGCACAACCCCTAAATCACTAACAGGAATAACCCTCCGGAAAACATTCCAACGAATCATAAGACTCTATCCCTGATTAAGCATCGTTTTAAACCAGTTAATATTATGTTTCAAAGTTTCCTTTGTAGACTTCTGCATACTGAAATCTTCCATTCCAATATAGCCATCATAACCAACTGCTTTTAAATCTGTGAGTACTTGTTTCCAATCAACGAGGCCCTCTTCAATCAGTTTCCATTCTGCTGTCCATTCGCTCTTGTCTTCTTTATGACGTTCTTTCTTTTCCCAGCCTGTATTTTTAGCATGGACGTGAGCGAGATAAGGACCCAGTAACTCTAGACCCATTCGATAGTTTTCATATCCCTCATGAACCATGTTACCCGGGTCGTAGAGAACCCCGATATGTTTTGGATCAAATGTATTGACTAACCGGTAGGCCAAAGACGCGCTTGGCGTAATTGTCATATGATGTGTTTCAACTAATCCTTTGATGTTGTATTGCTTACACATCTCCTCAACTTCGTGTAAATAACGAACAGCCTTCTCGAATAAATCATGATAATTCTCACTCCGATTGTACGATGGTACCCCCACCCGGATCATGCTTGCCCCTAAAGTTTCGGCAACATGCAAGACTTTTTCTGTTTCTTCTATGTCACCGCACGCTAAGTAAGGTGTCACACTTACCGTTTCAATCCCTAGCTTCTTTGTTTTTTCTAACAATCTTGTTAACTTTTCCTTAGAGTAATCAGGGGCTATTGTACATAAGTTATTTCCCCAAAAACTTGGCTTTTCTTCTTGAAGTTTCTGAGGCTTTTCTTTATACCTCCATTCGACACCATCATATCCGTACTCTTTTAAGCTAGTGAGTATTTCATCTGGCGTTAAATCAGGGGCTATTACAGTAAACACTGAGAACTTCATGATTTCCCCACTTTCTTTTATGAGTTTTGTCGGTTTTTTTCCTGGCTTATCATCCGCTTTTTGTAGTATTCAGGAGTGACTCCTGTTGAATCCTTAAACACTTTACTAAAATGAGATGGATGCTTAAATCCAACCATATAGCTTAATTCTGTGACCGTTAACTCATCATTCATTAAAAACTCGATTTTCGCTTGATTGATTCTCCGGTGATACAGATAATTAAATATCGTGACCCCTGTAACATCTTTAAATATTTTTGCTAAATAGTACTTACTTAGATGTAAATCCTCCCCTAGTTGTTTTAAATTCACATCCTCTTTAAAATGCTTCTCTAGATATGTAATAACTTGTTGAACGTTTTTTTCTTTTTCGGACTGCGGATCTTTTGTGTAAGTTAGTGACCTTTGACAAAAAGGGTATAAATACGCAAGCATATCCAAAAAGGCAAGTTGAAAGCGATACTCAGAAACAACACCCTTTTTATTACTAAATTGATGCATCGAAGAAAAGAGTTTTTCTACTTCTTCTTTTTCATTATCACGAAAAGGGATACGAAAGGACTGCAACGAGAAAAAAGGATTTAACAAAGATTCCATTCCCATATGACGAAGAATTCCTCGAAAATGAACATGATCAAAATGTAATGTTGTACGGATATATTCTTCATGTTCAAATATCTTTGGACAATGAAGCGTTAAGCCATTCATTAGGATTAAATCTCCAGGTGAAAGAACATGAATTTGGTCACCTATTAAATAGTTACATTTTCCGCCATGGAAATAATAGATTTCATACTCTTCATGAGAATGGAAGTTCATTTCCGTTTTATAGCGCTGATAATAGGAAAGATTTATTTGTGCTGAAGTAATTGATGGAATTGACATAGTGCCTCCACATTACCTTATTTATCGTATAAAATAATAGATTAACTATTCGACTTTAATCGCCTGTTCTTGTGCTATTAGACAGAGCTCCGCTGCCTTAAACGCATGTTCTTGTGTCATGGCATGCTCGGTTCGATTCAAACAATCAAGAATGAATTCGCCAAAGAAAGGAAAACCTACTTTACCTGTTAACGAATAGTGCTTCTCACCGTGTTCATTCACTAGAAAAAGGTGATTTCCCTTGTCTTCACGTCCGACATCAATATACTTTCGGATTTCAATATAGCCCTTCGTTCCAAGGATAAACGTCCGCCCATCTCCCCACGTTCGTAAACCATCAGGTGTATGCCAATCCACTCTAAAATAGTTAGTTGCTCCGTTGTCCCCAATTATTGATGCATCCCCGTAATCTTCAAGCTCCGGATAGTCTTTGTAATGATAATTTGCTACTTTACTAGCTTGAACGCTAGCATCTTTACATTGAGCATAAAAGAGAAATTGTTCAATTTGATGGCTTCCAATATCACATAGAATACCGCCATAATGCTCCTTCTGAAAGAACCATTCTGGACGACTTTGAGCTGACAACCGATGTGGTCCAAACCCCGTCACTTGAATGACCCGACCAATCGCCTCTTCTTCAATAAGTTGTCCCGCAAACACCGCACTCTCAACATGGAGTCGTTCACTGTAGTAGACCATATATTTCAATCCTGTTTCCGCTACTTTTTCCCGTGCCATATCTAGTTGTTCCAATGTTGTAAATGGAGCTTTATCCGTAAAATAATCCTTGCCATGGTCCATCGCCCGCAAACCAAGCTCACATCTTTTCGAGGGAATCGCCGCCCCAGCAATAAGTTTTACATCATTATCGTTCATAATCTCATTTTCAGATGATGCAACCATCACGTTAGGAAACGTGTTTACAAAGGCTTCAACTTTCATCGGATCAGAATCATATACCCATTTCAGGTCTGCCCCCGCTTCAATTAAGCCGTTACACATTCCATAAATATGGCCGTGATCAAGAGCAATTGCTGCAAACGAAAACTCTCCTTCTCCCACTACTTTATTTACCTTCCCTTTTGGCGCATAGTTCATGCCATCTTGTTGGTTCATCTTTATCATCCCTTTCTCTAATGGGTCCCTGTTACGTCCAATTTGATACTTTTATCTTCCTTACTCACTGTTGAGAGATTAATTTTTTCTTGTAATTGTTGATAATAGAGTTCTTCATCAATAGGAAACTCAATCCAATCCTCAAGCCAGGTTGAGAGCTGCATCGCATTTGAAAGCATCAGACCATTAATTCCCTCATGCCCCGGAGCAATCAGAGGGACACCTGATAAAATTGCATCCACAAAATTTTGAGTAATCCCAATGTGTCCCGTCTCTTCTCCAACCACGGGAATTTCACACTTCCAGCATTCAGGACTACCAAAACCACCTTTATATTCTTTGTTAAACTGAGACTCTGGGATACGTAGCCTCCAGAATGTTAATTTTCCGTCTTCAATAACTACTTTTCCATGGTCGCCCGCAATTTCTAAACGGTTTGTACCGGGAGCTTCGCCAGTCGTTGTAATAAATACCCCCGTTGCCCCGTTCTCATATTCAGCAAATGCCGTAACATCATCTTCAACTTCAATATCGCGATGTTTTCCGAAATAACAAAATGAACGCATTCTAGTCGGCATCATTCCCGTCATCCATTGCCATAAATCGAGCTGATGTGGGCATTGATTAATTAAAACACCACCGCCTTCACCGGCCCAAGTAGCTCGCCAACTCCCAGAATCATAATAGCTTTGAGAGCGGTACCAATTTGTAATAATCCAATTTATGCGACGGATTTCCCCTAATTCCCCTGTTTGAATTAAATCACGAAGCTTTTGATAGAGAGGATTGGTCCGTTGATTATACATCATCGAGAAAACGCTTCCACTTTTTTTCGCGGCGTCATTCATTTCTCTCACTTGTTTCGTATACACGCCAGCCGGTTTCTCACATAATACGTGGAGACCGCATTCAAATGCTTTTATCGCAAGACTAGCATGGGCATAGTGCGGAGTTGCAATAAGAACTGCATCAACTAATCCAGACCCAAAAAAGGTATCATAATCATAAAAAACAGCAACATCGTCGTTAAGGTTTTCTTTAACCCAATTTGCCTTTTCCTCATTTTGATCAATAACTGCAGTTAATCTAGCACCCTTAACCTCATTCTGACTTAAATACTTAGCATGTGCAGTTCCCATTGTACCAACACCAATAATACCAATACGTACTTCCTCCATCACATTCCACATCCTCTCTGACTTAAAATCTTTCTTCATTCATTGTAATAAAAACTCTATCCCCTTGCTTTCTTCTCGTTAATCAAACGACTATTTCATTTATGTGTGGTTGTTGTCTTTCTCCTAACTGTTCTGATATATCTAACAATGTGGGTTCAACAGCATGCCTCATTTTTTAGTCTAGCATCAAACCCTTTAAGAAACTAACAGCAACGATTCCTTCTGACTATAGGAAACGATAATTTCACCCGAAAACAAAAAGACGTTTCCCACTTTAGGAAACGTCTTTAACAATTCACATTATCCAGTTTATACTTTCCTTCATAATACTCTATTATGTTCGTACACTATGCTTCAAAAATCGCTTTTTAGAGGCATCGATTTTAAAATCTAATCACCCAACTACACCTGCTACAGACTCAATTTGAGAATATATTCTGTCACCTCTAGCTATATTCCAGTAATGCTGATGAGCATCAATTCTCATTTCGTCAAGTCCTCCTTAAAACGATATCTTTGTTTTCATAATACCATTTGAAATATGTTATCAAAATTGCTGTTACCGATGAATTTACCATATTTTGATGCAATTCGTTTCTCTTACGACAAATGAAAACTACCAGAAAAGTTCCAAACTTCTTTCCTGGTAGTTATTACATACTATTTAGCTTTGGAGTGCTTGTTATCTAGTTTGTTTTTTTAAAGTTAGTTATTTTATGCTGAGCTTGAAAACTATATCTACGATTTACTTCCTCCATTTTTTTCTTCAACTTCTCCTCTATTAACTGTGGTCTTACATAGTCCTCATATAATACCTTTCTCTGCCAATCATCCCAATTGTTTTGTTCCAGTTTAATCCACCCTTTTCCATTTGATTGAATATTCAGAATTATAAAATCCTACTTAGTTTTTATTTCGCCACTATTATTCAAAAACAGTAATTCTATTTTTGAAATCTGCTATTGGCTTGTTAAATTAGTTATTTAAGTGTATTTTATAATTCAAGCTATCATCTAATCAATACGGATTACGGATGATATTGATATCAATTTGAGATTAATGAAAGAAGGAGTAAGCAATGGAATTAAGACAATTACGTTACTTTATGGAAGTGGCAAAACGCGAGCATATGACGGAAGCGGCAGAAGCCCTTCATGTAGCACAGTCTGCAATTAGCCGACAAATAGGAAATCTCGAATCAGAGCTAGGTATAAATCTGTTTATCCGACAAGGAAGAAGTGTCCGATTAACCCCCATAGGTAGAATGTTCTTTGAAAGTACTAAACAAGCACTAAAAATGCTTGATACTGCTACTAGAGAGGTAGACGAACACTTAGATCCAGAGCGAGGAACCATTCGTATCGCCTTTCCTATTAGTATGGCTGCCTACACATTACCTATGGCTATTTCCGCATTTAAAGAACGCTATCCTGAAGCTAAATTTCACTTAAAACAAGGGACCTATAGGAATTTAATAGATGAAGTGGTAAATGGAGAATTCAATATGGCCTTGCTTGGTCCAGTGCCAAAGGAAGAGCTAAAGATAAGCGGGCATATATTGTTTGTTGAGGAAATTGTTGCCCTTTTGCCATTGAATCATCCTCTATCTAAAAAATCTTCCATAAGATTAATTGATTTAAAAGAGGAGCACTTCATCCTTTTACCTAAAGGGTTAATTTTTCGTGAAGTTATTGAAAAGGCTTGCTTAGAACAAGGCTTTTCTCCAAAGGTAGCTTTTGAAGGAGATGATGTTGATGCGCTAAAGGGACTAGTTTCTGCTAGTCTCGGGATTACTCTCATGCCTGAAATTACATTGATTGATAACGTACCCCGTTCAACGGTTAAAATTCCTATTGTTAACCCAAGCGTAACACGATCAATTGGGGTTATTACACCCGTAGACCGCCCACTCCTTCCAACAGAAATGTTATTTTTGGATTTTCTTAAAGGCTTTTTCAAGAATATGAACAGCCTCTAACTATTATCTAATGAGACCTAGCAAAGCATATAGCCTTGCTAGACCTCTCTGATTTTTTCTAATCTCTCTCCTACTCTCTCCCTAGGTAATCAATCTCATTTTAATATTAATATCATCTATTATTTATATTGTTTTAAAATGTTTAAAAAGAATAAAATACCTTATAACAGAAATTTTTAGCCGAAAATAAATAAGTCTTTTTTTGACTTTTCACTGCAATACATTCTTTAAAACTTGGGGGAACATCTATGCCTACTTTAGAAAAAGTGAAAGTAACCGAAACACAGTTCACCATGAATTATGTGAATGAACTATACGAGTCCGTTAAAAAACGCAATCCGCATGAGGTTGAATTTCATCAGGCTGTCAAAGAAGTACTTGAATCATTAATTCCAGTACTTGAAAAACACCCACACTACATCAAGCAAGGCATTCTTGAACGCATGGTTGAGCCTGAGAGAATGATATCTTTCCGTGTTCCTTGGGTAGATGATTACGGATATGTTCAGGTAAACCGTGGATACCGTGTTCAATTTAATAGCGCTATTGGACCCTATAAAGGTGGCTTACGCTTCCATCCTACGGTTAACAGTAGCATCATTAAATTTTTAGGCTTTGAACAAATTTTCAAAAATTCCTTAACGGGTCAACCAATCGGTGGAGGTAAAGGCGGGTCAGACTTTAACCCAAAAGGAAAATCAAACACAGAAGTTATGCGATTTACCCAAAGCTTTATGACAGAGCTTTGTAAATATATCGGCCCAGATACGGATGTTCCAGCCGGCGATATTGGGGTTGGCGCCCGAGAAATCGGATATCTGTTTGGCCAGTATAAAAAAATCCAAGGCGCGTTTACAGCGGGTGTCTTAACAGGTAAAGGACTTGGTTATGGAGGAAGTATTGGACGTAAAGAAGCAACAGGCTATGGTACTGTTTACTTTGTTGAAGAAATGTTAAAAGATAAGGGTCTAGGCTTCAAAGAAAGTACTGTTGTTATTTCTGGATCAGGGAATGTGTCAATTTATGCGATGGAAAAGGCAATACAATTAGGTGCTACAGTTGTCGCTTGCAGTGACTCAAACGGATATATTTATGATAAAAGGGGTATCGATTTAACAACGGTTAAACGGTTAAAAGAAGTGGAAGGAAAACGAATTAGTGAATATGTAGACGAACATCCAAGTGCTGAATACACGGAAGGATGTAAAGAGATTTGGTCAATCCCTTGTGACATTGCCTTACCATGTGCAACTCAAAACGAAATTGATGAGCATGCCGCAAAACTACTTGTTTCTAACGGTGTTCAGGCAGTTGGTGAAGGGGCGAATATGCCCTCTACTTTACAAGCAGTGGACTTTTTTTTAGAAAACAATGTTCTTTTCGGACCTGCAAAAGCGGCTAATGCTGGCGGCGTATCTGTTTCTGCATTAGAAATGGCCCAAAATAGTGCAAGACTTTCTTGGTCATTTGAAGAAGTCGATTTAAAATTACAACAAATCATGAAGAAGATTTACCAAGATAGCATGACAGCTGCTAAGGAGTATAGCAACCCAGGTAATCTAGTCGTAGGTGCGAATATTGCAGGATTTATTAAAGTTGCTGATGCTATGGTTGAACAAGGAGTTATCTAAGAAACAAGGGCTCTGAAAGGGTTAGATGTTAACCCTTTCAGGAGTTGTTTATTAACTTCAATTTACTTCTGCTCTTTTAGGGTAAACTAAAGAAATTACGTGATAATCTTGGAATAAATAATGATAAGAAAATCGAGCGTGACAAACTAAATAACACAAACGCCATCCAAATTCCATGGTTTCCGTAAACTGGAACAAAAATATAGATGATAAATAAAAAAACAACCAAAGCCATAGCAATCGAATCTCTAACGGAACGAGCCTCTGTTGCCCCTGCGAAAATCCCTTCTAATTGCAAACCCCAGAAACCGACAAAGGAAAAGATAATCATCCAACCGATATAATTTCCAGCAAACATCTCTACCTCACTAATCGTTGTAAAGAACGAAACAATATCAGCGCCGTATACCAGAATTGTCAAAGCAAGTACTACTGCGGCTACGCCACCCCACTGTGCAGATAGGAAAAACGCCCGGTGAAAAAGTTGTTTATTTTTGCTCCCAATTGCTTGTCCAGTAATAATACTAGATGCATTCGCAAGCCCTCCAAATAAATAGGACATAAAGTAATGAATTTGCAAAATAATAGCGTTTGCTGCTAATGCCACCTCTCCCATTGCAGCTCCTTTTGCTGTAAACAATCCTGTCATCGTTAATAAACAAACCGTGCGAAAAAACAAATCTCGATTCATTTTCAACATCCTCAATAGAGGAGTCGATTCACGCAATGCTGAAACTGTTTCTTTTTTGAATGTTATTTGCTTTGAACGAATGATTAACCATATTCCTAGCAACACTGCACTTACTTCAGATATCAAGGTTGCTGCTGCAACACCAGCAACCCCAAACCCGAAACCTAGCACGAACATGATGCTTAAGAGGATATTTAAAATATTCATGGATAATTGTACCGCCAATGAATGCTTGATCATCGACATTCCCATGAACCAACCAATAATAACGTAGCAAAGTAAAGCAAAAGGTGCGCTCCAAATCCGAATTGAAACATATGTCGCTACATGCTGCGTCACAGCATCACTAGGCCCAATCAAAAACAAGGCAGTTTTGACAAGTGGGTATTGCAAAATAATAAAGAGGAACCCAAATAAAATGGCTATAACCATAGGACGTAAAAGTGACATTGTCATCTCATTTTCATTAGTAGCCCCCCGTGCCTGTGCCGTAAATCCAGTGGTACTAACACGAAGAAAGCCTAGCAACCAATACATCATATTAAAAATGAGCGCACCAACGGCTACACCACCGATATAAGATGGATTAGGCATCCTTCCAATTACTGCTGTATCAACAATTCCTAATAGTGGTTGTGTCAAAGTTGAAATCATTAACGGAATCGCCAAAACTAAATAACTCCGATGACTAAACACGGACTTTTCCTCTAGTCCTCCCACCGATGTCGCTACTTTCATTCTCATTTCTCCTCTTCTTTTATACATAATTTAATAAACAAGATAATTAAATTTTCAGCTTAAACAAACACAAACCCCCAAAAAGCCTTTTGCGACAAATACACATCATCCGGACAGGTATCTCATGACGTTCCCCCCACTCGATGCGTAACCCACTAAAAAAGAAGAAGCCCCCATCAGAGGCAGACCTTAGCGGTTGAAAACCGTTTGCGTCGATGCCAATCGACGAGTGGAGAGGGTTCGACCCTCCTCTTTCCTCAAAAGAAGGCTTACCCCGCCATACACCGCCTTCATCCACAGAGACTTACTCTAAGAAGACGCTTGAATAAGATTTCTCGTATACACATTCCGATCCACACTCAACAACTCACTCGCTAAAAACTGCTCGACAATCCTCCCTTCCTTCATAAAAATAATCTCATCACTCATAAAATAAACCGCACCAATATCATGACTAATAAACAAATAAGACATCCCTAAACTTCCCTTTAACTCCTTCAACAAATTCATTAACTGCGCTTGAATCGACGCATCTAAACTAGACGTTGGCTCATCACAAATCAATAAATCAGGATTAACACTTATCGCTCTAGCAATCGCTACCCTCTGTCTTTGACCACCACTTAACTGATGAGGATAACGATCAAGATGTTCACTCGTCAGACCCACCATTTCCATAAGCTTAGCCGCTGTCGCCCTCCGTGAGTGCCGAACATCTATTAAAAACGATGGGGTCACTTCCTTAAAATTATCAAGTGGCTCCATCACAGAAGAGAAAATGGTCAAACGCTGATTAAGAGAGGCAGTAGGATCTTGAAATATCAATTGAACGTTTCTTCGCATCTGACGCAACCGCTTCCCACGGATAGTATCCAAGCGCTCCTCATTATAGAAAATTTCGCCACCACTCAATGCTTCTAAAGATAAAATTAATTTAGCTAATGTACTTTTCCCACTTCCACTTTCCCCGACAACGCCCACACACCGCCCTCTCTTAATTTTAAAAGAAATATCATTTACAGCAAGAAAACTTTTCTCATACACTTTGCGTACTTCTTTCACATCTAGGATGACATTCATCTTATTTCACCCCATCCAAATAGCCAGTAGTATGTACATCTTCATATAAATGACAAGCCACAGTGTGTTGATGTGACAACTCACTCAATTCTAACCCTGTTTGAACACAGCGTTCTATCACTTTTGGACAACGATTTGCAAATGGACAACCCTTCTCTGCTACATTTCCTGGCTCTCCCGGAATCATCGGTAAACGCTCAAGCTTTCTTTCCAAGGAAGGCATTGATTTCAGGAGCAACTCCGTAAAGGGATGTGCGGGATGATTTCCAATTGTATGGGCCATCCCTTCCTCAACTAAATGCCCCCCATACATAACAGCAATGCGGTCAGCATGTTTGAGGACATCACTTAGATGATGGGTAATGAACAACACGGAACAACCGATCTCTTGTTGAAGCTCCTTTATTAATTCAATAATTCTCTCCCCCGTCACGACATCAAGAGCTGTTGTCGGCTCATCAGCAATGAGTAGAGCTGGCCGAAGCATTAGCACCATCGCTAAGGCAACACGCTGTTTTTGGCCACCACTTAACTGAAACGGGTAACTTGAATACACTCGTTTTGCAGGAAGTTTTACTCGTTGCAATACATCAATTGCAATCTCTTTTGCCTGCTTGTTTGAAAGGTTGTTAGGTGTTCGAAGTGTCTCAATCATCTGTTTTCCAATTTTGATAAAAGGGGTTAAGCTGCCGTTATAATCTTGAAAGACCATCCCTATCTTATCTCCACGCAACAAACGATGCTGCTTTACAGATAGTTGATGAATGGGTTGATTTTGAAATAAAATCATCCCATCTGAAATTTCAAGTTGCTTTGGCAACAACCCCATTACTGCAGAAGCTGTTAGACTTTTTCCACTTCCACTTTCTCCGACAAGTCCAAACATCTCACCTCTATGAATTGTTAAATCAACTTGATGAAGCAGCTGTTTCTGATTTGTTTTCTGCTTAATTGACAATTGGTTCAGTTGAAGAACCTTTTGCTTTTTTATAACGGACGTTGCCATCGCAAACTCACCTCAACTCATCACTATTTTTTATATCAGACGCCTCTCGAAATCCATCACCAATTAAATTACAGCTTAAAACGACAAACATAATCGCTAAGCCAGGATAAATCATTAGTGAAGGCTGCGACTGAAAATAAGGCCTCGCGTCATTTAACATCGCTCCCCATTCCGGCGTTGGTGGTTGTGCGCCAATCCCTAAGTAGGACAGTGAGGAGATAATTAAGATAATCTTTCCTAAATCTAAGCTCGCTAAAATGATTACTTGTGGCGCTAACTGAGGTACTAAATGCCTCATAATTATTTTTGACGGCCTGCTCCCACTTAACCTAGCAGCAAGCACATAATCCTTTTCCTTCTCGGCTATAACACCACTTCTTACTAGGCGGGCATAGCTAATCCACTTTACGACGATTACAGCAATGACTACATTGTTTAAACTCGGACCAAGAAATCCAGCGATCGCAATGGCGAGAATAAAGTCAGGAAAGGCAATTAACCCATCAACCACTCTCATAAAAAAGGCATCAAAGCGTCCTCCAATATACCCCGATAGAAGGCCAATAGGAACCCCGACAAGTAAGGCTGCACTTAGAACAAGTAAGGCAATGCCGACTGTAACTTTAGCACCAACTACTATGCGGGAAAAAATACAGCGTCCGAAGAAGTCCGTACCAAGTGGATAAGTAAGACTTGGTGGTTGCAAGCGTAGTCCCATATTCATCAAATAGGGATCGTTTTGGACGACATAGGGACCGAAAACAATGATAAGGATTACAAAAACCATCATCGCTGTGCCCATCATAAGTAGCGGATCGCGGGTTATCGCTTTTCCTATCACTGGGGTTTCCCCTTCCCAAATCGAATTCGTGGATCTAGCAGTCGGTAGCATAAATCAACCGTTAAATTGACAAGTACAACAACAACACCTGTAAATAAAATATAGCCTTGAATAAGAGGATAATCTCTTTTAAATATGGCATCCACAACCATACTGCCAAGTCCTGGATATGAAAAAATCATTTCAACAACAACCGCCCCACCTAGTAAACTACCAAAGCTCATTCCAAACATAGTAACCACAGGGAGTAAAGCAGCACGTAACGCATGGTTAGTAATTACTTTCCACTCACTTACTCCTCTTGCTCTAGCTGCTCGAATATATTCCTGAGAAAAACTTTCTAATAAACCTGCCCTTAATAATCTTGCGTAAACTGCTGCCATTCCTAAACCCAATGTAAGTGAAGGAAGAATTAAATGTTTAAGACTTCCATTCCCTAATGCGGGCAATAGCGATAATTTAAAGGAAAAAACATAAATCAAAATTAAGCCTAACCAAAACGTTGGAACAGCCGCTCCCGCAAAGGCGAGTAAGCGGCTGAGATGGTCGACCCATTTGTTTTGATAGACAGCAGCGAGTGTTCCTAAAATCATAGCAATGGTCATCATCACAATCAATCCACCAATTGTTAGCTGAAGGGTAGGCCATATTCTATTATTTATTTCTGACACTACAGGTTTTTTACTTATATAAGAATGACCTAATTTAAAGTGAGCCACGTTTACTACCCACGTTGTATATTGCATCATAATCGATTGGTCAAACTTCAGTTCACTTCTCAGCTTTTCTTGCTCTTCTTCTGAAATAACAATTTCATCAGTCTGTAGCATTATTTGGACTGGGTCACCGGGCGCAATCTTCATTAACCCAAAGGTAATGAAGGATAATAAAAGCAAAACGATGGCCAATTGTATAATTCTTTGATAAATATAGGCAAGCACTATTTCACATCCAATGTATTGGTAAGTATGTAATACTCCTCCGCTCCCGGCTTCCAGTTTGTTACTCTCTCATTTAGTCCAACAATGACATGCGGATAAACAATGAACGATTGTGGGAGTTGTTCTTGAATGATTTCAACTGCGTTTTTTTGTAATTGAATTCTCTCTCCACTATCCCTGGTTCGATTTAATTGTCCAATTAACTCATTTAACTCTTGAATATTTATTTGGCCAGGGTTCAAGGAGCCTTCCGGAGAATAAGCAACATTAAAGAAGTAGCCTCCATCTCCACGAGGAGCTGTTAAATTGCTATAGGTTGCAATATCCCATTCATCTAACTGTTCAGATAGAAAACTATCGATATTCTCAGCTGTCACAATATTTATCTCAATCCCTATATTCATTGCTTCGGCTTGAATATACTGTGCCATTAAAGGAAGTTCCGGACGCCCCGTATAGGTTATCAGATTTAGCGATAGCGCTTCTCCATCCTTCTCAAGCTTACCTGCACTATTTAGTTCATAGCCAGCTTCCTCTAACAATGCCTTAGCTTGCTCAGGGTTAAAGCTTGTGATTTTTTTATCACTTCCAAAAGGAAAGGAAGGATTAAACGGACCGTTCGCTGGTGTGGCATGCCCTGACATTATCTCCTCAGCAATGACTTGACGATTAATTAAAACATCTAATGCCTGGCGTATCTTAACATCTTGCATCGCCGGCTTCGTTTGATTATATAAAAGAAAGTGAGAACGTAGACTAGGAATCGATTCCACTGATAAGTTTTCGGTATTCGCAATGGTTTCCAAGCCCTCAGGCGAAAGATGATAAGCAATATCAGCATCATTTGATTGAAGACTTAGGGCACGAACATTTCCATCTGAATTGAATTTGAACACAGCTTTGTCGATCTTCGCTGATCCATCCCAGTAGCCATCATATCTTTCTAATTGAATTTCTACATCCTGAGTATACGAATTCACTTTAAAAGGTCCTGTACCGATTGGCGATTCTTCAATATTTTCGGCATTCACTTGCACAAGTGATGCACTTGTATGAACAAGTTCGGTTAAAAATGCAGGGTATTCTTCCTCTGTGTGAAATGTAATTTCCTGACCACTCGCTTCAATGCTTTTGATTTTCAACAAACTTTGAATAGCTGGACTTACTTCAATAGCACGTTCAAATGACGCCTTTGCTGCTTCACCATCTAAGACTGATCCGTCCTGAAAGGTGATGCCTTCACGTAATGTAAAAGTCCAAGTTGTTTCATCCACTTGCTCCCATTTTTCGGCAAGCCATGGTTGGATCTCTAAATTTTCATCAATTCTCACTAGAGTTTCTGTAATTCCTGCACGCACCGAAATTGACTCTGCATGCGGATCTAAGCTTGACGGCGCAAAGCTGAACAAAACGGTGATAGATTTCTCACCTTCATTCTCCTGCTTCCCTTCCTGACTTCCTTGGTCTTGAATCGTTGGGACATCATTCTTTGATGAACACCCTATTATAAATAAGATTGCTAGAATAAAAATTACAAAATACGACTGCTTAAACATTTTATCTCTCCTTCTCAAATAAATCGGAACGATTACTATTTGCATTATCCAAGTATATGAGAAGCTATTTTATCTGTCAATATCTAGTTGGTTATAATTTTAAAGATAAAACAACGAATAAGGACAAGACTGCCTTTATTCGAGACCGTAGACAAAACGCCTTTGAAAAATGATTCTCAAAAGCGTTTTTGTAGATTTAGACTTGTTTGTGGTTGGCGGCACTGGGGAATAAGTATTTCTCCCGTGCCAATTGGCTTACTTTTTCAGGTTCATGGCAGCGAAAACGAGCATTGCCTGCATTGAATTTTTTTCCAACCCTTTCAGATTGGCCCAACGCAAACCATGCTTTTGTTTGAGCTCCGCAAAGACACGTTCAATCGTTTCTTTACGCTCGGCGTAAATCTCTTTATTCCAATCAGTATGCCTCAAGTGCTCCGCTTCATCCAAGGTATCTTGCCAAATGTGACGAAGGACGAGCTTTTGATGGTTTTTACTCTTTGTACATTGATCTTTTATGGTCTGACGCATAGAGCGAATGCCAAAAGTATATTGAATAAACACCATTTTCACTAACAATACAGGGTCTATGCTTGGGTACCCTTTATCAGTAGAATAAAGCTCTTTTACAAGATCGTAGATGAATCAAACTCCATTGAATAATCTAACTTTCGGACAAGATGGTCTTTAGGTACTAATTTTTCAATCGAAACCATCTCCATGTGCATTCTTTTCATCTAGTTTTTTTGACATCATCACCAGTCACCTCGTACAGGCTGACCATTGCTTTTATAGCAATGGGTAAGTTTTTTATTGATTTTAATGTGCACCTGTACTTGCCAAACCCAACCTTGAAATAATTAGTTGACTCTCCTTACTGAGGCGAATCAATTCTACCTTTTTTCCACTGTCTTCATATTTATTAATAACCTTTGCAAGAGCAATCACCCCAGAATGGTCCCATACTTGTGCAAATTCCATATCAATCACAATATGATTTGGGTCTTCATCATACTTAAATTGTTCTAGAAATAAGGTCGTTGAACCAAAGAAAAGCTGACCTGAAATTCTGTACGTTTTTTTATTTCCCTCGGTGGACGTACCTACTTTGATTTTGGCAATTTTCCATACAAAGGTCAGTGCACTTACAAGAACCCCTGCCAAAACTCCTTGGGCCAAATCATGTGTGACAATAACGATCGCTACCGTAATCATAATGACAAGCGCTTCACTTTTGGGCATTTTTCTTATATCAATAATAGATTGCCAGTGAAACGTTCCTATGGAAACCATAATCATAACTCCAACAAGCGCCGCCATCGGAATCTGGGCTACAATTTCGCCAAACATAATGATTAACACAATGAGTACAATCCCAGCTGTGAGAGATGAAAGTCTTCCTTTACCACCTGATTTTACATTGATAATCGATTGTCCAATCATCGCACAACCTGCCATTCCTCCAAAAAATCCAGTAACGAAATTAGCAATCCCTTGCCCTCTAACTTCTTTGTTTTTTGAACTTGGTGTATCTGTCATATCATCCACAATTGTGGCGGTTAGTAATGACTCTAATAAACCAACGAGCGAGAGTGTAATAGCGTAAGGTAAGACAATCATGAATGTTTCAAAAGAAAATGGAATGTTTGGTATAATGAAAACGGGCAATGTACTAGTTATTGGGCCAATGTCTCCAATTGTTTGGATGTTCATCCCAGTAAATATAGAAAATGCCGTTAAACCAACTAAAGCGACTAATGAAGACGGAATCGCTCTTGTCAAACGTGGTAGTAAATAAATAATAAGAAGTGTGACAGCCACCATCACATACATGTTTAATGACTCTCCTACGAAATAGGGTAATTGAGCCATAAAGATTAAAATCGCTAAGGCATTTAAAAAACCAATGATGACAGAGTTTGGGATGAAGGATAAGATTAACGATCCCGTTTTAAACACACCTAACATAATTTGGATTAATCCTGTTAAGATTGTCGCAGCAAACAAGTATTCAATACCATAATCAGCTACTAATGTAATCATTAATAAAGCCATTGCACCAGTAGCAGCGGAAATCATACCCGGCCGTCCACCTACAAATGCAATGATGACTGGAATTAGAAAGGACGCATACAACCCAACCATTGGGTCAACACCTGCAATAATCGAAAACGCAATCGCTTCGGGAATCAATGCAAGCGCAACTGTTATCCCTGCAAGCATGTCTCCTCTTATATTAGAAAACCAACTGTTCCTTATAGATGACATCATTATAATTAACCCCTCTTTCCCAAAAACACAATGATAGGTTTTGTTAAAATATGAAATTCATACTTCAGAAAGGAGAAAAAAAGCACTTATCTGATTTACAGATGAGCACCTTCCGTAAAGGGTTATATTATTCAATCGTTAACTGTGGATTATTGTTTAATTTCACACCTGGTTAACTACTTAGAAAGTTAATTTGAGAGTTCTATAGTGAAGGAGAAAATCGTGCAAAAACACCGTAACTCATCAAAACTATTAATCAAACGTTTAATTAAAGACCAGCAAGTCCTTGCTACGCTAATACTTTTTTATTTATATTTTACTATCATAGGTAGAGTAATCCTCCCTACATTTGCCAAGATTATTCTCATGTTCACTTTTACTACTTTTTTATGAAAAGTAAGAACATTGCCAATAGTTGATTAGCTTTAATTTGGCTCGACATGGACATGGACAGCATATACTCCATAGCCTTGTATCATAACTTTTTCAACATGGGTAGCTATATCATGAGCTTCTTTAATATCTAAAGTAGAATTCACTAAAATAACAACATCGATTACTTCATTATTCCCGTAGTTTCGCCCTTTAATTTCTTTTATTCCTTTAACTCCCTCGACATTGGTGATGATGCCCAGATAAAATTGAATTTTATTTTCATCAAATCCATCCGAAAGTTCATGAGAAGCTTGTCTAAAAATACCCCAAGCTGTTTTACATATGATCATTCCTACAATAACGGCAGTTAACGTATCAAGCCAAGGCATATTTAATTGAGAACCAAAAATACCTACGGCTGCCCCTATACTCACCCAAGCATCTGAAATGTTATCTTTTGCCGTTGCCATTACCGCTTTGCTATTAATTTTAATCGCTAATTTTTTGTTATAACGATAAACAAAATACATCGCTAGTGCAGAAAAGATACCTACATACGCTGCCAATATATCAGGTGACTCTTTTACTCCTTGAAACATAGAGGTGATAGCATCAATCAATACTTGTAGACCCACTGCCACCATAATAAAGGAAGCTACCATTGATGCAATGGTTTCACTTTTCCAATGACCATACCCATGATCCTTATCAGGTGGCCTTTGTGAAAGTTTGAGTCCTATGAGTACAGCAATAGATGCAATGATATCTGTTGTGTTGTTTAGACCATCTGCTATCAGAGCAGCTGAGTTACTCATATATCCAACAACTAATTTTATGATAGAAAGACATATGTAAGAAATAATACTTATGATTGCTCCGCGTTCACCTAATTTAAGATTACTATACTTTTGCTCTTCCACTCGACTTGCCCCCTACTCAGCACCTAATTATGATATCAACTAAAATAAGGGTGGGTCTAGAGCAATCTTTTTGTATCGTTATACATAAGTAAGCGATATACAAGTAAGTTGCCTTAACGACAAAAAACAGGGGGCACTTCTGTTTGCTGATAGATACAATATTTCTTTGAAATGATTGCTGTTAATCCATCGTAGTTTTCTCCAGCATGGCGAGCTTACTACGTTCCTCTTTTTAAAAAACCCGAGTCATATTGACTCGGGTTTTTGATTGATTATTCAGCGGATAGTTCAGCTTCTGTTACCCATTTATGATTTTTGACTACTTCGCCTCCAGTCGTTGGAATGAAGTCTACCATATATACAGTTGTTTCTTCGGCTGAATCGACTTCAGCAGTTGCGCCGTCCATGCCTTCCATATGCTCAGCATCTAACGTGACTTCCGCGCCAGCTTCTAAAGCAGACTTCTTAGCGTTTTCAAGTTCCTCATGAATGACCCATTTGTGATTTTCAACTAGAGCGTCACCAGTGGTTGGCGTATATGTAATGACATAAGCTGTCGTGCTATAAGCACCGACAATTGTAGCTTCGGCACCTTGCATGCCCTCCATATGGTCGGTTTGGATAATCGCTCGGCTACCGACTTCATAAGTAGGATTTTCTGCAACTTGTAAATCATTAGGAACTTCACCCGATCCCGAGTGGTTCATCCCCATATGACTTGATTCTTCATCCATGTTCTCTTCGCTGTCCATGTTCAATTGTTCTTCACTTTCAGGCGAATTCGTTTCTTCCTCATCACTATTGCATCCAACCAAGGTAAATACGACTAGAAATAATAAGATACTTGTTATAAGTTTACTTTTTTTCATCTTTATCCCTCTTTCACTATTGGTATAAGGAACTTTACCCAAAAAGTATGCAAATGGTGTGCAGGATCTATGGAAAATCTATTAATAATTTATTCATTTTCCATTTTAATATTGAAAAACCAATGAATATATTCTGCACAAAAAATTGAAATTTTTTATATAAACTAAAAAATAGAATGCTTTTTATTGATACGTGAACAAAATAGGAGAAGGACTTGTATTTTTTAAGTTATGGGACAACCCCGTCTTTAATCGAGTATACTAATGAAAACAAAGAAAACAGGTGAGACTGTCTCCATTATTCCCTAAATTCAAACGACGCAAAGTGACGAGAAGATTGTTTGAACCGCTTAATTAAAGTCAACGAACTGAGATTATTTTTACTTTTGTATCCTCTGATACGTAATTCTTAATATAAAGAGGTCAGCTATGTTTAATAAACTCTCGATGAAAATCGGCTTGTTATTTTTTTTCTTTATTTTAATCATTGAATCGTTTTTGTTTCTTGCTCTATACATCACCTTGGTGAATGAGCGAGTAGATGAAGTCCTAGATAATTTATTAGCACGTGGAAATACACATAGTGAGGTCTTGGAAGAAAGTTTCGAACAATCCACATTGATGCATGTTGCCATAATGGAAGCAGCTTCTGACTTCATTGTCATTATTACTGATGAAACTGGTAATATACTTGTAAATTCAGATTCGATTGAAGCAGAAATGACCGAAGTACTTGAGCATATCGATTTTGATATCAAATCTAGCAAGGGTAAAGTAGTGGAAGAACATTGGAATGAGAAAAAGTATATTGCGACAGATAGTCCGATAACAATCAACGAGGAACATAGTGGTCATGTATTTATGTTTGCAGATACGAGTTATATTAAAAGAATTGTTGACCATTTAAGGGATCAATTCTTAGTTGTTAGTTTGGTTACTATCGCATTGACAATTTTTACAATATTAGTGTTATCCAGAGTCATCACTCTTCCTCTAATAAGAATGAAGGAAGCTACAGAACAGCTAAGTAAAGGGGATAATAAAGTTCAGCTCTACATTGATCGAAATGATGAATTGGGTGAGTTGGCAAAATCAATCACAAAATTATCGAACGACTTGGCTCACTTGAAAAAAGCTCGAAATGAATTTTTAGCTAATATTTCACATGAGCTTCGAACTCCAATGACGTATATTAAAGGGTATGCAGATATCGTTAGTCGGCCGTATATTTCCGATGAAGAAAAGAAGGAATATATCGCTATCATTCGGGAAGAGACTGCACATATGACGGTGTTGATTAAGAATTTATTTGAATTAGCTCAGCTAGATCAAAATCAATTTCTAATTAAGCAAGAAAATGTTTCATTGGATGCAATTTTTACCTCAGTAGCCGGTTTGATCAAACCTGCATTTGAGGAGAAGAACATCTCACTGCTTGTCAGATGTAAGCCAGATATCGTTGCTTTCATCGATCCAAAACGTATTCAACAAGTTTTGTTAAATGTACTCGATAACGCTAGAAAGCATTCCGATGAAGGAACATCCGTCACGCTAACTTGTGTGGATAATGAGAAGAAAATCACGATACAAATTATCGATACAGGAGAAGGGATACCTGAAGAAGAGCTACCTTTTGTGTTTGAACGCTTGTACAGGGTGGAAAAGTCAAGGTCTAGAAAAAGCGGTGGCAGTGGTCTCGGTTTAGCGATCGCCAAAGAAATTATCGAATCGCATGGGGGGAGAATCAACATCCAAAGAGGACTTGAAAAAGGGACCACCGTCATAATCGAATTGGAAAGAGGTGAACACCATTCATAAGGTACTTTTAGTAGACGATGAGAAACGTATGTTGGATTTAGTCGCTTTATACTTAAGACCCCACGACTATAAATGTAAAAAAGCGCTTGGTCCCCATGAAGCGCTATCCTATCTAGAAGAAGAGGAATTCGATCTAATTCTGTTAGATATTATGATGCCTGGTATGGATGGTTGGGAGCTTTGCCAGAAAGTACGGAGCTTCTCAGATGTGCCGATTATCATGCTAACCGCACGTGAACAGCAGGATGATATTGTTAAAGGATTGAAGCTAGGAGCCGACGATTACATTACAAAGCCTTTTAACGAAGAAGAGTTACTTGCCCGTATGGACGCACTCTTGCGCAGAAGAACACCGAAAAACTTGATTGACAGTAACGGATTGGTATGGGATGAAAACCGGTTTGAACTTTCTTTTCAGAATAAACCCATCAAGTTGACACCGAAGGAATTTTCGATGGTAGGACATCTGATGAAAAATCCAAACAAAGTATTTGCAAGAGAGCAATTGATTGATTTGATTTGGGACTTTGATTCAGAGACAGAGGGGAGGACCGTCGATTCGCATGTCCGAAATGTTAGGGAAAAAATCCGTCAGGCTGGCTTTCCTGTTGATGAACACTTCCGAACAGTTTGGGGCGTAGGGTATAAATGGACTAACAACCCTTCAAAGAATGATTAATAGAACGGTTTATAATGAAAAATCATTAAACCTTGACTCAGGGTTTCCTCTTTGCATGGAAAAAGTCTTCGATGTCATTAATAAAGAACTAGAAGGCTAGAGAAAAAGCTAGTCTTCTTTTTAATTGTTAACACGCATATTAAACGAATTTGTAATAAACCCTATAAAGAAGATGAGGATCTTCACAGTTTCTTGATAATTTCAATCTATTATTAAGATAATCTTTTTAAGGATTGGGGTGATTACAATGTCAGAAGTGTTTACCTCTCAAAATCCACGTTTACAAATAATAGATACTGGGTTGAAGTGCACGATAAAAAGCGGTTATTACGTCACAATTCCTAAATCAATCAGGAAGTCATTGACACTCGGGTGTGGAGATGAAGTAGCAGTTGGGCTAACCGGCCAAGCAGATGAATTAATGATCCAAAAATTACACGGAGAAACATTAAATAATAAAATGATTATTAGTGAAAAAGGAGCAATAAGAATCCCAATTGAATTAAGGAGAATTTTAAAACTTGAGAAAGAAGATTCTTTTTATATTTTTCTAGAGATGTATAACAAAGCTCTCTTCCTTAAACGGACACTCTAATTAGAACAAGATACCATGCGTAAAGATTCTATGTACCATTGGTTCATCTTAACATTTATTATTAATCACGATAGATAATTTATAATTCACATGTTTATTTATTTCGGTTAAAAACTGATCTAGTCCTTCATTATTTGGAAATTTGGATAGTCAACACTTAACTAGACAACTTTTTTAAGGTGTCCAAGTTTGTATTCAATGGGACTCAAATAACCTAGTGTTCCGTGGATTCGTTTGTAATTAAACCAATTGATATAATTGTGTAATTCAGATTCTAACTCTTTCAGACTATCAAAATGGCGTCCTTTAATGAACTCCGTCTTTATGATTTTAAATGTGGCTTCTGCTACTGCATTATCATAAGGACATCCTTTCATACTAAGCGAACGTTGGATATTAAACGTGGCTAATGCATCATCGATAAGTTTGTTTTTGAACTCACTTCCTCGATCTGTATGAAAGAGTCCGATCTTGCGCAAATCTGTTTTCATTGACGCTAAAGCACGATAAACAAGTAAAGCATTTTTATGACGCCCAGTACTATATCCAATAATTTCACGGTTAAAGAGATCAACAAATACACATATGTACTGCCATTTTTTATCGACTCTGACATATGTTAAATCACTCACCACGACAGATAACGCTTCATCTTGTTTAAATTGTCGATCAAGTTCATTTTTTTGTTCTGATTCGTTAGTTCCGCTAGAATATGACTTAAATTGCGCAAGCGTATAAGAGGACACCAAGCCCTGCTCTTTCATGATTCGTCCAATCCGACGTCTAGAAACAACCTTACTACGCTTTACTAATTCCTTTTTAATTTTACGAGTCCCATAGTTTTGGTAACTTTCGTGGAAAATCTCAATAATATCAGAAGTGATATCATCTTCAGCCTGTCGTTCTTTTGCTTCATAATAATAGGTACTTCTCGGGATTTGAAGGACTTTGCACATTGCTGATATCGAGTATTTGTGTTGATTATTCTTAATCACATTTACTTTCGTCCTAGTATCAGCGCGGCTTGCTTTAAAATGTCATTCTCCATTTCCAATTGCTTATTTCTCTTTCTTAGTTCCGCTAATTCCTTTTGTTCAGAAGTTAAATTGTCCTTTTCCTTGAAAGAACCAGATGTCTGACTCTGACCCACCCATTTATCAAGAGACGAAGGAGTGAGGTCATATTCACGAATAATCTCTTTTCTTGGTTTACCACTGTTGTATAGCTGCACAATTTGTTCTTTAAACTCTTTAGTAAATGTTCGGCGTTCTTTTTTAGTCATCGTAGATTCTCCTCAATTATATTATCTGTAGTCTACTTGACCTTAATTTTTCTGTCTAGTTCAGTGTAGCCGATTCAATTTCTCTGTTTTGTGCCCAAAAGGATAATTTTATTTATCGGTGATCACTTTAGTTAACCTTCATTAAAATACTTTCTTTTAATCACAAAATATCCCAGCGAATGTAACACTGGGATATTATGATTTCATTTATTAACCTAACAAATTATTGATTTTCTGATAAGCCTGAACGTTTTTGTCATTTTTGCCAAGATAAACTGTCAATTCTTAAATCACCTTCATTAAAAACAACGTATACATCGTGGACACCCTTCATCTTTTTAGTAATTTCTGCTGTTATATCCACATATCCGAGCTCATTGACTTCAGCTTCTGTGTTTTTGGCAGTATAAGAGATTGGGGCAGTAATAGGCACATCAATTACTGCAAAAGGTTCACTCTCTGGCGAGTCAACATGTAAAGTGATTTGACCACTAGTTACATTTGATGCCACACTTGCTACAACCTTCTGTGCTTTAGAGAGATTTACTTTTGGTATTGCTACCCACGAGCCTTCTTGCTTAGATTTAACGGCATGGTAGCCACCTACAACATTTTTCTCTTTCAGATTTTCAGCCGTTCTATCTTTAGAAACTTCATGATAAACCACATCTTTAGAAGCAAAACTATGATCAAACACGTTGAATGTTCTGGCTTGTAAAGTCTTAATAGATTTACCATTAACTTTTACTGTTTTGTTTTCTTCAATGTTTTCAGATGATGAACCTATCATTAATGAATAGTTACCCTTCTCTACAATGAAGTCACCAAGGTTTACGTCCCATACGGCAAAGTCTTCAGGATTAACGGTTAGTGTAACCGTTTTCGTTTCACCTGCTGCGATTTGCATCTTTTCAAATGCAACAAGTTGCTTTTGTGGAGCATATTCCCCGTAGGCTGCATCATTGTTCTTAATATACAGCTGCACTACTTCTGAAGTATCCACATCGCCCACGTTTTTCACTTTGACTGACACATCAAACGGTTTATTACTGTTTACATTTTGCGGTACAGTGAAGCCGCTATATTCAAAGTCACTATAAGATAGACCATACCCAAACTCATACGTTACTGGTGCATCAGTGTACATATAAGTCAACTCTGATTCAATTGGATCAGCATTGGTCATATCCACTGTAAAACGAGGATCGAGATCAGCCAACGTTTGTGTATCTCCTTCTGGGATTGAATACTCACTTATCGAAGGTAAAGCAGAAATATCCGCATACCATGTAGAACTTAGTCTACCTGTTGGTGCATTATCACCATACAATACTTCTGCCAATGCATAAGATTCATATTGACCGGCATATGGTTGGTACACAATTGCGGAAACATTTTTGTTGTTTTGAATTTCTTCCATACCTACTGGGAAGCTTGATTTAACTACTACAACTGTTTTTTTGCCCTCTGCGGCAAAAGCTGCAGATACTTTATCAACTAATTGATAATCGGCTTTACCCATCTCAAGGCTTGAGCGATCATTTCCTTCTCCAGCACTATGACGGGGAATTGCACCAACAAAGACGATTGCATAGTCATCTTCTTTAGCGCGATTCGCTGCTTCTTCTCCAACATCCTGAACAACGTGTGTAGTGAACTTCACATCGTCTCCACGGTTAGAAGCATTTTCTGCATCGCCTAATGGTCCAGTAGTACCTAAAGTTTCGTCATCCATAGTTGTGAAAAAACGTCCATTTTCGTAATACCAATTAGCAAAATTCCCACCAAAGCCTGTTTGGTATCCATTCGAGATGATAGAAACAGTATTACCTTCATCATTATTCTGTTCAATACGTAATCTTGGTGGAATCGTGCTAGTGTTGCCATCCATTGTCTCTAGTTGCCAATCATTGTTGGTCAGATTGAGAAGTGTGTTATCTGTATTACCAACAGGATCTACACTTCCATCTCTATTTTGACCTGGTGAAGTTACCCAACGCCCATTTACCATAGACTTTAAACTAACTCCCTCTTGACCCCAATCATATAGTTCGAATAGATGAGCATCATTTTCGGGATTTAGAGTAGCATCTGTAGTTATGAGGTTCGCACCCTCTTCCGTAGCGTTCGGATCTGCAGAGACGGTTCCACCATTTAGTTTAGATGTAAAACCTATGATTTGCGCACCAGTCTCGTAAGATACTTTATCATTGCCAATTTCTTTCATGATCGCCAGCAATGGTGAATTTCCGGCATTATCAATATCAGGTGTAGTCCGTGCAGAATACGTTGTTTTAAATCTAGCATCGGCATATATTCCCGAAACTGCAGCACTTTCATCTTTATCTAATGGCAATGCTCCATCATTCTTTAAAAGTACAATACTTTCTTTAGCTGCTCTGAATGCAATGTCTTGATGGTCAGCATCATTATAGTCAGAGACTATATCTGAAACATCTTTTGCATCATCAGCAAATGGATAGTATTTTGGAATTCCATTTTCATCTACTTCATTAAAAATACCTAATCGAACTAATTGATTTACATGAGATCTTGCAGTCTCTATTAAATCTTCTTCCGTGACACCGTATAGTCCCGCCTCTACGGCTTCTACTAACAATTGGACATTTGCCAACCCATCACTTGAGTTTGCTAAGGTGAACAACGCAGAAGCGTGAGAGCTGTCGACAGCATACTTTGTATCATAACCATTCCCTTGCTTATTTTCTCCATAAATGTGTCGGTCACTGAAGAAGTCTGTTGTACTGTATAGACCGTATTTGGAATTGTTGTTTGCATGAATTTGATGCGAAGAAATAATGTTCGGGATTCCATTAGTCCGACCGAATGAAGTCATAACACCAGACACTGAGCCAGAACTAAGTGCTTTTAGTGGACTACGGGTATGATATTCAAACATAGAACGCGCTCCAGCACTATTATTTACCGTTTGGCGGAACCATTGTGCATTGTATACAGAATAGTGTTTCGTTCCTACAACTGCACGGACCCAGAACCCGTCATCACTTTTTTGTTGGTCTATTCCGCTAAGCCCTGTTGCCAACTCATCTACCATTACAGAAGTCAAGTAAGGATCTTCGGAAAAACCTTCATCAAATCTTCCACTAAGCGGATTAGTTCGCAAATCACTTACTGCAGTAAATGCAACCGATAAGGATGGATCAGGTCCACTCTGAATATTAGATTCCCCTTGTTTTACTTTGAGAGTACTAATTTTTTCACTACCCATAACCTTCCCAATTTCAGAAAGAAGATCTTTATTCCAAGTTTGTCCCATACCAACTAAAGCAGGAAAGTCTGTAGAAACTCCTTGTACATTATCAGCTGCCGACAATGCACCTGGTATAACTTTTCCCGCATTATTCCCGCGTGTCAAAGTATAATGATCCCTTTTCCCTGAGACATAGACTGCTGGGCCTTCTATTCCTGTGTAATCAAAATAAGTGTCTACAAACTCATCCAAATGCTCTGGAATGCCATCAAATAATGGCATTCCATCAAAAACTCCTCCCACTTGTTCTTTAAACGTAATTCTCTTTTCTTCTTCTTTTGCTATTACTGTTGTTGTTGAGCCTATACTACTGCTAATAACCGTAAAACCTAACAACATGGCCATACACGATTTGCCTAACTTAGTGATATCACGTCTTTGCATAATACTCCTCCTTTATCTTCTTTTTGGAAACGCTTTCAACGTTGCCAATTAAATTATATACTAGTAGAAAGTTCACAATTATTATGACTCTCGGTACACTTTCTATAGTTTTTTTAAAATTACCATGGTATATCATATTAAACTGAAATTTCATTCTACAACCGTACATAAAAATAATAAGCAGAAACCAAATTAGGTTCCTGCTTACTTTCAGCACTATACTCTCAACACCACTCTCGAGAAATATATGTCTATTTCAAATAAGTCCTAATTAAATACGAAGGTGTACAACTCCAAGCATGGCAGTAACTATTAATCAAATGGTTACCATAAGGTGAAAATGATTTATCTTCTGGGTTATACAGTTCCCAAAAAGTGTCTGCACCATCGGAAATCATCCCTCCCCAATAGTTCTTTAACCACCAAATCGCCTCATCTTTTGCACCAACTAACAATAGAGCCTCTACAAAATGGTGATGCATATAAGGCGTATTCATTCCAATTTTAGGTTCTTCTTCAATTAACTTTCGGAGCAACCTTTTACCCTCTTCTCTATCTACAACTTCAGCTAGGACCATCCACACTTGACTTGCCCATGATACTTGTCGTTCATCCCCACTTATAAAGTAGCCCTCATCTGCACTCCATAATAGATTCTTAGATGCATATATCAAACGATTAACTGTTTCTTCCATTTCATTTACTTCATTAACTCTTCCAAGAACTTTAGCTAATTCTAAGGCACGATTAATAGCATAAATTAATATAGCTTGTGATGGGGTTTGTTTGTTTAATTGTGAATGCCAGTCAATAAAAGACCACCAGTTAGTATCATCCTGGACTATACCGTTCACTTGCACACGGTTTATCGCTAGCTCTATTTGCTTATATGCGGTTTCCCATAAATCGTTTAGTGTTTCTAAATCCTTGGTTACTTTATAATAATCATATAAAGTAGTTGTAAAAAATAAGGAATAATCAAATAAAAAAGTATCATCTGGAATCAACTTCGGCTTAATAAATAAATTGGCAGAAACCATCCCATCCATATTAGGAACCGCTGCAAACAAATATAAGTTACCTTTAACTAAGTCAAAGTGCCGGAAAGTTACATAGTTTGTGAGAGCTTGAAGTCTTAGGTCTCCTAGCCACAACCTGCGATCCCGTTTTGGTCCATCTTCAAATACCTCTTGCATACAATCCTGTAAGGTTTTAATACTTACTTTATCTATTTTTTCTAATTCTACGTCGTGATGTTTAAACGAGACTAATCTATCAGTATCAGCAGAAGTAACTGAATTACAGCTTACATTTTCAAATACAACCCTATATTTAGGTGATGTATCAAGTACATCTACTTTTAAATACCGAAAGCTATAACGTCTAGGTAATACGATATTTTCTGGTAGTATATCAATATGCAGTGTTTCTTCCTGTAACCATGAGCTGCTAATCCATCCATCGTATTCTGCAAACGACTCCGAGACTTCTACAGGCATCTCGCCAAAGGTTAAGCGGATTTTTAATGGAGCATCTGGTGGACTTCCAACTGGTTTAACATCAAAAGAAAGATATCCAACCAGATGCTCCCCGAAATCAAGAATAAAGGAATCGCCTTTGCCATATTCAGTTTCACTGAGTTTATCTGCTGACGAAACAAATACAGTTTTCCAAGAGTGAATAATTGTTTCACCTTTTTCGGTTTGGATTATATTTTCTGGGTACTCTATTTTCTGATAAAGTTTAGGACTTTGATTATCAGCCTTTTTCTCAAATTCACTTTTCCGTTGATAATTATGCCATTCACTAATTTGGAAGCTCATATGCCCCTCCTTTAACTTACAACAAAATAAAGGTTTTGACTAATGCTTTGAAACCTTTCGAATAGGCAAATAGATTACAAAAGATTATGCAAGTATCTTATAAAGTAATCACCCTTTTACAGATCCAACAGTAAGTCCACTTATGAAAAACTTTTGCAAGAAGGCAAAGATTATTAACAATGGAAGTGAGGCTAAGAAACATGCCGCGAATAACACATTCCATGCAGTGGGATTTGTCTGATCACCCATAAAACCAAGCATGGCTAAAGGTAAAGGTGTATACTCACTTGATGATATAAAAATCATATTGTAGAAGTAATCATTCCATATCCAAACCCCTTGAGTAATTACCACAGCCACAGTTACAGGAATTAGCAAAGGGAACACTATTGACCAAAATCGACGGAATACTCCAGCTCCGTCTATAATTGCAGATTCCTCTAATTCAATAGGCACACTACTCCTGATGAACCCAGTAAATAAAAACAAGGCGAAGGGGATACTATTTGTGATAAACATTAAGATTGGCGGTAAATGAGGACTAGGTAAATTTAATGAACTCATTGTTTGCACAATTGGTATAATAACCATTTGTGAAGGTACCACTAACCCACAAATAAAAAAGAAAAATAGAAATTTACTTAATTTATTATTAATTCTTGCTAGGGGATAGGCTGCCATAGCTGAAAAAATCACAACAACAATAACAGGGATAGTTGTTAAAATAATGCTGTTCCAGAAAGCTTGTAAAAAATTCATTTTTTCAAAAGCAATCATATAGCTCTCTAAAGAGAACTCATCAAATAGCTTAAGTGGATTTGTCATATTATTTACTTTACGAAATGAACTAGAGAGAGCAATTACTAATGGAAGAAGGTTTATAGCTAATATTAAAGTTATTGCAACATGGATTATGATTTTTATTGATTTATTTTTCACGCTGAAACCTCCCGCTTATTCATCCTTACAACAAAGAATACAGTAATCACCATTATAAATATAAAGGATACAATAGCTAGTGCAGATGCTTTGCCAAACTGCTGTTCTGTAAATCCAATTTTATAGATATCATATACTAATGTGCTAGTTGCTCTTCCTGGACCTCCATTTGTCATAATAAACGGATAATCAAATGCTTTTAACCCATTTATAATATTCATTGCAATATTAATCGTCATAGCTGTCGCTAACATCGGAATTCTAATAAACCGAGTAATTTGCCCTGAGTTTGCTCCATCCATTCTTCCGGCTTCTTCCAACTCAACCGGTATCGTTTGCAGCCCTGCTAAGAAGATTATTGTACTGACTCCAATACTTTTCCATATTTCAACTACTGAAATTGAATATAATGCAGTGTCATAGCTTCCTAATAAATTTAGGTTTGCTCCATTAAATCCGAGCCAATTTGCAATAGTCGCAATCATACCGCTATCAGGCATATAAACATAGCCCCATATAAAACCAATTACAATTGGACTGAACAATGCAGGTATATAAGCTACTGTTCTGTATATCCCAAGACCACGGATTTTCATATTTAACATTAAAGCTAATCCTAAAGAAATCAGGATGCTGAATACCACATAAACGATTGTGTAAATGACGGTGTTAGATAGACTGCTAACAAAGATTCCATCTTTGAATACTTGCACATAATTTTGGAATCCTACATAATCATAATCTTTCAGAAAACCATCGTAATTAGTGAAACTATATTGAATAAGTTTGAATATTGGAAATATCCACAAGACTAAGTAAATTATTAAAGCAGGTACTACAAATAAAAACATGAATTTGTTTTGAAGCTTTGATTTCATAATTAACTTCCTTTCTTAAGCTGTGAAGAGGACCTATATAAGGTCCTCCTTGAATAGTAAGAGACTTAAAAAAAATTACTGCTTCCATAATTCATCAAATTTATTTTGCATTGCTTCTGCAACATCTTCAGGAGTTTTATTACGCCCTGCGATTATTTCTGCAAATGTTGACTGTAATGTATCTGCAACACCACCAGGCCACATTTGATTCGCGAAATAGGTGGAGTTTCCGTTTGACTGATACAAATCATAGGAATATTTAAAAATTTCATTCTCTAACTCTACTCCATTAAAAGCACTTATAGATGACTCCATTTCAATCCACTTTTTGAACAAATCTGAATCTTGATCAAACCAGTAGTTCAAAATTTGTTTAATTTCTTCTTGATGTTTAGAATTAGCATTTACACCCCAACCAGCTGCAGTAGCTACTGCTTGCCAAACTGGTTCCCCTTCATCGTTACCTGGTAGAGGAAAGAAACCACGTTCAAAATCAACTGCACCTTGTGCTTTAATAGGTGCATACTCCCAAGTTCCGTCAAACACCATTGCTGCTTTTCCATCAACGAACATCTGAATTGCTTGTGGCCCACCAAGACCAAGAGAATTTTCTACAATGTAACCTTTATCGTAAAGTTCTTTGTACTTTGATATAGCTTCTACCCAATTAGGATTAGTGAATTTTTCCTCTCCAGATCGTAACTTTAAGTCAAATTCCGGATCATCAGAATACACAGTATTTGCAACTAGTTGGTAAATACCAAATTGAATCCACCAAGAGTCTTTATCACCCATTACGATTGGAGTAATGCCAGCATCCTTTAATTTCTTACATGCTTCTAAGAAAGAATTCCAATCTTGAGGGATTTCTTCAATTCCAGCTTCTTCAAATAAAGATTCATTATAATAAGTACCTAACATATCAATTCCTCTTGGAATAGCATAAGCCTTTCCGTCAAGTGACATATCATCAATCGCACCAGGGTTAATATTTTCTAAGAAAGGCAGATCGGATAAATCTGCTAAGTACCCAGCCTCTCCAATGGATCTAGCACCCATGGGACCTATTAAAGGCCAAATAGTAAAAATATCAGGTCCTTGGCCTGCAGAGAGTTTCGTTTTAACTGAAGTTTCAAATTGAGTATCTGGTAATTTTTGTACCTCTAATGTTATATTTGGAAATTTTTCATTTACCATTCTTGGAAGAACATCTAACTCAAAGTCTTCACCTTCTGTAGCCTTGTTTCCAGATAAAGTCATAGTAATAGTGACATTTTCCTCTTTACCTTCATTGGATGTACTACTTTCTTTGGTATTTTCTCCATTACATGCAACTAGTAGCAAAAGGATTACAGAAACCATAGCAATTGTAAGCACTTTCATCTTCATTAATACTCCCCCTTTTTTTTGTGAAACTTTACATTTTTATTTTATATCTATAGGTAGTACACTTTGTTCAGATCATAGTGTGCACTATCTTTAGTCATTCGATCATGCCATATTGGGTACTTAATATTAGGCGACTCTTGCAACTCAACACTTATTACTAAATAAACCCATCGGGAAGAAAAAAACCACCTGCTTAACAGATGGAGGTTTTTGTTTAATAATTAATACTCTTTTTGTAAGTTTTCCTGTATTCTTCTGGAGTGTATCCGGTTATCTTCTTAAAAACACGAAAAAAATATTTCACATTATCAAAACCGTGTCGTTTAGCAATCTTATATATTTTTTCTTCAGAAACTTCTAGTCTATCCTTTGCTTTTTGAATTCGTACTTGATTGACATAATCTGAAAAGTTTACACCAGTATTTTCTTTGAACACATAACTACAATAGCTCGGATTCAAGAAGAAAAGTGAAGAGATTTTTTCAAGTGTTAACACCTTATCAAAATTGTTATCTATATAATCCCTTATATTTTCAACAACCTGATTATTCGAATAAACATTTTTCTCCTTCATCATTTCAGTGTTCTTTACGAGTATCTCTCGAAAAATTTCTTTCATAGCATTAATATCAAACATAGTTTCTAGTGATAATTCAAAATTATGGAGAAGCTCATTTTCACCAATTTGAAAATTACGGTTTACTTGCAAGTTTATTTCTTGCAAAATGATTCGCAAGGATATTTTAATCTGCCCAAGAGTAATGTCGGATTTACTATTAAAGTATTCAAAGATTTTATCAACATAGTCTATAACCCTATCTATATTTCCCGATTCGAAGAAGAACAGCAACTCATCGATGTGGTCCAAAATCAATGGCTTTCTATCTTGTCTTTCCTCTTTTTTAAATATCTTAACACAAGCTTTTTTTCTATTTATTAGTGTACTATTAATCGCACAAACGCTTTCCCTATATGCCTCATTTAGCTCCCACACAGACGTTTTAACACTACTAATGCCTACCTTTAAACTTCCATCATATTGGTCTTCTAGTCTTTTTACAAAGGAATTAGACCATTTAAGCGCTTCCATTTCTTTTGAAAAGGATAACAAGTAACATCCTTCCATATTATGATGATGTTGGGGGGTTATAAGAATCCCCTTTACATTATCTTCATCAAGTATTGTTGTTAATAAATTCTTATTAGTCCTAGGCAAAGTAAAGCTCATAAGTAAAAGTAACTTGTCTTTCATAATACTATTCATTTTCTGTGATCGAGGTACTATTTCACCTTTTTTAGAAAATTTCCCATGAATTAAAGAATATAAAGTTTGAAGGTCAGCATTAAAACTTAACTCTTGTAGTTCGTTTACCTGTTGTTCTCGATTCCTTTTCATCGCCTTCTCACTATTTAGGGTTGTAACTGCTTTGATTAATGATTCCTTTATTTCTTCACGATTAAAAGGTTTAAGCAAATACCCAACTACTTTTGCAGAAATAGCTTCTTGCATATATTCAAAATCAGAATAACCGCTTATAACAATAACTTTTTTGTCTGAATAGTCTTGTTGTATTATCTGCAAAAGAGACTTCCCATCCATTAGTGGCATTCTCATATCTAAAATGATTATGTCTGGATTAACTCTTCGTACTAATTCCAGACCAGTTTTACCATTATCAGCCTCACCCACAAATTCCAACTGTTCCAAACCAAGAGATTCAATTTTCTTTCGTATTCCAAGGCGAATTAGCGCTTCATCATCGATAATAATAAAATTATACATATACTACACCTCATTTTAGTATCGGAATATTTATTACAATTTTCGTCCCTTTCGTCTCAGTACTTTCTATGCTTAATCCATAATCTGAACCATAATATAAATTAATGCGAGAATGTACGTTTTTTAATCCGATGCTACGTTTTGCTCTTCGTCCAAGGTCATTGAATGATGGTTGTTGATTTAGTAATATTCTTAAATTATCTAATTCTTTTGTAGATATCCCTACTCCGTCATCTATTATTTCAAAGATAATTTGGCTTTCAGCTTCATATATATTTAAAGTCACTTTACCATGGTAGTTTTTCCCTTCCAACCCATGATACAATGCATTTTCTATTAATGGCTGTAATATTAACTTTAATATTCTCTTTTTTAATAAACCGTCTTGAATATAATACTTAAAATCTATTTTATCTGAAAATCGAATGTTTTGAATATATAAATAATTTTTTACGTGTTTGAGCTCTTCTTCTATTAGAACTAATTCACTCTCAGTCTTGATACTATATCGAAACATATCGCCAAGTGCTTTTGTCATTGTAGCAATACTTTCAACTTCTTCAATCTCAGCAATGCTATGAATGGATTCTAAAGTATTATATAAGAAGTGAGAATTAATTTGTGCTTCTAGTGACCTCATTTGAGAGTCTAAAGTAATGAGTTTATTTTGATACCTTTCTTTTATGTATTCTTCAATCCGGTTCACCATTCTGTTGTATTCATTATACAAAACTCCTATTTCATCATTTCTGTTTATATTCTTTTCCATCCTCAACAGATTCAAATGTTTATTTTTATGCATAACCTTACTTAAATAGACAATTGGATTAGTAATTAAGTTTGATAAGACCACTGAGAGTAATGAAAATATTAATATGCAGGTTAGCGCAATATACACTAAAAGTTGTTTTTTAATCCCATACTGTTCATATAACTTTGACAACTCTACAGAGGCAACAATTCGCCAATCATTATATAAAAAATGTCTAATAGCTAATAAATTACCATTATTACTAACTTCATAAACTCCTTCTGCCAATGTATCCTCCGCAATAGCATTAAGATGTTGAGGTGATTGTTGACCAATTTTTTCTTTATGATTAGAGTACAAAACATTATTTTCTTCATTAACAAGATACAAATTAGTAATACTCGGAAAAATCTCTTTATCCATGTCTTCAAAAATTGCTAAGTCACAGTCAATCATTAATACTCCAAGGTACTGCCTATTATCCACGTCATAGAGTGCTCTTGAGAAGAAAATAGATCGCTCTTTGTCAAGAGTGAAATCTTTTATGGAAGAGTCGCTTATGTATAAATCACCATGTTTATTTAGAGTTTGAATGTACCATTCTTCTTTAAAAGGATTGTAATCGTTAACTAAATCAGTACCAATTCCATAACTAATTGATTTTCCATCAGGAAGAAAAAAGTAGATTCCTTTTATATATTCATTTCCGAGCACCAGGTTATAAAAGAAGAAAAGCATATTAGAACGTGCAGAAAAAAAATCATATTGATCAGGATTAGGATTATTAATTAACTGCTTCACCTCATGTGCAACGGTAAAATTGCCCGGACGAGTTGTATAACTTTGGAATGTGAGAGTAATCTCATTAATATTTTGAAATACTTTATTAATATGTTCATAACTATTGTCAATAGTATTAGTAGCAACAAGTGAAACTTGTTTTCCAACTAAATTTGTATAAACATTATAGGAAATTATTGTAACTACAGAAATTGGAATAATAGAAATAAACAAAAAGATGAAAAAAAGTTTGGTTCTAATCTTCCCGCCCACCATAACACTCCTTTCATGTGCTAAAACCTAAAAAAAGTGTACCATGACGGATGTATTCTGACTAGCTACAAAACAGTTAGGTACTTTCAAAAGATAGTACACTATTTTTGCTAAAATTATTTAACTAAAAGATTGATATGCTTTGTAATATCATATCTTTTAATTACATCAGTTTAGCTATCTAAATAAAAAGGATTATGTAAGTTTAAGGTAATTATAAAATGATTAGGTTTATAAAGGAGAGAGTATAGAATGAAGTATAATTCAATAAGGCCTGGTCAAGATTGGCTAGATACCGATGGAAAGCGCATTCAAGCGCATGCTGGATCTATTATTACGGTAGGAGATACTTTTTATTGGTACGGTGAGAATAAAGAAAAGACAAAACCTGAAAATAACATCTGGCATTGGGGAGTTAGATGCTATTCCTCAAAAGATTTATATAATTGGGAAGATAAAGGTATCATAATCCCTCCTAATGAAGAAGATGTATCTTCTTCACTACACCCAACCCAGAATATGGACAGACCACATATTATATTTAACGAAAAGACTCAAAAGTTTGTTTGCTGGCTGAAGATTATGAGAAAAGATCACACACAAGATGCAACAATACTCATATCTGACCACATATTAGGTCCTTACGAAATTTTAAAGGAAGGATTCAGACCTTTAGATATGAGTGCCGGTGATTTTGACTTAGTTGCAGCTGAGGATGGAAAAGCCTATTATTACTTCGAGAGAGTTCACAGTGAGTTAATTTGTGCAGATTTAACGGATGATTATACCGATGTAACAGGCTATTACTCAACTCATTTTCCAAATATTGCACCTCCCTTTGTGCGTGAAGCTCCTGCATACTTTAGTAGAAAGGGCTTACATTACTTGTTGACATCAGGTACGACACATTACCATCCAAACCCAACAGAAGTAGCATGCGCTAGAACATATCATGGTCCTTTTAATGTTTTAGGGAATCCACATATTGGTGATTCCTCACATACTTCTTTTAATTCACAAATATCATCTGTTTTTAAACACCCTTTTAAAAAGGATTTATATATTGCATTAGCTGATAGATGGATTCCACATCTACCACAGATTGCAGGGGATGATTACCAATCTGGAGAACAGTACCAAAAAACTGCAGATATTTTTAAAGCAATGTTTGATCCAGATGAAGAACATAGTTTTTCAGATGACTTTATCAAAGAATGGAAGGTTAATACCTCATTATCAGATTACGTATGGCTTCCGTTAAGATTTGATGGAGAAATGGTTTATTTAGATTGGAAAGCTGAGTGGAAAATAGAGGATTATGAATAATAAAGTTAACTCTAAAAATAAATGTTGATGATGGAACCTTTATTTGATTAAAATATAAAATATCTCTCTTTTATTTAAACATCCACCTTATTTTATAAAAAATTTATTACTAGATTTCAGGTATTGCCTGGTCTGTTTCCGTTCATGAAGTCGATAAACAATTGTAAAAAAATGGTTTACCGGATGAAGAAATCAACCATATTGAAAGAAGCATTGAGGCAATGTAAGTTGCAAAGATGAAGCACGCCGTTTTGACGTGCTTTATTTTTAATATAAAGAAAGAGCAACTCTTTCAGCTTTTAATAAATAAGATAACAATCAAACAATCCGACGGTGGTTCCCGAAAGATTGATAAATCAAACTCGACTTTGGTTTTACAGAGATCAACATCTCTAAGACATTTATTCTTATCAACATGATGTATCGTGAAACGGACAATAAGCTACTTATTCACACACCACCTCTTTCGACTACAAAACCCCACCTTATTTACATAATTTTTTTCCTCTATTTATGATACGGTTTACTCCGATTAATCTCAAACAACTTAAAATGAAATACCAAAAAATCACATGAACTTTAACTCAATGATCTAGCTTGTTTGTTGCGCAGTATGGGTCTACTGTTCAGTAAATAATCTGTTAATCTTTCGTTTTTCGTCTTTAACAATTATCCACCTTTAACTTAATATCAGGATGAAAAGTAATGATAATTTAGTAATATGAACGATTTATTTAATTATAGGTTCGTAAGAAAGAAGTGAAAAATTCCAAATCACTTTTCTCATATTAAATAAAATGCTTTCTAATTAGTGTACTAAGGTTATTACTCTTAAGAAAGATATAAAATAAGCAAAATAAAAATGCACACAATAACTTGTGTGCATTACTCCATTTCAATAATTAAGTTCTAAGTTATTTTAAATACTAAATCAAAGTAAGTTTCAAGCATAAGCTTTCGTTTTACGAAAATATATGGTTGAAGTCACACACAAATCTATCTACCACCAAACAGTATGTATGGTGGAGACGGTGGGAATCGAACCCACGTCCAGAAACAACGACACTTACGCTTCTACGAGTGTAGTCACTGTATTAGCATTTCGCCATCACATCAGCCCAGCGACAGGCTTCGATGAGGCTAGTCTGATTAGTCTCTTCCTTCACCCTCAGACGGAGAGTAACCGGCGTAGCCCACTTAGAGTGAGTCCCAGTCCCTACCACATGGGCGATGGAGGGTGGAACCGCAAAGCGCTATTAAGCTGCTACTGCGAAAGAATTGTTAGTTTTGCCAGTTATAGGCGTTGGCGTTTTAACGAGGCCGACCCCCTCGACTCGCGACGTAAGCACGACCTATCCCTGTCGAATCCAAAACGTCCCCGTATTTACAAAGAAAAAGCTGCACAGCAGTCTCTCCTTGTTAAAGTGAAGAACCAGATTTATTTCGCTCTGGACTTCTTATTATAGCATACTGGGTAACAGATGCAACTGGTTGATTTAGCCTTTTTGGCGTTCTCTCAATGCACGGTCAATATCACGTTTTGCATCCTTACGCTTTAAGGTTTCTCGTTTATCAAAGGTTCTTTTCCCTTTCCCGAGTCCAATTAGGACCTTTGCAAATCCATTCTTAATATAAACCTTTAACGGAACAAGCGTATAGCCTTGCTGTTGCGTCTGCCCAATTAATTGGTTGATTTGCTTTTTATGCATGAGCAGCTTTCTTGCACGAGTTGGCTCGTGATTGTAGCGATTCCCTTGGTCATATTCACTAATATGAGCATTATGAAGATACATTTCACCATTCGATATTCTTGCAAATGAATCTTTTAAATTCATTCTCCCTAGTCGCATCGATTTGATTTCAGTACCTGTTAACACCATACCTGCTTCGTACGTTTCTTCTATAAAAAAGTCATGTCCTGCTTTTTTATTCTGAGCAATTACTTTACCTGTTCCAGCCATGTCCAACACCCTCTTGTATTGTTCTCATTCACTCATCATAGCAAATAAAGAAGCAGAGCGTCAATTTAGATCAAGTTGACGTCTTCTCACTCTGACTGGATCCGGCTGATCGAATTGGCGTCTATTAACAAATAAACAGACTACAGCAAGCAAGGATAGAAGCAAAAAGCCTAGCATGTACGTACCTGCTACATCCTTAATCATTCCCAAAAAAATCGGTGGAAAGAATCCGCCAAGCCCTCCAGCTGCCCCCACAACACCTGTTACAGCACCTGTATTCACAGGAAATAATTGTGGTACAAACTTGAAAACCGCACCGTTTCCAATTCCCGATGCTAGTGCCACAGACAAACAAGCGACGGTCATGATGAGCATACTGTGCATACCAAAGCCGATGGTAAAACCACCAAAAGCAATAACAATAAATACATATGTTAGCACTTTGCCCGCACCGATCTTGTCACCTAAATAACCGCCAAGTGGTCGGATTAGCGTTGCTAATACAACGAATCCAGCACTTCTAAACCCCGCGTCAACTGCACTTAAATCAAATAAATCCATTAATAGAGTAGGTAAATAAATTCCAAAAGCGACAAACGAACCGAATGTGACAAAGTAAAAGAGAGAGAGTATCCAACTATTCTTGAACTTAAGAATGGACAATGCTGAGAATAAACTCTTTTTTTCACCTGGCTCACGCGAATCTGGTGTGAAAAACCAAATTAAAATCGCCATAAGTAGCAGAGGCACAATTAGAACAAGAAACGTTGTTTGAATGCTTAATAATACAGCAAGCGTCGGCAGTAAGAATCCAGCAACAGCCGTACCAATATTTCCTGTCGCATTAATCCCAAGCGCTGTTCCTTGCTTCTCCTTTACCGTCCATTTCGAAACAAAAGTAACTGAAACCGCAAATGAGGTACCAGGGATCCCGAGTAACAAAGCCCATAGAAGCAGAGACTCATATGAGTTTGCAAAACTAATTCCGACAAGAGGGATTATGGATACAAGTAATAACACACTAAACACTCTTCGTCCCCCAAAGCGATCCGTCAAAATCCCTATAGGAATTCGTAAAATTGAACCTAGTAATACAGGAAGTGCTACAAGAACACTTTTCTGAGTCGACGTAAGATTATACATCGCCTCGTAATGATTAATTAATGGAGACAACGAAGTCCAAGCTGTAAACGCAACAGCCATTGCAATTGTTGTTAATATCAAAATTCGTTTACTTACCCTACTATCGTTTACCATATCTTCCACCCCAAAGTAGTATTTGTAATATAGATTTAGGTAAGGGAATCTGTCTCTTTAAAACCTGAATCTTTTTTAGAATACCAAAAGGGGGGAAGCTCTTGTTAATTGGTGTCAACTATCCTGACATGATTTTTTATACTGTTTATATCTTTGAAGGTCTCTGCCGACGCCAACGAGTTGTCGCCTATAAACCTTAGACCTTAAATCTTAAATCTTAAACCTTAAACCTTAAACCTAGCCTCCCTCTGCTCGGCTGCCGGTGCCAACGAGTTGTCACCTATAAAAAACGACTGCCCCCGGCAGTCGTTTAAGTTATTTCTTCTTTTTACGTCCCTTTTTCCGTTTTGCGCTTGGGGCGTTTTCGTAAAATGGTTTTTTCTTTTTTTTGTGGCGTCCTTTGCTTGGTCCTTTTTCGTCTTGACCAGCAGTTCTACCAGCCGCCGCAGGTGCGCCTGTTCTTGGTTTTCGTTTTCCACCTGCAATCACAGTCGGACGGCTTTTACGTTCTCTTGGTTGACGTGCTTTCATCCCGACAATCTCGAAATCAATTGAAGATTCTTCGACGTTCACACTAACAACACGTACCTCTATTTCATCACCGATTCGGAACACATGTCCTGTTCGTTCACCGATCATCGCGTACTGCTTTTCATCATAATGGTAATAATCATCGGTTAAATAACTAACATGAACGAGTCCTTCAATTGTGTTCTCAAGTTCAACAAAGAGACCAAAGTTAGTGACACCGCTAATCATACCCGCAAAGGTTTCACCAATTTTATCTTCCATATACTGAGCTTTCTTTACACTATCAGTATCCCGCTCTGCCTCGACAGCACGACGCTCCATCTCAGAAGAGTGCTGCGTTAAACCTGGAAGCTTTTCACGCCAATGTTCTTGAGATTGCTCATCGACATTCCCTTTAATTAGATAGGTGCGTATCAAACGGTGAACGAGTAAATCCGGATAACGACGGATTGGTGATGTAAAATGCGTATAGAACTCAGTTGATAAACCGAAGTGACCAACGCTATTTGTGTCATACTTTGCTTGCTTCATCGAACGAAGCATTACCGTACTGATGACCGTCTCTTCAGGCTCTCCGCGCACTTCATCAAGTAGTTTCTGCAGCGCTCGAGGATGGAGAGTATTCGCGCTTCCACGCACAACATAACCAAAGTTTGTAATAAACTCAAGAAACTTCGTTAGTTTCTCAGCATCCGGATCTTCATGGATTCGGTAAACAAAGGGAAGCTTCAACCAATGGAAATGTTCTGCAATTGTTTCATTTGCTGCTAACATAAATTCCTCAATTAGTTTCTCAGCAACAGAACGAGTACGTAAAACCACATCTGTCGGCTTTCCTTCTTCATCCACAAGAACTTTTGCCTCTTTAAAATCAAAATCAATTGCTCCACGGTCAAAACGCTTTTTACGAAGAATTGCAGCTAATTCCTCCATCTGCTCAAAAAATGGAAGAAGACCTTGATAAGAGGAACGTACTTCTTCGTCTTTATCAACAAGGATTTTGTTTACATCGTGATATGTCATTCGCTCAGTCGTTTTAATCACACTTTGGAAAATATCATGGTTAACAACTTGTCCCTGTGGATCAATTTCCATTTCACAAGAAAGCGTTAAGCGATCTACTTTCGGATTTAAAGAACAAATCCCGTTAGATAAGCGATGAGGAATCATAGGAATGACTCGATCCACTAAATATACACTTGTTGCTCGTTCAGAAGCTTCCTTATCAATAGGAGAACCCTCTGTTACATAATAACTAACATCCGCAATATGAACCCCTAAAAGATAGTTTCCATTATCTAGACGTTTTACATGAACCGCGTCATCAAGATCCTTAGCATCTGCCCCATCAATTGTAACAATCGTTTCATCACGAAGATCACGACGGTTTTCTAATTCTTTAGGGTCGATGGTGTCACCAACGGAATTTGCTTGATCAAGGACTTCATCAGGAAATGCCAATGGTATACCATGCTTATAAATAATCGATAAAATGTCCATACCTGGGTCATTTTTGTGTCCTAGAACTTTGATAATTTCCCCTTCAGCACTCATTCGTCCTTCAGGGTACTTTACAATCTTTACAACAACCTTATGTCCATCCACGACACCATGGTCTGCGTTTTTCGGAATAAATATTTCATTGGCGATTCGTTTATCATCTGCCATAACATACCCATAAGATTCCTGGTCAATATACGTCCCAACGACCTCTTGAACCCCACGCTCAATGATGCGAATGACCTTACCTTCAGGACGAGAACCCGACGATTGTTGGTTAATGCGGACGAGAACTGTATCTCGGTTCATTGCACTTTCCAAATCAGCATGGGAGACATATACATCCTTTTGACCCTCATCCTCAGGAATGATAAAAGCGAATCCCTTTGCATGTCCTTGAACGCGACCGCGAATTAAATTCATTTTCTCCGGAACGCCGTATCGATCACTCCTTGTTCGAACAATTAGCCCTCTATTTTCTAATTCGTTTAATGATTTGATAAGCTCTTTAAATTCATCACTGCCATCAACTTTAAACGCTTCTTCTATTTCAGAGACAGAAAGAGGTTTGTCCGCTTCCTTACGAAAATACGTTAATAGCTGCTCAATTTGTTTTTCATTCATGGTATCGACTCCTTTCGTTTCAACAGCCTCTATTTATCAGACCAATCAAGTGTTTCTAAAAATTGATAAATGTCCTCATGAAGCTGTTCTTTTTCTTTATCTAATGTAATGACATGAGTTGATTCCTCATACCATTTTAACGTCTTCTCGTCGGACTCTACGCGATCATGAATGGTACTTGCACTGTTAACATCTATCATCTGGTCATGTCGAGCTTGGACAATAAAGACAGGTGAATAAATATGGTCTAAATGTTCTTTCACATCCTCAATTAGTTGTCCTAGCGCCTGAAGTGTTGCCATCGGCGTCTCTTGGAATGCGTTCATTTCTTCTTCAATTTGTTCGGCTGATTTTTGCTCACGCTTTTTATATTCCCTTGCATACGCAAGAATACCTTTGTACATCGCGTCCTCTGTTTTGGATCTCATCGGGGCGCACATTGGAACCATACCCTTTATAGGTAAAGTGTAACCGATTTTTAAGGAGAATACCCCTCCCAGCGATAACCCGCAAACTGCAATTTCTTCATGCCCTTGATCCTTTAAAAATTGATAACCCGACTCAACGTCCTTCCACCAATCCTCTGGTCCAGTATGTACAAGCCTTTCAGGAGGAACGCCGTGGCCTTTATAAAGTGGGGCATGACAAGTATACCCTTGCTTTTGTAAAAATCGACCAATCATACGAACATCGGCTGTCGTTCCCGTAAATCCATGAAGAAGAAGAACCGCACGTTTGCCTCCTTCAAATGTAAATGGTTTAGGTTCCACCAATTTCATTATCTCTCTATCCTTTCTTCCACTCCGTAGCTTAAGAAGGCATCAATCTCCGTAATCAGCTGTTCCTTCTCGAAACCGTGGCAAATCATATGGTGTGAATGTTTCATTAATACCATCTTCTTTTTTGATGAGGCAATCGTCTCAAACAAGTATTGTGCACTCTTTCTCGGTACAATTCCATCTACCTCACCTTGTATAATGAGAGTTGGTGACGAAACTTGCCGCACGCACGGTCTAATTCGTCTCACCGCTTGCATAAATTGAAAGACAGCCTTCATCGGTGTTTCGATAATTTTTTTCCGATACATTTGATAATCCTTATCTTGCTGCAGCTCTCTGCGGAAACGTTTCCTAACGATATCCTTTAATTCTTGTAAGAGTTGAGTTGGATTAAAATAATAAGCCGCTGCGCTAAGAAGAACTAACTTTTCGACAGGGTACTTAGCCGCAATATAGCACGCTAGCATACCTCCCATCGAAAATCCTATTACATATACCTTTTCACAACGTTTCAACAATTCTTTCATCGCAACTTCTGCAACATGAACCCATTGATGATAAGTCACATCCTTCAAGCTTCCACCTGGGCCATGCCCTGGTAATGTCGGAGTATAGACGAGCCACTTTTTTTGATTTAAAAAATAGGTTGCAACGGGCTCTACCTCCCAAGGTTCTCCTGTAAATCCATGCAAACACAGACAACCGATCATCTCGCTTCACCCTTTTTAAAAACCTATCTTCCTACATTGTACCCGAAATCTTCTGAAAACAGCCTTCAATGATTGAAGCTTTTTTCATTCGGCTGCCGGCGCCAACGAGTTGTCGCCTATAAAACCTTCAAACCTCTAGCCTCTCTGCGCTTGGCTGTCGGCGCCAACGAGTTGTCGCCTATAAAACCTTAAACCAAAACCTTGAGCCTCTCTCCGGTCGGCTGTCGGCGCCAACGAGTTGTCGCCTATAAATCAAAAAGCAGTAGGTAGAGACCCACTGCTTGGTTGTTACATGAAGTATGCGACAGTAATCGTTAATACGAAGAATAAGACAGCAAGTACAACGGTCGCTTTACCAAGTACAGCGTCGATGCCTCGTGCTTTTTGCTTTCCCATTAATTGTTCCGCTCCACCTGAAATCGCACCAGATAATCCTGCACTACGACCAGATTGCAAAAGAACTACTGCAATTAAACCAATAGAAACGATAATAAGTAAGACAAATGCTAACGTTTGCAACTTTTCTACACCTCCAAGCACAATATGCGCTACTATCATTTTACCACAAATCTGTTTTTTAGGGCAATAAGGTTTTTATCGTTAATTTTAAACTGAATGAAGCAGGTTGGTTACTTCTTTCTTTCAGTAACTACTCCACCATTTCAACAGCTCCATTAAAAAGAGCCCCACACAACAGTGTGAGACTCTAAATCATTCATTACTTCTTCAAGTTATAAAATGCTGCACGGCCACCATATTGGGCAACGTTAGCTAGCTCGTCTTCGATGCGAAGAAGTTGGTTGTACTTCGCAACACGATCTGTACGTGAAGGAGCACCTGTTTTGATTTGACCAGCATTTGTTGCAACTGCGATGTCAGCGATTGTTGCATCTTCTGTTTCACCAGAACGGTGAGAGATAACAGCTGTGTAACCCGCTCGCTTCGCCATCTCAATAGCTTCAAATGTTTCAGTTAATGTACCAATTTGGTTAACTTTAATAAGGATTGAGTTACCAATTCCTTTTTCAATACCTTCGGAAAGCTTCTCTGTATTTGTTACAAACAAGTCATCCCCAACAAGCTGGACTTTACCGCCAAGCTTTTCAGTTAATAGCTTAAAGCCATCCCAGTCATTTTCGTCTAAACCATCTTCAATTGAGATGATTGGGTACTTAGAAACAAGATCTTCGTAGAAAGAAACCATTTCTTCAGAAGTAAGGCTCTTGCCTTCACCAGATAAGTGGTATTTGCCATCTTCTTTATTGTAGATTTCAGAAGCGGCTACGTCCATTGCAAGCATAACTTCTTCCCCAGGCTTGTAGCCAGCTTTTTCAATAGCTTCAATGATTGTCGTAAGTGCTTCTTCATTTGAAGAAAGGTTAGGAGCAAAACCACCCTCATCACCTACAGCAGTATTGTAACCTTTTGACTTAAGAACTGATTTAAGGTTATGGAAAATTTCTGCTCCCATACGAAGAGCTTCGCGGAAGTTTTCAGCACCGACTGGCATAACCATGAATTCTTGAATATCTACGTTGTTATCTGCATGCTCACCACCATTGATGATGTTCATCATTGGTACTGGAAGTTGCTTCGCACTGAAACCACCAAGGTAAACATATAAAGGAATACCAAGAGCGTCAGCAGCCGAATGTGCTACAGCCATAGATACACCAAGAATTGCGTTCGCGCCTAGCTTTCCTTTATTGCTTGTACCATCAAGCTCGATCATTAATTGGTCAATTCCAAGTTGGTCAAGAGCATCGAAACCAATTAGTTCAGGAGCAATGATTTCATTTACGTTCTCAACTGCTTTAAGAACACCTTTACCCATGTAGCGCTCGCCGCCATCACGTAATTCAACTGCTTCATATTCACCAGTTGAAGCCCCACTTGGTACTAATGCGCGACCCATTGCACCCGACTCAAGATAAACTTCTACTTCAACTGTAGGATTTCCACGAGAGTCAAGAACTTCGCGTGCATAAATGTCAGTAATCATTGTCATTTTTATGTCACTCCACTTCAAAATTTTTATTTTTTCACTTATTAAGTATAAACCAATTTCTACTAAGAAATCATTAAGATTTAATTAAGGTCTTACCTGTCATTTCCTCTGGTTGCTTCCCACCGAGTAAAGAAAGAACTGTCGGTGCAAGGTCAGCTAAAATGCCATCTTGACGAAGCGTTGCATTCTCCGTTGTTACAATCACCGGTACTCGGTTTGTCGTATGAGCCGTCATCGGTTGATCTTCCATCGTGATAACCTCATCCGCGTTACCATGGTCAGCTGTAATGACAGCTGCTCCACCTTTAGCGATAATCGCATCAACCACTTTTCCTAAACACTCATCTACGACTTCTATTGCCTTAATTGTTGGTTCAAGCATACCTGAATGACCAACCATATCAGGATTAGCAAAATTAAGGATTATCGCATCATGCTTATCAGCTTCAATGTCTGCGAGCAACGCGTCCGTTACTTCATAAGCACTCATTTCAGGCTGTAAGTCATATGTTGCCACTTTTGGTGAATCAATTAAAATTCGCTCCTCACCAGGGAATGGTTCTTCACGGCCACCACTAAAGAAGAACGTCACATGCGGATATTTTTCCGTTTCCGCAATACGAAGCTGCTTATAGTTCTGCTGAGAAAGAACTTCTCCTAGCGTATTATCAAGATTTGTTGGTTTGAATGCAACAAATCCATCGACCGTTTCACTGAAATGCGTTAAGCATACATAATGAAGGCGTCTTGGATGACTTTCACCACGGTCAAACCCACGGAAGTCTTCATTGGTAAACACTTGCGACATTTGAATCGCACGGTCCGGACGGAAGTTAAAGAAAATCACCGCGTCATCATCTTTAATTGTCCCCACTGGCTTGTGATTTTCTGTGATAACAGATGGAATCACAAACTCGTCATGAATGCCGTTTTTGTAGTTGTCTTCCAATACTTCAAGGGCAGACGTATACATCGGTCCATCGCCATACACCATCGCACGGTAAGACTTTTCAACACGGTCCCAACGCTTATCTCGATCCATCGCATAATAGCGACCATGGACTGAAGCAAGCTTTGCGTTACCAAGCTCTTCAAGCTTCGCCTCAAGCAACTTAATATAACTTTCTGCTGAGGTGGGCCCAACGTCACGACCATCAAGAAAACCATGCACATAGACCTTCTCAACTCCTTCACGCTTAGCAAGTTCTAGCAAAGCAAAAAGATGTTGAATGTGGCTATGAATTCCCCCATCAGAAAGAAGACCATAAACATGTAAAGCACTTTTCTTTTCTTTAACATGGGTCATTGCCGCGTGAAATGTTTCATTTTCGAAAAAATCACCTTCACGGATTGAAAGATTCACACGTGTTAAGCTTTGATACACAACACGACCCGCACCAATATTCAAGTGCCCCACTTCAGAGTTCCCCATTTGACCAACAGGTAACCCTACTGCTTCGCCCGCTGCTTCTAAACTAGCATGCGGATATTGGTTCCAAAAACGGTCAAAATTCGGCTTATTTGCCTGAACAACCGCATTCCCTTTGACTTCATCCCTTAACGCGAATCCGTCTAAAATAATGAGCGCGACTGGTTTCTTACTCATTTTCCTGCCTCCAAAAGACCTAAGAATGAGCTAGTTTCTAAACTAGCACCACCTACTAATGCCCCGTCGATATCTGTTTGTGCCATATATTCTGCAATGTTAGCAGGCTTCACGCTACCACCATACTGAATACGTACCGCTTCAGCTGCATCCGTAGAGAATGATTCAGCAACCACTTTACGGATATATGCGCATACTTCGTTTGCATCAGTAGCAGAAGATGATTTACCCGTACCGATTGCCCAAATAGGCTCATACGCAATCACAGTTTGCTTTACTTGGTCTGCTGTTAAACCAGCTAGACCTTTTTCAACTTGTCCTTTTACAATCTCATTCGTTTTTCCTGCTTCACGTTCTGCGTCTGTTTCACCGCAACACATAATTGGAACAAGAGAGTGCTTAAATGCAGCATGAACTTTTTTATTAACTGTTTCATCCGTTTCCGCAAATAGTTCACGACGCTCTGAATGACCAATAATTACATAATCAACATTCATATCAGCTAATGCAACAGGGCTGATTTCACCTGTGAACGCACCGTTTTCTTCAAAGTGTACATTTTGAGCACCTACTTTTAAATCTGTACCCTTTGAAATGCTTACTAAGCTTTCAAGAAATAATGCCGGCGAACATACAACTGCATCAACTTCACTATTTGCTGGGACTTGAGACTTTACTTCCTCAACAAATTGCTTTGCTTCCCCTAGTGTTTTGTTCATTTTCCAGTTACCTGCAATAATAGGTTTTCTCATGTTCATCATCCTCCCTGTTAATATGTTTCTAAAAGTAACCAAAAAGGAAATGCGCCTTTTTCCTTTTTAAATGGTTCCGCTCGCTGTGCGCAAGATGAGTAACCCGCTCATCTTGCTTAGAACCTTACAGCGGCTTCACTCATTGTTCCAAGTAACCAAAAAGGAAATGCGCCTTCCTTTTTAAATGGTTCCACTCGCTGTGCGCAAGATGAGAAACCCGCTCATCTTGCTTAAAACCTTACAGCGGCTTCACTCATTGTTCCAAGTAACCAAAAAGGAAATGCGCCTTTTTGGTTACTTGTCTGTTAACGCGTCCACGCCTGGAAGGACTTTGCCTTCCATGAACTCAAGTGAGGCACCGCCGCCTGTTGAGATGTGGCTCATTTGTTCCGCTAAACCGAACTTTTCAACTGCTGCAGCTGAATCTCCACCACCGATAACTGAGTACGTATCTTTGTTTTCTGCAAGAGCATTCGCTACCGCTTTTGTTCCTTCAGCAAACTTGTTTAATTCAAATACGCCCATCGGTCCGTTCCATATAACAAGCTTGGATTCAGCAACCACTTTACGATATGTATCACGTGTCTTCGGTCCGATATCAAGCGCTTCCCAATCAGACGGAATTGAATCAATATTAACCACTTGAGTATTAGCATCTTCTGAGAAATCATCAGAGATAATGACATCTTGAGGCATATAGAAATTGACACCATTTTTCTTTGCTTTTTCCATAAAGGTTTTAGCAAGCTCAATTTTATCTTCTTCTAGAAGTGAAAGACCAACTTCATGACCTAACGCCTTGACAAATGTATACGCTAATCCACCACCGATGATTAAGTTATCAACATTATCAAGTAAGTTATCAATAACACCGATCTTATCCTTTACTTTTGCCCCACCGATGATTGCCGTAAATGGTCGTTCTGGATTTGAAAGAGCTTTACCAAGAACGTCTAATTCTTTCTCCATTAAAAGACCTGCTGCTGCTGGAAGAAGATGTGCAATTCCTTCTGTTGAAGCATGTGCACGATGAGCGGCGCCAAATGCGTCGTTTACGTAAACATCAGCAAGCGCAGCGAACGCTTTTGCAAGTTCTGGATCGTTCTTTTCTTCACCCGCATAGAAACGAACGTTTTCAAGCAGTAATACTTCGCCATCAGCCAAACCACTTGCTGCTTCTTGGGCAACTGGACCATGTGCTTCATCAACCTTTTTTACAGCTTTGCCAAGTAATTCACTAAGGCGTGCAACAATCGGTGTTAGACGAAGCTCTTCGACCGTTTCACCCTTTGGACGTCCAAGATGGCTAGCAAGAATAACACGTGCACCCTTTTCGATTAATAATTTTATCGTTGGGATGGCAGCACGGATTCTAGTATCATCCGTAATGTTTCCGTCCTTCATCGGAACGTTAAAATCAACACGGCAGAACACTTTCTTTCCTTGTAATTCAAGGTCATGGATCGTTAGTTTGTTCATCAAATTGGCCCCCTCAATATTTTTTAATGACAGCGGAAAAAGGAGTCAGACCTTGTCATCCTCCTCACTCCACCTATCTTTGATTATAGTCCTTGCTTAGCGATGTATTCAACAAGATCAACTACTCGGTGAGAGTAACCAGACTCATTATCATACCAAGAAATAACTTTAACCATGTTGCCTTCCATAACCATTGTAGAAAGAGCATCAATTGTTGAAGAAGAAGGGTTACCGTTATAGTCACTAGAAACTAAAGGATCTTCACTGTAGCCAAGGATTCCCTTAAGTGGACCTTCTGATGCTTCTTTTAATACATTATTTACATCTTCAGCTGTTACGTCTTTATCAAGCTCAGCAACTAAGTCAACTAAAGATACGTTTGGTGTTGGAACACGAAGCGCTCCACCATTTAATTTACCCTTAAGCTCAGGCAATACAAGAGCAACTGCTTTTGCTGCACCAGTCGTTGTAGGAATGATGTTCTCAGCTGCCGCACGAGCACGACGGTAATCTTTGTGTGGAAGGTCAAGAATTTGTTGATCATTTGTGTATGAGTGAACAGTTGTCATCATACCGCGCTTAAGACCAAACTTGTCGTTAAGAACTTTCGCAAATGGAGCTAAACAGTTTGTTGTACATGAAGCATTTGAGATAACTTGATGACTAGCAGCATCATACTTATCTTCATTAACACCCATAACAATTGTGATATCTTCATCAGATGCAGGTGCAGAAATAATAACTTTCTTCGCTCCAGCTTCGATGTGTTTCGCAGCGTCTGCACGCTTTGTGAAGAAACCAGTTGATTCAACAACTACTTCTACTCCACGATCTCCCCAAGCTAGGTCAGCCGGGTTGCGCTCTGCTGATACATTGATTTCCTTACCATCAACAACTAATGCGTTATCTTTCACTTCGATGTTGATATCAAGATTGCCATGAACAGTATCATACTTTAAAAGGTGAGCAAGCATGTTAGCATCTGTTAAATCATTGATTGCTACTACCTCAACGTTAGGGTTCTTAAGTGCTGCGCGGAATACATTACGTCCTATTCTTCCAAAACCATTAATACCTATTTTCGTTGCCATAATACAAATTCCTCCTAATAATGAATGTAATATATCAAAAAGGGCGCAAACCCTTTTATCTCAATTTAATTGAAGTAGCTTTTTTGCAGCTGCTTCGTCTGTAATTAATACATCACTCGGTCGATACTTTAAATAAGCAAAAATTGCCTCGGCTTTTGAATAACCACCCGCCACAGAAACAACAATCTTATTTAGCTCAAGTTCATCTAGCTGAAGCCCAATCGTTCTTTGCTTATGAATAACTTCTCCGTCACGGTTGAAATAATACCCGAGTGCTTCAGCAACAGCCGACTCACGTTCAAGCTTTTCCATAAACACTTCAGAAGATCCTCGACGCACGGCCATCGTTTTGGCGTCACCAATTCCATGAATAACAATTCGAGCGGATTTAATCAATTTTAGAATATCCTTTAAAGATGGTTCTAATACAAGAGAAGAATACGTATCTTCACTTAATTGGTCGGGCACATGGAGCATTCGATATTGTGCACCCGATCGACTAGCAAATTGAGCACTGATTGTGTTCGACTGATTTTCAACCTGCTCTCCTAGTCCGCCTCTTGCGGGAACGAAGATTACATCCTTCGTCTTCGGATCCGGTGTCATCATTTCAGCTATCGCTGCAATTGTCGTGCCACCGGTAACGGCAATAATATCTTTTGCTGATAGTTTTTCCTTCAGCTCGCTTATACATGCGCGTCCCATCTCATGCTTGACCCAACTATCAATGTCACTATCGCCTGATACAACTAATGCTTTCTTTACTCCAAGCTTTTCTTCAAGCTCCGTTTCAAGAGAACGTAAACCAAGCAATTCCTTCATCATATCCTCTAATTGAATGAGCAGTACTTCACCATCGTCCGTAATACTCATTCCAGCACTTGCGAAAAGCACAAGCCCTTGTTCTTTTAGAAAATTAACTTCACTACGCAACACTCGCTCAGAGAGCTGAATGTTAGAAGATAAACTTCGTCTCCCAATCGGTTGCATCACCCGAATATTCTGAAGAATTCGATAGCGTTTGACCATCACATCTAAAACATCAGGTAATAACTTTTGTTGAATGTCTAATAATACCCGCATAGAGAGAAAACTCCTTAACTAATATAGGGGACTTTATATGTCCCGCATAGACATTTTTTGTCCCGACTAGGTGTAAAAAAAAGACCAAAACCTTATCTCCTTTTTTATTTTAACAAGGAAGTGACCGAATCACAAGATAAAATTACCCAATTTTATCTTGTAAGCCCTTTCTCATTGTTTCCTTTGAGAGCTGACCAAAATCAATTTCCTGATCATTTATCGTTACAACTGGTATCATTACTTGGTATTTTTCTAATAATTCATCATCTTCATAAATATCAATCACATCAATTTGAAAAGAAAATTCTTTTTGTAATTCCTGAACTATCTTTAGACCTTTATCACATAATGGGCATTGTGTTTTCGAAAAAAATTTAAGATTGACCATTTAAGTTTCCACTCCTATTCATAAGACTTTCAATTATATCGTAAGAGAGTGGTTAATTCCATTCACTCTCTAACTACTAAGTATTTACTCTGTACTTACTATATATTCGGTTGGTTAATTGCTCAAAGCCTCTATCGGACCATTTTCTGCATTTCCCACTCTCATCATAGCATGGTTCTCGAAATTTATGACACAGTTACCTTTCTTAAAAGTGAATTCACTAAGCAATTGGTCATTAGTCATAACTCTTAAGTTTGACTTAGTAAAAAAACGGATATGATGGAAGAAGGGTTTAGAACACTCAATCGTGAATAGTATATAGAGAGAAGTTGTTTTATACTTATAAGCAGCATCTTCTTAGGAAGGTTTATTATTTGACCTTCTTTGACCTTTTGAGTATGATGTACATAACAGAGATCGTTAAAAAAGCATACCCTTTTTAACCAGTCTCGGAGCAATGAAATCATTGCCCTATCGTGTGAGTAATTTTTGCGCACACTTTATTAGTTTATTAATTAATCGAAATGAGGAGGATTTACACATGAACTTAATCCCTACAGTTATTGAACAAACAAATCGAGGCGAACGCGCTTACGATATTTACTCACGTCTTTTAAAAGACCGTATTGTTATGCTAGGAAGTGGCATCGATGACAATGTTGCCAATTCAATTGTTGCACAGCTACTTTTCTTAAATGCCGAAGACCCTGATAAGGATATCTCTTTATACATTAATAGTCCGGGTGGTTCGATTACAGCTGGAATGGCGATTTACGATACAATGAACTTTATTAAGCCGAAAGTATCAACAATTTGTATCGGTATGGCAGCTTCTATGGGGGCTTTCCTACTTGCAGCTGGTGAAAAAGGCAAGCGTTACGCACTACCAAATAGTGAAGTAATGATTCATCAACCGCTTGGTGGTACACGAGGTCAAGCTTCGGATATCGAAATTCATGCTCGCCGTATTATCGAAATGCGCGAAACCTTAAATAAGATTTTAGCTGACCGCACTGGTCAACCAATTGAAGTCATTGCTCGCGACACAGACCGTGATAACTTCATGACAGCTGAAAGAGCAAAAGAATATGGTCTTATCGACGATATTATCTCTGCATCAAATGCAACATAAATAAAAGCAAAAAAACCTGGGTGAATGTATTCTCCAGGTTTTTTTCTATTAAAAGGTAGGTATTTAATTGTCAAGTTACTGTTTTTCAATAAAGTTAGCTAGCGCTTCTAGAGCGTCACTTTCGTCTTTGCCGTCTGTGATCAGTGTAATTTCAGCGCCTTGAGAAATAGCTAAGCTCATGAGCCCCATAATACTTTTAGCATTCACACGTTTATTTCCTTTTTCAATAAATACTTCCGATGAAAATCGATTTGCTTCCTGTACGAATAAGGCTGCAGGTCTTGCTTGTAATCCTGTTTTTAACTTAACCTCTACTTGTTTTTCAACCATGTTTTTTCCCCCTCTTTCATAATGTCTTACTGCTAGCTTAGCTCAAAAGGTAGTCCTGAGCGAATCTTATCTGCGATTTCATCAATCTTTCTTAAGCGATGATTAATCCCTGATTTGCTAACTTTTCCACTTTCAACCATTTCCCCAAGTTCCTTTAGGTTAACATCCTGATGTTTCATCCGTAGCTCTGCAACTTCTCTAAGCTTCGGTGGTAATTGGGAAATTCCTATCTCACGCTCTAGGAGACGAATGTTTTCCACCTGTCTCAATGCAGCACCTACCGTTTTATTTAAATTCGCCGTCTCACAATTTACAAGACGATTGACCGAATTACGCATGTCCTTCATAATTCGAACATCTTCAAAATAAAGCAGTGCCTGATGCGCTCCAATGATATTCAAAAACTCGGTGATTTTTTCGCTCTCCTTTATATACGTGATGAACCCCTTCTTACGTTCCAATGTTTTTGCTTTTAATTGAAATTCGTTCATTAATTCACACAAAGATGTATTATGTTCTTCATAAAGGGAAAAAATCTCAAGATGATACGAAGAGGTCTCCGGATGATTTATTGAACCCCCAGCTAGAAAAGCCCCCCGTAAGTATGCACGCTTGCAGCATGTCTTTTCTATTAAAACCCGTGGGATCGTTCGCGTTAGGGTGTATCCTTCTCCCAAAATCCCAAGATCTCTAAGTAACATTTCAGCTTCTTGTGATATCCGAACGAGATATACATTATTCTTTTTCAAACGCATCTTTTTACGAACGAGAAGTTCGACATACATTGTCGGATACAGCTTTTTGATAAGCGTATAAATCCGCCTAGCAATGGCAGCGTTTTCAGTTGTAACATCCAACCCAATCTGTTGATTTCCAAGCGAAAGTGACCCATTCATACGTATAAGTGCTGATAATTCAGCCTTTGCACAGCAAAGAGTGTACTCTATCTGTGTTAATTCCTTTTTAGTCGTAGCAGCAAAGGACACGGGTCTCTCACCCCTTTTGTTCAAGCGTACAGAGAAACCAAATTCGGTTTCCCTCCACGTAACCTAGTTATTTTTTATTTCGCCAGTTCTCCGGCCTTTAACAGTGCTTTAGACACTTTCATTGCATCATGACGAAGCATATGATCCTGTTCAATTACAAAATGATCACGGATGATTGCCACCCCTAACTTTACCAACCTATCCGTATCAACGAGAACGGGAAGCGCTTGTTCCTCTGCATATCGTTGCTTTACTTGTGTAGATACGGTTGAACCATGAACAAGGATACAGTCCACTAACCCCGCCCCACAATGACTATAAATCGCCTCTAAATGGTCAGCAGCTGTGTAATAGTCGGTCTCCCCATGCTGGGTCATTACATTACAGATATAAATCTTCTTTGCCTTAGAGTTGCGAATCGCTTCAGAAATCCCAGGCACCAGTAAATTCGGTAGCACACTTGTATATAAACTTCCCGGTCCTAAAACAATCAAATCAGCTTCTTGAATTTCTCGTAAACTTTCTTGCAAGGGCTGAATCGTTTCAGGTGTTAAAAACACACGACGAATTTTCTTTTCCTCAAGTGGAATTTTCGACTCTCCACTTACAAAAGATCCATCTTCCATTTCAGCATGCAACACAATGCTACAGTTTGCTGAAGGAAGAACTTTCCCTCGAACATTTAAAACCTTACTTAGTTCAGTAATGCCTCTTGCAAAGTCCCCTGTTATCGACGTCATTCCAGCTAACAATAAATTTCCTAAAGAATGCCCTGTTAGCCCCTCTCCATTTTCGAAGCGATGTTGAAATAACTCTTCAACTAACGGTTCAACCTCCGCAAGAGCAACAAGAACATTACGTACATCGCCAGGTGGTGGAATATCTAATTCTTTGCGAAGTCTACCTGAGCTACCTCCGTCATCAGCCACTGTTACAATTGCCGTAATTGACACAGGGAAATTTTTTAAACCTCTTAACAGAACCGATAAACCGGTTCCTCCTCCAATAACAACAATCTTTTTATCCCTCACGTAACCCTTTCCTTCCCCTTCTCGATATCACGATGACTTACATGCATCACATACTCATCGGAAAAGGTTTCACCAAAGTATTCAGCGAGTGTCACAGAACGATGCTTTCCTCCTGTACATCCAATTCCAATAACAACCTGACTTTTACCTTCACGCTTATATTGTGGGAGCATAAAGTTTAATAAGTCCTGAAGTTTTTCATTAAACTGCTGTGTTTCGGACCATTTTAGCACGTACGAAGATACCTCTTCATCTAACCCTGTTTTTGGACGCATATGGTCAATATAATGTGGATTAGGTAGAAAACGAACATCAAATACAAGGTCAGCATCAATTGGTATTCCATATTTAAACCCAAAGGACACCATATTCACCGTAAAGGGATGACGCTCCGTTAACGCAAAACGTTGAATGATCTTCTCTCTTAGTTGAATCGGCTTTAAATCTGTTGTATCGATAATCTGCTGAGAATGGCCTTTCATTTCCTCAAGCATTTCACGCTCTAAACGAATTCCTTCTAAAGGAAGACCGTTTTTCGCAAGTGGATGTGACCGCCTTGTTTCCTTATAGCGTTGGACAAGCTTCGCGTCTTTTGCATCCAAGTACAAAATATGCATCTTCAATTTAATATTCGGTGACTGACTAATCGTATCAATGGCTTCAAATAGATGCTCAAAGAATTTCCGGCCTCTTAAATCAATAACTAAGGCAACCCGGTTCATCTTCCCATTTGATCCTTCTATCAAATCAACAAACTTCGGTATAAGAGCAGGTGGTAAATTATCGACACAAAAGTACCCTAAGTCTTCAAAGCTTTGTACAGCTACGGTCTTTCCGGCCCCAGACATTCCGGTTATGATTACGATTTGTATTTCTTCTTGATTGGTCGTCAATGAACTCACCTTCTCTTTAAGAATTTGGGTTGATAACGAACTTAGTACCTTACATCAACCTGTTAGTCTGGTTTAGGATCAAGTCGATAAGAAAGTAATTTAAAATCCGGTGAATAGTAAAATGTTCCGTACATCACACCTTCTCCTTCAAGCAAATGGCGAAACAAATACACATCCCCCTCTGCCATTGGTAAGGAGAGAATGTCTTTTATTTCAACCCACTTTAATATTCCTTCAGGAGACTCCTTGCATTGTTTCCCGTCAAATCCTGTGGCTTTAAACGTAAACATCATCCATTCAGATAGAACTTCTTCCTTATCTTTAACAACCATCGTTATGACGGACTTTAAGATCGTGTTTTTCAAATGAAGGCCTGTTTCTTCTCGAAACTCTCGATCGACCGATTCCTTTATTGATTCGCCTATCTCCATTTTCCCGCCGGGAGCTACCCACCAGCCTTTGCTTGGCTTTTGGAGCAATAATGCTTGACTTCCATTCACTAACAAACAGTTCGCGACTCTTTGCAATGACTTCACCTCACGTTCCTACACTTATATTATACGATCATTTTCATGTCGTCACAATTACAAGGATTAGGAAGCTTCATGAACATCATGTGACTTATTTATTTTATTAAAAAGTTAAAGGTCATTGGGGTTAATACACGTTGTAGGTTTGATGATAAAAAAAGGGCACGGACTATGTCGTCCGTGCTAAATATATAAAAAAGGGGGTCAATTACTTAACCTTATAATAACCCATTTTTATTTCATGACTGTTACAGTCTGATTAAGAGCGAATTACGTTTTTCCAATTTTTATTAAGTTTGATTTAGGATTCTAAACTCTCGATGTAATGTTGGACATTTTGAGCAGCTAAGCTTCCATCACCTGTAGCTGTCACAATCTGACGTAATGACTTCTCTCGGACATCTCCTGCCGCTAAAATTCCGGGGATTTTTGTTTCCATTTCTTGATTGGTCACAATGTACCCTTCTTCATTTAAAATGTTAAGATTCTGGACACTGCGATTTAGTGGAAGCATCCCAATATAAATAAAGACACCGTCCGTTTTAAACTCCTGCTGCTCGCCTGTTTCCCTATCTTCAATTGTAACCGAGGCCACCTTGCCGTTCTCACCATTAATCTCATTGACAACATGATTCCAAATAAAACTTATTTTTTCATTATTAAATGCTCGGTCTTGAAGAATCTTTTGCGCGCGTAGCTCTTGGCGACGGTGAATAACAGTCACCTTTGAGGCAAAACGAGTTAAATAGACAGCTTCCTCAACTGCAGAGTCTCCTCCGCCGATGACAACTAGCTCTTTCCCTTTGAAAAAAGCCCCGTCACAAACGGCACAATACGATACACCGCGGCCACTTAGTTCTTTTTCACCGGGTACCCCGATTTTCTTGTATTCAGCACCCGTAGCGACAATAACAGCACGAGCTTTGTATTCTTTCGTTCCAGCTTTAATTACTTTGATATTACCTTCATCAATAATTTCTTTTACATCACCATACCCATATTCCGCACCAAACTTCTTGGCATGCTCAAACATTTTCGTTGAAAGATCAGGTCCTAGAATATGGTCAAACCCAGGATAATTTTCAACATCCTCGGTGTTAGCCATTTGTCCACCTGGAATTCCACGCTCAAGCATAATTGTACTCAAATTAGCTCTTGACGTATAAACTGCAGCAGTCATTCCAGCAGGGCCTGCCCCAGCAATGACTACATCGTAAATTTTTTCTTCACTCATTTTCCTTCACTCCTTGCTACGTTTCTTAAGGCATTCGTTCAGCTCTAATTCCATTCATATCGTATCCAATTTTATATTCGCTGTCCATACATCTGCTTACATATCATTCCGTTCCCAAATATGATATTTGAGACTATTTTTATCTAAACATCCTTGTCGACTTTGTTTAACATATTTCTTTGCTAGAATATGTCCGTGTCCGCCTGCACGTTTCCAATATTGCTCTGCCTTCTCTACTTGATTTTTATGAAATAACGCCATCCCAAGACAGAATAAGAGCTCAGGTCGGTTATCGAGTATGTACCCTTCGACAACCTTTAATCGTTCAAAGGTTTGCTGATAATCACCAACGGCACATAAGACTTGAGCAACTTTAACATGATGGTCTACATCTAATGGGTACACATAACGAAGCGCGGCGATAAACCTCGCTGCTTGTTCAGTATCCCCACCCATAGAGTAAAATAATGCTAAATTGCAAATGGCAAATAAATTTCCTGGGTCGTTTTTTAAGACCTCTTCACAAACATCAAATGCTTTCTCATTTCCGTCTCGATAATACGCCTCGGCTAAATGATTATGAGCTGCCCAACACGTAGGATACGTTTCAATTATCGATTGTAAGACAGGGATCGCCGCCTTAATTTCACCTTTACTTAAAAGCGTTCGCGCCTTCTCATGATCGATAATTAATTCCTCAGACTCTTCTTCAAATTCATCCCAATCTTCTTGATCGCCGCGCTCAAATTGAAGAAGTTCTAAGAGATCGCGTGCATCATCGGTAAATTCATCATCAGGACAAAGCTTTAAATACCGTTCGACTGCCGTTTCTGCTCTTTCAAAAAGTCCTAGGTATGCATAATTGTTAGCCATAAAAAAATAGCACTCTGCTTGCCCATCACCCTGTTCCTTTAAAATTGTTGTCAAAATATCGTTAGACCGATCGTATTCACCTAGCTCAGAAAGGACTGCCGCCAATTGAACATGAAAGACAGGCTCTTTTTCGGTGAGCTTTACAGCACGTTCAAAAAGCTTCACCGCACGTTGTAAGTGATTCTTACGATAAGCAACAATTCCGCGGTGAAAAAAGTAATCCCCGCTTCTAAAAAAAGGAACAATCTTGCGGTTTTCTTGTTCGTTTTGATGGGTCACATCCATGAAGTTAATTCCCTCCAGCTTTTCATTCATAAGTCCTAGTATACATCATTTATATGAATGATAGCAGTCCATAAATCTCAATAATTTTAGGATGCTATTAAATCACTCAGTATGAGGTACTTTAGAGGGACTGAAAAAGGTACGACTTTCAACTTTTTTAGTCCCTCTAAAGCAATGAGCGACGATAGGAGCCATTGCCAGGTGCGATTTTCACCTTTTTTCAATGGCCCTTTAAGCAATGCTCTTGGTTGCTAGAAGAACCTTCTCTACTAGAAGCGCTCCAGAACTTATAGTCTTAAAAAATTGGTTATATCCTACCTAACCCTTTGACAATTTGTGAGACGTATCTTTTAAAAGCCTTACGATGAGGAGGGCACTGAAAAAGGGTGCTTTTCCTTTTTCAGTGCCCTCTTAGTAATGCGCGGAGCCGTTGCCCGGTTTTGAAAAGCCTTGCTATGAGTGGTTTTTTCATAGCAAGGCGCGCAACGAGTGAAACCATTACTGCTTCCTCGAAATGCTTTCAAAGGGTTTTTCAGTGGCCTCACGATGAGTGGGTTTCTCATCGCAAGGCGGGTAGTGAACGGAGCCATTCCGTCTCTTATTCTGCCTTTTTCGGCTTATGGCGTTCCTCTAAAACAGCTAATACATCATCAAGCGGCAGCTTTTGCTCTCGTAATAGAACCAATGTGTGATAAAGCAAATCGGCTACCTCCCACTTTAATTCCTCTGGGTCACGGTTCTTTGCGGCAATAATGACTTCGCCTGCTTCTTCGCCAACCTTCTTCAAGATTTTGTCGACACCTTTTTCAAATAAATACGTTGTGTACGCACCTTCTGGCATTTCCACCTCTCGCTTGGCGATTGTTTGTTCAAGTTCATCCAAAATTGCAAACCTCGTTGGATTCACATTAACTGTCTCTCCTAAAAGCGAATCGGAGAAGCATGTATAATCTCCTTTATGACAAGCAGGACCTGCTGGCACAACAAGAACGATTAGCGCGTCCGCATCACAATCAAAGCGGATATCTAAAATTTTCTGTGTATTACCTGAAGTTGCACCCTTATGCCAAAGCTCTTGGCGTGAACGACTATAAAACCATGTTTCTCTCGTTTCAATTGATTTCTCCAACGACTCCTTGTTCATATAAGCAAGTGTGAGTACCTCTTTACTTGTTGCATCTTGAACAATCGCAGGAACTAACCCTTTTTCATCAAATGTAATAGATTCAATACTCATCTAATTTCCACACCTTCCGTTTTTAAATACGTTTTTACTTCAGCAACGGATGTTTCTTTGTAATGGAAAATCGACGCTGCTAATGCCGCATCCGCATTTGCTTCTTTAAAGACCTCAGAAAAACATTCCTTGCTTCCTGCACCACCTGAAGCGATAACGGGAACACTCACAACATCATTAACTGCCTTTGTTAGTTTAATATCAAAGCCTGTTTTTGCTCCGTCCTGATCCATGCTCGTTAACAGGATTTCACCAGCACCGCGCTTAACAATTTCTTTCGCCCAATCGGTTACTTCCCACTCTGTTGGGGTTCGTCCGCCATGAGTGTAGATTCGCCATGATCCAAGTTCAACATCATACTTGGCGTCAATCGCGACAACAATGCACTGGGAACCAAAGAAATCGGCTCCTTCAGTTATCAATTCGGGACGATTAACAGCTGCCGTGTTCAAAGATACTTTATCCGCTCCTGCACGAAGCACACGCTTCATGTCCTCAAGTGTATTAATACCTCCTCCTACTGTAAATGGAATCGCAAGCTTTCCGGCCACCTGCTCCACCACTTCAACCATCGTTTCTCGTCCTTCATGAGACGCAGAAATATCAAGAAAGACAAGCTCGTCAGCTCCCTGCTCATCATAAAACGCAGCAAGTTCAACAGGGTCACCTGCATCGCGAAGGTCAACAAACTGAATGCCTTTTACCACTCGTCCATCTTTCACATCCAAACATGGAATAATACGTTTTGTTAACATCGGATTAGTTTCCCCCTTGTAATGCCTCTTTCAATGTAAATTTATTTGTATAAAGAGCTTTACCTACAATCGCACCACCAACACCTTTTGATGTATTTGCACGAAGTTCCATTAAGTCTGCTAGTGAACTAACTCCACCCGAGGCAATGACTTCTTTGCCCGTTGCTACCGCTAGGCTTGTGATCGCCTCAGTATTTGGACCTGAGAGCATCCCATCACGAGAAATATCAGTAAATATAAACACCTCTGCCCCGAAACGAGCAAGCTCCTTTGCAAGATCCTCTGTCTTTACAGAAGATGTCTCAAGCCAGCCTTCTGTTGCTACATACCCATCACGTGCATCTAAGCCAATAACGATTCGGTCTCCACCGTATTTTGCAAGCATTTTCTTGGTGAAATCAGGCTGGTTAACAGCAACACTGCCAAGAATAACTCGATCCACACCAGCCTCTAAATAAAAGGCAATATCCTCAGCTGTTCGAATTCCTCCACCAACTTGTACCTTCGCATCAAGCTCTTTCGCTACACGAAGAACATGCTCATGGTTAACGAGTTTTTTAGCCTTCGCCCCGTCCAAATCGACCATATGGATCCACTCTGCACCTGTGCTAGCAAATGTTTTTGCCATCTCAAAAGGAGAATCCCCATAAACCGTTTCTTGGTCATAGTCACCTTGGACAAGACGAACACAGTTTCCATCACGCATATCAATTGCTGGATAAATGATAAAATTACTCACGTTCAGCCACCTCTTTTTCTACCAATTCCCCAAATTTTTTCAAAATGCTCATCCCAACCGTACTGCTTTTTTCCGGATGGAATTGCGTGCCCATAACATAGCCACGACCAACAACAGCTGGAACGCGTACATCATAATCACTTGTTGCTAACAGGACCGATTCATCGTCTGTATTGACGACATAAGAATGGACAAAATATACATGACCCTCTTCAACACCTTCCAAAAGAGGGTGCTCATTATTCGTAAATGAAAGCTTATTCCAGCCCATATGTGGAACCTTATACGTCTCTCCAGATTCCGTCTTCCCAGAAAAACGTTCGATCCGACCAGGAAGCAAGCAAATTCCTTTTGTTTTTCCATGCTCGTCACTTTCCTCAAATAAAAGCTGCATGCCAAGACAAATACCTAGCAATGGCTTACGAGCAAATGCCCAGTCCTGGATAAACGCAGCAAGCCCAGTCTCGTTCAAAATGTCCATTGCATCAGGAAATGCCCCCACACCCGGTAAAATTAATCCGTCCATTTCAGCTAATTCTTCAATGCTATCTGTTAACACATAGTCAAGACCCAGGCGCTCCAATGCCTTACTAACACTGTGTAAATTACCCATTCCATAGTCGACGATCCCTATCATTTACAACATTCCTTTCGTTGAAGGTACACCTTTCACACGTGCATCAATCGTTGTGGCTTCATCAAGCGCTCTCGCTAATGCTTTAAACACCGCTTCAATCATATGATGCGTGTTATGACCGTAATGAACAATCACATGAAGATTCATGCGTGCTTCAAGCGCAAGCTTCCATAGAAATTCATGGACAAGCTCTGTATCAAATGTACCGACTTTCTGACTTGGAAATTCCGCACGAAATTCGAGATGGGGTCGGTTGCTTAAATCAACCACAACTTGCGCTAGCGTCTCATCCATTGGCACAAATGCGTTGCCGTAACGCTTAATCCCTTTTTTATTGCCAAGTGCTTCTTTAAGCACATGACCAAGGCAGATACCAATATCTTCGGTCGTGTGGTGATCATCGACTTCTATATCACCACTCGCATCAATCGTTAAATCAAAGTGACCATGCTTGGTAAATAAGTCAAGCATATGATCCATAAACGGAACGCCTGTTTTCAGATCAGACTGTCCTTCTCCATCGATATGAAAATCCAATTTAATTTGCGTTTCTCCAGTGTTGCGCTCAATTGCAGCACGGCGTTGTTCCATTTACTTTTCCTCCATTCGAATATCGATTGCACGAGCATGGGCCTCTAAGCCTTCAAGACGGGCAAGCGCAGAAATTTGTTTTCCATTTGCAAGTAACGCTTCTTTACTATAAGAGATAATGCTTGATTTCTTTGTGAAGTCATCGACATTTAGCGGACTTGAAAAACGAGCCGTTCCATTTGTCGGTAGAACGTGATTAGGTCCAGCAAAATAATCGCCGACAGGCTCCGAGCTATATTCGCCAAGGAAAATTGCTCCAGCATGGCGAATTTTCCCAACAAGCTTCATCGGATCTTCTGTTAAAATTTCTAAATGCTCAGGAGCTAACTCATTTACAACATCAATCGCTTCTACCATATCCTGCGCTACGTAAATGGTGCCGTAATCTTCAATTGATTTTGAAGCAATCTCCCGCTTTGGCAAAGTAGCTAATTGTTCTGCGACTTCTGCTGCGACAAATTCGGCTAACTCTTTTGACGGGGTCACAAGCACAGCCGAAGCCATTTCATCATGCTCAGCCTGAGAAAGTAAATCAGCAGCAATATAGCGTGGATTTGCTTTTTCATCAGCTAAGACAACAATCTCACTTGGTCCAGCAATCATATCAATGTCAACTTGACCGAAAACGGCACGCTTTGCGAGCGCGACATAGATATTTCCTGGTCCTGTAATTTTATCAACATTCGGTACGCTTTCTGTCCCATAAGCAAGCGCAGCAACAGCTTGAGCTCCACCTAACTTAAAAATTCGGTCTACGCCCAGTTCATTGGCAGTCACTAACACACCTGAAGGTAAAGTTCCGTCAGCTTGTGGAGGCGAGACCATGATGATTTCTCCGACACCCGCAACCTGTGCGGGAATAACATTCATCATAATCGAAGAAGGATACGCCGCTTTTCCACCTGGTACATACACACCAACTGAATCAAGGGGCGTAATCTTTTGACCGAGGACGGTTCCATCTTCTTTTGTAGTCATCCACGACTGGCGCGTTTGACGTTCATGAAAATCGCGTATGTTTTCAATCGCTTGACGCAGAGCTGCTAAAATCGGCTCATCGATATCGTCATATGCTTCCTTGAGCTCCTTCTCGGAAACTTCTAACGTCGTCAAATCAGCTCCATCAAACGTCTTAGTTAAGGTAAATAGCGCTTGATCACCTTGCTCTCTGACTTGGGCAATAATATTCGTGACGGCATCACGTTGCATTTCCGTTCCGGCATCTAACGCACGCTTAATGCTGACATTTTTATCTACCGCTACGATTCTCATTACTCATCCCCCTCAATCACTTTTGACAAGCGTTCCACCATTTCATCGATGCGGTCATCCTTCATTCGGTAACTAACAGGGTTAACAATGAGACGCGAGGTAATTGGCACAATTGTCTCCATTTCAACCAGTCCATTCTCCTTTAACGTCCTACCTGTCGAGACAATATCAACGATTCGATCAGCAAGTCCAATTAACGGGGCAAGCTCAATGGATCCATTAAGTTTAATAATTTCCACCTGTTCTCCTTGCTCCTTAAAATACTGAGTCGCTAAATTCGGGTATTTTGAGGCAACTTTCGGATTAATATCCTTTTTCTCGTAGCCAGGAAGCCCGGCAACAGCGAGATAGCACTCACTAATTTTCAAATCTAGCACTTCATAGACATCACGCTCTTCTTCAATCATTGTATCTTTACCCGCTACACCAACATCAGCAACACCATGCTCAACATATGTCGGCACATCCATTGGTTTCGCCAAAATAAAACGCATATTTTCCTCAGGTACATCAACAATTAGCTTCCGAGAATCATCAAATTCAGCAGGAAGATTGTAGCCACATTTGCGGAGCAGCTCAACCGCTTCTTCAAAAATTCGTCCCTTTGGCATCGCCACAGTTAATACATCACTCATGTGACTCGCCTCCCTTCTTCGACTTGCCTATGCAATAGACTACGTCTGAATATTGCTCTGACATTCGGTCCACATCCGTAATTCCAGCTAAATCCTGAAGTACCACCACATCGCCGTTTCCGCGCTTTTCTGTCGCAAGGGCGATAGCCTCGCTGCGATGGTCCTTACTAAAGATAATGCAAGTTCTAAGAGGGGCTTCTGCCGTTTTGCCAATTGCTTCAACTAATAAATCTAAACGCACACCGAAACCAGTCGCTTGCGCAGGTCGATTGAATTTCTCAAGTAACTCATCATATCGTCCCCCACTGCAAAGCGGCACGCCAAGATGCGCTCCATACCCCTCGAACACAGTTCCCGTATAATAACTCATATGAAGAACAAGGTTCAAATCAAATTTCACATACTTGTCAATGCCATAGCTTTCTAACACATCCCAAAGCTGATGTAACTCTGATAACGCTATGTCTCCTTGTTCTGTCTTAACAAGATCAGCCGCTTGTAATAAAGAGTCCTTACCTCCACGGAGCTTTAATAATCCAAGTAAGCGCCCTTTATCAATTGAAGATAACGTTAAGCTCTTTACATGCTCGCGGAAACCAACGTAGTTCTTTTCATATAAAAAGCGGCGAAGAACATCTGCACGTTCCGCGTTGCCGACAACGTCTAATAACAATGCATTTACATAGCCAACATGGCCAATCGCAATTTTAAAGTTTTCTAATCCAGCTCGTTTTAATGAAGCAACCATAAGAGCAATAACTTCTCCATCCGCGCTAACGGTTCCATCGCCTATTAATTCAATGCCAACTTGTTCAAACTCGGCTGGCTTGCCACCTTCATGCTGCTGAGCACGGTACACCTGAGATTGATACGCTAGACGAATCGGGTACTCTGCTCCCTTTAAACTAGAAGCAACTAGTCGGGCAATAGGTGCTGTCATATCAGGACGAAGCACAAGAGTGTTCCCTTGTTGATCCAATAATTTAAAAAGCTGTTGATCTAAAATCGCAGAAGCGACACCAACCGTGTCGTAATATTCTAATGTCGGGGTTTCAATCGTTTGATAGCCCCAGCCTTCCATTTCAGCCTCTAGCTGATGACGAATTTGTCTTTTTGTTTCATATACTTCTGGAAGAGTGTCCCTCATTCCAATTGGCTTTTCAAACATAAATGGTTTAGTCATCTCTACACCTCTATTTTCATTTCAAATAATTATTATTTCATACTTTCTATAATTAAATTGCTTTAGTTCGCTAATATACTACCAAGATAAAGTGCTCTTTTTAGTTTACACCTTATTCCTATTTTTCGTCAATAAGTTAGATTGGTTTTTTCTGCATTTGGATCGCTAACCAACTTGAGTCGTTGCACCATTTGACTAAGTGTTTATTCCCCCCTTTATAATGGAAGAATTCGACAAAATCTTTGTTTTTTCAAAAATAACAATTGCTGAATCTTTTGTCATAAGATAAACTTCTTACATAGGCATGAAAGCGCTTAAACAGATAAGGGGGAATCAACTTGAATCACACTGTAGATAAGGAAATTGTGCACTCAAAAAATAAATATATGTTTATTTTTTTACTCGTAAATACTCTTATCGGACTATCGACTTATTTCATTGTAGGCGGGGAATTATTTCTAAGTGTTATCAATCTTGTTTTAACATCAACTATAGGTTATTTACACTTAAAAAAAAAGGCCACGTTTATCATTCCTTATGTCACACTCATTAGTTTAATTTTATTCTTCTCTCTAATTGTCCATACAACCGAGGGAATGGACATGTCAGGTTTTTATTTCTTTTTATTAGTTTTATCAGCGTTTTACTTAAGTAGTAGACTCTTTTATCTTGGTACGATTTTAACGACGCTTTCTTATGGTATTTATGCAGTTAACAATAATCTCGACTTCAACGCTCTCTTTGGCTTCGGTATTTTATATGTACTCATTTTACTTATTCTATCGCTAACCGTTTCAATTGCCAGAAAAAGTGATCTGAGAATTCAAGACATTCAGCAACAGCTCATGGCAAAGCTAAACAGCGAACAAGAAGTAAAAGAAGAATTAGCAAAAAATACACAGACACTTGTAAGTCAGCTTGGCATTATCCAACAGCAATCTTCAGAAAATACACTTTCATTTGATCAAATGAATAATGCTATAAAAGAGGTTGCTACGGGGACGAACATCCAATCTCAGACTTCAGGTGAAATTCTCGATGTTGTTTCCCGAACAAATAAACAAGTTCAGGCTATGTTAGTTAAATTAGACGAACTTCGTAAGTATTCACAAGTAACCGATGAAAATTCTAATGTCGGAATTGAGCAAGTAAATATTCTAGAGAATCAAGTTCTGCAGTTTCAAACGCTTATCCAAGAAATGTCGACTGATATGAAGAGTTTAAGTGAAATGATTAGTCAATCGATGGTTTCATTAGAATCAATTCAACAAATTACTTCCCAAACAAATTTACTTGCGTTAAACGCTTCAATTGAAGCAGCACGTGCTGGTGAAAGTGGACGAGGCTTCTCTGTTGTCGCCTCTGAAATACGTAAACTTGCAGAGACGACCGAAGAAACCGCAAAAACGATTTCGGTTAACCTTGCCAATATTGAAAAAAGCAACTTACTCACCCAAACTCAAATGACAACGATTGCTACTGAAATGAATACAAATATTGAAACAACACAAAAAACAAAAACAGCCTTCGGTCATATCGACAAAGCCATTGAATCATTGATGAGTGAGTTTCAATCGTTTGCCAATATTGCCAAGCAGGTCGGTTCTGATACGAATGAAATTGAAACAGCCGTAACCGAATTTGCAAGCATCATTGAACAGTCTACCGCTTCTTTGCAGGAGATATCTGGAAGTGTCCAGCAGCAGACAGAAAGCAATACCCAATTAAGTTCAGCTATCAAAAAAACCTATGAAGCTGTAGAAAACATTTCAAAATAACCCAATTCACATGCTAAAAGGCCGGTATGAACTGTCATATCGGCCTTTTTATATCATCTTATATAGTAGCTTGTTCACGAATCACCTGCATCGGATTTCCACCAACAAACGATCCAGCAGCAACATCCCGATTTACAAGTGTTCCTGCTGAGATTATTGCGTTATCTCCTATCGTTACTCCAGGTAAAATCGTTGTATTTGCGCCAATCATCACTTCATCGCCAATGATGACATCACCTAAACGATATTCTTTAATTAAATATTCATGTGCTAAAATCGTTGTATTGTAGCCAATAATCGTATTACGGCCAATCGAAATTCGTTCTGGGAACATCACATCTAGCATGACCATTAGCGCAACGGCCGTTTCATCGCCAACCTTCATTCGTAAAAATCTCCGATACAACCAGTTCTTCATCTGCAGAAAGGGCATGTACCTTGAGATTTGAATAACGGCGAAGTTTTTGACAACCTTCGCAAACGGAACCGTTCGATAAATATGCCAGAGTGAATTTGCTGACTTTACCGGATAACGCTCCGTTTTTCGACTCATTGTGCTGGAGCTCCCACGATAGTAAGTAAATCCTTCATTGAATCTAAAATAAAGTCAGGTTCGTATAACTTAACGACCTCGCGACCTTTAATTGACCAACCGACAACCGCCGTAGGTACACCGGTATTTTTTCCAGCAAGAATATCATGTGGTGTATCGCCGACCATCATTGCTGTTTCCTTCGTTGAACCGAGGGCCTTTAGTGCCTTTTCGAGCGGCTCAGGGTCTGGTTTAACCTTTTCAACATCATCAAAACCGACAATAACATCAAAGAATTGAGCAAGATTGGTTAACTCTAGCCCCATCTTTGCTGTCTTTCTAATTTTCGTTGTAACAATCCCAAGCTTAAATCCTTGCTTATGCAGTTCTTCGATTGTCTCATAGACTCCCTCATACTCTTTAACAAGCAAGTCGTGATTTAAATGATTATGGGTGCGATAGGTTTGAATCATTTCCTCAGCACGACTCTTATCCATACTTTCAAATGTCGTCGTCAGTGGCGGACCAATAAAATCAATAACCCTCTCACGTGTGTACTTACCAGGATAATACTCCTCAAGTGTATGTAAGAACGAAGCAATAATTAAATCATTCGTATTAATTAACGTCCCGTCCAAATCAAATAAAATTGTATCAATACTCATAGGTGGCTTCCTTTCCCTTAACACTTGTTTTTTTATACATCTGCAAATCTGGGTTATTATAACCCAGCAACACCAGCACCGAATTAGGCAGCCAAGCAGTACTACACTTCATCTGGACATTTCGATGATTAGTAAGTGCTGACTACTTTTTCTTCTTCTTCGTTTTCGTTGTTTCCTTTGTTGTTACAGGTTCCTTCTTTTTAGGCATTTCATCAAAATACCTCGGCGTCAAAGGGTCTTTTCGTCTATAAACCCAAAGGATAATTGCACCGATAACAAGAACAATTGACATAACTTGAGCCGTCTTTAAGACTCCGCCAATTAATAAATAATCTAGTCGCATGCCTTCAATGACGAAGCGACCAACAGAATACCAAATAACATAACTCATGAAAATTTCGCCCTGTTTTAAGTTGAGCCTTCTTAAATAAAGGAGCAAGGCTACACCAACAAGATTCCATAACGACTCATATAAGAAAGTGGGGTGGTAGTACGTGCCGTTGATGTACATTTGATTAATTATAAATTCTGGTAAGAATAGTCCTTCTAGAAATTCTCTTGTCACAGGACCCCCGTACACCTCTTGGTTCATAAAGTTTCCCCAACGACCAATCGCCTGACCTAGTAAAATACTTGGTGCCGCGACATCAACTAATTGCCAAAAAGAAATATTACGTTTTTTCGCAAAGAAATAAGCCGTCAATACTGAACCAATTAATGCACCATGGATCGCAATGCCGCCTTCCCAAATAAAGAAGACTCGAATCGGATCGGCTGCAAATTGGTCCCATCGGAAAATAACATAATAAATTCTAGCTGAAATAATCGCTATCGGAATAGCAAACAAAAGCAGGTCAGCAAAAGTTTCTTTTGGCATCCCTCGTTTAACTGATTCTCTTGATGCTAGCAAATAACCGAGAAACACCCCGAGACCAATGATTACGCCATACCAATAAATTGTAAATGGCCCGACTTCAAGAAACACTCGGTTGAATGGTTCAAACGTTTCCTCCACCACATCTCCACCTCATTCTTCTATTCTATTCTCTCGAAATTTTACTGGAACTCGTCCGTATCTGAGTTGCTAATAACCCCTGTTAACCGTTCGGAAAACTCCTGTGCTGCATTATAACCAAGTCGTTTCAAACGGAAATTCATCGCAGCAACTTCAATAATAACAGCAAGATTTCGACCAGGTCGAACAGGTACCGTTAATTTCGTAATTTCAGCATCTAAGATTTTCATTTTTTCTTCCTCTAATCCTAAACGATCATACGCTTTCTTTTGATCCCATAGCTCCAAGTTAATACAGAGCGCAATCCGTTTAAACGGACGGACGGCACCTGCACCAAATAACGTCATCACGTTAATAATTCCTAACCCACGAATTTCTAGTAAATGCTGAATCAGATCAGGAGAACGACCAACAAGGGTATCCTCGCTCTCTTGACGAATTTCAACAGAGTCATCAGCAACCAAGCGGTGGCCACGTCTAACAAGATCCAATGCAGTTTCACTTTTACCGACTCCACTATTTCCTGTAATTAAGACACCAATTCCATATATATCAACGAGCACTCCATGAACGGCTGTCATTGGCGCTAATTGACTTTCAAGAAAATTCGTTAGTCTACTACTTAAGCGCGTCGTTGTAAAGTTTGAACGCATTAATGGTACACCATGTGCCTCGGCCGCATCTCTTAATTCCTTTGGGGCATCAAGTCCACGAGACAAGATAATTCCTGGTGTATCATACGTACATAGCTTAAGCATCCGTTCTTCTTTTTCATGTTCACTTAATTGTTCATAGAAAGAAAGCTCTGTTCGACCAATGAGTTGGAGACGCTTTGCCGGATAATATGTAAAAAAGCCTGCCATTTCAATCCCTGGTCTCGAAATATCACTCGTTGTAATCGGACGATAAATCCCTTCTTCACCTGCAATCAGTTCAAATTGAAACTTCTCTAGTAAGTCGTTAGCTGTTATCTTACCCATTCTTTATCCCACCTTCGGAAAACATCTTCTGTCTTATGATATCGTGTACGCTCTCCATTTTATCATGTTTTGACACAGAACATTTCATACGTGCCTAAAATTCTTTTTATTTAAACAAATCCACAGTTTTTTTATGCTACTTTTGATAAAACTACTTGTACACTAAAGAAGTGTTACTAGGATAACAGCGCTTGCCCATGTACTAAAATAATCGAAACCGATGTAAGAGACGGACATTTATCAAACGAGCAACGAGGATGCGTAAGCCTTCAAAGAGGAGAGACTACCCTCCACTAGCGCACGGCAAAGGCCTGTCTCTCCTCTCTCCTCAGGCGAAGGGTATTTTTCCTTTTAAGATAAAAAAGAAGCGATAAAAGGTAACCACCCCTTTCACCACTCCCCCTTACCTTTTTCTAATTGGTTTAATAACAAATGATTGCACAATGGCAATCAAAATTGATGCAAGCAACGCCATCCCAAAACCATCGATGACAAAAGCATCGCCCATAACAGTTGCTGTAATCGATAAAGTTAGCGCACTAATTACAAATAAAAACAACCCTAACGTTAAAATCGTAATCGGAAGCGTCAGTACAACTAAAACCGGTCGTACAATCGTATTTACAAGCGATAACAAAAGACTGGCAATGACAGCCGCTCCAAATCCAGAAAGGTAAAAGCCCTCGAAGACAGCAGCAATGAGGAGAAGGAAAGCTGCGTTAATCAGCCACCCTATCAACCATCTCATCAAATCACATCCTCTTTATTCGGAATAACGAATGCGGCAATAATATACGCGATCAAGACAGGAAATCCGACTGAAAAGATAAACAAGATAACCATCAAAATTCGAACAATTGTCGCATCAATATTAAAGTATTCCGCCAACCCTCCACAAATGCCTGCGAGTTTCCGATCGTCTTGGGTTCGATAGAGTCTTTTTTTCATTGAGCTTCACCCTCCTTATAAATCTTTAACTATAATTGACCCAGTATTCGTGACTGCGTTCACTTTTATCGTCGTAGTTTGTTGCTTATTTCCAACAAACGTTAAGCCTTTCACTGCAAATTCCTTTTTCTCTTCTAGGATTTCATATTCATTTAATCCAACGGTAAACCCACCTACGTTCGTCTTTAACTTTCCTTCCACCCGGAAGTCCTTCGGAAGGTGTAAATGAATGCTTCCCGTGGTTGCCTTTAAATCAGCATAGCCTGCTTCCTTCAAAGAATGCAGCTCATACGTAATCGTTCCGTTAACCGTTTCGGCATCAGCATCTTGCACTTGACCAATGAGAGTAATACCACCATTAATCGTTTTCGCATCGATTAAGTGAGCATCAAGCTGCTTTAAGTCAATCGCACCGTTTACCGTTTCGGCAATAATTTTCTTCGCCGTTACGGCCTCAAACGAAAGTCCTCCATTTAGAGTGTTTGCATCCAACGTATCTACATGCATCTGATTCCCCTTTATTTGTCCATTAAACGTATACAGCTTGATAAAATCAAAGCTCGTCTTTGGAACATAAAGAGTCGTAATCGTCTTCATCGATTTCACCTTCGTTTGAAAAGTTAACCGCTCCTCGCTAACTTCAAATGAGGATTCTTGAAGAAAGACTCGCCGAGCTTCATCGCTATCCTTCACACGGTAAACCTTCGCCTGACATTCCACACGCACATCTTTTTCATCCCAAGGGATAATCATAATCGATCCATTTTCAAGTGATACATTTAATGATTTGGGTGATACATCCTTATGTTGAAAAATATGATTAATTTCAATCGATGAACCGAAATTAAAATCTAAATCAAACTCTTTAATTTTCTGAAAAGCACTTTCAAGGAAACTCGTAAACTTACTTGTTGAAGACGCAGACTGACTATGTTGCTGTTTATATCTCTCGCCCTCCGACCAGTCTACTTGAGATGACACAGCTGTTGACGGCTCATCAGACGTTTTCTTATGTCCTTCCAAAGCTTCTAAAAGTTTAAGACCTTCTTCTGCCGAGATTTTTCCATCTTCAATCATCTTTAAAATCATTTTACGTTCTTCCATAATGGCGCCATCCCCTATCAAATTATACTCACTCTCTGTGATACGTAGATCGCAGGTAAAATGTTTCAACTATTTAACGGCATTTTAAATTTCTTGCAGAAAGAGGTTAACGACCACAGGCACCATGAATATAAAAACCGACCAGGTAACCATGATGTGTAACCCCTAAAAAAAGAGACTCCCCAAGCAAGGGGTTCGCCTCTCCTCTCACTCCCATCGGATTGGTTCAAAATCTAATTATTTTGTAATTCTTTCTCCCGAATCTGTACATCCATCCGCTCACGATCGCGCTTAAGAATCGGCTTCAAATAATACCCCGTATGGGACGCAGCCACCTCAGCAACCTCCTCAGGAGTACCTTCCGCAATAATTTGACCACCCTTATCGCCACCTTCAGGACCAAGATCAATAATATAATCAACCGTCTTAATCACATCTAGATTATGCTCAATAACCATCACGGTATCACCATTATCCACCAATCGTTGAAGGACATGAAGAAGACGATCAATATCATCAACATGAAGACCTGTCGTTGGCTCATCCAGAATATATAACGTTCGTCCTGTCGCCCGCTTATGCAGCTGCGAAGCTAGCTTAACTCGCTGCGCTTCCCCACCTGATAATGTGGTCGCCGGCTGACCAAGACGGATATAGCCAAGCCCTACATCAACAAGGGTTTGGACTTTCCGATTAATTTTTGGGATATTCGCAAAAAACTCAACGCTTTCCTCCACCGTCATCTCAAGCACATCAGAAATCGTTTTTCCTTTGTACGTAATCTCTAACGTTTCACGATTGTAACGTTTTCCGTGACACACCTCACAAGGGACATATACATCAGGTAAGAAATGCATCTCAATTTTAATTATCCCATCCCCACGACAAGCCTCACAGCGACCACCTTTAACGTTAAAACTAAAGCGTCCCTTTTTATAGCCACGTACCTTCGCTTCATTTGTCATCGCAAAAACATCACGAATATCATCAAACACACCTGTATATGTCGCTGGATTTGATCGCGGCGTTCGGCCAATTGGTGATTGGTCAATATCGATAACTTTATCAATTTCTTCAATTCCAACAATTTCTTTATGCTTTCCTGGCTTTTCTTTGGCACGATGAAGCTTTTGTGCAAGAGATTTATAGACAATTCCATTAATTAGTGTGCTTTTCCCTGATCCTGACACACCCGTAACCGCCATGAATACACCTAGTGGGAATGTCACGCTCACATTCTTTAAGTTGTTTTCTGACGCATTCTTCACCGTGAAACTACGCCCGTTCGATTGACGTCGCTCAGTGGGAATGGCAATAAATTTTTTCCCAACTAAATACTGTCCTGTTAAGGATTGTTCGTCGTTCATAATTTCCTCTGGAGTTCCTTGTGCGGTTATTTGTCCACCATGCACACCGGCACCTGGACCAATATCAATAATATAATCCGCTGCAAGCATCGTATCTTCATCATGCTCTACAACAATAAGTGTATTACCAAGATTTCGCATATGCACAAGCGTTTGAATTAAGCGGTCATTGTCACGTTGATGTAAGCCAATCGATGGTTCATCCAAAATATAGAGAACACCCATGAGCGACGAACCAATTTGGGTCGCTAAACGAATACGCTGCGCTTCCCCACCTGAAAGAGTTCCAGCCGCTCGACTTAATGCCAAATAATCCAAACCAACATTAATGAGAAAACCTAAACGATCATTAATTTCCTTTAAAATTAAGCGAGCAATCGCTTGCTCCTTCTCGGTTAAATCCAATTCGTTAAAAAACACCAGCGCATCTTTTACAGATAACGATGCGACTTCACCTAGATGGCGTCCCCCCACAAAAACTGCCAATGCTTCTCTTTTCAGACGATAGCCTTTACACTTCGGGCAATCCTTCTGAGTCATGTAGGTTTCCATCTGCTCACGAATATAATCCGAGCTCGTTTCATGATAACGTCGCGAAATATTTTTCACGACTCCTTCAAAGACAACTAGGTTTTCACGGACTTGTCCAAATTCATTTTCATAATGAAAGAATATTTGATCCGTTCCACTTCCATATAAAATTTTATTGAATAACTCCTCGGGTATCTGCTCTACTGGAACATCTAAGTCAATGCTATAATGCTCACAAACCGCTTCAAGTAATTGCGGATAGTATTGTGAGCTCGTCGGCTCCCATGCTGCGATCGCATGCTCGCGCAATGTTTTTGTTCTATCAGGAACAACAAGATCAAGATCTACCTCTAATTTCAAGCCTAGCCCATCACAAGATGGACAAGCACCAAAGGGACTGTTAAAAGAAAACATTCGCGGTTGAAGCTCTGGAATCGAAAAGCCACATTCCGGACATGCATGATGCTGACTAAATAAGAGCTCATCCTCACCCATAACATCCACAAGCACACGTCCGTCCGCTAAGCCGAGAGCCGTTTCGAGTGAATCAGCAATTCGTGTTTGCACTCCCTCTTTAATTACAATCCGATCGATGACAACCTCGATGCTGTGTTTCTTATTCTTTTCAAGCTCAATCTCTTCAGCTACTTCACGCATTTCACCATCAATACGCACACGAACAAAGCCTTGTTTCTTCATATCCTCGAGCACCTTCACATGTGTCCCTTTTCGTCCTGAAACGAGTGGTGCAAGGATTTGCATCTTTGTCCGTTCTGGGTAATCAAGGAGACGGTCGACCATTTGTTGAATCGTCTGTGATGAAATCTCGATGCCGTGCTTTGGACAAACAGGACGGCCAACCCGAGCATAAAAAAGACGCAAATAATCAAATATTTCCGTAACTGTCCCAACCGTTGAACGTGGGTTACGGCTTGTCGTTTTTTGATCAATTGAAATAGCAGGCGAAAGTCCTTCAATCGCATCAACATCAGGCTTATCCATTTGACCTAGAAATTGGCGAGCATACGCAGATAATGACTCAACATACCGGCGTTGGCCCTCTGCATATATCGTATCAAATGCAAGCGAAGATTTTCCTGACCCGGATAAGCCTGTTAATACAACAAGCTTATCTCTTGGAATTGTCACATCGATGTTTTTTAAGTTATGGGAGCGCGCCCCTTTGACGACGATATTTTCTAATGCCATTCTATGCTCACCCTTCCGCTTTCATTTCTAAAATTAAATCACGAAGCTCTGCGGCCCTCTCGAAATTCAAACTCTTCGCCGCTTCCTTCATTTCCTCTTCCATCCGTACAATCATTGCTTCCTTATCCTTCTTGCTCAGTTTCGTTTTCGGTACAACTGCCCCGTAATCATCTTCCCCTTCAGCCACCATCGTTGCTTGAATAACTTCGGGAATTCTCTTTTGAATTGTCTTCGGTGTAATGCCATGCTCTTTATTATGTTCTTCCTGGATAAAACGACGACGACCCGTTTCATCTATTGCAAGCTGCATTGATTTTGTCACTTTATCAGCATACATAATCACATGACCTTCTTCATTTCTTGCAGCCCGACCGATTGTCTGAATAAGGGCGCGATCAGAGCGAAGAAACCCTTCCTTGTCAGCATCAAGAATGGTCACAAGAGACACTTCGGGAATATCAAGCCCTTCTCTAAGTAAGTTAATCCCAATCAAAACATCAAAGGTTCCCATTCGGAGCTGTCGAATAATTTCAATTCGCTCAAGAGTCTTTATTTCTGAATGCAAATAACGAACTTTAATCCCAATCTCTTTTAAATAGTCAGTTAAATCCTCTGACATTTTTTTCGTTAACGTTGTAACAAGGACGCGTTGGTTTTTTTCCGCTCTTGCATTAATTTCACCAATCAAATCATCAATTTGCCCCTCAATTGGACGGACATCTATCGTTGGATCTAGTAAACCTGTTGGACGAATAATTTGTTCCACCATTTTCGGCGTATGCTCAATTTCATAAGGTCCAGGTGTAGCTGATACATAAAGAACTTGATTAACCTTTTCTTCAAATTCTTCAAATCTAAGTGGTCGGTTATCAAGCGCCGAAGGAAGTCTAAATCCATGGTTTACGAGTATCTCCTTACGAGCACGATCCCCGTTAAACATCCCACGAACCTGTGGTAATGACACATGGGACTCATCAATCATAAGTAAGAAATCATCTGGAAAGAAGTCGATTAATGTGTAAGGAGTCGCCCCTGCTTCTCGTAGAGTTAAGTGACGGGAATAATTTTCAATTCCTGAGCAAAACCCCATTTCAGCCATCATCTCAAGATCGTAACGAGTCCGCTGCTCGAGCCGCTGTGCTTCAAGAAGCTTACCTTCCTCATGCATTTCCTTCAGACGCACTTCCAACTCTGCTTCTATATTTTTAATGGCCCGCTTCAATTTCTCCTCACGGGTAACGAAGTGGGATGCCGGGAAAATCGCAACATGATTACGCTCGCCTTTGATTTCTCCAGTCAACGCATTAACCTCCGTCATCCGCTCAATCTCATCCCCGAAAAACTCAACCCTAATGCATTGTTCATCACGCGAGACCGGAAAAATTTCAACGACATCGCCACGTACCCGAAACGTACCACGTGTGAAGTTAACATCATTTCGGTCGTACTGGATATCTACTAAATTACGCAGCAACTCATTCCGCTCGATTTCCATTCCGACACGTAGAGATAAAACAAGGTCTCGGTATTCTTCCGGTGAACCTAAGCCGTATATACATGACACACTTGCAATGATAATAACATCGTTGCGTTCAAACAATGAGCTTGTTGCCGAGTGACGAAGCTTATCAATTTCATCGTTAATACTCGCATCCTTTTCAATGAACGTATCAGAAGACGGTACATACGCCTCCGGTTGATAATAATCGTAGTAACTAACGAAATACTCAACCGCATTATTAGGAAAAAACTCTTTAAACTCGCTGTACAGCTGACCTGCAAGTGTTTTATTATGAGCCATAATTAACGTAGGCTTATTTATTTGTTGGATAACATTCGACATCGTAAAGGTTTTCCCAGTTCCTGTTGCTCCTAGTAATGTCTGATGCTTCGTTCCCTTTTTCATTTCGCTGACAATTTCACGAATGGCCTCTGGCTGATCACCTTCTGGTTTATATGCCGAGACAAGCTCAAACGAATTTCCCAAAGAAAAATCCCCCTCAAGAACATAGAATTAGTAGCATCATTATACCATAGCTAACTACGTTGAAAGCAAATGATACGAATGAACGTTCGTTTTATTTGCTTTCTATTATTATCTTCCCGTCTCCTATTCAACTAAACAAAAAAGAGGATATCTTCAGGTCTTAACCTGAGACATCCTCTAATTAATGAATCTTGCTCATACTATTGCTTGTCTATTGTGGAGTATTTACATTTTCCTGAATTGTTACGGGTTGTTTTAGACGGTCCATTAAGTTCCGAAACTTCAGTTCATCCGCAATGAGTTCTATAAAACATTCGTCTAACTTAAACTCTAACGCCTTTTGGTAGGTATCGATTAATAAGTTGTCGGTTAAATACTTAAAAGAAGAGCGCATCATCGCGACGACCTCCCTATTCGTTTTATCTGACTTAGGTCGGTTGCACTACCAGCTCCAAACTATCTAAGCGCCCAAATACAGATAGTTTATCATCACTCCATAAGTGTTATGTATATTATACCATTCTTTTTCTAGTTTTTTCTTCTTTTTCACTCATTTTTCTTAAATTTCTACATCCCTTGCTTTACTCGTAATCGTCTATTGGAAATCATTAACCCAATCGCAAAAGAAAGCACTGTTATAACGATGAGGATCCAAGACTTTTCGTGCACCCCCGTAGCAAATATCAATACCATCCACGTGACAATACTCGCGCCAATTAAGCTAAACGTCACACGAGTGATAACGACCATGAGTAAAAAAGGAAGAAATAACGCTAACCAAACCTCCATTAGGTCTACCCCTTTACTATTAAAACATTAAATAATTGAATCTTGCAATTTCGTCTCCTTTTTTACGACTAGTATACCTAGGTGGTGATGCCCCCCATCGTAAAGAGCCCCTTGAGCAAAGCGTACTTCTCCGGCCTCATCTAACACATCAAGCTTACAAAAGGCGGAATTTTTTTGTAGTGCCTTATAAAAGCTTATCTCATCATTAACCGCTTCTCCGTTCACCTTCACAATGACTTCTCCTACTTGAATCTTCATCTTTTCCGCGGGACTTCCAGGAATGACCCCAAGCACAATACACCCAGATGGTTTAACAGCAAACAAAGATGGCCTCGCTTCGTCACGATGCTTTGCTAATACCCATAATAGCTCTCTCCCAAGTATGGCAACCGTACCAAGAATAAGTGCAACAACAGGCTGATAATAACTTAACACTGCGAGGATGGCAAACAACACACCTAATCCGAGCACACGTTGCCCCATCAAACGAATCGCCAGCCGTGGCAATGTCGAACGAACACTTTGCTGAAATCCAATTAGAAATGGAATAATAAGTGGCTGTAGGCTTGTCTCACCTAAAGAAAAAACCGGCCAAAACTCAAAGCTAGGAATAACTCCCTCAGGTACAAACAAACAAACAGGAACAATCCATAACCGGCGCACATCATGGAAACCAATCCATTTTCCTCGCTTACTTCGTTTAAGCCGAGGAGACGTATAGGAAGCCCCCTTACCCTCGATTAACCAACCTTCTGCAATAACAAGTGCTGCCAGTAAAATCGCAATATGAACAATCGGTACTTCTGCTGCTTCTAAATAAAGATCTGTTATTCCTCCAAACCCACTCATATATCCCGCAAATGGTTCAATAGCAAATAGGATTAGGACAAAACCTAAGACAAATGCCGGGGACATCCAACGAACTTGAGCAGTGAGGATAGCTAATAAATAGACAATAGCGATAACAATTAGAAGGGGGAGCGTCACTACAACGCCAAGCCCTAATAGAAAAATAGAAATGAGCGATCCTGTAATAATAGCTGGCCCAAACGGAATGACAAAGTCTGCCATCAAGCTGTAGACCCGTGTATGGAATGATAATCTTTCCTTTCGAACTCGACGTTTAGACATTAGAAAAATAACAAATAATCCAATATATAAAAGGGGATGCACAAAAAAGCTCCCAAACGCTAAACCAATACTTTTCAAGATGTCGACAATCATAATGTTACGCCTCCAACTCTTCTCGAAACCCGTGAAATTACAGTGATAGTTTAGTTATACCTTACCTACTCATCAAAGGTAAACCTTTTTTAATGATCTACACTCTAAAAAGTCATATTCATAATAAAACAGGAAGGTACACGACTGTGCACCTTCCTTATTTCGACAACTTCATTCCGACTTCCTCTATTAACCTTGCGCTTGCTCAAGAATTAATTCAATCGCTCTTTGCAATTGACGATCATTCTCTGGGTCTCGCACACTTTCAACGATTTTCTGTTGCAAAGAGTTAGCAGTTTCTTCATCAATGTCACCAGAAACAGTTAGGTTATTTGCCTCCTGAAAGGCACGTACAGCCTCTTGCGTCGGCTTATCATAATACCCATCATCACGGCCAGGGTCAAAGCCAAGGCCTTTTAGCATAAGTTGAGCACTTTTCACTTGGTCATTCATCATTTCTAGTGTTAGCGTCTCTTCACTTGATAAAGGAATAGTATAGAAATAATCTGGCTGAAGAATTTCAACTGTCGGCTTCACACCAACCTTATTAATATCATTTCCATCAGACGTTAACCATTTAAATAAGGAGAGCTTTAACTCACTTCCGTCTCCTAACTTAATCGTCTGCTGAACGGTTCCTTTTCCAAATGTGGTTTCACCAACAACATCATAATCGCCACCTTCGATAAGCGCCGCTGCCAAAATCTCTGAAGCAGATGCACTAGAGCGATCCGTGATACCAACAATTGGGTAAGGCTTGCGTTCCTTTAACGTGGAGATATAACGAACCTTTTCCCCTTCACGATTCTGAATTTGAACAATCGGTTTTCCCTCTGGAATAATCAGCTTGCCGATTTCCTCCACACTATCTAAATAACCACCTGGGTTACCTCTTACATCAATTAAAAGTCCATCAATACCTTGCGATTCTAATTCTGCCAGTCCTTCTTCAAATCGATCTGCTGTATCCTCGGAAAAGGAAGTAATATTAAGTAAACCAACTTTCTTTCCGTCTCGCTCAATCACTTCAACATGAACGGTTTCAATCGGAATCGCATCGCGTTCAACTGAAATAACAATCGGTTCCTTTGTACCTGGACGTTCAATTGTCAATTTTACCTCTGTTCCCTTTTCACCACGAATTTGTAACACTGCTTCATAAAGGGATAATCCTTCAATCGATTCACCATCAATCTTAATAATCTGGTCATTTGGCTGTAAGCCAGCTTTTTCTGCAGGGGATTCACGAAATGGCGCAACAATGGTTACTTTTCCGTCTGTCATGCTTACTTCGGCACCAATCCCCTCAAAATGTGATCCTAATGACTCCATAAATTGCTTCGCTGTATCTTGGTCCATATACACTGAATACGGATCATCGAGCGTCCGTAACATCCCTTCAATAGCACCTTCAAGCAATTCTTCACTTTCAACTTCGTTCACGTACTGCTCCTGGATAACAGTAAGAGCTTTCGAAAATTTCTCAAGAACTTCATCATTGTTTATGTTAGCAGCTGGACTTTCCTGTTCACCGGTTGTCGGAGCCGTTACAATATCAGCCTCATTCGAAAAAACCGAGTTTAAATATAACCCACCCATACTTAGTGCAATCAACAACACGATAACCATTAAAAAACGTTTGCTACTCATTCTATCACTCCCACTCTCATCAACCCTGTTTATTAACTGGGCGTCGATACAAAGAATCACTCAGCTATTCAACTCGTTGTTTCTCTATAATATGAAAAGCTTGTACTCATTATGTTGTCATCTTACTCTCTACTATTCTAGACAATCCCCGTTCGTAAGTCAAAAGACGTCTTTATGAAAATTTTTCCCTCTCACTCTAAAAAGGAAATGCTCCTTCGATATTAAAAGAAAGAGGTTGCCATTTAAACAACCTCTCCCCTATTATGAATTGGCCCACATAACCAAGCTTGCACAGCCTAATATCTCTTCTGGCGGCCCGACTCGTTTGACAATCCCATTTTCAATAAATACAATTCGATCCGCTAAAGCCTGCGCATCTTCTTGGTCATGAGTAACGAAAATAGATGTGATCCCCGTCTTTTTCAAAATCATTCTAAGCTCATCCCGGATTTTCACTTGAAGGTTCGCATCCAAATTACTAAAAGGTTCATCAAAGATTAACAAGGAAGGCGCTGGAGCAAGTGCTCTAGCAAGCGCAACACGTTGCTGTTGTCCACCACTTAATTCAAATGGGTAACGGTCCTGATAATCTGCTAAATTGATTAACGCTAACATCTCCTCAAGACGTTGCTGCTTTTGTCGTCGATTCATCTTTCTTAAGCCATATTTAATATTTTTCGCAACCGTCATATGTGGAAATAACGCATAATCTTGAAAGACCATCCCAACCCCACGCTTCTCAGGCGGCGTAAAATGGTGCTCATCAATAATAACTGTATCGTTAATCTTTATAGAACCCGCACTTGCGGTTTCTAACCCGGCAATTAAACGGAGTATCGTACTTTTCCCACTGCCACTCTCACCAAGAATACACACCACTTCACCTTGCTTAATATCTAGTGAAAAATCTTTAATTGTGGGTTCACTTGCATTTCGATATTGGTATTTTAAATGATTAATTTGTACAAACATTATCTTTGCTCCTTATCTAAGACTTTATGGAAGACAAAAATACAGAGGGCACTAATCAAAATGATTAACACGGATGCTGAAGCCGCCTCATTAACCATTTCATCATTCGCATAGACAAATGCCTTCGTCGCAAGTGTAGTGAAATTAAACGGCTGCAAAAGCATCGTCAAGGGAAGTTCCTTTAAGATATCAACAAAAACCAAAATAAAGCCCCCCATAATTCCACCCTTAATCATTGGGATATCCACTTTAAAGAAGGTCCCGATCGTTGACGTTCCAAGTGTTCGCGACGCATCAGTAAACCCAGTACCTACCTTTTCAAAGCCCGCATCAATTGAATTAAAACCAACAGCTAAGAAGCGAATCACGTATGCACTAACAAGGACAATCAAGCTAGTTCTAAAAAAGAAGCTCGGCTCTAAAGCAAATGATTGATAGATAGAGTAAATGGTATCATCTAAAGCTAAGAACACCGTAATAACCGCGATTGCAATGACCGCTCCTGGTATCGAATACCCTAAGATACTTATCTTAGAAATCATTTTACTCATTAAGCCTTGATGAATTCTCGTATAATTTGCAATAATTAACGCACTAATGATAATAATTGTTGCAGCAATGCTTGCCACTAAAAAGGAATTCTGAATTAATTTGAAGAATTCATAGCTTAGAATCTTCTCATATGTCATAAATACCCAATAAAGCAATTGTAAAAATGGAATAAGAAAGGCCACACTAAAAATCCCAAAGCAATAAGCAAAGGCAAGCCATGCCTTTGTACCACTTAATTGCTGAGGCTCTATTGGCTTCAGCTTAGACGAGGAATAACTATATCGTTTTCGACCTCGAATGACTTTTTCAAACACAAGGATGAAAATGACAACAATCATGAGGGTTCCAGCAAGCTTAAAAGCAGAGTCCAAGTCTCCCATACCAAACCACGTTTGGAAAATCGCTGTAATAAATGTCTGAACACCAAAGAACTTAACAACCCCATAATCATTAATAATTTCAAGCATCACAATCGTCACGCCACCAATAATCGCCGCACGTGATATCGGCAAAATAACGCGGAAGAAGACTTCGAATGCATTTCCACCAAGTAATCTAGCATTTTCTACAAGCGAAGAGGATTGATTTTCAAAGAAGCTTCGTGTAATGACATAAATATAGGGAAATAAAAATAATGTAAATATAAAAATCGTACCTTCAATATTCATAATATTAAAGTACTTTTGCTGAACTTGTATATCAAATGTATTTCGCAGCACCGATTGAATAATCCCCGTATAGCTAATCATCCCATGATACGTATATGCCCCAATAAAAGGTGGGATGGCAAGAGGTAGAATTAACCCCCATTTTAAAAAGTTTCGTAGTGGAAATTTATAAACCGTCATCAGCCAAGCTAAGCTCGTACCAATGATAGTTGTAAAAGCTCCTGTAAAAGCCATAATAATCACCGTATTTTTGATGATATCTAATAATAGAAACTCTTTAACATGGAGCCAATTGTCATTTGGTTTTGAAAAGAATTCGATGGCAATTAACACATTTGGTAAGAGAATAATAGAGATGAGCAAGAAACTTAAGAACGCCCAAATATCCAGCTGGCGTTTCACTTGTTGAACTAGCTTCACTGTTTGACACGTCCTTTTAAAAAAAGCCTCAAATTTAGGTTTCTTCGTGAAAACACAAGAATGTACCGTATCTTAATGATACGGCACAAACTCTATTTTAGCATAGAAAAACTTATTTCCAACCAACTTCATTAAAAATTTGCAATGCTCTTGCGTTGTTTTCTCCAAGAATTGTTAAATCAATATCTTGTTCCTTAAAATCTCCCCAAGACTTTAATAATTCAGTCGGTTCAACTTCAGGGTTTACAGGATACTCATTGTTACCTTCTGCAAATTTAAATTGTGCATCAGCACTCGATAAGTACTCAATAAACTTAATTGCATTTGCTGCATTTTTCGCATGCTTTGTAACAGCCGCACCACTAATATTAATGTGAGTCCCGTTAGTATCTTGGTTCGGGAAGAATACTCCTACAGCTTCTCCTACAGCAGCTTCCTCTGGGTTTTCAGAGTTGATTAGGCGTCCAACATAATACGTATTTGAAATAGCCACATCACCTTCTTCTGCAACAACTGCAGTTATCTGGTCAGTGTCACCGCCTTGTGGTTCTCTAGCCATATTATCGACAATCCCCGCAGCCCACTCTTTTGCCGCTTCTTCACCATTTAATTCAATGAATGATGCTAAAAGTGATTGGTTATAGATATTTTCAGATGAACGAATTAACACTCTATCAGCCCACTCTTCTTCCGTTAATGCTTCATATGTTGAAAGCTCAGAAGGGTCCACACGGTCTTTTGCATACACAATCACACGTGCACGTTTCGTTAAGCCAAACCATTCATTATCAATGTCACGAAGTTTTTCTGGAATATTTGTAGTTAACGTTTCACTTTCGACAGCTTGCGTTAATTCTTTTTCCTTTAAACGTGCCAAGTTTCCTGCATCAGCTGTAATGAATACATCTGCCTCTGTTGCTTCGCCTTCACGGTCAAGACGCTCCATTAACTCATCGCCTTTTCCTTCGACGACATTTACAACAATCCCTGTTTGCTCAGTGAACAAGTCGTATAACTCACGATCGGTATCATAATGTCTGCTCGTATACAAGTTAACAACACCAGCTTCTTCTGTCGCTTCTTCCTCAACAACTTCTTCTGTCTCAGCCTTTGGCTCTTCTACTTCACCTGTTTGTTCTTCAGGTTCTTCATTGCCCCCGCATGCAGCAAGAACAAAAATTAACATAAATCCAATTAAAAATCCTTTTAATGCTTTACTCACGTAATGACCTCCACTTATCTATGTATTTACTAGGCTAACAATAAGAATCATTATCAGCCTCAGCTCCATTAATGAGTATATTGCAGTTGATAATCATTGTCAACTATAATTCAAAAAAAGGTTGTCCAAAAGATTAATTTCACTTTTGGACAACCTTTGAGAGAGCCATATTTTTTTAAAAATTATACAAAAAATTTGTTTTAAAAGCTTATTATCGTGGAATATAGTTTAAAGGGTTAACTGAATTGGATTTTGAAGCATTCCAGCCACCTTCATGAATTTCAAAATGAAGATGAGCACCGAAAGAACGTCCTGTATTCCCCATCATTCCAAGTCTTTGACCCTTTGAAACACTTTGACCAGCCGATACTTCTCGATTTTCAAGATGCGCATAAAGTGATGTAATTAACTGCCCATCAACATAATGCGCAATTAACACCGTATTTCCATAACTACTAGAATAGTAGGAACTAACGACGGTTCCATCTTGAACAGCAACGATAGGGACATCGCCACTACGACCATTTTTTCCAATATCAATCCCGTGATGCATCCGACCACCAAAGCTTGCACGCTTTCCAAATGTTGATGTAATTGAACCCGTAGCTGGGCGCATAAAGCCAGATTCAGTTACTGATGGCGTACTATGGGTGTGACTGCTTGATCTTGATGGTTCCTGCTGGCGACTACTCGCTTGCTCTTGACGTCTGCGTTCTTCTTCCGCCTGACGTTTACGTTCTTCAGCTTCACGACGCATCCGCTCTTCGTATGCAGCTAGCTCCTTTTTAAGAGCAGATTCTTGTTGAGAGAGGATATCAGCAGCATTTTCAAGGTCACCTAACTCACCATGTAACTCATCTTCCTTTTGTTCTAATTGACCCATAATCCGGTCTTTTTCCTTACGTTGTTTCGCAAGATCAGCCATTAAATTCTCTAAGTCAGCTAGATGGTTCTCTAATGACTGAAGCTCAGTTTCTACAGCATTTTTAGCTTCTTCTAAGAGACGTTGATCCTCAATATGAGCCTCTAGAATATTTCGGTCCTGCTGGGCGATAACTGAAAGAGCACTCACACGATCAAGTAAATCACCAAAGCTCTTTGCACCTAGAATGACTTCAATATAGTCAACCGTTCCACCAGACTGGTACATTGACTTTGCACGTTCTTTTAACAATTCATCACGTTCAGCAATTCGTTCTTCAAGTACAACAATTTCTGCCTTTAATTGCTCAATATGCTCACGAGCCTTTTCAATTTCTACTTGTTTTTCACGAATTTTTTGATTGGTAACAGCAACACTTTCATCAATTTCGCGAATCTCTGTATTAATTTGTTCCATTTCGAGCTCTATTTGCGCAATTTCCGCTTCTGTTTTCTGTGCTTGTTGCTTCTTCTCTTCTCGCTCACGTTGGACATCCGATATTTGACCTTTAATTTCACTATTTGCTAAAGCCAATTGATTCCATGGAGTCCATCCAAAAGAACCCATTGTAACTAGTAATGCGATACAAACCATCCCGACTCTTCGTCTCATTCATCGTACCTCCTATATATATGTAAAAGAGGGACTCACCCTCCTACTTGCTTCTTTATACCTTTAAAAACTTTCTGACAGACATCATGCTTCCCCACACACCAATAAACACTCCAATGGAAAGTAATAGCCCCGCAATCTCCCACATATGAGGGAATACAGGTAAAAGTGAGAAGAAAACTAATTCTAAGCGTTCACCAAAATTTTCAAAGATATAAGAGTACCCAAAACCAATAACTACAATCGGTACAAGCGCTCCAACTAGTCCAAGGAGTATCCCTTCCACGAAGAAAGGCCACCGGATAAAGCCATTAGTCGCACCTACAAGTTTCATAATCTGAATTTCTCGCTTTCTCGAAACGATTGTTAGTTTAATTGTATTAGCAATTAAAAACATCGCTGTAAACATCATCCCAAGAACGAGAATCACTCCAATCGTCCGAACAAGGTTCGTGACAGCAAACAACCGATCAACCCAGTCTTTTCCATAGTTAATTCGTTCAACATACGGCATTTGTTCGATTTTCAAAGCAATCTCTTCAGTTAGTTGTGGGTCAACTGCACGAACGACAAATTTATCATTCAATGGATTTTCAGAACGGATCGATTCAAAGACTTGTCCTTGTTCATCCAAACTATCAATTAATTGATTTAAGCCCTCTTCTTTATTTAAATAATCCACACTTTCAATATGAGGGGTGGTTTCGATTTGTGCTCGCAATTCGTCCTGCTGCTCCGGTGAAGCTGTTAACTCAATATAAACATGAACCTCAACATCATCCTCAACCATTGATGCAATGTGATTCATATTTAAAATAAGCAATAAAAAAACACCAACCACAAACAACATGACGGCAACGGCACTAATTGAAGCGAACGTCATCCAGCCACTTCGTCCTAGATTCTTCGTCCCCTCTTTGACATGTCGCCCAAGGGTTCTAAGTTTCATAGCCGTAAGCCCCCCTTACCTCATCACGCACAACACGCCCACCTTCTATTGCAATAACACGCTTTTTAATCGTATTTACAATATCCTTGTTGTGGGTAGCCATAATTATCGTTGTTCCTCGATGATTAATCTCATCCAAAATGTCCATAATTCCCCATGCCGTATCTGGATCAAGGTTCCCAGTAGGTTCATCGGCAATCAGTACTTCAGGATTATTAACGACCGCTCGAGCAATAGCCACACGCTGTTGCTCTCCGCCAGATAGTTCACTAGGAAGAAAACGTGCTTTATTTTTCAAGCGAACAATCTCAAGAACATCCATCACTTTTCTTTTTATAATGGCAGGGCTTTCTTCTATTACTTCAAGAGCAAAAGCAATATTCTCAAACACCGTAAAAGTTGGTAGGAGCTTAAAATCTTGAAAGACAACACCAATTCTTCGGCGTACATGTGGAATTTTACTTTCTTTAATTGCGGCTAAGTTCGTACTATCTATGAAGATTTCACCTTTTGTCGGCTTTTCTTCTCTATACATCATTTTAATAAACGTTGACTTCCCAGCACCACTAGGTCCAACGACATAGACAAACTCACCTTTTTGAATCACAATATTTATTCCATTAATGGCTTTTACATTATTAGAATAAACTTTCCAGACATCTCTCATCTCAATCAAGAATATCACTTCCTTTATTACATGAGAAAACTTTCGAGTCATGCAGAGCTTGTCTCAAAACAAATAATATGTTGAACCTTTAACCTTTTTAAAGGTTTTTGTCGTTTTCCTCATTCATTATAACACTAAATGAATCGTATGAATGGACAATTTTATTACAATTTCATTTCAAAGATTGTTACGTTTAAGAGAAAAATGCCAAATTAGAAGGAAATAGGAGAGGTTAAAAAGTCAGACTATTCACTCATGGATAAAGCGTGACTTCTTTATCGTAGTGCGCAGGGTTATTTCATCTTCTATAAAAAAGGAGTATAACAAAAGGTAAAGGCACCCTTTGCTATACTCCTACACTTTATTGAACTTCGATCCACTTAGCTAAGTTTTCCGCATCCTCAACAGATAGATGCGCTTGGGGAGCCATCGCCCCTTTACCATTTTGAATGACTTCCAAAATTTCATCAGAAGTCAAATCTCCTTCTGCAAGAGGAGGTCCTGACACGCCTTCTAGATTGCCACCATGGCATCCGATACAAGTTGACTCATAGGTTTCACGTGCTGAAGCAGCGTCAAAGTCTCCTGTCGCCTCTTCGCTAGCCGCATCCTCTGCTGGAACTTCCTCTGGTGCAGGTTCAGTATCGCCGCCACCACAGGCTGTAAGAGCAAAAACAGCTCCAATTGCTATTAAAAATTTCTTCATAGCCTATCATCTCCTTCATTTGTGAATGGATATATCCGTTACCATTATAGCTGACTCAATCTCTTTAGGCTCGTTTAAATCCTTCCCCTAAGACCTCATTTGCGTCTGTAACAATGACAAACGCTTGCGGGTCAACAAGTCTAACCACTTGTTTCAATTTTGTGACCTCACGCTGACTAACTACACACATAAGAACCGGCCGCTCTTCATCCGTATAGCCCCCCTGCCCCATCAGTTTCGTGACCCCACGATCGACATCCGCAAGCAAACTTTTTCGAACGTCCTCAGGATAATTTGAGATAATGAGTGCTACCTTTGCATATCCTACCCCAATTTGCACTAAATCAATCGTCTTTCCTGTAACAAAAAGTGAAATAAGAGCATAAAGCGCCAACTCAAGGCCAAAGACAACCGCTGAAGTAAAGACAACCAATCCATCAATAATAAAAATACAGACACCAACAGATAATCCAGAGTACTTATTAATAATCTGAGCAGCCAAATCTGTACCGCCCGTACTCGCATTTGCACGAAACACGGTCCCTAAACCGACCCCTACACCAATTCCCCCAAAAAGAGCACCAAGTAACGGATCTTCAAACCCAACGGACCAGTCTCTTGTCATAAAGACAACTAGTGGTAAAAAGGCTGTACCCACTAACGTTTTCACACCATATTTAAAGCCGCCAAGCAAAAGTATACCAAGAATAAATAACGGTATATTAAAAGCCCATTGTGTATAAGCAGGCTCAATCCCACCTACATAATTAACAATGGTACTAATCCCACTAACGCCCCCAGAAGCGATTTTATTTGGTAGCAAAAAGAGGTTAAAGGTAATCGCTACAATCGCTGAACCAACGAGAATATATGTATAGTCAATCGCGTGCTGCGTCAACGGGCTTCTCGGATGTTGATTTCTTCGTCTTTTCTTATTCATTCATATACACCACACTTTTAAAATTTTAAGAATTTAAAGATTAGTCTTTGCAAATCCTCAAGTAGTATAGCATCAACATGAAAAACCTGTAAATGTGATTTTTTTCTAGCATCGCCTATTGAAGGAAAACATTAAGCTTCGAATGGAATAAGAGGAGAGACCGACATAGTCGTTGATAGGACCTTAAGCGGTTTCAACCACTTAGGGGAAATTGTTTTTTTTTTGAGGGTAGGGGGTTAGCAACTTGGCTTGTGGGATCATCCTTGTTGCATTTGCGCGGCACATTGTTTCTTAGCCGCTAAACAATATTAGTAACCTTCTCATGATGGGAGTTGCTGATAAATGGGGCGAAGTTGCTGATAAAAGGCGCAAAGTTGATGATAAAGTCCATAGTTGCTGATAAACAACGCATAGTTAACGATAAAGCCTCACAGTTACTAATATTCAGCGCGTTGTTGACGATAAAAGCCTCATTGTTGCTGATAAACAACGCATAGTTGACGGAAAAGCCCAATTGTCGCTGATACCTAGACCAAAGTTGCCAATAAACCCTCAAAGTTGCTGATATCCAGCCCATAGTTGCCGAAAAATCCGCATTGTTACTGATCCCCCCCACCCGATGTTGCCTCTCTCCACACAAAAAGAGGGTGTCTCAAATGGTTGATTCCCATTTAAGACACCCTCAAAAGGCGTATGCCAAATTATTATCCTTCTTGATTCAGCAGATAGGCTAAAGATGTACGAAGATACGCATCGATAAACCCATCGAGATCACCGTCCATCACTCCACTTGTGTTTCCAATTTCAAAGTTGGTGCGATGATCCTTGACCATGCTATAGGGATGAAAAACGTAAGAACGGATTTGACTTCCCCAGCCAATCTCTTTTTGCTCACCGCGTATCTCTAAAAGTTGCTGCTGTTGTTCTTCAATTTTTAATTGATAAAGTTTTGAACGCATCATCTTCATTGCATGCTCACGGTTCTTAATTTGTGAACGCTCGGTTTGACATGTGACGACTGTGTTTGTTGGTAAATGAGTAATTCGCACAGCTGAATCTGTCGTATTAATATGCTGACCACCCGCTCCACTTGCACGGTACGTATCAACCTTCAAATCCTCCGTTTGAATATCAATTTCGACGCTATCATCAAGCTCTGGCATAATCTCACACGAGACAAACGAGGTATGACGACGTCCCGACGAGTCAAATGGCGAAATACGGACGAGGCGATGAACCCCTTTTTCCGCCTTCAAATACCCATAGGCATTATGACCTTTAATCGAAAGCGTGACACTCTTTACGCCAGCTTCGTCACCAGGTAAGTAGTCTAGCGTCTCGACCTTATAGCCTTTGCGCTCCGCCCAACGTGTGTACATCCGCAAAAGCATCGATGCCCAGTCTTGAGACTCGGTTCCCCCGGCCCCAGGATGAAGCTCAAGGATCGCATTATTTTTATCATAGGGCTCACTAAGAAGAAGCTGAAGCTCATAATCATTGAGTTCCTGAATGAGCTTCTTGATACCAGAAACAAGCTCTGCCTGAAGCTCTGCATCGTCTTCTTCTTTAACAAGCTCATACGAAACCTCTAAATCTTCAAATGTCGTCTCAAGCTCTAGAAAGGTATTCACCTGCTCTTTTAATCCGTTTGCTTCATTAATAACGGTTTGAGCAGCTTCTTGATTATTCCAGAATTCGGGGTCTGACATTTTTTCGTCTAACTCTGCAATTCGTTCTTGCTTTTGGTCGAGGTCAAAGAGACCCCCTAAAGTCTTTTAATCGTTTCAACATAATGGCAAGCTCTTGTTTAACTTCTACTAATTCCATTCTGACACCTCTATAGTCGTCATTCCATTAGAATGACATTTCTTCAATTTTTTAAGAATTAATCCCACAGCAGTTTTTGAACTTCTTGCCACTTCCGCACACACATGGATCGTTGCGTCCAGTCGTTTCACCTTTACGAATCGGCTTACGCTTTGGTTTTTCTTTTCCATCCTCAGCTTGTTGAACAGCCTTTCCCTTCGCTACTTCTTGACGCTGTAGGTTTTGCTGAACCTGCGCTTTCATGATGTACATCGATACTTCTTCTTCAATCGATGCAATCATTTGCTCAAACATTTCAAAGCCTTCAAAGCGATATTCACGTAGCGGGTCGTTTTGGCCATAGGCTCTTAAGTGAATTCCCTGGCGAAGCTGATCCATTTGATCAATATGATTCATCCACTTACGGTCAACCGTCCGAAGCATAATTACCTTCTCAAACTCTCGCATATGCTCAGGTGTAAATTGCTCTTCCTTCGCATTGTAGTTGACCATCACCTTTTCCGTAACCACTTCGATCATTTCCTCAGGATCTTTGCCTGCTAAGTCTTTTTCAGTAAGGTCATCCTCATTTAGAAGATGTGCCTTAAAGTAGTTAACTATAGCTGTAATATCCCAATCCTCTGGAACCTCATTATCTGGCGTATGAAGTGAAATCGTCTTCTCGATGACGGACTTAATCATATTTTGGACAATACCGCGAAGATTCTCAGACTCTAAGACTTCCATACGTTGCTTATAGATAATTTCACGTTGCTCACGCATTACATCATCATATTGGAGAACTTGCTTACGCGCGTCAAAGTTATTTCCTTCCACTCGCTTCTGAGCAGTCTCGACTGCACGTGATACAAGCTTACTCTCAATCGGCTGATCTTCCTCCATGCCTAGTCTTTCCATCATTGCACGCATATTATCAGAACCGAAGCGACGCATTAGTTCATCTTCCATCGACAAATAGAATTGCGATGAACCCTCGTCCCCTTGACGACCAGCACGACCACGTAACTGATTATCAATTCGACGACTCTCGTGACGCTCTGTACCAAGTACATGAAGACCACCAAGTGCTTTCACACCTTCTCCAAGCTTAATATCAGTACCACGACCAGCCATGTTTGTCGCGATCGTCACGGCACCCTTTTGACCAGCATTTTCAATAATCTCTGCTTCACTCTCATGGTTTTTTGCATTTAACACATGATGCGTGACCTTACGCTTTTTAAGATAATTTGAAACAAGCTCCGAGGTTTCCACACTTACCGTACCAACGAGCACAGGTTGTCCCTTCTTGTGAAGCTCTTCAATTTCATTAACAACGGCTTTGAATTTCGCTTCCATCGTCTTATAAATTAAATCAGGACGGTCATCACGAGCAATCGGTCTGTTCGTCGGTATGACCATTACGTCCATTCCGTAAATATTACGGAATTCCTCTTCCTCAGTTTTCGCCGTACCCGTCATCCCCGCAAGCTTTTGGTACTTACGGAAATAGTTTTGGAAAGTAATCGAAGCAAGTGTCATGCTCTCACGTTGAATGAAGAGACCTTCCTTCGCTTCAATCGCTTGATGAAGTCCATCGCTATAACGACGTCCTTTCATTAAACGACCAGTAAATTGGTCAACAATAACAATTTCGCCATCTTCAATCACATAATCAGTATCACGAAGCATCACGACGTGTGCTTTTAGAGATTGATTTAAGTGATGATTTAACTGAACATGCTCTTGATCATATAAATTCTCAATTCCAAAAGCACGCTCTGCTTTATTTACGCCTTCTTCCGTTAACTGTACAGACTTAGTCTTCTCATCAAGCGTGTAATCCTCTTCCTTTTTCAAGAGACGAATAAATGAATTCGCCTGCTGGTAAAGCTGAGTTGAGCGTTCAACGGAACCTGAAATAATTAACGGTGTCCGTGCTTCATCGACGAGAATTGAATCAACTTCATCAATTAAAGCAAAATGAAGCGGACGTTGTGTCATTTGCTCTTTGTAGAGCACCATATTGTCCCGTAAATAATCGAAACCAAGCTCGTTATTTGTTGCATACGTTACATCGGCGAGATATGCTTCCTGTTTTTCTTCCTTTGTAAGCCCTGCTACGTTTAAACCAACTGTTAAGCCGAGAAAACGGAAAAGCTCTCCCATCATTTCACAGTCACGACGAGCCAAATATTCATTGACCGTCACAATATGAACACCTTTTCCTGTTAATGCATTTAAATAGACAGGAAGTGTCCCGACGAGCGTTTTCCCTTCACCGGTTTTCATCTCAGCAATATTTCCTTGGTGAAGTCCGATTGCCCCAAGTAACTGAACGCGATACGGTGTCATTTTCAGAACTCGTGTTGATGCCTCGCGAATTACTGCAAAGGCTTCTGGCAATAAATCATCCAACGATTCCCCTTGCTGATAGCGTTTCTTAAATTCTTCTGTTTTCTGATGGATCCCATCATCGGATAGCTTCTTTATTTCGTCGGCTAATGCATCAATTTTGTCCACGACTTTTTCATTTTTCTTTAACTGACGCTGACTCGGATCACCGATTACCTTTTTTAATAGTCCTATCATCGAACTCGTCCTCTCTTCTTTCAGTTCCCTCTTATATACCTTATCAATTTTAGCAGTTTAAAAGTAGCCTTACAAGGCAAATAACACTTGACAAAAGTCAACAAAAAATTAGTTCGGTATTGTTTATAACAAAAGGAACAGTTTTTTTGCTCTTTTTCCTGTTTGCCACGCTCCAAATCAATCATCTTTGCATAGAGTAGGCTCGAGGGGAGGATTTATCATGAAAATAATAAACTGGGGCGTCGATTCCGCTGCGGCCGTTACCGAGACTTTATACAAACGTGTCATTGATAACTATGGACAGCCTGACTTCTGGGGACGCTATTTGAACGATATCCCAAACGTTAGTGATGGCTTAACAACAGACGAAGTCAGGTTCATCCGAAATAAAGGAATGAAGATACTTCCAATTTACAATAACTTCAGTGCCGCACTTGGCGCAAGATCCGGTACAGTGGCTGCACGTAATGCAATTTTTCAAGCAAGACGACTTACAATTGGGGAAGGAAGCTTTATTTTTGCAAATGTTGAAAACTTTTTTGAAGTGGATGCGGATTGGATTGTTGCCTGGGTCGAGGCATTTTACAACAGTCCTTTCCGTCCTGGATTTTACGGCGACCCAGTTGAAGGAACATTTAATGCCGCCTACTGCCAAGCCGTCACACAAAGCCCCCTTGTTTCCGAGCAAAGTGTCATTTGCAGTGCTGAACCAGAGCGAGGCGTTTCACCGAAACGCCGCATTCCTCGCTATAACCCGAGTCGACCGGATTGCACTTCCAATGTCTGGGCGTGGCAGTACGGCCGCGATTCAGATGTCTGCCCAATCGACTCTGTCTTAATGGAGAAAAAGTTGTATGAAACACTCAGCTAAAGGAGCTGAGACGAAAATGGAGTGTAACCAATTGGTTACACTCCCTAACTTTCGGTTTAAGCTTCCGGCTCAATTAAGCCATAACGCCCATCTTTACGACGGTACACAACATTCGTGTCGCCACCCACTGCATTTGAGAACACGAAGAAACTATGTCCTAACATGTCCATTTGCAAAATCGCTTCCTCAGCATCCATCGGCTTAAGGTTAAAACGTTTTGTACGAACCACTTCTAATTCATCTGAGCTAACCCCTTCTTCTTCAATCGGTTCTAACTCATTTTTAAACATATATTTCAAACTGCCTTCTTGACGGAACTTACGATTCACTTTTGTTTTGTGTTTACGAATTTGTCGTTCAAGCTTCTCAACAACATTATCAACGGCAGCATACATATCGCCATGGACTTCTTCACCACGTAATAAGAGTTGAGACATTGGGATCGTAATCTCAATGATATGTTGGCTATTTAACACTTGCATTCTCACATTGACATCGGCAACCGGAGTTGTGTCAAAGTAACGTTCAAGCTTTCCAACTTTTTTCTCAATATACTCTCGTAAAGCTGGAGTTACTTCAATGTTTTCACCACGGATATTATAATTCATAGAGAACTCCTCCTTTTCTATGTAATACTATTCTCTATACCCGATTGTAAATCCTTCTTAAACATTTAGTAAATTCAAATTTTTTTTGTCGAGAGAAGCCATTCCTTGTCATATCAGGCTTTAATCAGACAAATTTTTTATTTTAATATGGCCAAATGTCGAGTCGATTGACAATCTCATCCACCTCAACCAATTATAATGCCCGGAAGCCATCTTTTGGGCTGTTTCAATATCAATCTCCTTAAACCTGACCTCTTGCCCTGGTTTTAACTGGCCTAGCTTCTGAAGATCCACATCAATAACATGAGCAATTCTTGGATATCCTCCTGTGGTTTGCCGATCAGCTAGGAGAATAATTGGTTGACCATTTTTCGGTACCTGAATCGTTCCGAATGTTACCGCATCTGATAAAATATCAGCCTTATCCGCATGCTCAATTTCAGCACCAGTTAATCTGCAGCCCATCCGGTCACTCGCATTGGTTAGCTTATAATATGTTGATAAAAAATGGTTTATCCCTTCTTTTGTAAACATTTCCTTGTCTGGACCAAGCAGCACCCGAAGTGACACAACTTTTTCTTTGTAACTCGGTACGAATGACGCAGCCAATCTGTGCCCTAACCACGCCCCACTTATTTTTCCTGCACAAAGAGAATCTCCCTTTTGTAGGGCACGCCCGTTAAACCCACCAAGTTTTCCTTTAAGATAAGTCGATCGACTACCAAGAATCTTCGGAACATCAATCCCGCCACGAACCGCAATATAAGCACGAACTCCGTCAACTGGCTTACCAAATGAAAGCTGCTCCCCTTTGCGCATCCGAAATGATGCCCAAAGCGGAACACGCCTCCCCTGTATCGTAGCAGACAAATCAGCACCACAAATACTTATAAATTGGTCTCTCTCTGCAAGTAAAGTCGGACCAACCATCGTCGCCTCTAAAACAGCCGCATCGTCTGAATTGCCAACGAGCAAATTACTGATCCGGTACGCGAAAGGATCCATCACTCCCGAGGCCACAACTCCTGCATGCAGATAGCCTCTTCTTCCAGCGTCCTGAACCGTTGTAAGTAGTCCAGCCTTAACGACCTTAAAGCAGGCCTCACTCATGGCCATCACCAATCGCCTTCAATTGAACTTTTTCAGATAACAATCGTTCACGCAAAACTTTTACAAAAGTCAGCGCGCGCTCCTCATCACCATGAACACAAATGGTATCTGCCTTTAATGAAAGAATCGTTCCATCGACAGCGCGAACTTTCCCTTCCTTTACCATCAGTAATACCTGTTGCATCGCTTCCTCCGGGTCAGAAATTAGTGCATTCGGACACGTCCTTGACGTAAGCGTGCCATCAGCTTGATACGTCCGATCAGCAAACACCTCATTGGCGACCCTCAAGCCAAACCGTTCTCCTGCTGAAACAAGCTCACTACCAGCCAATCCATACAAAATAAGATTTTGATCAATGTCTGAAACAGCCTTCGCAATTGCATCCCCTATCCCTCGGTCTTTAGCGGCGGCATTATACAACGCCCCGTGCGGCTTAACATGGTTGATTTTCGTTCCGTGCGCAACACAAATGCCGTGCAACGCGCCAATTTGATAAAGGACTGAATGATAAATATCATCTAGACTCGTTTGCATATACCTTCGCCCAAACCCCTGCAGGTCAGCAAACCCTGGATGTGCCCCAATTGCAACACCATTTTCTAAAGCGATCTTGACTGTTTTTGCCATCACATTATGATCGCCAGCATGATAGCCACATGCGATATTAGCAGAGGTAATATTGCCAAAAACAAGTTCATCCTCGCCGATTTTATAGGCACCAAAGCTTTCCCCAACATCACAATTTAAATCAATCCGCATCATGCGTACCCTCCTCCCGCTTTATACCCTTTTACTTTGATTTCCTCATAAACTCGTTTTGAAATCGGAACAAACTTAACGATATCGCCCATTTGAAACAGTGTCGGATCTTTTCGATACGGGTCATAAAGAGAAAGAGGCGTTCTCCCAATGATTTGCCAGCCACCAGGCGTTTCAATTGAATAAATTCCCGTTTGCTCTCCAGCAATCCCAACCGAACCGGCTGGTGTTACTGCACGAGGCGAAGCAAGTCTTGGAGTGGCAAGCCTTGGATGCAGTCCCCCTAAATAAGGAAAGCCAGGAGAAAACCCTAGCATATACACGATGTATTCCCCTTCACTATGAAGGGCAATGACTTCGTCTGGTTTCAGCCCATTATGATGGGCAACCGTTTCAAGGTCAGGACCTAAGTCGTCTCCATAACAGGTTGGAACCTCGACGATCCTTGGCGGTGGAAGCTCTTCTCCTTCCACTTTTTTCATGATTTTTTGCAATTTTTCTTTCATTTCTTCGTATGTACATAATGATAGATCATAATAAATAGTCACGGCCGTATAACTCGGCACCCATTCAATGATTGCGGGTACTTGTCTTCGTTCAAGCGTTAAACAAAACTGCCGAATGTCTTGATGCGTCCGAAACTCGACGTCCTGACCGAATTGCACACGAATCGCCTGATCGCCTAGTGGTTGAAATCGCATCAAATCCCCCCGTCCTTACTCTACTCATAGAATTTTGTATTCAAAGTTGTTCTATTCTTAAATTATATAGGAAACAAATAAAGCGCTCAATTAAGTCTATACACATTAAAAAACCCACCTCTATAGCGAGATGGGTTTGGATGGTTTTAGCTATCATTCATTTCCTACCCAGGAATGTGAATTAAAGCTTAACTACGTTCGCAGCTTGTGGACCACGAGCACCTTCAACGATTTCAAATTCAACTTCTTGACCTTCGTCTAGAGACTTGAATCCATCAGAATTGATAGCTGAGAAATGAACGAATACGTCATCCCCATCTTCGCGCTCAATAAATCCAAAACCTTTTTCTGCGTTAAACCATTTTACTTTTCCTTGCATGCTTTCACATTCCCTTCGTAACTTAATTCATAAATCTATGTGGATGATTATTTCCACACTTTAACTATATCAGCGCTTTTTAGCAATGTCAAACGCTTTCTACCGCGTGATTCTGTCATTAAATGTAGCTTTTTAGCGAATTAGCATAACTCATTGGTAACGCTTACTTTAGCACTAAATTATTCATGACTTTTCACTCGATATGATATTCATTATTCATTCTTCTCCACCCATTCCCTCTTTATACAAAAAGTAAATTGGTAATAAAAACCTACGCGGATTTTATTAAAACACCGACGTTTTGACTGAAAATTTGTAGATTTCAAACAGGCTGGGAGAAAATGCAAACGACTCAAGTTAAATAAATTGGTTAAAATTGTAAAAATAATCTTTAGCTTTATATTTCTAGTTGTTTTTCTACCCAAGTGCCCATTACAATGGTATTAACTTCCAGGAGTTAATTTCACTCAAGATGATATACATAGATACATCCACTATCTCCTCATTTGCAACAGAACCGACAAAAGTCCTTCCCCGTCGGCTTTGTTGCTTCCTCGTGATGGCTACCTCTCCTCTTAGAGGATGGTTTATCTTCGCTATCACATATAAAACGCATCCCGACCTTTTACCTAGTAATAGTAAAGGTTGGTATGCGTTTATTCTAACATGGAAGTCTTTTTCCTCTTTGATCTCTTCCTTAGCTTTGGTAAAATAGGAACATCGTAACGAGCAGAACCGTCATAAGTGACAGCCGGGCAAACATGTGCACGGCTCATTATGATGGCCAGCTCCATTTGAGGGGGAACATCATGCGTAAAAAGTGGTTACTAGCCCCAGCGGCTACACTTCTTCTACTTTATGCCTGCAATAACACTGAAACACCAGCTATAGTTGAACCGATTGAACCAATTGTAAATGAGGCACCTGAGGAAGAACCAAAAGAAATTGAAGAGGAACCCATCCTTTCTACACACGACATTATAAACAAATCAATCGAAGCATTAGAAGGCATTCAAAGCTTTGCAACGGACATTCATATACAACAAACCACAGATCGCCCTGAAGTCGAGGAGCCATTTATCCAAGAAATTAAGAAATCAATGAATACAAGGAAAGAACCGTTTAGCTTTTACCAAAAAACAAACATGAGCCTACCCGAAATGGGCGACATCGAGGCAGAGATTTACCATACCCCTGATGGCACCTACATCAAAGACAGCATGGAAAACATTTGGGTCAAATACCCCGATGACTTTTCTAACGACATACTGGCCCTTCAAGCCATGGAAATCCAACCCGGGGATCACGTCTCTCCTCTATTAAAAGAAACAGAGAACTTAGAGCATACAGAAACGGAAGAACACTATCTCATTAAAGTCAAAAAGACTAGTGACGAAGCCGAGCCGTTTGCCGACCAACTGTACAACGTCATTGGTAAGCAGCTAACAACCGACATGGGTGAAGTCCTCTCAATAATGGAAGTAAAATCCGTCGATTACCACATCTATATCAACAAAGAAACCTTTTTATATGAAAAGATGGAGGTCACGCTCCATTACGAAATGGGAATGGATGCCGGAGATGCAAAAACAGTCACCCAGCAATCCTCTTTTATATTTAGTGAATTTGACGAATTTGAAACCATCGACGTACCAGCACATATCCTTGATACCGCGGAAGAATTCAATCTAAACTTCGACGACTTTGAGCCTATGGAGTTTGAGGAGTTCCCTGAGGAGGAGTTTGAGGTTGAGGGGAAAGAAGAAGTGGTGGAGTAAGTAACTTTGGAAAGATGAATTGAAAAGCGTACGATGGGTTGATTTCCATCCTGCGCTTTTTCGCCTTCTTCTATTAAAAAGAAAAAGCCAATCTTTGGATTGGCTTTCCTTATTTAGACACCACGTTTGTCGAAGAAGACGCCATCTGTGGTTGGACCCTCGTAGGGGTTTTCGTATTTGCGTCCGGTATTCTTCTTTTCTTTAAGTTGCGTAAGGTTCGCACGTATTTCTTGGTGAATTTGCTCCAACCGTTTGTTCAACACTTGATTAAGCTTCACAATTTCTTGTCCAAGTTTTTTCTCCCCATCATTTAAATCATCGACGTTAACTTGTTCAATTAAGCCTTCGCGCTTTTCAATATCGGCATTAAGCTTTTCGATAAAGGCATCTCGTTCATCATCTTCCTTTGGAAACGGCTGACCCGCAAACTCATTCAACGCCTTTGTCTCAAAGTAAAGCTCTTTGACGACTGACATTAGGCTTTACCGCCAGCCCCATGACGTTGCTGACGGTCAATTTGGATGATTTCCTTCCACGTATCGCGGAATTCTATAACAAGTTCCTCCGCCTCTTCAAGCATTTTACGCTCATTTTGAACATTCGCATCAATTAAGCGACTAAGAATAAAATCATACATACGCAACATATTCATTCCAAGCTCAGTGTCAGCCTTTAAGGTAACCATCAGTTCGCGAATAATATTTTGCGCTTTGGTAATGTTTACATTACGTTTTTCAATATCATTCTCATCGATTGCTAGTTTTGCTTGTTTGATAAATTTCAGACAGCCATTGTAGAGCATTAACGTTAACTCTCCTGGTGATGCCGTGTTCATTGCATTTTGCTTATATGCTGTTTGCATATGTGTTACAGCCATTTATGTCATCCTTCCTTTTCCAGCAATTTTATAAGATTATTGTTGTTGTCCACCATTTAACATATTAAATAACGAGTCAGCTTGCGTATTGGCGTTTTGCATCGCTTTCTCCATCGCCGTAAATTGCTTCCAGTAGCGGTCTTCAACCTGCTGTAAGCGACGCTCAAAGTTTGAAATCCGGTCCTCAATTGAGTTAAGATTTCGTCCTAGAGTAAATTGCTGATTTTGAACTTTCCCCTTTAATCCACCCGCACGTTCAGCGACAGAGGTAATAGCCGTATCAAGCGTCTCACGCATGCGACGAGCAATTCCTTTATCATTAAAATTGGCCCCGTCTGCTACAAACAATTGATGAACACCCTCAGGATCTTTTTCAATCGCTGCTCGAAGCTTATCTTCATCTAGCTCCAACTTCCCACGCTCCATAAAATCTCTAGAAGTCGTAATTCCAATTGATGAAAGTTGCTTGAACACTGTATCAAGCTGTCCATTCACAGGGCTATAAACATCAAGACGCATTTGGTCAAATGGGCTTCGAAGAGTTGCATCATTTCGAAGCAAACCACTGCGCGCCTTTTCTTCCCACTTTTCAACTTCCTTATCAGAAAGAGCTTCTCGCTCATCATCTGTTAACGGTTTATAAGTTCGGTAACGCTCTTCTTTCAATTTACCATTTACAAAACCAAGCAATTCATTGTACTCATCAACGAATTTTTTAATTGTATCAAAGGTTTTATCGGTGTCTGTTGAGGCGCTTAAGGTGACCTCACCAGTGAAATTTGCTTCCTTCAAGGAAATCGTCATGCCTGATATGGTAAATGTGTTTGAGGTCCGTTCGGTTTCTAATCCATTTAGCGTAAACTTGGCATTTTCACCACCTGTTTCATTCGCATCAGAGATTTTTAGCACGTTGCTAAAAAAACCACCCTCAAACTTCATTTCATAACCACCATCCACAGTAACATCCGCATTATGATTTCCCGTTTCTGTTCTTGTGACGCTAATTTTATCTTTAAATTCATCGTAAAAGCCACTAACTCCAACCGTAGAACGGCTTAATTCGGTGAATACATCATTTAATGTTTGATTAGCTGTAAAAACGAAGCTATCTTTTTGTGCACTATTTTCATTGTAGGTTGTTACGACTTCTTTAATATAACGATGCTTTGAATCAAAATTCACTTTAACTTGATTTTGATCGTTCAAAAATTCAATATCTCCCGTAGCTACGTCTACATAGACGTTATCTGGTGTCAATTTAGTACGATCCGTGACAATATCTTCTTGCAGATAGGTTTTCGAGTCACCTGTAATAGCAACTTTGGAAATATCTATAGTTCCTGTTGTCTGAAAGGTCTTTGAAGGACCTGTAAAACTTTCAACTTCTGCTTCTGTCATAAAGACGGTGGAAATGGTTGTCCCATTTGCAGGCGGAGTTTTAAATGTTAAAGTTCCATCAGTTTGATTCAGATAAACATTATCGTCTGTTAATTCTGTATTTTCAGCTGTCACGATGTCATACATTTTGCCGTTCATTTTTACAATCATATCGTGCGGAGCAATTATATTCGTTTCTCCAAGACTAATTGGTTCTGTTGAAGAGACACTAATATTCTTTTTGCTAACAATGCCATCCTGCCATTGAATTTGTTCACCAAATGATTGAGATCCTAACGCTTCTGCTGGTTTTATTTTTGCTTCGAGTGAAGTTGAAATGGGAGCTGTACTACTATTTGCAGCGGCACTAGCTAATTGAGTTACATTTTTAATTCGCATCGAGAGATTTCCTGTCGTCGAAAGCGCGGTTGCTGTAACCTTACTATCATCCGTACTCGTCACTTTTTTCGAAAGCATATTCGAAGCACGCATGACCGAATCAAAGATATTATTTCGAAACGTGTTTAATTTATTATTAATTTCACGATAACCTTCCATTTTCCATTGTATTGTTTGCCGTTCCTGTTTCATTTTATCAACCGGAATGCGACGAGCTTTCATCATATCTCCAACAATTTGTTCAATATCCATTCCTGAAGCAAGTCCTGATATTCTCATATTCCAAAAAACCTCCCGTACTAGATATACTATTACTTATATCGACTAAAACTGAGAAATGTTGAGAATCCTTTCAACAAAAATGAAAGAGATGTTGAAATTCTCAACATCTCTTTTTAGATTCTTTTATCAACAATCAGCCCTGCATGCTTAAGCATGGATGCGACCATATCAAGAAACTCTTCTGAAGGTATCTCCTTCACAACCTCTTCTGTTTCAGGATTGACTAGCTGAACGAAATATCTGTGCAAATCTTCATGTAAATTAAATTTTAATGAAGTAAAACTAGATTCTAATAAGTTGTTCATGTTGTCGATTTGTTCACCTAGCAATTTACTAGATTGAGGACTTTTACGTTGCTCTATTAATTCTTTAACACTTTCTTCAATAAGTTCACTCGATGTTGTTGTTTGCACTTTCGCGTCTTCATCTTGGATTCTTGACTTAGAATGGTTAGATATCAAAGATGGTGTTGACGAAACTTTAATCTCCATAAAACGCACCTCCACTTTTTGGCGAAACTGGTCGTATCATCAAAACTGCCTTTATCCTAAGAAATCAAATATTGATTAAATGCTTGTTCAAGCTGTTTTCTAACTTTTTGAACCATTGGTAGCACTGTAAATTGAATGATTTCTTTTACTTTCCCATACTGTTTTTGTTCAAAAGATACAACAATCTGTTCAAAATTTTCTTTTAAGGTTTGCATACTCGATGAAATACTCTCCGTCTCTACACTAGTAACTAAAGGAGAAAGAGATTTTTCAACAGATACATAAGCTACTAATACATCTTCAAACAAAAGGATTGATTGTTCATACTTCCCCTCATTAAGTTGAAAGCGGATATGATCAATTCCCTCTTCGATTGTTGCCATTAACTCCGTTGACTGCTTCATTACTTCTACATAACGTTCCACATTGCTCACTCATTTCATAAGACTTTTTTCTTATATCGTCATTTTTTAACATTTTGTTTAGAGCGATAAGAAAATACTTACTAAGTAAAAGAAGCAACTGAAAATTGTTTTTGATTATTATTATTTTCACCTAAAAAAAGAGCAACCTTCAAGGCTACTCCCTAATACTTCTCTACAATTTCAAATCGATGCTACCACCTAAATGTGGATGTTGTGCTTGTTGGATAGCAGCTGCGTCCGCAGTACCCATTAACGTCTGTAGCGCCTCGCCTTGTTGTTCTGCATTTCCCATTGCTTTCCTCATTACTGACATCGAAGCTTGCTGCTGGACTTGACCGTGGCTAAGTGCCATTGAAAGTAGTGCTATATCCATATAAACACCTCCTTTTATTAATGAATCATAGACTGCAACTGTCTTTCGAGCGATTGGACTTCATCTTTTAATTCTTTTAATTGACTGTTCAACTTATTAGTTTCTAAAACTGAAGGCTCATGTTCAAGCGCATATTCAGCTATTCTTTTCATTTCATGCAGTTTCTCATCTATCTCTTCTAATATACGATCTTGTTCCCTAGTCCATTGAAGCTGTTCTTCAAGGAATCTTTTCTGTTCTTGTTGGTCTTTATCCATTTTATAACCACCTAGTTAACTGCTTCATTATAATTAATCTTAACAGAGCAAACTCTATAAAACTAGTATGGTATTTAAATCTCCTTCTCTTTTACATAATCTAACAATCTTCAGGTGTTGAAAGTTGATATCCAAGTAATTGAAGTACTGATTGACACCTACCCCACTTCTTTTTTTAGCTACAATCCAATTATAGAATAAAATGTGAGTGGTTGTTGTTTTTTGATAAAAAAAATCTTCGGAAAAAGTGACAAAAACGAATCATAAATTGACCTGTTCATTAGCTAAAGTAGTTTCAGTAATGTCAAATTATTGCTATTTCTCTACTAACCCTTCTTAGAAGATCAAAGAAATTCAAAAAAACAAGAACCTACATGGATTCTTGTTCATCTGGCTAATTTGGGAAAACTTTAGTATTTTCAATTTGGGCTTTCGGGGCACAGGCACAATCCATTAATTTTTAAAATACATTTAGTTTAGATCCATTAGGACAAATTGAATTGTTACTTACATTACTTCCCCGCTTATTTGCATCATAGTTTATTTCAGCACCACATTCACACTGTCAATGATAACTAGCACCATCTGCTCTAATATCAACTTCAATGTAAATTGTTTTACTATAACAACAAGGGCATGGTCTTTTCATTGATATCACCTTCTCTATTTATGTCTAAAAAGGAGACCCTAGCATAGCTAGAGTCTCCCTTAAACCAAATATAAATCTTATCCAAGTAATTGTAGTACTGATTGTGGCTTTTGGTTAGCCTGTGCAAGCATTGCTTGAGAAGCTTGGGAAAGGATGTTTGTACGAGTCATTTCCATTACTTCTTTCGCCATATCTACGTCACGGATACGAGATTCAGCTGCTTGTAAGTTTTCAGATGATGTTCCTAAGTTAGAGATTGTGTGCTCTAAACGGTTTTGGTTTGCACCAAGCTTAGAACGTTCTGAAGAAACTGATTCAATTGCGTTATTAATAACGGTAATTGCTTTCGCCGCATTTTCATGAGTCGACACATCTAATGCACGTTCAACACCAGCAGAGTTTGTACCATCAGTTACATCTTCAGAATCAGTTAAATTAACTGTTTCCTCAATACCATCACGATTAATGAATGTTAGCGTATTAGAGTCTTTACTACTAATTCCTAGAGCCTCAGAACGCATATCAGAAATACTTAAATTTAATGCTTGATTCTGGTTTGCACCAATTTGGAAATTAAGAGAGTTATCTTCACCGCTTTCCTCAACTGTTTGCTCAACATTAAATGTATGAGATCCAGATGCTAAGATAGCACTACTATCTAATTGGATACCATCAAATCCAGTGAATTCTGATACAGAATCGGTTGATATGCCATCGTAACTACTTGTAAGTGTTTGAGCAGCTCCACCATTAAGGCTTCCTTGAACTGTATAAGTGTCTTCTGCAATATCCATTGTAATAACATTATCATTACTAGTTGCTGCACCTGTTATCTCAAATTTCACACCATGGTTATCATAAGTTCCTGTAGCTGCACCTAGAGTATCATCTACAACTAAATTATTATCTTTATCATAGATTTTAACAGAAACATCTGTTGATGTAGTTCCTATCTCAACTCGTCCACCAGCATATTGCGAAATTTCGTTTTGGTTGTCATCAGTTAAAGTTACAGCACCATTAAACACTGCGTCCTGTGCTGTACCAGCTGTATATCCAGCAGATTCAGTCCCTATTACATCAGCACCTATAGTTGTATCAAAAGTTAGAGTTTGTCCATCTGTTAAGCTTCCAACATCTTCAATTTTAAAGGAAACTCCATGTGCATTAAATTCTTCTCCAACGTTATAAACATCGCTTGTAGTTCCTCCTGCGTTGGCAACTGTAAAGCTATTTGATGCAGCGTCAAATGTCATAGTCCATGTTTCTGCAGCTGTTGTATTGTCTGCAGTGATTTGGTTATTTGCAAATACTACACCTGCATTTGCTCCTGTACCACCCAAGTCATTGGCAGTTGGAGTTAATGATTGTACATCTCTAGTATTTCTGTCTACAGTAATATCAAGAGTATGCTCACCTTCTGCTAACGCATTAGCACCATCTAAAAGTTTTACATCTATACCTGTTCCAGCAACACTAGCTTCTGTATCAGATCCGCCAACAAAATTCATACCAACTACTTCTGATGTAAACGTATTTGCTTTTTCACCATTAATTAATTTTTGAGTATTGAACTCAGTGGTATTACCAATACGATTGATTTCAGAAGTTAGTTGATTCATTTCCTTTTGGATTTCTTTACGATCTACATCTACGTTTGTATCGTTCGCTGATTGTGTTGCGAGCTCACGCATACGTTGTAGAATATTTTGTGTTTCTTGAAGCGCACCCTCAGCAGTTTGAATCATAGATATACCATCTTGAGAGTTACGGCTCGCTTGGTCTAAACCACGAACTTGCGCACGCATCTTTTCAGAGATTGCTAGACCTGCTGCATCGTCCCCTGCTTTGTTAATACGAAGTCCTGAAGAAAGCTTCTCCATTGCGTTTGCATTGTTCTTTTGGTTAGCGCCCATCTGACGATACGTGTTTAAAGCTGGAATATTGTTATTGATAATCATAATAAATTTCCTCCTTGAATTAGATCCCGTCCACATCCTTGTGGTTAGGTCGATATACTCAGTCAATTACTCCTTTATGTCGGCCGCCATAAAAGAGCGCTTTGACTTACATTCATTATATCGTCTTATTTTTCGGAAGTTTAATAGTTTTGATTAATTTTTTATAATAAATTTTAATATACTTTTTCATACAATTCTTGATAGGAAATAATACACATGCAAAAAAGACTGAAATTGAATAATCCCCTCACATAAACAACTCTTTTAAGTGAGGAGATTTACTTTATAACTACTTAAGTTCGGGATTTTCAGAGTGCTGGATTATGTTTTTTGAATAAGAAGCTTCATGATTTTTCTTTCCCCGTCGCTTTGAAAAATCCTTTCAATGACTCAAAAGAAATCGTCTTAGCTGCTTCATTATTCTCTTCTTGAATCGCTAAATAAATTTCCTTGCGATGAATCTCAACATGTCGTGGTGCATTAATGCCTAGTTTAACTTGGTCACCTTCAATAGAGAGGACTGTGATTTCAATGTCATCACCGATTTGTATCGCTTCTTTTACTTTACGAGAGAGGACTAACATCTATTTCTCCTCCTTAGCAGCTGCAGGTTGCTTATCAAAAATCCAATGCTTCGTCTTATAGCTACTATCGCTCATCAAAAGTTGCTTTCCTTTTTGCTTCAGGGCATTAATAATAACTGGAGCTTGGAGATTTGCTGTTGTTTCGTTGAAAGGGTCTCGAACGGTTAGCATCACAAAGGTCGCAACTTCTTCTTCTTTCTCTATTGCTAACTGTTCAATTGTTGAATCCGGGAGTTTCACTTGATATTCTGGAACAAACTGAAATGGATTGACGACGATAAATGCAACTTCGACTGTTTTAATCGATTGCAGTACAAAAAAAGGCGTTTCCGCGTCGAACGGAAGTAAGACATAGTGAGTTTCCTCCTCAAATGCGGGTATTCCTTTTTCAAACTTAATCACTTGTTCTTCGCTAATCTTTAGCATTCCTGTATATTTCGTTTCTATCTTCATATACGATTTCACCTTTCTGACATGTCCGTCCTATTTTCTATTATTGTAGCATAAGCTTCATTTAATTCTACATATACAAAAAACCGCAAATCTGCGGTTTTATTTTAAAGAAGTTTGGTCACATAGCATATTAAAAAAATAGCAATAGCTTAGTTCCCTACATGTCTTACGTTGAGAAACTCACTGTTTCATAAGACTATCAAAAGATGTAGCAACTATCATTGCGCCCTGAACCGTTCAAAACGGAAAAGTCACTCTTATAACCCTTGATTCACAGCCATCCCCACAGCCTGAAACGAAATACTATTCTTCTGTCGTACATACGTCTCCGTCTGCCATTTCGGTATTTGAATATCTGGATCACGTCTATTCACTGTAATCTCAGGTTGTTTGGTAGGAGCATGAACCTTCACTTCAGCTGGCTGATAATCAAACTTCACATGAAACGCAGACTTTGGCATCGAACCGAGAACTACTTGTTTCATCGGCTTTTCGCTATTCGCTTTTGCAATTTGAGCAAATGCGCCAAAGCCATTTTCAATTTTCTTCATCATCTCGCCTTGCTGCGAGCGCTTTGCAATATGCTGCGCAACATGGCTTTCCGACTTTGCCCAGAATTCATTTGCCATTCGTAATGGTGATTTTAAATTCGCATCAGCAAAGGCTTCGGTTTGGTCAATATAGAGCTTTGATGCCGTTGTGCTAATCTCAATGCTTGAATGCTGTTGACGAATTTGCAAATCAGCTTGATGCTGCCGAATTTGCGGACCCGGCCGCTGTGAACGCAGACCTATATACGCATCATTTGATTGAATATCAAGATGTGGCACTTGCACAGCGAACCCTCCCTCAAAAAGATGTCCTAACTTCAGTTTTTATCTACTGTGGTTCAGAAAAATTATCTCAGAAAATCCATCAACGTCGGTTGCATAATTCGAGCTCCCGATGCCAATGCGGCACGGTGAACACTTTCTTGTATCGTCAAGTCGATTATGACCTTTTCCATATCCACATCTTCGTTGTCAGACATGATTCGTTTCGCGTTAACATCCTGTTGCATTAACCGGTTTTCAATCATTTCAACACGGTTGACCCTTGCTCCAAGCTCGGCGCGTTCCGCTACAAATTGGTCGATATGACCATAGAAATCATCGATATAAGACGTTAGTTCTTTACCCGTGATTTCCGGGTTTTCAAGTGCACGTTCAAGTCGAATGATATCTCCGAATAATGCGTTACTAAATACACTAGCCGGATTGACGTTTACTGGGATTGAGACCCCTTTTAACAGTTCAATTTCGACGGTTTGCGTATTTGCTGACACCGCATCACGGTCTGAAACAATCACATCATCTGTACGAACCGATTTTGTTACTGGCGCTGATTCGTTTGGATTCTTATTTTTCTCAGAGAACGTCACAGAGTCATTTGTTATTTTAAGCTGAACTGCTTCTTCATCAAAATTGGCGTCACCAAACGCCGGAACGGTTTGACGAACATCCTGAAATGTTAATGTACCAGCCCCGTCATCGTTCACTACACGGAAGGTTTTCCCTGCATAGGTCACATCCATGCTATCAAGGTTCGCTCCCGCTTCAAACAGAGCAGTGATTCCTTTGTCCATCTTTTCCATATCGATAATTGGCGGGTTTGTGGTATCTGTTCCGTTGAAGATGAATTTGGTACTGTTTTTCGTATTTGCTAATGACTGTAAATGCTCACGAAGCTGCTTTACTTCTTTGGCAACATTGGCACGCTGTGTTCCTTCGTACGTATCATTGGATGCTTGTGTTGCAAGTTCTCGGATTCGAGCGAGAGAATCCGTTGCTTCCCCTAGTGTACTATCCGCTGTATCCATCCAGTTATATACTTCGCGAAGGTTTCGTTGAAATTGCTCGACCTCGGTTACTTGAGAACGATAGCGCATCCCTTTCATCGCCACGACCGGATCTTGAGAGGCTCGAACAATTTTCTTTCCTGTTGATAACTGATCTTGAACTACGCTAAGACGGTTGTAGCCCTGACTAATATGACGAAGTGTACTTGTTGAGAGCATCATTTGTGTTACACGCATTATCCTTCACCTATCCTTTACCGGCCGACGAGACCCATACCGTTAATAATCTTATCGAGCATTTCATCTACCATCGTTATATTTCTTGCTGCTGCATTATACGCATGCTGGAATTGAATCATCATCGTCATTTCTTCATCTAAGGAAACATTACTCACTGACTGACGACGTGTATCGACACTATAACGAAGGGCATCAGAGCTATCCATCATTCTTGCAGCTTCCTGTGTATCAACCGCCATTTGACCGATTACCCCTTGATAGAAGCTCGTAACCGTTGAAGAGGCACCGCCGAAGTTGAGCAACGTATCCTTTACATCAGCTAAACGCTTTGCATTCGATCCGTCCCCAGAAAATGCTTTGGCTTTACCATTAAAACTTGCTGGGTCTGCTAGAAGCGAGCGGATATTATCATAATCAGCTTGTGTTTTGTTCGAGTTTGCCATTAACGTTTCGTAGTCACTTCTTGCCTGTGCCGTTAATGCATCCTTATTCACACCAGCTGCTGTAATATTATCCAAGTTTGCTAGAATCGCATCATCAAGTTTGAGATTTTTTGCAGCATTAGTCATATCAAAGTTATCTTTGAAGAAGTCACTGCCAAGATTCGTCACACCTGTTAAATTAGGCAGGGTAAATCCAATTTTATGAATATTATTAATTTCTGTTGCAAATTGGAAGGCCATCTCATTTATAGAAGCAAGCATGTCAGGGTAGGTTCCCTTTACAGCCGACGTCGCATCTGCAGGGTCCACATGATATCCGAAAGCTTCAACCATCCCTTTTAATTCTCCGCGTGAAAAAGAGGAGAACCCCATCTCAGCTGGCGGATCTAAGTCCGCTCCATCCTTATCTTTCACATGAAGCTGTTGAACTGCATCCCCACTAGCGTTATACTCAACTTCTATTTTCCGTACCGCTTCCGCATCGGTTCCATTTACTAAGGTAATCATCGAGCCATCAGGGGCACGCATTGAAAGCGTTACGGCTCCCTCGGCTGCAGCATTTGGCATGCCTGGGCTTTTTTCTCGTTGCACTTGGATATCAATAATCGATGAGATTTGGTCAAGAAGTTTATCCTGCTGATCATATAAATCATTCGTCACATAGCCATGTGGCTCCGTTTCACGAATTTGTTTATTCACATTGTTTAACTGGTCAATCATCGAATTTAATCCAGTAACGGTCACATCTATTTCATTTTTGTAATCTGTGCGAATTGTCGAAAGCGAGTCATGTAGATAGTTAAATGTCTCTGCTACTGCAAGTCCACGTTGTCTTACAACGGATCTTGCCCCAGCATCCTCAGGATCGACAGATAAATCCTGCAATGACGTCCAGAAGCGGTCAATTTGTGAGGAAAGCCCACTTGTTGATGGCTCATCAAGGATATCCTCCATCTTTTCAAGGGCAACCGTTCTTGATTCCCAATACCCCGTTTTATTATTTTCATTGCGGTATTGAACGTCAAGAAACTGCTCACGGACACGTTGAACGGACCCAGCCTTTACCCCTGTTCCTATTTGACCAGGCATACTCGGTGCATTTCGCGCTGCAGCGGGATAAGCCTCTGTTGGCTGAAAATTGACACGCTGTCTAGTGTATCCCGGTGTATTTGCATTTGAGATATTATTACCTGTTGTATGTAGCGCATACTGCTGGGTCGTCATCCCCCGTCGTGCCGTTTCAAGTCCATGAAATGTTGAAGTCATCTAAAATCCTCCGTTTCTCTTCTTACGCCCTTGAATCAAAGGTTGAATGTTTATAATCCGTTGCTTGATCTTCGCGCTCATGTGGTCGTGTATAGCTAATATCCTCTGCACTTGGCATTAACAAATCGAGGGAAAGGTTCACAAACCGTAATGATTCTTCTACTAATGATTGATTTCGTTCATTTTGACGTTTGAGAATCGTCACTTCCTGAACTAAAGCCTTTTGGAGCTTTGCTAAGGTGGATTGCTCATCCTCATTTAATAGTGGCAACATCGCACCAATCGTTACGTCCTCTGTTACCTTTCCCTGTTCGTTGAAAAACGTTAGAACCTGCTTTTCACGGATAAGCTCAGTTATTCGCAGTTTACTGACTAGCTTTGACTCTTCGCGAACAAGTGTCTCGAGGGCAGACATATCTCCTTTTTTAATAAAATCCATTTTCTTTATAGCCGCTTCGTTTAATTGTTGATGTACGCGTATTAGTTCAGCTAAAGATTGAATAATTTGCTTAGCAGACATGACTACCCCCTCCTCTCACTTGTTTTCTACTTATTCCAATAATCATAGAACTTACTGGCAATCGCTTGAGGAGTGACCTTATAGTCCCCCGACTCAATTTGCTTTTTTAAGTCTTCTACTTTTTCAAGGCGTGTTTTTTCGATTCGATTTCCCTGCTGCATTTCAAGGGCCTTACTTGAGATTTCAAGCTTATCCCGTTTTGTGTTGGTTTCCGCTAGTTTTTCTGACTTTTCAACCTGCTTCCGGTATTGATTTTGCTGGACGGATTGATATGGATTAATCTTCATCTTCTCACCCTTTCATATACTGTCGTATTTAGTTTATAGCTAATCTTCTACATTTACAAAAAAACGCACCGATATATACTCCTTATATCGGCACGTTTTCGGATGATGTTAACTATTTTTTAAAACGATCATTAAGAGAATGGTACGCCGTGAATTTTTCTTTCGCTTCGGCTTTACGTTTTTCTTCTTTTTGTGATTCAAATTGACTTTCGCGGTCAAGCTTTTCCAGTCCACCTGTAATATTCCCCTTACACGTGGCACAAATTCTGCCTTCTTGAATCAGTTCTCCACATGACTCACATGGATAGCCAAGCCCAGGAAAGCTCTTCGCAAGTAGGCGACCTTCTCGGACAAATTGATGAATCTGCTCTAGTGGCACTTCCGTTTTTTCATGAAGTTCTCGAATGGAGGCCATTCGATTTTGTTTTTTACGCATGAATGTGGAGACCTTTTCGTAATTTTTTTCTTGTTCTGTAAAACAGCTATTACATATGGGCCGAAGTGCCTTAACAAATAGCGTTCCACACTTAGGGCAATTTGCTACATCCTTCATTGCTATCTCCCCTCTCTCTTTTATTATCATTATATCGATTTTTGTCGAATATACTAGTGTAATTATGCTCTTGCTACAGTTATTGAAGCAACTTTACTAATCCCAAACTTCTTTAACGTAACTGCCGCTTGTCTTAGCGTCGTTCCTGTCGTATAAATATCATCAATCAGAACAATATTCGATTTTGGTAGAATTACTTCTCTGTTAAGAGAAAAAACTGGGGCAAGAACTTGTTGCACGCGTTCCTGTCTTGTCTTTTTGCTTTGTTTTGAGTCGAGCTGTCTCACGAGTAAGGGATAAGGTTCTGCCCACCCTTTCATGAAGAGCTCTGCTTGGTTAAAGCCGCGTTCCATTAAGCGCTCCTCATGTAAGGGAATTGGAACAGGGAGATATTCACTAAACTTTTCGTGATAAACTTTTTTTAGCTTACTAGCAAAGTATGTTGCAATGACCGCATCACCACGAAATTTATACATCGTCAGCCATTCCTTCAAAAAAGAATTATACTCAAACAGAGATACATTCCTCTCAAGTAATCCCTTTGTTCGTTCATCTTTTTCCCAACGAAGGCAATCATAACAAATGCCATCTTGATATTGCTCGGGAGAAAGCTTATCTAGTGAGCGGCTACAAATTTGACAGGCTACTTCCGAGACTGGACATAGCTGTTGCTCGCAGCGGTTACACAATCTCGCTTGAGGCTCATGAAGAAACAAAGCTCTCCATGTGGGCTTTTCAGCAAAGCGCTCGTTGCAACATAAGCAAATTATCACAGAAACCCCTCCTTGTTCATTTGCTTGATATGATTTAGAGCTGCACGCATCGCTGTTGTTTTTCCATAATGAAAAAAGCAAATATCTCCTTGCGGGTAATCCTTGCTTCGACCGACGCGACCGGCTATTTGCACTAATGCCGCTTCTGTGAATACATCCTCTTCTGCACCAAGTACTGCTACATCTAAATTAGCAATCGTAACACCACGCTCTAAAATGGTTGTCGTTACGAGCAGTTTCAGCTCTCCTTTTCGAAAAGCTTCAAGAGACTGATGGCGCCCTGGGTTCTTAGCGTGCACAGCTTTATGAGGTAATCCTTCTTTTTCAAGGGCAGTTGAGATTTGTTCTAGAACGTTAATTGAGGGGACAAATAAAAAGACAGGCTTTTCTTTGCGAGTGGTAAGCCAGTTTAGGACATTGCGGGGGAGCTTTTGCTTTTGTAGTGCTTTCTTCCAATGACCACACCATGAAAAGGTTGGTTCAGGTAAGGGAAAGCCGTGGTACCGTTTCGGAATTTTAATCACATTGAGATTAGAGGTAACACTTGGGGTGGCACTTAAGTATATTGTTGCTGAGGTAGGCTTTTTTGCTTGGGCTACAGCATATTGAAGGCTTTTGTCAAAGGAGTACGGAAAGGCATCGACCTCATCGATGATAACAACATCAAATGCGCGATAATAGCGCATCACTTGATGAGTTGTAGCAATAATAAACGGAGCTGCAGGGTCTTGGTTCTCACTTCCACCATAAAGAGCAGCGATCGAAACGGAGGGGAACGCTTGCTTTAAACGTGGTGCTAACTCTTTCACCACATCGGTTCTTGGCGTCGCAAGCAAAACGCGGTCCCCTTTTGAGAATGCATGTTCGAGCCCCTGAAATAACACCTCTGTTTTTCCAGCACCACAAACAGCCCAGACTAGCAGTGTTTCCTTGGTTTGAATGGCCTCGCTAACCGCTTCGGACGCTTTCATTTGTCCTGAAGATAACTCTCCGTCCCAGATAAGGCTTGATTGAATATTACAAGGATCGGGGGTAACTGTTTCAGTCCAGCTGTAGAGATAATCGCAGCTCATTACTTTCCCGAGCGAAAGACAGTGGCGACAATACGTACAGTCTCGGTTACATCTTGCACAAGGATGCGAGAAAAAGAGCTGCGCATTCTTATTTCCGCAGCGATCACAAAGGCACTCGCCATTTGTTGTAAGAAGCGCGGGTTCTTTGTTAAGTTGGCCTTTACTTTCGTAGGTTTCTAAGACATTTTCTGAAAAAGGAAGTTCCTTGCGAAGAAGTCGCCTACCGTGGAGAAACTGTTCTAGAGAACGAGAAGAAGCTTGCGTGGACACATTATCACCTCATCGAAAAAGTTGCAAAGCGGTCTTTTATTCAAAAAAATAAGAGATAACGGATTTAATCCGCTATCTCTTATTTTATCATCTTACACTCATCTAGCGAACGATAACATAGCCTTTTTTAATGGCTTCCACAACAGCTTGCGTTCGGTCATTAACGCTCATTTTTTGGAGAATATTACTTACATGGTTTTTAACCGTTTTTTCACTAATAAATAAGGATTCACCAATTGTACGGTTGCTCTGCCCGTCTGTCATAAGCTGAAGAACTTCACACTCACGACGCGTTAAAATATGCAGTGGCTTGCGATATTCAACTTCACGGAAACCAATAGAATCCTCATGTTGATCATCTTCTGTTGCCAGACGACGATATTCTTTAATAAGATTATGTGTAACCTTTGGATGAATATAAGCTCCACCTGATGCAACAACTCTAACCGCTTCAATTAACGCACCTGCATCCATTTCCTTCAGTAAGTATCCAGACGCACCGGTTTTTAACACATGCGCTACATACGTCTCATCATCATGTATCGATAAAATTAACACTTTTATGTTAGGGTATGAAGCAATTAACTCACGTGTTGCTTCTACACCATTTACTTTTGGCATATTAATATCCATAAGGATGACGTCCGGACGGTAATTAGCGACTAAGTCCATCGCTTGCGAACCATCTTCTCCATCAGCGACGACGTCGAAGCCTTCCTCCATTGCTAATATTCGCTTTACACCTTCGCGAAATAATTCATGGTCATCGATAATCACAATTCGGATTGTTTCTTTTAATGTTTCGTTCATCCAGATCCACCTCTCCGTAATTTTGACTCTACTAAATACACTGTTCTGACTAGCCAATCGAAGAAAAAGGTATGTCTATTAACACGACGGTTCCTACATTTACTTTTGATTGAATTGTTAGTTCCCCTTTTAACATCGTTACTCGTTCTTTCATGCCGATTAAACCAAAGGATCCTTCTTTTTTCGAAGACGTGTCAAAACCAACACCATCATCTTTAATTATCATTATAACCTTTGTTGGCTTGATTTCAATTTTCACTTGGATTTCTGTTGGTTTTGCATGCTTATGGGCATTTTGAACTGCTTCTTGAACGAGTCGGAACAGAGCAATCTCAAACTTTTGATCTAAGCGACGTTCTTTTCCAAAGTGTCGAAAGGCTATTGGGACTTGAATATGTTCCTCAAATGTTTTTAAGTATTTTTCCAAAGTTGGAATGAGACCGAGATCGTCTAAAGCCATTGGTCGTAAGTCGTAAATAATTCTCCTCACTTCAGCAAGGGAGTTTTTTACCATCTTTCGTAGGTCACGAATCTCATTTAAGGCTTCTTCAATTCCTCTATCATGATAAATTCGTTCAATTAGCTCAGATCGAAGTAAGACATTTGCCATCATTTGAGCAGGACCATCATGAATTTCTCGAGAAAGGCGTTTCCGCTCCTCCTCTTGTGCTTCAATAATCTTAAGACCAAATGCTTGCTTTTCTCGTGCATCTTCAAGCACTTCATTTACTTGCTGCAAATCACTTGAGAGAAAATTAAAAACAACAGACATTTGACTTGCAAGCTGTTCAGCCCGTTCAATCGTGTCTTTTAACGTATGAAGACGACGCTCCGTACGATCACGGCGTTCACGAAGCTGAACTTCTTCTTGCTGGAGGACAGCTAACTGAATTTGAAAGTTGTTCGCCTGCTCATAGGCACTCTTGACTTCCTCACTCGAATACCGGTCAAAAGACTTACTTACCTCTGCTAACCGGGTCCTCGCAAATCGGGCGTGTAGCTGCGTCCTATCTGATTTTTCAATAATGCTAGCAACCTTTAAACGGACATCCATTAGTTCTTTTTCAAGAGTATTGTACTCCTGTCTTGACTTCTCCCCTATTTCAAAGATTTGCTCGCGACTCTCTCCCACTGTATCTAACGTTTTATTTATTATTTTATCTAACGTAGTTTTGTCAAACAAGCCTATCACCCTTTTGTCGTGACGTAGGTCACGAATGGTCAAGGAAACATTTCTTTATTTATTGCTTCATCTAAAAGTTTCCGCTATCCTTATCTTACAACATTTTGTCAAGTAATACTCTTCTTTTCAGTATTATTGACTGCTTTTCTACGTTTTTCGAGCACGATAAACAGTGTGGGGTAGAAACCTCGCAACTATCGGTCTAGTCTTTAGAGTAAGCAATTAGGGTTAAGGCTATATAACGAGAACAGGTATTTGTTGACATGTCTATCGTAACAAACCTATATTACATAATGATTTCTGACATTTGTAAAACTGTCAAAATTTCAAGGAGGCCGCTATGCTAGCAAGCTACCAAACCGTAAAAGGCAATGGAACACACGAAATTGTTATCCAAAAGTCACGGTTCATTGCTCACTTTATGCGGGCAACGACGGAAGAAGAGGCTCAAAACTTTATAGAAGGCCTAAAAAAAGAGCACTGGAATGCCAATCACAATTGCTCCGCATACTTAATTGGTGAGCGAGATCACATCCAAAAAGCAAATGACGACGGGGAACCCAGCGGAACAGCAGGCGTCCCGATGCTTGAAGTGTTAAAGAAACGTCAGCTAAAGGATACCGTCGTCGTCGTCACCCGCTACTTTGGTGGGATTAAACTTGGAGCAGGAGGATTGATTCGCGCCTATGGTAGCTCAGTGAGTGAAGGCTTAAACGCTGTCGGGGTCGTGAACTGCCAGCTTATGCAAATCATTCATACGAACATCGACTACCACTGGCTCGGCAAGGTAGAAAATGAACTTCGCCAATCCCCCTATCAGCTTAAAGAAATCAGCTACCTCGATCAGGTCGATGTCCAAGCCTACGTCGAGGTCGCAAGCGTCGATACGTTTACCGAATGGATGACAAATCTAACGAACGGCCAAGCCACAATTGAAAAGGGCGAGGTTGAGTATCTAGAAACCGATGTGTGAGACACGCAGCGTATTCATAGCAGAAAGAGCGCCCATGCAAGTGTGGCGCTCTTTCTGCTGCGGGGAGTGGGGAGTGCCTACGCTGCGGCGTGGAGTGGGAGGCTGGGTGGGCGGTTTTCGGCAACTTTGACACTCTTTTCAGCCACTCCGACCGATTTATCAGCAACTTCCCACTCCTTTTCAGCAACTCTGCCTCCTTTTTCAGCAACTTCTCGGTTTTCGGCAACTTTAACACTTTTTTCAGCCACTCCGACCGATTTATCAGCAACTTCCCTCTCCTTTTCGGCAACTCTGCCTCCTTTTTCAGCAACTGCTCGGTTTTCGGCAACTTTGACACTCGTTTCAGCCACTTCGACCGATTTATCAGCAACTTCCGCCTCCTTTTCGGCAACTCCGCCTCCTTTTTCAGCAACTTCTCGGTTTTCGGCAACTTTAACACTCTTTTCAGCCACTCCGACCGATTTATCCGCAACTCCCCTCTCCTTTTCGGCAACTCCGCCTCCTTTTTCAGCAACTTCTCGGTTTTCGGCAACTTTAACACTTTTTTCAGCCACTCCGACCGATTTATCAGCAACTTCCCTCTCCTTTTCGGCAACTCTGCCTCCTTTTTCAGCAACTCCTCGGTTTTCGGCAACTTTGACACTCTTTTCAGCCACTCCGACCGATTTATCAGCAACTTCCCTCTCCTTTTCGGCAACTCCGCCTCCTTTTTCAGCAACTCCTCGGTTTTCGGCAACTTTGGCTCTCTTTTCAGCCACTTCGACCAATTTATCAGCAACTTCCGCCTCCTTTTCAGCAACTCCGCCTCTTTTTTCAGCAACTTCTCGGTTTTCAGCAACTTTGGCTCTCTTTTCAGCCACTCCGACCGATTTATCAGCAACTTCCCTCTCCTTTTCGGCAACTCCGCCTCCTTTTTCAGCAACTCCTCGGTTTTCGGCAACTTTGACACTCTTTTCAGCCACTCCAACTGCTTTATCAGCAACTTTCCCATCCTTTTCGGCAACTCCGCCTCTTTTTTCAGCAACTTCCCTCTCCTTTTCGGCAACTCCTCCTCTTTTTTCAGCAACTCTCACAACTCAGCCCACACTATGCCTATGACTCTGCTCACCGTCTCCCCTAATCATCAGCACCATACAAAAAGAGGCCTCGCTTTGCGAGACCTCTCTCCTTTACTCAGTTAAATCACTTTTTTTACCTTTGATCCTGCAATTGGTTCATTCTGCTTTCTCTCAAGTCCAATCCATGTTAAGCCAGACATGATGATAAAGGCACCAATTATTTGCGTTAGCATAATCGACTCTCCGAAAAACAATGCACCTGTGACAGCTGCAGCTGCTGGGACAACATATCGGAAGAAGTTTGATTTTGTGGCGCCGACACGGTTCATCGAAAAGTTCCAGACGATAAAGGCAAATACTGTACAAAGCAAGACATTAAAAGCAATCGCTCCCCAAACTGGTAACGTCAACCCTGACCAATTAACTTCGCTCCATCCCCCAAGCGTGAAGGGGAATAAGGTTAACGTTCCAAAGAAAATGTACCACGTCGTCACACGTATGGGTGAGTACTTTTTCATTAAAGGCATACAGGCTAAATTAAATAAAGCACCTATTAGACTTACCGCTAAAGCGAGGAAATTACCGATCATATACTGAGATGATAAATCGAGGCTATCCTTCCCCCCTAAAATAATCAAGGCTACCCCTAATAAAGCTAACGCGCCACCGACGACAACCTTCCGTGTTAGCACCTCTTTTGTAAATAAAGGAGCAAACAGCGCAACAAAGATTGGCCAAGGCGCCACATTTAATAAAGAGGCATTCGCGAGTGTCGTATATTTAATTGAATACATCACGAGCAGCTCAAGCACTGCAACACCAAAAAAGCCAATAACTGCAAGCTTCACTAAATCACGAAGCTCCACTTTCACACTGCCTTCGAGAAGCTTAAGGAGCAAAAATAAAAGCGGGATCGCTAATCCAAAACGGATAAACACAAAGATTTCAGCCGAGAACACATCCATCGCCCAACGTGAAATTCCAAAATTCGCACCCCAGATAACTGCGACTAATATTAAACCTACATAATAAATTAAATTTGTTTTCACTTGATGTCCAACTCCATTTTCCCATTAATAAACTTTTATAACCGTTACTTTTACCTATTAACTTTACTCCTTTGTGTACCATCACACAATATACAATTCTTTTCATTTTTAACTATATTAGCAGTCAGCTTAATTGATACCTAGGAAGAGGGATTAGAAAAAGAGGTCTTCACGAGAAATCTCTCATTTTGTAAGCCTCTTATTTAATAGGAAGATTCTAAGACTTTGATCATATTATTGCCTCTTTACGAACCTACCAAATTCCGATATTATGGGAGAAGTGTAGACTTCTGTCTATATTTGTTCGCAAGAGGAACAGTATTTTAATCGTGAAGTGAGGTATTGCGATGTCGCAATCAAGAGTAAAGCGCCGCAAAACGAGGACGCAACGTCTTTTGCGTTCAATTATGGTGCTAGGTATCCTGTCACTGCTTGTGTTTGGTGGAGCTGCTGGTTATTTTATTTACAAGCTCTCTAACGTGACGTCAGGTGCACAACAAGTTTTAGATCGTGGTGGAAAGTCTGAAAAACGGGATGTTGCTGTTAGTCCAAGCAAAGATAACATTTCTATTCTATTCCTCGGTGTCGATGACCGCGACGGAAATCTCGACGGAAGAACAGATGCCCTCCTATTAGCCACATTCAATCAAAAAGACAAAAGCATTAAAATATTAAGTCTCCCCCGTGATTCCTATGTGGAAATCCCAGGTCGTTCCAGTAAAGATAAAATTAATCATGCTCATGCATTTGGTGGGCTTGACCTTGCTGTTAGCACCGTCGAAAACCTACTTGATATTCCTGTTGATTATTATGTGAAATTAAACTTTGATGCATTCGTTGAAATTATCGATGCCTTAGGTGGCGTGGAGCTAGATGTTCCGTTTACTTTCTCAGAGCAGGACAGCAGCGGTAACCATGGAGCGATTACTTTAAATGAGGGAATGCAGACGTTAGATGGTGAAGAAGCACTGGCCTTCGTAAGAATGAGAAAAAAGGATCCACTTGGCGATATTGGACGTGGCATGAGACAACAAGAAGTCATTAAAGCCATTATTAAAAAAGGAGCGTCTCTTACATCCATTACAAGCTATGATGATGTAATTGAGTCTGTCGGTACGCATATGACGACAAACATGAGCTTTGGAAACATGGTTGCCCTTCATTCCTATGCAGGTGCGATTAACAATATTGAAAACATCAATATTGAAGGGGTTAATTCAAGAATCGGTGGAGTTGCTTACTACGAACTCGATGATGTTTCCTTAGAAACAGCTTCAAGGGTGATGCGTGTTCACCTTGGTATTGCTCCGGACGTTGAAACAACACCATAATAGATTTTATAGTGCCCTCGCCATTGTGCGGGGGTTTTTTTTACAAAAAAAAGGATATATCAACAGGTTAATCACAACCTGTTGATATATCCTCAAATTCATGAATTAAGAAGCTCGTTTCGTATTAGCCAATCGTCGAATGAACTTAATCATCGGGCGATAGGAAGAACTGACCAAGCCCACACGCTCAACAATTAACTCAATCATAATTAAGATAACCGCCATGATGAAAAATGTTACCAATAATGTTGATTGTGTCAGTACAATGGCTGCTAACCCGAAAAATGCACTCATCGCATAAATTACTAATACTGTTTTACGATGAGAAAATCCTAAACGTAATAAACAATGATGCAAATGTGACTTATCTGGAGCCGATAACGGCTGCTTGTTCACAATGCGACGAATAATCGCAAAGAATGTATCTGAAATTGGCACTGCCAAAATAATAACCGGAACTAATAATGAGAACACTGTGATATTTTTAAATCCGAGTAAGGAGATAACGGCAATCATATAGCCTAGAAACAATGCTCCAGTGTCTCCCATGAAAATTTTTGCCGGATTAAAGTTATGAATTAAGAAACCAAGTGTGCTTCCAAGTAAAATCGCACCAAGTGCAGCAACAAACAAGTCGCCTTCAATAACTGCTAGTGATGAAATGGTTAGTAATACAATTGCCGAAACCCCTGCAGCGAGCCCGTCTAACCCATCAATTAAATTAATCGCATTCGTAATTCCGATAATCCAGAGAATAGTTAATGGAATACTGAACCATCCTAATTCAAGACGACCGTCAAACGGTAAGTTAATAAATTGAACTTGAACCGCAGAACCACCAACGCCTAATACGACAATGAGTGCGGCAAGGATTTGACCTAATAACTTCCACTTAGCAGAAAGCTCAATCATATCATCTAAGAATCCCGTTAGAATGATGATAAAGCTCCCGATTAAAATTGGGATTAAGTAAGGACTTTCCGGCTGCGAAATAATAAAGCCAACAAGAAAACCAATATATATTGCAAGCCCGCCTAAACGTGCCATTACTTTTTGATGTACTTTACGATGATTTGGTTTATCCGTTGCTCCAATTTTTATCGCCAGTTTTCGTACCAATGGTGTAATGAGTACCGTGACGATAAAACAAACCACTAACGCCAACCCGATCATAATTACCCTCCTTAATATATACCTTCTCCATTAATAACAATCTTAAAGCATGTAAATTTCAACTTTTTCAAGTGCTGTGTTTAAGCAAAATAATTCCTATTATGAGAACGGAATATAGGCCCTTGCACAAAACATAACAAGATGGATTATACCACATAGAATCTGAATCTGTTTATGTTTTTTTGAGTTTCATAACTTATACACATTTTCACACTGTCTATTTAACGCTTGACGTCTACTTAAGGTAACAAGATTATACAATTTTTTCAATGAATCTATTTTTTCTAACGATAGACTCTATGAATCTTCCCTTATTTTGTTATAATCAAACTAGTCTATTAAGGAGGTTTTTCACGTCATGAGGAAACGATTAATTATTGCTAGTCTCGTTGCGTTTCTTGCCATCGGTACTGCTACAACTACTACATTAGCGAACACTCAACCTGTTTTAGCAAGTGTTGATTGGGTACTAAATCAAGTCAAACCTTTCAAAGATCGCATCGATACCTTAGAAACACGCATCGCGGATCTTGAAATGCAAGTCGAAGAATTGAAAAATAACTCGAAGTAGGAGACCGAATAATGAAGATATTGAAATGGATGATAATTGCTTTGTTTCCGATCTGTCTGCTTCTCTTTCCTGGTGCGACTTTCGCCAATACGGTCGTTACATACGACACGCCAGTTAAAGTAAAGCTTATCCCTTCCATTAACTTTAATGTGAAGACCACTGGCACTTATCGCCTATTAAACGTCGACAATCAGAAAGAAGTACTCTATTCTGGGGACCTTCAATTTAGACATACACCGAACCAAGTGACCGTAAGAGTTGGCGATAGAGAATACACTTCAAATAAAGGGTTTGAACTTCAAGAAGTTTTCAACCCTGAATTGAAATTTCTCACGATAACATCTGTCCAACAAAGTTCACAATTTGTTACAGCTGACTATCGCGGATCGTTTATTGTAGAACCAGGAAAAGATCGTCTTACGCTTTATAACTTACTTCATATTGAAGATTACATTCTAGGTGTCGTTCCGCGTGAAATGCCTGCATCGTGGCATTCTGAAGCACTAAAGGCACAAGCTATCGCCGCACGGAATTATGCACGTATTCAAATGACCAACAATGAGTTTTTAGTTGATACAATTGCCAACCAAGTATACGGTGGGAAAGCTGGAGAACACACTCGGACAAATCAAGCAGTTCGCGATACAAGAGGACAATATGCGCTTACCTCAACTGGGAAGATCATTAATGCCTTTTTCCACTCAAGCTCTGGGGGATATACCGAAAATAGTGAGAACGTTTGGACAAGCCAATTATCGTATATCAAAGCAGTTCATGACCCTTATGATTTGCATACATCAAATTCAAACCGTTCATGGACAACAACAATGGACCGAAGCAATATTGAACAAGCGGTCTTTGGCTCTGGCACTCGCCTAACCGACCTTGAAGTGACCGAACGAACGAGTCAAGCCAAAAGTGTACAGAAAATCGTTGCAACAGGTGTTCGCACAGCTACAGGCGAAATCGTTAAAGTAACGTTACCGAAAACGGGGTCGACCCCTGATTCGCTACGTTCCACTTTAGGGGGATCATTAAAGAGTATTTATTTTAACGTCGCTTCAACAGACAGCTCGGCTTTAGTTAAGACAGCAAATGGCTCTAATCAGAAGGTAGATTACACATATGGGGCAACGCTACAAACAGCGAGTGGTCAGTCTAAAATCCAAAGTAACAATCTTACCGTCCGCACCACCACATCTACTATATCCTACCCAACTACCGCGTCAGCATACACATTTACCGGAAGCGGTTGGGGGCATCGCCTTGGCATGAGCCAATGGGGTGCACGTGGAATGGCTGAAGCCGGCAAAACATATGATGAAATTTTAAAACATTACTACACCGGAATCAAAATTGGACAACCATAAGAAGAAGCTGCTGTGCAGCTTTTTCTTATGAGCACGGAGCGAAGACACTGCAGTGTGCAGCGTCCTTGCCCCTCCATGAACAAGCTCTTCATAAACTTTTGAGTCCATTCAAAAATTTTTCCTGAATCGTTAAAAAATCTTGCCCTTTTTTTAAAAATTCAAAACAGGAGTGCATTGCCTATGAGGCGCTGCACTCCTGTTTGTTTTATGGTCGGAATGGTTCGTGGATGGTTCTTGCTAAAAAGAGCGAGAACTGAGCACGGGTTGTCGTTTCATTTGGCCGGAATGCTTTTCCAGCTTCCGTTGTAATGCGATGATGCGCAATTGTGTTAATTTGCGCAAAGTTCGGATAGTCACTATCAATATCAGTAAATGTATACGTTTGATCAGCCGCTGATAAATTAAACGCGCGCGTTAACAGCACTGCCATCTGTGAACGTTTCAAACCGTCACCTGGTAGCATTTTGCCGTCACGACCTGACATCAATCCATGATATTCAAGAACGCGAAGCTGCTCATACGTATGGTGATCTTTTGAAACATCGGTTGCTTTCAACTCGTAATCACTTGGTGCCGTTAGTTTAAGCTCACGAACGAGCATACTTGCTGTTTGAGCACGAGTAATTGTTTGATTCGGTCTGAAGGTTCCATCACTATAACCCCTAATAACATTTCGTTCACTTAAGTATATAATTTCATCAATAGCAAAATAATCAGTCTTAATATCTGTAAATGGAGAAGAGGCTGGTTGTCCCTTTAGAGCATTAATATCCGCCTCAAGCTTCATCACCCGATCCTCTGCGGCCTTCGCCTTTGAATTAACTTCCTTTACTTGAACGTCTACCCACTCAGCACTTGCCACTTCGTCTGCTGTGGAAGCACCTGCGTCCGAACACCCTACAAGAAGAATCACACCTAGAAGTGCCATGCCTGCTACTTTCAACTTCCTCATTCGGTTCACCTCTTCATATCTATTAAATCTAACCACGTTTCAATAGTTTTCTTCTCACCACAGACTGAAGTTGCTCAATCTCTGGAAGTTTCAAAATTCTCGCTAGACCAGCAAAAACAATAATCGTTACAACTAGTCCCACACTTAATGTTAAAATTGGAAACTCAATTGGCATCAACACTTTCACACCAAATAATGCAAGAGCTAGTCCACCAAAGAGGACCATTAAGCTAAGGGTTGATTTCCCTGAACCCCGCTTGAACATCTTTAATTGTAACACGAATTTAGCTGCAATAACTAAGAATAAAAAATTACATAACGCACTAATTGATGTAGCAGCCGCTAAGCCAAGTGCCCCGAATCGTTCCATTAAAACAATATTTAAAATGACATTAATTCCCAGCACTGAAATGACACTTAACGTCACAGGAAGGACAGACTTTTCTCTCGCATAAAAGAAACGTGTTACATACAAATTAGCTGAGTGAGCAAACATTGCAAACACAAGCAACTGAAAAAGCGGTGCGGCAATAAGCGTCGACTCTCTATTAAATTGACCGTACTCGAACACTGCGATGAAAATTTCTTCCGCAAAAAAGAGTGAAAAAATCGTCGCAGGGATAATCGTAAGTACAAGCATTCGCAATCCCTTTTGATAAAGTCCAGCAATATCAGCATGCTCATTCGCTGCAACCTTTTTAGCTAAAAGGGGATAAACGACCGTCGTCACAGCAGTCATTAACACACTTTGAGGAAGCTGAACAATTTTCGACGAGTAATTTAGCGCCGCTATCATCCCGTCCTCTAGCTCTGATGCAAAGACGCGATGAATAAGGAAATAGAGCTGCAACGTTGCCCCACCTAATAATATTGGCAAACCGAGTCTCAACAATTTTGTCATTTCCTTATTGCTTTTAAAGGAGAAGCGAAATCTAAGAAAATTCCCTTTACGGACAAGATAGACGAGCATCACGACCATAATAAATGCACTAATAATCGCGCCATACGCATGTCCATACGCACCGATAAAAGGATAAAGAATCACCACAAGTACAACAAAGCTTGCATTCATAACAAACGTGGACGCCGTAGCCATTTTAAATTTTTCATTTACATTTAATATTCCTGTTAACCACATCGATAAAACAAGGAAAAAGGTCGAGGGAGCCATAATCACAAACAACTCACTCGTTAGCGCAAGCTCATCCCCTGTTAACCCCCTGAATATCAATGATATGACCTGTTCTGAGAAAACCATCAGCAGTACGGTGAAGCCAACTAATCCAACGGTAAGCCATGAAAACACCGTCTGCAAAAAATACTCTCGCTCCAATGGATGACCCATTTTACTATAAATCGAAATGAACGCTGTCGTAATCGCACCACCAACGACAACGTAAAAAAAGTTCGGTAACGTATACGCCGTAACAACGCTATCGGCGACATACGACGTTCCGAACTGATACCCAATAATCACTTCACGTAAAAATCCAATAAAACGTGATCCTAAGTTAATGACCGCTACGGCCCCAATGACCGCAATGAGCGATTTACCTTTCACGTCTACTTCCCCTACTTTCTCTCCACCTAAGCCATGCTTTTTCCTAACAATCTAGCTTTTCCCATCAATGAAGTTTTCTATCAACTTCAACATTTGTTCGCGACCACTTTGAAATGGTGCCGGTTGAAAGCTTTCAACTTCAGCAAGTTTACTTTCGAGCTCATCAACCTCAGTCATACCGAGAATATAGCCTGTATTCGTAAACTGTTCGACAATTTCCACTTGATGGTCATCATTATGCTCTTGATGGGCTGCACGTCTTGCTACAGCAATCACCTTTTTACCTTTTTTTACACCCGTAATAATCGATCCGGTTCCAGCATGGGTAATCACAAGGTCAGCCTCTTCAAAGTACCGTTCCATTTCGGAATAATTCATAAATGGAATTAGCTTCATTTTGTCTGATTGATAGATTGTGTGCCCGAGCTGAACAACGATTTCATCTTGGATTGTCCCTTGCTCTTGTAGTCGTTCAACTTCCTGAAGCAAGCGATGAAATGAGAGCTCATGCGTTCCTAGTACGACGAAAATCAATAGATTGACCCCCCATAAACTGCCTTTGGATAAACCTTTTTCATCGATTCCCACTGAACGATAAATAAATCGGCAATCGGATAAACCATTCGTCCTGATAGCGTTGGTGTTGTTGTTTTCGCAAAGCTTTCAATAAAAATGACCTTCTTACCAAACAGCTTTGCTATATAACACATCGGCACAGCCGTATGGACTCCCGTTGTTACAACCACGTCTGGACGTTCCCTTAAAAAGATGACCAGCGACTTCATGCAGTTAAATGCAAATTTAAAAAAATAGCTCACTGGATAGTTTCTTGCACCATAGACGAGAAGTGAGGTCGGATGATCCTTTTTCAGTTCCTCGGTGATGCTCGATTTCTCCGTGACAAGATGGTACTCATATTTTTCAAATAACGGTTTTAGTTGCAAAAGCTGCGTTAAATGCCCACCAATTGATGAGATAAAAAGAACTTTCTTTTGTTTTGCTTTTTTTGCCATTGTTTATCCCTCCTTCTCCCCGTAAAGAAGTAGTAACTTCTTCAGAATTCGTTCCTGATCATGTTCATCTGCGCGCGCAAATCCCTTTTCCTTCAAGGTTGTCGCAAGCTCAGGCTGATAGAGAACCTCTTCGATTCCATGCTGTAGCGACGCAGTATTTTTCGGTTCAACTAATACACCGTGCCCGTCTCCTAGTAAGTACTGAAGTCCACCTACCTTCGTTCCAACGACTGGGGTGCCACAAGACATTGCTTCAAGGGCAACTAGGCCAAAGCCCTCTAAGTGAGAAGGAAGAACGAAGACCTCAGCTGCTGACATCCATATTGCTAGTTCAGCTTGCGGAACAGCGGGGTAAATAAAAACTTCTTTCATATCGTGTTTCGTAATCAAGGACTTCATTTGTTCTAGAAACTCGTCTTTTTTGGGATTCCCGACAAGATGAAGTGTGAGTGCTGGATCCTTTTCCTTCAACAAGCGATAGGCCTCAAGTAACTCGAGCACTCCTTTTTCAGGTATAAAATTACCGATGAATAAGAGTGGCCTTGTTCCCTCTTTTAATTCAAGCGCGGCAAAGGCCTCAGCTTTCTTAATCGGCTGAAAAACCGTTCGATTAACACCCATATTTAAGAGCGACATACGCTCCTTTTCCACATTGTACTCAGTATGAATGGTTTCATAAAGCTCTTTACCAACAGCAATCACATGGTCAGCTTCAGTCAAAATTTGTTTCGTCCATGCTTGAATGCGGGCATTCTTTTTGGCCATCCGATCAATGTCCCCACCATGCGCCGTCACAATAAGCTTTGTATTCAGGAATTTCTTAAAGAAAAGAGCGAGCATTCCCGTGGGAAAGACGTAGTGAGCATGGACAACATCATAGCTACGTCCTTTTCGCAAGAACGTCACCCCTGTTTGCAACATCCACGTTAAATACTTTTTTATTACACGCTGACGAACCATACTAGGGTCAGAAACCGCGACAACATCAACCTCTACGCCTGTTTCCCGCAAGGCTTCTACTTGGTTTTTAACGAAAATCCCGAACGTCGCTTGACGAGGTCCGGGATACATGTTGCTTAATACTAGAATTCGCAATTTCTTACTCATTACCAGTCTCCTTTTTATACCAGTTCAAACCGATACCGAGGAAGAGCCACAGCCAAATGGCAATTTGATGATTTTCCCACGCAGTTGAAAGTAAGCCCATCACCAAAAATGCAATCGCAAACGTCACAACAAATAAACTAACCCAACGTTGCATTGACCCTGTCGCTTTTTCTGAATACACCGTCATGACTTTAATGATGCGGAAAAAGAAATAGGCAAACAGCAGCACACCGATAATTCCATACTCAACAAGCACATAGAGTGCGTTATTATCAACAGTACGCATCGTTGTTGGTAAATCCTCATGCATAAATTGATGGAAAGGTGAATTAAAGACAAATGCTGCATTACTTCCGAACATTCCCGGTCCGACTCCAGCAAGTGGATTGAGCATGAATACTTCAAGCCCACTCAGTACAATTAAATAGCGATAGTTCTTTGATAAATCTAACGTGTACAGATTCCGCTGCGCAAAGCCTTCTAGAAAGAAGAGTGCTCCCGCATATCCGATAACAAATAAGACCACAAGACCAATAGAGCTAAACAATAAAATTCGAAACGCTTTGTTTTTCCGATAAATGATTCCGATTAACCCTAAGCAAGCAATTAGCGCAAGAAACGCTTGTCTTGAAAAGGTAAGCGCGATGGCCGCTAACAATACGACACCAATGACTAGAAATACAAGCTGCGCTTTCGTAGAGAGCTCCGCTCGGAAAATAAACAAGTAAAGTACAACGAGTAATAACACAGCCACGAGAAAACCAGCTAATGTATTACTTGAATCCATTAAACCGAATGCACGAACTTCTTCTCCCACTGAAATACTACGTCGTTCAGATACACTTCGCAAGGGTAGAGGGACAAGAAAGATAATTTGCAAGAAACCAATAATCGATTGAAACAATCCAAGGCCAACAATTAAATAAAAGACTTTCTTAACCCAAGTTGTGGGTATATCAATCGCAAGCAAGACATAAAAAAGAATCGCATATTGAAAGATTGCCCGAACCCCGAACACACCTTGCGTAAAGGGCACATTGTTAATAAACATGCTAAAAACAGCAAATCCAAAAAACAACAACAAACTGAAATTTATCGGATTTTTCATTTTCTTTAGTAAATGCCCTCGACCAATTGTCGGATGGACAACAACCAAAAACGCCATCGCCACAAGTAGCATTTCACCTGCATAAGAAACCGGCAAGCGAATGATACCTGGAATATAATTACCCCAGATTCTCGTGAATTGCAGTTCAATGGAAGTCCATATTAGTAATAACGTGATTGCCAGCAGCAAAAGGCGATTCGCTCGCTCAGCTGGTAAATATTTTTCTATCATCAATCCCACACCATTCATTTCTCATTATTTTTCAACTGCTTAAGTCCTTTTAAAGCGTCGTTCTTTAACTGGGTAGATACTTTAGCAAAAGCGCCTTGTGTGTTGGTCCAATTTGATTCCAAGCCTTTAAAAACATCAATAATCGACGTTGTATCCTTTTGCACATTTTCAATATTTACCCCAAGTGATGGCATTCCCATCACTTGCATAAAATCAAGTACCTTGTGATGATAGCCAATTCCAATAACCGGTGTTTCTGCAACGACGGAAAGAATTAACGAATGCAAGCGTGTCCCAATGATTAAGTCTTGTTCGGCACTAAGCTTAACAATATCTGTCGGGTGAAGATTTTCTTCATTCAATGTTACCTTTTCAGTTGCCGTCATTTGACCAAAAATATCCTTTGTCACCTGAACGTCCTCAGGGTATTTCGTTGAATAAAAAGTTATCTCAACATCCTTTTCAATTGCTAACTTATCAAGCTGAGCTGCCATCCCTGACACATACGCCTCGTACTTTTTAACATCCGGCGTTGGCCAATAGTGCTCACTAAAGTAAGGAACCGCTGTAACGCCAACCTTTTTAATAGCAGACGATGGCTGATGCGTGATCGGCGCTGGTACAGAAAATGCCGGATCGCCAATAACTTCAACTGGCGTCTGGACTCCTATTTTCTCAAGCAACGCTTTCGAATCTTGATCACGAACCGACACCGACTCCGCCGCATTGGTTAGCCTCTTAATGAAGAAACGACCTAGTGTTGTGCGAATAGGACCTGCACCGACACCATACACAACAACACGACAGCCTGCTCTCTTCCCTGTTAAGCCGAGCACGCTATAAAGCGGGGCATCCCGCTTATACATATCCATTAGAAGGCCTCCGCCACCAATTATTAAAAGATCAACATCTTTCATGATGCGATAGCTTTCCTTCACTGTCGTCGCACCTGATTTTAAGATGCTCCCTTTTTTGTGTAAAAGCGGCACAGCCTGAATCTGATAGCGCTCATAAGTATTTTCTGGGTTATTACTGAAAATAACGATGTCGCTTTTATCAATACCTTCATGCACTATTAACTGGTGTAAAATACCTGTTAATATCGCTTCGTCTCCATTGTTGTTATGTCCATAATTTCCAATAATACCTACCTTCATATCTAACGCCCTTCTCTACTAGTTTCGCTCAAGTTTCGCAGCTAGTTCCTTAATATACCCTTCCATGTCGTCCTTTAAGTCTTCACGGTCAAGCGCGAATTCAATCGTTGTTTTAATAAAACCAAATTTCTCTCCAACATCATAACGTGTCCCAGAAAATTCATAAGCAAGCACTTGGCGTTGCTCGCTTAGTGTTTGCAAAGCATCCGTCAATTGAATTTCTGATCCTTTTCCTGGTGTTGTATTTTCTAGAATATCAAAAATATCCGGCGTTAAAATATAGCGTCCCATAATCGCAATGTTTGATGGCGCTTGTTCACGATTTGGCTTCTCTACTAAACGGTTTACTTTATGAACATGCTCTGCATGAGGCTCACAATCCACAATTCCATAACGCTCTACCTGCTCCAGCGGTACTTCCTGCACACCGATGATAGGACTCTCATATTTTTCATAGAGCTCCATCATTTGTTGCAAACAAGGCTTTTCATCGCTTTTAACGATATCATCTCCAAGAAGGACAGCAAACGGCTCATCGCCAATAAATTTACGCGCACAATACACAGCATGTCCAAGTCCAGCCGGCACTTTTTGGCGGATATAATGAATATCTAGCAAATCCGTGCTTTGTTGAACCGTCTTAAGTAGTTCTTCTTTATTCTTTCGCTTTAATTCTTCTTCCAACTCAACCATTTTATCAAAATGGTCTTCAATTGCTCGTTTTCCTCGCCCTGTAATAATCAAGATATCTTCAATTCCTGAAGCCACAGCTTCCTCGACTATATATTGAATTGTCGGCTTATCGACAATAGGTAGCATTTCCTTTGGCTGTGCCTTTGTTGCAGGCAAGAAGCGCGTTCCTAACCCAGCAGCAGGTATAATCGCTTTTTTCACTTTCAAGAGGGTAGCCTCCTTATGTATTTAAAGATTTCCTTTCATTATACAATACACGACACAACCTTGCAGATTAAACTTTTTTGAACTTGTAAAAATTTTGATAATAAAATAAAGAAATAATTATTTTTTTGTTTAACTTTTATAAAATCGTGGTATTAGTATAAATAAGTTAAGCGAAAAATTCAAAACATAATATGTGATGAAAATGGAGAGGAACATAAACGTAAGGATGTTTCCTTAATAATTCAATAATTTCTGTACAAAAAAAGAGCGCCTATGACGTTAGGCATCATAGGCGCTCTTGCTTTTACCAAGAATAGTAGTCTTCAATACCTTTGAAAATGGCTTCAGCTGCTCTTTCATTAAAATCAGCTTCTTTCATTTTCGCAGCATCGCCACTATTTGTCATAAATCCGAGCTCAAGTAGCACACTCGGCATTTTCGATGAACGGATAACAGAGAAGCTAGCTTCTTTGACACCGCGATCCTTCATCTTCAATGATTCAATAAGGCGCGTGTTAATTTTCGTAGCAAGATCCTTACTTTCATCACTAGAATACACATTGTTCCAAAATGTTTCTGTACCATTAGCTGATGTTGCTCCAGCAGCATTCGCATGAATGCTTACAAAAATTGCTGCATTTGCATTGTTTGCAATTTTAGAACGGTCACTTAGCTCAATGAAGCGGTCATCACTTCGTGTCATAAGCGGCTTAGCACCTGCAGCTAGTAACTTTTTCTCTACCAAAAGACCAACTGCTAGAACAACATCTTTTTCCTTCAATCCGTTGGAAACGGCTCCAGGGTCTTTCCCACCATGCCCAGGGTCAATGGCAATAACTAGATTTTTCAATCCGTCTTGACCAGGGTTACGAATAACTAAATAATCAATATGGGTATAAGCCCATTTGCCTTGATATTTAATGAGTGCCCACTTACCCTCATACTCATAAATACTAACGGTGTCACCTTTTGCTAACTTTCCAACTGTCGTCGAGGTTGCACTTGCCTTCTCGCGGACATTAAGGGAAGTTGCTGTAACACGGCCTTCAGCAATAATCTTCTTTTCTGTCGAAGGTGGTGTAGGTGTTGGTGCCGGTGTTGGTGCCGGTGTTGGTGTAGATGGTACACCACTACTTGATGTCTTCGCTATGTAATCACGATAAACATACCCCGAACCTTGTTGGAACTTTATTTTCAACCAGCTTCCTGTTTCTCCTAATACTTCAACCGCCGCTCCAAGTTGAAGACGACCCATTATCGTTCCATCCATTGCTGGTTTCGAACGTACATTTAATGTATTACTCGTATTGACAACTTTTCCTTGATAAAGTACTTTCTCGGAATTTTCAACACGGAATTTTGGTTCAATTGCCCGAGCAACAAATGCCGAGAATTCTGCACGAGTTGCTGCTTTATTCGGTTCAAACGATCCTGACACTTCGATAATACCATTTGTTTCTAGTGCTGAGATTTGATTGATAGCCCAGAAATTACTAGTAACATCTGAAAATCCACTTGCAGAAACCCCCGTCAATCCAAATGAACGTGACAATACTGTTGCAACTTGCGCCTTACTAATCTTCTCACTTGGATGAAAGCGACCATCTCGCCCTTTAAAAATACCTAAACTTGCAGCTTGCTCAATTGCCCCAGACGCCCAATAATCAGTTGACACATCTGGAAATGTTGGACGAGTAACCGTTTTACTACCTAGCCTAAGTGCGTTCGTCATTATGACCGCAGCTTGAGCCCTTGTTAAAGTAGCATTTGGTTTAAACGTACCATCAGAATAGCCAGTGGCAATTCTGTTATCGTTTAAAAAATTGATTTCATCGTGTCCCCATGTACCAGCTGGAACATCACTAAACGTTCCTTGCGCTGACACCTTGACTGAGTCTAAAGCTAGAATTGGAAGAAAGAGAATCACGACCAGCGATGTTAATATAACCTTTTTGAACAATCTAATGCCCTCCTACTGTCAAAAGTTTCTATTCTCTTTGTCATAGAATACCATGTATAAATATGTGAAACTATCTTTTTTAGAAATTTATCAAAAATAGTCATATTCACATAGATATCGTCGATGGATTAAAGGTAAATAAGACTTACAATCTTTCCAAAAACGTTTTATTTGGTAATTACATATCTTATATCGGATCATTACCAAGAAATTTCGAGTCATTCTACAAATTTTTGTAGATACGGGTCCTCTCTTTCCTTTTTATAATAAATCAGCTAAAATAAAACCATTGGATTGATAAATAAGGTGGGGAAATATGAAACAAATAGTGAAGATATTAATACTGATAACATGCATTACATGGTTAGTTGGTTGTTCGACCATGAATATGGAACGCAAGCTTGCAGCGGAAAATAAAATCGATACCGAAACCTATGGCTATGATGATGAAGAATTCATTTTCCAAGAAGCTGTTGTACAAGATTTAGCTACACGCTTCCGTTTAGAGGAATTAACGACGGAAAATGTTAATAGCATTATGGAAGATGAAATTGAGGCTGGATATTATAATGAGGTCATTATTTACTTGCGTTATCTACTTGCCAATGAAGAGGAACAAGCTGCGATGTTTACAGAGCGTTACTATGAGGCGTTACTTGCCCATGTTCAGCAAGTTCAGGATCCGTCACCGCAACTTCTAGCAGATGCTATAGAATCTGCAAAAAGACAATATGAACTTGATCCTACTCATCAACGAAATGCGGTTCATTATGCTTCATTGTTACTTCATACCAATGAGCAGATAGAAACTGGCATGCAGATATTATTTGACCTTGAAGAAGAGTTACTTACAAAGGAAGAAGATTTTAATAAGCAAACCATACAGGCGCTTGCACTTGCTTATATGATGGATGAGCAATATGAAGAAAGCATAGAACACTATCTAACTCTCGCCTCTTTAGACCCTGAGGATGCACTAGTTTTTTACAACATCAGTTATGTTCTTGAACAAATGGGAGAATTCGATCAGGCCAATGACTATTTATTAAAAGCCTACTCGCCAACAACTGAATTCCTTGAGACATATGGAACAGAGGCATTTGGCCTTTACCAAAGCTTCTTTTCAACAGCAACGAAAGAGTCTGAGTAATGTTGAGGCCATTGAAAAAAGGTGCGATTTTCACCTTTTTTCAATGGCCTTTAAGCAATTTTCGGAACAGTTGCTTTGTCCTAAGCTTACTATGAGTAAGTTTCACGTAGCAGGCACGCAATGTGTCGAGCCATTGCTACTGCCTCGAATCTGCTAAAAGGGACTTTTCCTAGCCTCGTAATTTCTAGGCTCTTTTTTTATTTCTAGTAATCCATTTACTTATTTTCCGAATTTCATTAAGATGGATATATATGAAAATATTTGAAATTACATAGAGGAGGACGTAAGCGATGAAACGAAAAACAAAAATTAGCGGAATAACAAGCATGGCTCTAGCTGCTTCACTTATTCTTGCTTCTCAGACATTTGCCGAGGGTACTGAATCAACAATTGAAGCACCTGCAGTAGAAGACACAGTTGATGGAGGAGAAGAAAGTGAGGAGGAGGCTGGTGTACCAGAGAAAGCTGTCGAAGCAGTCCCTAGCCCATACCAAGATGTTTCTCATAGTCACTTTGCCTATGATGCGATTGTTTATTTAACGGAACAAGGCTATGTATCTGGTACCGCTGATAATAGATTCAATCCTGATGAAGCTATCACTCGTGCCCAAGCAGCAAAAATTATTGTTGAGGCTCTAAATTTAAAAGCTTCTTCTTCTTACAACCTAAAGGCAACTGACGTACCAAGCAATCACTGGGCATACAATTACTTCCGTGCGCTTGAAAAAGAAGAAATTATGTCAGGTAACTCTGGTAAACTATCACCAAATGCCGATGTGACACGCGGACAAATGGCTGCGATGCTTAACCGCGCATTTAATTATGCCCCTCCCGCTATATTTGCTCCGTTCAAAGACATTAATCGTTCCTTCTGGGCGTACAACGATATTAACACTTTAGCAGCGAATGGTGTAACAACCCAGGTTGGTCAAGCCTTTCGTCCAAATGAAGTCACAACAAGAGCTCAGTTCTCACTCTTTATTGCTCGCAGCTTAGACGATCGTTTTAAAGAGTATAGTTTTTAGGTTTCACAAAAGGGTGTCCGAATAGGGACACCCTTTTCTATTCATTTATTAACTAAAATTACCGTAAGAGTTGTTACTGGTTTACTACTTCTTTTTTCTGATTGGATTGAGCGACAGTAATCCCTGTTGTTTCTTGAAAATCATAAAGACTTGATGGAATATCAGCAAAGCGTTCCAACTCGTTATAAGCCGGGATCCCATGATAAGCCATATCCAATCCTTCTTCTTCCTCTCGAGCCGATGCCCGTAACCCAACGAGCATTTGTGCTACTTTGGCAATAGCCAGACCACCGACCAAGCCCCACCCAGCAATCGTAAGCGCACCTAATACTTGCACACCTAGTAACGAAAAGCTTCCCGTTGTAAACAAGCCAGCATTTGTATGAAATAAGCCAACCGCAATTGTTCCAAATACTCCATTTAATCCGTGAACAGAAACCGCTCCAACAGGGTCGTCAATTTTCAGTCCATCAATTAACAATGTTCCGTAAACCACAATGCCCCCACCTATTGCACCGATTAAAATGGCACTCCACGTATCAACAAACGCACAACCTGCTGTAATCGCGACTAAGCCCGAAAGAACACCATTGATTGTCATACTCGGATCCGCTTTTTGATATTTGAACATGGTTAGTAGCAAAGCCACAGATCCACCACTTGCAGCAGCCATCATTGTGTTTAAAGCAATTAACGCTAGGGATCCATCAGAAGCATCCAACGTACTTCCCGCATTAAAGCCAAACCAACCAAACCACAAAATAAAAGTACCCGCAGACGCAAGCGGAATATTACTTGGTGCAAACACATTCGCACTACCGTCAGAATTAAAACGCCCTCTACGTGGACCAAGTACCCAAGCCATTGCAAGTGCAGCAAATCCACCCATTCCATGAATGACAGAAGATCCTGCAAAGTCGAGCATTCCTAGTTGAGCCAACCACCCATTCTCACTCCAGACCCAGTGACCAGATAACGGATAGACAATTAATGTGATGAGAGCAGCTGTAATAATATAAGCTTTGAAGTTCATTCGCTCCGCCACTGCTCCAGAAATAATTGAAATGCAAGCAACTGCAAATCCCGTTTGAAACAAAATAAACGCCTCATTTGGAAGAGCGAGACCTAACTCAATATTACTAGGTGTTCCAAATAAGCTTGTCCCAATAAAACCGAATGCGTCTTCCCCAAACATGATACCGAACCCAATTAACCAAAAGGCTAAAGCTCCAATTGTTAAATCAACAAAAACTTTCATCGTTATATTTACAGCATTTTTCGTTCGCACGAGTCCAGCCTCTAGCAAACTAAAACCACCCTCCATAAATAAAACCATTGCTGCGGCAATTACAATCCAAACGGTATTCAAATAGATTAATTCCATATCAATGTCTACTCCTTTCCTCTAATTAAATCGTCAACAGTAGTATCCGGCTCACCTGTACGAATATTAAAGGCTTCTAAAATCGGATAGACATAGATTTTCCCGTCACCGTTTTCACCTGTTTGTGCAGCTCGCGTAATGGTCTCAATCGTGGCATCTACCATGAAATCAGATAAAACAATTTCTAATTTCACTTTAGGATGTAACGTCACTTTATAATTTTGACCACGATACACACCTTTTCCATCTGCCTCTTGGCCACGACCAACCACCTGACTCACAGTAAATCCAGTAATCCCTCTATCCTTTAATTGCTTGATCGTCTCTGTTAATTTTTGTGGACGAATTATTGCCTCTATTTTTTTCACGATAGTAACCTCACTTAAAGTTAAATGTTATATGTCAGCTTTCCTCACATGAGGTTAATTATAGTCCTCTTTTATAAACTGTCAATCTTTTTTTGGAAAAGGTATCTATCCCTAAACAAAAAAAGATGTTTCAAAAGGTTAATACCTTTTGAAACATCTTTGCTCAAACACTAGTAAACAAGTTGCATCCTTGTTCTCTTTAATTTTCAAATAAAAGCTCATCTACCCGATTTAAAAAGAGGGCAAATTGACCGCGGCGAATCGCTTCATTCGGACGAAATGCATCTTCAACTCTCGTTACACCATTAAATGCAAGACGATTGATTACATCATAGCTTTCAAAGCTCTCGTCAATATCCGTAAAACGGGTTTTCTCCGTTGGCTCTTCAAACCGATCGCCATAGACACGATTTAGCACAATCGCCATTTGCGAGCGACGAAATGCGTCACGAGGACGAATTTTGCCATCAGCATATGGTGTTAACAACCCATGAGCCTCAGCAATTTGGATCGCGGAATGATCACCATGATCAGTCGCCTTAACTTTATAGCCAGAAGGCATCGTTAAGCCGAGTTCATTTACGAGGATAACTGCCGCATGCAGACGTTGCAACGGACGATTTGTGCCAAATCTACCATCAGCATAACCATTTAACGCATTACGAGATTCAAGCAATGCCACAGCTTCTCTCATTTCATGATTGCTCGAGGAAATATCAGGAAAAATCGAAATTTCCCCTTTTCGTAAATACGATGAAGCAATAAAGCCTGTCTCGTTTGTATCTAAGCGTTTCACTTCAAAGAAGGCAAAGTGATGATCAGGATTATTATCATACAGTGGCCCACTCACTATTTCTAGTGGATAAGCGTGAGGAATCGTCGTCCGAGTAGATGACGTATTCGGTTCACTTCGTAAATTAATCGCTGCTCGACTCGGGTTAAACGTAAACACTCGTTGCCCCGGTTTAAAAGTTAGAGTGGTCTCTGTCATTAAACGTTCATGAAATGGAACAACACGCTGAGACTCATCGAATCTCATAATATTACCATTCTCATTATAGCTAACAGCAAAACTGCTTGGAGGATTTGTTTTTAGCAGGCTGCGACTTTCAATAATTTGATAGACTCTGTCTTGATACGTGCTTGCAGAACGCGCTGGATCATTACGTTGCTCCAAGCCATTATAGGCCATTACAGCAAAATACCAATCTTCTAGAGAAGAATTCATCGATCCTGTACTAAAAGCAGGAATGCGATTTCCGGACCAAAGCTTCTTTTCTATTAATTGTTCAATCCCAATTTCAATATTATAAGCCATATCATTGCTCAAGCGCTGGACATCAATGCCCTTTTGCTCAATTTCAGCTGCATTCATGGTTACCTGCATAATCCCAATGCCACCGTCTTCATTTGCGTTCATAATCGGCTTGCCGTTGTCATCAAACTGGCGCATGCCTGTTTCCTGATAAGCGATTGCTTTAACAATCTCAGCCGGTACCCCCTTCTTTAAGGAGAGCTCTGTTATTAAAGCCTTTCGGTCTTGAACGGTGCCGTTGTCTCCTGCTGAAACAAGTGCCGGCGAGAAAAGAAATAACGCGATGATCGTAAGAACGATCTTCATTGAAACCTTCACATTCTTCATCCTTTCGTTGTCATCGAAGTAAGAAAGAGTCTAGTATATCATACTAGACTCCCAATTTGTTATTTTGATAGAACATCAACCGTCACATGATAAGGACGAATGCTTGGATTTCCTTCAATATCTTTGACACCAAGATAATACGATCCTTTTTCAAGTGTCGTTAAAATAACCTCTGAATCTCCTTGAGAATGGACTTTTGATTGTCTAATAACTTTACCATCTTTGTTGTACAGAGTTAATTCCCCGTCAATATCAAGTGGTACATCAAAGGTCACTTTCACTTCTGACTTTTCCTCTAGCTTAAATGAATAGTAGCCTGTATCTCCACCTTGGATACCAGCCTTTAAATAACCTGTTGTGGACCATCTATTCGCGCCATTCGCAACAAGCTTCTCTGCTTGTTCAGCTATTGGCTTTGTTGACTTTGTTCCTTGCTGTGCAGGTGCCACCGTCATACGGTAAGGTGTTAACGACGGATCCGCTATCCAGTTTTCTAAAATAATGAAATAACCTTTTCCTTTTTTTACTTTAAACGAACCATATTCATCTTCATCATCCCAGCCGCGGTCGAACATATAAGATGGACTTTCCATGTTAACTTCACCTTTTCCATCTACATCCTCGATCACAACGACTAGTGGATCAATCGTTTTGTACAATTCATCTGAAACGCCACGTTGCTTATGACGATTCCCTGTTAATACTTCAACATAAAATCCTAACACTTCATCTTTATCCGCCTCAAAATAAAACATATCCACATCACCAGTTAACGCAAAGTTACCAGTAAACGCATAGTCTGGTAGAGCCTTCGTCTTTTTTGGTGAGTTGTTTGATTCATAAGCATCAGACGGATTTTCAATTAATGGTTTTGAGGTGATTGTGTATTCATTTAATGAAGGTTGATAATAACGATTTGAAACGTAGAAAATATACGTTTCACCGCCCTCAAGTCCGACGGTAAAGTTGTTATCTTTAATCTCTCCATAATATCCCCAATAAGAGTCTGTTAGGTATTGGAATCGATTCTCTTCTTCATTGTATTTAAACACTTCCATAATCGGTGTAGCTGTTTGTGCGTCTGTCCAACTAAATTCGTAGATCCCGTCTTGCTCTGGGGTAACTTTCATTAAATCTACATCATAGCTATATTGGAAATAAGCTGATAGTTCATCGCCAACTTCATACGGCATTGCCATCTCTAGAATCTCTTCTGGGTCGATCCCATTATCATAATAGAACATATCATTATATAACCAATCAAGAACTTGCTTCGACATTTGCTGCTTCTTTAAGAAACTTGGAATATCCGTGGGCTCTGCTGGCACTTCAACTTCTTCACTATACTCACCGGTTTCAGGATACATGCCTCCATCCATCGGATACATGTCCTCATCTTGCGGTACTTCTCCTGATGCGATGCTGATTTCATATGGAACATGAGAGGATTTCGCTTTCATCTCTTCATAATACGGATCATACATCATGAAAAATGGATCATAATAATAATCAGGCTGACCTGTTACTTCAACTACATATTCTTGGCCTGGCATCGCTTCAAAGGAGAGCGTTTCGCCTTCACCGACTCCTTTAAAGTTAGAGGATTGGAACGGCCATGGCTCCATATTCATTATTTCCTCTAAATACTCTTCTGGAATCCCTTCAAGCATTTCGTCTGTTAACACTTGGTCAAATTCTTCAGCAAAGTAAACTAGAAGAGACGGGTCAACTCCCGGGATTCCCGAAACATTGACTTCAACAATTTGTGGCTCTTCCACAGTAAAGCGGAAATAATCACTATCCCCCTCCAGATCAGCTACGTACAATGGATCCTCTGATTCAAACGGGAGCCCCTCAATATAGTGTGGGTTTTCTTTATTATTTCCATCATCTAAGTAATTTTCATATTTTGCTAGAGATAAGTTAAAGATCGACGATCCGTCTTCTTTATACTTGTTATAAGCATCTTTCACACCAATAACAATCGTTCCGGCTTCGTCAGCCTCAAATAAATAACCCTCTGTCTTACCGTCAATCACATCATTGACTTTAAACGTATCACTAGGAGTTTGTTCCCCTAAACGATAATAATGAATGACTGCTTTATAGTCGAACGGATCTGTCCCGTCAAGAAGAAGCTGAACGAGCTCACCTTTTTGGACATTAACAGACCACCAATGTGTTTCACCTGGTAATTCAATTGTTCCTGATGTATCAAAGCCTTTTTCGCCAAGTTCAACATATTCTGCTTTTGACACTAAATCTGCTTTATCAACGATTGGTAAATCAGGAATCGAAGACACATCAAATTTAAGTGCAGCAACCGCGTCGATGAGACCGAAGCCATACTTCGTATCAAAACCAGGTGTACCTAAATCTTTTGCAGATTGCTGCAAGACATACATTACTTCAACCGGCGTTAAATCAGGATGCTTTGACAAAAGAAGCGAAGCAACCCCTGCGACGATTGGTGAAGACATCGACGTTCCTGAATAACGATTATAAGAAGAGCCTTTGTAAGGTAAAAAGTCTGAGCTATACACTTCAAAACCTGGCGCAACAACATCAATAGAAGGTCCATAGTTAGAGAAGAAAGCAAGCTCATTGTTTTCATCCGTTGCTCCTACACTTATAACACCGTCATATCCTGCTGGGAAACTAGGGTAATCACTCATACCATTGTTACCGGCTGCTGCAACGATTGTAATACCCGCTTCTAGTGCTTTATCAACAGCCTCTTCCATCACCTTTGTTCCAGGTCCACCTAAGCTTAAATTAATAATATCAACCTTCTGCTCAACAGCGATCATTAGTGCCTCGGCAATCGCATAATCTGATGTTCCCCAGCCACCATTAAACACGTCAATCGAAACAATATCTGCATTCGGGTTAACCCCCATTCCGCCTGCACCATTTTCAGCCTCTGCAGCAACTAAGCCTGCAACATGTGTCCCGTGGCTATCCTTTGTACCGCGACGTAATGGCTCGGCCACATTCATATCAGCTATGACCTTATTTTTTAACTCTGGATGATCATAATCGACCCCCGTATCGATAACAGCTACTTTCACTTTATGATCCCCAGCTAATTTCTGCGCTTCTTTAATGTTAAGAAGCGGGAGGTGATACATTGTATCTACCTTCGGATCTTGAGCAAACTTTTGAATCACTGCACTTGGAGAAACAGATTCAATACTCTCAAGCTTTGCGTAAGTTTCCATCACCGTTTCGATGGACTTTCCATCACGTACCTGAATCACATCAAACCCTAAGCTATTAATACGTTTAATAACTTGGCCACCTAAGCGACGATGTTCAGCGCTTGTTAGGGGTTTATCTAGCTTTACAACAAATGTATCCTTACTATAGAAAGACTGATCCTCTTCCTTTTTTGCTGCCTCTACTTCCTCTGGTGGTTCTAAACCTAATCGCTCATAAATTTCCGCATAGCTTTTTTCTGTTCCAGCCGTCTTTACGAGCGGACCAGCCTGTACAGCAGGGGTATAAAAGGTAGCCAATACTGCAAGAATTAGTGTTGGAATGAATACATATTTTTTTAGTGCTTTCATGTAAATAGTGCCCCTCCCTAAAAGGAATATTGTTTTCATATTCATCTTCGTGCTTCGGCTATACCCCCCCTTAGAAAACTACTGAATATCTGTAAACATATGGATATAGTATAGCAAAATTCTTACAATTTACCAATTATTATTTCACAATTTTACTATATTTTTCTAGGATGGTTTTTTAGTGTCCTACTAAAAAAAATGCGAAAAATAAAAGGTTTATAAACTATTTCACAAACCCTTGGCATTGACCCCCTACTGTTCTTTGCTGTAATAAATGTTATACTTAGGGATAGCAACTTATATGAAGGAGAGTATCTGATGTTATCATCTTTAAAAAAATTAATTGGCGACGGGCAAGAACGAAAAATCAAGAAATTTCGTAAGCTCGTTGAACAAATCAATGCATTAGAACCAACGATTGAAGCGCTGACAGATGAGCAGCTTCAAGATAAAACAGGTCAGTTTAAACAACAAATTACAGACGGAAAAACCGTTCATGATATAAAAGTAGAAGCTTTTGCTGTCGTTCGCGAAGCATCAAAGCGTGTGCTCGGTTTGCGTCACTATGATGTCCAGTTAATTGGTGGACTCGTTTTAAATGATGGTGATATTGCAGAAATGCCAACGGGAGAAGGTAAAACCTTAGTCGCTTCCCTTCCAAGCTATTTGCGTGCACTTGAAGGAAAAGGCGTACACGTCATCACTGTAAATGAATATCTTGCCACACGAGACAAAGAGCAAATCGGAAAAGTCCACGAATTTCTTGGTCTAAAGGTTGGTTTGAATATTCCAAACCTTGGTCCCGAAGAAAAACAGGAGGCCTATCAAGCCGATATTACATACGGGATTGGCAACGAATTTGGATTCGACTATCTACGTGACAATATGATGTACAGCAACGAACAAAAATCCCAGCGTCCTTTTCACTTTGCCATTATTGATGAAATTGACAGTGTATTAATTGACGAAGCAAAAACGCCGTTAATTATTGCTGGTAAGACATCTGTAAATCCGAGTCTTTATAACGTTTGTGCAAAGTTTGCTCGTGGCCTTAAAAGAGAAAAAGACTACATTTATGACTCTCTTATGAAATCTGTGAGTTTAACAGATGATGGAATCACCAAGGTGGAACGTGCCTTTGGTGTTGATAATTTATATGATCTAGAACACCAAACCCTTTTCCATTTTGTCCTGCAGTCGGTTCGTGCTCATGTCATGTTTAAACGCGATGTTGACTACATTGTCAAAGATGGTGAAATTCAACTTGTTGACATGTTTACAGGACGCATCATGGAAGGGCGTTCCTTTAGCGATGGCCTTCATCAAGCGCTTGAAGCGAAGGAAGGCGTTGAAATTACTGAGGAAAATAAAACGCAGGCTGTCGTTACCATTCAAAACTATTTCCGAATGTACCCCACAATGTGTGGCATGACAGGCACAGCAAAGACGGAAGAAAAAGAGTTTCAAATGCTCTATGCAATGGACGTAATTCAAGTTCCTACAAACCAACCGCGTATTCGACTAGACCAAAAAGATTATGTCTATGCGACGATTGATGATAAATATAAAGCCGTGGTCACAGAGGTTGAAAAACGCCACAAAACTGGGCAGCCAATTTTAATTGGAACAACTTCCATTATCCAATCGGAAACGATGGCACAATATTTAGATGATAAGCAAATTCCCTACGAGCTGTTAAATGCAAAAAGCGTCGAAAAGGAAGTCACACTCATTTCACAAGCCGGACAAATGAATCAAGTAACTATTGCAACAAACATGGCAGGTCGAGGAACCGATATTGAGCTTGGTGATGGAGTCGCGGAACTAGGCGGTCTGTATGTAATTGGAACAGAACGCCATGAAAGCCGACGAATTGATAACCAACTTAAAGGTCGTTCAGGACGCCAAGGAGACCCTGGCGAAACACAAATGTTCATTTCGATTGAAGATGAAATCTTACTACGTTTCGGTGAAGATGATATCGAGAAATTCCGACCAAATCTCCGAACCGATGAGCATGGTAGAATCTTAAATGAAGAGATTCATACCATTGTAGACCGAGCCCAAAGAATGTGTGAAAATCATAACTACGCTGCACGTGAATATACGTTAAAGCTCGATGATGTAGTTAACGATCAACGTAATGTCGTTTACAGTTTACGTAACAAGTTAATCTCAGATGCCGATTCAATGACTATTATGTATCCAATGCTTCACTCTGCAGCACAAAGTTATGTTGACCAATACTGTCTTGAGGGCCTTCTTCCAGATGAATGGAATCTTAGCGAGCTAAATGGCCGTTTGAACCAAGTTTTTGTACATGAGGACATAATTATCACAAAAGAGATGCAAGATAAGAAGGAAGTAAGTGACTATGTGCGCGAGAAGGTGGACGAGTACATCGACCTCTTAAAGCTCAAATCAGACGACGCCAAGATCCAATTCCTTTGTAAAAAAATTGTTCTTATGTCCCTAGATGTTCATTGGCTCCAACACATTGAAGACATGTCCCGGCTAAAAGAAGGAATTGGGCTCCGTGGTTATAGCCAAGAAGATCCTATGCGAATCTATAACCGAGAAGGATTTGAACTCTTTAAGTTGATGTATCAAACAATTGAACGCGATGTGAGTATTCACTTCGCGAAAAACATCCGCCCCCACCTCGAAGCTTAAGGAGGCAATCGTTGTGGCTATCTCAAGAAAAGAGAACAAGCAGCATGCACAGCAAACCTTGGTATCTGCTAAAGCATTACTCGGACAAGATAATGTGGACTCTAGTGAACCACTTAAGAAACACTCTCTTGTTGATACACCCTTATCGATTCCAGGCAATTGGAATCTTTCAAAAGAAGATCATTATGCATTGCAATTTATTTTACAAGATGCTCCTGAATTACACGAAAATGATATCGGCCTTTGCGGGGTTTCCGCTACACCAACCTCGTTGGGTGGCTATGAAGTGAGCGCGATAGTTCGGAATGGATCAGGAAAGTCGATTTCGTTTAGCGAGACGAGTCTTGTTTTACTAGATAAGCAAGGTGTCGTCATTGCGCGCAAATTATTTCACTTAGAGGGGTTGGGTGTTCTACCAGCCTTCACCTCTCGACCATGGACATTCGCATTTGAAGCAAACGACGTCACTCAGCAGCTAGAATCCGTAAAGGGTTGGAGCTTAGTTTTTGATTTATCAGCTGAGCGAAAGTATCATCAGCTCGACCCCCGTGGTGATTGGAGCAAACATCATTCAGCTTATACGGTAAATCTACTGCTAACTGCAGCATTAAAGGTCTCTGCTCCCCCGTTTGGCAAGATTCGTTTTCATTCTCTCAACGTCTCCAAAGAAGAAAACGGCTTACTGCTCGTCACGATTCTTATTCAAAACGGGAACGAGCATACGCTCCAACTTGAACAAGTGCCAGTTGAACTAAAAGCACCGGATGGCACGACCATCACACGGAGTAGCTTTGAGCTCGACTCCTTGCACGTCCCTCCGTACACAAGTAAGCTAATAACCCTGCTATTTACAGCAGATATGTATGACTACGATGGCGAAATGCAAGCAACAGTTCCACTTTCATAAGCTAAACCAGTCTCGGACCGCGTTCGAGACTGGTTTTTTGCTATGAGCTGGGGTGGGTAGGCGGATTGAGTGAGAGGTGGCGGTTGAGCGGTTTTGCTCAGGTTATTCGCGGTTCCGAGCAACATATTCGCGTTTCTGCCTAGGATATTCGTGGTTTCGAGCAATTTATTCGCGTTTCTGCCTAGGATATTCGTGGTTTCGAGCAATTTATTCGCGTTTCTGCCCATGATATTCGCGATTTCACTTCAAATGATAAATCCTCCCCTTTTTTGTCCCTGTGTGCGGCAACTTCATCGAGGAAAGGAAACGCCACGCAACATCTTTATCTCTTATCCCTAAAAAAAGCTCTTGCTTCGGCACTTGTTATTGTCTCGGAAATGAGGAGTGAATAATCCTTTAGCGCGTCAATATGAGCTGTTCGAGTTTTCTGATTGCATGCAAGACAATGCCACATCGCGGGAATTCGCCTGAGGGGTAGGTAGTTGCAACGGGGACATAAAACCCCTCGCTTGATTTCCTCAATCGTTAACTGAAACTGAGTCAGGACTGAACGTTCTTGGGGAGTATGCATTCGTTTTAATAAGCGGATCGCTCGTTTTATGTCTTTATCTGAGTGGCGGTTTATTCGATAGTTTTTTTCAAGCTCCTTGATTTTAAATGGAATGGATTCACGTCGGATAACTCTTGGGAGGATTCGATTCGAGGTGGTGCGCACAATTGATTGAGAATTGCCAATGACAACAAGGGATTCAATTGGAATGTCGGGAAGCTTATGCTTAGTCAGCCACATTTTTAATTGTTGTTGTTGACGTCGAATTTGAAGATGTGGGTCTGGGAAGGCTTCTTCCTGATCGTCTTGAGTACGAATAAGTTGATGAAAATCCGTGTCAAAAAAGAGCGTTCCCACAATATTTTTCACTTCAAGAATTAAGATAAAAGAGGTAGATAATAGGAGAGTGTCTAGTTGAAAGATGTGTTGGCCATGAGAAAGTCGGAGGTCATGCAACATGTAATAGTCTTTTTCAGGAAGAAAGCTCAGAAAATAATCGAGTGACTCTTCTCCTCTGAAACCTGCTGTGTTTTTAGCTAGCTGTTCTTTAATTCGGGCATTTTCGGATGGTTTGAGGATAGGCGCCGTATAAGGGCCTCGAGTTGGAGTAAACTAGTTGGTTTTTCACGCTGCTTAACAATCAAATAACCACTTCCTTTCAATTATTACTAGATTCAGGATATGAGCTAAAAATCCCTTCATCCTGGAAACAATACAGAATCAGTTTCACCTCTCTCAACGAGTTCCCCACTACACCAAAACAAAAGCTCCCCTCTCACTGAGAAGGGAGCTTCGGCATATTGTGGGTTACTTCTTGATGGCACGTTCTAAAAAGACTGCGAATTGGGCGCGGGTGACGTGGTCTCCCGGTCCGAATCGTCCATCTGCATATCCACCCGTTAAGCCATTTGTTGCCAAGGCCTCAATTTGTGAATAAGCCCAGTACTCTTTTGATACATCTGGGAAACTTGGTGTGGTTCCTATTGCTTTTAACTTGTAGGCTCTTGTTAAAATTGCTGCCATTTGCGCGCGGGTTAGTTTACCATTGGGATCAAAACGACCGCTTTCTTTCCCCGTCATTAAACCGGCTCCGGCAATGGCTTTTATATCATCATATGCATAATAATCGGTTGCTATATCTGAGAATCCTGGATTTTGATAGGTTATGCCATTATTCTTTAAGTTAAACTCACGAACGAGCATTGCTGCAGCCTGAGCACGGGTTAATTCTGATGATGGCTGAACAGTTCCGTCACTATATCCACGAAGGACATCGCGTTCTTTTAAAAACAATAATGCATTATAAGCCCAATATCCAGTTGGTACATCTTTAAATTGTGTTTGTGTGGACACAAGAACAGGAATTCGTTTTTCGATTCCATTAAAGGAAGCAATAATTGTTCCACTACCAGTTTCATTGCCCGCCACAAAACGTCCGTTACTATCGATTGTTCCGATGTTTCCTTGTACTTTCCACTCAACAAGTGAGCTATCAAAAATTGGTTGAGGATCCTGTTTATTTTTTGCTGTTGCTTTAAAGGTTTGGGTCGTACCTGGTTTAACAGTTAAAGATCCAGGTTGAACCTCTAATGAGTCAAAACCGCTAACCACCTTAATCGGTAGACTTCCAACAGGGCTTCCATCATAAGATGCACGAATGCGTCCTTCTCCTGCCTTCAATGCGCGGAATTTGAGACCATTCACCTCACCCACACCTTCTGTTACAGTAAATGATATGTTGCTTTCACTATATGTAACCGAATTATAATACTCGTCCAAGGCAAATCCAGGCTTCACTGTAACCGTTGAACCAACAACGACTGGACGACTGATTGCCTCCATCCGAATGGTTGCCGGCTTAGATAGTGGTGCTGTGCTTACCGCTTGTAATGTAGCAGAAACGCGACGCTCGGTTCCATCTGAGGGGCGATTTGCTAAGGTCGCAAAGGTTTGACCATGGCGCCTAGCTGCCATCGTTGTTGAACCGCCTCCATCAAAATTTAAAGCTCGGTCTGCCCCAAGCGTTACCATATAATTCGCAAATTCACGCATGGTCATCGCACTAACCGTTACCATAAAAACATTATTACCCGTGCTATCAACACCAACGCCTGTCCGAGCGACACGTTGCGATGCACGCCAGTTTGATTCATTCATTGTTATATTAACTTGACCATTTCGGACAAGTTGTGGGCCGCTACCGAGAATTAATTCAGCGCCCTTCCATGTACTATTAATATCTAGGGTTACTTCCACTTGGTCGCCAGCCTTCAGCTTCCCAAGCTTGTCAAGGTTTTCTGCACCATGTCCTGATAAGACAAAACCATCAGCTGGTATCACTGCATTTCCACCTTCACCATATTTCGTTACTTTTTCGACGGTTCCTGTGACCTTATCCCCAAACTTTAAATTTTTCATATTCTTTGATGCATTGCGGACAATAACTTCGGCTCCGTACGAATTCGTCCCCGTACGACCGCTTGCTTGAGAAGGTGTATAGACGATAAGCTCATTAACATCACGAATGTAGTTTACATTGTGGATAGTTAACGATTGACTATTGAAAATAGCCTTTGATGTAATTTCATAATGGTCAACAGTAGCCTTTCCATCACTTTTTACACCAAATGCGATTGGCTCACTTCGATAAAAATTTCGGTCCGTCGAAACGATTCCGTAATTTATCACATGATCTCGTTCAGCAATAATGCTAAATGGCATCCGGTCTGTAGACGTCATATTAAAAAACGTGGCATTCACGGCACCCACGACACGGTAGCCAGATACTGTTCGATCCTTCGCTTGTTGCGTAGTCGTTCTTGTTGCACTAAACGGCTGGGGGGCATTAACCCCTAGCTTCGTAAAAGGATCAGTCAATGATACATTTAATACATTGGCTCTTCGGTTAGCCCCACCCGCTGAGACAAGCTCCTCAACATATTTAACACCAGGTGACACCTGGAACGTTTCTACAAGCTGTCCAGCAGCCTCAACTTTTGCAGCCCCGTTAAAGGCTAAAGTGCTAGACATTACAAAAGTCACGGCTGTGAGTAGCGCAATTTTTGTTTTTCTATGTACCCCTATCATTCAATCTCTCCTCTGAAGACGTGAAAACATTGCTGTTATCCGCTATCTAATCTAATAATCAAGTTTTCTAGTTTTTAATCTAAATAACTTGTCATCTATTAGTAGAATATGTCAATTAAACTACTACGTCAACACGAAAATCCTCATCATTTTATTACATTATATGTAAAATAAATGTTCTAACTCTACTCTCAGCAGGACAAATCTATTTTTCTGTGATAGCATTTCCAAAAAAAAAAGATCATAGGCGTTAACCTATGATCTTCGTTTTCTATTACTTTTGTAGTTGAATAACTGGTACATTTACTGTATTCTCCGCAATCGTTACGTCACGTTTTACAGAGTTATAACCATTTACGAATACACGTACATCGTAAGAACCATCAACTAAAGCTAATGTTGCATTACCACTAGTTAAAGATGCTAATTCTACTAATTTACCGTCCTTATCAAAGGCTGCAACTAATCCTGTAGCATTTACATTGTTTTCATTTACGACAAGTAAGTTTACATTTGATTTCTCAGCAACTACTTCATTTTGAAGTTTTACTTCAACTGCCTTTTCTTCGCCTTTTGCAATTGATACTGTCGAGCTGTGATCCACTTTACCTTGTTGAGCAGTTACCGCTAAACGATACGTACCAGCAGCAAGATTATTAAATGTTAATTCAGCAGCATCTCCAGTCACCGTTTTACCTGCATCGGTAGAATCAGCATCAGCGTATGCATCAGTAAGTGTTACCGAATCAGCGTTAACTACGACCGCTTGACCAGCAGCATCTACAAATGAGAATTTAACTTGGGCATTTCCACCAACTACAACCTCATGATTACGGTTTTCTAAGTTGTCACCAGCTTCCACTGTTACATTTGTTGCTTTTGTTTCAGCGCCATTTGCACGAATAACAACTTGATAAGCACCAGGAGTAAGCTCTTGGCTGTAAGCACTAGATTCAATTGTTGTGCTAGCAACAAATTCACCAGCTTCTTTTCCTTCTACAGACACTGCATAAAATGAAACTGTTCCACCTGCAACAGCTGCAAGGGTACCCTCTGCACGAACAACACCAGAAACATTAGCAGTTGTCGCTACATCTGCAAGAGTTACGTCGCTTGTTGCCGTTGCGTTTTTCGCAACCGTTACGTCATTTGTTTTTGTTACCTTACCAGACTTAGAAACTTCAACTTTGTAATCACCGGCTTCAACACTCTTGAATGAGTATACACCAGCATGGTTTACGTTTGTTTCAGCAACTACTTCGCTACCTTGTAGAAGTTTAACTGTTGAGCCAGCTTCTGTTGTTACCGCTACGTTACCAGCAAGTGTAACACGGTCACCTTCAGTAATCACATCTTGGCTATTTGTTACATTCAATGCATATTCAGTAGGAAGAACAAAGTCACCTGTTACTTTTACAGTATAAGAACCAGCTGGAATACGTTCGAATGAGAATTTGCTTCCATCAACTGTACCTTCAGCGATTACTGCACCGTTTTGTACAAGCTCAGCTTTTAAGCCAGTTGTGTTTAAGACTTCGTTAACACCTTGAGCTGCTACTGTAAAGTCAAGCGCATTTCCTTGAACAAGATTTACGTTATGATCTGCATTTTGGCCTTCAGTTACTGAAACTTGACCAAGGTATAGAGCATCTGTTGTGTTATCAACCTTCACAGAATATGTTCCAGTTGGAAGTGTTACGTTAGAGAAACTATACTCCCCATTTGCATTTGTTGTTGCTTCTGCAACTTTACCATCTGCATTGTGAATTTCTACTGTTGCTGCTTCAACTACTGTCCCAGCAGGATTTTTCGCAACACCTGTCAAATTCATTGAACCGACTGTAGACATTTGGATACCAGCAAGTACATTCGTTTCACCATCAGCTTTCAATGTGAACTCGATCCAGTCTGTCGCTTTAAGAGCATTTGAAAGATTTGCTGTATAATCCTTTGATACTTGAAGGCGAAGCTTGTCGCCGAAGTTTAATTTGTTTCCAGCATTTGCAATATCAATTTTACCGTCAATAAATGAAAGGTCTGTATCTAAATCAAGCACTTCCCACTTCTCAGTTGTTTGGTTGAATTTTTCAACTGCTACTGTTGCCTCAGTAATAGCTGCACCAGAAACTTTGTTTACTACGTTAGCTTGAACGCTGATGTTTGCTTTTGATAACGCACTAAGTCCTGTAGTGATGACTGTTACTGCCTCATCCTTAACAAGGGTCACTTTTTGAGCTTTAGGCTCGAATCCAGTTTTGCTGAATGTAACTTCTTGCTCGCCTTCTGTTAAGTTAGCTAAGTGGAAGAAACCTTCTTTGTCCGTTACTGTTGATTTGTTACCAACTTTAACTGTTACACCTTCAACTGCTGTAGAACCATCACGTACAAAACCAGTTACAGCAGTTGCCGCTTCCACTTCTACTTTTTCTGATGTAAAAGTTAAACTCGTCCGATTGCCTTTATAAGAAAGCTTATACTGAGTATCTTCAACTTGTTTTGAAGTTGTAAGAACAACGGTGCTGCTTGCATTAGAAGCACTTGCTTCTGAAGCCTTTAATGTTGCTTCCTTTACTTCAAGGCCCTCAATTACGAAGTCTTCAGCTTTTACGTCAGCTGCATCTAATTCTTGATTGAATGTTACCTCAACTGTTGTATCATTTACGAAGTTAACAGAAGTAAGACCAACTTCTTGTGTATATTGTAAAACTAACGCACGATCAATAAATGTCGCAAATTGTGCACGGCTTACAGGTTCTTTAGGGCGGAAATCGTTTACGTTTGTAATGCCATTTTGAGCTAAAATTTCAATGTTTGCACGATGACTAGCATCTGCTTTCTCAAGGTCATTAATTGTAACATTCTTGTTGTTCGCCTCGAAACCGAATGCATTTACAAGAATTGAAGCCATTTGCATACGTGTTAATGTATCACCATTTCCGAATGTTCCATCTGCGTAACCATTCATGATATTGGCATCTTTCATAGCTTGTGCAACTGGAGCATGGTAGCTATCCTTTGACAAGTCAGCGAATGGTGCAACTTCTACTGTTTCAGACACTTCTAGCTTAAGTGCAGAAGCAATCATTGCAGCTGCTTGACCACGAATGATGCTCTGACTCGGCTTGAATGTTCCATCCGGATAACCGTTAATAATTTCTAAATCTACTAAGTTAGCAATTTCAGTAGCTGCCCAGAAATCTGCTCCTACGTCAGAGAAGCTCTTTGACGCTGCTTCTACGTTTTGAACAGGCACTGCCACCGCTGATGCAACAACTGCTGCTGTTAATGAAGTAGCTAGAAACTTACGGTATGATTTTGGTTGATAACTCATGTTTATAATTTCCCCCTTGGTATATGTGTATCTAAAGTTTAGGTCGTCCCCATTATGTATTAGTGAACCGCCCCCTGAACCTAGACTCAGAATATCAATTTGCAGAAAAGCTCTCAATACTAAAAATATGGTAAGCGGGGATAGTTACTGGGCGTTTTGGATCAATCCTTCCAAACATCCTAATCAAAATTAGGATATATTTCTGAATATATTTTTAGCGATTAATTGATTTACCAGTACTTTGAAATCAAAAGTACAGTAGTTCTCAATTATTCGAAGAGTTTTGAAATTAATAGGAGATTTAAAAAATTGAGGCATGAGTTCCAACGAGTTTTGGGATGTTAACTTGAATTTGATTGATAGAAAGGGTGGCCTCTTAACTAAAGTGAGGAGAGAGTGATTTATTTAACATTTTCTCGGTTTTCAAGTTTTCCGAGATTACCGACCTTATTCGAAGAAACGGCATCACAACCACACATGACACGAAAACCAGAAGAAAACCTCAGCCGACGATCTGGCTGAGGTTTCAATTTATTATTTAGAAGTTCCGTAGTAATAGTAGTAACTATTATCGTCACCTTTAGGCTTTTGATTCAATACTACCCCAAGCACCTTTGCTTGGGCCTGAGTAAGAAGCTCTTTTGCTTTTAACGCTCCGGCACGGTCAGTCTTCCCACTATTCACAACAAAAATAGAACCATCACATTGATTAGCCAAGACCTGAGCATCCGCTACAGCAAGCACTGGCGGTGTATCAAAGAAAACGAAGTCATATGCGGTACTCGCTTCTTCCATAAATCGACTCATTGCTCGCGATCCTAAGAGCTCAGATGGATTTGGAGGAATCGGCCCACTCGTCATTAAGTCAAGTTTTTCCACGTCAGTTCGAGAAACAGATCCTTCAAAGGTTGACTGTCCAGTTAATACATTCGTCAGACCGAGCGTGTTCGGTGTTTGGAACGTGTAGTGGACAGTTGGCTTTCGTAAATCTGCATCGACTAGAAGAACTCGCTTTCCTTGTTGCGCGAAAACCACAGCAAGATTAGCGACAGTTGTTGACTTTCCCTCCCCTGGTCCTGCAGACGTCACAAGAATTTTTTGAAGGTTTTCCTCAAGAGACGCAAACTGAATATTTGTTCGAACCGAACGATATTGCTCGGCAATTGGAGATTTCGGTTCAATATGACTAATAACTTTCCGTTGCTCTGAAGCCTTATCAGCTAACCGATTTTTTCTGCTCACTTGTTTCACGTCCTATCCGTTTTGACCTTGATTTCGAAGGAGTATCAATTTCATCCATTTGTGAAATGGTTCCGAGTATAGGCAACTCCAAATACTTCTCAATATCCTGCTCAGAACGGATGGATTGATCTAAGTACTCAAGTAAAAATGTCAAACCAACAGCTGCCATTAAACCAACAACAAAGGCAATTGCCATGTTCAACTGAGGGTTTGGGGCTACAGGGTTTGAGCTGTCTGTTAATTCAGCACTTGCAAGAATAACAACATTATCAACACGAAGTAAATTAGAAATCTCTCGTTGAAATACGGCTGCTGTCGTATTCGCAATTTCAACAGCTAACGCAGGATTTGGGTCCTCCACTCGGATTGTAACCACTTGTGACTGACCTTCTTGTGTAACATTAAGTTGACCATTTAATTGACGATGAGTGCGATCCAAATTCATTTCGGCCACAACTTGGTCAAGAATATATGGACTTTTCATAACTACATTATAGGTTTGAATATACTTTGAATCGACATCAAAACCAGCAGCTTGTAGAGCTGAAGCAGTGCCTGCAGCTTGCTGACTAACTAATATTTGTGTCGATGCTTGATAAATCGGGGTAAGGTAAAAGAAGCTAATTGCACCACTTGCGCCAACGGCAAGCACTGTAACAAGAATGATCATGACAAATCGTTTTTTTATCGTTTCAACTATTTCCCGAAGACTTATCGTTTCTTCCATAACATCAATATCCTCCATAAACCATTCTCGGTAGACTTGTACTTTGTAAGAATACCATAAAAAACAGACAGAAAGTGAGAAAATCCCGAAAAAATTTTACGTTTTTAGGAGAGATATGACAATTTTCTCCTATATTGCAAAGAAAAAAAGGGCCCTTTGGTGGACCCCCTTTTTAATTAGTTCATTAAGTCTTGAACTTTTAGTAAGCGATCAAGCATTTTTGCCATTTGAGCACGAGTTGTTGACTCTTTCGGGTCAAACTCACCACTCTCTTTTCCTTCCATAATTCCCGCTTGTAATAGACGTTCAACATCTGTTTGAGCCCAATCACCAATACGGTTTACATCAGGATATTGCGTAAGAGATTTTGTTGCATCAAGCTTGCTTTCATTAACGCCAATGTGCTCCATCGCACGTGAAATCATTGCAGCAGCTTGTTGACGCGTTACTTTTTCATTTGGAGAGAAGGTTCCGTCTTGGCGTCCTTGAACGATACCCGCTTCAATCACCGGTAAAAATTCAGCCATAAACCATTCGTCACCAGCTACATCCTTAAATTGATTTTCATAGTTTTCTGATGAAACAAGACCAAGTGCACGACTAAGCAAAACAGCTAATTGAATACGAGTTACCGACTCATTCGGAGCAACCGTGCCGTTTTCTCTACCTTGGAAAATATCACGAACAGACAAACGGTCAATTTCTGGCTTTGCCCAGAATGTATTAGGTAAATCTTTAAATATTACTGGTTCGCGCTCAACAACAACATATTTACTAAATGTGAAAGAAGCAAAACGTACAGCTTCTCCAAATGTTTGAGTCGGAACAACCGTTGGCTCACCATCCACATTTAAAACAACAACATTGTCTAAATTCTCAACATTATCAATTGGAATTTCACGATAAACATAACTTGAGAAGTTACTAATGTTCGCTTGACGTTCACCTGAGCTAACAGTAAGGCTAAAATCAACTACCTCAGACTTTTTATTTGATAAACCTTTTGGACTAGTAGACAATTTCCCATTAACAATCTCAGTTTCTGCAGCAGTTGCAGGATTTGCTGAAATGTTAATAGTAAATTCGGCTTCTTCTCCTAATTGAAGAGCTTGACGAATCTTATCTTCTGAAAGCTCATTAACTGGAATACTAATGCTTCCAGTATCAGTTTCAACATCGATTATCAGATTCTTATTTGGAGAGTTTAATAACGCTAGAACCGCTTCCTTTGGTAAACGAAGCTCAGCTAGCTCACCTTCTACACGCTCAAGCTGTACCTTCACACGGTCTGCAGTTGGGTTATTCGCTAGTACTTCAGCTAATTTACCTGAATCTACTTTCGTTATAGCCTTCACTATACCAGTCGACGTTGTTTCACGTTCAACCGTAGTCGTATTACCTGCATCTACTGAAGTTCCCGGACGGTCTGGCAAATTAGGAATTGGTTCTGGATCTGGTGTTGGATCAGTTGGAGGAGGTGTACCGCCACCGGTGTTAGGGCTACTTATAGTTATTTTTTTTGAAGCAATTCGTAAATCTTCGTCATTTTTCAGATGTGCAGTTACAGTATACTCACCTGCCATGGTTGGGATGAATTTATCTGCATCTTCGCCGAGCGTATTAACAACTCCAGAAGGGTTTGTAATTTTCCAAGTCACATCACTTGTAATTGAAGGAGAAATTCCACCGTGCATTACTTTTAATATGATTCTTTGTTCATTATTCACTTGCTTGGTTCCTTCAATAACAAAACTCGATTTCCCCGGGGCTGCAACAGCTGTTTTCAACAACTCAGAACGAGCATCGCCGTTAGGATCCACAGAAGAATTAAAGCTTTTTTCATATCTAAACAAACCAGTTAATCCAATACCTAAAGCCTCAGTAAGACGACCATCTAAATCATCATATTTAGTGTCTCTAGTATTTTCAACTGCTTTTAATATTGCTTCCTCATAAGTGCCACTTAATAGTTCAATAACAAACCCTGGACTGTTTACTTTTGTCTCTAAATCTCCAAAAAACTCAATCATTTGTGCTGTTGTCACAGTTCCGTTAAAAAGATCTTGGTAATTTTTGCTCTGACTTTCACGGTAAGAAACTATAGCATCTTCAAGCTCTCCTGCACTGGTGTAACTAGAGTAAAACAGTTTACCAGTTTCTTTGATTAATTCAAGAAATGCACCTTCCTTTGTAGAATCAACCTTTGTTGGATATTCCGCAATTGAAAAATCACCAATTTTATTAAAAGATTGCTGTAGAATTGTAGCATCCGCTGTTCTATTGTCATTCTTATAAAAATTAATCATTCTTTGTGATAAATCATGAATTTGTTGCTCAGTATTTGATGCCTCAACCTCGGCTGCACTAACCTGCACTCCACCAATTGGTGCCGTAGCTGCTAAAGGTGTTACAACTAAAGCTGTTGCAAGCATGATACTCATTGCTTTTTTTGTAAAGGGATACTTTATCATTTTGCCACTCCTTCTATTTTTCAAATTGTTAAGTCGTGTCTATATTAACAAGTATGTAAACTAGTTAATTATATATAGTACTCTACTAATATTAATATTAATTTCCTTAAATTACAACTAATAATTGTCATTTATTAACTAGTTTAGTACCAGTTTCTTCTTGAGAAACAACTGAATATATCCAATAACCTTAGTTATTCATTAATGCTTTTAACTCACTCTGTTGAGCAGCTTTCTTTGCTTCGTAGGAAGCTTGAAAGTCTTGTGCCGCTTGTTTACTATGCCCGTTAGTTGCAAGTTCGGTTTGTAATTGACGATACTTGGCATAGAAAGCAGCATCTGCACTCGCCTCAAGTTGCTCGGCACGGGAACGATACTTACCTGCATCAACTGTACCATCTTCACTATCCATATATTCATCAAACGCTTGTTGTACTAACGAATCCAACTTCCCTTGATGCTCCCACTCCAAGCGCTGAAACTCCGGGAAATACTGATTTTTTATTGATGTTACCGAATCATTCGACTGTGGACTAGTAGGCGCATTATTGGTTTCCTTGTCACTTTGGTTACCTGTTTCTCCCGTTTTTCCTTGCCCACTTCCGCCAGTTCCGTTTGCTCCATTTGTTTCACTTGTTCCATTTGAATTAGTTGAATTGTTTGAATTGTTTGTTCCCGCTGAATCAGTTCCAACAGAGGTTTTAGATGTATCATTTGAATCAGCAAGCTTTGCATCATCAGCGATAATCATTCTGTCTCCATCTGCTGTTTCCGCGGCATATACTGTATTTCGGTTTGTCGTATCCACGGTTTCTGTCTTGTCTTCTGTTTCATTTCTGTCCGAGTTAGCTTGAACGACGTCCTGTTCTTCGACCTTCTCTTCATCTAATGGGGTCACGCCACCAACTTCAGCTGATTGCTCAACACGCTGTTGAAAAACCGTGCTACCAATCACAATGAGTAAAACTAAAAACAAACTTGATCCGATTAGCCAACCTTTTTTCATGATTAATCTCTCCTTCTGTCCTGACCTAATCCTTTCATTGTACTTTACTATGTTTCTTACGTCTATGTTTCCAGCTGGATATAAGCAGATAGAAGGATATCCCTATTAACCCACCTAATGAATCTAGTTTCACATCCTCAATCAATCCTGTCCTTCCAGGGTGAAGAAAATGGCGATATTCATCAATGGAAGCAAAGAGTATGACTATAGACAAGGCCAGGACAACTCGCCAAAACCAATACAATCGTGTCACGCTTAGTAAGCGCAATGTTAAAAAGCCTAGAATAGCAAACACGGAAAGATGCGCACCTTTGCGAATAAAGAATTCGACAAACCCTTCTGCTCCTCGTTCCTTAACACTAATTTCGGACTCCGCATATGTAAACGATACCCAACCAAACCAAGACTCGGCCCAATCGACATTATACCCTCTTAAAATCGGGCGTAAGTCCTGTTCCGAGTATGGTTGAGATGAAGCATACACGATAATTGACACCCACACCAACAGGAGAGCTGCAGTCACAGCTATTTTCGATCGCTTTTGCAAAAAATCACCTATTCTTCTCTATTAAAAATTCCGCTCAATAAATCCCTCCATTATTTTACATCGTTTTCCAATTAAGAGCAATTGCTTTTCTTTATTCTCCAGAAGGTAGAGTGGTTCCGATGTTCCGTTGACCAAGCATCATTAATTCCTGCACAAATGCATGAGATAATTGCTCGACCCGAAGTTCGAACTCAAGCTCAAATTCAAATGCATCATCCCGGGGATAGCCTGCTTCTTCCATCTCATCTTGTAAAGCGATGTATTCAGTCCAAAATTGTTCCCTGAATGTCTTTTCCGCCTCTCGAGCACTGCTTTGATATTCGTTAACAAGATCGTGATAGCTCATTTCATCATTGAGCACTTTTTTATAATAAACTTGTGTTGCTTCTTGCAAAAGCTGATTCATTTGTATTTCATACCCCGCATACGCCTCTTCAAAACCTACTGAAAAATCGAACTTCATATCAACTACCGTTCGTTCACTCCGAATGTAGCCATGATTCAATGGAAACTGATAATCTTGAAGTTTCGAGGACGCCGTGGCATTCGTTTGATAAATCTGATTCTGCCAGTGCCACTGCCCCGCAAAAATGAGGGCACTTAGGGCAACAGCGAGAATAAGCACAACAAGGATGCTACGTCTTTCCACCCGTCCCACCCCCCTCTTTGTAATAGTTTGATTCATTATATCACCTTTGAAACTGACTAGAGACACTAGATATAACAAAAAAAGCACTCATTATGAGTACTTAACTTTAGTCATAGGGACCCAAAGCAATAAGGTCCCTATGCTTATAATTACCTTTTTGGTAAGTTCAGGGCATTTTTAATATGATTTGTTTAAAGCTTTTGATGCAAGGTTCACGTCATTTTCTAGCAATTCTTCTAGGTTATACGATGGGTAGAGGTTTCGTTGGTATATATATCGATACGCTTTGGCATGCGTATCGATGACTTTCATTAAATGTTGTGTTAACACCTGTCTAAGCGCAGGAGTCGCTGTTTCCGTAATAGCAATTGCATAATTGCGAACGCCTGTTTTAAAAAACGCTAGTAAGTCTCCTGCATAAAAAGGAATGTCCTCGTTTCGATAATCGTCATCTAAACCATCTCGAGGTGCCACCGAATAGAACACTAGAAGCTCTTGTATGTTTTTACTTAAACCCTCAATCGCCTCTACATATAACTCTTTTAACGCTTGATCCTTAATATCCGCATACGCTTTTTTTAATTTCATGAGCCCAACAGACTGAAATGCAACCAATTCGTGAATTTCTAGCGTTTCATGCCAAGCTAAGTGTTGAGGTGTGTGCTGATGATTCAATTTAAATTCCCCCTAATGAATTAGTCCTTTTCACCATATTCACAGCCTAGAATATGGAACATTGTCTTATCCATTTTTGGGCAAATCAAAATTGCGGCACGTCCTTCTCAAGTCCAATCATAATAACCGGTGACTTCTGCGGATTTAACCATTTCAAAAGCTTGATAACATCGGTCTCTGCCAAAGCGATACAACCAGCAGTTGGACGATTATAGTCACGCCACACATGAAGAAAAATCGCACTACCCTTTCCTGGAACGATTGGATCCGTATTGTAATCAATCACGACGGCATACTTATATTGACTAATTGCAAGGCGTTCAAAGCTTTTCCATTTTTTCGTTGGGTCGCCTTTATATGTAACCCACTTATTGTAATCAGGTGAAGATGGATCGTCTATCCAATAATCAGCCTTTGTGGTTTGCTGATATGGAAGTCGTACACCAGTTGGGGCAGGCGCTGTTCCAAAAGCCTTCGACAAATGAAAGCTCCCAATTGGGGTTTGTCCATCGCCTTCGCTCTTATTGCGACCCATGCCGTTATAGCCAAGCACCGCATTCATCACCGGTAGCGCCTCGTTTACCTTTCCATTGACTCGTTCATACGTACGCACCGTCGCTGTTTGACTCGTTAGCGAACTAGCTACAACAACGATGATTTGCTCCGTCACGTTTGGCTTAAAGCGCTCCTCAAGCACACGGGCCAAAAACACCGAAAATTGAGCCCGTGTGGTTGGTTCATTGGGGCGATATGTCCCATCGCTGTATCCTGTTGTAATTCGATTGTCTGCCAATCGTTGAATCGATCCATAGAAAAGGTAAGAATCATTGATATCACGAAATAGCTTATCAAATTTAGATGGCGCTAACTTAAAAGCACGATCCAAAATGGCTGCCATTTGCCCTCTTGTTAAAGGTTGGTTCGGTAAAAAGCGCCCCTGTTTCCCGTTTATAATCCCTTCATCGGCAACAGCCGCAATATAGTCATATGCATAAAAACCTTTGCTAATATCAGTAAATCCCGGATTAGGCCGTTCCTCTACACTTAACCCCAAAGCTTGAACAATCATTGTCGCAGCCTGTGCACGGGTCACTGTTTGATTTGGCTTAAAACTCCCATCCGGGTAGCCTCCTACAATCGAACGATTAGTGAGTAACTCAATTTCAGCCTTCCCCCAAAAATCTTCTCCGACATCATAAAAGGTCGTCGACGCTTGGATTGGTGAATGAACCAGAAAAAGAGACAGAACAAAAATAACGCACATCCATTGTCTTCGTCTCACATTCAATTCTCCTCTCACTTTTAATGAGCAAATTATAACACACAAACTTTCTCGTTCGATAAATCTGTAAGGAATATAACATCTTTTAACAACACTAAGATCATATAAACGGCAGGGACGTAAAAAAGTAAAAAACGTACCTTGTTAAATCCCTCTATAAACCGCCGATAATTGCTTGTATGCTTGATTCATTATCCCTCGGTTAGTTTGGTTGATTAAAGTTTGTAAATCCTCTACGCCCCACCAGCTACAGAAGGTCCTTTCTACAATAAGATCAATTCCTTCACCCACATGTTCGTAAAAAATCTGGGTCTTTAACCAAAATAAAAAACCCTTACTAAGAGTTTCCTCTTAACAAGGGGATGAGTAAATAAACTTTAAAATTCTTCAAACTACCGAGCTAATTCTGGCACAACAGTCGGTCGTCCTACCGAATAATACTCAACACCTGCTTCTTCTGCCTCCTGAAGACTATAAGAGTTCCGACCATCAAAGACGATGCCTTCAACAAGAAGCTCCTTATAACGTGCAAGTGGCACATTACGTATCTCGTCCCACTCAGTGATGACAAACGCAATATCAGCTCCCGCAAGCGCTGCTTCAACAGAGTCTGCATAATCTACCGCAGCTGGTAAGAGCGTTTTGGCATTCTTTGTTGCGATTGGGTCATAGGCAATAACATCCGCACCCGCTAGCACCAGATCACGAGCGGTAACAATCGACGCAGCTTCACGCATATCATCCGTGTTCGGCTTAAACGCTAACCCAAGCAACGCAACCTTCTTGCCTTTTAACACACCAAAGCGTTCCTTCGCTTTACGAACAAGTGACATTTGCTGCTTTTGATTCACTTCAATTACAGCTCTCAGAAGGTTAAAGTCATGCTTTACATTCCCAGCAAGCTGCACAAGGGCGTGTGTATCCTTCGGGAAGCATGATCCACCGTAGCCGATCCCCGCATTTAAGAAAGCACGTCCTATTCGATTGTCTTGCCCCATTCCATGAGCAACATCTTCAATATTAGCACCAAGCTTCTCACAAAGTGTAGCAACCTCATTAATAAAGCTGATTTTCGTTGCCAAAAATGCATTCGCTGCATACTTAATCATTTCGGCACTGCGAATATCCGTTTTAAACACAGGAATATCAAAAGGTTTATTAATCTCCTCCAACACCGCTGCTGCTTCTTCAGAATCAGCGCCAATGACAATCCGGTCGCCATTGAATGTATCGGCAACAGCTGACCCTTCACGTAAAAATTCTGGATTTGAAATCACTTCTATTGGAATTGATGTTTGCTTATTTATCAGTTCTTTCACGTGATGATTCGTTCCTACTGGTACTGTACTCTTTGTGACCACAATTACTGTCTCACGAATATTTTTAGCAATATCAGATGCAACTGAATTTATAAAACGTAAATCAGCAGTTCCATCTGCATTTTGTGGTGTACCAACCGCAATATAAATGACTTCTACACCGTCAAACGCAGTTTGATGAGATGTCGTAAAATGAAGGCGATCCGCAGAAATATTTTTCTGCATTAATTCCTCCAAGCCAGGCTCATAAATTGGCGATTCACCTGTCTGCATTCGTTCTACCTTCGCTTGGTCTATATCGACGCATGTTACATGATGGCCGATTTCCGACAACGCTACACCTGTCACTAGACCCACGTAGCCTGTCCCTACGACTGCTATCTTCTTCCCGCTCATTTCCCAACCTCCTGTTGAATTATATGCTCTAAATATGATAGCACATCTTGAGGTAAATCAGCACCTTGCAACTTTCACAGTTCTTAACCAGGTTTATTAAAATATACTTTATCATTTGGTGAAAATTAAATATACTAAGTTAATACTTACATAGTGAGCCGATACCATTTATCTCCCAATATGCACACACGCACTTATGTTAAGCGGTCGCTAAAACTATTCACGCAATAAAGTATAATATTCCCGAGGCCACTGAAAAAGGCGCGATTCCCATCCTTTTCCAACACCCTTTATACTCCCTTGTTATTGATTATTCAAGTATAATAATAGCATTAATTTAAAACTACTATAAAGGTTCGTAAATTTAAATTTCCCACTATTTAGGTTACATAAAAAAAACACAAAGGAGGTATATTTGTTGGTTTCGATTCTATTAACTATCTTTCTATTCATTACTCTCCTTATTACTTTATGGAGAAGAAAAAAAGCTGGTGTTACCGGTCTAAAAAGCGGTTTAACTGCTATCTGCTTATTCCTTATGGCATCGATTAATATCGTCGCGTATTGGCTAGGCCTATTAGGACTAACTAGTTGGATGATTACCGGTGCATTAATATTATTAGGGGTTTATTTCACGAAATATCTTATTTCTAACTAAATAAATGACTTGAAAAGTACTTATTACTACCTGGTAGGCTTTTAATTTCCTTCCATGCCTTAACAGCATCGTTCTGCGTTTTCCCATGGTTCTTCGGGTCAGCAAAATAATCTCGGATAAATTGATTATATTCAAATTGAGGTGCGATGTCCTTTGTATAAGCTGGGTTCTTCTTTCGTTGCTCTTCTTCACGCCAAGCAAAAGTAACATCTCTAAATATTTTCCCCGTATTCTCTTTAAAATAGTTTTGGATATATGTAGAAAAATGGAAATCAGGACCAAGAACGCTCTCAAAAAATGCCCTGACATCCTGACTACAGCGATGGTTTTCAATAATTACTGTGTTTAATGATAATTGGCCATATTGACTGCCTTTTGATTTTCTTGATGGTTTTACTACCTCACCTGTTTCAAGGAAAACTTGTATTCTTTCCGCAATCGCTTGTTTTGATCCTGAAGTTGCTAAGCCGTAATTCTTACAAAAACCTTGAAGCTCTACCTTTAACCAATAAACGTTCTTAAATTCTCAAACAGTGATATTCTTAGTGAGATCTGGCCTCATCAATCTATCCCCCCTCCCCGCAAATTGATAGTTATTATCCAAAACTTTCTTTTTCCCATCATAAACTAGTTATCTTGTGTCGTTCAATAAAATACATCCTCAATTTCAGATAACGTATTTTTACCATTTTATAGTTAAATATGGTAAAATTTAAAATGTTAAATTAAAAATTTATAAGGAGGATTTTTTTTGAATCTATCAAAAGTAGGGATTTTATCATTATCAGCAATGCTCGGTATAGGCATTTTTGCTCCGACTGTTAGTGCTACAAGTCAAGCAGACCACCCTGAGGAGCATCAGATTAAGGTGTCATCATTAGAAACAAGTTTATCAGAAAAAGAAGAATTGATTGAGAGATTGCATGAATTGTTTCCAGGAAGATACGATTTTCTGGATGGACAAGATTTTCACATTGACGAGTATCGTTATCCGGAATGGGACGACGAGGACGTCGAACGTGTTTCTCTGTATTTCCAGAAAGAATTAGGGAATAATAAGTATTTTTATGGCAGTCTTGAGTTTATAGGGGAAGATCGTAAGCTACAACATTTTCAGAGCGAACCTGTTGATGTAGAAGGTGCGATGTATCCAGCGAAGGTGTCACAAGAGGAAGCGAAAGAGATTGCGGCCTCGTTTGTTGACCGAGTTGCCAACGGTAAGTCTTATCGCCTGCGCGAAGGACAAGGTGCTCATTATCATTGGAGAAACCGTACATTAACAGAACCCATCGAATATGAGTTTTATTACGAGAAGTTACAAAACGGAGTGCCTGTTTCTTCACAAGGGTTAACGGTGGTTGTCCTTGGAAATGGAGAAATCACTCGGTATCATTCCGGTGAACACGTAAGTAGTGAACTTACCTTCGAGGCAAATAAAAACACACTTGCAAAAGAAGAGGTTCTTAAGACGATGATGAATACGTTAGATGTTGAGCTTCGTTATATCATTGAGCACGATTATCTCAAAGATGAAGCAAAAGCGCGTCTAACGTATATACCTAGACCTTATTTTGAAGGAATCCATGCTGTAGATGGAAAATGGCTTGTTGCTCAAAAATTTGTTGATGAGTTACCAAAACAACTTGAAATTAAAAAGCTAGATGCTGGGGTAACTTCAGAGCCAAAGCCTGTAACAAAAGAAGAAGTGAAAAAAATGGCGGAAGCACTTTTAGAAAAAGAGACTGACAATGGTACATTACATATCGAGAGTGTTACTGAAGAGAAGATGGGAGAGCTAGAAACGTTCAGTGTTTCTTATTCCTACCGCACAAACAATGGGGGTCACGGGACAAACTTCAATGTTAATAAACAAAATGGGGAAATCATTAGTTTTTATGATGTTTCTAAGGGTTATGACAACCAACAAAGTGTCAACCTCTCATATGAAGAAGGGCTAGAAGCCGCAGTAAAAGCAATAAAGACATTCGCACCGCATTCAATGAACCAATATTCTTACCCAATAGATGTTCATTACAAATCAGCGGAAAATGGCGTTTATTCTTTCCACTTTCCTCTCATCAAGAACGGTTTAGTTGTTGATGGATCCGCTTTATATGTATCCATTTCAGCAGAAGATGGGGCTATTGTTTCGTTTAATAATTACCCTCTCCTCGTTGAAGAATGGCCTGAAGTTGAACTTGCTGTGAGTAAAGAACAAGCACTAGAGGCGTTTAAAGAAAATATCGATGTTCAGTTAACATACCAAAATCTATATAGAAGTGAAAAGCAGCATCATTTCTACCTACTTTACACGCCTAAATTCCAAGACAATTATGCTTATTTTGATGCGACAAAAGGTGAATGGACTCAAACAAACGTTGAGGTACCTACTCCATCTTTACCAAGCCTCGAAGGTCACTGGGCTGAAGATGAAATCAATTACTTAATTGATTCAAGCATTTTAAAAATAGAAGATCCTGAATCGTTTCATCCGAATCAAAAGGTTAGCAAAGGAACCGCTCTTGAAGTTCTCGTGAAATCTATTTTTTATGTAGAAGAGTATCGTTATGAACAAAATCCAAAGCAAACCTTTGATAACATTGACAAGAATCATCCTTTATACGCAGTTGTTGAATTAGCGGTTAAAAAGAATATCCTTGACGCAAATGAAAAAACGCTTGATTTAGATAAAGAAATTTCTCGTGAAGAATTAGCTTATTGGTTTATTCGTGCTCTCGAATTCGAAAATGTCGCAAAGTATCAAGATATTTACCAAGTACCGTTTATCGATCGCACAAAAATTAACAACGATTATCTAGGACATGTTGCACTTGCTTACGCCTTTGGAATTTTTCAAGGTGATGCCAAACAACAATTCCGCCCACAAGAAAATGTAACTTTAGCACAGTTATCTGTGACCAATTTCCGTTTTGCTAAAAAAGCAGCAGAATTTAATATCCAAAGTTGGTAAGAAACCGTTAACTAAGAGCTGTTTCCAAAGGGTATCAGGCCTCCCTTTGGAACAGCTTTTTTTGCTTGTTTAAACCTAAACTACAAATTGATTAACGTGATGTCTTTGTTGTCGTTGTAATAATTGTATTTCCTTTTTGCGCTTGTTGTGTTGTTTGCTGCCCAGCTTGTTGCGTTGCTTGTTGCTGAGCTTGCTGTGTTGCTTGTTGCGCTGCTTGCTGTTGAACTTGTTGCGTTAGTTGTTGGATTTGTTGTTGTGCCTGTTGTACAGCTTGTTGCGCTTGTTGAATTTGCTGAGGATTCGCAGCAGATTGAGCCTGCTGCACAGCTTGTTCCGCTTGCTGTAACTGTTGTTGCGCTGCTTGTAATGATTGATTTTGCTGTGTCATAGTAGTTCCTCCCGAGAATCATTATTTTAAGGGCACTAACCCCAATCATTATCCTGTGTCTTTTTACTAATTTCTATCCCGTTCTCAAATTTAAATTGCGCTCCATTCAAATTTCCCACTTTTTTTTAAAAGTTTACAAAATCCCTCGTTCCCCTTTGTCTAAAGGCTTTAAAGGCTATTCAAATAAAAATAACGTGAATTTCACGAGTGAAAATGATTAATTTTCGGGCTACCCGGGTAGATGCAAAAGTGTAGACGAAAAAACACTAATTCTTAAAAGGAGGAGTTTATCATGGAAAAGAAAATCATTGGTGGAGTATTTAAAGATCAATTTGATGCGGTAAATGTTATTGAACAATTAGAGAGAAACGGTTATAACCGAAACGACATTTCAATATTTGCAAAAGATGAGGTTATCTCAAGAACCATCACAGATAAAACGGAGATCGACGTCTCAGGAGATACAAAGGATCATCATAACCGTGGTAAAAAGGCGGGTAAAGGACTAGGAATTGGTGCTGGCGCTGGCGCTGTACTTGGCGGCGCTGCAGGACTAGCTTTACTGGCTATTCCTGGAGTTGGACCTATTATGGCCGCTGGACCTATTGCAGCAGCAATCGAAGGTGGTTTAATCGGTGCTGGTGGTGGTGGTATCGTCGGGGCACTGACTGGTGCAGGTATTACCGAAGAGCAAGCAAAAGAATACGACAAATATTTAAATGAAGGATACATTGTAATTCTTGTAGAAGCTGATCAAACGCAAGAAGAGAATGTATTTGGAACCTATACTAGCCATAACACAAGAAACACTCATATGTATCCGAGTTATATAGGTGGAAAAAACAATAACTACTAATTTTCCATTGAAAATAAGGGAGGGGTTTCCAAAGGGAATCTCTCCCTTATTCATTGTAGCCGTAGTTGATCGACTATTTCTCCATATAAAACACTTCCCACAGATGACCATCTAAATCCTGAAAACCCCATCCCCCGTCGTTTGTATTTTCCTCTATCGGCTTATTACAAACGACTAACATCATTAGAAATAAAACTTCACCAAAAACCTCCCTTAGAACTTTCTATCACTGTAGTTACAACATGTTGTTTAGGCCTGTTCACATCCAATTTTCACCTTTAGTTTTCTTGAATCCTTATTGCTTTTTGATCCTCTCCGTACATTTTCTTCGTCAAATCATCTTCATAAATTTTCATCCAAAGACCCCTCTCCCTCCTTGACGTAGTACGTCTCCTCCGCTTTTTTAACTATCTATATCATTAGAGTGTAGCAAGACCGTATCGAATGTTTAATTAAAAATATTTATCGAAAGAGGTCGAAAGTTTCCATTCATATTTTCCGTTAGTAAGGTAACACTAAGACCAATTCTATGCATGGGGGGAATTGAAATGGGAAAAAAAGATGAAGAATATACAGATTTTTCAAATGTAGAAACACAAAGAAGCTTCTTGACGGCTGAAGAATACCCAGAAGGGCCTTATGGATCCCCAAGAGGCAAAACACAGCCCGTAGAAAATAAAAACACCCCATGGAAACATGGCCAACAATATTACAGTAATCTTGCTTACGAATTCCGCAATATGCATCAAGATTTACCGAGACAATTTCCTGGCGCACACCAAACTCACGATGAAGATGGGAAAGATAGAGAAGAACCGTATAAGGACGCTCCTTTGTAAAATAAGTTAAAGAGGAAACGGGATCCGTTCGCTACTCGCCTTACGATGAGAAAATCACTCAACGTAAGGCTTTTAATAGATGTAGCGATTCCGCACATTGCAGGTGCCATCCTGTCTTTTTTCAATAGAGGTATTATGATCATTTGTCAAATAATGTAACAATATAGGTCATTTATTACAGGTAAAATATTTCAGTTAATGGTAATTCGTTCTATCAGAGCCTAAATCAACCTTTTTCTCATAGGTTTAAAGATACTTGTTTACAAATAGAGATGATATACACTATTAATAAGTTGAATTTTTTGAATACTAGTTTTGATAATCTAGGCGATTGGATACTAATAAAATCCTTCGAAAGCAGGTGCAACTTATGATAGAACTAGAGATAAAAGTAAGTCAAGAGGTTGCAGAGAAGTTAAACGAAATTGCGGAGCAACGAGGTGTCACAATAAATGACGCAGCGACACTTGTACTAACCCAGTATAGTAATAGGTACATTAACCTCATCAAGCTTCACAAGGGTAGCCAAGAAAATAGCATCGAAAAAGACGGCAGCGTTAGTAAAGTCTAAGTTATTTTCTCAAAATCTAGTAAATCAAATTTTCTTACTTTACGAGCCAGAAGTAGCTTTGTTTTGCAGTTTTTTTTATCGGTTTGCCTCTCCCCGTTTACACGTCTGAAAAACCGGGTAAAGATTACTCGACAACAAGAGGACTGTGTAAGGAGGTTTATCGTGCCTAAAATTACAGATGAAGAAGAATACTTATCCATTCAAGCAGGTCGCTTTCGAATCTTTTTCAACAAACGGTATCGGGTTATTACTGTCTTAAATGATTTATTAATAGGAGTCTTATTTTTAACCGGAAGCTGTCTTAACTTTTTTTCCATCACAGAAACGTATGCAAATGTTTTCTATCTCCTAGGGAGTCTATTTTTAGTAGGGCGCCCTGTGCTCAGACTGATGCATAATACATCGCTTCGAAAGGAAATGAAGGATAAAGATACATATACTCCATAGGGGAGTCTTATTGAGACAAACCAAACAGCCTTTCACTGGCATGTCAACCAATTGAAAGGCTTATATGTGGATCAAGCCAAGCACGTCTAGCTTTTTTCTATTGTCCCTACTAATCTTCCTATCTTTATTACGTTTGGTATAATATTCAACTAATTTTCCTCTGTATTTTCTTTATGATTTTTCTTTAGTGTTGCGTTAATATTATTGAGGCTTAATAAGATAAAGCCCAGCATGATAAATGTGACAATCTCTCCGGTATAAAAAGAAATAATACCTAATACTAAAAAATAAAAACTGTACCACAAATTCCTCATTTCTATCCTCCTACTCCAAAAATACAAGTTGTACAACACCCCTTATAGCAGGTAATTCGGTTAATTTTACCAACTCCTACTTAAATTCTTCAACTTTTCACTAACTTCAATACACTTTTTTGTTATTGCAAATTACTCCATTTTCTTTGTCGTATAATAAGGTTGCTTCCTTCTGTCGTTTTCTATAGGTGGGGTCATCTAGAGCAGACAATTTTATAATAAAATCACTATTAAAACTGCCATGATACTCGATAAATGTCGATTCCTCTATATAAGAATAAAAGTCTTCAGAACTTTCTTTGTATACAAGCTTAGAAGACTCGGGGGTAAAATCCTCAAAGATTTCTACCCAACCTAAATAATCGAAATCCGTACCAAATTTCTCGTTGTAGTCAATTTCAAGTTGCGATTTTAAAGAGCTACCATTAACAAGAACACAACCATTTAGTAAAGCAAACACTAAGCCAATGATCATTAGTCCGAAAGGCATTATCAATCGATTTCTAACTCTTTTAGTAAAATTACTCTCTTTCATCTTACGATCTCCCGTCCCAAATTGGATCTAAATGATACAAAAACACCTAACAAATGCACCGAGTTAGAACTACGTATAAACTGGCACTGACCAGGAAAAGGAATTTAACATAGTACAAATCTTAACACTATACTCGTTATACCAGCTATTATACCTAATAAGATTCGATGTTTCGGATTTAAACCTCCCTCCGCTTAAAGAATTCCTTAGAGCGACTCATCATCTTCCATTGTTTTAAATACTTTGACTTATCTCCAATTGTATCACCAATATGTTGTCCTACTTCGATTTATCCCGTAAATAGTTCGACTATGACGCTCTATTCGTTGCGAGTTCTTAGTGTCTTCGATATTGCTTAAGCATTCCTGTAGTGCGTTAATTTCGACTTTGAAAAAAATAGAGCCCCTCAGTAAGATAAGAGTATAGACACCACTCTATTACTCAAATTCTAAGGAGGAACTCTTATATGAAGTTTAAAATGCAAGAAAAACAAAATCAACTAATAGAAAGAATTTCCGATAAACATCTCGTTGTTGGTGTGGATATTGCCCAACAAACACATGTCGCCCGAGCTGTGAATTATCGTGGTATTGTGGTTGGTGATCCTTTACCTTTTGAAAATGACGATGATGGTTTTGCAAGGTTACTAGATTGGATAAAACAGCTTAAAAACACCAAAGGTCTTGATACAGAAATCGTTGGTATGGAACCTACAGGGCATTATTGGTTAAACTTATCAGGATGGCTTTACGAACAAAATATTGATGTTGTGACAGTTAATCCCCACCTTGTTAAAAAGAATAAAGAAAATAGAGATAATACTCAGTCCAAAAGTGATAAAAAAGACGCTCTAGTTATTGCTGATATGGTGAAGAATGGATACTATTCCTTTATTCGTCCAACTGGAGAGGCTTTCGAAAAACTGAGAGTACTGATGTCTAATCGAGATACAGTAGTAAAACGATTTGTCAGTGCTGCGAACCAAATCAATCGTTGGGTTGATATTATTTTTCCTGAATTTAGACAAGTTTTTAAAGACGTGAAAGGCAAAGGAGCACTCGCTACTCTCCGTTTATTCCCTACACCGAAAGAATTACGTTCGATGGAAGCCATCGATATCGTTAATGAGTGGAGAACCGTGATGAAGCGTCAACCTGGTATAAAAAAAGCTCAAGCCCTCATTCAACTAGCCAAGAATTCTGTTGGTAATGATAAAGCACACGATGCATATAAATTACACCTAAAACAATTACTTGAGGAATTTGATCTCGCCACAACCCAACTCGAAATAATAGAAAAAGAAGTATCTGAAGCGCTTGAAAGCATTACTTTCACCGATAAATTACTTGGTATTAAAGGCTTAACAGAAATAACGTTAGGTGGAATTTTAGCTGAAACTGGTGATTTAAGTCACTTCGCACATGGTAATTCGCTATTACGACATGCGGGTTTACATCTAGTCGAAGCCAGCTCTGGTAAATGGAAAGGGCAAATTGTCCTTTCTAAGCGAGGAAGGTCTCGTCTAAGGCGATTCTTATACCTAGGAACAATGTGTCTTGTGATGAACAATCCAGAGTTCAAAGAAATTCATGCCTACAATGTCAAAGTAAAAAAGATGAAAAAAATGAAATCTATCATGAAACTGGTTGGTAAGTTTGCAAGAATGATAGTAGGAATTGCCCGACGTAATGAACCCTATTGTGCAGAAAAAGTACACCCTTTGACACCTTTAGCAGCATAAGTTAATTGCCTTATAACTGAACATATGAAACAGTAAAAGTTACTTTATTGAATGTTGGCTTATTCGTAGGATCTCAAAGAAAGCACGGAGTACTGGAATACTTAAACAAAAGGGCACAGACCCATTCCTTTAGCAAAACCGGCCTCCACCCCTTGGATAGGCATGACGAAGGAATGAAAGGGCAAAAGACCCGTTGAGACATGGGAGGGAAAGCCTCCAGGGGCGGCGTGGAGAATGCGTGCAGTATATGGTAATAAATGGAGCATAGATTGACTCCTCTATTCCCGCATGCCTTCATGTAGCCTTTATTATCAATACTTATTCCACTTTTCCGTCATTGTTCTTACAAGTGGTTTGAAATCCTGCGAATAAGCGAGTATTTGAGAGAATTATGAATCTAACTGAGGGAGTTTAAGTAGTTTCTCTTTATTTCAGATAGGGTAATTTGGTATGATTAATGAATAAGCGAGAGGTGGGTCAAACGTCCTGAAAAATTAATCTTAGGAAACACTATTAAAATAATTAGAATTTTTTTTCATCTTGTTTTTCTAATGTTGATGGAGAGTGACATGGTATGGCTAAAAAAGTAACAATGCAGCAAATCGCTGATTATTTAGGAGTTTCAAAATTCGTAGTATCAAAAGCTCTATCTGGTAAAGAGGGTGTGAATTCTATAACTCGCGAAAAAGTTTTCGAGGCAGCTTCAAAATTAGGATACTTTGCCCAAAAAAACAAAAAGGTAAATCAAATCAAATTAGAGAAACAAATTACGGATTTTGAAAAAGATCACAACCAGGTCGTCTTAGTGTTAATGCCAAATATTCGTTTTCAAAATAAAAAATCTAGTTATTGGGGGAAGATCCTCGAAGGCCTTTCCTCTAAATTAGAGAATGCGAAATGCGGAATGGTTGTTTTAACCGAAAATAATGTAGAGAATTTATCAAATGTTCTTAACCCTAAAGGTTTTATAGGAGTAATTACTGTCGGTGAAACCTCAACTGCTCTATTACTAGAAGTGAATCGAATGGGCATCCCGTTGGTAATGATTGATCATGAGGATCCACTATTGCCTAGTGATACCATCTTTAATAATAACTTTGATTGCAGTATGAATTTGACCAATCACTTAATTGGTCTAGGTCATTCAAATATTCAATTTGTTGGAGATGTTCATTATGCTCGAAGTTTCTATGATCGTTTTTTAGGATTTAGAAGTGCGTTAGAAAGTAATGATTTACCTTTTGAAAAGGAAGACTTGTTAATCCCTCTCACAAATGAACCGGTTCTAGATCAAATGACCTCCTGGTTGAATAACCCATTGAAAAAAGCTTTACCGACCGCCTTGGTTTGTGCAAATGATTACATAGCTAAGTATGTAGTGATGGCATTAAAGGATTCAGGTTATTGTGTTCCTGATGATATCTCTGTGGCCGGATTCGATAATATGGAATTTTCTTATACGATGTCCCCAACATTAACAACGGTAGACATAGCCAAACAAGACCTTGGTATTCGCGCGGTAGAGATGCTGTTTAGAAGAATTCAACAGAATCATGCTCCGTTTGAGAAGCTATTGTTGGCAGGTACAATTATGTTGCGTGAATCGACTGTAGGATTACGAACAAGCTAAACCTACTACAAACGTAAAAAGGTTAACTAATCGCAAAAAACCGGTTATGGCAGTAGCCATAACCGGTTTTCTTTATCCTTTTATCGACCCTATCATTGCCCCTTTTGCAAAATATCTTTGCAAGAATGGGTAGACAATAAGAATCGGGAAGCCAACCGTTTTATTTGAAATTTTGTCACTATATAACAAAGGTGCTTGAGGAATATATGTAATAACTTTTTTTCAGGAGTTGGACAGAAACCCCGTATTGTGAAATGGTGGCAACGTCATCATAATGCCACCACTTTCATCCGATTAAATCCTATGGTATACCCTGACTGCCAAGTAATTCTGCTTCTTTTTCTTCTAACTGAGAAATTAATCAAACGTTTATTTAACTAATTATAATTTCCCTATCAATCCGCTTAATCGCTCCACCAATCAACCCAATTTCACCGCTTTAAATGCCTGTTTAAAACTTCTCAAAGTCTCACTCTCGTCTGCCCCCCGAAGGAAATCATTCTCATACCGGGGTTTTTGATCTTATAAAGTCACATTCTTCACGTCTAACAGATCGCCAACCTTCTTAAATAACGATCCATTATGACCAATTGACATCGTAGGTGGGTTGGCGTCGCCGCGAACCATTCTGTCATATATTCATCAGGATGTTTGCAGAGTTTCACTGGTGCCCGGGTCATATCTACGATTTGAGCATTCAACCACTCACCTGCTCTTATATCCTCTTACGAAGTCTATAACTAAGCCATAGTTGTAGACTTCGCAAGGGGGAAATACCCGTTAAGTCTCCGAAAAAAAAATCTCAACTCTCGTAAGGTTGAGACTTTTTTATTCACTACCTTGGTTCGTTTAATGCCTCTAACAGTAAATCGGCTAAATGAACGGCTCTTACTTTGCTGTCTAATCCTTCACGACTAATGCCGAGCTTCATTTGTAAAAGGCATCCCGGGTTTCCAGTTACAATGGTATGAGCGTTTGTTTCTTTTACTTTAGTCATTTTATAATCAAGGATTTGCATCGACATCTTTTGTTCGGTTATGTTATAAATCCCTGCCGACCCACAACATTGGTCTGACTCTTGCATTTCCTTAAAACTTGTTCCCTCAATTGATTGCAATAGTGTTCTTGGGGCACTAGCTGTTTTCATGACGTTTCGCAAATGACACGAATCTTGATAGGTCATAATTTGCTCATCCATTCCAAGAGAATGGCTCATAAAGTCTAGTTCCACTAAAATTTCCGAGAAATCCTTTACCTTATTTGAAAAAGCTTTCGCACGTTCGCTCCAACCTTCTTCATTTTTCAGTAAATGGTCGTATTCAATTAATAAGGCCCCACACCCCCCGGCATTTAAAACAATGTCATCGACCTCTAACTTTTCAAATGCTTCAATGTTTGCTTTAGCTAGCTGCTTTGCCATCTCCTTTTCTCCACTGTGAGCATGAAGAGCACCACAACAGCCTTGTTGCTTGGGAATAATGACGTCACACCCTACCTTTTGCAAAAGCTTCATTGTCGCATTGTTTGTCTCCATAAACATCGTATCCATTAGACACCCCGTAAAAAAGGCTACTTTTCGAACCGTCTTCCCTTCGGCTTGACGAAAAGAGGGACGTTGATTTAATTCCTTTTTACTTGGTACCTTTGGAATCACTTTTTCCATTTGGGCTAAGTTCCCCGGCAAGATGTTTAACACGTTACTTTTTTGGAGTAGATGCTGCATGCCACTTTTTTGATAAAACGACAGCAAGTAATGAATATTTTTTATCCTTTGTTTATTAGGAAATAACTCCTTAAAAACAAAATGTCTTAACATTTTTACAGGGAGTGGATGCTTTTTCTTTTGTTGAATCACATCACGGGCATCCTCAAGTAGGTGGCCATATTTCACTCCGGATGGACAAACAGGTTCACATGCACGACAGCCTAAACACAAGTTCAATTGGTCTTCAATCGAATCATCTGGTTCGATTAACCCATCGACGACACCCTTCATCAACGCAATTCGCCCTCTAGGTGAAGCTGCTTCATATTGGTTTGTTTGCCCATACGTTGGACATGAAGGTAAACAAAAACCACAGCGCATGCAATTCAATAATTCATCATAATCTAGTCGCTCTTTGAAACCTTTTTGTATCTCTTCTTTCACCTGTTGTTTCATGAATGAACCACCACTCTTTTGCGGGTGTCTTTAGCAAAGATTTTCCCTGGATTCATAATTCCATTTGGATCGAAGGCATCCTTGACCGCTTTCATAGCGCGAACCCCTTCTTCGCCAATTTTCCAGGCTAAGTAAGGTGACTTCATCTCACCAACACCATGTTCACCCGTAATTGTCCCGCCAAGTTCAATCGCCTTCGCAAAGATGTCCTCAAAAGCTAGTTCAACTCGGTGCATTTCCTCTTTGTCACGGGCATCTGTTAAGCATGTTGGGTGTAAGTTGCCATCCCCAGCATGACCAAACGTACAGATTTTCACATCATGTTTTTTTGCAATCTCATTAATGGCGCGAACCATATCACTAATTTTTGAACGAGGTACCGTCGCATCTTCCAGGATGGTTGTCGGCTTCATTCTCGCAAGGGCTGAGAGTGCCGACCTTCTTGCCGTACTTAAGGCTTCTGCTTCTTCTTTGGACTGGGCAATGTTAACTGAAAGTGCCTTACCCTCTAAACAAATTTCCGAAATACGTTGAATGTCTCTCTCCACAATAAAAGATGGCCCATCCTGTTCAATAAGTAAAACCGCTTCAACATGTGTAGGAAGATCCACCTTGGCAAAATCCTCTACAACTTCACATGTTGGTTTATCTAGAAACTCAAGGGTCGCCGGAATGATTTTATTAGCAATGATGGCTGAAACGGTTTTCGCTGCGTCATTCATATCCTCAAAAAGGGCCAGTAAGGTTTTCTTCGTCTCAGGTTTTGGGATTAATTTTAAGATGGCTTCTGTCACAATACCTAAAGTTCCTTCAGAACCAACAAATAAATTAGTAAGGTCGTAACCAGCCACATCCTTTGCTAATTTCCCACCTGTTTTCACAATGTCTCCATTAGGTAATACAACTTCAAGGCCTAATACATAGTCTTTTGTGACACCATATTTTAAACCTCTTAAGCCACCAGAGCATTCATTAATATTTCCACCAATTGTAGATATTTTCATCGAGCTAGGATCCGGTGGATAAAATAAGCCTTTCGCCTCTACGGCTTGGATAATTTGCAACGTGATAGCGCCTGGCTGAACAGTGACCGTTAGATTTTCTTCATCAATTTCGATAATTTGGTTCATATGATTAAAGGTTAAGACAATTCCGCCTTGAGTAGGGCAAGTCCCTGCACTTAAATTGGTTCCAGAACCGCGTGGAATAAGGGGAATTCCAGCATCGTTACAAATTTTTAAAATGCCTTGGACATGTTCCTTCGTTTCAGGCATGATAACAGCATCAGGCATTGCTTGAAAGTTCGGCGTTGCGTCATAGGAATAAACAAGTCTTGCTTCATTTGTATCTTTGAAATTTGTATTCCCCACAAGTTTAATTAGCTTTCTTCTTATTTTTTTGTCTAACAAAGTGACCTCTCCCTTCATTATATTTAGTATAAACAGAGTACGTCGAACTAACTATGTACATAACCACTAACTTACGTCTATTTCTCGATGTTTTTTTGTGTAAAGATACAAAGAAGCCCAACGTTATTAATTCAAAGGATTAATAACGTTGGGCCTCAAGCCATTACTCATTCGGGAAATTAATTGCCAACTTTGCATACATATCTTCTAAGGTATACCGAGCATCAATATAATCATAAACACGGATTTGTCGTTCTTGTTGATAATGGATATAATTCATGTCGTTCGTCACCAACGGGGCTGGTCTCATTTGATAATCAAAGCGATGAGCATCGAGTAGCAAGCTAATCGCTGGAGAATCACCCATTGACCAACTTTCGCCAAATGGCCAACGTCCTGACGTTAATTTCTCATTTAATTCTACAAGCTGTTGGAATAGATAGTTTCCAATTTCTCCGTATGGTTGTACTTTATGCTGTAACTCTGCAATACTAACGCGTATACCTGAATATGCAGGTTTAGGTACTTGCCATAGCTCAAGATTCGCCTTAAATACAACATTTACTGCATGAATATCATTACTCAGATTAAATTCATCTGCCCCATGTGGCCAAGCCCCACCACCAATCCAAATGGCAGTTAGCCTCCCAGATATATCTGGATTTTGTAAGTAGGCTGAGGCAAGATCTGTAATCGGCCCTAGAAAAACGACAAATAATGGTCTTGGATCGTCTTTCAATGCTTCTTTAATAATGAGTGAAGATCCTTCTGACATTTCGGCTGTCTGTTCATCGGTTAATCCACGTGTGGCGCCCCTCACCACTGGTATGTCATCACAGGTCATTAAATCTAAGACATGTTTTATTTCTCGATAGCTCTTCTCCATCGAATCCAAGTCTCTTTCGGTACCGTAATGTGCCGCTATGATTCCTTCGATTTGAAAAAGTGGTGTTAATACTGCATGGACAATTGCAAATTGATCATCAGCCTCGTTCTTCGCATCAGAATTGATAATTAAACGGATTTTCTTCTGAGGCGGCACGTTAAACTTATACTTGAGATTCATTATTTCCTCCTCCTTACTCCTTTATCGTTCTTCTTTCAAAGTTCAGTTCGAAGCCATCTTGATCTGATGGATATATTCTTAGTTCTTCATCACCAAAACGCTGCATCCAACATTGGTCGGTACCGAGAAACGGACGCATTGTTTCATGTACAGACGAGTCTTCTAGAAAATTTTCAGTGACCAACCATACCCCTTCACCAACTCTCCTACTTTCAGACCAACTCTCTGTGGTGAGCCACTGGGCAATAATAACAGTAGAGCCGTTCTCCGCTTTTTTTCTAAGCGCAGCTAGCGATTCTAAGGAAATTCTTGTGCCCGCTGCAATTAATAATTTTGGATTCCCTAATTGGATCTCTTTGACAAATTCATCGTACACAACAACATTGTTTACTGGATAAAATAGCGGGTGTTCTCGGTCCCCATCCCAAATTCTCCCATTCCTAAGGGGGAACTTCTCCAATGGAACTTCTTCTTTTAAGCGATGCCTGGGAAAGTCATAACCCGAGATATGCATACAGCTTCCGTGCGGAGGAATTTTCTTATGACTAAGTAAATGCCATACGTGAAAAATACTTTGCGACTTTTCCCAGCCAACTAACTGACGGTTTCCAAATAACCGTGTATTTTGTCCATAATTACTATCATCTGAGTGAATAAAGACAATATCAGGATTTACTTGTCTATGGTTCCACTGTAATCGATTTTCGGGAATGTACTTATGAACAAATTCATCCCAAACTTCCCCAAAAACAGTTTTGCTGAACGTCGCATTTTCATACTTCAGGAGTACATCAATATTTTCTGTAAAAAGATGACTCGGTCTCATGAGATAACTCATCCTTAATGCAGATGCGTACTCCCCAGGTGAGTGACCGGGGAAACCTGAGGTCCGAATAAACCACTCTCCTACGTCAGGTCCCCATAAATCTACGCATATCCACATGTCTTTCCCATATTGCTTCGCTGCACCTAGAGCTGTTGATAATTGTAAAGACTGAAAGGATTCTTTCATTGTTTTTGGACAGACGACCATCCCACCTCGTGCTTGGGTATGGAACATTACTGGAAAAACTTGTTCGGTTACTAAAGGGATAGTATTCGTTTGCATGCCTTCTTTTCTTATTAACTCCTCCGTATGCTTTACTCTGTTCGCAACGGCTTTAGTAACCTTTCGGGCGGCCTGGTCTAATGTTAAGCCATCCGTTTTGGCCCAGTGAGGAAAAAAACCATCTTTACGATATTGACTTGCATTGATTTGTAAATGCTCTGGTTCATCGTATAATAATCCAATTAATCTGCCACTTCGCGCTGCTTCAGCAATCACAGAATCAGGAACATCATACCGGTTCGTTCCTTCCACATATGGACCATTAATATTTCCATATTCATTCCCTATACATATGTCCATTCCATAGTTCACCATATCTCCAATAACTTCTGATTGTCCTACTAAGCTAGGAAACATGTGATGAACATAAAATTCAGCTCCCATGCCTTGCATCTCTTTCACAAAGCTCCTTGGGGTTGGTGTGGCATCTTGGGATGGGTAAACTTTTCCCGTGCCTGTTCTCATAATATTATCAGATTGCTCTTTAGCCCAAGAATCCTGCCAGGCAACGACTGGCCCTTGAAGTCCCAGTTTTGTTTTATGATTGGTTCGTTTTTTTGCCATTATTCCATCTCCTATGAAAAGCATGTTTCATGGAACTCTCGCCTTACCTCAAGAATAATTCAATAACTGGCACAGTTACATTTGGTTTCTTAATAGGAAGCTGTAATGTTAATGTATCCTGTGGTCTGCCTTCATTAAAGGCCCCTGCCTCCATCGACATTTCCTGTTTACCTTCAATCATCTTGACTTCTGAAGCATCGTTAACCAATTGTGCATACTCGACCTTTCCTGAAAAGCCTGGAAGATGTAGATGTTTAAATGGCCAGTTAAACACGTGTAGATACAATCGCTTTTTACTAGGATTATAGGTTAAGCGACAATCTTGTGGACTAACAAAGGATTCAGGTGCTGCCGTACATCCATAAATGGATTGATTATGTCTCTTCATCCACTCACCAATCCCTTTCAACCTATCAATAGCTCGTTCGTCAAATTCCCCACGGCCAGTTGGTCCAACATTTAATAGTAAGTTCCCGCCTTTGGCTACAGTATCAATTAGCATTTGGATAAGCGTATCAACACTTTTCCAAGACTCCTCGTCTCGATAATAACCCCAAGAACCGCTAAACGTATGGCAAGCCTCCCACACTACTCGTTTTCCATTTACTTTAATCCATTCTCTCGGCTGATATTGTTCTGGTGTCGTGATATCGCCTTTTATCTGCAATCGATCATTAAGCATAATTTGCGGCTGTAGTTCACGTATTAATTTTACAAGCTTATCACTTTGCCACTCCTCTTTCCCTTTTCCTGGAAAACCTTCTAATGAAGGAATCGAAAAGTCATAGAACATTACATCTATCTTTCCATAATCACTGAGTAGCTCCTTTGTTTGACCGAATAGATAATCAATGTATTTTTGAAAATCTCGTTCTTTACTCTGTTTTAGAAACTCTTCATCGTATCGCAGGGGATGCTTTACATCGACCGTGTAATGAGGATGATGCCAATCTAGTAAGGAATAGTACAAGCCCGCCTTTATATCTTTTTCACGAAATGCATCAAGCATCGGTCTAAGTAAATCACGTCCAGTTGGCGTATTCGTTGACTTGTAATCTGTTAGTTTTGAATCCCATAAGCAAAAGCCTTCATGATGCTTAGTCGTGACAACAAAATATTTCATCCCTGCGTCTGCAGCTAACTGCGCCCATAACTTTGGGTCATACATATCGGGATCAAAGTGTTTAAAATACTTTTGGTATTGCTCACTGTTCATAAATTCACGAGATTTCAACCATTCATGCCTTGCTCCAAGTGTGTAAAGCCCCCAATGAATATACATTCCAAATCGATCATGGGTAAACCATCTAGAATCCCCAACTGTTTTTTCTACTTCAAACATTTCCTTCAACCTCCATAATTGTTTTAGAAAATAATTGATAGGCTTTGCCTGATTCTGTTTGAAAAACGTACACATTGTCATCATTATGATAAGAAATAGGCGTACCCTCGCAGAGAATTTGGAAGGATTTATTCACTTTGATACGACATAGACCTCCTAAATCAGATTTAATTTCTGCTGATTTTAGCTTTCCATCGTCCCAACTAAGATTCACCTCAAAGCCATGTCGTGCCCGCAGACCCCTTACCTTCCCTGTTGGCCATGCCTTCGGAAGAGCTGGCAGCAAATGAATCATCTCTTCATGGGATTGTAGAAGCATCTCTGCAATTCCGGCTGTCGCACCAAAATTTCCATCAATTTGAAAGGGGGGATGGGCATCGAAGAGGTTAAGATAGACTCCTCCCCGGTGGAAATTTGTTTCAGCATTCTCTTCTACAAGTTGAAGTAAATTTGAAAGTAAGCCCAACGCACGATCTCCATTTCGAAAACGAGCCCACAAGCACACCTTCCACCCTAAACTCCAGCCAGTTCCTTCATCTCCGCGTCGTTCGAGAGATGTTAAAGCTGCGTGAAAAAGCTCTGGATTCTTTCTCGTTATTTGATAACCTGGATAAACGCCATATAAATGTGAAACATGTCGATGGTGTTTATCCTCGTCTTGAAAATCCTCAGACCATTCCTGTAGCTGTCCGTATCGCCCAACTTGCATTGGGAGTAAGCAATTTCTTGCTTGTTGTAATTCTTCATAGAACAGTCGATCCGTTTCTAACACAACTGATGCCTTCATACAATTTGTAAAAAGCTCCCAAATCAAGGAGGAATCCATTGTTGTTGCTTGACTTAGGGCCGCTTTGTGACCGTCTTCCGTCAGAAAATTATGTTCGGGTGATGTTGAAGGAGAAGTAATGAGATTTCCTTTCCCGTCCTCAACTAACCAATCTAAGTAAAACAGAGCAGCATCTTTCATTAGAGGATAGCTATGCTCCTTTAGATATTGTTTATCCTGATTAAATAAGTAATGCTCCCATAAATGTTGACAAAGCCATGCCGCTGCCATTGGCCAGTTTGCCCAAAGAGGATTTCCATGTCCATAATCTCCAGCTGGTGCTGATTGTCTCCATATATCTGAGTTATGATGAGCTAACCACCCACGGCATCCATAATTTATCTCCGCTGTTTCTTTCCCATTTTCCGCAAGCTCAGAAATAAACCGTAACAGTGGCTCATGGCATTCTGATAAATTACATACTTCTGCAGGCCAATAATTCATTTGAGCATTTATATTCAATGTATAATTACAGCTCCACATTGGTCTAACTTCATGATTCCAAATTCCTTGCAGGTTTGCTGGTTGCGTACCTGGTCTTGAACTAGATATCATCAAATAACGACCGTATTGAAAAAGAAGTTCAATTAATTTAGGGTCATTCGCTCCATATCTTGTTAATCGTTGGTCAGTTGTTGTCTGTTCGGGTACAGGCGATTCCCCTAACTGAAGAGCTACCCGTTGATATAATACCTGATAATCGTCTTTATGATTTTGTAGCAATTCTTTATAGGACTTGCAAGAAGCCGACTTAACATCTCGCTTTGCGTTCAACCCCGGATCCTTTCCCTCGGTACCTGGACATTTGTCAAAGCCGTTAAAACTAGTTGCCCCCGAAAAAATGAGCAGGGCATTTGTTGCTCCATGTATATGGATACCGTTATTGTCTATGGAGAATTGTCCTTTATCGTCTACTTTCACCTCGAGTCTGCCTTCAAATCTCATCGCTTTTGTCGTGGTCTTTTCTCCATACTTCACTGGTTCGTCCGTATGATAATAATTTGGGTCGACATTTTCAGGACAGACCCCTTTAATTAAAAGGGCCTGTTCTGTTGAAATTTGAGTAGAATGAAGTTTGCTAGTTAGGGTCGCTTTAAAATTAAGCATGCCTTTTTTGCTTGCACTCACACGCACAACAATGACCTGATCAGGAAATGAGGAAAAGACTTCTCTCGTGTATTCAACCTCACCAATTTGGTAATTCACTTTAACAATCGCATCTTCTAGACTTAATTCCCGGTAATACTTTCTCGTTAAATTCCCATGATAGAAATGTAAATGCAAATCACCAAAGGGTTGATAACTTTGGGTATAGGGACCCATCATCGACGATTTACTAATTTTTTCAGCTTGTTCATACTCTCCTTTTGAAATCAAGCTTCTTATTTCTGGTAACATCTTTTTTGACTTTGGATTATTCCAGTCTTTTGGAAAGCCAGACCACAGCGTGTCTTCATTCAACTGAATTCGTTCCTGTTCAACTCCTCCAAATATCATTGCACCTAGTCGACCATTTCCAATTGGAAGAGCTTCAGTCCAAGAGCAAGCCGGCTTATCATACATTAATTTCAATTCTCTCAACCTCCTGTATTTCTGAGTTTCAGAGATACTAATTTTTGTAGTACTCAGCAAGCTCATATTCCTCTAAAATATCTTGTACCCTTACGAGCGAACCACCCATTTGTGCACTTTTTTGCATCGCTTCCATAACTGCAATCGTTCGAACTCCTTCCGTTACATTAGGTAGGGGTGTTTTCCCTTCATCTAAGCAGGTAGCAAAATATTCAATGTAATTTTGATACTCCCCTGCATGATGACTCTCCCCCTCAAAGCGAAAGAAATACCCATGTTTTTCATCAAAGTTATTCTTCTTCTTGCCTTCCCCAGAAAAATGAGTATAGTAATCTAAGTTTAAATATTCGGAACGTGTGGTCCCCCTGGTTCCTCTTAGGGTACAACCAATTGAAGGCTCAACCTCTCTACCCAATGTAGGTAATGTATAATTTCCTGAAACTGTTGCAATTCGTCCATCCGAATCTCTCAATAAAAACCTCATATTATCCCAGACATCAATACCTTGCTCTTTACTTGTTTTACTAACACGCCCGAATCCTACGACCTCTTCTACTTCAGGCATATACCAACGAACCAAATCGACCGCATGAATCATAAAATTGTACATCCAACTAAAACCTTTATCCTTACTCCAGTCTCTTTTTAAAAACCATCTACCATCTGTAATATAATGGGCTTCCATTGTTTGCAATTCACCATGCTTCCCTTCTTCAAAGTCTTTCCTTTGGTGAATCATTGGCTCATAAAAACGTGAACTTTGACCAACAAACACCTTCTTCTGGGTCTCTTCAACCAACTGTATTAATTCCTTGGCATCACCTAATGAAACTAGAAGTGGCTTCGTACAAATCACATGCTTTCCTGCCAGTAATGCCTGTTTAATATGAGTAAAATGCAATTGATCAGGTGTATAAATAGCAATAACCTCAATTTCCTCATCTGCAAGCAGTTCACGATAATCTTTCGTCCAGTGAGGGAAATTAAATTCCTCTGCTCGTTCAATACAAACAGTTTCATTTAAATCACATACTTTTATTAACTCCCACTGCGAGCTTTGTAAAGTCGCAGACATAATACTACGACCTTCCCCTAAACCAACAACACCGATTTTATAAATTTTTTTGGTCAAAACCATCTCTTCCTTTCCTTAATAGAATAGGAGAGGTCTCTTTTTCCTCTCCCAAAAATATTAATTTAACGCATCATAGGCTTCCTGATTCATCTGGAGTAATCGAGGTAACCCCATATTGTCTAAGTTATGAAGGTAATTATCCCACTCGGTCTCAACATTCATCTCACCTGTAATAAAGCGAGCAAGCATTTGGTCAACATAATCCTTCACTGTTTTTTCTAAATCAGCCATCTCCATGCTTTGTTCTTCTGTGAAATAGAGAAGTGGAATTTGCATGTCAAGTGGTGCTGCATATGGCATATAGTTATCTCTTGAATGTTCATATAAGATAACCTCGTTATTTTGAGCCGGATCATCTCCAGCGGACCACGCTAAACGAGTTGCACTATAGTTATAAACAGGAACCTTTTGGTACCAATGATTATTAGTAACTGCACCATAAGGAGTAATTAGTTTGTATTTTGCAGGCCCCCCATCAATACCAACCTCATCCGGACCAGCCTCAACAAAATCCTCGCCCGGGATCCCATTAAAAACTCGGTCCATAATATCTTCATTAAAGAAACCATCGGCCCAACGCAAGGCAACTTCAGCGTGCTCCGTTGCGCTTGTAATCACAAATTTACCTGTATTTAACTGATAATCATTTTTCACAGCATAGCGAGTACCATCTGGACCTTCTAAAGGAGGCACCGTTGTGTATTCTAACCATCTACCACTCTCGCTACCAATTTCTGTTGCATTCCCTAAATAAATCCCCGGAAATGCTCCCAAAATAGGACCTTCTGAATTTTCTCCAAGTTGTCTTAATTGTTGCTCGTCTTGAGTAAAAGATTCCCCAACAAGTAAACCTTCAGAATAAAGCTTATGAAGAAAATTTATTCCTTCCTTCCAACCATCCTGATTAAAACTAGCCTTCACTTCACCATTTTCTAAAAACATTCTCGTATGGGGAGTGTACACAAAGGAGTTCATTAGAAACATTTCAACCTGTGTCTCCACTGCTTTTGTTGACCCAGAACGAATCGCCCCAGCTAATGGAACCTCATCCGCTTTTCCATTGTTATTTGGATCTTGTTCTTTAAATGCTTTTAAAGCTTGGTAGAATTCCTCGGTTGTTTGTGGAACATCTAGACCGACTTTTTCTAAAAACGGTTCATTCATCCACATTTTCATTGGAACCGAACAATGATAGCACTCATTAATTTCAGGGAGGCTGTAGATATTTCCATCTGGAGTGGTTATAGCGCTTAAATATTTGGACTGTTCTTCAAATGCCTGTTTCATAAAAAATCCATGTTCTTCAATTAAGTCGTTTAATGGCAAAAATACTCCTTGAGGACCATAAATCATTTCCTGTGCTCTCGTAACACCCATTCCTAAAAAGATATCAGGTAAGTCCCCACTTGCAAGACGTAAATTTAGCGTTTCAGCCGAACCACCAACCGGCGCAACTTCGAAATTCACTTTGACATTTGTTAATTCTTCATACCACTTTGTAAATGCATTTGTTTGAAAATCTTCAACCTTTGAATCACCAGCTATCAAAATAGTAAGTTCAACGGGTTCTTTTACGATAGGAAACGTGCCCGGCTCTGTTAAATTAGACTCTGTATCTAGATTCGTATCTGTAGAAGCATCCACAGCCTCTTCTGAAGATGACTCATTCGAACACCCTACTAACAAAACAGAAAATATCAATGCAATTAACACGCTTAGCCTAGAAACTTTTAACATAATCCGACCTCCTCAGATAATTTTCAAACTTAATTGTTCACCTGTCTGTCTTAATGCTCAACGCCTTACCCCTTTAACGACCCAATCATCACCCCCTTAACAAAATGCTTTTGCACGAAAGGAAAGATAACTAATACAGGTATACTTGCTATAACAATTAATGAATATTTTAATAATTGTCTTAGACCATCTTGTTCCGCGGCAGCTCTTACATCTGCTATCATCGATGCATCAACTTCATTTCGAATGAGAATATCTCTTAGGATGATTTGCAAAGGGAAAAGGTTCGGATCCCGAATATAAAGTAACGCTTGAAAGTATTGGTTCCAATGTCCAACAGCATAAAAAAGTGTTAAAACAGCTATAATTGGTGCTGACAGCGGAACAACTACTTTAAAAAAGAACTTGAAATCACTACATCCATCTATTTGTGCTGCTTCTAATAATTCATCAGGGATTGTTACTTGGAAAAAGGTCCTCGCAATAATCAAATTCCAAACGGCTAACGCTGTTGGTAAAATCATCGCCCATCGTGTATTCAATAGTCCTAATTCCTGAACAACTAAATAGATAGGAATAATCCCAGCATGAAATAACATCGTAAACACACACAACATCATGACTAAGTTTCTACCAACTAAATCTTTCCGAGATAAGGCATACGCCGCCATTACCGTTATCGTGACGTTTAGCATTGTACCAACGGTCGTATAAAATAGAGAATTAGCAAAACCAGTCCAGACTCGTTTATATTCAAAAACTGCTTTATATCCTTTTAAGGTTGGCTCGACTGGCCACAGCCATACCTTTCCTGAAAGTACAGCTGAAGGCGAACTAAATGAAGCGCTTACAATATAAATAAGTGGATACAAGACAATTAACGCAACAATACATAAAAAAATCGTATTCATAGCCGCGAAAATTTTATCTGACACCCCGTCTTTTATATGTTGGTTTTCCATGGATGGTTTCCTCCTCTCACCATAAGCTTGATTGTCCAGTTTTCTTAGCAATCTTATTAACAGTTAATAATAGAAATAAACTAACAACCGACTTAAATAGTCCTATTGCTGTTGCATATGAGAAATTAGGTGCCTGAGATGTGAGACCTACTTTATAAACATAGGTATCAATAATTTCTGATGCCCTTAAGTTCAAAGGATTTTGCATCAATAGTACCTTTTCGTAACCTATGTTTAACATTTGACCTGTATTGAGAATTAATAGAATTATCGCTATCGGTAGAATGCTAGGAATATCAATATGCCAGATTCGTTGCATTTTTGTAGCCCCGTCAACAACAGCCGCTTCATGTTGTGCTGGGTCTACACTAGCGAGTGCTGCTAAATAAATGATGCAGGCAAATCCCGTACTTTGCCAAACGGTTGACCAGACATAAATAGATTTAAACATCCCAGCCTGCGCCATAAAGTTAATTGGCTCTACACCAAACAAACCTAATAAAGCATTCAAAATTCCAGCCCTTGGATCAAGGAATTGTACTAACATCCCCACCATAACAACGACAGAGATGAAATGAGGTGCATACGTAATCATCTGTACTGATTTTTTAAAAAGATGTTTCCTTACATAATTCAAACTTAGGGCTAGAATAATCGGAAGCGGGAAGCTCACAATCAACTCATATATACTAAGCCCAATCGTATTTCGCATAATCATCCAGAAATCATATGAATTAAAGAAACGGATAAAATGCTCAAAACCAATCCATTCACTTTTCCAAATTCCAACCATCGTATTGTAGCGTTTAAAGGCTATTTGGGCTCCATACATTGGGTAATATTGGAAAATCAATAAATACAAAACAGCTGGAGATAACAATACATATAATTGCCAGCGTTTCATCATGTATCGAAGCCTTCTTCTTCCTCTATTAAATAAAGGACTTGGTTTAATTTGTTCTTTCTGAAGCCTCGGTTGCGGTTTTACTGTACTCATAAACGATTAGCACCTCCCTTTTAATTTTACAGCTCCCAGTTAAGAAAGCGTTGTCATTGGTATGTGCTTATTATTGACTGCAAGCATAATTTAGTAAATCTGTATTCACTTTTTAACCATGCATTTCTTTATAATCTGCTTTCTCCATCTGACTTTCAACTGTGCAATAGTTAAGAAAGTTCTCCAAACCAACTGGTATATCAACGTTTTATATGCTATTAAAAAAAGCTCCCTATTCCTTTCTACACTTTACAGATTTACTTCTTACCCAATCTTTTCATCAAAAAACCTTCAAGAATATATCTTGAAGGTTCTTCTAACAACCTAGCTCTCTTTTTTAAGCTTTCGAAACGCGGAAGCACTAACTCCGTGGATTCTTTTAAAGGCTCGACCAAATGTATTGGCTGTGTTATAGCCTGTTTTGCTAGTAATTTCGTTTATAGACATCGTAGAATTTTGTAAGTACTCGCATGCATGACTCATCCGTAATTTCTCTAAATAGTCAGAGAAGTTTTCACCGTTCTGCTCTTTAAAAAACTGTGATAAATAAACTTCCGACATATTAAAAATCTCTGCTGTCTTGGCCAAACATAAATCTGAATCAGAAAAATTAGCCTGAATATACTCTTTAATATTATCTTTGAGTTCAACATTCCGACTCTTTTTACGTTCATTAATATCATTACATAAATCATAAAACACATTTTCAATGATTTTATAGGTTTTCTGTAAATCTTTCTTTAATTCCATCTGTGTAAGCAAGACAGCAAGATAATTATCTCTATTTTCTTCTGATTTATTGACATGTTCTGCTAACTTCGATAGCGTTCCCATTAGTTCGTACATAAATAATTGTGAAAGTGGAAATGATAGCTGTTTTTTAATGAAATTTTCCTCGTATAACTGATTTAATAGAAGTCCTGTTTCTTTTTCATCGCCCGCTTTCACAAAATTAATTAGTCTGCTTTCAACTTCAAAAGGATAGTGAAATGAATAATTCCATTTAGGAAGGTTTTCGTACCATATCATAGCTTTTTTATTTTGAAAACTGCTTGTACTTAGTGCTTTCTTTGCCTCTTCAAAGGAACGAGGCACACCTGAGATATTTTCATACAAGCTACCGACAGCAATCGTTGACTGAATCAGTAGTTGGTTCGACAATACGTCCCCTACTTGGTTTATTATAGTCGTTAATTTAGTTCTACAGAGATTCTCATCCTTCAAATTACAGGTGTACAGCAATGCAATTTGATCCTCCTCAAGATTATGAACATGACAATTCTCGTGAGTGAGATTTAAGATAAGTTCCTTTGCTAACACTCTCGCTTTATCTAATTGTAGTAGTTCATCTTTCTCATTATTTTTAAAATCCTTCAAATGAAAAATAGCGACACAATAATAGTTGCCTGTAATCGAAACCCCAGTATGAACTAATAACCTTTTCATATCCTGCTCTGTCGTAAACTCACCTTTCAACAATTGCTCGAAGAAGGTCAACCTCAAAATAGGTATTTGATCTTTTACCTTTTTTTCAAGTTCATCATTATCACTAGCTAACCTAGCTATGGTACCTTCAATTAAGCGATAAGCATCTTTTGTTTCCATAGTATCACCATCGAAACTTTCTGTAACTTTACGGAGAATTGAGTTTAGGGGCTTACTATTTCTTTTAGCCATAAACAATGCAATGATTACTCCCATAAACAATGAAAGAATAAGCGTTATGACAGCTGTCTTTTGAATCGTATTGACAATACTCATTACCGTACTAGTCGGTTTCGCCATTACGTATACCCAGCCATTATCACTTGATTTTGTGTACGTAATAATCATATCCTTTGAATTGATTTTCTTCTCCAACATCCCTTCATTATTTTCCGGTATATTAATTGGAATAATCTCTTCACCCGTCCAAGAAACAGAAGTAATAATCTCGCCATCTGCATTCAAAATATAAGCCCATCCCTCATCAGATTTACTGTGTCGCCCTAGCATCTTATGAATTTCATCATTATTCAATAAAATTACAATTGCCCCATGAGAAGAAAAGGGTAGACCAAGCGATTGAACGTACGTGATTAGCGATTTTGTTTGATTCTGAATTTTCATAGTTTGACTAGGTAATATTTCTTTAAAGTGGTAGTTCTCGGTTAGAAACTTCCGCCAACCGTTCATATCCAACTCTTCATAATTGTACATTGACGAATAAAAGGATGACATTCTATACGTTGTATTAGCGGATACAACCAAATCACTATTCTTATAATAAAGGTAGTAGTCAAAAATAAAATTATTTGATTCTTTGTAATCAAATAATTCTTCAATAAGTTCCATGGTTCGGTAGGTTGAAAGACCTTTAAAAGGCTGTGTAACCGATTGATAATTATTCACTCTAGGAGTATTCAACAATTGTCTAATGATTAAATCGACTTCATGAAGTCTTCTTTCTAAAATATCTTTTGTTTGATTTAACGAACTGATATTAATTGAAACGACCTCACTTTTCATAATTTCTAATGTTTTATAAGAAGTATATAAACCAACTGAATGAGTCACTAACATAATAATGATATAGGGAATTAAAAAGTGTAAAATAATTTTGCTGCTTTTTAATTTTTGATTTATCTTCATCAGCATTCCTCACTCACTTTGTATTGGTAACGCTTTCATAATTATATTTTAAAAGTCATTTACTCAAGTACAAAATATTATCGATTAACACCTTTTTCACTCCTATTTATTTCTGCTTTAAAAAAGTTAGAGCTAGAAAGAGCACTGAGACACCATAACTACTTTTGGGATCGATTCCTGATAATTTGTGAATCTGCTTTAAACGATAGTGAAGAGTATTAATATGAATATGCATTGCTTCTGCAGTTTTCTTTATAGATAAGTTATGTTCGTAGAATGATTCCAATGTAGACATTAATTCTGGTTCATGCTGAATTGTTAATAGGACCTTATTGATAAATTCGAATTTTGCTGATTTCCTTACTTCTTCTATAATAATTTCTAACAATAATGATTCATAAAAAATGATACTATTGCTCTGATATGCTACTTTTAAAGCCTTGCTCGCTTCATGATAAGGACGAGCCATTTCTTTTTTTACGATCGTTTTGGCAACGCCTATAACCAAATCTAAATGATATGTCTTCTTAAAGTACTGTTTCCATCTACTTAATTCGTACTTGAATTTCGATATTGAACTAGGATTATCGGCATCTTTTAAAAGGATAAACCTTTCATTTCCCCAGCGAATGAAAACGTCATTTTTTGTATGAGGAAACTGCTTGTTAAACCAAGAATTCATATATGTTTGTATTTGTTGTAAATCGAATTGAGGGACATATGCATTTAACTGAAAAAGCATACAAATATAGGTCTTTTGTAAATTAATCCCTAGTATTTGTCCACGATTGATAAACTCATCATCAATTTCTTGGTTATATATCCATTCATAAAAAAAGGATTCCAGTCCACGCATTTCCCATTCCTTTTTTTCTAAATAAGTTGCTTCCCTGATGATTAACTCTGTCATCCTACGAATTAGTTCAGCAAACGGTTCAATCTTATTGGGTATACCAGTAATCCCTATAGAACCTATCACTTCATTTTCAAAAATAATCGGCAACGTAATACCTGGCTTAACTCCTTGAAGATGTATGGACATGTCTTTAGTAATATATAGCTTTTCCTTCGTTTCCATGACAATAAATGCACCTTCGTGAAAAGAACCGATTCGTTCATCATCAGTCGAAGCAATGATTACGCTATCATGATTTATGACAATAATATTTTCGGTCAGGACTAGTCGTACTTCATTAATTATTTTTTTAGCTAGGTCTGAGACGAGTTGCAATATATTCACCACCTTTAATAAAACGGCCCACCCTTTATTAATTAGATACAAACTCTCTTTATTCCTGCAAATAAACCCGAGTAATAGATTACTCTATCAATCGGGTTCACTATATTACTTCGATGTAACTACATTAAATACAGATTGGGCGCTTTTAGAAAGCACCATTTCTGCTCATCTTCTGTTAATCCAATCGTTCTCACTTTATACATCTCCGTACCTCTGTTTCATAGACTTGATCTTGAAGGTGTGGATTAGGATTGGCCACTCCTACAAAAGTAAATGGATACAGTTCAGACAGTTTAGCAATATCATTATGCTGTTTTTTAACTTCCTCTAGTGAATGGATGAGCGCTGGTCGAAGAATGGTCATGTCAATATCAAAGGCATGATTTTTCTCCCACTGTTGTTCCTCTGTAAAGGTATCATCAAACACCCTATCTGTTCCTAAATGTACATGAACATCAATGGTTATGTTCTATCCCTACTTTCATCCCATAGTTAGTTACGGCAGATTAATACGAGAGAAAAATGTTCATTCTCTAAACCTAATGCTACTAGCAAGTTATTTAACTTCTCTTAACCTCTCAGGATGCAGCATCACATCAATTTGTTCTCTCACACTTTCTTCTTCAAATAATCGCTTCCAATCCTCTTTAAACAAATACTTTTTCCCATATTCGGCTGCCACAATACAGGCATCCGATAATTGTCCATTTGCTTCCCCAAACACAACCGCATAAATTGTATTGATATGACCAAACATGAAATCTCTTGTGGCTTCTTCTGGCACTCCCTTTTTAACCGCTTCATCCATTGCTTCACGTAATAGCATTGCGGTGGCAGCCCCTATTGTCTCTACCATCGTTGGTTCAAGAATGGCCATTTGTTCTACGGTCATTTGGTGAGCGTTTGTTACAGGGGCATACATTTGTTTGGCAATGGATTCCCCTATACAATAATCCTCTTTAGGACCTTGCATTAGCGAACAAACAATGGCTTGCTTCGCCGCCACTCCCCCAAAGTAATCCTGCTGTCCTTCTTCCGTTACCTCATGATTAAACATTGAAGGATGGCATGGATGGGCGATAAAGTAGGAGACATCTGGACGTTCAGGTAATTTGTTGAGATAAGCAGCCGCGGGATCTAATAAAACCAACATCGCCCCTTTTTTCATAGTCGGGACAATATACGCTGCAATTCTACCAATAAAGACATCTGGTACAGCAAGAATAATAACGTCTGCTTCCGCTATAGCCTCCTCCTCAGGAGTGACCGAAAGACCTTTTTCCTGAATCTTTTTTATTCCCGCTTCAGAAATTTCTACATAGAACATTCTCTGGTCTGTTTTCATGAGGTTATCTGTAATTCGATTTCCCATCTTTCCACCAGCACCAATTAACGCAATACTCATTAAATCAGCCCTTTCCATCAATTATTGGCCGTTTTTCACTTGGACAAAGAAATCTTCCCTGCCCATCTGTCCACCCTTCAAAGTAATTTCTAACCCATCTAACGCTTCATCTTCAGAATGACATTTGCAAAGCGGAGCACCTGTAACAAGTGGGGCGGCCATTTCGAGACTGAATATTTGCAATTCCTTTAATACATAACCCGATGTGTCTCCACCTGCTACGGCAACACGTTTAAGATGGAATAAGCGTATTAATTCTTTGCAGAGCCTTCCTAGTTGTTCGCCGAGAAGCTTTCCTGTGTCCGACTCATTCTGCCCCTCTGAAACAAGTGACTGCTTTACTTGACCAATACTGTTATCATCTGGACCTAATGCCGTGTAAAAAATAATACTCTTCCCAGCGGTCATATACTCTTTGGCCTTTTTAAAAACATCATCATACGCTTTATTTCTGAGCAGAGGATCCATAATGTCTTGGACAGGCATTTGGATTCCAATAAACCCTTGTGATGTTGCATACTCAATTTGCTGTTGTGTCACCATTGAACAGCTTCCAGATACCACAATGAGTTGCTCTACCGGATCCGGCCGTTCAAAATGACTCTCAAGTCCATTTGTGAGACCCTTTTGTTTCCAGATTGATGTTAATGCATGCTCAATCCCAGACGATCCAACTACAAATATCGTCTCTTCTTTTACTTCATCCCATAGCGCTTCTCCCACTTTTTCGATATGATTTTCATCGTGAGCGTCAAATAAGATAATCTTACTTTGACTGGTTATCCGCTGCTCTATTACCTTTTTTATTTCAGCTGAATTCTGTGATAACGTGACGATATCTACTAATCCAATCGTTTGATTGGTTTGTTTCGACAAGTGAATAGAAAGGTCCGCTTCATCCATTGGTGTCACACCATGCCTTGACATTACTGGGTGACGATCTAATCGGTAGGTCGTCTCTCCAATACTCGCAAAGTGATGTCCAAAAACCGTGTACCGTTTCAAAGCAGGTGCAGCAACGAGCAAAGGAATATAGCGTTGCTTTTGATAAAATGATTGAGCAATCTCAATTGCCTTTCCGATATTTCCTACTTTAGTGGACGAATCAAACGTGGAACAAGTCTTATAATGCATAATATGGCTTGGGATACCGGCTAACGCTGAAAAAATCGGCGGAAGCTCTTCTTCCATTTCCTCAGGAGTTAAGGAGCGGCCGATACCAGCGACCCCTACGGCTTCAATATCAGGAAACTCTTCCTCTAAGAGCTCGCGCGAAGGCGATTTCAAGAAAAGCATTGCTTTGATTCCACTCTTCGCAAGAGTTTCCATCACATCAGTTGAACCTGTAAAGTCATCACCATAAAAAGTTAATAAGCGCTTTTTTACTGGCTGCATCTTCCTCCCATCCCCCTTTTTTATTTTTGGAACTTTTCAATCGCTCTAGCTAGAGCTCGGTTCTTCTTGGCATGTTCTTCTAACGAGATTCCGTTTATCGCTGCCTCCCAGCCTTGTTGCATACTTTTCACACCTTCAGATGGTCCATCAGGATGAGATAAAATGCCTCCTCCTGCAAGATGAATCACATCGGTTGTTTTCGTCGCTTCGTATGTTTCAATCGCCGTCCCCCCCCACTGCCCTGAAGAAATCACAGGCATTGAAGCTCCCCCGTTAATCGGTGTTAAGCATGCTTTAATTGAACGCACCACGGATTCATTACTTTCATAAAACTTGCTATTTAACCCATTCACATGCAGGTGATCTGCTCCCGCTAAACGACATAGCTTTTGATAGACGTTAAAATCCATCCCTAGTTGCGGGCAACGAGTCATCAATCCCCACTGATTGCGATGGCCATGAATAGGCAGCTCCGTATAGCGATTCAAATGGGCAAGTCCGGCAAGCCCAATGCTGTTAATACTCACCATCACACAGGTTCCACCCGCTTCGTAGACCAAATCATGGTTCTGCTTTAGCTCGTCAATATCGCCCGTAATATTAAAAGCAAACATTGCTTTCTTCCCTGTTTTATCGGCGTTTCTATTAATCTCTTCCATAACAACCTTCACTCGTTCTTTTAAAGGAGCATAAGGCGGGTTGCCATTTAATTCATCATCTTTGATAAAATCTACCCCCGCGTCAAGTAGCTCTCGGGCTAGTAGACGTAAGTCTTCTAATTCTAAGCCAATGCTCGGCTTAATAATCGTTCCAAATAAGGGTCTAGCGTACACGTTTGCAAGTTTGCGGGTTCCGTCGATTCCAAATTTAGGTCCCGTGTATTTTTCACTAAACGCTTGTGGCAATTCAAGATCTATTAAACGCAAACCCGAAAACTCTTGCAGCTCATACAAATTACCAGCAATCGCTGATAATAAATTGGGGATGGATGGTCCAAAATTTATTAGGGGAAATGATAAGACAACTTCCGCGCAATGATAGCTTCCATTATGTTGTTTGGGAAGCTTCACACCAGGTAAACCTGGTGTGTTTTTCACATCTACTTCCTTAATACTAATGACTTTCGCAGCATGTTTTTCTTTTAATTCGTCGGTCTCTCCTGGTACCGCTGTAAACGTCCCTGTTGATTGTTCTCCTGCCATCACAGCGGCTGCGTGGTGAAGATCATAAGGGGTTTCAATATAATAAGTGGCAATGACTCGTTGTTCATTCATTTTCTTCACTTCCCTAATGCCTTTTTCACAGATAAAACCCCAAGGTATGGACTGGACATAACAGGCTTACCTGTCATTTCCTTTAACTTCTCTTCCATTCGCGCCATTGAACCTTGCGCTAATACAAACACATCGACCTCGTCTGCAATACTTTTCGCGGCGTCAAAAATTAGTTGATCGTGTTTATCAGGTTCTCCGCCAACTAATGCTAGGTAGGCGCCTTTTGCTAAACCATCAACCACCGTTACTTCTTTTCCTTGTTCTTCTGCCTTTGCCTGAACGAGCCGCATCGTTGGTTTGAGCGTTGATGGCAATGTGGCAATTACTCCAATTCTCTTATACTCCTCGACGGCTTTTTGAGCCATTAACTCATCAATTTTCACAATCGGTACATCTATGAATTCACGAGCGACGCTTGCGACTTCTCCGACAGAGGAGCATGTGTTTAAGATAATGTCTGCGTTGATTTCAACACCATGTTGATAGTACTGAATTAATCTTTTCTTTACAGAGGGGGTTACCTTACCTTCTGTAATCACTTCTGAGATCAGACTATCATCGATAATGCTGTGTACTTTCGCGTCTGGTATCAGTTCACTGAATAGCTTTTGTACGTTTTCAGCAATTCCTTGACCAGTGTAGATGGCTAGAATCTTTGTCACGCTCAACACATCCTTTGTCTTTTTTTAGTTAACCTTCGATTGAGGAGAGGCTGACCCACATTTAGTCTCTCTATTTTTTCTGTAAATTAATTCCTTTACGATTCTTCTTTGTGAAGGGGTGTTTCCAGAACCTACCAGTACAGTTCCTCTTCTTCTTTATAGTAAGAACCTTCTTTCATTGGCGCTTTGTCATAGACCTTTCGTTGGTTATACAATGGTTTATACTTTCCTTCAGGAGAGATATGAATCACATCATCCCCGCGCCATTTCACTTCAAATTCCTGGCCAATTGCCGTTTCTACTGTTTTATACTCACTCATTGGGAACGTAATGTTGACCACATCACCAGCTTGAACTGACCCTAAATCAAGAAATCGTCTGTTCATCCAAACACCTGGATCATTTCCACTGATGGCATCGACATGATCACCACTTACTTTTTCAACCTTCACTTGGTTATAACCAGCCCAGTCTGGAATACGAATTTGCAAGCTAGGGATGTTTTCATGAATATCTAACTCAACCCGGCCTTCATGTGGTAAATGACTATGCACATCAAGCAGGCGTGTTCCCCGACTTAGCAATAAGTTAATCCGAACATTCCCATCTTCCTCTAAGAGAATATTGTTCCAACCCATAAATAAAGCTCTTGTTCCGGAACCGATGCAACAAAGCTGCAAATCACTTGTATGTCCACGTCCATGATTCACATCACAAACAAAATCATTCGGAGCAGAGTAACCTGCGAAAGCACCGCGCGTCCGTTCAGCTACTTTGTAATAGGTTTTCGAACCAACCTCATCCATAGAGTGGTCATGTGCTTCTTCAACCCAGTCCAAATCAAGAAGCTGAGTTTCTGTTAAATGGTTACGTAGGAAGCGTTCAACGACACCCCAATATTCGCTATAGCCACTTCTCGCTAACGTAATTCCTGTTGCAATTAAATCGACAAGTGAACACGTTTCATGCTCATACGCTTGTTCCTGCATATCACCTGGTGTCCAGCCAAAAGCCGTGCATTGCTTTAGTGCCCAGTCATAGCTCTTTTTCACAAAATTTATCACCGATGAATCTTTCGTAAACAATCCAAATCTAGCAAGCGCATCTAATGTCCCAAGACGTGTATGAAAATGTCCACTTCGATAAGCAAGTGCGGAATTAAAGCTTCCATCTTCGTTATATACACCACTACGTGTCATAATAAAATGAGCAAAGTACTGACAGATTTCAAACGCATCTTTATTCCCTGTTACTTCATGAAACTTAAGCAATGGCATGATTAACCGGCCAGAGAAAGAAGCTGGATCCGGGGCAAGGCGTAAATTAATCGCGTTTGGGGAAGGCCAGCCATCGACCGTATATTCGGAAGCAGGATAATACCAAATATCCTTCTCTTTAATCGCAATACGTTTTAAAGCCGCCACATGTCTATCACAGATTTCTTTTACTTTTTCATCCTTTGTGGCCATATACCAAGCTGTCATCGAAAGAATAACCGCCCGTTGGTCAATGAGATTAGCCGTTTCATCACCCGTACCATCTGGACGTTTCTGACGATAGCTCAAACCATCTTCTTTAAAGAAACTGAGCAAATTACGCTTATACTTTTCCTCAACTTTAGCCCCAAACTCTTTTTCTCCGGTCATATGACGAGCCAAGGTTAGCGCATCAATTAATCTCCCATGACTCGATCCATAATCCCATGATCCATGTGTCATAAAAGCAGGCTTCGAGATTAATGTCGCATTGAAAAATGGAATATAATCAAAATCTTCATCAGCCATACCAATAATAGTATTTAGCACGTGCTTCGCTCTCTCTTCTAATAGCAATGTATCTGGAATTAACCTTTTTGTTTCTGGCATGTTTATCTCTCCCTTAAAAAATTAATTTATAAAGCTTTCCTAACCTGCATTGGAAACGCTTTATTATTTTTTTTGGTTTTTTTAAAATCACCAATTGTCATCCCTGTTTTTTTCTTAAAGATTTGACTGAAATAACGGTAATTCTCATACCCAACCATTTCAGCGATTTCATAATTTTTATAGTTTCCTGAACAAAGCATTTCCTTCGACTTCTCAATTCGATAATCCGTTAAGTATTCTACAAAGTTTTGCCCTGTTTCTTTTTTAAAAAGTCTAGCTATATGGTCGGCATTTACAAAATGCTCCTCCGCTATTTTCGTTAATGACAAGGGCATGAAATAGTGTGTTTCAATTGATTTAATAATGACCTGTACAAGCTCTGCGCCTTGCTTATTGGTTCCTTTCTGATAATGCTTTGTCACACGTGGGAGGATTTCATTAAAAACCTCTTTAATTGAAACTATTGAGTTTTGTTTTTTTATTAAATCGTCAAAAGCCATTGTTCCATGGCCCGTTATTTGCTCCATACTAGACTCACCCACATTCAACAACTTTTCAATCGAATGAACCAGGATGACAAAACACTTTTGCATGAAGCCCACACTACTCTCATTAGACACGAGGTAATCACAAAATTGGTCAAAGCTTGCCAAAACATTCTCGTGATGACCAGATTTTAAACTTAATAAAATTACTTGTTCCTTCTCTTCTGGATAGAGAAAAGTTAGTTCATCTAAAAACTCTCCATCTAAAACAAGACCACTTTTAGTTATAGACTTTTTCTTCAACGCTTCACTCGCACATAGGTAAGCTTCGTGGAGAAGAGAGGGTTGGTGAACAACTTGACTTAGCCCAAAGCTCATCTTTATTTCCTCACCTTTATGTTCCGATTGATGGTTTTCAAACCACGTCTTTATCGTCTGTTTATTAAGGTGATTGGAATAAATAATTATCACAAATTCATTCTTGTCGACCCGTTCATTTATTAGAAGTTCATAATCGTACTCTAACTTTTCAAGTTGGTGCTTCAGTTGTTGTTTAGCAGTCTCAAGACTTAGAACGGCTTGCTTTAAACGACAATCTTTATACTCAAACGAATCAATCTGACCGATACAAATAAGTTTGCTAGAGTTTTTGGAGAAAATGAGATGTTCACTTTCCCTATCTTTCCGTTTAGAATGTTCACCAGACACTTGGTCACCCTGGAAGATAAGTCGACTAATGGATAGAGTATCGTTATACGTATAGACCGTTTGCTCATGAGCTTCTTGAATATCCCTACTTAGTAGCTCTTGTTTCACCTTTTCAAGAACCTGATTTAAATCATCTTTTTTTACTGGCTTTAATAAGTAGTCGAAAGCCTTATTCTTAATTGCCTCATGTGTGTATTCAAAATCTGAATAACCACTAATAACGACTGATAAAATATATGGAAACTCTTGATGGAGGGAGCGAATCAATTCTCTACCGTCCATGCCAGGCATTCTCATATCCATGATAATGACATCTGGTTTTACATCCCTGACTAATTCAAAAGCCTCTTCCCCATCATCCGACTCTCCAACCAATGTAAAGTCTAACCCTTCCCAATCAATTAGATTGATAAGCCCTCTACGAATCCATAGTTCATCATCTACCACGATAACCTTGTACACCTAATCTCTCCTTTCTTAGCCTTTTACAGATCCCACTGTTAAACCACCAATAATATATTTCTGTAATAGAAAATAAGTGAGCAGTACAGGTGAAATAACTAACATCATAAACGCGAATACAACACCCCAATTTGTGCTATACTGCGTGATGAAATTAAAAATCATTAGCACAATGGTCCATTTACTAACATCGGTAACAAGATAAAATGGTCCTGTGAAATCATTCCAAACAAACAGCATGACGACAATCGTTACTGTGATAATAACGGGTGATACAAGCGGCATAATAATTCGGTAGAACAATTTCAGAAAACTGCACCCTTCTAGCAAAGCCGCTTCGTCTAGTTCTCTTGGAATATTCTTCATAAAGCCAACAAACAAGAACGTCCCGAATGGGAGCATAACCCCGGTATAATACATAATAATGCTAAAATAAGTCCCATTAATATTTAAATCATGCATTAATTTAATCGTTGGAACGATAGCAACTGGCATAATGAGACCTACGATAAAGAAGTAATAAATAAACTTCAGAAACTTATTATCTCTTCGTTGAATAAGAAAGGCCGCCATAGAGGCAAATAAATTAATGCAAAAGACAACACTTCCTGAGATAAAGAAACTATTCATAAATCCTCTTAAAATATTGGTTTGCTGAAAGACTTGTAAATAATTCGAAAAGACAAGTTCAGAAGGAAGCGCTAAATTAAACATGGCAGCTTCCCGAACCCCTTTAAAGGAATTAAGAAAAATGACGAGAAATGGAATAATGACGACTGCGGAGAGCGCAATACAGACAATCATTAATAAGATGGGGATGAGTTTACTTTTCTTTCTCATTACATTTCCACCTCTCTTTTTCTAAGAAAATGCAGCACTGGTATCCCAATACCAGTAATCAAAACGAATAAAACGAGATTAACAGCCGTTGAATAGCCGAGCTCACCTGAACTAAACATCCTCATAATATACGTATTGAAGACCTCCGTTCGATACCCTGGCCCACCTTCCGTTAGCACAATCACAATCTCAAATACTTTCATTGAAGAAATCAAGGATAATAAAATATTGATTGTAAAAGAAGGAGCCAACAGAGGAAAGATAATATTTTTGAAACGCTCCCAGTAGTTCGCACCATCAATATTCGCTGACTCTAAAAGGTCCTTTGGAATAAACTGCAGGCCAGCCAGATAGATAATCATGGCAAACCCGGTTACCCGCCAAACATCTGTAGCAATGATTGAAAATAGAGCAATGTTCGGATTGTTTAGCCAGTCCATTGCAAAAGATCCTAATCCGACCGCTCGTAATATTTCATTTATCATTCCATTGTCTGGGTGATAAAGTGCTGAAAATATATGACCAATGATAATCGGAGCTATAACATATGGCATAAAAAATATCGTTCGAAGTAAATTCCTAGCATAAAGGGCCTCATTTAACATTAAGGCAAGAATTAATCCAAATACATTTTGTAAAATCGTAACAGCTACGGCAAAAATAATCGTATTCTTGAACGCCGTAATCACACGTTTATCTTCAAGCATTTGTTTGTAATTTTCCAAACCGGTAAAGCGAATATCATGAGCATAAATATTCCAGTCGGTAAAGCTGTAATAAAACCCTGTTAACGTCGGAAAAATCGAAAATATAAGAAAGACGATTAATGCAGGCGCTAAAAAATAATATGGATATTTACTTGTTATATGCATCCTGTCAACCCACCTTAGATGACCTTTTATGGTAGAGAGGGGAAGAACCCCCTCTCTATTAAAGCGCTTACTTATTCAAATCCAGGTAATCGTTTGTTTCGACCATCGCGACGATAGTTCTCGTCTAATTCATTAAGGGCTGCATCAACATCTTCTTCGATAAACATTGTTTGAAGGCTCTTTGCAAAGTCAACAAATGTAGGTGTTAACCGGTTTTGGATATTAATCATTGACTGCCCTGCATCGATAAACTCAACAACGTCTTCTTGAGCTGGATACAATTTGCTTTCGACTCCCTTGTAAATAGGAATGCCTGGTTGTTCACTGTACCAATATTCAACCATTTCTTGAGACGTCATAAATTCAACAAGCTCAACCGCTACATCGACATGGTCTCCTTGACTCGAAATCATTAATTGGTCAGGCTGGGTAATCATTGCTACACCACGATCCGTTTCTGAAGGAAATGGCATGTAACCAAGGTTATCAACAACAAACTCTTCTCCAAACTTTTCGACCATTAACGGGATAATATTTGCGATTTGAAAAATCATGGCTACATTTCCTTGCCCGAACTGCTCTTGTTGGTCATCATATGTTCCGGCCAAAATATTCTCTTGATATAACCCACGTTCCTTAATATCTAATTGTTTTTCTAGTAAGCCTTTTAGTTCAGGAATCTCAGCTAATTTCAATTCGTTGCTATCTAACTTTAGTACGCCTTCTTCCCCAATTGCTGGGTCAACATATGTCGTCCATCCACTTAAGTGAAAAATCTGCGCAGGCCAACCATCACTAACAGCCTCATAAAAAGGTGTATACCCTGCAGCTTTGATTTTCTCTGCAGTGTCGATAAGTTCTTGGTAATTTTGTGGAAGGTCTACCCCGACCTCAGCAAATATTTGCTTATTATAGTAAATCCCCATTGCCCCTGTGGTTCCCCACGGAATCCCGTAGATTTTATTATCTTGAGTTGTTTGGTATTCAACAGCAGCCTCATTTATATGCTCTAGAATAGCCGTTTCATTTGAAAAGTCATAAAGCTCTTCCTCTGCTCTAAACTTTATATTCTGTTTTGTACCGGGCTGCATTAAGAAGATATCAGGATAATCACCTGTCCCAAACCGTGTCTTTAACATATTGTCATAATCTGCTCCACCAGGTAGTGGCTGGATTTCGACTTTATGTCCTGTTTCTTCATTAAACTTTTCAAAGATTTGTTGATACGGTGTCAAATCTGCCGTATTTGCAATCGTAAAACTTAGTGTAACCGGGTCGCTCTTAGCCGGTTCCTCGTTTACTGCAGGTGTTTCCTCTTCATTTTCTGTAGGAGTTTGTGATCCCCCTGTATCCTTACCACCACAAGCTGATATAATGATTAAGCATGAAATAATAAAGGCAAACAAAATCGTCGTTCGTAATGACTTCATCATGATTCCTCCAATCAATTTTGGTTTAGAATGAATGCGTTTTCATTTTTGAAACTAATAAAAGAACTAGACCCAGAGACTTTGCAACAACGGACAGCTTTTTCACTTCCTTCCTATCACCCACCATCCATTTGAATAGTGGGTTAACTATACTTTGATTATAGATTTTCTGACAGAAATAAAAATAAAATATTCTGACTTCTTTTTGTTCACTATTTCGACTTTTGCCTTTTGGGGAATTTCATTTGGATGTGAGTTCCTTTACCCAGTTGACTTTGAATATCCATATCAAAATCCATTCCATATTGAATCAAGTACCGACTGTACACATTGCTCAACCCAATACCTAATACTTTGTGGTTCTTTACATCAAGCTTATTTCTAATTTCCACCAACTCTTTCTTCATCTGCTTTAGCTTTTCTTCCTCGATTCCAAGTCCATCATCGATAATATCAAAGTAAATAAAGTGTGAATCTCCATATGTTTTTAAGGTTAACTCTCCTTTTCCTTTTTTCCTTTCTAGACCATGATGCATTGAGTTTTCAATTAACGGCTGTAGCGTCATTTTAAGCATGTCTTCTTTTAGGACATCTTCATCTATCTCCACATCAACAGCAATTTTATGTTGAAAACGTATTTTCTGGATCGTTAAATAATCTTTTACATGCCGAATCTCCTCTTCAATTTTCACATAATCGGCATTGTGCTTTGTGCTATAACGAAGCATATCTGCTAAGGACTGCGTCATTAATGAAATGTCCTCTACCTTATAATAATCTGACATCGCTCGAATGCTATCGAGCGTATTATAAAGAAAATGTGGATTAATTTGCGAATAGAGCATCGCTAATTCAGATTCCCTAAGCTTAATTTCGTAAATATATTTCGCTTTGAGTAGACTTTCAATTTCTACGACCATTTGATTCACGTTTTCAGTAATATACTTGATTTCATTAGGGTTTGTTTCTGGTCGTTCGTGAAGATAGTTTTGTTTTGTGCGATTTAAGGATCGATACAAATTAATGATAGGAGCCGTTATACTTTTCGAGAAAAACAACGAAATAATAGCCGTAACAAAAAAGGCAATAAGCGCCAATATAATGGTTGTGTTTCTAATATTCGAAGATGCCTCAACTAAATCCCCTTTTGGGGTAATGAGCAACATTTTCCAGTTTGGTTCCTCCAATTTGCTATATGTAATAAGAGAAGTGCCTTCCTCATTTTTAAACCAGAACATTCCTTTTAGCCCATTCACATAGGACATCAATTCCGTATGGTAAAGGTCGCCAACCTCTAAGTTTTCCATTGTTGAGAATACAATTTGATTTTGCTCGTCGACAATTAACAGTTCACTATTCTCAGAGATATTAGCATCCTTACTAATGTTCTCAATATTGTCAAAGGAGTACTCATATCGTACAATACTAAATATATTTTGGTGATCTGGATAATCTCTTACCATAATGGACGCAGAATATAAATTACGCTCATTATTCCGAAATTGATCCTGATAGGGCCCACTAAAGTACACATTCCCATTCTTTTCTATTGTCTTTTTCACCCATTCCGAAGTTGAATACGAGCGCTCTAACCCGTTTTTATCGATCCCTGGTGTCGTATACAGCAATTCACCCGTATGATAGAAAATGTGAAACCCTACATAGTCGTCCTGTGGAGAGATAAATAAACTTTTCAAGAAATAATCAGATAAATTTTGTTTAAATAAAAACTGTTCAGAGGTCGTCATCAAGTCATATTGATTAATGCCACTTACAAAATCAGTTCGGTAATATGGGGAAACGAGAAGATTGCGAATTTGGGAGAATTTAGAATCAAGATTTTTTTGAATTTGAGTTACAATCAACATATTTGCTTGCTCTATTTTCGAATTAATAGAAAGTTGAGAGTAATATGCTGAAGAAAACCCAATAATTGTAACCGTTATCACAATTAAGAAAAAGTACGTAAGAAAGAGCTTTGTTCTAATTCTAGATAGTTGAGTGAGCATCCATTGAGCAAATGTGTAAATTGTTTTTATCATATAAGCACCTTACCCTTAATCTATTCTTTCGTTGAGTTAAAGAGTCGTTATGAACGAGATTCTTTGACAATCTAGCACTCAAGTATTCGTATGTTAGAATTGGAATATCAGTCTTTTTGTTTCATAACGACATAAATGAGTCCAAACCGATAAGGTATTTCAAGAAAAGGAGCATTTCCAATGGAGAGGTCTAAACATCAATTAACTGGTCGCACTTATTTCTCAGATAAAATCCCTCTACATGTTAACAGATACCATGAAGACTTTATAAGCACGCATCACTCTCATGATTTTATAGAAATTACTATTATTGAAGAGGGTAAAGGTTTTCATCATATTAATGGTGAAGTGATCCCCGTTAATAAAGGTGAATTATTTATTATTCCAATTGGGGCCAACCATGTCTTTCGACCAAACTCTGCTAATTCAAAGAATAAACTAACGGTTTATAATGTCCTTTTCTCCCCTTCCCTCCTACAAGGTCTCATCAATGAAACAAATCACCAGCAGGAATATGCATTATCAGAATGGTGCGCTCTCTTGCAGCAAGGTTTGATGAATAACTATATTCATTTAAGGGATAAACAAGATAGCTGCCTACGATTAATTCGGTCGATTTACCTTGAATATCAATATAAACACGTTGGTTATTCTATTGTTTTGGAATCAAAAGTGATAGAGCTTATGATTCTATTGTTCCGATTAAAAAACCGAACTCTTGAAAAAGAGACATCGTCTGCTTCAATGGTTTTTGATGAAATGATATCTTATATCGATAACCATTTTAATGAGCCTCTAACCCTAACAGAAATGGCAACGAATATGCTGGTGAGTCCACGTCATTTCTCTAGGCTCTTTAAAAAACATACAAGTCAAACATTTACAGAATACCTCCAAAACAAACGGATGGAAGAAAGCGGACGGTTACTCAGAACGACTGATCATTCTGTAAGAGAAATCAGCGAAAGAGTTGGCTACAAAGATGATGATTATTTCAGGGAGCTTTTCACAAAGAAGTTTGGCTTATCTCCACAAAAATACCGAAAAGCACGTTCAAGAGATCATTGAAATATGTACGTTTTTCACCTATTTCAATGTTCTTACTGAGCAGCCTTTTTTACAAACTGTGATTTTAATTGCATCTCTCCAAAACCATCAATTTTGCAATCAATATCGTGCTCACCATCAACCAAACGAATATTCTTTACTTTTGTCCCTATTTTTACAACCGAGGAACTTCCCTTTACCTTAAGGTCTTTCATTACCGTGACAGAATCACCGTCATTTAAGACATTTCCATTTGCATCCTTGATAATCTTTTTATTTTCATTATTTTCAGTTTCCGATTCTAACATCCACTCATGACTGCATTCTGGACAAACTAACAGACTTCCATCCTCATATGTATATTCCGAGTTACATATAGGACAATTCGGTAAATCAACCATTACTCATTTCCTCCATCCATTTTTCCTGTTACATTCGTATTAAAGTTCTCTTCATTATACCAGAGCGGATTTTATGTATAAAGGTAGTCATAGTTATCCAATGAATTTCAAAAGAACGAAAACAACCTTACTCCGATGAATTTCGAAATAAGGTTGCTTACAGAATTATCTTTACGTGCAAGCTAGTGTTGTTTGCCTTTAAACTGAGATCGTTTCCATTACCGACTCAAAATCATAATCACCAGATCCGACTTCATACACAGTGGTGCCTTCTTCCGTTCCGATAACCAGCACATCAGAACCCAGCTGAGTAGTCAACTTGCCAGGGATATGAACAGTTGCTGTTGTATTCACGGGAATACGTACTTTACATGTAAAACGTCCATTTTCAAGCGTCCACTCTGATCTAATTTGTCCATGAACCGATTCAAAATGGCCTTTAGCAAAGGTCAATCCTCCTCCTGGTCTTGGATGAATGGTAATTTGTTTAAAGCCAGCTCCCTCTGGTTTCACATCAATTCCGGCCACATAACGATACATCCACTCCCCTACAGACCCTAAGGAATAATGATTAAACGAATTCATCTGTGCACTTTGGAATCCTTTATGAGCAGTCCACCCATCCCAACGCTCCCAAATCGTTGTAGCTCCGTGCTTTACTGAATATAACCATGAAGGAAAGGTATCCTTTTTCAAAAGACTGTATGCCACATCTAAATAGCCATTATCGGTAAGAACCGGTAGCAGATAGCCTACTCCTAAAAAGCCTGTTGAGAGATGTCCATTTCGTCTCTTAATATTGTTAACCAAGTGCTGACTTGCCTTTTTCTTTTTCTCGCCTGTTAATAGATTCATATTTAAGGCCAGCACATATCCCGTCTGTGTCTCACCTTTAACTTTTCCATCCTCTGTCACAAACGTTTCATTAAAAGCTTTCTTTATTTTCTCAAACAATGTTTTGTACTTATGTTCCTCTTCTGTTTTTCCAAGCGCTGCTGCGACCTTTGCCATAATTTCAACACTGTAGGCGAAGTAGGCCGTTGCTAAAACATCCTTTGGTGTTTCTTCATCAATAGCTAACCAATCTCCGTATACGGTATCATCTGGACGAATATAATTCGTACTATGTTCGACCAGATAGTCAATCCAGCGCGACATTGGCTTGTAATGCGTTTCTAAAATGTGCCTATCACCGTACACTAAATACACCGTCCAAGGCACGACGACCCCTGCGTCACCCCACCCTGCATTCGCATCAGTTAACCAATTTTCAATAGGATGGATAACATCTGTTAAAATCGTTGTTTTCTCATTATATTTTTTCCTTTTTAAATTAATCCAGCCAGCGTCAGGAACAATATCTGTAAACGCACCACTCGGAAGCTGAGCATCAACTAAGTCTTCTGTAAACTTCCGAAAAAAGTTGGCCACATCCATATTGTAGCTAGCTGTACGAATAAATATTTGTGCATCACCCGTCCAACCTAAACGTTCATCTCTTTGTGGGCAATCCGTTGGAATACTTAAGAAATTACCTCTTTGTCCCCATGTAATATTTTGATATAATTTATTCACCATCTCATCCGATGTTTCAAACATTCCTGTAACCGGTGTATCGGAATGGACGACTCTTCCTTCAATATCAACCGAAGTCAATGGTTCACCTTCACAAATCACTTCAACAAACCGGAATCCATGAAATGTAAAATGTGGTTCGAAAACCTCGACTCCGTTTCCCTTTAAAATATAAATACCTTCTGGCCTTGCTTTGCGAAGATTTTCTGTATAAAGACTTCCATCTTCTTGAAGCATTTCAGCATATCTCACCGTGACTTTCGTTCCTTCTCTGCCGCTTACCTTCAGCTTGGCCCACCCAATCATGTTCTGTCCTAAATCGAAAATCGTTGTCCCACTCGGTGAGGTAGAGACTGAAACCGGTGTTAAATTCTCTGTAATTCTAACCGGAGGATCAATTTGAGAAACAAGCTCCCCTTCATAATCGTCCTTAACGAGTGGAGCCTCCCAACTGGAATCATCATACTTGGCAGAGTTCCAACCAGACAATTCTAATCGCGCGTCATAATACTCACCTTTGATAATGTCAGAATATAGAATAGGACCCGTAGTGACCCTCCAGGATTCATCAGTTACAATCCTTTCTACAGTTCCATCTTTATACGTAATATTTAGTTGCATCTGAAAAAACGGCTGTTCTCCATAAACATTTTTCCCGAGCATCCCAACATACCCTGCATACCAGCCTGTTCCGAGGAGAGCACCAACCGCATTCTCCCCTGCTTGCAGAAGTTCTGTTACATCGTACATTTGATATTGTAGTCTTAGATTATAGTCCGTAAAACCCGGCGCAAAATAAGCATCTTCTACTCTCTTTTCATTAATATGAAACTCATAGACACCTAGTGCCGTCACATGAGCGGTAGCAGATTCAACCATTTTGTTTGTCGAAAATGTTTTTCGTAGAAACAAGCTTGGTTCTAAATCTTTATCCATCCACTTTTCTGAATCCCTTGTTTTCTCCTCGGCTCCAATCCATTTCCCTTCCCATTCCGATTGACTTAATAGCCCCATCGTCCAAAATGCAGGTTCGCTCCACGGAGAGGATTGGTGATTTTTATCCCACACCTTCACTTTCCAATAATACTTAGCTCCTGACTGTAGCTTCTTCCCTTGATAAGAAATTTGCACAGATTGACTCGACTCTTCTTTTCCGCTATCCCACATATCAGCGTTGTCACGTATTAATTCTTCATAGCTTGTTGCTACCATAATTTGATACGCAGTTTGTATTTGTGCGCGTTCTGATGAGGTTAAAACCCAACTAAAATGTGGTTGCATAGAGTCTATTCCTAATGGATTTTTGAAAGTGTTTGTTTTCAGACCAGTACTATACATACTCAATTTAAACCCTCCTAATCGTCTTTGTGATTGCGCTTTCAAATTTATTTCTTGCTTGAATTATAGTGTCTTTTTTTCTCAATTACCCCTGCTTATATGGACATATTTACAGGGTGATGCAGCCATATTTTCTTAATAGCCTCATAACGTGCTACCCTTCTCAGACTTAAGAAGTTTAAATTCCTTTTTATGTGGAATTATTTATAGAAGGTGAACTATTTTAGTCGAAGCTTCTTCCTTATAAAACCACTTATCTAATCTATAAATAAAAAATTCATCGCTAGAATAGGAGAAACGAAAATGGACATGACTACAGATGCACTTACATCGATATCACGGCTTTTATTAATTATTGTTCTTAGCAGCATCGTTGGATTTGAAAGAGAAATAAAAAATCATCCAGCAGGACTACGAACTCATATCCTTGTTGGACTAGGCGCTTGTTTACTTATGCTATTATCTCTCTATGGGTTTTCAAACTTTATCGCAACTCATAAAGATGTCACAAATATTGATCCTGCCAGACTCCCTTCCTACGTTATAGCGGGAATTGGCTTTCTTGGTGCTGGGACAATTATTGTTAGAGGGGACGTGAACGTAAAAGGCTTGACGACCGCAGCTTCAATTTGGGTTGTCGCTGGTATCGGCTTGGTCGTTGGAGCGGGCATGTACCTTGAAGCAATTGTTACGACGTTTCTAGTCCTCATTGTTTTATTTGTATTTAATAAAGTAGAGGATACATTTTTAAATAAAAACCAGAAAATCTTACTATTAACCATAACTACAGATGCCTCAATTTCCTTTGCAAACGTTTTTTCTCAAATAGAGGAGGGAGGAGTTCAAATTATTAAATCAACGACAGAAAGTCAATCTAATCACTGTTCAAAATACACATTCTTAATAAAGGGCTCCTCTCTACGCTGTCAAGCGAAGACAATAGAAACACTCCAACAACTTGAAGCTGTTGTTAAAGTCTCCATCGAAAAAAATGAATAATCAAAGTCAGTTCCAAGTTGAAAGGCTCTTCTTTTAATTAAGAAGAGCCTTTTTGAGAAATCTTGTTGCTAAAGGTAGTTTGAATTTCACCATAAAAAAGATAAGTGTAAAAAAGGAAATTATCCAAGTAAGACCTGGTTTTTTTATATAGAGATAACTTAGTCCATACATGGCTACGTAAATCATCCCTGACCAGAATGTGCTCCACCCATATTTAAAAAAAATCATCTTATTTTTTAACACAACTTGTTCAACAATACAAGAAGCCAATGTCCATTTTACGACATGAAGAATTTGTTTACCTATTGTAGTGGGAAATTTCGATAAACATGCAAGAACGAGTAAAGGGGTGACAAAGAAGACGTGTAACCTTCTCAAAACCTCCTGATTCATACCTTTAGCGTTAAAATCCCAGAGAAGACGTTTTTTAAATAGAAAATAATATAAAGAATTAACAAAACTGACGTAAACTAGGCTTTTCCAGTACTTAGGAATATCCTTCCACGTTCTCCTATAAACATTTAGGAGAACAACGAATAGTATTAAAGTAAGTTGTTTTTTCCTCATATTTGTTACCCCTTTAATTGATAATAATAATATCATCCCCTCCCATTTGTTTGGTATGTACTATTCTTATTTTTTCGCCATGACACGAATTCTTTTATAGTCAGCGATCCAATTTCCATCTTGATATAAAACGTTCCTTAAATTACTTTCTACTTTTTTAATGATTTCCTTTTTTTCAGAATCTTTAACGCTGCCAAACATCTCAGCTCCGAACATCTCTATCCACTTGCTTAATCCGTCCTCACCAGCTAATTGTGTAGGTCGGTCAAAGTGGTGCGCAAATGTCACGCTAAAGCCAACTTCCTCCATTAAAGACGTATATTGACCAATGCTTGGAAAATACCATGGAAATTGTTCCTTCTTATAATTCAGTCCAAACAAATTACATTGTTTGATAACCTCATCGGTTATGATTTTCACATTCCCTTTGCCACCGAATTCTGCAACAAATCTTCCTCCTTGTTTTAAACTGTTATAGACACATTGCAAGACAGGCTTCGGTTGTTTCATCCAATGAAGAGCTGCATTAGAGAATACCGCATCAAATTCCTGATGATAAGTTAATTCAGCCGCATCCTTCGCCGTAAATTTATTATTCGGGTATTTACTCTTTGCTTGATTAACCATATTTATAGATTTATCAATACCTTCAACATTTACTCCCTGTTCTGATAATTGACTTACTAAATCTCCTGTGCCACAGCCAAGGTCTAGAATAAACTCCCCTCTCTGCGGTGCCAATAAGTCAATGACCTCTTCTCCAAGCTTAGAAACAAATGAGTGACTTCCATCATACAATTTCGCATTCCATTGATCCTTCATCTTAACCTCTCCTTTTCTTTAAGTTAACTAAAGTATAGACGTTAAGGTATATAATGGATATTAACCAATTAAAAGAAGATTAATAACCATTTGTTATTAGAAGGGAGCGTATCTATGGAAATTAGCTGGATTAGAACGTTTATCATTGCAGCTCAGAACGAAAATTTCCGAAAAACCTCGGAGGCACTCTTTTTAACACAGCCTGCGATAACGAAGCATATACGACGTCTCGAGGAAAGACTTAACACCGTGTTATTTGAAAGAGTTGGCAAATCAGTGAGCTTAACCCCAGCTGGTGCTAAGTTTCTTCCTTATGCGAAAGAAATGCTTGAGAAATATGACCAAGGAATCGATAACTTTGAAGCATGGAAACAGGGCTATAACAAGAAATTAATTATCGCAGCTGCCCCACAAATCGCCTCATCCATTCTCCCTTCATTACTACGGAGATTTATAGATGAACACCCAGACATCGAAGTGATTATCAGCGTGCTAAAATCGTATGAAATTGGTGAGGGCATTAGTTTAGGAAGGGCAGATATTGGGCTCACAAAGCTTCAGCCCCTTCAAACGAATATAACTAGCGAGGTTGTTCATGAAGAACGTGTTCTATTCGTTGGACCCCATTTAGAAGAAGAAACTCTCGGTGAAGAAGCTACCTTAGAAAAATATCGGCTAATTACTCATAATCATCCAGACTATTGGGAACTTCTTTTACATGAAGTGAGAAGACATTATCCCTCCACTCGAACAATGGCTGTTGATCAGGTAGAAATAACAAAACGTTTTATTGAGGCCGGGCTTGGTGTATCTTATTTGCCCTTAACGATGGTTGAAGGTGAAATCAGAACGGATAAGTTAGTTGAAATTCAGCCAGAGAAAATCAACGTCCCCTCAGCGAAAACGTATGTTGTAACAAAAGTGAAAACACAGGAAGTTATTATATTTACTTCCTTTTTAAAAGAAGCTATTCAAAAAAATTTTCATGTTCAAATAAACATATAAAGATGATCCCAAAAGGCTATTTAACCTTTTGGGGCGATTTTTTCTTTAAAAAACCAAAAATAGTATAATCTCGAAAGAAAAAAAGTTAAATTGACTGTGGCAAACGTGGCGGACCAATTCCACTTTTTATAATCGACAAGGTTCGTATTTCGTTCAAACAGGACTTCTATTCCAGTAAGGAAGGAACTATAAAGTAAATGATAGAGAACTTTTAAATACGATTTGGCTTGTTCCGGATAATACACATTGAAAAACACACAAATACTTGGGAAGACAAAATATTCGAAAGTGAAACTGCTCGAGTTGACACTTTTAAATAATCTAACCGGGTACTCAAGAAGTTTGAAATTTACAACTATTAATCCAAACAACCATGTAAGGAGTTGTTTGAAATGAAAGGCAACACTGGCTTCCCTTAATTTATCGCGTGGGATAAATAGAAGTAAACAAATGAGAGTTAGTATCCAAACAGTAAATAAGAGTAAGTAATCTTTAGTGTCGGTTTTTTTCATATAAACTCCTTTTAAAGAAATTTATTTAACCATATATTCTGTAGATTACCACCTCAACTGCACAATATTCATCCTTGCAGTAATTTAAATCCATATCTCCTTTAAAACTTTAATTACAACTATACCAACCGCTCTCATGAGTAAATGGCGCACCAACTTAGCTTAAACACCATTGCACTATGTGCTAAAATGATAGAACAGCATGCAATTAAAAGGAGTGGTCTACTATCGAACAACTTAGCCTGTTTTCCGAGGATACACCAACCGAAAAAGAACAACCGAAACAAAGGGAAGCAAATCATCTCCACCCCCACCATGATCAAGTAATTCACCATATTTCAGAAGGATTATCTATCCGTAAAATATGCGAGCTTCTAATTGAAAAAAAAGAAATACCAAATGAACGTTATGCACAAGGAACACCTAAAATATATCCTCAACTGATGCAATATCTTCGTTCTAACAAAGATATTGTAGAATTGGTAGAAGTTGATGTAGGGAATGGGACCTTCGTTAAGATAGACACTATCGAGGTACCAAGCTCGATTAAAGACGCCCGGTTTAAAGTGTTAGGATAAGAGACTACGGAAAAGGTGAAAACCGACCTTTTCCGTGGTCTCTTTTAGATTAAGGACAATAAAAATCCGCCTAGTGCTCCTGTTACAACAATCATCCAAGGGGGTAACTTCCAAAACACTAACATGCTGAATAGGATCGCTGCTAACGCAAAATCAAGCGCAGATAAGATTGAACTAGTCCAGATTGGATGATAAAGTGCGGCAATTAAAATCCCCACAACAGCCGCATTCACACCCATTAATGCCCCCTTGATTTTCGGGTTGCGACGTAATGAATTCCAAAATGGCAACGTCCCTAAAATTAGAAGAAAGGCCGGCAAGAAAATCGCAACTGTTGCTAGCAAGCCACCTTTCCAGCCGTTAATCACAGCACCAATATAAGCGGCAAACGTAAATAATGGACCTGGCACTGCTTGAGCTGCGCCGTACCCTGCAAGAAATTCTTCCTCGCTCAGCCAGCCCGTCGGAACAAATTCCCTCTCAAGCAAAGGTAACACAACATGCCCCCCACCAAATACAAGGGAGCCAGACCGATAAAAGCTGTCAAACATCGCAATCCAACTTAGATTCGTTGCTTCTCGCAAAATTGGCAGCGCAATTAGCAAGCCGAAAAATAGAATGATAGAAATAATAGCAAAACGATGGGAAATCGGAAATTGGATTTCTTCTGATGGTTTCTCGATTGTATGAGTCTGATAAAGAAGAAACCCGACAAAGCCGGCGAGTAAAATCACGCTCACCTGGGTAAAAGCAGTTTGCCATACCAAAGTAATCACGACAGCGAATAAGGCAATCGTTTTCCTTTTCACATCTGGTGTTAAATTTTTGGCCATCCCTAAAATGGCATGGGCCACAACCACAACAGCAACAATTTTCAAGCCATGGATCCAGCCCGCATCTGTAAAACCGAAGCTATTTAGCAATAAAGCAAAAATAATCAGTGCAATAATTGACGGCAGGGTAAAGCCAAGAAATGAGACAACTCCCCCAAAAACACCAGCGCGCATCACACCAATACCAATACCAACCTGACTACTAGCCGGTCCAGGTAAAAACTGACATAATGCAACCAAATCAGCATAACTCTTTTCGTCCATCCATTGTCTACGTCGAACATACTCTTCATGAAAATACCCTAAATGAGCAATAGGTCCCCCAAATGAAGTAAATCCTAGCCTTGTGGAAACAATGAATATTTCCAGTAATGATAAAAGGATATTCCCTTTTTTATCTGTCATCTTTTCACCTTCTTCTTTTAATCTTTCATTCTATAAAAAGCTCCTATACTGTATATTCTCCAGGTTTAGGCTCATTTTTTAAAATTGATAATGTTACCGTATCAAATTGTTTCCCCTCATGCAATTACTCTTATTAGAATTAACAATAAATTTATAAAAGGGGGTAACATTCAGTCCGTTTGACTCATGACAGTAAAATCCTCATAAATGAAACATATTTTTTCCTAGTACCTATTCGGCTTTTAGGATAATCTGATTGTAGGAGATTTAGATTGGAGGACAGATCATTGCACTTTTTTATAAGGCTTGGACTAAATTTAATAAAGATGGGAAATTTGACCTTACTTTTTACTACCGTTATTTTTGTGTTCCTTTGTACATTTTTTGCTTATTTACTAGAACCCGATAACTTTGGAAATCTGCTTAATTCTTTCTATTTTGTGATGACAACCTTTGCCACGGTTGGTTATGGCGATTACTCCCCCGTCACTGTAGCCGGAAAGCTATTCACTGTATTCATGTATTTGATTGGGATTGGCTTGTTGGGCGTGGTGATCGGGAAAATTATTGATGCATTCACGATTTTCAGAAGAAAAAAGGAGGAAGGAAAATTGGACTATACAAAGGAAAATCACATCATCATTATCGGATGGGGAAAGAAAACAGAAATTGCGGTAAAGGAAATTTTGAACTCAAATTCATCTGTGGACATCGTCATCATCGACACATTAGCGAAGTCCCCACTTGACGTCACACTTGACCGCATTCACTATATACAAGGCGATTCTACTGAGGAAGAAACCTTCGAGAAAGCGAATATTTCGAAAGCAAAATCCGTGATAATTTTCTCAGATGACACGATCCAAGACCAATCTCTACGTGATTCAAAGACATTAACCGTTGCTATTATCGCAGAACGGTTAGCACCAAACGTCCATACAACCGTCGAAATCCTCATTGAAAAACATATCTCGAATTTTTCCCACGTGAAAGTGGATGAATTTATTTTGTCACAGGAAACGATTTCGAGACTCGCAGTCCGGGCTGCGATGTATAAAGGGGTCAGTAAATTATACAACCAATTAATTAGTAGGCAAGATGGCGAAGACTTGTACAAGATCTCTAAAAAGGAACAATGGGTGACCTATGAAGATGCATTTAAGGACTTATTAGCGCAAGGAGCCACCTTAATTGCTGACGGCGAACAATTAGACATTAACCGGCGTTTAAATGAGAAGATCTCAGAAGACGCCGAGCTTTATGTAATTTGTAATAAAGAAACATACCAACTAATCGATTAAAATGCGACACATGAAAAATTTAGCCGTTCGGATTCCGCTGTTTTAACCCCAAAAGATAAACCCAAAGACTCCAGTAACAACCGAGTCTTTGGGTTTTTTTTTGAAAAGTCCTTTCATTTTAAAGGTATAGATTCGGCTATCTGTCGGAAACTAAAAAGATGAAATTATTAAAAATAATATTGAGGTTGATATTCATGAATATTCCCCTGCATACACTGCTTCAACAAGTCGGGTTGGTTTGCGACAAAAATTTAATGATTGAAGGCATCCAATCAGACTCCAGAAAAATCAAAAATGGACATCTGTTTGTAGCACTTTCAGGACATGAATCCGACGGTCATGAGTATATAAAGCAAGCTTATGAACAGGGGGCCCTTGCAGTCGTTGGCGAAAGGGAACTTGAACCACAAATCCCGATTCCTTACTTTCACGTGCCCAATGCTAGAGAGAGTCTCCCGCTTTTTTCATCAATTTTTTATAAAGAGCCCCATAAGAAACATAAAATCATTGGAATAACTGGCACAAATGGCAAGACGACGACTGCTCATATTATTAGACATATCCTCTCTGAAAACGGGAAAACAACCTCCCTATTTGGGACGGTAGGCTATCATTTAAACGGAGTGGAATATGAATCTACCTTAACTACACCCGATGCAATTACGATTCAACAAATGCTTCATGAAAGCAAAGACGAATATGTTGTGATGGAGGTCTCCTCTCATGGACTTGACCAATTTCGTGTGTCGGGTCAGATGTTCGACTATGGCATTTTCACAAATTTAAGCCATGACCATTTGGACTATCACGTGGACTTGGAGAACTATTATCAGGCGAAAAAGAGATTATTTTCTTGTTTAAAGAAGGAAGGGAAAGCCATTATCGGCACCTATAATTCTTGGGGTGAAAGACTACATGCGGAACTAGCCGAAGAGCTCATTCCTGCTATACCTTTTGGAGATACTAAAAACAAAAATTTAATATTTTTAAAAGAGTATACACCTACACCTAATGCGACATTTGTAATCAACGACCATGAGACAGATTACAAAGTGCACTTAAAAATGACGGGTGTTCATAATATTTTTAATGCTGTTGGAAGTTATCTTTGCACACGTGATCTTGGTTTAGCGGCTGAAGATATCATATCAGCTCTTGAGAGTTTTGAAGGGGCTCCTGGTCGTTTCGATATTATCAAGATGCCAAATGAAGCAAAGGCGATTATTGATTACGCACATACCCCCGATGGGTTATTACATGCCTTAACAACAGCGAAACAATGCATAGAAAATGATCTCATTCATGTCTTTGGATTTAGAGGAGGACGTGATACCTCAAAGCGTAAGGACATGCTTGATACCAGTAGCCGTCTAAGTAGACAAGTCATCTTAACATTAGATGATTTAAATGGTGTTGAGGAAGAGTCAATGTTGAAAGACCTCCATACACTAAGTAAATCTTACTCAAATGTACAAGTGATAGCCGATCGGACCGAAGCCATAGAAAATGCTGTACACGCTTTAAAAGCAGACGACGGCTTAATCGTGACAGGGAAAGGGCCTGAAAAATACAAAGAATCTTATAGACACCCCACTCAAACGGATCGAGAAACCATTCTAAACGTTCTTGAAGAATCCTCCACTCACCCGCAACCCTTTCACTAAGAGACAAAACTGCAGAAGTTGGTCTCTTAGTTTTTTTGTGGAAAAAACCCCCAGTAGAAAAAACTAAATATACGTCTGATTTTGTCGATAAATAAAAGTAGGGGTCGGGGAAAAAGATGATAAGTTAAATGTAACTACTCAACTAAATCCAACCATACATGACCTATCTACATCCTCTGCCTGATTAATCTTTAAAATGGGGGACCTTTAATGTTTTTAACGCCAGAAGAAATTTATAAGAGAAAAAAGCGCAAAAAGTATATTATCAAGTTTTTAATTATTCCTTTAGTGTCTATAGCAGTTGGTGGCGCTGTAGCTATTTTGGCAAGCCTTATATAAGACCTGAAATTGGTAAAACCCAATGTAATGTGAGGCCAACCTAACAGACTTAGTTCAATAACTGAGTCTGTTTCGCTTTCTATCATCTTTGCTCTTCTAAACTAATACTTCGCTCGTTCATACTATCTATTCAGTAAATGTCTAGAACCATCTATCTAATTTCTTAACACTAACCTGTCTTAATTCTTCTAATATATTTTCAAACCCCTTTTAAATAGAGAAAAGGCTTAATTCATTTTTCCTGGTTTTACCACACTAACTAATCCATTTACCATTATTAGGTCAAATTAACTGTTATTTGGGTTTTGTTGCTTTTTTAAAGTTATTTAACATTTATTATATTCAAACAAAAAAATCCCTGTGTTAACTTTATGAAAGGGCTTTCATTCCCTACGAGTTTAAGGAGGTGCGAATGGCAATCATATCGGGTATCTTAAATTTTTGATCTTTTTGATATTCCCGGAGCTAGGAGCTTTTTAAAATGAAAGCCCATCAGCATGATTCGCAGAGTGTCCATACTAATCTTAACGAGAGTGAAGGTGGAAAAATGACGAAGAGAAAGAGAAATGTCAAGAAAGGTTTTGCAATCCTTTTAACAACTTTATTAACCGCAACAAGCTTTCAGTTTACAGCGGGAAGTGCTTTTGCTCAAGATGAACCTTTAGAAAAAAGGTTTGATTTTGGAACGTCTAATAGTTTAGTTGCAGACGGGTATGTAAAGGTCACAGAGGAAAGTACTTACAACGCAGAACAAGGTTTTGGGTTTAAGGATACGGCCAATGTGCTATCTTCGAATCGAGAGGGAACGGATGAATTGCAAAGTGACTTTGTCTCCTTTTCCGACACAGCTTTTTCAATCGATCTTCCAAATGGAGATTATGCTGTGTCTGTGGTTTCAGGTGACGCCGCTGAGACAACTCAGGTTGGGGTCAAAGCAGAAGCGATTCAAAAGATACAAAACACTTCTTTAAACACTGGACAATTTACAGACAAAGACTTTGAAATTGCTTTGATTGATGGGCAATTGACAATTGAATTAACCGGCAATCAGCCCAAAATCAATGCATTGACAATTACTGAGCTACCAGCACGCACCTCGGCTGAGCACCCTACTGTATATGTTGCAAGTGACTCTACTGCGCAAACTTACGACCCTTATTGGAACCCACAAGCAGGTTGGGGTCAAATGCTCCCTCGTTACTTTGATACAGATGTGACGATCCAAAACCATGCAATCGGAGGCAGAAGCTCAAAAACCTTCTATACAGAAGGACGTTTAGACACAATTTTACGTGAGATTAAGCCAAATGATTATTTGCTAATCCAGTTCGGTCACAATGATGCAACCATTAGCGTTCCAGAACGTTATACACCTGTCGAGGATTTTAAAGTGTATATGGAAACCTACGTTTCTGGTATTCGCCAACGTGGAGGCATTCCCGTTCTAGTCACTCCTGTTGGACGCCGCAGCTTTAATCCAGAAACAGAGAAATTCAATGTTAGCTTCCCTGGATACAAACAAGCCATGGAAGAGGTTGCAGCGGAGCAAGACGTGTTACTCGTAGACTTAAGTACGTTAAGCCGTGAGTATTATGATGAAATTGGACCTGAGGGAACTCGTTCAGTATTCTTGCACGTAGATGCGGGTGTCTATCCTGCCTTTCCAGAAGGTCGAACAGATGATACACACTTCCAGGAGTATGGCGCCACTCAAATTGCAAGACTTCTTTCTGGGGGAATTGCAGAACTTGACACGCCACTCGCCGATTATGTAGTAGAGATTGCTCCCCCTGAAAGCGCACCCTCACCACCAACAGCTTTGTCCTTTTCGAGCATAAGCAACGCCGGAGCTTTGCTTACATGGAATGATGTTGAAGATGCGGATATTTACCGCATTTATCGGAAATCCTCCAATGAAGAAGAGTTTAAACTCGTTGGTACGTCAACCATTGCACGCCATAGTTTAACTGGAATGGAAGAAGCAACAACATATGACGTAGTAGTGACAGCAGTTAATCTAAAAGGCGAATCAGAACGGTCTGAAATCGGCCAGGTTACAACGCAGGAAGCTACCCTGAAATTTGATTTCGGCTTAGACGGTACCCCTGTTGCTGGTGGCTATACGGCGGTTGATTTATCAACGATTTATACAGAAGAACGTGGGTATGGAATTGTTGACAGCGAAGGTATGATCGGACGTGATCGTGGTGAAGGCGGCGATGTCCTCCGTGATTGGCTCGGTTACTTCAGTGTTGGTTGGCATTTTAACGTAGATGTTCCAAACGGCCTTTATGCAGTAAAAATGTATGTTGGCGATTTTCTAGGTAGTGCCCGTACAAATTTAGCGATAGAGGGTCAAGACTATGGAGCAGTCAATGCACCTAGTAGAAGCTATATTGAAAGAGTCATTCCAAATGTTGAAATCACAGATGGACAAATGAATTTTCATTTTACCGGTTCAACAGGAATTGTTAACGGTGTTGAGCTTACACCGATTCTCGTTGCCCCTTCAGACATTGCCGTAACTGATCAATCTGTAGATGCAGAGAATCCGTCTGTCACACTTTCTTGGAATGAGACAGATGGTGCAAACTCGTATAACATCTATCGTCAAACTTCTGGATCTGAACAAGCTGAGTTGATTGGCAATGTGGACGAGACAACGTTTACCGATACGACTGTTACATTAGGCAATTCATATGACTATACTATTGCAACCGTTGATAACTCGGGAGCAGAATCAGTTGCCTCTCTCCCAGTGACTGTTGAACTAATTGGTGAGTCACAACCTGATAATACCTCACCAACGACCACCCATCACATCGAGCAGGAAGCACTAAATGGCTGGTACAACAACAATGTGACCATCCAACTGGATGCGACGGATATTGACTCAGATGTAACCAATACTTACTATAGTATAAATAATGGCGAGCATCAGGCCGGAAGCCTGATTACACTTGAAGAGGAAGGAACCCATAACGTTTCTTACTGGAGCGCGGATGACTCAGGAAATACAGAAGAAAAAAATCAAGTTGAAGTTTCAATCGATAAAACCTCTCCAACGATTACCTTTTCCGTTGAGGCTGATACTATCTTTACGATTGATCAAGAAGTAAACCTCTCTTGTGAAGCGGAAGATGCGTTATCGGGTATCGACTCGGTCACGTGTGAAGAATCAACGAAACTCGCATATGAACTTGGAGTGGGTACGCATACGTTCACTGCAGAAGCAACGGATACGGCAGGAAATAGCATAAAAAAAGACATTGAAATCTTCATTGAAGTGAACTATGATAGCCTCTCTTCATTAAGCCAACAATTTGTAGAACTAAATAACGGTAATGCTGATGTTACTGATGGCTTACAGAGCAAACTGGTAGCGGCAAAGAAATCAAACGAAAAAGGAAACACGAAAGCACGCGACAACCAGCTGAATGCTTATATGAATCAAGTAAATAGTCAAACCGGTAAAGCATTAACCACCGAGCAAACCGAAACTCTTATTAATTTAACGACAGCTTTAATGGAATAACCATGCCCCCCCAAGTAGACATCTGCTTGGGGGTTAATGTTTTTTGAATGGTATAATACTTTTATTATTTATCCTGCATAGTATTTGAGTTTATAAAGCCAATTTCACTGTAGCTGATTTTAAATTTTTACTTGAAGTATAAAATCCAATTAAAAAAGGAGAAAGACCTTGTTGAAAATCATCAGATTGCTCTTACAAATCGTTGTTTTAATACTAGCCAGTTATAGTTTACTTACTAAAAATTTTGAGTTTCTTCCTTTGACGATGTTCTTTGTAGCAAGTTTATCTTTCATAGTCGGATTAATTGAGCTTCAACGAAAAAAGAAAATAAATGGTTATTTAATGATAATTGTTTCTTTGTTTGTCTTCTTTGTTTCAATTCAGGGATTCATTTTAAATTAAGATCATCTACATTTTTGCGGTGGAGTACCACCGCAATTAAAATTAATGTATAGATTACTAATGAACTTTGCCTACTTCATCCACTATATTTGCATTTCAACATTAGCTTAGTAAACCAAAAGGCAATATAAGCGACTCCCACATCAATCAGAAATATATAAAATTGGTTCATTCCTTTTCTGATTTCCACTAACCCCAAATAGTTTTCAATGGTTGCAAAACCAAAGGCAAACAAGGCACTTAACAACAAAACATATAGATAAAAGTTTTTATTTGAATTAGTACAGTACTGGTACAAAAGTAAGAAACCTACTGGGAGTGCAGATGCCGTTATATTTAATGCAAATGGTAATAATGGCGTTAAAAAATATGTATGAACAAAGTACCCATACCGCTCAAGCGGAATACTTATATACGTCCAAAGCATATGCACTGTATATCCGAAGAAGAATATCTCGAACATTCGACTTCGGTCGAGGGTAAAGTATAGTAAAACTAAAGGGGCTACCGTTAGTGAAGCAACCAACCAGAACTGCCACGTACCCATATGAGAATAGTCGTTCCAATATGAAGTTACCAACGTATTGATTTCATCGGACTTCATATTGATCTTAGTCCAATACTCTTGATAATTCATTACAAAAAGTCCCCTTTCTAAGTTGAGGTCACTGAAAAAAGTGAAAAATCGCATTTTTTTAGTGCACTTTCTAAACCTCCTTTATAGTTTCACTCACATAAATTATTATCCATTTCACTCAGACTCATACAATTTAAATTAAAAGGTAGCCTTAACCTTTTAAAAGTACCTTAACCTTAATACGAAAAAAGGAGCGTCCCCAAGCTGGAACACTCCTTCAATAAGCAATCACTTTCTTCTTCTTACAATAATAAAACCAACAATTACTACAATACCTGCCATACCCGCAAATAGCCAATTGAGATAAGCGTTGCTGCTATTCATCTCAGCTTCAAGGTCTTGCTGTACGGACGGGGCCTGACCTTCTCCGAGGATGTCTACATCTTCTTGCGCATTAGCTAACAAGGCAGTTCTTGAGCAAAGAGATACTTCATACCCATCCCCGTTCTCACTAGCATAAATCAAATACTGTTCATTAACTTGAAAATTGAACCCACAGCTTGCTGAACTTATAGCAGTATAAACGATAACCTGTGAATCCTCTAGCCCTTGCCAAGTCCTGTCTACTTCAATTAAAACAGCAAGTCGATCCGCTGAAGACTGAATCGGATTATATTTACTTTCCTCTTCTATTTTCTTAACCGTCCCCGAAAAAATAACGGTATCTCCACCTACTAATTCTTCCACTGGAGGAGGAACAACACAAGAGCAAGCGAAACCTGTCGTAGGAAAAAGGGGGAACACAATGCTCACTATCATCATGAGTAAAATCAATACTTTCGCATTCATTGATAGCCACAACCTTCCTGTCACTTTACTGTGTAACTGCTTTTCTTATAGAAAAGTTTCAACATTTAGCAAATTAGACTATAGAAAAGGTTAAACTAATGACACTGAATACTGCTTTTTGCTAACCATACATTAGTCACTAGACGACCTAAAATACCCCCCACCTTGTTCCGTGGTTCGATTTACTGTCGTATCACCGTCGCCATCTCGGTAATACCCCTCAACATACGTACCATCTTGACGATAATAGCCTTCTACATAATGAGCCTCAACAAAATGCCTATCCTTTATGTCCATTTCTAGTGGTTCAAAATCAAATTTATATGCGTGCTTTAATGGGTCTTGCATCGAAAAGACCTCATGAGTAAAGGTTACCGTTTGTACTTCCATCACATACCCAGCAAAGGTCTCGTCCAACTCTTGATATGCATAATCCCGGTCAAATGATGTATCAGTTTGTGGCACATCCACTACATTATACTCGCTCATGTTCTCGCTCCCCTTCCTTTTCAAACGCTTGAATCTTCTCACGCAACTCCTTTAACGCTTGCTGATAATCAAGCTCTTTCCGTTGCTCACTCTGTTTGCTACTAATTTCCGATTCAATCTTGCTTCGTAACGACCGAATCAATCGTTCAAACTCAGCCAATGTCGTCCTTTTAATTTCTTGCACAGACTGCGCGACATACTGTTGTAGTTGCCTTTTAAAATCCTTAATAATGACATCGGTATGATTTTCAATCGTATCTTTGAGCTCAGGTTTTATTTTCTCCATTTGACTTTCAGCAATTTTCTGCTGTAAAAATGGCAACCCCGCCATACCAACGATTGGAATAAGAAACGGTCCGCCTAAAAGAAGTGCTAATGTACTAGCTCCACCAACCGCTAAGCCGGCCTTAATCGAAGCATTTCCCGTTTGCGAGGTAATCATCGGTAGTGCTGCTTCGTAACGATATTCCTCTTGCTGTGATTGAATCTGGACCGTTTGTTCAAAGGTTTTCGAGAGGCCTTGTGCTAATTCCTTTTTCAGCTTTCTAAATAACTCCTGAATCAAATCGCTATACTGGCTAACCCATTGCTCAAATTGTGTTCGAATCGTAATTGGCAATTGCGTTTCGACGAGCGCTTTTACATCGTTTCCTTGGAAAAGGTCAATCTTCGTCTCAAGGTCAGCTTTTAATCTATCTCCAAAGTATGTTGCTGACTTCTGAACCATGAATTGAATCTCTTCTTCACGACTGGCGACATACTGATGAATCTGTCCTTCCCAGTCCTCCTTTTGCGAAAGCCACTCTTCAATCTTTGTCAGCTGTTGCTGCAAATTTTCAAGCGACTGCTTCGACATGAGTTCGACCGTTTCAACTTCAGCAAGTACACTCTCATGAACCATCGCTAATCGTTCGTGAAACCTAGCAAGCTTTTCCTCACTTCGCGAACCTTTCTCAATTAACTCAGCGATTTGTTGCTCAACCTCGGTAAGACCAGAATAGCTAAGCCCCTTCTCATCACCAGCAAGTTTCGCCTTCAAGCCTTGCAGCGCTGAGACCGGAAACACTTGGGGATTGGCTTGCTTTGTAATCTGCTGCACTCTTCGTTTCAACAAATCAACCGTATCGTCAAGTTCTTCCTCATCCACTCGATCTAAAAAGTTCGCAACATAGAGAATCCGGTCCGTCCCTTCCTTTAGAAGTTGATTCTCCAAAAACAGTTTCTCTGTCTGCTTCATCGGTGCTGTCAAATCAAGCATGAATAAAATCACATCCGCTCGCGGAATAAACCGGTGTGTCACATCAGTTCGGTGCTGATTTAAGTCATTTACACCAGGTGTATCAACAAGGACCACTCGCTTTTTCAGCAATGACGATGGCATAAAGAGCTTCAGATACTTAATCTCGTTTGGATCAAAATGAGCTGTAGCTGTGTATTGGTTTAAAACCGCTGCCGAGAGCTGCTGTTTCTCTATTTCTCCATTTGTTTTCAAAATCTGAACCTCAGAATCTTCCCCGTAAAAAACCGCATTTATCGTGGCTGTTGTTGGCGTTACATCAACAGGCATGACCTCTTGTTTAAGAAGAGCATTCACAAATGTCGATTTCCCGTGCTTGAACTCACCGACCACGACAATCGTATAATAATCCTCTTGCAAATCCTCCGCAAGTTCCCTGAGCACCTTCTCTTCTGGACTATCAGGTAACAACTCAGTCATCTCACGTTTAAGCTGGTTAACGTATTTCGTTAGCTGTTGATTCTTATCTCTATAATTCATCTCACACCTCTATCGCTCTCGTCTTTGCCACACGTTCGTATACAGATTCGAGTTGATCTTTTGTTGCTTTCAATCTTTTCTCGCGACGCTCAATAATTTCAAGCTTCTTCTGGACTTCATCTGTTGCTAAACGCGCATTTTGCTCTAGCTTACTTAGCTGTCCTTCCGCTTGTTCAACATGCTGTGCGACAATTTGGTGAAACTGCACTATAACAGCCTTGCTTAACCCTCTCCACTGCGATTCGAACGCAATCACTTTTGATCGTCTTGTCTCCTTCAACTGCGAAATCAGTTGCCTTTTCATCTTTGCAACCGGGTCTTCTCTTGGGATGAACCAACCGACGACCCACGAGATACCACTAGCAACGAGCGTTAGCGCATAGCCCGCTCCAATTGCCACTTTCCCAAGGAAACTTGAACTATTTGCCCAAGCATCATCTAATTCCTCTATCAAATCATCAAACATACTCCGTTGTGACTCAACTTGGGCAACCGCTGCCAAATCTAACACATCCAATGTTCCTTGTCCTGAAAGATTTTGAATTGTTGTATCAAGCTCGGCCCACTCTTGATTTAAGTTACGACTCATTTTCTCAATTACTGATTTTATCGTTTCATTCATCCGGCGATTCTTTTCGATATGTAAGGCGCGCTCAAGCGGGGCAATTGCCTGCTCGACCTCGTAATTAATCTCATTGGAATCCTCGTATTGATTCTCTTCAAACACATCCATCGCTACTTTCGAGATTGATTTCAGCTCATCTTTATACCACTCAACAAGCGTAAGAGCCTCCGCTTTTAGGGCACTTTCTATCCTTTTCTCTGCATCCATCCCGATCTTCTTCACCTCGTTTAGCTTCGGGTAATATGCCTTTACCTTCTCTTGAATTCCTTCTACCTTGTTTGTTAAAGAACTTTTTTCAAACTCAATCTGACTTTTCAAAACATGATCTATTAACTTCACTGCTTGACGAATTGGTTTTCTTAGCTTAACCGAGCCACGATCATATTGTAGGAAGTCAGCAAGTGCCTTTTCTAATTCAAGATAACCCGTTTTCTCAAGAGGCCATGGTTGTACTGGCTCGCCTCGGAAGGTGATAACTTCCCCGTTAGCAATTCGACGGTGATTTAGTGCTTCTTTTGCTGAGACCATAAAGATTTTCACATCAGCTAAAATTGGCATCAGCTTATTCCGCGCGTAGCTCATCACCTTTTCGACATCCGCCTCAGACTGCATCTCATCCTTGAAATTAATGACGATAAAAATTTTGTGAATGTCATTAGCCAATAAACGGTCACGCAAGAAACTAATTTCAGACGCCGATAGAATCTTCGTTGCCGCCAACAATAAAATCGCTGCGTCGGAGGTCGGAATAATATTATTCGTAATCTGCTCTCGAACCGGATCAAGGTCATTCGTCCCTGGTGTATCAATAATCTGCACACCATTCTCACAAAAGGGGAGCGGATAGCCAATTTCCGCATGCTTTACCCGTTTAATCTTGTCTACCTCAGACTCATATTCCTTCATTGATGCCTCATCACCAGCAAGTGGCTCTTTCGGTGCAATGAGCTTCTTAAAATCCTCTTCCGTAATAGTCTCCATTCGATCGTCATCATGATAATGAAGTTCAATCGAAGGCTCAGGCTTATAGATAATCTTGTTAAGGACAACAGTTGTCGGCCTCACTAGCGACGGGAGCACTCGTTTCCCGAGCAACGCATTAATAAAGGTTGACTTCCCGCGGGAAAATTCTCCTACAACGACGATTGTAAACTGCTCTTCTTGAAGCTGCTGCTTCAACACACTCACTTTTTCTTTTTCGTTTTCAAGTCTCATCTCTGCAAGCAGAAAGGACAGTTGTTCAAAGCCTTGAACAACCTCCGTCTGTGTCTGTTTAAATACATCTAAAGAAAAACTCATTATCTACACCTCTTCCCAAACTTCCTCTTCAAATTCCTCCATCTGTTCCTCTTCTATGACCGCTTCTTCCTCTTCGCCTTCTCCCGTTTCCTCTTCTATTACTTCTTCCTCTCCAAAGACATCCTTCTGAAGTATCTCTACGCGCGGGATCTCATCAATAAACAACAAGCCATCTTTTGTTATCTCCACCGCGTAATCAGCTGAGACATGCTTTTCATCGCCAGTCCCATCGCGATACGTATACCGATCGATAACATAGAGACTAACAAGATAATGGGTATCATCAAGCTCTATTATCGACTCTATTTCAAAAGAAAGGTTTTCCATGCCCATGCCTTTTTCGTTCGCATTGGCGATATATTGTTCAGCCTCTCCGTACTCTGTTCCGTGCGGTTCATAGAATTCCTCCACATACCAAAACCCTTGTCCATTAAACGCAAAAATAAAATCCGTGTAATAGGAGGAGATAAACGAAGCTATCTGATCTCTTGAAACATTATTGACCGTTCGCACAACTACCTGCTCTCGTACGGTATCTAAATCTGTTATTTGGTCGATACCAAACGACCATGCCCCAAACGCTTGCACAATATAGCGTTTCTTCTTCTCATACCTCGTTTCTTGCCCTTGGTGATCCGTAAAGAATAACTCCTCACTGGTTAAGATGGTATACTGATTTTTTCCAGTCCTCTCAATATCTTTAATAACAAAGTCTGTGAATTGAAAAAGATAACCTTTGCCTGAAATTGATTGAACATAATCGTACAACTCCTGATACGCGGTTCCCTCTTGTACAAAAAATGTTTCAATATTAGCGAAGCTATCCTCATTTAATGTCAACTGATAAGAAGAACGAAAGTCCTCTAAAAAGGCGACCAAATCCTCATCAGTAACCGGATAATCAGGCTCAACTCTTTCAATTAATTCATGGTCTGCATTCGTAATCACAAGCTCTTGTCCTAATGACGTCAACTGATACGCGCCTTCAAACAACCACGTCACCTCATTCTCAGCATATTGCTCTGCCGTTGTGACAAAAATCTCATCATCGCTATAGTGCACATCAACCAATTCAAATCTTTCCTGATAACTTTTATAAGTATAATTATTCCATTGCTGCTCAAAGCTCTTCCACCCATCCTCGGAAAACCATAATTCCGGATAAAATTGCTGAGAGCCTTCAATAGCTCCTGACATTTCATCAGCCATCCTATAAAAAAACCATTCTACATCTTCTTGTGTCCACTGCTCAGCAAGACTCAATTCTTGCTCATAACTTAACGTCTCCGCACTAATTGGCTCATAACTTTCTGTCTGGTTCGACTGTGATTGTTGGAAGGTAAATGCGATAAGTAATCCGACCACCGTTGAAACAATCCCGATTCCTAGGGCCATCCCACGCTTACTCTCCATCAGAGCGAGAACGTCCTCAGGTTTATACTTCAGCTTCGTAGGAGGCGAGTGTACTTTCCCCCCCACTAAATGTGTTAAGTTAATTCCTTTTCCAAACGAAACCTCTGTTTGAACAAACGGCGGAATCGAGAGAAGCTTTTGATAGGCGACGATTCCCTCACCAATTGGAATTTCACTATCAAGAACTTTAATATTTTCATAAAGATGTACACATTCCTTAAATTCCGCTAATGTGACTATCTCTTCATCATTTGACTCAAACACGATGCGCATGTCTTCAATCCACTGCTTCAGGCTAGTAAGAAAGGTCTGAAGCGTGGTTAGCTCATCAATATCCATCTCTTCATATCGGTCTTGTACATGAATTAACTCCTGATTCCACTCCTGCGCAAGCCCTGCCTCCCCAAGTATGAGCTGTTGCACGGGGTCACGAAGCTGTTCTTCCTTTTCTTGGCTCAGCGTCTTTAACTGTTTCAAAAAACGATCGCGACTGCTTTTAAGGCTTTTCTGTGTCTTTTGGAGCCTATCAACATGGGAGTTATACTCCTTCATCGATTCACCAAATTGTTCTACCCTGCTCTTCCCAAAAAATCGAGAATCCTTAATATCGTCCCACTTCGCTTGCAAGTACTTCTCCTCAGATCGCGCCCCCTCTATCTCTTGCTCATAGCGCTCGCGTTCCTCCGTAAACTCGATGTAAAACGGATCAACGTGTTCTGTGCCAAAGTGTTGCTTTAGTTCTTCAAAGCTCTGCGTGCCTGAAAGAGATGCTTCTTCTTTTACGACCCGAGACACTTCAGCATTAATCGTTTGCTGCGTTTCGGTAAGTGTCGCCCGCATGTCACGTATTCGTGGAAAGTCTCTTTTCAAAAACGCATGTAACATTCGTTGGTAACGATAAAAGCCATTATCTGTCTTTTCCTCAATTAAACATTGATCCAAGGCAGCGAGAGGTCGCTTCAGTCGCTCAAATATCCTAATTGCCTTCATTTGTGGATTTTCTTCAAACGACGCAAACACCTTTTCAAGGCTATGCCAGTTACTCCACTTCATCTTTGTCGCATTTGACTCGAGCATGCCTTCGAGAGCCTCTTTCGCCGAAACACCATAAAGGCCTTGGAATGCCATCCCTTTACCATTTAACCTTCTAATACTATGATCCAGAAACTCTTCAATGCTCTCTTCCTCCATATCATGTTGGTCAATTCGGTTGACGACGCCAAGCGGCTGAATGCCAAGCGCTTGAATTCGTTTTAGCTCATTCACCTCTGACTCGAGTCCAACAAACGAATAGGAAAAAACCCATATCATATAATCCGCCCGATGTAGAAACCGTTCCGTTGCATCGGTATGTAAGTCATGACCAGCATTCAATCCCGGAGAATCGACAATCGATAATGTTTTCAGTTGCTCAATTGGCAGCTGAATTTCAATGTAGGAAAGCTGTTTCCGAACAAAGGCCCATCTACCCTCACGTTCCGCCGTTAGCTGTTCAATCCACTCTTCATCGTACTCTTTGACTTCACCATTTAAAAAATGTCCTAATACACGCTTCTTTTTTCCGTATGTCAGCTTTGTCACCACCGCTGTAGCGGGGGTCACATCGGAGGTTAACACCTCTTCACCGAGCCACGCATTCACAAATGTTGACTTCCCTGATTTGAACTCCCCTGCAATCATCACAATCGGCGGCCCATCCAAATCCTCATGGATCTCATTTAAATCGTGAACGATGTCTTTATGCCCTGTCTTTCCCTTTGAAAATACCTTCCACTTTGATAATGCTGAACTCAGCTGATTCTTCCATTTCATAGACTTCTCCTTTAATACCCATCTAGGTGAATTGAACTCATCCTTATGTCTTAGATTATTCTACTATAATTCTACAAGATTCGGTAAAAACCTCTAATATATTTACAGAAAAATTCACATCAAAAAACCTCTCACCTCTCATTTATTTGAGACGTAAAAGGTTTAAATGAACTCTATTATAATTTTCAGCAACTTGAACAAACTAAGAACGATAAAAATTTAAGGTGACTTAATGATTGGATTAATTGTTAAAATTTTTGTTTGCCCAATAACGGTGATGATTGCTTCTCTTATCTTCGCCAATGTGTATTACGCGAATCTCATACAAGCAATTACTGTGGGATTGGTTCTCGCAGTCGCAGCTCACATGATGGAAGTTCTCATTTTGAAAAAAAGAACGTTTTGGATTAGTACGATTATCGATTTTTTCGCAGCCGCACTTATTGTCTATGTGGTTTCTGGTTTATTTGCGACCTCCGTTGTTACGATTGGAGGCGCCTTTTTAACAGCTATATTACTTACATTCACTGAGGTGATTCAACATAGCTGGCTTATTAATAGCGGCAAAATCACCAACCTAAGATGCTAATCTGTGGATTCACTTATCATCTTTACCGACTATCCGCTATATCCTTTTCAATAAATTACAGCAAATAATTTACAAAGAAGGAAATTGACACCAAAAAACGAGGATTATTTCCTTTTAAAGAAATAATCCTCGTTTTATAAAGCCATCCGTCATTTCACAAAAATTAGGAAGCCAAGTTTCTACAAACTTCTGCACATTTAAAGCAAGCTTCTGCACACTTTTGACAATGGTCGTGGTCATGTTTCTTACATTCATTTCCACATGTTTCACAAATTTTTGCACAGACTTCTGCTAATTCAGCAACAAAGGGTGTTCCTCTCCCTATTGCTTGTTCCAAATAAGCGCAAATATCTGCACATTCTCTATCCAAACGGATACAATCAGCCATCATATTAACGTTTCCTTCCCTCAGACAAGCATCATAACAGTGATTACAAGCAACCATACATTCATGTAAGGCTTCAATTACAGATTGATACTGTTCATTTGACATACTATTAAAACCCTCCTTAAGAAGTTTCTGTTTACTATAACCTTTTCTCTGGCTTTTAAACCTCACGCATTTTTTCAATACTAACGTTTATACCACAACGAAAACATGACATTTCATTCCTAGCTGCTGAAATAGTTGTATTAATTGAACCAAAAAAAAGAGCGTTCCCCTTTTTAAGGAAGGTACCGAACCGCTCTTTTGGCAACTCGAGAACATATGAATCAGTTTAATGCTAATTCACTTTCTGTTACCCATTTATGATTTTCGACTGCTTCCCCTCCAGTCGTTGGAGTGAAATCAATCATGTATACCGTGGTTTCTTCGACTGAAACAATTTCAGCAGTAGCCCCTTCCATCCCTTGCATATGATCCGCTTCAAGAATTACTTCCGTTCCAGGGTCTAACTTGTTCTCACCAGCATCTACAATTTCTTCATGAATGACCCACTTATGATTTTCAACTCTCTCTCCGCCAGTAGTTGGTGTATAAGACACGGCATAGGCCGTTGTATCATAAGCACCTACAATCGTTGCTTCGGCACCTTGCATTCCCTCCATATGACCTGTTTGAATGATAGCTTGACTTCCCACTTCAAAGGTTGGGTCTTCCGCAGTCTTCAAATCTTCAGGAACTTCACCTGAGCTAGAATGATCCATATCCCCATGCTCCATATTCGAATCGTCATCGATTTCCACGTTTTCTTCAGTATTGGAATCCGTGTTCAAATTGTCTCCACACGCCAATACCATAAGCAGCAAGAGCAAAGACACAATACCCATTATTAATTTTTTGTTTAACATGTATATCACCTCGAATTTTGATAGTACAGCTTTTATCTTCTAGTGACCAGCATAGCATCACAAGAATAACACGAAGACTTATGGACATGCTAACATCACGATTAAGAAATCGAGGTGTCCTATGGAACCAACTTATATCCTAATGATTTACTTATCTCCATTGCTTATAGGCTTATTTGCTTTTAGCATTTTTAAAGGAAATGAATTATTAGCATGCCTTTATGCCTCAGTTATTACTTCTGGTATGTATGGGATTTTAATTATTGCTAACCCGATGATAATAAGATTTTTCTTCCAAAATTAAAAAACTTTAGCCTGCGTGAGGTGCATTTTCTATTTTTAATGTTCCTGTCTAAGACTCTTGCCTTCTTCCATTATTCCTTTATCCTTTTTTAGAAGTTTCATTAAAAAAGTATAGTAAAAGTACACGATACTATAGGGAATAAAGTAAGAAAGGAACGTATAAAAACTATTCCATCCATTCCCATAAACCGCTTTCCCTGCAATCACAAATAATATTTCTGAAATAGTCGTAATCGTAGTGAGTGCGAGAACTGCTATCATTGGGTGTACTTTATAAACCTTTATAGAATAAATCATTAGACTCCCTAACACAGGATATAAACCAATAGTAAGCGGATAAACAGATAGGGTTTCCACCCGCAAAACAGGAAAAACGACCCAGTACCCTAATTGGACTCCTATTTCATTGATGACAAAAGCTAAAACTGATGATATAGGAGCTATGACTAGCACAATAAACGTTTCCCTCTTACATAACCATAGACCAACGATCCATGGAAGTAAAAGACCGAAGACAACATTAAAGAGCATGTTCATCACCCCATTAACCATCGTTAACCCATACTTCACTATATATACATGGAAAAATATTGGCACCGTTTATAATCAAAGAAAAGTGGAGCCACAATGGGCCCCACTATCACCTCTTACTTGTAGACTTAGTACCCGTAGCCACCCCAGCTAGCACCGACAATAATTAGTAGGATGAACAACACAACGATTAACGCGAATCCACCTGCATAACCTGCACTCATTAAAAACAACTCCTTTAAGTTTTTTTGTGAAGATATTTCCTCCACATTTACAGAGTATGTTCATAATCAAAATTTGCTTGTGTGTGAGCACTAATTGAGATAGGAAATTCGCTATTTACTTATCACCTTTGATAAACATCCATATCCCTTCGAATATCTTAGCTTCGTAAAAGGAAAGGAGTAGCACTAGAAGAACAGGACCTATGAAAAGTCCCATAAACCCAAAAAGCTGCAAACCGGCAAATAGTGATATGAGCGTTGCTAACGGATTAAGACCCAAGCTTGACGAGAGGACTTTTGGTTCAGCTAATTGTCTAAGCGTAATCGTTAAAACGTACAGAATTAATAAACCAACTCCCAAAAAAAGATCGCCCATTACAATACTGTAAACGGCCCAAGGAATTAAAATAATTCCAGTTCCAAGATAGGGCAACAAATCTACAACCCCAAGAACGAGTGCGATAGTTAATGGTTGTTCGACTTTCAACACAAGAAGCCCAATGAAATTTAAAACAGCTGTCATAGTTATTAGAATAAACTGAGCAGCAAGAAAGCCCACTAACTTAGATTTTAAATCTTGATACACTTGTCCAAATTGAACAAAAGTCTGTTTTGGCAGTCTATCTTCAACAAGGGCGCGGAGTCGATTCCAATCCTTACTAATAAAGTATAAGGACAAAACAATAAAAACAAATACTGTTAATGTAATTGGTAAGGCTCCAACAAGATGTGAGAGGCTATTAGCGATAGCTTGTCCTGCACTACCAAGAATCGATGCAAACTGCCCACCCATCTGCTGAATGCTATTTTCAATTGCATTTCTTTGGGTATCATCTAAATGATCAATTAACCCCATGCCCCTCATCCATAGTGGAAAAAGTTGCTCGTTCACGTATGACTGGATGTGAACAGAAATGGTTTCAATTTGACTTGGGACAAGTCGTGATAAGTATTGAAAACCATCAATAAGTTTCATTACAAGTAAAGTAAGGACCCCTCCAACTAATCCAAATAGAACTAAAATGCTAGTTAGTACAGCAACCATTCTTGGGAATTTGGCCTTCTTCTCTAATAAACTCACAACGGGGTTAATTAGAAAAGCCAACACTAAAGCAATCAAAAAAGGGAAGGTAAGCCATACAATATAATAAAAGACGAACCAGCCAAGAACGATCAATAAAGCCACAATCAAAATCCGAATAATCACTTGAAGTACCTTATTGTCAGCCATTTTTACCCTCTCCACCTTTAGCTTTACCAACGCTTTGTTTTATTGTTTTTTCATACCGAAATAACTTAATAAATACGCACTAAGCCCACCTAAAATAAGAGCAAGTACACTTAAGTAAAATAAAAAGGCATCCCCCGAAATACCAGGATAAATGACAACAATCGAACCTAAAATAAAACCTATCATTAACGCATATGTACCTGTTCTATACAGTTTTAAAAGGTAAGTAACCAATTTACTAGTAATCATAAGCCCTAAGGCCACACCAGCCCCAATTGTACCAATCACAGCTAAGTTTAATGTAGCTAAAGCATTGATAACGGTTGGATAGACTCCAAAAAGTAAAAAGATAAACGAACCACTAATGCCTGGTAAAATCATGGCAGAGCTAGCAAACCAGCCAGCAAAAAATAATAAAACATAGTCACTCCAAACCAAATGACTCATGACTGTCGCTAACTCATTATCTTTTAAAAAGAATGTAGAACTTACTAATATCGCTCCCAGCGCAATCAGGACATAATGAACAGCAGTAAAGGTTCGTTTATAATTAATGTCCTTTAATAGCATTGGAATAATCCCTATTATCACACCTAGAAAAAAGAAGAAAGTAGGTTGTGGGTATTCAACTAAAAGCCATTCAACTAAATGACTTATTGTAAAAAAGGCAACGATAATGCCTGTCCCTAGGGGAACCAGGAACATCACGTGCTCTTTCCATTGCTTTGAAAACAAGCCATTAATCGCAGCAAGGAGTGATTGATAAATTCCGAGCACTAATGCAATCGTCCCACCACTTACTCCAGGAATAAGATCACTCGTACCCATTGTCATACCTTTAATAATATTACGCCATTGAAACAAAGCAATCCTTCTCCTTTGTAAAACATTTCTACTACCAATGGTAAAGGTTTGGCTAACACCATGTTAATGTTCCCAGTGACTCCTAAAGTCAAACATCGATAAAGGTATACCTCACTGCTACGTGGACGATAATGAAGACCGAACAAGGACCTTTAATTTTGAAAAGGAGATTACAATGGTTAAGACGTTAGCAGGTTGCATGATACTTACTATTATACTTCTTTCTACACCAAGTTACATAACGTATCAATCCATCAATAGCGAATCAACCGACTACACAGACACTCGATTCGAAATGTTAAATAATAAACCAGACCCAGAAACGCTTAAAAAGAACCGCGAACAAAACATGAAGGTTGCAGATCATCAAGCTCAGGATTCTTTAACGAAGGCAGAAGCCGTTAACCTCTTACTTGAGCATCTCTCCGTAAGTGAGCTGTATGCCATCTATAAAAAGGTTAAAAATGGCTTAACTGAAAGTGATAGACAAGAAATCCGTTCCCTCCTGAACGAACGATTAACAAAGGAAGAGATTGCTGAACTAAAAAAAATTGGTTCGAAAGAGCTTGAGCGCTTAACTGAAAATGATTTTAAATAAGCTTCAATATTTTTACGCATCGTCTTGCCGCTGAAAAACTTATGGTACTACAATACAAAGTTGCTAAACAAGATGAACAAACAGTTATCCAATCAACCAATTCATTTACTTTAGAGATTCTTCTCAGTCTATCTTATGAAAGCTTGAACAATAATTCATACGTTAAGAATAGGAGTGAGTCTTCGATGTACGAGCTAAAAACAATCGAAAACGACAAAAGTGTCATTGCCTTTATTGAAACAGTTGAAAACCCTAAAAAACGTGAAGATGCTTATAAACTATTAGATATTTTCACTGAAACAACAGGCTATCAAGCCAAGATGTGGGGACCGAGTATTATTGGGTTTGGCTCCTATCACTATAAATATGATTCAGGACATGAGGGCGACGCACCACTCGTCGGCTTTTCTCCTCGAAAAGCGAAAATTAGTTTATATTTTGCCACGGGTGACACATATCGCGAGGAATTATTAAAAGACTTTGGGAAGCATACGACCGGTAAAGCTTGTGTGTATATTAACAAAGTTGCAGATATTGAAGTTGACGTGTTAATAGCCTTAATTACTCAATCTATGCTTTTTTTGAAAGAAACGTATCCTAATTAATACCACAAAAAAATCCTCATCACTATGGATAATTTCAAACCTTCGAAGCACACTAAGAAAAAAAGAGGTGTGTGGCGATGAATCCCTTATTTGATAGGACATGGAAACTGCTGAATTCAATTGATAAAGACGGCATTGTATTTGACAAAGGGTTAAAATGGTTCATCTATCTCCAGCATAGCAGTTCTTATTCTTCTTCTTTAAATTGGATTGGAGTTATTATGATGGAATTAGTCTAAGTGATTCCAAAAACACCCAACACATATATGGGCATAGTTGTAACAGACTCCCCCCCTCTAAAAACCTAGAACCCTGTGAAAATATGAATAAGAAAGCAACCAGAAAAGAAATAAAAAAGTAAAAAGGACTTATGAACTGATTTTTCGATAAAATTTGCTATTATATGACTTTTCTCTCTAAACCTATTGCTACTTTTGTCTTACATTGCGTATAATAGATTTATAAATATTTTCAACCAAAAATAAATTAACACGATAATGGCAAACTTATCGAAAGGTAAGGACGCAAAGCTACGGGCCTAATGCACTTGTGTAATGGTAGCCGAGCCACCGAAGGATACTTGATTATAAAACGGTGAGCCGAGTTTTCTTAGGTTCACCGTTTTTTTTGATATGCATCTAAAAGTGATGAAGGGTGGTTCGATAGCGTTGTCTATTTCAGTGTATATAAGAGAAGAAAAATTCTATCATTATTTTCAACCAATATATAATTTAAACAGTATGAACAAAATAGGGTTTGAGGCCCTTCTCAGGTCTAAAGTTCATGCGAATCCTGAGACCGTTTTCAAAGAAGCAATAAAAGAGAAACGCCTCTATGAATTGGATTCGATATCCATTCATAATGCCTTATACACCTACCAGTCAGCAGGATTTTCCCAAAAAGAGGGTGCGCTGTTTTTAAATATCTTTCCATCGACCATTTTAAACCGAGATTTCTCCTCTTTTCTCAATAAAATTAGTACTGAAAATTATTTAGATAAACAACAAATTGTCCTAGAAATTTGTGAATCTGAAAGTATTGATGAATTTGAAACCTTTAAAGAACGGATTATTGAGCTAAAGAAACAGGGCTTTTTAATTGCAATTGACGATATCGGAAAAGGGTATTCGAATTTCGAACTAGTTATTGAACTCGAACCAGATTACTTAAAATTAGATCGTTATTTTTCAAAGGACTTACACTTGTCCAAGAAAAAACAAAGAATTATTTCTTTTTTTCTTAACTATTGTGAAGAAGAGAAAATACGATTGATTTTAGAAGGCTTAGAAGATAATAGAGACCTAGTAGTAGCAAAGGCATTAGGCGTTAAACATGGGCAAGGGTACATTCTAGGGAGACCGGCTTTATTAAAAGAACTAATGTTAAAGCAAAACTAATTTTCGGACAAAAATGCTTAATTCTAAGGTCAAGTGGATTATAATTGACAATGATTTTTACATTGTTTATACTTACTTTTGTTTAGTATGTATAGCAACTTGTAAAGAGGGATAAATTTGAAATTATCTTTTCAGGACTATATCAGTATCAAGATTCATAAAACAGACCTTTTCCTTACTAATTTTATTCAGTCAAAATTAAAACCATTCAACCTTGCTCCAGAACAGAATCTAATTATGATGTTACTTTGGGAAAGGGACGGTTTAACTCAATACCAGTTAGTGGATAGATTAGCTAAGGATAAGACGAATATTGCGCGAATGGCTTCTAATCTTGAGAAAAAGGGATTTATTAAAAGAACACATTGTCAAGATGACCGCCGTTCCGTGAAATTATACCTAACTCCGCTTGGTAAAGAGCTTGGCGAAGAAATCATTCCCCTCGCTGAAGAGTTTGATAAAGTCGTTTGTAAAGGGATTTCAAATGAAGAATTATTAGAGCTAGAAAGGCTGCTTCTAAAAATGCAAAAGAATGTCCAAAACTTGAATTAAGTTAGACATTCGGCCCCATTTAGTTGCTATAACAACTATAAACCACTTAAATGGTTGCTATAACAACCATTACTATATTGGAGGTTCTTCACATGGCAAAAGTATTATTTATAAAAGCAAATTCCAGACCAATCGAACAGGCAGTTAGTGTAAAGCTGTATCATTCTTTTCTTGAGAGTTATCAAGAGGCAAACCCTGAAGATGTCATTACTGAACTTGACTTATTTAAGGAAAACCTGCCTTATTATGATACTGATAAGATTAACGGGATGTTTAAGCTTGCAAATGGCATGGAGTTAACTGATGCTGAAAAAGAAGCATCAGATATAGTGACCAAGTATTTAAATCAATTTCTTGATGCTGATAAAATCGTCTTTGCTTTCCCACTTTGGAATTTCACTGTACCAGCTGTACTCCATACATACTTAGACTATATTGCACAAGCAGGTAAGACCTTTAGTTATACAGCAGAAGGTCCTGTTGGCTTGCTTTCTGACAAAAAGGTTACTCTTCTAAATGCAAGAGGTGGCGTTTATTCGGAAGGCCCTTCTCAATCTGCTGAAATGGCCGTAAATTATGTAAAGACGATGTTAAACTTCTGGGGTGTTCAGGATATTACAACAGTCATTATCGAAGGTCATAATCAATACCCAGACCAATCTGAGAAACTTATTGGCGCAGGACTAGAAAAGGCTGCAGCTGTTGCTAAAGCGTTCTAAGATTTCCGAGAGCATATGAAGTAATGAATGGATCCATTCGCTACTTGCCTTACGATGAGAAACCTACTCATCGTAAGGCTTTTTCGATGTAGCGATTTCGCACATTGCAAAGGGGTTGTGTCTTAAGGTTAATGGCGCCCTTATAACACAACCCCTTTCTGCTACCTCGACAAAAACTGAGTAATACCAGTCATTCTATGTAGGAAGTTGACGATTGGAAAATTTAAACAAATTAAAGGATTCCTACTTCTCCAAATGGAATTACCTAATTGAAGAACATTTCTTCCTACAGAAAGGTGGCTGTCATTATTGAAGAACATCCTCTCCATTTGTTTCCTAAGCTGCTGTCTTATCTTTTTAACCTTTGGACATTTTCACTACAAAGACAAGTTAGCGACAATAGCACAAGCAGCAAAAGAAGAACATACGGCGCTTTCTCCAACTTCAGAACCTATCGAATCAATAAGTGAACCTGAGGATGAGGTTCCAAAAGAGTTGCCTCCTTCTGAGAACATGGAACCTGTGAGCGAGGTGACTGGTGTACTACAGGAGTGGGTAGAAAAAAAGCAAGACACTGAAGCCATAAATCTAAGTTTCTTCGGATCGGCTTCCTTGCTTAATGAAGCACAACCAGATAAAAACTGGCCATCTCTCGTTACAGCAGAGCTGAAGTCCCGTCTTAATCATCAAGAAATCACGGCAACAATCATAGATGTCGCACGAAATCCTTCAAGTGATATTCTCTATTCTGACCACGTAGATACCGTTATTGAAAGCAAACCAGATATATTGCTGGTGGAGCCCTTTATTCTAAATGATGCGGGTGTCGTCACGATTGAAGATTCACTCAGCAACATTAAACAAATTCTAACAACCCTTAAAAAGGAATTACCTGAAACAGACATTATTATCATGCCAGCAAACCCTCTCGTCGAAGCTGACTATTACGTAAAGAAAACAGAGGATTTAGCCAACTTCGCAAAAGCGGAAGGTTATGACTATGCAAATCACTGGGAGGCCTGGCCTTCCCCAAGCGAGGACAAGAAACTAGAGAAATACTTAGATAACGGTAGACCCAATTCAGCTGGTCATACGATTTGGGCAGAATATCTGGTGAACTATTTAACATCCAATTAAAAATAGTGCTATTACTTAAACATATTTGTGATTCATGAATGCTCTCATGAATCACAAATACACTTAAATAAGATATACAATTCTTTGAAAAGAAGTGGTTCTAATTACCAATTACTAATTAAAAAAAGTCTAAACGCAAGCGCTTACACATATAGTTTACTAACACTTCATACCGGAATATTTGCCCTACTAGTGCAGCATCGCCTGTTTTAAAGGATTAGCTACGTCAATAGAGGTAATTTCCCCGTTAATGTTTTTGAAAGTAGGTATATTTAACCCCTTCATGATTGATTAAATAAGTACAATGACACTGTAAAAATTGGCGATTTTTAGGGAAAATGGTAATTAACCATATCGTACAATAGGGCAAAACCACTGAAAAGCGGTGACGCAAAACTATAGGGGCTTCAGCTTTGCTATGCCAGCCAGTTACCGAAACGGGTCCTCCGTACGGTTTAATCAGAGGAGGTTTTAAAAATGCTTAAACACTTGAAGCTGAAATGGCACTCTATTAGGTATCGCTTAAATGTTATGGCCTTTCTTGATTGTTTAGATGAAGAAATGAAAGAAGAATTCAATCGAAAGATGCAATACCATAAAGAGAAGATTAGGAAATTTGAAGCACTCTAAATAGAGTGCTTTTTTGTTACCCCATAAACGCGACGAGCGGAGCCATTGCTCTTCCTAGAATCGTATCAAACATTTTATCTTATCTTTTTAGAAGACGGTTAGTCCCCTTAGTGAACAACCTCCTTTAGTTCATTAGCTCGATAAATTGTAAGGTGTTATGAATAATTTTCGCAACCTGATCGCGCTTGGTATACTCGGATGGGTTAAAATGTGATTTTTCATCACCTGTCATAATGCCCGCTTGAAGAACTCTTTCTACGTCTTTGCTAGCCCACTCAGCAATTTGTCTACTGTCCTTATAGCTATGTATCGTTTTTGAGTAGTCTAATTTTGTTGGAGGAAATGAAGTGTAGTGTAACGCCCGGCTAATCATTGCAGCTGCCTGAGCACGAGTAATATACTCGTTTGGAGCAAATGTACCGTCTTCCTTACCTTGAACAATTCCGGATTCAACTACTGCTACAAGTTCACCCTTTTCGTTAAACCACTCTGTTCCATCTACATCTTTAAACATCTTGTTATGGCTAGTTGTTGTGGTTAAGCTAAGTGACCTGGCTAATAGAACCGCAAACTCAGCACGAGTTGTATAATCATTTGGGGCGTATTCACTACTGTTTTTTCCTTTAATCACATACTTAGACGCTAATTTTTCAATATACCCCTTCGCCCAGTGTTCAGAAGGAATATCAGAAAAGAACACACCGTTGTTTTCAACAACCATATACTTACTGTTTGATCGGCTTTTCAATGTTGCTTGCTTCCCTTTAAATATCGTCGGAATGGCCGTAAAGGTTCCATCCTCATTTAAGCGTACAGCGATCGAGGTTTCTGGATTAAAATCAGTTTCACCCATAATCGTTCGTTCTACATAAGCTGAGAAATTATTAATTTCTATCCTTTCATCACTAGAAATAGCCTCTACCTTGAATTCGATAATATCAGAAGCGGCTTTTAAATTATTTTCCGTTACTACGTTCGCTGTATCCTCCCCAACAAATAGTTGTACACTTATTTCAATATCTTTATGTAGTGCACCTAGTTGCGAAGCTATCTCCTCAACATTTAATTCATTAACACTTAAAAAGTATGATGCTTCCTCTGTTTGAATTTCAATAACAGCGCCGTTGTTTTTATCTTTAATCGCTGTCACCAAATCCAAAGGTAGTTTAACTTCCACAACCTCGTCTTTGCTCGATTTATCCACTTTTACAAATAGCCTGTCCACCTTATCACGATTTTTTAAAGCCTCTTCTATTTTCTTATGGTCGACGCTGACAACTACTTTATTTTTACCAGCCTCGGTTTTTGTTTTCACTATCGCCACTGCATCATTGTTAACAATTAACTCATTTTCTGATGTCCCCTCTTCGGGTTCTGGTGTTTCTCCTGGAGGACTTGGGGTTCCAGTCTTTTCATTAATAATGATCTGCTTTTCTAGATTTACTTCATACGTTTCATCGGAGGATAAATCTCTACTTACAATCCGGACCGATTTCAACTCTACAGCTGACTCACCTAAATCTATCGCTTTGAAATCGAAGGTCGCTAGCGTGACCTTGCCATTTTCCTCTGCAGAGTCACCCAGTTTCGAAAAACTAAAATTTATTACTCCCTTATTTTCATCGATTAGTTTAATTGGTAATCCTGGGATAGCCGTTTTTATCTCATTAACGGCTAACTTGTTTGGATCGTAGTGAAAGAGAATCTCATAAGCAAACAAATTGGTGATACCCTCACCCTTGATGTTAATAGATACCGTTTCACCGTTGTACACTGTGGGTGTAACGTTCATATCAAAAGACGGTGTTTCTTCTGCTTGGGAACTTGTAGGTGATAGATGACTCAGAAGAAAAATACCAATCATTGTTAACACTAATATCCTTTTCAAAAACATACCTTAAATCCTCCAAATAGAATAAGAGGATGGAGCATCCTCTTATTCCTTCATTTACTTACTTTTGACTTTCCTTTGAAGTCAGCAATCTAGCAATAATAACAAAATCTAATAAATCGACTTGACCGTCTACGTTAACATCTGCCATTTTTGCTGATGCCCAATCATCACGATCCTTTGTTTTCGCGTAGCGGCTAGCAAGTTGCGCAAAATCACCAATATCATATCTTCCATTGCCATTCAAATCACCTGATATAACGTGAATCCCAACGCCAATCGCTTCAAAATCAATAACATCACCATGACTATTGCCTAGTTCAAGGTTTGATACCATCATTTGATAATTAGGTTTTGCTGGTGTTAAAACTTTAAATGTTAGTCTGAGTACATCTTGGTTATCATTGATTCCATTTTTTTCACCAAGACTTGCATAAATCAACTCTTTAACTCCCGGAGGAGAATGAGATGTTTCTACACCTTCTAGTGAATCCATTAACTCTTCTACATCCACGAGTTCTAGAGATTTATGATCGTAGTTTAATGTAAAGCCAAATGCGTAAATATCCTTTACATCCTTCATTGATACAAGAACTTCCACCGAATTTTGACCTTCATAAGTGAAAACCGTATCACTAGTAAAAGTAACAGTTGGTGCTACTGGTTCCTCAACTGCGACAATATCTTCTATCATTCTCGGCTTTAGCTGCATCACGCCATTGTACTCAGCTACAATACCTGTCACTTCAACAACATCTCCATTTTCAAATGCGAAGTTGCTAAACATTAGTCCGGTGCGATTATCTACCCGTACCAATACAGAATCTGCCCCTTTTGTGGCAATAAACTCAAATGTCCCATACGTGTTAACACTCTCTAATTCCGAAATTGTCACCTCTTCCATAGCGACGATTTGACCTTCTATCTCTTTACCTACTTCGCCTGGAGAAACATGGAGGGAGGTTGGCATGGTGCCTTCACCAATGACCTCAATACTAGAAAGATTTGAGATTTGAAACTCGTCATTATATATAGCCGTTTTACCTGTTATACGGACGTTATCTCCCATTTTTAAATCATTTTTATTACTAGATTGGAAGACATACGTTCCAGCCGTTGTATCTTGGAGATAGAAACCCGCTCCACCCCAAGCTCCGGGAACTGACGTGACAATTCCTTCAATTGTTACTTCAGCATTTGTTTCCGCCTCGCGTGCTTTGGCAATTGTTACAACCCCTAAATCTTCAGAAGGTTGTCCTTCTACCTCCAGAATACGGTTATCTTTTGTGTAAGAAATAGGTTCTGTAAATGATTGAATGAACGCGACTGTTGCTTCTAAATCCTCCGGCCCGGTAACCATATTTTTCCCAAGCTGGCTAATAGGTAGATACTTAGCACCAGTGGCTGTTGCCATAAAATTATTGGTTGTCACGGTATACGTGGCCTCTTTATCAATAGGTGTTCCATCAGGTAAAAGGATATCGACTACTTTAAGTGTTGCAGAGTCCCACGTATAGCTGAACCCAGCAATGCTATAATCTGGTCCATATCCGGGTGAGATTTGAGCATTCATAATTGTTTCCAAATCTGCCCCTGTAATCTCTAGTTTAACTAAAACATTATTGAACGGTTGAATATTGAATAAGTCATCATACGTAATTGGACCAGCATCAAGATTATCGCGTATTCCTCCGCCATTCATCAAAGCAAAATCACTATCCATTGCCCACTTCATCCCATCTGCTAAGAGATTGCCAAGCGGTGTATCCCCATCATTTGAATAGTCACCCATCATCTCAATTTCTGCTTCTCCCACTACCTCATTTAAGATGGGTGCAACTTGTTCAAGATACTTAGCTAAAATGGCCGCAACTTCAGGATCTGGCTCCATTTCATTTTGATCTGCATAGACAATTTCAGCTGCCTTTTTGACAATATCACCCGTTGCAGGGTCGATTTCAAGATCGACATCGGCAAAAGCTTTGCCGTATTCGTAGGCTTGGACAATTAACTTATTATCTACAACTGCATCAACAACCATATGATTATGTCCAGTAAAGATGACATCAACTTCATCATCTATATTTTTTGCTAATTCTGCAGCATCTCCTATCGCGGTTTCTCCACTTTGTTCCGCAGGAAGGTGGGATAGAACGATAATCGCCTTCACCCCATCAGCTTTTAATTCAGAAACTGCTTGGTTTACCGCTTGCACTGGATTAGTAAAGCGAATATCTGCAATCCCTTCAGGAATAACCATATCAGCCGTAGCAGGAGTGGTCACTCCAATAAAAGCAACCTTTTGACCCTCTACTTCGGTTACTTCATACGCAGGAAGTATAAGCTCACCTGTGTTCTTGTATTCACAGTTTGCACAAAGGTTTGAAAAATTCATACCGTCATAATCGTGTGTTCCCTTGCCTTCTGGATGATCTCCACCCTGTACCATACGTAAAAATTCTTCAGTTCCTTCATCAAACTCGTGATTGCCTACTGTACCAAAGTCAAAACCAATAGCTTCCATTATCTCTACAACAGGCTCATCTTGAAGCAAGGCTGCAACTGGTGAGCTTCCACCAATCATGTCACCCGCATGAACAATAAATGTATTGGGGTTTGTTGCCTCACGTTCCTTCAGGTAGGCTGCGACATAGTCCACACGACCAGAGTTGGCAATTGCTGGCTCTGATATTGAGTAGGTCTGGTCAATTTTCCCATGTAAATCATTTAAACTTAGCAACTGGACAGAGACAAAATCCTTTTCTTCTACAATCGAAGAATACCCATTCGTTTCTGCTTCGATTTCACTAGCAAAGAAGACACGTTTTTCAACTGGTACATCAGCCCAATTTTCAGGATGAACATACTGTTTGGTGTCGGAATTTCCCACAAACCGTAAGAGTCCCTTCCCTTGCTCTCGTGCGCGGAAAACAAAGGGGAGTTCCGCCAAAGGGGTTTCCGGATTCCATATTCCTAATTCTTCCTCTTTTGCTTTCTTCACAGTCGCTTGAAATTGGTCGTAATCTTCCCCATCTCCAACCGGCCAAATAAAGTACGTCGTCGCATAACCCGCTTTGACCATTTCAAGATTTGTATTCAATCCATCTGACTTGCGGATAACCTGAGCTAAAAGTCGTCCATATGCATCGGTCGCTTCTTCGCCAACCTTTAGCGTAATTTCGTCTCCAGCTTTTAATAATGTATTCATATAGTCTTTTGCAGCTTCACCGTGGTACTTCTGGCTTTTATCTGCCTCAGTCGTTCCATTATAATATGTTTCTGCGGTATCGATATTTAGGTAACGGACGTTCGTTGCACCGAGGACTGGTGTCTGAAGTTTAATGGTGTCACCATCGGTCACGCTCGCTACGGTTGACGTGTATTCTCCAGCAGCTGATGGGGCATCGGGTTGTTCAGCTGATAAATGAATATCCGTGGCTTTACGAGGAAGTATTTGATAGGAAGTATATTGGCTAAGAACAGCCGTGACATCATACCATTTTCCCTCTTCCAAGGAACCAATCGCATCTGTTTCTTCCATGACACGTAAGGTTGTACTATTAAGTTCAGCATCGATAAAGGTAACATTGTAGCCTCCACCAGCTGGACTGTTTGGAACACTTTGAACAAAACCTGAGACGTTTACAAGTGAACCTTCTAATGGTTCAACTGTTGATGCGTCTTGCAAATCAGCAATGGTTATAGACTGTGGAATTGGTAGACTTATATTTTCTTCGATAATTTGTATGCCATTCGTAGCGGGAACTACTTCTAAAAGACCGTTGTACTCAGCAAGTTCCCCTCTCACTTCAACTTTTTGTCCTTCTACCAAATTAGGAACTTCAGTATTAGTAGAATATAGATTAATTCCAGCTGTGCCGTCTTGAATATAGGTGGAAAGTTTCCCACCACCTATCGCTGCATTATCAGCGATGACTACACCTTGAACAATAACCTTAGAACCCTTACTTTGTTGACGAGCTTCTGCTATTGTTGTAAGTTCCGGGTCAGGTGGTGGGTTATTATCTTGTCCACCTTCAATGATGGTATAAGAGGATAGACTTTTTAATCCCGGCTTACTAAAGTATGCTTCTAAACTTCCTGTTAGTTGAACCTTAGCCTGGTAGTTACTAGGATTATCAACTAGATTTAACTCAGTTCGAATTGAGTTATTTGGAAGCTGGACGGGTAATAGCTTCAAACTATCGGTTTCATCAGGCGAATCAGCGATAATTAAATTCGTATTAGCTAAGAAAGGTGGTTCCAAATCATTTGTCATTGTGCCAACGATATAACCTTCTACTGTCGCGGTACCCGTATTATTGGCAATGGCATCATTTACAGAAATAACAGCCTCTTCTGCCTTAACCGTAGTGGAAAATACCGAAGTGAAGTTTGAGACAAGAAGAGTAAAAATTAGTACTAAACTTAAAAATCTTTTAAACTTGTGATTTCTCATTGTTCTCCTCCTAAAAGTTATCTTCAACTTTTAATAGTAAAGGGAGAGTATGAACTGAACATTGAGGATTTATGATGTTAATGCTAAATTTGGTTAACAATTACAAAAATAATTTACAAATAAAATACCAGCAGTAGATTATTAAAAATCTACTGCTGGTATTTTCAATTTCCTTCTCTTAGACTGCATGCCTTTAGAACTGACATTAGTTCGACATCTCAACAACTTGTAAAAACTCATCGATCATTTTTGCCATTTGGGCACGTGTGGTTGATTGTTTCGGATTAAAGCTTGCGTGCGCATCGATAATCCCTGCTTGCAACAGTTGATTGACATCAGATTGTGCATAGACACTGATGCGCGAATAATCTTCAAATGCCTTTGCTTGCTTCGATTTATCAAGCTTACTTTCTTTAAACTCGACATACTTCATAGCACGAGAAATCATCGCAGCTGCTTGCTCACGAGTGACAACAGCATAAGGATCGAAGCTGCCATTCTCTTTACCGGTAATAATACCGGCTTCTACAACTGCTTCTAGCTCAGACATAAACCATTCGTCGCCTTTAACATCTGTGAATTTTCCGTTATATTCACTTCTTGCTTCTAAACCAAGGCTTCTTGATATCAACACAGCTAAGTTAATCCGAGTTGTTGCTTGATTTGGCATTACCTTTCCGTTGCTACCTTGAAAAATTTGCTTCGATGCTAGCTTATCAAAGTGTTCCTTTGCCCAGAAGGTTGCCTGTAAATCAGTAAAACTGACTTCCCTTTCAACAACCACGAATATGCCATTGGACATGCTCTTGAATGTGGCAACCTTTTTAGAGAATAGTGTTGGAACGGATGTATAACGACCATCAGCTTCAAGCTTCATCACCGTTGCACGATTCGAATTTACATCCTTTGTTAAAATCTCACGTTCAACATGTGAATTAAAGTGATCAAGTTCAATCTCTTTATCCCCTGCACTTGCAAGAATCTTGAACTCAACAAATTCTGAAACAATTTTCTCACTCGTGCTCTGCGCAATAACTTCTGATCCTTCTACTACATTGACGAAAATGGAAATCATCACATTATCTGCGTCAGCACCAAGTTCTGTTGCGAGTGCTTCGCTGTTAATTTCAGAAGCTGGGAAGCGATATATTCCGTCCCTTGAAGTAATTTCAAACACAGCTTGTTTATTCTTTTCAGTAAGAAGCTTTACGATTGAGGCTGGAATTTTCACTTCCCCTACCTCTCCGGCTTTCTTTTCGATGTTAACTGTCACGCGTTCAACTCCGTCTTGTTTCTTCAACATTTCGGTGAATCGATCTTTGTTTACTGTTGTTGTTACCTTTGTTTTTCCATCCGCTGTTGTCTCACGCTCTACTAGAACGGCATCGTTATCAACTATGACTTGACCTGGTTGTACTCCCGGGTCTGGTGTAGGATTTGGCTGCGGGCTTGGATTTGATGGAGAAGGATTAGGTTTACTATCCATGCCTTTTGTAAATGTCCAAATGTCGGATACCGTTCTCCCTGTAAAGTCGTCTTGTGCTACGACGTACCAAGAATAAAGCTGATTGTTGGAAAGACCGTTCCACTCAAGATCAGTATCACTTCCGCTTTGCACGTTTTCCACTTTACCAATTTCTGTATTTGTGTAAATGTTAACAGCGAAGTAGTCTGTTGCAACTTGTTTTTCTTTGACTTGAAGGTCTAATTCAATAGAAAACTCATCTTTTCCAGGATACTCGTCTGAATTATAGTAATTATAATCATCTAAATATGGTGAATACGTATTAACATTAATTTTATTATTATCTTGGTCGAAATGAAGCAATCGCAAGTATCCTTGACCACCCTCAGGTCCGCCCTGATAGTCAGCAAGCATTTGATAGACTTGACGATCGGCATCACCATCACCATTATCATCAATTTCATCTATTAATGTCTCCGCATCATGATAGTGACCACTAAGAACAGCGACCACGTTTGCATGCGGTTCAACGATTTGGTTATAAATCTTATTACCTAAGGGGCTGCGATTTCCTGAAACTAATAAATACTCATGGAAGCTTAAAATAGCTAAGCGATCTGGATATTCCTTTAAGACATCACTCATCCATTGTATGTCTTCATCGGTAATGCCCCATCCCATATACATCATTATATAGTCATTACCCTTTTCAGAAATTAAGTCGTAATGACCTCGGTTATTTTTATACGAACCACCATAGTATGATTCATTTTCAAACCTGTCTGCACCAAACCACTTATAATATTCTGTGTAATCATCATTCACATAATCAACATCATGATTCCCTGCCAATACACCATACGGAATATCATTGTCGGCAAGTGTTTGCATATACTCATCAGCACGCTCCCATTGGTATACTTGATAGTATTTATCAACTAAATCTCCTGTATGGAAAACATATTTAATTTTCATTTCCTCTTTCATATCAGCAATCCACTCTGTTTGTCTCTCAAAAATATGTGGGTAGCTTTCAGCATAGTATTGAGTGTCTGACATCCATGCAAATGTATAATCATACTCATCTGGTGAACTTGGAATTTCATCTTGAATTAACACATTAATTTTAGAATCTTTGAGAAAATCACGAACTTCAACCTCTGCTGTTAAGTTAAAATCCAAGGTTCCTGCAATTTTGTAATCCACTAACGACCACTTATTCATTTGATGATTCCATGCATACATGGAAACCTTTCTACCTTCTAATGATTTACCGCTCCAGACTAATTCAATGCGGTCATCTTCATCGACCCTATCATCAATCGTGACATCAAAACGATGGTAAGGAAATTGCGTTGTTGAATCAGTTGTCAAATAGTCTCCATCTATTTCGGAAACGCGTGCAATATCATCAGCACTAAATGACTCTTCTCCTTCAGGAACCATAGTTTGTGGTGGTTCAACATCAGTAGAATTTTTAAAAGCTTTCACGTTTTCAAGTCGACTTGCATTATAGTTAAAACCTTGGTAATACGTAACAAGCAAATCATCATCTGTCGGATCGGTAACGTTTACCTTTAAGTTTGGATGACCCTTTACAGAATCCCCGTTTGTTGGTGAAACAAGCACTGGCTTGTTTGGATTTTCATTGACAACAGCGAAGGACACCGTTACTTCTGCCTTGTTTCCAACGGTATCTGTCGCAATGACTGTTAAGTTGTGCTCACCAGGTGAAAGCTGGGAAGACGATGTTTGATAAGGTATTGAAATTTCTTCATCATCTAGCATCACTTGAACCTGTTTGACAACCGTACTTGTATCGGTCGCTTCTACCGTAATAGTAAACTCGCCTTTGTACTCTTTTCCTTCTTCTACATTGGTTTCAATAATAGGAGCTGTATTATCTACCAATACAGTTGAATGTAATTCTTCATCCGCATCCTGAACCTTTACAATATGTTCGCCATCAGAGACATTGGTTGTATCCCATTTGTATGTTTTTGAGTTAGCATGGTCTTCTGAAACCGCAAACGTAAAATGTTCAAAAGGTCGATAGGTCCCGTCATCTCCCATATCAAAAACTTGGTTAGGATCACTTTTAGACTGATCTCTTAAAATCGTGCCATCCGATAAGACTAAGCGTACATTCCGCAAATTATAATCATCACGATTTTCCTCAGATTCCTCTAATTGAAACGGCGATGCTTTATTTCCGGCACGTACTGTAATCACATTGTCACCTAATTCAAGTCGATCTGCTTCAATTGGTATCGTAATCGTTTCCCATTCTGACATACCCTTATCAAAGATGTGTAAAATCTCATCTCCCATTGTGATCCCGTTTTGGAAAAAGGTATTAATCCCACTCACTTCATAGGCAAAATAAGCCGTATGTTCAACTGAATTGTACGTGTTTTCAGTAACTTCTGATTCACCAATAAACAATTTTACATTTTCAGGGGAATCAGTTTGAGAGGTTCCTTTTATTACTTTTTCTCCAGCAAGGATATGACCATTTTTCACATTTAACCGAAGCGTTGAATCGTCGAGATTACTGTTCACCCCGATTCTATAGGTATCACTTGTTACCTCATTCGTCCCATCCGAAACGACAAAGTAATAGTCTACATAGTCCTTGCCGATGATTTCTGCTGAATAAATCGTATGTTGATACTCACTAGCCCCTTTTGGCAAAACGGCTTCAATGTAGTTCGATTGATTATCCATACGATAAAATAAGCGTACTGTTTTTACCTCTATATCATCTGATGCTTTTGCTGCAATTTTTATATTTTCTGATTGGTTTACTTCTGTCACATTTGTCATATTTTCAATAGTAGGATTAATTGTGTCATCCTCGGTTTGAACAACTTGTTTCGGCACTTGGAATGGTTCGACCGCCCCTGGGGTAGCCGCTTCAATTCCACCACTTACCTTAATAAGCTTTGTCGATCCATCTATTGGATACTTATAAATAATCCCTTTATTGGGTTGCGTATCATCAACGTTTGGAGCGTCTTGGTAGTATGAGACGGCAATTTCTTTTTTTGCATTGGTCGCAACGATGAGACCACGCATGGCGGCGTTTGCCATACCTGCACTGTAAATTCGAACAATATCCTCATTTTCAACTAAGTTTACTCCGTAATTCCCATTAAAATCAGCAACGGTTTGCTCACCATTTTGCGAATTAATAATCCAAAATACGAGTGTTTCTTTAGAAGGGACCACAACATCATCTGGTACCGACGCCCATACAACATCTGATGCCGGATCTGATCCATATCGGTAATTAATTTTATAATCTTTAAAATTGATATCCTTATTTGTATTGTTATAGATTTCAACAAACTCATATCCATCTGCAGAGCCTACATTTGTCGAATCTGGTACAATCTCTGTCACAAGAAACTTTGGAACTTTGTCATAATCGATATCCTCTGTCATAACCGCAATTGTATACTCTTCTGTTTTTGTCTCGTTGATCCCATCTGTTGCTTCAAGATAATAAACGAGGTTCGAATGGACATCGGTACCAGGAACTTCAGCAGAATAGGTGTGCGGTTCTTCGGATGTTACACTCATTGAAATCGCTGTGAAATCCTCAGTGCCTTCTTCTTTATAATAAAGTGTTGCTACTGGGACTGCTTTGTCATCCTTGATTGTCGCTTCCACTATTAACGGAGAAAACGCCTCACCGTTGGTAATAGGTATATGGATAATTTCTGGTGCTTCTGTGTCTTTTGAAGGACCTGGCATTGTAATAGGTTTTGTGGGAACTTGAACAGCATCAATTGTTCCCGGGGTTGGAGCAGCTAGCCCATGAAGCTTGTCCATTTTTGTTCCTGACTTTGGATATTTGTACTCAATCCCTGCTCCTGTATTATCATTATCCGTTCCTAAATAAGTAGCATAGTTAATTTCTGTCCCTTCATAATCGTTAATAACAAGAGCACGGTTTCCTCCGTTCGCAAAACCAGGGAAAACATCCTTAAATTCGACAACTTGCTCCCTTGGTAAATCAAGATCAAAGTTTTGATTAAATTCAGTTAAATCAAGATCACCAACATTAAACCAAAATACAAGGGTTTCTTGGGGAGCCATCGTCGTCACAGGTAGTTGAAATTGTAATTCTTTTCCCGTGTCTGTATAAAGATATGTAAATGAGTACTGTGTTAAAGATAATGGTTGATTCGTATTATTATAGAGTTCAAAGTACTCGTAATAGTCGGTCCCTCCGCCCTTTGAATTTGGAGATACTTCCGTAATCAATAACGGTGGAAGGCTATTAAAATCCTCTTCGTCTGATCCTTGTTCTATCCCATCAGCAAGAGTATCACTTTCTGTTTCTTGAGTAGAATCAACGTCCTCTGCAAAAATTGTTTGAGCAGGAAACGCTAAACTTAAATTTGAGAAGATAATGGAGAACGTACAAACAAACAATAGTAATTTCCTTGCTTTTTTTCTTACTTTTTGAATACTCATGTTAACCTCCTGTTTTATTTTATAATTCAACATTCTTCTACAATGCTACAGCTGTTTTGTTAAGTGAATTTGAAATTCATGTAAAATAAATCTTATATTTCTCGTCTATTAAAAATAAAAATTAACACTTCTTTACTCCATTTTAATAAGGACTTAACAATTTTTCTTTAAAGTTAGACAGGTACCGACACTATTCTTAGCGAACCAAAGAAGGAGCAAATTCTATGTACCGTAGAAAACAGAGCATTATTCATATTTGTTTAGTTTTGTTTTTGTCATTATTGTTTTTTCATACTCCAGTAGCAAACGCACATATGGGTTCAATCGGGTATTCGGATGTGACGATAGAAGAAAAACATGTGAAGTATGATTTGTTCTTATTGTCGGATCTTGTTGGGGGTTTACTAAATATTGATAAAAATTCCGATGGACAGATGGATGCAGGGGAAGTCTCAGAATCGACATCAGCGATAGAACAACTTGTAGTCAATCAATTATCGGTGAGAAATAATGGCGTAGAAGGAAGTGTAACGGTTAAGGAAGTCGAATTAACAGAACGCTTTAATTTTTCGATGTTCCATATTGAATTGGACTATCAATTCGATCAACCAATTGAGGAATACCAAATTAATTATCATGTTTTCTTTAATGGAATTGATGATAACCATCAAAACTTCTTGACCGTTGCCAGGGGTGATTATACTGTTGAGCAGTTGTTAACGAAAGATAATCAAACCTTTCAAGGAACAACTAATGTTGAAAACAGTGAGTTCCATGGCGGTGAGGTTCTTGATTTTTGGGATTATACTATCATGGGAATGGAACATATTTGGGCAGGTATTGACCACTTGCTCTTTATTTTTGGGCTTCTGCTTGCAAGGGGAAGCTTCCGTGATTATATCAAGGTGTTGACTGCTTTTACTGCTGGCCATAGTATTACACTAGCGTTAGCAGCACTGGAACTGGTCCTTATTCCTAGCGCCATTATCGAACCTTTAATTGCCCTAAGCATTGTCTACGTGGCTGTTGAGAATATTCGCGCAAGGACATTCAAATGGCGCTGGCTTATCTCATTAGTATTCGGGCTTATCCACGGGTTTGGCTTTGCAGAAATATTAAGTGGAAAGTTAGGAAGCGATTTTATTATCCCCCTCCTCTCCTTTAACCTCGGTGTAGAAATTGGGCAAATTGTTGTGTTAATGGTCTTATTGCCCCTTATCTTATACATTTCAAAAATTCGCTGGCAGCCGCAAATCATTGTTGGTGTTTCAACGATTATTAGCCTCTTTGGATTGTATTGGTTTTTTGAACGAGTGTTCTAAAAACAGCTGAGGAACGATACCAAGCAATGAGTGAGCAAGTCGTTTTGTTTTAAACCCGCTATGAGCGGGTTTCTCATGCGGGCGCGAGACAATCGGGGCCATTGCCGATTCTAGTAGGTCCTATAAAGGTTTGTTTTTCACTTTTTCAGTACCTTCTTCCATAAATTGCTTGAGTTCCTCTTCAATATAGGTTACCAATTCATTCGTTTGGCAGGACGTATTTTCATATGACTTAATCGCAAGAAGCAATTCAACAAGCTTCTTTTGTTCGGGGGCTCTGTTCGCTACTGTATGCATAGAAATCTCTCCCTTCAAAATAGTAAAACGTATAATAATTCAAAATTCTCGACAATAGAAGATGAAATAGAAAGCTCCTCTTCTCCTTTTCATACCCCATTCTAAAAAATTATTAACAAGACGACACAATATTCATTGAAAGAAGGCGTTCATTGTTACGAAGTAAAGTACATAAAAAGCCCTAAACAACTAGACTTGGATGAACAAGCGTGATTGCTTAGGGCTTAACGGAATATAGTCTACCTACTTCTTAAACGTAAAAAGCTTCAAAATAAATTTCGTAAACTCCTCATATGAAGAAAAATACTTATTCCACTGGTTATACCACTTTCGGACCGTTTCTAATACCCAAAAAGGAATAGATTTCCCGTCAATTAAATGATAATACTCATCATACGCCTTTTTCAAATGCTCCCACCGGTAATCATTTCCCGGCTGGATATATTCCGAAACATCAATTATTTTTGCTCTTCCGTTTTGAAGTAATATATTTTTTAAATGGATATCGCGTGGGTTTAACCCCTTTTCACATACATATTTCCGTGCATCCTCGACATCCTTTATAGCTTGCTTTGGAATATGGATACCTTGGAGAAGGCAATCAAAGAAAGTGGCTCCTTCCTCATAACTTAAAACTAGGCATCTATCATACGCATCAAAACATGTAGGAAAGAACGGGGACTGCCCTAATAGGTGATATATACTTTCCTCCACTTTTACTTTTGATGCTTTGTCCTCTGCATACAGTTTAAATGCATACTCTGGTACGGAGAGGGATTGAAATACCGCTGCATCTGTCCCCACACCAATACATTTCAAATCATCCGAGGTACCGCTTATGGTTACAGGTTCATTGTTAGGACTCGAAAAAACAGAAATTCGAGAAAGAGAATCAATGGCTACGTTCCATTTCTTTTCCATACCATCTCTCCCTTCATGGTCCTTTGCTTCATATAATCTTATATTTATATTAACACCTTAAAAGGGTTTAATATATAACTTTACATTTAGTTGAAAAATCAAACCCCACTCAGTACCTCTTCAACTCTTCAATCGTTCTCTTGATATCAACGGTTCCATTCACGTTCGTTTGAAGGTAATCCGTGCGCTCTGCAATAGTCATCGTTTTACCGCTACCCATTTTTGACGGCTTCTGTAACTGAAGATTTTGTTGTTCAGATAGCTGCAAAACATCTCTCATCGTCGTTGTTCGAAGTTGTTTCTTGTCTTCGCCTTCTTCTACGCTAACTTTTACACATAGTCTTTTGTGTTCAAGTTGCATATAGTATTTTTGGAGATTCTTCGCTGTCCACCAAAAACCCCAGAAGCCACCCGACGGATTCGCAACATAGCCCCAATCTCCCTCTAATTCCTTTTGAATCTCCCGATAAAATCCTTGCCATGCGTAATCGTCCCAATCTACTAGAGGTTTTGTACGGTAAGCAACGATTGAATCGTCAATCTTTTTTAAATGATGATAGTAATCTAGATAAATTGTATTTTCAACACCCCGTTCTTTACCTGCCTTTAATATGCAGAGCATCATATCCCGCTTAAAAGGAAGAAAACCGGCTTCGTTAATCGGACGATAATGACTTTGGTCAGCAATTTTATAATATACCGGTAATTGAATAAGATTGGGATACACCTTTTTTACTGCATCCCGGTAGCGCGTGAGCTGATTTGAATGGTCTTTTGTGTACGTTTTATCTTCTATTAAAATGGCATATGTATTATTGATAACCGCTAAAATATCAAGAGATTTGAATTGACGTTTAATCTCAATTTCCCTCACCAAAGGAACTGGAACGTTATGATTTATAAAGATGGTTGAAATGAACTCAACGGCCGCCTCATGTAGGGGTCGATCGAGCGAACGATGTCTTGGTTCACCCCACAACATCAACCAACATAGAAAAGCATCCTGTGACAATTCACTCGTTGCAAATTGAAATAAATTTGGTGGGTCGCTACACTCCGCGTGAATATCCCGAGCATTTTCAAGGAGTCTCTCTACATTATGATTTCCGACATACTCCTCCCAGTATCCTCGAGCGAGTAACGAGTCTACTTGAAGAGGGGGCCAGATGACCGAGTCCCGCAGTTCTAATATCCGTCCCTGCTCATTCGGATATAACAACAGCAAGCGGTCCTCTCCTTGTTGTGCAATCACTTTCGGAGTCAGATCCACAGGCACCATATACCCACACTCAGCTCGGCAAACAATAGCAGGAAACGCATCAACCACGAACCTACCAGCCTTTGTTTCTTGTATATCCTCTGAAGCATCTTCAATTAAGTCCGCCCCGCAGCGTGGGCAAATAAACGATTTCATACACATCTCCCCCTTCTGAACTGTAAACGTATGAACAGTGAAAAACCAGCAGCTTACAAAACGAGGTTCCATAACCCCTCCAAAATCGTGAAGAAACTCCCTCTAAAAAAGGTTGTTAATCAACCATTCATTAGAAGGAGCAACTATCGCTACTATTATAATACTAGAAGTTGTACATTCAGAAAGTCTGTAATTTAACACATTACCCCCACTAAATGTCAGGCGCTCTGAACCTGGGCTTGAGCTTGAACCTGCGCCTTCCTAGCGATAGCCACACGAAGCGCCGCAATTCCGATCGTGCTTACAATCATAAGTAAGAGTATCAGCATATCCTTGCCTAATGCTCCACCCCCAAAGATAATCGTATAATAACCATCAGACACATAGGTTGCAGGAAACCAGCTCCCCAGTGATTGGTAAAATTCCGATAGAATAGCTCTCGGTACAATTACGCCTGAGGTAACTAGTTGTAATGATAAAGACAGAATATTAAAAAGCATCCCTCCATTTCCAAAGAGAATGATAAACATTTGCGTCAAACTTAAAAAGGAGAAGAAGCTCAAGGCTTGAAACAACCAGCTTTCAAAGAACGACGTTTGTGTTTCCATCTGAAATAAACCAAGAAAGCCTAGCGTAATCAGCGCTAAAATAACGGAGACACTTCCATTAATAAGCTGTCTTGCGATAAATACAGATGCTTTTGAACATTGCTTAGCAACCACTACCGCTGAACCGTGTAATTGTAAACTCATAATCATCGCACCCACAAAGGAAGAAAGGACGATCATCATCGGAACCATCGTAGCAGCAAATCCTTCGACATGATTGGTTTTCTCCAATTGCCCATCAACTACTGTAACAGACATCGATTGAATCACTTCTTCCATTGCATGGCTGATTTGAAGAGCCGTATCTTCCATTGGTACAGCTTGCTTAATTCTTTCATTTAGAATTGGCATCATGTTCTCCTGCTTATACAGGTACAACGATTCATTAACTTTGCCTGTTAATTCTTTCGAGACTCCTTCCATCGTTTGTTTTGCTATTGTTGCATTGGCCTGATTAATATAATAATTAATAGACGGGGTAGCATCACTCTGCATCTGTTGTGAAAAATCTTTAGGTATATGTACGACCATATCGACATTTCGATTGTTCATCGCCTCATTAGCCTGATCCAATGAGCTAAATGTCTGAAGTTTAAATGGTAGTTCTTGTTCAACACTTTCAGAAACACGGGTCCCAATCTGCTCATCCTCATTGACGAGAGCAATTTGAAGCTGATTTGTTCGTTCGGACACGCCATCATACGCAGTCATCCAAACTGAAAAAAAGATAAGTTGAAAAGCAAAGGCTGTCATAATCCCTACGTAAGCAGTTGGTAACTTTAAAAATAGTTTGATTGCTTTCATAACAAAAATCTCTCCTTATATTCAAGTAAGTACACACTTGCATATTGCTTGAAAAATAATACTAGGGAGTCAAGCCCCTAGCAAAAAGTAAAACACCTTGCTTTAAAAAATCCTCTCTAGATATACTAATTACTTGATCACCTAATCTTGTTCTAGAAATAAAATAACCAAAGTTAAGCCAAATAAAGTTCATAGCTTGGGCTTCAAGATCAGTTTCGATGATTTTTCCCTGTTCTTTCATCACTGAAAAATAAGTAACTAGTTTTTGTTTAAGTATTTTTGGGATTTTTGATACCTCTTCATCTATTTCAGGAAACTTCCCTGCTTCACGAAAACCAATCATCACAAAATCTCGAATGCTATCCATATACTCATGATAGTTGACTGCTATTAAAAGTAAGTCCTTTTCTAAATCAAAGGTCATTTTTTCTTGAATAATCTTACCGAGAAAGGGAGCATACGAAAGAGAATCAATAGCAGCATTTAAAATCGCCCTTTTATTTCCAAAATGGCGAAAAACCGTTACCTCATTTACTCTTGCCTTTTCAGCAATCGCTTTCGTTGTTGCCCCTTTATACCCTTGCTCACAAAACAATTGTAGCGAAGCCGCAATTATTCGCTCTGATGTTGTTTGATTACTGTTCATAACTAACCTCACTTATAGCAAGTGTGCACTTGCATACTTTATTATAATTGAATATAGGAATAAATGGAAGGGCCATTTATTATTTTTTCGAAAACACTTAGTTGGGGTAATAAACCGTCTATGCGAATAGCCACCTTACTATCTCAGGGCAAAGGTGGCTACTGCTTTTTTATCAGTTAAGATGATGACGGTTTTGCTAAAACCCCAATACCTTCCTTACTCGCTGAGCATACGTCTGGCTAATCACTAAAGTCGCACCGTCTGTCCCTTTTAATGTCACCACTAAATTGGAGGACATATCACGTGAGATCTGTTTAATCGAAGAAATATTCACGATAAAAGAGCGATGAATCCGAATAAATGTGTCTGGTAATCGTTGCTCGAGTGTCTTAAGAGGGACTTTAGAAGTAAAGCAACCATCCTCTGTATAAATGAGTGTTTTCTTTTGGTGACTTTCGATATAGATAACCTCTTCAATAGAAAGGGGAATCCACATATCCCCCCTTCTGCCAATAATAAACGAAAGGGGTGTCCTTTTTTTAGAAGAGTACTCTGGCGGGAGAATAACCGTTAGTGCCCCTTGAAAACCAGATTCTACATCATCAAGTGGGTATCCGACCCCGTAATAAGGAACCCCAAACACTGATTCATCAACTAAAGATTCCACCCGACCCTTTTGCAAATACACGCGCTCAGTAATACTCCCCGAGGGAATAGATTGCCCTTGATTAATTCGAATATCATGACTCCCAGGAATATATGAGACATACTTGTCCCCACCAGCTATCGCAATAGAAGCCTCTTTAGGAACCCAGTCCTCAATGAATTTGGAAAATTGTCGAACTACATCATTTTTCAAGATCGCTCTCCTCCATTTCCAACTATTAGTAGTTTTCTTTGTTTAATACCCTTCTATTTGGATTCTATCTAAAAATATCCTCATTCGTCACATTATTGACACAAAATAGTTCTCCTCTTATACAATTAAAAAAACGATTCTTATTGTTTGGATAGTTATTAATTTATTAATATATTACTTTGCATAATTAAAGAAACAATTTAATTTTAGTATACAACGAAATGTAAACGCTTTAAAACCACAAACATTCTAATCACTATTAAGGAGGGCACTAAAATATGATATCACCAACACTTTCTATTAAACATGAAAATCATAATTTAAAGAACTATGCTGACGTCTACAATTCTTTTCAATGGTCACAAGTGGAACAAGACTTCTCTTGGCATACAACGGGTCTTGTTAATATGGCGCATGAAGCAATCGACCGTCATGCTAATTCAGAAAAAGGAAATAACGTTGCGCTTTATTATTCAGATCATAACGGAAAAGAAAAATATACATTTAAGGAAATGAAAAATTTCTCCAATAAAGCAGGAAACGTCTTAAAAAAGGGTGGTGTAAAAAAAGGCGATCGGGTTTTCATTTTTATGCCTCGTTCTCCTGAACTGTACTTTGTCTTACTAGGAGCACTTAAGCTTGGTGCAATTGTTGGGCCATTATTTGAAGCATTTATGGAAGGCGCGGTAAAGGACCGTCTTGAAGACAGCAGCGCCAAAGTGCTTGTCACAACCCCGGAATTAGTTGGACGCGTTCCCATTGACGAACTACCAGAACTTGAGAAGATTGTGATTGTCGGAAATGATGTAGTTGAAGATGGTATGTACATTGACTTCTATCGTCAGTTTGAACTAGCAAGTAGTGAATTGGAAATTGAATGGGTCGATCGTGAAGACGGAATGATTCTTCATTACACGTCCGGTTCAACAGGAAAACCCAAAGGTGTCTTACACGTACACAATTCGATGATCCAACATTACCAAACGGCTAAATGGGTCCTCGATTTAAAAGAGGATGATGTCTACTGGTGCACCGCAGATCCAGGCTGGGTCACTGGCACATCATATGGCATTTTTGCACCATGGCTTGCCGGTGCGTCAAACGTTGTCCGAGGAGGACGCTTTAGTCCTGATGATTGGTACCAAACACTCGAACAGTATAATGTGTCCGTATGGTACAGTGCTCCGACCGCTTTCCGGATGTTAATGGGTGCTGGTAATCAACTGATTGAAAAGCACGATCTTTCATCCTTACGACATGTTTTAAGTGTAGGAGAGCCTTTAAACCCCGAAGTCATTCGGTGGGGAATGCAGGTGATGAACTTAAGAATCCATGATACGTGGTGGATGACAGAAACAGGTGCTCAGCTCATTTGTAATTATCCTTCCATGGAAATCAAACCCGGATCCATGGGAAAACCAATTCCCGGCGTGAAAGCTGCAATTGTTGATGATCAAGGAAATGAGCTTCCTCCAAATCGGATGGGCAATCTGGCCATCAAAAAAGGGTGGCCGTCGATGATGAGAGCCATCTGGAATCGCCCAGAAAAATTTGAGTCCTATTTCCTTGCAGGCGATTGGTATGTTTCCGGAGACTCAGCATACATGGACGATGACGGGTATTTCTGGTTCCAAGGGCGCGTCGATGACGTGATTATGACAGCCGGTGAACGGGTTGGCCCATTCGAGATTGAAAGCAAACTTCTGGAACACCCTGCTGTTGCAGAAGCCGGAGTCATTGGAAAACCCGACCCTGTTCGCGGTGAAATTATCAAAGCCTTTATTTCACTTAGAGACGGATATGAACAAAGCTCGGAACTTCAAGAAGACATTCGAACCTTTATCAAAAAAGGCTTAGCTGCTCATGCGGCACCAAGAGAAATTGAATTCAAAGAAAAATTACCCAAAACCAGAAGTGGAAAGATTATGAGGAGGGTGTTAAAAGCATGGGAACTTAATCTCCCAACAGGTGATTTATCAACAATGGAAGATTAAGTAGGCTTCGTTTTAATATGACTCATAACTAGAAGGTTTCCCCCTCCTAGTTATGAGTGTTCATTATGATACTTTCACAACCTGAGCTTTAGATCTGTTGCAAAAACTATCAAAAACCTTAGGAGGAAATAAAATGAAAACAACGAAAAACAGATGGTTTATCGCCTTATCTGCTATTGCTATTCATCTCTCCATTGGTGCGGCCTATGCGTACAGCGTCTATACTAATCCCATTCGTGATACGATGGGCTGGTCAACGACAGAAATTACGTTAGCGTTTACGATTATGATGGCGCTCGCAGGAATAGCTGCTGCTTTCTTTGGTTCATTTGTTGAACGCAACGGTCCAAGAAAATCAGCGATGCTAGCAGCTTTACTATTTGGGCTAGGGCAAGCCGGGTCTGGTGTGGCGATTGCCGTAGACTCCCAACTCCTATTTCTTCTTACATATGGTGTGGCCAGTGGGCTAGGTATGGGACTTGGCTACATCTCACCCGTTTCGACTTTGGTGAAATGGTTCCCCGACCGTAGAGGTTTAGCAACCGGGATGGCGGTCATGGGCTTTGGTGCCGGTGCCTTGATTACCGCTCCGATTGCAGCAAGCCTGATGCAATCAATCGGCATTACCACAACGTTCTATATTTTAGGAATTAGTTATTTTCTCGTTATGATCGCAGGTGCTTCTTATATTGCCCCACCTCCTGAAGAGTGGATGCCAGATGAAATGAAAAAGAACATTGCCTCTGGGAAAACAGTCGTCAAGAAAGATTTGTCCCAACTCACTGCTAAAGAGGCAGTGCGGACAAGACGGTTTTGGATGTTATGGACGATGATGCTTATTAATACAACGGCAGGAATAATGATGATTTCTGTTGCGTCTCCGATGGCGCAAGAAGTCGTCGGTTTATCGGCCGCGGCTGCAGCAACAATGGTCGGAATCATGGGGATTTTCAATGGAGGTGGTAGACTTGGTTGGGCTGCCCTCTCTGACTATATCGGGCGCCCTGCTATATTCTTACTATTCTTTGTTCTGCAAATCATCGCTTTCTTGACACTTCCTGTGACAACGAATGTCTTGTTATTTCAAGCGCTAATTTTAGTGGTTGTCAGCTGTTACGGTGGCGGTTTCTCAAACCTCCCAGCGTTTATTGGTGACTTATTTGGAACGAAGCAACTTGGTGCGATTCATGGATTTTTGTTAACGACTTGGTCACTCGGCGGAATTTTAGGTCCACTCTTAGTATCACAAATTAGAGAACGAACTGAAAGTTACATTCCCGTATTCTATGTATTTACAGCATTAATTATTTTCGCCTTCTTTGTCTCGATTTTCCTTCGACTAGACATCAAAAAAAGCGAAAAAGTAAAACAACAAAAACAAACAGAAGGAATTGCATAAAACTAGATGGGGTTGTGTCATAAGGTCGGTTTTAGCCTTATAACACAACCCCTTTTACAATGCAAGGTACGAAGCCATGCCATCTCTTCATATGCTTTTGGCACCCCGATTGGTAGCATTTTTAGTGATTTTTTCTTCAACTTAAGCATTATTTAGTTGAAGATTTTCTAGGTGGAAAATACATTATATATCATTGTCAACGATGTCCCTGATGAACCACATAGTTTAAATCCAAGTTTCTTATAAAGTCGTACAGCTTGGATGTTATTAGGGTCAACGCTTAAAGAAAGGGATGTATAACCATCCTTACAAGCAGTTTCAAATAGCCTTTCCATAAGTAGGATGCCTATTCCCTTACCTCTTGCTTCATTCGTTACTGCTATACCTAGTTCAGGAGTTTTTTCATCTACATATCCATAACCTTTTTGATTTTCCGTAAAAAGACGATACCACGCTGCACCAACAGGAAGCTTATCCTCATTAAAAGCAAGTAAGGCTCTATCATGTTTTCTTCCCCATCCCTCACTATACTTTTTAATATTCGGGAAATTCAACAGTTCTTCTTTAGCTGGCTTATTTTCAGGAATATGAATAGATTCATACATCATATCCATTAAAAATTCTAAATCGGTTTCACTTTGTTCGAAACTTCTAATATGTATCAAAATTAATCACCTCAATTATTTTTAAACTAAATTTCAACATAGACACTTTTGAACACCTCAGCTTCAAGTCGAAGTTACAATGCTTTTTGAAATCAACTTTTATAAATGATAAAAAAACAAAATTCCAACTACTCCACTCGCGGTATTCAATAAGATATCATCAATATCAATAGCACGTGTTTATGTTATAGCCAACACTATATCCAAGTGGTAAAATTATGAAAAACACCAAGGGGGAAACTTTATGGAGATTGCTCAAATAACATATCGTAGCGATATAAAAATTAAAGCGAAGGAACTTTCTGATGTTTTTAAGTCATCAGGTATTAAAAGACCGGCTGAAGATTTAGATAGACTAAAAAGAATGATAGATAATGCTGATATTATTATAACAGCTTGGGATAGGGATAAATTAGTTGGAATAGCTAGGGCTATTACAGATTACACCTACGCTTGCTACCTCTCAGATTTGGCAGTAAAGAAAGAATATCAAAATAAGGGAATTGGTAAGGAACTGATTAAATTAGTAAAAAAAGATATTGGTGAAGAAGTTGCTTTATTACTTTTGTCAGCTCCGAGTGCAATGGACTACTATCCTAAAATCGGTTTTGAACCAATAGATAATGGATTTAAAATTTCTAGAAAACGCTAAACCCCTAAGTGGCCATTTGTCACTTTTTTTGTTATTCGTTTGGACGAAGCTTCCACATTAGTTACTGGAATGTATGTAGTTCCAACCCCCAATAATTTCTCGCTCATTTTAAAATCTTCCTCTCAAACTTTGATAGATAAATACTTCTTCACTTCTGTATCCTGAGGGGTCTAATATTGCAAAGTTGAGAAATAACGATCCACAGGAATAATAACCTGCGTCTTTAGATCGAAAAGTAGTTATATTATCTGTGGGTGATGTTTTCTAATTCAGCACTACACCACTTCCGATTTCTATTATTTACTTTGTCCTGTATATCAGTAGTACTAGATTCCTATTATTTTTCATTTCAAAAATAATAGGGAGAACGGAAAATGAGAGATGCTGGTGATATCAGAAAGCTACCCTTTCCCCTTAAAATAAAGCTAGAACGTTTCAAAATTTCATCAAAGGTGGTGGCCCATTGTTAATCACAGTTTCGAACTGCGGTCTTTTAGAAGAGATAGAGTTAACTAGACAAAATATGGTCTCACATGGTATGGAATTTGGCTTTACCCATCCATCTACTCTTCAATTAAGTGTAAAACTAGATAAATTAATGAATACTTTTTCAATGGATACCAAATCAGGAGAAGGATAAGCCCTCAGAGAGTGCTCGTTTAGTTAAAGAGTGTTTCCTTAGTGTCCTGTCCTGGAACGCTCCAAATAAAATAATTTCTGGTATATTGTCTTGTCTCTACTACAATTTGTTCTTGCTCATTTTCAAAAAAAGTCCAGAACCATCCGCTTCTTTAAATTCCTATCCATGTTCACTCATATATAAATATTTCAGCTATTTCTTTAAAACTTAACAGATTCGATACAGAGTTATTTTTAAACAACGCAATCAAAAATAGATAAGGCGAGAGTGGTATGAATCAGAAGTTAAAACTACTTATTTTTAGAATTTGTTCAACACTTTTTTTAAAAAATCGGTAGTCGTTTTCAGCACATCTAAAAAAACTAGGAGAAGTGGTTCCTTTTTGGTAAACCCACTTCTTCTTCCAAAATGATAGATCCTTATGCATTTCTAAACGAATCTACCCAGTTTATGACTTTGCCTGCTTAAAGTTACTTGGAGTCATTCCTTCAAATTTACGAAAGAATCGGTTGAAACTTTGAGCATTATTGTAACCTAACTCAGTTGCAATCTTAGTAATTGTCAGATTTGATTCCACAAGCATTTCTTTCGCTTTCTCTATTCTACGAAGATTAAGGTTATCAATTAAACTTTGACCGGTCATCTCGTACACAATCCTACGCATATAGGAGTAGCTGATTCCAATTTCCCCCGCCATTTCTTCAAAATCAATTTCCTCGCAATAATATTCATCCAAATAGCTAATAATACGTTCCCCGTAATCGTTACTCTGGAATGTTGGTTGCATTAGGTATTGCATAATTTCTCCAAAAAAAACACAGAGATAGTGTTCAAGCTCATCCAATGTTTCGATTGAAGCGAGATTCGTATAAATATTCCCTCTCCCCGAAAAAATTCTCGCGGTGCTAACATTATTCTCTCTAAGATGCTTAATACAAATACCGACTAACTGATGATAAATGAATAAAATATTATCATAGGAAATGTACTCAGCAGAACGAATTTCATCGCCAATCACCTTCAACTCTTTAATAATGCTGTCGAGATCACCGTTATCCATAAAATTGAGAATACGTCTTTCACTATTGACAGGATAGATGTATTTTTGTTCATTGGCCTTTTTCTCTTTCCAGTAGGTAATGCCACCACTACCCTTGACCATCCGGTGCTTAATAACCTCCATTGCTTCCCCGAAGCGAGCTGACACCAAATCCATATCTGCAGTAGGACTACTGACCCCGATCGTTACAGAATGATTCAAAACCTCTTCCGCTTTATCCTTTATTTTTATAAGTGACTCATGAATGAGCGAATCAGTTTCCTGTTCAAGTTGTTCATAATTGATGACAATGATAAAGCAACCATTTCCTTGATAAACGCACCGTGCTATCAGATCTTCTGAAAACAAATAATCACAGGTTGAGATGAAAAGGTATCGATGGTAACTTCTAGCTTCTGAATTGTATTTTCTAACATATTCACTATATTGGTCGATCGAGATGACAGCAACTAAAAAATGAGGGCTCGAAAAAAGTTCAACTACTTGAGGAGACAACTCCCCTCGCAATAATTGATGAATAGCTAGATTATGGGAGTCGCGTTCGCGAATATTCAGCATCTCATGAAGCTCTTCTTCCTTTTCCTGCATCGTCCTAAATGCCTCATCGAGAAAAGCAAGCTCATTCCTTCCTTTTGCCCCCAAATTAGTCCTTGAGCTCAAATTTCGCACCAACTTCCTCACTGGCTTGGACAACCAGGTCGCTAGAAAAAACGTCAATACAACTCCGACCAAAATAATTATGATGGTAAGTAAAATGATATTTTGTTGCAAGGTATGTGTAGTCATCATCAGTTCATTGACTGAGTAAACCCCAACGTTTACCCATCCAAGCTTCTGAGAACGTGACCATGTATATAACATTCGTTCTCCTTCTAGTTCCCGAAAGATGTACCCTTCCCTCGAATCTTGCTCTAAAATTTCATGAATAACGGGAGTCTTTCTACCATCCTCTTGAAGATACCTTTTATCACTGTGAGAAATAATCATTCCTTTTGAATCCATGATTAAATATTCTTGTTTCCCGGTCTCCGATGCCCCAAAATAGTTATCAAATTCGCTTTCTGAAAAATTGACAACAAGAACCCCGTGTGTCTGAGTTGAAAGTTGATGAAGAGGGAATACATAGGATAAGACGTTAACTCCTGAATCAAGCTTGCGTGAATACCATACACCCTTCATCCCCCTTCGCTTTTCAAGTGCTTTTTGCATCCAGTCGATAGACTCATATCTTCCTAAAGTCGTAACTCCTCTATCCGTTGAAATGACATAGTCAGAACCACTTAGATGTAAAAAGGAAGAATAAACTCCATTCTCTCTTCGCTTTAGCTGCATAAGTTCCCTTAAAACGGATCGTACTTCGAACACATAAAAGTAATTTGAATTTATTTCTTTATAATTCTTGTAAGAGTGAATGCGGTCTAAAGTGTTCGTACCAACAAGAGCCACTGTGTTCTGGGATAAGTTATTCAATGCTTTCTCGGTTAGCATACGATTAGCGTTTAATTCAGCTAAAGAAGATTCAGCGATGGCCTGTTCTGAATTTAGCAAAATATGTTTACCACTGTACCAACTTATAAGGGCGATTGGAACAGCCATAATGCAGAAAAGAATGACCGTTAATTGCAACATCATTGGAACTCGTTTCATATTTGGCCTCCCTCCCCAAATGATTAAAACACTCTCATTTATGCTACTTCTCTCCAACAACGGGTTAGTCTTATTAAGTTCCATACTATGAATTGTCGCTAATAATTTGCTTTTTCACTACTTTTAAAAAGGAATTATAGAAGATTACAGAAATAATAATGACACTAGCTAATCGAATTATATTAAAGCGCTTTCACAGGAGTGACTTAATAAGCTCGGTAAACGTTGCAACGTTATTTCACCAACTGTTGAAATAGGAGAGAAGACAAATTACTTTGATTACGATTAATGAACAACAAAATCTACTTCCTCTTAACACTGTTCGCTACACTTCCCTATAGAGCGAAAGGAGTCTCGCATATTTTGGTTGATAAGAGGACACCTTTTTAATGCCCTCTTATCAATCAAACGAATAGCTTCTAATAACATAATTGCTGAATATTTTTTTACTATTATATCATACTTACTAATAAATGGTTATTTGCTTATCAACATCCACAATAAGTCTTCCATCTATAAAATCTATCTTGCTAATACACGTTTCTCGTAATAGACTACTATTTGGATTGATTAATCGATGATATACTAAGTACCATTTTCCTTGATATTCCGTCATCGAAGCATGCCCCGTTCCAAAAAAACGTTTGGATTCCTGAGTAACTCGGTTGTTCTCAGGCATCTCATATGGGCCAAAGACATGCTTACTTTTAGCAAAACAGATCTGGTACCTTGGATCACGCGTATCATAATTACTCCAAGTCAAGACATAGTCTCCATCTATTTTTTGCAAATGCGGTCCCTCATTATAGATAGAAATGTTAAACTCACTCAAGTCTTTCCCATGGTGTGCGTAAAGTTGTCGAGACAAATCAATCGGCTTCGCTTTGAACGTTACCATATCCTCTTCTAATGGGACAATCCAACATTTCCCTTGTCCCCAAAGCAGATAGGGTTGATTGTCATCATCGATAAATAAATCCGCATCAATGGTTTGACAGTCATATTCTTCTTTTCTGATTAATGGTTGTCCTAACAAATCTCGAAAAGGTCCTAATGGTGAATCCGCTACAGCCACTCCTATTTGAGCTTCCGCTGAAAAATACATATAGTATTTTCCATTAAATTTATTAACACCTGGGGCCCATGCTCTAGAATCTGCCCACGAAACGTCGTTTAAATCAAGCGCTAAGAAAGGTCCTTCCCAATGGATTAAATCTTTGCTGTGAAAGACATGGAACTTCTCATATACCCATCCATCACTATCTTTAGTTGGGTACAGGTAATAATCCTCACCATCTTTTAAAATAAAGGGATCCGCCCACTCACCTTGTAAAATCGGCTCTTGTGTCATACGTTTTCACCTTCTTTCGTTCCGTATGCACTAAGTAATCTATCATATTCGGATAGTGTTATCGGGATAATCGACCCATGACGCGGCTTAAAAGGAAGAGAATAGTGATCAGGCTCCGTCCATTCTCCTGAATCTAAATTTGTCGTTTCAAGAGGAAGATAGCCCCTTAATCCGTATTCATCAATGTACAAATACCACTTTTCTTCAATGTTGGATTTAAAAATAATTGGACCTTCTCCGCGAACCATAAACGCTTCTTCAATATTTCGATTTAACGTAATATAATTTGTTTGTAACAAGGATTCATTTGATTCTTGAAAGACATGCTTTCCTTTGGCAAAGCGATAGAATTTATTTTTTTCTACCATCATTGTCGCATCAATGACTGAGTATCCATAATCGATAAATGGCCTTGGCTCTGAGAATTCGACAAAGTCCTTTGTTTTAGAATAGAGCATTTGGTGGTAGCGACTTTTATCATTTTCCTTTGAGCTTTCTTCTAGCATGGATGCCCAATAGACAATAAACTCCTCATTCTCAGCATCAAAAGTCGCTTCAGGAGCCCATGTGCAACCAGCATCAGGTGGTGCAAGTTCAACCATTCTTTGCTTTGACCAATGGACGAAGTCGCTAGACTCCCAAATCATGATTGCCTTACTACCTTCTGCCACAGCTCGTTCCCAATTCCCGTTTCCTTGTATTTTTAAATCGGTTCCTAGTAAATATACCTTACCATTGAGTGGAGAGCGGATCATAAATGGATCACGTACTCCTTTTTCTCCTAATTCAGACGTAAGGATGGGCTTTCCTCCGTTTAATTCTTGCCAATGCAACGGGTCATTGCCTTTACTTAAAGCAAAATAGACTTGTTCTCCATTCACGATATCCTCTGCTTCTCCTTTGAAATAAGTAAATAAATAACCTGCATACTCTTCTTTTTTATTCATAGCTGCCCCCTCTGTATTGGATCATTTATTTGAAACCTTGCATCTAAATATCGTCAATGATGGCTTGGAAACTCATCCCCATCAGGAGTTGTCTTTTCTTTAAAATGAACAAATAGATAAGCTTCCATTGAAATCCCTTCCATTATTAAATTATAATCGCTTTCTGTTTCTTACATGTCACTTTCTTCAAAATTATGTTGAACATTTGGATTAGCTTCATGCCATTCGATCAGCTCGATTACCGATGATAGAAATGCTAACGTTAATCCTTGTCCCCAGCCTTGAGCCCACTTACGATCTATCTCAAGATACCCCTTCATGTCCTTCATAACAGCAGTACCACCTGAAACATTCAGGACCCGGCCATTATCCGCAATATTATCTAAGACACCATCGAGTGCTTTCTGAACGTATTTTGCATGTAGTGGATTTCTTTGCATCACCATTGCTGTGGCGATTCCAGACGTTGCTGATACTTCCCCGTATGCATCCGGATAATCCAAGATAGTCCCCCAAAGCCCATCCTCTTTTTGTACCTTTTTGATAGCAGCTAATTGATCACGCAGGGAGCAAATAATATGCATAAAAGGTGGATATAAATAGGCTTCAGGTAACACTCTACCTACCCGTGACATCGTGTACGCCGCCCAAGCATTGGCACGAGCCCAATGAATCCCTGACATATGATTCTTCTTAATGTTGTTATAACCATGGTACCAAAGTGCGGAATCTTCATCCTGTAAATATTCAATATGCCATACAAACTGGTGTAACGCATCATCAATTAGATGCCTTTTTTCTAGTAACACCCCAACACGAAGTTGGAAATATGCAGCCATGAAAAGCGTATCAGCCCAGCATTGCTCTGCAAAATCATTATTGAGTGAAACTGTATGTTGAAGAACTCGGTCCCCAAACCGTAACGCTTTATGTTCCAAATAGTCAATTTTACTTAAAATAATATCAAGATATTTCTGTTCCTTTGTTTTCTCATAAAGGGTAAGAAGAATGTGTCCCATTGAACATGTATTAACGGTCCAAGCAGGGAGTCCAAGCTTAATGTACTCATCTACCCAATCTGCCATTCGCTCTAAATAACTCGTTTCTCCCGTTACATCAAAAGCACGGCTAACGCCATAAAAGGCAACACCACCTGGCCATTCCCACGTCAAATCCATATCTAACGTATAGTTCACCACACGATCTACAACTTGCTTTAACTCATCTGGAGTATTATCAATAGTTAGTTTCATACTTCCTCCTTTAGAAAGCCCTTACTTGGATAGTAAGGGCTCTACTGGTTGGTTATTATTTATTCAATGTAATTGTACTGACCCGCATCAATTGCTGCCTGTTTTTCATCTAGAATTTCTTGATAACCAGTATTTAAGTATTGTTGCTTAGCTTTTTCATATTCCTCATCAAACTTTTCTTCTGGACCAAGTACAACCTTCAAGTAGAGTTCTTGGAATAGTGCGTTCAAATCCGCCTGATATTCTCTTTGGCTCTCAATAACAGTGGTGAACAACGCATCTGGTGTAGCATATTCTTTTGTCTCTTCTTGATATTTGAACATATCATCCACAATATACTCGTAACCAGGAGGAGACCAGAAATTTTCCATCGCTTTACGAGTCAATTCTTCCGAACCGAAATCAGGAGCTTCCGTCACAAGTGCCCAGTAGTCTTTGTTATTATTCATAGATAGCTTTGCTTCGCCATTATATTCAGTGTTACTAATTGGTAGACCTTCCGAATCGAGCGTATAGTTCTCGCCTTCAATACCATTCTGCAATTTGAATAGGTTTTCTGGCTGACTCATCCACTCAAGATACATCCATACAGCAATTCGTTCCTCATCCGTCGCAGCCTCGTTAATCCCCATAATTAATCCGAATGGGAAATCAGCACGTCCTTGTGGTATATTTCCTTCTGGTGTGCCTGCATATGGAGGAGTCACGGCAAACTCAGCTTCAGGGTTATTTTTTAATACAGCTTCGAACAAATCGGTATTGCTAGAAATGTATTCTCCATACGTTCCTGTTCTACCTGCAACAAATTCAGCTTTAACATCATCACGCAAATAGAATTCTTGATCAATTAATCCATTGTGATATTGATAACTCAAATTGCGAAGCCAAGCCTCTGTTTCATCAGTCGTCAAATCAGCAACCCTTAGATCCGAATATAGTGCACGGTATTCTGGATCGATAGGCCAGTCACGGAAAGCATAGTTATAATTGTAAACATTTGCTGTCAAACTACCTCCTAATGTACCAAGCCCTGCCTCCTTCCATTTTTGAGCCATTTCATTCATTTTCTCGAGAGACGTCAAATCTTCTACTTTCATTCCAACCTGTTCGACCCAATCTTTTCGAATAATCGAAACATAGTTAGCGAAGTCTGGTCGCTCAGCGAAAAAGAAGGTATTTTGTCCATCAACTACACTATATTGGTCAATAGTGTCACTTAATTTCTCCCAGTATGTCGGAGCATATTGGGCAATCTCATCTAAATCTAATGGCTGTAAAACACCAGAACCATAATAGGACAATGCTTGTGGCATATCATAATGGTAGATTATATCTGGCGCGTTTCCAGAAGCAAGCAGCTGTTGAAAATCTGTCACTTCATTGGAACGGGAAATTGGAACAAAATTCACATCGATGTTATATTGGTCACCAAAATCTTCTTGGACCCAACGTGTATAGTAATTATCTGCTACATCCCAGCCTTCAAAAGCTCGGTCATACACCGGGATATCAAGATTTACTGTTTCTGGAAAGATCATGTCACCTTCATTAGGTACATTTTCTGTTTCATTTGAAGTTGGTGAACTTTCCTCATTATTATTGGCTGTGTTATCTGAACAAGCCGCTAAAATACTACCAATTGTAAATGCAGCAAATACTACTTGAAAGAATTTTCTTTTCACATGAATAACCTCCATTATTTATAATATATTGCTATTCTTTAACAGAACCCAGCATAACACCACGAACAAAATACTTCTGAACAAACGGATATACACAAATGATAGGAAGCGTTGCAAAGACCACAACGGCAGCTTTAAGTACTTCAGGGCTACTTGTTTGAACAAACGTAATCTCAGTTTGAAAACTTTCACTCGCTTGAACAACAAGATAATACAACTTTAGTTGCAATGGTCGTAATGCAGTTTCATACCGAATATAAAATAGAGCATCTTGATAACCATTCCATCGACCAACTGCGTAGAAGAGGGACAACGTCGCAAGTATCGGTTTACTAAGCGGAAGGACGATATTCCATAAAATTCGGAAGTGACTTGCTCCATCCATCCTAGCTGACTCCTCCAAACTAACAGGAACTGTGCTCGTAATCGAACTCCTTAATATTAGTAGATTGAAAGCACTAAATGCACCTGGAAGTACGAGAGACCAGATGGTGTCGAGCATTCCCAGTTTGTTTACAAGTAAGTAGTCGGGAATAATACCACCGGTAAAGTACAACGTGACCATAAACATCGCCGTTATAAATGTACGCCCTTTTAGTTGCTTTCGAGAAAGAGGGTAAGCAGCGCAAATGGTAATAATCATTCCTATAAACGTGAACAACACCGTAATGAGAACGCTCACATAAAGGGATTGCAGGATACTTTTATCGGATAATATTTGAGCATAGGCATCAAAATTAAGTTCTCTTGGCCAAAGATATACCTTATTTGCAATAACATAGGCATCATTACTTAACGATTTAGCGATAACGTGAACAAAAGGCAATAAACACGTCAATGATAAAACGATGAGTATTAAACGAATTCCTATATCCCATATATCAATGCGTCTAGGCTGATTCACGTAAGTGCTACGATCGGATAGTTTCATTTTTTACCTCCTTCCTTCTTATTCAGCATGTTTGTAGACAAGAGGTAAACAGTATCAAGTATCTGTTAATAGGTCATAGAACGATTCATTTTCTACCATTCTACTATTATAGAATCCCGTCTTCGCCCAGCTTTTTTGCAATGCGATCTGCAAGTAACACGAGAACAAGTCCGATAATTGCTTGAAACAGCCCGAGAGCAGTAGCACGACTAAAATCACCATTTTCAATCCCCCATCGGAATACTAATATTGGGATTGTCGTCGTAAATTCAGTGGTTGCCATGTTTTGCAATGCATACACTCGTTCAAATGATCCACCCATGACATGACCTAAACTCAAAATCAACAAGACTACGATCGTCGGTCGAATGCATGGTAGTGTTACGTGCCACATCTTACGCCATCTTCCTGCACCGTCAACCGTTGCAGCTTCATATAATTCAGGGTTCACGCCACTCATAGCAGCTAGGTAAATAATCGTACCCCATCCCATGCTTTGCCAGACGCCAATCGCGAGATAACTGAATAACCAATGGAGGTCACTCTGAAGAAACGGAATGCGGTTACCTCCAAGTTGCGCGATGAAATTATTCACCATTCCACTTCCCAGACCAAGCAATTGATATGCCAGCGCTCCAATAATAACCCAGGAAAGAAAATGCGGCAAATAAAGGATCGTTTGGTTTACTCGTTTGAAGATATTTCCTTTTATTTCGTTAATTAACAGGGCAAGCATAATCGGTAACGTGAAACTAAGGATAAGATCCGTTATATTTAGCAACAGCGTATTGCGAACGGCTTTTCCGAAGTCAGGCCGAGCAAATAATTTCTTAAATACATCGAATCCAACCCACTCACTGGCCCAAAAGCCTTTAATGATATTGTAATCTTTAAAAGCAATGAGGAGACCTGACAATGGTAAATATTTAAAAACGAATGCAAACGATATTGGAATCAATAATAGGAAGTAGAGCTGCCAATCTCGACTAAGATAGTAGAAAATGCTCTTTTTCTTATGTTCCAAACGAATTAAAGCGTTTTCATTTCTTTGATTTATTTCAACCTTTGTTTTCAAAAATTCTCACCTCCCATTTATATTTTTCTTTCATTCCTCAACGCTGCCGTTCTTGGCTGGTGAGGTTAATCATAATGTTAGTTCAGCCACACATCAGAGTAAATCGTGAATATTGATTATCTATTGTTACAATTGATGAACACTTGCTAAAATGCGCATTTTTGAAGGCAATAATCAAAATTAATACCTAATTGAGCTAATCAAACACTACCAAAAATAGAGAAAAGAATGATAATTTTAGTGCGAACAATAAACTTTGATGATGCCTATCAACTCTTACAAGACATGTTCAAGCAACAGTACAACGGCCAGCGTTTTTTGGTTTGGCCCCTCAGGGTCAAACCAAAAATCTAACACCTGGTGCGGAGGGATACCCTAAAACAGTTACACAAACTTATTGACACTACCTCAACTAATTTCACATAATTTAACACTTTTTAACATGTTTATTTTAATTTTTTAATCCTACTTAAAATCTCTGAAACACCTATCGCTATACTTGCATTAAGCATTGCGAATATAGAGATAACCGTAGCTAAACCTTCATATTCCCCAAAGAAATTCATTACAAAAAAGATAAAACTCAAGAAAAACACAATTATGCCAAATATAAATAAAAATCTATCCATTATTACTCCCTTCTTATCTACTCCATAACTATAAGCGTCAAATAGTCCCCGCCTATTTAAAAGACGGAGACTGACTTAAGGTCCTCAGTTAAGCAAGATCCATTGTTTATCTAACTTGCATCATCACCTGTTTTCTGGTGAAAAAGAAGATCAGCAATGCAACGAGCATTTCCGCAAGCGGGAGAGCAAGCCAGACACCAGCAATACCCATGAATTTCGGCAGCACCCATAGCAGAGGCAATAGAAAGACGAAGCTTCGCAAAAGGATGATGGTCGTCGATGTACGAATTTCACCGATGGATTGGAAGTAGGTCATGTAGACGAAATTGAAACCAAGGAACAGATAACCGATGAAAAACAGTCGAATTCCCTGGATGGCCAGTTTGCGAACTTCTTCCGATTCTAGACCAAAGAGCGAGACGAGCAAAGGAGCAGCAATCAAGCCGATGATAAGGAGAATCCCTCCTAGTGTGAATGAGACCTTCTCACCAATCTTCAAACTCTCTTTGATGCGTACTTTTTCCTTTGCGCCATGATAGTAGCTGATCATCGGCTGGAGCGCTGACTCAATTCCGAAAAAAGAAAGGAACATGAAACCGTGCAAATAGTTGACGACTGAGAAAGCTGCGACTCCTTCCGTGCCAAGCAAGCCGACAATCGCCAAGTTATAACCGGCGACCAAGACAAGAACCCCAGCTTCAGCAAGGAAGCTTGGAAATCCAATCAAGAAAATGTTTCCGATCGTTCGCCATGACCATTGGAACGATAGCTTGCGCAAAGTCGTATGCTTTTTCAAGAAGTGGAGTAAGAGGACGAGTAAACCGATGAAGCTTGCAAGAACAGTGGCAAGCGCCGCACCAAAGACACCTAGCTCCAGGATAAAAATCGTATAATAGTTCAAACCGATATTGACAATTGCAGTTACGCCAAGGGCGACCATCGACAAAATCGGGCTGCCATCATTGCGGACGAAGATACTGAGCAGATGCTGTACAGCAATCAGCCAACCGAGCAGGAACAGAATCGTCAAGTATTCGATAGTATGGGAAAGAGTATCGGAATTTGCTCCGAGCAAATTCGCAATTCCCTCTATATTAAAGTAACCGATGACCCCAATGACTAACAATAGTACCAGTACACTGGAAACAGCTAGCGAAAATACGCTCCTTGCCTTAGTCATATCCTCCTCTCCGATATGGACCGAATACAAGGTCCCCCCACCGATGCCGATCCACAGTGCAATCGAGAAAATCAGCGAGAACACCGGCATGGCGAGGTTTACACCAGCAAGCCCCTCCGATCCGACCCCGTTACCGACAAACACTCCATCGATTAAGATATTCACCGACATCAGCATCATCCCTAATAACGATGGAAAGAAATATTGAAAAAACACCTTTTTTACTGATTGATGTTTCAAGCTTTGATGGGTTTCATTCATAGTCATTCCTCCTGCAATTTATACAAGAGTAAGTATAAACCTTAAAGTTACTTGAAGGTCAATCTTTTCTTTGCACCGGAATTTGAATCCATGTCACGTACCCTGTTTCGTCCTGGATAACGGACTCATCGAGCATTGCTAGTTCGATAGGAGGCCCGCTCATTCGATAGCCATCTTTTTCTACTCGATTTAAGAGAGTGAAATAATTCGATTTAGGCGTTTCATACGGTCCAGAGCGTGGGTAGCATGCGTACATCCCCTCATTCAAATAAGATGCCTTTAAATCTTTTTTTTCATGATGAAGCAACTCAAAAACAGCTCGATATTTCACAGGTCCTTCATTATTGAGACTTTCTATATCCACGACAGTTCCGAAATCGCCGGTAAAAAACCCCTCATAACTGACTCCGGCTAAAGAGAGAGCCTCTAAGTCCTTTAAAAACAAAGCATCTGATTCTTTCATCAAATCGATCGGCGAATCATTATAAAGATATGAAATCGCTCGTACCGGGAACCAGCGATATGTCAACGAAGGGTTGGCACGAAGAGAAAGTCCTTCTCCAATAGTAGAAATTTTGCTTTTAATTTTTTTAGCAACAAGCTTCAAATTCTCCATTTCTTTCTCCACTTCTCCAAGCTTTCTTTCGAGTAGCCCCTTAGTGTTCTCCGGGGTCCTCTCATCCAGCTGCTGTTGGATATCCTTGATAGAAAAACCGTTTTTCTTCAGGAAAATAATTGTATCTAATACGACAAATTGGTCCAAAGTATAATAACGATATCGGCTATCAGGGTCTGTATATTTAGGTTGAAAAATCCCGATCTCATCATAGTAACGAAGTGTCGAAGTAGACAACTGGAATAGCTTGGCCACTTCCCCGACACGGAACCGCTGCTTCATTCGAATACCTCCTTTATTCCACTTTCTTGACAGAGACCTCATTATACTAAAGTATCTGTTTTATCTTACCTTTTCCTGTCATATTATTATAAAAGGTAGGTATTATAGGGAGGTTAAATATGTTAAGGACGAGTACAAATACAGGTAGAAGGCCTGCAGTAATTACTGGATTGTTATTAATAGCGGGAATGGTTGCAGGTATATTTAGTGTTGTTCCTGTTATAGATGGAGCAGACTACATTGTCAAGGCTTTTACATCTGAAAACCAGGTACTAATAGGAGCGGTTTTCCAGTTGTTAATGAGTGTTGCTTATGTTGGTATTCCTATTATGATGTATCCGATTTTAAGTAAGCATAATAAAGGTTTAGCTCTTGGATCTGTTGCTTTCGGCATTATTGCGGGTGTGTTCATTATTATTGGTGTAATCATTCTTCTGTTGCTATTGACATTAAGCCACGAATTTGCAAGAGTTGGAACTCTGGATGTCTCGTATTTTCAGACCTTAGGTGAATTGTTACAAACAGGCCGTGATTTGGTGAACCATGTGGCAACGACACTGGCATTTGTTTTGACTATGCTCTTGTTTAACTGCATATTTTACCAAACAAAACTAGTTCCACGTTGGTTGTCAGTTTGGGGTCTTATTGGATCTGCATTGTCCCTATTGGCAAGCTTATTATTTATGATTCGCTTCATCGGTCTGGATGCAACCTACATGATGTTGAACATCCCAATAGCCTTTCAAGAAATGGGTTTGGCTATATGGCTAATCGTTAAAGGATTCAACCCAAGAGTACAGGATTCTGTATCAAATTAATATGAAGGCTGTAAAAAAGCAGGTGTAACTGAAATGAGTAAATTAGAAATTTTTTGGGACAAAACAGCAAATTCATAGGATCAATTAGAGATGAAGGATGAAAAGATTTATTTCAATACAATGAAAAGAACGAAAAACTGCGACATTGTTTTGGATTACTGCTGTGGGACTGGATTGAGATCAAATAAAATTAACATGTTTTTGAAATATCTTTTTATTAAGAGATTTAAAAAGACGGTTAATACCATCATTTTATTTCTTGATTTCACACGACAGATGATTATTCAACAAACAGGTGTATGTTCAAGATTATAATAAATAGGACCACACATATTACATGTCTAATATGTGTGGTCCTATTTATATGCACTGTTTTACCTTCTTAACCTAAATAGATAACTGAAGCCGTTTTCACCTCTTTTTAAGACCCGCTTAGTTACCTTTGATACTTAAAAACCCATTTTCCGAAATTTCCCTCTTGATGGCAATCTCTTTGTTATATCTTTCCCCCCAGTCTCTCATGAGCATAATAATTGGTTCTATTGTATGGCCGAATTCAGTTAACGAATATTCTACCTTTGGTGGTACTTCTCTATAGACTTCTCTATGCACTATTCCATCTTTTTCTAGTTCACGAAGCTGAAGGGTCAACATTCTCTGAGTGATGTCAGGCATTAGCCTACGGAATTCATTAAAACGCTTTGTTCCTGTCGTTAAATGAAATAAAATAATTCCTTTCCATTTTCCACCGATTACTTCTAACGTTGCTTCAACTGGACATCCGTATGGATCCGGACAAACTGAGTATTGGTTATGTTGATTTTTCATTTGGATACCTCCATTAATTATTAGTATAAAAAATGATACTATACAACAAAAATGTGCGTACTTACAAAAAAATTCCTTTTGAACTATTATAACAATTATAAAAGCTTTAAATATAGCAGACTCACTTTTTAATGCTATTAATAACTTTTAAATAACTTTACGAAAGGATGATTGAATCATGGCTATTATGAAGGCTGTAGGTTTACATCGTTATCTTTCAATTGATAATTCAGAAAGCTTGTTGGATTTACAAATCGAAAAACCGAGGGCTTCGGGTCGGGATCTACTCGTTAGCGTAAAAGCTGTTGGAGTTAACCCAGTTGATTATAAGGTCCGCTCACCTAAAGAAAAACTGGAGGAAACCCCTAAAATTTTAGGATGGGACGTGGCAGGGATTGTAGAAGAAACTGGTCCAGGTTGCAAGTTGTTTAAACCAGGCGATGAGGTCTATTATGCTGGCGACTACACTCGACAAGGGGGGAATAGTGAATTCCATCTTGTTGACGAAAGGATTGTAGGTAAAAAACCAAAATCCTTAAGCTTTGGAGAAGCTGCTGCTCTACCATTAACAACGATTACTGCTTACGAGGCACTATTTGATCGTTTGAATATTAGTCTTAACCCAAACGAAAAGAATAATAAGACGATTCTTATTATTGGCGCAGCAGGCGGTGTCGGATCTATAGCTATTCAATTAGCTAAATGGGCAGGGCTAAAAGTGATTGGTACCGCCTCCAGACCTGAGTCTATTGCTTGGTCAAAAAAGCTGGGAGCTGATCATACCATAAATCACTTTGAAGAGTTCGTACCGCAATTAAAGCAGTTGGGACTTGAAGCCGTTCATTACATTCTTTGTCTAAACACCACAGATAAACATTGGGTAAACATAACAGATGCTATTGCCCCTCAGGGAAAAATTTGCTCAATAGTCGAAACAAATGAACCTCTCAATCTATCACTGCTAATGTACAAAAGTGCAACGTTTGTTTGGGAGGTAATGTTTACAAGATCCATGTTCCAAACGGAAGATATGATTGAACAACACAAGCTCTTGAATAAAGTAGCCGGTTTAGTTGATAGTAATATAATAAAAACTACCTTAACGGAACATCTCTCACCTATTAATGCAGAGAATTTACGAAAAGCTCATAGATTGCTAGAGACAGGCAAATCTATAGGGAAAACTGTCGTTGAACGTTTTTAATGTAATCAAGCTTAGGGGCAATAATTGGCTGCTACGAGTATACATGCAGCCATTTTTGTTTACTTCTTATGAAAATTTAAAACCTTAAACATGCATAACCCCGTTACTTATGTTCATGGACTGGATTGGTACCTGGTCACAACGAAAGTGCAGGGAAACGAAAAGCCTCCAAAGCCAAGAAAGGTAATAAATATTAAAATCGGCTCTAACAGAATGTGCTCACTCTATTCGTGGTTCAAAAAACTATCTCGGTGCTCTTTATCGGCGAACTTCATCTCGAAAAGGTAGAATGCGAGCAGCTATCGTTGTCGCACATGCCATCCGTCGATTGCAGGGCCATGGTTATACCTTCACAGTAACTGTTCACGAAGCTTCTTAATCCCTTCCTTTTTTATAAAAAACAATATTTTTAATGAAAATGTTAAAATTCCTTTAATTTCTAAAGGAAAAGACGAACGATAAATGTTTACAGATGAGATAAGTTCGTTTATAATCATCTTTGGATTTAAATAAATCATTTAACAACATTCGTATATTCTTAGAATCATGGTCTAAGAGTTTCTACTAGGATCCGAAGAATCCTAACTACGAATGGGTGGAATTACTCTACCCATTTATAGTTAGGATTTTTTTGTTAGTTTAAGATTATATGCCGAATGTTCACATTGCCCTCAGTATTAAAATTCTTCTTTTAGGAGTGTATATCATGGAAAATGTATTTGATTATGAAGATATTCAGTTAATTCCTGCTAAATGTGTGGTTAACAGCCGTTCTGAGTGTGAGACCACTGTGACACTAGGAGGTCGTCAATTCAAACTTCCTGTTGTGCCAGCTAATATGCAAACAATCATTGATGAAAAAATTGCCCTTTATCTTGCTGAAAATAATTATTTTTATATTATGCATCGTTTTGATCCGGAAAAACGGCTGTCATTTGTAGAGGAAATGCAGGCAAAAGGTCTCTATGCTTCTATTAGTGTTGGAGTGAAAGAAGAAGAATATCAATTTATTGAAGATCTTGCAAAGGCAGAGCTTACTCCTGAATTCATAACGATCGACATTGCACATGGTCATTCAAATGCTGTCATTAATATGATTCACCATATAAAAAAATACCTACCCGAGAGCTTTGTCATTGCTGGTAATGTTGGTACTCCTGAAGCTGTGAGAGAACTTGAAAATGCCGGTGCTGATGCGACAAAAGTAGGGATTGGCCCTGGTAAAGTATGTATCACCAAAATCAAAACAGGATTCGGAACTGGGGGCTGGCAGTTGGCAGCACTTCGTTGGTGTGCAAAAGCAGCAAGCAAACCGATTATTGCTGATGGTGGAATACGAACTCACGGGGATGTAGTCAAATCAGTCCGTTTCGGTGCAACGATTGTCATGATTGGCTCCCTTTTTGCCGGACATGAAGAATCACCAGGAGAAACCATTGAAAAAGATGGAAAGTTTTATAAAGAATATTTTGGCTCTGCTTCTGAATACCAAAAAGGTGAAAAGAAGAACGTCGAAGGTAAGAAAATGTACGTTGAGCACAAAGGGCCCTTACAGGATACGCTAACTGAAATGGAACAAGATCTTCAATCTTCTATTTCGTATGCTGGTGGGAAAACTTTAGATGCCATTCGTCACGTAGATTATGTTATTGTAAAAAACTCTATTTTCAATGGCGATAAATATTAAAGAGAATTAGAGGAACAAGCAAGACAGCATACTTAATCCGTGGTGATTAGATATGCTGTTTTTTGTTATAAATTCTTGAGGACATCGGTCTATAACACAGTATTTTTATTAAATAAAACTCCCTCTAGTGAAAAAGCGACTGCTCAATTGAACTGCACCCTTTTGTTCTTTAAGGAAATGCTTTGAAGAAAAAAGAGGTGATTGGTATGAATATCACTATTGATCGCAAATATTGTTCAAACCCTAAGTATATTTAATCAATAACTCTTTGAATCTTGTTTAAACACTGTGTAAGTAATTCTAATACCTGGTTAGTTTGTTCGGTCATTTTTGGTGGTAATTTCCTGAGAATTTATCTTTGTACATCTGTGGCAAATACCTAAGCTTATATTCAATCGTTTCAAGACTTTTTTGAGTTTCTTTTATTTGATGTTGAACGTTCTTTTTATGTTGAATAAGTATGTGAAGACTTTTTTCCATGACGGCATCGTCATTCTTGCAGCATTCAATAAAAGTACGAATATCTTTAATTTGCATGCCTGTGTTTTTCAAACAACAAATTAAATCGATCCACTCTATGTCCTGGTCATGAAAAACTCTGTTTCCGAATTTTGTACGTTCTACAAAGGGTAGAAGTCCCTCTTTATCATAATACCTTATAGTGTGCATAGACAGATTCGCCTTTTTAGCAACTTGAGAAATTGTATAGCTCAAGATGGTTTCCCCCCATAATCCTTAAAATGAGTTAAAGCTTACTCTAACTATAAATTTTTGTCAATTAGTATTATTGGATATTGACCTAGAGTTAACTCTATAGTGTATCTTTTAAATAGTAATTAAAAAGGGAGGGTTTTTATACAGGCCCGGGTGCAAATGGATCATGTGAAGAATTTTTTGCTGAAGTTGTTCAGATGAAAGCAAGTGTTGTATTAGTTTTTTATAAAAGGATAGGTGATGATAAGTGAAATATAGACGTGTAGGAAAGAGTGGAATAAAAGTAAGTGAGCTTGGTCTTGGTAGTTGGCTTACATATGGGACAGCATCAGAACAAGAAGCAGCTGATGCATGTATCCGAAAAGCTTTTGAGTGCGGAATTAATTTTTTTGATACAGCAAATGCCTATAACAGAGGCGCTGGTGAAGAAGCAATAGGTTCCGCACTTAAGCCTTATAGTAGATCAAGTTATGTCCTCTCAACAAAAGTTTTCTTTCCAATGGGAGAGGGTCCAAATGACCGGGGGTTATCAAGAAAACATATTATGGAACAATGTGAAGCTAGCTTAAAGCGTCTTGGTGTGAACTATATCGATATCTACTTTTGTCATCGTTACGATGAGCAAACACCGACTGATGAGACACTTCGGGCTCTTGACGACCTAATTACACAAGGGAAAGTTCTATATGCCGGTGTTAGTGAATGGAGTGCTGCACAAATTACTGAGGCTACCGGTATTAGTAAAAGATTGAATCTTCACCCACTCATTTCTAATCAACCCATTTATAATATGTTTGAGCGTTATATTGAAGACGAAGTACTAAAAGTTAGTGAAGAAGAAGGGATTGGGCAAATTGTATTCTCACCTCTTGCACAAGGGATCTTAACAGGAAAATACAAACCTGGTGTCCAACTTCCGAAAAATAGCCGAGCAGCAAATGATAACGTCAATGGTGTCATTAATAGCTATCTCAAAGAAAATGTATTGGAATGTGTACAGAAATTAGATGGTGTAGCACAGCAACTTGGCATTTCGTTAGCACGGCTTTCATTAGCTTGGATACTTCGTAACCCCGGAGTCAGCTCTGCATTAATCGGGGCAAGTAGACCTGAACAGATTGAAGAAAACGTAAAGGCTGTTCAAGTAGAACTACACACTGATGTAATTGAGGAGATCGAGCAAATATTAAAGAAGGTGAAAGATTTTGCTCCCTTAAGGTAAAAAACCTCCATTGCAATTGAAAAAGGATCTAAATTTTAGCAAGACCTACATTAAAAAAAACCTTAAAAAATAAAGGAGAATACATATTATATATGTCTGATATGTATTCTCCTTTTCCCGTGAAAGCACTCCTTTACTTTAAGTGTATCTTTTCACAATGTAAGATTTATCTATATGTCTTAACTTAGAGAGTTAATTAAGGGCTATACTTATTACTTCCTGGAAGTCTTTTGATTTCTTCCCAGGCTTCAATCGCTTCTTTCCGACTTTTCTCTTGATTTTTCGGGTCTTCAAAAAAATCACGAATGAAATGATTGTATTCAAATTGAGGAGCGATGTTTTTCTTATATGTAGGGTCTTTTTTTCGTTCTTCTTCCTTATTCCAAGCAACTACAACATCACTATATGTTTTTCCAATGTTATTTTTAAAGTAGTTTTGGATATAAGTGGAGAAATGAAACTTAGGGAGGACTGTCTTAAAAAATGCTCTTACATCTTGACTACAACAAGTGGTTTTCCGTAATGACTGTTTCAAGACTTAATACTGATTTATTTTCTATCTTTTTGTTTATTCTTGTTTTTCTAATTGGCTTTTTAATTTCTCCTGTAAGGAGATAAGTTTTAATCCTATCAGAAAATTCTATTTTTGAACCAGATGCACTTATTCCATTTCCCCTACAAAATGTTTGCAATTCTTCCTTCAACCAATAATAATCATTGAAATCTTTAATACTAATTTCTTTTGTTAGGTTCGGTCTCACATCATACACCTCCTTTTATTCTCAATTAATTATAGAACATACATTCCCCTTTTGTCTATTTCATTTTCCATATAAAACCAATAAATCAATTGCACATCCTGCACCTTTATTTTTACATTAATTTCCTTTATATTAACAAAGAAAAAAGCACTCTTTTTAAAGGAATGCTCCAGTTAGCATCAACAATGCTATATCAAATTTATTATAGGTTCTTTAAAAGATAGTATTAGTTAAACATGAATATGTTGACAGTTTTGCAATAAATCATTGTAAATTAACTAAGAAAATAATTAATGAACCATGATACAACTTGAATAGCCCCATATAGAAAATAAGCTATGTATGTAATTGTTCCTGCGATTCTTAATAATGAATTATCAGCTTTTTCTATTCTGGAGTACGCTATTAAAACAAGGGCTATTCCCCCAAAAAAGGAAAGAGCCAGTTAATAAAAATAAAATAGCAATTAGAATAGAAAATAAAAAGTATACTACACGATGACGGTAATTGTTAAGGTTATTTGTTAATAATTCAATATGTTAACTCCTTTGAATCATCTCAGCCTAATCTTAACACCGACACATAAAGTCACTCTCTTGTTTCACTACCCTGCACCTATAGTTGAATAAAGAAATCCTATCTCAAATTGTTTATTACTTCTGTCAAACAATTTTTGGTATCCGATAGTCTTCTAATATTTTTATCCAATATTGCATCCTCATTATAGAATTCCGCAAACGATTGTTCTTCGTATCTTGGAACAACGTGCATGTGGTAATGAGTTAGCTCATTGAAGATACCACCATTTTGTGTAACAGTTATCCCGTCAGGTTTGTACAACTGCTTTAACGCTTTTGAAATTAGTATACAAGCACTCATAATAGCATTTGCAGTTTCATTATCAAGTTCATCAACATCTACAAAATGATGCTTTGGTAAAATTAATGTATGTCCCTCATTAAAAGGATCGTGGTCTAATAAACATGTAACATAATTATCTTCGTACACAATATTTGTTGGTAGCTTCTTATTTGCTAAGCTACACCCTAAACATTCTAATTTTCGTTCCACAGCTTTCCTTCTCCCTTAATATATTCTATTTGCATAAACCTGCTTCGTTAGCACAAGAAGGAGCCGTCTCAACGACAACTTCAGTTATTCCACTCAAGCACCCGGTAGTTGAAAATTACTTTCGTATTATCTCTTCATTTATATACTCGAATGAATTGGTCATCCTCCCTATCGTTTCTGAATTATAAGCCTCTATTTTGTAATCGCAAAATTGTGTATCAATAACTTCTATTAGTAATAATAAGTTTTGTTCATTTAATGTTATTGTATCTAGATTAAACCAGTATTGTTTTAATGCGACCCTCAATCTATAGGAGTTATTACTCAATCGAAGAACATTTTCAGCAGACTGAGTAGTAAATATTAAACGTTGAAGTCTTTCTTGTAGCTGACCGTTTTCAGTTTCACTTTCTAAGTGTGAATCAATTGCCATTTTTAATCCATGACTATCAGCTAATACCGCATTTAGTTTATATGATATAACTTCATCAATTATAGTCTGCTTGTGGTTATTACTATAAAGTAAGTATCCATTGAAAATTATCGAAAAAACTAGAATTGAAAGTAATATTTTCTGTTTCATTTTCACTCCCCCGTTTGCTGAATAACATATCATTTTTTCACGGAAGGTTTACCTTTTCCTTTATATTGTCAATAATAGCGGTGACGCTAACATTTTCAGTATCTATGTACTCTCCAAAGTTATTTTCTTTATAGGCTTCTAAGCATTTCTCAGTTTGTTGGAAACACCAATTCCCTTCTTTTTCTCCACGTTTCCTTAACCTTTCGTAAATAGTTTC
>NZ_KZ454943.1:1646187-1648783 GCF_002797395.1 Bacillus solitudinis
TCATTTAATGTTATTGTATCTAGATTAAACCAGTATTGTTTTAATGCGACCCTCAATCTATAGGAGTTATTACTCAATCGAAGAACATTTTCAGCAGACTGAGTAGTAAATATTAAACGTTGAAGTCTTTCTTGTAGCTGACCGTTTTCAGTTTCACTTTCTAAGTGTGAATCAATTGCCATTTTTAATCCATGACTATCAGCTAATACCGCATTTAGTTTATATGATATAACTTCATCAATTATAGTCTGCTTGTGGTTATTACTATAAAGTAAGTATCCATTGAAAATTATCGAAAAAACTAGAATTGAAAGTAATATTTTCTGTTTCATTTTCACTCCCCCGTTTGCTGAATAACATATCATTTTTTCACGGAAGGTTTACCTTTTCCTTTATATTGTCAATAATAGCGGTGACGCTAACATTTTCAGTATCTATGTACTCTCCAAAGTTATTTTCTTTATAGGCTTCTAAGCATTTCTCAGTTTGTTGGAAACACCAATTCCCTTCTTTTTCTCCACGTTTCCTTAACCTTTCGTAAATAGTTTCTTTACTTGCTGTTAAACAAAAGTGGTAAGTTTGTTTATCAATACTTTCAAATTCGTTAAAAATGTAGTTAAAGTATTCTGGTTTTCTAATAGTCATAGGTACTATTAAGTTGAGTTTATATTTAGTAATTAGGGATTTTGCAACCGTAACAGTTACTTCTTTCCATAAATGTAAGTCTTGAAAATCCCCTGTTTTCGCTTCAAGTCGCTTTACCTCATCAGGGATAACATTTCTTAACATATAACCTACCTCTTCAGGGTCAAATAACATACTATTATTTATCTCTTTCAGAAGTTCGTTAGAGACAGTTGTTTTACCAACTCCAAATGCTCCGTTAATCATAATTATCATTAACTAATTCACCTCATTTTTTAACAGAATAATGTATTAAGAGATTATTTTTATGTTCAACAAAACTGCTGTAACCGTCAAGTAGTTTTGAACACTTTCTGCTAAGTAAGAATGAACACTTAATTGGAATTTGAGTTTGAGCATTGTCACTTTACATGGAGCCTCTACGGGCATGATTATGAGCCGAGAAGCCAATTGCATCAAGTGTTCTGGCTCATTCTTGATAGGCTACCATGCCCGCCTCTCCAAATAAAGTGCTCGTTTCTACAGGAAAAAAGTGTTCAATCTTATCGAGCAAAAACTGTTCAGTTTAGTCTAGCAGTTACAACTGCTTCTTTAGTTCAGTAATTCCACAAAAAGAGCGTTAACCCTTCTAGGATCAACGCATCCGTTACTATAAGTGTATTATTTCACACAAAATTATTTGCTCTGTAATTCTTCGTAGTTTATTTCTTCAATAATCTCTTCAATACCATCTTCTTTAACCATCTTAACTATTACATCTTTAATAGGACTTATCGCATACCAAAAGCTTTTATCATCTTCAATGTTAATGATTTTTGCTGGTTCATCACCTGCATATACTTCAATAATTGAACTATCACTTATTGCACCAGAATATATATAAGGTGGTTGGTTCATTGAAGACCATTTTACAGGGGTATTCCATTCAGCTCCTCTTGTTCGCTTCCATTCCCATTGATTACCTTCTTTCTCAAGGTAAGCTATATATATCTGTTCCTCTTGATTGTTGTTGCGCTCTTTGAACACTGCAATCCCATCATCTTCGTGAACGGCATTTAACTCTGTATGAACCAGTGAATATGAATAACTTTTTTCACCTTTATGCATTTCTTTCATTTTTTGATGAAAAAAGTCCTCAAATGTTTGTTCATTTGAACAACCAACTAAAAAAACTATACAAAATAAAAATCCTGTGATTATATTTCTTTTCAAGTTAATCCCCCCTATAACACTCAAATCTCTAAATTTTATTGTACTAAACTGCCACGTTCGTATTATAAGGTCAGCCAGATAAGAAAATATTTCTGGTTGACCTTTTTTAATATGGTCTTATTATAACGGTAGCCGGGGTAAAACGTAACTGCCCGTGGGACTTGATCCCGTCAGCTAAACAGTTTGCCCCTACTTGTAGAAACATGATTGAGGCTGGTTGGGACGTAGATCTCGTATAACAAGCGAAGCTGTGATACTGCAAGAAGGATTAGGGGTACCGGTTAATTTATCTTTTGGAGGGGATATCGAATGAATCCAGTCATTGGTCTGGATGTATCAAAAGGAGAAAGTCAGATTCAGGCTTTCTTAGACAAGGGAAAACCATACCGTAAGAGCTTTAAAGTATCTCATACTCTTGAAGGACTAGATTATCTTGTCCAATTTATTGAAGAAGTGAAAGCTGAGACTGGGAAGAAACCTCCGGTTATTCTAGAAGCAACAGGACATTATCAAAGTCCTATCGTTCACTATCTTGAGGAGCGTGGATACCTATTAATTATTATTAATCCATTAATTTCTTATAAGGCCAAAAGTTCTAGCTTACGAAAGGTAAAGACTGACGCAGTTGATGCCTATCTATTGTGCGAACTTTTCTATAAAGAGGAACTAGAACCCTATAAAAAACGAGGCGTCCAACTATTAAACTTACGTAATCTTACAAGACAACATGAGAACATTA
>NZ_KZ454943.1:1651282-1651641 GCF_002797395.1 Bacillus solitudinis
TGGTACTGTCATTCAAACAAAGTTACAGTTTCAAGCCATTCTCGATCAGGTTTTCCCTGAGTATAGAGGTGTGTTTGGAGATTTATACTCTATTGTATCTCTATTAACTCTAAGGACCTTTCCTTCGTCTGAGGATATATTAAATGCGGATGATGAAACCCTAACAAGCACCATTCATGAGTTCTGTAAGAGTCGTTCAAGGGTTTGGGCAAGTGAGAAAACAGAACAGCTCAGATCTGCAGCTATGCGTAATCCATTTGAGAAAACTGTTTATCAGAGTCATATTTTGAGTCTGGGGATGTTTATTAATATTCTTCTCCAATACAAAGAGCACCTATCAACGTTAGAGTCCGTAATAA
>NZ_KZ454943.1:1653013-1656887 GCF_002797395.1 Bacillus solitudinis
CTGCAGCTATGCGTAATCCATTTGAGAAAACTGTTTATCAGAGTCATATTTTGAGTCTGGGGATGTTTATTAATATTCTTCTCCAATACAAAGAGCACCTATCAACGTTAGAGTCAGAGATAGATGCCCTTGCGAAAGAAGTTGAAGAATATACCATTATCAAATCAATTCCTGGAATCGGAGAAAAGATCGCGGCAACGATTATATCCGAGATTGGGGAAATCGATCGATTTGATCATCCTAAGAAGCTAGTCGCATTCGCTGGAGTAGATCCAAGCGTTTTTGAATCTGGTAAATTCACAGCTACTAAGAATCGGATTACAAAACGTGGTTCCAGTAGGCTTCGGCACGCATTATATATGGGTGTAAGGTGTGCAATTCGAGACTGTCGTAAGAAGAAAACGAGTGATGAAATTATCCCTCGTAATAAGAAATTACGTGAGTTCTACGACAAGAAACGTGATGAAGGAAAGCCTTTCAAAGTGGCTGTCATTGCTTGTGTAAATAAGCTCTTACATTGGATTTTTGCCCTGTTAAAAAGCAACACATTATTCCAAGATGTAGTATAATCACTACGTCTAGCTAAATAGTCCAAAACCTTCCAAGTGCTGAGAAATGTTAGGTTATTTAGTGTACTCATTTTTAGTATATCATTTGCATTTAAACTTTTTTATTGAAAAATATTGACAAACTATTAGCTGGTTTAGCGAAACAAGATAAGCCATGCCTTGTTAAAGCATCTCTCCCTTTAGTTCAACAAGAATAGGAGCTATCTGTCAGTAGCCCTTCTTACATTCTTGCACCCGTTGAAGATGATTTAAATCCTATGCATGTGATAACACACGTACTTTCTTAAATACAGCCATCTATCTCTAACTAAACAATTTCATATTTATAGTCATTAATTCTAATGACATTGTATAGATTCTTTTCTAAATACTCTTTAATTAATCCTTCCCTCTTCGTGTATCTATTGCTATGTGGTAGTATAACGCCATCAAATAACCCTATCCCTTCTAAATCAACAAGGTTTATTGTATTCCATTCCGGATGTAAGAGTTGTGCATGACTTATAGACTTGCCTAAAACAGCTGCTCCAGAGCTGTGACCAACAATAAAATGCCCTTTTCGTATCTCCCTTATAATTTCAATAGCACCGCTACCTCTTAATTGTTCTAAGAGAAAAAATGAGTCTCCACCAAAAATACTTACAATAGGATAATCTCTAAGTCTACTTGAATCGTCTACCTCTATGTCTATAAAATCCACTTTTGAAACCAGCCTTATTAAATAATTTTTCAGTTTTCTCTTGATGGAAAGCTCTATCACGTTTTCTTATGGCTGTTGTTATAAAACATATTTTTTTTTGAATTTTATGGTCTTCTACAACCTTCAAAAACTCTATAAAAACATCGTCCTCGTACAATCCATTAGAAGTTAAAAATAAAGGCAACATTGAACCATTTCCATTTATTAGAATACATTCTATTTTCATTCATTAGCATGCTTCTTTAGATTAACAACGTCATATTCATTTTAACATTAATTTCCTTTTATTTAGGAGAGAAAAGAAAAAGCATTCCCGCTTTATTACAGAAACGCCCCCGTTAGTTGAATTTCAATTTTCTTTTATAGTAGAAAACAAAACTAATAATTATTGCAATGATAACAGTTCCACCTATAATATAAACCCCATCCCAGTCATTAGACTTCCCAGTTAATACCCAAACTTGATAAGGAATAAAAACCAATGCCACAATTGATGGAATACCGCATAGAAGTAAACTAATATTTTGCTTAATTTCTTGCATGGTTGATTTATTTTTACTTTTTTCAACCAATGTCATCTGTTTTAATGAAAAGAACAAAACAAGTATAGCTGTAATTAACAAAATAAAATTCATTTAAAAGACCTCCTCATACATATAACTTTACCATAAAAATCCATATCTTTGTTAAACTCTACTGCTCCGTTACTTCAATAAGAAATAGAGTAATCCCCGTTTCTTAAAGGATTGCACCCGTTTGTTTAAGTACATTCATTCACAAGCAGAAGGAGTTATTCAAGAACTATATAGAAACTTTATTCTAATCCCTTGAAAAAACCTTCGAATTCCATTGTTTGCTGTTGACGAAAACCAAAATTTTTGTATTCGATAATGAGATGACTTATGTTATTTTCATAGTTTGCATCGTGTAGTTCCACCCGAAAAACGAGCATGAAGTTGTCTTCTACTTTATAGTTTTCTACTGGTAAGTATTCGTTGATATACCCTTCTTCAATTGCGAAATCTTCGTCTATCACTCCCGTTACACCCATTTCATCAATCATCGAAGTGACCGATAATTGTAAATCTTCTTCATTTAGCTCCATTCCATCGTGTTTTATTAATGTTACGTTGGTTAAAGTCGGTTTTCCAAAACCACCCCAATGCAGACCGTAGCCCATATAAAACGGAAGCCTTTCTTCCACAATTGGGGCATCTTTAGCAATATAAGAGGTAGAACCGATAACAAATTCTCCTTTTGAAAAAACATAGTTAAATATAATAACGCTTAATACTAGCGTAGCTCCCAGTATAATAAACCACTTTTTCATTCAAGCACCTCCTTTATAAAAGTTAACACATAATCCCGAAGCTATCTTTAATTATCCTGCCAGTTTAGTTTAACATTAATTTCCATACTGTTGACATAAAAAAAGCATCCCTTGTTGAAGGAATGCTCTCCGTTAATACAATAATATTAAACGTACTCTTCCAATAAATGCTCTTCAATTATGTCTATATTTCTTTTATTTTCTATGTAGTTAATTATATGTTCTCTTATGTTTGGGTACAAAATAACCTTTTTTAAGTCAGATAGCTTAACCCATTTTACACCAGTCTGATTTGGGTCAGGAATATTCGGAAGTTTCGGACTAAATCCTTCTTTAATTTTACAATCAAACATTAGACCTAAAGAGTGTGTTTCTCCATATTTATTAGAGTTTAGATGTGGTGCATACTCGTAAACAAACGCTAGCGAACCAACTTCAACATCAATAGACGCTTCTTCTTGTGATTCTCTTCTAACAGCTTCAATAATCGTTTCATTGGGCTCAACCCCTCCAGCTGGTAAATTATAATGCAAACCGTTTTCGTCATTAAATTCAATTAAGAGAACCGAATTATCCTGTATAATAACTGCACCTGCTCTAACTCTAATATGATAAGACAATGTTTATCTCCCACCTTTCAAAGTAGTTTATTCTATTCTTATTTTACATTAGATTGGGATATTCTGTTATTGAATTAATTGCTCACGTTAGTCGAACAAAAAAGCGATGCTTCGATTATTCAAGCATCGCACCCTTTAAGTTAATAAGAGATTACTTATTTCTTATTGTTCCAATCTTTAGCTATCATTCCATAAAAAATATGGTCAACATAGTGGTCATATAGCCATTCTACTTGCCTTTTACATCCTTCGTTAGAAAATCCTAATCTTTCAGGGATGGCTCTGCTTTTTTTGTTTTCAACAGCGACAGTAATTTCAACACGATTTAGTTTTAATTCGTTGAAAGCATAATCAGTTAAAGCTTTAGATACTCTAGTGATTATCCCGTTTCCTTGATATTCTCGGCCGAGCCAATATCCAATATAAGCAATTTTGTTAGCCGAATCAATTTCGTTATAACCTGCAACCCCTACTATTTCTCCTTTATATAAAATAACTGAATTCATCCCCGTGTTTTCTGCGTAACTTTTCAAGCTGAATTTTATGAATTTCTGAGTATCTTCAACCTTTGTATTATTATCCAACCATGGAAGCCACTTTCTTAAGTGTTCTCTAGATTTATCTGTTAGCTCAAATAATCGTTTTGCATCTTTTA
>NZ_KZ454943.1:1656897-1662297 GCF_002797395.1 Bacillus solitudinis
ATGTTACGTTGGTTAAAGTCGGTTTTCCAAAACCACCCCAATGCAGACCGTAGCCCATATAAAACGGAAGCCTTTCTTCCACAATTGGGGCATCTTTAGCAATATAAGAGGTAGAACCGATAACAAATTCTCCTTTTGAAAAAACATAGTTAAATATAATAACGCTTAATACTAGCGTAGCTCCCAGTATAATAAACCACTTTTTCATTCAAGCACCTCCTTTATAAAAGTTAACACATAATCCCGAAGCTATCTTTAATTATCCTGCCAGTTTAGTTTAACATTAATTTCCATACTGTTGACATAAAAAAAGCATCCCTTGTTGAAGGAATGCTCTCCGTTAATACAATAATATTAAACGTACTCTTCCAATAAATGCTCTTCAATTATGTCTATATTTCTTTTATTTTCTATGTAGTTAATTATATGTTCTCTTATGTTTGGGTACAAAATAACCTTTTTTAAGTCAGATAGCTTAACCCATTTTACACCAGTCTGATTTGGGTCAGGAATATTCGGAAGTTTCGGACTAAATCCTTCTTTAATTTTACAATCAAACATTAGACCTAAAGAGTGTGTTTCTCCATATTTATTAGAGTTTAGATGTGGTGCATACTCGTAAACAAACGCTAGCGAACCAACTTCAACATCAATAGACGCTTCTTCTTGTGATTCTCTTCTAACAGCTTCAATAATCGTTTCATTGGGCTCAACCCCTCCAGCTGGTAAATTATAATGCAAACCGTTTTCGTCATTAAATTCAATTAAGAGAACCGAATTATCCTGTATAATAACTGCACCTGCTCTAACTCTAATATGATAAGACAATGTTTATCTCCCACCTTTCAAAGTAGTTTATTCTATTCTTATTTTACATTAGATTGGGATATTCTGTTATTGAATTAATTGCTCACGTTAGTCGAACAAAAAAGCGATGCTTCGATTATTCAAGCATCGCACCCTTTAAGTTAATAAGAGATTACTTATTTCTTATTGTTCCAATCTTTAGCTATCATTCCATAAAAAATATGGTCAACATAGTGGTCATATAGCCATTCTACTTGCCTTTTACATCCTTCGTTAGAAAATCCTAATCTTTCAGGGATGGCTCTGCTTTTTTTGTTTTCAACAGCGACAGTAATTTCAACACGATTTAGTTTTAATTCGTTGAAAGCATAATCAGTTAAAGCTTTAGATACTCTAGTGATTATCCCGTTTCCTTGATATTCTCGGCCGAGCCAATATCCAATATAAGCAATTTTGTTAGCCGAATCAATTTCGTTATAACCTGCAACCCCTACTATTTCTCCTTTATATAAAATAACTGAATTCATCCCCGTGTTTTCTGCGTAACTTTTCAAGCTGAATTTTATGAATTTCTGAGTATCTTCAACCTTTGTATTATTATCCAACCATGGAAGCCACTTTCTTAAGTGTTCTCTAGATTTATCTGTTAGCTCAAATAATCGTTTTGCATCTTTTAACTCAACTAATTTTAGTGATACTTCATCATCAATTTTAAATACAAACATCACTTCTCCTCCCTGCAATAAATATTCTTCAAAGAAATATTTCTTTATTGTTATTGAATTAACCTGCCCCGTTAGTTGATTAACTTCTGCAAAAAAGGCGCTAACCCTTCTTGGATCAACGCTCCCAGTTTGTTTAAGTGTATTGATTCACAATTTTCGCTCACTCTCATTCATACGATGCACCAGATTGTTCAAAAACGGTATTGAACAAGATAACAGTAGTCCTTGGTAACTCGGTAATATTACATCCACACATTCATTTCAACCTTCGAAAATTCAAACGTGCTCTGTTACTGCTTTTGTTCCAGAAATTTTTCCATTTCAGTTATTGACTAATTTTACCATTGTAAGGTACTCTATAGACAGCTTAGCGATAAGCAAGTTCCGACACGAAGGGAGATGTGTTTTAATGGCAGCTACTTATATGGTGATTTTGTCTTAAAACTGAATAACAGGCATATGTGAAAAAAACGGACAGATGTCCGTATTATTTGGTATGCCATCAGAAGTAACCTTTCGTGAATATTGCTGTTTGCAGGATACGATGAAGGTCGTATCTTTTTTGCGTCCTAATGCCGCGCGACAGTAGCTTATTTAGAGGCTGCTTGTCCGTGGCATTTTTGCGTCCAAAAAACAACATTAAAAGGAGCTAAAAAAAAACATGATGGATTTAAAAACTTATGGTTACACAGAAATAGAAGAAATTCCAGAAGGTTTAATGCCCGGTAGGATAACTGAGTTTCGGAGAGAGCTTTTTACAGTCATGACCTTGCGCGGTGAAGTGTCAGCAGTACTCAAAGGCGCGTTCTATTACAACGTGGAAACGCGTGAAGACTTTCCTTGCGTCGGTGATTTTGTTTTGCTGCAATACAACGAGGGAGGAAATTCTCTCATCGTTAAGGTTTTGCCCCGCAGCTCCAAGTTCTCGCGCGCGGATTACTCGGGTCATGCTGTAGGCTTTACCAAAACCGTGCTGGAACAGGTAGTCGCAACTAACTTTGACTATGTATTTATCCTTTCTTCTCTGAATTGGGATTTCAACGTTACCCGCATCATGCGGTACTTGACACAGGCAAGGCAAAGTGGCGGTCAGCCAGTCGTCATTCTGACCAAAACAGATCTAGTTGAAGATTATAATCTCACGCTCACTGAAGTCACTCAAAGCATCCCTGATGTGCCGGTTCACGCAATCTGCAGTCATACAGGTCAGGGGTTGAACGAACTTGGAACCTACTTGATACCTGGTAAGACAGTAGTCTTTCTCGGCATGTCAGGCGTCGGTAAATCATCTCTGCTTAATGCTTTAATGAAAAAGGAGGTAATGAAGGTCCAATCTATCAGGGAGGTCGACAGCCGGGGGCGACATACGACAACACACCGTCAGCTGTTCATGCTCCCCTCTGGTGCGATGGTCATTGATACACCTGGTATGCGTGAGCTTGGGCTTTTTGATGCCGAAGAAGGCATTCGTGGAGGATTTGCCGATGTGGAGGATTTATTCACACAATGCCGATTTACGGATTGCCGCCATCAAACTGAACCGGGCTGTGCCGTTCTCACCGCCCTGACTGACGGTTCGTTGGTGCGTGAACGGTGGGAGCATTATCTTGCCCAGCAGCATGAAAACAAGTTTGTCAACGATAAAACAAGCTACCTTATCGACAAGAGGGCTCGAAACAAAACGAAAGCCATATGGAGCAAGCAAACGAGGAAAAAAGGAGGATGGAAAAACTGAATATTAAACCAGAAACACTAATTTGTGCCTTAAGCCAACAATTTAATACGGATGTCATCTCCGCGAGTTACCAAAGCAGGTCGTTACAGGGAGGAACAGTGGGAAATGTCTATCTGATAACAGGAAGCGCAGAAACAAAAGACAGCAAATCAATACCGTATCGTATCGTGCTAAAAAACCAGAAGAAATGGGAACGTTACGGAGATCCAAACTCATGGCGTCGGGAATACGATCTCTATTCGTCTGACCTTGGATCAACTTTCTCGGATGCCTTCCGCTGGCCTGAATGTTATCACGCTGAGATCAATGCTGAAGGAGATGAATTTCAGCTATGGCTAGAGTATATTGATGGCGTAACCGGATTAGACTTAACCGGAGACATGTATGAACTGGCTGCGCTTGAATTAGGGCGCTATCAAGGCAAGCTGTATGCTGAGCAGCCCTCCGTACTTCAAAACCTAACCAACTTGAGCCATGCGGATCTAATGAAGAATACGTATCTGCGTTACCGTTCATGGCCAGTCGTCTATGATTTTATACGCTCGGACGATTGCGAATTACCGCAACAGGTGCGGCAAATGCTCATCGACATCGATGAGCACGCAGACGAGATACTAGAACGCATTGAAAAATTGCCGCTCGTGCTCTGCCACCGGGACTTTTGGGTAACCAATCTAATTTATACGGATGGCAAAATCGTGCTCATTGATTGGGATACCTGTGGATGGGGCTATCTAGGAGAAGATATAGCAAGCCTGATTGCAGATGAAGCGGATATTGATCATATGGTCGAATACTACCAGAGATGTGTCCCCGCGTATTACAAAGGTTTTTCAGAGTATGCGAATTTAAACCCTATCATTGATCATTGCGTCTACGAGCTAATCCTTCTAATGTTTGGGTATAGACTTGTGGAGTGGTATCTCCACACAGAAGATGATAGCGAAAAGACAATGCATGTCCATACTCTCCAAAAAATCTATGAAATGAAAAGCAGCCCTGTTCAAGGTTGATCCTAAAAAAGAAAAACCGAAACCCAATACAGTCAAGGGGTTTCGGTTTTTTTGTATGAATAGCTCGTCATCTTGTAGATGACAGCAAATTGCTAAATAACAAATAGTAGTAGCATAAAGGGGCATATTTAGTGGTTGGGTTCTTAAATCAACTGCTTGTGTTATGTCCTAATACATATCTTAGAAAGAAAACAAAAAACGTGATTAATAACATTTGAGTAATCCATAATTCCACAAGAACACCTCATTTCACTCAAGATAATTCTAATTCTTATTACATTAACCTGCTTCGATAGTTGAACAATCATTTTATTATTTTAACATTAATTCCCTTTTTTGTTTGGTTATTTTGTATTCTTTAGAATAAATGCGTCAATAATTCCTGTATAAAGACTTGGTACAGGAGGGTTCACAATGCTCTTATCACAAGCATACAAGTCGAATAACCCTTAATTACCAATTCAATTTTAACATTAATTCCCTTTTTAAAGTCTACAAAATGGAAAAAGCATATCTGCTTTTATTATAGAAACGCAACCCTTTAAGAACATTTTTTTCAGCAAACAAGTCTAAATCTACAAAAACGCCTTTGAGAGTCATTCCTCAAAGGCGTTTTGTCTACGGTCTGAGCATTACTGTTTCAGTAATGCCCCTTTAGTTTTATTGTTATAAAGTCTGCCTATAATATTAAATCGAGTCCAATTCAATATTTAATAACCGATGAGTCAGGGGTTACTCCCCCTCCTACTTTGTTATAATACGAATCTACTAATTAGTTGCTTTATGTCGTTAGATAAACCATTTAACCAGGCAGCACTTAATGCTGTCAACAGAAGCAGCAGTTTCTTCAATCCCCGCTGCAGATTCCTCCGAGACCGAAGCAATCTCAGATATTGATATATTTATCTTGGAAATTATGTATGAATTAAATGGAAATGGGGGAAGCCATGACAACGGAGCTTCAAAAAACTGGCGTACAACCCTCTACTCATTAAACCTTAATGCTACTTCGTTAACTTTAATACCTAAAGTTTGTTACTCCAAAGCTTCAGGAGAGGGAATTGAACTAACAACAATGAAGCCAATCACAATTTATTTATATTAGATACGAAAAGAAGAA
>NZ_KZ454943.1:1662307-2055028 GCF_002797395.1 Bacillus solitudinis
ATAATTCCACAAGAACACCTCATTTCACTCAAGATAATTCTAATTCTTATTACATTAACCTGCTTCGATAGTTGAACAATCATTTTATTATTTTAACATTAATTCCCTTTTTTGTTTGGTTATTTTGTATTCTTTAGAATAAATGCGTCAATAATTCCTGTATAAAGACTTGGTACAGGAGGGTTCACAATGCTCTTATCACAAGCATACAAGTCGAATAACCCTTAATTACCAATTCAATTTTAACATTAATTCCCTTTTTAAAGTCTACAAAATGGAAAAAGCATATCTGCTTTTATTATAGAAACGCAACCCTTTAAGAACATTTTTTTCAGCAAACAAGTCTAAATCTACAAAAACGCCTTTGAGAGTCATTCCTCAAAGGCGTTTTGTCTACGGTCTGAGCATTACTGTTTCAGTAATGCCCCTTTAGTTTTATTGTTATAAAGTCTGCCTATAATATTAAATCGAGTCCAATTCAATATTTAATAACCGATGAGTCAGGGGTTACTCCCCCTCCTACTTTGTTATAATACGAATCTACTAATTAGTTGCTTTATGTCGTTAGATAAACCATTTAACCAGGCAGCACTTAATGCTGTCAACAGAAGCAGCAGTTTCTTCAATCCCCGCTGCAGATTCCTCCGAGACCGAAGCAATCTCAGATATTGATATATTTATCTTGGAAATTATGTATGAATTAAATGGAAATGGGGGAAGCCATGACAACGGAGCTTCAAAAAACTGGCGTACAACCCTCTACTCATTAAACCTTAATGCTACTTCGTTAACTTTAATACCTAAAGTTTGTTACTCCAAAGCTTCAGGAGAGGGAATTGAACTAACAACAATGAAGCCAATCACAATTTATTTATATTAGATACGAAAAGAAGAATCCTTGAGTTTGTGCAAGGATTCTTCCTATTTTCAATGTCGATTATTTGTTATCTCTTTTTTCTATGACTGCGAAGTAATTTCCTTCACCATCTGCAAAGTTAAATACTCTCCCAGAAGGCATTTCTACAATTTCTCCGACTGTAATATCTTTACTTGTATAGTCCGTATATAGCTTATCGAGGTCGTCTGTGAAAAACATTAAAGAAGGTGTACCAAGATTTAATTCAGGGGACATTTTTGCAATAAATTCCTTATTATGTAGAATGATACTTGTTTCTGCACCCTTTGATGGAGAAATTTCAATCCATCTCATTCCTTGACCATTATCTTCTTCAGAAATCACATTAAACCCTAGTTTTTCTGTCCAAAAATTCACTGCCTCATCTTGGTTATTCACATACAACATAATTTGACCGACTTTAGTAATCATTAATCTACTCCTTATCCAATAATGAAATCGCTGTTTTGCCTAAGAAGTTATTATCTTTCATATTATATACATCCCAGGGTGGTTTTTACAATTATATTTCAGAATTTTCTTTTTTTTCATATCTAATCTTGTTTCTTTACAGATAGGTAAGGTCAGCCATTTAAGGTGGAGAATCTTTTCTAGGTAAAACACACACATCTTACCGCCCTATTCATATAGTAATTTAGACAATTATAATGGAGGAGTTATAAATGATCATACACGTTGTTCAAAGTGGTGAAGCGTTGTGGCAAATCGCACGGCGTTATAATGTTGATCTTACTTCAATTGTTCAAGTAAATGAATTACCCAACCCTAACCAGTTAGTCATTGGGCAAGCGTTAGTCATACCAGTACCTGGCACCTCCCATATTGTGAGATATGGTGAGACATTGTGGTCAATTTCCCAACAATATGGTGTTACAATTAATGAAATTGTTCAAACAAACCAACTAACTGATCCTAACCTTCTTTATCCTGGTACTACACTGATTATTCCACCCTTAATGCATCAAGTCCAAACTGGAGAAACATTGTGGTCAATTGCTCAACGATATGGAACCACGATTCAAGCTATCATTTCCGAAAATCAAATTGTAAATCCTAATTTGATTTACCCAGGGATACAGTTAGTCATTCCAAGAGCAAAACCAACCATTGAGGTAAATGCTTATACGTATCAATCCAATCAAGCAGCCGTAACGTCCATTAATCAACTTGGTGACCTTCTAACCTACTTAAGTCCATTTGCTTATCTTATCACCGAAAACGGAACCCTTGCTCCCATGAAAGATGAAGCAATGATTCCTGCTGCTTTAGAAGAGAATGTAGTACCAATGATGTCCATTACCAACTTCACCTCTACTTCTGCAGGATCCAACCTAGCACATGAGGTTCTAGCCACAGCGGAATACCGGGAGAATTTATTAACTGACATCATACGGATAATGGAGGAAAAAGGCTACCGAGGTTTGAACGTTGATTTTGAAAATGTATTACCTGCTGACCGAGAGTTGTATAACGATTTTTTACAACAGACGGTGGATCGCTTACATCCACTTGGTTATTTTGTCTCAACTGCTGTAGCACCAAAGGTAAGTGGTACGCAAGCGGGTCTATTATATGAAGCACATGATTACGAGGCACATGGTAGGATTGTCGATTTTGTTATATTAATGACCTATGAATGGGGATATCGTTTAGGACCACCGCAAGCGATTTCACCGATAAATGAAATGCGTCGGGTTGTGGAATATGCATTATCTGTTATCCCACCTGAAAAAGTTGTATTAGGATTCCAAATCTATGCCCGAGATTGGTTGCTACCACATGTTCCCCGACAAGAAGCAAGAACCTTCAGTCCACAGGAAGCTATTAGTCTAGCGGTTCAATATGGTGCCACCATCCAATATGACACGAGAGCCCAATCACCATTTTTCCGTTATGTGGATGAACAAGGCCGGAGTCACGAAGTCTGGTTCGAAGATGCCCGAAGCGCTCAAGCGAAATTCGATATGATTAAACAATACAATTTACGTGGTGTTAGCTACTGGGCTTTAGGTTATCCTTATCCACAAAACTGGGCACTATTAAATGACAATTTTAATATTCAAAAGCTTATATAAAGCAAGGGTTCTTCTAGCTTAGAGAACCAACAGTTCTCTAAGCTTTGTTTAATGATGTTTGTAGCTTTGAGTATGCTTTTAGTCGGATATAGTAGAGCAATTTTTGCAAGTTTATAATTACTAATGTTTATTGAACATTCATACTCCTCTAAATTTCACTCTTTAACCTTCAATATAAACCGTTACTTATTGATACAGAGAGGTAAGCGTTTGAGGCTATCGCTCCCTTTTCATACCGAACGTAAACCCTTCAACGCAAAAGTTCTCCAACCAAAGACCATTTTCCTCTCCTACATTACTATAGTAAAAACGAATATATTAGTAGTTGCAAGATTATATCACTAATGTTGCAACTACTACTCTTGAAGGAGATCACCCGACCAAGCACTCTTATAAACGTAGAGCAAAAAGAAGTAGGAGTTGCCAAAAACGACAACCCCTACACTTCTTTTCAAGCACTGGATATTAAAGAAGGCACTTTACATTTATTCAACGACCTCCCAATGTGGATTCCAAACCACTTCCCACAAATGGCCATCTGGGTCTTGGAAGTGTCCAGAGTATCCACCCCAAAAGGTATCGTGTGCTGGATCTGTAATAACGGCACCAGCCTTTTTTGCCTGTTCTATTACCATATCGACTTCTTCTTTACTCCCTACATTATGACCAATAGTAAACTCAGTGGGGCTTGTTGCAGTCTGGTTCACCTTTGCCTCATGTGCGATATTTTGACGATTCCAAATTGCAAGTTTTAGTCCCGCTTGTAAGTCGAAAAAGGCAACAGCTCCATGCTCGAATTCTTTGCCTACTATGCCTTGTGTGGGGAGCCCGAGTCCATCCTGATAGAATTTCAATGACCTTTCCAAATCATCTACTCCCAATGTAAGAACAGAAATTCGTGGTTTCATATATTCAATTCCTCCTATGAATTAACCTTGACGGATTTTTGAACCTTTTCATAAATATCGATTGGGTTATTATGACTATCGGTGGAAGTACTGATTTTAGTAAATCCCTTTTTACCCCAAAAAGCTGCACCATTATCATTTCCGGTTTGAACGCAAAGTCTTACTTTATTAATATGATGTCTATCAAGTTCATTTTCTAATAATTGAAGTGCATAACTACCTAATCCGGTTCTTTGATGTGCCTTATGTATAATAAGTAAGCCTATCCAACAGTGATTATCAAATGGATTGTTAGGAAGATAATGAATTAAGCCAATAGGTTCCTCGTCTTCTATAATATAAAAATACTTTGCACCTAACTCTAGATTTTGCTTGTTATTCTTTAGAATATCTTCCTCAGTTAGATTATTTTTACCTCTCACTACCTGATTAAAAAAAGAGTCCGAATTCATAATATACTTCTGGATACTTACATTTTCATTAGCCATTGGTTCCTCAACTGGTACTAATACCAACAATTTTTCTCACCTTCTTTTACTAAATTATAAATCTTCACATTCCTTTCAGTTTAACTATCATTACTATTTTACAATATATTCAAAAAAAACTTTCTTTAATTGTAATGGAATCGCTTCCAAATATCCATTACTATTGTTATTTTCCTACAGCATTTCGATTCCTTTCCTTTTTGACTAGGTAGTATTAGGTGACCAAATGCGGATAGATGAATACCCTAAACTGAAACGAATAAAAGGAGGATTCTCAATGCATTTAGATCAAACAGTAAAAGATCTTTTAACTAAAGCAAGCTTATATGGCTTACTCGCAGAAAGGTATAAGTACGTTGACCCTGAAAAACATATACATTTTTATCAAATGCACTTTAACTGCGTGATGCAGCTTGAACAACACTACATGAACCCCCATGGCCATAGCGCCCACCAAATGCCAGGACAGTTGCCAATGTATTAGGTCTATTATCAAGAAGCTATATTTATAGCTTCTTGATATAGTTAAACTATCTATTTCTTTTTTTATTATCCTATCTTTATCTACAGTAGGCTTTTCCACCGTACTCCATGTACACAAAGGGAGGACGTTTTTTGGGTGGTGGGTTTAACTAGTGCTTCGGAAAAGTCAACTTACCTTTCAACGATGACAAAGATGCCATTAGACTTGCTTGTAAATGTGGCGACATCTTCAGAAAAGACCGTTGGGATAGATATATAGCGACCATCTGCTTCAAGCTTCATCACTGTCGCATGTTTCGGATTAACATCCATTGTTAGAGCAATCTCTCGTTCTACATAAGATTGAAAGCTGTCAAGTTCAAGCTCTTTGTCCCCTGCACTTGCGAGAACCTTGAACTCAATAAATCCTGAGACAAATTTCTCGCTCGTGCTCTGAGCTATAACGTCTGGATCTTCTACTTCATTGACCATAATCGAAATCATCACATCATCTGTGTCGACTTCAAGTTCTGTTGCCAGTGCTGTGATGTTTATTTCAGAAGCTGGGATTCTGTACGTTCCTTCCTCTGAAGTAATTTCTAAGAGAGATTGAGGGTTTTTCTCAGTAAGAAGCTTTACGATTGAAGCTGGAATTTTCACTTCCCCTACTTCCCCTACTTCCTTCTCTATGTTCACTGTTACACGCTCAATTTCGTCTTGTTCCTCCAATATCTCTGTGATTCGGTCTTTATTTACGGTTGTTGTAACGATTGTTTTTCCACCCTCTGTTGTGCTGCGCTCTACTCGAACGGCATGGTTATCCACGATGACTTGGCTTGGTTTCGGTTCCGGTTTGGGTTTAGGAGTTGGATTCGGTTTGCCTGGCTGTTTTGGCTTTTCCTTTTCCTTTTCCTTTTCTTTCCCATTCCCTTTAATTGTGAAGGTAACAGGTTGTGTATAAATATCATACTTATTCGTAGAATCGATTTCCTGTGTGTAACGTAACAAGGCATGAACAGTTCCAGCACTCTTAGGCGTTACCGTATTTCCATTTACTTCAAGTTTATCCTCACCATCTAGAATGACAATTTCGGGCGTTATTTCCTTCGTCTGACGATTATACAAATCTATCGTCGCACCTATCTCAACACTTTTATTTCCATTTAGTATATAGGATGCTTGTTCAGGCTTTATTTGCGCGGCCCATTCAGATGCCCAGTGGTTATAATCTGTCGTGAGTCCATTTGTCCCTAACAAAAAGTACTTATTGAAATCCGCTGTGTTTCGGTATGTCCAAGGCCAGAACGTCAAACCACGGTGCTTGGCGGCCTCCATAAAATTTTCCCCTAAACCGCTATAGCTTGTGTTGAATGTGCTATTAAGATTTTGAGTAATATGAATCGCTTCTCGTAATGACGGGTAGAGATCTGTTTCACTCGCAATCCCACTCGTTAGCAATCCAGCAGGCATGCCCGGCATTTTTTCACCTAGTAACTGTATTTGATTTCTATTAAATGAAATGACGGATACTTGATCCTCTACACCCATTTCTTTAATCAGTTCAACTAGCTTTTCGATAATCTCTGGCTTATAGCTTTTGATTTCGACAAAGTGATCTACATCCTTACCTTTAAATTCCTCGAAAAATTCTCTAAGTGTTGGAATTTCTTCGTCAGGATACTCGTCTGGGAACTGCTTATTGGCTTTGAATTGCTTTAATTGCTCAAGTGTATAACTCTCAACGTTTCCTGTCCCATTTGTTGTTCTGTCAATCGTTCCGTCATGCATCACAACAATATGACCGTCAGTTGTAAGATAGATATCGTTTTCGATGATATCTGCTCCCTTTTCATAAGCAAGTTTCGCACCTGCTAGTGTGTTCTCCGGTGCAAGCCCTGGGATCCCGCGATGCCCAACCATAAGTGGCTTTCGAACAAGAGTTGTGTTATTGGTATACAACGAGAGCGCATCGATAACGTCGTTTGTATCCTTGATGACCATTCCATTAGGCCCGGCAGTAATCATTTTATGAAGATCAACCTTTGTTGTCTGTCTATCTGTTGCCTCCTTCACCCATACAGTGATTAGCTTTCTCTGTAAATATGAGATGTTTTCGATTGTTGCCTCATCTTCAGAAAGAATCGCAATTTTTGCGAGATTGCTATTGGTTGTTCTGCGAATATCCATCAGCCTCTCTTCATTCAATTTCGTTATCTGTGAAAAATCGACAACTCCACGAATAATTGGATACGCTTCTCTTGTCTTTTTCACTAAATCAGGCTGATTAGAAAGGACAAATGCATCTTCTAAGTCTTTGCTCTTTAACAAGGTAATCAATGGTGCAATCGTAGCCTCCTCATCAATGGCAAAGGCAGGAATGATTTTCGTATCCATCTCTTCTAAGACTGTTTCAAGTGAGGCAATTGACTGATTATCAGCATCTATTACCTGTAAATCACGGTTCACCTGAAGGATAGCGGTGGCGGGAAGTTCCCCTTCTGTCAACTGTTCAAGTTCTTCGTTCGTTGTTACTTCATGAATAATAGATGGTGCCATCGAAATACCCGTATCTGGTTCTGATACTGTTACAAAGTTTTCTCCAGGCTTTGGTGGCATAGCCGATAGTTCTTTGGCCTGAAGTGACACTTTGATATTATCAATCTTCATCTTACTACCAGCCGCTTGAAAGCCAATTCGACCTTTCGTATAGGTAGTAGCAAGATCTGTGTTGATGAATAACTCATCATTAATAAAATTTTGCACACGGTTTCCATGAGTTTTAACGGTGTAATGATACATTTTATTCGCAGCAATGTCCTCTTTAAATGAAGTCTTTTCAGGTACATTCCATTCTGAGTCCGCGGTTCGTTCTGCAAATTCTATACCATTGGCAGCTGTTGCACCTTGTCTGACCGCCATCTGATAGTACGGAAAATCATTGTGTTGCACTCTGTACATTATCGAGTGCCAACGACTTGGCGTATTCGCTTGTAAATGCGTGAGATCTGCTTCGATTTTGTAATTACCAAACAGACCTAAATATTCAGGAAGAAGGACTCCAGTAGAGCTATAATTATCAGCTAAACCATCAATCTCCAGTGCCCCGTTCTTAATAGAAATCGCATTAGCCGTTTTCAATCCTACTCTAGTCCATGACGCTGGAATTGCCTCAAGAGAATCGAAGTTTTCCTCAAATAGAACATACTCAGCTTCTGCTGCATCTTTGACAACAAGATAGATAAGTTCAGAAACGCCATTTTTTTCTGCAGTAAGTTCATATATTCCTTTTTGCGTTACTGTAATAGCATTATTTGAAATGACTACTTGGTCGCTGTTAGCCGTCCACATTAACTCGTCACCTTTAATAGTTCCTTCTGTCAAATTATTAAAAGAAGCATTAAGCGTGAGATTACTAAGCTCAATTTGCTCTTTAGTTGAAGCTAACAAATATCCTTCCTCATGTTGAAGCGAGGTAACAGAAACACCTGTTGTTGAAGGGTTGACGGTAATTTCCTTTTCCACTTCTGCATTTCGGTAAATCGCCTTTAACGTAACACTCCCTGCTGCTAAAGGATGAATCTCATTATCTATTATTCTAATGACAGATTCGTCGGATGAGTACAATTTGACTTCATCCGCTTGCACAGCTTCATTAAACCCATCAGAAAACTGGACCTGATATGAAACAGGCATCGCACCGCTTAAGGCTTCTAATTCTTCAGGGACATTCATGGCTATCCGATCAGCTGTCACCCGCGTAACTTTAAGATTGTCAAAAGCCACTTTGCTTTGATCGCCTTGTAAGCCAATCTTTCCTCTTTCAAGCAGATGATGATTAAGAGACTCGTCCATCACTAATGTAAATTCATCATCATTTTTAGCCTTCATGTATTCCTTAATGTGATTACCTACAACTCGAATTTTCAACGTATATTCTTCATCTAATATTAACGCCTGCGACCAATTTCCTTTAAGAGGAACGGACCATGAATTGGTTGGCGTGCGATAAGCAAATTCATATGCCCCGTTCTGCCTTACAGCCATTTGGTTGTATTGGTTGGCTCCATTAGCAGATGCTCTTACCATAAGAGCGGCCCACCTAGCACTGTTCTGAACTCCCTCAAACGTCAAATCAGCTTCAACGGTATAATCATCCCATTGAACAGGGGCTAATGCTCTTGCCGCTTTACCTGCAGCATTCCCGTCAAATACCAGTTTTCCATTACCGCTATCATCATTAACAATTGCAAACTCATTGCTCCCATTATTCGGATGTGACGTCCATCCAAACGGTAACTCCCCTTCTTCAGCTTGATTAAAATCTTCCTCTAGAAGAATGTCACTCACGTTTCCGCTGACCGTTTCTTCATCAAGGACAATTGTTCCATATCCTGATGTGTCATTCCAGAATGAACTTGATTCGTGAGCACTCCATGCACTAAAGGGGGCATCGATAACATCATCACGATCTGTAACATTGATTTCAAAGCCTAATTCTTTTACACGTTCCGGGTCAAAATCTAGCATCTCCCACGGTACCGCAACCTCCGCAGACCACCCCTTATCAGTGGTCTGGATGGCTCTTAAAATATCATTTTCATTTTTGGATGCATGATTGTTCAGAGCTGAACCAAAGTGAAACTCAGGTGTGGTTGTATTAGGTTGATAGACAAATCCTATTTGCATATCATTATTGAGATACGGAGCAGATTGATGCGTGGTTGGATCGAAAAACATACTAATGTTATCCTGTTGAAACCAATTTCCGTCACCTTCATGAATGAGGGAGTCATCTTCTACATCAACAGCAATATAGAGATAAGTCTGATCCCAGAGCATACCAAACGTAGCACCAGCTCCTCCTTCACCAAACGAAACGGTTAATGGTTCATTTACAGTCCACATTGATTCATCAATAAGCCCGTCCATTATAGGGGCATCCATCGTTTTTTTAATATCTAATGAGGGTCTTGTCTTTTCTACGGCATATGCACTTAAAATGTTCAGATTTAAGGAGCTAAAAATGATTGTTAAGACGAGTAATATATAGATAGTTCTATTCTTCATCATATTTCTCTCATTCCTTCCTCTTACTTTATATTTTAGTTGAGACCATCGCTGATTTTAGCTCCCATTTTAAAGTACATACCAATTTCCCCTCTACTACCCCTATACCCAAAAAGTCCATGAAGAACGTTTTTTACCTTTTCTAGCATTGATCATTTCTTTGCAATAAAAGTGTGTTTTCCGGTAGTAGGTGATACTAATTGGTTAGTCGTTAGTAGGAGCCTCTTTTAATACTACTCGGACTTTATTAAAACTATATAAATGCTATGTAAAATTAGGATTGAAGTTTTATGAATTGTTAAGGGAGGTTAATAATTCCGATTTTAAACTTAAGTTCTCCAAGTGAAATAGAGACTTCGTTTCTCTTAAAACCAAATTCAGCGACCCGTGCACGATAGTCGCTGAATACCATAAATGAAAGAAGCCTTGCGGAGTATCTATCCGCAAGGCTTCTTTCATTATAGGGTCTATATTTGTTCTCTGACTTTGATACTTACCACATAGATTTAAGTCTCAGATTAATCATCTTAATATCAAAATCCTGGTAACCCTGTCTCCTTCCCCAGGTATTCATAAACTCGTATTCCGAATGGGTTTTATCAGCAATAATCTCAAGGAACTCTTCAAATCCAGTCTCCCCACCAACGTCTTCTGGCGGTGTGTTCCCCTCCCCATCAAGACAGATAGGATAATTCACAGCATAATCCTCAACAACTTCTTCAACTTCAATTACATGCTGCCAGTCGTCCCCAAAGTCATAATTGTATTTAACTTTTGCAGGAAGGTATTCCGATAGCTTTACATGCGTTTCAAGCTTCATTGGTATCTCGTCTGCATAATTAAAAGCCTCTTCGCTACAAACTAGATTCACAATCGGTTGATATTCTTCCTCATGATACGCCAAATGATTAATAGATAAGACATTTTCAGTTGGTTTATCAGCATAAATATAAAACTCATGAAGATGATAATCCTTCCAATCAAACACTATTTGTAATATTTTATGTAAATTGCTAAATGTCATATTCACCGGAACTACTATTCTCCGCCAAACCTTATACTTCTCAAGCTTCAATGTGACGTGAAGCTCCATTGCCTTTAAACTAAAAATCGGACGCCCAGTCAAACCCTCGAGATCCTTATATAACTCTTTATTCGGGTAAATATAACTCTTTTTTCCATCCCCAACTAACAAACGGCTAATCTTCTTACTTAAAGAACTTTGATACAGCGAATCTGTATTTAGTAAGTCTTCATAAAAGTATAACGTCTCACAAGCTTTATTCATCCTCGCAACCAATGTTCGATTCTTTGTTTTTGTGAAAGAGATTTCCTTAGACTGAGAAATAAGCTGTTCGATAGCCTCATCCATTATCCCCTCATCCCGAAATGTTTCACGGATTGCATGTAAGATGAGTTCATCTATTTTTTTGAAGTCTTTTGTTTTTACTCCATAGAGAACAACCACATATCGGTTTGAATCATTCACAAGCACAACCGTCTTTCTCCGGCCCACTGTTAGTAAGTTGGCATGCCAAGAATACAACGGCTCTTCCTCTAAAGGTGCAGATGGCTTTACCTTTAGTTCATCTAATAATTTCTTTGTACATTGAATTTGCATCATAAAAGCTCCTATTATTAGTTTTGGTCCTTATTGTGAGAAACTTACAGCTATGATAACACACCTACGCGCTGACTGCCTTTCTTCAACATTCCACACTTTACAAGCGAAAGTACTCCCTCCTAGATGGGATTTCAGCAACTTTCTACGTGATTTCAGCAACTATCCAACTTTTATCAGCAACTCCAGGCCACGTTTCGGCAACTTTCCAACTTTTATCAGCAACTCCCGGCCACGTTTCGGCAACTTCCCGACTTTTATCAGCAACTCCCGGCCACGTTTCAGCAACTATCCGACTTTTATCAGCAACTCCCGGCCACGTTTCAGCAACTCCCCAACTTTTATCAGCAACTCCCGACCACGTTTCAGCAACTCCCCAACTTTTATCAGAAACTCCCGGCCACGTTTCAGCAACTTTCCAACTTTTATCAGCAACTCCCGGCCACGTTTCAGCAACTTTCCAACTTTTATCAGCAACTCCCCATATACAACGTGTATTGACTACCCATGTTTATCTACGTCACTACTGGGAATACAAAAATAGAGGAAATTTTAATATTGAGGAGGCGTAGGAATTGGCAAAAACAATCTTGATTACCGGTGCAGCAACCGGTCTTGGAAAAGGAGCAGCAATCGGACTAGCGAAGGAAGGGCATCGCGTGATTGCACCGGTTGAGATTCATGCACAGGAAACTTCTTTACGAGAAGAAGCAGCTGCGGAAGGTGTAGAACTCGAGGTCTTCAAAATGGATATTAAAAATCCGGCAGACAGGGCCCGGATGTTACGATATGACTTTGATATTTTCGTGGCAAATGCAGCGATAAATGAAGGCGGTCCACTTGGAGAAGTGCCGATGCCGATTTTTCGCGAGATATTTGAAGTGAACGTCTTCAGTACACTAGAAACGGCTCAGCTTGCTGCGAAGAAGTTTGTGGAAAAAGGGAAAGGTAAAATCATTTTCATGTCTTCGATGGCTGGTATTATGGCATCTCCCTATAGCGGACTTTACGCTGCATCGAAACATGCCCTTGAAGCGATTGCGAAAACGATGCAAAAAGAAATGGCGCACTTCGGGGTGCAAGTGGCAACAATTAACCCTGGTCCATTTGCGACCGGATTCAATGACCGCGCTGTAGAAGCAAAGTGGAAATGGTTTAACGAAGACATCCATTTCTCACCGGCAGAAGAGATGAAGGAGAAGGATAAAGGGGTGGCGGATCAATTTGACCCAGCAGACATGATTGCGAAAATGGTCGAAATCATTCCAAAGGACTCCCATAAATTCCGTACCGTCTACCCTCCCGAAACAGAGGAACAAATGAAAAAAGAAGAAGCCGAAAACTGGGAGAAGGACATATAATCAACTGGTGACAGGTTCCAATTAAGGCTGGTGGCACCTGTCACCTTTAATAATAAAGTTTAATAATTCCTGCAAAATTGGTTGATTACTAGATAATTTATATTGAGTTATGATTACAGCAAATTTCTTCCCCACGATCTATGTCTCTCAGATCCGCATACTTATTTCCCCATTCACACATAGTGTTTAACACTGGGACAAATGATGTGCCGAGCTCCGTTAAACTGTATTCTACTTTTGGCGGCACTTCCTTAAAAACTTCTCTTCGGACAAGCCCATCTCGTTCTAGTTGCTTTAATTGATCTGTTAAGACTTTTTGGGTAATCGTAGGAATCACTTCATAAAACTCTTTCGTCCTCATTGATTTTTGGCTCAAGAAAAAGAGGATTAAACATTTCCACTTTCCGCCTACAGTATTCATGAAAATATTGATGCCAGTGTTTTGACTGCTCATCCTTTGCTCCTCCTAAATAGATACTTAAAAGTGGCTATGCCACATTATTGTGCGTTATTTCCTCCTGTATTAGTGTCTATTATACTTGGTAATGTAGCAAATAAAACAGTTGGAGTGGATACAATGAGTGTAAAAGAGGTTTTAGAAAAAAGACGTTCCGTTAGGCATTACGACGCAAACTATAAAGTCAGTTCAGAAACATTGTCCTCATTAATTGAATGTGCAAGTAAGTCGCCTAACGGAAATAATATACAAGCAACGAGATACTTAGTTATTGACGATCCCCATCTACGCAATGTAATACTTCCGATAGCTTTTAACCAGCAGCAAGTAATAGAAGCATCGGTATTAATCGTTGTACTTGGCGATTATCAGGCTTTTGAGAAAGATAATATTCTAAAGATACATGAAGAGGGATTTCAGAAAGGTTTTTTTGATGCATCCTTGAGAGATTTTTTAGCGGGTGCTGCTATACAGTACTATGCAAGTAAATCAAAAGAGGAGTTAACAATTGAATTAACTAGAGATGCAAGCCTAGCGTCCATGTCATTGATTTTACTGGCTAATGATGCAGGTCTTGAAACCATCACGATGTCAGGATATGACTCCAAACAACTAAAGTCGGTCTTGAATATTTCTGAGAGATATTTGGACGTTATGCTTATAGCGATGGGGAAAGGCCTGAAAGATGGTCATAAAACAGTAAGACATGATGTCAATAAAGTGATTTATAAAAATACATTACAGTCATGACTTGTTACAGCTTCTTTCCTTATCAGGTGATCCGAGATCGTATCTAATATGTGATTATGGCATTAGTCGATCAGAGAACGCAGGCCCCACACGTTGCGCGCCTGCTACGAGAAACCAGCTCATTGCTTAAAGGCCATTGAAAAAGAAAAGCGGAGGGCACTGAAATAGGAAAAACATCCTTTTTCAGGGCCCTTATAAACTTCACCTTTTTTCGTGCCACCCATAGAGGTGGCTCTTTCTATGTTAAGCTATGCTCTGATATTTAGTAGCAATCCCATCTGCACGGCTAGGCACTACTACCAAAATAACTCCTTCTCACCTTTTAATTTCGCAATCCCTTCTACAAAGAAGTAGTCGCCATAAATAAGGGGAGCATCTAAGCCTTTCTGTTCTGGATAATGACTTGTACCGGAAAGAATTAATCCATCTTCATCATCGTTATCCCATGCACCATAATTCTCATATAACGATTTTAATATCTGAATCGCTGCTTTTTTATACATCTTTGATTCGCTAGCAGGTACTTTTTCCGCGAGTAACAATAACCCTGATGCGGCTATTGCTCCTGCAGAAGAATCCCGGTAAGGCGTCACATCTTCAGGAATACGGAAGTCCCAATGTGGAACGGAGTCTTCTGGTAAATTAGCAATAAAGAAATGCGCGATTTTCTTTGCAGTCTGTAAATATCGCTCTTCTTCTGTATAATCGTAGCAAAGTGTTAACCCATAAAGGGCCCAAGCCGCTCCCCTTGACCATGCCGAATGCGGGCCATACCCTTGCCCGCCAATAAATGCGCGGCGCTCTCCCGTTTCTGGGTCAAAGTGTACGATATGGTGAACAGAACCATCCGATTCGATAAAATGGGCAAGAATTGTATCCGCATGCTTCATCGCCACGGCTTTGTAGCGCGGATCATCCGATTCCTGTGATGCCCAAAATAATAAGGACAAGTTCATCGCACAATCAATAATCGCATACCCTGTGTTTTCATCCCCTTCAAACCAAGGATTCCAGGCGCGAATAAAGTTTCCGTTAATGTTGAAACGGCCCATGAGTAAGTTTGCAGCTAAAAGCGCACGGCGACGCGCATCTTCATCTCCAAGCAACTTATATCGAGCCACACTTGTTAACGTCCACATAAATCCAATATCATGATCTAACCGGTAATAGTCTGTCACTACCTTATCTAATTGCGCCTCACATTCCTCAGCCATCTTTCGGAACGATTCATCTTTCGTCTCGCGATATAGCAACCACAACTGCCCTGGCCAGAAACCTGCTGTCCACCAATGAGGCGGCGCAAGCTCATATGTACCATTCTTGCTTAAATGAGGAAAGTTTGCTCCGATTTTCTTACTCGTTCGCTCAAGCTTTGTTGTTATCTTTCCCCATGCTTCTTCTACCCAGTTTTGATTAACGTCCATCCGCTCATCTCCTCTACTCAAATTGAAACTTTAGATTGACCGTACACTTCTTTTCTATGTTTTTCACACGAAAATCAAGGACCACGAACTCTTCCAATTTCCCGTGATGATTAGAAAAATCCTGCTTTGTTTTCTTGCATTCTAATACCTCTTTATCATAGGAGATCCGTAGCTTTTGTTTCGTCCCTACTAGAACAATTCCATCATTGTCTTCTTTTATTACGAATATTGGTGTAATAAATCGTTCAACAATCGAGTCTAGATCCTTATCAAATGTATACGAATCTTCTAAGTGAAGAATCGGTTTTTCTCGTTTTTCCCATGTGAACATCCTTACCAATCGCTTCAAGCTCTCGACTTTATAGGCACCGGAAATTTCTAGTTCGACGATGTCACTTCGCCCGTCGTCCTCTGTCCTTACATTTAGATCGGAAGCAGCATATGAAGCCCCTTCGTGCTGATAGTGATGGTTAATGATTGGAACGGAATGGCCTTGTGACCCATTGGACATATACGAATATCGCTCTGGCCCAAAGTACTTTTTCGTATATTCTCCACTACCTAAATCTTGTAAAAATACGTCTCCGCCTCCAAACAGCATGAAATGGCCAAGATCATTATGATTGTGAGGCTCATCATTATGTCCACCTTTTGTTGCGAAAGCATAAGCCTGACCTTGATTTGATACCCTTGAAATGAACCATTGGGCCTCTGGTAAATAATAGGTTCCATCTTCCCATGGGTTTCCTTCGATATCCTCAGCAACCCAGATTAAATTACGAATCGCTGGAGCCCATCTGCTGCAAGGATCATCTGTGTAATTGGCACAAATGTCCCGTTCTGGAATTTGAACATCCGGATAAAGGCGGTGTAAATAATGACTTAGACCTAAAAATACTGATGCCCTTGGAACGGAGTCGGAAAAATTAACAATTACATTTTTATGAAGAAAGCTTTTTTGCTCAAACAAGGCAATCTGATGCACTTTTTTCGACTGAAATAAATTGATCGCTCCAGCTGTTTTCTTCTTCAGTAAATCTGCAAAATACACATAAAAACCGAAGCCATATTGCCAATACTCATACCCTTCTAAACACGCGCCATCCTCATAAAACCCTTCAAGATAATGATCCATCGTCCGGATTACTCGCTCAAGAGTCATCGCTAGCTCCTCTTTATCTTTAATGATATAAAGAGCAGCGGCGCCGATTGACCCGGCACAAACGGACGCCCAATTGTGAGTCGCTGTCTCCCAGTGAAAAGAACCATGATGAAACGGCCAAAAAATCCGCCTGTATACTTCTTCATGAATCCGCCTGCCCACTATTGGGTCAAGCCACTGTTCTGTTAATTGGTAAATCTCACTTAGCGCAAAGGCCGTTTCTGAGGCAAACAAATCAATCGAGTGCCACCTCTTCTCTCGTGCTGTTTCTTGCGGAAGCGATAAATTATCGTCTGGCTCTGTTTCCAGATTTCCTAAATGGGCAGGTAAGCACCACGTCGATTCCTCACAAATCGACCAAATCGTGTTTTGCAAAGCATCTCGGTAAACAAGGTTTTCTGGCTCCACTAACAGCATCATCGCAAAGGTATTTAACCGCCTTCTTCTCGCAAAATACACGCGCTCATACTCTAGACGCGACCCCGTTTTCTGATATTGGATAAATAAAGAATAGTCTAGTGTAGGCTCTACCTCGTTTAGTAGTTTTTTGGCTTCTTGTCTAATATCTTCCACCATTTTTGAAGGATTCTCCCGTACCTTCTTAAACCAGTGATCTTGCTCCTCTTTGCTTGGAAATAAAAGCGAGGATGTTTCTTTTAATGAACTAAGTTCTAATATGTTCATAGTTTTCAAACTCCTGCTCGAATTGAATTGTCTTCTTATCTGCTGAGTAAACCGTCACTTTATGGCCGTCTAGTTCTACGTGCGGCTTCTCTCCCCAGTTACCGGTGTCATGACTAGGTTCACCAAACACAGCCGTAACGAGCAAGTGCGTGCCAATCTCGAAACTAGCTGTAACCGTTGGGATGACTGTGCGCGAGTTGATGATGTTTGTGTTCGCATTTGGGTGGATAACAACCGCTCTACCGTTCATGCTTATACTCTCAATCCCACTGAGGCCTAAGGCGGTTTTCACTACCACACTCTTCTTGTTCTTCACTTCATCAACTATTCCTTCTTGAAAGGCCTCATCCGTTTTTCCTAACGCAAATCCACCATCAGCTACATCTAACTTTCGTTTCGTATCAATGTGATGGACGCGTATATGCCACGGAATACCAGCGATAACCCATGTTCGAATCACAACGTCTTCCCACGGTTTCCACTTTGTATAAATCACATTTCCTTCTATTGTATATTCTTCACTTTTTCTTTTGACTCGGTAGATCTTATCACCTTCGCTTACAGCAAGCATCGAGTCAAACGCCCCTTGGCCCAGTCCCCACTCTGCTCTTGGTACGCTAAAACCGAAGTAGGTAGAGTAGACAAACTTTTCATATTTGGCGGATGTATGTGTGTGTTCATTTGTAGTTGAATGGCCTGAGTTAAACGCTGCTACATGTCCCGTTTCCTCTTGACGACAGATAACGAGATGGGCGGGTTCTTGAATAGACAATGTCTTTAAACGAGGGAGTGGCTTCTCTTCCGCTTGCCAAAACGGGTGATCGCTAGGTAAGGCTAAAATTAGAAATGTTTTCATACCCCAATAAGGAGATCCTGGAGAATTATAGTTTTCCGCCATCACTAAATTCGGGTAAGCATAGCCAATACTTAACGTCCCATCTTGATGAAAAATCGGCTGTTCACACCACCAACGTAGATGATTTAAAATGATTCCCTTCATTTCACCGTATGAGAATGCCTCCACTTCAGCAAACACCAACGCACTCCAAAATGAAACTTGGGCAAATCGGTACGAAAGACTTCTTCCATACGGCAGAGCAGAACCGTCTTTTGAAAACCAGTAAATAAACTGTTCCGCAAACAAACCTGCTCTTTCTTTATAACGTGTCGAGCGTTCGCGGTCTTCTTTTTCCATCAATTTTGCATAAAGTAAGCAATAATAATGAATCGCAAACGAGGTGTAGTAATCGCAATGGGCGCCTACTCCATCTGAATACCAGCCATCTGATAGGTAAAACTCATCAATTCTATTTAAATTTTGTTCCATCTTTTCTTTATCATAAGGGACCCCGACACTTTTAAGCCCTAAGTTGACGAGGACGACAAATAGGAGCCAATTGCAATCATAGGCTTTGCAGTGATTGATTTGCGAAAGCCATGTGATGAGGTTTGTTTTTTCTTCCTTTGTTAATGGATGATAGATTTTTTCAGGGGCAAGCGCTAACGAAAAGCCATAGACCGCCATTTCGACGATTCGCTGATCATAATCATGTATGTCACCCCAATATTCTTGATGATTCGGGTTCGTTCCATTTTTAATTCCCTCTAAGATCGTGTCCAAAGATGAATAGTCTCTTCCCCCTGCTAGAAGTGGAGCAATCCCCCAAAGGATTCTTGAAAAGCCCTCCATTTCAGCAACTCGGTCAGGGTACGCAGCACTTGTGTTTCCAATATGAACATGGGCTGATGTTTGACCGAGAGTATTGGTGACAGGCTGACATAGCTGTTCTAACGCTTCTTGGACATCTTCTCGTGTTTTGAACAGATTTTTATAAATGGGCAAGTCAAAATTTTTCATCATCTATACCTCCAGAGAAATCTTTGCCGTATTCTTCTTTTCTACCTTTTCAAACGCCACAAGCCCCCCCTAAGCAAGATTGATTTATGTAGATTCTTTAGTATCGTTGCGATTGCAAGGACTCAAGAATGACTACTAAGCTAGACCACTTCTCTAACATTTGAGAGATATGGAATTTCTCTGAATTGTAAGCGCTTTATGAGTTTCATATTAATTCACTACATTCAGCAGGTCAAGTAATGACGTGTATGACATGGGGATCCGTATAGAAATGGAAGAGCGGGCCGAAAATCATAAAATCCAACTGCTCAAATTCATAAAGGGAGAGTATGATAACATCCCGAAAGATATTGATGGAATCATCGTCGTGGGAGATACGTTTGAAGAGCAACTTGAACTCTTGAAGAAAATCACACCGAATATTTTGGTAATCGATTCCTATTATGTCAATGACCATTGCGATGCGCTTTTAATAGACTTTGAAAGAGTAACAAGACAAATTTTAGATCATTTTATCGAAACCGGGCATCAACACATTGGGTTTTTAGGCGGTGTTCAAACATTTTCCAACAACGCACCGCCTATTCAAGAAAAACGGGAAATATTTTTTAGACGATATTTGGAGTATATTTACACGCAAATCTTCACCGTGAATGCCGGTTATCAACTCATGAAAGAAGCGATATCCAAACTAAAAGACAAATTGCCTACCGCTATTGAGACGAAATGAATGGTAAGGACACAACAACGTAATTGCAGCGCTAAATGGGCGGCTAATACTTTCAGGTTAGCAAATTGACCAACTGACTTAGAACAAATAACAAAAAAACGACTTGATATGGGCAATTTCCAAACAGGTCGTTTTCTTTGCAATTGACTCCTGTTAAACTAGTTAACAGACTCTAAATATCTAAATTTGGTAGCGTTTGTCTAAATAGACAGCTACAAATCCCCTCAACTACAATCATCAAACAACTCCATAACCTCCGGGTACTCACAAACCCGATCAAACACATGCTCCTTATAAAAGTTCATCACGCCCTCAAAATAAACAAAATACCCACCAATCAGCTTTCGATACTCCCGTTTGAACATTTTCTCGTTAGCATCCCAGCTATCCCTTGTAATCGTAGAATGGTGATAAGGGACATAGGTGAACGTCACATCAGTACCGCGAAAGATTCGTTCATACGCCAAGCGCGTTCTTCTCATGTGAAAATTACTCGTCACAACAAGTGCCGAGCGAAAGCCATGTTCCAAAACAATGTCCCTTGAATAAAGAGCATTCTCATATGTACTCGTCGCCTGATTTTCCTTTAAGACTGCTGCACGAGGGATGCCAAACTTGTCAGCACGTTCCACCGTACTCCCTACGGCCTTAGCATTTGTCAGCAATACTTTATCGGCATAGCCCTGATGATACAACTCAGCTGCCGTCTCCATCCTACCACTTGCTCCGCTAAGCAGAATAATCACATCTGCTTTAATTGGCTCTTCCTCGTAAAATAAGAAATCAATGAGTAGCGGCCTTGGCAAGAAAAGTACCGTTAAGATAACAGTTAAAATCAAAAGGTTGCTTACAAAAAGAATCACAAGCGGTTTCACTCGGTTCCTCACGTTAATTTCCTTTTTCGTCCTCATCTCGTACATCCTCATTTACAAAATGACCTACTTTTACGGTAGGGTGTTCTCTCTCAACATCGAAGAGCCCCTCCGCCATCAGTCGCCTTAACTCTGTTTCGATAAATGCAACCAATTCAATTGTATGACAAGTCTTATTCTCGTATGACTTAATCGCCAGAAGCAGGTCCACAAGCTTCTCTTGCGTAACAGGCACGGGTGTTAAGGTAGCCAAAAAAAGATCTCTCCTTCGATTTAGGGATGGAACCACACTAGATAATTATATTCTAGTGAACTTTCATTTCTACTATATACATTAATTTCCTTTTTGTCATCACTCATAGATTTTTTTAACAAATGGATACTGTTACACACTCTCTCCGGATAGTTCTCACTCTTATGTTCAAGTACTAGAATAAAAAATATTTTCACTAAAAGAACAATTACCCCCTAATAACACTCGATTTATTCACGTCAGAGAGAGGGAGAACATTGAATATCGACTGCCGTAATTGTTAGGCATTCTAAAAAATCCCTAAGCATCGAGGTGCTTAGGGTCAAAAATAGGAGTCACTCATTTAAATAACGTCTGAACCTTCTCATAGCTATCCAGCGTCCCAATATCGAACCGCATCCCTTCAAATTTATACACATAGACATCTTTGTGTTGAATAAGCCATGGGATGAAGTTACCAGGAGCATCTGGATTATTACCTTCTTCAATATAATTTTTGATAAGTGGCAAGGTTTCTTTTTGATAAATATAGAACGGTGGAACGGCTAGGTTTGATTTAGGATGTTCTGGCTTCTCTTCAAAGGAGGTAACTCTATCACCGCCGTCTACTTCAATTACACCGGTTCTCTTGATCTCTTCGGTGTCATTTAACTCATGTGTAGTAATACAATCGGCATTTAAAGTCTTGTAGAAATCAACAAAAGAAGTCAGCTCAAAGTCAAACAGATTGTCTCCTGCTAAAACCATGACATCCTCATCAAGTTCAGCTTCATCTAAGACGTATTGAATATCCGCAATTGCTCCTAATCTATTGTCATTTGTTGTCGTCTTATCATTAATGACTGAGACGTTCAGCGGACCAAGATAATTATTCGCCCAGTTCACAAAGCTTTGAAAGAACTTTTCATTTGTAACGATATAGACGTCATCGATGATATCTACTTTTTCAACCTTTTCAATGATATGGTCCAAAATCGATTTATTTGCGACCTTTAGTAAGGGTTTCGCTGTATTCTTTGTGAGTGGGTATAAGCGAGTGGCATAACCAGCTGCTAATATAATACATTTCATTTGAGCAAGAGCCTCCTTTTTGATGCTGTGCCTGTCACCATCTGTATTTGTCATAATTTGGATGAGGAGTAAAGTATGAAATGGCAGTTAAACGTGAAAATAATATGTAAAACGAAGAGCAACTGTTATAATTCATTCTCCTTTTTACAGTAGCACAATTCCTCATTACTCGACACTTTTATCCATAAATCTGAGAGTGCTTTTTCAATCGTTGTAACGCCAATGTCTGGACAAAGAGTAGCAATTTCTGATTTTGATATCTTTCCTAGCTTCGTTGCAAAGATGTGTCTTACACGTTCAGCCTTAGTAAGTCCTTGAATTCGTATTGTTTCTACCCTACCGCTAAACTCTTTATAGGCACTGAGGATAACTCCTAGATAGTACTTTACAAATGGTGAATAGTTGTTTTTTCCTTCATGCCATCCTTTTGAACTTTCCTCTAGCACTTCATAGTAGCTTTCCTTTGTTTTCTCAATAATCATCTCAATACTGATGTACCTCCATGTCCTAAAATTGAAATCCTCCATGGTGCTGCCATATTTCCATTTTGTATTTCCTGTTAAAAACCATCCAACGTACTTCTCCATCTTCAAGTTTTAGTACTAGCATTCCGAGAAATAAACCCAATTAGCAAGACTGGGAAAAATTTCACTAACACAGTATAACTATGTCATTTCGACAAATATTATAAAGGCAACGAATTATAAGGAGGTGACAACAATGGACGCACAACGAGCACAGGAGATTTCTTCCTCCACCAATATGGCAAATGTAATGTATAACGGGAACCCGATCTATATTGAACATGTGGATCAACAAAGTGGAACAGCTACTATCCATCCTCTTGATGATCCAAATCAAAAACAGAGTGTTTCTGTAAATAGCTTATCTGAGCAATAATGTAAAGGGACATTTTCCCTACATATACAACAGGCCCTCCCATTATTTATGGAGGGCCTGTTGTTATTTTTTAGCCGGTACTTGGTCAATCAAAGGATTGCCGTTCTCATGTTAGATGTCAATACCTTCAAGACAATAAATGAGGATTTTGGTCATAAAAAAGGCGATGAAGTGCTAAGCCATGAAAATTCAAATGAACCGAAATACCGAATAATGGAAAGCGAAAAGACCACTTTAATACAAAAGGATGACCTTAATAGAGTCATCCTAATTTTAATATTCCCTTCAATTTTGTCTCTTCCGACATAGAACTACAAGGTGGTTTTCCTAACAATCTTCGGGTGGTGCTAGGAACCTCATCGCCTTCTTCTACTACCGGAAGAAGATCTTGACGAGAAAACATTACAGACAATTGCGTCTCTGTCACTTGAACATCGCCTTTAACAGGTTTGACAGCACCATTCAGTTGAATGGATTCCACATCAATGTCTTCAAGCACAAAACCTTTTGGCAACTCAATCCGAACCGTAGCAACAGATTTATTGTTCCCCTTCGAATTTTGAACTCCCTTTAAATCCAATACATGTGGGTTGAAACGGGACGGTTCTTGTACTTCCCTAACAATATTCAAGAAGAGCTGTTAAAAACCTCTCATGTAACATACTATCGTAAGGGGCCAGGGGCTGTGTCAATGTTATTAACTTTATAAATTCACGCTTTTTTCTGGCATCCTATTATATAGAGTCGTCTCTTTCTAGAGGAAGCACGAGAACCGTCTGCTTCCAATCACATTTTATCAATCACCGTACTAAAGTGAATCGTTATAAATGAATACCCCCGCCAAGCTATAAAACTCAACGGGCTTCATCATATTGACTCCTTATTTCTTCTTATAATAATCCAAATACACTCTACTTTTACACCCCATCTCCATACACGATGAACTTGATGTGAGGGATGGTTCTTTGGGAAGCTTGAGAACCGTCCCCATGCTTCCCGGGTGCAGTTCAAAAAGGCAGCGGTTTTTTAGCGTACTACAACCTCACTCCGATGTTTCCAAGGACGCCTGGACAGCCGGACTTAATTCCACGTGAGGATAGTTGATTTGTTCATCAAATTCTACCCAGTCGAGATTTGCCATCAGTAGCAGGTAGCGTTTCCCGCTGGACGGATCGCTGATAATGATGTGGTCACGGCCAGCTGTTTCTACGCGCCCCCGATAAACCATTGCATTCCACCTGTCGTTACCTTGGTAAGTAAAGTAGAATGTACCAATCTTGCCTTTATTGAAACGCAGGATATTTTCAATAAATGATTCTTCCACCACGCCTGTCGGAAATTGCTGCCCAGTCCCCATAGGAACCACTGGCACAGAATACGTGGGCCCAGAAGGCATACCCATAGGGAAGTCACCTGGTTGTTGTGCGGTATGACCCTGCATTTTCGAAGGAGGATAGTAACCGGAAAAAGAATTTTCATTTGTTGGATAATAGCGAGATTCTCCAAATGTCATGTGAAGCTCAGCTCCTAATTTTTATTTTAGCGATAAAACTCTGGGCAATAGCCCGGTACAGCGACATAAAAACAATGATTTTTGTGCGCAAAGTCAAACTGTGTCATGGGGGATCTTGGCATCGTGGGGGTACAAGGATCTCGGTAGGACTGTCCTGGACTTGGGTTAAAAAACCACAAGTTCATTTTGGCCCGAGGTTCCCTGTAACCATTTAGCAAATCCCGGGCCCTCTGGAGGTCAGCTTCGTCGGGACGCTGTGTATACAAAGTTCCGTTTAAGACGGGCTCGAAATGAGGGATTCCAGTTCCAGGGATAGTTTGATAAATGGCATGCCTGATATTACGCAAATTTTTGAAGTCCGGTTCACAGTCTGCCTCCACCCGATTGGCCACAACCGTTCCTACCATGCTCATCCCTTGGGCTCCTTCACCTATCGATTCCGACAGCATGAGCCTCGCTAACGCATCCACGTCACGGGAAGTATGTTTTATTCGTCTACCCATTTTCTCACCCCCTTCGGCTTATATAAGTAACTTATTGCCTGAAGTGAGTTTTGGTAACTTGCCTATCTGCCCAAACCTTGGAAGTTGCATATTAATAGCGAGGGGACGGACCATTTGCTGCTTTGGGAAGCACAGTATGTGTTGCTCCTGACTTATTAACATAATGGGTTGATTCTATGGAAAAAGCTGATGGGAGAGTAATTAGTGATACAAATGGGGAGCAGGCTGAAGAAGGGCTGGAATACACTCCCCGTGCTTCCGTTTTTACGAAGAGTAATTTTTTTGAAATTCTCCTACCAAAATTAACTTAGCTTTATATAGATATTATGAAGACATACATACGATAGGAGGATCTTCATATGACTCCATTCCGTATGATCCAAACAGGGTTCTGGAAGACCGCAAAAGTGATGGTGGAGATGACACCGGAGGATAAGTTCTTTTTCATGTATCTTCTCACCAATCTGCAAGTGACTCCAATCGGCATCTACCGGATTACGAAAAAACAAGTGGCTTTTGAAACAGTTTCTTCATCGAAGCGGTGCAGCTGTTATTTGAGCGCTTTTTGCACCAGCATGCGCTCATTCGTTACAAGAGTGAAACAAGGGAGCTGGCGATCAAGAACTGGGGCAAGCATAACCTCGGGCGTGGAGGCAAACCAATGCTTGATTGTATAAGGAAGGAACTGGAGGAAGTTAAGGATCGTTCTGTTATTGAGTATGTTTGAATTGCTGTATGGCTGACTTGAGCTTGATCATATATTGATAACTTTATTAAAAACAAGCTATGACTCGCAACCTATTGCACGAAGTAGCTCTCTTATTCTAGAGAAAGCACGAGAACCGTCCCCGCGCTTCCACAACTTTCTAAATATTTAGCATGATGTAAATTTTGTACAATAATACCGCAGTATCTTTTTTTGTCATGACTGCCTTTGGATGCAGCAAGTTATCTTTATCAGAAATTATAAGTTTTAACTCAGCTGCAGACGCCACTTTATTCACAAGGTTAGGAGATACAGCGCCATTATCAGAATAGATATTCAGATTTCCTTCAGGAGGAGTGATATTCTTCTTTAGAGAGTAGGCATCAAGAGCAAGGCTGACCGCATTTTCGCGAGTTAAGAGTTCAGGTCTCTGATCTATATTTTCAAGTCCCAGTTCGTTTGGTTGTAAACCAGTTAATTTTTCTAACATCTCTACATAATCTTTCAAGCGAACCTCTCGTTCTGGTTTGAAATTTTCGCCTACACCAGACATTACTCCTAAAAGAGCCATCTTTTCAATTTGTTCTCTTTCCCAAACTGTTTCGGTATCTTTAAATACTTCTCTCATTTCTTTATGGTATGGAAGTGAGTATTGAGCTAAAGCAGGAATCTTATCATTTATTTCCTCGACAATCATTCTTGCCATTTGCTTAGCACCTGCTTCTTTAAAATGCGTATTGTCATTCGATCCAGTAGGATAATTGGGATTTTCACCTGGCTTTAGCTGCATAAAGATGGAAGCTGTCCCTTCATAGCCAAGTTCGTTATAATACTCCAAACTTTTTGTGTTCAAATCGAGAAGGACCAGATTATTCTCAGCAGCTACCTCTTTCATCGCCTGAGTATAGGCTGGAAAACTATCAACAAAGGCACCAATATCTTTTTTAAACGTACGTCTGTTCATTGAAGTTAAAGCAACTGGGATTGCTCCTCGTTGGATTGCCCCTTTAACGTAATAATTGTTCAGGTATGACTTGTATTCATCAACTGTCACGTATCGATCAGGATAATTAACAGCTTCATCATTGTGAGCAAACTGAATAAAGACATAATCCCCAGGTTTCACATCAACAAGCAAGTCATTCAATCTGCCTTCAGCATAGGCAGTTCTAGTACTTCTCCCCCCCATTGCCCGGTTTTTAATTTTTATTTCTGGCTGAAATAGACGGTCAAGAACTTGTCCCCAGCCAGTCATTGGAGCACGTGCAATTTCATAATTCCTTACAGTTGAGTCACTAATCAAAAAAATGGATGGGTCTTCACCTGCTGTCCGTTTTGGCAATGGAGTAATGGTCAGCTCGGAAAGAGTATTTGGTTCTCCCGTCATCCTAAAATTCATGGAATCATCGATTAAAGCGAACTTAAATGTCAATATATTTTCGCCATCCTGCTGGACCCATGACTTTTTGATTTCTACATTATTGACAAAGACTTTTGTTTTAGCAGTATCCATTGTATGAGGGGCAACCAGAGAAACACTATAATCGTTTACTGGTAAATCGACACGGAATAGAATTTCCGAACCTGAAATTGCATCTTGACTAGTTTGAATTTCAGATGAATTTTCCAATCCATTTCCCGTTTCCGATGAGTAATTTGAGGACTTATCGATTCTGATAAACCCATCTTTTGGATTTTCTCCGAATGAAAATTTGAAACCTTGTTCAATTTCTGCCGCTAGTACCTGGCTTAATGGTGTAGCAGTAGACATGATACTCATAAAGACTATGAGAAAAACAAAAGTTAAACTCCATATTCGTTTCCCTTTTTTCATATTATACTCCTTTCAATTTTCAGGTTTTTATTGGTAGGAACACTCATAAGTTATTCTTGAATCACATGACTATGAAGATACCTAAGCTTCAATTCCTTAATCTCATGTGCGACCAATTTTGCAATTAGTCTAGCTCCATTCTCTTGAAAATGCGTATTATCTTGAACTCCGTCAGGGTAATTTTCATGTTCATCCGCCTCAAGCCATAAAAATACTTTTTTCGTTTCTTCTGGACCAACCTCTTGATACAATGCCTTACTTTTTGTTGTTAAATCAATAACAGGTACATGTAATTCAGCACCAAGCTCCCTCAAAGCCTGCGGGTAATCTCCGAGAGAATCTCTAGCCTGCCCGTCATCTGTAAAACGTCTTCGTTCCACTGACGTTACTAAAACCGGGAGCGCATCTTTTGCATAAGCTCCATCAATATACTGCTTTAAATAGCTTTTATACGTTGTTGAAGGCTCTGTGTACCGGCTTGGGTCATCATTTTTTTGATCGTTATGACCAAATTGAATAAATAGATAATCCCCTTTTTCAATCTGATTCAAAACATCCGTTAGCCTGCCTTCATCAATAAAACTTTTCGAGCTTCGTCCGGATGCAGCATGATTTTTTACAACAATTTTCTGATCAAACATCTCACCAAAAACCTGTCCCCATCCAGCTCTTGGGGCGAAATTGCTTGAATAGTTGGAAGCGGTAGAATCACCGACCACATAGATGGATCTAGTATTTTGGTCGTGATCAGACTTTCCTTTTTCCAATCCGATTGACGCAAAAATAGTCAAAGCACCTAAAGTTAGAAACAAAGGAAATAGAGCGATACATAACAAAGAAAGCTTCTTTTTCATCTGTTTATCCCCTCCTAAAATTAATTAAACCTCCTAAAAATTGAAGCGCTTTCAATAAAAAGAACATTTCTACTCCTTTCCAAAAGAGTATTAAAAATGCATTACTTTCTATGCATTGATAAATTTAACACGAAAGTTTAAGATATTGTTACGGTTTTTTGTCTTATCTTTACATTTACATGTTCAATAAATAAAAATTTTTTTATTCTGTTTCTATTATCTGAGCAAAATCTTATAAAAGTAACCCTTCTTATGAAAGCGGTTTATTATATTTTCTAGTGAGGTGAAGGTAGCTTGATAAGCCCTGTCAACGAAAAGTACAGTATAGAAAACGAAGCCTTCTCGATTCAATATTTAAACTTTTATGGGAAATTCAACATGACGAAAAGTCACCATCATTCTTATTATGAAATTTTTTATTTGCTTGGAGGAGAACGAACCTATTTAATTAATAACATAGAATATAAAGCCCAAAAAGGCGATCTCGTCATCATTAATCCTCATGACCCTCATTATACGACTAGTACAGATGTACCGAATTTTGAACGAATTGTGGTTTATTTTGAGCCGGAATTTATCCTTCCTCAATGCGAGGAACTAGCGGATACCCTTTTCCCTTTAGCTCAAGGCTCCCAGCTCATAAAGTTTCCCTTAAAGGATCAGTTAGCCATCGAGCAAATCATCCGTGAGCTATTTTCGGAATGCAGCCAACAGGAATCAGGATTTGAACCATGTGTGAAATCAACCTTGAGCCTGCTGCTCATCCGAATTTACCGTCTTCTGAATCAAGAGAATCGAGACCTTCATGACCACACACACCCCATGTTTGAAAAAATACAAGAAATAACCTCCTATATTAAAAGACACTACTACGATGATATTAAATTGGAAGACATTGCAAAGGATTTTTACATAAGCCCTTCCTATTTAAGCAGAATCTTTAAAAAGTTGACTGGGTTTGGCTTCCGAGAATATTTAGTGGAGATTCGAATGAACGAGGCTAAAAAACAATTACGAGAGACACAAGAAAAAACATTGACGATTGCTGACAATGTTGGGTTTTCAACGTTATCTCACTTTAATACAACGTTTAAAAAGCTTGTAGGAGTCACTCCGATACAGTATCGGAAAAGATCAGGGGAGCGTTAATTTAACTACTCTAAACATGCAACCTCTGAAATACACTATACCGAACAACGGCGGTATCCAGCTCCAGGCTTACAGGAAGACCTCCGTCTAATGGATAGCTACGTTGTATAATAGAAGGTTTGCTGAATTCTTTTTTTCTAAAGTTCAAGCCTTGACTGAACGAAGTGTTCAAAGGATTGCCGTTCTCATAGATGTAATAACTTCAAGACAAGCAATGACAATTTTGGTAAGGGAAGCGCCGGGACGGTTCCCGCGCTTCATCCTACGCTTTAAAAATAAGATTAGGAGAAACTCCCAAAATCCTCGTTGCTTGCCGTTGCGATCCCCCCTCAATTCTTTTTACTTTTTTCAACAATTCATTTCGCTTCACGTTCGGCAAACTCTTAACTTGCGGTATTTCCAATTATAATAAGATGTAAAGCTAATCCCAATCCGCTTCATTGTAATCCAAAGATCCTCATTCCCCTCCCTTATTACTAGCAAATGAACATGGTTACTCATCAAACACCAACCATACACCGTCATGTTCACCCGCTTTTTATATTTCAAAACCGTATCAAGATACTTTATCCGGTTCTCATCGTCATAAAAAATATCCTGCCCACCAGCCCCCGCCACATAATATGGTATATTCCAGTTTTACTTGACGGTCATAACAACAGGCCCTCCCATTATTTATGGAGGGCCTGTTGTTATTTTTAGTACCGGTAACTTGGTCAAACCGACGAGCTATTATTTCCTACTGTTGATGAGCAAGCTATCGGTTTGAAATAGAGTATTTACCGAACCGATCTTCGGACCAGAAACAATAATTATGATTGTAGTAATCAGGGAAAAATCGCGACCCTTGTCCATAAGGGTACCCATGATGTGGAGCCAAGTTTGGAAACTATTCAACTAATCAGACAATTATTCTAGTTTAGTGTCGGCACTGCCTATAGGAATGGGTTTTGGGACAAGGAATCATTCCCTTTGCGCCTACTTCTTCACTTTGATCTCAATCGATGCCTGGTTTGCATAGGATCCCAATAAATCTTCAAGATCGGAAAGACTGATAGGACCGTCAACGGTTTGAATGTAGATACGCTTATCCTCAATTGATTCAACTGTACCATAAATATCATCTTCAAATTGAAGCTTGTTCATACTAATATAGTAATCAATCTTTTGATTGGCAGCTCTTTTGTAAAAGTACTCTGGATCGAACTTCCTGCGAAATACGTGTCTTTCTCTGCTGCCTCAAGCATTTCTTCATGCTGAGGATGGTCGGGATTCATGACTATTTTCAAAAATGCATCATACCTTTCAACTGAGCGAATAAATTCCGGTGGGCGACTCCACTGCCCATCATTACATGGAGATAACACAGAGACTTTACCAACTATTTCTTGATTTGCTACTGCGTCAACAGCATGGTGTAACTGCTAGACTAAAGCTGCGGAAAAACGTTCGATTGCATGATTATCGGCTTGCCTTTGCGGTTAAAACTCATCGTAATCCCGCTTTCCATTAACAACCTATGATAGGCATTAGAAGTAAATTGATTTCCATTATCACAATTCATGATTTTAGGATTGCCATATTCAATGATTGCTTGCTCAATTGTCTCAATGACATTATGTAAATGCAGCGTCGGCTCTAATTGCCAACCAACGACATAACGACTATACCAGTCGATAATCGCAACTTAATAACAAAAACAATCGATCATTCCAATATATGAGATATTAATGCTCCAGACATGATTCGGATGATCAATCGTTAAACCTTGTAATAGATAACCGTGTGCATCTCTACATATTGCTTTACCGGAATCTTTATTTTCATCTTCTCCATCAAACTACTTGTTCGCTTTAGACCGTTCTTAATATTGTAGCGCTTTCGAAGGCGGCCATTTATTAACCGAACCCCAAAACCTGGGAAATTTGTATGAATCTCATCAATACAATTCATAAGAAGAACATCATCCAAAGAAGGTTCCTTGGATGATGTATAATAAGAAGACTGAGAAATTTGGAGTACATCGCATTGACGACTAATCGATAGTTTCGGATAATTTGGCTCTATTAAACTCTTACGATCCTTCACCCGCATTCCTCTCACAATCGTGCTTTGCAAATGATAACTCCATTTCTTTCTTATTCAACTGGTCTAGTAATCGACTATTCTCCTTCTGCAACTCCTGTACTCTAAGATCTCCAGTTGTTTCCTTAAATAAGACTAACGGCAACCTACCCAAAGCTTCCTCTTTCCACTTCCGTAACGTTACATAATTAATCCCATACTTTTCTCTAATACTTACCATCGTTTTATTACTACTAAAAAGGTCTAAAATGACCGTTTCTTTAAATTCAGGAGAATATTTTTTATGATTTTTCATGGCTCAAACTATAGCATAATCTGTAATTTTTTGTCCATGTTTTTGGGTACGGTATGTTAGCGGGTGATTATTTGTACTACTAATCTCTACTAAATAAATCTCTTGTGTATACTTTATCCTCTACTTCACGTAAGTCATCTGATAAGCGATTAGCCACAATAACATCACTAATCTTCTTAAATTCTTCAAAATCATTTACTACTCTTGAATTATAAAACTATCCTCGCTTAAAGCTGGCTCATAAACAACGACTTCAATACCCTTTGCTTTTATACGTTTCATAACCCCTTGAATAGCAGATTGCCTAAAGTTGTCCGAATCCATTTTCATTGTCAGTCGATAAATTCCTACAATCTTAGGGTTTCGTTTAATAATCATTTCTGCTATATGATCTTTTCTTGTTCTGTTAGCATCTACAATTGCTGCCATAATATTATTTGGAACATCAGCATAGTTAGCAAGTAGCTGCTTTGTGTCCTTTGGCAAACAGTAACCTCCATAACCAAACGATGGATTGTTATAGTGGTTCCCAATTCGGGGATCAAGTCCTACACCTTCAATTATTTGCTGTGCATTTAATCCCCTAACCTCTGCATACGAATCGAGCTCATTAAAGAAAGCAACCCTCATTGCTAAGTATGTGTTAGCAAATAGCTTTATAGCTTCTGCTTCGGTTGAATTAGTATACAAGACATCAATATCTTCTTTTAGAGCACCTTGCACTAATAAATCTGCAAAAACCTTAGCTCTTTTAGACTGCTCGCCTACAATGATCCGAGAAGGATATAGATTATCATATAAAGCCTTACCTTCTCTTAGAAATTCTGGCGAGAATATAATATTGTTAGTTTCGAAGTTTTTACGAACTTTCTCTGTATAACCTACTGGAACAGTTGATTTGATGACCATTACTGCATCTGGGTTAATGGATAAAACATTGGCAATGACCGCTTCTACTGTTCTAGTATTGAAGTAATTTTTTCCGGATCATAGTTTGTTGGAGTAGAAATAATTACATATTCTGCATCTTTAAAAGCTATATAATTATCAGTTGTTGCAGTTAAATTTAATTCTTTAGTTACTAAATACTCTTCAATCTCATTATCAAAAATCGGAGATTTTTTATTATTAATCATATCTACTTTCTCTTGAATAATATCTAGTGCTATAACTTCATTATGTTGGGATAACAATACAGCATTAGATAATCCCACATATCCTGTTCCAGCAATTGTAATTTTCATTTTTTCACATCCTTACTCTATAATGTAAGCTAACAGTCATTAACACTCTCATATTGTACTTCTATATTTACTATTTTATATTTTAATTTTTAGCTCGATCATCAGAACTATTAGCGCTCTATTTCATTTACTATTTTATTATTTTTTGTTGTTCTAAAATGGGTAAGAAAAATAAAGATTAAAACCCATAATATACCGTGAGTTAAAAATGCAGTAAATATAGACGCATCTAACAATGCATATAATGGCATAAAACATATACTAATGTTTACTGCATGTTTAGAGTCTTTTGTAAAGCTATCTAACGTGATAAGTGTAAAGGATAAAATAACCGTCACCAAAATCATACCCAAAATTCCAAAATTAGCATAACCATCTGCCATAAAATTAGTATTCGCACTCATATTTGGAGAATTGTAATATATTCCTCCTATTATATAAACGATACTCGTATCATACACTTCCGTTAAATTAAAAATCCTTCCAATTAAATTTTGAGAAAAACTTAAATAATTACTATTTACAAAGAAGTCATAATACGAAAATTGTATATCCGCTGGGGTAAAATGTGTTCTTCTCGGAGAAAATGTAATCAGATAGTGAAAATTGAAAATTATATATAATAGACTTGCAATGATGAAATAAAAAACCTGAAAATTTATTAGATAAAAATAATACTTACCTTTTGTAACTATAAGGTAAATAATAAAAACTAATAACAGCGAAAACAATATTGTTTTTTGAGGAAAAAACATAAATATTACTAATTGCAATAATACAAAAGATAACGATTTTAGATATTTTTTCTCAAAAATGCTTAATATGAAACACCCTGGTATTATCGCTCTATTTACAATACCAAAGTAATAACCTAATATCCCTGAAAATTCAATATCCCCTCTAATTGCATAATTTAAATTTAAATTAAAAGCTAATATACTTGGTCTATATCCTGAAGTATATAAATATACTATTAACCCGAAAATGATAATATAGCAGGCTGAGTCAAATAATTTTGAATTTATTTTGAAAGATTTGACCTTGAATTTTATATTCATTTTTACAATAAATAATAATATATAAAAACTAAAAATTGAAGCTACTAAATAACCAGATGAATTAGACTCTAAAGCATATAAACTTGCAAGAGGTATAACAGAGACCAAATAATAAAAGAATAAATAATAACTAGATGGCTTCCGTAATAATGGCAATAGATAAATTGTAATAACCACTATTATTGTACCTATTATATATTTTGGAATACTAAAATCCATAGAGAAACCTATATATATTGGATTTTCCACTATAAGGAAACTATAAATAAGCTCGAGGATTGTTTTATAAAATAGAATAATAATTAATAATTTAGTTCTACTTATATTCATTAGGATAATTACTTCCTTTTTCTCAAGACTTGTTCACTAACAGGAGTATTAAAAAATTCTTTATTCTTTAACATTTGGTCTATACCCATTTTCCACCATTGTGAATTTTCTAGATAATGTATTTCTTCATTTGTAAATCTCATTCTAATTAATCTAGCCGGATTTCCAGCATAAATACTATATGGGGGAACATTTTTGGTAACTACACTTCCAGCACCTATAATTGCTCCTCTACCAATCTTAACTCCAGAGAGAATAACAGAATTTGAGCCAACCCATACATCTTCTTCAATAATTATTTTACCCTTTGTGTTAATATCAGATTTTATATTCTCGTTGAATATATTTTTCATAATAAAGTAACTAGATGGATTTTGGTAATTATGGTACTCCTCCTGAATAACCACATTTGAAGCTATCGACGTAAAACTGCCTATTGAAATTCCATTTAATTTACCACTTAACCTTGTACCCGGCCCATTGATAGAAACAAATCTTTCAATTTCAACCTCTCCTACAACAACTGAAGAAGTTATCCTACAACCGTCTCCCATTCTTAAATCACCAATAATACTTCTTTGAATAGTGCTAGGAAATTTTTTACTACATTTGTTTAATCTCAGAGTTTTTATTGAAGATAACGCAATTGTTGTGTTGGAATCAACTTTTATATTTTTACCAAGAAAAATTAATTTAATTATTAAAGGAGTAATAATTTTTTTTAATATGCTTTTCATAATTTATCCTCTTTATCAGAATTACATAGTATTTCTACAGAATAATTGGCTACTTTACTATTAATACTATATTTTTTATTGGCAAAATAATGTTTAACATATTTAAAAAATCCGTCACTATACCAGTTCATAGGATGAGTATAATATTCTAATATTTTATAAATATCCCTCACCATACCAATACTGCTCAAATAAACTTTACCTTTCTTTTTAAACATCGAAAGAGTACTTCGATTTGAGTTATTCAGTTCTTTAATAAATTTATTAGAGTACTTAATATAATAATTTCTATCTAGTTTATTCTTATAACACGTCATATTCCATAATTTCATTATATCGAAATCCCATAAAGGTATATCCCAATCAAAACCAAAATACTCATAAACTCTCACGGAGTTTACAATAAATTTTGACTGTCTTTCTTTCCAATCCCAATATTCAATAAGTTCAGCATATTGTTCTGGACTTAGAGTTTTTGAGTTAACATTTAATGAACTTATAATTTGTTTTTTTAAATCATCAATACCTTCTATATCATTTAAATAAAAGTGTTTATAAATTATATAATTTATAAGGATATTAAAATCATACTTATTAAAATCGAATAAATTTTTTGGTATATGAGTGCCCGCAACAAAATCACCCGAATGTCCAGGACAAAACAACACATCTTTAGGGATAATATTATTATTGACCATCTCTTTAACAGCCATAAAGTCTAATACATGTGGTAAACCAGCTTTGTTTAAACTAAATTTAGTGAAGTCATTAAAATCTTCACTTAAAAATAGTGCTTTCCACATTTTCTTATCATACTCTATAAAATGCCATTCAAAATTATATTTTTCCGCAATTTTCTTAGATATAACTGCTTCTTTATTCCCCTTTTTTCCGAATGTGTAACATAATACGTTTGTATACTTATATTCATGTAACTTTTTTACTATTAATCTAGAGTCTTCACCAGCACTCAATGGTACGCATATTTTTTTTCCATCTGCCTTTTCAATAAGCCTCTTAATACAATTATTATAAATATTATCTAACTCTTCTAATGAAAATGTTTCCGATCCTGATTTTTTGTATGCATAATACTGCTTAATATTATAAGATTTTTCCACCTTATCAATAACCAAATAATTCCCTGATTCTATCTGGTTTATACCATTAACAAACGTATTGGAATTAAGGAAAATTCCTGACGATTTAAATAATTGAATAGAGCTCATATTTAAATCATTGTTACCACTAATTAATTGGTTAATACTATCAGAGTACTCTATTTTCTGCTCAACAGATCGGTAAAATAACGGTCTACTTCTTACACGATCTACTATTAGTAGCTCAAAATTTTCACATATAATTACAATACAAAAACTCCCCTTTAATTTCTCTAATATAGGAAGAAATTTACTATGTTTGAAGTAATTAAAATCATAATCTTCAAATAAATTCTCTTCTTTTTTACTCAAACCTATACTATAAATAGTATTTCCATATCTATTAATCTTTTTCAAGTGCTTGTCAAGAAACATATCCTCACACCTTTCTTTCTTGTTATAGCTATAAATATTTCTTTTTCATGTAAACAAAATAAGAAATACTATAAAACATGTATGAAATTAAAGAAGCATAGGCTGCTCCTAACATCCCATAATCGGGTATTAATAAAAAATTTAGAATTATATTAATAGAAACCGTGAAAAAGGTTACAAATAAATGGAAATTGTTTTTGTTTTCTGAGTACAAGAAAGAAAAACTAACTTTTGCAAAAGATGCTATCGTATTTGCTATTATTAAAATAATAAATACAGGAACTGCACCTTTAAATTCTTGTCCAAATACTACTGTTATTAAATTTGACATAGCAATAGCAATAGGAACTAATATCAAAAGTAAAATCCCTGAAAATTTTAGATATTTTTTATATCCCTTAATTTTATCTTCGATATTCTTTGAATTTAACATTTGACTGTTTAGTATATTTACTATTCCCAAATGAACAATGAATATTAATTCTGAAAGTGATACTGCCAAACTATAAACTCCTAAATCAGCAAAACCACTAAAATTCTTTATGAATAATTGGTCAATTCTATAGTTCATAAAAACAAAAAATGTAGATAAATAGATAGCTGTTGCAAACTTCACTTGGTTTTTCAATATATTTATACTATTTGTATCTATTTGATAAGAGTTTTTTGATATAACACCCAAATTTTTATACCTAATTAAGATAATTATTGATATTAATATTTTTAAAAAGTAACTCATAAGATAGATAACAATGAAATTTTCTATTTCAAAATTTAGAAAGATTGCTATAATAATAGCAATAGTATTTATTGTATTAGAAGTTAATTCTATAGTATTAACAGTATTAATCCTATTAATACTGACAAATAAATTTTTCAATTCATTAGATAGTGTGAGTGAACATGCGTACAAGATACCTGCGAATAAAATAGACGTGCCCAACTGTATTGATAACAAATCTTGAATAAATTGATTATTCAAAATTAAAAAGTAAAAAGCATATAATATTATCAATAAAGTAAAGTTAGCCTTTATTATCTTCAAGTATATATTCTTATATTTATTGAAAAAATATAATGAAGCATTATTTAATCCAAAGTGCCCGAAATTAAGTATGATATTAAAAATAAGCAAAGTATAGTCAAACTTCCCCTTATCAATAGCCCCATATTCTCTAGAGAGAACTAGACTTAAGAAAAAAAGAAGTAATACTCTAGAAACTTGTGATAAATAACTTAATATTATTCTACTCATTACTTTTACCTTTCATCTTAAATAGAGTTAATGTTACAATAATCTACTTCATTCATTTAAAAGTGCTATATAAAATAAGCTTTCGGAGTTTTTTTATACCCAAAGCACTAATTATTCTTAGATGTATTATTCTTGTAACACTCTAAATAATTCCTAGCAATATCTTTCCACAAAAACAACTTTGCATTATCAATACAATTCGTTGAAATTTCAACATAATTGTTCATTATTTTCTGTACTACATCAACCATCATACTTATATTATTTGGTTCTACCGAATATCCCACTTCCCCATCTTTATAAAAGCCATCTATTGCCTGCCCTCTAGAATAAATTACAGGAATACCTCTAGACATACTTTCAATATATACTAAACCAAAAGTCTCCGTAAAAGAAGGCATTATAAATATATCCGAATTATCTATATATTCCATAATGATTTTCCGATCACTTACATAACCATGAAAAAACACATATTTGTTAATATTTAATTTTACACAAAGTTGTTTACATTGGTCCTCAAGTGGACCATTCCCTAAAACATTTAATTCTGGCTCAAATCCTAAACTTCGTAAATGTGCACAAGTCTTTATTACTGTTTCAAGGTTTTTATTTTTATTTATTAAACCAATAAATAAAAATGATATTTTTTTATTAAATTTCTTTTTTCTATATTCTAATAGTGAGTTCTCATGCCAGAAATTATCAATTCCATTAGGTATTACAACACATTTATCTTTGATTTTTGAAACAATTGACTTCGGCAATGCAGACAGTAACTGTTCTTTGTAGGCATAAGAAATAAAAACCACATAACCAGAGTTTAATAGAACTTTATGCATAAAGGGTCTTAAGTGTAAAGCATACTTGTAAAAATAATTAATATCGGTATTACGCACGTTAACTGCATAGTTAATTTTGTATTTCTTGTAGAGTTTATAAGCTGTACCTCCATCACTAAAAACAGTATGTGCATGAATAAAGTCAATTTTGGTATTTAGCAGTATCTCCCTTTCAATTTCTTTCTTTTGTTTATTAATTTTATTAGAGTAAAAAAACCTATCATATTTGTTAAGGATTTTTTTATAATAATATTTAATATTATTATAATCCGATGATAATTGATTTTTACCAACATAATTATCATCTTTTAAAGGAATAAATATGTGCTGATCTAAACCTTCTTTAGCTAACTCTTTTATTAAATTTTTATATAATTTATTTCCTATATAATACGAACAAATGTGTAATATTTTCATTTCAACATCCCTATATTTTGTATTAGTTATCTAATTACAAACCCCAATATATATAACCACTTGATTCATACTCTTTCCTATTCAATATACTTTTAACATCTATAATTACTTTCTTACCACTTGCATATAAGTCGTTAAAGAAATCTAAACCGTAAGTATCTTTGAACTTTTTATGCGAAACTGCTAAAACAATGCCATTTAAATTAATTAAAGCTTCCTTGTCTACTAAATTTATTCTATATTCATCCCATACTTCTTCTTTATTAGCTACTGGATCATGAACTAACACTTCGACACCAAAGTCTTCTAATTCATTAATAATATCAATTACCTTTGTATTCCGAACATCTGGACAATTTTCTTTAAAAGTAATACCTAGAATAGCCACCTTTGCACCCTTAACAGGTTGGTCTGCTTTTATAAGCTTTTTAATGATATTATTTGCAACATATTTGCCCATATCATCATTTATTTTCCTTCCAGCTAGTATAATTTGTGAGTGATACCCCAATTGTTCTGCTTTATATGTGAAGTAATATGGATCTACACCAATACAGTGTCCTCCCACTAATCCAGGAGTAAACTTAAGGAAATTCCACTTTGTTCCAGCTGCTTCAAGTACAGCTTTCGTATCGATACCCATCTTGTTAAATACCATTGAAAGCTCGTTCATAAAAGCAATATTAATATCTCGCTGAGAGTTTTCGATCACTTTAGATGCTTCTGCTACTTTTATAGATTCAGCTCTGTGAACTCCAGCTTCTATAATTGAACCATATACATTTGAAATTACTTCCAGGGCATCCTGATCTGAACCCGAAACTACTTTAGTTATTTTTGTTAATGTATTAACCTTATCTCCCGGATTTATACGTTCAGGTGAATAACCTACTTTGAAATCTTTTCCGAATTTTAACCCTGATTCCTTTTCAATGATTGGGATACATATCTCCTCTGTTGTGCCCGGATATACTGTTGATTCAAATACTACTATCGAACCTTTTGTAAGGTTTTTTCCTACTGTTTTACTTGCTCCGATTACTGGTGTTAAATCTGGAGTTTTATCACTGTTAATTGGGGTAGGGACAGCTACAATATGGAACTTACAATCTCTTAATCTACTTTCTTCACTCGTAAATTCTAAAGTTGTATTTTTGATTGCTTCATCTCCAACTTCATTCGTTACATCAATACCATTAAGGTATTTGTTCAACTTCTCCTTATTAGTATCAAAACCTAGTACTTCAAACTTTTTTGCTAGTTCGATAGCTAAAGGAAGACCAACATAACCTAGTCCAATTACTGATATTCTTTCCACTTTATCTTTAATATTAGTGAATAAATTCACTCTAAATCACCTCTATAACAATATTATAAGTTAGTTAACATTTTTATTAATTCCAAATTATTAATGATATCTTTAATGGTCTGGAAACGTTCACCTTGTACTCTCTGCCTTCTCCCAAAACGGTTTTGCCTTTCCTGTCAATATATTATAAACTCCGACCCACTGAGCAATTATTGTTACACAGTAATAATAAATTAAAGTTAAATATTTATTATTTGATTTAGTGATTGCCCTCAACAAGGCTAAAAGATAAAAAAGTACTTGTCCAAAAAATGTAACCATATAAAAAGGTGAGTCAGTTATCAATATTGCATTGGATATTAACACAACTAAATGTGATATCCATAGTAAATATCTACATGTCCTGTGACCAAAATAAAAGTACGAAAACCATTGGTACTTATAAATGTTTAATATCCTTACATCAGGTAAAATGTGTTTAAGGATAATTCTATTCATTCTTACTTTACGGCTAAACTCGTCTTCAATAACTTCTCCTGCCTTCTCATAAGCAACGGCATCGTGATTTGCAATTGCTCGTTTTCCTTGAAGTGCATATAATGGCGGCATTGCACTATCATGACATTGAATTGGATTTAAGTCATAATAATCCTTTGTGCTACAAGCGTATAATGCTCCGTTACCAGCTGTTATAGTTTGAATTCTTCCCTCTATTTCACGAATTGCCATATCACTATCCCAATAGCTTGCTTCGGCATTACTCACATCACTTACATCTTGGTTGACAATCTTTAACCTTCCTGAGACATACGCAATGTCATCTGATGTAAATGCTGCCATAAGTTCTTTCACCGAATTTTTATCCATCATAGAATTTGCATCAGTCATAATTAGATATTCAGTTGTAACCGTTTTATGAGCTTCATTTTGGGCATTTGTTTTTCCTTTTCGCTCCCTGACCTCATATAGACGTATATTTTTTTCTGGATGTTCTTTAATAAATTTTTTTACAATTTCATTTGTTTTATCTGTACTATTATCAGATGCTATCAAGAACTCAATCTTGTTTTTGGGATAATCTAATTCAACAATGTTATTAAGTTTCTCTAATATTACTTTTTCTTCATTATGAGCAACTACCATAACTGTTACTGATGGTTTATAAGAATAATCTTTTGCTAACTTTCGGTTCTTATATAAGAATCCGATTAATTTTATAGATATTGGATAACCAACCATTGCCCATACAATAATAAATGCACTTATATAAAATAGTATTTTTGATACTAACTCCATGTGATTTCTCCTTAGAATTTTTACTAACTAATTTACTTTCCTTACTGGAACCCCTATATAGGTTCCGGTTTCAGTTATGTCCCTAACTACAACAGCACCTGCACCAATCTTACAACTGCTTGTAATAGTAACATTATTACTTACCACACTACCAATACCTAACCAAGACTTTTGACCAACTCTCACCATACCAGCTAAATGTGCACCCGGTGATATATGAACGAATTCCTCAATTAAATTATCATGATCTACCGTAGACCCCGTGTTGATGATGCATCCCTTTCCAATTTTGGTACAGCAATTAATCACTACACCGGCCATGATTACTGTTCCAGATGCCACATCAACTTTTTCTCCAAGTACTACATTTGGATGGATTAAAGTAGGTATACTTGCACCTTCTTCTTCTAATTCATTCTGAATCCTTTTTCTGATAGAATTATCACCTATCGCAACAAAAATATCATAGTCGTTTAGAAGATTATAAGCCTCACAAGATTTCCCTATTACCTTTATCCCGATTGACATCTCAATGCTTTCGTCATCATCTAAAAAAGCAATACTCTGCCACTTATTCATTTTTAAAGCGAGATCAGCCACAACCTTGCCGTGGCCACTAGCGCCAATTATAAGAAGTTTCTTTTTCATAATTCCATTCTTTCCTTTTTAGTCCCTTTAAAAGGTTCCATTGTTGCTGCAGTTTCTGAGTTGATACCTTCCCTAACAAACACTTTTTTTATAGTTAGGAGAATAATCTTCCAATCTCTTATAAAACTAACATTCTCTACATATTCCACATCAAGATTAAATTTTTCTTCCCAACTGATTGTATTTCTACCACTAACTTGAGCCAGCCCTGATAATCCCGGTCTAACTTCGTGTCGACGTTTTTGATGATTACTATAAAGAGGTAGATATTGAACCAGTAGAGGCCTAGGCCCAATAATCGACATATCCCCTTTAACAATATTAAAGAGTCCCGGAAGCTCATCTAGTGATGTGGAACGTAGAAACTTACCAAACTTCGTCAACCTTACACTGTCCGACAATAACTCCCCATTCTCATCTCTTTCATCTGTCATCGTTCTAAACTTGTACATCATAAAGACCTTTTCATTTAAACCCGGACGTATCTGTTTAAACAATACCGGACTTCCTAGTTTTGTTCTTGCTAAGATAGCAACTACTAAAAGAACGGGACTAAGTGCTACAATAGCCATTAATGACAATATGAAATCCATCGGTCTTTTTATAAACCTTCTATAAAATCCACCTTTTGAATTACTCATTATTCACACCACAACTTTTTAATAATTTCTACAATTTTCGCTAAGTCAGCATCAGTCATTTTCGTGTCAGAAGGCAAACACACACCATTCTCAAACAACTTCTCCGAAACAGCCGTCCCAACATAATCATACTTCTCAAAGAAAGGCTGCATATGCATTGGCTTCCAAACCGGTCTTGACTCGATATTCTCAGCTTCCAACGCTTTAAATATATCAATTGGTCTCACTTTACCAGTCAACGTCATTGAGCTTAACCAGTAATTCGGTGCATCCCATTCATTACTTGGCATGAACTGAACTCCTTCAAGCCCATCTAGTTCCCTTTTATAAAACTCGAAGATATACCGTTTCTTCTCCACCCTTTGATCTAAAACCTTTAACTGTCCTCTACCAATCCCTGCAACTACATTACTCATACGGTAATTGAATCCTAATTCGCTATGTTGATAGTGCCTTGCCTGATCTCTCGATTGAGTCGCCCAAAATCTAGCCTTAGCAATTCTCTCTTCATTATCAGAAACGAGCATTCCACCACCAGAAGTAGTAATGATTTTATTCCCATTAAAAGAGAAGATGCCATAATTGCCAAATGTTCCTGTGTGCCTACCTTTATAGTAAGTGCCCAGAGATTCGGCTGCATCTTCTATTAATACAACATTATGTTTCTTACAAAGTTCTACGATTCTATCCATATCAGCAGACAAACCATAAAGATGTACAACGATTACTGCCTTAACCTTAGGATACTTTTGGAATGCTTCTTCTAATGCTTCAGGACACATATTCCATGTTTTATAATCACTATCAATAAAAACGGGAACAGCATTTTGATAGATAATTGGATTAGCTGTAGCAGAGAATGTAAGTGTTGGACAGAATACGATATCCCCTTCACCAACTCCAGCTGCTCTTAGGGCTAAATGAATAGCTGCCGTTCCAGAAGAAAGTGCTGCTGCTGCTTTAGAACCAACCTTTTCTGCCAGTTCCTTTTCAAATCCATTTACGTTTTCTCCAAGTGGAGCAATCCAGTTGGTATCAAAAGCTTCCTTTACATATTCCATTTCATAACCTTCATCACTCATATGCGGTGATGAAAGAAAAATTCTCTCGTTCACTTTTGTTGTCTCCATCTATAGACTTCCTTCCATCGTTAAGTTAATATTTTAGTAGATTAGGACTTACTTGGAATCTTCAAAACTATTACTCCAACCAACTTCTAAACCACTAAAATCGTTATCTACTTCTGATAGCCACCTCGTAATATCTATTCAATTTACCAAGCAAATACCGATTAGATATTCACTACCAAACCACCCTAACCCGAGTTTCTTCCTATTATATATACCATTCAATCAATCTATAAACCTCACTAAAAACGCCTCAAACCCTTATCCCGCAAGGTTTCTAGCGTTCCATCTAAATTCGATAGTCAGTTCTCCTACAACATTCAATCAATAAAAACAAATCCACTTACCCCCCACACCATCACATTCCACCAAACTAAATGTTAAACTCCAAATAGAAACAACCCACACTACTTCTTGCGTATATCTAGGCCTACGCTTTCCATAATAGAACAGGCTTTAGGTGTCTTCTTTTAAAGAAAAGGAACATCATTATCATTATTTTCATCATTTATTGGAAGGGTACTACATTGAACTTTCCCATCGATATAAGCTATTTCACATTCCCTTTGGCAAAGGTCTCCTTCAAAATTCTGTAAAAACCGAGTGAACCGTAAATCTGAGTGTTCTACATTTTCTAAAGTTAAATAGGCTTTATAACCTCTGTCTAGCTCTAACAGGTTTGCGTTACATACTTCTACTTTAGCCTTTTCTGTTAATCCAGTTAATGTAGGAATTACAATGGCTGCTAGTATTCCTAATATTGTTATAGTTACAAGTAGTTCGACTAAAGTTATTCCTTTAGAATTTAGTAACTTCCCTTTGGCTATAACTAACGTCTTAACACAGCTCATCTTACCATACCTTTTAGCTAGTTCGATAAGCAGGCGATTACTTCACCGCCTGCCTATGCTTATCCATCGCTCCTTCAAGATAAACCAGCAATTCCCCTCTCAACTCTGGATTCTGCAAAGCAAACTCAATTGACGTCTTCACAAACCCCAACTTCTCTCCAACATCATAACGCTCGCCTTCATAAGCATAAGCAAAGACCCGCTGAATCTCATTCAATCTTTGAATTGCATCCGTAAGCTGAATCTCTCCACCAGCCCCTACTTCTTGCTGCTCAAGAAACGTGAAAATCTCCGGAGTTAAAATATAACGCCCCATAATAGCTAAATTAGAAGGAGCTGTCCCTTGTGCTGGCTTTTCAACGAATTGATTAACGCTATAGCGTCTTCCTTCTCTTGTAATTGGGTCGACAATTCCGTAACGATGCGTTTCTTCGTCAGGTACGGACATGACACCGACCACAGACGACAATGTTTCATTGTATTGCTCCATCAATTGTTGCAAACAAGGCTTTTCTGCTTGAACGATATCATCACCTAGTAATACAGCAAATGGCTCGTCTCCAATAAATTTACGTGCACACCAGACCGCATGTCCTAAACCCTTAGGTTCCTTTTGACGAATATAATGAATATCAACCATATTTGTTGAGTATTGCACTTTTTCTAGTAATTCCGTCTTCCCTTTATCGAATAAGTTTTTTTCTAATTCAAATGCATGGTCAAAATGATCTTCAATCGCGCGTTTTCCTTTGCCTGTGACAATGATAATATCTTCAATACCTGATTGGACCGCTTCTTCGACGATATATTGAATCGTTGGTTTATCAACGATTGGTAGCATTTCTTTTGGCATAGCCTTTGTCGCTGGAAGAAATCTCGTTCCAAGTCCTGCTGCTGGTATAATCGCTTTTTTTATCTTTTTCATCCATGACCCTCCTTAGAAAACCCTATCGCTTTTACTATCACTTCACCACACTCAAAATTCTCAACTCACGAGTCCTGAAGTTCGCAATATCCAATAACTCCTGTCGCAACATTTCACGACTCATCCCCTGAAACCTTTCAACCAAATCAAACGTTACATTAATATTAACTAGCGGCGTCTTTCCTCGATAAATCGACGGATACACTTGTTCAGCGTGGACTTCATCCTTACCTAGAAGCTCTTCAAACATCTTCTCCCCAGGACGCATACCGGTAAACTTAATCGGAATCTCGTCTTCGGTGTAACCTGATAGCTTAATAAGATTCCTTGCCAAGTCAACAATTTTCACCGGCTCACCCATATCAAGGACGAATACTTCTCCGCCTTGTGCAAGTGATCCTGCTTGAAGGACGAGTCTCGATGCTTCAGGAATTGTCATAAAATAACGAACCATTTCAGGATCTGTAACGGTAACAGGTCCACCGCTTTTAATTTGGTCTTTAAATAGAGGAATCACACTTCCTCGGCTACCGAGTACATTTCCGAAGCGGACAGCGACAAACCTTGTTTTGCTTACCATGTCCATATGCTGAATAATCATTTCGGCAATTCGCTTCGTTGCTCCCATTACGCTTGTAGGGTTAACGGCTTTATCTGTAGAAATCATCACGAATGTGTTTACCTTGGCGTCACTTGCTGCTTCGGCTACGTTTCTCGTTCCGATGATATTGTTTTTCACGGCCTCTTCTGGGTTGCGTTCCATTAATGGCACATGCTTATGCGCAGCTGCATGGAAGACCACATGTGGTTGCCTAGTGTTCATAATCTTGAATATTTTCTCACGGTCTTGTACATCCGCGATTTCGGTTGAGATGACTAGGTCTGGCAGATTTCGTCTTAATTCCATCTCAATGGAATAGATGCTGTTTTCGCCGTGTCCAAGGAGAATGATTTCTTTTGGCGTAAAACGCGCGACCTGACGACAAACCTCGGAACCAATCGACCCACCTGCGCCAGTGACTAAAATTGTTCTTTTTGTAATGTACTCGGCAATGCCATCAACATCTAACTCGACGGGTTCACGTCCAAGTAAGTCTTCTACTTCAACATCACGGAAGTGGTTTACCGAGACATTTCCGAGCATTAAGTCTTCAATTCGTGGCAGGATTTGCGTCTTTGCTTTCGTCTTCGAGCATTCAAGAAAGATTTCATTCAATGCGCGTTGATTTAAGGACGGGATCGCAATCACAATATTTTCAATATCATGGTCTTTGACGAGTTCTTCTATTTCTTTCACGTTGCCTAAGACAGGCACTCCTAAGATTTCAAGCTGCTGCTTGTGAATGTCATCATCAACAAAACCGACGGGCTCAAGTTCACCCTCATTGCTTTGCTTTAGCTGGCGCGCAATCATTGTTCCCGCATTTCCAGCACCGATAATTAGTGTGCGTTTCCCTGTTCTTTGGTGAGGAAGATATGTATCACGGTACATACGCCATGCAAAACGCGAACCCCCTATTAGAATGATATGCATCATCCATGTAATCGTAAGGGTCCTGAAAGTCACGTCTTGAATAAGGAGAATTTGGGCGATGGCCGTTACACCGACCGAGAGCGTGACCGCCAGGAAAATGGCGTATAGCTCATTCATACTTGCGTATTGCCAAACTCGTTTGTAAAGCTTATACATAGCCGCAAAGGTATGGTGACTACATAATAAAACAATCGAGCTCACAAGTAACAAAAGTGTAAATGGATTATTGGTTGGAAGGAGTAAAAAATTACTCACATAAATGGATGTTAACACTATAATAGAATCTATAAGTACAAGGGATAGAATGCGTTTTTTTAATGTCATTTATTGGCCCTCCTTTTAAGGTTGAACACAGATTATTTTACTTCTTAAAATAAGAAACCCTAACAAACTTGTCGCTAGATAGAGGCAAATTAGTTAAGGTTTCTTTCTGTGTATGGGTAGGATACTCGTGCTAGAAATCATGCTAGTGTTTTTTTATTCCTATCTATTATAATATTTTTCAGAGTAAAAATGTCGAATTTTCAAAATTTATAAGTAAGACTATTTTCTTAATCTATAAAAAATGGAAGGGAAATAAGTACTCCTTTTTCTACGGGGTTTCCCCCTTGAGGCATTAAACCTCCCCTCACACGGCCCTTCCGGCAACTGGTGCCTAAGGGAAACGGATTCATTTCCCCACAGGATCGTCGAGTGCCTCCAACGGTAACGGGTAGGAGACATAGCCGCGACACTACTTCAAACGCATCAGAGCAAACTATTTTACTAGTTTTCTTAAAATAACCTTCGTCTTCTTTTTCTGCCTACTTTAAAGTAATAATGCCCATCCGTGCTGTTATGAAACATCCGAATTTTAAAAATTGATAAGGGTGTCCAAATTTCTTTCATATATGCCATGACCAATCTCTCCGTTTTTATAAAAGTGAGATAGCTAGACTAGTTATCTTCACGTTTATTCAATTTCTTGAAGGAGTTGATAGCTGTCGACAATCTTTTTTAGAATTGTCATCTTTGTTTCATTTGGTACTGACTTTTCAGAAATAATCGTAGAGGTTAACATGATATAAGCTTCCTCTGGATTCCTGCTGGTCAGTAACTCGATGTAGTTTCCTTCTCTTTTCATCAATCTCGCCCCTATGTTCGATATCCGAGTGAATCGTTTTATCGTACCTACCCTAAATTAGGTACCTGATCTTTGTTTTGCTTCAGTAAAATGGCCTATTTCATTCATTGAACACCCTCTATAAAGAGGTAGATTACTGATTTTATAGGTATCGGTGTCATTTCATATAGAAAATGGTAGTGACGGACATCACTAAGTTTTTACTCATAAGAAGTTGCAGTTTTTTTAATTTCTCGAAAACCTTCCGTCTCGCTAATTAAGCAGCTAGTCAGTATGGTCTTAGCAATGCCACGGAAGACTGCTTAGTCGGTTTAGTCATCACTTTCTTGAGCGATTATCCGTGAAACAGTGGTCATCAATAAGGCTATTAAAGTAAACATGATTAAACATATTTGTGATCTGCATAGAAACCCTCCTATTTTCGCATTTATTTAGTCCCGTACTTTTATCATATGGTAATTTCACCAATTCCAAATGTAACTAAAGTAATAAATAGGAAAACTTAATAATCCGTTGGTTAAATAAAATTATTTCAAGCTCTGTAATAAAAAGTGCTTACATCCTTCAAAACATTCGTATAAATATTAATAAATTAATATTTACATTAATCATATTACTGTTTTATCCTGCGACACGGAGAAACAAGGGCCTTAGGAAAATACGGTTGATTTCCACAAGACTCCTTGTTGCGGTCACGAGTAAGAGGTATAACCACTGCCCTTAAATTAATCCTAAGAATTTACGCTTCTTGATTTGGTAGGGCGGTTCGGGTAGAACGGCTTCACCGTAAACGAGGGTTTCTGCGTTTTCTTGTAAGTAATAGGCGGTTTGCGTACCAAATTTCTGCTCAACGAGGTTAAAGGCTTCTCGAAGGTCATTTGGTCGCGTGGTTGTGTTATGTGTATCGGAAGCGATAAAGTGAACGAGCTGGTGATCAACAAGCTGTTCTGAGAATTTCTTTATATTCTTGCCGAATCTACCTGTTAGGCTAGATGCTGTTAGCTGGGCTAGCATGCCTTGTTTAATTAGATTGTAAAGCTTATCTGGTCGTTGGACGATTTCACTATTTCGCTCTGGATGAGCAATGACAGGTTGGATGCCAGCCAACTGTAAATCGTAAAGTAATCTTGATGTATAAGCAGGCACATGGTCAGATGGTAATTCTACTAGTATATAGTTGGTATGATTGAGGGTAAGTAGTTGCTGCTGCTCTTCAATGTCTTGCATCAATTCTCCGTATATCCGAATCTCTTGACCTGGGACAATGTTTAGATTCAAGCCTTTTTCATTAAATATTGATTTTAAGCTAACGACATGGTTCTCGATTTCAAGCTTTGAATTATTGTAGGTTCCATTTCTGTGATGTGGTGTTGCGACCATCGTGTAGATCCCTTGTTCCTCGGCTTGCTTTGCCATGTTGATCGCTTCGTCAATGGAATGCGCACCATCATCTATGTTAGGAAGTATGTGACTGTGGATGTCGATCATTTTGAGCACCCTCTTTTTAATTTAAATTATATTCAAACATTTAAATATTAGGACTTATGAATTAATATCTAATAATCTACCATATATTTGGTTAGTATTCGAGACTTTTTGCGTAAATTAAACAATAAACTTATAGTCATTGTTCGACATTTTCTGATTTATGTTTATTTACTTACAAAAAGTGGTCATCCTCAACAGTGAGGACGACCACTTTCAATCTACTATTCTAGGTCATCTAATTCAAAAGGGATATCAGTATAATATACCTTCCATTCTCCATCTACATTCTTCACATAATAAGTTGATGTATATGGCATGACGGTTGAGAAGTTTGTCGAGCTGTCTGTGTAGCTTAACGATAGTTCGCCATCAAGTTCTACCTTTGCATAACGATTGCTTTTTGAAAGGACTGTAAGTGTAGGTTCGTTGGTAAACGCCATTTCTTGCGTAGTGGAGTCTTCGAAAAACCACTCAACCATTTCATCAGCTGAAGCTTTTTGGTAGCCTGTGTAATACTTTGCATTATGAGCTAATAAGCCGTTCGTATCACTGCTCGCAAATAATGGAAAGCTTTCCGTTTCGCTGTTTAACACAAAGCTCGTTAAATCCGCATCGCTTGGCGTGTTTGATTGCTCTAGCTGTAAAGCACGGTGAATCATGACGGCTGCATGAGCACGAGAGGCTTGCTCACGTGGACGGAAGTGGTTCTTCTCGTCGCCACGAATGACGCCAACGCGGCTAGCTTCAGTAATTTCTAACGCTGCCCAGTAGTCACTTGATACATCTGTGAATTCTTTTGCTGTGCCCGTAAATTCGATCGTGTCATTAAATGCACGAACGATCATCGTTGCCAATTGGTCGCGGGTAATCGGTGCATTCGGGTTATACGTTCCATCTTCACGACCACGTGCAATGCCATGGTCACTAGCAATTTGTATTTCATTCTTCAAGCCATGTGCTGAGATATCGGAGAAGACTTTGCCTTCGCCTGTTGCTTCAAGTCCTAACGCACGTACGGTAATTGCTGCAAACTGAGCGCGGGTAATCTTTCCGCCCGGATTTAGGTAATAGTCGCCATCGGCATCTTGGTACCCTTTTATAATATCTGCGTTCACTAAGTCATCAAGTTCGTCTTCCGCCCAGTGACCCCAAATGTCATACATTAAATAGGAATCTGCGGTGCGTGTTTCTTCTTGAGCCATGACAGGGAGCGCCATTAATGCGAGTAGCATACAAGCCATAATAGTCGTGATGAATTTTTTCATCTTGGATGAGCCCTTCTTTCTTGTCAAAATTAGTCGTACTAGATCATTTTATGACAGAGAAGACGATACGTAAATAGGAACTAAGTGGGAATGATGGGCACTTATTCTGAATAGAGATGAGGGAGACGACCTATGGGGAGGGACGTGCCATGATACGAAGACGAGTGCCAGCATTCATATTAATTGCGGCCGGCGTTGCAATTGTAGGTTTATTGTTTCTCTTGTTGCTACCATCCGAAGCGAGACAGGCGACCAATATCGTAGATTCCTTCTACAGCTATGAGCAGGCGAGCGAGTTCTCGTCGTCCTGGGATCTGTTCCATCCGAGCATGCACCAGAAATTTTCGAAGGGTACGTATATCCAGGACCGAGCGCATGTATTCATGAATCATTTCGGCGTTGATACATTTAGCTACTCGCTGTCGCGGCCGACGAAGCGCGTGAATTGGAAGATGACTGATGACGGCGAGCCGTTTGAGGTGGTGTACGAGGTGGTGGTGACGCAGGTGTATAACGGGAAGTATGGTAAGTTCGAGTTGGTGCAGCCGGTGTATGTGGCGGAGGACGCGGAGGGTTGGGCTTTGATGTGGGATTATCAGGAGTGAGTGGACTTTTTGTGTGGAGAGGTGGGAGTGCGGTGGGGCGAAGTCGGCGTTTTTAGGTGGTAATTCGGGGATAATGGATTTGGGGACCTACTTCAGGCTTAGGGGAGTGGGTTTTTGCTTTGGCTGAGTGGCAGTTGGGGCAATTGGATGCGGTGGTTGATTGGGGCGGGGTGGGTTTATTCGCGGTTCTGCTCAGGTTATTCGCGGTTTTGAGATTTTATTCGCGGTTTTGCTCAGGTTATTCGCGTTTCGCGGTATTTCGACCTTTCGGATGCGGATACGACGGTGACAGTGAGGGAGACGGAGATCTGCAAAGATTAAAAACCTACTTGCCTAGAAGACAAGTAGGTTTTGTTACGTATTAATTGTGAATCCACTCCATGCCGTTTTGGTCAAGAGTATACTGATAATCTCGTGAAGCTGATTCAATCTCTTCAAAGGCCCAATGTGTTGGTTGCACATCTGGGAAGCTTGGTGTTGTGACTCCATATAATGGACCACGTTCAAACATTCGGTTCATCATGACAACGGCCTGCGCTCTTGTTAAAGCTGCATTTGGCTTAAATGTCCCATCCTGATAACCTTTGATAATCCCAGCTTCTAAGTTGGCTTCAATATTCCACCTCGCCCAATGTTTCGTTGTGTCAGTAAAGGACAATGGGGTATTCGTCATCACATCAAGCTGTTTATAATTGACGACGATTGTTGCCATTTGTGCTCGCGTAATCTCATCACCAGGTCGGAAGTTTCCTTGCTCATCGCCATTCATAATACCCAGTTCCTTGACAAATGCAATTTCCCCAAGCGCATGGTGACGTGTGGAAACATCCTTAAATGGCGAATAATTCACTTGCTTCGTTTCATCATAACCTAGATTTCTTGCGAGAATTGCAGCCATTTGTGCACGGGTAATTGACGCTCCTGCTCTAAATGTTCCATCTGGGAAACCATTAATGTAAGAGGTCCGTGCATTCAGGGTGTTCTCCTCCTCGTACTCTCCCCAGCCTTCCATATTAAGAATCGTAAACGTACTAAATTTGTTAACAATAAATTTCACACCAAGTTCGGCTTCATTCCCTTCATATGGGACAACCTCGACTTTAGTTAATTCTCGTTCCCCATCACTATGTTCGATAAAGACGACGAGATCAGAAAGGAATTGCTCTCTTTCTTCAGCATCTGTTGGTAGGGTAACGGATTTTAAAGGAAGAACTAATTCTACAGCTCGACCCTGCATATTTGTTTCAATTGTCATTGGACGGCCTAGTATTGTGATAGCACGACCATTAGATATTTCCTTAACAATCCGTTCAACTCTCGCACGGTCTTCGACTTCTTTACGTTTAGAATCTTCTTTTATCGGAACAATCCGGAAGTATAAGTCTTCTTCAAAACCTTGCAAAGAGTTCTTTGGAATCGTCACCCGACCATTTGCGGTCGAGATTTCAAGGTTAATTCCAGCTTGTGCTAATGCGTCGAACGCGTCTCTTGGAATCGTGACATCTACTTGTGACACTTCATCCTTTGAGTCTGGAATGACAATTCTTGCTGTCGTCTGTCCCGTTTCTTTTACTTGTTTGATCGTCTCTCTTGCTTGTTCCTCTTGATACGTCACTTCGTCCCGTACAATTCCATCCGCTCCACGCGTCCGTTTAATTTTGGTTTGGGTAACCGTTGAACCTTGACCTGGATTCCCAATTTCGATGTCAACGGTAATTTCCTCGGTAGTTGGTTGGGTTGGACTTGGCGAAGAAATACTTCTAATATTATTGACCGTCGCTGTCTCACTCCCGATGTTTCCTGCTTCATCGACAAATTCAAAGGTAAACGTCCCATTCCATGTAAATTCATACGTCGCAGAACCACCGTTATTTGTAATCGTTGCGGCTTCATCGAGACTCAAGGTCGCTGTGACTTTTTCCCTCGTTGGTTCCGTTATGCTATATACAATGGTCCCCTTCGGAGCTGTTTGGTCAATCTTAAACGTGACGTGCGTTTCATTTCCTGCCTCATCGGTGACGATTAATGTATAATCGCCCTCTTCTGTTACGGTGTCTCCATTATTGAATACGTTGTTGTTTAATGTCGCCGCCCCTTCGTCAAAGGTAATCGTCACATCCTCATTAACCTTGTCTCCATCACTAATCCCTGTTACCACTGGAGGAGTTATGTCGATATTGGCCACTGTCGCTGTTGCACTGCCTACATTTCCAGCGCCATCGATAAACTCAAACGTAAACGAAGCATTTGTTGTAAAGATAAATGTGGTTTCACCATTGTTATTTGTAATCGTGACGTCTTCACTTGGATTTAGTGTTGCGATTACATCTTCGTTTGTTGGATCTGTTGTATTGTAGTCAATTGTTCCGGTTGGCGCTGTTTTATCAAATGTCACAGCTACTCCTGATGTCACCGTTGTTACCTCCGTGCCATCATTACCAACAAGGTCTGCGAAATCAATCGTAAAGGCAATAGTACCTTCCGTATCTCCTTCTGCCATGGTGTATGTCGCGCGCCATGTCGTTGCATCGTCGTCTTCGTTGTCACTGACGGTTGCGGCATTTCCACCAATCGTTACAGTAGGATCAGCAATCAACTCATTCGCGACAAATGTCAATGTGACCTCGTCACCAATTTTCGCTTTTGTTGTTGAATTAGCATTGGTTGATGTCATTTCCACTGTTGTCAGCGTTGGGACATTCTTGTCGATATTCGAGACCGTCGCTGTTGCTGTTCCTGTGTTCCCTGCTGCGTCTCTCAGTTCAAACGTAAAGCTATCATTTGTTGTAAAGGTATATTCTTTACGGCCTTCATTATTTGTCACTGTTACACCGGCATCAATGGTTAATGTTGCGGTCACATTCCCATTTGTCGGATCGTCGGTGCTGTATGTGACGGTGCCGGTTGGTGCTGTTTTATCAAACGTAACAGCTGAACCGTCCGTTGTTGTTGTTACTTGTGTGGCCACGTTTCCTACTTCGTCTTGAAAGTCGACTGTGAACGAAACGTCTCCCTCTGTGTCGCTTTCCTGCAAGGTGTAGGTTGCTTTCCATGTGGACGCGTCTCCATCTTCATCATCAATTATGGTTGCTGTATTTTTGGCAATTGTTATTGATGGGGTGCTGATGGACTCATTTGTGATGAGAGCGAGAGTGAGTTCATCTCCAACTTTTGCTTCCGTTGCTCCCTCGGTACTATTCGAGGTGAGAGTGACTATGGATGCCGTTGGGATAGTTTTGTCAATTGTAAAGTTCACCGACGTGCTATTTCCAGCAGCATCTGTGACAATTAATATATGGTCCCCTTCAGTACTTACTGTTCCAGCACTTGTAAAAGGGTCACCATCCAATGTGGCTGTTCCTTCGTTAAACTCAATCGTTACGTCTTCTTTCGTTTTATCTCCATCATTTATACCCGTTACTACTGGAGGAGTTGTGTCCAATTCAATTGTATCTGAATAAGACGTTGAAATATTTCCAGTAGAATCCCTTAACTGCATATATACAGTTTTTGTTCCATCTCCCACTGGTAGGGTGTATAACTTCGATGCATTAAATTCTTCCCAACTATTCCAATTAGCATCATCATCAGAAAAACGCATCTCAATCGCTTCATTTTCGGCATCACTTGCTGTGTTGGTTAAGCTGACACTTGTTGAATTTGTGTGGGAGGCATCACTATTAATCGTAACAGAACCAGTTGGGGTTTGATTTTCTGTTACATTAATTGTAAAAGCTTTATCAAACGTGTTTCCAACATCGTCAGTTGCCCGAATCGTGATACTATAGCTATTCTTCGTATTAAAATCAAACACTTCTGCTGTTTTTAATGTTGTTCCATTAATAGTGAAGGCACTTGTGTCACCTGCGTGTAAAGAATAGGTGAACGTTTCACTACCATCATTTGGGTCGGTTGCACTTAATGTTCCCACTGCTGTACCGATTGGTTTTTTTTCATAGATTGAACTGCTGGAGAGTGTGATGTCATCTGCTTTTGTTTTGTCAAATATAACAGCCATACCTGATGTGACAGAAGTAACTTCTGTTCCATTATTCCCAGCCAAGTCACTATAATTGATTGTAAATGGTATAGTCCCTTCTATATCACTTGATTGCAGTGTATATGTTGCCAACCATGTTGAAGGATTACCATCACTTTTATCAGTTGGGGTTACAGTATTTCCGGCGATCGTTATTGTAGGGGGATTTATATCTTCATTTGCAATAATATCAAGTGTAATGACATCTCCTACTTTTGCCATTGTCGAATTGTTATTACTTGATGACATCGTGACATTTGTAAGTTCGGGTGGTGTTGAATCACCGAGTGACGTATTGGCTATTGTGAATTCCTTAAAATCAAAATTCCATATCTTACTTATCTCATCAACAGAAGCAGTAAGATCATGGTTAGTTGTACTTATATAAATAGTAAATGAATTAATATTATTTAAATGAACGAATTCTAAAGTGTATACCATATCGACGTTGCTTCCAGGTACACCGTTAACCGTACCAGATTCCGTAGCAATATCTACTCCCGAAGCGTCATGACCTGTTATCGTCCAATCAAACCCTTGCCTTTCATCATAATGTTCGATTACAAGACTCTTTAAGTCAAATACTCCCCCTCCAAAGTCTTCTGCGGCAATAATCTTCATTGAAGCTGAACCTACGGAACCATAATCAAAATAAATACCGTTATTATTATAAGATTCAACTGGGTGAGTTTCTTCAATCACATCAAAACCATTAGCAATGTCTGATAACCAATCGCCATTGAGCTCTTGTGTTGTTTGCGGAAGACTAGCAGCCTTTGCTGTAGGAATAAAAATTACTCCTAGTAATTGATAGAAAACTAATGTAAAACAAACAAATATATTAATAGTTTTTTTCCCCATTTATTAAACTCCTTTTAAGTGAAATTTTATTTTACACCTCACTTTTTTTCCGGGATTTCTTATTACCTAGTTATGAATGCGCCGGGTAAATTCCATATAATGCAATAATAAAGTTCAGCCCTACATAAGGTTGCATATTATTATGCCCTACGTTCCCACCAGTGGGTTGCAATGCCTGGGGGTTCATCGTTGTGTTTGGGGAAAGGTCAGTATAGGCTGGTTGACTTCCTTTCCCAGATGGAACACTAGCCCATACTGCACCAATAGTATCTTGTTGATTGGAGGTACTATTACTATTTGCGCTATGATTATGGCTTGGGATTTCCGCTTGATTTAATGTTACTGTTGTTTCCCCTCCAGCTGCACCTAGTACTCTAGGTGTCAAACCAGTACCTTGTCCTTGATGCATACTTGTTCTCCCTCTTAAATCTGGCAAAGCAAAGGTTGTCTTACCATCTCCACCATACGTTGTTCCTAGTATTGAAAACAACGCAGTATTTTGTGAGATTGCTAACAACTGTCCTTCGCAAAATGCCCAGTCTCTTGGCGCATAATTTCCCGCAAACAAACGAATTTCTCCGACAAAAGGATCCATTTTTTCACTTCCTTCTTAAATTAGTTTCTTGGTGGGAATATCCCTATTAAGGCAATACAATAATTAGCCACATTATATGGTTGCATATTTGAATGCGCTTGACCGCCACCAGTAGATGACAGCGCCTCTGGACTCATGACACCATTCGATTGAAGTGCATAGTCATTTTTTCCATTATTTGCCCACACATTGTTATTGGTTTCTATTTTATTAGCTGCTACTGTACTTGCATTAATTGTGTGTGTATGGGCTGGCATCTCATTCATTGTCAAGGTATGGGATTCTTCCCCCGCACTTTGACCGAGAGTGATCTGATTGCCTTTATGAACAGGGGCCCTTCCTCTTAGGTCTGGCAACCCAAATGTAGTCGTCCCATTCCCACCATATGTTGTTCCTAAAATTGCATATAATGCTTGATTTTGTGCAATGGATAGTAGTTGTCCATTACATGGCGCCCAGCCTTTTGGTTCAAATGGAAAGCTAAAACATCTAATTTCTCCGATAAACGGTTCTGCCATTTTATATTTCCCTCCTTCTTTTCCTAATTTCTTGTTGGGTAATAACCTGTTAAAGCAATAATGTAGCTAACGGTTAAATAAGGCATCATATTTTCATGAGATTGACTTCCACCTGTGCTTGAAACAACTGCTACATTCATTGTTTGATTCGGCTGTTGATTAGAATATTGGTTATATCCCGCCTTTGCCCAAAGCGCATTAGCTGGACTTGGTTCAGTACCAGCTGTAGATGAAGCGGCTACACCATGTGTATGATTTGGCAATTGTTGCTCGGTAAGTGTTACCGTTTCGGTTCCACTCTTTTGACCTTGATTATATGCCGTGCCGGTTGTTGGATTGCTCCCTTGATTTAGAACGATTCTCCCACGAAAATCTGGAAGAGCGAACGTTGTTTGGCCATCCCCTCCGTACGTAGTACCGATGAGTGAAAAGAGCGCCTCGTTTTCTGAAATGCTTAATACTTTCCCATCACAAAAAGCCCAATCCACTGGTGCGTAGTTACCAGCAAACTGTCGAATTTCTCCGATAAATTGATCTGACATAATTCTTTCTTACCTCCTTAAGGCGAATGCCATTCTATTTGAACCTAAACTGACTCTATAACTACTTCCTTGTCATCACCTCCTATAATTAGTCAATTAAGAACTGCCGCTTTCATTATTTATCATTTTCAAATATAAATCATTTCTACTAACCTCGGAAAATCCCATTTTTTCATAAAAACAAATCGCTCGCTGATTACTTTTTAATACACTGAGTTCTACAAATAGGTTCGAGGATTTTGCTTCATTCAAAATTTCTGTTAATACCGTTGTACCCAGCCCTTTATGCTGATAGAGAGGTAACAATGTAATCTCAACGATAACCATCCTATCTTCTAAGTTTGCTAGAAGTAAGCGACCTGCCTGTTCATTTTTATAAACAATGATTCTTGTTTCTAAATTTGGGTATTGTTGTTCATAGGAGCGCATTTGAAACTGAAATTGCATTTGCAAAAATTGCGTTATTTCACCTTCGCTCCAACCCCATATAGACACTTCCTCGATTCTTGAACTTGCATACACTTCATATAAAAAATCTATATCATCGCCATCTGAAACAACTACTGTATTGTGTTCCAAAATACCTAGTCACCTTCCACTTTTTGTATAAAATAACTTTATTATGTTTTACCATTTTTCGCAATAGTTTGCTGAATATTCAACAAACTATTAATATTACGTCTCGCTGATAGTCGGCTTTCCTGGATAAGGGGATCTACTTCGGCTGAGGAGATGGTTTTCTGCTTTAACTGAGTGGTAGTTGTGGCAGTCCGGTTTTAATACGGCTTGTCGGATATATTTGCGGTTATGTGAGTTTAATCGCGATTCTGAGAAGGATATTCGCGATTTTAGTTTTTTATTCGCGGTTCTGAGCAATATATTCGCGTTTCTGCATCAGATATACGCGTTTCACCACAAATAGCACCAATAGTTCATAAAACCTTATCTATGAACTTCTGATAATTTCGATTAAAATAATAACTATTAGAATGTCTCGTAAAGGAGGATAGAGTATGTATTTAAAAAGGTTGCAGAGATCAGCAAAGCACGTCTTTGAGATGATGGCCGCATTTATTGAAACGAATACGTTTTATATTGCTTTCAATGATGGCCAATCCAATCGTATGTTCCAAACATTCAATAAAAAGAAAGTCCTATTGATTGAAGGATTTGAAACAATGTTTAAGGATGCTTACTGAAGGCTTACCATAGAGGGCGGTCGGGAACCGCTTGCGATATCTGATTTAACCGTACATCCATTAACAAAGGACCATGAACTGACAAAACGATTCAAGAGCTATCTTGGAACACCTATTACGTCGAGTGACGGATCCGTGATTGGTACACTCTGTGCAACTGATTCAGTTACCTTCGATTTTAAAGAGAAGCACAAAGCCTTTATAAAGACTATGGCCCAATACGTTTCAACCATTATTGAACTAGATGAAGAAATCGCCAAAAAAGAACAGGCGCAAAAACGATTAAATAATCACAATCAAATTTTGACCTCGATCGCTAGAGGGGCCCCTCTCGAAAAAGTGTTGGAGACCATTTGCTACACTGTTGAGGAAATGGGTGCGGGGGTTCGGTGCTCTGTTCTTGGATTCAATAAAGATACGGAACGCCTTTCTTTAATTGCCGCTCCTAGCTTTCCGAATGAGTTTAAACAGCGTCTAAATGGGCTGGCAATTGGTCCAAAGCATGGATCCTGTGGCACAGCAGCTTATCGAAAAGAATTAGTTGCCGTCTCTGATATTAGTCTTGATCCTTTATGGGACGTCGGACGTGAAAGGGTTTTAAAAGAAGGTTTACGAGCATGTTGGTCTATACCCATTCTCTCCTCAGCGAATGAAGTCTTAGGTACCTTTGCGATGTATTACCCTGAGCAAAGAACGCCAACTGTTGAAGAAATAGAACGTCTTGAACAGTTTTCCTCACTTGCTTCGATTGCGTTAGAGAAAAAGCGAGATGAAGAATTTATTCACTTTTTAGCCTATCATGATGAATTAACGCAATTACCGAACAGGCGGTACTTAATAAAGTATCTCGACACAGCATTCCAAGAAACGAACTCCCTCTTTATGATGATTCTAGATTTAGATGAATTTAAGGAAATTAATGATACACATGGGCATCTAGCTGGGGATGACGTGTTAATAGAGATCACAGATCGAATTAAACCATGTATCGAGAGCGAGGGATTTGTTGCTAGATTAGGCGGAGATGAGTTCGCCTTCGTTCTTCAAAACATGGATGAAGATAAAGCGAAGGATATTGCACTACAAGTTATCAATGCAGTCACAAAACCGGTGCTGTACGAAGGGATTGGACTAGCGGTCACCGCTAGCATCGGAATCGCCTCTTTTCCAAGGAATGCTTCAACTATAACCGATTTAAAAAAGGCAGCAGATTATGCGATGTATCAGGCGAAAAAGAGCGGGAAGAACTGCTTTGCGTTTTATGAGGGATGACACTTATACAAAGGCAACTCCCCCATCTCACTCGCTCCCCAACCATGGTGAAGAGACCCCTCAGCTCGTGAGGGGTCTCTTCCTAATTCATATTAATTTGATAGATTTACAAATTGTAAGAACTCATCCACCATTTTTGCCATTTGAGCACGTGTTGTAGAGGCTTTTGGGTTAAAGCTGTCGCGCTCATCTACAATACCCGCTTGTAATAATAGCTCAACATCAGCTTTCGCAAACGCACTTACGCTTGCATAATCAGCAAATGCCTCGCTTTTCTTTGAACCATCAAGCTTACTTTCGTCAAACTCAACAAGCTTCATTGCACGAGAAATCATCGCTGCGGCTTGTTCGCGTGTGACAACTGCGTATGCATCGAAGCTGCCATCATTTTTCCCCGTAATAATGCCTGCTTCTACAGCTGCCATTAACTCAGAGACATACCACTCATCTCCGTTTACATCACTGAATTGTTGGTTGTATTCGCTTCTTGCTTCTAGACCAAGGCTTCGGGTAATTAGAACAGCCAAGTTGATGCGTGATGTTGGTGCATTTGGCATCACATCTCCGTTATTACCTTGGAAAATATGCTTCGCTGCTAATTTATCGAAGTGATCCTTTGCCCAGAATGTTACTGGTAAATCGTTAAAGCTAACTTCGCTTTCAACGACAACAAATGTTCCACTCGACATGCTCTTAAATGTCGCCACGTCTCCGTTGAATACTGTTGGTACAGATGTGTAACTGCCATCCGCTTCAACCTTCATGACAACCGATCTCTCTGGGTTTACGTCCGCTGAAACAATAATTTCTCCTTCGACATAGCCAGTAAACTCATGAAGTTCAACTTCGTTTCCATCTACACTTGCTACAACTTTAAACTCAACATAGTTTGAGACAACGCTCTCTTTTGTACTTTGAGTCGTCACTTCAGGAGTGACCTCGTTGATTGAAATCGTTAATTCAAAATCTTCGCTACCAAGCTGTGCAGAAAGATCTGCATAGTTCACTTGAGAAGCTGGGAAACGATATGTTCCCTCTTCCGACTCAATTTCAATGACGGCATTTGGGTTCTTTTCAGCCAAAAGTTTTGATACCGACGCGGGTACGTTCACTTCGCCTACTTCACCTGATTTTTTTTCGATATTCACTGTTACTTTTTCGATAAAGTCTTCTTCTTCAATCATTTTTGTAAGCCGTTCTTTGTTTACGGTTGTTGTTACCTTTGTTTTTCCATCTTCCGTCGTTACACGTTCTACCTTCACCACGTCATTATCGACAATTACTTGACCAGGCTCTGGAGTTGGTGTTGGTGGTGTTGGATTAGGTCTTGGGTTCGGACTTGCACCGCCACCTGATCCGTTACCTGGTTCAGCTGGTGCACCTGGCTCTTCAACATCTTCCGGTACGTAATAAACCTCCAGACCGTTTATGCGTCCGACGCCACCAATTTCAATGTTCAATTGGCCGTCTGTGACTGTGACTGTTTCTTCTAGTGTTTCAAATTGCCCTGATGCCGAATTAATCGTTCCAAAATCTTCTCCCTCTATAATAAAGGCAGAGGTATTAGAAGCAATGTCATCTCCAGCAATGATGCGCACAAGGTAATCTCCGTCACGAAGATCCGCTGTAAACTGATAATCTCCATTGATAACAAAGTCACGTCTAACATCATCTGGGCCGCCACGATCACGCTCTGCTACGGCTTTGTCTAGTCCATAGCCAATTTCGCTATCATAAATCATCGTATTAGTCACTTGCTTCCAGCCATAAGAAACTGGACTTGTTGCTGAACCAAAGTCATATTTTACATTGAAATCATTAACGTTCACAATTTCAACTGCATTCACACGTGCCCATGACCCAGTAAAACCAATATTCAATTGACCATCTGTTACTTTAACAGTTGTTTCGTATTCAGCAAATTCACCCGGCTCGGTGCGCGTACCGCCTTCACCTTCTTCATCTTCCAAAGTGAACGTTGTGTCATTGCTATCTGTCTGGGCACCTGTAATAACTTTTACATCGTACTCGCCGTCTGGAACATCGACGATAAATTCACTTCCGTTTGCCAAAATGAAGTCGCGTCTTAAGTCATCTGGTGCACTTTGATCACGATTTCCATCTGCTGCTGCAGCAAACCCAAAGCCTGTTTCTTCATTATAGATCGTCGTATCTGTTACTCTTTCGTACCCATTTGCAATTGGACTTGATGCAGAACCGAAGTCAAAACGATATCCTGGTCCTAAATCAATTACTTCTTCTAGTCCGTCAATTGCCGTTTGCAAAGCATTTAAAGCAGCATAAAGCTCATACTGATAGTTAATGGCTTCAAGATCTTCTTCTGCTTGAACAATTGCCGTTTGCAATGCTTCAAATGTATCTAACGTATAGGAATCATGTTCATTTGAAATAGCTTTTGCCTCTGCCAGTAATGCCTCCAGTTCAGATACATCGATTTCAGGTCCTTCTTCTTCGATGAATTCTAATTCTCCAACGTTCGGAACGTCAATTTGGTCCCAATCAATATCCGTTGCAAAATAGAAGCTTGGGTAAGCAGGCTGATTGTACGCACTATTCTGCCATGCAATCCCTGTTCGATATTGAATATCATGCATGAGTGTGAACAATTTACGATCCGTCACCTCTGAACTTAAATGGATGCGAATCGCAGAACTATCTGCTGTTCTCACTAGTAATTCTTCTCTCCAGTCACCAAATACATCAGCAACTAAGGAAGGGTTTCCTTTCGTACCATTATTCGTTCGTGCATCTTCATCCGTAAGCATTCTACCTAGTTCCCAATCGTCAATGGTAACTGAGCTATTGCCTGAACCATTTACAATCTGTGTTGCCATATCTGCTGACCATTTGATATTCATATTTGTACCAGGTCTACTTGTACCGAGTACCGTCCCATCCGCTGTTCGTAAATCAACAGCCCATGTTTCAAGGCCTCTTTGTCCACGAACCACATCACCGATCATTCCACGACCAGTATCTGCCCCCGTATAGGCACCATCGATCACTTCGCCTGTTGCAGCATCGCGTAAGGCAAAGCCATATGGAGCCCAAGGACCACTTTCGAAAACGGAAAAGATTTCTAAGCCGTCTCTGTCCGGATCAATATTTGCCACATGAAGGGCATCGCCGTGACCAAATACTGCTAAATCACCCGCAGCAGGACTTTCATCTGGTAACACGTCCATCGAACTGTACAACAAGGTACCATCATCATCTAGCGTTGCCCCGCCATAGATAATTTCCTGTTTTCCGTCTCCATCAACATCGGCTGTACTAAATTGATGATTCCCTTGAGCCGCAAGCTGTCCAAGCTCTGGATTTGAACCGGTCCCACCATGAGGACTATCATTAAATGGATTACTCATTGGGATATGGCCACTATCTGCAAACCATACCTCATTCAAGTTTTCTCCGTCCCAATTATAGGAAACGAGTGTTGTTCTTGTGTAATAACCACGAGCAAAAACTGCCGATGGCTTTTCACCGTCAAGATACGCAACCCCAGCAAGGAATCGATCTACACGATTACCTGGCTCAATTCTTGAATAAGCATAATCTCCCCACATTAAACCATCATCTTGGCGACCAGGCTTATAGTGAATGGTCTCCAATTCCGCACCTGTTTCTCCGTCAAATACTGTTAAGTACTCAGGTCCTGTTAAAATAAACCCTTCAAATTCTCTTAATTTATTACGCGCACTTCTACTTGGAGCATACTCATCCACGAAGTAGTCCGCTAACTCTTTCGCATCTGCTTCGGAAAGTGGGTATTCATACTGCTTGTCGATCCCAAAGCTTTCTTCAAGTGTCGCTGGCCAGTTACCTGCAACCACTTCTTCATGCTCATCCCAAGTCATGAACATGTCTACAAGATAATTATAATAATCATCGGCACTCATACGATAATCATCATCATTGCTATATCCTGCATCCATATCCTCTTGAGGCATAGTAATATATTCTTCTGATGCCACTTCTCCGTTTTCGTCAAAGTGAATAATCTTTGATCCCGGAGCCGTTTTCATCATCATTTCTGCTTTTCCGCTACCATCAAAATCATAGACCATAAATTGTGTATAATGTGCACCCGCACGGATATTCACACCAAGGTCAATTCTGTACAAAAGGGTACCGTCAAGTTTGTAGGTATCAATATACACATTTCCAGTGTAGCCAACTTGTGAAACGTCCTTTGAATTTGATGGGTCCCACTTAACGATATATTCGTATTGACCATCACCTGTCACGTCACCAACACTCAAATCATTTGCTGAATACGTATATTCTTCTCCAGTTGGTGTCACGCCATCAGCAGGCTTTTGTAACTGTAAATCATAATGGGTGTCGCCCCATGCTGTAACCGTGTCACTTTCGCTTCCGTTAACTTCTTCCCCGTCAACAACAGCGCTTACATAATACTCAGATTCCGCTGTGCCATCTGCGTCTAAGAAGTTTGTACTCTTTTCAACCGTGGCAATCAACTCACCATCACGGTAGACGTTAAAGTCTGTTCCTCTTAAGCCATAATTAGAATACCCTGTTACCTCTTGGGATAAGAGTCTCCAACTTAGGAATACGCCATCCTCTGTTGTGGCGGCAACCAATCCTCTATCAAGATCCTCTAGTTGGACATTCAAACCGGCATCTTCTTCTGCCGATGCTGTTGTAGATCCTAACACACCAATATTAGCAAACGATGAAAATACTAGCGTACACGCCATCAAAACTGATAATTTTTTAGACACTATAGCCCTCCTCAAATTAAATAACTTTCCTTTTCGAAGCGCTTTCAACCACCAAATAGGTCGGGACTTCGAATAACGCCAGAATAACTCGTACTGACGAATCTACACTTGCACATAACCACCTGCTACTAAACTAGAACGTATTCCAAAATCAAGTAGTAGATGTTGGTCTGAATAATCGCCTTCTTCCTGAAAACAGGGAAATACCATAATTAAAATCGGAAAAGTAGAAAGTTTTTCTAATCAGATAACCCCTCTTTTTTCAGAAGCTACTGAAAAAATAAAAACCAATCTTGTTCAGTGCTTTGATTACATAGCAATGGCCCGCACTTCACTCATTCTACTATAAGAAAACCATAATAAAGTAACGGCTGTTCTCACTGCTTAGTTAGCAATGAAAAGGACAAGTCGCGCTTTTTCAGTGCTTACTCTTTTTCATCGATTTATTTTCTTGTTTCCAAGCTAGTAATTTTATATGTACCACCTCCCAAAATAGTAAACGCTTCCAATCCCTTTTTAAAAAAAGGACTATAAAAAAACAGATCATCTGATCAGTTAGTCGTTAAAATTCATAGGTAAAAAACATCAAAATTTAGTATGCAATGAAACATTTATTAAAGTAATTAAGTATGTATACCGGAAAAGTATTTGCTTGTATCTTGATTAGATATTTAGAGGTTTGGTCTAGCTGTAGGGTTGGAAAAACTCTTAATTTAACTCGTATATGGTAATTCTAATACTGTTTTCCTCAATTTGGTACAATAAAAATGTTAAAAAACTATTCAAAAACACTGAAACACTCACAGAAAAAGTTACTTCTGTAAATTAATTTACTTTTATTAACGGAAACTGGATTTATTAAGGCTTGTCCTCATACTTTGAAATTGAAAGATTATTAAACTGCTGTTTATTGGTTTTCAGCAAAGTTAGCAAGTCACTTGGAGGCAAGAAAGGTAAAAACCAAACCCTTTTTGAGTCTGAAAGAAGCGGCAATGGCTCCCCACGTTACGCATCTACTACGAGAAACCCATTCATAGCTTAAAGGCCATGGAAAAAGGTGAACATCGCACCTTTTTCCATGGCCTCTTCCAAGGGGATGAAGAGGTCTGGAGGATGACTCTCATTTTCGAATGAGCAGATACACAATTAACCCGATTACCGGAAAAAATAGCGTAGCCACTAGAATGATCACACTAAATTCTTTGCTGTTGCCTTTACGAATTGAATCACGATAGCACCATATGCTGGTTACAATGTTTAATACAAAGCCACCCACTATTAAAATCAAAAATGATAATAAATATAATGACAATGCCGTACCCATGCCCTCACGCTCCTATTCTTTCATTATTTACGTGAGCATTCGCGTAAATGTTTCAGTTTTTTCCTGAATGGGGCTTGGTTAATAGTTTATTTGTGGGTTAGGTGAGCCGTTGGCGAGGGGATGGGCTGGATTTGGGATGAATTTGGGACAGAGCGAGGTGGTTATCGGCAACTTCAGGGTCGGTTTCAGCAACTTCTCCCTTTTTATCAGCAACTCCCGGGTCAGTTTCGGCAACTTTGCCCCTTTTATCAGCAACTCCCGGGGCGGTTTCAGCAACTTTGCCTTTTATCAGCAACTTCCGACTCGGTTTCAGCAACTTTGCCCCTCTTATCAGCAACTACGACTCGGCTTCAGCAACTTCTCCACTTTTATCAGCAACTTCCGGATCGGTTTCAGCAACTTCTCCACTTTTATCAGCAACTTCCGGATCGGTTTCAGCAACTTCGCCCTTTTTATCAGCAACTCCCCAACCTCAGTACAGATCCCCCGCTCGCATTCAATCCAAACAAACGCACCAGCATTCTGCTGTGTGCGCTTGTTTTAATTATTGCTCTACCAAGTCCACAGCTTGGTAGATTTGGTTGCGGCCTAATTTTTTGGCTTGATATAACGCTTTATCGACTTCTTTTAGTAATTGTTGACTAGAGACGGTTGTTGGTGCTGTAACGATTCCAATTGAAACGTTAAAGTGGAGAGGGTCACCATCTGGCAATGGGACATTTATTTGTTTAACGTACTGGTAAATGCGCTCAGCAAAGCAATGAACCTCGTCATGGCTAGTTTCTGGCAAATAAATGAGGAATTCGTCTCCGCCGTATCGTGTGCAGACGTCATTTTTACGAACATTGTCACTGAGGCATTTCGATAACTCAATGAGTACGATATCACCAATTTGATGTCCGTGATCATCGTTAATGCCTTTGAAGTTGTCAATATCTATCATTAATACAGAAAGCACTTCACTACCTGTCGTTTGCAATTTTTCATTCATTTTGTCTTCCAAGTATCGTCGGTTATATAAATCGGTGAGTGGATCTTTCGTTGAATAGATACGTAGCTTAAGCTCCATTTCCTTTCGTTCAGTTATGTCGGAAATGGAAATGACGAGGCCAAACATTGGTTCATGTTTATTTGGATGTAACGGAACCGCTGCCAGAGAGAACCAGCTTTCTCCGCTTTCAGTTGGTAAAGCATATTCCATTTTGAATTCGGACACCGTTTGCGAGTATAGCTTTCGCATACCATGAAGAAGCATGTGAACGTCCTCTTCCTTCATCTGCATGGTCTCTTCGCATAATTCTATATAATTTTCACCTTGCCAGTTTAGGGCGAGCGCCCCGCCTTGCTGAAGCCACGCTTTGTTACAAGATCGAATCCGACCTTTCATATCAATAACAATGATTCGATCCTTTACTGCGTTTAAAATATCCTCTGCCAAAAACTCTTCCTTAGAATGAATCATTTTCTTCTCCTCCACTTCAATTACTTACCTCCCGCTAACCGTAAATACCCTTAAAAGATTCATTCGAAACCAAAACCTACTCATTTTTTACTACCTTAAAAATAGCATATTTTGGGTAAAATTGCATATTTTTAAACACGCATTTTAGCAATTTGTCCTAGTCAATATATTCCATTCGGGTATGTATGGTAGGCGATTTTTGTATTCTGCTAACAACGTGCTCGAAAGCCTAGTATCTCTTAAGCTGAATCTCCCATGGGATCCAGTGGGAGCAAGCTTCGAAAAGGAAACACTTTATACACGAGCAATCCTTCGAACAAGTACTCACCAAATTTTGAACCCTTACTTAAAGGTATGCTATAAAAGCTGAAAATTAACCGGAAACACGAAGATTATTTTTAATTAGGGATGGTGGATCAACAGAGAACGATGCTTCAGCGAACGTCATATGCTACAGGACGTGCAAATTGGCACCATTTTCCATACCAAAGAACTAGTTTATGAGTGAGAGCTTCTTTAGTGATAACTCCCTACCTGCCCCACTTATCTCCTAGGGTAAAGCTCTGGGTTCTTGAATCGATTATTACCGGTAAAATCCGTGAAGCTATTGCAAAGAGCAAGGCGTTTCCGTTTATGTGGGTATTTCTTGGCGCGCTGCAGCTAGAGGAAAAAAATAAGTGAAACACCTTCGTTAGACTTAGTCGAAATTAGGTTTTTTGTATCGTTGTTAGTGGAAACTGCCCATGTTAAGGTGAACCAAACCATGCTTGAAGGGAGGGCAACTGGATGTTAAAGAAACCATATTTCCTACTTCTTATCGGGGTGATGTTCTCACTTTTCATCGTCGCATGCTCTGAAACAAATGAGGTGCAGGATGAGAAAGAGGATGTATTTGAAGATGTGTTAATACCAGACGAAGAGAATGTGCCTGATACCGATGCGCCAGAAGAAGAAAGCAACATGGAAGAAGCCGCTTCACCGGGCGACGAGGATTTAACTGCCCAGCTACTTGAGGAAGACGGGGTACGTGGTGGTCAAGTATACGTGGACGGCGATACGGTTGTTGCAACAATGATGCTTGAGGCAGAGCTTGACCAAGATTCTGTCACGGCACTTGCTGAGCGCTATGCTGACCAAATTAAAGACGAACATGCTGATAAAAAAGTTAATGTACAAGCTATTCAAGACGGTGAAAATGTTGCGAACATTACTTTAGATTAATGAAACTAGAGCGGTTTTCCCCTTATTGCACAGCCTTTTACTAGAACGCAAGGCCCTTTCTGATTGGAAAGGGTCTTTTTATTTTGGGTGAGGCGGGACTGAATGCGTTAGGATTAACTGATAGCCTTTTGGAATTCCATGACAATATTTACATAATAATAGAAACTAATCAGAGTGCTAATTCGTCTAGTTTAATACAAGAAATTTTTTAGGAGGAATTTTATGAAAAAGTCAATATTATTTGTATTTTACATAGTTTTAGTATTCTCATTAGTTGCGTGTTCAAAGGAAACTGTACAAGAATCAAAAGAAATAAGGGAGTGGGAAGAACGAGATGAATATGTAAAAGATGGAGAAGTTTTATTAACCGTTGCTCCAGACCCCGGTCTTGTAGCAGGCACATCATTTGGGTATTTGTTTCATTTTACTGCACCTTTCGAAATTTTTGAAGGAAAAGAATTAGCTATCTATGCTTACCATAAAGAAACGGGAGATAAAATAACGGCGGTATCTTCTAAAAAAATTGACGAACCATCGTCAGGTTACTCTAGTTTAGAACGCTTTACTGCTACCTTCGCAGTTCCTAAAAGTGGTTTATGGCGTTATGAAGTCATAGTAGATGGTGAATTTTATGCTGATGTGGTGTTATCGATCAAATAATAAAAATAGCAACTGAGTGAATTCAGTTGCTACTTTTTATGCTATTTTATTGTCAAAAAATGCTCTAAAATAGGCCTTCCACTCATTCTGCTAACAAACCTCTCATGATTAGCTGAGACTGTTTATTGGCTATGTCAATAAGGGGTTCATCCTCCTTCAAGACAAACGTGTAGATGACCTTGAGGCCGTGAAGAATGACCGAAGCGGCAACGCGCGGGTCAATGTCTGCTCGGAGCTCACCTTGGTCGATCCCGTCACTAATTATCTGCTCGGTGAGTTGAACAATCTCGAGTTGCTTTAGCATGAGTTTGTCATGAACTTCTTTTGGGATTTTCCCCATTTCATTCAACATGATATCTTTTAATTCTGTTTTTGATTGGAACATGATGACATTCTTTTCGTACAATCGCTGGATTCTGTCAGAGACCGTGCCTGGCTTTTTCAATTCTGCAACTAACTCATCAATGACGGTCTCAATCCCCGAATAGACTACTTCTGAAAAGAGAGTTTCCTTGCTTGGAAAGTATTCATAGGTCGTCCCTTTTCCAACCCCTGCACGTTGAGCGATTTTTTGAATGGTCGCTCGTTCGTAACCTTCTTCAACAAAAGTTTGTAACGCGGCTTGCAAAATTAACTGCCGCTTACTCTCCTTTTTCTGCAATTTCAACCTCTCCTATTCTTGGCTTTCTTTTAAAAGTTAACTTCCTCTTAAACCAGTGTGAGAGATCTTCCAGTATTGTATACACAACTGGTATAAGAACCAGTGTAAATAGAGTGGAGAACATCAATCCGAAAATAATAACAACCCCCATTGGCGCTTGGGCTTCTGCTCCCTCTCCGATACCTAGTGCTAGTGGTACCATCGCTAAAGCAGTCGTTAAGGTCGTCATTAAGATCGGTCTCAACCGACTGTGACCAGCTTCGATAATGGCTTCGTAGCGGTCGATTCCTTGTCCTCGTAAAATATTGATATAGCTGACAAGAATGATGGCGTTGTTTACAACAATCCCCGCCAGCATAATGACCCCGATAAAGGCAGGGATGCTTAACGGCTCATTCATCACAAACAGTCCGACCAAAATTCCAATAACCGTCGTTGGTAACGAGAACATAATCGTTAATGGGTGAATAAATGATTCAAACTGAATCGCCATAACTAAGTATACCAGAAAAATAGAAAGCAATAAGGCGAGCGTTAACTGGGTAAAGGATTCATTCATATCTTCGGCTTGGCCACCTGTTGAGACCGAGTACCCATCAGGTAAATTCATTGCTGAAATCCTTTGTTCAATTTCCTTCAAGACTGTACCTAAGTCACTTCCATCAATTTCGCTCGTTACCCTTACTTGACGCTGCTGATTGCTCCGGTTTATCTCAGATGGGCCTTGTACCTGTCTAAATTCAGCTACAGCAGAAATCGGTACATCGATTCCTTGATTTGAGCGAACAACCATCGTTTCTAAATCTCGAATCGATTCACGGTCTTGCTTTGGAAGAATTACTCGAACGTCGTACTCGCTGCCATCCGCACGGTATTGAGTCGCAAGTTGTCCGTTAAAGCCCAGAACCACTTCATTCATCACCTGCTGATACGTTAATCCGTATTGGCTCGCAATATCACGATCGACAACCACGCGAAGTTCAGGACGCCCTTCATCTACACTACTTTCAACGTTTTCGGTTCCTTTTACTTCTTCAAGACTCCAAACGACCTGTTGCGCTAAGTCCTCAAGTATATCTAAATCGGAACCACTAATGTTTATTTGCACTGGGGAACCTGTGCTAAAGCCGGCATCCACATCTTGAACGGTAATTTCTGCTCCAGGAATATCAACAATTGATTCTGATAAGCCTTTTTTAAATTGCTCTGTCGTAATGTCTCGTTCACTAGGTGGTAAAAGCTGAATGGTGTAATCAGCAACGTGAGAGGCAGTTGCTCCAAATCCTCCTTCTCCTCCACCAATTGCGACATAACTTGCATCAATGGCGTCTGCATAAGGCTCCATCATTCCGTTAATTTGTTTTACAATCGCCTCCGTCTCCGCAAGTGAAGATCCCGTTTGCCCAACGACACTTATCGTTACTTGGCCTTGGTCAGACCCAGGGATAAATTCGGTACCGATAAACGGAACGAGTAGAAGACTGGCGATAATTAACCCACCTGTAATTGCGAGAGTCGATTTTCGGAAACGAAGCGCCTTTTTAAGCAGCTTTCCATAACGATTGGCAAGCTTATTAATTAGCTTATTGAAGCCTTTATTGTCCTCTCCGTCAAAACTAACCTTCGTATTACCAAGGAATTTAGAGGAAAGCATAGGAATTAACGTTAACGCTGCAACGAGTGAAGCAAAAAGAGAAAAGGCAACAGTTAACGCAAGCGGTCTAAAGATTTCAGCCGCGAGCCCTTCAACAAAGACAATTGGTACGAAAACGACGACCGTTGTCAGTGTTGATGCTAGAACAGCAGGAGCTAACTCGGCGCCCCCCTCAATCGCTGCCTTTTTTACCGGATATCCTTTCTGCAGCTTGGTGAAAATATTTTCAAGAATAACGATCGCACTATCGACCATCATCCCAATCCCAAGCGCAAGACCACCCATGGAAAGAATGTTTAACGTTTCTCCCGTAAAATACATAAGCGTAAACGTTGAGATAATCGCAATCGGAATGGTTAATCCGATAACGAGTGTCGTCCGTATGCTTCGTAAAAAGAGTAGTAAAATAATAACAGATAGCAAAGCTCCCATAAGCATATTATTGAGAACACTACTAATCGACTGTTTAATAAACTGTGACGTATCTAAGACAACGGATAGCTCAAGACCTTCCTGTGCCAGTTCTTCTTGTAACTGACCCATTGCACGTTGGACACCATTTGCAACATCAACGGTATTCCCATCCGACTGCTTCATTATTGAAAGAACAAGCGCATTTTCTCCGTTTACTTGTGACAGCATCGTCATCTCTTTAAATGTATCTTGTACCACCGCCACATCTGATACTTTCACCGTTCCCCCTTGTGGCAGAGGAATGATGGTATGTTCAATATCAGCAAGTGAGGTAAATTCACCGCTTATTCGTAGCTGAAGATCCTGGGTACCTCGTGTTAAATTCCCAGCAGATGCATTCGTATTAGCCCCATTAATGGCTTGAACCACTTCGGAGCCACTAAGTCCATAGTTCTGCAGGTTTGCACGATTTAATTCAACTAGAATTTCACGTTGCTGACTGCCTTCAATCCCGACTGAAGCGACACCACTAATTCGTTCGAAATAAGGCTGCAGCTCCTCATCAACTAACGCTTGCATTCTCTCAGGTGATCCTCCGGCAAGACCAAGCCACATCACTGGGGTTTGTTGTGGATCAATTCGTAAAATGGACGGACGATTGGCTCCCTCCGGTAAAATACCGGCAACCTGGTCAATTCGTTCACGAATATCATTCATCGCCTCATCAATTTCTCGCCCCCAATCGAATTGCATAATAACGAGGGATGAACCAGCTGAAGAGGTGGACTCAACCATCGTCACCCCTTCGATGGAACCAAGCGCAGATTCTATGGGGCGGCTGACAAGCTGTTCTACCTCTTGCGGAGCAGCACCATCATACGTTGTCGTCACAACCGCAACTGGAATATCCATTTGCGGGAAAAGGTCAATCGCTAAGTCTTTTAGGGACATAACTCCAAGAACGAGGGCGGCAATAACTAACATAACCACCCCGACTGGACGTTTTACTGAAAGTTCAACGAGCTTCACGTTACTTAGCCCCCTCTACGATTCTGACCGGGTCGCCATCATTAAGAAGATTCTGCCCTTTGACAACAACAAGATCTCCTGTAGTCACATTCCCGCTCACTGCGGTAAATTCCGTATCATAGCGAGTGACTTCAATTTCCTGACGTATTGCCACGTCATCTTGAATGATAAAAATATACGTCTCGTCCTGACGTTCAACTACAGCTGTCGTCGGAATAATCATGCTATCTGCGACAAGGATCTGTTCAATGTTTAAGGTTGCTACCATTCCTGGACGAATGGTCCGATCTTCATTGTTCACTTCTACCTCAACCGTAAAAAGACCCGAGTCATCGCTTGTTGGTGAGATGTACGAAACACGCCCTACTCTTTCGCCCTCAACCCCTGCAAAGACCACATCAACCTCATCGCCCACTTCAAACAGCATTAACTGTCCAGCCGGAATACGGACCAACGTATGGACAATGTCCACTGTAATCAAGCGGGCAATCGCCGCTTGGTTTGAAACCATTTCCCCAACTGCGGCATCAATGGAAACAAGTTCACCAGTCGCCGGCGCCTTAATAACATAATCTGTAAGATTTTTTCTTGCCGCTTCAACGTTAAGATGAGCTTGCTCGACTGAAATGTTCGCGTCCTGGACACTTAACTCAGCATCTCTAACATTTGATTTTGCGAGTTCAATGCTAATCTCAGCTTGTTCGACCGAGGCTTCCGGTGATGCGAGACTTCCACTTTCAGCTTGTCTTTTACTAAGCTCTACTTGCTCATAAGCTGATTTTGCACGTATCTCGGCACTCTTCGCCTCTTCGAACTCAATTTGAGAGATTAAGCCATCTTCAAATAAAGCCTCTGTTCGCTTTAACGCCTTCTTCGCTTCATTCCATGCATTCTCAGCATTTTTCAGCTCAAGATTAATTGTTTCTATATTATTTTGTTTACTTTGCTTCGCATCTTTCAAACTAGCTGCTGCTTGGTTTTTACTAGAAACAGCCTGCCTGTAGTTTGCCTCCACTTGATTCAAACCATTTTGCGCACGCTGCAATGAGCTTTGCGCTTGCTTTAGCGCCGCTTCCTCTTGTTTAAGTGCTCGCGCCTGGGCCTCTGCATCAATTCGAGCTAACTCTTGCCCTTTTTTGACTTGTTGTCCCTTTTCTACGTAGACTTCAATGATTTCTCCAGCGACTTTCGGCATCACGCTTATATCCGATCCTGGCGTGGCCTCCCCTGTTATCCTATTACTACCGCTAAGTGATCCATTGGTCGCTTTTTCTACTGCAACCGGCGTTTCATACACCTCATCACTCACTTCAGTTGTTTCATTACACCCTGCAACCATCAGGCCCAATGCCACTACAAGCACCGTCTGTTTTAACCGCCATTTCCCCATGCTTCTTGTCTTCCCTTCTTATACGTAATTATTGAAACCGTTCTGACTGACCGGTCAGTTCTGAATTAACATTTTAATTGTATGTGTTCCCACTAAGAGAGTCAATGACTTTTATACTATTTATTTGTCGTTCACAATAATGAGATATCTAGGTTCCTTACATAAGGCTTAGGACTCTTTTATGCCCTTTGCGCAACTTTTTGGAAAAAAGGTGTACGGCGGATACAAATTCAGTAACTTCGACGCGTAATTCGGTGCTACTCGTGCCGTTTTCAGCGACTTTGGGGCTCTTTTCGGCAACTTTGCTGAGTTTTTCGGCGACTCCCGACCGCTTTTCAGCAACTTTGCTGAGTTTTTCAGCAACTTCAGACCGCTTTTCAGCAACTCGGTTTTTCAGCGACTTTGCTGAGTTTTTCAGCAACTTCCAGCCTCTTTTCAGCGACTTCGCTCAGTTTTTCAGCAACTCCCGACCTCTTTTCAGCGACTTAACTCAGTTTTTCAGCAACCTCCGACCTCTTTTCAGCGACTTTGCTCAGTTTTTCGGCAACCTCCGACCTCTTTTCAGCAACTTTGCTCAGTTTTTCGGCAACTTCCGACCTCTTTTCAGCGACTTTGCTCAGTTTTTCAGCAACCTCCAGCCTCTTTTCAGCGACTTTGCTCAGTTTTTCAGCAACTTCAGACCTCTTTTCAGCAACTCGGTTTTTCAGCAACTTCACTGAGTTTATCAGCAACCTCCGACCTCTTTTCAGCGACTTTGCTCAGTTTATCAGCAACCTCCAACCTCTTTTCAGCGACTTTGCTCAGTTTTTCAGCAACTTCCCTTCGCGCAGCACACGAAAGAAGGCAAACTTCCGATTTAGCGGAAGTTTGCCTAATTGTTTAATAGAATTTAGTAGGTAAATGTGTTTAAATCGACAATAAGATTTGGCGCTTGCTTTAAATATTGTTCCTCGTAACGATAGAGTAACAGGTTATCACCCTCTATTTCTAAAATAGAGTAGGGTTGTTTTGCCGGAAGTGATATGCGACGAATTTCCTTCCCCTCAAAATCGAAGGCAACAAGGTCATATTCAAAATTGTCTTTTCTCGCTATCACATAAAGGTAGTTGCTGTCGACGGCAAAGGCTGACTCGAACATCGACGGATTATCTTCGCCAATTATTTCAACTGTGGCCCCTGTTTGCTTATCCATTTTATAAAAGGAAGCATCTAAACTAAACTCAGAGGCAAAAAATACCTCTCCACCGCGCACCTTAAAATCAGGAATGTATCCTTTAACCGCTTCTGAATAGACCTGTTTGTCATCATGTAACGCAAAGAAACGAGCTCCATTCTCTAAGAATAATTGTCCATAGTAGCTGCCATCGAATGGTTTACCCCATTCAATTGAGTGGTCTAGTGGTTTGACTGTTTTGAAATCATTTGAAACGGCTGCACTTATGGCACGGTAGTTTCCTCCAAAATAATAGGTATTAGCAAGAACCAACACTTTTTCAACTCGATAAAAACCTGGTAAGAAGGCATGGACTTTGCTACGATTCTTTAAATCGACAACCTCCATTCCTCCTCCCTTAATAAAAAAGGCAAACGAATAATCGAGAGTTGCTTCGACTGGTTGAATCTTTCCACCAACATGTATTTCCTTCAATGTGCCGTTGCCTTCTACTAAAAATAATTTCCCCTGACCATTCGCTTCATAACTAAGGTAGGTTTCGGTCGCTGTCTCATTTTTAATGAGTTCTCTTCCCTTCTCAATCTTTTCCTTATTTCCATTAATAGATAAGCGAAGGATATTTCCATTTGACTCAACATAGAAGAGATGGCCGATCAAAACCATTCGATCTACTTCTCCTTTATAAAGCCTTCGTTCTTTTTTCGTTTTTAAATTCAGCGCCCGGATTTCAGTGCTATTTGAATAAATCAATTCCTCACCCAAATAATCGGCCATATAGTAATTGGGAGAGGTTAAACTACCTGACATAACATAGCGGATATTCGGCTTTGCGATTATCTTTTTATTTCTTCCGTTTAAATCCATCTCGACGACTTCTACAAAATATCGATTATTTTCCCAGCGTATATCACCCGTTGAAATGGCATAAATTTTATCACCAATGATCCGATATTGATAAGCATAATTTGCTATCTTTTCTTTCCCTGTGCCATCTTCTCGAACACGATACAAATCGTACTCGCTATATTGCATGTTAATTCGATAATTGACCGGGTAATAAATCCAACCATCTTTCACCTGAATCTGAGATCCCGTTGAAAACCCTACTCCTCCAAAGCTCACATCCCCTCCTTGATTCGTATCATAGTCATCCTTAATATCAAAACGATCTAATATCGTTACTCGTTCCCCTGTCCGGAGGTTCTCTTTCTGCAAGGCATAATCTTCAATATGATAAACCCAGTCTCCTTTTGCAACAAATGACCCAGCATCCTCTCCAAGTGGTAGACGACCATTTAATCGCTTCTCTTCATTTAATGCCCGATATAAAAAGGCAGAGAAATGAGCACGAGTCGTTGCTTGACTAGCACCAAAGCTTCCATCCGGACGACCTCCTGCAATTCCTTTTGCTGCAACAGCACCAATATCAGCAAACACCCAATGTTCAGGCAAGATATCTGTAAAATAGACACTATCGACCTTTTCTAGCTGAAAGGATCGTGTTAAAATAGCCGCCATTTGCCCACGTGTCACTGTCTCATACGGACGAAACTTTCCGTCGCTGCCACGCATAATACCTGTCTCTTCCATAATTGCGACCACGTCTCGATTAGGAAACTTAGTGGAAATATCCTTGAATTCCGGTTCTTGGTCTCCACTTTTCGTTAAGCCAAGGGCTTTTGTAATCATCGCCGCCGCTTGGATACGGGTAATTGATTGTGACGGCTTAAACGTTCCGTTAGCGTAACCTCCAATGATTCCTTTATTTGCTAGAAATTCAATCTCTAGCTTCGCCCAGTGCCCGCTAGTAACATCACTAAATGACTTGGACGCGATAGCGTTTATTGGCATGACCATTAGTACCAGGACAGCAACTAACATAGTAACTTTCATGCTTCGACCTTCTCTCTGAATTTAATAAAATAGTAAAATATATACACTTATTAGACGAGATGACTATGGGAAGTGGATTCAATTAATTCGAAGATTATCAAAAAAGGTTTTGTTATACGATTGAAGTAGCCCTCTACTTCGGTCCAGATTTCAACAACATGCAATTAGACATTAGCATTTTCCTCTCAAACCAATTTCTTACTTTATTCGCTTGCCTTCATTTACAGTCCACTTCATTGTCACCTCGGTTGCTCATGGTCTTGCCTCTTTATCCCGAGTTTTCGCTCCCTTATTTTACAAGTATAGGGAATTTAATAAGTCGTTCTACCGTATCCAAACTATCAATCACTTAGTATATTTAATTTACCGAAAAGGCAAACTGTGGGAAACTATGGGACGCAAAGCTATAGGGGCTTCATCTCTGATATGCTCGCCAGCTACCGAATAGAACAGGCATCATCCCCTAGACTATTCTTCGGAATAAGCTTTTTCCTTGATACCAAGAAAAGCGCAGATGATTTACTAACTAACCAAGGGGGAATTATTGTGAGGAACGTCTTTTTCATATTTATTGTTTTTACACTACTCTTTACCGCATTACCAGTATCTTTTGTAGGGGCAGCGGCACCTACAGCTGATGAACGTGTCATTATCTTGTTCAAAAACAAGGTCGATAAAAATATAATTTCAAAGGCAAATGGAAAAATCCATAGAGAATATAAACATGTTCCAGCCGTTACGGTCAGTATCCCAGCCGTAGCGATGAAAGGATTACAAAAAAATCCTACTATCGCGGTGATTGAGCCAGATAGCGTCGTGAACGTGACTCAAACTCAGGATTGGGGTATTACGCAAACGCAGGCTCCAACTGCTTGGGAAAGCGGATTTACAGGAAAAGGGGTAAATATTGCTGTTGTTGACACAGGGATTGCACCCCATGAGGATTTAGTGATTTCGGGCGGGGCTTCCTTTACAGCTTATACAACCTCTTACTCTGATGATAACGGTCATGGCACTCATGCTGCTGGGATTATTGGCGCTAGAAATAACAATTTTGGGACAGTTGGGATTGCGCCTGAAGTGAATCTTTACGCAGTAAAAGCATTAGATTCCAATGGCAGCGGCTACCTATCTGATGTGATAGCCGGAATTGATTGGTCGATTACAAACAAGATGGATATCATCAATCTTAGTCTTGGCAGTACGTCTCATTCATCTACACTACAACAAGTAGTAGATAAAGCTTATAACCAAGGGATTTTAGTCGTTGCTGCGGCAGGGAATAACGGTACAATAGAAGGCTTGGAGGATACGGTTAATTATCCGGCTCGCTATGCTTCAGCCATCGCTGTGGCAGCTACCGATTCAAGTAATAATCGAGCATCCTTTTCTGCAACAGGAAATACAGTTGAAGTCGCTGCACCAGGGGTAGGGATTGTAAGCACCTATCTCGGAAATAGATACGTTCAAATGAGTGGCACATCAATGGCAACACCTTACACAGCGGGAAATTTAGCATTATTAAAGCAAGCCAACCCAACTCTTACACACGCTGAATTAAGATTGAAGTTACAGGAAAACTTAATTGATTTAGGGGATTCAGGCAAAGACAACTGGTTCGGACACGGTCTTATTCAAGCACCGAAACTCGTTCAGCAAGACACATCTGCGGAGCAACAAGAACCTATCGTGGAAGAAGTCAGTCAAGTTCTTCAAACGATGACAAGCACCACTACAAACAAGACGTCTTATCTTGCCGGTGAAAAGGTCAGCATCGCGGTAAACGTGACAGATGAAGCTGGTGAAGTCTTATCAGGAGCAAACGTGACCGTAACCATTACACCACCAAAAGGCAAAGTGTTAAGAGCAACTGGAACAACCAATCAGAATGGAACGGTTTCATTTGTCATGACAACAAAGACCACGACAACAAAAGGGATATACCATGTGAAAGCAGATACAACCATGAGTAATTACGAGAACAGTTCTGCCACGACATTTTTTCAAATCAAGTAATTTCAAGAGGAACGCAAACCATCTTATTAAAGTGGTTTCGTTCCTTTTTTGTTTTAAAAAAGTATTCAGCGAAATTCTCTGCTTCACGCCGCTCCCCTCACCTATTAGCGTTTTCGTCTAGGAAAATCCCACTCTTTCTAACATGAGTTCTAAATATATGTTTACTGTCACATTTCCTAACCAAAATACGGACATCTACTTCTCTACTTGTTATCATTAACTTAACAAAAGAAAACGAGATGCGGAGGGAATTCTTATGACAAACCGAAAACTTAAAAACCCAGGAATCCTAACATTAGTGGCTCTTACATTTATGGTTTTATTTCAATAATATAGATTTAAACGTTAGATTCCGTATTATTAACTAGCGACGACTAGTTATGATAAATATGAAAACAAAACCACGAGCGAAGATAGCCGCTCGTGGTTTTTAAGATGGATAATTAATTTTACTTGTTTTAACCCTTCAAACATAACCAAGTGCCTTTTCTATGGCTACCTCAGTTCAACCTTCTTTAAGTACTCTTTTTCACATCTATTTAAGATTTTGTTAAATTGTTATTTTTTTCTTCTTCTAAGATTTCTATTACTTTATCTAGTTTCTTTTCGAGTGTTTTAAGTTGATTATTTTTTTCTACTGAGTTCTTAAGTAACCTTTTGATAAAAAGAGTAAATGATAAAATAAATAAAGTGATAAGTCCAAATGCTATGATTTGATAAATTACTAGGCCCCATGATATATCTTGAAACATTTTACCTCCACCCCCCTTTTAGTGAATTATCTCCCAATTATATCATTTTTTAAATAACCAAGGTTCATGCTATTCTTTGAATAAATGCTTAGCAAAAAACTCCCCTTAGTCATATCTTAGGGGAGCATATCAAGTCATTTATTTAAGGAAGTCTCGTCATTAAAAGTAAATGATACAAATAACAAATGCTAATATGATTCGGTATACAGCAAATGGAACAAGCTTGATTCTGTTAATAAGTTTCAAGAAAAAGCGAATGGATAGTAATGCAAAGACAAAGGCACTAATAAAACCTGCTATAAAGAAAGGAATTGCTTCGAAGGTGAAATACTGCCAATTTTTCAATAATGATAAACCACTTGCTCCTACCATTATAGGGACAGCCATTATAAACGTGAAATCAGCAGCGGCACGGTGACTCATTCCAAGTAAAACCCCACCCGATATTGTAGAGCCTGATCGGGAGAACCCGGGCCACAGCGATAGGCATTGAATACATCCAACGAATAACGCCTGCTTGAAAGTGATTTGGTCAACTGTCTGTATCATAGGTTCTTTAGAGCTAACTCTATCTGCCAAAATCATCAATACTGCACCTACTACTAAACCTATTAATACCGTAGTAATAGAAAATAAGTGTTCATCAATGTAATCTTCAAACAGAACTCCCAACCCTGCTGCTGGAAGAAGTCCAACAATTACTTGTGATAATCTAAGACGTCTTTCTATTTGAATGTTTTCTTTATGAAATTTATTGAATCCTAATAAATCAATAAAGCGATCTTTAAAGACGACGATAACAGCTAAAATTGAACCAAGCTGAATCACGATTTTAAACGTATTGGCTACGTATTTGGTTAGAAATTGTTCTGATTGCAACCACATATCATCGACAATAATCATATGTCCTGTTGATGAAACAGGAGCAAACTCTGTTAATCCCTCCACTATTCCAAGTATAATTGCTTTCAATATCATACTAATATCCATAACTTAACTCCTTGGTAAAATGAAGTATCTTTCTTTAACTTCACTAATAATATAACAATTTATTAAGTTAGGATATATGCGGATTATATTTATTTTAAAACCGGCTATGCTTAACTTATTTATAGGGGCAAACTCTATTCACTTCAAACCGTCACAGTACAAAAAAGCATATAGGATCTCGTCCTTATATGCTCCCTATCCTTATACGTGAGAGGTTCACTTAACGGCGGTCCTTCGCCTTGCCGACCTCTTCTTGCACATTACCTTCTACTTTATCCTTCTTACCTTCGCGTTGAAGCTTTTGGTTGTTTGTCGCATTTCCTACTTGATCCTTCACTTCACCTTTTGCTTTATTTACTCCTCCTTTTACCTTATCTGAGACACCGTTATTGTTATTTGCCATGATTAATTCCTCCTTTGTTTAGAGATATATAACCGTTATTTAATGGATGTAAACATTCAATTTGTAGCTGATCCTATTCTTCTCCCTAGCCTAACCTTACTTCCCTACTGCTAAAACGTTGAGGCCTCTATTAAGTTAATAGACTAGCCCAAAGATTTCTCTTTTCCGGGGTGAATCTAGTTGAGAGTTCAGACCCTGTTTCTTCAAAGATAGATTGTGATTGCTTGTCTATTTGAATTTCCATTAGAATGGATGAAAGGAAGGAAGTGTGCTGGAATGGAGATGACTATTTTTATTGTAGAGGACGATACGGTAATTTTTCGGTCATTAAAAGAAGGATTGGAAAAATGGGGATTTCGTGTAGCTGGGCCGGCTGACTTTCAAAAGGTTATCACCGATTTCACTCAAGAAAAGCCTCATCTGGTCATTATGGACATCCAATTACCCGTTTACGACGGCTTCCATTGGTGCCGCGAAATCCGCTCAGTATCGAAAGTCCCCATCATCTTTTTATCCTCCCGTGATCATCCGATGGATATGGTGATGGCGATGCAGATGGGTGCCGATGATTACGTGCAGAAACCGTTTCATTCCGATGTCCTTATTGCCAAAATCCAGGCAACATTACGCCGAGTATATGCATATGGGGAAGAAACTTCGGATTTTCTCGAATGGAACGGTGCAACGATTGATTTGAAACGTGGGATTATCCGCTTGAAAGACAAGGAAGCGGAGCTGACAAAAAATGAATTTTTCATCTTGACGGTATTGGTTGAAGCGAAAGATGAAATCATCTCGCGCGATGAGTTGATCCGGAAACTATGGGACGATGAGCGTTTCGTTAATGATAATACATTGACGGTGAACGTCACGAGGCTCCGTCAAAAATTGGCCGCTCTTGGGTTAGAGGAAGCGATCATTACGAAAAAAGGGCTTGGCTATGTGGCCGTCACCTTATAGGAAGGCGTGTTTCGATGTTTTTTCGTTATTTAAATGATATGAAAAGTTGGATTTTCTTTTTTCTAGTCTCCCTCACAGCGACAGATATATTGCTCTTGATGGATCCAGGAATCGGCGTAGAGTTATCGGCGTTGGTCTATGTCAATGTCTTGGTGCTGATTATGTTTATCGCATTTTTCATATGGCGTTTTCGCAGAGAAATGGCGTATACACGCCAATTGGCCTTGCTCGCAAACGAACCGGCTACAGATTGGTACGAAGCTTTGCCGGAAACTCGGTTTAAGCGCGATGAAATGGTCAATTACGTATTGCACGAAGCGGGAATATCTTTTTCAAAACAACTGAGCGATATTCGACGGACAAATGTGGCGCAAGGTGATTATACGGCAGCATGGGTGCACGAGGTAAAAGCGCCACTTACTGCGATGAGACTTATAATCGAATCGAACCGAGGCGATCTCGCCATGCGAAAAATCGAAGCGGAATGGCTGCGCGTTTATTTACTGGTCGATCAACAATTGTATATTTCACGTTTACCTACTCTTGAAGCGGATTATGTATTGGAATCAGTAGTCACCAAAAACCTAGTCTCAGCTGAGGTCCGGGAACTGATGTCTTGGTGCCGGGAAAAAAATGTAGCTGTCGAATTGGAAGGACTTCATGCGTTGGTGATGACGGATGTCAAATGGAGCCGCTTTATCATCCGCCAGATTTTGACGAATGCCGTGAAATACAGTCGTGAAGGCGGAACAATTTTTATTACTGCGAGAAGCGAGCCAACGGGTCACGTTGTGCTAGCCATACACGATGAAGGTCCTGGTATCCCTGAACATGACTTGCCCCGTATTTTCGATAAAGGGTTCACGGGTGGCACCGGACGACTCCATAATGCAGCAACAGGTCTCGGGCTGTATCTAGCGAAAACAGTCTCAGCTAAACTCGGTATAATGCTTTCGGCGCAGTCCGATCTCGGAAGAGGAACGACAATAGAAATGGCATTTCCGAAAGAAAATGACTTCGACAAAATCCTTACATGACAACATTGTCACTTAGGACACCCTGTTTGTCATGTAAATCAAACGACCAGTAGACTTTCAAACGATACGATATGGATAGAAAGAAAACAGGGAGGCCATTTAAAATGAACAGCACAAAAACAAACAGACAAACTGTACTGCATGCACAAAATGTCAGGAAGTCTTTCGGTTCGCGCGGCAATGTGCAACAAGTATTAAAAGGGATTGATTTACGCGTCGGAGAAGGCGAATTTGTCGGGATCATGGGTGCATCCGGAGCAGGTAAAACGACCTTACTCAATGTCTTAGCCACAATCGACCGTGCCACAGAAGGGACGATTTTGATTAGTAATGCTGATATTTCGAGAATGAAAGACGCAGAACTTTCTGCTTTTCGCCGCGACAAGCTCGGTTTTATCTTCCAGGATTATAATTTGCTCGATACATTGACAGTGAAAGAAAACATTTTGCTCCCTATCTCCCTTGGGAAAATGAAGAAAAAAGAAGCAGAAGCTGAATTTCGCTCGATAGCGGATATTCTCGGCATTACTGACCTTGCTAATAAATACCCACATGAAATTTCAGGCGGGCAAAAACAGCGAACATCCGCAGCACGTGCACTCATCAACCAACCATCTATGGTATTCGCTGATGAACCGACAGGCGCACTCGATTCAAAAGCCGCTTCATCACTACTTGGCACGATGGCCGATGTTAATGAAAAACGCGGGGTGACGATTATGATGGTCACACATGATCCCCTCGCTTCTAGTTATTGCAGCCGCGTTGTTTTTTTGAAGGATGGCAATATCTATTCAGAACTGTACCGAGGAGACAAAACGAGACAAGGATTTTTCCAGGACATTTTAAACGTCCAGGCTGTACTCGGGGGTGACAGCGTTGACACTATTTGATTTAGTCATTCGCAGTATGCGGAAAAACATTAAGCATTATTACTTATACTTCTTTGCCCTTATCTTAAGTGTTGTGTTGTACTTTGTCTTTGCCACGTTGCAATACGATTCGGCTGTTATAGCGCAAAGCGGAGGTTCCATGGGTTCTGCTTTCAAGGTTGCTGGAATCTTACTGATATTTATCGCAGGGATTTTCGTTGTCTATGCCAATGCTATTTTTTTAAAAAGAAGAAGCCGTGAAATTGGACTCTATCAATTGATTGGTTTGACGAAGCGTGTCGTTGCGAAGCTTTTGATTATTGAAAATGCTTTTCTTGGCATAATTGCACTTGTGATAGGAATCGTTGTGGGCATGCTCGTTTCCCGTGTGTTTTTATTGTTGCTTATGAAGCTGATTGGCTATGAAACATTTATTGAGGTCTCATTTTCTACGGCAGCCATTATACAAACGGTGGTTGTTTTCATCGCGATTTTCGCATTGACGACGATTCAAATGATTTACACTGTTTACCGTAATACTTTGCTTGCCTTGTTCAATTCCGATAAAAAAGGAGAGCACCCAAAAAAACCGAAAACAGTTATCTCAGCTTTCTTAGCATTACTCGGAATCGCACTTATTGCATTCGGTTATTGGTTCTCAGGCCGTATGATAAATTCTTGGCTTTTTGTCAATATGCTAATTGTATTGACAGCAACGATTCTTGGAACCTACTTAATGTTCCGAGTCACAATCAGCTGGTTATTTTATCAAATCCGCAAACGCAAACAAGGACATCTTGGATTAATGAATAGTTTATCGCTAGCACCGCTCATGCACCGCCTGAAAGGGAACGCCAACTCGCTAACCATCATCACGGTTCTTTCAGCAATGACACTGACCATGATTGCTGGTTCCTATTCGTTGTACTATGCCACGGAACGAGAAACACGGGCAATGATGCCATTTGATTTCATGTTCGAGAATAATGAAGAGTTCGCGCTAGAAATTAGTGAAGAGTTGAACAGTAGAGGAATTGTATATCAGCATAATCAAGTTGATATGATTGTGGTTCCTGCCATATTTAATAATGACCTATTGCCAACACAAAACGACACTGCCACTGACATTGTTCTCCTTAGCGAGCAACAGCTTCAACACGCTGGAGTGGACGTCACAGCTTCTGTAAGTAGCGTAAGTTTTCATGACGTGAGTATGAGAGGCATTTTGGACTCATCGGATCTCCCTTTTGAAATGGTGCTGATGAACGGTAATCAACAAGTACCGATGTCCATCACTGAAATTGGAGAAGCAAATGTCATTAACTGGTCAGTATTCAAATCACAATTAGTAGTTAATGATGAAACGTTTAATAAACTGAAAGAACAGCTCTTAATTGACGGCGGAGAGGCAAAACTTGAACAGATTGATGGATTTCATATAACAAATGAAGAGGATATGGCAAAGGCCTCGGAACTCTATCAGCAATCGAAGTATAAAAATGGATTACATGTGGATTATTATTCGCGTTATCACGAATCGGTCCAGTCCAATGGTTTACTTATTTTTATCGCCGGATTCTTGGGGTTAGTGTTCTTAATATCGACGGGTAGTATTTTATATTTTAAGCAAATGACCGAAGCGGAACAGGAAAAACAGAGTTATGCGACTTTACGTCAGCTTGGCTTTACCGTGAAAGATATTATGCATGGCATTATCCGCAAACAGGCATTTGTTTTCGGTCTACCGCTCGCTATTGGCTTAGCGCATTCTGTGTTTGCTATTAAAGCTGCATCGTTCCTGTTTCTATCAGATATTACCCTTCCTGCTTCTATCGCAATGGTACTTTATGCATTAATTTACCTGACGTTTGCCGTCCTAACTGTCGGTTATTACCGGAATACAGTTAAAAGGGCATTATAATGCAACGTGCGGAGCCATTGCATCTTCTTTGATGCTCTAAAAAGTTCGATTGTTGGATGAAAAGAAGTAAGGCCTTATCTGAAATAAACAGGCCTTACTTCTTTTCAATTTAATCCAGTCATCAGGCCCTTGTGAAGATATGCGTAATGATTACTGTCCAAGTTTTTTAAGAATTTAGCCAAGATGCTAATATCATTTAACGTTATTACTCATCCTTTTCCTCCTTGAATCTGCTAAAAGAGACTTTTTCAGTGGCCTCGTCTCCTACCTCTTATCAGTAACTTCATATACATTCCCACTCCACACAACAAATGGATAAGCCAGCTTAATGCTAGTACAGAAGAAGAAACAAATAACAATAGATTTTTTCTAACCGGCATGCTTAAATTCCCCTTAAAAATCCCAATAAAAAAACCCACTCTTTTCCCATTATCTAGTAGACTAGAATAAATACTATCATCGTACGCAAATAATTTTTCGAGGTGACCTATGAAAGAACACATAATCAATACCTTTGATTCTCTCGCCCCCATCTATGAACACAGCGTTGATAACACAAGTCTTTATAACAGTGAATACGAACGACCTTCTATGTTAAACCAGCTACCTCAGGACTTAAGTGGCAAACACATTCTTGATGCAGGCTGCGCAGCGGGTTGGTATACCGAGCAACTTATCCTGCGTGGTGCCCGCGTCACAGCAACTGATGTTAGTCCGAATATGGTTGCTGCCACGAAGAGACGTGTCGGAACCCAGGCGGAGGTTTTATGTGCAGACTTGGAAGAGCCCTTGCCTTTTGCGGCACAGTCGTTTGACTTTATTGTGAGTTCGTTAACTCTTCACTATTTACTTGAGTGGACGCCTACGTTTGATGAGTTTCAACGAATACTAAAACCTAGTGGCTGCCTCCTGTATTCTGTACACCATCCTTTTATGGATATCAAGCTATCCAAACACGGGGATTACTTTACAACGGAGCAGGTTATCGATACGTGGAAGAAGGAAGGGAGAACCTTTAACGTTCCTTTATACCGTCGTTCCCTTCAAAGTATTTTAAATGAAACGATGCTGCATTTTACCGTTGAACAGCTGATTGAACCACAGCCGACCAACCAGTTCAAGATAGCATCAGCTGAAGGGTACGAAAAGTTAATGAGGAACCCTCACTTTCTTATTATCAAGGCTTTTCGTAAAGAGGGGAAAAAGAGACGCTAACTGATTATCGACTTTTCAAGTAAAAGGTGGAAATAGATTTATGAATAAAATGTACTTTTTAATTCTAATTTTTTCTCTTTTGGCGACATGCAACCAATTTAGCATAAAAAAACAGATGGCACCTACAAAACAAACCGTCCCCTACCAACCTTCAGCCGAAGATGTAGTTGATCGGCATGGGGAGTTGACGAATCTTGAGAGGTTAGATGAATTCATTAGCAACACAAGGACCGGGACCGTGGATGAGGTGAGACTCGTCAGCTATACAACAGAAGGCGATGCGATGCTTCATGACCTTTCCTATGACGGAAAACAAATTCACTCAACAACAGATTATACGCGAGATCCATATGGTTCTGGACGGATTGAGACAGTAACTTGCCAAGGATTAGATGTAGCTGAAACCACTCAGAATTTAAGGTACGTGCTTACAGGCTGCTTCGAACATTCAATGGATAATAGTATATTACAAATTGAAAAGTAACTATTTTTTGCGATTATCAGTTTGGAGCCCGAACTCGGGGTTCCAATACATCCTCACCTCACGTACAAATTTACAAAAAGTTTTTTAAGCATTCCCTAAAAAAATCTAGTAAACTAGGAATGTATCTATCTTAGATAAGGGAGTTGTGGCTTAAACATATGAATGTTCGTTTTCTAGTTATTTTTATTCTGCTTTCATGTTTTGCTTTCGCCTCGGTTACGACAGCTGCAGTTGTCGAACCGAAGCAGGTGTATACTTACGCCAAAATGGAGCGAGACATTGAACGGCTTGCAAACACGTACCCTGACCTCGTTCGGTATGAAGTGATTGGCAAAAGTGAGTACGGGCGCAATATTTATGCGATTTCCTTAGGAAAAGGGAATTCTACCATATTTGTGAACGGATCTCATCATGCACGCGAGTGGCTAACGACCAATTTGAACCTGTACATGCTTGAGCAATATGCCCAAGCATATCGTAGCAATCGTAGCTATGACGGCGGGCGGTACCCTCTTCGTTCAATTTTAAATAATACGACGATTTGGTTTGTTCCGATGATCAATCCGGATGGGGTTGAATTACAGCAAAACGGCTTAAGTTCTTTCCCAGCTAAGGATCATGCTGCTTTAATTGCGATGAATAACGGCAGTCGTGACTTTAAGCGATGGAAGGCAAACGGCAAGGGTGTCGATTTGAACCGCCAATACGATGCCAATTGGAGTACTATCCGTAACAATACAGGAAAACCGAGTTTTGCTAACTATAAAGGACCTTCCCCTCACTCTTCTAGTGAAACGAAGGCCATTGTCGATTTTACGAAACGAATTGATCCAGAGATGGCAGTTAACTATCACTCTAGTGGCGAGATTCTTTTCTGGAACTTCCTGCAAAGCGGAAGCCAGTTCCAACGCGATTTATCGTATGCTACACAAATTGGTAGAATGACAGGCTACCGCTTGATTCCAGGTGGGTCGAATCCATCAGGGGGAGGAATGACTGACTGGTTTATTCAAGACTATAAGCGTCCTGCATTCACACCTGAACTCGGACGTTACGTGGGAGCAACCAATCTTCCACTCTCTGCCTTTGACCGGGCATGGAAACAGAATCGCTATGTTCCATTATACGTAGCGAAAGAAGGACATAAGCTATACCTTAATCGTTTAAGAGATGTGGCACAACGCGAGGTCGCTAAGGCTGAAGACATCGCTAGCAAACTGACTACTTACTATATTGTGCCAACACCAGCTGATGTTAAACTGAGTCCTGAATTTGAAGAAACATATCTTGATGCAAACTTAGCGATTTCAAAAGCAGCAAGTACTGTCCGCCAGTTAAACAGTGGCAGCTTAAAGAGACATCTAACAGAAAGAATCGAGCGGACCGTTGAATTGAGACGTCGAGCTACGGTCATGATTCGTGCGATTAACCGAGGCGAACTCCTACTAACGCGTTATGATGATCTGGTTGTTGCTCTAAAAGAAGGAGAAGTAACCGATGAGGTGACCGCGGCTTATGAGCAAATGCTCGTTGAAGTGACTCGGACAGAGGATGCGATTGAACGGATTATCGGCGTCGGTAATCGTCGCATTGTGACCCAGGCTTATGTTGAGTTACCAAAAGCGACGGAGCAGTCGTTGCTTCTTGTCTTTAAACGGAATGAATTACTGAAAGAATTAGAAGCAAAGCTAGAAGAAGAGCTGATAGAGGAAGTGGGCGGTTTATTCGAACAGCTTGCTGCCTTCCATATCGAACCCGTAGAACCAATAAAAGCCCTCGTTCTTCAACTAGAGGAGAAAGAACTTGAACTAGAAGAAGCGTATATAAACCTTATTGATAATCGTGTCCTTCAATACGAGGAAGAAGATTTGGCTCAGTTTTAAATAAAAGGCTACTGAAAAAAGTGCGGGTTTCACTTTTTCAGTGGCCTTTTTTCAATGTGCAAAGTGTCGCATTTTTTGAAAGCCCTGCTATAGCAGGGCTTTTTCATAGTTGGGCGAGCGACTGCGGAGCCATTGCACTTCCTCGAAATGCTTTCAAAGGGTTTTTCAGTGGCTTCAAAAATCGCACCTTTTTCAGTGCCCTCTTTTTACCTTTTTGTTATAGTTAATTATTTTATTACTTAATTTATACTATTGCTAATTAAAAAGTTTTATTTTACAATGAAAAATGTGAGTGTTGTAAATATTCCCATTTTTCTCATTTTGGCAACGCTTACGATAATTAAAGAGAGGAGGTCACCGACACTTACAGGTTAGTTGGTTACTAGTTTACAAATAAAAACATGGAGGCTCTTATATGAACAATAAGAATTGGAAAGTTAAAGGAAAAATATTGCTTTTAACGATTCTCATGCTTTTTACCCTTTCTCAAACTGTTTCCGCTGATTTCTGGGATCTTTCTGGCGACCTCATGCTACATGATCCATCAATCATTAAAGAAAACAATACATGGTGGGCTTTTGGAACAGGCGAAGTTGATAAAAATGGACTTCGCGTATTAAGTTCAAGCAATGGAACTAACTGGTCTGCTGCTCCGACTATATTTCCACAGCCGTTATCGTGGTGGCGTCAGTATGTCCCTGATCATACAAGTGCTCAGTGGGCCCCCGATATACAGTATTACAACGGAAGATATTGGCTATATTATTCAGTGTCAACATTCGGAGGTAACAACTCTTTCATAGGTCTTATTTCGACAGAGAGTATCAGCTCTGGAAACTGGAGAGACGACGGACTCGTGATAAGGTCTACTTACTCTGATAATTATAATGCGATTGATGGAGATTTGGTTATCACTCCAAATGGAGATCCTTACCTTTCCTTCGGTTCATTTTGGTCAGGAATTAAATTAACTCGTTTAGACAAAAACACGATGAAGCCAACCGGACAGCTTTACTCGATTGCCGCTAGACCAAATGATCCTGAGCATGCGATTGAAGCACCTAATATTACTTACAAGAATGGGTACTATTACTTATTTGTATCTTATGATAAGTGCTGCAAAGGTACAGACAGTACGTATAAAATTGCTTATGGACGATCGGCTAACGTCACTGGTCCATACGTTGATAAAAATGGCATCAATATGCTAAATGGCGGGGGAACCATTATAGAATCAAGCAATGGCCGCTGGATTGGACCAGGTCATCAAGATGTTTATAACAACATTATTGTTCGTCATGCCTATGATGGCCAAAATAATGGAATGCCTCGTCTACTTATTAATGACCTCTACTGGGATACACAAGGATGGCCTACCTACGATAAAAATGCAGCAGGCATTTTAACTGGTTCAAAATATAAGTTAGTTAACCGAGCATCTGGGAAAGTAGCTGAAGTTACTGGGAAAAGTACGGCTGATGGGGCTGATGTGGTTCAATGGACTGATAATGGGGGGACGAACCAACAGTGGACAATTACTGACCTTAATAACGGCAACTATAAATTTGTGAATGCAAATAGCGGCAAGGCGTTGGAGGTTTTTGAATGGAGTGCAAATAACGGCGGGGATATCGTTCAATATTCAGATTTAGGCGGAAACAACCAACAATTTAGTCTTGTTCCACTTGGAAATGGATACTATAGAATAACAAACCGACATTCTGGTAAATCGCTAGATGGTTATGGCACTTCAAATGGGTCAGACGTTTTACAGTATGACTATCATGGTGGAACGAATCAGCAGTGGCAGCTTGTGAAAGTGAACTAACACATAAACAAGGGTTGTGTTATAAGGTGGGTTTTAACCTTATGACACAACCCCTTCATATGTTATTTTGTTATTGGACCGTTTTCTTTCCCCATATCGCTTCACCGAACTGCTGTGAATAACCTGTGAATATGAGAGTCTCATTCCAGTTCTCCCAATCCCACGCAGGAGCTACAATCACATTCTCGACCCAATAATCATCAGGAGCATCGCCAGGAGCATGATAGGATAATTTTAATGTATTCTCACCGACCAACTCCCAGTAGTCTTCATCTGAAGCATCCCCTATCTTCCCATCTGGTAAAAGAGTAAGGACATCAGAAGAAAGCATGCGATCATCTAACCGATCTAAAACGATCTTTTCCCAATCGCCGACAAGTTGTTTTTCAGTTACCTTTTGCTCAACTTCTCCTGCATACCGTTGTGGTGATATTGCAGGCCAACCATCTTCTGTCCACAGTACTTTCCTTACATGAAGATGCGACCAATAAATATCATCCCCAGCTCGAGCATTATGAACGAGAAAGTAATCATCTCCATCCTTTAACAAACCATTGTGCCCCGTCCCTTGCCATCCGTTATCATTATTAAACGCATAGGATCCGACGATTTTGGTTCCGACATCTGGGGAACCTGTGGTTGTTTCAATATCAACAAGATCATTCCCATTATAGTCGGTATAAGGACCAGTAATCTCTTTAGACCTACCCACTCTTACATTGTAGGTATCCTCAAGCCAACCATAAGAAACCGTTAAATAAAAATAATCCGTATCTGCATTGTACATAATAGCAGGACCTTCTAAAGCTTGATGGTTTTGACTTCCTTTATTTGCAACGAGCGTTCCCTGATTACCGGGGTCCTTTAATTTTCCTGTTGCTTGATCTAATTCAGTAATGAATAAACCGCCTTCGTAGGAACCGAAGACCATCCATGGTTCGCCTTCTCTATCAAGGATAATACCTGAATCGATTGCATTTACTTGGTTGTCATCGCCAACTTTCGACTTAAATACTTCACCTTGATCCTCCCAAGGCCCTTCAATTGAAGAACTCGTGGCAACCCCGATATAAGAGTTTTTCGTTCCAAATTCCGAAACAGAATAATAAAGATAGAATGTATTATTCATCTCAATCACATCAGGAGCCCAAAAAATTGATGCTCCATTCGTCCATTCCTTTGCTTCTTCAGGAACAGCGTCAAAGACTCGACCAACAAACTCCCAGTTAATTAAATCTGGTGATTTCCGTAACATAATACCAGGTTTAACTTCTCCTGCAACCATATAGTCAGTTGAGAACACATAATACCAATCATCAACCTTGATAATTTCCCCATCATGTGTATTGTTTGTAGTCCATTTTGATTCATTATGCATAATTGCTGTATCAACTTTGGGAATAGGTTCCTCCGCTGGTGGGGCAGGCATGACAAGCTGATTACCTTCCCCATTTAATCCATAATACGTAAACAAGCCAATAAAAAGAGAAATAATGACAATGGTGATAATAATCACTCTTTTTTTCATGGAAGCATTCTCCTTAGTTCAAACATATAAAGTCTTTCATAGAAAAGGACTAAATAGAGAAAGAGGTTGCCACTCTCGCTGACATCCTCTTTCTTTGGTTATCTTAATAGGTGCTTATTTTTACTAACAACCGGCTTTGCATCTGGAACCGGCTCCCCAAAAACAGGAAAACCTTGAGCATCCCAAGTAATCACTTGAGCTCTTGTGTGGCGGTTCGGATCATAGAGGGGGTCTCCCTCAATCTCTTTATAGTTTCTCGCATGGTAAACCATTACATCTTGTAAACCATCTTCGGAAACGGTAAAGCTATTATGTCCAGGCCCATACTGCCCTGTTTTTTCATTCGTTTGAAAAACAGGTTCAGGGTGCTTTATCCAAGAATTCTCATCAAGCAAATCACTTGTATCCGAAGCATGCAAGAAACCCATGCAGTAGTTATAATCCGTCGCACTTGCAGAAAAAGCAATGAATATCTTATCTTTATGCTTTATCACAGCTGGTCCTTCGTTCACTAGAAAGCCAATCTTTTCCCAGTCATATTCAGGTGTAGTAATCATCACCTGCTCACCAGTAATCGTCCAAGGATTACTCATTTTTGCAATATATAAATTTGAATTCCCCTCAATTTCAGGGTCTTTTTGTGGCCAAACTAAATATCTCGTTCCTTGGTGCTCGAACGTTGTAGCATCAAGAGCAAATGACTCCCACTTTGTTTTAATTTGCCCTTTTTCTACCCATTCACCCTCAAGAGGATTTGCTGCTGCATTTTCTAAAACAAACATACGATGATCAAACAATCCTTCATTTGTCTCAGCCGTTTTTGCTGCGGCAAAGTAGATGTACCATTTTTCATCAATGAAGTGAATCTCTGGAGCCCAAATATTTGCACTCATTGGTCCTCTATCATACTTCCACCATACTGTTTTAGCCTCGGCTTCACCTAATCCTTGAATAGACTGAGCTCTACGAAGTTCGATACGGTCATACTCAGGTACGGACGCGGTAAAATAGTAGAATCCATCTGTGTGTTTATATACCCATGGATCGGCACGTTGCTCGACAATAGGATTTTTATAAAGCTGATTTTCCATCGTTATTCTCCTTATTATTGTTATTTAATTAATGTATTTGTAAACTATACTACAAAAAAATGATGAATACAATTCATATTATCCTGAATTAAGATAATATGAATCGTTAATTATTCTTAGCCTTTAATACCCGAAACCGCAACCGATTCAATAATCTGTCTTTGGAAAATTAGAAAGATAATAATAATTGGTAACATCGCTACTACCGACGCCGCCATAATTAACGGAAAGTCATTTTGAATCGCATAGTAGGCATTGAAATTAGCAATCATCAATTGGATTGTCATTTTATCTGGACTAAATAGATAAATGAGTGGTCCTAAATAATCATTCCATACGGCCATAAACCATAATATAACCTGTGCCGCAATCGCAGGTTTAATAATCGGGAGAATGATTCTCCAATACGTACCAAACATCGAGCTCCCGTCTATGGTTGCTGCTTCAATGATTTCATTTGATATTCCATTTAAATATTGTCTTAAGAAAAACAGCATAAATACATTCCCAAGCATTTGTGGAACAACTAATGGTAGTAAAGTATCAACCCAGCCTATCTGCGAAAAAACCAGAAACTGCGGAATCATAATGACCGGAAAAGGAATCATCATTGTTGCTAGTAACCCAAGGAAAATACCTTCTTTGAACGGAAACTGCATTTTTGAAAATGCAAATGCCGCTAAACTTGTCGCAAAGGTTCCGAATAAAATAATCGGCACTGCCATGTATAAACTGTTCAAAAACCCTAAATGAAGTGATGCCTTTTCCCAAATTTCAATATATTTTGTCCAAACAAAAGGATCAGGAATCCACTTTGGTGGCATAATTAGCGTATCTCTATTCGTTTTTAATGACGTTGAAATCATCCAAACTAAGGGCGCTAACATGAATATTGCACCTGTGGTAAGTAATAAATGAGCTAAGCCATTTTTAATTCTCTTACCTGTGCTCCGTTTCATTACCTTCACGTTCGATTTTTCACTAACCTGTATTTGACCCATGATTCTCCCCCCTCTTCTTTACTCATGCACCCATTTTGTTGATAGCTTAAATTGAATGTAAGTCACAATGAACATCAGAATTCCAAGAACCCATGCTAGTGCACTGGCATAACCCATTTCATAATATACAAAAGCTTTTTGCCAGAGGTAAAAGACAATCGATGCCCCAGCATAATTTGGTCCGCCATCAGGAACCATGATTTGGATCTCTACAAATATTTGGAGGGAGTTAATAATCCCTGTAATGATTAAAAAGAACGTAATCGGTGTTAACAATGGAAGGGTGACAAACCTGAATTTATGAAGGAAATTCGCACCGTCAATTTCAGCTGCTTCATATAATTGCTTTGGTATATTTTGCAATGCAGCTAAATAGAAGATAATGGTTATACCGATCCCTTTCCAAATTCCCATGATAATAATTGCTGGCTTAACAAACGATTCATTGCGAATCCAGTTAGGCCCTTCTATTCCAATCAAACCTAAAAAGTGATTCATTAAACCATATTCCGCGTTATATATCCATTGCCACAATATTGTAATGGCTACTAAAGAAGAGATCGCAGGTAAGTAATAAATGACACGATACCATGCTGTTCCTCTTATTCCTTGATTCATCCAAATAGCAATTATTAAGGAGAGAAACAGACCAATTGGAACCCCAAGCAGGTAGAACACGGTATTCCCAAGCGATGTCCAAAAACGAGCATCAGAGAAAATAGAGATATAATTGCTTAGCCCCACAAACTTTGCCGGTTGCAAAATATTCCACTCTGTTAAACTAATGTAAACGGAATAAAGCATTGGTCCTGATGTAAACACAACAAACTGAAAAAGCAGCGGCAAAATAAATAAATATGCGAGCATTGTTTGTCTTTTTTTCAGAGAATTCACCTTTTTCACCTCACAAATTTTTTTGTAAATAGAGAGAGGGTAGAAACGTTTTTATCGTTTCGTACCCCTTTGTAGACTAGATTATTGATTAGCTCTAGCGTTTTTCGCTTTTTCAATTGAATTATCTAGTAATCGTTGAAGCTCCGGTTTGACATCATGTACATATTCTTCGGCTGTTTTTCTACCTTCATAAACATCTACAACGGTTTGAGTAAAGTAATCGAACCACTCTCTATCATATGTTAATTCGTGAGGTAGGGGCTGTGATTGTTCTTTGATAACATTTAAGAATACTTCCTTACTCTCTGGAGCGAAATCTGTTTCTAAATACTCTGTTTCTGCCATGTCAACCAAGTTTGGAACTTGTGCCCCACGGTTCATTAAGTTACGTTGAGCATCCTCATCTACAGTTAAATAAGCAGCAAGGTCAAAAGCTTCTTGCGGATGTTTTGTTTGTGCAGATACCGCAAATCCTAAAGAACCAAGCCAAGTCCGTGATTCACCAGTATTTGGACTTGCAGGCCAAGGCATTAAGTCATAGTCAAAGTCTAATTCCCAGAAAGCCGCTTGATCCCAAGGACCCATCGGGAACATTGCACTCGTACCATTCAACCATCTTTGGTAACTGTTTGTTGAAGACTCTTGCTCTTGAGAAGGTACAACATTATGAACCAAACGAAGGTCCGCAACATATTGTAATGCTTCAATAAATTCAGGCTCATCAATAATAATTTCCGTAGCATCCTCATTTAACCAATGGCCACCATTCGAATAGACAGCTGGCTCTAACCACCAGAAGCCTGCGCCAAATTGGGCAATTTCTTTATTATTAAATCCAGCTTCATCCGGATGTTTTCCACTTTTATCAAGGGTTAATTTCTTCGCAACTTCAATATATTCATCCCAAGTATAAGGCTCTGTGCTACTTGGATACTCAACACCAGCTGCATCAAATAAATCTTTGTTATACGCATAAGCGAATGGACCAACATCTTTCGGAAGTGCATAAATACGCTCATCTACTGTATATCTTGAAATTCCACTTTCCCACATATTATCTAAATCTAATACATTTGAATCGTTTGCTAAATCTGTAATATCAAGAACTCGGTTTGTATCCACATAAAAGTTTGTGTCTCCAGCACCTAAGTAAAAGATATCCGGTGTTCTGTTACCAGCCATTAATGTTTGTAATCTTGTACTATAATCATCGCCCGGTGTAACTACAAAATCGACACTAACATGAGGGTTCTCTGCTTCGAAATCAGCAATAATCGTTTTATAGATTTCTTCCTCATGTGGCTGAGCCCAAATATTAACTGAAAGTTTTACTTTTTCAGGTGAATCTGAACTTCCACCTTTGTCTGAAGAATCTGACCCACCAGAATTACTTGAACAACCCATTAAAGTAACACTTAAAATCAATAACATAACCAAACTAGTAAACCATTTCTTTTTTATCATCTGAATAACACTCCTTTGACATTGTAATGTAAACGCTACTATTAAAGACAAATATAATCTGAGACTCTAAGTGACTCAGCCTTTGGAAATTAGGTTAAGGTAGCTTTTTTCCGAATATGCATGTACCTGTATTGTCCATACCCGTAAAGACTAAAGTTTTCTGATTGCTTTTCCAATCCCATGCAGGAAGAACTTTAAGTTCAATACTAAAATTAGTATCTTCTTGATATATTTGCACCGTTATGTCATCTGTCTTCTTCCACCTGAAAGCTTTTCCGTGAATATTTACATCTGCATTTTCAAGGAATTTGAAGTCGAATGATACGTTGATACCTTCTATTTCTCGTCCAAATTCGATTGCATCCCAGTTCCCAAGTAATTCATTTTCTTCAATTACCTCAAGCCCCTCACCGGCATAGCGCTCTGGTGATACAACTGGCCATCCATCTGACGTCCATACTACTTTACGAATATGCATGCAAAACAAATCTTTCCTATCAAGCATTCTTGCATGATGACAAATATAATAGTGTCCTTCATCTTCTAATATTGAGTTATGACCAGGAGCCATCCATCCATCTCCATCACGGAACGAATATCCTGCCAAAATTTTGTTACCGATATCATCGGAGGGTCTATACTCGTCATCATTCAAGTCTCTTCCGTTATAATCAAGAAACGGACCTGTTATATGTTTTGAACGACCTACTCGGACATTGTAATTTGAAAACAAAGAGTCATACGAGACAAACAAATAGTACATATCGTATTCAGGGTGGTAGACCATGTAAGGCCCCTCTACCGCTCCTTCTTTTGTTTCATTCTCTCGTTTTGCAATACAGACTCCTTCATTTGACTCAATTGGTTTCCCGGTTTTCTTGTCAAGCTCTATTGCATAGATACCACCGAAAAACGAGCCGTATATCATAAAAGGAGTGCCTTTTTTATCTAAGATTAAATTAGGATCAATGGCATTTGGCTTATTTTCCTTTGAGGTTTTAAACACCTTACCCCGGTCAACCCATGGTCCTTCAATAGATGAACTTGTTGCAACACCGATAAATGATTGATTGGTTCCAAATTGAGAAGCACAGTAATATAAGTAATACTGGCCATCCCACTTTACAACCTCTGGTGCCCAAAGGCCTTCTGCTTTTGTCCATTCATATGCTTCTTGGGGTACACCATCAAGGGCATGTCCTACCCATTCCCAATCTACTAAGTTCGTAGACCTTCGAACTTGAGCTCCAGAAGCTATCTTACTATTAGTTGAACTTGTTTTCGTATCTGTTGAAAACACATAATAGTATTTTCCATCTTTAATAATTGATGGATCATGTGCATTGTAAATCGACCATTCACTAACATCATCACTTAGAGCGCGTTCTATTTCACTTAAGTAATGAGGAGGCTTAAACGGACCTTTCACCAAATCCCTCCTAAAACTATGATTAATAATTATATTAAATCTAACATTATTCAATTAATGTTTTCATTAACTTAATTAACCTAATTATAATTTTAATTGTATGCGCTGTCAATGTAATTTTTCATAATTTCTCAACTTTTAATTTTATTGTTATAATATTTATTGTATTCTTTTCAACACCGAAATACCCTTACTAATTAGTAAAAGATACTCTATACTTACTATAATACCAATGTATCTACTCAATCCGACAATTACTTGACCCTTTTAAAACTCTCAAAATCCCTAAAATGTATATTATATCCAAAAAGTCTCTCAGAAACCTACTTCCTTTTTCCAATATAAGTATATTATACATTTGATTAATATATTTATTGTGTATAAGGGGGATAAATCGAGAAACGTCAAACTCGGCTGGAAAAGTGGTTTAACTTTTTTCTAACGATTATTATGTTTGTCTTATCTATCACTTATATGAAAATTACCTGACATTAGCTTAAAGATTCAGAACGATACTCTAAGAATGTTAATACCGCTTTATTGGAGGTGTTTAAGGAAACACAAGAAGGGATCATAATCATTGCAGAAACTCAATGAAATTCAAAACTGTCACAACGGAAGAGACAAGAGAGATAGGGCAGCTAGAAGTAGGTAAATCGGAGGGCACTGGAAAAGTTCCTTTAGCAAATTCGAGGAAGTAGCAATGGCTCCACACGTTGCGCGCATGCTACGAGAAACCCACTCATAGCAGGCTTAAGACAAAGCAACGGTTCCGCTCATTGCTTAAAGGGGCACTGAAAAAGGTGAAAACCGTACCTTTTTCAGTGCCCCTTTAAATCGAGGGTTTTATATAGTCTAACCTAAAGATACATGACCTCAGCTCAAGGAGGTCATGTATCTTTATTCATATATTAGCTAGAGCAGCTTTTACACTCTTATTATATTTGCAGGTTCCATCCACTTAAAAACATCCCCATATTTATAACCATATGGAAAATGACTGCAGGGTAGATACTGTTTGTTTTCAAAATGCTCCATGCATAGAGGAGGCCTCCAAGAGAAAAAAGCACGCTTAGTACAACGGGATTCCAATGATAATAGCGGAAGGCCGAAGCCTGGACTAGTCATTAAATTCGCATTAAAAAACGAAGGTATACTGTTTGAAACTGAGCAAGCGGGATACCATTTATCGTTTACATCCAGCTCAAACGACGGAAAATGACTGGTACCAACTTACTAATTCCTCATAAGGGAGCGGTTTGCTAATGAAATAACCTTGTATATAATCAATTTCTAATTTTTTTAGAACCTCTAATTGATCATAAGTTTCAACACCTTCTGCCACAACTTTCAAAGACATAATGTGAGACATATTAATGACTGCTTGTACAATAGAGCTGTTTTTAATGTCAGTTGTGACGTCGTCAATAAATGACTTATCAATTTTTATAGTTTGTATCGGTAAATCTCTCAACAGGGATAATGATGAATAACCTGTACCGAAATCATCAATAGCAATACTCACGCCTATTTCTATTAATTCCTGAAGCATTTTTCTACTATAACTTATGTCCTCAAGCATCGTAGTTTCGGTAATTTCTAAACATAAATCTCCCGGGCAACAATCTGTTTCCTTCAATATCGATTCTACACGGTTTACAAAACTAGTATGATTTAATTGTCTTGATGAAATGTTTACAAATATTTTAAGGTGAGGAAAACCCATCCCCTTCCATAGGCTGTTCAAATGACAAGCCTCTTTAAGAACCCACTCACCTATTGGTATAATTAGACCTGTTTCTTCGGCAAGTGGTATGAAGTCCATTGGCTTCACCATTCCGAATTCAGCCGACTTCCATCGTAATAATGCTTCAACACCGAGGATTTCACCTGTTTCTATTTCATATAGAGGTTGATAATGTAATATAAATTCGTTTCGTTCTAGTGCTTTTCTTAAATAACTTTCCATATTCAAACGATCGAAATTATAATCATTTATTTCTTTATTGTATAATTGAAGTCTATTTCTTCCTTGGGCTTTGGCATTATACATCGCAATATCCGCTTGTAGCCTCAGTGTTTCAGAATCTAAACTGTTATCAGGATAAATGCTTAATCCAATACTACTTGAAATATGATACTCTCTGTCTTCGTCTAAAAAGGGTTCATTCAAGCTTGCTACAACTTTCAATCCCAATTCATAAGCTTCTTCCACACTGTGAATAACAGGCATAACGATAACGAATTCATCTCCACCTAACCGCGCTATTAGATTGTCTTCATTAGCAATGGAACGAACTCTTTCTGCCACATACTGAAGTAACCTATCACCAGCTTGATGACCATAGCTATCATTAACTATTTTAAATCGATCCAAGTCAAATAACAGAAGAGCAACTTTGTTATAGTTTTGATTTGCTTCTTCTAATAAGATGATTAGCTGTTCCTCAAAGTACAATCGGTTTGATAGTCCTGTGAGTGTATCCTGATAGGCGAGCTCATTTATACGTTCCTCTGCCTTTTTTCGATTCGAAATATCCATTATTGACCCAAGTACTTTTGTAATTTCTCCGTAAGAGTCACGCTGTGCTTGTCCGGTAATGTACATCCAAATATAATGACCTTTTGTATGGAGAAACCTACACTCTACTTCAAAAGGGGAAGAGTGCTTAAGGTGTTCTTGAAAACTTCCCATAACTTTTACTCGGTCTTTTGGATGAATCATTTCTATTATTTCAGCGAAATGAAACTCAAAACCGTTGTTTGAATAACCGAGTATATGGTTAATCCCACCTCGGCTTGAGATTTTTTTTGAAAGAAAGTCTAACGTCCAGATACCATCATACATAATGTTAGATATAATCTCTAATTGCTCGGAATAAGACTTTATTTCCTCCGTCATAGAGGCCCGAAGTAGGGCTGATGCAAAGAAATTCGCTAGTTGATACGTTGTATTTAAAGGAGTCGCTAGCGTTGTCATATCTGCTAAGCCAGCAAAAGCAAAAACCCCTAACTCTTTATCGTCTTGGACGATGGGGATAATAATCATTTCATTTTCATCTTGCATAAACGTCTCATTATAAAGGACGTTCTCCAATGGAAATTGAGTAGGCCCGCAATGTCCAACTTGAATATTTTCTTGTTTATTATGTTCAAAATCCATATTAAACTGAGTTACTTTTAGTTGTTTGTTATGATTTGTGTCCCATAATCCTAATAGACCTTTACGAAATGGTGTATGGATTAACCAGTTCATTTCAATAATGTCTTTATAATTGCTAGATTGCATTAATTGCCCTAAATTAAAATTTCGCGCTACCATATTTGTTAAGTGTTCAATCGTTTCGGAAGGCTCATAATCCCTTGAGGAATTAACGCTACACCCACAACTTTCTCGAAAAACAGGAAAGGCCTTAACATTAGAAAACGAACGACGCTTATTTTCGTTATGTAAAATATCAATTAAAACTAATACAGCTTGTTCGCCAATTTCCCTAATAGGTAAATGAATTGTAGATAAAGAAGGGTTTCTAGACTTAGCGGCGGGACTATTGTCAAATCCGATAATTGCTATATCTTCAGGAACACGTATAGTATATTTTCTAAAATGATGGATTAAGTCTAGTGCAATATTATCGTTCACGGCAACAATAGCTGTACATGGTAAACCTTTCTCTACCATATCTTTTACAATATCACGAGGATGGAGTTCCAGAGTATTGCAAAACCACGCCTCGTTATACTTTATCTGGTTAGTATTTAAAGCTTTAACATAACTAGTAAACCGTTGATTCGCATCATAAAAATGTGAATCTCCTACATACGCAATACAGTCATGTCCGTGTTCCACTAAATGACGAATGGCACACTCCATCATTTCTTCATTATTGATTGAAATTGTATAATCGCAGTCTAATAACGTATTTATCCCGATAATAGGTTTACCAGCTTTTCTTATTTGTTTTAGATAGTTATTATCTACGGCATCCATAATCACAATCCATCCGTCGACATAATCTAAAGCATAGGTATGTGAATAATTGCTAGCAGATGTTCCGAACACAACGACTTTAAAATTACACTCTTTCGCTTTTTTTGAGATATTTATTAATAAATTGCCATGATAAAACCCATCTAAAACAGGTGTTAACACACCGATAGTCTTTTGCATTTGTATCACCTTCTAGTGCGTATTAATAAGTACTGGAATGATTGATAGACTGGATTATGAAACCTATAGATTAAAATAGTACGTTGTTTCTTTTATAGGTAACGTTAAGAATTGATTTATAATAATAAAAAGACCTTAGCTCTTCATGCCTTTTGAGCTAAGGTTATTAAGGTCGTTACACTAATTTCCGTTTGGCAATGATGATTCCATCTTGATCCGCATACGTATACTGGCCTGGAATCCAATCAATGCCGGCAAAGTGAACAGGGATATCCTTCTCTCCTGCTCCTTCTTTGACACTCATAATTGGGTTTGTCCCTATTGCGATTATACCAATGTCCATTTGATTAATTTGATGAGAGTCTCTAATACAACCATATACAATGATTCCCGCAATCTCTCTCTCAACTGCTTTCTCCGTTAATTGTTTTCCAAGAAGAGCGCAACGGCGCGAACCAGAGCCATGAATAATAATAACACTACCTTTTTCAGCAGTATCGATTATATTCTCCACAAGTCCGTTATCTTCATAAACTTTTATCGTGACGATTGGTCCAGAAAAAGCTTTGCTATTACCAAAATACTCAAACAGTGAACGTTCGGCTACATAAATTTCATCTTGATGCTTATCACATAGCTCAGAAGTATAAAAACTCAACCCTATCCCTCCTAATGTATCCTAACGAATCCATAAATCTTTCTTTATCATACCATTCTTAACATCCACGTTAAAGCGTTTCCATGCAATAATCAATATTTTCATTATTTATTTTATATCTGCTGTACATCGGTGTTCTGAAACCTTAGTAGAGTTATTTTTTCGCATTCTAATATTTTATAGTATAAAACATTAATATACTTGTTAAATTGCTATATAGGTTGTATGATCGGTTATATTGGACGATTTCAACAAGAAAAAGGAGCACATTTATGGAAATAGACATTTCTGAAAACTCCCTTCCTGTTTACGAAGCTCTCGCTAGTAAAGTTAGACTGAAAATCATTCAACTGCTTACCGTTAAATCGATGAATATTAGAGAGCTAGCTGAAGCAACAGGGTTAAGTAGCGCTATTATGACTATGCATATTAAAAAACTTGAAAAAGCTAATATCATCCGTAGCCAAATGGTTCCTGGTCGGGCTGGTGTTCAAAAACTATGTGTGATGAACGTCGATAATATAGAAATTACATTTCCATCCCAACAAATCCTAGCACAGGATTACCATCAAACGGAAGTATCTGTAGGACACTATACGGATTTCCATGTTGAACCTACCTGTGGACTCGCCACTGTCGAAAAATTTGTAGGTGAATTTGATGAGCCTCGGTACTTTTTGGATCCAGCACGTGTAAACGCGAAAATCCTTTGGTTTGGTAAAGGGTTTATTGAATACAAGCTGTCAAATTTCTTATTACCTAGTGAAACGCCGGATGAACTTGTGATTTCAATGGAGTTATCTTCAGAAGCCCCTTTTACAAACGATAATTGGCCTTCAGATATCTCTTTCACTTTAAATAATGTAGTAGTTGGCACATGGACAAGTCCTGGTGACTTTGGTGATGCCCCTGGTAAGTACACACCTGATTGGTGGCCAAGGGTTATTAATCAATATGGTCTATTAAAGCTGTTACGCATTACATCTAGTGGCACATTTATTGACGGCACTAAAATATCCAACGTTACTATTAATGATGTTGGTATTCTTGATAAACAATGGATTTTTCGAATTTCCGTAGATAACGACGCTAGACATGTGGGCGGCGCGACCATCTTCGGTTCAGGTTTCGGAAACTATAACCAGGATATTGTCTTTCGTTTATATTACTCCAAAAGTTCCCAAGAAAAATAGAAAAGGGTATTCTTTCTTGCCTTTTAACGTTCATAGACTCTTACCAACCCCTGTAGACACTGGGGTTTTTTCTTTGTTCTAAAAAAGGTCTAAATTATGTCTAAGATAGGTCATAGTTTCGTTACATTTCTTCTGTAGAGTGTTAGACAAGCAGTTAGGAAAGCTGCACGTCAAAAAAAGGAGGGTACTAACCATTAATTTCAATCCAAACTCGGTCAACCAAGTCTAAGAATGAAATCGTGGGTTTACCTAAAAATTTTGAACACATTATGAGGAGGAACTAAAACATGGTAGAAAAAAGAAATGAACGTAACAAAAGAGGAAAGCATTCAAAGAAAGTCGTTCCATTAGTAGTATCCACAGCAATGCTTGCAAGTACATTTGCTGCTGCTGGCGCGCCTGTTTCCGCAGCTGAACTAGAAACTCGTTCTAAAAACCATGGCCAAATTGTATCTGAAGCGGCAATAAATATTCCAGACTCACCTGAAAAAGGAAAGATAATGCGAGAGGTTGCTAAAGGTAACTATGAAATCGCAGCTGAATGGCTAAACACTGACCCTGAGGACGACTCAGAAAATGATGAAGATACTATAGAAGATGAAGAACCAACAGAATCAGAAGAGCCTACTGATGAAGACGCTTCTGATTCTGATGATGCAGCTGATGAAGAAGAGCCTACTGACGAAGACGCTTCTGATTCTGATGAGGTAGTTGAAGAAGAAGCTCCAGCTGACGAAGACACTTCTGATTCTGATGAGGTAGTTGAGGAAGACGCTCCGGCTGACGAAGACGCTTCTGATTCTGATGAGGTAGTTGAGGATGACGCTCCGGCTGACGAAGACGCTCCGGCTGACGAAAACACTTCTGATTCTGATGAGGTAGTTGAAGAAGAAGCTCCAGCTGACGAAGACACTTCTGATTCTGATGAGGTAGTTGAGGAAGACGCTCCGGCTGACGAAGACGCTTCTGATTCTGATGAGGTAGTTGAAGAAGAAGCTCCGGCTGACGAAAACACTTCTGATTCTGATGAGGTAGTTGAGGAAGACGCTCCGGCTGACGAAGACGCTCCGGCTGACGAAAACACTTCTGATTCTGATGAGGTAGTTGAGGAAGACGCTCCGGCTGACGAAAACACTTCTGGTTCTGATGAGGTAGTTGAGGAAGAAGCTCCGGCTGACGAAGACGCTTCTAATTCTGATGAGGTAGTTGAGGAAGAAGCTCCGGCTGACGAAGACGCTTCTGATTCTGATGAGGTAGTTGAGGAAGAAGCTCCGGCTGACGAAAACACTTCTGATTCTGATGAGGTAGTTGAAGAAGAAGCTCCGGCTGACGAAACAAATGCTATCGAAGAGCAAATTTACGCGAACTACCAAACAATTTTTAACCATTATGATCAGTTAATTCAGTCTACTGACCTATACATTCAAGAATACTTAGATGCTCTTTCATCTGAAGACATTACTTCAGAAACGGAAGACGTAGCTTCTGAAATTGACAGTGTCGTTGAGGATGTTGACTCTACTACTGACGATGTAACTTCTGAAGTTGACGGTGTCGTTGAGGATGTTGACTCTACTACTGGAGATGTAACTTCTGAGCTTGACGGTGTCGTTGAAGATGTTGACTCTACTACTGGCGATGTAACTTCTGAGCTTGACAGTGTCGTTGAGGATGTTGACTCTACTACTGGCGATGTAGCTTCTGAGCTTGACGGTGTCGTTGAAGATGTTGACTCTACTACTGGCGATGTAGCTTCTGAAGTTGACGGTGTCGTTGAAGATGTTGACTCTACTACTGGCGATGTAGCTTCTGAGCTTGACGGTGTCGTTGAAGATGTTGACTCTACTACTGGCGATGTAGCTTCTGAGCTTGACGGTGTTGTTGAGGATGTTGACTCTACTACTGGCGATGTAACTTCTGAAGTTGACAGTGTCGTTGAGGAAGTAGCTGAGAACCCTGTTGTTGTAACAGGTGATGCAGAAGCTGAAGCAGATGCTGAGGTGGAGGCTGGCGAACAAACTGACTCTACTACTGTTGAATATGAAACTACACTTGATAAGCTGGCTGGTTACTATGATAAAGTTAAAACGGCTTATTCTAACTTTTTAACCTTTTTAAAATAAGGTTAACTAAGTACGTATGAGAGGGGTCCGGAACCGGACTCCTCTTTCTTATGAAATTGGAACTAGCCTTCCTTTTCTTTAGGCTTATGAACTACGTCAAATCTCTTTTTGAATTGAGGTTAGGATTGATGTTCAAACTTAGGTCCCTTGTGACACCTTCGCTTATAATGTTACCTTGTATAAGTGGACAAGCTTCTTATGGGCAATTCCGATAGACTATGAGGAATTAAAGGAGAGGTTTCATGATGCTTACGATTTTGGTAGCAGATGATGATGACAACATCCGAAACATCATTACTCATTACCTAAAAAAGCAACAAATTACTACGTTTGAGGCTGACAACGGGAAGGCTGCTATTGAGATAGTCAGACAGGAACAACCCGATTTAATTATTCTAGATTTACTGATGCCTGAAATGGATGGGTATGATGTATGTCGCGAGGTTCGTAGAGTATCCAATGTACCGATTATTTTCGTAACAGCGAGCGGTGATGAATTTGACCGTGTACTAGGTTTAGAATTAGGGGCTGATGATTATATAACAAAACCCTTTAGCCCAAGAGAACTAATCGCTCGAGTCAAAGCCATCCTTCGTCGAGTGGACAACTCAAGCATGGAGATTACAAAAGAACATCCGTATACATATGATTATGGCACAATTAAAATTGATGTCGACCGGCGGGAAGTCATTGTTAAAGATACAAAAGTAACACTTCGCCCAAAGGAATTTGATTTACTCGTATATCTTGCTAAAACGCCTGGTAACGTCTACACACGCGAAACCTTACTGGAACATATTTGGGGCTATGACTTCTTCGGAGATATCAGAATTGTTGACGCCCATGTCAAAAAAATCAGAAATAAGTTAAACAAAGTTGGTTGCGATGTGTTGAGAACGGTGTGGGGCGTTGGCTATAAGTTTGAAGTTGAAGCCGTCCCATCTATCCACCAACAATCCGCCGGAACATAATAAAAGCCCTCGATGCTTCACCTAAAAGAAGACAGCCCCAAAAGGCTGCCTTCCCTCATTTATTTATGAGCAACTTTCTTTGCCCATTTTATTACCTGAAATAACAATCAATGTATAGAAAACTAATAATCTTAGTCTTCCTGATCTGTAGCGTCGTCCTCTTGCTTTTTCTCTTCATTCTTCTTTTTTGCGTCCTGCTTTTTCTCTTCAGCCTTCTTCTCAGCTTCTTGCTTCTTTTCTTCGGCTTTCTTCTCAGCTTCTTGCTTTTTTTCTTCAGCCTTCTTTTCTGCTTCTTGCTTTTTTTCTTCAGCCTTCTTTTCTGCTTCTTGCTTTTTCTCTTCGGCCTTCTTCTCAGCTTCTTGCTTCTTCTCTTCCGTTTTCTTCTCTGCTTTTAGCTTTTTCTCTTCAGCCTTCTTCTCGGCCTCTAGCTTCTTCTCTTCCGTTTTCTTTGCAACATCTTGCTTTTTCTCTTCCGTTTTCTTTACCGCAATTTGTTCTTCTTCCGTTTCGATTACTTGTTGCGTCCCAAGTGCGAGAACTACATCTTCCTCTTCATCTGTAGGATCAGCAATTTCTTCAAGAGGCTCTGTTCCTTCCTCTGTTTCTTCTTCAACGGTTTCAGCTACTTCACTATCTTCTTCCTCTAAAGCTATTTCTTCTAACTCAGCTTCTTTTTCGCCAAGCTTTGCTAATGCTTTGTTGATTTTCTTTTCAAGTCTTTCTTGAGCTTTTGCAACGTTTTTCTCTAAGGAAGCTTTTGCTTGAGGATTCGTTACCTTCTCTAGCGCAGCTTGTAGGGCAAGAAGATTCGATTCAAACTTTGCTTCTAGGTTAACTCGAACTGCATCAACCTCTTCTACTTCAGTTCCTTCTGTTGCTTCTCCATCTTCTTCTGTTACCGGCTCACTTTCAGTAGTATCTTGACTAGCATCACCCTTAGCCTCTTCTGCTTCAGGTTCTGTAGGTTCAGCCGCTTCGTATTTAGCTAAAGCAAGTTCTTGTTGGTCAATCGCTCTTTGGAGGGTTTCAGCTGCTAATTCTTCCTCTCCATTTGCAAACAAAGCTTCTGCTTCCTTAATGCGCTCTTCAACAAAATCAGCGAATAACTCTGCCTCTTTCACGTCGTCAAAGGTAAAAGCCATTTGAAGATTCTCTTGTAATCGCTTAACAAAATAGAGTAAATCCCCTGGTAGTAAAGAAGACTCTTCTTCCTCAGCTTCACTAGGAGAATCAACTATCTCACCCTCCTCAGCAGGTAACTCCTCTGTTGACTCTTCAACTGGTTCTACTACTTCAGTTTCTGTCACCTCTGTAGCTTCTTCCTCCGTTGTTTCATGGTTGTCCGCATACACATGTGTTCCTACAACAAACACACTCACACTTATTAGTAGACTCGTTGCCATAACATTTCTAAATTTCCGTATCAACACAAAAAAACCTCCCAAATCAAATAGTTTATTTGAATCGAAAGAATTTTGAATTTAACTATAAAAGTTTCCATTCTCCATTCTTCAGCAGCCCAGCCACCATAGCATCAAAGCATTAGGTCTGTGACTTTGCGTCTCCATCTTTCGACAGATTTGCCTTTATTCAAATGAGGAATAATATTGCTAATTAGTACTAGGATATTATTCTGAGTCCATCATACTGCAAATCAGTTGTTTTGAATATAGTTTATTAGACCAGGAAAAATGGATGATTTTTATGTAATTTAAAGGGTTCTTTTGCAGTTACCACCTAAAAGAAGACAGCCCCTAAAGGCTGCCTTCTCTTATTTTAATTATGGACGATTCCCTTGCCCATTTCCATTATTGTTACATGGTCCGTTTCCATTCTCAATCCCATAACCGTGTCCTTTTCCTTTGCCTGGCTTTTCACAAGCAATAGGTCCCGCTACTTCATCGCCCGTGACGATGTTTGGTGTTGGCGGGGTATCCATGTTGTGACCAAGGAAGAAGCCAACATGAGGAGGCTGGTTGTAGGCAACGTTCTGCCAAGCCACAGCAAGTCGATACGTAGGATCATGCATTAACGTATAAATACGATGGTCCGTCATATGAGTCGTTGTGTAAATACGAAGCTCTGTGCTATCACTACTAGGCCAGATTACTTCTTCTCTCCAGTCCCCAAACAAATCAGCTTGTAGGGAAGGATTCCCCTTTGTCCAGTTATTTGTACGGGTCCCTTCTGGAATAAAAACTGTTTCAAGCTTTTCCTCTTCCCAGTTCCATTTCTCGATTTTCCCGACACCATGTGGATCAGTATCTGGGTTAAAATCATGGTCGAGTAACTCTCTTAATAAATCTCCAGTCCACCATACTGCGTGATTAATCGATTGTGGTGACTTATCTGAAATGCGTTCACCTTCAACTGTAAACAAGCCGCTCGTTCCTGAAGTTCCATCCCAGCTTGCTGATGCCCAAAGCTCAGCTCCATCATAACGAGGATCGATATCTGCCGCTAAACTACGACCTACATCTGTTCCAGTTCGAACTCCCCATAATGATTCTCCCGTTTCCGCATCACGTATACCGTAACCAAATGGCGATGATGAGCTTTCATGTGCTTGAAACGCTTCAATTCCTGGTCGATTCGGATTTAAATCTGTAACATGATTTGAATCACCATGTCCCCATCCTGTTGTATGAAGACCAGTACCATCATGGTCTATAACCGCACCGCCATAATAAATTTCATCAAAACCATCACCGTCAACATCAACAACAGATAAGCTATGGTTTCCTTGACCAGCATACGCTCCGTTACCAGGTTCATTGCTGTCAAATACCCATTCTTGCGTAATTTCGCCATCGCGGAAATTGTAAGCAGCAAGAACGGATCTTGTATAATATCCGCGTGCCATCACAAAGCTCGGACGCTCTCCATCTAAATAAGCGACTCCTGCTAGGAAACGGTCAACACGATTTCCATAGCCATCTCCCCAACTATTTACATCGCCTCTTGGTGGATAATAATCCACTGTATCTAATGCCTTACCTGTTTCACCTTCAAACACGGTTAAATATTCAGGCCCACTTAAAATATAACCTGAGCTATTTCTGTAATCAGCGTTCGGGTCTCCGATTACGGTTCCTGCTCCGTCTGTCGTGCCATCCGCGGTTTTAAAGACAACCTCAGACTTGCCATTACCATCAAAATCATAAACTAGAAATTGTGTATAATGTGCACCTGCTCGGATGTTTACACCTGCATCAATTCTCCAAAGCTTTGTCCCATCTAGCTTATACGCATCGATAAATACATTTCCAGTATAGCCAGAACGAGAGTTATCCTTTGAGTTTGAAGGATCCCATTTCAAAATAATTTCGTATTCTCCATCACCTGTTAGGTCACCAACACTCACATCATTTGCTGAGTACGTGTAAGACACACCGTCTGGCGTTACGCCACCTTCAGGCTTTTCAAGTGGAACACTTAAGTATTGCTCAGACCAAACACTCACTTCTTCCGAAAGTGGTTCCCCACTCCCATTGTGAATGCGAACCTGATAAGTAGAGTCAATGTTTCCATTCTCATCAAGATAATTTGTACTTGATGTTAACGGTTGTTCGGTAATTTTTTCCCCATCACGATACAAATCAAAGCTTACATTTCCAGGATCGGTACCAAACATTCTCCACCCAACATAAATGCCATCCTCAGTATCAACAGCAACTAACCCGCGGTTGAGCTTTTCCATTTGGCGTAATTGCTTTAGTTCAATTGGAGTTTCAAGCACGCTTGATGCTTCCGAAATCCCACCTTCATTCGCTGCTTTTACTTTATAGTAAAAATGGCGATTCGTAATGACCGACTCATCAGTAAACTCAGGCGTCTTCGCTGTGCCCACCTTCGAATATGAAACGGCTCCCTCTGGATAGTCCGCTTCATTGTAACGCGCACGGTACACATAATATTCAACCGCACCATCTACCGCATTCCAAGAGAACGTCACAGATTCCTCTGTAGCGCTTTTAAGTTGTAAATTCGTTGGTGCACTACCTACTTCAACAGATTCGTCTATCATCGTTACTGTCACTTCATTACTTTTATCAGATTCAATGCCTTGTTCGTTGACTAAAGCCACAGCATACGTGTATGTAAAGCCTAGCTCTGCGCTTGTGTCAACATACTCAGCCAAATCGGAGCTACCAATTTTACTAAAATCAGCTTCTCCTTCAGCCTTACGATAAACCGAGTAACTCTCTGCAGCATCATTTTCCTCCCAAGTTAACGTAACAGACGCTTCTGGAGAAAGTTCCTTGCTTGCTACTTCAAGGGTCGTGATTTCAGACATAGGAATAATTTCAAGCCCATTCACTCTGCCATTTTCACTCATAGCTATATTTAATTGCCCATCCAAGACGGATGTCATCGTCGTGAGCTCAGCATACTCACCGGCTTGTGAAGAAATATTTCCTTTATTCTCCCCCTCGACGGTAAAGCCCGTACGGTTGAAGGCAATATCATCTCCTGCAATCAGTCGAACAAAATAATCACCGTTCGGAAGATCAACCATAAATTCATAATTTCCATCAAGCGTAAAATCTCGTCGTAAGGCATCTGGACCTCCACGATTACGCTCTGCCACAGCCTTGTTCAACCCGTAGCCTCGTTCCTCATCATAGATCATTGTGTTCGACACACTCAAGTATCCATCTGCTACAGGACTACTCGCTGAACCAAAATCAAACTTCAAAGGCAGCTCATCTTGCCCTTCTTCAGCTGTAGCCGTTTGAACAAATGCACCCGAACTTGAGAACATTGTAAAAACCATTGTCGTGGCCATAAACATTGAAAACTTTTTCCTGAACATAAAACCCTCCCTGTTTTGATAGAAATTTGTGAAACCATGTTTCAAATACCTTTATCAAAACCGTCGCATCACCCCCTTAAGATTAAGCGGTTACAATTCCAAATATTATAATAGTTCTTAAGAGTTATTACTTATTTAGGTTAATTAAGTAAGCGTACCTATAGGCAGCATTAAGACCATTGACCGGGACTAATCTTTCGCAAAACCTAAAATGTGCTTTGTCATATGTACCCACAGTATAGTAGGCGTTTTCAAACATTTATATAGAAAAAATGTTAAATATCTTTTAAAAAGTAATGAATAACAATACAAATACAGCAGAAAACGCGAGGTTAATGTCGGTTTTTGTCTGATTATGTTGAAATATTTACTATGTATATGTCGCAGAATTATAGATGTTCAGATTATGTTAGAAATGAAAAGAATCTTTTAATTTATTACCTGAATCAAGAGTTCTAGTCTTATAGAACCAATAGAGACAGAGGTTTTTTTGTTCTTAGCTCTATAACATCTATTAGCAAGATCACAAAAGGGCCCTGTAGAATCTACAGGACCCTTTCCCATCTTCTCTTTAGTTCAGACGAGTGTCTGCTAATATGCGATCTAATTCTTCCATATGATGCGTTTCATCGGCTATCATATCTTCAAGCTTAACAACAAGCTCGGTCTGACCTAACTCATCAGCCAGTTTCTTACGTGTTTCATAACGCTTGATCGTTTCATACTCCGCTTTTCTTGCTTCTTCAAGCATTTCCTTTACTTCAGTAGGCTGCTTAACATCAGCGGGCTTCGTAGTCGGTGTACCACCTAGAACTTTAATCTTCTCCGCCAAATAAAGTGCGTGCTTCTGTTCATCGACGATTTCACTTTCGAAAAATGGCTTTAGAGTTTGTCTGTATAAACCCGACACAACGGCAGCATTGTTGGTGTACATGATGCTCGCAGCGTATTCATTCGCTAGGTCTTCATTTAATCCTTCTAGTAACTCATTCATCTTCTTATCCACTAAAATCACCCTTTCTAATATAAGTCTCTACTCTATTAATACCCGGACCAATTTATATTAAACTTCCCTCCAACTAAACCACTTCAAGGCTTGTTCTCTTTCACCAAAGTCAAACGGCTTCACTTCAATTCCAGGTAAAGAATTACTAACCATCGTACTGAACTCTATCCATTTCTTATCCGTAAACACGGCAATCTTATTAACCTCTTTCCAGTGACTCGCACTGAATTTCAAGTCTGCCACCAATGCCTTTAAGCTATATCCCTCAATTTCATGAACCGCTAACAAGACGTTCACTTGATCTTTGCTTTCTTTTTCTCTTCTAAATCTAGCCTCAAAGTCTTCCATATCCTCTTTCGTAACTTTCCCCGTCACCACAACTTCCAGAACCGTTTCTAAATCATTTGGTTTTACAGCAATCATTTGTAGAACCTCCTTAGAATTTCTCTATTTGTCTTTACCCGGTTGTGGGGGTGGGGAAACATTTGAGGAGAGAGTAAAAGTCTATATGGATCAAAAAAAAGTCCCATATAAGCTTGGGACTTTCTACTATTAGAAACATCTTATTAACAATGGCTTTTTACAGAGTAACAAAGTAGTTTTTCCTTACAACTACTCCATTTTCGTAGATAAAAGGCTTTCTATTGTAAACTATTGTTGGGGTGCGTAGGCCTTCCAACGGCTAAAGTCAGGGTTTTCTTTTGTCGCCATTTCCTTTGGAAAGATAAATGTCCATGGTTTACTAGTGTTAGCTTTAACTGTTAGATTGTCGAGTTTAAAGGAACCCTTTGCAACTACTTCGTTTGTAGCGTCCTCTACTTGCAAAGGCAACTGCTCAAGGTTGATGTTTTTTTCTGATCCATTACGAATGAGCAATGTTATGTGAAGAGCACCATCTTCCTTTTTTTGAGCTTGCACTCCCATGAAATTTACTTCACCTTTTTTGGGTACTTCCATTCGCTCAACTAAATCTTGGAGCTGCTTTTTTGCATTTTTATCTAGAATCTTATCCCAAGATGGATCTAAATCTAGAGCATGTTTATGCTCTAGTTGGAATGCAAGTTTCCATCCTTCTTTGGGGATATCGACCTTCAATAAGTCTTTTGGTTCAAATTCAAAAGTCCATGGTCGGCTACTACGTGGAGGGATTTCTCCAACAGCTGATAAATCAAACTGCTTACGTGCGATTACAGCATTACTATCATCAAGTAAGACTAATTTTGTTTCTGGGAGGTTTATAGGTACATCTAGACTGCTACGAATAAAGGTAGTTACTATTAACTTTTTCTCTAATTGATTATTACGTAATTCTATCCCACTTAGTGAAATTTGGTTTGGTTTCAGCGGAAGACATTCACCATTTAAAAACTTGAAAGCATAAAGTTCCTCTTTTAAGATATTCCAATTTGGAGAAAAGGATAGTTCTGTATAAATCTCTTCATCTAACAAATTTGACCCTTCATGTCCTAATAACTCAGAAGAAACACTACTTTCCTTTCCGTCAAGTTTTAAGTTATTATTGTCTCTATTTTTTAAAAAAGACATTGTGAAGCCTCCTTAATTTTTAAATAATCTATTATGATTTTAACATAGTTTAACTCAAGACATTGAATTGTTTCAAAGCATTTATAACTTGACAAAAAAAGATAAGATTCAAAAAAATCTAATTCGATGTTCGGGCAGAATCCAAGTATTTCTACGAAAGGCAGCAACAATTGAACTGAGTGGATAACCAACTTCAAATAAATTTAAAATGGAAATAGATAAAGCAAACAAATTTCTAAACCCCTTTATTTGGTTCTAAGTCAAGTGTTGGGGGCGGCAGGGATAAACTGTTGACCTTTTTTAATTGGCGTTGATACCGAGCTATAAAGGAATTCTTCTCTGCAAAACGTTTTCCACATGCGCAACGATACTGTCTTCTTTACAAAATAAATTCGTGTCGCGTTCGAACAGTTTTAAATGTGGGACTTTTGTAATAATAGATTACTTTTATTCACTGTTGAACTCAGGACAACGATGAGTCGTCTTTTCACACTCTACATAAAAACTGATAATCCATTTGAATTTATTCCATTTTTAGTTAGGACCACATCTTCTAATCCAGAGGGATTTTAAAGTCTATCCCTCAAATGTTTTATAACCCCAACATATATAATAGAGCCAATAGAAAAAGCCTCTCGGAAATTGCTCTCCAAGAGACTTCTTCATTAATGTCTTTGAACATAGTTTAAGTAGTGAGAAGCATCTACCTAACAAGTATATTATCGTCCGATAATATATAGATTACTTAGTTCTTAGTTAGGGTAGCACCAGAAGCGTTACCAGCAACGTCAGTAACAGAACTAGAAACATCTACAGTATTATTAGTAACAAGACCAGTAGTAAATGTAATCGTCACTGATTTATTATCAGAAGCTTTAGTAAATCCTGTGATAGCTCCACCAGCAGTACTGGAGAAATTACCTTGAACTAAAGTATCTGCATCCATAGTTTCGCTAAAGTTTACAGTTACGATTTTAGTATCAGCATTAGTGAAATCACCAGCAACACTAGCAGCAACACTATCCTCAGTATCAGGAGTTGCAGTTCCTGCAGCAAGAACATTACCATTTGCATCTTTGATGTCAACAGTTTGACTAACAACTGGAGTTGCATCAGTATCGATGTTATCAGTTAATGTTAATACAACTGTATCAGCATCAGGGGTATGAGCTACACTTGCAACAGTGTTACCTGCAACAGAGAAAGTAGCATTGGCAATTTCACCAGCTGGAATACCTTCACTAAATGTAATTGTAATTTTGTTAGTTGCTGTAGTTTCAACTCCAGTAACTTTAGCAGCTAACTTATCTTCGAAGTGTCCAGAAGCTTCAACAAACGTAGTTGGTCCACCACTAATAGCTGTACCAAGAGAGTTTGTCAAACCACCGTCAGCAATTGCTAAACTTGTAATAGTGCTTAAATCACTTGTTGATAAAGCTGCGTCTAACGTTACTGTAACAGTTGCTTTTCCATTATTGTTTACATAAGTAACACTAGATACTCCAACACCTAAATCTGCACCGGTAGCAGTAAGTGTAAAATCAGCAGCAGTTACAGCTGAAAGTTCAGTTCCAACTTCAAATTGAAGTTGGTTAGCTGCTACTAACTTAACTTGGTCAGCAGCTGGCGTAAGAGTAAATGCAGTTGGTGTTCCAAAAGTGAAAGTATTTGTTGAATCACCATAGAAGCTACCAATAGAATTACCAGCAAGGTCAGTAAGAGAACCATCGACACGAACTGTATCCGTTCCAGTTAATCCATGACCGTTTGGAAGAGTAATCTTCACTCGTTTATTAGTTACAACTTCAACTTTTGTATTTGTTGGTAAAGAACCATTTGTAACAAATTCGTAATTAGAAGCTGTAGCTAAACCTGTTGAACTCATTGCTTCTGAAAAGTCTACGTAAAGTGTGTTTGTATCAACTACAGTAGTTGCTCCAACAGAAGGTCTAATTTTATCTTCTACAGAGAAACCTAAAGTTTGTGAAGTGAGTTTATTTGAATTGAAAGATTTATCCTTAATGTTCTGAACAGTCAACTGGTATCCAGCAGCATCAAGAGCATTTGTTAAAGTAATCTTTGCAGTTTTAGTAGCATTATCGTAAACAATTGAAGCATTGTTATTAAACTTACCGTTTGTATCTACATCTGCAAAATCAGCTGTTTTTACAACATTTCCATTTGCATCTTTAAGAATATAGTTAGCTTTGTTTTCTGCATCAGCTTTTACAACTTCTTCATCAAAAGTAACTGTAATTTCTTTTTGAGCAGTGGCATTCTTTCCAGTAGCTTCAACTTTAGTTACAGAGGCAGCAACTACGTCAGAAACAAGGTCAAATGAAAGTGAAGTAGATTCAACATCATTACCCCATAGATCTTCTAACTTATTTTCTTTTGTATTTAAGAATAAAGTCTTACCTGCCCCTGGAGCAATTGGAGTAGAGAATGTAACGGTAAATGTATCAGAATATCCGTTAACAGCATCCACAGCAGCTAAAGTACCTTTATAAGAACTTTGGTTATTCAAAGTGTGATAAGCAGTCACGTCAGCATTAAGATTAGTAGCTTTTACAGCCTTGCTGAATTTTAAAGTTACAACTTGTTCAGTTGACTTATAAACTTCAACGGTTGGCGCTACTTTGTCCACAGCATATGTGAAGTCTAAGTCTGTTTTTTCAACAGCGAAACCTGTTGCACTTGAGTAATCACTACCACCTGATACAGTAAGAGTATGAGTAGCCTCAGGAAGAGTACCACCTAAAGTTAGAGTGACCTTTTTATCACCAGATGTAAAGGTTGGTGATACAGAGTATGACCCACCATTCAATACGAAAGTTGGAGCAGTTTGTAATGGTTCTGAAAATTCAACTTCTAAAGTTTTAGGACCAACAACTTTCACACTATTTGCGGTAGGAGTTGTAGTATCAAAGAAAGTTACTGATTCAGTGGTTTCAGCAACAGCTGCACCATCAGTATCTTTTACATTTTTAACTGTTACATCAGTTTTAGCTTGTTGAGCTGCAGCAGTAGCAACTGTCAAAGTAACCGTCTGTTTGTCATCAGCAAGCTTAGCAGTAACAGCCCCTAAAGCTGCGTTTGAAAGCTCATAGTTATCTGCATCTTCAGCTGTTGCAGTTTCAACCTCTTTATTAAACTTAATAGTAATTTCTTTATTATTACTTGCACTCACAGAGTTAACAGCAAGGTCAACAACTTCAGGTACAGGTTTACCTTCACCTGAGAGGACAGTAACTTCGCCATCTAATACTAGAGTGTACTCAGTATCAACTTCTTGGTCTGCGGTTGTAAGAACAACAGTAGAACCTTCAGCAGAAGAACTTACTTCCGTTTCTTTAAGAGCTTTACCAGTCACTTCAAGTTCTGGACTGAATGCAAATTCCATTTCTTCTAATTCAGCAGCTGTGATTACTTTATCAAAAGAAACTTCAACTGTGTTTCCATCAACGAACTCAAGACCAGTTAGACCAGCTTCAACAGTAGCTAGGTAAGTAAGAGTACGCGTGAGGAATGTAGCGAATTGTGCACGAGTTACACTTTCCTTTGGACGGAATGAGTTATCATCAGTTGATGTAATTCCGTATTGAGCTAAGATTTCAACGTTAGCTTTGTGAGAAGGGCTTACAGTATCAAGGTCAGTTACTGTTACTTCTTCACCAAGATCCTCAAGTCCAAAAGTACGAACTAAGACTGAAGCCATTTGCTCACGAGTTATAGGGTTACCCGCTCCAAATGTACCATCAGTATAACCTTTGATGTATCCAACTTCTTTCATTACTTCTGCTACTGGAGCAAAGTAACTGTCAACAGTTAAATCATTGAAAGGAGCCTCTGTTACTGTTTCTGGCACATCAAGACGAGCAGCAGTTGCTAATAATGCAGCAGCTTGACCACGGATTATTGTTAGACCCGGCTTGAATGTTCCATCAGGATATCCATCGATGATTCCTTTGTCTACTAAATAACTAATTTCTGCGTTTGCCCAGAAATCTGAAGACACGTCAGTGAACGATGCACTCGCAGTCACCTCGTTTGCTGATACAGGTACTGCAACTGCTGATGCTACGATTGCAGCAGATAAAGATGTTGCTAAAAACTTGCGGTAAGATTTAGGTTGATAACTCATTTACTAATTTCCTCCTTTAAGATATGTACATGTTTTGTGATGTACAGAATTAACAATTTGTTCTAATTTGATGAAGCTTGTATTCTAGTGGCTTTAGCAATGTTGTTCTCTATGTCCTAGGTATTAAGCCGCCGATCGCCCCCTCAAATTAGTAAAATCACCAATTCATAACGTTAAATCTGCATTCTTGATTATACATTGGTAGAATGTGGGCTGTCAATGATTCTACTGGATTGTACGTTACTTTTATAGAAAACTAGTTATTTTCTATATGAATTGGCAAGATATTCAATACTTAACGTCATTCTACACAAAGTTTATCAAATTGCAAAGGGTATTTTGATAGGTTTTACACAATTATTCAAGTTTCTTGTCAAACTATGGAATTTTTTGTTGATAGAATCAAGCTCTATCCTTGTTTATTACATTTATGTTACATAAACCTATTTGACCAACCCTTTCATCCTATGCTCCTCTTTTGCTTTTATGACTCTACTTTGTCATGTATTTTCAGAGAACTTTTTCTTGTCCTCGGTACTTAGACGTTTGATTCTAGTAAATGGTTTCACTTTTTTGGTAATTTTTCTAAAAGTTTATTAATTTAATGTAAAGAAGGAGTGAACCATTACATGGTTCACTCCTTTTATGACTAGTTAATTAACTCTTCAAATTCAATTGCTTCATTATGTTCGGCAAAGCGAAGTAGTAATGATTCATCAATCACTCGGAATTCTCCAAGGATGTTAACGAGATAGCGGAAGCGTGTTTGCATGCGGTGGACTTGAAATGTTTCTTTGTCTACGAAAATGGTCATATCAATTCGTTCAATTTCCACAGTGTCCATCACTTCATCCACATTCAAATCAGAATGTTTGAGGAGGCCCATTTGTTCTAAGTGTTGTTTCACAAGAGGCCTATATTGTTCATCTGAGCCTCGAAAGGAAATTTCATAGGCTGGAATTCGCGGTTCTTCCTCTTCGTTTTCACTTTGATTTACATCCTCTGGTTCTGTTCCTTCCATATAAGCTATCTCAATTTCCTTCTTTAAGAACTCTTCCTTATATGGTTCAAAGAGGTTCATGTAGACGGTTGGGTTTTCGAATATTACATCCTCGAACTCTTCGCGCTCACGTGTTTGCCAACTCGCCCCAAATTGTTTCGGACGAATTTCCCATTTATTGTTATTGAGGTAAACCTCCATTTCAAGAGGCTCACTTAAATTCAGCAACGTCATTCTCATCGTTCCAAAAGCTTCTAATGGATTGTATTGGACGAACCCCTCTAACTGAGTGCGGAATGACTCCTGCTGAGCACGTAAGGTTTGGTTTCTCTGAATTTTTACGGTTTGTAGCTTCTCTGTTTCTTCGATTGCGCGATCATATATTTCTTCTGTTGATTGCTGCTCATTACAGGCTGAAAGCAATAGCAACAATAAAACTACAAACGGAATGCCCCACTGTTTCATTCTATCTTCTCCTAGCATATTGGTCGAAACCTGATTTTCTTTGTCACTTGTTTAACTACTCTATTGTACAAATCGACATACCCGAACACAAGTTGATTTTTAAGAAACAAGTTATGTTTCCTGTTCTTTAATGTAAAGTTTCTATTATTACATGACTTTATAACTACGCTTATTTTAGTTATTTCAAAATTTATCCATAAATATACACATTTTTCCTGTGACAGTGTTTGTATTGTTTCTGTTACACAACTGTAAAGAACAAAACGATAATCATGTGCTAGACTTAGTCTTGTGTTAAAAAAATGTAGATTATTAGATTGATACATATAATTTGTCGAAATGAATGGAGTGTTTGTATGAATAGGAAGATTATGTTGGTGTTCATGAGTTTCGTCATGTTTGCAACTATTGTCCCATTACAACGAGCTGAGGCTTCTTCAACTGCTAATGTAGTTGAAAGAACTGCAAGAGACCAAATCGGGGTACCATATCGGTATGGTGGAACGACTCCAAGCGGGTTTGACTGTTCAGGATTTATACGTTACGTGTTTAATAAAGTGGATGTTCAGTTGCCACGTACTTCTGCTGACCAATCAAGAACTGGGAAAGCTGTTAAGAAGTCTGACTTACAAAGCGGAGATCTTGTCTTCTTTAATACAGACGGCAATGGTGTATCGCACGCTGGAATTTATGTAGGAAGTGGAAACTTTGTTCATGCCTCTTCATCTCGTGGTGTGATGACATCTTCAGTGAATGACCCTTACTACTGGGGTTCGCGTTATGTCTCTGCAAGACGTGTGTTGGAAGCTGAACCAGAAGTTATGAAAGTATCTCTTGAAGAATTACCAGCAGGACAATACCATGACGTTCGTGCCGACTTTTGGGCAGAAAGAGAAATTAAACAATTAGGTGAAGATAGTATCATCAATGGGTATGCTGGTAGCTTGTTCAAGCCAAGTGAGCCTGTCACTCGTGCACAGGTTGCAATTATTTTAGCAAGAGCATTAAACTTATCACCATCTGGTGGCTCGAAAGAATTTAATGACGTTAACTCTAAATTTCATGCGTATAATGAAATTAAAGCTGTAACTGATGCTGGTTTGTTTAACGGTGATTCAAGTGGTAACTTTAAGCCGAATGATCCTTTTACCCGTGAGCATATTGCGGTGGTATTTACCAGAGCATTTAATTTACCAGAAGCAACCGACACAGTTTCATTTAAAGATGTGGCTGAAAGTCGTTCATCTTATAGCTTCGTTCAGAGTTTAGCTGCAAGTGGAATTACGAGTGGGTACGAAGACGGTACCTACCGTCCTGGTAATACAACAACTCGTGCACAGCTATCTGTCTTCTTACATCGTGCACTTTATTAATTAAACGAATCATTTGAGTGATAGGTTTCAAAAACCTATCACTTTTTTTATTGCCTTATAATAGGTTTACCCTTTACGCTATCTAATAAACTACTTTCTTTCTTTTTTCTTTCTTTCTCTCTATTCCAATATTATGAAACTTCTTTTATAATTAGACGTAGAATCTATTAAATAGAATATTGTTTTAGAAAGTCGGGTGAGTACATGTTCGTTAATGTCAGTAGGACGCTAGTTTTATTTCTCTTATTTACATTTCTTCAGCTTCAGTCGGTTGCTGCACAAGTACCGGAGTATATCATTTTATTTAAAGATAAGGTGGATGAGGAACGCTTAGCTGAGCATGACATCACCATTCTGGAATCATTTGAGACCTTTCCTGGTATCGTTGTTGAAGCGTCGAAGGATACCATTACAGAAATGAAAACATGGGATACGGTTTCCTCTATTGAAATGAATCAAGAGTTTCAAGTAGAAGCCACCGCTTATGCGAATTGGGGAATTGACCACCTCAATATCCCCGCCTCTTGGTCAGATGGATACACAGGCAAAGGTGTTAAAGTAGCAGTAATAGATAGTGGGATTTCTACAACTCATCCTGCCTTAAATGTAGTTGGTGGCATATCGATGGTAGATTACACCACTTCCTATGAGGATGATAATGGACATGGTACACATAGTGCTGGTATTATTGCAGCCAAACAAGAGAGCACCCAGTCTTATGGGGTTGCTTATAATGTACAGCTGTATGCTGTTAAGTCTTTAGATCGTGCTGGAAATGGACGCCTAGCTGATACGATTAAAGGTATTGAGTGGGCTGTGAGCCAGCAAATTGATATTGTAAATCTTAGCTTAGGAACAACGACCCCTTCTCTTGCTTTAAAAGCAGCAGTTGATAATGCGTTCGAGCGCAATGTTCTGATTGTGGCCGCCGCAGGTAATAAGAAAGAGGATTATTCGGTAAAAAAGGATGTTGAGTATCCTGCTCGCTATGGAAGCGTGATTGCGGTGTCTGCCGTTGATTCGCGGAATCGCCTTGCTGCCTTCTCAGCAACCGGACCAGAAATCGAATTTACAGCCCCCGGCGTTGGTATTAATAGTACCTTTCTCGGTGGTGGTTATAAAAATATGAGTGGGACGTCGATGGCGACTCCTTTTGTAGCTGGCGCTCTGGCGCTATATAAAGAAGCGTATCCAACTTTAAGTGCAAACGAGATTCGTAAGCTTGCTCAAACGAACGCCTTAAAGCTTACCAGCTCTACTCGCGATGAAAGCTTTGGATACGGGTTAATTCAACCACCCAAAAAGGTAGTAGAAGTGCTAGCTTCACCTAATCGTTTAACAGGTAACATTGAAAATCTCCGTTCCGATGGAAGAGTCGATTTATCACTCGCTTGGTCACATGCGACCCCTGAAAAGGTGAAGTCGTATAATGTATACCGGGATGGAACGCTTCAAGCTAATGTTAGTCAACCTAACTTTTCACAATTAATCTCTCCTGGATCGTATCAATATGTTGTCGCTGCTGTAGATGCAGACGGGAAAGAAACGCCAAAAAGCAATACGTATGAAGTGGTAATTGATGCTACTGATAGTTCGGAGACGCCTGTTCAGACTTCCTTTCACGATGTGAATTCTAATTTTTGGGCAACTCCTTATATCTCATATTTAGCAAATAAACGCATCATCAGTGGCTATGATGATGGTTATTTTCAACCAAATGCTCCGGTGAGAAGAGGGCAAGCCGTTGCAATGATTAGTCGGGCACTTGGTTGGGATGCTACACAGAGCGACACCCTGTTTAGTGATGTAGGTAGTGATTATTATGCTTCTGGTGCGATTAACATCGCAGCGGAACGTCGAATTTTATCTGGTTTCTCCGATGGAACATTTAGACCGAATGCGCCGATTACTCGCGCACAGATGGCGGCCATTCTTGGTAATGCATTCGAGTTGAATAGTGATAGCTCTGTGATTAATAGATATACAGATGTGACGTCGCAGACGACAGGCTATCGTCAAATTAATCATTTATCTGATTTAGGTATTGTTAGTGGGTATGATAAGGGATATTTTAAACCTAATCAATCTTTAACTCGTGCACAGTTTTCAGTGATTCTCTCACGTATTTTAAATGAAGACTTTCGATTAAATCAATAGTAAAAGCTAGTCTGGTTGTTAACCAGGCTAGCTTTTTTTGTTAGGCTAAAAAGCCTGTACCCTCGTATTTCGAAGTACAGACTACAAGACCTATTATTTTTGGAATAACCTCTATTAATGTAATCGCTTGACGCCGAGATAACGTTGACTCCAATAGCTTGTATTCATATTTGCAACCGTCACTCCTGTTGATGTTCCACTATGTACGAATTGTCGATTACCAATATAGATACCCGCATGGGATGGTCCTGGCTCATACGTTTCATAAAAGACGAGATCGCCAATTTGGGGTTCCGTGACTTCTATTCCACGTTCCCACATTGAAGCAACCGTTCGGGGAAGCTGGATGCCATTTTTTGCGAATACATACCCAATAAATCCGCTGCAATCAAAGCCATCGATTGTTGTTCCGCCCCAAACATAAGGAATATTTAAAAGCTCAGATGAATCAGCTACAAGGTTCATCACGTTAAATTCTTCAGTGGTTGGTTTCAGAACAGTGGCCGCTTCATTTATACGTTGAAGGGTTTGCTGGCCTACCACGCCATCGACTGTGAGACCTTGCTTACGTTGAAATGCTTTGACTGCCTGCTCAGTAACTGTACCATAATAGCCTGTTGGTTCTTGACTGAAGAGGCCGAGTGATCGTAACCGAGATTGAAGGTTTGACACCTCTGCACCACTTGAACCTAGACGAAGTGGACTGTTATCTAAAACAGGTGTTGGTGTGACACTTACTGGCGTTTCAATTACTTGGTTTGGTGGCTTTATAATATTTGGAGAGACATTGGTATTATTAAGCGCACCCCAGGTTTGTGCACCGACAATGCCATCGGTCAATAATTTGTTTTGCTCTTGAAAGGCACGAACTGCATCCTTGGTTTTTGGGCCGAACTGGCCTGTAACTTTTTCTGTATAATAGCCCAGTTGTTGCAAACGAGTCTGTAGTTGTTCAACAATTTGTCCCTTCGAACCAGAGCGAAGAACACCCTGTTTGACAGGAGCACGAGTGGGCTTCAAGTCGGCGGGCTTTGATGATGTGTCCGATTCTACAATAAGAGACATGGCATTCTGCAAGGCATTCATTGTCTTCGGTCCCGCAACCCCGTCAACCTTTAGTTGGGTAGCACGCTGAAAGTTCTTTACTGCTTCCGTTGTGACAGAGCCATAATAGCCTGATGGCTCTTGCTTAAAATAGCCAGCTTGTTTCAATTGCTTTTGGAGGTCGGTTACGGCTTGGCTCGCTGTTCCTTCACGAAGAATTTGATTTGAGGACGATGAAGCTGAGACTGCGGTTAATCGTTCAAGCGTCTCTAGGGAAGCTTGTCCCGTTACAGGTAATCCATTTGCTTTTTGCAAGGCTTTGACTGCTTCCTGTGTAATCTCCCCATAATAGCCCGTTGCTGTATGGTAGTGAAAATGACCTTTCTCTTTTAATGCCTTTTGAAGCTCTTTAACATCATTGTTGCTCATACCGACATCGAGAGGATAATCACCTAATGCCGCTTCTGTTAGAAGTGGCGTACTTAGAAAGACACCTGTTGCGAGCGTGGAGGTCAGTACTGTTCGTTTGAGTGTAGAGGAAGCTGGTTTGGATTTGATTACAGCTATTCTACTACTTCGAGATAAAGTGATAGGTGTAGCTACTCTAGAGTCAGTCATTAATGTATCTACCTCCCGTTAAGATCAAGTGCTTTATTTAATCCCCTAGAAAAAAGTCACTTTTTGCCTATTTTCAGAATATTATGATGTGACGAGTTTGTAAAGAAGAAATATACTTATTAACAAAGTATAGGTTTTTTTACAAATACACTTTCGTCTATTTCCACATCTCTTACTGATCTATTAACGATTTCGGATCACAACGAAAAACACCTCGCATTAGCGAGGTGTTTCCGAATTGCTTATAAAGGCCAGAAATTAGTTCGTTGCTTCTTCTTCAGCCGCATCTTCTTCAATTTCTAGTTCAAGCTCATCATCAGCTGCTGGCTCTTCCATTGCTGGATCTTCCTCAACTGCAGGCTCTTCTGTTACTGGTTCTTCAAGAGCTGGTTCTTCTCCAACAGGCTCTTCTACTGCAGGATCAGTTACTGCAGGATCTTCGATTGGAGCATCGTTTACTGGCTCTTCAGTTTCTCCACATGCTGCTAAAACACCTAATGATAGTACAGCTGCTGCTGTTGTAAGTAAAAATTTCTTTTTCATTTGTCTTACCCCCAAAATATTTTATGTGACTAACATTCTTTTCGCTTGCCGTTAGCCTGTAAGCATCATACCAAGCTTCAACTCCACCGTCTACCCATTGCTGGGTTTTTTGGTAATCTACTGCCATATTTACAAGTTGTCACATAGTTTCTCATAAACCAACTCTGTTAATTTGCTATTTAGACCATATTCCTCACAAAATTCTACACTAATTGGCATGCAAAAAGCTTATGTTCGTCAACATAAGCTTTTTCCTATCTTCGGAAATTTATACAATATTCCTCGAATTAGTCAATTTTTTCAGTAATTCGCCGCACTTGTCGGTTGGTAATGGAAGGCTAAATAAGAAGCCTTGGACCTGTCTACAGCCTTCCTTCTTAACAAGATTAAGCTGTTCCTCGGTTTCAACACCTTCACAGATGACATTCATATTAAGACTCTCGGCCATTGCAATGATTAGTTTTACAATGGCTTCATTCTCTTTCACTTTAGATCCACGTACAAAGGTTTGATCAATTTTTAACGTATCAATTGGAAAGTATCGAAGCTGGCTTAGCGAGGAATATCCCGTCCCAAAATCATCAAGTGAGATGCGCATTCCTTTTTCCTTTAGCTTCCAAAGCTTGTTTCTTACATCTTCGAACTGCAGGATCGCTGTGTTTTCTGTTACTTCTAAACAAAGTGACTCAGGTGCTAGTCCAGATAATGTGAGTGCGGTTTCAACTCTTACGATAAAATCTGGTTGTTTGAAAAAAGATTTTGAGACATTGACTGAAATGACTAAGTTAGCCAAGCCTTCTTCTTGCCACCTTCTCGTTTGATGGCATGCTCTCTTTAGCACCCACTCATCTAATTCCGCCATTGTACCCGTATCTTCTGCAATGGGAATGAAAATGGACGGGGATAAGATACCTTTATCAGGATGGTTCCAGCGCACGAGAGCTTCCATACCAAACGGTGTTCTTCCATCAACATCAATTTGAATTTGATAATAAACTTCAAATTGTCCAGTTTGAAGCGCAAGCAAATAATCGCCTTCTAATGTAAGTTGTTCAGCCGTTTGATCGTTCATATGCATTTCATAAATACGAAAATGATTTCGACCTTCATCTTTCGTTCGATACATCGCACTATCGGCATTCTTCAAAAGTGTATCAGCATCTGTTCCGTGATCAGGAAAAAAGCTTACACCGATACTCATTGTCATAAAAATGGAGTTTCCCTTAATCATAAACGGCGCTTGGAATATTTTAAAAATCTGTTCGACTATACCTTTAACCATGCTCTTTTCCTTAATATTCGGCAGACAGACTGTGAACTCATCGCCCCCAAACCGGCTAACAAAGCCAATCCCATCAATAACTTCTGAAATTCTCTCCGCCATATCGCTAAGCAATCCATCGCCTGCCTGATGACCATAGGAATCATTAACTTTCTTAAAGCGATCTAAATCAAAAAATAATAAAGCCAGTATCTCCTCTTTCTCTTTCGCTTTGGCGATTTCCAGCTTGAGTTCTTGAAAGAAATAGTTGCGATTTGGCAAGCCTGTTAATGTATCATAATAAGCGAACTGATGCATTTTCTCTTCATTTAATTTTCGCTCTGTAATATCACGCATAATTGCGATGTAATATCGTTCTTCTGGTTCCTTTTGTCTAATTTCAGTCACCGTTATATAACAGTAAAATTTGGAGTTGTCTTTTCTGCGATTAATGATCTCGCCTGTCCATGTTCCTGACTCTCGAATTGACATCCACATTTCCTCAAATGTTGTGCGAGATGTCTGACCGGATTGCAAAAACTTCGGGTTCTTTCCTTCCACCTCCGCAAATGAATAACCGGTCATTTTGGTAAAGGAAGGGTTTACAGCAATGATTTCCTTCGCTTGATTTGTAATCATTAGGCCATCATTCATATAGTTAAGGAGCTTCAATACATTTTCCTTACTCTTTGCAAACCTGGAAAAAGATGCATTCATCGCGAAATCCTCTCTTTCATAGAATGAAGCTAACTTTTTCTGTACTATTTGCTAATAGCAAAGGTCATATCAGCCTCAGCAGCAATTTCTCCGTTTACTGTCGCTACACCGCGTGCTTTTGCCACAGGTCCCTTCATTCTCGTGATTTCGACCTCGAGTCGTAATTGGTCACCAGGCACCACTTGGCGTTTAAAGCGGCAATTATCAATACCTGCAAAGAAGCCAATTTTACCACGGTTTTCTTCTTTTATTAAAATAGCCACAGCTCCTGTTTGAGCTAATGCTTCTATAATTAATACCCCAGGCATAACAGGGTATTCTGGAAAATGTCCATTAAAAAATTCTTCATTGGCTGTGACGTTTTTCAAGCCTACTGCTCGTTTTCCTTCTTCAAGTTCCTCAATTCGATCTATGAGCAGAAACGGATAACGGTGGGGAATAATTTCTTTAATTTCTTTTAGTGTAAGCATTCACATCAACCTTTCAGTAAATTTTACCTATCTTATTGTATCACATCCAATCTCACTCATGCTTACTTTTACTATTGCAATCATTTAGTTCTGCTTTAAACATGACCTGTTTAGCCTAATATAAAAGAACCACAGCCAGATGGCTATGGTTCTCAATTAATTTCCACGCATTAAATCTAAGATATGATACCAGGTCTCAGGCTTCAAGGCATCAGCTGGAGTCCCGCCTCCTAAAATGCCATAGCCTAACATCAGGCCAAGTAGGAGACTACCACCGACAAGAACGATGACAATAATAAGCCGTAGCCAAATTGGGATGAGCCTAATTCTAAGCTTTTTACTTCCACGTTTTCGCTTCTCCGCTTTTTTTGCCTCGCGGGTCTCGGCTTTGGCTGTTTCAGTTGTTGGTTCATTAGTTTCTTGTACGTCACTCATGATTTTCTCCTCGGTTACCCACACATTATCGTTAATGTGTTGTTATCTCCGCAGTCCGTTTACAAGGCCTGACATTTCATCAGCCATCGATACGGCTCTCGTATTGAATTGGTAATGACGTTGTGTTGCTATCAATTCAGACATTTCACGCCCTAAATCTACATTTGATCCTTCAAGCGACCCTTGAGATAATAACGCTTCACCAGCAGCAACGGCTTCAAAGACATCTTGCTCAGCAAAGCCTAGTGTTGCTACATCCGGTATGCGATAATAATTGTCCCCGATGGACTCAAGGAGCTGAGGCTTTATCACACGGATTAAGGAAAGGTCGGCAATGTTTTGCGCCGTGCCATCATCTAATGTAACAGAAAGCCCCCCTGTGTTACTTACATTAATGGCTTGAAAGTTTAGAGGGAGATTGATTCGATTCCCATTCGCATCTAGAAGGAAATCTCCGTTACTATTTACAATGGTTAGCAGACCCGCATTATCTGGATCCTCACTTAAATAAAAAGCTCCATCTCTCGTTAAGCGGTTTTGCTGTTCCCCATTTTCAGACGATTGCACTTGAAAAAAATGATTTTTCTCAGCAATTGCAAAGTCAAGCTCACGGTCCGTTGGGATAAGAGACCCTTGATCTAAGCGAAGCGCTGTTTGTGCAATCCTTGCTCCTGAACCAACACGCAAGCCGAATGGTGTTAGACGCCCACCCTCTTTGCTCAAATCGTGTTGATTGTAGACTTGTTGCGACAAGAGATCCGAAAACGTTGCCTCTCGACGCTTAAACCCTGTTGTATTACTATTCGTTATATTATGAGATATCGTATCAAGCTTACGTTGAAGCTGCCCCATTGTTACTGAAGCGGATATCATCGATGTGTTCATTTTCATCCCTCATCCTGAGAATTATTTAGCCAATTCGCCCAATCTCATTTACAGCCTTCTCCATACTTTGGTCATAGGCCTGGAGTATACGTTGGTTCGCTTCAAATGAACGGTACGCGCTCATCATTTCAGTCATCGTTTGCGAGGCATCAACATTGGATCGTTCAATAAAGCCTTGTTGAAGCTGAAAAGAAATCGCTCCGTTCCCAATTGCTGTCGGAAGCGGGCCTTCCTCGCTTTCAAGTCGGAGAAGTCCATTGCCTTCCTTTACAAGTAGCATTGGATTGTCTGCATACACCACATTAATTTGCCCAAGCGCAGCGCCCTCGGCTGATGTGATCATACCATTTTCACTCACTCTGAATTCGTCGTTGTCAACTTGAAGTCGTTGTCCATCCGTTCCAAGAACATAGAAGCCTTCTGTTGTAGTTAGATAGCCTTCTCCATCAAGTGTAAAGTTACTACTTCTGGTGTATCGAAGCTCCTCATTGGCATCCTGTACCGTATAAAATAACCCACCAGGCTGTCCTGATTCTGTCGGTGGTAAGACACCTTGTAAAAGAGCAATGTCTGTACTGTTATTCGTTTCTTGAATGTCACCTTGACGATAGTTCGGCATCCGTTCCTGCAAGTAAACACCTGTTGTTAGTTCCCCGATATAAGGGGCACGACCTGGAGTAGCACTTGCGGTGTCCATTGCTTTTAGTAGCATATTAGGAAATGCACGTAATGAAGCTTGATCCGCCTTGTAACCCGGTGTATTCGCATTTGTTAAATTATTTGTAAGCATTTCTTGACGTTGCTGCTGAGCAATCATCCCAGCTGCCGCCCCGTACATACCTCTAAGCATATCCGTGCCTCCTTTTATAAGAAAAGCTGCACAGCAGCCTTATCCCTAAAAGCAGTCGGCGTTTTACGTTACTTCCATTCACGAAGAACGCCACTGCAATAACTTTATATTTTTATTCTTATGTTTTGAAACTAGGTAACATCTTTACTCAAAGGCTTGTCCTACAACCACTTAAAAAGTGTTCAAAAGATGTGTGAAGTTGAACTTATGCAATCTTAGATATGAATTTTTTTGTTAGACATTTTATCTAAGTTTTCTAATATAATACCGGTTCCTTTTGCGACACAATGCATAGGCTCATCTGCTACGATTACAGGGACCTTTAACTGATCAGCTAGTAGTTGGTCAATTCCATGCAACAGGGCTCCTCCACCCGTTAAAATAACACCACGGTCGATAATATCTGCTGAGAGTTCGGGAGGTGTTCTTTCAAGAACCTGTTTTGAGGCTTGAACAATATAGGAAACTGACTCCATTAAGGCTTGTTGTATCTCTGTTGAGTTTACCGTAATCGTTAGTGGAAGTCCACTGACCATATCACGTCCACGAATATCAATTTCTTCGTGACGTGCACCTGGAAATACTGTTGCGACATTTATCTTAATGTTCTCGGCTGTTCTCTCTCCAATAAGAAGCTTATACTTTTTCTTGATGTACGCTAAGATATCTGAATCGAATTTGTCACCTGCGACTTTAATAGAAGAGGCGGTGACGATATCGCCCATTGAAAGCACAGCAACATCGGTTGTTCCACCGCCTATATCGACCACCATGTTACCGCTCGGTTGAAAAATATCCATTCCAGCACCGATTGCGGCAACCTTTGGTTCTTCTTCCAAGTACACATTTTTTCCGCCACTTTTTTCAGCAGCTTCCCGAATCGCTTTCTGTTCAACGGATGTGATATTCGTTGGACAGCAGATTAATATACGCGGCTTCGAAAAAATGCTTTTGACGTTAATCTTGCCTAAGAAATGCCGTAGCATTGATTCGGTCATTTCAAAATCAGCAATGACCCCGTCCTTCATCGGGCGCATGGCAACAATATTTCCTGGTGTACGTCCAACCATACGAAACGCTTCTTCTCCTACGGCTAATACTCGCTTTGTTGTTGTTTCAACAGCTACAACGGATGGCTCATTGAGAACAATGCCACTACCTTTGACGTAAATAAGGACGTTTGCAGTACCTAAATCAATTCCTATATCTCGACCAAACATGCTTCTTTTTCCTCCCTGTTTTCCGAACATAACCGTAGCTATTAATACGATTTACCTAATTAATTATTTTATCACAAAATGTTCAAACAGGGATAATTTTTATGAAAATTTAGTTAGGAGCTTTTACAATTTTAGATGGCACATCTTCTATATCCTTTTTGTACTTTACTTTTGTCGCTTCACCGCCTCTTAAATGGCGAATAGACTTGTGGTACTCAAGGATGACCTTCACTTCGCTAGCTAACTCTGGATTAATCTCCGGTAAGCGTTCCGTTAAGTCCTTGTGTACGGTACTTTTTGAGACACCAAACTCCTTAGCAATAGTCCTCACAGTTTTTTTGGTCTCGATAATGTACCTGCCAATCTTGATTGTTCGCTCTTTGATGTAATCGTGCACACGACTCGCCTCCCTAATTCTGTGTTGGTGATTGGTACAGTTTATTAGGGAGGAGGGGCAGATATACCACATTCTTAAAGGGACGAGCGCAGAATTCATACTAAAGGGGATCTTAGGTGGCTCTTAAAAGTCTGCGTTTACGTTCGTTTCTAATTTAGTAAACCCTAAAAGTTCAAGAAGATTTGGGGTTACTCCAAAAAAGGAAAGTGAACGCTTTACAGCTTTCGTCGATTTCTGTCAGGACAAATATTTCCTGGGGAATCAAGCGTTCTCGTTATATTAGATTGAAACATATTCTGCTAAACTTCAAGATTCGACACTTTAACGGACCCGAGCCAATGAGTCTGTCATTAGTCGTTCCACTTTGATCTTGCTAGAATAGTCTTTTACCAAAACGTAAACTCGTTTTTCAACGTGATAGATTATCGACGTGCGCCCAGCTGTGATTAGAAGAGTACCTTTTGTACGTAAAGATAAACCTTTATTCTCCAAAAAAAGTGTGTCTTGAAGGTTGTTTAACCTTCAAGACACACGTTGTCAATTACTCAACTGGAGCAGGCATAAGAACCATCATAAGTTCATCTAACGTGATCACGTCATCGCCTGAAGGGAATTCGGCAAAGTTAATTTCCTCATTAAAAGAAGTTATTTCCTGCTCCATATTCAATTTTAATCCAATTGTTTCTTCTTCAATATGAAACTTTGCATCTAGGTTTAATTCGTTATAAGCTATCTGATTTTCTTCATTAATAATAATCAATTCTTCAAATGTTTTTAAATCAAGGATATTCTGTAGTTCTGCAATGGCTGCTGGAAGCTCATCTTTAAATGAATTTAATTCCTCAAGCGCTAACTCAAGGTCGCCTTCTTCCAACCCTAATTGCTCAGCCATTTCAGGTGACTCTCCCAGGTAGGTAATAAAGTCAGGCAGGAAATCTTCTAGTAATGTTGCTGCAAATAACTCTAGGTTCTCATTCGATAATTCGAATTTCACAGCTTGTTTTGCTTGGATATTACTTGGATAAGTCACTGAATCAAGACTGATAGCTTGATAGAAATCATCCGTAAAGTGTTCAAAATATACATCATAAAGAGCAAGAGCAAGCTTTGTTTGAAGCTCAAGGTCAATTTGTCCTAAATCCTCTTCTCCTTCAGCGGTGGGAATTGTTGCTAAATCAACTTCAATATACTTGCCGGCTACTTCCTCAGGAATTGGCATAAATGGACTGCTCGGAATCTTCATCCACATTTTTTCCTCAGTCATGATGGTTGAAACTTTCATTGAAACACCAACATCGCCGCCTACTTGCACGACTGTATCCATTTCGATGACATTTGGTTCACGTTGGTATGCACCTTCTAGTTGAACTTCGATGTCACTCAACGTGGCTCCTAACTCGGCAAGTTCCGGTTCTGCTAGCATTGATTCAGGTAATTCTATTGCTAAATCCATAGCCCCTGAAAATTGATATGTATCAAGATTCATTTGATTCGTATATGCCTTTTTTAATAGCTCCGCCAAAGATTCTTCTTTACCCTCGGCACGAATAATAAACGATGCAAATTGTGCACGTGTTGTTGGTGCGTTCGGTCGAAATGTACCATTTTCATATCCCGTTGTTATGTCATTTGTAAAAAGTGCATCTATTGCACCTTCTGCCCAAAAGCCTTCCTTAATATCACGGAATGCTGAGCTTCCATCTCCTTGTAATTCAAAAGCGGTTGTTACTAGGACTGCCATTTGTGCACGTGTTAACGGTTTGTTTGGTATAAAATTGCCATTATTCCCACTCATCAATCCAGCTTCAGTTACTGCAGCAACTTCTGCATAAGCATGGTACTCCTTTTCGATATCTCTGTAAGGAACCTCTCCAGCCTTAGCTGTGTCTAAGTTGAGCACCTTTGTTAAAATTATCGCAGCTTGAGCACGAGTTACTGGCTTATTCGGTTGGAATGTCCCATCCTCATACCCTTTTATAGCTCCTTCTTTAACAAGTGTGTTAATGTCTTCAAATGCCCAAAAATCCTTATCTACATCTGTAAACAGACTAGCGGCACTCGCTTGGTATGCTGGCATGATAATTAGTACGCACAGCAATGTGAAAATCCCCATTATTTTTTTCATACTTCTCCTCCTTGATAGTTTATCTCTAAAGCATTTCTACAAAACAATTCATTTACCTTCATATAAATGTTAAATTTAGATAAAAAACACTAATTTACTAATTTAATTCCACCTCCTTCTTTTTATTACGGAAGTGTTCGGAATGGGTTTCATCTTTTTTCTAGGGAATCGTGCAGTAACAAACAATTCACCAAAAAAAGAAGCAGATACGTTTCGCTCGTATCCTGCTTCTTTCTTGAATCAAACTTATTCTTCGTTCTTTTCTTTCTTATCTGCATCATCTGGAACATCGGTATCTTTCGGGTCATCAGCTGCATCTTCATCTTCTTTTTCTTTATCTTTTTCTACTTCTTTAGTATCGCCATCTACTTCTTCTTCACCTGACGATTCTTCTACTGTCGTTTCTTTTTCTTCCTCTTTTTCCTTTGCAATGTCACCAATTGAATCAATTGGTTGCTGGAATACGTCATTTGGATTTACTGGCGTGTCCTCAAAGCGAAGCTCGAAATGTAAGTGAACGCCAGCTTCCTTGTTGTAGAGGTTACGTCCTGCTTCCCCAAGTAATTCACCTTGTTTAACAGTTTGTCCTTTTTCAACTTCAATCGTTTCTAAACTATGGTAATGCGTAATGATGCCATTGTCATGATTGATTTCAATGACGTTACCAAGTAATGAATCTTGTTCTACTTTAATAACTGTCCCGCTTAATGCAGCAGCAACTTCAAAACTTGCACCTTCTAGACTTGCCAAATCAATGCCTTTGTTTTGATAGTACATATTATTGTAGTAGACAAGAGCTCTTTCCTGTTCTTCTGATTCCGCATTCACATCATAAAAATAACCGACAATTTCTACTTCTTCTTCATTAACTACAGGCATCTTCAATACTTCATTTGTTGCAGTAACTGGAACTGCATCTTCACCATATTGGTTTAATTGGTTTTGACTTGTCGTGTCAATAACCTCGACGCCTTCTTCAGGTAATGCTGCCTCGTCTCCACCTTGCATAAAGTAGACTGCACTTAGTACAAATGCAGCGGCTGCTAAATAAACTGCTGGGGCAAACCATTTTTTTCTTACTAATCGTTGAGCTTTAAATTTGTTTTCCTCATTTTTAGAAGATTTCTTATTTTCTTCTCTCATTTCTCATCACCTCAGCAATCAGTCTGAACAGATTACTGGGTTTCTATACATTCGTTGAAATTTCTTTTTAGATTTATTTTTCGACAAAGTGTTTATTATTATGCATGGAAATTATTTATAGAAGTAAAATTGGTTAATTTGACGCTTCGAATTGGGAGAGAGAAGAGGTTAGTCTCTCTTGTATGGTGGTCGTTAAATTTATAAAGGAGGTCTGCAACAAGGTTGAAATAATTGAATACTTTTGCTAAGATTTCTTGACGAACGAATTACCAATAAATACTGATATGATTCGCCGATAAAAGTCAGTGGGGGAAGATTTATGTACCATGCGGAAACACGGAAAGAAAAAGGAAGCTTATTTCTCTCTATTTTATGGCCAATTATGGTTACACAAGTTAGCTTATTCGCGATGAACTTAGTTGATACAATTATGTCTGGCCGTGTTGGCACCAATGACTTAGCTGGTGTCGCCATTGGTTCGAGTTTATGGATGCCCGTTTTCACAGGAGTTAATGGGACTTTACTGGCACTTACCCCCATTGTTGCTCACTTACTCGGAAGCGGTCAACGTGATAAAATATCCTACTCTGTCACACAGTCTCTTTATTTATCTGTTTTACTTGCTTTATTAGTATTCCTAGTAGGTAGCTTGTCCCTTGAACCGATTTTGTCCTATATGAGTTTAGATCCAGCGGTTCACCATATCGCTTTTCATTATTTAGTTGGTTTATCGATTGGGGTTATCCCACTGTTTCTAGCCAGTGTTCTTCGGAACTTCTTTGATGGTCAAGGATTTACTCAAATCACAATGTTTATAACGGTTCTCGCTGTACCGTTTAACGTTCTGCTAAACTATGGATTCATTTTTGGCCATTTTGGCTTACCCGCATTAGGCGGTATTGGGGCAGGGTATGCCACAGCTATCACCTATTGGATTATTTTCTTTCTTAGCGTCATCATGACGTTTAAGTTAACGACCATTAAGCATTATCTTGTTTTTGTGAAATGGGTGAAGCCTTCTTGGAAGACTTGGAAGGAACAACTTTCCATTGGAATTCCAATTGGACTTTCTATTTTTTTTGAAACAAGTATTTTCTCCGTTGTTACATTATTAATAGGCGCCATGTTTACAACTGTAACAATCGCTGCCAACCAAATTGCGCTGAGTTTCACTTCACTTATGTTTATGATTCCTTTAAGCATTTCGATGGCCCTGACGATTGTCGTCGGGTATTCAGTGGGAGGAAGAAAATTACAGGCAGCTAAACAATATACTCGTCTAGGTGTGTTTAGTGGGATTGGCTTTCTAGCAGTGAACGCTGTTTTTCTTTATTTTTTTAGAGAGCCAATTGCTTACCTCTTTACACATGATTCAGAAGTTGTTTTTATGGCGGGGCAATTTTTTATTATCGCGATTTTTTATCAATTGTCTGATGCGACCCAGTCCGGGCTTCAAGGTGCACTTAGGGGCTACAAGGATGTTAAAGTTCCCTTCCTTATTGCCTTTACGTCCTATTGGATTATAGGCATTCCGCTTGGTTACTCGCTCTCGGCTTTTACCGACCTCGGTCCCTTTGGCCTTTGGATTGGTATTACGCTGGGTCTTACCTGTGCCGCAATTGGTTTTTTTATACGGTTGCTAATGGTTCAGCGCAGAATGATAAAAGGCGAGGAAATAGGGAAGTGAGTAGTTTTGTAAAACATCCATCGTGGCGTCTTAATCAGACACCACGATGGATTAAAAACTTGAATGCTTCAAATAGAGGGAAGAAGAGAGTCTATCGGCGCAACGAGTTGTCGACTAGGCTTTTTTTGCTGTGTACCGGGAGATGAAAGGGTCGACGGATTGAATATTAACGCCTTTATAATAGTGGCTCACGATGTCTTTGTAGCTCTTTCCTTCCTTCGCCATACCATCTGCTCCGTATTGACTCATTCCAACGCCATGCCCCCACCCACGAGTTTGTATGACCACGTGTTGGTTTTGAAGCTGCCATTGGAAGTCTGAGGAATCAAGACCAAGCGTATCGCGAATTTCCCGACCGGTGAATTCAGTCCCGTTTATTTGCACAGTTGCAACTCGGCCTCCATCTGTTCGAGAGACAATCGTTCCAACACTTCCGTCATCCGGTAGCGTCACACCTAGCTTTTCCTGAAACTCTGAAACCGTTAGCCTTTTTTCTGCGGTGAAGCGAGGAGATTGCTGATCCCATGGACTTTCAACACTTCGGAGGTATGGAATTTGATTTTGCCAATAGTCCTCTGAATTCTCTGTATAACCGTTACTCGTTGAAAAGAAGGCGGCTGTAATCGGTTCCCCTTCATAGGTTAAAACCTCCCCCATTGTTAGGAGCACGGCTTCCTCTATCTTTTTCATCTTCCACTCATAATCTTCTCCAAAGCGTTCTTTAAGGTCTGCCTCACTTTGATATACTTGATGCGTTACAGTATCGGTTACTACTGCTTCATCAGGAAGTTTAATATCTTGCGGGTTCATCATATGCTGAACAATATAAGTTCTTGCTGTAAGAGCTTGTGCCTTGAGGGCTTCTAGTTCAAAGTCAGCGGGCATTTCAGAGGCGACAACGCCCATCACGTATTTTTCAAGTGCGATGTTCTCCACTTGTTCAGATTGGCTTCGATAAACAGCGATTGCCACATCTTCCTCAGGTTTATACACAGGGAGAATAGGTTCTTCATTCTTTGGACCGGACTGTGCTGGTAATGTGTTGGATGCTTTTTCAGACCCAAACATCACCATCATTGTTGGAATAATTAGAATAACTGTGCATAAAATTGTAGCTACAACGATTAATCGCTTCATTATCTTTGCCTCCAATAGAAAAGTGTGTCTTATTTATTCTATGAGGGCTTGACTAAATCTAGAACAAGTTATTTAAAGGTTATGGACTTGTCTAGTGTTATTCAAACAATTCTTTTGTATAAACAGGAATGACTTTTACTCTTTTTGAGCAAAATGGATTTGTAGTAAATATTAATTAAAGCGCATACAATTCTCTTGTCAAAAAATAAAGCAACCCAACTTCAACGAGGAAGCAAGGTTGCTTATTGGTCAAACAAGATTTGTGTTTAACTTTAATGGGGCTGGCGCCTCAAGGTTTTCAATCTCAGATTCGATTATTTCTTCAATGCGCTCAATGTCTGCACCAAGTGCAAGGAATTTCTCGGCAATGTCAACATAGCCTCGGTCAATGTGCTTAAGCTCTGTTACACGAGTGACACCATCTGCGACAAGTCCAGCTAATATTAATGCGGCACCTGCGCGGAGGTCTGTCGCAGATACCTCTGCACCTTGTAAATTGGTTGGGCCTGAAATAATCGCCGAACGCCCTTCAATTTTGATGTTTCCATTCATGCGTCTAAATTCTTCTACATGCATGTAGCGGTTTTCAAAAACAGTTTCCGTGATAACGCTCGTGCCTTTAGCTCGAAGCAACAAAGCCATCATTTGCGCCTGCATGTCTGTCGGAAACCCTGGGTGAGGCATCGTTTTAATATCAATCGACTTTAATTGCTCAGGTCCAATGACACGTAATCCGTCAGCCTCTTCCGTTATTTCAACACCCATTTCTTCCATTTTTGCAATAAGTGGACGAAGATGTTCTGCTACAGCACCCTCTACTAGCACATTTCCTTTTGTAATTGCAGCAGCAACCATAAATGTTCCTGCTTCAATGCGGTCAGGGATGACAGTGTGTACCGCTGCCTCTAGATGACTTACGCCTTCAATGCGAATTTCACCTGTACCTGCACCACGAACCTTCCCGCCCATTGCATTTAAATAATTTGCTAGACAAACAATTTCTGGCTCTTCGGCTGCATTTTCAATAAGTGTCGTTCCTTTTGCAAGCACCGCTGCCATCATAATGTTTTCTGTGGCTCCTACACTTGGGAAATCGAGATAAATTTTTGCACCCTTTAAGTGGCCATCGATACGAGCTTCAATGAAGCCATTACCAATCTCCACGGTTGCTCCCATTGCCTCAAACCCTTTTAGATGTTGGTCAATCGGTCTTGAACCTATTGCACATCCACCTGGTAATGCAATTCGTGCCTTTCCTACGCGCGCTAGAAGTGGCCCCATCACAAGAAACGATGCGCGCATTTTTCGAACGTATTCAAACGGAGCTTCCGTTTTTAATGAGCGTTCCGCGTTAACATGAAACTCCCCATTTTTGTATTCTACATCAATATTCAGATTTTTCAGAACTTCCTTCATCGTGTATACATCAGCCAATGGAGGCACATCATAAATGTGGCTTGTGCCGCGTTCTGCTAAAATGGAAGCCGCAATCACTGGTAATACAGCATTTTTTGCACCTTCAATTTTAACAGTGCCACGAAGCTGATTGCCACCTCGGACGATTATTTTTTCCAACGTATTCCCCTCCGCGTCTAGAAATTATAGTCTATTCTCTACCATCAATATTCAGTCGTAATAATAGGAGTTCCTATTGTTACTGTTGTCCCGTAGCCCATTCGTATATCTTGTCTTATGGCAACTTGAACATTCATTTTTTTGTCATCTGTTAGAATGTAGTCTTCCCACTCATCAGTATATGCAGAGATCGAGACAAACGTTTCTTCATTTAACTCTTCTATCTCTACCGCCCCTAAGGCTGAAACCAAATGACTAGCTGTTTCATTCAATGGCTTGGATTCGTCTAGAGTATAGCTCGATTGAATTTGTGAAAAAACCTTCGTTTTCTTTAAATTTAATACGTTACGTCTATCCGCTACGAGTTGCTGTGTCTCTACAGACTCCAGGCTTGTAGCAGATTGACCTTTTATGACATACGTATACGAAAGAACAAGTTCTCCATTACTTGGGTAAGCATAAATATGAATGGTCTCGACCATTTTGGTAGTTGGATGATGGAGCACCGCCCTTGCTTGCCATTCTGACGTTGATGTATCGGGTTCATCGAAATCAAATTCCGATAGCTTCACGCTCATATTATGTACATGTTGCAAAAAGGATGCTTTGTTTTTAATAACCCCTTGTACATCTCGAGCAAGCAACTGCCATTCTTGAACGTCAAGCCCTTCCGACTCAGTAAGTTTGACTAAAGCAGGTAATGCGTCCATCGTCTCTTGCGCCAAAAGTTCCGCATGGATATGAAAATACCCTGTACCAATAATAATTAAACCTACCAATAAAATTCGTAATGAAGCCATTGTTTTTCTCCTCCCCGAGAAAAAATTGATTATTAACATTTTTACCAGGGAGAGACTATACATACATGGAAGTTCTAGTCACTGTTCGACATATCACTTATTACCATAAATATCGAAGCATGAGTGATGAATTTAAGTAATCAAGAAAGAAGCTGCTAACTAGGTGTGCAATGGCAATTGTTAATAAGATAAGGAGCACTTTCGCTTTTGGTCCACGAGGGTCCCTTACAAATAAATCCAACTTAAAAGACTGCAATGCCCACCAGGTGATCACAAGAAACATGACATTCACCAAAATATGTATAACTGCCTGCTGTCCAAAGCCTTCTAGCACGTTAAAAAACTCCTTTAGAGCTCATTTAAACAAGGTATTAGACCAATCACTCTTCCTACTCTATGTTAGAGGTCCGTCTATGTATCCTGTTTTTTTTAAAACTCACTTTTTTCCCAATTCGTCTCAATTCGACTTTTACCTATGAAATTGCCTTAAAAAATGTAGAATCAAGTCGATGAAAAGCAATCCACAATCAATATTAACGGATTTTAAAGAAAAAAGCTATAATTATCTGTAAATTTTTTGTAGTTGTACGGACCTATTTATTAATCACAGGAATGTCACAACTCATGACTTTACACACATTTTTAGGGAAATTCCTTTGAGAATGGTTGTTTTTATATGTATAACGATTTTGCATTGTGTAGCCGCCAACGAGTTGTCGCCTATATAAAACCTAGACCTTAAAATCTATACCTTGAGCCTCCCTTTGGTCGGCTGCCGGGGCCAACAAGTTGTCGCTATTTAAAACCAAGACCTTAAAACCTAAACCTTAGCCTCCCTTTGGTCGGCTGCCGGCGCCAACGAGTTGTCGCCTATTTAAAACCAAGACCTCAAAACCTAAACCTTAGCCTCCCTTTGGTCGGCTGCCGGGGCCAACAAGTTGTCGCTATTTAAAACCAAGACCTCAAAACCTAAACCTTAGCCTCCCTTTGGTCGGCTGCCGGCGCCAACGAGTTGTCGCCTATTTAAAACCAAGACCTCAAAACCTAAACCTTAGCCTCCCTTTGGTCGGCTGCCGGGGCCAACAAGTTGTCGCTATTTAAAACCAAGACCTCAAAACCTAAACCTTAGCCTCCCTTTGGTCGGCTGCCGGCGCCAACGAGTTGTCGCCTATTTAAAACGAAGACATCAAAACCTAAACCTTAGCCTCCCTTTGGTCGGCTGCCGGCGCCAACGAGTTGTCGCCTATTTAAAACGAAGACATCAAAACCTAAACCTTAGCCTCCCTTTGGTCGGCTGCCGGCGCCAACGAGTTGTCGCCTATTTAAAACGAAGACATCAAAACCTAAACCTTAGCCTCCCTTTGGTCGGCTGCCGGCGCCAACGAGTTGTCGCCTATTTAAAACGAAGACATCAAAACCTAAACCTTAGCCTCCCTTTGGTCGGCTGCCGGCGCCAACGAGTTGTCGCCTATTTAAAACGAAGACATCAAAACCTAAACCTTAGCCTCCCTTTGGTCGGCTGCCGGCGCCAACGAGTTGTCGCCTATTTAAAACCAAGACCTCAAAACCTAATCCTTAGCCTCCCTTTGGTCGGCTGCCGGGGCCAACAAGTTGTCGCTATTTAAAACCAAGACCTCAAAACCTAAACCTTAGCCTCCCTTTGGTCGGCTGCCGGCGCCAACGAGTTGTTGCCTATTTAAAACCAAGACCTCAAAACCTAAACCTTAGCCTCCCTTTGGTCGGCTGCCGGCGCCAACGAGTTGTCGCCTATTTAAAACCAAGACCTTAAAACCTAAACCTTAGCCTCCCTTTGGTCGGCTGCCGGCGCCAACGAGTTGTCGCCTATCAAAAAAGGAGTAAGACGGTGCCAGGTGGCACTGTCTTACTCCTTTACTTATATTACTTACCTGATACTTCTAATCGATTTACCGCTCGCTTAAGTGCTAACTCAGCGCGTTTGAAATCGACTTCATCTTGCTTTGCAGTGTTGATGCGCTTTTCGGCACGTTCTTTTGCTTTCTGCGCACGTTCAACATCAATTCCTGAAGGCAATTCAGCAGACTCTGCTAAAATCGTTACTTGGTCAGGGCGAACTTCTACAAATCCACCACTCACTGCAACTTTCTCAACAACGGAGCCTTTCTTTAAGCGCACTGCTCCTACTGTTAAAGGAGCAACTAACGGAATGTGTCTTGGTAAAATACCAAGTTCGCCCTCAACGGTACGAACACTTACCATTTCCACATCACCGTCATACACTTTGCCATCAGGAGTTACTACGTTTACACGAACTGTTTCCATGTGAAAACCCTCCTCGAATAGCAACACGGGTTTTTTATTTAAACGAGTGTTTAAACTAAACACGAACTTCTAAAGTCATGATATGAGAAGGAACCTGTCCCTCTTATCATTTTATTTAAAAGTGATTACGCCATTTGCTTTGCCTTTTCAACTACTTCTTCAATACGTCCAACTAAACGGAACGCATCTTCAGGAATACTATCATACTTGCCATCAAGAATTTCTTTAAATCCTTTAATTGTTTCTTTAACAGGTACATAAGAACCTTTTTGTCCAGTGAACTGCTCAGCTACATGGAAGTTTTGAGACAAGAAGAATTGAATACGACGTGCACGTCCTACAATTAACTTATCTTCTTCAGAAAGCTCATCCATACCAAGAATTGCAATGATATCTTGAAGCTCTCTGTACTTTTGTAGTGTTTGTTGTACTTGACGAGCCACACCATAATGCTCTTCTCCAACAACCTCAGGAGAAAGCGCACGAGATGTTGAAGCAAGTGGATCTACCGCAGGGTAAATACCCATCTCTGATAATTTACGCTCAAGGTTCGTCGTTGCATCTAAGTGAGCAAACGTTGTTGCTGGAGCTGGATCCGTATAGTCATCGGCAGGTACATAAATCGCTTGGATCGATGTTACTGAACCGACTTTTGTTGAGGTAATACGTTCTTGTAATTGACCCATTTCCGTAGCAAGTGTTGGTTGGTAACCTACAGCTGAAGGCATACGGCCTAAAAGGGCAGACACTTCCGAACCTGCTTGTGTGAAACGGAAAATATTATCAATGAATAAAAGAACATCTTGTCCGTCACGATCACGGAAATGCTCAGCCATTGTTAAACCAGATAAAGCAACACGCATACGCGCACCAGGTGGTTCATTCATTTGACCGAATACCATTGCCGTCTTCTTGATAACGCCTGAATCCGTCATTTCGTGGAATAAGTCATTACCTTCACGTGTACGCTCACCTACACCAGCGAATACCGAAATCCCACCGTGCTCTTGAGCAATGTTATTAATTAATTCTTGGATAAGAACTGTTTTACCTACACCGGCACCACCAAAAAGACCAATTTTACCACCTTTAATGTATGGTGCAAGTAAGTCTACAACTTTAATTCCTGTTTCAAGAATCTCAGTTGAAGTAGAAAGTTCTTCAAATTTAGGTGCTTGACGGTGAATCGGATCGCGTCTAGTATCTGCAGCGACAGGAGCACCTAAATCAATTGCCTCACCTAAAACATTAAATACACGTCCAAGTGTAGCTTCCCCAACAGGCACTGTAATTGCCGTACCTGTGTCAACTACATCTGTTCCACGTACAAGACCATCTGTTGAGCTCATTGCAACCGTACGAACCGTATCGTCCCCAAGGTGCAATGCGACTTCCAATGTTACATTTACATCAACTGCATTTTTATCCGAGCCTTTTTGCTCGATACGTAATGCATTGTTGAGGTGTGGTAACTGTCCGCTTTTGAACTTTACGTCAACAACCGGACCCATTACTTGAGTAATGCGACCTGTATTCATTTTTTCGCCCCCTATTTTTAGGAATATATCTCATCATTCGTTCCATTGTTTTAAAGGGAGAAGAGTTCCCATAGCAGAACCCTTCTAAACCTTACACTACTCTAATGCCGCTGCTCCACCGACAATTTCCGTGATTTCCTGGGTAATCGCCGCTTGACGCGCTCGGTTATATGAAAGTGTTAATGAGTCAATAAGTGCTGTTGCATTATCTGTCGCAGCACTCATAGCTGTCATCCGTGCACCAAATTCACTTGCTTTTGCGTCTAATAATGCACCAAAGATTAAACTTTCCGCATATTGTGGCAATAAGCGTTCTAAAATGACTTGTTCATTTGGCTCATACTCATACGTTGCACTTGATTGTTTGTTTGTGTCCTCAGAAAGATTCGTAAGTGGTAAAAGCTTAGTTTCAGTCACTTCTTGTGTAATAGGACTGACGAAGTGATTATACCAAACGAATAATTCATCAAAGATTCCATCCGCAAACATTTCAACTGTCGTACGAGCTAAATTCTTTATATCATTGAATTCCGGTTGTTCCGGAATCCCTACTACTTCTTGAATAATTGGAAGATTTCTCTTCTTAAATAAATCACGACCGATTTTACCAATAACGACGATTCCGTACTCATCTGGTGATTTGTGTCGGTCTTTAATTGACGCTAAAAGAGAACGAATAAGACTAGCGTTATACCCACCAGCAAGTCCACGATCGGACGTGATGACAATATAGCCTGTCTTCTTAACTGGACGTTCGACTAGCATAGGGTGAGAAGCCTCAGATCCTGCACCTGCAATACTTGCTACCACCTCACGAATTTTCTCCGTATACGGTTGGAAAGACTGAGCATTGTTTTGTGCACGATTCAATTTCGCAGCTGATACCATTTGCATCGCCTTGGTAATTTGTTTTGTCTTTTTCGTTGACGTTATTCGTCCTTTTATGTCACGTAATGAAGCCATTTTGATTCACCACCTTTTCGCAAAAACTGGTACGCTTTTTATATCCTCCTGTTTAAACGGCAATTCAAAAACCGTTAAAAGAGGATTTAATTACTGATTACTTGCTAGTTACCCCGAAGCCCTTCTTAAACTCTGCAATCGCAGCGTTAAGATCTTCATCAGGTAGGTTACCAGTTGTGCGAATTGATGCAAGCAAGTCTTTCTTGTTATGGTCTAAATATGTGAATAGCTCAGACTCAAAACGAAGAACATCTTCAACTGGAATATCATCAAGGAAGCCTTTTGTTAAAGCATAGATAATCGCAACCTGCTTCTCAACAGGAATTGGCTTGTTCAAATCTTGCTTTAATACTTCAACCGTACGTTGTCCACGATTTAACTTCGCTTGTGTCGCTTTATCAAGATCAGAACCAAACTGAGCAAATGCTTCTAGCTCACGGTATGCAGCAAGGTCAAGACGTAGTGTACCTGATACCTTTTTCATCGCTTTAATTTGCGCTGAACCACCAACACGTGATACAGAAAGACCTGCGTTAACAGCTGGACGAACCCCTGAATAGAATAAATCTGATTGAAGGAAGATTTGACCATCCGTAATTGAAATTACGTTTGTCGGGATATACGCCGATACGTCACCTGCTTGCGTTTCAATGAAAGGAAGTGCAGTAATTGAACCGCCACCCTTTGCATCACTAAGCTTTGCAGCACGCTCTAACAAACGAGAATGTAGATAGAATACATCCCCTGGGAATGCTTCACGACCTGGAGGACGACGTAATAATAATGAAAGCTCACGGTATGCAGCCGCTTGTTTTGATAAATCATCATAAATAACGAGTACATGCTTGCCGTTATGCATGAATTCTTCACCCATAGAAACGCCTGTGTATGGAGCTAAGAATAAAATTGGTGCTGGATCAGAAGCACTCGCAGAAACAACAATTGTATAATCAAGTGCTCCACGTTGACGAAGTGTTTCCACAACGCCTGCAACAGTTGAATCCTTTTGACCAATCGCAACATAGATACAAATCATATCTTCGTCTTTTTGGTTAAGAATCGTATCAATCGCAATCGCTGTTTTACCAGTTTGACGGTCACCGATAATTAACTCACGTTGTCCACGACCAATAGGAATCATTGTGTCAATTGACTTAATTCCTGTTTGAAGTGGTTCGTGAACTGATTTACGATCCATTACGCCTGGTGCTGGACTTTCAATTGGACGTGTTTTTGTTGTTGCAATCGGACCTAAACCATCAATTGGTTGTCCTAGTGGATTTACCACACGACCTAATAGTTCTTCGCCTACTGGAACTTCCATGATGCGACCCGTGCGTTTCACTTCGTCACCTTCACGAATCTCCGTGTATGGTCCTAAAATAATAATCCCGATGTTGTTTTCCTCAAGGTTCTGAGCCATCCCCATTACCCCGTTCGAAAATTCAAGAAGCTCGCCAGCCATAACGTTTTCAAGGCCATGGGCAAGGGCAATACCGTCACCAACACGGATAACAGTTCCTACATCTTGAACTTGAACATCAGACTGAAAGCTTTCAATCTGCTGCTTAATAAGAGAGCTAATTTCCTCTGGTTTGATGTTCATTTCATTCACCCCTATCTTCTACTAACGTGTACCGGCAATGAGCTGTCGTTCGAGACGATCAAGCTGTGCTTTCACACTGCCGTCATAAATGCGGTCACCAATTCGTATTTTCAAGCCACCAAGAAGGTCTGAATTTACGACGTTATTAACTATTAATTTTTCTTTACCTACTTTTTTAGCAAAGAGATCAGCAATTTGTGATTCTTCCTCTGTTGAAAGAGGTTGTGCAGAATACACCGTTGCTTCTGCTATGTTCTGTGCATCAAAAGATAAAGCTTTAAATTTATCAATCATTGTTACTAAAATATCAATTCGATTACGTTCAACAAGCAAAAGAAGTGTATTTAAACTTGTTTCACTAACAGCTTGTTTAAAGCTTTGTTGAATAAAAGCTTTTTTCTGTTCTGTTGTTACTTTTGGATGTCCAAGAAATTGTGAAAAGGCTGGTGTCGTTTGAACGACTTCTTTGACGACTTGAAGTTCTTGATTAACTTGATCGAGGAGGCCTTTTTCAAGTGCAAGCTGAAAAAGGGCGTCGGCATAACGATTGGCTACTGCTTGATTGCTCATAGCTCTTCGCCTACCTCTTTAAGATACTCCTGAACGAGCTTTTCTTGCTCAGTCGCATTTAGCTCTTTTTCAATAACTTTCGTTGCAATGAGAATAGAAAGACTTGCTACTTGCTCACGAAGAGCGGCAACAGCTTGCTCTTTCTCACGTTGAATTTCTGCAATTGCTGATTCTTTCATTCTTTCAGCATCGCCTCTTGCAGCTTTCATAATATCTTGACCTTGTTGCTCGCTAAGCTTCTTAGCCGCTTGAATAATCTCTTGTGCTTCTTGACGAGCCTTTTCAAGTTCCGCACGTTGTTGTTCAATGAACGTTTCGGAATCTTTACGGTTCTTTTCCGCTGTATCCATTTGCTCATTAATGATTTGCTCACGCTTTTCCATAACGCCCATAAGAGGCTTAAGCGCAAATTTATTTAGTAACACTAATAAAATCACAAATGCAAACAACTGATAGAGAGCAGAGCCCCATGCAATATTTTCAAACACGCGGATTCACTCCTTTCCTGGATGTGAAGAATAAGTAGTTTTTATTTATTTAACGTCACTTTTCATACATGCAAATGTTTCTAACTGTATCCTACACAAGGAATGGCGAAGGTTCAGAGAACACTATCGCCATTCACACATAGGCACTCCACAAAATGTGGAATGTACTCCTATTATTGGAATAATAATAAGAAAGAGATAACGATAGCGATAATCGGAACAGCTTCCGCAAGAGGAACACCAATGAACATAAGTGTTTGAAGTGTACCTTTAAGTTCTGGTTGACGCGCTACGCCCTCTAATGTTGCTTTAACAATAATTGCTACTGCGATTGACCCACCAATCGCTGCTAAACCTGCTGCAATTGCAGCTCCTAATAATGACATGATAAATTTCCTCCCTATGATTAATATTAATTTTTTATGTTAGTGCTCTAAAAGAGCGTTGTAACCCAAAATTAGTGACTTTCAACTTTATGTGCCATGTAAACCATCGCAAGCATGGCAAAGATAAACGCTTGAATTGAACCAATGAACATACCAAATGCTTGCCACACAACAAGTGGCAGAATGGCACCGAATCCACCAATTAAGCTTGATGTACCCAGACCAACCAATAAAACCATTAAGATTTCCTTTGCATAGACATTACCGAATAGACGCATGCCTAGTGTTAACGTATTTGCAAATTCCTCAATAATTTTAAAGGGAAGTAAAAACGGTACTGGTCGAATATAATCTTTAATGTATTCGCCAAACCCGCGAATTTTTATCCCGTAGTAATGTGTCAATACAACGACCAAAACAGCCATTGTCAGTGTTAAAACAGGATCTGATGTTGGTGATTTCCACCAAACTTCATGCGTTTCTTTGTTTACGAGTTCGAATGGAATACCTAACATATTCGCGACAAAGGTATAAAATAGCAGAGTAAATGCTAATGCAATAAACTGCCCGCCAACTTTCCAACTCATGTTCGCTTTAACAATGCCACGTACAAAATCAAGTAACCATTCAAGAAAGTTTTGCATTCCTGAGGGACGCATAGCAATTCGCCGTGTTCCGATAAAACAAATTAAAAACACGATAAGACACGCGACTGTTGTCATGAGTACAGTGGACATATTAAAGGTCAAGCCAAAAATATCCCTCATGGGTGCATGATGATCCATATAATTTCACCTCTTTCTAACAATTTGTATAAGCATATCTACTATAATAATGACATATATCAGGGAAAACCCTGTAATGACTGCAAATAATTCGATGTTGTCAGGAAACTTCGCAACCAACCATATACTGCATAAAATCACACCAATTCGGATGATGAAACCAAGACCTGCAACAACAAAGGAGAAAATGGAACGCTGTTTTACATTGTCGGCTACACTTCCAACAACCTGTGCCTTACTATAGGTTGTCCAAAGATTAAACAAACCGGCTGTTGTACCAAGTAGTAAACCGAGGAAAACATCTGGATACGAGGAGAACAAGTAGCCAACCAGAAACAACGAAGTAAATATACTTACTGTCACCGAGTAGTGCTTCATTTTACTTTCAATTGAAGTCATATTACCCATCGTCTCCTAAAAACGGTTCAATTACTTTGTAAACACCGTAGCCTCCAACAAAAAGCCATGTAAATAATGACACGATTAAGAAAATTGGTTTCGTGTCAAATTGATTATCAAGCCAAATCCCTATAAACACACCAGAAAGGACACTTCCAACAATGTATGAGGAGATGATTGAGACTAGTGCCATTGCTCGCCATGGGCTACGTTTTCTTTCAGACATGAACGCGTCTCCCTTCAAGCAAACCTACAAACATGTAACCCTTACCATTATATCCTTTGTAATCGTACTATGGTCAATACCTCGTGTCAATGCGTTTCCATGTTAAAAATTTTTAAGAAAACTTGATATAAAGCATTGTTCACATTATTGACAAAAAGCATACTAAGTTACTGGGTTATGTTTCAATTATCTCCAGATGTTTTTTTATTCACAAGAACAGTAGCAAAAAAAAATAAGACAAGAGCTTAGCAATTTTTATTGCAGCTAAACTCAGTGCCTTGATTGCTAGCTTATTCCCTTTTCCCTTGGCTTACTGGAGGAAGCTCAGCTCCGATTGTTACCCAACTCTCAAGCGTGTCCTCCTTTCCGTCTTGTTTAGCAAAAATGAGTGCTTTATACACACCGTCTGCTAAGTCTAGGTTTTCAAATTCCCCACCAAGCATACCGCGTCCAACATCTCGTTTCACATCAAGAAAAGTAATAAATTCAAACGTATCAGGATCGTACAAAGCAATGCCAACTTCCTCCGCCCCACCAGGCAAGTACATCTCATAACGATAGGAGTTTTCTATATCGCCATGGCCGAAATTAAAAGCCATAATGCGCGGGTAATCTGGTTCCTCAATGAAGAAAACAAAAGGAATTGAAATAATATCGGCTCCACCTTCGACTTCGATCTGTCCGTGATGTATCCCTTCGGCTAGTACAGAAGGGAGGAGATCCACCGTTACGGTTACATCCTTTTTGTCTCCTGGTGCTATCGTTGTTGAAAAAGGCACCTTCCATTGCAAGCCATCCGGAATATCAAAAGGTGGCTTAACATGGTATGTTCTGGTGACGTCATCATGATTTTCAATTGTAAATGAGACGTGACGTTTTTCTCTTGGATCTTGTTTTGTCCACTTTCCAAACGTGATGGCTCCCGGTGATACTAAGGTTGTTGCTGCAATCGCTTTATCCACCTGAATTCGTCCAGCTCCTTGTTCGTGAGGAAGATAAGGATTGCCATCTTCTGTTACAAGCTTTTTAGCCGTATTCATTAATGCTGCTTTTACTTGTTCGGGTGACCATTTCGGATGCGCCTGCTTTATTAACGCTGCAGCTCCTGCCACATGTGGTGCTGACATACTTGTCCCATTTAAGCCAAGGTATCCATTCGGAACGGTACTATCGATGGATACGCCAGGTGCCACCAAATCTGGCTTCACTTCCCATGTCTGTGTAACAGGTCCTCTTGAGCTAAATGGGGCAATAAAGTCTTCTTTTTCACGATAAATGGTTCGTAATTGAACGGAATCCTTACTATCAGTAACTATTTCTTGTAACCACTCCCCGTCTTCCTGAGAGACGCTAACAACTGGAAGTCTCACCCCACCTTCGACTGAGCCAACAAACGCACCAGGGAGATTGTTATAAATAATTAAACCCTTGGCACCTGCCGCTTCTGCATATCGCGCTTTATCTGTAAATGGTATTCTTCCTCGTTTCACTAACAGAATACTTCCTTCTGCCTTCACTTCGTCTAGTTCTTCTTTTCTTCCGTACCCACCATCAATGAGGGGGAAGTCACGCTTTAAGGACCATGGAAGAGTGCCACCTATCGGGAATAGTTCAAGCTCCTTTTCTTCCTTGAAAATCGTTAAATATGGTATTTTTATCGGAGGGGCTGAGGCGCCAACAGATATAGCCTTTGTAGATGTCCCAGGTGAACCAACCGTCCACATTTTCGGTCCGCTGTTACCGTTCGATGTAACTGCGATGACGCCTTCCTCAACGGCTTTATCTAGAGCAACACTTGTTGGCCAGTCTGGACCATTGACCGTATTTCCGAGTGAAAGATTAATGACGTCTACTCCGTCTTCAATTGCTTTTTCAATCGCTTCAATCACTTGCTCTGTTGTTCCTTGACCGCCCGGACCAAGCGCACGATACGCATATATTTCAGCTTCAGGTGCGACTCCTTTTACTTGGCCATTTGCGGCAATGATCCCCGCAACATGTGTTCCGTGAAGTGTAGGAGGTCCTTGAGCTGACGTTGTTTCCATTGGGTCATGGTCATAATCGACAACATCATATCCTCCTTTATAGTTAGCCTTTAAGTCCGGATGACGATAATCAATACCTGTATCAATGACTGCGACCTTCACACCTTTTCCAGTAAGATGCGTCCCATCCTCGTCTACTAAGCGGCTCACCTCACCGCCACCTATAAACGGTACACTACTGTCAAGATTGGTTTGATAAAACGCCATTTTATCAATACGTTCAATATGTTCTAAACTTTCAAGCAGATTAAGTTCACTTTCTGAGATCTCTATAGAAAAACCATTATATATGCGGTTAAATACTTTTCGTACATTACTTGTCGGAATACTTTCTTTCACTTGTTTGGCGACTTCCTCTACCCTTACTTCACCGTCTGTGGTGACAATGACAATCGTTTTACTATCTGGTGAAGCAGGCAGTGAATAAACTGGATAATCCGGGAAAACAGCAGCCTCCACTTGCAAAACTGGAAGCAAAATAGTTATTAATATAATGAGGCTTAACCAATATCTTTTAGGCAACAAAATCTCCTCCCGTTCACCGATGTTAAAGATTAGTATGAGTAGAAGAAGTTTATTTCATGTATGAAGGTTTTTTTGTGTGGTTTGGATGGGGTTTAAGAATTTTTTTCTGGATTTCAGCAACTTCGAGGTTTTTTTCGGTGACTTTGTTCAGGGTTTCGGCAACTTTAAGCCGGTTTTCGGCGATTTTTTCAATTTTATCAGCAACTTCATTCGACTTCTCTTACTCAAGTATATAAGTGCGTGCTTTTTTTATCCCTACAAAGGATGTACTAAAAGACTTGAGAACTCGCTTTACCACATTAGGGTTCGTAATTTGTAAAAAATCTTGTGCATCAGAGTTTGTAATCGTTGTTTTAATTAATAATGCGTAATCTTCGAGCGCCTTTATATGTGCAAATTTGTCTTTATGTTTACAAGTGGGACAATACCATGATCCATAGTCTCGGGCTAACGGAAGAAAGCCACACTTCGAACAGAAAATTCCTTTTCTTAATTCCTTTGTTGTTAGGCGAAATTGGTCTAAGATAAGTGTATTTGAAGGGGTGTCATGGGTATGAAGTAGTTGTTTAATGCGGATGATTTGTTTGTGTGTTAAGAGTTTTTTGGATAAGTGTGTTCTAGCTCCGTGATTTTTTGAGGAAGGAAGTCACGACGCAAGATTGTTTGAGAGAGGTGTTGGTTTTCTGTAGTAGTTCTGATTACAGAAGATGAATTAGCAATAACCACCAGGGCTTCAATTGGAACAGCTATCTTTTTTGATTGGAACCATTCCTCTAATTGTCTTTTTTGTCTAGTTATTTGAATTATTGGGTCCGGAAATGCTTCTTCTCTTCCTTCAAACGTTCGCACTAATTGATGAAAATGAGGGTCGAAATATAAAGTGCCTGCAATATTTTTGACTTCGAGGATGAGACAAAAGGAAGAAGAAAGGATGAGAATATCTAGTTGAAAGTAGCGTTCTTTATCAAGTAAACGAAGGTCATGAAAAATATGATATTCCTTTTCAGGGAGAAAGCTTAGAAAAAAGGATAGGTTCTGCTCACCCTTGTACCCAGATGCACTTTTAGACAGTTGCTCTTTTATAAAGGGGTAGCTAGGATGGTCGGAAGGAGTCCTTCGAAGTAATGCCTCTAACTTTTTTAAATACCGGGGTTTACCATGCGGTTTTTCAATCATTGAACCAACTCCTCTCGTGTGTAAGTAAGTCATTCCATATCAAGTCGAGAATATCCTCTTTTGAGAGCTGAATTTTTATAATGAACGGTTTTTCGGAGACCTCTGGTAATTTTCCGGTAATTCCCGGGCTCTTTTCGGCAACTTCGTCCACTTTTTCAGCAACTCCACGGTTATCAGCAACTTTCCCCAACTTTTCAGCGACTTCAGCCATTTTATCGGCGACTTCCGGGCTCTTTTCAGCAACTCCGCCCATTTTTTCAGCAACTCCACGGTTATCAGCAACTTTCCCCAACTTTTCGGCGACTTCAGCCATTTTATCGGCGACTCCCGGGCTCTTTTCGGCAACTTCGTCCACTTTTTCAGCAACTCCACGGTTATCAGCAACTTTCCCCAACTTTTCAGCGACTTCAGCCATTTTATCGGCGACTTCCGGGCTCTTTTCAGCAACTCCGCCCATTTTTTCAGCAACTCCACGGTTATCAGCAACTTTCCCCAACTTTTCAGCGACTTCAGCCATTTTATCGGCGACTTCCGGCCTCTTTTCAGCAACCCCGCCCGCTTTTTCAGCAACTCCACGGCTATCAGCAACTTTCCCCAACTTTTCGGCGACTTCCGGGCTCTTTTCAGCAACTCCCTCCCCTTTTTCAGCAACTCCCCGGTTCTCAGCAACTTCCCCCAACTTTTCGGCGACTTCCGGGCTCTTTTCAGCAACTCCCTCCCCTTTTTCAGCAACTCCCCGGTTCTCAGCAACTTCCCCCAACTTTTCGGCGACTTCCGGGCTCTTTTCAGCAACTCCCTCCCCTTTTTCAGCAACTCCCCGGTTCTCAGCAACTTCCCCCAACTTTTCGGCGACTTCCGGGCTCTTTTCAGCAACTCCCTCCCCTTTTTCAGCAACTCCCCGGTTCTCAGCAACTTCCCCCAACTTTTCGGCGACTTCCGGGCTCTTTTCAGCAACTCCCTCCCCTTTTTCAGCAACTCCCCGGTTCTCAGCAACTTCCCCCAACTTTTCGGCGACTTCCGGGCTCTTTTCAGCAACTCCCTCCCCTTTTTCAGCAACTCCCCGGTTCTCAGCAACTTCCCCCAACTTTTCGGCGACTTCCGGGCTCTTTTCAGCAACTCCCTCCCCTTTTTCAGCAACTCCCCGGTTCTCAGCAACTTCCCCCAACTTTTCGGCGACTTCCGGGCTCTTTTCAGCAACTCCCTCCCCTTTTTCAGCAACTCCCCGGTTCTCAGCAACTTCCCCCAACTTTTCGGCGACTTCCGGGCTCTTTTCAGCAACTCCCTCCCCTTTTTCAGCAACTCCCCGGTTCTCAGCAACTTCCCCCAACTTTTCGGCGACTTCCGGGCTCTTTTCAGCAACTCCCTCCCCTTTTTCAGCAACTCCCCGGTTCTCAGCAACTTCCCCCAACTTTTCGGCGACTTCCGGGCTCTTTTCAGCAACTCCCTCCCCTTTTTCAGCAACTCCCCGACTCTTTTCAGCAACTCCGTCCACTTTTTCAGCAACTCCACGGTTATCAGCAACTTTCCCCAACTTTTCAGCGACTTCAGCCATTTTATCGGCGACTTCCCGACTCTTTTCAGCAACCCCGCCCACTTTTTCAGCAACTCCACGGTTATCAGCAACTTTCCCCAACTTTTCGGCGACTTCCGGGCTCTTTTCAGCAACTCCGTCCACTTTTTCAGCAACTCCACGGTTATCAGCAACTTTCCCCAACTTTTCGGCGACTTCAGCCATTTTATCGGCAACTTCCGGGCTCTTTTCAGCAACTCCGCCCACTTTTTCAGCAACTTCCCGACTCTTTTCAGCAACTCCCGGCCATGTTTCAGCAACTCCCCGGTTATCAGCAGCCATACAAAAAAAAACACTTCCTCAAAGAAGTGCTTTCCTGCTTCGCTATTACTTTGTTCCGAATAGTCGGTCGCCGGCGTCACCCAAGCCGGGGATGATATAGCCCTTTTCATTTAACTTATCGTCTAGGGCGGCAAGGTAAATATCAATATCAGGGTGTGCTTTTTGGACAGTAGCCACACCTTCTGGGGCTGCAACGAGACACATTAATTTAATCGTTTTTGCGCCGCGTTTCTTTAAGCTATTAATCGCTTCGACGGCGGAACCGCCTGTAGCAAGCATTGGGTCGATGACGATAAATTCGCGCTCACTCACGTCAGTTGGCAGCTTTACGTAGTATTCTACTGGTTGCAAAGTTTCCGGGTCGCGGTATAAACCGACATGTCCAACTTTTGCGGCTGGAATCATTCGTAAAATACCGTCAACCATGCCAAGACCTGCACGTAGGATTGGCACAAGACCGAGCTTTTTGCCGGCGATTTTTTTCGAATGCGCGGTTCCTACTGGTGTTTCTACCGTCACATCACGTACCGGTAAATTACGTGTGATTTCAAACGCCATTAATCCTGCAACTTCATCAACTAGTTCTCTGAATTCTTTCGTACCTGTTGATTTATCGCGGATATAGGTTAGCTTATGCTGAATGAGAGGATGGTCAAACACAAATACTTTGCTCATTGTAAAACTCCTTTTCGTCTTTAGATCCTGTTCTTTAGGATACAATCTGTAGTTCTATCCTTAGAGATTTTACAGAAAAAGCTCGTGTCAATCAAGTCTGTCCGCTTATTATTTCCCTATTAACGAAAAAGAAGCCTGCTTCGCGCCAGGCTTCTTCTGATTTTGAACACTATTAGCTATAAGAGATATTTGGGTACATTGGGAACTTAGCCGTTAATGCTTCAATGCGATTCCGCGCTTCTTCTTGCTTCTCGGCATTGTCGACGTTCTTTAATGTTAACGCAATAATCGCGCCAAGCTCATCCATTGCTTCGCCGTCTAAGCCACGTGATGTAACCGCTGCTGTACCGATACGAATACCACTTGTAACAAATGGCTTTTGTGGGTCGAATGGAATTGTGTTTTTGTTTGTTGTAATGCCAACTTCATCTAATGCATGCTCTGCTACTTTTCCTGTTAAGCCAAGGGATTGTAGGTCAAGAAGGAGAAGATGGTTATCTGTTCCGCCCGATACGAGGTTAATGCCTTCACTCGTAAGTTTTTCGCCTAAACGCTTTGCATTTGAGATAATATTTCCAGCGTATGTTTTGAACTCATCTGTTAACACTTCACCAAATGCCACAGCCTTTGCTGCGATCACGTGCATAAGCGGTCCACCTTGGATCCCAGGGAAAATTGACTTATCAATCGCTTTGGCAAATTGCTCTTCACAGAAAATCATTCCGCCACGAGGTCCACGTAATGTCTTGTGCGTTGTTGTAGTAACAAAGTGACTATGTGGAACTGGATTTTGATGCAGTCCTGCCGCAACTAAACCAGCGATGTGTGCCATATCAACCATCATGTACGCGCCAACTTCATCAGCAATTTCACGGAATTTCTTGAAGTCAATTGCACGTGGGTAAGCACTTGCCCCTGCCACGATTAACTTCGGCTTGTGCTCTAGTGCTAAGTTACGAACAACATCGTAATCGATTTGTTTCGTTTCTTTATCCACACCATACTCTACAAAGTTGTATTGAACGCCACTGAAGTTTACTGGACTACCGTGCGTTAAGTGACCACCATGAGATAAGTTCATTCCTAAAACAGTGTCACCTTGGTTCAAGATTGTGAAATACACGGCCATGTTTGCTTGTGCGCCTGAATGCGGTTGAACATTAACATGCTCTGCACCGAAGATTTCTTTTGCACGGTCGCGCGCGATATTTTCAGCAATATCAACATACTCACAGCCACCATAATAACGACGACCCGGGTATCCTTCTGCATATTTGTTTGTTAGCACAGAACCTTGAGCTTCCATAACCGCTTCACTAACAAAGTTTTCTGAAGCAATTAGCTCAATTTTATCACGTTGACGTCCAAGCTCTTGTTGAATTGCGGCAAACACTTTCGGGTCTTGTTTCTTTAAGTTTTCCATTCTCTTTCCCCTTTCAATTAAACCGAACCATTCGGATTTTATCTCGTTTTTATATCTTTTCGATTATATAGTACCACATCATTCAATGAATTTCCGTATTATTTAATGAAATTTACAAAAATCATTCATGTTCCGCAATTTTGCTCATATACAGCTCTAACGCCACCAATTAATTTTGGTCGAGTTATGGCCATCGTTAAATGGGCCTCTCCAATCGATCGAACCTCACTACGAACGGGGACAGCAACTGGTTTTAAATGCATACCGATTAATGTGTCACCAATATCAATTCCCGCATCCGCTTTAATTGCCTCAACAAGGACCGGTTTCTCCAATTTCGAAAACGCATAGGTTGCCATCGCACCACCCGCTTTTCGAATAGGAATCGCGGAAACGAGTTCGTAGCCGCGTTTCTTTGCAGCGTCTTCTTCCAATACAAGCGCACGATTTAAATGCTCACAGCATTGAAAAGCAAAATGAACCCCTGTTTCGGCTTGAATATCTGTTAATGCCGAGAAAATAGCCTCTGCTGCTTCATGAGATCCATTCGACCCGATATGGGAGCCAATGACCTCACTCGTGCTTGTCCCAACGACGAGCAATACCTCGTCAGTTAAAGGCATCACTTTATGTAAATCCTGAACCGCTTGCTTTACTTGTGCCATAATCAATTCTTGTGACAGGCTCATAATAAAAGCACCCTCCTGATTTTGTTACGCTTCATAGCTTGAAATTTTTCCTACACGGTTCGCATGACGACCGCCTTGGAATTCTGTTTCTAGCCAAACTTTCGCAATTTCGCGCGCTAAACCTCCACCAATGACGCGTTCCCCCATGGATAATACATTGCTATCATTATGCTCGCGTGTTGCTTTTGCGCTGAATAAGTCATGAACAAGCGCACAGCGAATCCCTTTTACCTTATTCGCAGCAATTGACATGCCAATGCCAGTTCCACAAATAAGAATCCCTCGATCGAACTCACCATCAGCAACCTTCTTTGCAACAGGAAGCGCATAATCCGGATAATCCACAGAGGTTGTGCAATCACAACCAAAATCCTCGTACTCGTAGCCGTTCTCTTCTAATAATTCCTTTATCTCTTCTTTAATATTCATTCCCCCGTGGTCAGAGGCTAGTGCTATCTTCATATTTATTCCTCACTTTTTGTATGAACGTTCTGCTTGTTTGAAACATTCACTTTTTTAAATTGTAAATTGTTTAATTATTTCTTTCAATCTCTATGCCTGGTTCGATATTATGAATTAAACCGACCTGCTTTACTTGGTCTTCAAGACGCCCCAATGGAAGCTTTTTACGCATCCTTTGTCGGTATTTTCGCTCCCTACATGGATCGTTTTTCCCCTCTCGCCTGTCTTCTAATCATTCTTGATAACAACCTTGATGCTTTGTTCAATTTCCTGAGCCGTTTTTTCGTAGGCCTCTAGCGGACCACCAATCGGGTCACTAATATCTAAGTCATCCTTGCCCGCATATTCTTTTAAGGTATACACCTTATCCGCATTATTTTGATAATGTTGAACGACCAAATCACGATGGCTTACTGTCATCGTTAAAATCAAATCTGCCCATTCCACTAACTCAGCGGTAACCATTTGAGCTTGATGCTGAAGGGTAATGCCACGCTTCTCTAGTACACGTCTTGTCCCTTCAGAGGCTGATTCACCTGGAAAGGCTTGGACTCCAGCAGATTTCACCTCAACCGAGTCACCTGCCTTTTCTCGCAAAAGCGCCTCCGCTAACGGGCTTCGACATGTATTTCCAGTACATACAAACAGCACACGCTTTTCTGCCATGACCTACGTCCTTTCTTCATAACTCTTTACTGCCTTTCATGTAGACGTTTACTCCACTTGCTTATCTTTATCTCTTTTTATCATCTTATCATACTCATTTCGAAAACTGTATAGGAGCTAATGCTAATGCGGCAGGAATAATTTAATGCCAAATCCAATCAATATGCAGCCTCCAAGTACCTCTCCGTAAGACCCAATATAATGTTGAAATCTTGCTCCCATCAATAATCCAAGCCATGAAAGAATCATACTCATAACCCCGATCATCGCAACGGTAATGACGGTTTTGGCACCGAGCATTCCTAAGCTCAATCCAGCTGAAAAGCTATCTAAACTGACGCTAATTGCGAAGAAAAACAGCCCCCAACCAACTGGCTTAACAAGCGACGCGTCCTCTGACTTTAAGGAGGAGACAACCATTTGTAAGCCAATGATAAATAACAACCCACCGCCGATAAAGGTCGCAATCATATCAAAATATGTTGAGAGTACTTTCCCAGCTGCAATGCCTACTAACGGCATAACAATATGAAAAACCCCGATTGTCACACCAATATAAAAGATTTGTCTTAAGCGTAGCCCAAGCATTCCCATTCCAAGCGCAATGGAAAAGGCATCCATCCCAAGTGCCCCAGCCATAATGAACAATGTTATAAACTCATTCATCCCTACCCACTCCTTGAACATGCTATTTCAATCTATGCAAGTCCAAGAAAAAATAGACAACCTATCTAAAAAACAGGCTGTCTATCCTTTAATAATATGTCCTCCTGCTGCTTTGTTTAAACGGTTCATGATCGCAGCACCAACTCCTTCTTCAGGGAAAACTTCAGATAGGATTAAATCAATCTCTTGGTTATCAAAGTCACGTAAGCATCCAAATAATTGAGCAGCAACGGTTGAAAGATCGTAGCGCGTACCACAGCTAATGACCACATCAGCTTGATAATTACTCGATCCCTCTGACGTCGTTAAGACTCCAACTTTCTTTCCTTGCGCTCTTGCTTCATCAATGTGCTTTTGAAGATCCTCTAGTTCCTCTACTAAAATGAGAGTTGCTTTTGGGGCATAATGTGTGTACTTCATCCCTGGTGATTTCGGGGTTTGACTCTTTGTGACTAACGCGGGGTCAACATCAATACACCCAATCACCGCTTCAATTTCTTCCTTTGTCACACCACCAGGGCGATACATTATTGGTCTTTCTTGTGAACAATCCAACACCGTCGATTCAAGGCCGACTCCAGTTACACCACCATCCACTACGCCGGCAATCCGACCAGCTAAATCATCAAACACATGCTTAGCAGTCGTTGGACTTGGCTTCCCTGAGAGATTTGCACTTGGCGCAGCAACAGGTACTCCCGCCTCCTCTAACAACGCCAAAGCAACTGGATGGTTGGGAATTCTCACTCCGACTGTCTCTAAGCCTGCCGTCACTGCTCTGGCAAGAGTATCTTTCTTCCGAAAAATAATTGTTAGTGGTCCCGGCCAAAACGAGTTCATGAGTACTTTTGCTTTTTCTGGAATGTCGAGAACGAGATCTTCTAATTGATTTTGAGCAGCAATGTGGACAATTAAAGGGTTATCGCTCGGCCTTCCCTTTGCAGTAAATATTCCCTGTACCGCCTCTTCACTTAACGCATTCGCTCCAAGTCCATAAACCGTCTCCGTCGGAAAAGCAACGACATCGCCATTTTTTATCAACAGGGCTGCTTCCTTTATATTAGGGGGTCTTGACGATCTACTCCCAACGTTATCCACAGTCCAAATTTTTGTCTGTTTATAACTCATCGTTCATCTCTCCTATCACTTTCATTTTGCTAGCCTTGTCTACCGTTGTCAAATAAACGACAAATATTCGACGAAAAGCGCCTTTTAAAAAGGTTTTTCTTCTCTCATCATTCTAAATACAATCAATCCTTCCATAAGGGTTACATCAACACAAGAAAAACAAGTTATCCACTCTTGTGGATAACTTGTTGGTAACTTATCGATTTTAGAACTTATTCACAGAGTTATCCGCTAATTCACAGGCCCAAACTCTCGTATTCGGTCCAGTATTTTGCTGATAATGCGCAGAACGCTGGATATCTAACGGGACAGCGGCCGCTTGTAACTCCTTGAACCCTAATTGTTGAAAAAGTGGATTGGTGCCTTTTGCACAAAGAAACACTTTAGATATATTTTGATCCGAGGCATATGCTAATGTCACTTGTAAAAATTCAAGGCTAAGCTGACCATTCCAAATCGGTGAATTTAACACAAGGGACCGTAATAAACCATACTCATTGTATTGTTCAATCCCTACGGTTCCAATAATTTCTGCTTGTTCATCCTCGACAACGAGAAATTGGGTTACATGCTGGTCAAGGCCATCCTCTGTTAAACCGGCCTTCGCTAATAACCGTTGTATGGGTAGCAAATCCTTATTCTCTAATTTTCTGACGACGATACTCATCTTCATCACTCCTCTGATATCCATTGGTTGATATCTATGCGAGGCTTGGACAAGTTATACCCAAGGACACTGAAAAAGTGCGGGTTTTTCAGTGTCCTTTTTGCAATGTGCGAAGTGTCGCATTTTTTGAAAGTCCTGCTATGAATGGTTTTTCATAGTTGGGCGAGCGATGTGCGGAGCCATTGCGCTTCCTCGAAATGCTTTCAAGGGGTTTTTCAGTGCCCTTTAAGCTCCTTTTATTCGGTCGATAAGGCTTGAGAAAAACTCGACAACAAAGAACTTCACTTCGACTTCTTCCCCCTGCTCTGTCGCTAGCTGCTGGGGCTCTTCATCAGCAACTTCCTCTGCCTCGACTGCTTCTCCATTTGCCATATCTAAAAAGCATAGAGGAGGAAATAGAACGCACCACCAATTTTCTCCGTTTCCTTCGCCAAGTGTAATTAGTACAGCTTGGTACGAGCCTGCTGGATAAACAATATTACCATAAATCTTTGTCGGAAATTGAACATCCTCAAAGGAAACCGTGAAGCTTTGACTTAATCCTTGCTTCGCTAATTCTTCTTGAACAATCGTCTCAATCCTTGGAAGATTGTTTTTTATCGTTACTTTCGCTTCTTCTAAATCAGCGATATCCGTCACCCATTTAGTAATGGCCTTGTTGACTTCATCACGAATCTCTCTTTTCAGTACTTGATCTTTAATGGAATCACTATTTGCTAATATCCGGAGACGAATGGCATCATCTTGACTAACCTCCTGATGAAGTGTAGCCACAGCTTGTGCATTTTGCGACTCCCAACTAACTAATAAAACGAAAAAAGAGAATAATAGATAGATAATAACATTTGATTTCATTGTTTTCGCACCGCCCCTTCACCACTCATTGTGGACAGAACGGTACGAACTTAAACCTAGCATTCTAAATTTTATTTAAATCGTCATATCTCCATAAGCTAGAACGATTCGGTCCTTGCGATTGATGTCTTCACGAATCTCGGTTGTTGCACGAGGAAAGGCGACCTCTAGCATTTTTCGTACCGTTTTTCCTTGACCGGCACCAACTTCAAATCCAACTAATGCTTTGCACCGCAGAACGCTAGGAAGCTGCTCAATCATACGACGATATAAGTCGTACCCATCCTCCCCACCAAACAAAGCGAGATGGGGTTCGTGATCTCGGACATGTGTCGCTAACTCTTTTTCTTCATGAAGTGGGATATAAGGTGGATTTGAGACAACAATGTCAACCTTTTCGTTCAAATCAAGTAATGGCTGTAATAAATCTCCTTCGAAAAAGGTTATGTCTGCACCGAGAGCACTAGCGTTGGCTCTAGCAACACGTAAGGCACTTTGGGATATATCCACTGCACGAACATGGATTGCTGGGTCCTCAAGTGCGATTGTTACTGAAATTGCCCCACTCCCCGTGCCGATATCAACGAGATGGACGGGTTCTATTGCAAACAGCTTTTTCTTTTCCTCTAAAATTGCGAGAACAAGCTCCTCTGTTTCTGGTCGTGGGATTAAAACATCTTTATTTACCTTAAAACGTCGACCGTAAAAATCCTCATAACCAATAATATGCTGAACTGGGACTCCACTTGCATATGTCAATACGTCCTTTTCGTAACGCTCAAAAAACTCAGGTGTAATGGCGTCACGGTAACGCATAAATAGTTCCGTTCTACTCACTTGTAAATGATGACGAATTAACAACTCGGCTGCAGGTGGTTCGAGATTCCGTTCTTCTAAAAAAGAAGAAGCCCAGTGAAGGGCTTCGTAAATTGTCTTGGACGTCATCTTATTCTTCCGCCTGCTTCATTAACTCGGATTGCTCTTCCATAATAAGCTGTTCAATGATTTCATCAAGTTTTCCTTGAAGAATTTGATCAAGCTTTTGTAGGGTTAAGCCGATACGATGGTCCGTCACACGACTTTGTGGAAAGTTATACGTACGAATCCGCTCAGAGCGATCACCTGTTCCAACAGCAAGCTTACGATTTTGGTCATACTCTGCTTGAACTTCTGAATGAATCTTGTCATACACACGGGCACGAAGAACCTTCATTGCCTTTTCCTTATTCTTGATTTGCGATTTCTCATCTTGACACGAGACCACTGTATTTGTAGGAATATGTGTTAAGCGAACAGCAGACATCGTCGTATTAACCGATTGTCCTCCTGGGCCACTTGAAGTGAAGGTATCCACGCGAATATCTTTTTCATGAATGTTGACTTCGACTTCCTCTGCCTCTGGTAAAACGGCAACCGTCGCTGTAGATGTATGAATGCGTCCACCAGATTCCGTTGACGGAACACGTTGCACACGATGCGCACCATTTTCATACTTAAGCTTTGAGTACGCTCCTGTTCCGTTGACCATGAAGATGATTTCTTTAAAGCCACCAAGCTCTGTTGATGTCGACTCAATGACTTCCGAACGCCAGCCTTGCGCTTCTGCAAAGCGACTATACATTTTATAAAGGTCACCAGCAAACAACTGCGCCTCGTCGCCACCCGCTGCACCACGAATTTCAACGATAACATTCTTATCATCATTCGGGTCCTTTGGAAGCAAAAGAATTTTCAAACGTGCTTCAAGATCCTCTCGGCTTGTTGATAGCTCATCGATTTCTTCTTTAACCATCGAATACATTTCATCATCGAGCTTTTCTTCAAGCATCGCCTTTGAATCCTTAAGTTGCTCACTCACGTCTTTATATTCACGATACGCTAGCACTGTTTCCTCAAGGTCAGATTGTTCTTTCGAGAATTCACGTAATTTCTTTGAATCACTGATAACATCCGGGTCACTCAATAATTCATTTAAACGATTGTAGCGGTCTTCTAACGATTGCAAACGATCAAACACGGCTTTCACCTCATTAATATTTCCAGTCCATAACGGTCTAATTATAGTATATGGGCGGGGGCGGGTCAATGTGAGGGCCATTTAAGTCTATTCTGGCTAAGGATTGTTTTTCTATTTTTCGGGAATAGTGTGAATATGATTGCTATAAAGAGGTGTTAGAGATGAGATATGTAATTATTGGTGGCGACGCAGCCGGCATGAGTGCAGCCATGCAAATCGTTCGAAATGAAGAACAAGCTGAGGTCATCGTCCTCGAAAAGGGTGAGGTGTATTCTTACGCGCAGTGCGGAATTCCTTATTATGTAGGCGGTGTCATAGAAAAGCCCGACAAGCTCATTGCCAGAACAGTCGATACCTACCGTGAAAAGCATGGCATCGACGCGCGGATTAATCATGAAGTAAAAGCTATCAACCCCGAAGCGAAAACAGTGAGCGGAGATGGTTTTGAAATTACCTACGACAGACTCCTCATCGGGACTGGGGCTCGTCCTATTGTTCCTGAGATTGAGGGAATCGGTTTGCAAGGTATTCACGTCGTTAAAACAATCCCACATGCCGAGGCGATTCTTAACGATTTGCAAAAAGAGGTTAAGAACATTGTCATCATAGGTGGCGGAGCAGTTGGACTAGAAATGGCAGAAAACTTCATTAATCTGGGAAAACAAGTGACTATTATTGAACGCTCGCCACAATTAGCAAAAAGCTTTGATAAAGAGCTTGGTGGATTGATTCATGATGAAGCACATAAACACGGGGTGAACGTTGTGCTTAACCAGTCCGTCGAGAAATTTATAGGAACAGACCACGTCAACTCCGTTCTTACGGATCAAGAGGAATTCGAGGCCGACTTTGTCCTTGTCGCCATTGGAATTCAACCTAATACTGAATTTTTAGATGGAACAGGCATTCACCTTCAAGCTAGTGGGGCAATCCAGGTGAATGCCTATTTGGAAACCAATCTGCCTGATATCTACGCAGCGGGTGATTGTGCAACGCAATACCATCGTATCAAAGAAAAGGCCGACTACTTCCCGCTTGGGACTCATGCCAACAAGCAAGGGCGTTTAGCCGGTTTAAACATGATTGGCAAAACCCGTCCTTTCCAAGGCATGGTCGGCACGTACATTATTAAATTCTTTGACTTAACGCTTGCGAGTACAGGCTTACCCTCGCAGGAAATTGAGAAACTCGGCTATCCTTTTAAAAGTATTCAAGCGGAAATGCCACATGTCGCAGGGTATTATCCTGACAAAGACAAATTAACGGTACGTTTACTTTATCATGAAAAGACCGAACAACTTCTCGGGGCCCAGGTCATTGGGAAAAGGGGCGTTGATAAACGAATTGATGTGCTCTCAACCGCTTTGTTTGCTCGGATGACGATGACTCAGCTTGAGGATCTAGACTTAGCCTATTCCCCCCCGTTCAATAGTGTATGGGACCCCATTCAGCAAACATCACGACGTCGAGGGTAGATCTGATTCAAGGGGACGGGAAATCTCCCTTCACTGATTTTAAAAAAACTCTTAGCGCCATTCGCGCTAAGAGCTTTTTGAGTTATCACGAAGATGCACTTGGTAACGTGGAATTTTCTGTGTTAATTCCTGACGTAGTGCACTGAGTTTTTTCTTTTTCTCGTTAGGTTCCATGTCACTTGGGGGTGTAATATTCACCCAAGCATGACTACCTGCAATTATAACCATTCCCGCTTTAAAGGGTGAGTCATTTTCAACGATCTCGTGAATCGTCAATTGATCGTCCCCTAAATCCTGACGGTTAGCATTCATCTTACGAAAGCTAGTACCCGTTGTATTTTCTTCCCCTTGGCTGCGGTAGGTTGGCAACTTTTGAATCCCGTGGTAATTTGCTGGTCCTGGTCCAAGTAGGCCATACGTGATTTGATCGATATTTACATTTTGAGCTTGCGGTGTTTCCTGGTCGTTACACCCTGTCAAAAGAACAACGCCCGTTAGCAAACAGCTTACCCATACTTTCATGTCTGGCACCTCCTGCATTAATGGGGTTGCCTTTTTAGGATGCCCAGATACCAAGCTTTACTCCTCGCAAAATTGTCCAATCACGACTTATTCCGCTTCTAGGGGTACGACTGCATCATGGATGTGCCTTTCTAGCTCTTGCTCGAATTGGTTTTTTTGCTCGGCTGTCCAGTCAAACTCAATCTCCATAAAGGAAATGACATCTTGTTTCCACTGACGCACCCAAGCAATATCAAAGAACAAGGCACCTGTTCGACGAATAAAGAAATCAACTGGTGTAGCAGCCATTTCTTCGTGGATAGCGTAAGTGACTTGCAAAAATACGAATAAATTTAGACCAGTAATTCCGAGTTTCTTATATTCACTAGCGTAGTGAAGAACACGATCAATGTTGGAGCCATAACGACGTACAAGTTTTTCTGCTTCATCTTTAGCAAGTCCAATCGCTTCAGCTGCTTTCACCTTCTCTTTCACAAAAGTTGCGAAGTTTGCTGCACCACCCACATCTCCTCCAGAAATCGGCATATCCTTTGTTTGGCTTGGTGAAAATAATATATTCTCTTCTTCCTGAAAGCTTTTTGCTACTTGATTGACGACCATTTCCGCCATTTTTCTGTAACCAGTCAACTTTCCACCTGCAATTGTAATTAACCCTGAATCCGAAGTCCAAATTTCATCTTTTCGCGATATTTCAGAAGGGTCTTTACCGTCCTCATGAATCAATGGTCTAAGGCCGGTCCAGCTTGATTCGATATCCTCAATCTTCATCTTGACCGTCGGAAACATAAAATTAATCGCATCTAGTACATATTGGCGGTCACTTGCTGTCATACGAGGGTGTGCCACATCACCTTTATAGACGGTATCTGTTGTCCCTACATAGGTTTTTCCGTCTCTTGGAATCGCAAACACCATTCGTCCATCTGGAGTATCAAAATAACATGCTTGCTTCAAGGAAAAACGCTTTTGGTCAATAACCACGTGAATCCCTTTCGTTAGTTGCAATGACTTCCCTTTTTTTGAACCGTCTTGCTCGCGAAGTGTATCAACCCATGGGCCGGCTGCATTCACAATGTTCTTCGCATACACACGGAATGATTTCTTTGTGAACTGGTCAACGATAATGGCACCAACTATCTTTTTTTCCTCATAAATAAATGACTCGACTTTCGCATAGTTTAACGCCGTTACTCCGTTCTCACTCGCTTTTTTTGCAACTTCTATTGTTAAGCGGGCGTCATCTGTTTTGTATTCAACATAATAGCCGCCACCTTTTAAATCTTCTTGCTTTAAAAGTGGCTCAAGCTGCTTTGTTTTTTCTAAGCTAAGCATGGACCGTCTCTCACTGCGTTTAACACCTGCTAGATAGTCATACACACGTAAGCCTACTGATGTTGAAAATTTGCCGAACGTACCACCTTTATGAAGTGGTAAAAGCATCCATTCTGGTGTTGTCACATGGGGGCCATTTTCATAAACGATGGCTCTTTCCTTTCCCACCTCAGCAACCATTTTCACTTCAAATTGCTTTAAATAACGAAGACCCCCGTGAACAAGCTTAGTTGAACGACTTGAGGTGCCTGCACCGAAGTCCTGCATCTCGACTAAGGCCGTTTTCATTCCACGTGTTGTCGCATCAAGGGCAATCCCGCTTCCTGTAATTCCTCCACCAATAATCAATATATCGTATCGTTGCTCCTCCATCTTTGTAATGATGGAAGCTCGCTTTGTACTTGAAAATGTCATACTCGTTTCCCCCTTTTAGAATAAATCACGTTGTAAAGATTACCCAAAGAGGTAAAAATCATCCCTTTTTGAACAATCCAAAGAAAACAACAAAAAAGAGACCACAAAAGCCGCCCCTATCTCAAAAAAAGATAAAAGGCCTCTTGTGGTCTCTCCGTTTCTCCTACCGTGTATTAACTTATGTCTAGTATACATGAGACTAACGCGAAAGTCATTAGTCTATTTAAACATCAGCGCGGCTTGAATTGCTTTTTTCCAGCCTTCGTACAGTGAATCACGCTGTTGCTCTGCAAGTTGGGGCATAAATGTGCAATCGAATTCCCACTGTTTTGAAATTTCTTCTTTGTTTTTCCAATAGCCTACGGCGAGCCCCGCTAAATATGCAGCGCCTAAAGCGGTTGTTTCGCTAATAATTGGCCGCTCCACGGGTACATTAAGAATATCACTTTGAAATTGCATGAGGAATTGATTATGAACTGCCCCACCATCGACTCGAAGTTTCTTCAGTTGAATTCCAGAGTCGGCTTCCATTGCTCCGACGACATCACGCGTTTGATAAGCTAAGGCTTCGAGTGTGGCCCGGATGAAATGCTCTTTTGAGGTTCCTCTTGTTAAACCAAACACAGCCCCACGAACATCGCTATCCCAGTACGGGGTTCCGAGCCCGACGAAGGCTGGCACGACATAGACACCTTCTGTTGAAGCGACCTTTGTTGCATACTCTTCCGTTTGGGCTGCATCTTTAATCATCCGTAAGCCATCACGAAGCCACTGAATCGCTGAACCTGCGACAAAAATACTTCCTTCTAAAGCATATTCAACCTTGCCATCAAGACCCCAGGCAATTGTTGTGAGCAAACCATGACTGGAAGTAACAGCCTTCTCACCGGTATTCATCAGCATGAAGCAGCCGGTACCGTACGTATTTTTCGCCATTCCCTCTTCATAGCAGGCCTGGCCGAAGAGGGCCGCCTGCTGATCGCCCGCAGCCCCAGCAATTGGCACAGACTCACCGAAGAAGTGATAGTCAACAGTATGAGCATAGACTTCAGAAGAGGGCCGCACTTCAGGAAGCATCGCTTTTGGGATATCTAAAATTTCTAGAAGTTCATCGTCCCAGGATAAATCATAGATATTGTAGAGAAGCGTTCTAGAGGCGTTTGAGTAATCGGTCACATGGGCTTTTCCTCCTGAGAGTTTCCAGATGAGCCATGTGTCCATGGTTCCAAATAATAGCTCTCCTTTTTCAGCTCGCTCACGTGCACCTTCTACATGATCAAGAATCCATTTCACTTTTGTTCCTGAGAAATAGGCGTCAATGAGCAAGCCGGTTTTTTTCTGAAATAAAGCTTTATATCCCTTCTCAACTAGGTCATCACAAATTGCAGATGTCTGCCTTGATTGCCAAACGACTGCGTTGTAGATTGGCTTTCCGGTATCTTTTTCCCAGACAACTGTCGTTTCCCGTTGATTTGTAATCCCAATTCCTGCAACTTGGCTTGCTGAAATTCCTGATTCAGAAAAACAAGAAGCAATGACCGATAATACCGAGCTCCAAATCTCATTGGCATTATGCTCAACCCAGCCCGGATTTGGAAAGTATTGCGTAAATTCTGTTTGTGCTTTATAGACAGATTCTCCTTTTTCATTAAAAAGAATTGCTCGTGAACTTGTTGTCCCTTGATCTAAGGCTAGAATATACTTTTCCATTTCAACACTCCCCTTTTCTGCAAAAAAAGATCCACAATTGCCCTCCATTTAATCATGAAGTTTCATTGTGGATCTCCCATTTTCTCCGTCACATATATTAACTTATCAAAAGTGTACTGCGAGATGTAAACCCTGTCAACTACTTTCAATCATTCTGTTTTGGGGATTGGGGAACTAAATAGTTCGCCATTCTTTTTATCTTCTAAACTATGGATTCTATAAATTATTTTAACTATCAATTCTAAATTATTACAAAAAAGAGTTTTGTTTACCCATTAAACAAAGTATATTTATGGGAAGAGCTATCAAAAACAGGCAATAAAAAGGATGTTTTTATCATGGCTAAAATTATTCCAGACCTTACAGAATACTTCACTTTAAAAAAGCGAATTGTACTCGTCTTTGCTCTTAGTACATTAATTCCTATTATCTGTACAGTCGTTTTTGCGTATCATACGATGTCTTCCATTTTGACGAGTAAATTAAATGCATCTTTACAGGACAACTTAAAGCAAGTTGAGCTGTCGCTTGAAAATACAATTGTAAACTTGAACCATGTTTCACAACAACTTGCTTTTCCAGGAAGCGTTGGCATCAAATTGGATGCTTATTTACATGCCGTTGATCCATACGAACGAGCACACCTATACAGTGAATTTAAAAATGAATTTAATGTGCTCACTTTTAGTAATCCTAGTATTGGGCTAACCATGTACTATGTACCCGATGAAAACCGGTTTCTCTTTAATAATTATGGAGTAAAAGAAAACTTCTCTATTGAAAATCTCCCTTTACTTGCTGACAATTACAAAATTAAAAATTTGGGGCCACATGTTAGCTTACAACGCTATAACGATCAATATGTTCTCTCTACCCTTCGACAAGTAGACATACCACTACGTGAACCTATCTATGTCTATATTGAATCAGCTTTTAACTTAACACAAGATATCTTGCAGACGAACCAAACAGGAAAACACTCTAATTATCTGATTCTTGATCACAATGGGAATATTACTTATAGTGACGAAGAATTGGTCTTTCCCACTCAGACTGCTTTTGAAGAAGGAGATTCTGGGATAATAAATGGTTTTTACTGGTTTAAAAGAACGTCTTCTCAAGGGTGGAGTATTATTTCTTTAATTCCTAAAGCACAATATAACGAAGAAAAAAATCAGTGGTTAGTGCAAATGATTTATCTCACCCTGTTTTTTGTCGTTCTTAGCCTGATTGTTGCATGGTTACTGTGGCTCATGGTATACAGACCCTTACATCACTTTAATCAGGAAATTCACTTAATGACCAATAATGACTTTGGTACGCGAATAGTTACCACAAAAATACCTGAATTTGATGCACTATTAAGACAGTTCCAACATATGAAATCACAAATTTTGTCTTTATTTAAAGAGGTGGAATTAAAAGAAAAACGGAGGGCTGACCTTGAAGTTGAGAAACTATTATACCAGATTAACCCTCACTTTCTCATGAACACATTAGATACAGCCCATTGGCTAGCTGTCTTGAACGGTCAAAAAGAAATAGACCAAATTGTTACCTCGCTTAATAAGCTACTAAGCTATAATTTAGGCAAACTAGGAGAGCTATCAACGATACGTGAAGAAATTGAATCAATGAAACAGTATTTAACGTTACAACAAGTTCGGTATGATTTTGAATTTTCGGTTAACATAGCGGTTGAGAATGACTTGTTAGATACGCCTGTACCTCGATTCATTCTACAGCCTTTGGTAGAAAACTCTCTCTACCATGGTCTGAGTGATGACGGACATATCACCGTGACGGTGAAAGGTGGAAAAGATAATCAAATTGAAATCGCTGTCAAAGACAATGGGAGTGGAATGTCAGCAGAGAAAATAGAGCAACTCTTAAACAATCATTCTGCTAATCAACAAAAGGCTGGGCTTGGCATTGGCATGAATTATGTAAAACGAGTCATTGAAAGACAATATGACGGGAAAGCAACGTTGTCCATTTCGAGTGATGTCGGACGAGGCACGATAATCTTTTTAACCATACCGATTAAGGAGGTGCATGTAGATGATAAAAGTAATGGTCGTGGATGATGATAAGTTAGTAAGAAAAGGCCTTATTTCAGCGATGCCCTGGAAGGACTTCGATATGGAGGTCATCTGTGAAGCTAATAATGGTGAAAAGGCTTTAGAAATCTTAGAAACCACAGATATCGATTTACTTTTAACCGATATCTCAATGGCCGTCATGTCTGGCCTAGAGTTAATGATGATTATGAGAGAGCGGTTCCCAACGATTCTCGTTGTTGTCTTAACTCTTCACCAAAACTTTGATTATATCCAAAAAGCGCTTAGACTAGGGGCAATAGACTACATTTCAAAGGTCGAGCTCAATCAAGATTGCTTTGATGAGATCCTTGCGAGAATTCACCAAAGAACCCTTGCTGCGCAAAAAAGTAGTAAACGAGCTATAGCCGCCCCGTATGAAGAAATACTCGACGTAGATGAAGGGTATGTGTGGTTTTCTGAACGAAAGGGCGTTGAACTAACACAGTATGAGTTAGAGAACATTGACTCGGATCCACCTTTGTTGCTCAATTCTGGTGTCTATCTTTGGGTTTCAAGTGAACAAGATAAACTGAATTCGATTTCAACGAATTTAAGAACATTACGAAACTCTAATACAACGATGTACGGGGTGATGCATCTAACGGGACTTAAAGGACTGCAAGTAAACAAGCTTCAGCAGCTATTACTGGCTTATTACGAACAGGACTTTTTCTACGACTATGATCCAACACGAATACTCATTAAGTCCGTTGATGAATTAGCAAACAAGCAAGTGGCTTCTCCCCAAAGGAATATTGCTGAGATAAGGGAAACCCTACTCTCTTTTAATTGGGTTCATAACCATATTATTTTAGAAGGGATTGCGCTAGATTTAAAAGCTTTGCAATTACCGACTGCAAGCTTAATTAATGAGCTCTACTTAATTGTAAACGAGTGGAATCGCATTTATTTTCCGCTAACATCTGAGAAAATTGTTATGCCTACTCATTTTTCTAGTTGGATTGAGGTTGAAAAATGGTTATACAGAATGAAAACCTTGCTGCATAATGCCGTTGTGAAGCCACATCTATCGGAAGAAGTAAAGATGTGTATTTATCGCTCAATCCTTCTTATTAATCAGGAACTAGCCTCACCGCTTAGCGCCAAATATATAGCAGATAAAGTGAATATGAGTCGTAGTTATTTTTCACAATGCTTTAAGGACATGTTTGAGATGACCTTCAATGAATATGTTCGTCATGTCCGTGTTGAAAAAGCTAAAGAGTATTTATCTTTTACGGATAAGCAAATCTTATGGATTGCGGAAAACACAGGCTACGCTGATCATAAATATTTTAGTCGCCTTTTTCGGCAAAGTACGGGTGTTCTACCGAGTGAATATCGCCAAAAGCATCGTAAGGTAGAGAAATGACTGCTTTAAAGGTAGCTAAATGTTCGAAGATATTCACAGCGCCCTTTCTTAAGGGGCGCTTTCATTAATTTACACTCATTTGTCTACCTAATCTATGGACTATCCTCTGAATTGTATACGCTTACATACGTGTTATATTCTAGATGCAATAAAAAATAACAGTTTAAGAGGAGGTTCTAACATGCGTAAAACCGTTCAAGCTTTACTAATCCTATTCGTCTTTCTTATGGTTCTAGCAGCGTGTTCAAACGAGGAAACTGGTACAAATGATTCTCAAGCGGAGGAAACACCTAAGGCATCATTAGCTGAACCTGGAGATCCATTTGGGAAATACAACGAACCGATCACAATTCGGATTGGGCAAGAGGTAGACCCCACTGATACGAGTTTACCAGCAAGTGATTCCCCGTTAGATAATCAATATACACGTAGTGTAAAAGAAAATTTAAATATTGATGTTGAACACTACTTCACAGCGTCTCCAGCAAATTACGACCAAAAGGTAAGCCTTTCTATTGCTAGTAATGATTTACCTGATGCGATGATTGTCGGACCTATTGAACTGAGACAGATGTATGAGGCTGGCCAATTAGAGGACTTAACCGATGTGTTTGAAAACTATGCCTCACCAGCGATTAAACGAATTATTGAAAGCACAGGCGGCATTGCCTTGGATAGCGTAACGTACGATGGGAAAATTATGGCCATTCCAAACGTTCAACTTCAAGCGGACGGTGTCCATTTATTATGGGTACGCCAAGATTGGCTCGACCAGTTAGGACTCGAACCTCCGAAAACGGTAGAGGAATTAGAAAAAGTAGCACAAGCATTTGTTGAGCAGGATCCTAATAATAGCGGTAAACAAGATACGATAGGATTAGCTGGTCCAGATTCAAATGGTAAGCTCTATGCTAATTTCTTAGAGTCAACAAATAATCTTTACGGCTTCGATGGCATTTTCTCTGCGTATGATGCTTACCCTGGTTATTGGGTAGAAGGAGACGACGGAAACCCCGTTTACGGCTCCATTCTTCCAGAAACAAAAGAAGCACTTGGTAAATTACGTAATATGTATGATAAAGGATTAATTGATCCAGAAATGGCTGTAAGACAAGATTCAGCAGAGTCGATCATAAGTGGCCAGACTGGTATGTTCTTTGCTCCTTGGTGGATGGGCTATGGCCCACTTGGTGATGCGATTGCTGAAAACCCAGATGCGAACTGGCAGGCTTATGCCCTTCCTCTTAACGCTGAAGAAAAATATGCACCTCATATGAGTACGCCATCTAACAATTTTGTTGTCGTTAGAAAGGGCTATGAACACCCCGAGGCTGCTATGAAAATGCTAAATAATTTATTGCAAAATGAAGCTACTTTCGATCCAAGCCTTGGAGGGCCAGGTTACTATCCTTTACGTCTAGTCTTTGCCCCATCTGATGAAACAGAATATAGCGTGGAGGCTTTACGTGAAGTCCTAGCAGGAACAAAAACAGCTAAAGATTTCGAAGACAAACCTGAATATAAGCTACTCGTTTCAGATGCAGAACAAATAAAAAATGTGAAATTAGAACCGTATGATGACTTAAATATGGAACATTGGGATCCTCAAGCTGACTTGGGTGCCTGGAAACGGATGTACTCTCTTATGGTAGGTGGCAGTCCCCTAGTGGATACAGGGATTGAAAGCGTCTATAGCTCACTTTATTCACAAACAAAGACCATGGAAAGTCGGTGGGTCAACCTTAAAAAGCTAGAAGATGAAACCTTTTTAAAGATTGTCATGGGTGCCGCTCCACTTGATAGTTTCGATCAATTTGTTGAAGATTGGACAGCACAAGGTGGAGAAAATATAACAACTGAGGTTGCCGATATTGTTGAATAATTCCATAGGCTCCGGAGTCAATCCGGGGCTTTTCTTCAATCAAGAGTGAGGAGGAGAGGCACGTGAAAACACAAACCGAGACGCAAACGACTAGACATACTCGCAAGAAAACACGTTATAAAGGAAATGCCAAACATTATTACCTGATGCTGTTGCCGGGATTTATTTGGATATTTATTTTTAGTATCGTCCCTATGTTCGGAGTCGTGATAGCCTTTCAAGATTTCAATCCAGGAAAAGGAATATTAGGATCTGAGTTTATTGGATTAGAAACATTCAGATATATGTTCTCACTGAATGATACAGCAAGTATCTTTTTTAATACGATTTACATTGCGGTCATGAAAATAATCGGAAATTTATTAGTCCCATTGGTCTTTGCATTAATGCTTAATGAAGTCCGCCACACATTTTTCAAGCGCTCCATTCAAACCATTGTCTACCTACCACATTTTCTATCATGGGTTATTTTAGGTGGGATTTTACTTGATATTTTCTCCTTTCAAGGGCCTGTCAACCAACTTTTAAGTGCCGTGGGAATCGATCAAATTTTATTTTTTGGCCGAGCAGACTTATTTCCCTATTTGGTTGTTGGAAGTGACATTTGGAAGGAATTTGGTTTTAATACGATTATTTATCTAGCGGCTTTAACAGGAATTAACGCAGCCCTATATGAAGCTGCAGGTATCGACGGTGCTTCTCGCTTTCGCCTCCTTTGGCATATTACATTACCAGGGATTCGAACGACTGCCGTTTTACTTGCGGTACTTAGCCTTGGAAATGTCTTAAATGCTGGTTTTGACCAAATCTTTAACTTATATAACCCACTAGTGTATTCCACAGGTGACATTATTGATACATGGGTTTACCGGGCCGGCTTGTTGAATATGCAGTATGAACTAGCAACAGCCGTTGGCCTATTAAAGTCTGTCGCTGGGTTAATTTTAATTACGATATCTTACTTCTTAGCTTATAAAACAACAAACTACCGTATTTTCTAGTAGAACGGAGGGATATAAATGGTCAGAGATAAGACGCTAGGCTCTAAAATTTTTGATGTAACTCTTATTTGCATATTAATCGCGATTGCCATCACCTGTATTTTACCACTATGGTACACATTAGCCCTTTCATTTAGCACTAAATCGGCTGCAGCAGCGGGGCAAGTAGTACTATGGCCGGTTGGCTTCAACTTTAACTCTTATGCCCAATTACTAAATGATGGCCAGTTTTTTCAATCATTCTGGATTTCCATTAAACGAGTTGCCTTGGGCGCGGCATTAAACTTTATCATTGTTCCGTTAATGGCCTACCCTTTGTCAAAAACAACGAGAGATTTTAAGTTCAGAAACTTTTTAATGTGGACGCTTATTTTCACAATGTTATTTAACGGCGGTTTAATCCCTCTTTATTTAACGATTAAAAATCTTGGACTTATGAACAGCATTTGGTCACTTGTATTAGTAGGTGGCGCACAAACAATCGTGTTTAATATTATTCTAACGATTAACTTCTTCCGTAACTTGCCGAAGTCGCTTGAAGAGGCTGCACTCGTTGATGGTGCTGGTCCTTGGTATATTCTCTTTAAGCTCTATATTCCACTTTCCGTTCCTGTATTAGCAACGATTACGCTCTTTTCAATCGTCTATCATTGGAATGAATTTTTATACGGCTTGATCTTTATGACGCGCGAAGAGTTTTATCCTGTCCAAACTTATATTCAGCAAATGACGGTTGCTGTTGATCCGTCAAGTATGACAGAGGAGCAATATAAAAGGATGAGTGAGCTTTCGAACCGGACGTTGGATGCGGCGAAGTTATTTATTGCGATGGTTCCAGTCTTAGTCGTCTATCCATTTTTGCAGCGGTTTTTCATTCATGGTATTACATTAGGATCTGTCAAGGAATAGTGGTTTACGCATGGTGAAGCTTTCCGTTCAAAGTTCTACGCCCACTCTTCATTACGCTGAAAAACACTAATTAATTTCTGAATAAGGAGAGGTCTTTTTATGCTTCGGTTATTTGAGACTCATAAAGTTAGAAAGCAACAAGAACTAAGTGGTTTGTGGGATTTTGCTAAAACTGATAGTGATGAAATCAACCCAGCCTATTCATATCAACTACCTGTTCCGGGATGCTGGGAAATGCATCCTGATTTATTAACCTATCGTGGGAAGGGGCAGTATCGTACGTTTGTTAATATTGAACGGAAGAGTGCAATTAGGTTAGAGTTTAAAGGAGTAAGTCACACCGCAGAAGTGTATTTCAAGGGGATACTTGTAGCGGAGCATTATAATGCCTATACTCCTTTTTCAACCGTGATTAACGACGTCGAACCCGGGCGGCATGAAATCGTCGTGAAGGTCGACAACTCATTTTCTGAAAAGTCTTCGCTTCATATTCCAAATGATTATTATACCTATGGTGGAATAATTCGTCCGATTTCTATAGAGGAAATTGCTAGTTCATACATTGAACGAATTGCTTTCACACCAGAGAAAGTAAATGGCGTGTGGCAAGCTGAGGTTGAAGTAATCACGAGCAATTTAGCAGAGAAAGACATGCCGATTACTCTCAAAGGGTTATTAGATGAGCACCCTTTTGATATTGGGACTACCACCATTCCTGCTAAAACTAACGGCATGAGCCTCACAAAGAAAATAATTTTTGGCGATGTTACGGAATGGTCTCACGAGAAACCGCAACTCTATTTACTAGATATTCAATTGTTTCTAGAAGAACAAGAGTTTCCTTCTGATGATTTAATCGAAAGAGTCGGTTTTCGAACAGTTACAACGAAGAATGAAAGAATTCAAATTAATGATAAAGATGTCGTTTTGAAAGGATTTAACCGTCATGAGGATCATCCTCTCGTCGGAGCGTCATTCCCGCTTCAGTTAATGATCCATGACCTTGACTTAATGATTGATATGGGGGCCAATAGCGTTCGAACGAGCCATTATCCAAATGATGAGATTTTCCTTGATTTATGTGATGAGCGTGGAATATTAGTATGGGAAGAGAACCATGCAAGAGGCTTAAGTTTAGAGCAAATGCAGAACCCCTATTTTGCTAAACAATGTGACGTGGTTAACCGTGAAATGGTCGAAAACCATTATAACCACCCGAGTATTATCATCTGGGCTATTTTAAATGAATGTGCTAGTAATACAGAAGAAGGTCGTATTCATTATAAAACGCAACTTGAACAAATTCGCTCGTTGGATCATAGTCGCCCCTTAAGCTTTGCGTCTCACCATCGTGATAAGGAACTTTGTTTTGATTTGGTAGACATCGTTTCCTTAAATTTGTATCCACAATGGTACGGAGACGAAGACCCGGGTGATTTAGTCGATGCTAGTAGGTTGTGGGCTAATCAACTTGGAGGGAACGGCAAGCCCTTGATTATGAGTGAATTTGGTGGAGATGGTTTCTATGGGTTTCGTTCCCCTACAAAAGTTAAAGGCTCAGAGGAACGACAAGTAGACATTATTGAGAAAAATTTAGAAGCCTACACTCAAAGAGACTTCGTATCTGGAATGTATATCTGGCAGTTTTGTGATTGCCGTGTAACTGAAGAGGGATCCTGGCCCCTCATGCGAGCACAAACTCAAAATAGCAAAGGGATTGTTGATGCATACCGCAGACCCAAATTAGCTTATTCCACTGTGAAAAAGTATTTTAAGGAAGCGACTGAACACGTAAAAACCGAACCTTCTTAACAGTCTCAGAGAAGCGGCAATGGCTCCGCATATTGCTTAAAGGCCATTGAAAAAAGGTAAAAATCGCGAGGGCACTGAAATAGGTAAAGCACCCTTTGATGTGCCCTCGAAAATCGTACCTTTTTTAAATTTCTCTAATATTCTTTCCAGAGGTTTGGGTTTGAGGTGGTGATGGCGGTGGCGCCTGCTTCTAGGGCATTGATGACGTCTTGTTCTGTATCAATAAGTCCACCAACTAGGACCGGGACCCCTGTTTTAGCGCTTACTTTTTCAATAAGTGAGGGAATGACGCCTGGTAATAGCTCAATATAGTCTGGCTTGACTTTAGGGATTAGTTTATACGTTGTTTCAATTGCCGAGCTATCGAGTAAAAATACGCGCTGAATGGCATCAACGCCTTTTTTCTTAGCAGCCTGAACGGCTCCTGCCCTTGTTGAGATAATTCCCGCTGGGTTCATTTCTTGACATAAAAATTCAACTGCGTATTCATTTGGCTTTAACCCATTAATTAAGTCCACATGTAAGATGAGTTTCTTATCCGCTTTGTTCACCGCGTTAATGATAGAACGGATTTGACCAAGATGACTCTCTAATAACACCCCGTATTGATAGTCACTTCTTAAAAATTTCTCAAGCTGCTTCCATTCTCGGAATGCCGGTAGCACCTGTTGATTTTTATATGCCATGCTTCATCAAACTCCCTCCGTGAATTTTCACACTCTTCTATGTCTATCTAGAGCTCTTTCTAATAACAAGTTCGGTTGGAATGATAACCTTCTTTGGGATTTTCCGCTCAGATATTCGTTCCATTAGTAAATCTGCCGCTGTTTCTCCCATTAGTTCCGTATGAATTTTTACGGTACTTAACGACGGATAGACGTATTTGGATACACTTACATCATTTAAACCGATGATACTCACTCTATCTGGAACGGCAATATTTGCTTCATGAAGCGCTCGCAAACTACCGATAGCGACGGAATCATTCCCAGCAAAAAATACTTCAGGAAGGTTATCGCCTTGCTCTATTATCTTTTGCTTCATAAGATTATATCCGTCCTCGACAGAAAACCTAGAGCTAATATAAATCCAGTCCTCATTCAATAAGCCATTCTGACTCAAGTATTCTCGGACTGTTTTTTCTCTTAATTCGCCGTATTCAATATTTTGGTCCCTAAATGTTTTTTGGCCACCGATGTATCCAATTTGTTTATAGCCCTGTTCTATTAAGTATCTTAATACTTTGCGTGTCGCTTCTTCGACATCAATGATCACACTATCAAACAACTCATGATTGGGACTAAAGTCAACAAAGACAATATGCTCAGTCAGTTCTCTTAATTGTGTAACTTCTTCGTCCGTAAAGCGTCCAATTGCAATAATTCCATGGAGGTTCTCTTGCTTAATTTCATTATATTGATTATGGAAAAATTTAACTTGCTGTAGGTTATGAAATTGACAACGTTGCTCTACCCCTAAGCGTATTGACATATAGTAGAGATCATCTATCTCCTCATTTTCATTGTAGGAGCTCACTATAGCTACCCGGGATAAATCAGGATTGTTTGTATACTTTTTACGGTAGGACAGCTCTTCGGCCACCTGAAATATCTTCTTTTTTGTTTCATCTCCTACTGATAGGGTTGAATCATAGTTAAGAACCCTTGATACAGTGGAAATCGATACACCTACTTTTGAAGCGATATCTTTAATCGTTGCCATCTTTTCTTCCCCTCACATATCTTGAATTAATATATCTTTTCAAAAAAGGAATGCGTTTCCTTTTTTGAAAAGACACAAAGCAATGAGCAAAGCCACCGAATACTTTAAAGCTCAACTATGAGTGTGGTTCTCATAATTGAGCGTTCGACAGCAAGCATTTTACTTTGTACGTCTCTTTTTAAACTTGTTTTAAATGGAAAACATCTGATTGATAATCTCCGCCCCGCTCAGACACCCCTTTATTAACCCCGTTAAACTCCGTGGAAAGACTTAACCCCTGGAACATTAGCTCATCTCCAAAGTATGTCCCTTCTTTTCCCTCTATTGCATAATCTGCCTTTTCATTTAAACCTTTAAGCAAAAGATTCGTTTGTTTTCTTGGATTCGGTGCCGCTAACACTTTATACCACCCGACCAACGCTTCTCGCTTGTCTTTACTCACAATCATCCAGGCTGTCTCATTATTATCAAATGGACTTAATAGACGATAAAAGTCTCCTTCACGAATTAGAGAACGATACTGCTTATAGTTTTCTACTTGATGTTTGACTACCTGTTTTTCTTCATCCGAAAGCTCGAGTGGATTAAGTTCATAACCAAATGTACCAAAATAAGCAGTGTTTGCTCGCGTTTTTAGTGAAGTTACTCGCAGGGTCTGATGATTTGGAACAGCTGAAACATGTGAACCCATACTATAAATAGGGTAAACCAGAGATGTTCCGTACTGAATTTTTAATCTTTCAACAGCATCCGTATTGTCACTTGTCCACGCTTGTGGCGCGTAGTAGAACATTCCTGGATCAAAGCGGCCTCCCCCGCCTGCACATGATTCAAATAAGACATTTGGAAATTCCTCAGTTAATTGTTGATATAATTTATAAACCCCTAAGATATAGCGATGAAAAAATTCGCCTTGCTGGTCTGCAGAAAGCGCTGCCGAATAAGCCTCCGTCACATAACGGTTCATATCCCATTTAACATATGACAGATTTGTCTTCTTGATAATGGCAGCCATTTTTTTATAAATATACGTTACAATCTCACCTCTAGTGAAATCTAATACCCGTTGATTCCGCCCAAGCGAAGCATGACGGTTCGGTGTTTCAATTGCCCAATCTGGATGTTCAAGAAATAACTCGCTTTTCGGGCTAATCATCTCTGGCTCAAACCACAGACCAAACTCCATCCCATTTTCGCGAATTTTCTTCGCTACATGTTCAAGTCCATAAGGGAGTTTCTCATTATTTTCCCACCAATCACCAAGTGAAGTGGTATCATCGTCTCTCTTCCCGAACCATCCATCATCAAGGACGAATAATTCAATCCCTAATTGACTAGCCTCTTTAGCAATTTCGAGCAGTTTATCTTCATTAAAGTCAAAGTAGGTTGCTTCCCAGTTATTAATTAAAATAGGACGGTCCTTCGTTTTCCAAACACTCCGTATTAAATGGTTGCGATAAAAGTCATGAAAGCTCTGACTCATACCATTTAATCCGTTTTCAGAATAAACCATAACCACTTCAGGCGATTGAAAGCTTTGATGGGTATCGAGTTTCCACTCAAATCGGAATGGATGGATACCAACCATCACTCTCGCTGTTTCGTAGTGATCCACTTCAACCTGAGCTAAAAAGTTACTGCTGTACACAAAATTAAAACCATACACTTCTCCGCTTTCCTCACTTGTCGTTGGTCTTTTTAAAGCGAGAAAGGGATTATGCTGGTGTGAACTAGCTCCTCTGATGCTTGAAATCGACTGAATCCCCATTACTAGACGTCTCTCTTTTAAATGACGCTCTCTTGACCAGGCGCCTGATAATTGGACCATCTCAAATTCACAACTAGCAAAGTCAATGGAACCTGCCATCATTCTTTCAAGATAGACACTTTCCTCGCCTGCGTTGATAATATGACTACTTCTCGTTATTACAGGACCGCTCGAAAAGATTGTATAATTTAAAGTTAGAATGAGTTTTTGTTTGGTATCTTCTAAGATAACCTGTAATGTTGTCGCCTCATCCTTCTTTTCTACAAAGGTTGCAGGTAATCCTTCCAAAACAGGCTTACCTTCTAAAATGCGATAGGTCTTGTATTGAAAATGACTAATATGACTTCCATCAAGCTGTCTAATACTAATCGCTGGTTCACGAAAGTCCGTTTGTCCATACACTGGAAATTCTTGGCGAACGGTCTCTAAAGAAAAGGCGGGATCGTCTTCATACGGATGGCAACTAGACGGAGTGGGGATGTTATACGATTGAAAACGCGAAAAGTCCTCCCGATGCGTCAACGCTTTGCCATAATATAAATGACCTAAATGACCATTTTTCATCACATGAAAGATGTAACTTATTTTACCATTCGTTAAATGAAACTGCTTATTCTCTTCATTTACTCGCACTAGCATCCTGAACACTCCTTGGAATTTCACAAACAAAAGACAGTTCCACCTCAAGTGAGCTTCGCCTGACAAAAAGAGTCTAAACGACCTACTTATGCCTAAGTTTAACCCAGATCATTTGAAATGGAACCGTCACTGTCATGATTTAATTACGACAAACAATTTTACTTTCGTATGGCTGTAAGGTCGTTGAATCAAATGATTTCGTCTCTGCTGTATGATTCATTAAAAAGTAATAAACCTTTTTATCAATTACTCGGTTATAGACCTCCAAACCATCTTCACTTCTGATATGATCAACTTGCTGATTCTCGACAATGGTCTTAGCGATCTCTGTTAACACATCTTCTTCGATTCCACCGCCTACATAATAGACTGTCCCTTTTCCATAGCTATTCTTTGTAAGCGCGGCTTCTGAATAAAATGGGTCTTCATACGTAAACAATGTCTCAGCTGTTACCGGGGTAATAATATCTCTCCATACTGAACAGGTTGATCTTACCCCTTCGAATTGACCAGACCCTACGACAGGTACTATTTGCTCTGCTGATAAAGCTTCAATTTCGTGAATTTCTACTCCAGTAATATCCTTTACAAAACCTGGCAATGCCTGCTTTAAATATATATTATTATTGTGATCTTTAATCCCCGTACGGAACGTAAAGATAACGGTGCCCCCATTTTCAGCAAACAGTCTAAACCGCTCAGCAAGTGCTTCGTCAATGATTTGTAAAGCTGGAACAAGCAACACTTTGTAGTCTGAGAAGTCTCTCGAAACCGGGACAACATCTATATGCGTATTAAGCTTATAAAATGGCGTATACAATCTCATCAGCTCATTTTTAAAATCAAATCCCGAGCTTTGCTGCTGAAAATTCCATGACCAAATGTTTTCATAATCATAGAGAACGGCAATGTCTGACTTTATTTCAGATTTGAGAACCTCTTCATAGTTTCTAATATCAGAAAATACGTTTTGTACTTCTTTATAACGACGGCCATAATTATTATCATGACCAACGATACCGTAACAATACTGTTCAGCTCCTTTTGTCATCCCGCGCCATCTAAAATAGAGCATATCTGTACAACCATGAGCAAATGCTTGATACGACCACATTTTTGCTTGGTTTGGTCGTGGCAAATAACCTATAATATCATGACCCTGCGCTCCCATTAACTCTTCAACTATCCAATAATTTTTATTTAGGAGTCCCCGGTTAAAGTCATGTGTCATCGCGATTTCCGCTGGAGGTATTGGCTCCGTTAAACCACCCCAGACTGGATAATTATCATACGAGACAAAGTCCATATCCTTTACCGTTTCTTCATGGTCAAACCATTTCGAGAAGAAACCACCAGCAATGTTCGTTGTCACAAACTGATGCTCTCCCTTATATTTGCGAACAATGTCTGTTTGTTCCTTCGTGAACCGATTTAAAGAAAATGAACGAAATCTTGCCCAATCAAGCTTTAACGATGGATTATGCGTCGTGATGGTCTTGGTCGGCATAGGAACTTCATTAAAATGGTTGTACGTCTGGCCCCAAAAAATCGTTCCATACTCTCTATTTAACGTATCTATGTTTTCGTACTTGTTTTCTAAAAATAAGTGAAACTCTTCATGACATGTTTTGCAGTAGCACATGTCACTGCCTTCATGTCCAATTTCGTTATCGATTTGCCAAGCAATAATCGCTTGCTCGTTTTCGTAATGTTTAACGAGATTTTCAGTGATTCTTGCACTAAATTCGCGGTAAACCGAAGAATTATAGCAATACTGTCGTCTTCCACCGAAAGAACGTACGGTACCATCTTCATCTTCTGACAAGATGGTTGGGTACTTTTTTGCGAGCCAAGCAGGAAAGGTTGCTGTTGGCGTACCAAACATTACATTGATATCTTGATTTTTCAACTTTTCAATAGCTTCATCAAAAAATGAGAAATCATAGTTGCCTTCTTTTGGTTCCATTAAGTGCCATGCAAACTCGCCAATTCGTACGATGTTTGAGTGCATTTTCTTGATTCCTAAGATATCCTCGTCCATCATCTCTTTAGGCCAGTGTTCTGGGTAATAATCCACTCCTAGATACATCCCGTCTCCTCCTACTACATTCGTTGATCATCACTATATTTTTTCTCTCTCTAAAACCTCTAATTTACTTCACTGCGCTTCCAAGCATTCCAGAAATAAAATGGCGTTGAAGCGATAGGAAAAAGATAATAATCGGTACTGTCGCTATACTTACCCCAGCCATTACTTGACCATAGTCAATTCTTGAGAGTCCAAACAAACTCGATAAAGCGACTGGCAATGTATACATATCTGTCGTATTTACAGCAATTAATGGCCATAAAAAGTTATTCCACTGAAACATAAATAGAAAAATTGCCGTTGCTGCAAGCGCTGGCTTCATCGATGGTAGAACAATACGATAAAAGATTTTCCATTCCCCTGCCCCATCAATTCTTGCTGCTTCAATAAGTGCATCTGGAAAAGAAAGCATGTTTTGGCGCATTAAGAAAATAGCAAATGGATAGGCGAGATTTGGGAGGATTAATGCTTGATACGTATTAAGCCAACCGAGGGACGCCATCATTTTAAATAAAGGAATCACCGTCGCATGATAAGGAATCATCATCGAAAGTAAAAAGACTGTAAAAATGGCCGTACGTCCTTTAAATTTGAATTTTGCAAAGGCATAGGCTGCCATCGTACTAATTAATAAAGCTAATATGGTGTAAACACTTGAAACAAACAATGAGTTGAATAGCACACGCCAAATTCCGATGGCCTCGTTCAAACTTGTAATATTTTCAATTAGCTTTGTTCCTGGAACTAAGCTAGGCGGTGTTGAAAAGAGCTTTCCACTCTCATTTGTCGCTCCGACTAACGCCCAGTAAAATGGAAAAATTGAAATTAAGGCACCTATGATTAAAAATGCGTACAAGGAGATTTTTTGTATGACTTTTTTATTTTTCATTTGTCATCACCTGTCACTTTAAATTGTAGGAATGTAAAAATTCCAATTAATACAACAATGACGTATGCAACCGTTGATGCATAACCAAAATCAAAGTAGCGGAATCCTGTTTGGTATAAATACATTCCGATCGTTAGCGTTGAATCACTCGGTCCACCTTTTGTTAAAGTGAATGGTTCATCAAATAGCTGTAGCGTTCCAATTGTCGATAACACTCCAGTAAACAACATCACTGGCTTTAATTGCGGCAGTGTAATCACAAAGAACTGACGAATCTTTGAAGCACCGTCCATACTAGCAGCTTCATAAATTTCTTCAGGAATGTTTTGTAGGGCTGCTAAATAAATGACCATATTATAACCGACCCAGCGCCATGTCATCGCTATAATTAGGGCAGTCTTTGCCCAAATTGGATGTGACAACCAAGGCACACGTCCTAGCCCAATGGCTTCTAATACCTGATTAATAATACCATCGCCCATTAGCATAATTGAAAAAATCATAGAATAAGCAACTAAGGATGTTACTGCGGGTAAGAAAAAGGATACTCGGAACAATCCTCTTGCTTTTAGTAAAGCTGAATTCAAAAATGTTGCTAGTATAATGGCAAAGAACAACATGGTGGGAACTTGAAAAATCATGATAACAAATGTGTTCTTTAATGCTGTTAAAAAGATTGCATCTGAAAATAAACGCTTGTAATTTTCTAACCCTGCAAAGACCATATCTCCTCGTATACTGGTTTGAAAGCTTAATATAAAAGAAGAAATAATCGGATATAGCATGAAGATTGAGAACAAGATAACAGCAGGGGCGATAAATAAATATGGTATATGCGCTTTTGTTTTCATGTTAAACCTACTTTCTTATTGACTTCTCCTTCACGAAAACATAGATAGTTAAAATTCAAATCCATGCAGTGGCATGGATTTGAGAGTTTTTTCAAAAGGGAAAACCACTTATTCAGTTTGGCAATGGCTTCTCCGCTATGCGGTCAATGAGAAAACCACTCATTGCTTCGAGTTTTTTCAAAAGGGAAAACCACCCTTTTGAAAAAACTCTTTAGTGTGAATTTACTTCGCGTTGGGAGCGACTGCTTAGTCGTTCTGCCGCTTCTTCAAGTGCCTTTTTTGGTTCTGCTCCTAGGAAGACATCCGCTTGTGCTTTGATGGCTTCATCAAGTGCTAGGGAATAATCGTCTGTGTAGTAAGCTGTTGGTACATCTTCCATTTGAGATGCAAATAGTTCCCAAATTGGTTGGCCTCCAAAGAATTCGACGCCAGAAGTAAATACTTCAGAATCGTATACAGTATTTAAAGATGGAAATAATCCGTGATCTTCCATTGCAACTAATTGTAATTCGTCAGAAGTAGTGAAGAACTCTAGGAATTCATAAGCAGTCTCTGTGTTCTCAGACGCTTGTGGAATCATCCATGCGCTTCCACCTAAGTTTGCAGCTCGGTTTCCGCCTTCTTCAAATGAAGGTAAAGGAATAACTCCCCAATTTCCACTTGTTTCACTAGCTTGATCAATAATGGTTCCATAATACCAAGCTCCGAAAGGAACTGTTGCTACTGAACCGTCAACTGTTGAAGATACCACACCATTCCATCCATCAACATCTTTCACTAAATCTGCATCAGCAAACTTCTTTAACATTTCCATTGCATTTATTGCTTTCGGATTGGTGAAATCAATGTTTCCTTCTTCGTCAAAATAGTAAACATCTTCTTGATTTAACATCATGCGGAAAAGTGGATCATCTTTGTACATATCAAGCGGCATTGCATAAATACCTGTCGCTTCTTTGATTTGCTCTCCTGCTACTAAGAAATCATCCCACGTCTCGATATCCTCTGCATTCACGCCAGCTTCTTCAAAAATATCTGTACGGTAAAATAATCCTGTTGGACCTGCATCAAAAGGCATTGCATAAAAGCTTCCATCATATGAAGCTAGTTCTGTTTTAAATTGAGGAAAAACTTCTTCGTGCTCATCATATCCCATTTCAGAAAGGTTCAAAAATCCATCCGGAAACGACTCAACATAACCTTGAATTCGGTCATCTTCTACAAGAACGATATCAGGTAACCCTAAACCGCCCGCTGCTAATCCTGTTGATAGTTTATCGTAAACATCTAATCGTCCAAAATCTTGAACTTCTAATTCGACATTCGGGTGTTCGTTTTGGAACTCTGCAATTGCTGCTTCTAAAGCACCCACGTTTACATTCCACGCCCATGCTGTAAGAGTGATACTTTCGTTATCACTTGATGTTCCAGTGCCGGCTTCCCCAGTATCTTCTGTTCCACCATTTCCTGAACAAGCGACTATCATCATTAAAGAAACAGCTATAATTAGTATGCCCCATACCTTCTTCATTCTTTTTCCTCCTTAGATTCGCAAATAGATTTGCTAAAAAAACGCCTCTAGAAAACGTTTTCACCTTATAGTAAACATTTTAGTAAAAACATTTACTTATGTCAACCGATATTTTCATCTATTAAATATTCCTCCATTCAACCTCTCTTTTTTCTTGAATTGTTATTTAAACAAACCATCTATAGGGTGCCCCTTTTGCCGATAATTGATTAATCTAAAATTGAAAAAAGGACCGTAATGATGTTACTCATCATCACGGGCCCTTTTTACTTGGTCAAGCTAATACGTTTTCCTGTTCTTAATGCTTCAAAACAACGTCCTTTTGACGATTGTCGCTTCTTTATTCATTAGTTTAGGCATTTTGAATAGTCAGGCGGCTCGGACGATTTGGTACATCATGACAATGGCGACATCTTGGTTCATAAGCTTCCGATGCACCAACAAGGATAATTGGATCATGATAGGAGGCAGGTTGTCCATTAATCAATCGTTGTGTTCGACTTGCTGCCCCACCGCAACGAGGACAAATAGCTTGTAGCTTTGTCACTTCTTCTGCTATTGTCAACAATTCTGGAATAGGACCGAATGACTCACCTCGAAAGTCTTGATCAAGGCCTGCGCAAATCACTCGGTAACCTTGATTAGCTAGCTCATCTACTACCCCAACGATACCTTCATCGAAAAATTGAACTTCATCAATTGCAATTACATGTGTTTCGGGCTCTACCTTTTCAAGAATATCCATCGGTTTATCAACCGGACTCGCACATACTTTCGTTCCATTATGAGAAACTACGTCATCCTCACTATAACGATTATCAATACCTGGCTTGAACACTTGCACTTTCAGATTCCCAAAGCTAACTCGCTTTACCCTACGAATCAATTCTTCAGATTTCCCTGAAAACATACTTCCACAGATAACCTCAATCGAACCTTGTTTTTTCATCGTTTGCCTTCAACCCCTCATCTCAGGTGTACCTTTGCTAGTCGTGTTAAAAACATCCCTTTTTTCAATGGCAGACGAGTTTTTTATAAAAAGGGTACTTAAGTGACTGCTCAAAAAGGGAAAGAGTCGTCATTTTTGAACAGTCACTTAAAAAAAAACAGGCAAGCGCATCGTTCGCCCTTGCCTGTTGGAATATCAAATTACTTCATATTGTACTTCTTCTTAAACTTATCAACACGTCCACCAATATCAGTAAGCTTCTGCTTACCAGTGTAGAACGGATGAGAATCTGCACTAATTTCAACTTTCAGAAGTGGGTATGTGTTACCATCTTCCCATTCAATTGTCTCATTAGAACCCTTTGTTGAACCAGTCAAAAACTTAAATCCTGTGCTTGTGTCCTGGAATACAACTTTTTTGTATTCTGGGTGAATTCCTTGTTTCATTACTTTCAACTCCTTTTGCCCTGAATCTTTTCGAAACAGAGTTATCTTACTAACACACATGACGAAATTATATCAGTGGTTGAGCTATTTTGCAACCTAAACTTTAAAAATTAACCCTTTTTTCGGCCAGTCCCACTCATATCCTGATCCATTGCTTGGAAGAAGTCCTCATTTGTTTTTGTTTCCTTCACACGTTTAATGAATTGATCGACAAAGTCTGGTGAATCATTCATTGTTTTGCGAATCGTCCATAGTTTATCGAGGTGAGCTTTCGGCATAAGAAGCTCTTCCTTTCGCGTTCCAGAACGGCGAATATCTATGGCTGGGAAGATACGGCGTTCCGAGAGCTTTCTATCAAGATGAAGCTCCATATTGCCTGTCCCTTTGAATTCCTCATAAATAACATCATCCATTCGTGATCCAGTTTCAACGAGAGCAGTTGCTAAAATTGTTAAACTTCCGCCCTCTTCGATGTTACGTGCAGCTCCAAAGAAACGCTTTGGACGGTGAAATGCAGCCGGATCAATCCCACCTGATAATGTTCGTCCACTTGGTGGAATAACCAAATTATAAGCCCTTGCTAAGCGCGTAATGCTGTCCATTAAAATGACAACATCTTTTCGTTGTTCAACTAAACGCATCGCCCGTTCAAGAACAAGCTCAGTCACTTTAATATGGTTCTCAGGAACTTCATCAAACGTCGAGCTAACAACTTCAGCCTTCACTGAACGCTCGATATCAGTTACTTCTTCAGGTCGTTCATCAATCAGTAAAACAATTAGTTCAACATCAGGATGGTTTTCAGCAATACTGTTAGCGACCTCTTTCATTAAAGATGTTTTTCCTGCCTTAGGTGGAGCAACGATTAAACCACGTTGTCCAAAGCCTACTGGAGAAATCATATCTATAATTCGAGAAGATATTCGTCCCGGTGCGGTCTCTAGTTCAATTTTTTGTTCTGGATAGAGAGGCGTAAGCGCAGGGAAATGAGGGCGTTCTTTTGACGTTTCAGGCGCGTCACCATTTACGGCCTCAACGTGAAGCAAGCCATGATAGCGTTCATTTTCTTTTGGAGGGCGAACCTTTCCTGATACCTTATCACCATTTCGTAAATCAAATCTACGAATTTGTGAAGCCGATATATAAATATCCTCTGAGCTTGGCATGTAATTAATTGGTCTTAAAAATCCAAAGCCTTCAGTTTGGATTATTTCAAGAACACCTTCCATAAACATTAACCCATCCTGCTCAGCCTGTCCCTTTAAAATAGCAAAAATTAATTCTTTTTTTGTTAATTTGCTATAATATGAAACTTTATATTCTTTTGCGAGTTCGTAGAGTTCTTTTAATTTTTTACCTTCTAAATCTGTGATATTAACACCCATCTTGACACCACACTTCTATTATTTATCAAACCATTTTACTTAACTATTGAAAGAGAGACGGTGGAACTCAATTCTTGAATATAAGAATGGAGAAAAACTGGAGAAATTTCGATGATAGAAAAAATTATAAAAATAAATTAAATTTATAGATTCTATTTTAACCACAAACGAGTAAATTATTCAATCTAATTCTAGTTTATCTTTTTCACATATACCCTTAATCAACAAAAATAAACAATATGGAAACGTTTTCATTTATTAATATTTATTATATAGATTTTTTTATTGAAAGTACATGTTCAAAAAGGGAAAAGCCGGACCAAGTGTCCAGCTTTGTCAACTTAACGACTAACAAGATCGGGTTTCTTTTTCATGCTACGCTCTCCATCAGCTACACCTTTTGCCGCGAAAGTACAATCGTCACCCTTAACAAAATCGTCCATATTTCAATGTCCATCTTTATACAACGCATTAACTCTTCGTCATTTCGAGGTAGAAGTCGACATTGTCGCTCACCACCTAGGCGTTTAAGGGCAACCGCAGCTAAAACGTTCTTCTGGAGCACCACCAGACTCAAGCATGATGTCAACACCTGTATCTTCAAATGCCGTATTACTTACTGCTAGCATGAATTACCTTAAGCCTAATTTTTTACTTGGTCAAGCTCTTCTTCACTCATTTTTTCTCGCCAAATTTTCGCACCGAGCCCGATGAGCTTTTCTTCAAGATTTTCATAGCCTCTTTCTACATGGCTGAGGCCTGATAATTCTGTAATACCTTCTGCCATTAAACCAGCTACAACCAGAGCTGCGCCCGCGCGTAAATCACTGGCGCGTACTTTGGCACCTTGCAGTTTAGTTTTTCCGTTAATAATGGATGAACGCCCTTCGACTTTCACATTTGCACCCATTCGGCGAAGTTCATCTATATGTTTAAATCTGGCATTATAAATTGTATCTGTGACAATACTCGTCCCGTCTGCCTGTGTGAGCAAGCTTGTAAACGGCTGCTGCAAGTCGGTAGGGAAACCAGGATAGACAAGAGTTTTAATGTCGACTGCCTTTTTCTTCCCCACATTATGGATTAGTACTTGGTCGTCTGATACTTCAACCACTACACCCATTTCCCGAAGCTTCGCAATTAGCGATTCAACGTGATAAGGAATGATATTATCAACTAACACTTTTTGCCCCATCGCCGCAGCCATAATCATGTAGGTGCCGGCTTCGATACGGTCTGGAATAATGGAGTGTCTGCATCCTTTTAACGAATCGACGCCATCAATACGAATAACATTTGTTCCTGCTCCTTTTATCCTAGCACCCATGCTCGATAAAAGTGTCGCTACATCAATAATTTCTGGCTCTTTTGCAGCATTTTCAATAATTGTCTGACCTTTGGCTCTAACAGCCGCTAACATTATATTAATCGTCGCGCCCACACTGACTACATCTAAGTAAATGCGCGCACCACGTAATTCTTCAGCACGAAGATAGATGGCCCCTTGCTCATTCGTTACTCTTGCACCAAGAGCTTCAAAACCTTTAATGTGCTGGTCAATTGGTCTTGGTCCTAAATTGCAACCACCTGGTAATCCGATTACAGCCTTTTTAAACTTACCAAGCATTGCCCCCATCAAATAATACGATGCACGTAACTTCTTTACTTTCCCATTGGGAAGAGGCATCGCAATCATCTGCTCTGGATTAATTCTGATTTCGTGAGCGCTTAATTCAACATCTCCACCGATTTCTCTTAAAAGCTCAGCTAAAAGCTTCACATCTGAAATAGTGGGTAAGTTATCAATCGTAACGGTTGAATCTGCAAGTATTGCTGCAGGAATTAAGGCAACTGCACTGTTCTTTGCTCCACTAATCAAAACTGTTCCTTCTAACGGATGTCCGCCTTCAATCATTAATTTATCCATCATTGCATCCCTTCTGTCCATGCTCGTCATCGTTCGAATCTCTAGTATTTCTTCTTATCCATTATAACCAAAATCAAATTAATGTAACGTGTAAAAATGGGTACAATATAAGAAAAGCTACTATACAACCTTTTCCTATCCTTTTAAAAAACAAACCTAGAAAATTGTCGTTCTTGCGCCTTCAATTTAAACAAACGAGATAGAATGTTAGCTAGGAACTACATGAATTATTGAATGAGTAGAAAGGAAGGGGCTGTTTTAAAAGGGTTCAAAAAGGCATGGCTTAGCCCGCTACATAGTCGTGTGAAATATATACACCAAAAGCAGCGGGCTTCGCTCAGTGATTCCTTATATTAAGGAATTATTTCTTAAAGCCTTCCCAATCAGCTAGGAATTTTTCGATTCCTTGGTCAGTTAGTGGGTGTTTTGCTAACGATTTAATTACTCCGAATGGAATCGTTGCGATGTGAGCACCTCTTAGCGCTGAATCTGTCACGTGCACAGGATGACGAACAGATGCGGCAATGATTTCCGTCTCTAGTCCATGGATATCAAAAATTTCACGAATTTGAGTGATTAACTCAAGACCATTATGCCCGATATCATCAAGACGTCCAAGAAATGGGGACACATATGTTGCACCTGCACGAGCAGCTAAAAGAGCTTGTACTGCTGAGAAAACAAGAGTAACGTTTGTTTTAATGCCTTCCTTTGAGAATGCAGCTACGGCTTTTAGACCTTCTGTAGTCATAGGAACTTTAACTGTGATATTAGAAGCAATTGCAGCAAGCTCCTTACCTTCTTTAATCATTCCTTCTGCATCTAGTGCAATAACCTCTGCACTCACCGAACCAGGTACAATTGCCGTAATTTCACGTAAACGGTCGTGGAAATCTACTCCCTCCTTTGCTACTAGAGAAGGGTTAGTTGTCACACCCGATACGATTCCAAGTTCACTTGCTTCTTTGATTTCAGAAACGTTTGCTGTATCAATAAAAAATTTCATTTTATTCACCTCATAAATAGTTTTAAAATAACAACGATTGCATTTTTACTATGTCGAATTATCTGACATATGGATTTAATGTAAAAGCAGCTCAAAGAACTGCTTTTACATTAATTTATTAAGCTTTATTTGAAGAACCGAAGTCACGCATTTTTCCTTTAACAGTTTCCTTAATTGCATCACGAGCTGGCCCTAAATATTTACGTGGATCATACTCATTTGGCTTAGCTGCAAGTGTTTCACGAACTGCTTTCGCCGATGAAATTTGGCTTTCAGTATTTACATTAATCTTAGCATGTCCAAATTCAATTGCTTTTTGAACATCCTTTAATGGAATCCCTGTACCACCATGAAGAACCAAAGGAATCCCTACAAGCTGGTTAATTTCATTCATACGGTCGAAGCCAAGGTTCGGCTCGCCTTTATATGGTCCGTGAACAGATCCTAAAGCTGGAGCAAAACAGTCAACGCCCGTTGCTGCTACAAGCTCTTTACACTCAGCAGGAATAGCGTATGCTGCATCTGCATCATCCACAACTAAGTCATCTTCTTGTCCACCAATACGACCAAGCTCAGCTTCAACAGACACTCCAATAGCATGAGCGACCGCAACAACTTGCTTCGTAATTGCGATGTTTTCTTCTAATGGATGATGAGAACCATCGATCATAACTGAAGTAAACCCTGCATGGATGGCTTCCACACACTTTTCAAAGCTTGATCCATGATCAAGGTGAATAGCTACCGGTACTGTAACGTTATAGTCTTCCATAAGACCTTCAACGATTTTCACAACCGTTTTAAATCCACCCATGTAACGAGCTGCTCCTTCAGAAACCCCACAAATTACTGGTGACTTTTCTTCCTCAGCTGCTTGTAAGATTGCTTGCGTAAACTCAAGGTTATTTAAGTTGAACTGTCCAACTGCATAGCCTTCCGCTTTCGCTTTTTTCAGCATTTCTGTCATTGATACTAAAGGCATTCTTTTTCCTCCTTCGAATTAAGAGCAAATTCACTTTAACATACACTTTCTACTTAACAAGGTTTTCCACATAAGAAAGGAACTATCCGTAAAACTATGTATATCCTTATTAATTAAAATTGCATTGCTCATAATATAATCGTGTTTATTATAGCATACTCTTCTGAAAATACACGGTTTGCAAAGGAGTTTCATTAATTTTTTTAAAGTAAACGCTTCCTTAATGAGAGTTTTAACAAAACCGGTATCCCTTCAGAATTTTAATTACTTACTAATGCCGATATTTTTTTTAATTACTTCGCGAATATCATCAATGTCAAACGGCTTCGCAAAATGAGTAATTGCACCTAGCTGCATTGCTTCGTTAATTAAATTTAACTCTCCATATGCCGTCATCATAATAACGTCAATCTCAGCATGCTTCTCTTTAATACGCTTTAGAATTTCTAACCCATCCATTCCGGGGATTTTCATATCTAAAAGAACAAGATCCGGCTTATCTTTTTCGACAATATTTAAAGCTTGGACACCATTAGCTGCTTGAAAGATTTGGTACCCATCTTTTTGTAGAATCTCACTTAATAACACACGAATTCCGTATTGGTCATCTACAACTAATATTTTCTGCATATGTACACCCCTTTATTTAAATCGGACACTTTCTCAGTGCCGTACTTATCCATATCTTTACTCTACAATTCAAGAAAACTTTTAATAATCCTCCTTTACTCCCTCCCTTTTCATACAAAAAACTTCCGACAAGTACTGTCTAAGCCTGTCGAATTGAAGACTTTCCAACCTTTCTAGTCTTACGTTATAATTCTTTGATAAGACATGGGAATTCAAATGATGAAAAAGGAGTTCGACTAATGATTCAAATTTTCACGACCCAACTCACCGGACTAATGAAAGCAATTCAAGAAAAGCAAATTGATTCACTAGAAGATGCTGGCAGGTTGCTCGCACAGACGATTATTGCAAAAGGCACTGTCTATGTGTATGGAACGAAAGAAATGGCTGCTGTATCGGCAGAGGCACTTTATGGCAAAGAAGCGCTGGGTACCTTTTTACCTTTAGCTAACCAAGGAAACATGCATACTCCAGGAGTACAGGATCGAGTCCTTCTTGTTTCACGTTCATCTGATGAAGACATCCTCGTCCTTGCTCGTGACTTGTATAAGAATTCAATCCCTTTCGTTGCCATTTCAACTGTGGAGGAGGCTGATGACGAACTCGTTACTCTCGCTGACGTTCACATTAATCTTGATGTGACGCGATCTCTTGTTCCACAGGACGATGGTTCAAAAATTGGCTACCCTGCATCGCTTATTGCATTGTACACATTCTTTTGTTTACACCTTACAATTCATGACATTATTTCAGAATATGAATGAGAAAGGTCACATGACTCATTTGTGGAGCCACTGCTCTTTTAGGAAATGACTCAACGTCCTTTGAATCACTTCAAAAAAAGGTCTGACACTAAACAATAAAGTGTCAGACCTTTTTACTAATTATTTTTTTAATGAAGCACCAATAAATTCACGGAACAACGGTTGAGGACGAGTTGGTCTCGAAACGAATTCTGGATGAAACTGAGATGCAATAAAGAAAGGATGATCCGTTAATTCAATAATTTCAACGAGACGGCCATCTGGACTTGTCCCAGAGAAAATAAACCCAGCCTTCTCCATTTGCTCGCGGTATTCATTATTAAATTCATAACGATGACGGTGACGCTCATAAATTACTTGTTCGCCATACGCAGCGTGGGCAAGTGAACCTTCTACTAACTTACAAGGATACAAACCTAAGCGTAGTGTACCGCCCATATCTTCAATATCTTTTTGTTCTGGTAATAAATCAATAATAGCATAGTTTGTTTCAGGGTTTAGTTCTGATGAGTTTGCGCCTTCAAGATTTAATACATGACGAGCAAACTCAATGGAAGCAAGCTGCATCCCCAAACAGATACCTAAGAATGGAATGTTCTTTTCACGGGCATAGCGAATAGCTGTGATTTTCCCTTCAATTCCACGATCGCCAAATCCACCGGGAACCAAGACACCATCTGCCTCATCTAAATAGCTTGAGACATTTTCAGCTGTTACTGCCTCGGCATCAACCCATTGAATCTCAAGATCAGCATCATAAGCATACCCCGCATGGCGGAGCGCTTCGGCTACTGATAAATAAGCATCCGGTAAGGCTACATATTTTCCGACTAACGCAATTTTTACTTTTTGAGATAAGTTCTGTACTTTATCAACAAGAGATATCCACTCTGTCATATCTGCTTGCTGACAATTTAGTTTTAGATGGTTACATACGATATCATCAAGCTTCTGAGCTTGAAGATCCAGAGGGATTTGATAAAGAGTCTCTGCGTCTCGGCATTCAATTACAGCATCTTTATGAATATCGCAGAAAAGAGCAATCTTTTCTTTCATCTCTTGAGGAACTGGCTTTTCTGTTCGAACCACAATAACGTTTGGTTGGATACCTAAGCTTCGAAGCTCCTTCACACTATGTTGGGTTGGCTTTGATTTCATCTCACCAGCTGCCGCTAAGTACGGGATAAGGGTACAATGAATATACATTACATTGTCTACGCCAACATCACTTTTTATTTGACGAATCGCCTCAAGAAATGGCAAGCTTTCGATATCCCCAACCGTTCCACCAATTTCAGTGATAACGACATCTGCATTCGTTTCACGGCTCGCTCGGAAAACACGCTCTTTTATTTCATTGGTTACATGAGGGATGACTTGAACCGTCCCACCAAGATAATCACCACGACGCTCTTTTTTCAGCACTGTCGAATAGATTTTCCCAGTTGTCACGTTACTATTTTGATTTAGGTTGATATCTATAAAACGCTCATAATGTCCTAAATCTAAATCAGTTTCGGCCCCATCATCTGTAACAAATACTTCTCCATGTTGGTAAGGACTCATCGTGCCTGGGTCAACATTAATATATGGATCAAACTTTTGAATGGTCACCTTCATTCCACGATTTTTTAACAATCGTCCTAACGAAGCTGCTGTAATTCCTTTCCCTAATGATGAAACAACTCCACCGGTAACAAAAATATACTTTGCTGACAATTATATCGACTCCTTCACGTTCTAATAATCACTTGATTTACTGAGTGAAACAAGCTGTTACAGCTCACAGTTTATATAAAATAAAAAACAAAAGTGACACCTTACCCAAAAAGGGGGCGCACTTTTGTTATAGTCCGTCATAAATTGCATTTCAGAAGCCCAAAAATGATTCTACCTAGAACTTACGAGGAAGTCAAGATCTCTTCACATTCTCGGCTAATTTATTCTTCTTTAATCTCTGTATCGTCATCGTCATCGTCGTCGTCAGTATCATCATCGCCAAAAGTCTCGACTTCATCGTCATCGTCAAAATCATCGTCATCCGCATCTTCTGCACTAGAGATTACATCTAGTTCGTCTTCAAGATCTTCAAATTCATCATCGACATCATCGAAATCATCATCCAAATCATCAATGTCAGCTTTGACCTTTTTACGCGGCTTTACTGGCGCTGTAATTTCCTCTTCAGCTTGCTCCAAAGGATACCAACTTTTAAGACCCCATTGATTATCGCCTAAAGTAAGAAAACGTCCATCAATATTTAAATCTGTATATAAAAAGGCAATACGGTTATTTAGCTGCTCTTTTGTCATGCCTCTAATTTCAGCGACACGTTTGACCAACTCATGATAGTCAAATGGCTTTCGTTCTTCTACCATAATAGAGAAGGCAACTTCTACCATTGATAACTCTTGAAGCTCCTCTTTTTCCATTTCCTTTAAATTCAATGTGAGCACGTCCTTTCCATCTTTCCTTATCACCTTTATTTCTTTCGAGTAAAGATCATACTTTTTCATTATAAACACATTTTATACAAATATGCTAGATAGTAGATGAAAATCTAGAAAGTACAATTAATTTAAGGAATAAGCTTCTCGATATAAAGCCGACTTTTTCGCAATAAATTCTTTATGTGAGCGAACAAGGGGATTAATTGGATCCTCTTGCGGAATGAATAAGATTTCAACGATAAGTCCGTTATTTAGCTCTGCTCGGTTCCCAATTGACATATTCATTAATTTTCGAATAAATACCTGAATCATCAATGGATCTAGACGACCGAATGAGTCGTTTTTCATTTCTCTTAATACATCATAAAAGGAAAGACCTTTTCGATAGACTCGGTCTGATGTCATCGCATGAAAAACATCAGCAATAGCGATAATTTTAGAATAATAACTTATTTGACTTGCCTTCTTTTGGTGCGGATAGCCTGTCCCATCACCCCGTTCATGATGCTCAAGCGCCATGAGACATACTTCCTTTGAAAAACTTCCATCCTCTTTTAAGAACTCATAGCCTAATATAGTATGAAGCTTAATTGCACTATACTCTTCATTTGATAAAGCACCCGGCTTTGTTAATAGGTTTTTATCAATGCGAGCCTTTCCTATATCGTGGACAAGTCCACCTAATGTCACTTGATTGATTTCTTCATCAGTAAGATTCAACCACTTTGCGAGCATTGACGAGATAATCGACACGCCAATATTATGTCGATATGTATAATCATCTTTTACTTGGAGGTCATGCATTAAACCAGCAAGGTGCTTCTCTTCAGACATCTCCTTTACTAGAGACAGAATATAGGTTTCTACTCTCCTAATTTCAGAACGATGATTTTGATCGTTATGAAAAATTTGTTTAAGCTCAGTCATTGTTTGAAGCATAAGCGCTTCTTTCTTCTCACCTTGATAAGCTCTCAGACTTTGACTTAAACTTGCAACTATCATCTTAAAGTCTAGCTCTTTCTCTGAATGCGTTTAATGTATTTATGGGTAATAACGGTCCCTTTCGCTAATAAAAGCGACCCGTCAGAAGAGTAAATATCCTCACATAGCGTCTTTCCGATATAATTATCTATTTGCACCACTATCGCCTCTTTACTTGTACAATAAACAAATTTGTAATAATCATACAGTAGTAGCAATAATTTTCATAGACTATTCCCCATAGATAGTGGTTGAATTTTACATTTATACTCCTATCTATGTTTGACTATCTGACCTGTAAAAGACCCGAAATTTGGTACTTGGTGTATTCAGATAATGAATAATGGCGTTGAATGGCCCAACGTCTAAACGTCCACATTTGTCCTTGCACAAGAATGTTTTGAGCAAGAAGCTTAACTTTATCTTCTGTAATCATTAGCTCACCACTTTTTAAACAATCGATAATTATTAACTCGAACATCTCTGCCATGTCCATTTCTTTTTCAAGTACATACTTTAACGCTTCATTTGGGAGAGATTTTGTTTCCTGATACATGACAAGTACTTCGTCCTGCATTTCATCGATAACTAAAAAATAAGCTGTTATCGCTTGTTTTAATCTCTCAAGACCAGCCCCCTCTTGTTTAAGATGCTGAGCTAGTCGCTCTCGAACTTCCTCATAAATGTTATCGCAAACTAGATAAAGAACATCTTCCTTTGCACCAATGTACTCATATAATGTTCCGATACTAAATCCAGCATGCTTAGCAATTTCTCTTGTTGTTGTTCGATGAAATCCTTTTTCAATAAACAAGTGAACCGCTGCTTTTATCATTTGTTCTCTACGTTTTTTTATTAAATGGGGATCTTTAATCATTGAAGGAACAGTTTTCTTTTTCAATAGTTTCAACCTACTTCCTCATCATTGTATCAACTTCCATATAAGGATACTAAATATTCAAACAACATTCTAGAATCTTTTCTCATGAAACCCTTTTTTTTGGAAAGCCTAAGGAAATATAAACTTTTGAAAAAGGAGGGTTTCTATTATGAACGGATTTTTTATCGCATTGCTTGTAATAAGCGTTATTTTAATATGGTTGCGGCTCGATTTTGTATTTGGATTAAGGAAACAACGCAAAGAAGCTAAACGTCATGTACAAGAAACAAGATACAGTGAAGTGAAACTTTTTACAACAGGAGATGATTTTTTCAAACATACCTTTGCTGATATTCAACAAGCCACAGACCATATTCATCTCCTTTTTTATATTTTCCGCGATGACCATATTGGTACGAAGATGGTTAAGCTATTAGAAACAAAGGCAAAGGAGGGGGTTACTGTCAGACTTCTTCTCGACAGAATCGGATGCCAGATATCTCGGAAATCGATTAAACAACTTAAGAAGTCCGGTGTGAAATTTGCTTATTCTCATCCTATCCAGTTTCCCTTTTTCTTTTTTACTCTCAATCGCCGAAACCACCGTAAACTTAGTATTTTCGATGGACGAGTCGGATACATTGGTGGGTATAATGTTGGTGATGAATACTTAGGACGCGATCCTAAGTTTGGGGTATGGAAAGATTACCATCTTCGCTTGGAAGGGGATGGTGTTCAAGATTTACAAGAGCAATTCCTTGAAGATTGGCAAAGTGCAAAGCAAAAGTACGTGAAGAAGGACAGTCACTACCCTTCGCTTTCTAAAGGATCGATTCCGTTACGAATTTTACCCACTGATGGTGTTTTTCTTGAAGAAACGTTTCTAGATTTAATTAAACAAGCAAACCATACCATAACCGTTGGTACCCCTTATTTTATACCAGGAGCGCACTTGCAGCAGGCTTTAATTGAGGCTGCAGAAAGAGGTGTTGATGTTCGTTTAATATTGCCTAAGCAGGGAGACCATCCCTTTGTAAAAGAGGCTGCATTTCCCTTTTTTAAAGATTTGTTAGAGGCGGGGGTTAATGTATACCAATATTACCGCGGCTTTTTTCATACGAAGGTGTTTGTCATTGATAATCAAATGTGTGACATTGGCACTGCAAATTTTGACCAACGTAGCTTTCATCTTAATCATGAAATCAACTGTTTGATTTTTGAGTCCTCCTTTGTAGAAGGAGTCTTAAAAGAATTAGACCTTGATATTGGTACTTCCGAACGACTTACATTAGAAGCTTTCAAAAAACGCCCCTTCAGTCAAAGAAGCAAGGAAAAAATTGCAACCATGATTTCAGGATTGCTCTAGATTCATTTTAAACCCTTGAAAGCCCTACTATGAGTAATACTCTCATAGTAGGGCGAGTCGCGCATTCTTGAATTCCTTTTTTACAAGTTTAGCTGTTGGGTTTGTTTTGCGATCTTTCGTTCTACCCAGTTCTTTAAAATGGCATTAAATTCATCGGGTTGCTTTGTTGGTATTTGATGGGTCGCTTTGGAGACGTGGATGATTTCAAGATCCTTCACACGCTTGGCATACTGCCATTGGTAAACGTGGAGATAAAAGTCACGTGAACCGTATATTAAAAGGAGTGGCACCTTTAAATTTTGTATACGGTCGAGACAGGAATATGCTAATCCTTCTTCGTAGGCTGATTCGAGATTGATGGGATTCGTTTCTTTTACATAATTTTTTAAAAATTGAACATAAGGTTTCTCTTTAAAATGCGATTTAGACAATATTTGACCAAATAAAGGCATCCATTTATGTTTGGCTCCAAAAATTCCTATATCAAATTCCTTTTCTAAGAAAAACGTATTTACTTCCGGAAACCCTCCACATAACAGAACTCCACTTGTTCTTTCTGGATATGTAAGGGCAAATTCTTGAGCAACGGAGCTTCCATTTGAGTATCCACAAACGACGACTTTCTCTAGCTGTAGCTTGTCAATAACTTGAAGAACATCTTCAGCCATTGAGGAAACAGTTACTCGTTCTTTCGTTCTACCACTACGCCCATTCCCTCTAAAATCTAAAAAAACAATTTGAAAAAAACTAGATAATCGCCGTTGCTGATTAAAGGTTACATGCCCCATTCCCGGTGGATGTAAAAATACAATCGGTGTTCCTGTTCCTTCCACTTCATAATAGATTGCAGGTCCTTTGCCTCTAGCGTATGGCATTATGTGTCCCCCTTAAATAAATGGTAGAATCCATTGATATAGTTTAAACCCTAAGTAAATGCCAATAATCCCCAATATACCTGGTAATGCGGGCGGGGCAGGAATTGGTAATTTAATAAATGCAAATAGTAATCCAACAATCAATCCAGCGAGTAAGGCTAATATCATTTCTTGCATACTCATCCCTTCCTTTGCCCTTACTATGCCTTATTCTAAGTGCCCCTATTCGAAATTTCATATATTTTCACAATAAGGAGGAACTATTATTTAATGAACTGGATTTGGCAATTTAACATAAATTCCCATAAACTAACTCCAAAAAAATCTCCTTCCACTTACTCGTAGAAGGAGGAGGTTGCATTACATTTGCTGTGGCGCTTCAACACCAACAAGATCTAGGGCATTTTTTATAGTAATTTGGGTCGCTCGCATCAGTGCAAGTCGAGCCTTTGATTTCGGCTCATCGTTAACATCGACGACTCGTTCTGCATTATAGAAGCTGTGTAGAGTTGATGCTAACTCATGCGCATAATTCGTAATTCTGTGAGGAAGTTGTTTCTCTGCTGCTTCTGCAACTACTGCTGGAAACGCACCAATAGCCTTAAGAAGTTCAAATTCTTTTTCCGTTGTAATTGGTGATAAATCGGTTGATTCTTCAAACTTGAGATTTAGTTCCTCACCTTGACGAAGCATGCTACATACACGGGCATGTGCATACTGGACATAATAAACAGGGTTTTCATTAGATTTTGAAACAGCTAAATCCATATCGAAATCGAGATGAGAATCGGCACTACGCATCGCAAAGAAATAACGCGTTGCATCAATTCCTACCTCTTCCATCAAATCGCGAAGTGTTACAGCTTTCCCAGTTCGCTTGCTCATCTTCACCTTTTCTCCACCTTGATACAAGCTCACCATTTGAATGATTTCTACATCCATTTGTTCTGCCTTATAACCAAGTGCTTGAATTGCTGCTCTCATACGTGGAATATAACCGTGGTGATCCGCTCCCCAAATATTAATGAGCTTATCAAAGCCACGATTCATTTTATCCTGGTGGTACGCAATATCTGGCGTTAAGTACGTGTAGCTCCCGTCGTTTTTTATAAGGACACGATTTTTATCATCACCGTATGTGGTTGAACGGAACCAGGTTGCTCCGTCCTCTTCAAACGTTTCACCTTTTTCTTTTAATAAAGCTAATGTTTCCTCAACTTTTCCTGTTTTATAGAGAGAGGTTTCAGAAAACCAATTGTTAAATTCAACACGGAACTCTCGTAAATCATGTTTAATCTTATCAAGCTCTTTGTTCAATCCATACTCACGGAAAAACGCAAGACGCTCACTTTCAGGAACGTTCAGATACTTATCGCCATATTCTTTGACCAAATCCTCCCCAAACCCAATGATATCTTGGCCTTGATAACCATCATCCGGCATCTCTTTCTCTTGTCCAAGCGCTTGGAAATAACGCGCTTCTAATGAGAGAGCAAGATTATTAATTTGATTCCCAGCATCATTAATATAATATTCCCTTTCAACGTCAAAGCCTGCCTTTGCAAGAACATTACAGAGCGCATCACCAACTGCAGCGCCGCGGGCATGTCCAAGGTGAAGGTTTCCTGTTGGGTTAGCTGAGACAAACTCAACCTGGAGTTTCTTGCCCTTTCCTACGTTCGTTTCACCGTAACGCTCGCCTGCCTGCAAAACTGCGGGCACAATGTCTCGTAAATAACTATTATCTAAAAAGAAATTAATAAAACCAGGTCCAGCGATATCAACTTTTTTAATAGCAGATTTCTCTTTACTTAAATGTGCCACCAATTCTTCGGCAATTTGTCTTGGCGCCTTTTTCGCAACTCTCGCAAGCTGCATTGCCATATTCGTTGCATAATCCCCGTGTGTTTTATCCTTCGGTGTCTCAAGAACGACCTCTGGCATCGTTTTGTCTGTTGCTAAACCTGCTGCGCTTACCGCAGCGATAATTTCTTCTTTTAATTGCTGCTTAATTTGCTCGATACTATTCATTTTGTTTTGTCCTCCTCTAAGGTTAAACGCACCTCATGCTGGCCTGTGTCTTGTCCTTGTAAGGCAAAGCGATAGCGAAGATGAATACGTCCACGGCTTTTTCCATTTGGCCATTGTACTAGTATTTTTTCTGTCTGAGCGACCGTTTCCCACGAAGCTTCAGGAGTTACGTAGCGACCGACCGTTTTTTTGCCTGTTATAAAGGCTTGCCTCATTAAGATGACTCCTTGACGAATAAGTGTTAGCTCCTGACCGTCCCATTTCATTGTAGTTTGCACCGATTCATGCTCCGACAAGACTTCCTCAAATCTTAAGTAATCTTGGTTTCCTTTATGAAAGAGCTCACCTCGTGCAGTAAACTCGTAAGATTCTGTATGATTCTCATGCTGGATGCTCGTTTGGAAATTCAATTTAACTATTCGTTTAAGTGGTTTTTGCATTCGGCTCGCACACCCTTCTCTTTTTCAAGTTTAGCGAGTTTATAAAGGACTTGCAACATATCGTTCAAGGAACGAGATTTCTTTTCTTGGCAAAGGTGAAAATCAAGGAGGGTTATGTGCAATCCGAGGATGAAATCAACAATGACATCGAAAGGATAATGATGAACTTAAAAGAGCTTCCTCTGTGCTAGAAGAAGCTCTAGGCTGCCTGAATACTCCATAGCAGCTTCCTTATTAGTCGATGTCACTTTACCCAGCCAAGTAGAATTTCACGTATAAATTTACTCGCAGCAATTTGCGTTTGTTCCGAATGGTCATACGCTGGTGCTACTTCGACAAGGTCAGCTCCAATAACGTTGATGTCAGATTCTGCAATCGCTACTATCGCTTCAAGCAATTCTTTTGATGAAATCCCGCCAGCTTCTGCCGTACCTGTACCAGGGGCATGCGAAGGATCAAGTACATCAATATCAATCGTCACGTACACATTACGTCCAGCGAGTGTTGGAAGAATCTCTTTTAACGGTTTTGCTACTTCGAATTTTGACATATGCATGCCTGATTCCTTTGCAAATTGAAATTCCTCTCTCATGCCTGAACGAATCCCAAATGAGTATACATTTCCAGGTCCAATTAGACCGCAAGCCTTGCGAATCGGTGTCGAATGAGAAAGAGGTTCTCCCTCGTACTCTTCTCGCAAATCAGCATGCGCATCAATATGAATAATAGCCATATCCGGATACTTTTTAAACATCGCCTTAAATATCGGCCAAGAAAGTAAATGTTCCCCTCCAAGCCCAATTGGAAACTTCCCATCTGCGATTAACTGATTAAGATAATCTTCCACCATATCAAGGCTTCGGGCTGCATTTCCAAATGGAAGTGGAATATCACCTGCATCAAAATAATTAACCTCTTCTAAATGCTTGTCCATATAAGGACTATATTCCTCTAAACCTAACGATGCTTCACGAATACGGCTTGGACCAAAACGTGAACCAGGACGGAACGATACGGTCCAATCCATTGGCATTCCATAAATTACGGCTTGCGCGTCTTCGTAGCTAGGCTTGCTCATTATAAATACTTTTCCTGAGTAGGCTTCATCAAAACGCATTGACGTTCCTCCTTGTATCTAATTTAATTACAGCCAATTCTCATTTGGCTGCTTGGTTAGTAAACTGATCCGGCTTCGCTCGGCTGTCGTCGCTACTCGCGACTATCAAACCCTAAGGTCAAGTGATTAGCCGGCTTTGCTCGGCTGTCGTCGCTACTCGCGACTATCCGCTCGGCTGTCGTCGCTACTCGCGACTATCAAACCCTAAGGTCAAGTGATTAGCCGGCTTCGCTCGGCTGTCGTCGCTACTCGCGACTATCAAACCCTAAGGTCAAGTGATTAGCCGGCTTTGCTCGGCTGTCGTCGCTACTCGCGACTATCCTACCCCAAGGTCAAGTGATTAGCCGGCGTTGCTCGCCTGTCGTCGCTACTCGCGACTATCCTACCCCAAGGTCAAGTGATTAGCCGGCGTTGCTCGCCTGTCGTCGCTACTCGCGACTATCCTACCCCAAGGTCAAGTGATTAGCCGGCGTTGCTCGCCTGTCGTCGCTACTCGCGACTATCCTACCCCAAGGTCAAGTGATTAGCCGGCGTTGCTCGCCTGTCGTCGCTACTCGCGACTATCCTACCCCAAGGTCAAGTGATTAGCCGGCGTTGCTCGCCTGTCGTCGCTACTCGCGACTATCCTACCCCAAGGTCAAGTGATTAGCCGGCGTTGCTCGCCTGTCGTCGCTACTCGCGACTATCCTACCCCAAGGTCAAGTGATTAGCCGGCGTTGCTCGCCTGTCGTCGCTACTCGCGACTATCCTACCCCAAGGTCAAGTGATTAGCCGGCTTCGCTCGGCTGTCGTCGCTACTCGCGACTATCAAACCCTAAGGTCAAGTGATTAGCCGGCTTTGCTCGGCTGTCGTCGCTACTCGCGACTATCAAACCCTAAGGTCAAGTGATTAGCCGGCTTTGCTCGGCTGTCGTCGCTACTCGCGACTATACTAAATCCGCAACAAATTTCGGCAGGGCGAATGCTGCTTTGTGGAGGTCTTTTGTGTAGTATTTTGTTTCAATTTCATGGAAGCGCTCATTCGCTACCTCTAGTGGATCATGCTTTTTGGATCCAATTGTAAATGTCCAAAGACCACTTGGATACGTCGGGACATTTGCTGTGTAGAGACGTGTAATTGGAAAAATTTCTTTTACATCGCGCTGTACTTTTGCAATTAAGTCTGGTGTAAACCACGGGTTGTCTGACTGTGCAACAAAAATCCCATCTTCCTTAAGCGCTCTTGAAATCCCCTCATAGAAACCCTTTTCAAACAATTTCGCTGCTGGGCCTACTGGCTCTGTTGAGTCCACCATAATCACGTCATAGGCATTTTCAGCCTTTGCTATATGCATGAAACCATCATCTACTTGTACATCCACGCGTGCATCATCTAATGCTCCTGCAATCGTAGGTAAGTATTTTTTTGAGTACTCGATAACCTTACCATCTATTTCAACGAGCGTTGCTTTCTCTACAGAAGGATGCTTCAATACTTCGCGAATGACTCCACCATCTCCCCCACCAACAACTAGAACATGTTTAGGATTTGGGTGTGTAAATAACGGAACATGGGCAACCATTTCGTGGTAGACAAACTCATCCTTCTCGGTTGTCATAACCATGCCATCAAGAATAAGCATGTTTCCAAATTCCTCTGTTTCTACGACATCTAGCTGTTGAAATTCTGTTTTTTCCGTATGTAACGTCCGTTTAATTTTTGCTGTAATTCCATAACGCTCTGTTTGTTTTTCTGTAAACCATAATTCCATCACTGCTTCACCTCTATTAGTTTTTTTCTCTCTATAAGGATGTTCAAATCCTCTACTACCTAACCTCTTATCGACTATAACAAATGAAAGTATATAGTAATTGGCTAAAAATGCAAACAAAAATTTATCATACTCTAGATATGTTTAAAAACCATGTTTTCTACCAATCCTAGTCATAGATACAGCGAATCTAGTGAAGAGGTGACAGACATGGAAGTCATCATAGACCGACGGACGAAACGCCGTAGACGATGGTTTCGTCTATTATTTCGACTTGCATTATTAATGCTTGTTCTATCAGCGGCTGGTGCCGTTTCCTTACTTTCTTATACAAAAATGCAAGGACCTCCACCATTGAATGTCTCGCAGACAACGGTTTTCTTAGGAGCGGATGACTCGACAATTGGAGAAAGTCATCAAGGTGAGAATCGTTACTGGGTGGAACTCTCATCCATTTCTCCTTACGTGCGTGATGCCACAATTTCTATTGAGGATCGTAAATTTTATACTCATTTCGGGTTTGATCCAAACCGAATAGGCGGGGCGATTATTGCTAATCTGCGTTCCGGAAGAAAGTCCCAGGGTGCGAGTACGATTACACAGCAATACGCACGAAACCTTTATTTAAGTCATGATAAAACATGGGCAAGAAAATGGAATGAACTTATATATTCTCTACGTTTAGAAATGAACTATGAAAAAGACAAAATCTTCGAAGGCTACTTAAACACCGTTTATTATGGACACGGTGCGTATGGTATCGAAGCCGCCTCACACCACTTTTTCGGTAAAAGTGCTGAGCATTTAACATTAGCCGAAGCGAGCATGCTAGCAGGTATCCCTAAAGGTCCAAGCTATTATTCGCCATTTTTTGATTATGATCGCGCGAAGAAACGCCAAAAGGTCGTCTTGCAATCAATGGTTACAAATGGTGTCATCACACAAGCCCAAGCAAATGATGCTAAAGTGGAAGAACTTAACTTTGTTCGAGAAGAGCTTCACCATGCTGCTTCGGTCGGTCCATATTTTCAAGATATCGTCGAACGACAGCTTATTGAAGATATTGGCATTGATCAAGCCTTGCTTGAAGCTGGAGGTCTTAAAATCTACACAACACTTGACCCTGACATACAGGCAGAAGCTGAACGCTGGGTTGCTGCAGAGATGCCAGATACAGAATTACAAACAGCATTAGTCGCTATGAATCCGCGAACCGGTGATGTTCAAGCGCTTGTTGGCGGGAAAAGCTATGGAGAAAGTCCTTATAATCGTGCCATACAAGCACAACGCTCACCTGGTTCAACTTTTAAACCGTTCTTATATTATGCGGCACTTGAAAATGGTTTTACAGCCGCATCAACTCTACTCAGTGAACCGACTACCTTTACTTATGATGACGGACGGTCTGAGTATTCGCCACGAAATTTCAACGATCGCTATGCTCATGACTTTATTACATTATTACAAGCGATAGCGTTTTCAGATAATATATTTGCTGTGAAAACGCATTTGCTTCTAGGTACTGACAAACTCGTGGAACTAGCACAGCGTGTTGGTATTGAGAGTCCTCTAGGTGAATTACCTTCGCTTGCTCTCGGTACACTACCTGTCAATGTCCTTGAAATGGTTCGCGGTTATAGTTCTTTTGCCAATGGAGGCCAACTTGTTAAGCCTCGCTTTATCCGTAAAGTCGTGGATGCCCAAGGCCAGGTTCTCTATGAAAATGAACCTGAATTAGAGCAGATTCTCGATCCACGCTTAACGTTTATTTTAACGGATTTAATGAAAGGCATGTTTGACCCCTATTTAAATGCACACTCTTCTGTCACAGGTGGATCAATCGCCCATCTCGTAAGCCGACCAGTTGCCGGGAAATCCGGATCGACGTCTACCGATAGCTGGATGATTGGATATACCCCCCAGCTAGTTACAGGAGTTTGGGTCGGTTACGATCAAGGACAGAAGCTTAATCATGGCACGGATGGGCAAATTGCCAAACGCATTTGGGCGAATTTCATGGAGCATTCCCATAAAGACCAACTTAAATTAAACTTTCACCAGCCAAAGGGTGTCGTTGGCGTAAGCGTAAATCCGGAAAATGGCTTACTTGCGACAGATTCCTGTCCAACCCATCGAATCACCTATTTCCTTGAAGGCACAGAACCGGTGAAGGAATGCCCTGAACCAGATGCTGACCAAGAAGAAATCGAAGCGATTAACGAGGAAGGACATGCAAAGGAACGCTTCCTTGACCGCTTTATTAAATGGTTTGGTCATTAACGGCCTATTTTTGAAAGTAATTCAGTACCGCCACCTCAAAGAAGAGGCTACTGCAAACTGGTAGCCTCGACATTACCTCTATGTGTCGTCAATTCAATGACATGTTGTATAACTTCATCAAGATGCTCTATTTTAATTTATATAAATCCCAGAAATGAAAAAGCGTGAAGGGCTCACCCCTCACGCTTTTTCGTGTCCTAGTATAAATGTTTATACTACTTTCAAGTTTACTCCGTCTTTTCAAAAAGCTCAATAGCCCAACAGAGTGTTCGGAAATCGTTCAAAGTTCAGCAAATTTAGGTCTTTACAAACCAAAATATATTGTTCTATTTACTACCAAGCAACTCTTGGTGTAGCTTTTCCTCAGACCGGTCCCACATCTCTTCACTATACCCTTTTAGGAATTCTCCTAAGATTTTCTTTGATGTGTCATCCATATGGTCAACTAGAATATGACCTTTTAAGGATTTATCCATTTTATTCACATGATCTGGTAAGCTTTTATACCCTCGACGAATGTCTATATCTACCGTCATTTCACAGCCGGCCACTCCACCGTAATAGGGCTGACCTTCTTTGTAAAGGATCGAGACCCATACAAGCCAATACAGCTTTCCGTTTGGTACTTCCTCCTTGTTTTTCAGAAACTTAATTCGTTTTTCAACAGCAGATCGTGCATGCAGGGCCCCCATATCGATGAAGGCTTCTCCTTCTTTAGGGTCAACAAAAACAGGTGAAACATTGTCAAGGTTCATAACTCCTGCACCATAACCACCATGACCACCAGTAGAATCACCACTTAAAATGGTAAAACCACCTGTTTTCTTTTTTAAGTTATCATTATTTAAAAGATCCATTCGGTTCATTCCTTTCTGTATTTCGCACCTTGTTTTTATACTGTTCATTATACCATTTCAACCCTCTCTCTGGAAATCAAGACAAACCCACTCTAACAAGAAATGGGTTTGTTCTTTTTAAATCGTATTCAAAAGGGGGTAATAACTTTAAGGGCTTCAATATATTGATACGCCTCATCAATATCGGCTTGACTATAATTTTGTTTTCGCTTTAACGTAAAAACCTTTTCTGTCACTTCTTCCTTTGATAACTCCTCAAAGTATAGAAGAGTGGAAACGAGCTCAAGAAACCTTGAACTCTGTTCATTCAAGCTGTCAACTAATGCCTTTGAATCAGGTAAATCATACTCATAAAGCTCTAGAAATCTCGTTCCTTCCTTTGATAACGAATAGCGATATTGATAATAGTTCCCTTTATTTTCTTTGATTTCATCAACAAACCCTAGATTACAGAGCTCCTCAACTCGAAGCGTCAATTCATCTGAGTAGGGGCCGAACATATGAAATTTATAGCGCTCAGAAAATGGGATGTCCATCTTTTTAGCAATATAGATGATTTTCTGAAGCTTTTTCCGTCCGATGACTTCACCTGCTTGCAAAAAAAGCGCCATTATCTTTGCATGGTCCTTTAACAACCCTTTCTCCCCCTTTATTTTCTTAAAATTTCTACTATTTGCCGCTTTATCTCTTTATGTTCACGCTCATCCTCTAAGACATCGAGCGGAAAGTATAATTTATGATCGGTTCGCTTTTTCCCCGAAATGGCCTCTACCACATCTGATTCACGAGAAAGCTCCCGGATTTTGCCTGATGGTAGGACAAGATGGATTGGAAGTCGCTCTTCTTCTTCACCGGGACGATAAAAATCATATGGTAAATCTGATGAGGAATCGACGACTAAGTAGTAATCGGGATCAATATTTGCCTCTTTAAATAACGACTGCAACTTGAGCCAATCATTCATTTGTAAATTCGGGTTAAATTCAACATACTTAAACAGTTTTCTATCTAGAAATCTTACACAAAGATCGCGTAAAATGCGATCCTCCTCTTCTTGCCATATTTGAAAATAATAGAGTGCAATCGACTCATCTAGCCGCAAATAATCCCTCAGACTCCCTTTTCCATTAAAAAAAGAATAAAAGTGGTGTGGAAGCTGCTTAAATTCATAACCACTTTCGTGTAAGTCCTTGGCACGTTTAAGTATTTTACTTAAAACCACTTCGGCACTTCGAGTAACTGGGTGAAAATAAACCTGCCAGTACATTTGATACCGACTCATAATATAATCTTCAACGGCATGCATCCCGCTTTGTTTAAACACAACTTGATCCTCTACGGGGCGCATCACCCGTAAAATTCGTTCCATATCAAAATGGCCATAGCTTACTCCTGTGTAATAGGCATCTCTCTGTAAATAATCCATTCGATCCGCATCGATTTGACTTGAGATGATGCTTGTCACTAGTTTATTCGAATAGGTTTTCTCGATGATATCAGCAACATCTTTGGCAAATGCCGGGCCCACGTTGGATAGAACTCGGTTAACCTCGGTATCTCCTAATACAATCTCACGCGTCCACTCCTCATGATCGGTATCAAATACCTTTTCGAACGAATGTGAAAAAGGACCATGACCGACATCATGTAATAGAGCTGCACATAAGGCAACCAACCGCTCACTATCATCCCAGTGAGGCCGCCCATTAAAGTTCTCTAAAATTCTTCTCGTGATTTCATATACACCAAGCGAATGATTGAAACGCGTATGCTCCGCCCCGTGAAATGTTAGATATGTCGTTCCTAGTTGGCGAATTCGGCGTAAACGCTGAAACTCTCTCGTGCCGATTAACTCCCAAATTAATTCATCTCTTATATGTATATAACGGTGAACTGGGTCCTTGAATACTTTTTCTTCTTCCAATTGACCGTAATAAGGTTTCGTCATGGCCGTCCCCTCTCATGTTCCAGTTGATAGTGTATATTATAACGAATTTGACTATCAGTGTCTCACTTCTTGCTATTCTTTAGAAAGATTAAAAGGAAACAGTCTACTCGTATGAATAGACTGTTTCCTTTTTGTTATTGAGCGAACTTCTCGATAGTATGGTCCGTGTTTTCATTCTCTATTCTTCGTTTGAGCATTTTCTTTACAAGCTTTGCTGACTTCACTTTCGCCTCTAGGCAAGGTGAGATTTCCACTTGATAGGCCCCCGACCTCATGCAATAACGTATTCATCGGTTAAAAAAAAGAGGAAGTGAGTTAATTGAGGAATGGCGGTAGGCGGTAGTTCGCTAAGTAAGGGTGATGGGCAAAAAAAGAGAAGAAAATTACGATATCTTCTGCTCTTCTATATTTTTGTGATACTTTGTCATGTTACTAAGTTGGTACTTTGCTTCATAGCCATGATACGAGCAACATTTGCCGCGGTTCCTTCTAAATAGTTCAATCCATTTTCCATCGCGTCTTCTAGAGGCATCGCACCAGGAACAAGCGAAAAGGCTGCATCAATTCCATGTTCAAAGATATGTTCATGCCCTTTTCCTAAACCACCTGCAAAAGCTAGAACGAAAATCCCTTGTTCCTTTGCTACCTTTGCGACACCGATCGGAGTTTTCCCGAAAATAGTCTGCTGATCAAGCCTTCCTTCCCCTGTTATCACTAAATCGGCTCCTGCTATTCTCTCTTTCAAACGAGTAGCTTCAAGAACAATAGTAATTCCTGACTTTAAATCTGCATTAAGGAAGGAAAGCAAGCCTGCACCTAAGCCCCCTGCTGCTCCAGCTCCCGGAATATCTTTAACATCCTTTCCTAGCGTCTTTTTGATTACCTCTGCATAATGAGCAAGACATTGTTCTAGCTCATTAACCATTTCCACTGTGGCGCCCTTTTGTGGACCATAAATGGTGGAGGCTCCTAGTGGCCCGAGTAAAGGATTATCAACATCGCTTGCAACTTCAATTTTCACATGCCGAAGCCGAGGATCCATTGTTGAGATATCTATGTTCCATAGAGTTTCAAGTGCGCCTCCCCCGTAGCCAATCTCAGTTCCTTCCCTTGTTAATAGCTTTGCACCTAATGCTTGTGCGAGCCCTGCTCCTCCGTCATTTGTCGCACTCCCACCAATTCCAAGGATTATGTGTTCAACCTCTTTTTCGAGAGCATCAATAATTAACTGTCCTGTACCATAGGTTGTTGTATAAAGAGGGTTTCGTTTAGGCGGTGGAACTAAATGAAGACCTGAGGCCGATGCCATCTCAATGATAGCTACTTTTCCATCACCTGATAAACCGTAAACCGCAGTTACTTCATCACCAAGCGGACCAACGACGGAAATGCTTTGAGGTGTCCCTTTTAAAGCATCAACGAGTGATTGTACCGTACCCTCTCCCCCATCTGCCATTGGAATTTTTTCATATTCAGCATTAGGAAATACACGTTTAAATCCACTCTCAATTGCCACAGCTGCTTGCATTGCCGTAAAGCTTTCTTTAAATGAATCTGGTGCTATGACGATTTTCTTCATTTTCTACCTCTCCTTTTGTAAACGTTCTTATAGTTATATTGTAAACGCCCTAACAAGGACGCACCATTGTTAAAACATCAAAAAATACCCTCAAAAAAAAAGAGTCATAATGATGCAGATGCATCAGTACAACTCTCCGAACCGCTTTACCTTGATGATTACAGTACTCAAATAAATATTCTTCGCATATTTTTCCGGAAAATTAAATAGACATGAGTCCGAATATCGAACTCATGCCGCTTACTTCTTTATCTTCTGTTGAACCTTATCTAATAACTGATTTTCATCAGGTGCCGACACAGGACGATTGTTTACGAATGCAAATGACTTTTTTCGGCCAGGACCGCAATACGACTGGCAGCGTATATCAACTTTTGCTTTAGGGTCTAGTTTAGTTAGACGTGGCAACAGAGTTTTTAAGTTGGTCGCTTGGCACTCATCACAGATACGAAATTCGTTTGCCATGATTCCTTTCCTTTCTATTCTTAGATACTTTAAGTGAAGTACGCTACCTTTTAGCTTTAACACCTTCACTTATTGCTTCGAGCTATATATGATGATGTAATTATATTTATTTTAAACCATCCTTAAGTATATCAGAGCAATGAGAAAATTACTATCCCGTGCTATAATAAGCTAACAAAGAATTTTCAAGGGAGAAAATTAGATGGATGTAGCAAATTTATTCACGTCAAAATGGCGCTTTTTAGATCATACAACGTTTGGAGCTCCATTTCAGGCCCTTCAATCGTTTGCTTACGATGACACACTTTGTACTGTGATTGGACAACAACAATCGTCCTTTACACTCCGGGCATGGGTACACCACGATACAATAGTACTTGGAACACAAGATAGTCGTCTTCCTATCATTGAAAAAGGGGTTTCCTACCTTGAAGAAAAAGGTTATGACGTAATCGTTCGAAACTCGGGTGGTTTAGCTGTTGTTCTTGATTCAGGCGTGTTAAACCTTTCACTCATCATGAAAGAGGACAAAAGTTTATCAATAAACACTGGCTATGATGCGATGCTTTTCCTCATACAAGAAATGTTCAAATCGGCAACTCAATCCATAGAAGCACGAGAAATCATTGGATCTTATTGCCCGGGAAGTTACGATTTAAGTATTGAAGGAAAAAAATTCGCCGGAATCTCTCAACGCCGTATCCGGGGCGGCGTTGCCGTACAAATATATTTGTCTGTTAACGGGAGCGGTTCTGAGCGCGCAAAAATTGTTCGTGAATTTTATAAGCATTCAGTCCAAAACGAAACGACAAAGTTTGATGTTCCCAACGTCATCCCTGACACGATGGCATCCTTATCAGAGCTGTTAGAACAACCGCTCACAATACAGGATGTCCTAGTGAGAGCGCTTACGACATTAAAAAACTTTGGTGCGGAACTTGAAGGGTCAAGCTTAACAGAAGATGAGCGTCTTCTGTTTGGTCAACAACTTGAGCGTGTCACTACTCGAAATGACAAGTGTCTAACAAAAGGGTAAAAGCTTCACCCTGATTGTCCGTAGCAGCAGGGTGAAATTCAACCAAATTTTTAGTGCGTAATTTTAAAATTAATGGCTTGCATTGCTGTAATCAGTGCTAATTTATAAACATCCGAAGCATTACAGCCACGAGACAGATCGTTAACAGGTTTATTAAGACCTTGCAAAATGGGCCCAATGGCATCATAACCACCAAGTCGTTGCGCAATCTTATATCCTAAGTTCCCTGATTCTAAGCTAGGAAAAATAAACACATTCGCTTGTCCCTGAAGAGGCGAGTCGGGTGCCTTTTTTTGAGCAACGGCAGGAACAAAGGCTGCATCGAACTGAAACTCACCATCAATGACTAAATCAGGGCGTGCTTGTTGAGCAATTTTTGTAGCCTCTGATACTTTTTGTGTTTCGATTGATGAGGCTGACCCCTTTGTTGAAAAGCTAAGCATTGCTACTTTTGGATCTAGATTAAACACTTTTGCAGTCTCAGCTGTTGCGATTGCAATCTCTGCTAATTCTTCACTATTTGGTGCGATATTAATTGCACAATCACCGAACACAAACTTCTGATTTTCCTTTACCATAACGAAGACACCTGAAGTTTTTTTTATGCCTGGTTGCGTTTTGATTATCTGCAAAGCAGGTCGTACCGTCTCACCTGTAGAGTGTGCTGCACCACTGACAAGACCATCTGCCTTCTCCATATATACGAGCATCGTTCCAAAATAGTTTACATCCAATAATTTCTCGCGTGCTGTTTCCTCGGTTTCTTTTCCTTTTCGACGATTGACAAAAGCCTCGACCATCTCATCCATTCCGGCATATGTTTGTGGATCTATTACTACAACATCATCGACGTTTATCTTTAAATCATCTGCCTTTGCTTGCACTTCAAACTTGTCTCCAATTAGAACTGGTTTTAGTACGCGGTCCTTGGCTAACTTAGATGCTGCCTCTAAAATGCGTTCATCCGTTCCTTCAGGTAAGACAATTGTTGGTTGGTGTCGTTCAACTTGTTCTTTTATTTTTGTAAAAAGCTCGTTCACAACCCATCCTCCCCTTTCATTTCATTGGTATAAGAATACTCCTCTTTTCTTTAAATTGGAACGGTCTACCAAAAAGTAAAAATAGTCTATCTTCTAATCGCTTTCATTTTTCCCATTCTGTAAATTGAATATGAGGGTGAAAGAGATGATGGTAAGAATCTTACTAAAATGGAAGGCGGCCATCAGAGCGATTGCAACTTCTTTGATGATTTAAGGCAACTGAAAAAGGTCGGTTTTCGAGGGCACTGAAGAAGGGTGCTTTTCCTATTTCAGTTCTCTCTTAGTAATGTGCGGAGCCGTTGTCCGGTTTTGAAAAGCCTTGTATGAGTGGTTTTCTCATAGCAAGGCGCGCAACGCGTGGAGCGATTGCTTCTTCCTCGAATCTGCTAAAGGGACTTTTTAAGTGGCCTTCGATTTTCACCTTTTTTCAATAGCCTCCAGTACTAGTGCATTTTTAGTATGTTTTCCATTTAGTGTTTTTATCGTTTTATGGTATAGTAACGTTGAATCCATAAGAAGTATGAGTACATATTAAAGGAGTGTTTTTACGATGAGTGAAGCTGCAGTTACATTAGATGGTTGGTATTGCCTTCATGATTTCCGTACAATAAATTGGCCGGCATGGAAATTAGTATCAAGTGAAGAGCGTCAGCAGATGATTCATGAAGTCTCCGACTTAATCGGTAAGTGGGAGGACATAGAAGCAAATGAACAAGGTAGTCATGCTGTATATTCTATCGTTGGTCAAAAAGCAGATATGATGTTTATGATTTTACGTCCAACAATGGAAGAACTAAACGAGATTGAAAATGCGTTTAACAAAACTCGTTTTGCTGAGTTTACTATTCCTAGTTATTCGTATGTTTCTGTAGTGGAGTTAAGTAATTATATGGCCGGCGAGAGCGATGAAGATCCATATCAAAATCCTCATGTTCGTTCACGTTTGTATCCAATGCTCCCACAATCAAGTCATGTTTGCTTTTATCCAATGGACAAGCGTCGTCAAGGTGAAGACAACTGGTATATGCTCCCAATGGAAGAGCGTCGTTCCTTGATGAGAAGTCATGGATTAATTGGCCGAAGCTATGCAGGGAAGGTAAAGCAAGTCATCACGGGTTCCGTTGGCTTTGATGATTGGGAATGGGGCGTTACTCTGTTTGCGGATGATGTTCTCCAATTTAAAAAGCTTGTTTACGAGATGCGGTTTGACGAAGTATCAGCACGCTACGGAGAATTCGGTACCTTCTATGTTGGGAACCTTTTAAAGAAAGAAGATCTCGAACATTTTTTCTATATTTAATGAATTCAAAACTGTCACTTATTGTGGCGGTTTTTTTTCTTATGCAAACTTAAAAGAAAGTTATTGGTCATAAGTTCCTTATTAAATCATATAGTTTGGAGACTGCACTGCTTACCTATTCTTGTCTTCTGTCTACATATAAGGGCAGCAAGACGTTCAACCTCAACAAGAACCAAACATATTAGCGGAGGTGAAGAGATGGCAGTTATTAAAGCATCATCGAGTGATGTTGATATGTTGGCAAGGTTAATGCGAGCAGAAGCAGAAGGTGATGGTGATTTAGGAATGTTGTCAGCTGGGAATGTTATGGTGAATAGAACTCGAGTAAGATGTCTGGATTTTGAGAACGTCAATACGATTCCTCATATGGCCTTTCAATCACCGGGGGGATTTGAGGCCGTTCAAAAAAGCTACTTCTACCAACATGCTCGTGACCGTGATAAACGCCTAGCTAAGCGTGTGATTGATGGGGAACGATTCCAGTCAGCGGAATTCGCCTTATGGTTTTTCCGTCCAGAAGGTTCATGTCCGGCCCAGTGGTGGGGACAGTGGAATTCAGGGCGCTATAAAGCACATTGCTACTACACGCCGCTTGCCTCCGCTTGTCCAGAAGTGTATGGTACTTATTAATTTATTATAAAGGAGCGAAAAACATGCAACAATGGAATCCTCACCAGTTTGCCCAGCAACAAGCAGGAACACAGCAGCAAGGATATGGTCAGCAATTTCAACAACAACCACAAATGCCACAAGGTCAACTTCCTTACTTTTACGCCCCACAAACACAAGCTACACCATCATTTACCCCGCAACAGCAAGGCTTCCCACCAGTAGGGCAAGAGCCAGGAATGCTGCCGATTGAGCAATCATACATTGAGAATATTCTTCGATTAAACCGAGGAAAAGTGGCAAGGGTTCATATGACATTTGAAAACAACCCACAGTGGAATGCACGAGTGTTTGTAGGGCGTGTAGAGGAAGCTGGTCGTGACCATATTATTCTTAGCGAACTTGAAACAGGAGTTAATTATCTGTTGCTAATGGTTAATCTAGATTTTGTTGAGTTTTCCGAGCCTCTTGATTATGATTATCCATACTCCCCCTCTCCTCAACTTGCTCAGTATTCGCCACGTGAAGACTCGTAACTAAAATAAGGATGACGCGAAGGTAAACTACCTTTGCATCATCCTTATTTTTATAACCCACGCGTAACAGCTGTGGCGAGCAAGACCCAACCAACAATAAAAGCAAGACCGCCAATTGGTGTAATCGCTCCTAGCTTTGTAACGCCTGTTAATGCCATCGCATAAAGACTTCCGGAAAATAATATTATGCCAATTAAAAAGCTCCAGCCTGCGCCGTTTAACGCAGTTGATGTTGTTAGCTTAAGCGCAGCAACTCCAACAATTAGAAGACCTATACCATGAATCATATGATATTGGACACCGGTCTGATAATTTTTCATCATTCTCTCCGACAGGCGCGGCTCTAATCCATGAGCACCAAATGCTCCAATTGCTACTGCTAAAGCCATGATAATACTACCGATTAAAAGAAATACCTTTGCCATTTTTCACTAACCTCTATTCTTTTTCTCTAGCTTACCATACTTGTTATCTTGATACGAAAAGAAGCGCCCAAGAGGTCAAAAAGCGACCTTTTAGGCACCATATTTTATTCGTACATCTTCGTCATCCATTCAACAATTCCCATGTTTTGCTCACTTCGTAGTTGTTCGACATTGTGATGCCCAATAATATCGCCGTCTTTAATCGCTATCACTTCATCAAGTATCATTTCAATTTCTTTAATTTCGTGCGTGGTGATGAGGACGATTTGACGTTCAAGGTCAATAAAAGAAATCAGTCCTTTAACAATCGAATCACGTACCATCGGGTCAAGACCTGAAAGGGGTTCATCCATTAAAATGACTGGCACCTCACGTGCAAGTGTTAGAACAATTTTCAGACGTCCACGATTGCCTTTGGAAAGATGCTTTAGCTTAGCATTGCGGTCAAGCTTCATAAATGCACAAACCTCATCTGCTTTTTCTCTATTGAAATCCGAAAATTGTGATGCATAAAAATCAATGGTTTGCCCAACATTGTAAAAACTGTAATACTCATCAAGCTCTGATAAATAAGATACTTGATTTGCGATTCGATGAGTGGCTTTCACACCATTTACGCTAACCAGCCCTTTCGTCGGCTGACTTAAACCAGCAATCAACTTTAATGTCGTTGATTTACCGCTACCATTCTCCCCTACAAGTCCAACAATTTTACCTGCGGTTAGTTCAAGATTAACTTCACGAAGAGCAACTTTTGTCATATACTTTTTTGATACATTTTCGAGTTTAATCATTATTGTTAGTTCCTTTCCCACTTAGGAGAAATGCTTGTAAACCAACTTCAATTTCTTGATCGGAATACCCCATCTCATGCATTCCTTTTACAAATTGTGAAATTTCCTCCTGCTTAAGTTCCTCGCGCATTTGCTGTAAAACCTCTTGTTCTTCTGTCACAAACGTTCCTTGGCCTCGTCTGGTTTCCACTATTCCCATCCCTTCTAACTCACGATATGTGCGCTGGACTGTATTTGGATTCACGCTAACCTGAATACCCATCTCTCTGACTGAAGGAAGCTTATCACCTGGTTTTAATTCTCCTCGCAAAATCTGTCTCTTAATTCGTTCAGCAAGCTGAGTGTATATCGGCTGTGATGAGTGAAAAGTATCTGTCATCGTTTACACCTCAACTTTTCGATCAAGCATCCAACATGATGCAAAAAATAACAAGAGCGCAACAATTCCTTCAAATACATAGTATCCAAAGTACAAAGTGATTTGCCCCGTTTCCGTCATTATTTCTCCACCATTTGAATCAATGTTTATAAATAAATCGGTAAGTAGCTTTGATATATCCATTTGCCCCCACATCGTCAGCGTGTCATACAAACCAGTCTCCATAAACTGTCCATAGAGCGCGGAGGTAATCACAAAAAGGACAAAGGTTGATATAAAGCTAAAAACCGTTCCAAGCTTGCGATTAAATAACAAGAAAATCATCCAAAAGAACATAAACCAAACTGCAAAGTCAAGGGCAAGCAAGAATAGATGTATCCCCCCAACAACTGCCACATCCAAAACGTTTGACCAAGGTATTTGAATATCTGTTTCCAGAAAAGAAATGGCCAGTAGTAACGTGGTGCCTGTTATCATCATTGTGGCAACCATTGCAACAATACCAGCAACAACTTTAGCTAACAAAAGCTGGGTGCCTGACATCGGTGTATGCAACCATAAATGGAGTTTCCTTTTTTCTGATTGTAGGCTATGGAGCAAATAATAAACCAAATAAAATACTTGTATACCTGTAGCAAAAACGGCCACACCAGCAACCGCTTCCCAAACAAAACCATGCCGATTACCCATATACATCGCAATCCCTAAAGCAACGATAAAAGCAATAACAGGCAATAAAAAAGCGGGGAGCCCAAGCCGCAGCTCCTTCTTTGTTAAATTCAACCAAGCTGACATTAATAAAACCTCCTGTTAACTTTTTGTACTACTGTATTAACTACATAGTACACTAATACAAAAATACAGTCAATGGGTTTTTACAATAATTTTCAAAAGTGAGAGAAAGTAGTTTTACAGCTTACATTTATCCGCTACAATAAATAATAAAAAGGAGGTTATTCGGGTTGGGTAAATATACAATTAGACCTTATACGATTGACGATTTTGAAGGCCTCCTTGATGTTCAAAAGGAAGCCTTTCCCCCACCATTTCCAGAGGAACTTTGGTGGAGCCGGGAACAAATACAAGCTCATTTTGAGACATTTCCTGAGGGTGCTCTTCTTGCGGAAGATGACGGCATCATTGTTGGTTCAGCAACCTCTTTACTGATTGCATTTAATGGAGAGTCTCATACATGGGAAGAAGTTGCGGATCGTGGCTATATTCGTAATAGTCATAACTCTAATGGTGAGAGTCTATACGGAATTGATGTATGTGTTCGCCCAAGCTACCGAGGACAGGGTGTCGCGAAAGCTCTTTATGAAGCTAGAAAAGAAACGGTCAAACAATTGGGACTAAAACGATTTCTTGCTGGCTGCCGCATTCCAAATTTTCACGAATATGCTCATAAGATGAACGTAGAGGATTATATTGAGGCGGTAACCAGAGGGAGCATTCACGATTTAGTGCTCTCTTTTATGTTAAAGCGTGGATTAACAGTCGTTCAACCATTACCTAACTACTTAGCTGATGAAGAATCACTCAATTATGCTGTATTGGTTGAGTGGAGGCCATAAGTTAGCACGTTTAAGCCAGAATTCAGCTTTCTTTCGGCAACTCTGACCAGAATATCGGTAACTTCCTGGGCTTTTCGGCAAGTTTACACCTTTTTTCGGCAACTCTCGCTTTTCGCTACCTTTGGCCCGGTTATCAACTTCCCGATCGTTTCAAGAACTCACCAAAAAAAGGCCCACTTTGGCGAAAGTGGCCTCTCTTTTTAAATATTTATACGGCTTCCTGTTCTTAATGCCTCGTAGCAAGCATCAATTACCCGCATATTTCCAAGCGTATTTTCGGTTGTGTAAGAAGGCTCCGAATCTGTCAGAATAGCTTCAGAGAAATGCTCAATTTGAAGGGCATATTGGTCAGCAATGATTTTTTCAGTACGTTGTTCAGCAGCGGTGTGAACCACTACCAAACCTTCCCCATTTTGAATATCTGGACGGAATGCGCGTGGCACTGAAATCGTTCCTTTCGTCCCGATAACTTCATATTCATTTTGATTAGTCATCTTCACACTACTCTTAAATGTTGCATGAACGCCGTTTGCCATTTTCATATAGGCGAAAAGAGACGTGTCAACGACGCCGTCGATAGCTATATCGCCGTCGACTCGAACATATTTAGGTTCTGAACCTAAAATCTTCCGAGTTACATGGACACAGTAGCAGCCAACATCATATAAACTTCCGCCACCTTTATTCGGATCGAGGCGAATGTTTCCTGTTCCGTCCTCAAGATAAAAGGTAAAGCTTGAATTCATTGTTTTCACTTCACCAATTTCACCAGATGCAATAATCTCACGTACTCGCTCATGTTGCGGGTGAAATTGATACATGAATGCTTCCATAAACTTCACATTTCCCTCTTGGCAATCAGCAACCATTTCTGCTGTTTCATCCACTGTTAATGCGGCCGGCTTCTCACAAAGAACATGCTTTCCTTGCTCAGCTGCTTTTTTTACCCACTCTTTATGTAAATGGTTAGGAAGTGGAATATAGACAGCATCAACCGCAGGATCTCCTAGAAGTTCTTCGTAGCTTGAATAAACAGTAGGAATATTCAGCCTCTTTGCTACTTCTTGCACGTTTGGGTTTGGACTTGCTATCGCAACTACCTCGGCATTTTTTGCTCGGTGAATTGCTGGAATTACCTGATTTTGCCCAATTTGAGCTGTGCTAATAATTCCCCATTTAAGCTTTACCATAAAAAATGTCCTCCTACTTGTATCAACTATTTACGAAACGCTTGGACACGCTCGTTTAATTCTTTTGTGTCTTGATAAACTTCTTTATAAATAGAGAATAACTCTGCGTAGCGCTCTACAGCTTCTGGGTTTGGTTGATATGTTTTTACAACATCGAGCCAAACGTTCGCACATTGCTCTAATGATTCATACCAGCCACATCCGTAAGCTGCTAGCATCGCTGCTCCCACACCTGGTCCTTGTTCACTTGCCATCTTTTGAACCTCAGCATTAAAGATATCCGCCTGCATTTGTAGCCACGTTTCATTTTTTGCTCCACCACCGATTGAAACAATTGTATCGATTCTTTTGCCGCCTTCTCTGAAAATTTCAATAGATTCACAGAGTGAGAATGTAATCCCTTCAAAAATTGCTCGGACAAAGTCCTTTCTTTCATGAGAGGCATCCATCCCAATGAAACTCGCTCGAATCACAGAATCAGCATGTGGTGTTCTCTCACCGACAAGATATGGTGTGAACAATAGCCCATTTGAGCCAATCGGAACGGAACCTACGTCTTTGACGAGATTCTCAAAATCCTCATCTGCTGCGAATACATCCTTAAACCAGCTTAAACTATAACCAGCTGCTAGCGTCACACCCATTGTATAATAAGCATCCTCTTCACCGTGGTTAAAATAGTGAACTTTCCCTTCAAAATCTAAATCACTTGATGGTTCATAGGATAGGACCACACCTGATGTCCCAATACTACAAAGGGTTTTTCCGACAGATAAAATTCCCGAACCGATCGCACCACATGCGTTATCAGCTCCCCCTGCAAAGACCTTCGTTTCCGTTGACAGCCCCGATTCTTCTGCGAAGTTAGCTGAAATGGTCCCAATATTAGCATGGGACTCCACTAAAGGAGGACAAATGGTCACATCAAGGCCGAGCTTTTCACACATTTCGGCACTCCATGTTTTTTCGCTAATGTTTAATAATAATGTTCCTGCCGCATCGGAGTAATCCATATGAAGTTCACCTGTCATACGGAACCGCAAATAATCTTTTGGTAAAACAAACACCGCTGTTTTACTGAGGATTTCAGGCTCATTTTCTTTTACCCAGAGAATTTTCGGCAGTGTGAATCCTTCTAATGCTGGATTCTTTGTATACTGTAGTAACTTCTCCTCACCAATGGTTTCGTAAATCTCTTTACACTGCTTCGTAGTACGGGTGTCGTTCCACAAAATGGCAGGTCTTTGAACTTGGTAATCCTGATTTAATAGAACAAGTCCATGCATTTGTCCCGAAAAGCTAACCCCTTCTATCTTCTCTGCAATATCACGATTTTCCTGCACAATTTCTTGTAAAGCTAGCTTTGTTTTCTCTACCCATTCCTCTGGATCTTGTTCACTATAGCCTGACTTCTCTTGGATTAACGGATATGATTTCGATGATTCCTTTATAACTTGCCCTTGTTTATTCATTAGCATAACTTTAACAGCACTTGTTCCTAAGTCAATTCCAACTACATAACTCATTTACTCTCCTCCTTGGTTATGAAAAACTTCACTGTGTGGATAAAAAAGTGCTGGAGATAGAAGCTCATCCAGCACTTTTTATATGATAGCTTAAACTAAGCCAAGTAAATATTGGTTAATTACAGCTTTAATACGTTCTTGTCTGCCAGAACGGTTTTTGATTGGCTCAAGACCTAATGCGTACTCTTCAAGCTTTTTAAGGTCTGTCTTTCCTTCGACAATGTCCTTACCAATTCCTTCAGTAAATGATTGATAACGGTCTGAAATGATATCTTCAAAGACATTATCCTCAATTAATTTGCTTGCAACTTTTAAACCAATCGCAAATGTATCCATACCTGCAATGTGTGCATGGAATAAGTCATCTGTATCAAATGACGCTCTACGTACTTTCGCATCAAAGTTCAAGCCACCCGTTCCTAATCCACCATTTTTAAGAATTTCGTACATTGCCAGTGTTGTAGAGTATAAATCTTGTGGGAATTCATCCGTATCCCAACCAATTAGTGTATCACCTTGGTTTGCATCCACAGAACCTAACATGCCGTTAATACGTGCCACTCTTAGTTCGTGCTCAAACGTATGACCTGCTAGTGTTGCATGATTTGCTTCAATATTAAATTTAAACGTTTTGTCTAAGTCATATGTTTTTAAGAAACCGATTCCTGTAGCCACATCAAAGTCATACTGATGCTTCGTTGGCTCTTGTGGTTTTGGTTCAATTAAGAATTGCGCACCGAAACCAATTTCGTTCGCATAATCCTTCGCCATGTGGAAAAAGCGTGCAAGATTATCAAGCTCAAGCTTCATATCTGTATTTAAAAGCGTATCATAGCCTTCACGACCTCCCCAGAATACATAGTTTTCTGAGCCTAGCTCTTTACCAACTTCCAAACCTTTTTTTACTTTTGCTGCTGCGTAAGCAAATACATCTGCATTGCTTGACGTTGCCGCACCATGTACCCAACGAGGGTGTGTGAACATGTTAGCAGTGTTCCAAAGAAGCTTCACTTTGCTTGTTTTCATGTAATCTTTAACCATTGCAACGATTACATCAAGATCTTCATTTGTTTTCTTTAACGTATCAGATTCAGGAGCAATATCAAAGTCATGAAAGCAGAAATAGGGAACCCCTAATTTTTCGAAAAATTCGAAAGCCGCTTCAACACGTGCTTTCGCGAGGTCTAATCCATTTAAGCGGTCCCAACCACGAACCATTGTCCCCGATCCGAATGGATCAGACCCATCAGCGGTGAATGTATGCCAATAAGCCACCGAGAATCGAAGCAGCTCTTCCATTGTTTTTCCATTCACAACCTCAGTTGGGTTATAATGTTTAAAAGCAAATTCACTTTTTGATGTTGGACCTTCGAATTTAATATTACTGATGTTTTCAAAATACGCCATTTTTATTCCTCCATTATGAGTTTTATTTTAACCAAGTTAGTATTAGTTGATGTTGTCTCTAATGTTACCGCTTTCTTTGAAGCTTTTTAAGTAATGCTCTTACCTTCTCTCGTATTATAACAACCTAAACTTAGTTTGTCTATTCAATAAACTAAGTTTATATTATAATTAATTAAACTATTTTTTAAAAATTCATGTCTTATAAAAGGCATATTTAAATTAGGTGAAAAAAATGAAAATTTCAATGAATCAACATTTAGTAAAACTAAGCAATAAATCACTCGTTTTAACGATTATTAAAGAACAGGCTCCCTTGTCGCGTGCTGAGATTTCGCAACGTTCTGGTTTAAATAAAGGAACTGTTTCTTCACTCGTTCAGGAGCTCCTTGAAGAACAACTCTGCTTTGAATCTGGCCCCGGAGAATCCAGTGGAGGGAGACGTCCTGTAATGCTTCTATTTAATCAACAGGCCGGCTATTCAATTGGTATTGATTTAGGTGTTAATTATATTCTAGGCTTACTTACAGATTTACAAGGAAATATCGTTCACGAGAAAAAAGTGAGCAATCCTTCCACCCGTCCACATTCTATATTAAAAGCTATTAACACTCTTATTCGTGAGCTTTTAGATAACGCACCTTCAAGTCACTACGGGGTGGTCGGGATTGGAATTGGCGTCCCTGGCGTTGTGGACAATAAAGGTACTGTGTTGCTTGCCCCCAATTTAGGGTGGAAAAATGTTCACCTAAAAGAAGGAGTTGAAGAAACGTTTCAACTGCCAGTATTAATTGAAAATGAAGCAAAGGCAGGCGCTTACGGAGAAAGTCAGTTTGGCTCTGGCCAGCTTAGTGAAAACTTAATTTACGTAAGTGCAGGAACAGGAATCGGAATCGGGATTATTCTAAAGGGAGAGCTTTACCGGGGCGTGAATGGCTTTTCCGGAGAAATGGGTCATATGACGATTGATATTAATGGTCCTACGTGTCGATGTGGAAATAGAGGTTGCTGGGAGCTATACTCTTCTGAACAAGCATTGTTATTAAAGGCTCAAGCTATCTTGCCTACTACAGTTAAAGACAACATAACTTTGGAATTACTATTAAAAGAAGCAAAGAGTAACCATCAAGAGGTAATAGAATTATTCCATGAGATAGGAACTTTACTCGGCGTTGGGATCAATACAATTGTTAATACATTTAACCCTCATCGAGTTATTATTGGCAACCGTTTAGCTGAAGCCAAAGAGTGGTTACGGGAACCTATTGAGCAACTAATTGCTCAAAATTATTTTCAATTTCAACGTGAAAATCTTGAAATTAGCTTTTCAACTCTAACGGTTCATGCAACAGCACTCGGAATGGCTGCCTTCTCAAATGAACAATTTTTAAAGGCAGATTACCAAGAAATTGAGTCTTAATAGCTCGTTCCCAAATGGGCGCCTTGGGCATCTATTTTATTTTCCATATGCTTGCCTAAAGGACACTGATAAAGGTAAAAATCTTATCTTTATCAGTTCCTTTCAAAAGTTCTTAAAAATCTAATAAGCTTCCACTATTCTCCTTTTCCTTATAAGGCTTCGACGGGGCATGAACAATAGAAGGCGATGTTGACTCAACTCTAACCTGAGGTTGGCTCACCGGCTGGGATTGTGCCTTCTCATCTTTTAAAAGCTGACAATAGGCTTCAATTATTGCAACACTTTCTTTTACCGTTTGCTTGTCAGATCGGTCAATCGCTTGCTCTAAACGGTCCATTTGTTTCTTCATTTGTGCTGAAATCTGCTTAACTGAAACATTCATTTCGTACACCTCGTTCTTCCCTGATTATCCCTCTAATATAGCATAAAGAACGCAGAAAAGAACAACCGGAATCAAGGTTGTCCGTTTCTTCGCTTTTTAGTTGAGGAAAAAATTGCTTTTATTCCTGCAATGTTTACACCTTGCTCAATGTACGATTTAATTTCATGAAATCGCTCAATATCCTCGAGTGAAAACATACGCTGATTTCCATCATTTCGCATCGGCTTAATTAACCCTTGCTCTTCATAGTAGCGTATTTGTCTTGCAGTTAATTTGGTCATATCCATGACGACTCGAATTGGAAAACACGCCTGCTCCCGTGGAATGTTCCGCTTCACTAGCCCTCCCCTCCTCCTACATCAAAAGGCCTCAGTTTTAAGATTACATTTGGGCGGTATTTCCTTTTGCTAAAAATGTGTATACATCTCGAAGCGACTCAAAGCCCGCTTCTTTTGCTAAGCGCAGATTAGCCTGCCATAGCTTAGCGGTCATTTTGGCGTCTTCCGCTGCATGATGGCGGTTCTCTGTTGGGATCCCATAATGTGCACAGCATTCATCCAATGTAATCATGTTTTGTTTCGGTACAACCACTTTCGTTAGGAATGACGTATCAACGATTCGATGTTGAAATGTTGTTCTTAATGTTTGCCACGTAGCATGAGACATAAACTTTTTTTCGTGGCTGGCGTGATGCGCAACAAGTGTCGTCCTACCAATAAACCGGTAAAAGTCCGTTAACACCTCAACAAGCGGTGGGGAATTTTCTAGCTCCTCTGCGGTTAAACCTGTTAAACTTAATATTTCTTCAGAAGGTGGCTTCGAACAGCGAACCGTTGAATAAAATATTTCTTTGTCAAGAATGGTCTCACCTTTCATTTTGATTGCGCCTATTGATAAGATGCAATCGCCATGGTCTGGATTAAAACCACTTGTTTCTAAATCAAAGACAACAAACGGCAATTCATGAAATGGTTTATCAAGTACATCTTCCTGCTTTAGCTCTCTCTGAATTTGTCTTAAATGAGAAAGACGTTCTGCTTGAGAGCGTTGCTGTGTCGATGTGTACACACTGGGGCTGAGCTTACTTGAAAGTTGCTTCATGATTTGAATCATACTGTTCATCATGAGCTAATCACTTCTCCCCATTAGAGTTTCGATATGCTTATAGAGGTTATGTCCCTCTTGCACCCATTTTTTAAGCTGCCGTTTGTCTTCAGATGGTAGATGTTTAACCGAAAGATAATGAATATCGTCGTAGCTTGTTACATTACATTGCCATTCTAGCCGCTTGGCGAGTAATGCTTTGAACGAAGACTGAAAATCTTTTATTCGTTGGTAGCTCTCAGGCAATTGTTGAAACCGTTGTAGCGTGGCAGTTTCATAAATTCCTTCCTTCAACGCAAGAAGTCTTAATCCATTTACATAAGGAAACAATGCCACTTGCTTAAAATTAAACTGCCCTTGGTGTTCTCCCTTTGTTTCAACAATAAGTTGACCAAACGGACCAATTCCTCTTCTTAAACGTCCCGTATTTTCGCTAAACCTCCGAAGCAAGTATGGATTTTCTTCCAAAAACGAAAAAAACATCTCCTTCATCTCTTGAAGTAGGATACTATCCCCTATTACATGTCTACCATCAAAGAATGTTGATGCATAGCGTAGGTTTTCCCACGTATCTTCTTTAAGCCAATGTTGTAATTGTTCTTTCCAAGCTTGTTTCGATTTACACCAACGCGTGGCAGATGCCATTACTTTTCCATCGCATCGTTCGTACCCTGCAAATTCCAATGCATCAACGATTGCTTCTCCAAGCTTTAAAAAGTAGTCTTGAAAACTTTCATTTGCTTCTGCATAAACAAGTCCGTGATCTTGATCACTCCAATAGGATTGTTCACTTCGCCCCGCACTTCCCATTACAAAGAAAGCAAAGTGAGTAGGAGGTGGTCCCCACTCACTTTCAATCTTTTCAATGGCTAGACGAACTGACTTTTTTATTAATGCTTCATGACGGAGGCGTAATGCCTCTAATGAAGGCTTTACATGTTTCATATCAGCCATTCGTTCATCTTTAAGCATTTCAAAACGTTTCAGCCAGTCATCTTCATGAGAACGTCTGAGTTTTTCAGACATCTAAAATTAGGCCCCTGCACCTGGACGCTTTTCTACTGGAGACATACTCTCAGGATAGCCATAGCTTCCGTGTTCACTTAAGTCAAGGCCAACAATCTCCTCTTCCTCGGAAACACGCAATCCTCCAGTTAAAGCAGCTGTAATTTTTAACAGAATGTATGAAGCGACAAAGGCGAAAGCACCACATGCAACAACACTTAATGCTTGAACACCTAATTGGGTAAACCCACCACCATAGAATAAACCTGCAGAACCTGTGTATGCTAGCTCTGGTGTTGCAAAAAAACCATTTGCAAGTGTTCCCCATACCCCAGCTACACCATGTACAGATAATGCAAAAATCGGGTCATCAATTTTAGCTCTATCAAAGAATTTCATACTAAAGAATACAATAAGACCCGCGATAATACCGATAACAACTGCTGCCCACGGTGCAACGAATGCACAAGAAGCAGTAATGGCCACAAGACCTGCTAAAGCACCGTTTAACATTGTAGGAACATCAGACTTCCCTGTTATTGCCCATCCAATAAATAACGCTGCGACTGCACCTGCTGCTGCTGCTAACTGAGTATTCAACGCTACATAACCAAAGAACGCATCTGCTACTTCTAATGTGCTACCTGCGTTGAATCCAAACCAACCGACCCATAGAATAAGAACACCTAAAGCTGTGTACACTTGGTTATGGCCAGCTAAATCGTTTACTGATCCATCTTTGTTGTATTTACCAAGACGCGGTTTCAAAATAATTGTTGCTGCTAAAGCTGCCATTGCACCTGTTAAATGAACAACTGTTGAACCTGCAAAGTCTTGCTTTCCTAAGTCAGCTAACCATCCGCCTCCCCAAATCCAGTGAGCAATAATCGGGTATACAAAAGCTGAGAATAGAACCGCAAAGATAACATAAGCAGATAACTTTGCACGCTCAGCAAATCCTCCAAATGCAATCGTTAGAGCTATCGCTGCAAACATTAATTGGAAGAAGAAATCAACTGAACCAACTAAGCCCTCTTCAGCTGTAGAATAATCCCCAAAAAAGAAATCCGATAAACCGATGAATGCATTTCCATCACCATAAGCAAATCCCCAACCTACTGCCCAAAAAACTAGTGATGCAATTCCGACAGTGAAAACTGTTTTCCCGGCAATATGACCTGCATTTTTCATTCTTGTCGAACCTGCTTCTAACAGAATGAATCCACCTTGCATAAATAGTACGAGTACTGCACAAATCATTATCCATAAATTATCCATAAGAGCTATTTCTGACATTTTGTACATCCCCTCTCAAGTTGTGAAATGCTTGCTGTTAAGATAGCTAACATCTCTTGTTAATATTCATTATACGTACCTGGAAATTAGGAATCTACCATTTTGTAAGATAACCTCCCATTCAAATCGCTTTGGTGTTTTTATGAAAAAGGCTGAACAGTTGTACGAAGTCCTTTTTTAATACGACCATTTTTAAAAAGGTAGCGTCATTTGTCATCAAGTATTTCAGGAAAAGTAAAAGCATCCGATGGTGTACTTGCAATTTACTTTAATGTAGTGGTTTTCTATGTAAATCTTTCTCTTGTAATAACCTAAAAGAGGGTGTCCAAGTTAATCGCTCGGACACCCTCTCGATTTGTCTTTAGAAAACCATTTAATAAGAAAAGGTAGTGTTAGAAACAAAACCAAGACTCGAAACATCTGTAAGGTCGCAACCATCGTTGGTTCAATGTTTAGTGAGGTTGCTGTAGAAGCCATCTCAGCCGCGCCTGCAGGGACAATACTTAAAAGACTCGTGAAAAACTCAGTAGGCGTAAGTAAGAAAAAGATACTTGCCAAACCAAAGCTCATTAGAAAATAGATAAGCAGGGTGATTAAGCTAACTAAGCCAATCTGTCTTAATTCACCGAAAGTGTTCCGGTCAAACCTCATCCCGATAATTGCACCCATTAGCCCTTGTGCTAGGCCAGTGACAAAGAACGGCATTTCTACTCCTGGTACGAGCCACTGATGTATGATACAGCCTAATCCAATGGCAAAAAATAAAGCTGAACCCGGAAACCGAAACTTTGCCCCTATGTAAAGAGTCAATAAAACAATGACCGCTAGCAAAAGAAGAGCGTAAAAATTTTGATTCAATTCATTTGATTTTTCAACGTCAACCATCGTGATCGGCCTCGGGACATGCATACCGACAATAAAAGGAATGAACAATACAAATAGAGTAATTCTCGTTGTATGGAAGGCGGCAACAATTCGTTGATCAGCTCCGTAGTCCTTGCTCATTCCAATCACCTCTGAAGCACCACCAGGTAGGCAACAAAAGAAGGCCGTATTATGATTTAGTCCCGAAAATCGTTTCAAAAACCGGCCAAGGAGCAAGCTCATCACTAATGTAATGAGTAAGGTTAGTAAAAATGGACCAAGCAATTGGTGATATGTCAAGAATTGCTCCGGCACAACCATAAAGCCAATGTTCCCACCAATTAGCGCTATGGAAACCTTAAAAAGGTAATTTGGAAAAGTAATTTTTTTCACAAAAATGGCGCTTATAATACCTGTTAGAAGTGCTCCTAACAACCAACCTGCAGGTACTTGTAGCCCCGCAAAAAGGGCGCCCACTCCTAGCGCTACACAAAGATAAAGGAGCTTTATCACGAGCAACACCCTTTCTGTTTGAAGAAGCAAACAAATAGATCGGCTATAACGAAGCCACTGAAAAAGGTAAAGACCAGAGGGCATTGAAATAGGAAACGCACCCTTTTTCAGTGCCTCCTCATAGCAGGGCTTTTTTTATTAAAGTAACGGCTGCGCTCATTGCTTAAAGGGCACTGAAAAAGGAAAAGCCGACCTTTTTCAGTACCCTCACTATAACCGCTCTATTTAAGCCTTCTTTGTTTTTTTATAGCTGCAAATAAATATGGTAATCCAAGAGATAGTACAGCAACGAGGAGTAAACTAAACGAAATCGGCTTATCAATGAACACAGACCAGTTTCCATTTGAAATTTGTAGTGCCCGTCTCATTGATTCTTCCATCATCGCTCCAAGAATTAAGGCAAGAATGAGTGGAGCTGCTGGGAAATCATAAAGCCTCATTAGCAACCCTATAACACCGAACGCTACCACCATTCCCAAATCAAATGTACTAAAGCTTAAACCATACACACCAATCATACAAAACACGACGATGAGTGAAAGCAATATTGCTCTTGGTAAGTTTAATATTTTCGAGATATATGGAATAAGTGGTAAATTTAAAACTAGTAGGAAGATATTCCCTATATACATACTTGCAATTACACCCCAAAATACATCAGGTCGCTGTTCAAGCATCATGGGACCAGGTGTGACTCCCATAACAAGTAAGGCACCTAGTAATACAGCCGTTGTTCCAGAGCCAGGCACCCCTAGAATGAGTAAAGGTACAAAGGAACCACCACATGCAGCGTTATTTGCTGATTCTGGAGCAGCCACCCCTTTAATATTTCCTTTTCCAAAAGTATCTCCATCTTTCGCAAGTCGCTTCTCCATCGTATACCCTAGAAACGAGCCAACCGTGGCTCCTGCTCCCGGAAGAACGCCTGTTAAGAAACCGAGGACAGAGCTTCGTCCGATTGGAGCTGAAATCTCTTTCACTTCTTTCTTTGATAACTTTAAGGAGCCAAGTTTGCTTTGCTTTGCAGCATCTTTTCCTCGTAATAGCATCACGAATACTTCCGCTAACGCAAATACCCCTAGAGCAATAATTAAGAAGTCGATTCCCCCTAATAGCTTTACTTCTCCAAATGTAAACCGTGGTGTCCCCGTTTGAAGATCGATCCCAACTATTGATATCATCACGCCAAATACAGCTGCAATTAAGCCTTTGACAAGAGATTTATCTGATAAACTGACAACTGCGGTTAGCCCTAAGACCATCAGAGCAAAGTATTCAGCAGGACCAAAGCTAACAGCTACCTTTGAAAGCAAAGGAGCGATTAACATTAAACCAATCACACTTATTGTCCCTCCAATAAATGAGGCATAAGCAGCAATCGCCAAAGCTTTCCCGGCTTGACCTTTCCTTGCCATAGGATAACCATCAAAGGAGGTAGCAACCGTTCCTGCTACACCTGGTGCATTTAATAATATCGATGACGTAGATCCTCCAAATATGGCCCCGTAATACACACCTGCCATTAAAATGAGACCTGATGCCGGAACCATCCCATACGTAATTGGAATCATTAAAGCAAGCGCACTTATCGGACCTAACCCAGGAAGCATCCCAATGATTGTACCTGCTAACACCCCAATGAAAACGAAAAATAAATTCTCCCACTGAAGGGCAACTTCAAATCCGTAGAGTAAATTTTGTAAAGCTCCCATCTATCTCACCTCCTTAGAATGGCAGTAAACCTGTTGGAAGGTAAACTCCTAGTCCCTTTGTCATAATTAAGTAAAAGCCCAAGCTTACACTGACTGTCACAATGCCATTGATAACATAACGTCGATACCCATAATAAAAGGTTAAAAAATACAGCATCCAAATCGTACTTAAGACGAAACCAAGATGCTCAAACAATGCGATATAAACAATTAGCGTAACGATCGTAGTAATTACTTGCATTTTTGGGTGTTTCCATCCCGTCTCTTCGCTCTCTTTCTTAGGTACCTCTTCCTTTTCAGCTAAATCAGCCTCTTCTTCTAAAACCTCTACAGCTGGATTCTCTTTTTTTTCAAAGAACAATAGTATTGAAAGAACTGCCATCATTCCTCCAAGTACTTTAGGAAATAAATCTGAATCCACTGGTCGTGGAATTGCAAAGGTTGGAATTTGAAACGCCACGATGAGATAAAAAACTGAAAAAAGAAACAGTATTATAGCAATTTTTTTGTTAATATGCCACGCTTTCATCCTCATCCACCTCCTGATTCTGTAGATATAAAAAGGGAGGTGGCCTTTACGGGACCACCCCATCCCTTTTATTGGCTAACTAAGCCGATATCCTCTAAAATTGTTTCAAATTGTTCAAATTGCTCATCTAGAAATACTCCAAATTCTTCGCTGTTTTGGTAAGCATTAATCCATCCTAACTGCTCACTAATTTCATTCCATGTTTCCGTTTCAACCATTTCTTTGTACATGTCTTCGTAGAAACGAACCGCTTCTTCAGGCATGTCCTTTGGTCCCATAATTCCGCGCCATATATCGAATGTGTAATCAATGTCTTGCTCGATGTATGTTTGGACATCCGGCAGCACTGCTAATGGTTCAGAAGATGATACTGCTAAGGCACGAAGTTCACCTGACTCAATTTGTCCTTGCGCTTCCCCAACGCCAGTTGTTACCGCATCAACATGACCACCTAATAGGTTTGTCATCGCTTCTCCTCCGCCAGAGAATGGAATATAGTTCAATGTTTTGGCATCAATTCCTGCTTCTACTGCCGCTCCCGCAATGGCAACATGATCCATACTTCCAGCAGCTGAACCACCACCAACACTAATCTCAGTGCCCCGTTCCTTAATGTCAGTAAATAAGTCATTAATTGTCTCATAAGGTGAATCATTTTTCACAAGCACCACTGAGTAATCTGTGTTAAGTCTAGCAATCGGTGTAAAATCTGTATGGTTATACTGAGATGCGCCAGTTAATGGAACAAGAATAATTGGAGGGCTTGCTGCAAATAATTTGTGTGGATTTCCAGCATCTCCAACTATCTCTGCCCATGCTACTGCGCCGCCACTACCTGGTATATTAACTGCAGCAAAGTTTTGAGGAGCCAAGTTCTCTTCTGCTATCGTTCTCGAAGACTGACGAATTAAGGTATCCCAGCCTCCACCTGGATTGGCTGGTGCAATATATTCAACTGGCTTCGTTGGTTCCCATGACGCGACTTCTTCCGTCTTACCGTTTGATGTATCTCCGGTCGGTCCTTTAACAGCGGACTCATTTGATCCACAGGCAGTTAATACTAATGTTGTAGATAAGGCCATCGTTACAACGATACTTTTAAACCGCTTACATATCTTCATAGAAACATCCCCCTTTATCTTTATACGCTTACTTTAACGCTAAAAAAGATAGAGAGGAATATTAGTTACATAAGCTTTAATTAATTCAATCTGCTCATTTTGTTCATATTGTTCACAGAAGAAAATAGCGACGTTCAGGGCGCCCAACGTCACCATATTTCATTTCTGCTTTAATAAAACCCGTTGAAATGAGATATTCTAGATAACGTCTTACTGTTGAACGACTAGCACCAATTTGCTTAGCTCCTTCCACTGCCGTTACGCCATTAGCCTTATTTTTTTCTAAAACTAAAATGACTTTATCAAGCGTATATCGATCGATTCCTTTAGGAAACTCATTCTGCTCAGCAACCTCTTTTTTTTGCGGTAAAAAGCCTTCTCGCAATTGGTCGATATCATCTTGAGTAAACTCTTGCTGTTTCGCCAATAATTGCTGTTTTTGTTTATAGCGGTCGAGGCTGCTATGAACTCGAGTTTGTTCAAGAGGTTTTATCATATAATCAAAGATTCCAGCTCTCATCGCTTCTTGAACGGTTTCTACTTCCTTTGCAGCCGTTAACATGATTATCTCAATCTCTTTATACTCCGTCCGAATCGTCCAGAGTAACTCTAGGCCATGAACGTCTGGAATATAAACATCTAGTAAAAGGATATCCGGTTTCTTGTTATCTTCTTTTAAGAAGGCTAGTGCTTCGGCACCTGTTTTGCAAATGCCAAGAACAGAAAAACCCTCCTTTTCTTCGATAAACCGACGATTAATTTCAGCAACACGGAAATCATCTTCCACTATTAACACATCGTAATTCATCTCCTCACACCTCCGTTTAAATCATTGGCTTTTGGAATAGTCACAACGAAACAAGCACCACCGCTTTCGCCGTCCTCAAGAAAAATCGTTCCTCCTACTTCCTCAGCAGCCTTTTTTACAAGATGTAATCCAAATCCACGGTGATAGCCATCTTTACTAGAAAATCCTTTTTTAAAGACTTCTTTTTCTTTTTTAGGGTCAATCCCAGGACCATTATCTTCTATTTCGATTAATAATTCATTTCCTAAATCCGTAAAAGCTAAATAGATAGCAGGACTTTCTTGGTTGCTCTCTACTAACGCTTCAAATGCGTTCTCTAAGATGTTTCCTAAAATCGTGACAAGAGCTTCTTGCTGCTTTTGTGTAAGCTCTGTCAATAATGAACTGTCTTCACTAATCGTTAAATCAAGACCCATTTCATGTGCCCGGTTCATCTTTCCAAGTAAAATAGCACTAACCATCGGGTCCTTTACTCGTTGAATTAAAAATTGAATGGACTCCTGATGCGTTTCATGTTCTTTATTAATGAACTCAATGGCTTCTTTTATTTCATTTAACTGTAGCAAGCCTGAAATCGTATTTAATTTATTTGAAAACTCATGCGTTTGCGAGCGTAAAGCATCTGCGTAACTTTGGGTTTGAGATAACTCTTCAGTTAGTGCTTTTATTTCCTTCCTACTTCGAAAGGTTGAGACGGCACCAACGACCCGATTCTCGAGGAAAATCGGAATCCGATTGACAATCGCTAAATCGTCCCCAATCCATAGCTCTTGATTAAACTGGCTAACCCCTGTTTCTAGAACTTCTGGTAGTCTAGTATTTGGAATGAGAGCTACTACCGGACTACCGATAATATCACCTTTTACTAGATGAGGCTCCATAAACTTTTTTGCTGCCTGGTTAAACATGACGACCATTCCTTCTTGGTTTACGGCTATAATTCCTTCATGAATTGACTCAAGGATTGCCCCGCGCTCTTTAAACATTCTACCGATTTCTTCAGGCTCTAAGCCGTGAATATCTTTCTTAAGCTGATAAGAAATTAAATAAGCAGCTAGAAGTCCAATCGCAATCATTGCCACGATAAACATCCAGAAACCTAATTGATAATCATCAATAATCGTATTGATGTGGTCAACGAGAAATCCAACAGAAACCACACCTATAATTTCACCTTGCTGATTGTAGATTGGGACCTTTCCACGAATCGAGGGGCCTAACGAGCCAATTGCCTCTGATACGTAAGCTTGGCCATCATTTAAAGCCGCTTCATTATCTCCCCCTACCATCGTTTTACCAATACGACCAGGGAGTGGATGAGAATAACGAATCCCTTCTCGGTTGCCGACCACGATAAATTCAGCACCAACCTCTTTACGAATTCGCTCAACAATCGGTTGAATTGTTAATTCAGGATGTTCCTCAGCAAATGCTTGTTGCACCTCAGGAATCAAAGAAACAGCTTGAGCTACACTTAACGCCCTCATCCCTATTTCATCCTCTAGTGTTGACGCATGTCTCTCATTAAGCAAAAGACCGAGCAAGCTTAGCATAACGGTCGTTAGCAATCCAATCAGAACAATAATTTTCACTAAAAAAGGGAGACGAACCTTTCCATTTAACATCTTGTCTCACTCCTCCCAGTTTAGATTTGGTCATTGGCTCTCGGCAGTTCCCAGTTAATAGGGAACTCGCCATTTTCCTTTAAAATCCTATTCACTCTTGAAAACGGACCACTCCCAAAAAACCCACGGTTCGCCGAGAAGGGACTTGGGTGCGGAGCCTTTAGCAAGTAATGGTTGCCTGTTATAAGATCTACTTTTGCTTGAGCATGCCGGCCCCATAAAAGGAAGATTACCGGTTGCTTTCTCTCATTTAATACTTCAATCACTTTATCTGTAAATTGCTCCCAGCCCTTTCCTTTATGAGAGGCAGCTTCCCCCGCTCTTACTGTTAAAACTGTATTTAACATAAGGACACCTTGCTTAGCCCATGGAACTAGAGACCCGTGACTAGGAATCTCACAACCTATGTCGTTTTTTAATTCCTTAAATATATTCTTTAGTGATGGAGGCACCCTCACTCCTGGCTTGACCGAGAAACTTAAACCGTGAGCTTGTCCCGGGCCATGATAAGGATCCTGCCCGATAATGACAACCTTCGTTTGTTGATACGATGTATATTGTAACGCATTAAATATCTGATCCATTGGCGGATAAACCGTAGCTGTTGCATACTCCTGTTTCAAAAAATGGTGCAAATCTTGATAATAAGGCTTTTCAAATTCTTCTTTCAAATAATCGTTCCAATCATTTCCTAATATCATCATTAACACCCTCCCCACTTTTGTTTTATCTAGTTTACCATGAACAGTTAACGAGATTAGAACTTCAAACAAACCTGTACAAAATTACCTGTACTGCAACAAAAAGACCTAAAATGAACCACCTCTTTATTATTAATAACAAAGAGCTGTCTCATTTTAGGTCTTGCCCGCTTCATCAAACCACTATCAAGATGGTTATACGAACTAAAAAATAAGATGTGCGATAAGTACAACAACTGGTAACGTAATTAAAGTTCTCTCAATAAAGATAATCACAAGGTCTAAAAAGGAAACAGGAATTTTCGACCCTAAAAGTAAACCACCAATTTCAGACATATAGATTAACTGGGTAACAGATACACAGGCAATGACAAAACGTGTAAAATCACTTTCAATTCCACTACCTAAAATGGCTGGAAGGAACATATCTGCAAAACCAACAACCATCGTTTGTGCTGCAGCCGCTGCTTCCGGAACTTGCATCAATGTGAGAAGGGGGACAAACGGAGCCCCCAAAATAGAAAACAAAGGTGTAGTCTCAGCAAGAATGACAGCAATTGTCCCTAGCGCCATTACAATCGGAATGACTCCTAACCACATATCGAGAACGTTTTTGGCGCCACCCTTAAGATTAACCATAAAGCTATTATTCGTATTCGCTCGCTTAAGAGCTAGATGAAGTCCCGATTTAAAAGAAGCACTTTCTGTTAATGCTTCGTATTGTGCTGAACGCGCTTCGCCAGAGATGTACGTATCCTTTTTACGAGATAACGGTGGAATCCGCGGACAGATAACTGCTGCAATAAAACCAGCTATAACAATCGTTGCATAATATTGCACAAATAAATGTTGAAGATTCATTTGTTCTAATACAACAATACTGAACGTAATGGAGACAACTGAAAACGTCGTCCCAATAACAGCTGCTTCTCGTTTTGTATAAAGTCCATCTTCATATTGCTTATTCGTTAACAAGACACCTACTGTCCCGTCCCCCATCCATGAAGCGGCACAGTCTATAGACGAACGACCTGGCAAGCGAAATAAAGGTCGCATCACTCTGTTTAGAAGTGTTCCAAATAACTCCATTAATCCAAAGTTCATTAACAACGGTAGAAAGAACCCCGCAAATAGAAAAACGGAGAACAAAACAGGCAGTAACACATATAAGAGAAACCCACCTGTATCATCTGACCATACAGCTTCTGGTCCAATTTGGAAAAGAGTCATTACAGCCAAGACGACACCAATAACTCGGACAATAACCCAAAATGGATGAACAACAAACAACGATTTCCAAAACTCTTGCCCCATTATCCAACGAGGTTTTAATAAGGTAAGGGCAACTGTTAAAACTGCAGCAATGAGTAAAATTGCTGTTAAAATGTTTGGTAATGTATCTCCAAAAATATCCTGAACAATTCCAGCCAAAAAGGCTACCGGAATAGTAATTCCACCGTCACTAACTAGAGGGGTCATAAACAAAAAGATCCCAATAATGGACGGGATAATAAAAGCTAAATAATGCTTTAATGAATATTGCTCAGCTTTTGAATTTGTTTTTTCTATACTCATCTTACCCCTCTTTTCTAAAAATGTGTTTTTCCATTATCGTTTAATACGCCTTAATCATTATACATGATTATGAATATTTTTGCATAAGAAATTATTTTATAATAGTTTCCAGGTGTTGATAGCGGTTCCACATGACTACCATACTTCTAAAGCTTCGTAATTGTTAATTCCCTGCATATTCTCTCCTTCTTTATATTACAAATAGCACACTCTAAAGTTGATAGGTTCTCGCTTAGGTGTGCTATATTTTTATAGCTTAAATTTATTTACTTCTGATCGAAGCTCACTTGCTAGCTGACTCATCATTTCTGAGGACATTGCGATCTCCTCCATCGCGGCTAACTGCTCTTCTGTACTCGCGGTCACGTCTTGAGAGTGCTCGGCATTCTGAATGGAGAACGCCTCCATCTCCGTCAGTGACTCGCTTAATTGAACGGTGTTCATCGCTATGTTTTGCGTTGCATCTGAGACACTTAACATTTCCTGTATTACCTGTCCAATCGAGCCAGATATACTTGAGAACGATTGCCCCACCTCGTGAATGACCCTTATTCCAACCTCAACTTCCTCTGATCCCCGGTTCATCTCTTCTACTACTTTCTCAGTATCAGTTTGAATCGCTCCAATCATAACAGAGATTTTCTCGGCGGATACTTTGGATTCTTCTGCTAGCTTCCGAACTTCGTCTGCTACAACCGCAAAGCCTTTTCCATGTTCTCCCGCCCTCGCTGCTTCAATCGCAGCATTTAATGCGAGTAAGTTCGTCTGCTCTGATAATGAAGTTATGATGCTTAAAATATTGCCGATTTCTTTGGAACGTTCGCCTAGCTGACCTACCAACTCTGAGGATTGACTGACGGTTTGATGTATTGTTCCAATCTGTCCAACAGCACGTGTGATAGCACCTTCCCCGTCCCGAGCCTGTTTCGATGCTTCGTCTGCTTTATCACTTGCACTTGCTGTAGCAATTGTAATCGTCTCTACACCAACGTACACTTGCTTTGCCGCAACTGAACTTTCCTTCGCTTGAATGACAGTCCCCTCCGATGTATTGGACACACCTTGAATCGTCACGGCAATCTGATTGGTAGCTGCAGATGTTTCTTCAGAGCTAGCAGAGAGCCGTTCCGCTGTTTCTGCAACTTGATTGGTCATTGATGCTGTTTTCCCGATTAAACTTTTCAAACTCTCACGCATCTCATTAAAGGCTTGGGTAAGTTGACCCACCTCATCCTTGGTTTTCACTGGAATTGTAGATCCCGTCAAATCCCCAGCAGCAATCCTCTGGACTGGTGCGACCAATCGCCTCAAAGGCCGTAGCATACTTGAGGACATGAAAACAGCAACAAGAATACTTAAAACCACAGCTCCCCCAGAAATAATTAAGGTCGTCGCTTGTAATGCGTTGCCAGATTGCTGCATTTGAGTTAGTGTCTGTGTAATCTCCTGGCGGTCTTCATCGCCTGTTGTGCGGAAGATACTCATCATTTGACGCGCGTTTTTTGTAGCTTTGCCTAGTAAAATAAGTTTTGCTTCATCCAAATTTCCATTATCAAACTCTGGAAACACCTCTTCCATTATAACGCTTGTCCATTCTGCATTTACTTTAACAATATGAAGCACAGCTTGATTTGTTGTATTTTCTTCAATCCAAGCTCCTAATTCCAAACTTTCCTTGGTTAACTTTTCAAACTCTAATTTATAATTACTATCCCCTATTAACACATATCCCCTTGCTAAGGCTAAGCGTTCAGCTACATTAAAGGCCATTCTCTCTGTTGCAAGTAACATTGGAATGCTTTCTTCCTGTAAACCATCAATTGCATTGTTACTTTTCTCGGCATTCATAATCGTGTTCAGTGAAAGCCCAATGATTAGTAAAACAATGAAGGAAAACCCAATACAAATTTTAGTCCGCAAACCCATCTAACTCTCCCCTTTATGGTTGTTTCTTCTTATTGCCTCCGTTAAAAAAGGCAAGACCCTCTTTCTCTATGGCCTCTCCAACCCTTCGATAGGTTAATTCCTTCGTTGACTTCAAATGAAGATGTGCTTGTTTCATCGCTTCATGTTCTCCAATTCCAATCGAAAACATGCTTGTCTGCAAAATCCCAGATAAGCCAGCTTCTCCATCTTCAATTGCAATACATTCAGATTCTTTCATGCCCAGCTTTTGTGCTGCTGTTTGAAATATTTCTGGATCTGGCTTTCCTCGTTCTAGTCTAGATACATCGACAACATGACCAAATCGTTCTAATATCCCAAGTTGCTGAAGTACCAATGTCGCATTTCGACTTGCCGAAGCAACGGCCATCGCTATTTGTCGACTGTATAAGTCTTCGATGAATGTATGAATACCTGGTAGGATATCTGCATTCGTTAATGTCTTAATAATGTCTTGATACTCCCGATTTCTCTGTTCACTGAGATTATTAATCTCCAAACGAGAGAGTTGCTTTCCAGATGTTTCAACAAGTTTTCGTAACGTATCTTGTCGACTAAGACCTTGTAATTTTTGATTTTCTTCCTCTGTTAATTGAAAACCTAGCCTCTCAGCTATTCGTTTATTAATCTTGTATTGAATCGGAACTGTATTTGAAATGACCCCATCCATATCAAAGATAACCGCTTTTATGTATGACACAGTAATCCCCCTCTTACCTATCAACATTTCTTCTATTTATATTAACTAAGTATAATATATAACCTGAGAAGAAACGACTAGTAAATTCTTAGGGGCAAAATCTAACCCCACCTAAAAGTCCTTCATGTATTTTTAGCTCTTATCTAATTGTCTTCGTTTAATATTCTGTTTAGCTCTTAGACTTTATGGCAAAAATGAATAAAGATTGAAACACATTTTCCTCAACAATTCTTAAGGGGTTATAAGATGAACCGTATTTCAAACATCCAGTTATTTTTGCTGATCATTTCTTTTGAAGTAGGCAGTACTACCCTGTTTGCTTTAGGTATAGGTGCGGAACAAAATGCATGGATTGTTATCATCATAGCTTTTCTAATCGGGCTAGGTTTGTTATGGGTTTATACTCAATTTCCTAGGTACTTTCCGCATCAGAACTTTGCCAAGATTTTAGATGAGATTTTAGGTAAAAAGCTTTCAAAACCGTTGCTACTTCTTTTTGGTTTGTATTTTTATAGTCAGGCGAGTCACAACTTTTATGAATTTGGTGTTCTAATTAATATGACTGCACTGCCAAGTACCCCTCTCGCTGTTATTTTATTACTGTTTATCTTTGTGACAATCTATATTCTCATTTTAGGTTTTGAAGTTTTTGCACGAACAGCGGAAATATTAATGCCTTATTTTCTGCTTTTTTTAAGTGTTCTTTATCTTGTGACTCTGTTTACAGGAGAAGTTGATATTAACTCCTTACAGCCTATATTAGGAGAGGGGATCGGGCTTGTACTAAAAGAGTTACCTACAGTTATAGCCTTTCCATTTGGGGAGATGGTTGTTTTCTTGATGTTTTTCCACCTTATACAGGACCATAAGCTTATTCGAAAGACGGCCTTTTGGGGTTTGAGTGTTTCAGGCTTACTTCTTCTGATTTCGTTACTTTTCATGATTGCTGTTTTAGGTCCTGAACTAGCATCGAAATCTGAGGTTCCCTTTTTAGAAATGGTTTTGACGATAAATATAGCTGAGATTATTACAAACCTCGATAGTCTTGCCGTCTTCCTTATGTTTATAGGTGGCTTTTATAAAACAGCTTTACATTTATTTGGATTTAGTTTAGCAATTACTTGGGTATTTAACAAACAGAATCCTAAATGGGTCATTATTATTTTTGGATTACTCTTACCTTTCTACTCACTGCAACGTTTCCCAGGTTTAGATTATCAAAGATGGCTTGGGATTGAGAATGGCATTTATAGTATTTTATTGTTTTCGTTCCTGCCTGTATTATTGTTACTAATATGGGTTGTTAAGGAAAAGAAGAAATCTCCCCCAGTGAAAGGAGAATGAATATGGCAATGATTAAATTACTCATAAAAGAAGATATTCTCCTAGCTATTCTTTTTCTAGGGGGGGGGCTATTCTTTGTCATCCTTCTTGTATTCCTTTTTTATCATACGCTTTCATTACTATGGAAGCGATAGTCTTATTGTTTCGGTTGGAAAGGTCCTTTCATTAAACCAGTACTCGTTATATTAACAGTTACATCTACAGTGTAGGGGACATTCGAAAATGTTCCGGCCCAATCATCCTTCACTTTATTCCAAACAGTTGGATGATCTCGATTTAATACCTGACCAAAACCAAAAACATCAGACTTAAACTCACTTTGGGCTTTATCTATGACCAACTTTATATCCTGTTCAATTACCTTTTTAGTTTGTTCTTCTACTTGCTTTAAGTACTCAATGAGTGCCTTCCTAGTTTTAAGCTCTCCCGTTGCTTGCTGTTCCGTAATTCTTGCTTCTTGCTCAACTTTAATCGTAAAAGAAATCTCTTCTCCATTTACTTCAGATTTGATTTGCGAAGTTACCTCTTTTAAAAGAATTGTTATAAACTTATCTTTCTCAAATAAGGAGGGAAGTGATAGAGCACCTCTAAAGACGGGCCCTTCTCCTCTGACCCAATTATATCCCCTTGTTTCAACCTCATTAATAAAACCTACTAATTTATCTTCTTTAAATACTGCTCCTCCGGAGAGTCTTACACTTTCAAAAGGCTCCGTTTTTATTTCTTCATAAATTAATACACCAATTACAGGATCAACCCCGTCTCCAAGTGTTTGCTTATAATAGTTTAAAACATTGATGCCCACTGTTGTATGTTCAGCATTATCAATTAGTCTTACTAAGTAATTAGCAGGAATACGTGAAATGTTATTTCCCTTGGTTGCAATTACTTTCTTTGCCTCTGCGCCTTTTGCAATAACAATCCAGACATAACCCCTTACTTCTTTTCCCCTTTGAAAGGCATCAACAACTGGAAGTAGACCATCTCTAGCGACCTCTTCACTAATAATGATGACTTTATTATGTTCGAAAAAACCTTGACGTTCTATTGTTTGATTTGCATTTCTCATCACTTCATAAATCGTTTTTCCAGTGGTTGTAACCATTAAGTATGGTCTGTCCGGAGAGGGAGTTTGCGTACTTTCTGCTGCTGGTCGGAGGTATTGCGAAGTTAACATAAACTCTCCTGTATCCGGATCCTTATCAATCGCCATGCCTGCAACAATCCCAATTTCAGTTAGCTCTTGCCGGTCCCAACAACCAGCTAGCAACAATAAGCAAACAATTACTAAACATATTTTCAATTTTGACCCTCCCCTTCATTCTTACTAGGTTGAGGTTTGTTGTCTCCACCTTGCCTTTGTGATTTTTTCCAGGTAATGGACTGTGGTCTAAATTTAAGCAGCCATAGTGGTACACGGATAAGGGCATCCTTCCATTCGCCAAAAAAGATAGGACCCACTGGCGCTAAATAAGGTGTACCAAAGGAACGCAAAGAACAAATATGGCCTAATAATATCAACGTCCCCATTAATATCCCATAGAAGCCAAAAGCCGCTGATAAAATAAGTAGGAAAAACCTAGCCAAAATAATGGCATCATTTAAAGCAGTCACGACAAACCCAGTGATTGCTGTAAGAGCAACGACGATAACCATCGGGGCACTGACTAAACCCGCTGTAACAGCAGCCTCCCCAACAACGAGCGCCCCTACAATACTAATTGCTGAACCAACTGGTCGCGGCATACGAACCCCTGCTTCTCTCAGTAATTCAAACATAATGATTAAGAGCATTGCTTCGATAAAGGCAGGGAACGGGACTTTTTCTTCAGCCGCTGCCATCGTTATTAGCAGAAGCGATGGTACCATTTCGTGGTGGAAGGACGCAATTGAAACAAATATGGCTGGCGTTCCCACAGTTAAAAACAATGCTAATACACGGAACAGTCTTATAAGTGAAACTAAATAGGGGCGTGAGTAATAATCTTCTGTAACCTGCAAGGTTTCAATAAATACATGGGGTATCGTTAACACAAAGGGGGTTCCATCACAAAAGATGGCCACCCTGCCCTCTAGTATTTTCCCGGCAATTTTATCTGGCTTTTCACTGTTGGCAATCGTCGGGAAAATCGAATATGGATGGTCCTCTATAAATTGTTCAATATATCCAGACTCTAAAATCATATCAGTATCAATTTTATTTAATCGTTTTTTCACTTCTGCAATAATTTTCGGATTAGCAATTCCCTCTATATACCCGATTTGAACTTTTGTTTTTGTTTGCTTTCCAATTCTCATTTTTTCAAATATTAATTTTGGATTATTAATTTTTCTACGAATTAAAGACGTATTTACTTTTAGAACTTCATTAAACCCTTCTCTTGGTCCTCTTACGCTTGACTCAGTCTCCGGTTGTTCTACGCTTCTTGACTCAAACCCCTGAGTACCAACAAGAAGAGCTGATTCATAATTGTTTATAAAAATGACAGTTTCTCCTAGTAAAATGCCATCAACGACTTCATCCATTGATTTTACTTCTTTTACATTTGGTGAGCTAACTATTCGCTTTTTTATAATCGTCAGCTTATCTTCTCCTATATTGTCTTTTTGCCCATTAACAAAATTGGGTTCCATGAGCGGTTTGATTAGATGGAAATTGATAATATCCTCATTGACTAGCCCCTCTAGATAACAAATAAAAATGTTAAAAGAGGTTTGAAAATATGCCTCAAATTCTCTAAATTTAAAATCATCACTCTTTCCAAGAATATTTTTTATTTGATCGATATTATTTTTTAAACTTTTATCTATATCACCATAATGCTGAGTTTCTTTCTTCTCTTTGAGGGAGGATGTTCTATCAGATTGTATTTTTTTATAAAAGTTAAATTTATTTCTCATCTTTAATCCCCCTTTCAATCAAGTTTATCCCCCTTATTATTCGCCTAAATATGAAAAAAATACAAAAAACCTTAGTCACTGTGGCTAAGGTTTTTTCTATTAATCGTATAAAAAAAACCAAAATGCCAATGGCACTTTGGTCTCTTTAAATCAATTTTTTAGAATTTTGCTTGGTATGCGTCGATTTCCCAGCCTGTTACAGCAATACGGAAGTCATCACACTCATTACGCTTTAGTGCAAGGTATTCACTAAATGTGTGCTCCCCTAATGTTTGACGACCGATTGATCCTTCTTCAAATTTCGTAAGAGCTGCCTCTAAGCTAGTTGGAAGGTTTTCAATTCCACGTGCATCAAGCTCAGCCTTTGACATATGGAAAATGTCGGCATCAACTGAAGGTACTGGAGTTGCTCCGCGATCAACACCATCAAGACCAGCAGAAGCAATGACTGCAAAGGCTAGGTATGGATTTGCTGCCGGATCTGGGCAACGAATTTCAACACGAGTCCCCGCACCACGAGTTGCTGGAATGCGGATAAGCGCCGAACGATTTGATGCAGACCATGCGATATAGCAAGGTGCTTCATAGCCAGGAACCAAACGCTTATAAGAGTTAACTAGTGGATTCGTTACTGCAACGAAGTCCTTTACATTATCCATTAGTCCTGCAATGAATTGATAAGCCGTCTCAGAAAGACCGATATCACCATTTGCATCATAGAACACATTCTCTTGTCTTTCATCATTGAATAATGAAATGTTTACGTGCATTCCACTACCATTTTCACCAGCAAGTGGTTTTGGCATGAATGTCGCATGTAAACCATATTGTTTTGCAATTGTTTTTACAACCCATTTGTATGTTGTTGCAGCATCAGCAGAACCTAGAGCGTCTGCATACTTAAAGTTAATTTCATGTTGACCAACTGCTACCTCATGGTGAGATGCTTCAATTGTGAAGCCCATCATTTTTAATGCTTTGTAAATAGCAAGACGTACTTTTTCACCGTCATCTTTTGGAGATGGCTCGAAATATCCACCTACGTCCTGGGTACGTTGCGTCGGTAACCCATACTCGTCTGTTTCAAATAGGAAGAACTCAAGCTCAGGCCCTACGCTGATTGAATAACCGTTGTCCTTTGCACGTTTAACTGTCTTTTTTAAGACATTACGTGGATCTCCATCAAAATCTGAACCATCAGGTTTTTTTACACTACATAGGAAACGAGCCTCAGAATAACCATCTTCTTCAGTCCAAGGTAAAACAGCAAATGTCGAAAGGTCTGGATCTAAATACAAGTCTGATTGATTAATAGGTGTGAAACCTGCAATTGATGAACCATCAAACATAACTCTTCCTTCAACAGCTTGATCGATTTGAGCAGCTGTAATAGTAACATGCTTTAACATTCCCTCGATATCGACAAATTGCATATGTAAAAGCTCTACGCTTTTCGCCTCAATAGTTTCCTTGATCTCTTGGATTAAACTTTCTCTAGTTGGTACTGATACAGTTGACATTCTTATCTACACTTCCTTTTCATGTAATTAATTATGACGTGTTTTCGTTACCTTTTACTTTAAAAGTCTATGAAATATTTCGCAACAGTTATGTGAGATTATCTAACAAGGTTTTTTGTTTTTTTTTAGGCAAAAATTCGAATATTTTTCTTGTAATTACTATATACCCTTCAATTACACATCGTAAACTTGGTGATTGGCGGTAATATTTGTTAGAAAAAAAAACACTCTCAAGGATAGAGAGTGTTTTTAGAATTGTCATTTTAAGCTCTTTTTGATGATTGTGGTGCTTTTTTCTTTCCACTGAAATGGAAAGGTCGGCGTTCATCACTACGACCACCACTCCGACGATCCGAACGCTCACGACGTTGACGGTAAGGCTTACCGCCTCCACCTCCGCCTTCTGAACGGCGCTTTTTCGCACGTAATGGCGCTTCATCTGTTAACTTTACAGATGTTGCATCAGGCTCTTTTGTTAATAGCTTTAACGCTGCAGCAAGTGCTGTTGTTGCGTCTGTTTCTTGCAATAAGTCTTTCGCAGCCTCAAGGTATCCATCATTCTTGCCACTAGCAATTACAGAACGTAATTGCTCCAAGGCTAGGTTCTGTTGGCCTTCAATCGCTTGTTCAAATGTCGGAATTGGATGCTTTGTCATCTTTTTCTTTGACACTTGCTCAATCGTTTTTACATGGTCACGTTCTCTAGGTGTTGCAAACGTAACAGCAACCCCGGATTTTCCAGCACGACCTGTACGACCAATACGGTGAACGTAGCTTTCAGGATCTTGTGGCAAGTCAAAGTTATAAACATGAGAGACACCACTAATATCTAGGCCACGAGCAGCAACATCTGTAGCAACTAGTACATCAATAAGACCTGTTTTAAATTTACGTAACACACTATCACGTTTAGCTTGATTTAAATCTCCATGAATTCCTTCTGCACGGTATCCACGCTTAATGAGCGCTTCTGACAACTCATCAACGCGACGCTTCGTACGACCAAAGACGATAGATAGCTCTGGTGTATGGATGTCTAGGAGACGACATAGTACATCAAACTTTTCACGCTCATGAAGCTCAATGTATTGCTGTTCGATATTCTCCATCGTAACCTCTTTAGATTTAACTGCAATTACTTGAGGATTTTTCATAAATGTTTGAGCAAGCTTTTCAATTCGCTTCGGCATCGTTGCAGAAAATAGAAGTGTTTGACGTTCTTTAGGAATTTCCTTTAAAATCGTCTCTATGTCTTCAATAAAGCCCATATTTAACATTTCATCTGCTTCGTCAAGTACAACCATTTCGACTTGATTTAAACGAATGGTTTTACGGCGCATATGATCCATTAAACGTCCTGGTGTAGCAATAATAAGATGTGGCTTTTTCTTTAAGTCACGAATTTGACGACGCATGTCTTGGCCGCCATAGACAACAACTGTGCGTACACCTTTAAAACGACCCATTTGAGTTACTGCTTCCGCAACTTGATTTGCAAGTTCTCTTGTTGGAGCAAGTACGAGTCCTTGAATATAATCCTCGTCTGTGTTAATACGCTCGATTAACGGAATCCCAAAAGCTCCTGTTTTCCCTGTTCCTGTTTGCGCTTGACCAATAACATCTTTTCCTTCTAATGCTGTTGGAATTGTTGCATTTTGAATTGGCGTTGCCTCATCAAAACCCATTTTCGTTACTGCTTTAACCACTTCTTGATTCAAACCAAATTCATAAAATGTTGCCAAATTTGTAATCCCCTTTTTTTTCGAATTGTTCTAGCGCCTTATGAGCCGCGACACGAAGATGTCAAAATTCAAGGAGAGTTACTCTTTGAATTCCCTTTAGCATTTAAAGGAGTTCCTTAGCACGAATTTCCATTAAGTCTTTTAGGAAGTTGCCTGCTTGGATTTCCTTTAAATGATTTAAGGAGTCGCTCGTTGGCTATTCCTTAATTCTTCTAAGGAGTTTAATCGTTGGATTCATAAATCATTGAGTGTTTTCACTCATCAGATTTCTTGACTTCCAATGAAGAACTTTTCTTTTCTCTAAACCCAAACCTGTTCTCCTTGAAAAACAGCCAAAGCTAGACATCTTATCTATAAGTTTTCCTTAATCGTTCAGAAAAACACATTAAAAAACCATATTCCACAACAAGGAATATGGTCGGCATCCTTATGCTATGTGTCGCATATTCCTTAATCAGGTCAGCGCTAAAATTTGCTTTTTAAGCTAAAGCTAATCTTACCACGTTTGTATAGAAAAGGCAATATAAATATAAAATAGCAGTTCTAAAAATGGTAGACCCTTGCTTCATATGGAGCTAGTTCATAAATCATGTCACTATTAGTATTAGCATTGGCCAAAATTAGGCTACCTCGATTGTCCAAATCAGGATAATCAAATGTGATACTTTCCGCAAACATGTTTACAATAATGAGGTACGTATCGGAATTTAATGTTCTAGTATACGCATAGATATACGGATTATCCTCAAGAACTATATTATAAACTCCATACATAAGTGTGTCGGATGACTTTCTTAATTGGATCATCGATTTATAATAATGAAGAATCGACGTGGGGTCTTGTTCTTGTTCTTTAACGTTAATTTCTCGGTAGTTTGGATTAACACCCATCCATGTTTTTATTGCGCTCGAAAAACCTGCATTTATTGTATTATCCCATTGCATCGGTGTCCGTGAATTATCGCGCCCCTGCTCCCAAATCAGAGTCATTATTTCTTCATGGCAACGTCCTCGTTCTATTTCTATCCGATAATAATTTTTCATACTGACATCATCGTATTCATTGATTGTAGAAAATTGTACGTTCGTCATGCCAATTTCCTGACCTTGATATATAAACGGTGTACCTTGCATAAAAAAGAACATTGTTGCGAGAGCTTTTGCACTTTCCTTCCAATACTCTTTATCATTACCCCACGTTGACACACTGCGAGGCTGGTCATGATTTTCTAGAAACAGGGCGTTCCAACCTCGTCCCTCTAACCCTTTTTGCCACTTTGTCAAAGTGTGCTTTAGTTTTAGAAGATTAAGCTCCCCATCTGTTTCCTTCCCCCATAGTCCAAGATGTTCAAATTGAAAAATCATGTTAAATGCTCCCTGCTCTTCACTTACCCAATGATCCGATTGCTCGACACTTACGCCGTTCGCTTCACCGACTGTCATTACATTATAATTATCAAAGGTCTCAGTCTTCATTTCCTGTAAAAATTCATGTATGCCTTCTTGGTTCATATGTCCAGCAAATGAAGGGACGACCTCTAGCCTTTGTGGATTTGGTAAATCAGGAAGGCCTGGAAGCTTTTTTATATGAGAAATCGCATCAACACGAAACCCATCCACTCCTTTAGCCATCCACCAATTCATCATTTCGTACAAAGCGTAACGAACCTCTTTATTTTCCCAATTTAAATCTGGCTGCTTTGTTGAAAAAATATGCATATAGAATTGCTTTGTTTTTTCATCGAATTCCCACGCAGGACCGCTAAAAATAGATTCCCAATTATTTGGAGTGCTTCCATCCTCTTTGGGCTCTCGCCAAATATACCAATCACGTTTGGGACTATCCTTAGAGGTACGTGATTCAATAAACCAAGGATGTTCATCTGAAGTATGGTTAATAACAAGGTCGATAATAAGCTTCATCCCTAGGCGGTGAACCTCATTAAGCAGGCGGTCGAAATCTGACATCGTCCCAAAGTCTTCCATGATATCTTGGTAATCGCTTATATCATAGCCGTTATCATCATTTGGGGACTTATACATCGGACAGATCCAAATAACATCAATTCCTAGATTATTTATATAAGAAAGCTTTTCGATAATTCCCTGAAGATCACCAATACCATCACCATTGGTATCCTTGAAACTACGTGGATATATTTGATAGGCAACCGCTTCTTTCCACCAATGTCTTTCCATATGAACCCCCCCTCGATCCTACTTCCATTATTATACACAAAAGTTAAGCTTATGCCTCGTCACCATCCTTTCTTGATTCTCACCAACATATACATAATTTCTTTTTATTAGGGAATAGTATGTCCAAGTACATAAACATTTGGAGGGATTTTATATGACTGAGCTAAATTCAAATCAAACTGATGCTCCAGAGTCTTATTGGCTTACTTCAACGACTCTTCCAACTTTCCCTGCTTTACAACAAGACCTTGATGTTGATGTTCTAATTGTTGGGGCAGGAATAACAGGAATCACAACGGCTTATTTGCTAAAAGATTCTGGGTTACGGATTGCCATTGTTGAAGCGACATCAATTGCAAATGGGACAACCGGTCATACAACAGCGAAAATAACCGCACAGCATGGTGTTATTTATGATGAATTGCTCCAACACTTTGGAAGAGAAAAAACGAGCCAATATTATCAGGCTACAGATGAAGCCATTCAACTCATTCGGAACATTGTTAAAGAAGAAAACATCCAATGTGAATTAATAAATGAGGATCATTACCTTTATACGACGAATAATCGTGGTCTTACTAAATTAAAAAAAGAACAGAAGGCTTATGAAGAAGTCGGTATTCCGAGTGAATGGGTCGAGGAAGTTCCGTTTGAAATGGACATTAAAGCTGCTATCAAAATGCCTAACCAATCTCAATTTCACCCTTTACGATACATAGCTCATTTAGTACAAGAACTAACGAATAAAAATATTCAAATTTATGAGCATACTGTATCCACGGATATAGACGCTGGTGACATTCAAACGGTTAGCACTCGAAATGGAGCCAAAGTTCGTACAAAATATGTTGTTTCCGCGTCTCATTTTCCTTTTCATGATTTACCTGGTCTTTACTTTTCACGCATGTATGCAGACCGGTCTTACATTGTCGCAGTAAAAACGGAGAAGTTTCCTGGTGGAATGTATATAAATGCGGACCAACCATCGCGTTCCCTTCGTTATACGATGGTTGATGGAGAAAAACTTGTGCTAATTAGTGGAGAGGAGCACAAAACAGGGCAAGGAATGGATACATTAAATCACTACGAGGCACTTGAGGATTTCGGTCGCGAGCTCTTTGGGGAGATCGATGTCCGTTACCATTGGTCTGCACAAGATTTAGTAACGCTAGATAAAATCCCTTATATCGGTGAATTATCAAAAAGTCACAAAAATACATTTGTCGCAACAGGTTTTCGTAAATGGGGAATGACAAATTCGACGGTTGCCGCTCGTTTAATTTCAGATAAAATTCTAGGTCAGGTCAATCCGTACGAGGAATTATTCAGTCCCTCTCGTTTTATTGCGGATCCGAGCATTAAACAGTTCATTTCTTATAATGCAGATGTAACGAAACATCTATTGAGGGGGAAATTCGAAAATGGGGATCGCCTTCCTGAGGAATTAGAGAATGATGAAGGCGGTGTGGTTACAGTTGACGGGAAGCGAGCAGGTGCCTATAAAGACCCTAAAGGAAAATTGCACATCGTCGATACGACTTGTACCCATATGGGCTGTGAGGTAAGTTGGAATCATGGCGAAAGAACCTGGGATTGTCCTTGCCATGGATCGCGCTTTTCATACGACGGAGAAGTAATTGAGGGCCCAGCACAGAAGTCGTTAACCCCTTTACAGGAAAAATCCACCGAAAAGTAATAAAACCCACCGTGCTTAATTAGGCACGATGGGTTTTCTCATGTATGATAAGAGCATTCTCTAGTTAGAAAGGAAGAATATATAATGAACGGACAACAACGTGCTAACGTTAAACCCGGACAACGTGTAAGAATTGTCTTAAAACAGGACCAACGAACAGGGAAACTAACAGAAGGTGTGGTACAAACCTTATTAACAAAATCCTCATTTCATCCCCATGGCATTAAAGTACGTCTTGAAGATGGTCAAGTCGGTCGTGTTCAAGAAATCTTATAAGTTCGCTTTAGCGAAGGTCGCTTTGCTCAACATGCAGTTCAATCGTGTTACCTGATGGGTCAGAGCAAAAAATTTGCGCAAACCCACTGCGACTGTCCGGCTTTGCAACGACTTCGATTTGATGAGCCTTTAACCAATCTAACGTTTCGTAATAGTCGCGAACCCGAAAGGCAAAATGCGGGGCGCGACTATTAATCGTTCTTTCTGAATTTATCGTATGATTAGGGTCAACAATTAAATGCAATTGTTGATTTCCGATTTGAAACCATGTTCCTTCAAAATTAAAATTTGGTCGCTTTAGTTCTTTTAGACAAAGAATATCATGGTAAAAGGATCGCGTTTCAGCAAGGGATTTTACCGTTAAACTGACGTGATGAATACACAAAGGTTCAATCAAAATACCAGTCTCCTCTCTACTATTTATCCAATTTTAGTTTTGCCAATTGATCCGCTAACGCTGAATTACTAAATTCATCTTCTTTATTTTGCTTTTTCATATAGTTAGAAACTTCCCGCTTTGACAAGTTTTTATTTTTGTTCTCTTTACGGCGCTCATTAAACACTGATAGCTTCTCGCGGTGCCCACATACACATGCAAAGGTTTGTCCTTCACCTTCCCCACGGAGCTCAAGCTTTTTCTTACATTTTGGACAACGTGCATTCGTCACTTTAGCAATGTTCTTTTTATACCCACACTCTCGGTCCTGGCAAACTCGCATTTTTCCTTTTTTTCCATTGACCTCAAGTAAATTCTTTCCACATTCAGGGCACTTGCTACCCGTCACATTATCATGCTTAAACGTTTTTGAACTAGCTTTTATTTCAGATACCACTGTCTTTGCATATTGTTTCATATCGGAAATAAACACATTCTTCGAGAGCTTCCCTTGAGCGATTTGTTCAAGCTTCAACTCCCATTGTGCCGTTAGTGCTGGTGATCTGAGATCTTCTGGAACTAATTCAAGTAACTGCTTTCCTTTTGAAGTGAGGATAACCTCTTTATCACGTTTCTCAATTAAAAAAGCGTTAAATAGCTTCTCAATTATATCAGCTCTAGTTGCAACCGTCCCAATTCCCCCTGTTTTCCCAAGCGTTTCTTTTAACCGTTTATCTTCCCCCTCCATAAATGAAGTTGGATTTTCCATTGCTGATAGAAGCATGCCTTCACTAAACCTTGGTGGAGGTGCGGTTTCTCCTTTTTTCACATGGGTTGCTGTTATCTCTAGCTTCTCACCCTCGTTTAAAGCGGGAAGTGTAGAAACAGCTTCGGCTTCATTCGTTTGACCTGCGTAGACCTCTTTCCAGCCAAGTTGTAGAACGCGATCTCCTTTTGCAGTAAACACCTCATTATTTATCTTCGCTTGTATCGTTGTCTGCTCATAAAGATATGCAGGAAATAACACCGCAATAAACCGAAGCACGACCATCTGATAAAGTTTCGCCTCTTTATCACTTAAGTTACCAGGTGTTTGCTCGGTTGGAATAATCGCATGGTGATCAGAGACCTTCTTATCATCGACAAACGAGGAATTTGCCTTAATGGGTTGGTTAATAATCTTCGCGACATGCTTCCTGTATGGCTGTACATCACATGCATGAAGGCGTTCCTTCAATGTCCCAACTAAATCAGAAGATAAATAGCGAGAATCTGTTCTTGGATAGGTTAAGACCTTATGTTGCTCATAAAGACGTTGCATAATCGATAGTGTTTCTTTAGCAGAATAACCAAAGCGTTTATTCGCCTCGCGTTGAACCTCTGTTAAATCATATAATTGGGGCGGCATCGTTTTTTTGTTCGTTTTCTTAACGCCCGTAATCAATGCTGTTTTACCTTTTATTTCGTTCTGAATAGCTAAGGTTCGTTTCGAGTCAAAGATGCGAGGTTCATTCGTTTTTCCGTCCTGCCAATGTAAAGTTAGTCCATTCGCTTCAGCTGTAATTTGTTCAAATGGCTGAGGTCGAAACGATTGTATTTCAGCTTCCCTTTTAGCAATCATTGCAAGCGTCGGTGTTTGTACACGTCCACATGATAATTGAGCATTATATTTTGTCGTTAGTGCACGAGTACCATTCATCCCAACATACCAATCTGCTTCTGAACGAGCAACAGCGGCGTGATAGAGATTTTCATACTGCGCACCATCTTTAAGTTTTTTGAAACCTTCTTGAATGGCTCGATCAGTGACCGAAGAAATCCATAAGCGCTTTACCGGCTTTTTAACATGTACCTTCGCTAAAATCCAGCGTGCGACAAGCTCTCCTTCACGCCCCGCATCGGTTGCAATGACAATATTTTTTACATCTTGACGTTGAAGCTGCGCTTTTACAGCATGAAATTGCTTACTTGTTTGTTTTATTACAACGAGATTTAATCGTTCAGGAAGCATTGGCAAATCCTCGAGCTTCCAGGTTTTATAGGTATCACCATAGCTCTCCGGCTCAGCAAGCGTAACCAGATGACCGAGGGCCCACGTAACAATATATTGGTTCCCTTCAAGAAACCCATTTCCTTTTTTATGGCATTGAAGAACTCTGGCGATATCTCGCGCAACAGAGGGCTTCTCTGCTAAGACGACTGTTTTACTCATCTAAACATCCTTTCATCTTATATAGCTCTTTTTATCATAGCATCGTCCCTTTAAAAAAGATAACAGTTAGGTTAAGACTTTTAACCCGATGGTGGCACTTAGTATGAGTAAAATAAAGAAAATACGTAAGCGTTCTTTAGACTCCCCGTAAATAGCCATACCGAGGATAGCCCCTCCGGTGGCACCGATTCCAGTCCAAACAGCGTAAGCAGTCCCCATTGGAATCGACTTCATTGCAATTGATAGGAAGAAGAAGCTCATTGTAAAAGCGACCGCTAGAACCAATATTACTGACAGTTTTTTCGTTCGATGCCACTGATTAATCATTGCCACTCCAAACATTTCCAAAAAACCGGCAAATATCAGACAAAACCAATCCACTATTCTCCCTCCTCCTTCTTAAGATGATTTGTAGTTCCCGTGACGACTTTTAATCCAATTATGCCAATTAATAACAGACCAATTAACAGAATCACTGGCCAACGAAAGGGTTCTGCAAATAATAGCATATCGGCCAAGACCGTCCCACAGGTTCCAATTCCAACAAAGACAGCATAAACCGTACCAACTGGCAGGTTAGCACTTGAGCGAATAAGCAAGACGAAGCTAAAAACGATTGCGACGATTGTACCTGTCCATTCCAAGAAACCCGTAGCATGCTTTAAGCCGATAACCCAACTAATTTCAAAACAAGCAGCACCTAGAACCATCCACCATTCCTTCAATAAAAACACCCTCTTTCCAAAATAAAAAAAGCCGCGCAACAGAAGGTCACTGAAAAAGGGTGCTTTTCCTATTTCAGTGACCTCTTAGTAATGCGCTGAGCCGTTGCCCGGTTTTTAAAAGCCTTGCTATGAGTGATTTTCTCATAGCAAGGCGCGCAACGAGTGAAGCCATTACTGCTTCCTCGAAATGCTTTCAAAGGGTTTTTCAGCGGCCTTGGTTTTCACCTTTTTTCAATGGCCTCCGCAGCAGCTTTTTCTCAAAACGCTAGGAGGGGCATCGTTTCCCGGTTTTAAGGCGGGTGGCATAAAGGTCGTTTTTGACTTTAGGTACACCCCACCCCCTTGCTCTTCTAAAATCGACATGAATAGCACCCCAAAAATTTATACTTATCTTCTCTAGTAAAAAAACCCGGAGTTTCTGTATGAACAGAACACCTCCCGGGTCTTTTTCCCTCTGTGTTGACCGCAATCTCCACTGGTGGCTTCTCTTAGACCGGGTCGATGTTCGGTCGGGACGCTAGAAGTTTTTAATTGGCTCCATTATTACAATGGGTCCTCTAAAATTAATTATTTGACCCGTTTTCTAACAAAAACAACCTTTAAATAATTTCCTTCAGTAAATTCTTTCGTCGTGCGGAAATCCTCGGGTAGAGAGTACGTTTCAAGAATCTCGTATTGGTTTCCCGTTTCACGAAAGGCAGCTTCAATAAAGCTCTTAAATTTTTTCATTCCAAAGGTACTACAATTGGTTGAAGCCACGATGACTCCGTTATTCTCTGTTATTGCAATCGTTTCTTTTAAAAGGTTTGTGTAATCCTTCTCTGCACGAAATGTATGCTTTTTCGAACGGGCAAAACTAGGCGGATCCAAGATGACAAGGTCAAATTTCAAATTCTTTTTAAGCGCATAATTAAAATAGCGAAACACATCCATCACGACGATATTCTGAGCCTCATAATCAATTTCATTTACACTAAATTGCTCAATTGTTTTTGCCAAGCTTCGATTTGCTAAATCAACACTTGTAGTCTTTTTTGCGCCGCCAAGTGCTGCCGCAACGGAGAAAGCTCCCGTATACGAAAACGTATTAAGAACGGTTTTTCCTTGTGAATACTGCTGGCGAATCTTTGCGCGAACATCACGTTGATCTAGAAACACACCGACCATTGGCCCATCATTTAAGTAGATGGCAAAGGTCATACCATTTTCTTTGACGAGTAAAGGGAAGGTTCCTCGCTCTCCTTTAACAAAATCATCATCATCATCCAAATACGTTCCTTTTTTATCAAAACGCTTCTTTTCATAAATTCCTTTATAGTCAGTAAGGGCGCACAGCGCATCAACAATCCAATCTCGGAATGCAAAGATGCCTTCACTATACCAGGTAAGGACATAGAAACTATCATAATAGTCAATCGTCAACCCACCAATACCATCACCTTCACCGTTAAAAATCCGAAAGGCCGTGGTGTTATTGTCTTTAAATAGACGGTTCCGGTTTTCGAGTGCTGCTTGAATACGTTGTTTAAAAAACTCAGCATCAATAATGTCATCCTCGTTTTGAGTTAATACCCAGCCAAAGCCTTTATTTTGTTTTCCGTAATATCCTTTTCCGATAAATGAGTGCTGCTTATCTTCTAGTCTTAAAAGAGTCCCTTCTTTTTTTAATTGATCCCCATTTACCAGAGCATCCTTCTCTAGCAATGGAAAGCCATTTTTTATTTTTTTGCTAAATGACGATTGAACTGTTATTCGAATCTCGTTAGTCATCATGTCATCCTATCGTTTTTTTATTTCCTTAAATTAAGGATGGAATCGTCTTATCCTATTAACCAAATTAGTATAAATAGCTATACATTAAGAGCAAGTCTTTGGGATTTGTTTTTACTAAAGTTAAATAAATTATACAATACGTTCGTTTCAGACACACGCTTAATACGATCGTTCTTGATTCGAAGAAGGAGTGAGTCGCAAATCAATTTAATAATTAGCAACAATTCAAAAAATCGCCACATAGAAGCTCATGTTTTCTTGTTATAATGAATAAAATACGATAACCTTTATCGTTTTCAAAAAGGAGTGTATGAAAGTGAATTTACTAAGTCAGTTTCGAGTTATCGGTTACTTAGAAGGAATGTCTTTTATTTTACTTCTAGGACTTGCTATGCCGTTAAAGTATATGTTTGATATGCCAATGTGGGTCACTGTCGTTGGTGCAATTCATGGATTCCTCTTTGTCCTTTATGTCGCTTATGTCGCGTTTTCTATGTTTAAGTTACGGTGGACGCTATCGAAAGGCTTTTTAGCACTCATTGCTTCTGTCGTCCCTTTTGGCCCTTTTTTCTTTGATGCTAAGCTATTAAGACAGAAACAGGTGTAAGTACGAACAAAGAATTGTTTTGTTTGAATGGAGAGTCATATTAAATAATCCCCTTTCTAAAACTTACTATCAACAACAGTGTTTCCCTTTCTTTCTGAAAAACGTCCGTGTTAGAATACTATTAAGCTGTAAAAAAGGAAAAATAATTCCTTTTCCAACAGAAACTTAAAGGAATTTTTCAAGGTGGGGACTATGAAAAAGTGGGTATCTGCAACAGAAAAGAGTCAATTTATCAAATGGTTTCTAGATCAGCATCGACTGAAACAAAAAGAGGCACGAATGGTGTTAGAGTATATATTAAAACACCATCGCTTACTTGAGAATATTTCCTTTACCGAGAAGATTCAATTAAAGGAAAAAACAATTGTTATATCGAGTATTTATTCAGATGAACCTGGGTTCGTGTATTATTATAATCAACGAAAGTCCGAGGATGTTTCAAAGGCTTTAGGTGATATGATGGCTAATCCTTCGGCACAGTTTTATATTATCTTTAACTTTTTTGGTAATATGCGAAACAACCGCTATACACAGCTTTTAGAAACGGTAATTGAAGATAAGTTTAAGCGATATAAACAATTCCAGAAATACTCCTCTGAAGCTGATATTATTATTGAGATGAGTATCCTACGAAAGCAAATTGACGATGCCTTGGACCAACGAGATGAAACAATTTTTAAGCAATTGGTCGAGAAGTTAAAAGAGCTTAGACAAGAGCAAGAGCGTTTCGAAAGGAAACAACAAGTCTAATCAAACAAATAAGGGTATCTCAACATGTTGAGATACCCTTATACATTATAGTTGTGTACTCATTTTCTGCTTGAAGCACTTAATTACTTCTTAAATATGAATGCCCCGCTTTTTTATTCATCCTCTGTACGATTTATGGAATATCACTGCAATCTAGATTCTAATTTTTAGTAAATCAGCATTGACTCTGTTTTGTAAGTTATCCACCGACCTGCTCATATGCTGGCGTGAATGGAACTTCAACAACCACATCTTCTCCGACTTGGAAGCGGGTGTGAAAGTCACTATGAACGTTTAACATATTTCCCTTTACTTCAATGGAGTAGTGAATTTCCTTGCCCTGAAACATAACATTTCTCACTTTTCCAGGAAGTCCTTCACCCGTTTTACGCAAATAAAATTGCTCAGGTCGTACCGGAAAATAGCCCTGTTTTTTTATCGCTACAGACACATCGTTTCCTGTCCAAATAACAGATTCATGATTAAATGGCTTGAAGCATGTACCGGTCCATTTCCCTTCAATAATATTGGCCTTCCCAACAAATTGTGCGACAAAGGCTGTTTCCGGATTGGTATAAATAGTCTCTGGAGTTCCGATTTGTTCAATTCTTCCATCCTTCATTACAACAATTTTGTCAGCCATGGCCAGAGCCTCCGCTTGATCATGAGTCACGTATACAATCGATGTGTTCATTGCCTGGTGGATGGTTTGAATTTCCCTGCGCAGTTCCATTCGTAGCCCCGCATCCAAGCTGCTTAGTGGTTCATCCATTAACAAGAGCGCGGGTTGCGGTGCCAATGCACGTGCAATCGAGACACGTTGCTTTTGCCCCCCAGATAATTCATTGGGCATCCTATCACCATATCCCTCAAGCCCAACCATATCAAGCATGTCGCCGACTCGCTCTTCCGTTCTCTTCTTCAGTTCATAAGGTGTGTAGCGGTGATGTTGTAAGGGAAACCGTATCTGTTCCTTCACTTTCAAATGAGGCCAGAGTGCAAACGATTGAAAAACCATACCAATGTTTCGTTTTTCAGGTGGTACTGTTTTGTTAGGGTGAGCAACTTGAACACCATCGATTTTAATCTCCCCGTCTGTCGGCGCTTCAAATCCTGCTAACAGTCGGAGCATCGTTGTTTTTCCGCACCCGGAAGGACCGAGGATGGCAACAAATTGTCCGTCGTCCACGGTTAAATTAATCGAAGATAGCGCCGTTGTTTTCCCGAATTTTTTTGTAACGTTGGATATGACTGCACTCATGCCTGTTTCACCTTTCTTTCATATATCTTCTGAAGCCCCAATAGTATAGCCGTTAAAAATAGCATCGTGAACACAACAACACTGGAAAATGCCGTCGAATAGGTCGTATAACCAGACTGTTCAAAATTGAAAATCATCAACCCAATCGTTTCCGACCCACTAGACCAAAGTAGTGCTGATACGGTTAGCTCTGTTAAAGTGGTCAGCATCACCAAAAATGCACCGCTTACTAAGCCTGGTACTAATAGTGGTAACATGATAGACTGCCACTTTGCAACCATTCTGGCTCCTGATACATGGGCTGCTTCTTCCATTGATGGGGCAATTGTTGACATTGCTGTCATGCTTCCACGTACCTGCAAAATCATAAAACGGGTCACGTAAGCAATAAACAAAATCCAAATGCTCCCGTAAATGCCAGGATTCCAGCCTGGGATTGGTTGCATCCAGGTTAGAATCATTGCAAGCGCCAGCACCATTCCCGGCAAGGCGTAAGGTAGACCTACCGCCAGCTCCACACCTTGGCCGAACAACGTTTTTTTTCGTAAGCGGTAATAAGCAATAGCTGTTCCGATGACCAAACAAATGACTCCGGTTCCAAAGGCAAGCTTTAAGCTATTAAAAATCGCTCCCTGCACCTTATCATTTTCCAGCAAAATAAACTTATAATGGTTTAACGTAAGATTTTCAAGCGCAAAGGGAAGGCCATAGGCACGAATTAAGGATGAACCAAACATCGAAAACATCGGAACAATACTAATAAAAAGAAGAAAGCACCATAGCAAAATCTCTACAGGAAGACGATAATGCCCTAAAGAAAATCGTGGCTTTGTATCAATTTCACTGTTTTCTCCTTCTCTTGTTTTTCGTAAGATAAGCCATTGCAGTAACGTTCCAACTAAAGCCACCAACCCTAAAAGAACCGAAAATGTGGCCGCTCTAGCAAATGCACTTGGGCCAAATCCAACGATCTCTTGATAAATTGTTGTACTCAATACAGAAATATTAGCTGGAATTCCTAGAAAAGCCGGAATACCAAAATTATCGAGATTCGCTAAAAATGCTAACAAGCCTCCACTAGAAATCCCCGGTAATGCAAGTGGGAATGTCACCTTCCAAAACGTCGTCCAACCGTTTCCACCAGAAGATCTTACTGCCCACTCAAGCTCGCGCGGAATACGACGTAAGACGCTCATCGTTAATAGAAACACTAGCGGATAATGAGAGATTCCCAAAACGAGTATCATTCCGGTATGGCTGTACAAATTAATTGGCTCTAGTGCCCACGGTAGCAAACCAAGGAGAGTCGAGACCAGTCCATTTTTGCTCAAAAACTGTGTCCACGATAGGGTAATTATGTATGACGGTATGATGAAGGGCAGAAGGACAGCAACATGTAATACTTTTTTTGCGCGAATATTACTGTACGCCACGATCCAGGCCAATGATATTCCTAGAAGAACAGCAATAGCCGTTGATCCAGTAACGATAATTCCTGTATTCGATAAAATCTCCCACGTTCTTTTCTCTAAAAGAATGGTAGTATAGTTTGAAAATAGATGTCCCTCTTCCACAGAAAAGCTTAGTGAAATGAGTCGGATAATTGGCCATAAAAAAAACAGAAATAGGATTAGAAGGGAAACAAACAGCCAGAACCGCTGACCTTTTTTTGTTGATATAGAGAAAAAGGAAGACCTAAAGAGCGATCTTCCTCGTACCTGTTCTTCCATAATTACGTGCCACCTCAATTACTCTCCAAGGATAGAAATAAATTGTTGCTTATCTTGTTCGCGAGTTTGTAAAAGCTCATTCACATCATGAGAGACAACCTTCATATCCGCAATGCCTTTTAACCCCTCTGGAGCAGTGACTCCTTCTCGAATGGGGGTATAGCCAAGCTCAGCTGCCTTTGTTTGACCTTCTTGCGATAAGACGAAGTCAACAAATGCTTTTGATGCTAGTTCATCGTCGGTATTACTTAAGATACCAATTGGCTCTGTAATAACAGGTACTCCTTCTTCCGGATAAATTACTTCAACTGGCGACCCTTCTGCTTTTGCCCGGGCAACAATAAAGTCGACGACTATGCCATAGGTTTTTTCGCCACCGGCTACAGCTTGCAACACTCCGCCATTTCCTTGAACGACAGTGACATTATTATCACGAAGTTTTTCAAAGAATTCCCAGCCAAATCCGTCTGTTTTTGTAAGCACACCCACATTATACGCTGCTGCGCCTGAATAAAGCGGGCTAGGCATAACGACTTTTCCATCTGCCACATTCTCTGTTACAACGCTCCAAGACGTAGGTAATTCTGTCAAATCATTCGTGTTAACTGCTAAGACCGTTGCCATTACCTTTGTTCCCGTATACATATAGTCTTCATCTACAAACTCTTTTGGTATGTGAGCAAGCTCTGGGGATTCGTAGGCAAGCAGCAGTTCCTGTTCTTTTAAAGCGCCAAATGTAACGGCATCAGCAACGAGTAGGACATCTGCTTGAATATCACCTGCTTTCTTTTCCGCCATAATTTTACTGATAACTTCTTCTGTTCCTGAACGGAAGACGTCAACTTCGACATCAGGATAAATCTCATTGAAACCGTTGACTAGTTCGGCCGCATCACTGTCAGGTTGTGAAGTATAAAAGCTTACTTTTCCTGAAATTTTGATTGCTTCATCTTCATTATTCTCAGTTTCAACAGTTACTGCGACTGCCTCAGAGTCCGTTTCTTTATCCGGTTGGCTTTGTCCTCCTGTTTCATTTCCTCCGCACGCTCCCAAAATAAGCATTGTAGAAGCTATAACTATTAAAAATAGTTGTTTCATAAATTTTTCCTCCTTTGGCGTTTGCACCAATTTCTATTTAAAATACTTTTAAATTCTTGCGAATATGTAGAATCAAAACCATATCAAAAATATAAAGCTCACTCTGTTTTTTCTCTTCTCTTAAAATAGTAAGCGAGAAATATGAATCTACTATAAAGAAAGAGTAGTAGTTTTGTAAAAATAATGTGAACAGTCGCCTTTGTTATTTTTTGTAAATGGGGATGAGCTTATGGGTAATGGGCTTTATTTAAAAGGTTTTATAGTTTTGGTTTATGTTCTTGGTATTAATTTGGCGTAAAAACTTTACATGAAATTAACAGGTAAATTAAACTCAAACAAAAAAAAGGCGCCTACCCCCTTGCGCGTTAAGCACTAGAGTTAGGCACCCTTTATATGCAGCTTCAAAAGCAGGTAGAACGTCAAAACCATTTTCTAAGAGAGTAATCTTTTTGTTTGTTCAGCCGTTTCATTTATCTGGCTTGCTATTTGCTGATTGTCGTCATTTAGAGTTTCAATTGTGGCAGACATTTGTTGTAAGGTTGCTGTTTCTTCCTCAATCACCGCTGCTAATTCAGAGGTTGCTTCTTCAATGACTTTGGTTTGTCCTTCAACCCTACCAGCAAGTGAGTCTACTAAATTAAACTTGTCTGAAACTTTCTGAAGGGAATGAGTTAACCGATCAAAATAATCAGAAACAGAAATCGCTGTGGTTACACTCTTATCAATTTCAATAGTACTTGTTTGCATATTAGTAATAGCAGACCCATTGGCATTGTTCAATTCCTGTAAATTTCGCGTAATTTTTTCTGTCGTTTCACTAGTGATATCAGCCAACTTGCGAATTTCATCTGCTACAACAGAAAATCCTCTTCCCGCATCTCCAGCCCTTGCAGCCTCAATAGATGCATTCAAGGCTAATAAATTCGTCTGTTCTGTAATATCTCGAATCGTTTTTGCAAAGACATTTGTCTCATTAATTTTCTGAGTTAATGTCGTAAAAGTGAGATTGAGAACTTCAATAACCTTTTGCAGATTGTTCATCTGTTCCGATAAAATAGTGGCTTGCTTTGATCCATCAAGAGATAAATCCTTAGACTCCTGTGCTTCAGCTTGAGCTTGCCTGGAGGCTTGATGCAGTTGATGCATTCCTGCTAATGTCTCATTTGAGCTTTCAACAATTTCTGTAACTCTTTCACTTTGGTTTATACTAGTCGCCGAAACCTCTTGAATTGCCAACTTTATTTCACCTTGTGAAAGAAGATTATTCTGAACACGTTGATTCACAAAGGAAATTTTTTCTCCAATTTCTGTTACACTTTTCTCCAACTTAACACGATTTGTTTCCTTTTCGTTTGCACTACTTATTGAATTAGCAAAAAACTTTTCGATTTGTGCAGTTTGCTTTTTATTTAGAGCAATGATTGCAATTAACACAAAGTTGGTTAAAAGAAAAACTAATATAATCGTTGGAAAACCTTCAGCTACAACTTCTACTTTTGGTTCCATTGCAATATAGTTATAAATTAATGTTAGAAAACCTAAAATAGCTCCTATTGAGTAAAGAACCCATTGATAGTAAATTGCCGAAAAAAGGGTCAATAGAAAAATAATAAAGATTGTCAGAAAGGTTCCACCCATAAAGTAAATTGTTCCAAAGGAAACGCCAAAAACAACAAAAATGAAAAGATAACTAAAAAGTTTATCTTGCTTTACAGCTTTCAAAATCACATAAGCTAGTAAAATAACCACCAATTCACTTGTATAAATTAATGTGTGTAGCATACCTGCCTTTATTAGTGATTGTATAGCTCCCAATAAAAGGCAAACTAAAAAAACAGAAACTACCACCTTATTTTTTTCTTGTAAATCTTTCAAGCGAATTTGTGCAATATCCATATTGGCATTATCCTCCTAGTGTAAAAGTTGAGTTAATCTTATTCCTTATTTCGCCAAATTTCAACATAATTTTCGGTATTTTTACAAATATCCCTTTTTCTTTGAACTAAATTAGCTTTACACTATAGAAAGCAGACTAAAACCAACATCATAATAATAGTTGTCTTGATTTACAAAAAAAGAGTCTAAAACGTCCTTTCTGAACGTTTCAGACTCATAATTGTATTACTTTTATACGGGCCAAGTTTCTAATGTATAGGCCATCTCCCAAAACATATATTCATAACGACTGCTCGTTACAAATATTTCTTCCATTCGTTGTCTTTGGGCGTCAGAAGCTTTCTCCGCTAACTCATCCAATCGGTTGATTTGTTCCTTAACAAGTTTCTCAAACCACTCATCTCCGTAAGTATCAATCCATTTTTGGTAAACAGGATGGCCGGGCTTGGATCCTTTGTATTTCTCTCCAATTTCCCAGTATAACCAGTAACATGGTAAAATTGCAGCAATAACATCGCCTAATGAACCTTTATAGGAGACGGAGAATAGATGATTCGTATACGCCACAGCTGTTGGAGCAGGTTCACCCGCAACCATGTGTCCTTGCTCATTTTTCTTTAAATCTAAATCCTTTGCAAAGCCTTCATGCAACATGTGCTCAGCATCAAAAGTTGACTTCGCATGGAAAGCCATTTGAGCTGTTGTTTGGAAGTCTTCAGACTTCGCTGCACCTATTGCCTGGACTTGAGCAAATTTCGAGAGATAAAAGGAATCCTGTTGTACGTAGTAAGCAAAACACTCAAGTGGCAACGTCCCTTCTGCAACTCCTTTAACGAACGGATGCTGGAAACTCGCCTCCCAAATTGAATCAACCTTTTTTCTTACCTGCTCAGAAAATTTCATTGTTCATCATCCTTTTTTCGTAATTTGACCTACTCTACTGCTCATAGAGAGCTTTCATTAATTCCTGCTTCAACCTAGCATACTCAGGCGTCAGAGACATCGCTTTTCTTCGTGGGCGAGGGAGGGAGACCTTCATTTCAAGAACAAGCTCGGTTGGACGAGGGGCTAGTACATAAATTCGATCCGATAAAAAGATTGCCTCATCAATGCTGTGGGTGATAAACAGCACTGTCCTCTGCATTTGACTCCATATTTGTAAGAGCCATTCGTGCATTTTTTCTCTCGTTAATGCATCAAGAGCTCCAAATGGTTCATCCAATAAGAGCAGGTCTTTTTTATGCAAAAAAGTGCGTAGTAGTGCAGCACGCTGCTTCATTCCACCTGATAACACACTTGGATAATAATTTTCATATCCTTTTAAACCAAACATCGGAAATAAAGCTGTAGCCTCTTTCTCAGCTTCCTCTTTTGACTGCCTTGTAATCGTTGCTCCTAACAGTACATTTTCAAGCACTGTTTTCCAGGGAAATAATAAGTCCTTCTGCATCATATAGCTGCTATGCCCCCGTTGCCCTTTCACGTCTTTGCCTGCGAATAAAATCTGTCCTTTATCAGGAAGCTCTAGTCCAGCAATCAGATTAAATAGTGTACTTTTCCCACATCCACTTGGTCCAATTACGGAAATAAATTCCCCATTTTGCAAAGTAATATTAAGTCCGTTAATTATCTTTTCATTTTGAAATGAGTGGTAGACATCAATAATGTTTACTTGCATGGCAACTCCCTAACAGGCCTATTACGGCAAAAATTTATTTGTCATAGCCTCTTCACTTGTAACCTCTTTTTCAATTAATCCAGTTTCTAACATCCAAGCTGAGAACGTAGTCCAAATATCCTCTTCTTGGATTCCCCATTGCGTTGCATTCCCTTGATAGCGAGTACTTAACCATTCCTGAGACGCCTTTATTAATTCAGCATCTGTTTCTGGTGCAACAGCAATTAAAATATCCGCAGCTTCCTCTGGATGCTCAATTGAAAATTCATAGCCCTTGCTTACAGCTCTTAAAAACTTTTCAACAAGCTCAGGTTGTTCATTGATTACAGATTCACTGCTTATTAAAATTGGTGCATAGTATTCGAAAATCGGGTCAATATCTGTTAAGTAAATCATGTTAATTTCTTCTTCTCGAACTTCTGATTCTACACCTGTCCAACCATAATAAATCCATTGAAAGTCAATCTCTCGTTTGGCATTTACGAAAAAGTCAGAAGACCCCACCGTCACATTTTCTACTTCCGTGGTACCAACGTCACTTGCTTCTAGTACATAATTAAGAATCGCCTCTTCCATTGGTGATCCCCATCCACCATATGTTTTTCCGGCAAAATCCTCCGGTGAAGTAATTCCCTTATCTGCAAGTGAAGCAAAACCCGATGTATGCTCTTGGATAATAGCAGCAATAGAAACCACCGGAATGTCCTGCGCTCTTGCCATCGTTAACTCGTTTTGTGAAGCAATACCGAAATCAGCTTGACCAGCGGCCACGACTTGCATCACGCCCTCTGTTGCTGATTCAATAATCGTTAGGTCTAAACCCTCTTCTTCAAAAAAACCTTGGTCTTGAGCCACATATAAGCCAGTATGATTCGTGTTAATAATCCAATCTAAAAGCACAGTCACCTCAAGTAATTCATCCTCGGAACTAGCTTCTGATTCCACTGCTTCTTCTACTTTATCCTCATCAACATCTGTCGTTACATCTGGCTCACCATTTTGACCGCATGCGGCAAGACCGACCAATATACTAAATAAAACAGCTAAACTACATTTTTTCAATTTGGTTTCTCTCCATTCCTTCTAAATTAAATTTTAACAGACTAAAGGACAATCATTACTCGCTTGATATTAAAAAATGTCCTCTATATTCATTTATGCTGTTTGTATTTCCATGGCATTACCCATCGACCAACTAAAAGAACGAGCAAAAATAACATACAGCTTAATATCGAAATCATTACAATTACAACGAACACGCGATCAGTGGCAAATGAACTTTGCGCCTTAATTAAATAAATACCTAATCCTTTACTTGCTCCAACCCATTCTGAGATGACTGCGGCCAACACACTGTAAGTCGCTCCAATTCTTAATCCTGTGAAAAGGTAAGAAAGAGCGTGTGGGAATCGAACGGAACGAAACACCTGCCAATGCGATCCACCCATTGAACGCACGAGACGAATCATATCACGGTCACTCGACTGCAATCCTTCGACTACACTAACAACCACCGGGAAAAACGTTACTAAAGCAACAACTAGCACTTTGGGTAACATACCATATCCAAACCAAATAATTAGTAATGGAGCAATTGCAATAATAGGAATGGTTTGTGAGAATAGTAGAATTGGATACACACTCTTCCTTAAAAAAGGTGCCAAGTCCAATATAAAAGCGATAACTAATGCAACTGCAATACCTAATAGAAAACCGAGAATGGCCTCCATGGTTGTCATCCAGATATGCTCTGGTAAGAAATGCATCGTCTCAAAAAAGGCTCTCGAAATAAGGCTAGGTGGTGGTAATATCCAATCTTCCACGTCCCATATTAACACCGTCAGCTCCCAAATGATGAGACAGGCTACAACAGTTATCAAAGCTGGTAATACCGACATACAGTAAACTCGCAACCTTTTCATGAATACCTCTCCCCTACATTGAAACTAAGCTATATAGGCGCCTTCTACCCTTGTGCTATCAAAAAAGCCTACATGCTTGGGAGCATGTAGGCTTACATTTCTGTATTCCGTGTCATCCCTCCGCTGGCATTATCCAGTTCAGGTTTATAGGGTCGATATCTTCATCAGGATATCCTCTCAGCCAACCTCATAGCTCCCCGTAACATATAAAATTTTCCTAGAAAATCATATCATACTTTATTCTCTCGGCAAACCCATTTTCAAGTGTCTTTTAATCCGATGACTCAAAGTAATCTTGAATACTAAAAAGCTCAAAAGAGTTCTACCCTTCATTTGAGCTTTGTGATTTTAGATGTCTTTTAAATAAAAAGCGATGTATTTCTTGTTTTTTACATGATCCCACATTATATAAACATCCTCTACTGAGCGGGAAAATACTTTCTCAAAACTGTCTTTATACTTTAAATAATGTAATTTCAGCCTTTCCGTTCGTTCGGTTAGAATATCAAGACAATTATTTTCATGTAAAATATGTTCAACTTCGGTCAATACTCCCTCACACTCAATGATGCAAATACTATTATGAACATTAAAGCACTCAATTCTTTCCGGAACTTTATGGAAATTGGTACATAACTGTCCTATTAATTGTGCCAATCTCTCTTTCATTCTATATTCAACATTTTGTTCAACTTCTATTGAATTTTCTACAAACATTAATAAACCTGTATTCGAATAATAATTCCAATCTGAAATACATGGTTCAAAGTTTTTGTTCAATAATTTTTCTATTTCAATTTTGAATTCATTAATCACCGCGTGCAAAATCGTTGAACGAAAGGTCTTTGCTAGCCTTAGTTCATTGTTTTCCATGAGTACTTCCTCAGCTGGTGTCATAAAATGGCGAATATGAACTAGTAAATAATGCCCTTGTAGAAACGTAAAACAGGTTTCCGGACCTTTACCAAAGTTTCTTTTTATAATTTTACTTAAATAACTGCTCAAATACGTTAAATTTTCTTGTCGCGTCTTATTCATTTCCATTACTAACAAATCCCCCAATTAAGCAGAAGAGTCGGATTAAACCGCTCAGGTATCACGAAATACACTAGACAACAAAAAGGCCTAACCTCAAATTGAAGTTAGGCCATGGATAGACTTCTATAATATCGTTCTTCCATTTACCATATACATGATAGATTTAATTGTAACAAATCACCTACAAAATACACTATTAATGACAGCTAGACATTAATCATCTTTATTATACCACAATCATTCAGCTGAAACAAACTGAATGTCTTCTGTTTTTTAGCACTTTATTAATATACCTTTTTGCGCAGATTCTATTGCAGCAGTCGTTACCCTCTGTGTCATTAACGCATCTTGATAATTTGATAAAATCCGGGACGTATCCCCTGTTCGAATAGCATGAATAAAGGCTTCGTTTTCAATTTCATAAGGGTTTGATATATCATCAATATCAGTCTGATTTCCATCACGATTCACTTTTATGCCGTTCGGTTCCCAATCCATTATTCCTGCATCCGTGTAAACCGATAAACCAATTCTTGACACACCATTGGGAAGTATACATGTATTTGAAAGATTTGCAATTACACCACTCTTTAAGCCCAGGGTAACGGTTCCAATATCCGCTACCGTTGTATCCTCTACCTTTTTTTGCATAATCTGCTGGCCAAATGTTGCATACACTGTGTCAATTTCACCACCAAGAAACCGAAGTAAATCGACAATGTGGGTCGTTTGCTCATTAAATTGTCCACCAGAACCTTGTTGATTTCTCCACCAAGGAACCATCGGCATTGCACCCATCCACTGTCCTAGGATCATTCCAATATTTTGATTTGCAAGTAACTTTTTTAGATGTTGAATTGAATCCTTATAACGAAAGTGATAGCCTACAGCGGTCATGACTTGGGTTTTTTTCAATTTTTCAAAAATCTGACTCGGTAAATCAAGGTTTAACCCAATTGGTTTCTCGACAAAAAACGGAATCCCTCTCTCAATTAACTGGGCTTCAATTTCCCCGTGAGCCATGGGCGGAACACAAATATAGACCGCATCTAACTTTATTCCATCGAGCATGTCTGTTATCTGATCATAAGCCTTTGCTCCGTGGAACTCAGCCGCCATTCTCCCAGCCTTTTCTTTACTCGTTCCACAAAAAGCTGACATTCGGACTCCATCCATCTCCGAAAGAATTCCTGCATGAAGTTGACTAAACCCTCCGGTTCCAATAATGCCAATTTCCAGTGCCATTGCCTTCACTCCTTTCCCTATATTTTAGGCTAAATTATTACTAAATGACAGATATTCTTTATGTCTTAATTTCACGATCGACTAAAACCTATATATATTTACAAAAAATTGGATTTTTTTATTTTTTAGAAGGAATCTGCCAGGTTTTGTAGAATTAAGTTATTTAAGAGTAGACATTAACTCCACAAGTCTTCTCTATGGCACAGAAACATTACTTCATTCCAATAGGAGTGTAACACTTCAATGAATATCTCATCCATTAAAAAATGGTTTCAAACTAAAAAACCAAAGAATAATAAAATACAAAAGCCTGAAGAAAAGATTTCAGAAGATCACACTGATACAGAGCAATCTGAAGATTATCATGCAGTTATAGGAAGAATGGCTGCATTTTTCGCCCATGAAATTCGTAATCCCTTAACATCAATTATTGGGTTTACTCAATTTATGGAGCAAGATCCATCTATTAAGTCAAACCCTAATATGGCTCACTATACCTCAATAATTCGAGAAGAATCAATAAGAATGGAATCTTTAATACAAGAACTTCTAAGTCTCTCAAAATCCCATCTAAATCAAGATAATCTATCTATCATTGATGTTAAACATTGCATTGACAAGATCGTTACCATTTATTCCATGCAAACGGTAAATAATTCAGTTGCATTTCGCACCGATTTATTGGATGATATTTACATAACTGGTAACTCCGGTAGATTTGAGCGTCTATTAATTAATCTCGTAAAAAATGCTGTAGAAGCAATTAAAGAAAATGGGTCAATTGATATTCGGGTAACAAAGGAAAGTAAAAATATCATTATAACAATTGTTGATAGTGGACCCGGCCTTTCCCACGAACAGCTTGAACAGATTTTCTACCCTTTTTATACAACAAAAGATGAAGGAACGGGGCTCGGACTCCCTATATGCAAAACGATTGTTGAAACGTTAAATGGGACGATGGATATTCAAAATCATCCAAGTAAAGGAGTTCAAGTCAAATTGAAACTCCCTCAAAGTCAGCATTCCTCATACAAAAGATAATCAATTGCAATCGGAGTAAGGAGTTACTGGATATGAACCACTTATCAATGTTTCTATTATCAACAATTGAATGGGTTGCTCTTTTATCCTTTCCAATTGTTTTGCTCGGCTACTTATATCGGCGCTACCTAAAAATAATTCTGCTCATAGCTGTAACTATGAGTATATTGTCGATATTATTTCGGTTAACAGGGTTACCTATATCGCTGATAATCTTTATTCAAATCCTATTACTCTTTTTCTTTATTTATTTGCTTTTTAAGTTTAATTATCTTGAATCACTCGTTTTTACGAGTATTGGATATGGTTTTTATTCCCTAACTCAGCTTTTATATATAGAAACTGTTACAACATTATCAGCTTATAGCTATTTTGATTTGTTTTTTTCAATCCCAGCGACAATTGCCCAACTTATTACAGCGGCTTCTATTTTTGTCCTCTGTTATGTCATTGCCAAGTACGATTACAACTTGTTAGAGCTTCGTCATTATATTAAAACAAAACAATCTAATAAGAAAATCAAAATGATTATTATAGTAAATTCACTGTTAATCTTCGTTTTTATCTGTTTGGCAATGATTGCACTATTCTCTCAGGGATTGGATTCAAAGCCAAGTTTTGTCTTAGCCTGTATCGTTACTCTCTTTGTCATACTTAGCATCTATCTTATTTTGCACACACAATTTCAACAGAAACGCTTAATAGAGGCAAAGAAGTTTTATCTTGATCAAGAGCAACAAACTGCTGCAATTGTAGAAAAGCTAAACGCAGATTATACGCGGCATTTTCTTGCAATTAACAAACTTTATGAGCGAGGATCCTATCCTTTGATTAAAGAGTATATTGATTTACATACATTAAGTCGCAGTAAACCCAGTTTTCCGGGGACTTCCAACTTACATGCAAACGTAACTATACTTGATGATTTACTTTATGCGTTCATAATTAATAAGCGTAAACTTGCAAGTCTTATGGGGATAACCATTGATGTAACAGCCGAAATAACAAATAAGACACCTTCAACATTACAACAAATACGATATCTAAGCACCATCTTTGATGATTTAATCTTCACTCTTTCTCAAGCACCTGATACTGTTGACAAACATATTTGCTTTCATGTGCAAGTTACTGACTATAAAATAATCTTTGATATTTCAAGTTCCCTTAAACTAGATGAGAGGCACAATACCCATTCAAAACTATTTGATGCCCTTCTTCAATTTAGAAATAATAATGCCGTTGTTGATATTCAATTAAAACCTGTAAAGCTATTAATCTCCTGTTCATTAACATAGAGGTGATTTTATGTTCGAAAGATGGGCCCTTGTCTTTGCAGATTTCATAAAAAAAGCAAACCCAGACGAAACAGAGCCACATGATGTACTCGTCTTCGGGTTTACTATCCTGTTCAACCTTCTTTTTACTTTCACTTTAATTATTATGTCTGGTTGGCTTCTTGATATTCCATTTTTGACCCTTCAAGTTGCCTTCTCATTCATGCTTCTTCGCATCCTCACAGGTGGAGCACATCTCGAACATTCGCTCGCTTGTTCACTAACCAGTTTTTCCTTGTTGTTTGTTTTTGTATGGTTACCTGTCTCTAACATTCTAATCACTATTTATATAACTATCATCTTGATTAACCTATTATGCTTCGCCCCTTACTACGAAACTCATCAAGTGAAGCATTCAGCCAAGTGGGAACGAAAAAAGAAACTGGTTGCTCTTTTATGGGTTCTTATATCCTTGGTCATCTACTTCCTATATGACCAAACTGGCCTTGTCATTGGAGCATTGCTTCAAGCTTTATTATTGACACCCGCTGGTATTAAGCTTACCCATAAATTAAATACATTTTCTAGTAAAGGAGGTGAAATCCATGAAAAAAACAGCTAAAGCATTGTCAAAAGTGACAGCTGGTATCTCTACTGTCTTTGTAAACGCATCTAGCCCACTGATTCACGCACCTAACGTACCAGAAAGCTTAAAGAAGGCGAAATAACCCTTTGACGAAACTCTCTCACTCCACTGAGAGAGTTTCTGCTATGCAATAGCTGTTTTTAACTATAATATTCTACTACCGTAAAAGTATACCAATAGTGATAATGAAGAACAAGCTAGTGGCGGAATTTATCAGTTTTTGTCAGCATTCTTTTAAAGCAAACACCATTGGAGCGACTGCTTAACTAAATTTATTGTTTCTGGATGAAACAATCCTTCTTTTTGATGTGCAGGAGTAAGGCAGCATACTCGCCCTTTACCAAAGGAGTGAGCCCATCCAGCTACTGAAGTTCCATCCTTGGATGTAGAATGAAGAAATACATTTGTTTCTTTAGCGTCACACGATACCATATAATGTTCATCAATAATTTCATAGCTGACCTTTTCATTAAGTATTGGATTTCTATTCTCTGAAAGGTAGGTCACTTTCGACAATTCTGGATGATACTCAAACTTCCCCCGAAGCATATTGACATAGCTTGCGACTTCATACGAGGCTAAACCTGAATGCCATGCTAACCATGCTCCCCCTTGATTCACATAATTACTAATTGCCATTGCTATCTGATCGTCCATCCAAACCTCTTTATTCCCCGAGATGTCAGGGTGGATCTTATTTAATTTAAATAGAATGACAGCATCCGGTTTACTACCTAGCTGTTCAACTAATTCATCTGTCGTGATGTATTCAACAATAACACCCTCCATTAACCCCGTCACCAATCCAAGGACCTCCTGACAAAGAGCCTCATCATGATAGTAGTCACCAGCTAATGCAACAATCCTCTTCGACACACGTAGCAACTCCTTTCCTTTCTACTTTTTGACCTATTCTTTAGGTTCACTATCATCAGGGTACATTAAATTGGAAGGAACAACGAGCCGTTTAATATGCGTATCCTTCTCGCTTCCCTAATCGTCCTGACGCTTAGAGGCTCCTGAAAAAGGTTTGGGTTTACCTTTTTCAGGAGCCTCTTATAATTTTTCATACCTATCTTTCGTTACTTGGCACGATACGTAATGGTTCACCTGACTTTTTATAAATATCAGTAATAAGCTCTGTCGCCACTTTTGCGGCTTCTCCGTTTACGAATGGCTGGGTCCCCGTCTGGATAGAACGAACAAAGTCTACAGCTAGCTTTTCAAATAATACTTCATTTTCCGATAATGACTTATCAAAGGATGGAAGCTCCATTCCCTCTACTTCAAACGTTGTTATTTCTTGATAATTAGCTGCAATGGATCCTTTTGTACCTGAGATTTCTATTCCCTCATTCTTTAAAGAAATACTGGCAGTAGACGCTTCAATCATTCCAACAGCACCGTTTTGATATTGTATTATTGCGTATCCGTGATCTTCTGTCTCAATATCATGGTAGACTTGAAATCTTTTTGCAGCTAATACTTCTTTATAACCATCACATAACCACTGTGCTAAATCCACAATATGACTTCCTTGTTGAAGAAATGGGCCACCCCCATCTAAAGCATTCGTTCCATGCCAAGACTGATAATACTCTTTATCTCGAAAATGCTTTATCGTTACATCCATAACCATTATTCTTCCTAGTTTTCCAGCAGCGATTATATCTTTTATAAATAAAAGATGATTAATAAATCGTCGCATATAGGAAACCGCCAGAATGACCTTATTATCCTTACAGACTTGGATCATCTCATCCTGCTTTTCCGGGGAAATATCTAGTGGCTTTTCACACAAACAATGTAAACCTAATTTTGCTGCTGTCATGACACCTTCATAGTGCAGTGCATTCGGAGTACAGATAACTGCCGCGGTTGCCTTCGACTGTCTTACTACTTCCTTAATATCCGTACCAAATGTCTTAATATTGTGTTCATATGCATACGCTTTCACTTTTTCGAGATTCCTACCGACTACCCCGACAATTTCAGCCTCTTGGTTCATTTTAAATGCTCTAATGTACTGCTTGCTTATACCTCCATGCCCAATTAATAGTAGTCTTTGTCTCATCAGAAGACCCATCCTCTCTTTTTTACATCTCTTTTCCACGAGTTTCGTTTCTTAAACTTGAATTAATCCAATAGAAACAGGTTGGTCTAACGTATGATGCAGTGACTCGATATTGCTCGCATTCTCCGTAATCTTTAGCTCCGCAATCTCAGAGAGAGCTAACGTTGCATGCCAAACATATTTATGTAAGCAAATTGGTTTATCTAAAAGAAAGGCATGAATAACCTCTGGTGAGTCTTTTTCTGCAACGATAATAACGGCAATTCCATTCATTGGTTCAAATGACTCTCTTGTATTCGGATGGCTTCCGAGCTTTTTAACAATGCCTCGTCCAGACAGGTTTGATACAGCGATTCTCCATCCAGCTACATCTTCTTCCGCTAAAATCACTTGAAAGGTCTCTTTAGATTGACGGTTTACTTCTATTACGTCCCCAAATGGGGCAAAGCTTTCCTTTGTAATGGTTTTTAATGTTAAATTATTCATTTGTATCTCCTCCTCAATACATACTTCAGCTTTAGTTTACTTCTTCTTCAATCACTACTACATTTCCTTCCAAAACAAAAAAGTAAACCGAGGCATATAGAAGTAAAACTATCACCTTTCTAGTAAAGAACCTTTTTTTGTTCTTTTCGTTAAATACATATCTTCATCTGCTCTTTTGATTAATATATCCTCATTTGTACCGTCTTCGGGATAGCGGCTAACCCCAATGCTTAATGAGAGCGACAGTGGGGTATCTACGATCGAAGTTACAGAGTGTTTTAAACTCTCCTCAATGTAGTTTCTCACCTTCTCTACACTACCTTCTGGTTCAATAATAAGTATTAGGAACTCGTCTCCTCCTATCCTATAAATAGAGTCCGTTTCTTCACCAGCTTGCTTTAATAAGCTGGCGATGTATTGTAGGACTTGATCCCCAATTTGGTGGCCATAGGTATCATTGATTTCTTTAAACTTATCAAGATCAATCATAACTATCGAAAAGGGGTTTTCTATAGTTATGAGCTCTTGAAACTTGGAATGTAAGACCAAACGATTTAACAAACCAGTAAGAGGATCATGATAAGCTAGGTATTGCATTTTAGCTTCCACGACTTTTACTTCCGTTATATCTCTAATCATTAAGAATTTTAAATGCTCATCATCAAATTCAACAAATTCTGAATTTATCTGTAATGTCAGCACACGACCCATGCATTGAATGAAATTGATATTCAAAATTCTTTAATTTCTCTCTCATCTGAAAAATTTCTTTATATTCCTCTAAATATTTAATCCTCCCCTCAGGCAGACTATAATCAAAAATACATCTCCCGTTTATTTCCCCATTCGGTTTAATATACCGCAGAATAAGTGGACTTGCTTCGCGCACAACCGCCTCTTCATCCAAAACTAAGATTCCTAGCGGTGCTTGATTAAATAATACCTTATAACGCTTTTCAAAGGATGGGAGAAAGTTAAATTTCCTCATACTAGTATAAATCGCTAAAGACCAAAAAATCGTCCCATGCGGCAAGAGGTAAGTAAAAATCTGGAATTGGCCATCATTTGCCAACCAACCAATAATCATTAACGTTGTCCAACCGACAAACAAAACGAGACCGAATAACCATAGCTTTGCTAGCTTGGGGTTTGTTTTTAGTTTGCGAATAATTAGAAACGCAGTAATAGATAAATAGGTTAATAGAATGACCCAGTACACATAAAAACCTTTTGCCGGAAGCATAGAAAAAGACGAGTCTGTATAAATGAACTCACGAACCATCCAACCATCGACGTAAAAGGTTACAAGTAGAAATACTGAAAGTGATAATAGTAGTTTAAATACCCATGCGAATTTCCGTTTATAAACCCCGTCATGTAAGGGCCATAAATGAAATGTTAAAACAGTAATAAGTAAAATAACGGGAAGTATCCAATAAACTATAATAGTTTCAGCATATTGATTAGGCACAAGTGCAAGTAACAACGACAATAAAAACCAAATCGATAATAAACTATAAGTTAATCCTGAAGTTAGGTGTTTGCTACTCTTCGGATTGTTCTTTATCGTAATAACTGCTAGATAGACATATAGATACATCGGCAAACTATAGATAATGACTGAGAAAAATAAATTCATCGTTGCTGCTCCTTTACTCCCTGATCATTCCCAATCGGTTGTTAAACTTACTTAGATTGTTCTTTTATTTTACAACGACTTTTCTATTAGCGGTGACTTTTTTGTTTACTATGTTGAAAAACTTACTCAAATACAAGCTAAAAAAAGGCCGATTTTAAAAGGTGGATTTACCTTTTAAAATTGACCGTATTCAAATACAGCTCAGTTCAAGGCGAAACTTTGTCACCTGACAATCCTCAATTGTTTCACATGAAACATGTTTAACACCATGAAACACGTGAATTCACATTCGTTAGTCATCAATTGAGATTGATTCTGTTAAATGGTGTTCAATCTATTTGATGTTTGTAGTTAGCCGTTAGATCCACTCCCTACATGCTCACTTCCCTATAAACAATCATCCCGATTATACGATTGAAACACCTGTTATTTTGTGCTTTTTTTCGGTAATCTCGAAACAAAGCGATTATCCTTTACCCAAAAACGCCAAGGATATTCTTTGGCTTCTCCACTATTTTCAATACCAATTCTGGGCCCCGATTCAATCAAATGTGGATTTTGTCCCTCAGCAAGAAAAAGTGGTTCAAAGTCACAGCGCTTCCCGTAATCATCCATCGTTATGTTCATTGCTTTCGCCAATTTCCCTGGTCCATTCGTTAATTCATGAAGTCTTTTATCTTTCCCCCGCCGCATATACATCAAATCTATTCCTAGATACGGCTCAATCGCTCTGATTAAAATTGCCTCTGGGTGGTTCATTTCTCCACTAACAATGTTCACAAGCTGATGTGTATGCATTTGATAAATGTAAAAATGACCAGCTTCACCGAACATCACCTCTGTTCGTTTTGTGCGGCGATTATTAAAGCTATGGGCAGCTCTATCTCCCGGACCAATATAGGCTTCCGTTTCAACAATCCAGCCAGCCACTGTGCCTTCATCGGTTTCTTTTACTAGGAGCTTCCCGAGTAGCGACTTAGCAAGCACTAGCGTTGGTTGATTATAAAATATTTTCGGTAGAATTTTATTTATCATTTAATCATCTCCACAAAACATTTTATCAGGATAAAGTGAAGAAAAAAATAAGACCTTACTAATTTATAAAAAAGAGTAACGATCGCTTTGTTTTCAATCACTTGAATGGAGAGAGAAACATTCGTATGGTCTAACGCATATTTTAAGCTGTTTTCAATCAAATTATCGAATACACGCCTAATTTTTTGAGCATCAACAAATGCGAAGATTGGAGTGTCTGGACATGTTGTACGAAATTGTAACGTTGATTGATTTAACATTTCTGCATACTCTGTTTCAATCTGTTAGAATATTTCCATTGTAAACCGAGATTCTTAACATTTTATTATGGTATTTCTTAAGATTTTCTTAGTAAAGCAACGAGCGAATCCGGCGGGCCTGCCATTGCAATCTTTGTTAAGCATTAACCTCTAAAATTAAAAAGCTCTCCATTAGTTTCTGGAGAGCCGTTTAAACCTTATGTTAGTAAGAGTTTATTTTCATATCGGTCTTTCCATTAACGATGCCACCTCATGAAACCCGAGTCGTTCGTACAGCTTTCTTGCTGGGTTTCCAGAAAAAACGTTTAGCTGAACTTTTTTTAAACCTTGATACTTAAAGTGTTCAATTGCAAAATTCATGAGCATCTTACCAACTCCGTATTTTCGGTAGGCAGGAAGAACATACAGCTCTAAAATAACTCCTGACTGATCATTTGTAAAAGGACCCTTTGTCTCACCGAGTAAAACCCAACCTTGTACCGTATATTGATGTTCGAACACATAGTAATGACCTTGATATGGTGTGTTAAGATCCATCTCAAGCTGATTTGATTCGTTAACATACCCCATCGTAGCCTCATGCTGTACTTGACTTTTATGGCTTTGAATAAACTCAAACTCATCATTTGACGATCTTCTAATTAGCATGCACTCACACCTCTTTTTTTCTCTATCTAATACTATATTCAAAGGTAGATGTAAGTGCCTTCCGTTTTTCCGCCTATTTTTAGGAGTATGGAGCAGTTATAGCTAAAAAACTCTAACCTGATAGATTAGACTTTCTCCTCATCCTACTTTTTCAGACTGCTTACCTTGTTGTAGCTCATGCATTCTAAAATATGTCCCCTTCTTCGCTATTAGCTCCTCATGTGTTCCACGTTCAACAATTTCGCCTCGATCTAGCACAAGAATTTGATTCGCATTTCTTATCGTCGATAGACGATGCGCAATGACAAAGGTAGTACGGCCTTCCTTCACTATATTCAAGGCGTGTTGAATCATTGCCTCTGTTTCTGTATCAATATTAGCCGTTGCCTCATCTAAAATTAAGATAGCTGGATCATAGGCTAAAGCTCTCGCAAAGGAAATAAGCTGACGTTGTCCTGCAGATAGTGTACTTCCCTTTTCTAGTACAGGTTCGTTATATTGGTTTGGTAATTTCTCTATAAATGTGTCAGCCCCAACATCACGTAGCGCTTTTTTTACCTGCTCTTTTGAAATAACTGGATTGTCAAGGCTAACATTCGAAGAGATTGTTCCAGTAAACAAAAATGGATCTTGTAGAACAATTCCCATATGTTTGCGAAGCTCTTGTCTATTCATGGTTTTCGTATCCTGACCATCAATGGTGATGCAACCTCGTTCAATATCATAATAGCGAAAAAGGAGGTTAATTATCGAACTCTTTCCTGATCCTGTGTGTCCAACAAGAGCCACGGTTTCTCCTTTGTTCGCTACAAGACTAATATCTTTTAACACATCATGTGCTCCATCATACGAAAATGAAACCCGGTCGAATCGTACGTTCCCTTGATAGCGTGTAACAGTCATCTTTCTATTTTCTTCTACCTCTTCATCTAATAGTTCAAATACACGGACAGAGGCCACTCGTGCTTGCTCTAATTGGGCGAGTTGATTGACAATGTCTGTAACTGGTTGAAATAAGCGACCGAGGTAATCAACAAACGCATAGAGCATTCCAACTGAGATTGCTGCCGAGACTCCTATTGACTGACCTCCAAAATACCAAATTAGGGCAACAAAAGCGAGATTACGAAGGACAAACACCAAATTATGGGATGTGACTGAGTTTAAATGAAGAAGCTTGTTTTGATAGGTGAAATGTTCATCATTTAACTTCTCAAACTCCGTTGACATTTGTTCTCTACGGCGAAACGCTCTTATAATCGGCATACCTTGAATTGCTTCATTAATGATTCCATTAATATCACTTACACGTGAGCGGATAAGGTGATTATACATTGAAGCAAATTTCCGGTAGAGAATTATCCATATGATCATTATCGGTACTAGCAGTAACGTAATCATTGCAAGGGTGGTATCAAGGAAGAATAGGGCAATAAAAATCCCCATCATATAAATACTACTTGTAAAAAACGTTGCGAGTACTTTAACAAATAACTCACGTATTGCTTCCGTGTCATTTGTTACACGTGAAACAATTTTACCCGCAGGACGGTTATCAAAATAAGTAATTGGAAGCTTTTGAATATGCTCAAATACATCGATTCTCATCCTTTGAATAATTCGATTTGCTGCTGTTTGAAGTAATAAGGATTTTCCATATTGAAAGAAAGCAGCAAAAATAAGCAGCCCTATATAAAAAGCAAGCAACCATATCATTGGACGTATTTCTGGTTTGTAAAAAGCAAAAAGTTCCTGTCGACTTAACTGGCTAACTTCGTAGGACGCTGAATCAATTCCTTGCTTAATAATTAATGTCGTACCTTCCATTGTTCGGTTGCCATCAAATTCAATGTGCCTAGAAGAAGCATAAAAGCCACGCCCGACTTGAATAATTTGAAGTTCCTTCTCTCCTTGTTCTCCTGCTCCTGTATGTTCTAGTCTCTTATAGTAACTTCCTTCGTAAAAAACAGTTCTTTCATCATCACTCTGCACTTCAACCCATGGATTCTCTATACCCATTAAGTGATCATCTATCATTTTCTTTGCAATAAACGGTCCTGTGAGTTCTGCAGCTACAGCAATAGTTAACATTACTAGAGCTAGTAAAATTGTTCGTTTATACAACGATGCATATCGAAACAATCGTTTTCCTGTCTTTTCTTTCATTAACTCACCTCCCCGTACGTATTAGATTGCTGACGTTCATATTGCTCCTTATACCATCCATTTAACTCAAGAAGCTGTTCATGTGTCCCCTCTTCGATTATCACCCCTTCATCCATAACGATAATCCAATCGGCATGTTCCACCGCCGTTAATCGGTGTGCAGTTATAAATGTTGTCTTCCCACTGCGTTCACGGCGAATATTTTTAATAATCGTTGCTTCTGTCTTACCGTCCACCGCTGACATCGCATCATCAAGTAGGAGGATCTCTGGGTTCTTTATCAGGGCTCTTGCAATTGAGATTCGTTGCTTTTGTCCACCTGAAAGAGCCACTCCTTTTTCCCCGACAAGGGTGTCAAGTCCTTTAGGTAAAGCATGTAAATCTCCTTGAAAAGAAGCCAGAGTTAATGCTTGGGCAATCTCCTTTTCACTGACCTCATCCTTGCCAAATTTGAGGTTCTCCCGAATGGTTCGGGAAAATAAGATTTGCTCTTGCGGAACATACCCAATCCACGATTGAATTCTATCCAAGGAAATCTCTTCAATTGGAACACCTGAGATAAAAATACTTCCTGTTCCCAGCTTATATTCTCTTAAAAACTGCTTTATTAGCGTTGTCTTTCCACTGCCAGTTTTCCCGACAATACCCACCGTCTCTCCTCTTCGTAGCGACAATGAAATGCCTTTAAGATTTGCTGTTTTAGACGAAGGATAGTGAAACGTAACATTGTTAAAGACTATCTCTTCAGGGATTGATACATTAATTGGGTTTTCCGGTTCTTTCACATCTGGTGGATACGCTAACGTTGCATTGACCCTGTCTAAAGAAGCATTTCCACGTTGTAGGATATTGATTAACTCTCCAACTGCAAACATGGGCCAAATCAACATGCCTAAATAAATGTTAAACGAAACTAGTTCTCCGAGTGTAATCCTTTGAGAAAAGACTAGGTAAGCACCGTACCCAAGCCCAATAACATAACTAAACCCAACGAGAATTTTAATTGTTGGTTCAAACAAAGCATCAACCTTTGCAACTGCAATATTCTTTGCAAATACCTCCTCCGTTTTAGTTTTAAAACGTTGATGGTCAGCTTGCTCTTGAACATAAGCCCGAATTACTCTGACACCCGCTGTTGATTCAAGCACATTGTCATTTAGCTCACCGAATGAATCCTGAGCCAACATAAAGCGTTTATGGATGAGCTTGCCGAAATATCGTATTGCTACCGCCATGAGTGGTAGTGGTAGTAATGCAGCTAACGTTAGTTGCCAGCTGATTGAAATACCCATTACAAAAATGATGATTATCATAAATACCGTCGAATCAATTAATGTTAAAATCCCAAAACCCGCAGTCATCGAAATTGCTTTCAAATCATTTGTTGCACGAGCCATTAAATCACCAGTTCTGTTTTTTTCATAAAAGTTTGGAGTCATTTGTAGCAAATGTCTCATAAATCGAGTTCTTAATATTCGTTCAATTAAAAAGGCTCCTCCAAATAGTTGGTACATCCATACATACGTAATGAGATAACAAACAACAATAATTCCACCATAGAATAAAAGCAGTTCTTTCAAACGTTCTGTTGTCATCTGACCTAAATGCATATCATCAATGGCAAGGCCAATCAACTTTGGTGGTATGACATCCAAACAGCTAGCTAAAATTAATAGTGAAATCGAAACAGTGTAACGCTTCCAATATGTCTTAAAAAACCAACCTAATTTCCAAAGCACGGAGAACATATATGTCTCCCCCTTTCATTTAGCAAACCAAAAAGACATCATGCTTTTACTCACATGATGTCTCAAACTATTTAACACACACGGAGCACAATTGCACTTTCGACTGAATAATGATGAAGGTGCAAACCTGTGACCCCAATAAAATAAGTTTAATCACACACACTTAGTTAAAAAATGAGTCACTACTATATATTTAGTTCTGTAAGACATAATTCGATTATCCATAATAGCAACCCTTCTTTTCTAAATTTGTTAATATTGTATATTTTTCCATTTAATATTGTCAACAGTTTTTTCTTTTGAATAGATTTTCGTCTTCCTGGTAGAAACTAAGTGAGAAGAAAGGAGTGACAACAATGTACAAGAAAAAAACAGTGGCTGGGACGATTATTGAAGAGGTAAGACAAGCCAATAATCATTCTGGTTTAACTTACAATGAGGTTAAGCAGCGCCTTGCCCAAAATAAGTTACCTGAACAATATAGTGATAAGGAAAAGGGGATATAATAACGTAGAAATGGGTTCTGGCTTACTAAACCAATTTAAACACATGTTTCCACAAGTTTTGTTGATACTATCAATATAAAGAAAAAGGGATGTGAGCGCTATGTTTGAAAACAATCAAAAACAATTAGAACAGTTAGAGAAAAAGGCTAAAAGAGACCAACATCAGGCCGAAGAAGCTAATGAGGTTACGGAGACTGCACTCTCGCATATGACACCTCAAAGACAATATACCAAGGACCAAGAACAAAATAAAAGGTAACATTTACAGCCAACTACATAAGGACCTAAAAAGTGAATAGACATCTTTTAGGTCCTTATTTGTTCTAAGTAAGATTACGTTCTTTAAATACTCGTTCTATTACAACTAACGCTCCGACCGCCTTAGGAAAACCAGCATATCCTGCACAGTGCATCGTTAGTTCTAGCAACTCCTCAGGCTTTAAGCCAACGTTTAGAGCTGCATGTATATGGAAGGGCAATTGTTCATTAGCTCCTTGATTAATGAGCGAAGTGAGGGTAATAAGTTCTCTCTGTTTTAAATCAAGGCCATCTCGAGAATAAAGATCTCCAAACCCAAAACTAACAAGCATATTGCCAAAGTCTGGGAATATTGACTGAATGCCTTCTATCGCCTTCATACCGTTTTCATCAGTTAGTTTCCTTAAAACTTCCATGCCGTTCTCGTATCTTTGTTCATTTGTTTGCAGCTTGTCCATTCTTTCACCTCATCCTCGTTTCATTGTTGGTGGCAGTTCCTGTGGATCAACTATCACTTCAATTACAACTGTCTTATCACATTCAATTGCCATATCGAGTGCCTTTATCAAATCGTCCTCCGATCGGCAACGGAATGATAAAGCGCCCATCGATTCCCCGAACTTTGCCGCATCTAACGCAAAATCATAAGTCGTTCCCACCGCTTTGCCTAAATGGGCCATCATTCCTTTGTCGACCATATCCAAGCATGCATTATTCATTACTACGAAAATTACGGGGACCTGATAATTGACCGCTGTTGATATTTCAGTTCCGTGCATAAACAAACATCCGTCACCCGTAAGACAAACAACCGGGGTTTTCGGTCTGGCCAGCTTAGCACCAACTGCATACCCAATTGCTCTTCCCATTGTCGCGAATACCTCTTCAAAAAAGAACGTACCTGGCTCCTCTATATCAAAATACTTTATTGCATAAAAAGAATGACTTCCTGCATCACCAAACACAAGTGTTTCACTAGGAAGCCTAGTTCTCATTACTTCCATCACTTGCTGACCAGATAAATAAGAACTCTTATTTGAAGAAGCAAAGCTTGTTTTTTTCATCTTTATAGGTAACTCTTTTTTAACAGATATTTGCTCTCTTCGTGCGAGCAATTCTCGTAAATTTGCTTTAATATTTCCTAAAACGGCAACTGTCGGAACAGGGATTGCTTTTCCAATGAATTTTATCTCGTCATCAAAATGAATGATTTTTTTAGGGAAATTGGAAGAGCCCATTCCTGGGGTCTCTAGGTCACTAAGCTGACTTCCGATAACCATCATCAAGTCAACCCCTTCACTTAAATAATCATCGGTACTTAAATGTCCTCCCAGACCGAATGGTCCTAATGACAGGGGATGATTAGTAGGCATCGTTCCTTTTCCCCCTGGCGTTGTCATAACAGGAATTTGCCATTGCTCCGCAAAAGAGATAAGTTCGCCATAACAACCTTGGTCATGAACTCCATATCCAACTAAGATTACTGGCCGTTTAGCGTTATCCAAGGCTTCCATGACATGGTTTATATTCGATGAAATAATAGGGGCATGGAAATCTGGTAATGGGAGTTCAAATACTTCCACCTCCTCCATTAAAACATCAAGAGGAATCGATAAATGTACAGGCCCCCTCCTTCCAGTCAATGCTTGTTCAACAGCATGGGTAAGAAGAGGTTGAAGCAGCTCTGCACGATCCACACGGGCACTAAACTTCGTAACACAATCAAACATTTTCACTAAATCTGTCCCAAATAGTGAGCTATCTTGTCCAAGTACCTTGCCTATCTGGGTAATTGGCGGCTGTCCTGTAATGAATAAAACAGGGGATTTCGTTGCTAAAGCTTGTCCTGCTGCAGTTAATAGATTCGTTCCACCAGGGCCAGCTGTTCCAACTGCAACACCAAGTGTCTTATTTAGTAGAGAATATCCTGACGCTTCAAAACCAGCACCACTTTCATGTTTACTCAACACAAATGTGAGACCCTGCTTGTCCATTTCTAAAATTAAAGGAGTTACAGGCTTTCCTGGAATTCCAAATGCATAGGTTATCTCCCACTTTACAAGGTGATTAACTAAAATTTTTGCAACAGTCTGCATAAGCACGTACCTTCCTTTACATATTAGTATTTTATCTTTACCAACTTCTGTAATTCTCGGAAGGTTGATTCAATCTCTTCTGCCGGTAATGGTTTACTAAAGTAATAGCCCTGAACCTCGTCACATTTCAAAAATTGTAAAAATCTGAGCTGTTCCTTCTCTTCTACGCCTTCTGCAATGACCTCAACACCTAGATTATGTGCCATTGAAATTATCGTAGCTACAATATCCGAATCGTTAGAATCGCTTGAAATGTCTCTTACAAAGGAACGGTCAATTTTTAAACGATTAATTGAAAATTTCTTTAAATAATTCATTGAGCTATAACCTGTCCCAAAATCATCAATGCTTATTTGAACACCAAAATCGCGTAACTTTCTTAACGTTGGGATTGTATGTTCAACATCAAGCGTCATCGTTTCAGTAATTTCTAGCTCTAAGTATTTTGCTTCAAGACCTGTTTCCTCTAATACACCTTTAACAACATCAACAAGACATTCGCTTGAAAATTGGTTCGACGACAGATTTACTGCTATCCGGCAATCAGAAAACCCTTGTTGTTGCCACTTCTTGTTATATTCACAAGCCTTTCGTAACATCCATTGGTCAATTTTTATAATTAAATTAGTCTCCTCGGCTAAGGGAATAAACTCTGAAGGAGAGAGTAAACCTCGTTCTGGATGTTGCCAACGTATTAGCGTCTCAAACCCTTTGACCTCACCTGTTTTAATATTAATTTGTGGTTGAACATAAACAATAAATTCTTCTTTATCAATTGCCTTTCGAAGAGCATTTTCCATAACTACTTTTTCACGAGACTTTGTTTGCATTTCCTCTGAGTAAATCGCATACTGATTTTTTCCTCTTAACTTTGCTTTATACATAGCCGTATCAGCATAATTCATTAATTCATCCATGTCTTTTCCACTTTGGGGGTAGAGAGCAATTCCTATGCTAGCGGTGATATGAAATTCATAACCCTCCATTAAAATTGGAGCGCGAAAAATCGATAACACTTGTTCTACTTTTTTGACAACCTCACACTCGCTTCCGATATTGGGGAATAAAAGCATGAATTCATCCCCGCCCATTCGAGAAATCAAGTCTTCTGAGTTAACACATTCTTTTAAACGCATCGCCATCTGTTTTAGAAATAAGTCACCTTTAGAATGACCGAGTGTATCATTAATTAATTTGAATCTATCCAAATCAAGATAGAGGACAGCAAATTTTGGTTGCTCCTGAATGAGCGCAGAAATTCTTTGCTTATAATAGCGTCGATTTGGTAAACCTGTTAACTCATCATGGTTAGCTAAATAATTATATCTCTCTTCGGCAACATACCTCTCTGTAATATTTCTAAACTGGCCAAATGCTCCAATTAATTTACCATTTTCATAAATTGGAAAACTATCAAACAAACAAATAAGCCTTTTTTTACTTTTCTGAGTCAATTCTAGTTGAATATCTTGGAAACTATTCCCGTTTTTTAATACTTCAGAAATATAGGGACTTAGCAGCGAAAAGTAGTTAATAGATTTCCCAATAATATCCTTTTGTTCCATATCCAATAACATTTGATTTAAATCAGAACATTCTGTAATAGTACCCTGTTTATCAGTCATAATAATCAAGTTTTGTGTGTTATCCATCATGATTTGATTAAAGACATTCAATTTTCGATTTTGTTTTCGCAGGGTGAGTTCCCTCTCTATGGAATCGACGGTGGTTGATAGCATCGTAGTCATTAGAGGGTTTTCAAATTTAATGGAGGTCATGATAATTATACTACCTAATAGGAGGTCAGACTCGGTATCATGAAATGCTACAGCATAGCAGGCAGTTTGAAACAAATATTCATGATAATGCTCGGAACCAACTATTTCGATAGGCTGTTTATTGTATTTTAATGAAGTATTGACAACATTAGTACCCATCGCCTGTTCTGTAAATTGAATACCTGACTTAATGCCGAGGTCATTGACTGTTTTCATTATTGTGGGGTCACCCATCATATAAAGAATAAATCCTTCATTATCTGATACAGACAATAAAAGAGGAACACCTTTTAAGGAGTTTAGAATCTTCTCTCCAAAGAATTCTACAACAGATAGAATTTCCTCATACTGTTGCCTCTTGTCTTGTAATTCAGCTTCACATAATATCACTTCTGGATTGGGGATTTCTTTTGAATCCATAGCCACCTCTTTGCAAAATAATTTTGATTCCGAGATGTAATCCCTTTTCTCAATCATAAGGCACTTCTCCTCATTGTATATAATCAGAAATAAACTGACTACTTAACAAAAACCGGTTCCGCTTGTGCCTACCTGGATGTTAAGCAACGTTGTCGTTCTTATTCTACTATCTCGGTAGAATCTTTCAAAGTAGATATACCCCAAAAAGAACATGTTCTGGATTGTATGTAGGAATATGGTCACACTTCTATCCCTTTTGTTGAATTATAGTTTCTTTATGTAAATATTACCATAATACTTTTGACTTAACATGCATCTTTCTAACCAAGCAATATTCTCTTTTTTTCGCAAATTTATTACTTTCGTTCCCTCTCGTTAATAGGATGCTGATTTGTGCATTATTTGAAAAAGGCGTCTTTAAAAGATCTTCACCCAAAAGTGACTTAAGCTAAAAGTAATCGCTAGGCTCTTATTTAAAGTTAAATATAGTATTTTTACTCAAATTTAACAATTATGGTGCTGATATTTCTTTTATCTACACAGATTTTGTGACTTTAATCACAGCTTAAATGACTCTACTACATTTTATGAAGTTTTTTGTCGAGAAATTATTATGACCTTCGTCGGGCAATACCCTCTCGACCTTATACTTTTATCCTTTTTATCTCATTCTTTTGTAATGATCCCCTATACTTAATAAATTCATTACTACGCCTTAACTTAGAGTTTATTATCATATGGTACCTTTTCATTAGATGTTCATCAAGTAAAGCATCACAAACAATCGTGGAGGAAAAATACATGCGCTCAAGTAATGAAGGTTTGAACAGAAGGGATTTTCTAAAAGTTGGCGGAATGAGCACCCTTGCCTTAACACTTGGAACAACGGGAATTTTCACCTTAGGCGGAGCATCTAAAGGAATGGCCTCAACTACCAACCCGACAGGTGGTTTTGGTGGGTATGGTCCTCTTATCAAGGATCCCGACGGTATTCTCGACCTCCCCCAAGGGTTCAAGTATCGCATCCTATCAAAAACCGGTGACAAAATGACAAACGGTGATTTAGTTCCAGGCAATCACGATGGTATGGCCGCTTTTAAAGGAGAAAAAAACACAACAATTCTCGTTCGTAATCATGAACTTAGTACCAATGCAAGTTATCCTGTAAACGGGAAAAACCCATGGAGTAAAGGTGCGGCTGGCGGAACAACAACGCTTATCGTTGGTCCTGACCAAAAGGTAATTAAAGAATATGTAAGCAACTCTGGAAACATTCGTAACTGTGCAGGGGGTCCTTCAACATGGGGGACATGGCTTACTTGTGAGGAAACACGCAATCTCGGTCATGGTTTTGTGTTTGAAGTAGACCCGCTAGATCCCGAAAACGAGATGTCCAAAACCCCAATAAGAGACATGGGCTATTTTTCTCATGAAGCCTGTGCTGTTGATCCAGCTACGGGTGTTTGGTATTTAACAGAAGATAATAACCCAAGCTACCTTTACCGCTTTACTCCACACAACCGTAGCCAAAAACTTGGATCCCTTCAAGAAGGTGGTATTCTCGAAGCTGCATCTATTGATGAATTACCAACCTCCTCAGCAAGCCACTTTGAACATGGTCAAAAATTTGGCATCGTTTGGAAGCAAGTAAATCCAGAACGGGCGAAAGAAGATGCTAGAGATTTTAATTGTATCGCCTTTAGTCGTCTTGAGGGTGCATGGTTTTCAGCAGGCGCTTTCTGGTTTGACGATACAAGCGCGGGTGGAGGGAATCTTGGCCGAATATATCGTTACTTCCCTGCAACAAATACACTCGAGCTATTTTATGAATCAACAGATGCTAATGACTTAGAAATGCCGGACAATATTACAATTACACCTTGGGGTGACCTTTGGATTGCTGAAGATGGTCATGGTAATGATCGATTAATTGGTCTTACTCCTGAGGGACAGGTTTATACGTTTGCAGAGAACCAACTAAACGGTTCTGAATTTGCTGGTCCTGTTTTCTCTCATGATGGGAATACGCTTTTTGTTAATATGCAGTCACCTGGTATTACGTTTGCTATTTGGGGGCCTTTTGCACGGAGAAACTCTGCTCGTCAACGTGCTATGAATCACGCTGCCCCTCCTCTACCCCTTGCTCCACATGTATCAGACAAGCTTACAGCTTTCGCAGAAAGACAAGGAATGTCTTTACTTGAAGCCGCCGCTCTAGAGCGCCACGGTATGCCTGTACTATAAAAACCTAACCTATTGGAGATGTAAATTATGTTACAGAATATCGGAATTCCCGGGCTTGTCCTCATCCTTGTGATTGCATTAATAATTTTTGGACCTTCTAAGCTACCTGAAATAGGTCGTGCTTTTGGCAACACCTTAAAAGAATTTAAAAAAACCACAAATGATCTTGTTCATGGTGAGACTTCTGCGGAATCAAGTAAGCCCCAAGCTGTGAACAAAAGTGAAAGTAAGAACTAAGTCACCAGAGGTATAAGCCTTCTTAGGCTTATACACTCTCTTTACAGAAGGAGATTCATATGGAACAATCCCAAACACTTCTAATTGAACACCTAGGTGAATTACGAAAGCGGATCATCTTAACTCTTTCCATCTTTATTCTATTTCTCATCACTTCCTTTATTTTTGTTTAGGAGATATATGAGTTTCTAGTTAAAGATTTAGATGGTAAATTAGCAGTTTTGGGTCCAGGAGATATCCTATGGATTTATATGGTGATTGCCTCTGTGATGGCACTCGCTGCAACAATTCCAGTAGCGGCTTATCAAGTTTGGAAGTTTGTTAAACCAGCTCTAACGAAAGATGAGGAAAAGGCATCTTTAGCATTCATACCAGGGCTGTTTTTCTTATTTTTAACAGGTTTAGCTTTCGGATATTTTGTCTTATTTCCACTTGTACTTTCATTCCTAACAACTCTCGCCGCTGACCAATTTGAGGTATTCTTTACTGCCGAGAAGTATTTCCTATTTATCTTAAACCTCACATTGCCGTTCGGCTTTTTATTTGAGATGCCTGCTATCATCATGTTTCTAACTAAATTAGGTATTGTAAACCCAAAAAAACTTGCGAAAGGACGAAAAATAGCTTATTTCCTTTTAATTATTATATCCGTGTTTGTGACTCCTCCAGACTTTATTTCCGATGTTCTAGTTATTATTCCCTTGCTTCTCCTCTATGAATTAAGCATTACCTTAAGTCGAATAGTCTTTCGGAAGATGAAAATCATTGAAGCAACATCCTCATCTAAAGGAGGAGAGATGACATGACCACTTGCTCCGTTAATATGAAAAGAGATGATCAGGATAAAGACAAGTTGACATCAAATAAACAAGAATTACTTCCGTGTAAAAATTGTAAAACTTGTTCTCAAGTAAAATCTAACCGTTAAAGATAAGAGAGAGGCCAAATGCTTCCTCTCTCTTATCTCCTTTTTTTAGCATTAACTAATCCAGTAGCTTTCTAAAGCTGTTATCCTGTCTTATGAGCCTCGTCCCTCGGCTGTCGGCGCGACAAGCACGCCTATAAACACTGAGCCTCGTCCCTCGGCTGTCGGCGCGACAAGCACGCCTATAATATAAAAAGACAGTGAGAATTGGCTCTCACTGTCTTTTCTGTTAGTTTATTTTATTGATTGTGAATCACTCTACCTTTTTCATCACGATCAACCTGTATTTACAAGACCTGCTGCAACCCCACTAATTGTTAATAATACTTCTGTTAATAATTCTTCAGATTGCTCTTCTGATTGACGCATCTTTTGAATCAGATCAACTTGTAAGAAGTTAAGTGGGTCTACATATGGGTTACGACGATACACGGACTCTTGAATGTTTGGTGTATGGTCAAGTAACTCTTGATTACCTGTAATAAGCAACAAAATATCTTTCGTTTGCTTATATTCACTCGAGATATTGTCAAAAATTCGGTCAGCAATTGTTTTATCTTCAACCAACTTAATGTATTCCTTCGCTGTTGTTAAATCCGCCTTCAACAATGCCATTTGAAGATTGTTTATTGTTGATTGAAAAAATGGCCATTTCTTATACATGTCTTGCAGTAACTTTAGGTTATCCTCGCTAGCTGTTGCAAATGTTTCTAAGCCAGTACCTGCTGCAAACCAAGCTGGAATCATTTGCCGTGATTGCGTCCACGCAAACACCCATGGAATCGCACGTAAATCTTCAAAGCGTTGGCTTCCTTTGCGGCTCATTGGGCGTGAACCAATATTCAACGCACCAAGTTCACCAAGAGGAGTTGCTTGTTTGAAATAAGTTAAAAAGTCTTTATCCTCAAATACAAGGGATTGATACTTCTTCAAGGAATACGTCGAAATCTCTTCCATTGCATCTTCCCACTCTGGTTCTCTGAAATGACCTTTTTCCGTATTAAGAGACGCTTTTGCAGAGGCTTCTAGTAAAGCCGATGCCGCTTGCTCAAGGTTACGGTAGGCTATATCGCCTAGAAGATAACGAGAAGACAAAACTTCGCCTTGCTCGGTTATTTTAACCCCATCACCAAGTGTTTCTGCTGGTTGCGATAAAATACTACGGTTTAACGGACCGCCCCCACGACCTAAGGATCCCCCACGTCCATGGAAAAACTTAAGAGCAATATTAAATTCTTTTGCCATTTCATGGATTTCCTGCTGCGCTTTGAAAAGCTTCCAGTTCGCAGTTAATGTTCCACCATCCTTACTTCCATCTGAATAGCCAAGCATTATTTCCTGGTGATTCCCGCGTTCGTTTATATGGTTTCGGTAGACATCCATTTCAAACAATGTTTTCATGATTTTTGGACCAGCTACTAAATCATCAACTGTTTCTAGTAACGGTGCTACGTGTAAGTTACTTTCCACTGTTCCATCTGCATGCAAACGATAAATCCCCGCTTCTTTTGCCAGAACAAGCACTTCTAATAAGTCGCTTGGTGATTGCGTCATACTTACTAAATATACTTCAATCGAACGGCTGCCAAACTCGGAATGGGCTTTCTTTATCATCTTGAACACTTTGAAAATTTCAAGTGTTTCCTTTGTGTAATCATCTTCAAGTAACATTAAAGGCCGTGGATTTTTAAGGACATCTTTAAGAACACTAACTTTTTCATCTTCAGAAAGACCTGCATAATTGTCAGTAATATTAACAACTTTTAAAATTTCTGTGATCGCCGCCTCGTGCTCACCACTATGGTTTCGAATATCGAGTGTCGCAAGGTGGAACCCAAATAATTGAATTTGACGAATTAATTTTCGAATTGTTTTTAATTTATGGTGAGAAGGTTGATGATTCTCTGCACTGTCCTTCACAAGAACTAAATCATTCAAAAGCTCTTCAGACTTTTTGTAACCAACTTCTGACTTACCTACGTGACGTAGACGCTTAAGCATGATTGCAAACTTTCTACGATAAATCTCCGCATCTACTGGCCAAACTTCACTAGTCTCCATGTATGCTTGTTCATCCTGTTCTACAGACTGGATGAGTTGTTCATTTATCTCAACACGAGTTGTAGATTGACCAAAACGCTTCATTAACTCAACAATTGCTTTATCATATTTCTTGATAACTAGTTGTCTTTGCAGATTTAACGTTTCCCACGTGACCTCAGGGGTTACATTAGGATTCCCGTCACGGTCTCCACCAATCCAAGAACCGAAATGAAGGAAATTCGGTACACTCCATTTATTATCTGGATAGTAATTTTCAAGCTGATCCTCTAATTCCTGATGAATATCTGGTAACACCTCGAAAAGTGTTTCATTAAAATAGTAAAGGCCATTTTTCACTTCATCAAGAACGGTTGGTTTACGATGACGTAACTCATCTGTTTGCCATAGGGAAGTTACCTCATTAAATAAACTTTCATCAAGCCTTTTTCGTTCTTTTTTTGTCAGCAATGGATTATCATAACCTTGAAGAATGATTGAAATTCGTTTTTGAATTTCTAAAACAGTCCTTTTTGTTGCCTCAGTCGGATGCGCAGTGATAATCAGTTCAATCGACAAATCATTAAGTACTTGTTGGATTCCCTCATCTGAAAATTTATGTTCTTTAATCGTTGCCACAGCACTTTCAATTGAAACTGGCTGAACAACACCATTCTCTTGAAGTTGGTATTGACGGCGACGACGAACTCGGTGATTTTGCTCAGCAATATTAACTAAGTGGAAGTAAATAGAAAACGCTCGAATAACTTGTTGGCGCAACGGCGGTTTCAAGTTACTGATTTCACCTTTCAAGCTCTTATAGGCTTCATCATCATAATTTTTTCTGAGATTTTTAGTTGTCTCTCTAATCTCTTCTACTTTGTTAAAAAGTGAGATCCCACCTTGATGGACGAGAATTTCACCAAGAATATTTCCAAGTTTTTTGACATCATTTCGCAAAAGTGAATTACTATCTGCTACTTCTATCATTTACCCATCCTCCTACCTTTTTCCATACTATTATTTGTTGCATAATGTACAACTTTTATCTTTCATTATAACTTATTGAACCGTTTAACAGAAGGGCTAACTTTTGTCCGGAAGGGACTTTTTAAGTCCCAATCAGGAAAAGGTTAACCAAATTCTATAGCTTAAACCAATAAAAAAACCACCCAAGGGTGGCTTTTCATTTATTCATTTGCGCCAAAAAGTCATCCAATAAATCATCCTCATCCTCATTTTCAGATGATACTTCTTTTGTTGCACTAACTTCTTCATGCGAGCGTAACAGGTCTATTTCAAATTCATCAATATTTGGTAAATTATCAGGGACTTCTCTCGTCACGCTTTCTTCTTGAATTGTTGATTCAACTGTTTCAAAAGGGTGATCTAACCTATCTTGGAGATAGAGCGCTTCATTAATATCAGTAGAATGACTGTTCAATGAGGCGAGTATCGTCGTAGCCCTCATCGGATCCTCTAATAACTGGTAGACAATCGTACCTAGCAATGCTTCGGAATGAGAATGTCTTACCCAATTACGCTGTTCCTTATTTAGTTGTTTTGGTAAAGGAATTGTAATCGACTCTCTATCTTTTGAAACAGATTGACTTACGCCTTCTAAAATATACCCTGCTATTTTACTAGAAAAGTTTCTTCTTTCTGTTTCTTTTAACTTTTGTAACTCTTTAATAATGTGGTCAGGGGTATCAGAAGGCAGACGAAAAGTAATTGCTTGTCCCCTCTGAATTGATCCAGATTTTTTCATCGAACCACCTAGCTCTTAACAGATTTTTTCTCTGTTTGCGTAAACTCTACTTCTTTCTGTTTTTTTCGATTGAAGTCAGAAATCAGCTTATAATAGGCGTTTGCCATCATCCAAATACTTTCCTTTTCATCTTCAAAAAAATCTATATTATAACCATCTAAACTATTATTTAATGCTTTAAGATAGTCTTTTAAAACCATTGCCCCACCACCTACGAAGTAACAAATTTCAGTTTGTGAGTTTTTTTGCCAAATGTTGCGTAGGTGGCGATATTGCTTTTTAGCGAGTTCTAGTAAAATCCGGTCCGTGATATCATGCACGCTTGTCCGACTTCCCTTAACCATAATATGGTTACGGTCATTTTTCTTTGTAATAATTTCAACCACATCACGTCTGCTATCTAACTCAACTCCGTGTTTAGTTCTAATTTCCTCACGAATAGCTTCTAATGATTCAGATACTCCAATGTTAAATCCTTGAGCCTTGTCATCATCAACTTTACGATTTTTAATAACTGCAATGTCAGTTGATAATCCGCCAATATCTTGAATAAGAATTCGTTTATCAATTAAATCTCTATTAATAATATTTAAATCACGATCCATGACGAGATTAATATACGCAGCAAAACCTTCAGGATACACCTTAACTTCATCAAACTTTATATTAACTTTTAGTCCCTGGTACTTAGGTGTGACTAAAAACTCGACTTGATGTACAGAACTTAAAAGCTGAGAACGATAACCAACGTCCTTACCTTCCTTCACCTCACGAAGAGGTAAGCCTGTCCCTAGTGTGTAGTTAGCCTCAATAACTTGATTTGTTTTCTTAAAAGAAGGGCCATTCTCCTCCCTTACTGCATCGAGGGCCAAAGTGGCGAAAAGCAGAACTAGAGTCTGATCTTCCTCCGACTTACTACTTCCTAAATCTAACTCAGTGGCATGGTCACTTTTTGTCGCTAAATTCCCGACACGGTAAATCACATTGTTTTCTTTTAGAGCAGGGGAGTGAACCTTAATGTGAATCCCATCAAGTGGGTCATTCTCATTTAATTCTTCTATACCTATAACAGGTCTGTCTTCTGTATCTCTTGCCATCACATTTGGGATATTAATTTCAAAATCAGCTTTCCCAAAAAGAGCTTTAATCGAGTCATTCCCCACATCAATCGCTGCAATTCTAGTTTTACTCATTAAACATCTTCCTTTCAATTTTAATTCAAGCAGACTAATCAAATTCCATTTGCATCCATATTACAGGAGGTTTAACAAGGCGTCAATCAACCATAAGTTGTGTTCAAAAACGAATACAAGTGTACATTAATGTACACTTGCTGGATTTTCTTTAAATCCCTATAACAACAACATGCATTCACTATTGTGTACATGAAAACATTTTTGTACACTTTATGAATACTAATTGTATACTTGTAATCATATTTGTATACAACTCATTTTTAGTGTTTTTACCTACTATTTTTGTCCTATTATCAAAGCCATTTGACTCCCCTACTTCCTTTCTCTTTTATAACTTCATCTTTACAAACAAAAAACGCACTATGTTTTCACATAGTGCGCATTAAAATTATTTATCTTTGTGTTTGTTTTATTTGTTTACTTCGTAATTGGCCACATGCTGCATCAATATCAGTTCCGTGCTCATGGCGAATTCCACAATTAATACCCCTCTTTTTTAACGTATCATAAAAACCAAGGATATCTTCTTCCCTACTCCGTTGATATTGTCCATGTTCATCAACAGGATTATAAGGAATTAAGTTTACATACATAAGCGAACGTCTATTTCCAATTAAATCAGCGAGTTCACTCGCATGGTCTTTATGATCATTAACATCCTTTAACAGAATATACTCTAATGTGATTTTTCGATTCGTTTTATCTAGATAGTAATCGATGGCAGCCATTAGTTTCTTAATAGGATACGCTCGGTTAATTTTCATAATTCTTGTTCGTATTTCGTCATTAGGGGCATGTAAAGAAACCGCTAAATTTACTTGAGATTTGATATCTGCAAACTCATAAATCTTATCAACTAAACCACTTGTTGACACAGTGATATGTCTTGCTCCAATAGCAAGTCCTTTTTGATCCTTAATAACGTCAAGGAAATCAACCATATTCTTGAAATTATCAAAAGGCTCACCAATTCCCATTACCACGACATGACTCACTCTCTGTTCTTGTCCTACGCCATCTAAGTGAAGTTGTACATTCATAATCTGCTCAACAATTTCGCCACTTGATAAGTCACGGCTCTTCGTTAATAAGCCACTGGCACAAAAGCTACAACCAATGTTACAACCTACCTGAGTCGTTACACAAACAGAGAATCCATATTTATGCTTCATCAACACTGTTTCAATTAAATTTCCATCATACAACTTAAACAAAAACTTAATTGTCCCATCCGCTGACTCTTGTTTTACATGCTCACTCAACGTTTGGATAGCAAAATTCTCTTCTAATAACTGTAGAACCTCTTTATTGACATTGTTCATATCTGCAAAGGTTGTCACTCGTTTTCTATATAGCCAATCCCAAACTTGGGACGCGCGAAACTTTTTATGCCCATGACCCATTAACCACTCTGTCAGTTGTTCAAACGTTAATCCATAGATGGACTCTTTATTCATTGGATACCCTCTTTTCAAAACATAAGTTCATGTCTATTTTACTGAAGATAATCGCAACTAGCAATCGGTTTAGCTTAACCTTAAATTTTGTTGGTTAAACAAGAAAATCCTCTGACATCTCATTTTGTTAAAAATTCTTGTTTTGAACTAATTCCACTAATTCAACCAACTCTGATGTTAATCCCTTCACAGCACGCCCTGCCACAACAGTTACAGGTACACCGAGAAAGCCAAACTGCTTCACCTCTTCTTGGTAGATGACATTATCTGATATATCCCGAACCTCAAATTCAATACCTGCTTCTATAAGCATTTTCTTCACGTACGTACATTCTATGCAATCTTTTGTTGAGTATACTATACATTGTTGCTCCAACCGTTTTCACTCCTATCAACTCAACACTTTCGGTTGTTCCATGATAACAGAAAAAACACTTTAATTCATAATTGATTAACGAAACGTAATAAAGTCTTTTTCGATTAGTTCGGCCCGTTGCATTACCCTTATCTTTCAATAGTTTCCCTTTCTCAGTTACCACATTGCCTTTGTAAAAAGGATATCACTACCAGAAGAAACCTTATTGATTAAATAATCGATTCTACTACAATGACAGACCACCCTTTTCCTTTATAGGCATTATACCCCTCCGTTAAACAATAGGCATAAAGTTGATTATCTTCAAAGGTATATCCTCGAGTTTCTTTTCCCGAAAGAATGTAATTAACCGCCTTTAAATCCGAAAGGTTTGTTTCTAAAATCCCAGTCCGATCCTTTGACGCAATCACATATCCTTGGGAATTAATAACATACAGCTTACTCGTTTCGTCAATTTTCACTCGGTCAATGATGTCGAATATATATTTCCAATTAAATCTAGTCGTCAACACACCAATTACGTTTCCATTCTCATCACGAACAGGACTTGAATATCCCATCGCATGCCCGCCTACAACTGAAGAATAATACAAGTCCGTCACATACACGTCATTGGTTCGAATCGTTTCTTTAAACCATTCCCTCTCAGACATGTTCTTGCCAACTTGACTTTGATTTTGCGAAGCCACAATAATTTCACCTGATAAATCAAGGACAAATAAATCAAAATATACTTCATAAATTGTAAAAATATTCTTTAAAAATGCTTCCGCTGTTTTCTTTGACTCAGAAGTAGGATTCAAAAGACAATCTTTGATTGCATCAAAAGTTGCCCATGCTTGAACATCACAGTTTCGCTCAAATAAGTTTCTATCAATCTTATCAATTGTATCAAATGCCACATCCACGGTCCGCACAGCAATAATTTCGTTTGCTTTATTTTGAATACTCTTAATAATACTTTCACTTTCTTTACTCGCATTTAAGCTTTCTTCAGCAAACTTCTTAATTTCTGTCGCTACAACTGAAAACCCACGACCAGCATCTCCGGCACGCGCAGCTTCAATTCCTGAGTTTAAAGCGAGAATATTTGATTTGGTGGAGATGTCCCGAATCTTCTTCATTACACTTTGCATTTCAACGTTCTCCTGCTTCAATTCATTCATAAGAACGGAAACATTTAAACTCTTACCTATACTAGTAGTTTGCTCCACACTGGTATCCCCTTTTGGTTAGTGATTTTCCTCAAATAGTAAAGAGATTATACCACATTTTTTGACAAAAAATGCTACTTATTCATGAAATTTTGAAGAAGGTTTCTCTGGGTAAACGGTATTAATTATTAGAAAATCACTAATAATTAATGTAAATGTTCGCATACTACTCTTTATACGGTAATGGAATTGGGGTGAAACAATGTGGGGGATTGGAATGAGCAAGCAAGCCGCAATAATAATATGCAACCTGATTTAAATTTTAAAAAAGAGGAACTAGCTAATAAAAAGGTTCAAGAAAACGTTCAAGAACAAATAGGAATAGAAGCGATTGGTCAAGAAGAGAAAGATGTAAGGCCCCAGGGTGGTCAATAAGCCCGTTTAGTGATCCTATTAAAAAAGGTCACATTCCCTACTTATACTCTAAACGAGCACGGCATTAAAAGACTGTTTGGGCCTTCCAACAGTCTCTTCTCCATTTTTTATAGAGGGATCGCGGATTAGCTACCTCTAAACTGATAAAAATCATGACCTCTCCACTTTTAGTTTGCCTAATAAATAATCCCACAGACACTAGCAAAATATTTAAAAACCTCCCACGAGTAAAATACTTAAATAATAAAAAAGCCTCGAAATCCCTAGGGAAAAAAAGCTACATCCACCAAATACTTAAGGCTTAAAGGGGCTACCATCGTTTGACTGTAAACATTTCAACTAGAAATTAAAATAACCAAATATCCAAGAAAATCACAGTTTGTTATGTGAAAAGTTTCTTAATGATAACCAAAGGGTAAGAACCGTATAAGGAGTTGGGTCTTTTATGAATTGTCAGGTTTTCATTAGTGGTGGGGGAATTGGCGGTCTGTTGTTGGGCTATAAGTTAGCGGCACAGGGAATATGTGTATGCGTCATTGAACAATTGGCCAAACCCTCACACGTGTATAAAGGAGAGCTACTTCAACCAAAAAGCCTTGCCCTCTTAAAGGAGGCTGGATTACTTTCAAAAGTGGAAAAATGCGGCCAAAAGATTCATCATATCGATGTAGTAGAACTCGATAACGATGAAAATGATGTTCTTATGAAAATGAAGCTAGGCTACGAACAGCTATCACCTTTTATTAATTATGCTTTAATGGTTCCTCATGAAGAACTTAAAGAAATTATTCGGAATGAGGCAATGAAGCTTGATGAATTCACCTTCATAGCTCCTGCTAGGCTAATAGGCTTTGAGAATAGCAGAGCTATCGTTGAAAAGGATAAAAAGTCATTTCACATTAAAGCCGATTATTTTATCGGAGCTGAAGGAAGAAGGTCCCCAACAAGGGACCAAATGCGGTTAAAACTCAAAAAAAAACACTATAATCATCAGTACCTAACCGCAACGCTCCCAAGGCCTCCTGCATTAACAGAGGGGAAAATCATTTCTACTCATAATCGATTTATTGGCTTATTTCCACTTCCAAACCAACAAGTTAGAACCGTATATTTAATAAATCATGGCGAGTATCCATTAATAAAAAAGAAAGGATTACGCTTTCTACAGAAAGAGTTTAACGAACTCGCACCGGAATTATTAGAATACACACTAGCCTTAAATGATTGGTCAAAAATTCAACTAATGACTCCTTTAACCTATCATGTAAATAGATATGTAGATAACCATTTTGCAATTATTGGTGATGCAGCTCACGCGGTTCACCCTATAGCAGGTCAAGGTATGAATCTAGCAATGCAGGATGCGGCAATTCTTGGAGAGTTATTATGTTCTGTTTATCAATCTCACCATGAACGTCCCTCTTTAAAAGCATATGAACATGTTCGAAGAAAAAGGAATGAATTCGTGCTCAAGATTAGCGACCAATCCGCTCTACTATATTCCTTTAGATTCCATTTATTTCAGAGACTAAGAATTCGAAGTATGAAAAATCTCGGAAATGATCATCGGTTGCATTTTAAACACATCCTAAATATATCAGGCTTGGGCTTATCACATTTATCGCTAGGGGATTACTTTGTCCAATCTAGTTTATTACCAGCCCGAAAAAAACCTCTCAAGAACCTTTCTCGTTACTTTTTTAATAAGGAAAATGATTATCCGTGGAAATACTAACTAGGAGGACAGCACATGTTAGGAGAATGGCGCGAAACGATAAAAGCAAGAAAATGGCTAAAAAAAAACATTCCTTTTTTATATTCATGGCATGCTTATGTAGGAAATGAATTAAAGCTTTTTAAAGCATTTAAGCATCCAAAAACAGTAGATGAGGTAGCTAATAACCTCTCCGTTCCTAAAGATTTATTGAAAAGTTGGGTTGATGTCGGTGTAGCTATTAACCACTTGAAAAAGAAGTCTTCTGAAAGTTTTCAAGTGAGAAAACTACAGCTACTACCAAAGAGAGGCTCCTTATCTGGAGCCCTACTTAAAGAAATGATGGAGCTACATATTCCGTCCTTGCTCTCCTACCCAGACTTAATGAAGACAAATACCAAGAGACATTTTGATCACCAAAAGCATGGAGACGTGGTTGCCCGAACCTCTAGATTAATTGAGACAATTGCCTATCCTATCTATAAAAAGCTAATTAAAGAAGGGGAGATTTCATCAATCGTTGACGTCGGCTGTGGGCATGCTGGATATTTACAAAAGGTTGCCGAAGAACAGCCAAATATTGAGATGGTTGGAATTGATAATCACCCTCTTGTCGTCCAGAGAGCAACAGAGGCCTGTGGGTCGTTCTCAAATATTAAAATTATTCATGCTGATTTACACGAATGGGCTCCGACCAATCAAAAGAACGACCTTGTTATGCTAAACAATATTATGCACTATATAGATCTTGATAAAAGAGAAAGTCTTTTATCAAGAGTCTCAAAATGGACACACAAAAAAGGAAAAATTATAATTATCACACCAGTTAGAAATGCACAATATGGAAAAGAATTTTCCGCTACATTTAATAGCTTCTTTAGTGCTCATTCGAATCTTCACCCGTTGCCAAATCAAACCGAATTGGAAACCATAGCTGCTAACATCGGCATGAAAATTAGTCAGTTTAATCCTCTTATTAAAACGGGAAGCTGGTATATAGCAGTGTTTGAACATAAAAAGGTGTAATATTACCTTGATAAGCAAATTTGGTTTTCACTTAGTACGTGCTAAAATGGCAGTAACGATTATGTCGCCACTGCCATTAATTTTCGAATTTACTCAACTAGTAAGCAGTTTTCATAAGTATCTACAAAGTGTGTTGATATTTATTATCAAAGGGAAAACGTAGAACAATCGTGGTCCCCTTACCTTTTGAACTATTAAAGTGAATAGTCCCGTGGTATTTTTCTACAATATTAAAGCAAATCATCAAACCTAAACCTGTCCCCTTACTTTTTAAAGAATAAAAAGGGGCACCAAGATTTTTAACTTCTTCTTCTGACATCCCGCATCCATAATCAATTATTTCAATCTCAATGAAATCCTTCTTCCTCTTCGCCCATACAGAGATATTATCCCCTTTTTTAGAAGCCTCTATGGCATTTTTAATAAAGTTTATAATCAATTGTTTAAACTCTATTAAATTAACGGCAATATAACAATTTTCTTCAACATTTAAATTAATTTCGTTATCATATAAAAGTCCATATGATTTCAGTAAATCTGTAACACTTTGCAGAACCACTTTTACATCTATGGTCTCCCTTACTTTATCTGTTCCCGGCTTTGCAATCGTTAAAAATTGTGAAATGACATATTCTGCTGTATTCAACTCATCAATCATTAAAGAAAAATTTCTTTTTACCTCAACATTAAAAGATTTATCTTCTCCATAGAATTGCAAAAACCCTTTAACTACGGTCAATGGATTTCTAATTTCGTGTGCCACAGCAGCACTTAATTGTCCTGTCGTCTTTAATCGCTCTGAATTTTGAATTTCCTCGTAATATACTTTCATTTTTTTGATTCTTGCAAAAGATTGGAAAAATATAAAATACAAAATTAATTGGCTTGCAACGAAGTTAATCATGTTACCAACAAGGTCGAGTTTAATATGGTCAAATAAATTACTTTCGTCAATTAATATAATATAACTATATGTCATTGTAATTAAAATCGCATTTAAAATTAAAGAAAAATAAAATAACTTTGAATCAAAAAATAAAATTGATAAAGCAGGAATTAGACATAGAAAAATAACATTGGTCCATGTTTCGGGATATAAAAAGAAAATCAAATAGAAATAAACAGACCCAATTACAATAATAGTGGTTCTTAAAATATGTGTTTCATAACGTGGATAGACTAATAAACATGTTGATATAATGGCCACCAGAAGGAAATGCAAAAAATAACCTAACTCGCCTTCGACTGCACGCGATTTAGAGACTAACCATCCTAATATCATTAGAAACACAATGGTTGACATGATAAAGTAATATAATTTTTTATTAATAAGACCGGAGAATTGCTTCATGTATACACACCTTTGAATGCAGGAAATTTTTATATTAATATATTCTATCAAACTTTTCCACTTTAGAATATATTACCAAGCGGAATGAACATTTGATTCCTTCTTGAAAATACGTTGATACTTGGGTATCCTAATAAGACAATTCTCTACTAAAGGATGTGATTAACATGCGTATTAATAAATATATTAGCGAAGCGGGAAAAGCATCTAGGCGCGGCGCAGATAAATTAATAAGTGAAGGGAAAGTCACGATAAACGGGCAAAGAGCACAAATCGGGAGTCAAGTCGAGCCTGGTGATAAAGTCCTTGTAAGTGGAAACCCTATTCATATGGCAAGTAATTATGTCTATCTAGCCTTAAATAAACCTGTAGGCATTACTAGCACAACGGAAAAAGGCGTAAAAGGTAATATTGTCGATTTAGTAAATCATCCATTAAGAGTTTTTAATATTGGACGTTTAGATAAGGATTCAGATGGCTTAATACTCCTTACAAATGATGGTGATATTGTAAATGAAATTCTCCGTGTCGAGAACCGCCATGAAAAGGAATATATTGTTTCCGTAGACAGACCGATTACTCCAGATTTTTTAAAAAGAATGGCAGAGGGTGTGGAAATACTAAATACGAAAACACTCCCTTGTGAAGTAAAACAATTATCAAAATTTGATTTTCAAATCATTTTAACCCAGGGTTTAAACCGTCAAATTCGTCGCATGTGCGGGGAGTTAGGATACGAAGTGTACAGATTACAAAGAACACGGATTATGAATATTCAATTAGGCAGTCTCCCCCCTGGGCAATGGAGAGATTTATCAAAGAAAGAAAAAAACCAATTATTTAGAGAACTTAACTATGAGCCGAAGGAATGGTAAAAGTTCTACCATACATATGCCCTTTTCCTAACGGATTGATTTAATATAGGCAGTGTAAAGTTCATATTAATACGGATTTCCTAAGTAAAAATAAGGGGACCCGTATTTTTTTTCCTAGAAAATAAGTACTTTTTAGTAGTAACCCAAAAAACATCAAAATAATTTAACCTCTTTTAATCAGCTTGGTTATCATATTCTAAAGCAAATTTCATTCAATATTTTAAAAAAAGATGTTTTTATTACTATTTGTTTGGGTAATTAAACTTAGATACTACTAAAGGAGGAATTACTTTGAAGAAATTTGTCGTTTGTTTTCTGATTTTCACGTTAATTTTGAGTCCAGGTATTGCTTTAGGAGTGGACATAGTACAAGAAACCCACTCTGGAGAAGGATTTGAAGAAAGAGATTATGTAGGGGAAGGTCATATTGAGGCAACAGTTGATTATACCTACGATGATGGTGAGGCCGAAGGTGAATATCAGCTAAACTTCACTATTCAGGCGAAGAACCATCTTGATGAGGCAATAACGGATGTTCTAGTAGAGTTACAATTACCTCAATCGGTCACTGTACTTACTGATACTTTGGATGCAGATCCAACCAATAACATCTATTTTTCACTTGGTGATTTAGAGGCAAATGAAGAAGCTACTTTTGAAAGATCAGCATTTATCTCAGGTCCTGAGGGGATTGGGAACATGACAATTAATGCTAGAGTAGCTGCGAATGGTGTTAATACTGAGAATGATAATGGCCAAGAGAATGAGAATAACGAAGAGGCTGGTAATGGCCAAGAAAACGTTGTAGGTGAGACTGATCTGAATGTAACCTTAACAGGTGTATTGCATGCGTTAGAGGAGTCAGTTTGGGAAACAAACTTGTTATTAATGCTTAATGAGGTTGAAGAATTAGATACTGAATTGCTATCGAATGTTGAAATCGAACTTACCTTACCTGAAGGATTAGAATGGGTTGAAATGGAGGAATTTAGTGGGTTTGATGCAAATATTAATGGTCAAGTGCTTACTTTAATACTCCATGAAGATACGATTGAAGTTCCTATTGCTGGATTAATCAAAGGAGATTTAGATAGTGATTTTAATCTCAGCATGGGCGCTCTTTTTGAAGGCACTGAGGTTGCAATTACTCCAAATGTAGAGGTCGTTATTGACGGCGATATCGGCGAAGATACTAACAGCAATACAGGAAATGAAGATGAAGATTCTGAGAACAATACGCCTGTAGCAAATGGAGATACTGACTTAACAGAAACCATTGTTCAAGAAGACAGTGACAACGAAGAAATAACAACATTGCCACAAACAGGAAGCTGGATGTCCAGTTGGTTATATCTTACTATGGGATCTCTCTTTATTGGAGTAGGAACCATTATGTTTATTCGTTTCAAGCCAGTAAAAAACTACACAGCATAAGTCAAAGAGGACTGAAGTAAATGAGGAAATTACAATGGTTAAGCATAAGTTTTATCTTCATAGGCGTTCTCTTTTTAGGTCTCCCTTTCTTCCAGCAGTGGACGGTGACAGTAGCACAAGATGAGTTAGAAGAAGACTGGGAACAGCTTAACCTCGCCTATGCTGTAATAGCGAACAATGAGGAACCAGCCGAGTCTTTTGAAGAAGAATTGCCAGAACCAGAGCCATCTGAAGATAAACAGTATAGAGAGGACATCTTGCAAAAGGGAATTGTAGGGCAGCTTAAGATTCCAGCAATTGAGGTCGATGTAATGGTAGTTCCTGGTGTGGAAAAGGAAGATTTGGATAACGCAGCTGGTTGGATTACCTCAACGTCTCTTCCTGAAGAAGGCAGTAATATGGCCATAGCAGGGCATCGAAGTCATACCTACGGGAAGTTCTTCCACCGGATGGGTGAGGTCGTAATCGGTGATGAAATTCACTTTAAGACGTTAAGTGGGAACTATACGTTCGAGGTTTATGACATTCTTGTAGTAGATCCTGAAGAGGTTTGGGTTCTCGATCCTACAGAGGCAACTGAAATAACATTAATAACGTGTGAACCTTTATATTCAAATGAATACCGTTTAATAATTAAAGCAAAGAAAACCTCATACAAAACCGATTCAGTTTAAGATAGATGCTGCTACAAGCTTAAAGCTAGCTTTTCCAGAAAAAAGGTACCATTGTGGTACCTTTTTTCTATGATTATTATTAGCGTCCCTACTATGAACCCATCCAATTTAAGCAACTTAAAATACTATTTTTTGAGTTGCGAATAGAAGAAACAAATAGTACAAAAGATTATTCAAAATACCTAAGACCTTTAACTATAGAATAAGTCCTAGTCCTAGTCCCCGCCTTATCTTATAAGGGATAGATAGAACAACTAAGCATACATATAGAGCATTACATGTTATCATATATATGTACTTTGTATGTAGAATTCTTACAGGAAGGAGTTTATGATGAACCCAAAAATTATATCTCGAAATAATGTAAAGGTTAAAGGTAACGGTCCACGAACAATGATATTTGCACCTGGTTTCGGCTGTGACCAAAGTGTATGGGAATCAGTTGCTTGCGCTTTCGAAGATGAATACCAAATTGTCTTATTTGACTATGTTGGTTCTGGGAATTCAGACTTACGAGCATATGATGTGAACAGATATAAAACTCTTGATGGTTATGCACAGGATGTACTTGATGTATGTTCTGCTTTAGACTTAAAAGAGGCTATTTTTGTTGGACATTCTGTGGGGAGTATGATTGGTATGCTAGCATCACTGAATAGCCCAAATTACTTCTCTCATCTTATTATGCTTGGCCCTTCCCCCTGCTATTTGAATGATCCTCCTAATTACTACGGAGGATTTGAAAAAGAACAACTTTTGGGGTTAATTGACATGATGGAGAAAAATTATATAGGTTGGGCAACGGTCTTTTCAGCGACAGTAATGAATAATCCAGACCGCCCCGAACTAAAACATGAACTGGAAGATCGTTTTTGTTCCACTGATCCGATTATCGCTCGTCAATTTGCTGAGGCTGCCTTTTTCGCAGACAACCGTAAAGATTTGCAAAGGGTAACAGTGCCCTCCCTTATCTTACAATGTTCGGACGATATTATCGCTCCATCTGTAGTAGGTCAGTATATTCATCAACATCTTCCTAATAGTACGCTAAAGAGGATGGAGGCGACAGGCCACTGTCCCCATATGAGTCACCCTGATGAAACTGTACAGTTAATCCGACATTATTTGAAAGAATCTTCTTTAGGCACTATACGAGAGGATAAAGGTGAAGTTATTTAATGGATGAACGATTAAATTATGCACCTTGTGGCTTTCTAACTATATCAGAAGATGGCGTTATCTTATCTATTAATCATACCTTACTTACGATACTTGAATCTCATCTTGACAAACTGAGAGGGAAGCACATCAATTCAATCCTTACAGTCCCATCTCAACTCTTTCATCAGTTCTATTTTGTACCCCTGATTAAACTTGAACGTCAAATTGAGGAAATGAATATCTCCCTAGAATCCGAGAATGGAAAAGAGATACCTGTGATTATGAACGCTCTTCCTAGAAAGAGAAATGGAAGAACGGTAATTGATTGTGTGCTTATTCCAATGGGCAAAAGGAGCAAGTATGAAGGTGAACTCCTCATAGCAAAAAAGGAGGCAGAGGCCGCTTTAATTGCAAAGCATCAAGCCAATGCAGAGTTAGAGGTTGCTCTAAAAAACCTTAGGGAAAAACAAGAAGAACTTCTTGAACTCAACAAACAAAATCAAACATATAAAATAAACACAAAAAAAGAACTGGAGCTTGCTAGAAAAATTCAAGTAACATCATTGACTGACCCTATCTTCAACCAACACATTCAAATTGAATCATTCTATGAAGCATCCAATGAATTATCGGGTGATATTTACGGATTTTACCAATTAGATCAACATCGTTATGGTATTATTCTGCTCGATGTGATGGGTCATGGTATTTCTTCAGCGTTAATAACGATGTCTCTTCACTCTTTGTTCCGACGACTAATCTCACAAGGATTTAACGCTGAGTTTGTTATGAAGGAATTAGATAACCACCTACATAGTTTGTTTCAAAACAACGAGGAAGCAAGGCATTATTGTACAGCTATCTATCTTTTAATAGATACGAACACACAAAGAATTGATTATATTAACGCAGGACATCCACCCGCCTTCTGGCAGGATCCTAACGGAAAGCAGTATCATCTGCATTCTTCAACTCCTCCCATTGGAACATTTGAAGGGATTGAATTTAAAACAAATACCTTTACATATAGGAAGGGAGGAAGGCTTCTGCTTTATACGGATGGTGTAACTGACCCTCTAGGTTCCGAACATTTAAGTAAATTGTTAACCGAAAGTCTATCTCTGCCTATCTCTAAACTTAAGGATGAAATTGTGGAAGCGCTAAACACCTCCAAGAATTACTACCAAAAAAGTGATGACCAATGCTTTATTGTAGTTGATTTAAAATAACGATTTATAGTAATAAGTCTTGTTCAAATGCTTATATCGCCTATAAATTAGTCTTATAAGTGGAGATAATCTCCAATTAAAAGATGAAAGTCTCTTACGCCCCCCTGAGTAGATAAATGCTTAGCGGGGCGTTATCTATGTATACACCTTACTATGAAGAAATTTACATTTTATTTGAACGTCTTGTTATTTATTCTTTTTACGTGTATTTCATTCTAGGAATGGGAAAAGAACATAAAACTCTTTATTTGACCTTGGAGGGATATTATGTGGATTAAACACCCATTCTTTAAATATGTATCGGGTATCGTTTTAATATTATTAGTCATTTACTTATTAAGTGAAGTTCAATTTATTGTTCACCCAATCAAAAGTCTTATTATAACCTTGTTTTTCCCTTTGTTTTTTGCTAGCTTCTTGTACTATATATTAAAACCAGTCGTCTCTTTCCTTTCAAAATCTAAATACTTCCCCCGTAAGCTAGCAATTTTATTCGTGTTTTTAGTCATGATAGGGAGTGTAATGGTAGGAGGCGTCGTTATAGGTGACACTGTTAAAAATCAAGCTACAGAATTTGTGGAAGAGTTCCCCTCAATAGTAGAAGAAAATGAAAAACAGACCAAACAGATAATCGATGAAAACAATTTTGGCCTATTTTCCTATGAAGAAGTAAAACACAGAGTACTTACCTACTTAGCAAATCAAAGTAAACGTCTGGGAAATGATGTAGCCACTATTTTATCTGCAATCACTAGCTTTATAACTGTAATGCTAATCATTCCTTTTGTATTATTTTACTTTTTAAAGGATGGTCACAAGTTAGTGCCCTTTCTTTTAAACTTCCTACCTGAAAAGCATAAGGAAGAAGGAAAAAGGTTACTACATGATATTGATGAGACACTCTCAACATATATAGGTGGACAAATGTTAGTCGCCTTTGTAAATGGTGTTCTAATGTACGTTGGCTACCTTATCATTGGAATAGATTATGCTTTAGTTTTATCAATTATTGTAATCGTCACAGCAGTTATACCAATCATAGGACCAGCGATCGGGATACTACCAGCCATTGTGATTGCTCTTATGACAGACCCTTTTATGAGCGTAAAGATTTTGATTCTATTAATCATTGTCCAACAATTAGAAGGAAACTTTGTTTCGCCGCTAATCATCGGTAACAAACTATCCATACATCCTTTAACCGTTATTTTATTATTGCTAGTAGCAGGTAATCTGTATGGATTCATTGGGGTTTTAATAGCTGTTCCAGTCTATTCTGTATTAAAGGTAACCGTTAAAAATCTATATTCTTTTTACCGGCTGCGATTTGTCTGATACCGTTTATTTATATAATTAGTGGAAATTGCACCTCTCCTCTCTATGTACGTATTATTGAAATACGAATTTAGGGGGGACTTTTATTTTACTTTAAGTAAATCGCCCCACTTATCGTTCTCTGCTAAGTGTAGACCTTGAGGTTTCGTTTATAAAATAGGAGAAAAAAGACGAGCAAAAGATTCCTTTGTCTTTAAGATGAGACCGCGTTCTTTATAAGTGGCTCTGTCTAATTTAATACTATCGAGCATATCTTCTTTATAATGATCGACAAGATCTTTCACGCTTTCGGTTTCAAAAAGAAAAGCATTCACCTCGAAATTCAAATGCAAACTTCTAATATCAAGATTGGCTGTTCCCACAGACGCAAACTCTTCATCAATAATAATCACTTTCTGATGTAGAAACCCCTTTTGATACATATATACTTCGATGCCATGATAAAGCATCTCTGAAAAATACGACCTTGTTGCATATTGAGTTAAAAAGCCATCATTTATTTCAGGTACCAATACTTTCACATTAATCCCTTTTAAAGCTGCCATTGATAATGCCGTTCGAATTGCTTTATTAGGTACAAAGTACGGTGTTGCTATCAGGATTGATTTTTTTGCCGATGTCAAAATAGCGTAATATAACTCGCCTATCAATCCTTGAGTAGATGAATCTGGACCACTCGAAATAATTTGTATACCGCCTCGATTGTCTTCAACTAGATTTGTTAAAAAATACTTCTGTTCTAATAAAGTTTCACCTGAAACAAATGCCCAGTCTAATACAAATGTTTTTTGAAGTGATTTAATTGCTTCCCCTTTTAATATAAGGTGGGTATCTCGCCAAAATCCAATTCGCGTATTCTGCCCCAAATATTCCTCGCCTATATTTAAACCCCCAACAAATCCAACCTCACCATCGACTATAATGATTTTTCGGTGATTTCGAAAGTTTATTTTCTGATTAAAGAATCCGTACTTAACAGGAAGGAAACAGTGAGCTTCAATACAAGCTTCCTTCATTTGATTTAATGCTTTCATAGATAACGAACTACTTCCGAATGCATCATAAATAAACCGAATTTCAACTCCATCTTTAGCTTTACTACACAGCAGGTCAATAATCTCTTGCCCAATTTGATCAGACCTAAAGGTGTAATATTCTAAGTGAACGTAATGTTCAGCTTGCTTAATCGCCTCTATTATAGCAGAATAGGTTTCATTTCCATTTTTTAAAACCTTTGAAGAGGTATGGAAGCTAATTTGATTTTTACTAAATTTCTCGACTAACCGTGATAAGCTTTGCTCGGTTTCGGGGAGAGTATTCCATTGTGAAGAAGGCTTAAATGAAAATTGATTACCTATCAATTCAGTTGCCTGCTCGCGCTTGCTTCGAAAAAGATGTCCTTTAACTTCTAGCTGCCCTGAGTAGATAAAAAAGATATAACCGACGATTGGAAAGAAAAAAAGTGAATAAATCCAGAGAAGAGTTTTATAAGGTGAACGATTTTCTAACATCAGCACATATGAAATAGAAAATAAAGTCATCAGATAAACAAGAAGAGAAATAATTTTAATACTGCTTGAGTAGTCTGAAAAAGCAGCAAGGTAGAGGGTAATTACTTGTACTATAAATAACATAAATTGTCGTATGCGTTTCATGCGAATTCCTCTATTCATTTTTTTTGAAATTTAGGTTAAAGAAAAAGCACCCAAGATGAGGGACTGAAAAAAGTAAAATAAACTTTTTTCAGTCATCTCTGCTAAGATTGGTGCTTTTTATGACTTTTATTTCTATAGGTGTCATTCGCTAAATGATTTTCTTCCCTTGAACAAGTCGGATAATAACTAACACTAACACGACCACAAGTAAAATATGAATAATATTTCCCATAAAACCAACGACGGCACCAATTAACCAAAGTACGAGTAATGCTAAAATAATTGTCCAGAGCATCTTAACTCCTCCTCTACTAGATGATTTAGCGTATTAGTAGTTATTTACCCACGAATGCTCATGTTAAACTTTATCAATTGTTCTTCTTTCTTACCAGGGGTTCACCCTACTCTTATAAATACTCCTTTTACTAAACAAATAAAATGAGTCAAGCGCAACTGGGCACTTGACTCACTAGGCATCTGCTGCTACTTTTAGATGCTACACCGATTTATCTCTGTGGTTTACAATAATCGTTACTTTCACCCCTCTCTTTACCATAATTAGGCAGAACTAGCACTCGTCTTTGGAAGCCGTTTGATGACTCTGGTTCGTTTAATTTTGACTCACCTTGTCCAGATTTATTTGCTTCATCAATGCAGTGGCCATATTCATTCCCCCTCATCATGCCGGCCATACCCGATGCTGTCCTCATACTCTATTAATAGACCCAGCTTATCCTAGTGAATCAATTTAAACTTTTTTGCAACTGTAATCGCCCGTACTCGATTTTTCACTTGTAATTTACCAAAAATGTTAACAATATGGTTTTTTATTGTACCTTCTCTTAATCCAAGTGCCACTGCAATTTGTTTATTAGTAGATCCATTACTCATTAATTGCATTACTTCTATTTCTCTTTTCGTGAGGGATTCCACAAGAAAAGGAAGTACATTTTGTTCGGTCTTTTCTAGTATTATTTCCTCAATTTCTTGATTAGCTTTTTCAGCTAAAACTCTCCGGAGAGTTTCTCGTAACCGTTCTTCTGAAATTGGCTTTACAATATAATCGTAAGCATAAACATTGAATGCGGGTAAAGCATACTCCTTATGAGAAGTGACAAAAACCAGCTTTCCTAGCCACCCACTCTTTCTTAGACGTATTGCAAAATCAAGCCCACTCTCCCTCGACATTTGAATATCTACAAAAGCCAAATCCACTTCTTTTTCCATTAATAATTCATAGGCCCTCGTTGTTTCATGAAACAGACCTACTATTTCTATTTCATTAAACTTGGCAAGCATTCGTTTCATTATTAGGTGCATTGCATTTTCATCATCAATAATTATAACTTTCATCTGGCACTTCTCCTTCCCTGTGATTCGTTAGATGAGTCACTGCCCTCTCAGCAGATGGAATCGAAAAATAGAAGGTACTACCTTGACCAGCAATGCTAGTGAACCAAATATCTCCTCCATTTACTCGAATAAATTCTTTACATAACGTTAAGCCTATACCGGAACCTTCTTCTCCGCCAGTCCCATTCACAGAGTCAGGATATTCTTCCTTTAATAAACGCTTAGCTTGGTCCTGGTGTATTCCTATTCCCATATCCTCTATAGAAATAATAATTTTTTCTTCAACTTGTCTAGCTTTCACTATAATTTCCCCACCGTTACCAGAGTATTTTATCGAGTTTGTAAGAATATTTCGAAAAATCAAGTCAAGCATTTGTTTATCAGCTTGCACATATAAGTCATTTGAAATATCAGTGGATATTTCAATACTCTTTACATCCCTTTGTATCTCTAAAAATTGAATATTTGTTTGCACAATTTGTTGTAAGTTCCACGTCATTGGGTTAAAAAGAATTCGCCCACTTTGATTTCGATACCAATTAAGCAAACTTTCCACTAGATTAAATGTTCTTTGAATTTGTTTATCCATTTCCATGGTGATTTCAGAGTGGTCCTCTTCACAGAGCTTTACCTCGTCTTTTAATAACTCCATCAAATTCATAAGAATAGCGAGTGGATCCCGAATATCATGGGCAACAACCGTAAACATTTTATCTTTGAACATATTCAATTCTTTTAACTGTTTCGCATTAGAACGTAATATCTCTTCCGCATTTACAGACTTAGTTACATCACTTAACATTAGCATTTTAGCAACTGGCTTTAACCTTTTACTACTGACATATGTTACTTGAATATTATAATATGTTGAATTTGAATGATTACCTAAGCTTACTTTAGTCTCAATGGTTGGTATTTGGTTAATGATGGAAAGGAGTTTTGGATACTCAGAAAATATACTATCAGCATCCTTTCCAATCGCTTTTATATCATCTAGGTCAGGGAAGCTTTTTTTTGCTGATTGGTTAAAGTGGATTAAACTATTGTCTAAATCTAATAAAATAACGGCATCTTCCATCGATTCAAATGCCTTTTCAAAAGCTAGAGGAGACAATTTCATCATATTAAACTGGTAGATACCCCACATAAAGAAAATACCTGATAAAAGAAAGCTGAATGGCGAAATATCATAAGAAGTAGGAAGTACCCCACTTAAATAAACAAGCGTAATCCCATACGGTGCAACTGAACCTATCATAACTAAAGCAATTTGCTTTTTCATATGTAAGGTGGCTTTACGATACATGCAATATAATAAAACCATTCCAATAATAAAAAGGAGGTAAGAATACAAGACATGAAGGATATAATAGGGTCCCGGCACAATAGCAGCAAGTAGGAAATCCGAAGTGGTATCAATCATAATATCCTTATAAAACAAAAAATGCCACTGATTCGTATTATGAGTAATAAACGTTATTATTGGTACAACCACCATCAGTATATAGTGCTGCTTGCGAAAAAACACTTGAAAATCAGTATACTGTAGCACCATTATAAACCAAATAAAAGTACCAAAGGAAATACCAATATATTGGATTCTCAGCCAAAATTGAATTTGCTCTAGACTAGTACTTGCAATTTCAAACGCATAACCAAAAGAATAGAAAGCCCCAGATAACATTCCTAAACATAAGCTAATTGCAATTGGAAACCGTCTTCTTCTCCATGCAAGAAATGAAATATATAACGAACAGCAGGTAGCCAGTAATAGTAAACTAAATAAATAGAGATGGAAAGTCATTTTTTCATTCATCCTCCAATTAGATTTTTCCTGAGTTAATATTTATTGGTAAGCTGAAATGATTTAGTATGTAAACCGAGAAGGGACTAGTATCTATAATAGTTGAGATGTTATTAGGGTTAATAGCAAAGGGCAAACCATTTGTTCATCAGTGTTCTATATTATATTATTTTTGCAATGGATTAGCTATATACCTTTGAAAATATATATTTTCAAAGGTATATAGCATCTGGTTACAGATGCTTCATGAAAATGAAAAAAAACCCCTTAGTAGCACATACGGGGGTAAGCCTGTATATACCACTAAGGGGTTTCAAGAGTCTCTATTTTATCTTTACTTTTTTGAACTATGGGGAACGGTTACTTCGACTGAAGCAGTTGCCTTATTTCCGGCAAAGTCAACTGCCTCATAAGTAATGGTATACAGTCTACCTGTGCCCTTACCAGATCTTTCGGCCCGAAGCTGAATAGATTGATCGGCTGTTCCTATATCTGCACCTTGAATGTCATTACTTGTATCTCCATCACCTAACCCGTTGTCAGGTTCATTGCTAGTTACAGAAAGTAATGTAACGCTGGCAATTCCGGAATCTTTATCCTCTACATTCCAAGATAGTCCAATGTCAACAAGTTTATGACCGTTTGCTTTAAGCGAGGTTTTATCCGCTTCTACTGTCAAAGTCGGAGCTATCTTATCAATATTGGAAACTGTAATCGTTTCTGATGTTTCGTTTCCTGCAGCATCAACAGCTGTGAACGTAAACTCGCCATTCTCTGTAAACGTATGACTCGCTGCATTCAATGTACCTTCATTAGTCGAAGCCGTTACGACCACGTCTTGGTTCGTTGGATCTGTAGCATATGACCCGACTGTGATTATTGGTGCTGCTTTATCTATGTTCGAAACTGTTGCTGTTGTTGAACCAATATTACCTGCCGCATCCACGAATTCAAATGTGAAGTCTCCATTCGCCGTAAACGTGTGACTTACAGATCCACCGTTATTTGTAACTGTTACTGATTCGCTCGGCGTAATCGTGGCGATGACCTCTTGATTCGTCGGGTTCTCATTGCTATAACTTACCGTTGCTGTTGGAACTGTTTTATCTCCAACAATATTAATTTTCAAGTCTCCTCTTGCTGTCTTTGTTCCATCATAATTTTTCCCGAAAACTTTAAACCCATACTTATAGCCCGCTGTAAGTTCAAGCTTGGCAGGATTATCGAAGCTTGCCCAGTTATCATATAACGTGATTTCTTGTGTGCCGTTCGGGCCTTCGGCATAAGCATAAACCTTTGCCTGCGCCTGGTACCAGGAATGAAACCAATTGTAGCTCCATGTAAATTCAAATGTTTCTGTCGATGTCGCCGTGCTTTCAAAGTTCCACCACTGACCTGAATATATGCTGGTGGATACTAAATCGTACTTAAATTGAATGCCGTCATCGTCCGTTTCCAGTACTTCTGTCGTACCGAGACCGCTTTTCGTCCAGTCGGATGTTGCAAAACTGGCTGCTGTGGCAGTCGTTGCGAACATTACCATTACAAGAAGCATTCCTACTCCCGCTTGCAAAAACTTATTCCGCATATTTACCCACTCCTATTATTACAGATTACCTCCCTAATCAGAGGATACTTAAATCAGTGTAGCTCAAAAGACTCCTAAAACAATGTAACTAAAGTAATGAGCGTAGAAATAAGATGAAAGATTTTTAGAAAGCCTATGATAACGATCTAATTTACCTTGGCATGAGTGGCCTGTTGTCGCTGAACCTAAAAAACCCTACTATGGGTGGGTTTCTCCATAATAGGGTTTTATAAATTGCACTATTTTAACTTGGTTTGAATTCATTTGCTCTATCGTTTCATTGGCCATGTTCATACCAGCCATATTCGAGGCTGACCCTCCTTGTATTGAAATCCTAGCAACTGACTGATTAATTGCTAACAGCCATACGGCCAAGTGGACCATTTTCATCAATGATATCCACGATATCATATACGGAGATGGGAAACATCGGGAAACCAAAAACGTATGGAGTGAGTTCATATAGTTGAAAATAGATGACAAGGACTTTGTCCGCAATATAGAAATCTTGATTGGGTTTAATACCTGTAAAACTATCGAGAAGCTGAATATTACGTTTTTGGATTTGCAGATCAATTAAAGTTGAAAGTCTTTTGACATAATCACTTCCAGGCTTAAACAATTCCTTCAGCTCACATAGCTTTTCTTTTTTTAAGTCAAACGTTAAAGACTTTATATACGTCATTCCATGAGCAGCATGGTAATGATAAGTATAATTAGAGAGTGATAAGCTGAGCACTTGACGTTGATTGTTTTTGATTTCATATAGCCCAATCATTTCTTCCACAGATGTTGGCATATTCCCAACTTGTTGATTTATAAGTTGCTGGGTTTGAGAAGCAATCGCCTCGTTCATTGATTTTTCAAATTCCTGATTTTGCATGCCAGTTACTTGGGGATAATAGATCTTTTTATCCGGCCCGCCGCTAACTTCAACTGTTTTAATATTTACCGGTAATGTGTTGAGCATATTTATCAATCCTCTGATATTTATTACTCATTCTATTCTATATATAGGTAAAACGTGTATAAAAGGAAAAGTGATAAACTCTTTATACAGACTAACTTTTGGAAGCGGGGTAATCTTGCTTCAGCGTGGTTTTACTATTCAAGAAATCTCATTCCAGGGTTCTGGAAGGTTTAGCAAAAGCGGCAGTTTTATAAAATCTCCGGGCCGCTATCCACAAAGAAATACCCCAAATAACAAATAGACTATACCAAAACACTCCCCATCCGATAGCACGAGGATTTGTATCCTGAAGAACAAATTCAGGAGCGGACAACACGCGACCGATGGCCAAGAAAAATCGTAGGTAAACGAATCCAAGTCCCCATGTAATAAGCCCGATAGAAGCAATCCAAGCAGGGATAAGCAATATCATGCGGGGAATACGCTGACCCCAAGAATGGACGAAAGCTAGGGCAAACAGTGCAGCACCAACACTGACTACCCCATAAGCCAGTAGGCAATAATCTGAGATACTGGATCATCAGGAGCCGCATTGTAATCTCCTGGAAATGCCATTGAGATCCCAAGCCCCCACCAAAAATGAGGCAGCGCATACAGGAAGGAGTGCTGCACCACATGCCGTATAAGCAGCCCACATCAAATATACATCCTTCTTCTTATTCATAAACTCACTCCTTAAATTTATGGCCCATTTGTGTTACTGAGCAGGGCTCCTTTCCATTCAACCATATAGAGCCGCTAGTTAATTCGGTGTGGTTTCGCAGTGTGTTTTGATATAGCGTCGATTATTGTATCCCAGTCGTCAAAGTGAAGCTCATGCCCAGTACCCTCCAATGCAAGTAAAATAGCTCCTGGAATTTCTTTAGCAAGGGCTATTCCGTGCTCAAAGGGGATAATTGGATCTTCCGTACCATGGATAACTAGAGTAGCAACGTTTATTTCACCAGTCCTTACCAAGTATGTTTCGCCACCTGTTAACACACCATGATTATTCATACTGGCCATATTGTTACTTCTTTTTACTTCTTCTATTGCTAAATTATATATTCTATCTTCGTCAAATTTATGCGTTGAACCTGCTAGAACTCTCCATTTACCAACTGAAAATTCAACAACCGATTCTTCATTCGTCCAATCTGTTGCTCCTGCATTGGAAAAGTAGTCCATGACCTTTTTCTCCATCGGAGGGAGATTCTGAGCAAAATTAGATGTTGAAATCAGCGTAGCAGTTAAAACTCTTTCGGAATGCCGCAGAGATATGATTTGAGTTAGCATGCCGCCCATTGATATGCCAACAATATGAGCCTGCTCAATCTGATATACATCGAGTATTTGAACAGCATCATCGGCCATATCTTCAAAAGTATATGCGGGATTGCCAAGTTCGTATATTGTAGATCGACCGACATCACGATTATCATAGCGAATTACATAGTGTCCTTTGTCTGCTAAGCGCCTACAGAATTCCTCTTCCCACCAAATCATTGATGCTTGAGCCCCCATAATTAATAACATGGCTGGATTGTCCGGATTTCCGAAATTTTCGGTAGATATTTCGATTCCCTTAAATTTGACTAGATGTTGATTCATTGAAATATCTCCTCTCTAATTACAAATAAAAAACACAGGCTAGCTGCCTGTGTTTACAGTAATCGAGAAAGAAGTAATGAATGAACTCGTTAATTAAACCCGATGATGAATTTAATACCATATCTAATAAGTACATGTATCCAGTCTTTGTCCATCACCTGGTAGAATTATATGGGTCATTTTTCTTCTTATAGTACATACAAGTCCAAGGTAGAGGTAGTCCTTACCTCAAATCACATATGCCTAAATTGGGTTACCTAGAGGCAAACCATTCTTCGATTACTATGCACACAACATAGCCCTTCAGTGCTATTCTATTCATTGTGCAAAGAAATTTCGAAAAATTAGTTAGCCACTTAACCCTCCATTCATATCAATTGATTTCAAACCATCACGGGATTCCCCTTTTGTCAATATTGATTGTTCCCTCTCATCAAATCAAAATAGGTGCTAAAAGTGAAACGTCGGGAGCCCCTGTCTGTTTGACAATCGAGCATAATATGATTCGAAGCGCCCTTTGATGAATGAAACCCAAATGCCGTGGTTTGACTACAATGTTACAATAGGCAAAAATTAAGTACGCAAATTCACTGATTTTGCGTACTCATATTACTTAGGCGGTTGTGCCATAAGGTCAAAAATCAACCTTACGACACACCCCCTTTTGCTGAATAGGTAAACGGTTACTCATCAATTATTTCGCCGTCACCAATTTGATCCTCTTCTTCTATTTCTACTTCTTCAATCTGGCCATTCTCTTCTTCCATTTCTATTTCTTCAATTGGTTCACCTTCTTCAGGTACTTCATTTCCACAACCCGCTAACGAAAAAACAGAAAAGGTTAAGAAAAATACTAAGACGAACTTTTTCATTTATTGAAAACCTCCTTTTTTTTATTTTTTCCAACCTTTTTAGTATTATGTAGGTTACTATAAAATTCTTTTAAATAAACAAAAAAACCTTACTTATGGTACGGTTCACCCCTATTTATCCTAAATGCACGATAAACTTGCTCCACCAACACCAACCTCATCAATTGGTGAGGAAATGTCATTTTTGAAAATGATAAGGTGTCATCCGCTCGTTTCATGACCTCATCCGATAACCCGAGTGATCCACCGATAATAAAAGCTACTTTGCTTTTTCCGTACGTTGCCAGCTTGTCCAGATTTGTTGCTAATTGCTCAGAAGTGAGCATGCTTCCCTCAATTGCCAAAGCAATGACGTGTGTATCCATCCCCACTTTTGCTAGGATTCGCTCTCCTTCTTTTTGTTTGATTTGACGCATGTCAGCATCACTGAGGTTTTCGGGGGCTTTTTCATCAGGAACTTCGACGACGTCAATTTTTGCGTATGCACTGAGCCGTTTCGTATATTCAGCGATTCCTTGCTTTAAATATTTTTCTTTTAACTTCCCAACGGTAATAATTGAGATATTCACAATGTGTATGACTCCTTCCACAATAGTTATCCACAGAAGTTATCCACATATCAACAATGTTAATAACTAATTACTTTGAAATTTGATAAATAGCGGGTTCTGCGCAAAAGTTACACACTGTGGATAACGTTTCTTCAGCTGTGTACTTTTCAATAATTGGTGCTGCTTCGTGTTCATCTATAACGATATCCATGGCTAGATCAATATGTTCTTCACATGCACTGTACAAGGCCTTCACGTCCTTTCTTCATTTCACATTTATTATAGCATACCATCTTTTCTACTCGTGGATACTTGTGCATAAAAAAGAACTCCCCGTAGGAAGTTCTTTATCCACAATTTATTTTTAAAAGCTTTGTTGCTCTGCTAGTTGAACCGTGAGCGTTTCTCGCTTACCCTCTCGATAAATTGTTACTTCGACTTGGTCGCCAATTTTTCTTTCCGTATATAAAAACTTGCGAAGACCATGACCGTCTTCAATCGCTTCTCCATCAATCTCAACAATAACATCGTACTCCCGAATTCCAGCCTTTTCGGCTGGCGATGTAGGAGCCACGCTTGTTATGACGACTCCAGCCTTTACCTCTGAAGGTAGCTTCAATGTTTCCTGCCAGTGGTAACTTGAAATTTCGCTTAAAGAACGAATGCCAACACCCAACTGAGGACGCTGTACTTCCTGAAAGCGTTCAAGATCTTCTATAATCGGTAAAGCTATCGCTGTTGGAATAGCAAATCCAATTCCTTCAACCGCACTTTGGGCAATTTTCATTGAATTAATTCCAATAACTTGACCTTCAATGTTTAAGAGGGCTCCACCACTATTACCCGGATTAATCGCAGCATCTGTTTGCAGAACCTCAGCGTGCCAATCAATTTGGCCATTTCCCGTTAAATCAACAGGAATACTTCGTTCTTTAGCACTAATAATTCCTTGTGTTACAGAACTCGAAAACCGGAGTCCAAGTGGATTTCCAATCGCAATGGCTGGCTCTCCTACTCTAAGTGAATCAGAATTCCCAAACTCAGCCACTGTTTCAATTTGACTACCGTCAATTTCGAGAACAGCCAAATCAGTAATAACATCCGATCCTAGTAATTTTGCGGGAACTCGAGAACCATCTGCTAGACTAACTTCAATTCCGTTTGCGCGATCAATAACATGGTGGTTGGTCACAACAAATGCGCGGTCCCCCTCCTTTTTATAGATCACACCTGATCCTGTTCCTTCACTTGCTTCTTCTGACCAAAAGTTAGATTCTTGTAAGTTCACGACACCCACGACTGCATCGGATACCTTTTCGACTGCTTCTGTAATATCGGAATTTATTGCATAATTGACCGTTTGTTGTAGTCCTTCTTGAGGAGCTTCTTCTGTTATAGCGGGAGCTTCTCCACCTGTCTGTATTTCATAAGGAAGAAAGCCAAAATTTGATAATACAGGTATTGAAAAGAGAACAACCAATCCCCCAATGACTGCTCCTATAAAAGCTGCCAAACCTGAACCTCGTTTTGGAGCTCTTTGTCTCATAGCCTGTTCCGGCACATTATCATAATAGCCCATGACATTTACCCCTTCCTGTTCACATTAATTATTAGCGTATATATTCTTATTATATCGCTTATGTCGGACTTTTCTACCATGTTAATTTATTTTCGATTATTTTTGATACTTCTATAGAATTGCCAACAAAATTGGTGCATAATCCCCAAACAACATAGTAGAGAAGCAGTATAGAACTAGCTAACTGAATCTCAATTTCCTTTCACTTAGAAAGCTTAACATGCAAAAAAAGTATCCCAACAGGTTAATAAGACCTTTGGAATACCTTTTTAGTTAAACAACGGCGAGTGCTGTCGGCTTAAGCGGATCTGTATCATAGACTTCAAATTGCTCTCCTACCGCCATACCTTGCTCCTTAAGAACCTGTTCCACGGTAAGCCTAGCTAAGTCCTTCATGTTATTATCAAGGCTTAAATGGGCTAAATAAATTCGACTCGTATTCTCACCAATTACTTCAGAAAGGGCGAGTGCTGCATCCTCATTCGATACATGTCCAACATCACTTAAGATACGACGCTTTACATTCCAAGGATATCGTCCCATTCTTAGCATATTCAAATCGTGATTTGATTCAAAGATAAACATATCCGCGCCTTGAATCGTCCCTTTAATTCGTTCACTTACATAGCCCATATCCGTAGCAAGAACAAGCTTTTTATCGGCGTGATGAAAAACATAAAACATCGGTTCTGCTGCATCATGAGAGACGCCAAATGACTCGACATCTAAATCTCCAAACGTTTTCACTTCTCCCGTTGCAAACGTAAACTTTTGCTCTGTCGCAATTGTTCCGAGTTGTCCTTCCATCGCGCTCCACGTTTTTTCATTCGCATAAATTGGTAGCTTATGCTTTCTAGCAAATATACCTACACCCTTGATATGGTCGCTATGTTCATGACTTACAAGAATTCCGTCCAATTCTTTTGGGTCACGATTCACCTTTTGAAAGAGCTCGTCCATTTTTTTGCCACTTAAGCCTGCATCAATAAGTAGCTTTTGCTTTTCTGTTTCTACATAAATGGCATTTCCTGAACTACCACTAGCTAATACACTAAACCGTAACGTCATATCGGTTCACTCCAATTTTTTAACCTTTTAAAACTCACTCGTTTACGTCAAATGCTGGATAGACCCATCAATTGCATTCACTAGAAATACATCCTCTTCAACGGTTACTCGCCACATCGGTGCAAACACCTGAACATCGCCTTGGGGACTAAAAAAGCTATAATAACCAAACTCAATATCGGATATCGTTACATTCATTTTTAGAAGCTGATCATTCAAAAGAATTTCAACTGCTTTTAAACTTGAATACATCTCTCTTTCACGTCCTGGCTGTTCTTCAAATTCAAAATAACGTTGTTGATAGCCTCTAATTTGATTTTTTTCATCTAACTGTAAAACCAGAGGTTCATCCCCTAATGTATAAGCCGTTTTATCTCCATACTTTTGATAGAGAAGAATTTGATTATTATCCTGATTGTACCGACCAAAGCGATAGTCGGCTCCTTCTGGTATATATCTCTCCAAGAATTTTGTTAAATCGTCTGTAAACTGTTCTTCCGACAAGACATAAGGCTCCTCTAAAATAGAGAGAATAGTTGTTCCTTCAATGATTCTTGCTTCTTGATCAATCAGCTGATCCACATAATCCTCAGCAAACTCCATATATTTACCGACGACGAGTACTCCTGATAAATCTTCTTCTGTTAACTCGCTTTCAATGGTTACATTATTTTCACGTAAACGTTCTTGAATCGTAGCTTCGGTGATCAAACTAATTTGATTGGCTGTATTTTTATCAATCAGTTGCAAAACAAGAAACACATTCAGCATAAGGAATGTAATAATGAATATGGTTTTCGTTCTACTCCAATTCATCTAATTCCTCCTCCTGCTGATTAAATGTTACCTTTTGCCAACGTCCATCGTAAAGGACAAACCAATGAGGTTCAACCGAAACAAACGTCGGATTCCGTCTTGTCATTTCGTAACCGATAACGGCCTTTTCTAGATTTCTTAAGGAAAAGTGCTCTTGTTCGGATAGTCGCTCTACTAACTCTTGTCCTGATGGTAATTCAACACGTTCAACCGCATCAATAGGGTATTGGTCTAAATCAAAAAGGGGACGAACGTAACTAATCGTTTGATTGCCAGATCGACTTACTCTGAGGCCCATTAAATCCCGTCCCTCAAAACTGATAACAGGTGTACCTTTAATTTGATGGCGATACTCAACATCATCTCTCGATTCATACGAAGACCAATTAAAAAGCACATACGGATCGGTCCAACCACCATGTCCATTTATAAATTCAAAACTGCTTTGAATAATATGTTTACTACTTTTTTCACGGTTATCAGAGAGCAAAGGATTGCTATAGTCCATGAAATCACCATTATTGCGGATGTTAATAATCCGATTTCCATCGGTGAAGAATTCTTCACCATCAGGCTGGTGATAATGCTTAACTGAGCTCGGATCACTAAATAGAATCTGCATAAAAAATTCCCCAGATAAAGGCGTTGTTGTATAAGAAATTCGTTCGCTCTTTACGTGATCGTTCGGTAAATAAATAGCTTCTTTTAGAACTGATGCCATCGTTGATCCTGCGTTTAATGGTGTAGCGTCTACATACTCTTGTTCTGATTCGAAAAAAACCTCGTTAAATTGCTGCACTGAAATGTCCGTCTCTACTTCAACAACTAGCTGGTCAGTTGGTGATAAAAGCTGAATATATAAATCTTCTTTCGAAGGATCCTTGTACAAATACAATCGACTCACATCACTAACCGGTAAACTAAATTTATCACGGTCAATTTGCATTAAATTCAACAAAGTATCAACTGGTATTGCGGTTGGAAAAATGATTTCAATTCCTGGTTGGTTTGAATTATTGGGAAACGAACCATTTGCGAGTAAAACCGGTTCCTCCATTCGAGATTCAAGTAGATCCTCATACAAGTCTTCAAATCGAGGATGACTTTTTGGCATAATTTTAAATTCCTCATTACTATGATGGACAACGACTTGTTCGGGTTTAATGACTTCTGTTAGTCTTCTTTCTTCACCTAGTTCACTAGCTATTGTCTCTGTTTCTTCAAGAAGGGCAATATCCGGCTGAAAAGTCCAAAGCTGCCAAGTCAAAATGATACTTAGCCCAATCAAGCCCATGAGCAAACCAGTTTTGACATGTTCGTAATTCACGCCTCTCCCCCCTTGAATGTTGAATACGGTAACGTGAAATAAATCGTTGTTCCTAGGTCATCCTCACTCTGTACCCAAATCTCGCCACCGTGAGCATGGACCATTTCTTTTGCAATAGCCAGTCCTAATCCAGTTCCACCAACACTTCTTGCACGGGCTTTATCAACTCGGTAAAAACGGTCAAATATTTTTGATTGACTCTCTCTTGGAATCCCCATACCCTCATCGGAAATGCTAACACGAATATTGTGTCCTTGATGAAGCAATGTTGCCGTAATGTTGCCACCCTCTGGTGAATATTTCATCGCATTGGAAATAATATTATCGAGCACCTGTGTTAATTTATCACGATCAATATTTACATACGTTGCATGACCGGTAATATTTCTTGTGAACGTAATATGTTTATCTTCTGAAACCATTTCAAATCGATCGATGACATCGTGGAAAAATTGGCTGAAATCAACCCAGTCAAAGCTGAGACGATAATCATGGCTATCCATTTTCGAAAGTTGCAAGAGATCATTAACAAGACGAATCATTCGTTCTGTTTCATTCTGTGTCACACCTAAAAACCTTGGTGCTAGTTCCTCATCACGAAGGGCTCCATCCTCTAAGGCCTCTAAATAGCTTTTCATTGTTGTTAAGGGCGTACGAAGCTCATGAGAGACATTTGCTACAAATTCACGTCGATCTTGTTCAATTTTTTCTTGTTCCGTAACATCGTGTAACACAGTAATTAGTCCATTAATTGGACCATCCTCTTCTTGAATAACTGTGAAATTTGCTTCTAGTAAAAAATCATTCTCTTCACTACTAAAGTCTAATAACAACGAATCTGTTTCATCGTATAAATCTTCAACTGTTAAATCATTAGGTAAGCGAAGTACTTCTGTCAGAGGCTTCTTCATCACTTTTCGACTTGGTACACTAAGTAGTTCCTCTGCTCGCTTGTTCATTAGAATGATTACGCCTGCTTCATCTGTGGCGATTACCCCATCGGTCATATGTGTTAAAACAGAGCTTAATTTTTTCTGCTCTCGGTCTCTTGTTAGTGTAGCCTCATGTAACTTAAGTGTAAGATCATTAAAAGACTTGGCCAGCTGGCCAATTTCATCTGTACTATAGACAGTAACTTGGCGAGAGAAATCTCCATGACCCATTCGGAGCGCTTGTCTTCTCATATCAATGATTGGCGCTGTTATCGTTCGTGCAAGTAAAATTACCAGAACTGCCGTTATTGCCAAGGCAATAAATGTTGCACTTGCAAAAATATTATTAATTTCCTGCATTTGCTCATAAATCTCTTCAATTGAAGCCTCGATGTAGACAGCGCCGATTACTTCATCCTCATATTTAATCGGAAGGGCAAGAACTCGAATTCGATGGCCTGTTTGTTTATCCCTAACAATCGTTGGGGAAAGGTCCTTGCTTCCTAACAAGGCTCGTTTCACCCTTACCTCTGTTGTTTGTTGCCCTATGATACGGCGCGTTGCAAAGTTTAAGGTACTGAGTACCACACCATTCCCATCTATTACCTGGACTTCTGCATTATCCACAGAAAAAATATCACGAAGCAAGGCATTAATATCTGAGCTAAGGGAGCTACGTTCTTCTCCTGTTTTCACAAGTTCCTGTGCCAAATTATAAACGAGCAAGGTAGCACGTTCATCTAGCATCGTAAAGTGATTGGAAACTAGCTGTTCCTCTAGCTGCTTTGTAAAATAAACGCCAATGATTTGCATCGCAATTAAAATAAGTAAAACATAAATGACGATTAGCTTAAATTGAATCGACTTAAAAAAGCCAACCTTTCGTTCCATTAAGAACTCTCCTGTTGTTCTGGTGGGCTTAAGTAATAGCCAACCCCTCGTCTAGTAATAATCCAAGTTGGGAAGCTTGGGTTATCCTCAACTTTTTCTCGCAAACGGCGGACCGTTACATCGACTGTTCGAACATCGCCAAAATAATCATATCCCCAAACCGCTTGCAGCAAGTGCTCTCTTGTCATAACTTGTCCCAGATGCTTTGCCAAGTAATGGATTAACTCAAACTCACGATGTGTTAACTCAATCGTTTCTCCGCGTCGTTTCACTTGATATGCCTCAGGATAAATCGTTAATTCTCCTACAGAAAGTTCCTTCTGAGAAGGTAAATCATCACTTACCTTTTGACGGCGTAGATTAGCTTTTACTCGTGCAAGAAGCTCACGTGTACTAAAAGGCTTTGTCACATAATCATCGGCCCCTAGCTCGAGCCCTAACACCTTATCAATCTCTGAATCTTTTGCAGTTAACATAATAATCGGTATATCATATTTTTTTCGAACCTCACGGCAAACTTCCATGCCGTCTTTATGCGGTATCATAATATCAAGCAAAATTAAATCAGGCTCTATTTTTTGAACACATTCAATCGCTTGAAGACCATCGTATGCGCAGGTTACTTCAAAGCCTTCTTTTTCTAAATTAAATTTCAAAATATCAGCGATTGGTTTTTCATCATCTACTACTAATATATGCTTATCCATATCCAAGTTCGCTCCTATTCTCAGTTTCTCTCCATATTCTAACATAACTAAACCACTAACGTATTTAGGAACCTCTGGTAATTAGAAAAAGCCTTCATTACAATAGTGAAATCTACTTATATCTAACCTTATTGTCCGTTTTCTCTTCAATAAATAAAGACCTCCCACCTAATAGTAGAAAGTCTTAATAGTAGTCATCTCTTCGACTACAAAAAAAAAACGCCTATGCGCTTTATAAGAAACGATGCCGGCCAGAGGACTTGAACCCCCAACCTACTGATTACAAGTCAGTTGCTCTACCAATTGAGCTAGACCGGCACAATTATATATTGTCCATGCCAACACTAGTAAGGCTTTAACTTTTAAAGATGGTGGCTTGGGACGGAATCGAACCGCCGACACATGGATTTTCAGTCCATTGCTCTACCGACTGAGCTACCAAGCCATTTTAGAAAAATGGCGGTCCGGACGGGACTCGAACCCGCGACCTCCTGCGTGACAGGCAGGCATTCTAACCAACTGAACTACCGGACCAAATAAAATTGTAGTGGTGACCCGTACGGGAATCGAACCCGTGATACCGCCGTGAAAGGGCGGTGTCTTAACCGCTTGACCAACGGGCCACTTAATAAAATAAATGGTGAGCCATGAAGGATTCGAACCTTCGACCCTCTGATTAAAAGTCAGATGCTCTACCAACTGAGCTAATGGCTCTTGATGTCTTGTTCGCCGTTATCTCTTAGCGACAAGATTTATAATAACACAATAAAGTTACCCTTGCAATACTCTTTTAAAATTTTTTTAAAAAAACTTTATGTGTTGCTTAAAGGATACCGAAAAATAATCAAGAACGCAAGGGATTTTCTACCTTGCGTTCTTACATTACTTACGCAAAAACACCACGTACAAGGTTTGTTTGGTTGCGATCTGGTCCTACAGAAAAAATTGTTAATGGGATTCCTGTTAACTGAGACACTCTTTCAATATAATGACGTGCATTAATTGGAAGATCATGAAGAGATTTCACACCTGTAATATCTTCGTCCCATCCTGGTAACTCTTCATACACAGGTTTACATTCTGCTAACATTTTTAGACTAGCAGGGAACGATTCTATAATTTCTCCACGATACGTATAAGCAGTACAAATTTTCAATGTTGGAATACCTGTCAGAACATCAATTGAATTCAATGATAAATCTGTTAATCCACTTACTCGACGAGCATGACGTACGACCACACTGTCAAACCAACCAACTCGACGAGGACGCCCTGTGGTTGTTCCATATTCATTTCCTACTTCACGAATACGATCCCCAATCTCATCATGGAGCTCCGTTGGAAATGGACCGTCCCCAACACGTGTTGTATAAGCTTTTGACACACCTACAACATGGTTGATTTTCGTTGGTCCTACACCTGAACCAATCGTCACACCACCGGCTATTGGGTTTGAAGATGTAACAAAAGGATAGGTACCTTGATCAATATCAAGCATAACCCCCTGCGCCCCTTCAAATAGAACGCGACGTCCTTCATCTAATGCATCATTTAAGACAACCGAGGTATCTGTTACATACTTCGCAATTTGCTGCCCATATTCGAAATATTCTTCAAGAATCTCTTCTTTTGTAAAGCCTTCTACTTCATAGTACTTTTCAAAAAGACGATTTTTTTCAGCTAGATTGCGCTCTAATTTCTCTTCAAAGACTTCTCTATCTAATAAGTCGGCAATACGAATTCCGATACGTGCTGCTTTATCCATGTAAGCAGGACCTATCCCTTTTTTCGTTGTTCCAATCTTATTTGCACCTTTACGCTCTTCTTCAACGATGTCGAGCTTAAGGTGATAAGGAAGAATCACATGGGCACGATTGCTAATACGAAGATTACTTGTATCAACATTACGCTCATGTAAATATGCTAATTCCTCAATGATTGCCTTTGGATCGATAACCATTCCGTTTCCAATAACACAGATTTTATCTTTATAAAATATTCCAGATGGAATGAGATGAAGCTTGTATTTTTCTCCGCCGAACACGATTGTATGTCCTGCATTATTTCCACCTTGATAGCGGGCAACGACTTCAGCTTTTTCAGAAAGATAATCTGTAATCTTCCCTTTACCTTCATCGCCCCATTGAGTACCTACTACAACAACTGATGACATCTGTTGCACCTCCGCCTCGGACGTACGAGCCGAGAAATTTTCCAAAACCATTACATAGTATACCAAGGACTAGGGGGGGAGTCAATGAAACACGAACAATTATTATAAATCTCTTTTGTTTTGTTCGCTAATTATAAAAAAGAAGGCTAACCTTCTTGTAAAGGCTAGACCCACTTCTAAGCACCAGGTGGCATACTTCGTTCATCATGTCGCCTATCTAAATTTACAAATTTATTATACTCTTTAATAAATGCTAACTCGACTGTTCCCACTGGGCCATTACGTTGTTTTGCAATAATAATCTCAATAATATTTTGATTTTCAGATTCCTTATCATAATAATCATCGCGGTATAAAAACGCCACGATATCAGCATCTTGCTCAATACTTCCCGATTCACGAATATCAGACATCATTGGTCGCTTATCTTGTCGTGATTCTACTCCACGTGAAAGCTGAGAAAGAGCGATAACTGGAACCTCTAACTCACGGGCAATTGCCTTTAATGTCCGCGAAATTTCAGATACTTCCTGCTGACGGTTTTCGCCCCCACGGCCGCTTCCCTGGATTAATTGAAGATAATCAATCATAACCATTCCAAGACCTTGTTCTTGCTTCAGACGGCGACACTTAGCGCGAATATCATTGACTTTAATCCCTGGGGTATCGTCAATATATATACCTGCTTTTGCAAGACTCCCCATGGCCATCGTTAGTTTTTGCCAATCTTCTGCCGTTAATGCACCCGTACGCATGCGTTGAGCGTCAATATTTCCTTCTGCACAAAGCATCCGCTGAACAAGCTGACTTGCCCCCATCTCTAAGCTAAAAATCGCTACATTCTCATCCACTTTCGTTGCAACATTTTGAGCAATATTTAAAGCAAAGGCTGTTTTACCTACAGAAGGACGGGCTGCTACGATAATTAAATCATTTCGTTGAAATCCAGCTGTCATTTTATCTAGCTCCAAGAAACCTGTTGCAAGCCCGGTTATATCACCTTTATGATTTTGAAGCATTTCAATTTTGTCGTATGTTTCGACGAGAACATCCTTAATTGAAATAAATGCACTTGTGTTTTTTCGTTGCGATACATCTAGAATTGTCTTTTCCGCTTCATCTAGTATCGCATCGACTTCATCTTCACTTGTATAGCCGTCTGCTGCTATGTTTGTAGCAACCTTAATCAGACGTCGCAGGACTGATTTTTCTTCAACAATTCTGCTATAATACTCGATGTTTGCCGCTGTTGGGACCGCATTTGCTAAATCACCTAAATACGAGACGCCACCAATATCGTCTAACCATTTCCGGTCTTGGAGATCTGCTGTAACCGTCACGAGGTCAACAGGTTCCCCCTTTCCAGCAAGATCTAGCATTACTTGATATACTCTTTGATGAGCAGCACGGTAAAAATCCTCCGGCATTAAACGCTCTGATGCGGTCACAAGTGCTTCATCCGCTAAGAATATCGCACCTAAAACGGCTTGTTCAGCCTCAATATTTTGAGGTGGCGTACGGTCAGCAAATAAGTCACTCATCTCCGTCATTCCTTTCCAACTCTTGGTTTATTAATCTATGTTGATTGTTACTAGTTATATAATGCTGAAATAAACAAGATGGTTGATTTAACTAGAAATCAACCATCTAAACTATATATTATTCTGCAACGACATGAACCTTCACAGTAGCAATCACGTCTGGATGAATTTTAATCGGCACATCCGTGAATCCAAGTGAACGAATTGGATCGTTCAACATTATTTTACGCTTATCCACCTTCTTTTTCAATCCGGAAAGTGTTTCCGCAATTTGTTTTGTTGACACCGCACCAAATAAACGACCACCTTCACCAGATTTTGCTTTAATTTCCACCGTTAGTGCTTCTAATTCTTCTTTATAAGCAATTGCTGCAGCCAGCTCCTCTTCAGCTTTCTTCTGTTCACTCTTTTTTTGCGCTTCCAAATTCTTCATATTACCTTTTGTTGCTTCAGCCGCTAAGTTGTTTGGCAGAAGATAATTTCTAGCATAGCCTTCTGACACATTTTTTGTTTCTCCTTTATTTCCTTTACCTTTAACATCTTCCAAAAAAATCACTCTCATATTTCTTGTCCTCCTCTATAATCAATATCAATTGCCTCTTGAAGCATCTCTTTTGCTTCGTCAACTGAGACATTTTCTAATTGAGTTGCAGCATTTGTCAAATGTCCACCGCCATTCATTCGTTCCATAATGACTTGAACGTTGACATCCCCAAGGGAACGAGCACTTATACTAATGATCCCATCATTTCGTTTTGAGATAACAAACGAAGCCAATACATCCTTCATCATTAAAAGGGTATCTGCTGCTTGTGCAATCACAATTTGACTAAACGTCTCTTCTTCATGAGCTGTGGCTATGGCAAACCCGTTTAAATAATAATCAGCATGCTCCACAAGTTTAGCCCTTTTCACATACTGGTCCAAATTTTCCTTTAATAGTTTTTGAACAAGTGTTGTATCTGCACCATTTGAACGTAAAAATGATGCCGCATCAAATGTCCTTGCTCCCGTACGTACAGCAAAACTTTTCGTATCAACGATAATCCCGGCCAACAGTGCTGTAGCCTCAAGACGGTCCATTTTTAACTGTTTCGGCTGATACTCCAGAAGCTCAGTTACTAGCTCTGCTGTTGAAGACGCATAAGGTTCCATATAAACTAAAACTGGATCTTCAATAAACTCTTCACCACGACGATGGTGGTCTAGAACAACAATTCTTTCAATTCGTTGTAATAAACTTGGATCCATAACAAGCGAAGGCTTATGTGTATCCACGACAACGAGTAGGGTACGTTCGGTTATTTGCTCCTGCACTTCTTCAGGGGTCATAAATTGAGACCAAAGGTGGTCGTGTTTCTCAACTTCTTCCATAAGCATTTGGACATCGTGATTTATATCATTTGGATCAAGCACAATGTATCCATCTCTGTCATTAACATTGGCAATTTTCAATACACCAATCGAAGCTCCGATTGCATCCATATCTGGATTTTTATGACCCATAATGATGACGCGATCACTTTCGAGGACGAAATCCCTTAATGCATGAGAAATAACTCTTGCTCTAACGCGAGTTCTTTTTTCCATCGCATTTGATTTCCCACCATAAAATTGAACTTTACCATTTTTTCTTTTAATGGCAACCTGATCCCCACCACGTCCTAATGCTAAATCAAGACTTGACTGGGCAAGTTTCCCAGTTTCTCTTGATGAGGTTTCTCCTGTTCCAACCCCGACACTTAACGTAATCGGTACCTTTTCTTTTCCAGTAATCTCTCTAATCTCATCAATAATATCAAATTGATTTTCCTCGACTAGCTGCAATGACTTATTATTTAGGATAGCTACAAAACGGTCAGATGCCGTTCGTCGTAGGAAGATATCATGTTCTGTAGCCCACTGATTTAAGGATGCAGTTACTTGACTCATTAAACTGCTACGAACTTGATCATCCATTCCTTGAGTAACCTCATCATAATTATCTAAAAAAATTAAAGCAATAACAGTTTGAGCTTCTTCAAACAGTTCTTTCGCCTCTTCTTTATCCGTCACATCAAAGAAATAAAGAAGTCGTTCATCACGTTTAATTAAGACATGATAATATGCATCATTTATCTGTACGACGTCATCATCAACTTCATCTTGAAGAAGAAGTGCCACTAAATCCTCACTAAGCTCATCTAAGCTTTGGTCAAGTAAAACCTTACCAAACGTTGTGGTGATAAATGGATTCATCCATTGCACGTGTAATGCCTCATTATAAAGCAAGATTCCTACAGGCATTCTCGTTACAGCTTCTTCTCCCGCCTTATTAACACGATAAGTCAACGTCGAGATATAGTCTTCTAAATCACTCTCAAATACTATTCTTGCTTGAATTGTATAAATGACCATCAAACCTAAAATTAAAAAACCAACTACTCCTATTTTCCATTGATAGTACGTTAAAATACTTATAAACAAGGCCGCGACTATAAATAGGCTAAGGATGTGGTAGCCGTGCCACCGTTTCATTAAGAACTTTGGCATAATGTCAGCTCCTATTTTTTCTTACTCATAAATCGATTTCTTAGGTCAAAGCCTAAATCTATAATCCCCAATATACGTATTATGTAAAGCAACGGGGCTAAAATTATCGCAGCAATGACAATAAATATCGGCAAGGCTTTATTCAAACTCTTAGAATGACAATAATAAAAAACCACAGCTAACCCTTGAATAGCTAAAACTACTTCAAGAAGAGGAAGCAGGTTCCAAACGATGAGAAAGAAGGTGGTTCCCTCCTCTACACCAACCATTGCAATGACTATCACAATTAAGTAGTACCATAAAAAGGACTTGGGGAAACTCCATTCCCTAAAAGGGGGCAATCCTTTTACCTCATGCCCTAATCGTTTAAGTATCAAAGTTGAGAGCATAATTGTAATTATCGCTAAAATAAGACCCATCATGATAATCATAACAGGTGCTAGATAAACAAGCATATCAAGCAATTGGTATAGTTGGTCAAGGTTTTCTGTAGATTGTCCAAAGCCTTCTAGCATTGACTCCGAAATGGCAATTTGCTCACGGATTAGATTAGCAAAAAATGTCATCGGATTCTCATCCATAAATAAGACTAACGCTAAATATGCAATGAGCATATTAAATGTATACATAAGGCTTCCACCTATAAGGATGGAGAACCCCTCTAATTTACGTCGATACAATTCTCCTATGATAATCCCGGCACTCCCAAAAAGAAGTGCTGACGGTAACCCTGGTAGCCCTCCGACGACAAATGAAAGTACACAGGCAGTCGCAAACAACATAAGACCTGGCTTTAATCCTCTTCTTACTACAAAAATAACAAATGGTAATGGCAAAACCCATAATGTAACAATGCTAATTAGCGGAACATAAAGATTAATTAGCAAAAAAACTGTAAAAAGAGAGGCTAATATGGCTCCCTCTGTAAGTGTTCTCGTTCGTTTCACTTAGTCACCTCATTTTTTCCCTTACAAAACCTTCTTACTTTTGACACTTTCACATATCCTTGTCTATTTTAGCGCACTTATTAATAAATTTAAAGTCCAGGAACATCGATGACATAAAAGTGAAATACTTTCTAATACCGACCAAGCGAATAATTTCGTAGAAAACGAAATAAAAAACACAGTAGGCTTCATCCTACTGTGTTTTTTATTAGTTCACATCATTAACATAAGGCAATAGAGCGATTTGACGAGCACGCTTAATTGCAATTGTAAGACGACGTTGATACTTTGCAGACGTTCCAGTTACACGACGAGGTAAGATTTTACCACGCTCTGAAATGAAACGCTTTAGTAGATCAGTGTCTTTATAATCGATTTTCGTAATTTTGTTTACTGTAAAGAAACAAACCTTACGACGCTTTGGACGACCACGACGAGCCATTTGACAGCACTCCTTTCACAAAAATTATTTTAATCTTACTTGTTGGCTAAATGTAGAAGAGGGATTAAAACGGTAAATCATCATCAGAGATATCAATCGGTTTCCCATCATTAGCAAACGGGTCCTCATTAAACCCACCTGATTGGCGATTCTGATTTGATTGCTTTCCAAAATCGTTACCACCCGTTGGTCCAGGACCACCACCAAAATTATCATTTCCCTGCCCTTGGTTTGCACTCCGCGGCTCAAGGAATTGGACACTTTCTGCCACAACCTCTGTAATAAAGACACGACGACCTTCATTGTTGTCATAGCTTCGTGTTTGGATTCGGCCATCAACCCCTGCCAAACTACCTTTTTTTAAATAGTTGGCTACATTTTCTGCCGGCTTTTGCCAAACGACACAGTTAATAAAATCTGCTTCTCGCTCGCCTTGACGGTTTGAAAATGTTCGGTTAACTGCGAGCGTAAAGTTCGCAACAGCTACACCATTTGGCGTATACCGTAGTTCTGGATCACGCGTTAAGCGTCCAACAAGTACAACACGGTTTAGCATCCGTAACCCTCCCCATCTATTTTATTACTCTTCGTCTTTAGTAATTAAGACACGAATAACGTTATCGTTAATCTTAATAAGACGGTTAAATTCTGCAATCGCTTCTGAGCCAGCTTGTACTTTAATTAACACGTAGAAACCTTCACGATAATCGTTGATTTCGTATGCTAAACGACGCTTGCCCATCTCCTCAACCTTTTCAACTTCAGCACCATTCGTAGTTAGAACACCATTGTAACGTTCAATGATTTCTTTGTTTGCTGCTTCTTCTAGGTTTGGAGCGATGATGTACATAATTTCGTACTTACGCATTCCGGTCACCTCCTTTTGGTCTAACGGCTCCAATAACGGAGCAAGGAGCAAAACTCATTAATATAAGTCATTTTACTCGCATTTTTTGATTATAACAGAGCAGGTATTTGGAAGCAAGAGGCAATCTAGTTCAATAAAATAAAAAGTAGAACAAAGTTGTTCTACTTTTTAACTCTCGTACTATCGATTAGACATTAAATCTAAAGTGAATAATGTCGCCATCTTGTACAACGTATTCTTTTCCTTCTAGTCGCACATTTCCTTTTTCCTTAGCCACACCCATTGATCCCGCTTCAATTAAATCATCATATGATACGATTTCCGCACGGATAAAGCCTCTCTCGAAATCCGTATGAATAATACCAGCCGCTTGTGGTGCTTTCGTCCCTTGGCGGTAGGTCCACGCTCGAACTTCTTGAACGCCAGCCGTAAAATACGTTTTTAGTCCTAGTAAATGATATGCTGCACGTATTAGTTGGTCTAAACCCGATTCCTTGATTCCTAGCTCTTCAAGGAACATTTGTTTCTCATCGCCATCAAGTTCTGCAATTTCTGATTCGATTTTTGCACATACAACAATCACTTCACTGTTTTCATTAGCTGCAAATTCTTTAACAGTCTTTACATACTCGTTATCCTCATCTCCAAGTAAATCTTCCTCACTCACATTGGCCACATATAAAACTGGTTTACTTGTTAAGAGGTGAAGCTGTTTTACAATATTTTGCTGCTCATCTGTAAACTCAATACTTCTAGCTGGTTTTTCATTTTCAAAGGCTTCACGTAGCAGCTCAAGAACTTCTAATTCGGCTACTGCATCTTTATCTTTCGTCTTTGCTAGTTTACCTACTCTAGTCATTCGTTTTTCAATTGATTCATAATCGGCTAAAATAAGCTCAAGATTAATCACGGAGATATCACGTAAAGGATCGACACTGCCAGAAACATGGGTAATGTTTTCATCAACAAAGCAACGTACGACATGAGAAATCGCGTCAACTTGTCGAATATGAGAAAGGAATTTATTCCCTAACCCTTCTCCTTTACTTGCCCCTTCTACAATACCAGCGATATCAGTAAACTCAAATGCTGTTGGAATCGTCTTTTTTGGTACCACAAGTTCTGTTAACCTTTGAAGTCTTTCATCAGGAACTTCAACAATTCCGACATTTGGGTCAATTGTACAAAATGGATAATTAGCAGATTCTGCACCTGCCTGAGTAATTGCATTAAATAATGTTGATTTCCCCACATTTGGTAAACCAACAATACCAGCTGTCAACGCCATATGGCTCACTTCCTTCTTTATATTCAGATCCAATTATAGAGAGAGCTCCTCAAAAAAACAAGGCAATGACAAGGAAATTATCCTTGTCATTGCCTCTATTCTTACGAAAGATTAGCCTGTTCAAGTACCTTCTTCATTTTCTTTGTAAATTCTTTTCTCGGTAGCATGACACTATGCTGACAACCAAGACACTTTATGCGAACGTCCATTCCCACCCGAATGACCTTCCAACGGTTCTCTCCACAAGGATGCTGCTTTTTCATTTCTACTACATCATGTAAAGCAAATTCTTTATCAACCATGTATCATGCCTCCTTAACCGACTGCACTTTTCTTATTATACAACAAATTAAATAGAGTTGGGAGTTTGTGGCACTATCTCTTTAGTGATACATGGTGAATAATTGGATAGAGCAATATCGAAGCAAATACGTACAAATTTAAAACGCCATATAAAGGATATAATACTGCAATTAAATTAGAGAATCCAAACGTCGTTAGTGGTGCCATCAAAGCGATCAACAACATAGCGATTAGCCAAGCTGGTCCCCGTAAATAATTTCTTACCCTCGATATCAAACCAAAAACACCAGCTGCTGCAGTCGTATAGATAGCTATCCATAATAAAGCCGACATTATTAATACCATATAGTATGGGTAATATTTTAGTATAGCGAATAGCGGTATTTCATAAAAAATAATATCCCCAGCAACTTGGAGGAGGGATTCGTTATATAAATAAGAGATGAAACCTAGCAATAAACCACTACCCACACTAGCTATCCAAATCTCTCCCCTACATTTAAACTCGGTACCAACAGCAGCAAGAATGGCAATCAGTGGAAGGATATTAAGGGCAGTAAATGTTAAAGCAGATGGCCAATTTTTTTGTTGATTTAGTTGAAATTCTATTGGAAACCCTTTTAGCGACTGAAATGCTACTAATAGACCAATAAGCGAAATAATAAGAATTGGAATAATGATTGCATTCATTGATGTCATTCCTTTGGTATCCCATATAAATAATATAACCACTAGTCCACCAATGAGAATTGTCCCAATCCAGTAAGGAAGATGAATCACTTCAAGGGTTGCCCCCCCACCAGCGAGCATAATAACGGTTGTTGAAAATAAATATAACATAATCATGGCATCATATAATTTTGATAGACGTTTTCCTAAAAGTCGCTCTAATACAGGTAAATAGTGAACTGTTTTTTGAGAATAACTTATCATCATAATGACGGTACAACATACAATAAATAAAATTGTGAACAAGAAAATTGCTAGTCCACTTTCAGCTCCAAAAAATTCCCAGAGTTCACGACCTGAAGCATACCCAGCACCAATCATTGTTCCAATAATAAGAAACATCCATTTTAACCCGTTTATCCACATCTTCGTGTATTCCCCCCTCTCACTTTTTCGGCCTATTATGTATAGAAAGGAAAAAATATCCGTATACTGTTAAGACTATGGTGAAGGAGCGGAAGTTATGAGTACAAACCCTCGTTTTTTTGGAAAAAAGCAAGTTTCTTTACGAGTACACATCGAAGAAGATAGAGCGGTTGAGAAACTAGTAGAGCAACTCAAACAGATGATTGAAATCTATCATCGCCGTGAATTTGTCATTATCTGTATCGGGACTGATCGTTCAACTGGAGATTCCCTAGGTCCACTCGTTGGCTCAAAGTTAGAGTCCGCTAATTTAAAAAGATTTCATGTTTACGGCACGTTAGAATCCCCTGTACATGCCGTTAACTTAACTGATCGGTTACAAGAAATACATGGTAACCATCCACGCCGTTTTATTATTGCAATTGATGCGTGTTTAGGACAGTCAAGTAGTGTTGGAAAGGTTTCACTCTCATCTGGACCTCTAAAACCTGGAGCTGCTGTAAATAAACAATTACCTGAAGTTGGTGATATTCATATGACTGGAATCGTCAATATTGGTGGGATGATGGAATACTTCGTCCTTCAAAATACGCGCTTGCATACGGTCATGACCATGGCAGATATGATAGCTAAAACAATTACACAAACAGATTCTTTATTACCGGATCGCCCCGTCCCACCAACCCTATTTGAGACGTTGAAACCTAGTGTTTTTATGAAAGCAAACAAAGAGACACAGTTTTAAAGAGGCTCCTGAAAAAGGTGGTTTTGACCTTTCTCAGGAGCCTCTTTGTGTATAACATTTTACACATACTCATGCCTTGCACTTACAACGGTAAACCATATAACACAGATACAAGAACTGCGACAACTACTATACTTGGTAATAGATTTGCTACACGAATCGTCAAAACCCCTAAAATATTAAAACCAATGGCAATAATCATTACTCCACCAGTGGCTGTCATTTCAACAATAAAGGCGTCCATAAGTGCTTGCGGAATTATTGCGTTAATTTGCGTTGCCATCAACGCGATACTACCTTGATAAAGGATAACTGGAATAGCTGAAAAGATAACGCCAATTCCTAATGTAGATGTGAAAATTATTGCGGAAAAACCATCCAACATCGCCTTCGTATATAAAATAGAGTGATCCCCTCTTAATCCACCATCTAATGCTCCGAGTATCGCCATGGCGCCAACAACGTATATTAATGTCGTTGTCACAAACGCATTGGCAATCGTCCCCTCCTCTTGCTTTGCGCCCATTCGTTTCTCGATCCATTTCCCAACTTGATTTAATTTACCCTCTAAATCAATCTTTTCACCAATAATTGCTCCAATAACCAAACTACCAATGACAATTAAAAATTGCTCACTTTTTAGTCCCATGCCAACTCCAAGCACCACAACTGCAAGACCAATTGCCTGCATGACTGTTTTTTTTAAGTTATCTGAGATTTTCGGAATCAATAATCCTATAATTACAGCAAAAATAATAGCCATTCCATTGACTAAAGTACCAGTAAGAACCATCTGTTTTCTCCTAACTATTTAAAGGCTTGCTCAATTTCCTGTAAAGCTTTAAGTAACTGATCTACTTCATCTTTTGTGTTATAAGGTCCAATACTAATTCGAACTAATCCTGTATCCCTTGTTTTTAAATGCTGATGTATTTTCGGAGAGCAATGTAAGCCCGCACGAACGGCTATTTGATAATGTTCATCTAGTATCATAGCTACTTCGTGACTCTCAAGTTGCTTCATTTTAAATGGAACGACTGCGACTCGTTTCGTTAAATCAGTTGGTCCAAAACATGTTACATACTCTAAAGACTTCACGCCTTCTATAAATTGCTTCATTAATTTATTTTCATGTTCAAAAATTGTTGGAATACCAATTGTTATGACCTCATTAATACCAGCTAAGAGTCCGGCTATGCCTGGTGTATTAAGAGTTCCGGCTTCATATCGGTCTGGCCATTTTTGGGGTTGTTCCTCTATTTCAGAGTAGCTCCCTGTGCCACCATACAAAAGTGGATTTAACTTATAATCTAACCGACTTATCAAAACGCCAGTGCCTTGAGGTCCTAGTAAACTTTTATGACCAGCAAAAGCTAACAAGTCAATTCCATCTTCCTCCATATTCATTTGAATCGTCCCTGCTGTTTGTGAGGCATCAACAACAAATACAGCATCAAAATTTGAAAGTACCTTAGCAATGGATTTCAAATCGATAAAGGCACCTGTTACATTGGAAGCATGAGATAAAACAACCATTTTAGTCTTACCATCTATCATGCTCTCTACTTGACTGGCATCAATTATTCCGTCCTGATTCGGTTCTAGATACGTAATATTTACGTTTTTCTGCTTTTTTAATTGTTGTAAAGGTCTGAGAACCGAATTATGCTCAAACATTGATGTAATAACGTGATCACCTGGTTGGAAAGGAAAACCTAGAATGGCTTGGTTTAGAGCCATAGTTGCATTTTGATAAAACCAGACGTGCTTACCATTTTCTGCCCCAAATACGGTCGCTAATTTCAATCTTGCCTCTCTAATAACAGAACTAGCTTTTTCGGCAAGCTGATGTCCACCTCTCCCAGGATTGGCGCCATATTCCTCAACAGCTTCAAGCATTGCCTTTCCAACAGAATTAGGTTTAGGAAAAGAAGACGCGGCATGGTCAAAATAAATCATTTTAAGCTCCTTTGATTTTGATAGAAAAAAGTCATCTCAAAAGATGACCTAGTTTAAACATATTTAAATCATACATCGTTACTTGCAAGCAACTCTAAAATCCGTTCTAAATCGTCATCTGAAAAATAATCTATTTCAATTTTCCCCTTTTTCTTACCTTGTTTAATGGAAACAGAGGTACCTAGATGCGACCTTAAAAAGTCTTGCTTTTCTTGTAATAGTGGCGGAAGCACAATCTTCTTACGTTTTGTTTCACGTGAAACGCGTTCATTTAATTGATGAATAATTTGTTCCACTTCACGTACACTTAATTTTTCTTGTAATACTTTTTCAAGTAAAGCCGATAGTTTTTGTTTCTCTTTTAACCCTAGCAATGCCCGTCCATGTCCCATAGAAAGCTTACCATCAGATATAAATTCTTGCACCACTTCTGGTAATTGCAATAATCGTAAATGATTAGCAATATGTGGACGGCTTTTTCCAACTCGTTTCGAAAGTTCTTCTTGTGTAATAGATAAATGCTCTAGTAATTTTTCATAAGCAAGTGCTTCTTCAATCGGATTTAAGTCCTCACGTTGAAGGTTTTCAATTAAAGCGATTTCCATCATTTTTTGTTCGTTTAACTCACGAACAACGACAGGAATCGTTTTCAACCCCACCTTTTGTGCGGCACGAAATCTTCTTTCACCGACCACAATTTCGAAGCCCTTAATGCTTTTTCTCGCAATAATAGGTTGTAATATACCATATTGTTCAATTGAAACAGCTAACTCCTGGATAGCGTCATCTGAAAAGGATTTACGAGGTTGATATGGGTTTGGACGCAACTGTGAAACTGCTATTTCTTCTACTTTATCTTGGTCTTCATTTTGTTCTGGGAAAAATGCCTGTAGTCCTTTCCCTAACCCTTTAGCCACTGGCGACCACTTCCTTTGCTAAATCTACATATACTTCAGCACCACGTGACTTTGCATCGTAAATAATAATTGGTTTTCCATGGCTTGGTGCTTCTCCTAAACGAACATTACGCGGGATAATCGTATCAAATACCTTCTCACGGAAATACTTTTTCACTTCATCAATAACTTGTATTCCTAGGTTCGTCCGGGCATCTAACATTGTCAGCAAAACCCCCTCGATTGCTAGGTCTGTATTTAAATGTTTTTGAACAAGGCGAACTGTATTTAATAATTGACTTAACCCTTCTAACGCATAGTACTCACATTGTACTGGAATAAGTACAGAGTCTGCTGCTGTTAGTGCGTTAATTGTTAATAGGCCTAATGAAGGCGGGCAATCAATAAAGATATAGTCATAATTTCCAGAAATACTTGAAAGTGCTCTTTTGAGTCGTACTTCTCTTGAGATCGTTGAAACCAGCTCAATTTCCGCCCCTGATAGCTGAATAGTTGATGGTAAAACGTCTAGATTCTCCACTGAAGTTTGTCTTATAACTGTTTGTGCTTCGATATCCTCAACCAGAAGATCATAGACACATTCATCGACATCTCCTTTTTCAACGCCCACACCACTTGTTGCATTTCCTTGTGGATCTATATCTACTAAAAGAACCTTTTTTCCTATATATGCTAAACAAGCACTTAAATTGACAGCTGTTGTCGTCTTACCGACCCCACCCTTTTGATTTGCTACAGCAATGATTTTGGCCACGCTGTCACCTTCTTTCCATCCAAACATTCACAATCGCTTTTTATTTTATCACAGTTTGCTGTAAAAAGATTTTATAAAGTTACCGGATATACCGTTTTTTATCGACAAAAGTTAACTCCTCTACGATAAAAAAAATAATCTATCGTTCAACGATAGATTATTTTTTCGGTATTCGGATCGTAAATTGATAAAAGTCATCATGTTCTTCTTCATCCGTATCAACATGGAGACCACTTTTCAGTACCATATCTACAGACTGTCTAATCGTATTCATCGCTATTCTCATATCTTTAGAATATGATTTGCGTGTCGCCTTCTTTTTGACAATAGTGTGACCCTCAAGAATTTGCTTTACGCGTTCTTCTGTTTGTTTGACATTAAGGTGTTTCTCTAGAACCTCTTCAAGTAGCTTAACTTGAAGTTCCTCATCTTTTAAAATAAGGAGTGCTCGCGCATGCCGTTCTGAAATATTCCGTTCAAGGATAGCCTTTTGAACCATTTCAGGCAAATGAAGCAACCGAAGTTTATTAGCAACTGTTGACTGACCCTTTCCTAATCGTTGCGCTAAGCTTTCCTGCGTTAACCCGTGAAGTTCAATTAATTTTGCGTATGCCATTGCTTCTTCAATAGCAGTTAACCCTTCACGTTGTAAGTTTTCAATTAATGCAATTGAAGCTGTTTGCGAATCATTGAATTCTTTAACAAGAGCGGGTATCGTTTCCCAGCCTAACTTCGTGACAGCTCGCCATCTTCTTTCACCAGCAATAATTTCAAATTTACCATCGCGTTCACGAACGACGATCGGTTGAATAACTCCATGCGTTCTAATTGTTTGAGCAAGTTCCTCAATTCTTTCTTCATCAAAAACAGTGCGTGGTTGAAATCGATTGGGTACAATATCAGTAACTACGATTTGCCTTACTTCCTCATTCCCACTCACTTCAACTTCAAGTTCTTCTTCTTGCTTGTCACTAAAGCCAAATAGGCGTGAAAACGATTGCTTCATCGCCTGACACCACCTTCTGATAATAACCGTCTTACTATCTTCGACATGTACAGCTACAATCCTTCTTTTATTCCTAGTTCTTTTATATCTTGCTCGAGATAAATCGTCAAGTAAAATATCCCTGTATCTTATTGTTTCACGTGAAACACTACAATGGTTGTTTGTTAGGTGTTCCTGGCTTTCTCGGGTACTTTTTAGGTGTGCTTTTTTCTTTTTTTATAATGACAATATGACGTTCACTGTCTTCAATTGGTAGGGTAAAGGAATGATCAGAAGTTGGTTTTCCGCCTAATTGATGGATTGATCGTTTTGCAGCTTTCAACTCGTCTACTGTTCCAGCAGCTTTCATTGCAATAAAATCGCCACCTACCTTCACTAGAGGAAGACATAATTCTGTTAGAACTGACATTCTTGCTACAGCTCGTGCAGTAGCAATGTCATATTGTTCACGTTGAACTGGATTTTGACCAAATGTTTCTGCACGGTCATGAAAGAATTCAACACCTTCTAGTTGAAGTTCTGCTGCTAAATGTTCGAGGAAACCAATCCGTTTCTTTAAGGAATCAACAATACTTACGTGAAGGTCAGGGAAAAGTATTTTTAAAGGGATACTTGGAAATCCCGCTCCTGCTCCTACATCAATTAAACGTTGCCCTGATTTAAATTCATAGAAAAAACTGGCTGAGATTGAATCGTAAAAATGTTTTAAATACACGTCGTCTTCCTCGGTCAACGCCGTTAAATTCATTTTTTCATTCCATTCGACTAATACTTCATAATAACGCTGAAATTGATTAATCTGTTTTGAAGAAAGGGAAATCCCTTTTTCTTCTAAAAAAGGGATAAATTTTTCCTTACTCATAAGTTCCTCCGCTTTTTATTGGATTTTCGCTAGTCGCCCTTGTTCTAAATAAACGAGAAGAATTGAAATATCTGCAGGATTTACCCCTGATACACGTGATGCCTGACCAACAGAAAGTGGACGAACTTGTGCCAGCTTTTGTTTCGCTTCCGTAGCTAGACCGTTTATTGAGAAATAATCCAAATCTTCTGGGATTTTTTTACTTTCCATTTTTTTCGATCGTTCCACTTGTTGAAGTTGTTTTTCAATATATCCTTCATATTTTACTTGAATTTCAACTTGTTCGGCTACATCCTCATCTATTTCACATGAAGCTGCTGGAATAACTTTGGCTATATCTGAGTAAGTTAACTCGGGTCTTTTCAACAAAAGGGAGGCTCTCACTGCTTCTTGCAGTGGTGTAGATTTCACTTCTTCCAAGAGGACTCTTACCTCTTCTGAAGGTTTAATAATTAAATTTTCTAAGCGTTTTTTCTCTTGAGAAATTTGCTCCTTTTTTATTAAAAAACGCTGATAGCGCTCTTGTGAAATTAGGCCTATTTCATATCCCATTTCAGTTAATCTTAAATCTGCATTATCATGACGAAGCAATAATCTGTACTCTGCTCGGGATGTTAGTAAACGATAAGGTTCGTTCGTGCCTTTCGTTACTAGGTCATCAATGAGGACACCAATATAAGCCTCTGATCGATCTAAAATTAATGCTTCTTTGTTTTGCGCTTTTCTTGCAGCATTAATTCCAGCAATAATCCCTTGTCCTGCCGCCTCTTCATAACCTGATGTTCCATTAATTTGACCTGCTGTAAATAGGCCTTCTACAGCTTTTGTTTCCAGTGTCGGCCAAAGCTGCGTAGGTACAATTGCATCATATTCAATAGCGTAGCCTGGGCGCATCATTTTTACATTTTCAAGGCCAGTTATTGATTTTAAGATTTCTAGCTGAACATCTTCCGGTAAGCTTGTTGATAAGCCTTGTACATACACTTCTGAAGTATTTCTACCCTCTGGTTCTAAGAAGATTTGGTGTCTTGGTTTATCATTAAACCGGACTATTTTATCTTCAATTGATGGGCAATAACGTGGCCCCGTCCCCTCAATCATACCTGAATACATCGGTGAACGCCCTAAATTATTTGTAATAATTTGATGGGTATCCTCACCTGTATAAGTTAACCAGCAAGGGAGTTGGTCGGTGATGTACTTTGTCGTTTCATATGAAAACGCACGCGGGACATTATCCCCAGGCTGAATTTCAGTTTTATCATAATCAATTGTACTACTATTCACACGAGGAGGCGTTCCTGTTTTAAACCGTACCAAATCAAATCCTAACTCTTTTAAGTGATGAGATAATTCAACGGATGCTTTCATATTATTTGGTCCACTTTCGTAAGAAAGCTCACCGATAATAATTTTCCCTCTTAAATATGTGCCAGTGGTAATAACAACAGATTTACTATAATATTTTGCGCCGGTGTTTGTAATTACTCCTTTACATACACCCTCCTCAACAATCAACCGTTCAACCATCCCTTGTCGAAGTAAAAGGTTTTCATTTTCTTCAATTGTCTTTTTCATTTCATGCTGATACATAAATTTGTCAGCTTGAGCACGTAATGCACGCACAGCTGGCCCTTTTCCTGTATTCAGCATTCGCATTTGAATATGTGTCTTATCAATATTTCTCGCCATTTCACCACCAAGAGCATCAATTTCTCTAACAACAATCCCCTTGGCAGGTCCTCCTACAGAAGGGTTACACGGCATGTAGGCTACAGCATCTAAATTTAACGTTAACATTAATGTTTTTGAACCCATTCTTGCCGCTGCTAGACCGGCTTCTACACCCGCATGACCTGCTCCTACAACGATGACATCAAATTCACCACCATGATAGTTCATGAATAAAACCTCCTTTAATTGTTTATTTACCTAAACAAAATTGTGAAAATAACTGGTCAATTAGACTTTCATGTACACTATCGCCAATAATTTCACCTAAGAGTTCCCAAGCTCTTGTAATATCTATTTGGATTAAATCAATTGGAACACCAGACTCAATCGCTACTATTGCATCATCTATTGTCGTCTTCGCTTGCTCTAATAAAGCAATATGTCTCGTATTCGAAACATACGTCACGTCTCCACCTTCAAGTTCTCCTTCAAAAAACAATGAAGCAATAGCTTGCTCTAAATCATCAATACCTTTATCTTGGATTAGTGATGTTGTTATAACGGGTCTTCCCTCGGCAAGTTCTTCAACACGCTTTAAATCGATTTGCTGAGGAATGTCTGTTTTATTAATAATTACAATAACATTCATCTGTTTAACAGCTTCGAATAACGCTTCATCCTCTTTAGAGAGAAGTTCTCCGTAATTTAACACGAGTAAAATAAGTTCTGCTTCCTTTAAAACCTGTCTAGATCTTTCAACACCAATTCGCTCAACGATATCCTCTGTTTCACGAATCCCAGCTGTGTCTATCAATTTTAGCGGAACTCCTCTAACATTTACATATTCTTCAATAATATCTCTTGTTGTTCCAGCGACTTCTGTAACAATCGCTTTGTTTTCGTGAACGAGGCTATTTAATAGAGATGACTTACCAACGTTGGGTCTACCCACAATCACAGTCGAAAGACCCTCCCGTAAGATTTTCCCTTGATTAGCAGTTGCGAGAATTTGATCAATTTCTTTAGAAACGCTACCTGATTTTTCCATCAGTAAGTTATGGGTCATCTGTTGGGCATCATACTCTGGGTAATCAATATTTACTTCGACATGGGCCACAGTTTCAAGTAAATCCTGTCTTAATTCTCTCACCTTTTTTGATAATCTTCCCTCAACCTGTCCTAATGCAACATTCATCGCCCGATCCGTCTTTGAGCGGATTAAGTCGATAACGCCTTCTGCTTGCGACAAATCGATTCTTCCATTTAAGAACGCACGCTTGGTGAACTCGCCTGGCTCAGCTAACCTAGCCCCATTCCTTAGAGCAAGTTGCAGGACGCGATTCACAGAAACGAGGCCACCATGGCAGTTAATTTCAACAATGTCCTCTCTTGTAAACGTCCGCGGAGCCCGCATGATCGATACCATTGCTTCCTCGACCCGCTGACCAGTTCTCTCATCAATAATATATCCATAAACAATCGTATGAGATGGAACCTCCTGAAGAGATGCTTTTCCTTTATATAGTTTATCTGCAATAGCAATTGCATGATCTCCACTTAAACGCACAATTCCAATTGCTCCTTCACCCAAAGCTGTTGAAATTGCAGCAATTGTATCAAACTCCATTTAATCACCCCTCAGTCAAAAACAAGTACTTACATCTATTATGGTCAATTATCGTATCTTTTTAAGCTGAAATTTTACATACTCCTAAATAAATAGGATAGCATAGCCAACTTCGAAAAGCTATGTTAGCCCTTATTTAAACAGAAAAGAGGGTGTCCGAGAAGTCATAAAAACCTCTCAAGACACCCTTAACATCAAAAAATTGCCAGTAGCACTACACTATGTTCTAATCGTTTTTTGTTTTTCTGGAGCAATTACAATATGGCGATTAGGTCCTTGTCCTTGTGAATACGTTTGAATTCCTGATACACCTTGTAAAGACGCATGAATAATTTTACGTTCAGAACCACTCATTGGTTCAAGACGAGTTTTTTGATTTGTTACCCGAACCTTTTCTCCAACGCGGTGTGCTAATTGTACTAATGTTTGCCTTCGTTTTTCACGGTAATTTTCGGCATCCAATTGAATACGAACAAACTTTTCATTCTTACGATTGGCAACGAGATTAGTTAAATACTCTAATGCGTCTAACGTTTGACCACGTTTACCAATAACTCGTCCAATATCACCAGAACCATTTAAATGAAAATGATAAAGTTCACTTTCTTCTTCCTTTTTTGTTACATCTGCAACAATACTCATTTTATCCAATGTTTCTTGAAGAAAGAAAAGTGCCTCATCGACAGAATCAGGTTTTACATAAGCTTTAATTATTGCAGGCTTCGAACCGATAAATCCAAGGAATCCCTTTTGAGGTTCTACTAAAACTTCATAAGAAAGTCGTTCTCTTGTCGTTTCAAGTTCTATTATTGCCTTTTTAATTGCTTCTTCAATCGTTTTACCTGATATCGTCAAATTGGTCACTTTTTCTTGCCTCCTGTGCTGGCCTCCGCTGGCTTTTTCCCAACATTCGGACCTGTAATGAAATAAGTTTGTGCAATCATAAAGAGGTTACCGACTGCCCAATAAAGCGTTAACGCCGCTGGGAAGAATAAACCAAAGACAAAAATCATAATTGGCATCACATACAATAGTATTTTCATTTGAGGGTTATCTGACACCAGCATCATTTTTTGTTGAACAAATGTTGTTGCCCCTGCAATAAGCGGCAACAGGAAAATGGGATCTGGTACATCTAATGCAAACCAGAGAAAGACATGACTTCCAATTTCATCTGTACGCATAATCGCATGGTATAACGCAAGAAGTATTGGCATTTGCACGATAAGAGGCAAACATCCCGCTAATGGATTGACTCCCTTTTCCTGGAACATCGCCATCATCTCTTGTTGCAATTTCTGCTGCGTCTTTTGGTCTTTGGCACTGTACTTTTCACGAAGCTTTTGCATTTCAGGCTGAATAGCTTGCATCGCTTTTGCACTCTTTGTTTGCTTTATCATCAGTGGCAAAATTAAAAGCCGCAATAAAATCGTAACGACAACAATCGATAAACCGAAATTATCATTAAAGAGATCAGCAAAATAAATAATTAACCACGACAATGGATATACAAAATAAGAATCCCAGAATCCTTCACTGTTTTTAGTGATGGGCTCTTCAATATTAAAACATCCAGTCATCACAACAAGTAATGCAATAACCATTGTCGCTAAGCCTAACTTTTTGAGCACAAGTTCTCCTCCTCTTACCTATCTTCTTCCTACTATATTATATGATCGCCTGTCCACTTAAGAACATCCTTAAATGAAAGTCTCATTATGAATGTGATTTATTCTTCCTATAAAGAGCTCTTGTTTTACGGAGAACATGCAATAGACTACTTTCTACTTGATGGTAATCCATTTCTGCCGCTGGCTTACGTGCAATAATCACATAATCAAAACCAGGCATAATATCATCTTTATTCTCTTGAAAGACAGTCCGAATCAATCGCTTTATACGATTTCGCGTTACCGCATGTCCTACACGTTTACTGACAGACAAACCAATACGATACGTAGCTTCGCCCTCTTTTTTTAATGAATATAAAACGAATTGACGATTTGCAACGGACTGACCTTTATTAAACACATATGAAAACTCATCATTCTTTTTTATCCGCTGCTCTTTCTTCATCTATTAGAACACCTCAATGATTGTTTAACTTATAAATGTAAGAAAAGACCACTGATTTTCAGTGGCCTATGCAGATAATACTTTTCTTCCTTTACGACGACGACGCGCTATTAATTTACGACCATTTTTTGTGCTCATGCGCGCACGGAAACCGTGGACTTTTTTACGCTTGCGATTATTCGGTTGAAATGTTGGTTTTCCCATCTATTACACCTCCCTGAGGATATACTCATCTAAAGACATTCTTGTAAATTATAAGGAACATCCGGGTACTTGTCAAGATGTTCTTCACTTCTGATAGTTCTATAAACTTTCTACACTTCCTTCTATCCCCCCTGTGGATAACCGCCTTTCGACATTTTTCTGTCTGTCCCCACTCTTATCGACATGTTATTCACACATCTTGTGTTGTGGATAACAACAGACCACAAGATGGTGTGTCTTGTGGATAAACACAACAAATCATTGCGACTCTAACGTTTTTTTGCTATGATTATATTGTTTTCACTCGTGGATAGTCTTTATAAAACCAATACCTGTCCACAACCTGTGGGTAAGATTGTGGACAGGTATTTATGTGTGTTTAAAATGTTTTCCACAAGCTGTACAAAATGTAGGTAAAGACGCTTTTCTACTATATTATATATTTCCCGAGTTTTTTATGTGTATGAATATTTATTCACTCACTTATTTTGACGTGAACAAAAGTTATACAAGGGGATGAATCTTGTATTTTAGCTTTTTTTTATAAAGCTTTTTTTCATTATTCGGGCTTTGAAGAGGAGGTAACAAGTTGGAGAATATTCACGACCTATGGGAACGAGCATTGGCGGAGATGGAGAAAAAAGTTAGCAAACCGAGTTATGAAACGTGGTTAAAATCCACGAAAGCTAATGATATTCAAAATGATGTCATTACGGTAACGGCTCCTAATGAATTTGCCCGCGACTGGCTTGAAGACCATTATGCTGAATTAACATCGGACACCATTGAACAACTCACCGGAGCAAGACTTGTTCCGAAATTTATTATTCCTCAAAATGAACTTGAGGACGAATTTCTATTGGAACCACCACCGAAAAAACAATTCAGACAAGAGGCGTCTTCTGCTAATCACGTAACAAAAACAATGCTAAATGAGAAATATACATTTGATACGTTTGTTATAGGATCAGGCAATCGCTTCGCTCACGCTGCATCTCTTGCTGTAGCTGAAGCACCAGCAAAAGCGTACAATCCGCTATTTATCTATGGTGGTGTAGGACTCGGTAAAACACATTTAATGCATGCAATCGGCCATTATGTAATGGATCATAAACCCGATGCAAAAGTTGTCTATTTATCATCAGAGAAATTTACAAATGAATTTATTAATTCCATTCGAGACAATCGAGCCGTTAATTTTCGTAATAAATACCGTAGTGTAGACGTCCTTCTAATTGATGATATTCAATTTTTAGCTGGAAAAGAACAAACTCAAGAAGAATTTTTTCATACGTTTAATGCCTTACATGAAGAATCAAAACAAATTGTCATCTCAAGTGACCGTCCACCTAAAGAGATACCGACACTAGAGGATCGTCTGCGTTCACGTTTTGAATGGGGGCTTATTACCGATATTACTCCTCCAGACTTAGAAACACGGATTGCGATTCTTCGAAAGAAGGCCAAGGCCGAAAACCTTGATATTCCAAACGAAGTTATGCTTTATATCGCTAACCAGATTGATACAAATATTAGAGAACTTGAAGGCGCCTTAATACGTGTTGTTGCTTATTCTTCCCTAATTAATCAAGATATGAATGCTGATTTGGCTGCTGAAGCACTAAAAGATATTATTCCTAATTCTAAACCTAAAATTTTAACAATTATCGACATCCAAAAACTCGTTGGTGAGTTTTACCATATTAAACTAGAGGATTTCAAAGCAAAAAAGCGAACAAAATCTGTTGCTTTCCCAAGACAAATTGCGATGTATCTTTCACGTGAAATGACAGATTCCTCATTACCTAAAATCGGTAGCGAATTTGGTGGCCGTGACCACACCACTGTCATTCATGCTCATGAAAAAATTTCTAAACTGCTAACAACTGATCAAGAACTCCAAAATAATGTTCAAGAGATAATGGATCAGTTACGTTCAAATTAACTGTGCACAATGTTAATAAGTCTTTACAACTCATCAACAGGTTATCAACATGTGGACAAGCCTACTAGAATAACTACAAATGAACTTATCCACAAATCCACACCCACCTATTACTATTACTACTACTTTTTAAAAAAAAGATTATTAATAAAGGAGCTATACTCTTATGCGCTTTATCATTAATAGAGACCGTTTTGTTCAAGATGTACAGCATGTTGCAAAAGCTGTTTCGTCAAGAACCACCATACCAATTTTGACAGGAATTAAAATCGTGGCTAATCGTGGGGGAATCACCTTAACTGGGAGTGATTCTGATGTTTCTATTGAGACATTCATACCTAAAGAGTCTGAAGGAACTGAAATTGTTCAAATTTCTGAAGAAGGAAGTATAGTTCTACAAGCGCGTTTCTTTGCGGAAATTGTTAAAAAGCTTCCTGGGGAAGAAATTGAATTGAGCGTTCAAGATCAATTCGCAGCGACAATCCGCTCTGATTCTGCAGTATTCAATTTAAATGGACTTGATCCGGAAGAATACCCGAGATTACCTCAACTTGAAGAAGATTTAATGTTTAGGTTACCTCAAGACATGTTAAAAAACATGATTCGACAAACCGTGTTCGCAGTGTCCACTCAGGAAACACGCCCTGTGTTGACAGGTGTAAACTTAGAAGTCGAAAACGAGGAATTGATCTGTACTGCAACAGATAGCCATCGTTTAGCAATGCGAAAAGCAACGATTGAACGAAATGATGAGACCTTGAAGTTTTCTAATGTGGTTATTCCAGGCAAGAGCTTGAATGAACTTAGTAAAATATTAGATGAGACGAATGATTTGGTTGATGTTGTTGTAACAGAAAATCAAATTTTGTTTAAATTTGAAAATCTATTATTTTTCTCTCGTTTGTTAGAAGGGAAATATCCTGTAACAAAAAACATGATTCCTACTCAATCGAAGACCTCGTTCAAATTAAAGAAAAGACCGTTTCTTCATACGCTTGAACGTGCTCTTCTTCTTTCACGAGAAGGAAAAAATAATGTTATTAACTTAAAAACTTTGGAAAATGGGTTAATAGAAATAACATCTGTCTCTCCAGAGGTTGGAAAAGTGACAGAAAACATTCAAAGTGTAGAAATGGATGGAGAAGAAATGAGAATATCTTTCAACGGAAAAAATGTGATCGATGCTCTGAAAGTTATTGATAGTGAGGATATTCATATCATTTTCACTGGTGCAATGAGCCCATTTGTTATACGACCAATTGATCATAGTCATTATCTCCATCTCTTCTCCCCAGTTCGTACGTATTAGATTTTAAATCAGACTTGGCTAGTTGGCCTATGTTTAGTACAATAGAGTAAGGTATACTAATCGAATGACGAAAAATGTGAAGGCAGCAATTCTCTTACTGATTTGCTGTCTTCACTTTGATACGTGTTTTGTTAAATAGCCCTTTGTAGGGAGAAAGAGTGGTATGAAATGGAACAGCTTACGATTTCGACAGCTTACATTACTTTAGGTCAAGTGCTAAAAGAGGTAGGAGCAATCGATACCGGTGGGATGGCGAAATGGTACCTTGCTGAACACGAAGTTTTTATAAATGGAGAGCTTGAAAATCGGAGAGGGAAAAAACTTGTCCCTGGCGATCAAATCAAGCTTGCGGATGAAACAGAATTTGAGATTGTCTCTGTTTAGGAGGACTCTCTTTGTATATTAAAACATTAGGTATTAAACATTTTCGGAATTATCATCAAGCAGACTTAATGTTTGATGATAATGTTAATGTCTTTATCGGTGAAAATGCTCAAGGGAAAACAAATATTATCGAGGCCATTTATGTTTTAGCTTTGGCAAAGTCACATCGAACAAGTAAGGACAAGGAATTAATTCAATGGAATGAAGAGTTTTCTAAAATTCAAGGTGATGTAATCAAACAATCGGGGTCTGTTAAACTAGACGTTGTTATTTCCACCAAAGGAAAAAAGGTTAAACTTAATGGTCTTGAACAAAGAAGATTAAGTGAGTACGTAGGTGCGGTTAATGTGGTCATGTTCGCTCCAGAAGATTTGAATCTTGTAAAGGGAAGTCCGCAAGTACGTAGAAGATTCATCGATATGGAGCTTGGACAAATTAGTAAAATATATCTTCATCATTTAGGTCTCTATCAAAAAATACTAATTCAACGTAATCATTTATTAAAAGATTTACAGGTTAAAAAGGGTTCATTGGATATGCTCGACATTCTAACAGACCAGCTAATAGAAGTTGCTGCAAATATAACAAAAAAGCGGTTTATTTTTGTAGCTCAGCTTCAAAAATGGGCTGAGCCGGTTCATCATGATATTAGTAGAGGCAAAGAACGGCTTGAAATTACCTATAAACCTTCTTCTAACGTATCAGAAGAGATGGAATTGTCGAAAATAAAGGAAGTATTCAATGAAACGTATAAATCCAAAAAACAAAGTGAAATCGGAAGAGGTGTCTCGTTGTTTGGGCCACATCGAGATGATTTAGGGTTTCTTGTTAATGATAACGATGTTCAGACATATGGATCACAAGGTCAGCAACGTACAACTGCACTTGCTATAAAATTAGCAGAAATTGAATTGATTTATGCTGAAATTGGTGAGTATCCCATTTTACTTTTAGATGACGTTCTATCTGAACTTGACGATTATAGACAATCTCATCTCCTGCAAACAATTCAGCGACGTGTTCAAACGTTTGTGACCACGACAAGTATTGACGGTTTAAACCATGATACACTACGTCAAGCTGCGATTTTCCGAGTTGATAAAGGGATTGTTGTAAAAGACACGTAAGGCGGTGACTTGAATGTTTATTCATTTAGGTGGAGACTTCATTATTCGTTCGAAAGAAATTATTGCAATTTTAAATCAAGATGTTCAAGAGATGTCAACAATGACAAAGGCCTTTTTAAAACAAGAGGAAAGTCAAAAAAAAAGGGTAGTTATTTCTTCAGAATTCATTAAATCCATTGTGGTTACAGATGACTCCATTTTTTATTCACCTGTTTCATCCATTACGTTAAATCGACGAGCGCAAGCAACCTCTGAACTTGAACATCAACTTGATAAAAATCAGGAAGTTTAGTCTCGATAGATTATGGGGTTTCACATTATAGTTTTATTTGAAATAAAGAAAAGGGCTGCTATAGACCTTTTCTAGGGTACACACGGCAAGTCGTGTAGATAATTGGAAATGAAGGTGAAGAGTGTGGCGAATGAACAACATTTAGAGCAAGAATCCTATGATGAGAGTCAAATCCAGGTCCTTGAAGGTCTTGAAGCTGTTCGGAAAAGACCTGGGATGTATATTGGCTCTACGAGTGGACGAGGACTGCATCATCTAGTTTGGGAGATTGTCGACAATAGTATTGATGAAGCGATGGCTGGTTATTGTGATACGATCACAGTTGTAATTGAAGAGGACAATAGTATTACTGTCGAAGATAATGGTCGTGGGATCCCAGTAGGTGTACATGAAAAGATGGGTCGTCCCGCTGTTGAGGTAATCATGACAGTTCTCCATGCTGGTGGAAAATTTGGTGGTGGTGGCTATAAAGTTTCTGGTGGACTTCATGGGGTGGGAGCTTCTGTTGTAAACGCGCTGTCAACATTGCTTGAGGTTTTCGTACATCGTGATGGCAATGTTCATCATATGCAATTTCATCGCGGTGTTCCAGCCGCAGATTTAAAAATTATTGGTGAAACCGATAAAACGGGGACAATTATTCATTTTAGACCGGATGACGAAATTTTTAAGGAAACAACGGTTTATGAATATGACATTTTAGCAAAAAGACTGCGTGAATTAGCGTTTTTAAATAAAGGATTAACGATCCAGATTGAAGATAAGCGTGAAGGTGGTAAGAAAGCGACTTATTTTTATGAAGGTGGAATTGCTTCTTTTGTTGAACATTTAAATCGTTCAAGGGAAGTTCTTCATGACGAACCGATTCATATTGAAGGTGAAAAGGACGGGATTACCGTTGAGGTTGCGGTTCAATATAATGATGGTTATGTGAGCAATATTTATTCATTTGCTAATAATATTAATACCCACGAAGGTGGAACGCATGAATCCGGATTTAAAACGGGGTTAACACGCGTAATAAATGATTATGCTAGAAAGAATAATCTTTTTAAAGAAAATGACCCTAATTTAACGGGTGATGATGTGCGTGAAGGGTTAACGGCAATTATATCAGTCAAAATTCCTGACCCTCAATTTGAAGGTCAAACGAAAACTAAGCTTGGAAATAGTGAAGCTCGGACGATTACGGATTCATTGTTCAGTGAATATTTTGCCCGTTTCTTAAGTGAAAATCCTCAAGTAGCTAGAAAGGTTATTGAAAAAGGACTTATGGCGTCGAGAGCGCGAGAAGCTGCCAAAAAGGCTCGTGAGTTAACGCGACGTAAGAGTGCTTTAGAAGTTAGTTCTTTACCTGGTAAATTAGCAGATTGTTCATCTAAGGATGCGACAATTAGTGAAATTTATATCGTTGAGGGTGACTCTGCTGGAGGATCTGCAAAGCAAGGACGTGACCGGCACTTTCAAGCAATACTACCACTTAGAGGGAAAATTATTAACGTTGAAAAAGCACGTTTAGATAAAATACTTGCAAATAACGAAATTCGTTCGATGATTACGGCTTTTGGTACAGGAATTGGTGCCGATTTTAATATTGAAAAAGCACGTTATCATAAAATTATTATCATGACAGACGCAGATGTCGATGGTGCTCATATTCGAACACTTATTTTAACGTTCTTCTATCGTTATATGAGACCACTCATAGAACGAGGATACATTTACATCGCTCAACCACCTTTGTACAAAATTACACAAGGTCGCGATATCCAATATGCGTATAGTGATAAGGAACTTGAACAAACGTTAAGCGGTGTATCAGAGCGATCGAAGGTAGGAATTCAGCGTTACAAAGGTTTAGGAGAAATGAACCCGACCCAGTTATGGGAAACGACGATGGATCCTGAATTTCGGACTGTTCTTCAAGTGACATTAGAGGATGCAATGAAAGCGGATGAGGTATTTGAAGTTCTCATGGGAGATCGAGTTGAACCACGACGTGATTTTATTCAAGAGAACGCTCAATACGTGAAGAATCTTGATATATAGGTGGAGGTTTGTCTAGATGGCAGAACAGGATCAATCAAGAATAAAAGAAATTAATATTAGCCAGGAAATGCAAGCGTCCTTTATGGATTATGCTATGAGTGTTATTGTTTCTCGTGCTCTTCCAGACGCAAGGGATGGGCTTAAGCCTGTGCATCGCAGAATATTATATGCCATGAATGATTTAGGAATGACGTCAGATAAGGCATATAAAAAGTCTGCTCGTATTGTTGGCGAAGTTATTGGTAAGTATCACCCTCATGGTGATTCAGCTGTATATGAGACCATGGTAAGAATGGCGCAAGATTTCAGTTTCCGTTATATGCTTGTTGATGGACATGGTAACTTCGGTTCTGTTGATGGTGATGCAGCAGCCGCAATGCGTTACACAGAAGCAAAAATGTCCAAAATCTCGATGGAACTTCTTCGAGACATTAATAAAGATACGATTGATTATCAGGATAACTATGATGGTTCTGAACGGGAGCCTGTTGTTATGCCTGCACGCTTTCCGAATCTTTTAGTTAACGGAGCTTCCGGGATTGCTGTAGGGATGGCAACGAATATTCCTCCTCACCAATTAGGTGAAGTTATTGATGGGGTATTAGCACTTTCGGAAAATCCTGATATTAGTATTCCTGAATTAATGGAATATATTCCGGGTCCAGACTTCCCAACAGGTGCTGAAATTTTAGGGCGTTCTGGTATCCGTAAAGCTTATCAAACAGGACGTGGATCGATTATTTTAAGAGCGATCACGACAATTGAGGAAAATAATGGAAAATCACGTATCATCGTTAATGAGCTTCCTTATCAAGTGAATAAAGCTAAGTTAGTTGAAAAAATTGCAGAGCTTGTACGTGAAAAGAAAATTGACGGGATTACTGATTTACGTGACGAATCTGACCGTAATGGAATGCGTATGGTTATTGAAGTAAGACGTGATGCCAATGCCAATGTCTTGTTAAATAACTTATATAAACAGACTGCTTTACAAACAAGTTTCGGAATTAACCTCCTTGCATTAGTAGGAGGACAGCCTAAAGTGCTTAACTTAAAAGAGTGCTTAGTGCATTATCTTGATCATCAAGTCGAAGTAATTAGACGCCGAACTGCGTTTGAACTACGAAAGGCAGAGGCGAGAGCACATATTCTTGAAGGTTTAAGGGTTGCCCTTGATCATCTTGATGAAGTGATTGCTCTAATCCGTAGCTCTCAAACAACCGATATTGCCAGAACTGGTTTAATGGAACGTTTTGAATTAAGCTATGAACAATCTCAAGCCATTTTAGATATGCGTCTGCAACGTTTAACTGGTTTAGAACGTGATAAAATTGAAGCAGAATATAACGACCTACTAGCTAGAATTGCTGAATATAAAGCGATTTTAGCTAATGAGGAAAAGGTGTTAGAAATTATTCGTGAAGAGTTAACGGAAATTAAAGATAAATTTAATGACCAACGACGCACCGGAATTTCTATGAGTGAAGACCATTTGGAGGACGAAGATTTAATTCCTCGGCAGAATGTCATTATTACAATTTCCCATAATGGTTATGTGAAACGACTTCCGATTTCAACATATCGTAGTCAAAAGCGTGGCGGGAAAGGTATTCAAGGAATGGGTACGAATGATAATGATTTTGTACAACATCTCTTTACAACTAATTCTCATCACACTATTTTATTTTTTACAAACAAAGGGAAAGTATACCGTCTTAAAGGTTATGAAATTCCTGAGCTTGGACGAACAGCAAAAGGAATTCCAATTATTAATCTGTTGCAAATTGAACGAGGTGAATATATAAGTACTGTTATTCCGATTGAAGAATTTGATGATGATTCGTACTTATTCTTCTTAACAAAGTATGGAATAGCAAAACGTTCCCAGCTCTCATCTTTTGGTAATATTCGAAAAGGTGGATTGTTTGCCATAAATCTTAGGGGAGATGATGAGTTACATGGTGTCCGTTTAACAGATGGAAAACAAGAAATTATTATTGGAACCAAACAAGGAATGGCGATTCGTTTCCATGAAAATGATGTTCGTTTAATGGGAAGAACCGCAGGAGGGGTAAAAGGAATTACACTCTCTGAGGATGATTATGTTGTTGGAATGGATATCATTGAAGAACAGCATGATGTGTTAATTGTTACCGAAAAGGGATACGGTAAACGTACACCAATTGAAGAATATCGCATCCAAAATCGCGGTGGTAAAGGAATTAAGACATGTAATATTACTGATAAGAATGGTCCTTTAGTCTCCTTGAAAATTGTTTCTAATGATCATGATATTATGATTATTACTGCGAGTGGTGTGATTATAAGAACACATGCAGAAGGGATTTCAACGACTGGACGTAATACTCAAGGAGTTACCCTTATTCGTGTAAATGAGGGCGAAGAAGTAGCAACTGTTGCTCGAGTTGATATCGAAGATGAAGAAATAGATGATTTGATTGAAGAAATCACGGATGAGAATACATCTAGTAATGACGAACAAGAAAATCCTGAAGAAGAAAACCCTGAAGAAGAATAACATTCATATGATTTAATAACCCTGCATTTTAGATGCAGGGTTATTTTTATGTAAAGAAGGAAGTCCCATCCATAGTAGGAGAATTAAGAGGAAATTAAATGGAGATTAACATTATTTACATTTAATTTAAATATCTTAACACTCTATTAATCTAGCATCAATATTTCCCCTATATTCTAAATAAGAGATAATTCTATTACTAATTAAAGGGGTGTTTAGAAAGTGGAACAAATCAATCGTCGTAAATTTTTAACGTATGTTGGGACAGGTGTTACTGCACTGGGTGTAGCTTCAACAGGTTTAGGCGCATTTGTACCAAAGGCAAGTGCTGCTGGGGATGTAAAAGCGAGTAGCCACTTATTTGGTTTCAAGAAAAAGGTTTCTGGATTAAAGTTCTCGCCGATTGAACCGAGTACGAAGGATGAACTTATTTTGCCTAAAGGTTACAAATACGATGTAATTGCAGCTTACGGGGATAAAATTAATAAAAAAGGCGATACTTTTGGTTTTAATAATGATTTTACAATGTTTTTCCCCATCAATGGCTCAAATGAACGAGGCTTATTATGGGTTAACCATGAGTACTCTAGTGAATTATTTGTTCATGGCAAAAAACAGGGTGATACATATACAAAGCAGCAAATTGAAAAATTACTTTATACTCAAGGTGGTTCGATTATTGAAGTTTACCGTGATGAGAACGGTATTTGGAAAATGGATACAACTTCTAAATATGCACGACGAATTACAGGCTTAACACCGTTTAATTTAACTGGACCTGCTAAAGGATCAAAAACAGTCAGCGGGGCAACGAATGTTCAAGGTACATTTGCGAACTGTTCTGGGGGGATGACACCGTGGAACACAGTTTTATCAGCGGAAGAAAATTATGAACGTACGGCAAACGATGCTGGCTTAGATGCTACACATTACGGTTGGATTATTGAAGTGGATCCATTTAATGAAAAATTCATGCCACGTAAACACACAGCGTTAGGGCGTTTTAACCATGAAAACGCTGCTGTTAGTACCACAAACGATGGAAGACTTGTTGTATATATGGGCGACGATAAAAAAAATGCATGTGTTTACAAGTTTATTAGCAAAAATAAGTATGTCGAATCAAGAGGGGCAGCTAACTCAGACCTTCTTGAAGAGGGAACGCTTTATGTAGCAAATATGAAGAGTGGGAAATGGGTTGCTTTAACACTCGAAGCTGTTCGTAAAGCTGCAGAAAAAAATGCAGACTTATTGGATAAATTTAAAACCCAAGCAGATGTTCTTGTTTATACACATGAGGCAGCTTTATTGGTAGGTGGTACCCCAACAGACCGTCCAGAAGATGTTGAGGTTAGTCCTTTTGATAAAACAGTATTTATAGCTCATACCAATAATGATTCACATGGTAATATTCATGGGCATATTACACGTTTTATTGAGGAAAATGATGACTTAGGATCGCTAACTTTCGACTTTCAAATTTTCGCAGCTGGTGGAAGCCAAAGTGGTTTTAGTGCTCCTGATAATTTAACTTTTGATAGTGAAGGAAACTTGTGGACAGTAACTGATATGTCATCAAGTGCTATGAATAAAGGAGTATTTACCTCTTTTGGTAATAATGGAGTTTTTGTTATTCCGACAATCGGGGTTGAACAAGGTGAAGCGTATCAGTTTGCAAGTGGACCAATTGACTCTGAAATTACTGGACCTTGTTTTACACCTGATGAAACAGCACTTTTTGTGGCCGTTCAACATCCAGGCGAAAATTCAAAAGACCTAAATAACTTAACAAGCAAGTGGCCGCATCGTGCTGGTGATACCATGCCACGTCCAGCGGTTGTTGCGATTACTGGATTTAAATATTAAAGCAATTATTGCTTATAAAACAAATAAAGGAGCAAATGCGGATGCTACAAAATATCGGAATACCAGGACTCATTTTAGTTTTGGTTATTGCTCTTATCATTTTCGGACCATCAAAGTTACCGGAGATTGGACGAGCATTCGGAACCACGCTAAGAGAATTTAAAAAATCTACACGTGATTTAGTTTCAGATGACGAGAGAAAGACAGAAACGACTGAACCCTCTGAAACTGTTAGTAAAGAGAAGGAAAAAGTAATGTAAGAAATTTAGAGTAAAAGAAGATGTGAGTTTGCTTTCTCTACTTACATCTTCTTTTTTTATTTGAAAGTAAAATTTAATTTAAAGTAGGAGGGTTTTTAGATGGAGGACCGTAATATGGATTTGGTAGCACATCTGGGTGAAATGCGGAAGCGCCTAATTATAATATTCGGATTTTTTACTATTTTTTTAATTGCAGGCTTTATATATGTAGAAAAAATATATTTATATTTGGTAGCAGACTTACCTATAAAGTTAGCTATCCTCGGGCCGAGTGATATATTATGGGTTTATTTTATTATAGCGGGGGTTATCGCAATTGCTGGGACAATCCCAATTGCAGCTTACCAGGTTTGGCTTTTTGTGAAACCTGCTCTTTCCCTAAAAGAAAGTAAAGTTACATTGGCATATATCCCCTCCCTATTTATTTTATTCTTAGTAGGGCTTAGTTTCGGTTACTTTGTTGTTTTTCCAATTGTCCTTGATTTTCTGATGTCTTTATCAGGCGAGTTGTTCCATACTTTTTATACAACAGAAAAGTATTTTAATTTTTTATTACATATGACCTTACCTTTTGGTTTTTTATTTGAGTTACCAGTTATTATCATGTTTTTAACTAGTCTTGGTGTTTTAAATCCTTACAAATTACAGAAGATGCGTAAATATGCTTATTTTGCACTTATTGTTATTTCAATTTTAATAACACCTCCAGACTTTTTATCAGATATCCTTGTAATTATTCCTTTATTGTTTTTATATGAATGTAGCGTTTTACTTTCGAAAGTTGTCTATAGAAGAAAACAGCACTTTAATCAGGATTTAAAAATGGATGTTTAAAATAATTATCAGGAGAGGTTCCTCTTTTGTTTACTTCATACAAAACGGTAAAATTAAGCTTTAGAGCAAAGGTGCGTTTATTTATGTTTACCCCTATCGTATAATGAACAGATACTTTAAATTTGAAGTTTAATTACTGTATGATTTTTAGAAAAGGGGAACCTAAGGATGAGGGTTAAAGTGAAACAGTTAATTGAAGGTTGTATATTAGCTGAGGATATTTATAGTTCAACAGACTTTCCAATTATTAAAGAAAATACAATTTTAGCCAATAGGCATTTGACCATTATTCACGCATTTTTAATAGAAACCGTTGAAGTTGAATCAGTATTATCTAGTGGTGAAAAATTTGAACCAGTTGAATTGGTAGAGGAGGAAGAAGGATTTCAGAAAAGTGAGAAGAGCTTAGAGGAAGTAACTGAATCTAGCTTTCTTCAAATCTACCTTGAAGCAGTAAAACAATATAAGAAACTTTTTAGTTCTTGGCAAGCTGGTCAGCGCGTTGAAATGATTGAAGTTAGAAAAAACATCTTACCACTTTTTGAACGTGTAATTGAACATCCGGTTGATTTGTTGCGATTGCACCATTACAGCACAACTAAGGATTATATCTATCATCATGCGATAGCAGTTGGTGCTCTTTCCGCTTTTCTTGGTAATAAATTAAATTATTCAAAAGGAGAGTGGATGCAAATTGGCTTTGGAGGAGCGTTGGCTGATGCCGGAATGTCAAAAGTATCTCCAAAAATTTTAGAAAAAGAAGGTCCTTTAACAGCTACAGAATTTGAAGAAATGAAGAAGCACCCAATTCATAGTTATAGAATGTTAAAAGACGTGACAGGCGTGACCGATTCTGTTTTGTTAGCTGTTCTTCAGCATCATGAAAGACATGATGGAAGTGGTTACCCTCTTGGAGCAAACGATCAAAAAATGCATATTTTTAGTCAAGTTGTAGCTGTTGCTGATGTTTACCATGCAATGACATCAGAGCGCCACTATCGTTCAAAACGTTCTCCGTACCAAGTTTTAGAGGAAATATCAAAAGAGGAATTTGGAAAGTTTGATCACAAAATTCTCCAAACACTACTTGATAGTTTAATTCAAGTTTCCGTTGGTACAAAGGTTCGATTAACAACAGGGGAAGAGGCTGAGATTGTTTTTTTTGATAGTCTTTCACCGACGAGGCCGATGGTTAAATTAAAAAATGGGGATATTATCCACCTAGCACAACAAACACATATGCATATAGATGAAATTATATCGTAATAACAACCCTTTTTTAGGTTAGTTATCATGAAAAATAATGATATGTTTTTACTTGTCGTCAAGAATAATATAATTATTGAAAAATGCTTGACGCAAGTAAATCATTCTGGTATATTAATAAAGTCGCCAAAACACGATGACGAGTTCTTTGAAAACTGAACAAAAGCCAAGCGAAAAAATAGAGATTGTTTTATTTCGATAAATCAAATCTCGTCAATTTATTATGTAATATCGTTAGCGATATTTTTGAGCCTGTTGGTAAAACAACTCAAACACTTTTATGGAGAGTTTGATCCTGGCTCAGGACGAACGCTGGCGGCGTGCCTAATACATGCAAGTCGAGCGGACCTTTAGGAGCTTGCTCCTAAAGGTTAGCGGCGGACGGGTGAGTAACACGTGGGCAACCTGCCCCTTAGACCGGGATAACATCGAGAAATCGGTGCTAATACCGGATGATAGAACGAGCGTTCATGCGCATGTTCTCAAAGATGGCTCCGGCTATCACTAAGGGATGGGCCCGCGGCGCATTAGCTAGTTGGTAAGGTAACGGCTTACCAAGGCGACGATGCGTAGCCGACCTGAGAGGGTGATCGGCCACACTGGGACTGAGACACGGCCCAGACTCCTACGGGAGGCAGCAGTAGGGAATCTTCCGCAATGGACGAAAGTCTGACGGAGCAACGCCGCGTGAGTGATGAAGGTTTTCGGATCGTAAAGCTCTGTTGTTAGGGAAGAACAAGTGTCGTTCAAATAGGGCGGCACCTTGACGGTACCTAACCAGAAAGCCACGGCTAACTACGTGCCAGCAGCCGCGGTAATACGTAGGTGGCAAGCGTTGTCCGGAATTATTGGGCGTAAAGCGCGCGCAGGCGGTCTTTTAAGTCTGATGTGAAAGCCCCCGGCTCAACCGGGGAGGGTCATTGGAAACTGGGAGACTTGAGTACAGAAGAGGAGAGTGGAATTCCACGTGTAGCGGTGAAATGCGTAGATATGTGGAGGAACACCAGTGGCGAAGGCGACTCTCTGGTCTGTAACTGACGCTGAGGCGCGAAAGCGTGGGGAGCAAACAGGATTAGATACCCTGGTAGTCCACGCCGTAAACGATGAGTGCTAGGTGTTAGGGGTTTCGATGCCCTTAGTGCCGAAGTTAACACATTAAGCACTCCGCCTGGGGAGTACGGCCGCAAGGCTGAAACTCAAAGGAATTGACGGGGGCCCGCACAAGCAGTGGAGCATGTGGTTTAATTCGAAGCAACGCGAAGAACCTTACCAGGTCTTGACATCCTTTGACCACCCTAGAGATAGGGCTTTCCCCTTCGGGGGACAAAGTGACAGGTGGTGCATGGTTGTCGTCAGCTCGTGTCGTGAGATGTTGGGTTAAGTCCCGCAACGAGCGCAACCCTTGACCTTAGTTGCCAGCATTTAGTTGGGCACTCTAAGGTGACTGCCGGTGATAAACCGGAGGAAGGTGGGGATGACGTCAAATCATCATGCCCCTTATGACCTGGGCTACACACGTGCTACAATGGATGGTACAAAGGGTTGCGAAGCCGCGAGGTGGAGCCAATCCCAGAAAGCCATTCTCAGTTCGGATTGTAGGCTGCAACTCGCCTACATGAAGCCGGAATTGCTAGTAATCGCGGATCAGCATGCCGCGGTGAATACGTTCCCGGGCCTTGTACACACCGCCCGTCACACCACGAGAGTTTGTAACACCCGAAGTCGGTGGGGTAACCTTTATGGAGCCAGCCGCCTAAGGTGGGACAGATGATTGGGGTGAAGTCGTAACAAGGTAGCCGTATCGGAAGGTGCGGCTGGATCACCTCCTTTCTATGGAGTTTTTACTCTAGTCGATATATGACGTAGGTCATATACGCTTTGGTCTTTTGTTCAGTTTTGAAGGAACTTTTGTTCTTTCTATAGGATAGTTCTTTGAAAACTAGATAATGAAATGTAAACATGAAAGTCAAGAAAATTCATGTTTAATCGGAGACGATTAAACAAAAACCTTTTTTAATTTGGTTAAGTTAGAAAGGGCGCACGGTGAATGCCTTGGCACTAGGAGCCGAAGAAGGACGTGACGAACGACGAAACGCCTCGGGGAGCTGTAAGTAAGCTTTGATCCGAGGATATCCGAATGGGGGAACCCATCATCCGTAATGGGATGATACCCGTATCTGAATACATAGGATACGAGGAGGCAGACCTGGGGAACTGAAACATCTAAGTACCCAGAGGAAGAGAAAGCAAATGCGATTTCCTAAGTAGCGGCGAGCGAAACGGAAACAGCCCAAACCAAGAGGCTTGCCTCTTGGGGTTGTAGGACGTCTCATACGGAGTCAGAAAAGAAGAGCATAGGTGAAGCGGTCTGGAAAGGCCCATCATAGAAGGTAACAATCCTGTAACCGAAATGCCCTTCTCTCCGAGACGGATCCTGAGTACGGCGGGACACGTGAAACCCCGTCGGAATCCGGGAGGACCATCTCCCAAGGCTAAATACTCCCTAGTGACCGATAGTGAACCAGTACCGTGAGGGAAAGGTGAAAAGCACCCCGGAAGGGGAGTGAAACAGATCCTGAAACCGTGTGCCTACAACTAGTTGGAGCCCGTTAATGGGTGACAGCGTGCCTTTTGTAGAATGAACCGGCGAGTTACGATCCCGTGCAAGGTTAAGCTGATAAGGCGGAGCCGTAGCGAAAGCGAGTCTGAATAGGGCGCCATAGTACGTGGTCGTAGACCCGAAACCGTGTGATCTACCCATGTCCAGGGTGAAGTTCAGGTAACACTGAATGGAGGCCCGAACCCACGCACGTTGAAAAGTGCGGGGATGAGGTGTGGGTAGGGGTGAAATGCCAATCGAACTCGGAAATAGCTGGTTCTCCCCGAAATAGCTTTAGGGCTAGCCTCGAGGTAAGAGTATTGGAGGTAGAGCACTGATTGAACTAGGGGTCCCCACAGGATTACCGAATTCAGTCAAACTCCGAATGCCAATTACTTATCCTCGGGAGTCAGACTGCGAGTGCTAAGATCCGTAGTCAAGAGGGAAACAGCCCAGACCATCAGCTAAGGTCCCAAAGTATACGTTAAGTGGAAAAGGATGTGGAGTTGCCCAGACAACCAGGATGTTGGCTTAGAAGCAGCCACCATTTAAAGAGTGCGTAATAGCTCACTGGTCGAGTGACTCTGCGCCGAAAATGTACCGGGGCTAAACGTATCACCGAAGCTATGGATTGACACCGTATGGTGTCAGTGGTAGGGGAGCGTTCTAAGTGCAGCGAAGTCAGACCGAGAGGACTGGTGGAGCGCTTAGAAGTGAGAATGCCGGTATGAGTAGCGAAAAGAGGGGTGAGAATCCCCTCCGTCGAAAGCCCAAGGTTTCCTGAGGAAGGCTCGTCCGCTCAGGGTAAGTCGGGACCTAAGCCGAGGCCGAAAGGCGTAGGCGATGGACAACAGGTTGAAATTCCTGTACCACCTCCTCACCGTTTGAGTAATGGGGGGACGCAGTAAGGTAGGGTAAGCGCACTGATGGATATGTGCGTCCAAGCAGTTAGGCTGAGAAGTAGGCAAATCCGCTTCTCGCGAAGGCTGAGCTGTGATGGCGAGGGAAATTAAGTACCGAAGTTCCTGATCCTACACTGCCTAGAAAAGCCTCTAGCGAGGTGAGAGGTGCCCGTACCGCAAACCGACACAGGTAGGCGAGAAGAGAATTCTAAGACGCGCGGGAGAACTCTCGTTAAGGAACTCGGCAAAATGACCCCGTAACTTCGGGAGAAGGGGTGCTCTAGTAGGGTGCAAGCCCGAGAGAGCCGCAGTGAATAGATCCAAGCGACTGTTTAGCAAAAACACAGGTCTCTGCGAAGCCGCAAGGCGAAGTATAGGGGCTGACACCTGCCCGGTGCTGGAAGGTTAAGAGGAGGGGTTATCCTTTTAGGAGAAGCTCTGAATTGAAGCCCCAGTAAACGGCGGCCGTAACTATAACGGTCCTAAGGTAGCGAAATTCCTTGTCGGGTAAGTTCCGACCCGCACGAATGGTGTAACGATTTGGATACTGTCTCAACGAGAGACCCGGTGAAATTATAGTACCTGTGAAGATGCAGGTTACCCGCGACAGGACGGAAAGACCCCATGGAGCTTTACTGTAGCTTGATATTGGATGTTGGTACAGTTTGTACAGGATAGGTAGGAGCCTTGGAAGCGTGAGCGCCAGCTTACGTGGAGGCGTCGGTGGGATACTACCCTGACTGTGCTGACATTCTAACCTCGGACCGTGATCCGGTTCAGGGACAGTGTCAGGTGGGCAGTTTGACTGGGGCGGTCGCCTCCTAAACAGTAACGGAGGCGCCCAAAGGTTCCCTCAGAATGGTTGGAAATCATTCGTAGAGTGCAAAGGCATAAGGGAGCTTGACTGCGAGACCTACAAGTCGAGCAGGGACGAAAGTCGGGCTTAGTGATCCGGTGGTTCCGCATGGAAGGGCCATCGCTCAACGGATAAAAGCTACCCTGGGGATAACAGGCTTATCTCCCCCAAGAGTCCACATCGACGGGGAGGTTTGGCACCTCGATGTCGGCTCATCGCATCCTGGGGCTGAAGTAGGTCCCAAGGGTTGGGCTGTTCGCCCATTAAAGCGGTACGCGAGCTGGGTTCAGAACGTCGTGAGACAGTTCGGTCCCTATCCGTCGCGGGCGCAGGAAATTTGAGAGGAGCTGTCCTTAGTACGAGAGGACCGGGATGGACACACCGCTGGTGTACCAGTTGTTCCGCCAGGAGCATCGCTGGGTAGCTACGTGTGGAAGGGATAAGTGCTGAAAGCATCTAAGCATGAAGCCCCCCTCGAGATGAGATTTCCCATGGAGTAATCCAGTAAGACCCCTCAAAGATGATGAGGTTGATAGGTCTGGTGTGGAAGCGTGGCGACACGTGGAGCTGACAGATACTAATCGGTCGAGGACTTATCCAATATTTCTTGACACATGTTTACACATTATCTAGTTTTGAGAGAACTATTCTTTCAATTACATCTTGATTTAACATCAAGACAAAGCTACTTGGTCTGCTCCTGCGTGCTGCGCTACTCGTCGCAAGCTAGCAAGGAAGTATAATCAGGTCGTAAGCTTGGTGGCGATAGCGAAGAGGTCACACCCGTTCCCATGCCGAACACGGTCGTTAAGCTCTTTTGCGCCGATGGTAGTTGGGGGCTTCCCCCTGTGAGAGTAGGACGTTGCCAGGCGATAAAGCACAACCCAATCGGGTTGTGCTTTTATTTAATTGTACAATAAAATAATGAAGCACAGTTCAATTGGATTGAATTGTGCTTTTTACTTTCATAGATTAAGTAGAGGGGCCACTATTAAAGTGTGTAGGAAGAAAAGTAAAGCATTGTTTCAAACGAATAAGAAAGTAGAAATTTTTCTAAGATGATTCAAATAGACATTCAAGGAGGGGCACGCCTCCATACACTGCAAGCTCTCTACTAGAAAATTACTTATAGAAGAAAATCTATACAACCTTTACTTACTAGATTTTTAATAGCGAATAAAGAAAAAGCGGAATCTTCTGTTGTGTTACGTCTAAAAAGTGAAGGATAAAAGGCAAATCATTCCCATCAATTGTATGAATTAATTCTCCCCACCATTCTGTCTCATATCGGCTAATCATACTTAAGTTATATAGCAATAAGTAGTGAACTGTAATTTCCGGAAGTAAGTAGTAATTTTCTTTTTTATTAAGTAAGAAATAATCCTTCTCTGCACTAATTAGAAAAGGAGGAAGAAAAGAACTTGTAAAATGTTGATTAAATTGTACGGTTAGCTTATCTTTGGCCTCTGAACAGGTAACTGACACTTGATTTAAATTCCAAAGCGGCTTATATTGACTTATATGCTGTTCAAATCGTTTCGGTGTCATATGATGAGAGTTAAGTATTTGAGAAGAGAAAACGATTGAATTGTTTCTACTTTCGCCTTTAATAGAAACATCCGTTTTTTGGATTAATAAAAACAAATCATGCAATTCTGGGATTTGTTTAAGTAAACAATCCATCCTATACTTTTCACCATCGATTTGTTTCATGTGAAACATTTTGTCTAAAAAGTGAGAATAAAGGCCGGTTCTCTGAATTTTTACTTCGTCATCGAGAAAGCGGTAGGCTGTTTTTTTTCTTTTTCTAGATGTTACGCCATGAGCCAATACTTGAGTAGATTCAGGGTAAAGAGGATCTCTTGTTAATATACAAGCTTTCATAAATTGTACTAAACCATAAAAAAGTAAAATTGGTTTTATTTCGATAGGTGCATTAGAAGCTTGTTCAAAGTATAGTTGGCCATGATGCAAGTGGTATAAAAAAGAATAGCTTGTTTGATACCCCTTAGCTTTAGGTTGTTCTATTTTCTGAAAATCATAGCACTCTGTTAGAAAAGACCGGGTATATGATGCGGAATAGAATGGAACAAGTGGTTTCAAGAAAGCTTCTTTCATAGTAAGAATCACCTTTTGTCAATGAATTCGGAAAAGTCAAACTTAATGTCTGTTCTTGACAGTAGTTTGCCCAATTGTTAAGCTACTAATAATATTTTTACGAAAAGAGAATGTGGAGAGGATGAATATTTAATGTGGGAGAATAAGTTTGAAAAGGAAGGGCTCACGTTTGATGATGTACTGCTTGTGCCTGCAAAGTCTGAAATATTGCCACGAGATGTATCTGTTAAAACCAAGCTTTCCGATAAGTTACAATTGAATATACCTTTAATTAGTGCAGGTATGGATACGGTCACTGAAGCAAAAATGGCAATTGCAATTGCGCGCGAAGGTGGTCTAGGTGTTATTCATAAAAATATGTCAGTTGAAGAGCAGGCAGAGCATGTCGACCGAGTAAAGCGATCTGAAAGTGGTGTTATTACAAACCCATTTTATTTAACACCTGATCGTCAAGTGTTCGATGCAGAACATTTGATGGCGAAGTATCGCATTTCAGGAGTTCCGATTGTTAATGAAGAAAGAAAGTTAGTGGGAATATTAACAAATCGTGATTTACGTTTCATTGAAGACTACTCAATTCTTATTGATGAAGTAATGACAAAAGATAATTTAGTCACTGCTCCAGTAGGGACAACTTTACAAGAAGCTGAAAAAACTCTCCAAAAGTATAAAATTGAAAAACTTCCCCTCGTTGATGAACAAGGTATTCTGAAAGGGTTAATTACAATTAAAGATATTGAAAAAGTAATTGAATTTCCAAATTCAGCAAAGGATTCTCAAGGGCGATTGGTTGTAGGCGCAGCAATTGGTGTGTCTGGCGATGCTGACGTCCGCATTGCTGCACTTGTGGACGCTGGTGTTGATGCAATTGTCATTGATACAGCACATGGTCACTCAAGAGGGGTACTTGATAAAGTTCGAGAATTACGTGACCAATATCCTGACCTAACGATTATTGCGGGTAACGTAGCCACAGCAGAGGCAACACGTGATTTAATTAAAGCTGGAGCAAGTGTTGTTAAAGTAGGTATAGGACCTGGTTCAATCTGTACAACGAGGATTGTTGCAGGAATTGGTGTTCCGCAAATAACGGCTGTTTATGATTGTGCAACGGAAGCACGTAAACACGGGGTCCCAATTATTGCTGATGGTGGTATTAAGTACTCTGGAGACATCGTTAAGGCTCTTGCAGCAGGTGGACATGCCGTTATGCTTGGTAGCCTCCTAGCAGGTGTTAGCGAGAGTCCTGGAGAGCGTGAAATCTATCAAGGCCGTCAGTTTAAAGTTTATCGCGGTATGGGTTCACTTGGTGCAATGGAAAAGGGAAGTAAGGATCGTTATTTCCAGGAAAATGCACAGAAGCTAGTTCCTGAAGGGATTGAAGGTCGTATCCCATATAAAGGACCACTTAATGATACAATTCATCAATTAATTGGGGGGATCCGAGCGGGAATGGGCTATTGCGGTACAGCATCCCTAGAAGATTTACGCAACAATGGGCGGTTTATTCGAATTACCGGTGCTGGTCTACGTGAAAGTCATCCACATGATGTCCAAATTACAAAAGAAGCACCAAATTACTCACTATAATTGAAATGACCTGGAAAATAGATAGAGTCTTCTCTATCTATTTTTTTATGAGTCGATGTGATAAAATAACGTTTATGTGAAAAGTAGTGGAGGTGGAGAGGTGAAACAAGCAACAATGAAAAACTGTTTTACAATCATGCTTACGGTTGTGCTGGTTTTAACTTTATTCATGCAGCCTAAATCTGCAGAAGCGGCATTAGATTTAGGAGCCGAATCAGCGATTCTTGTTGATGCAGCAACTGGTAAAATTTTGTATCAAAAAAATATAGATGCGATTTTACCTACGGCTAGTATGACTAAAATGATGAGTGAGTATCTTATTTTAGAGGCAATTAACAAGGGAAGCATCACGTGGGAACAACAAGTTCCAATAAGTGATCATGTACGAGCGCTTTCATTGAAAAGAGAACTATCAAACGTTCCTTTGCGTCAAGATGAGTCTTATTCTGTGAAACAATTATATGAATCGGTTGCGATTTACTCAGCAAATGCTTCAACTATAGCAATTGCTGAACTTATTGCTGGTTCGGAAACAGGCTTTGTAAAAATGATGAATGATAAAGGTAAGGAACTTGGTTTAGAGGATTATGAGTTTGTGAACTCGACAGGATTAAACAACAGTGACTTGCAAGGGAACCACCCTGAGGGAACAGGTGAAATTGCTGAAAATATGATGTCAGCAAGAGCAACTGCTAAGTTGGCTTACTCACTTTTAAGGGATTACCCAGAAGTGCTTGATACAGCGAGTATTCCAATGAAAGATTTCCAGGCTGGTCCAGGGGAAGAAGTCTCAATGGAAAATTGGAACTGGATGCTATCGAGTATTCGACCTCAGCATGACTATGAGGGAATAGATGGTTTGAAAACAGGTTACACTGCTGAGGCAGGGAATTGCTTTACCGCTACGGCTAAACGAGGCGGAACAAGACTTATATCTGTTGTGATGCGCACAGGAAGCCGTGACGACCGATTTAATGAAACAAGAAAGTTACTAGACTACGGTTTTAATAATTTCTCTCATCAAGAGCTAGTAGAAGCAGGCTTTATTCCTGAGGGTGAAAACATCTTACCGGTAGCAGCTGGTAAAGAAAAGGAAGTTTCAATTTCTAGTTCCGAAGCATTAGCTGGCGTTATTAAGAACGGTGAAGAAGAAGCTTATGAAGCCGTATTAACAATTGATAACTCCGTGTTGAATGGGGAAGGCGAACTGGTGGCCCCTATTGAGGCAGGGAAAATCGTGGGTACATTGTCTCTTGAATATACTGGTGAAGGAGAGGAAGAGTATCTCTATAGTCAACAGCATATTTCTTCAGACGTTGTAACTGATGTGAGTGTTGAAAAAGCAGGTTGGTTTTCAATGACGATGCGTGCGATTTCTGGTTTTTTCTCAGGGATATGGACAAGTGTTGCTAATATGTTTGGCAGTTAAACTGAAACAAAGAAGTCTCGAATGGAGCTACATTTTGCGTAGCTTCCATTTCGTGCTAAAATAGAAAACAGAAAAATTACCGAAACTTATACGGTTGCGTTATACTATAAATTGACAAGTAAACCAATTAAGTAAGGAACGGTATAGGAGGAATTACATATGAGTCAAATAGGAACGGATCGAGTAAAACGTGGTATGGCAGAAATGCAAAAAGGTGGCGTCATCATGGACGTTATTAATGCAGAACAGGCAAAAATTGCTGAAGATGCGGGTGCTGTTGCAGTCATGGCATTAGAGCGTGTACCAGCTGATATTCGTGCTGCTGGTGGGGTAGCTCGCATGGCTGACCCAAGAATTGTAGAAGAAGTTTTAAATGCCGTTTCGATTCCCGTAATGGCGAAAGCGCGAATTGGCCATATCGTTGAAGCGCGCATACTTGAAGCAATGGGTGTTGACTACATCGACGAGAGTGAAGTATTGACACCAGCTGATGAAGTGTATCATTTGTACAAGCGTGATTTCACTGTGCCATTTGTATGTGGGGCTCGTGATTTAGGAGAAGCTTCTCGTCGTATTGGAGAAGGTGCTTCAATGATCCGTACTAAGGGTGAGCCTGGAACAGGAAACATTGTTGAGGCTGTTCGTCATATGCGCATGATGCAGTCGCAAATTAAGAAAGTAGCTTCGATGTCCAAGGATGAACTTATGACGGAAGCAAAAAACTTAGGCGCTTCTTATGAATTACTTTTAGAGATTAAAGAAACAGGTAAGTTACCAGTTGTTAATTTTGCAGCAGGCGGAATTGCAACACCAGCTGATGCTGCTTTAATGATGCAACTAGGCTGTGATGGTGTCTTTGTAGGATCGGGTATTTTTAAATCAGACAACCCATCAAAGTTTGCTCGTGCGATTGTTGAAGCAACAACGCATTATGAAGATTACACATTAATTGCTGAGCTTTCAAAAGGCCTTGGAACACCAATGAAGGGGATTGAAATATCTACATTGCAACCAACGGACCGTATGCAAGAGCGAGGTTGGTAAACAAAATACTAGGAAGGAAGGGCCGTAAACATGGCAAAAATAGGTGTGCTTGCACTTCAAGGAGCGATTCGTGAGCACGTAAAGTGCTTGCAATCTCCACAGACTGACGTAGTCGTTGTGAAGAAGGTGGAACAGCTTTCAGATCTAGATGGACTTGTCCTTCCTGGTGGAGAAAGCACCACGATGCGTCGCTTAATTGACAAGTATGGTTTTTTTGAACCATTAAAACAGTTTGCAGCAGACGGTAAACCGATTTTCGGAACATGCGCCGGATTAATTTTAATGGCTACTGATATTGTAGGTCAGGATGAAGGACATTTATCTTTAATCGATATGAAAGTACAAAGAAATGCCTTTGGCCGTCAACGAGAAAGTTTTGAGACAGATTTACTCGTGACCGGTGTCGATAATGATGTGCGAGCGGTATTCATTCGTGCTCCTCTTATCGTTGAAGTAGGAGAACATGTAGAAGTGCTCTCTAAATATGGAGACGAGATTGTTGCAGCGAAGCAGGGGAACTTTTTAGCTTGCTCTTTTCATCCAGAGTTAACGGATGATTATCGCCTTCATCAGTATTTTGCTGATATGGTAGAGGAAGCAAAAGAAGAACGTCTTACATCTAAATAGGATTAACTTGTTGATAGGGACTAGTAAAAGCTTGTAGCTTGTTACAGAGAGCCAATGGTCGGTGCGAATTGGTGAAGCTTAGTTTTGAATCCACCCTTGAGTGGGAGATTGAAAGGATAGTAAATCTCTTCGGTTTTATAGCCGTTATTGAATTGAGTGGTTCCGTAGAGAACAACAAGGGTGGTAACGCGGGTGCTCTCGTCCCTTCTTCATTTGAAGGGGTGAGGGCTTTTTTTAAAGTGAAGATGGTGTAAATAAATGAGAATTTGATTGGAGGATACATGTATGTTGGATGTTAAACGTATACGTAAAGACTTTAATGATATTAAACAGAAACTTGCTTTAAGAGGTGAAGATATTTCTGGATTAGACCGCTTTGAAGAGCTGGACGAAAAACGTCGTAGCGTTATTGTTAACGTGGAAGAATTAAAAAGCCGCCGTAATCAAGTTTCTCAAGAAGTAGCGCAATTAAAACGTGAGAAAAAAGATGCAGATGCTCTTATTAAGGAAATGCGTGAGGTCTCTGACCAGATTAAAGCGTATGATGAAGAACTAAGGATGTTTGAATCTGAATTTGATGAGTTGCTTCTGACAATTCCAAATGTACCGCATGAAAGTGTGCCAATTGGCGAAACAGAAGATGATAATGTTGAAGTTCGTAAATGGGGTACGGTTCGTTCATTTAATTTTGAGACGAAGCCTCATTGGGATGTTGCTACTGATTTAGGCATCCTTGATTTTGAGCGTGCCTCAAAAGTAACGGGGAGTCGTTTCGTTTTTTATAAAGGGTATGGCGCAAGACTGGAACGAGCATTAATTAATTTCATGATGGATTTACATCAAGATCAACATGGCTATGAAGAAATCCTTCCACCATACATGGTGAATCGAGCGAGCATGACTGGAACAGGTCAGTTACCTAAGTTTGAGGAAGATGCTTTTAAAATTCGTGAGGAGGATTATTTTCTAATTCCGACTGCTGAGGTTCCGGTGACAAATTATCACCGTGATGAAATCCTCAACGTTGAACAACTACCAATTGGCTATACGGCCTATAGTGCTTGTTTCCGTTCGGAAGCAGGTTCAGCAGGAAGGGATACAAGGGGCTTAATTCGTCAACATCAATTTAATAAGGTTGAGTTGGTTCGTTTTGTAAAACCAGAGGATTCTTATGAACAGCTTGAATTACTGACCGGCCATGCAGAAAAAATTTTACAGCTACTTGAACTTCCCTACCGCGTTTTAAGCATGTGTACTGCCGATTTAGGCTTTACAGCTGCAAAGAAGTATGACATTGAAGTTTGGATTCCAAGCTATGACTCATACAGAGAAATTTCTTCTTGTAGTAATTTTGAAGACTTTCAAGCTCGTCGTGCAAATATTAAGTTTCGCCGTGAGCCAAAGGCGAAAACTGAGTTTGTGCATACATTGAATGGATCCGGGCTTGCGATTGGCAGGACGGTTGCTGCAATTTTAGAGAACTATCAGCAAGAGGATGGCTCAGTTAAAGTTCCAACTGTACTAAGGCCTTATATGGGGAACATTGAAAAAATCACAAAATAGATGAACTAAAGAGGGTGTCCTTGTAAAATGACACCCTCAAACTTTTGATTATTATTGTTAATAAAAAAACTCTACATTTTTTAAAAAAAGGCCTTGATAAGTTTATGTGTATCTGATAAGATATTTCTTGTCAGCAAGTTCACGGAGGAATACCCAAGTCCGGCTGAAGGGATCGGTCTTGAAAACCGACAGGCGGGTCAAACCGCGCGGGGGTTCGAATCCCTCTTCCTCCTCCATAATACATACTACACTACCTATTAGGTAGTGTTTTTTTATAGTCAAATTAATGATGATCTGCAAGGTTCTTACATATAGCTAAGCATAGGGAAAGGTGATTAAGAAGATGCATGAGAGTTGGATGCGAGAAGCATTGAAGCAAGCAGATCTAGCGGAATCCATAGGAGAGGTTCCAATTGGAGCTGTTATTGTGAAAGATAATCAAATTATTGCAGCAGCTTATAATCGTAGAGAAATTGATCATCAAGCTATCGCTCATGCTGAACTACTGGCTATTGAGATTGCTTGTCAGCGCTTAAAAACATGGCGTTTAAATGGCTGTACGCTTTATGTAACACTCGAGCCTTGTCCAATGTGTGCTGGGGCAATTATCCAATCGAGAATCGATGTCGTTGTTTTTGGTGCTAGTGATCCGAAGGCAGGTTGTGCAGGAACTTTGATGAACCTTTTAGATGACCCGCGTTTTAATCACCAGACTGAAATAGTTTCTGGGTGCTTGGCAGAAGAATGTGGAGGTCGACTAACGTCGTTTTTTCGTCAATTACGAGCGGAAAAACGCGCGAATAAACATTAAGATTGATGATTTTCCTTTTCTTCCTGTTTCTGACGGTTGTGTTTTTGCTTTAAATATTCTATACTAATAAATGCGTCGGACAAGACGCTTAAACATGTTATTAAATTTGCCGTGCTAGGTGGGGAGGTAGCGGTGCCCTGCACTCGCAATCCGCTATAGCGAGACTGAATTCCTTTCTGAGGTTTTGTCATCGTGAGGTCTGCCCTAGATAAGTGGTGTTGACGCTTTGGTTCTACGCAACGGAAACCCATGAACCCTGTCAGGTCCGGAAGGAAGCAGCAGTAAGTGGACCCTTTCGTGTGCCGTAGAGTAGCCTGGGCCGAGCTAACTGTCTAGGTAACGCTTGGGGTGATACTATCAAAGAAAGGTGCACGGTATCAATTTTAATAGATAAAACAACCACTTATTCAAAAGTGGTTGTTTTTTTATATAGTCGCGCTAGCCGCGACGGCAGCCGCCCGAAGGAAGGCTCATCATTTATATAGTCGCGCTAGCCGCGAATTTAAAATGACATTTGGCATTCCCCTATGAAAAATTTTTTAAAGTCGTTATAATAATAATGAGATTGGTGTTGTGAAAGAGGTGGCGGAATGAGTTACCAAGCGCTTTATCGAGTTTGGCGTCCACAGCTGTTGCAGGATGTGGTTGGACAAGAACATATTACAAGAACACTACAAAATGCGTTACTTCAAGAAAAGTTTTCTCACGCTTATTTATTTTCTGGTCCAAGGGGTACAGGGAAAACTAGCGCGGCGAAGATTATTGCTAAGGCAATTAACTGCGAAAAGGCACCAGTAGCTGAGCCATGTAACGAATGTGCATCTTGCAAAGGGATTACATCTGGAGCAATTGTTGATGTTATGGAAATTGATGCGGCCTCTAATAATGGTGTAGATGAAATCCGTGATATACGAGATAAAGTGAAGTTTTCACCAAATGAGGTACGCTATAAAGTGTACATAATAGATGAGGTTCATATGCTTTCGACAGGGGCTTTCAATGCATTATTAAAAACATTAGAAGAGCCACCAAGTCATGTCATATTTATTTTAGCAACGACTGAACCACATAAAATTCCATTGACCATAATTTCTAGATGTCAGCGTTTTGATTTCAAACGAATTTCAAACGAAGACATTGTGAATCGAATGAAACTTATCTTAAATCATGATGAGCTCCAAGCCGAAGATGACGCATTAATGATGATTGCTCGTGCTGCAGATGGTGGAATGCGTGATGCCTTAAGTTTATTGGACCAAGCGATTTCATTTGCAGATGAAATAGTGAATCTCCAAGATGTGCTTGCAATAACGGGCGCGGTTTCCCAGCAGGCCTTGGCTGATATCATAAAAGCAATAAATGCTGGTGAAACTTCCGACGTGTTACAACTTCTCGATCAGATACTTCGAGAAGGAAAAGATCCAATGCGTTTTATTGAGGATTTTATCTATTATTTTCGGGATATTTTGTTATTTAAGACTGCTCCTCATGCGGAGGCTTTGTTAGAACGGGCGAAAGTAAATGATGATTTTAAAGCACTTGTTTCACAGTTTAATGCTACATGGTTATACTCCACCATTGCCTCATTAAATGAAAGTCAGTTAGAAATGAAGTGGTCGGCTCACCCTAAGATATTTCTTGAGCTAGCTTTAATTAAATTGATGAACCAGCAAAATTCGCCACAAAACCAAGCACTTGATTCTTCGACAAATGATACCATTCGACAACTACATTCAAGAGTTCAAGAACTTGAGAATAAGTTACAACAAATTAATACGAATGGTATTCAAACAAATGAAGGTCAACAAGGTAAAACAACCACTAATTCTTCTCAAAAACGAACAATGAGACAATTACCACAAACGAGAGTGGCAACGGCTCAAGTAAAAGAGCTTTTAAAAGAAGCAAACAAACAAAGTCTTCAGGAGGTGACAGGTCGTTGGGGAACTGTAATGGAACGGATAAAAACTCAAAACATCCCTGCCCATGCATGGATTAGCGACAGTCGTCCAGTTGCCGCCTCTCCGTCAGGGATGCTTCTAGCATTTCAAAATGAGATGCATCGTGATATGATTGATACGAAGTTTAGAGAGTTTCTTGAAGGAGTGTTTCAGGAAACATTTCAACGACCTATTGTATTCTTTACATTGCTACATAACCATTGGGAGAAGCTTAGAGAAGAATACGTAAAAGAACAACAAGGTTCTTCGGATAACGAAGAACAATCAGACCCAGTCGTTGATGAGGCGATTAAGTTAGTCGGCTCAGAATTAATTGAGTTTGAGGATAAATAATTTTAAAGGAGGATACATCTTATGAAAAATATGGGTAATATGATGAAGCAAATGCAAAAAATGCAGAAGCAAATGACGAAAGCACAGGAAGAGTTAAAGGAAAAAACAGTTGAAGCTACAGCAGGTGGTGGAATGATTACGGTCATCGCTAGTGGCGACAAACGAATTCTTGATGTGAAAATATCAGAAGAAGTCGTCGATCCTGATGATATAGAGATGTTACAAGATTTAATACTAGCAGCAACTAATGAGGCTTTGAAATTAGTGGATGAGTTAGTTGAACAAGATATGGGCAAGTTTACAAAAGGGATGAATATTCCCGGTATGTTCTAGGGGGAAACGTGTTGCAATATCCTGAACCGATAGCTAAACTAATTGATGGTTTTATGAGACTGCCAGGTATTGGGCCAAAAACAGCGAGCCGCCTGGCTTTTTTTGTCTTAGATATGAAAGAAGACGATGTGCTTGATTTTGCAAAAGCACTCGTTAATGCAAAGAGAAATTTAACCTACTGTTCGGTATGTCATAATATTACCGATTCGGACCCTTGTCGTATATGTGAGGATACGCATCGGGATAAATCTACAGTTTGTGTTTTACAAGAAGCTAGAGATGTAATTGCGATGGAAAAGATGAGGGAATACCGTGGCGATTACCATGTCCTTCATGGGGCAATTTCACCGATGGATGGGATTGGGCCTGAGGATATTAAAATTCCTGAGTTGTTAAAACGATTGCAAGATGACACCATTCAAGAGGTTATTATTGCGACAAACCCCACGATTGAAGGTGAAGCGACGGCTATGTATATCTCCCGTCTTATAAAGCCTACTGGAATTAAAGTCACTCGAATTGCTCATGGTTTACCTGTTGGGGGCGATTTAGAGTATGCAGACGAAGTTACGCTTTCCAAAGCGATTGAAGGAAGAAGAGAACTTTAAGGTAGGGGAAAAAGATGCTTTTTCAAAAGAAAGGTAGCTTAAGAATTAAGGGAAACGAAAAGCTTATTGAATACATTGAACTTCTTAAGCAAAGGTATAACAACCAGAAACATCTCTTATATCATAGTGTAGAACCTCCTGATGAAGTCGTTTACAAGACCGAATTATCAGAGTCGCTTTATACCTTTCTATTAAGAGAAGCTCGGGTAAGAAAGGCAAAAAGGAACAAACTATAAGTTTGTTCTTTTTTTTTTGGACATGCATAGATTAATTATAAAGAATAGAGCGTTTTGAGAGGTGATTAAAATCGATCCTATTATTATTATAACCGTACTGGGTGCACTGATACTCGTGTTATTAATTGTAGGTGCCCCACTAAAACCGTTACGTTTTCTTGGGAATTTAGCGGTAAAGTTTGTTGTAGGTGCGTTACTTTTATTTTTTGTAAATGCATTTGGAACCTTTTTTAATTTTTATATTCCAATTAACGGAGTGACTGCTGCTGTTTCTGGAATACTCGGTATTCCAGGATTAGCACTTTTGATTTTAGTAAAACAATTTATTCTATAGGTAGTATTAAACCTCTCTTAACCTGAGAGGTTTAACTTTTTTAAAAAAACATTGACCTTTTATGTGATCATATGGTATATTATTTCTTGCCGCTAAGACAGCAATTGAAATACTTCTTAATTAAAAATAATTATTGACTAGTGGTTGAAGTTATGTTATATTAATAAAGTCGCCAAAACACGATGACGAGTTCTTTGAAAACTGAACAAAAGCCAAGCGAAAAAATAGAGATTGTTTTATTTCGATAAATCAAATCTCGTCAATTTATTATGTAATATCGTTAGCGATATTTTTGAGCCTGTTGGTAAAACAACTCAAACACTTTTATGGAGAGTTTGATCCTGGCTCAGGACGAACGCTGGCGGCGTGCCTAATACATGCAAGTCGAGCGGACCTTTAGGAGCTTGCTCCTAAAGGTTAGCGGCGGACGGGTGAGTAACACGTGGGCAACCTGCCCCTTAGACCGGGATAACATCGAGAAATCGGTGCTAATACCGGATGATAGAACGAGCGTTCATGCGCATGTTCTCAAAGATGGCTCCGGCTATCACTAAGGGATGGGCCCGCGGCGCATTAGCTAGTTGGTAAGGTAACGGCTTACCAAGGCGACGATGCGTAGCCGACCTGAGAGGGTGATCGGCCACACTGGGACTGAGACACGGCCCAGACTCCTACGGGAGGCAGCAGTAGGGAATCTTCCGCAATGGACGAAAGTCTGACGGAGCAACGCCGCGTGAGTGATGAAGGTTTTCGGATCGTAAAGCTCTGTTGTTAGGGAAGAACAAGTGTCGTTCAAATAGGGCGGCACCTTGACGGTACCTAACCAGAAAGCCACGGCTAACTACGTGCCAGCAGCCGCGGTAATACGTAGGTGGCAAGCGTTGTCCGGAATTATTGGGCGTAAAGCGCGCGCAGGCGGTCTTTTAAGTCTGATGTGAAAGCCCCCGGCTCAACCGGGGAGGGTCATTGGAAACTGGGAGACTTGAGTACAGAAGAGGAGAGTGGAATTCCACGTGTAGCGGTGAAATGCGTAGATATGTGGAGGAACACCAGTGGCGAAGGCGACTCTCTGGTCTGTAACTGACGCTGAGGCGCGAAAGCGTGGGGAGCAAACAGGATTAGATACCCTGGTAGTCCACGCCGTAAACGATGAGTGCTAGGTGTTAGGGGTTTCGATGCCCTTAGTGCCGAAGTTAACACATTAAGCACTCCGCCTGGGGAGTACGGCCGCAAGGCTGAAACTCAAAGGAATTGACGGGGGCCCGCACAAGCAGTGGAGCATGTGGTTTAATTCGAAGCAACGCGAAGAACCTTACCAGGTCTTGACATCCTTTGACCACCCTAGAGATAGGGCTTTCCCCTTCGGGGGACAAAGTGACAGGTGGTGCATGGTTGTCGTCAGCTCGTGTCGTGAGATGTTGGGTTAAGTCCCGCAACGAGCGCAACCCTTGACCTTAGTTGCCAGCATTTAGTTGGGCACTCTAAGGTGACTGCCGGTGATAAACCGGAGGAAGGTGGGGATGACGTCAAATCATCATGCCCCTTATGACCTGGGCTACACACGTGCTACAATGGATGGTACAAAGGGTTGCGAAGCCGCGAGGTGGAGCCAATCCCAGAAAGCCATTCTCAGTTCGGATTGTAGGCTGCAACTCGCCTACATGAAGCCGGAATTGCTAGTAATCGCGGATCAGCATGCCGCGGTGAATACGTTCCCGGGCCTTGTACACACCGCCCGTCACACCACGAGAGTTTGTAACACCCGAAGTCGGTGGGGTAACCTTTATGGAGCCAGCCGCCTAAGGTGGGACAGATGATTGGGGTGAAGTCGTAACAAGGTAGCCGTATCGGAAGGTGCGGCTGGATCACCTCCTTTCTATGGAGTTTTTACTCTAGTCGATATATGACGTAGGTCATATACGCTTTGGTCTTTTGTTCAGTTTTGAAGGAACTTTTGTTCTTTCTATAGGATAGTTCTTTGAAAACTAGATAATGAAATGTAAACATGAAAGTCAAGAAAATTCATGTTTAATCGGAGACGATTAAACAAAAACCTTTTTTAATTTGGTTAAGTTAGAAAGGGCGCACGGTGAATGCCTTGGCACTAGGAGCCGAAGAAGGACGTGACGAACGACGAAACGCCTCGGGGAGCTGTAAGTAAGCTTTGATCCGAGGATATCCGAATGGGGGAACCCATCATCCGTAATGGGATGATACCCGTATCTGAATACATAGGATACGAGGAGGCAGACCTGGGGAACTGAAACATCTAAGTACCCAGAGGAAGAGAAAGCAAATGCGATTTCCTAAGTAGCGGCGAGCGAAACGGAAACAGCCCAAACCAAGAGGCTTGCCTCTTGGGGTTGTAGGACGTCTCATACGGAGTCAGAAAAGAAGAGCATAGGTGAAGCGGTCTGGAAAGGCCCATCATAGAAGGTAACAATCCTGTAACCGAAATGCCCTTCTCTCCGAGACGGATCCTGAGTACGGCGGGACACGTGAAACCCCGTCGGAATCCGGGAGGACCATCTCCCAAGGCTA
>NZ_KZ454943.1:2056158-2060103 GCF_002797395.1 Bacillus solitudinis
ATGTTTACACATTATCTAGTTTTGAGAGAACTATTCTTTCAATTACATCTTGATTTAACATCAAGACAAAGCTACTTGGTCTGCTCCTGCGTGCTGCGCTACTCGTCGCAAGCTAGCAAGGAAGTATAATCAGGTCGTAAGCTTGGTGGCGATAGCGAAGAGGTCACACCCGTTCCCATGCCGAACACGGTCGTTAAGCTCTTTTGCGCCAATGGTAGTTGGGGGCTTCCCCCTGCAAGAGTAGGACGTTGCCAGGCGATAAAGCACAACCCAATCGGGTTGTGCTTTTATTTATGTATTTAATAATTAATTTAAAAAATGTATTCCATCCTTCCAAAATGGCAAAGTTCCGCACACCTTATAGCCATAAAACGTGTTAACTATAAGGTGTGGAACACTTTGCTCCCTAGTGTAGAGTAGATGAGTTCGACTATTCTCTCCCCTCTTCTCCATTCGAGAACAACAAGAATACATTCAGATATTTAATATACCATCGTCATATCGTCATAATACTTAAATTCTAATAAATTGTTTGCTGGATCTATTAAAAAGAAGGTTATATGTTCTTCTTGTTTCCCTTTAAATCTTGTCATAAGTTCTTGGAAGAAAGGGAGTTCATTTTTTTTAGCAATGTCTAATAAGGTGTGAAATTCATCTTTATTAGTAAACGTAACTCCAAAATGACGTGGATACATCTTTGGTTTTTTATCTATATCCTCTGGACTTAAGTGACAAACCACCTGATCTCCAAAAAAGTTAAATGTTACCCGATCATGATATTTCCTGGCAACTTTGCATCCGATTTTCTCATAAAAATCACTGGTTTGCTCCAAGTTTTCACATGGAATAGCTAAATGAAATACTTTGTTTACATCTCTCATTTTTGTTCCTCCTTATTAAATAAATGAAATGTATCGGAGCGTAAGCCTAATCTGAGGGTTTCTAGAGAGATGGCATCTGCTAAGGGAATATTCGCTAAGTTTACTTGATGGCCAACTTTTTGAATAAAATATGTTTGCATCTTTTTATTAGGTGCTTCAAAAATTACATTCTCAATGGGAATCTCAGATGCTAAAATGTCAGTAATAATGTCATAGCGCATTTCTCCATTGCTTTGACATATACCGCTTGTTCCACTTTCTCTTGATTCCGTGATAACTTTACTAGAACCGGCTTCCAAGTCTTCTAGGATGTGTTCAATCCACTCTGTTTTACAATAGCTATCTGATTTCTCGTAATCTTTACTACCCACTTCGCTAAAAACATTAAATTCCTTTGAAAATTCGGAAACGTAACGTGCCTTTTCTTTATTTGTTAAGTTTATTGTTCCGTTTGAGATTTCAATAAAGCTACATTGATACCTTTTACAATAATCATAAAAGTTTTCAATTTTTCCTTGACTTAAAAACTTTTCAAATAAGGTTCCGCCAAAGAAGTATTGGATGTGGTTCTCCAGAAGACAGACAATTTTATCTTCTAATTCTTTTGTAATTAGAGACGTGCCCCAGCCGAACTTAACAAAGTCAATGAGTAAAGAATTGCTATTGATGGTATCCTTGAATTGTTGTAAAGAGCTACCATTATCAATTAAAATTGTGAGACCACAATCCCTTGGCTTCGATTGTCTTAGTGGAAGTTCAAGTCCAAAGTAAGGTAAGGTTTTCATATGTCAATCCTCTCAATCGTTGGTATTTTACATTCTGTATTGACTTTCATGATAAATGGATAGTTTATTTCTTTTGTACAAAGTGTCATATCCTCTTGGTTAAAGTCCTGATTTTGCGAGTCATAAAACTTTTTTGCAGCGTCCGAGTGTTCAATACGTTTAATGGTTTCTGACGCAGTGGTTTGTTTCCCCAAAATAATGCTTTCCATGAACTCAGCGCAAGCGAGGTCTTCATCTCCGGTTGGATGGGAGGCAATTAAATGAATACGAAGGTTTTTATTGCTTATTTGATAAAGTTGTTGAATATGTTTTGCTGTGGTTCTTGCATTAGAAAAGCCTGTAACAAAAAGTTGTTTAGTATTTAAAGAGTTTAATGTAGCCTCTACACCATTTGTTGTTTTTTGAACAAGTGTTTTCCCAGTAAGTATCGTGGCTGAGACAAGCTTTGGGGAGTTATCCAAATCAAATCCCTTGATGAGTAAACCGTTCACTTCACCTGCTAGGATATAGTGTGGAAATTTACGTTTGAATAAAAAGGCTTTTTCGATCGACCTGACTAATAAAATCCTGTTTGCCTCATTAATGAATGCATAATGAGCAAAGGTAAAGGCACGTATGACATCAATAACTATATTAATGTCTGAAGGTGGTAAGGAATGAGTGTTTCCTTGATAAATCGTTATTGACATGAATACCTCCTACCAGCTAGTAATGATTAACAAATATTCAAGGTACTATATTCGCCTATTTCAATAGGGGTGACGTTATTCACCCAATTTAGGCTTTTCTTAAGGAAGGAATAACTTGCTTTGATAAATTTCCATCATGAAATTAGGCACTTGTCGAGAAAACTTGAATAGAATAGAAAAGAGAGAAGCAGGTTATCTAACAGAAAAGGTTGAAAATCGTATACATTATTAGAGTATTGCCGATAATGGTGCTGGGGGTGGTTGTGTATGACGAAAACGGAAGTCATCCAAGTGCAGCTAGTGAAAACTTGTATTGTATGTGAACGTGCGAAGTCGGAAGGGATTGAATTACTCGATTCGTTTATTTGCAGGGACTGTGAAACAGACGTAATCAATACAGAAACACAGGATGAAAGTTATAATTTTTATGTAAATCAATTAAAAAAAATTATGTAATTCCCTAAAACGAGTCGGGGTTGGCTTGTTTTTTTTTTTGCAAGAAAAAGTGATTCTTGGTTCAATCCATTTTATAATGAAAAAAAGGAGTGATAACGAATGAACCAAACTTCAACTCCGCTTATACAAGCAATCCAAATGCACCTAAACCAAGACTCTACATCCTTTCATGTTCCAGGTCATAAAAATGGATTGGTTTTCCATAGTGGGCTTTTTGAAGATTTTAAACAGGTCCTTCGGTATGATGTAACTGAACTTGAAGGTCTTGATGATTTACATAGCCCGATTGGTCCAATATTAGAAGCACAACAATTAGCAGCTACTTTTTATAGAGCAGGGCATACTTTTTTCTTAGTAGGTGGATCGACTGTAGGCAATTTAGCAATGGTTTATGCAATCTGTAATCCTGGGGATACAGTACTTGTACAACGGAACGCTCATAAATCAGTTTTTCACGCATTAAAATTAGCAAATGTAAAACCCATTTTGCTCGCTCCTGAATATGATAAAGAAACAGGGCATCCAATCGGAGTAGCGACAAAAACATTTCAGATAGCGTTAAGTAGCTATCCTGAGGCGAAAGCTGTACTCCTAACATATCCAAATTATTACGGAGTGGGATTGGATCCGAAGGAAATTATTACAGTGGCAAAAGAAAAAAATCTCTATGTGCTTGTCGATGAGGCACATGGAGCGCACTTTCAAATTTCTGACTCATTTCCTCCTTCTGCTCTGTCGCTTGGAGCTGATATCGTTGTGCAATCAGCACACAAGACCCTTCCCTCACTAACAATGGGATCTTATTTACACGTTCACCCGAATCAAGTTAATAAAGTTGAAAAGCTTCAGGATGCCCTTGGTATGTTTCAATCAAGTAGTCCCTCTTATCTTATTTTGGCATCCTTAGACGCCGCAAGAGCTTATGCAGAAATGTTAGATAAACAGAGAATTATATCTATTCTTGCAGGAGTTCGTACGTTTAAACGCGAATTAGCTACCATTGGACAAATAGAAGTTATAGAGTGGCAAGATGAACGCTATCATTGTGACCCCTTAAAGGTTACAATTAAATCATTAAGTAATTTAACAGGCTATCAATTACAACACATTTTTAATCAACAAGGCATATATACC
>NZ_KZ454943.1:2060113-2120113 GCF_002797395.1 Bacillus solitudinis
GCAAGAAAAAGTGATTCTTGGTTCAATCCATTTTATAATGAAAAAAAGGAGTGATAACGAATGAACCAAACTTCAACTCCGCTTATACAAGCAATCCAAATGCACCTAAACCAAGACTCTACATCCTTTCATGTTCCAGGTCATAAAAATGGATTGGTTTTCCATAGTGGGCTTTTTGAAGATTTTAAACAGGTCCTTCGGTATGATGTAACTGAACTTGAAGGTCTTGATGATTTACATAGCCCGATTGGTCCAATATTAGAAGCACAACAATTAGCAGCTACTTTTTATAGAGCAGGGCATACTTTTTTCTTAGTAGGTGGATCGACTGTAGGCAATTTAGCAATGGTTTATGCAATCTGTAATCCTGGGGATACAGTACTTGTACAACGGAACGCTCATAAATCAGTTTTTCACGCATTAAAATTAGCAAATGTAAAACCCATTTTGCTCGCTCCTGAATATGATAAAGAAACAGGGCATCCAATCGGAGTAGCGACAAAAACATTTCAGATAGCGTTAAGTAGCTATCCTGAGGCGAAAGCTGTACTCCTAACATATCCAAATTATTACGGAGTGGGATTGGATCCGAAGGAAATTATTACAGTGGCAAAAGAAAAAAATCTCTATGTGCTTGTCGATGAGGCACATGGAGCGCACTTTCAAATTTCTGACTCATTTCCTCCTTCTGCTCTGTCGCTTGGAGCTGATATCGTTGTGCAATCAGCACACAAGACCCTTCCCTCACTAACAATGGGATCTTATTTACACGTTCACCCGAATCAAGTTAATAAAGTTGAAAAGCTTCAGGATGCCCTTGGTATGTTTCAATCAAGTAGTCCCTCTTATCTTATTTTGGCATCCTTAGACGCCGCAAGAGCTTATGCAGAAATGTTAGATAAACAGAGAATTATATCTATTCTTGCAGGAGTTCGTACGTTTAAACGCGAATTAGCTACCATTGGACAAATAGAAGTTATAGAGTGGCAAGATGAACGCTATCATTGTGACCCCTTAAAGGTTACAATTAAATCATTAAGTAATTTAACAGGCTATCAATTACAACACATTTTTAATCAACAAGGCATATATACCGAGTTAGCGGATTTGAATCATGTTTTATTCGTTCTTGGTTTAGAAGAACTTACGGATATTCGAGAAATGATTGAGAAGCTAGCCTCAATTCTTTCTGTGTATCCTGTTGTCAAAGCCAAAGAACCTGTTCCTTTTGTAGGGGAGAAGGTCTCTAGTCTTACGTTATCTTATGAGGAAGTGGCAATGCGTTCTACAAAAAGGGTACCACTTGCCAAAGCAGTTAATCAAATAGCGGCAGAGTCGGTTATTCCATATCCACCAGGAGTTCCAATTCTTCTTCCAGGAGAAAAGGTAAAAAAAGAAGTCATTAATCAAATTGTAGAAATAGAACGTGCAGGTGCTCATTTTCAAGGACATCAGCGATTAAATGAAGGAATACTTATTGTCGAGTTGGAGGATTAGCAATGAAACGAGGATTGTTTATTACGGTTGAAGGCGGTGAAGGTGCCGGAAAGACAACAGTATTAAATAAAATAGAAAAATATTTAGACGATCAAGGAATCGATATTGTTAGAACACGTGAGCCTGGTGGTATCCCAATTGCTGAAAAAATTAGAGAAATTATTTTAAATGTAAACCATACGGAAATGGACTCGCGAACCGAAGCTCTTTTATATGCAGCCGCTAGAAGACAACATTTAGTTGAAAAGGTGTTACCCGCACTTCAGTCAGGTAAAATTGTGCTGTGCGACCGGTTTATTGATAGTAGCCTTGCTTATCAGGGACATGCACGTGGACTCGGTTTTGATGAGGTTCAAGCCATTAATGAGTTTGCTATTGAAGGGTGTTTTCCTGATTTAACCCTATATTTCGATATTGATCCCTATATTGGGCTAGAGAGAATTGAAAAGGATGGACAGAGAGAGATAAACCGTTTAGATAAAGAGCTACTTGATTTCCACTTAAGAGTGAAAGAGGGTTACGAGAAAGTAAATGCCATGTATGGTGAACGAGTGGTAAAGGTAAATGCAAACCAACCATTGGAAGCAGTTTTTAAAGATGCCATGGAGGCTTTGGAACGTCATTTGTACCTTAAAAAAGTGAAGGAGTGATGGGATGATGAAATTAATTATCGCAGTTGTTCAGGATCAAGATAGTAATCGTTTATCTGATGCGTTAGTGAAGGCCGATTATCGTGCAACAAAGTTAGCTAGCACAGGAGGCTTCTTAAGAGCAGGAAACACGACTTTTTTAATAGGAACAGAGGATGAAAACATTGACCCTGTCATGACGATTATCAAAGAAAACTGCAAGAGTCGTGACCAGTTAGTTGCTCCAATCTCACCAATGGGGGGGAATGCAGACTCTTACGTTCCTTATCCAGTTGAAGTACAGGTTGGGGGCGCTACGGTTTTTGTGTTACCAGTGGAAGAGTTTGAACAATTTTAAGGGTGAGGCAATTAATGAATACTTGGGAACAATTACGTGTAACGCAGCCTCTAGTCGTGAATATGCTGCTGCGAAGCATTGAAAAGAAAAGACTAGCACATGCTTATTTATTTGAAGGAAGCAAAGGAACAGGCAAAAAGAGAGTTGCTCTTCAGTTAACGAAGAGCTTCTTTTGTAAGGAGCGGACAGGCATCGAGCCTTGTCAAGTCTGCACAGATTGTAAAAGGATTGAACATGGCAATCATCCAGATATGCATGTCATTGAACCAGAAGGTCAATCTATAAAAAAAGCACAGATTGACCATTTACAAAAGGAATTTTCCTACCGTGGCATGGAATCCACTCAAAAAGTCTATATTGTTGATGATGCAGATAAAATGACTGCAAGTGCGGCAAATAGCCTTCTTAAGTTTCTAGAAGACCCGACAGCCCCAACACTTGCTCTTTTATTAACGGAGAATGGCTCAAGAATTCTTCCAACTATTCAATCACGTAGCCAGCAACTAACTTTTTCTCCGTTGCCTAGAGAAGAATTTATGAAGGTATTGGAGGATGCAGGAATATCTAAGCAAATTTCCAGCATACTGGCTAGTTTGACAACAAGTTTTGAGGAGGCCACGGCGCTTTCTGAAGGGGATTGGATTGCACAAGCACGAAGCGTAGTGATACAATTACAAGAAGAGCTCTATGATAGACCAAGTCAAGTGCTCTTTACTCTTCAAGAAAAGTGGTTGCCTCTTTTTAAAGAAAGGCGAGAACAAGAACTTGGTCTTGATTTGATACTCTTATGGTTGAGAGACCTTTTATATATACAGATTGGTAGGTACGAGCATTTAACATATCTTGACCAAAGAAACCAATTGGAACAACAAGCACTATCTAGTTCGCAGGAAAGAACGAGTCAAAATATGTCTGCCGTTTTGGAAGCAAAACGGCATCTGAGCGCTAATGTAAACATCCAGCTTTTAATGGAAAAGCTGTTGCTCAGTATACAGGAGGGATAGACGATTGCATCAAGTTGTAGGCGTTCGCTTTAAAAAAGCGGGCAAAATCTATTACTTCTCCCCAGGAAGCTTTGAGCTTGAGAAGGGGGAAGCTGTCATCGTCGAAACATCACGAGGAGTCGAATATGGAAGGGTTGTTATTGGGATTAAATCGGTAGGAAATAACGATGTGGTCCTTCCGTTAAAGCAAGTCATTCGAATCGCGACTCCAAAGGACAAACTTACCGTTCAAGAGAATCGTGAGGCGGCCCAAAAAGCCTTTGACGTATGTAACGAGAAAATTCACGAACATCAACTTGATATGAAACTTGTTGATGTTGAGTATACATTTGATCGGAACAAGGTACTATTTTATTTCACAGCGGATGGACGAATTGATTTTCGCGACTTAGTGAAGGACTTGGCTGCTGTGTTTCGGACAAGAATTGAACTTAGACAAATTGGTGTTAGAGATGAAGCAAAAATGCTAGGTGGAATTGGTCCATGTGGTCGAGTTCTTTGCTGCTCATCGTTTCTGGGCGATTTTGAGCCGGTTTCGATAAAAATGGCGAAAGACCAAAACCTCTCATTAAATCCAGCGAAAATTTCAGGTTTATGTGGGCGATTAATGTGTTGTTTAAAATACGAAAATGATATGTATGAGTCCGCTAAACAAGAGTTGCCTGATGTAGGAAAGAGAATTTCTACACCGCATGGAAAAGGGAAAGTTATTGGTTTAAATTTATTGGAGCGATTGGTTCAAGTTGATTTAGGGGAAGGAGAGCGTGTGCTCGATTTTACCATGGACGAATTAATGGGGACTGTGCCGACTGAATCCACAGAATGATGAGGTGGAAGCAACGTGGACAAAAAGGCAATCTTTACACAAGTAAGTCAAATAGAAGAGCGACTTGGCGAGCTCCATAATGAACTACGTGGTTTAAAGGAGCAGCTCGCTTATTTAATCGAAGAAAACCATTACTTGCATATTGAGAATGGAAACTTGCGAGAACGACTCGATAAGGAAGTAGATGAAACCAGTGGTAAAACACCTAATGAGAAGAAGAAACCTTCTGTTGGTGAAGGCTATGATAATTTAGCACGCCTGTATCAAGAAGGTTTTCACGTGTGTAACACTCATTATGGAAGTATACGTATTGACGGGGATGATTGTCTGTTTTGTCTATCGTTTCTGCATCAAAAGTAACCATAGAAGGACCTTCCGCACCTTGTCGGAAGGCTTTTTCTATAGTCACAGTGTTGGTGGCTATGGATTTACATAAACGAGGAGGACATGTAGATGTCACTAAACTTCGATGAGCGATTAGATTATATAGCAGGAACTGATTTAAAAATAATTCAAAGTCCCTCCGTCTTTTCTTTCTCCATTGACGCGGTCCTACTAGCGCGATTTGTCTCTGTACCAATTCAAAAGGGACAAATTCTTGATTTGTGTACAGGAAATGGTATCATTCCAATTATACTCACTACGAGAAGTCGTGCTCATATTACAGGAATTGAGATACAAGAAAGACTTTATCAAATGGCCAAACGCTCAAGTGTAATCAATCAACTTGAAAGTCAGGTTTCACTCCTTCATGCTGATATTAATCAATTATCACCTGACATTAAACGAAGTTACTATGATGTGGTTACGTGTAACCCTCCTTATTTTGAGACGGTAACTCCTGATGAGCTTAATCACAACATACACTTTGCGATTGCACGCCATGAAATACATTGTTCGTTAGAGGATGTTATTCGTGTTTGTAGTGAGTGTGTTAAGTCAAGAGGCAAGGTAGCTCTTGTACATAGACCTGAACGCCTAGCGGATATAATTAGTCTTATGCGCAAATATCGTATTGAGGCAAAACGAATGCAACTCATTTACCCGAAAGCCGGTAAGGTTGCTAATATGGTGCTAGTGGAAGGTATTAAAGACGGCAGTCCAGGAATGACTTGTTTAGCGCCTATAAACATTTATAAGGAGAACGGCCAATATACTACCGCTTTTCGGGAAGTATATGAAGGAATGAATTAAAAGATATGTCAAAGAAAAAAGGTGAAGCCAATGCAGCAACAAAATAGTTTTCAAGAACAAGAAAAAGGAGCCCTTTATTTAGTCCCAACTCCTATTGGTAACCTAGAAGATATGACGTTTAGAGCAGTTCGAATCTTACAAGAGTCCAATTTGATTGCGGCTGAAGACACAAGACAATCAAAAAAACTGTGTAGGCATTTTGAAATAGAGACCCCACTCGTCAGTTATCATGAGCACAATAAACAAACAGCTGGTCCTACTTTAATCGAAGAAATGAAGCAAGGAAAGCAAGTTTCACTAGTAAGTGATGCTGGAATGCCTGCAATATCCGACCCAGGGTTTGATTTAGTCCAACTTGCGATTGCTGAAGGTATAGCTGTTATTTCACTACCTGGAGCCAATGCAGCATTAACTAGTTTAATTGCCTCAGGTTTGTCGACGTCCCAATTTCAGTTTATCGGTTTTTTACCACGTCAGAAAAAACAAAGGGTAGAGATACTAGAAGGGCTAAAATCTTTGCAAGCGACGATGATGTTTTATGAAGCACCACATCGAATAAAGGAAACACTTTCCGCGATGCTTGAAGTACTCGGAAATAGAAGGATTTGTATTTGTCGCGAGTTGACGAAAAAGTTTGAAGAATATCAAAGGGGTACGTTAGAGGAAGCATTGATTTGGTGTGAAAAAGGTACTATTAAAGGAGAATTTTGTGTGATTGTTGAAGGTGCTACGGAAGTAGAGGAGAAAGAACAATGGTGGAATTCACTTACACTTCTTCAACATGTAGAACATTATATAAATCTTGGAATTCCTTCAAAAGATGCAATAAAAAAAGTTTCAGTTGAACGAGATCTCCAAAAACGCGAGGTTTATCAAGCCTATCACACGTAAGTATTAAAAAAAGGACTCTGAGAGATTCAGAGTCTTTTCCTACGATTATGATTGTGAACGTGCCACGTATTCTTGTAGGTCTTTAATGATATCTTGTGCACCTTGTGGGCTAAGAATGATTTTCCCGCCAGCAATTGAAAGATTATCATCTGAAACTTCCCCAGTAATTTGACAAGTCATATTTGGCTTGTACTTTTTAAGGATAATACGGTCATTATCAACATAGATTTCAAGCGCATCTTTTTCAGCAATATCAAGTGTACGACGAAGTTCAATAGGAATAACAACGCGACCTAGTTCATCAACTTTACGAACGATACCAGTAGATTTCATAATAAATTTTGTCTCCTCTCAGACAGAACAACTTTATTTATTTGTGTCATTATTCGACATTTTTCTTTCTGAACTAAGAATACCAATGTTTCCAAAACAAGTCAATTACTTTTTTTTTGTTTTTCATAGCTTATTTTTATAAAAAAGGCAGATTTTTTACTTTTAAGTCCGACTAAATCAAGGTTTTTTTATATTTAAGGGGGGCCGATTATGTTTGAACTAGCACCAGATTTCGCCGAAAAAATCAAAAAATTAGGCGAATCCCTTCAGCATACTTACCAATTATCTTTAGGTGATAGAAAGATGATTCGACAAAAACTAAGCGAATCCAATGCTGTATTTCGACAAATGTCTCGTCTTTCCCCTGAATCATTATCGGAAAAATTAAGAGAAGGTAAATTGGCCGCTGTTGATGGGTCAGTAAATCAGACTCTTGGTGAAGCACCTCATGTAGTTTACTTATTTCAGGCACTTGCGAAAACAACTACAGGAAATGAGTGTCGTGAATCAGATGTATATGCGCCACTCTTAGACGATAGAGATGAGAAGGAACGACCGCAACCAATGAAATGGAGAGCTCATTTGTTAGCAAAGCTAGAATTAACCGTAGCTTTAAAGCTAATTGAATCAGAGCCTATTAAATTAATGATGATGGATGGGGCCTTATATCATTATCGCATTGATGCCCCGGAGGAATGGGAAAAACTACGAATGCAAGCTTTAGAAAAGAGAGTTCTTCTTGTTGGTGTGTCGGAAGAGATTACGACAGAGAACATTGTGAAATTACCTAGGTTTACGTTGTTTGAAAAGCAACCTTTCTCTTATGACCGGGATTTACTTTTTGGAGTACTAGAAAAAGGTGAAACAGTTTATATAGAAGAAATACAACAAAAAGCAGGCTTACAGTCGATTTGGATGCGTCCAAGCTCAAGTCCTGCGATTACTGGTTTTGACATGCTTGAAGAGCAGGCAAATCAAAAAGATGAGGTTGCAGATATGTTGTATACATTGACACCAAGTGAAGGAAGGGGAATTCCATTATGGCTAGATCATATTGACCGCGATGTTCGTGTAACAGACAAGCTCGTTGATGCATTAATAGAGCAATACATTGCTCCAGAAACAAGACAAAAGTTCTTCACAAGAAAACGCCAAGAACGCCCGTTTTAAAGAGTCGCAAGCCTTTGCGACGGCAGCCGCGCGAAGGAAGGCTCAAGGTTTTAAAGAGTCGCAAGCCTTTGCGACGGCAGCCGCGTGAAAGAAGGCTCGGGTTAGTAAAGATTCCATGTATAAAGGAGGAAATCAGCATGCAAATTGTAGGTGTGACTACCCAACATGAAGTGTTTGTTGCATCAAAAACACATAAATTTCGAATGAATGAGATATTTGTAATTGAAGATGAGCAGCTAAATGAGCCTAAAGGGGAAGTCGTTGAGACATTTTCCTACAATCGCTATATTCCAATGGGGTTTGATAAGGGGCTTGTTGATAGTCAAGTTTTAAAAACGCTTGAACAAATTGGCTATGATATAGGTGCAGATGACATCCACTTAGCAAAGGTTCGCCTTTTTGAGGAGGCGACACAGCCCCTACAGACCGGAGCGCATGTCCGTCATCCTGCCTTTGATGAAATAGCTCCTTTATTAGTAAAGTCAACACCCCAGGCGGGTATGATAGTAGGGGAAATCAAAGCAACAGACTTTATAGCAAAGACAGTACCAAGCCATCTACAAGGTTTATTTCATATACAAGATACCGAGGACGTCCGACTGCAACAAGGCGTACCCTTTATTTTTGATATTCGAGCGATGCAGCAATATCCCCATATTGGTGTATTTGGGGGGTCAGGATCTGGAAAGTCATTTGGATTACGTGTCATGTTAGAGGAACTAATGAAGCTCAGGATCCCTACTCTAGTGTTTGATCCACATTTTGAAATGAACTTTGAAGCAACAGCAGACGGGGTCGGTGATGTACCTTCTTATCAGGACCACTATACCGTTGTACAAATTGGACGGGACGTAGGAGTAGATTTCTCCGCTTTATCCACACGAGATGTGGAACGGCTGTTATCGGCTGCGGGATCATTAACAGAGTCGATGATTAACGTGATTCAAAGCATTCATAAACGACGGGATAGCTACCAATCATTTAGTGATCGCGTTGCGAATGTTGCAGAGGCATTAGAATTAGGGAAACAAAAGATTGACGCAATGGTACATGATGGAGGAATGTCTCGTGAAGATATTCAGCGGTACGGGACATTTAAGAAACTTCTTGATCAATTTGGTAGCCTGCCCCTTGCTTCGATTAAAGGCATTCAGTGGAGGGCGAATCGTCTTCACCATGCGGGTCTTTTCCAACAGAATATTCGGGCAATTGAACAAGGAATCCATGGAGGACAACTTGTTGTTGTACAAGGAGCTGTTTGGTTGCTTCAGGTTTTTTCGAGTTATGTCATTGGTGCTCTTTATGGAAAACGACGTGCCTACAAAGACGCAAAGCTCCAACAGCAGCAAGGTGAATTTTTCCCCCCGTTTGTAATTGTTACTGACGAAGCGCATAATTTTGCACCTAAAGGTTATGATTCGCCAGCAAAATCTGTCTTGAAGGAAATTGCCCAGGAGGGAAGAAAGTACGGAGCCTTCCTGATCTTAGCCACTCAACGTCCAACATTACTCGATGAAACGATTACCGCACAATTAAATTCAAAGTTTGTGTTTCGGACTGTAAGGGGAACGGATATTCAAACGATAAAAGAAGAAACGGATTTGACGAACGAAGAAGGAAAGCGCCTTCCATATTTACGGTCTGGCGACGTATTTGTTTCTTCAGCCATTATGGGTCGTACGATGGCTGTACGGATACGGTTAGCTCATTCAACGAGTCCTCATACATTAAATCCATTTGATGAGCTTCTGCAAATGAATAACCAGGGTGATGACGATGTATTGTCAGCTATCGAGCCGTTTCTGCCATTAGCGGAAATGAGCTTAATGAATTACTTGACCGACATCAACAAGGGAGCGAAGAAATCATGGGATATCCAAACGTGGAAAAAGGAGCTAGAGCGTCTTTGTGAGAAAGGAAAGCTAAAAAAACAAAAGACGCCATTCGCAACTTTGTATGACCGCTCTTGACAGTGACCTGTATCATTCGGTATATTTTGGATAGATTTGAGGAATAAATGTTAGAGAATATGATTTCCGATGAAGGGATGAGTACAGCTTATCATCTATAAAAAGGTAGCCGAGTGCTACATCAGAGAGCCGGGGAAGCTGGAAACCGGTATAGATGTGAGGTGGAAGATGGTCCTGGGAGGAATTTACCTTCGAGTGTTTAGAACATAAGGGGGCAACGTTGCTGGCGTTAACAGTCGAGGTCTTTGACTTCTAGAGCCTTTCTGCTGCGAAGCAAAAAGGGAATTTTGGGTGGTACCACGTGAGATATGCTCTCGTCCCGATGCGGATGAGGGCTTTTTGTATAGGCGACAACTCGTTGGCGCCGGCAGCCGAGGAACGAGGCTAAGGTAAAGGTTTTGGGATTTTGGTTTTAAATAGGCGACAACTCGTTGGCGCCGGCAGCCGAGGAACGAGGCTAAGGTACAGGTTTTGGGATTTTGGTTTTAAATAGGCGACAACTCGTTGGCGCCGGCAGCCGAGGAACGAGGCTAAGGTACAGGTTTTGGGATTTTGGTTTTAAATAGGCGACAACTCGTTGGCGCCGGCAGCCGAGGAACGAGGCTAAGGTACAGGTTTTGGGATTTTGGTTTTAAATAGGCGACAACTCGTTGGCGCCGGCAGCCGAGGAACGAGGCTAAGGTACAGGTTTTGGGATTTTGGTTTTAAATAGGCGACAACTCGTTGGCGCCGGCAGCCGAGGAACGAGGCTAAGGTACAGGTTTTGGGATTTTGGTTTTAAATAGGCGACAACTCGTTGGCGCCGGCAGCCGAGGAACGAGGCTAAGGTACAGGTTTTGGGATTTTGGTTTTAAATAGGCGACAACTCGTTGGCGCCGGCAGCCGAGGAACGAGGCTAAGGTACAGGTTTTGGGATTTTGGTTTTAAATAGGCGACAACTCGTTGGCGCCGGCAGCCGAGGAACGAGGCTAAGGTACAGGTTTTGGGATTTTGGTTTTAAATAGGCGACAACTCGTTGGCGCCGGCAGCCGAGGAACGAGGCTAAGGTACAGGTTTTGGGATTTTGGTTTTAAATAGGCGACAACTCGTTGGCGCCGGCAGCCGAGGAACGAGGCTAAGGTACAGGTTTTGGGATTTTGGTTTTAAATAGGCGACAACTCGTTGGCGCCGGCAGCCGAGGAACGAGGCTAAGGTACAGGTTTTGGGATTTTGGTTTTAAATAGGCGACAACTCGTTGGCGCCGGCAGCCGAGGAACGAGGCTAAGGTACAGGTTTTGGGATTTTGGTTTTAAATAGGCGACAACTCGTTGGCGCCGGCAGCCGAGGAACGAGGCTAAGGTACAGGTTTTGGGATTTTGGTTTTAAATAGGCGACAACTCGTTGGCGCCGGCAGCCGAGGAACGAGGCTAAGGTACAGGTTTTGGGATTTTGGTTTTAAATAGGCGACAACTCGTTGGCGCCGGCAGCCGAGGAACGAGGCTAAGGTAAAGGTTTTGGGATTTTGGTTTTAAATAGGCGACAACTCGTTGGCGCCGGCAGCCGAGGAACGAGGCTAAGGTAAAGGTTTAGGGATCTTGGTTTTAAATAGGCGACAACTCGTTGGCGCCGGCAGCCGAGGAACGAGGCTAAGGTAAAGGTTTAGGGATCTTGGTTTTGTATAGGCGACAACTCGTTGGCGCCGGCAGCCGAGGAACGAGGTTTTAATGAAGTGTTCTAAAAAATGAGGAGGAATTTTGGATGTCAAATGAAAAGAAGACGTTTTATATTACAACACCAATTTATTACCCAAGTGACAAGCTTCATATCGGTCATGCCTACACAACTGTTGCGGGCGATGCAATGGCACGTTACAAGCGATTGAGAGGGTACGAGGTTCGTTACTTAACAGGAACGGATGAACATGGACAAAAGATTGAGCAAAAGGCAACTGCAAAAGGTCAAACGCCGAAAGAATTTGTTGACGAGATTGTAAGTGGTATTCAAAAACTTTGGAACAAGCTGGATATCTCCTATGACGATTTTATACGAACAACCGAAGGGCGACATAAACAAGTCGTTGAAGACATTTTCGAGAAATTATTGGCTCAAGGTGATATCTATTTGGATGAATACGAAGGATGGTATTCTATTCCAGATGAAACCTTTTACACAGCACGTCAATTAGTGGATCCAGTTTATGATGAGAATGAACATGTTATTGGTGGGAAGAGTCCAGATAGTGGACATCCAGTTGAAAAGGTAAGGGAACAGTCGTATTTCTTCCGAATGAGTAAATATGCCGATCGTCTTCTTGAGTTTTATGAGGAAAATCCAACATTTATTCAACCAGAGTCTCGAAAAAATGAGATGATTAATAACTTTATTAAGCCAGGATTAGAAGACTTAGCCGTTTCTCGTACTTCATATAAATGGGGGATTCAGGTTAAAAGTAATCCTAAACATGTGATTTATGTTTGGATCGATGCTTTGATGAATTATATAACAGCACTTGGATATGGGCGTAAAGATACGGAACTGTATGACAAATTTTGGCCAGCGGATGTTCACCTTGTGGGTAAGGAAATTGTACGATTCCATACGATTTATTGGCCGATAATGCTTATGGCTCTTGACTTACCATTACCGAAAAAAGTATTCGGTCACGGCTGGCTCTTAATGAAGGATGGCAAAATGTCAAAATCTAAAGGAAATGTCGTTGATCCTGTGCCATTAATTGACCGCTATGGGTTGGATGCCCTTCGCTACTATCTATTACGAGAAGTGCCATTTGGATCAGATGGAACATTTACACCAGAAGGCTTTGTTGAGCGGGTTAACTATGATTTGGCAAACGATCTTGGCAATCTTTTGAATCGTACGGTGGCTATGATTAATAAATATTTCGATGGGAAAATTACATCTTATCTTAAGGACGCAACGCCATTCGATGCTCCACTATTAGAACTTGTGGAAGCAACCGTTGAGAAGGTAGAAAAGTCAATGGAGGAAATGGAATTCTCAGTTGCACTAACAGCCATTTGGCAACTAGTTAGTCGGACAAATAAATACATTGATGAAACACAGCCTTGGGTTTTGGCAAAGGATGATTCGAAGCAGGAAGAGCTCGGTTCAGTGATGTACCATTTAGCCGAGTCATTGCGCTATGTCTCTGTTTTAATACAGCCCTTTATGACGGAAACACCGAAAAAAATCTGGCAACAACTCGGCTTAACAGAGGAGATAACGACATGGAATTCACTTTCATCGTTTGCGCAAATACCAAAGGATACAATTGTTCAAAAAGGCGAGCCAATTTTTCCTCGTTTGGAAGTCGAAGAAGAAGTTACATACATTGTTGAACAAATGGGTGGAACAGTTAAAAAAGGGGAAGTAACAGAAAATCAAGACATCAAAGAAGTCCAAGATGAAAATGAAATAACCATTGAGGACTTTTCAAAGGTTGAACTACGAGTCGCAGAGGTTTTACGGGCTGAGCCTGTTGAAGGAGCAGATCGCCTCTTAAAAATTCAACTAGACTTAGGTTCTGAGCAACGACAAGTCGTATCAGGTATTGCAAAATATTATTCTCCTGATGAACTTGTTGGAAAAAAGGTTATTTGTGTAACGAATTTAAAGCCTGTAAAACTCCGTGGAGAACTTTCGCAAGGGATGATATTGGCAGGATCGAAAGGAAAAAAACTAAAGCTTGCAACCATTGATGGAAGCTTGCCAAATGGAGCTCAAGTTAAATAAAAAAGTCCAGAAAAGGTATCAGTTATATAGGAGGAGTCACTGATTCCTCCCTTGTTTTTCTAAAGAGAACATACTATATTAAAATACTATTAGCTGAAATTAAAGTAAGGAGGAGGTTATCTAATATGCTTTTTGACACACATGTTCACTTAAATGCAGATCAATTCGATGAAGATGTGACAGAAACCATTGAGCGAGCTAAAGAAAAAGGTGTAACAGAGATGGTCGTTGTCGGTTTTGATGAAAAGACGATTAATAGAGCGATGGAATTAGTAGAATCTTATTCACATCTTTATGCGGCAATCGGATGGCACCCAGTTGACGCTATTGATATGACTGAAGAGCATTTGAGATGGATAGAAGAATTAGCGTCACATCCCAAAGTTGTTGCCTTAGGAGAAATGGGACTCGATTATCATTGGGACAAGTCCCCAAAAGAGGTCCAAAAAGAAGTGTTTCGTAAGCAAATTTACTTGGCTAAAAAAATAAATTTACCAATTATTATACATAACCGCGATGCAGACCAAGATATCGTCGACATCCTCAAAGCGGAAGGTGCAGATCAAGTTGGTGGAATTATGCATTGCTTTGGAGGAAGCCTTGAGATTGCTCGCATGTGTTTAGATTTGAATTTCCATATCTCTTTCGGTGGGCCTGTTACGTTTAAAAACGCAAAACGACCTAAGGAAGTGGTGAAAGAAATACCTTTAGAAAAGTTATTAATAGAGACGGATTGTCCTTACTTAGCGCCACATCCTTTTCGTGGAAAAAGGAATGAACCGGCCTATGTTAAATTAATTGCGGAACAGATAGCCGAATTAAGAGAAATGAATTATCAAGAGTTAGCAAACCAAACAAGGATAAATGCAAAAAAACTTTTTGGCATAACTTGATAACGAATAGTGGAGACCGTTGTCTAAGCTTGTCAAACATTTCTCTTATTCGTTTTTGTTCTACAAAAGAGCATGCATGCATAGATTGGACGTGTCGAGAAAATTTTATTTCAATTGGCTCTAACATCATAGATAATAAGGACGTTGTAACAATTGAAATAAAATAAAAAGTTGACAAAAGGGAGGTACAGTGTTTATAATTCGGTCGTTGAGAAGGAGGAATTGATGACATGGAAGCGAGCAAACGCAAACTTCTTCCAGAGAAAGCTTTTGGAAAGAGGTTAGTCATCTCCATCATAAGTCTCATTCTCTTCGTTAGCGTGATGATTTACGCTGTATACGAGACAACGAAGGCAACGGTAACCATTTCACTAAATGGGGAAGAATTCAGGGTGCAAACACATGCATCGACAGTTGCTGAATTGATGATGGAGCAAGAATGGGAAGTAAAAGACTTTGATGCCATTGAGCCAGGACTAGAAGAGAGAATAACTGGTAATATGACAATAGCCTGGAAGCCTGCTAAGGAAGTCTTCGTGACAATTGAGGATACGGAGCAAGCTGTTTGGACAACAGCAGATACCGTAAAACAACTAATACAAGAACTAGATATTGTTTTCACTGAACATGACAAAATTGAACCAGCACTTTCAGCAGAAATTTCTGAAGAAATGAATGTAATCTATGAATCTGCTTTTCAAGTTGAGTTAACAAGTGATGGTGAGCAACAAGAGATCTGGACAACTTCGACGACTGTCGCTGACTTTTTAGAGAGAGAGAATGTTTCATTAGGAGAACTTGACCGCGTTGAACCAGCGCTGGATGAACAAGTGGACGAAGGAATTGACATTCGAGTGGTTCGTGTAGAAAAAGTCACCGATGTGGTGGAAGAAACCGTAGCATTTGGTACGGTTACTCGAAAAGATAATAAGCTAGAAAACGGAAAAGAGAAAGTTATAGAAGCAGGTAAAGAAGGACGCATTAATAAGCATTATGAAGTCGTCCTTGAAGATGGCAAGGAAATTTCACGTGAATTAATTGAAAAAGAAACCATTAGTGAAAGCACGGATCGAATTGTTGCAGTTGGAACACGTCCTGCTGCTCCAACAGTTTCACGTGGTTCGAGTCCAAGTTCAAAAACTAGTGCAAGTCCGTCCTCTAAAAGTCCAAGTGGACGTTCATTTACCGTAACTGCAACTGCTTATACGGCTAGTTGTGCTGGTTGTAGTGGGATTACAGCGACCGGTATTAATTTAAATAATAACCGTAATATGAAAGTCATTGCAGTGGATCCGAATGTGATCCCGCTTGGGAGCCGCGTGTATGTAGAAGGCTATGGCAACGCGATAGCTGGCGATACCGGGGGAGCAATAAATGGACATAAAATTGATGTGCATGTTCCATCTACGGCAGAAGCTCGCCGCTGGGGACGCAAGCAAGTCAAAATAACAATATTAGATTAAGTTCTTCTTTTTGCACAGAGCTCATTTTGCTCTGTGCTTTTGTTTTACCCTGAATCAGGCTACAATAAAAGGACAAAGATTTGAGGAGCGAGTAAATTGAAAGTAAAGGAAATAATCGTGGTTGAAGGGCGAGATGATACTGTTGCAATAAAACGAGCCGTAGATGCAGATACCATTGAGACAAATGGTTCGGCCGTCAATGCTAAAGTTCTTGCTCAAATTGCTTTAGCACAAGAACGTCGAGGGATTATTATTTTAACAGATCCTGATTATCCGGGGGATAGAATTCGTCGAATCGTTAGTTCGCATGTACCAGGATGTAAGCATGCGTTTATTCCAAAGCATAAAGCAATCTCTAAAAATGGAGATGATTTAGGCGTGGAAAATGCTTCACCTGAGGTAATAAGGGAAGCGTTAAATAAATTGCAACAAGAATATGATGATGAACCAAAAGAAATTGTGACGTGGCAAGACTTGCATGCAGCGGGACTTATTGCAGGTCATTGTGCAAAGCAAAGACGTGAACGACTCGGTGATATTTTAAGTATTGGGTATGCGAATGGAAAACAACTGCATAAACGTTTACATATGTTTAAGATTAGTGAAATCGAATTCTCGCAAGCTATACAGCAAGTGTTTGAGGAGGAAGGGCAATAATGACAATAAAAGATATAGCAACTCCGATCCGTACGAAGCAGATATTAGAAAAGTACCAATTTCATATGAAAAAAAGCTTAGGTCAAAATTTTTTAATCGATACAAATATTCTCCGAAATATAGTTGAATCAGCAAATATTACTGAACAATCAGGAGCTATTGAAATTGGTCCTGGAATTGGTGCGCTAACTGAACAGTTGGCAAAGCGAGTCAAAAAGGTGATTGCTTTTGAAATTGATCAGCGGTTGCTACCAGTACTAGCTGATACATTAAGTCCATATCCAAATGTAGAAATTATTCATTCGGATGTTCTAAAGGCAGAATTGCAACAAGTCATTAACGACAAGTTTGACGATGGACAAGACTTAATGGTCGTTGCTAATTTACCGTATTATGTTACAACACCAATTTTAATGAAATTGCTTGAAGAAAAACTTCCAATTCGCGGTATCGTTGTGATGATTCAATCTGAGGTTGCGGACCGAATAGCAGCTAAACCGGGCTCGAAGGAATATGGGTCATTGTCGATTGCAGCCCAATATTATGCGGTCGCAGAAAAAGTTATGACGGTCCCGGCTACGGTATTTGTCCCTCAGCCTAAGGTGGACTCAGCAGTTTTAAGGTTAACGATTCGAAAGGAGCCTGCCGTTGCTGTTAAGGATGAGGAATATTTCTTTAAAGTATTTCACGCAAGCTTCGCTAACCGCCGAAAAACGATTTTAAATAACTTGGTTCATAATTTAGGCCCAAAAGAAAGAAAATCGGAAATTGAAGCTGCGCTAGAAGAGGCTGATATTGATTCAAGACGAAGAGGAGAAACTTTATCTATAGAGGAATTTGCGAAACTGAGTGATTCATTATTAAAATTTCTTGACGTGTAGCACCGTTCTCCCCCTTTACACATAGGCTAAGTGAAGAGGAGGAGTGCCGATGACATTTAAAGCTGGAGATATTGTGGCCCGTCTTTCCTATAAATGTGATTTGTTATTTCGTGTTGTCTCTATAATTGGGAAACACGTTGAGTTAGCTGGAGAAGATATGCGCTTATTAGCGGATGCATATATTGATGACCTCGTTAAAATAACTGAATCTGAACAAGCAGAACGAAGAAAAAAGTCCAAGGAGAAAGAAGAGAATTCGTATTATCTATTTCGTCAAGATGCCAAGTTGCTTAAATATAGAAATGGCTACGACGTTACGTCAGGATATTCAACAGATTCCTCTTTTTTTGAGTTGCGAGGTAGGGTATTACACATTGATGGCGATCCCCTATATTTGCAAAAATGCACCGAACTTTATAAGCGATTAGGGGTACCTGTCTATGGTGTCCATCTTCATGAAAAGGAAATGCCAGAACAAATGGAATCTCTACTAGAAATGGTTCAGCCAGATATTGTAGTCGTAACAGGGCATGATGCTTACTTAAAGTCTAGAGGTACAGGTGAAGATATTCGAGCTTATCGCAATACAAAGTATTTCGCAGAGTGTGTACGAATTGCAAGAAAGCAAGTAATGAATCGGGATAATTTAATTATTTTTGCAGGTGCATGCCAGTCCCATTTTGAGACGCTTATTAAAGCAGGAGCAAATTTTGCTAGTTCACCTGATAGAATTAACATTCATGCTTTAGATCCTGTGTATATTGCTGCAAAAGTGAGTATGACCTCATTTATGGATAATATTGGATTATGGGATGTTCTCCGTAATACAATTACTGGGGAAAAGGGCTTAGGTGGTGTTGAAACGCGAGGAGTTATGCGTAGAGGAATGCCAATGAAAGAAGATTAGTGAAAATGCCTGCATGATGAGCAGGCATTTTTTTGAATTTGTTGCACATATTTTCAGTTTGTTTAAGACAAACTAAGTATAGAGTCATGCAAGTAAAAAAAAATGTATAGATTTAGTCGAAATCATTGACAATACTCTCGTACAGTTGATATAATTTTTAATTTATTTGACAAAAGGCGTGTTGCATGGTATCATTGAACTTATAGTGAGGTGGGGTGTATTAATGGGAAAAACGTTGATTGACATTAAGCGTGCATTAGATGCCAATGTTGGAAAACGGATTACAATTAAGGCAAACGGGGGGCGTCGGAAAACGATGGAACGTTCCGGGCTTCTTGAGGAAACATACCCTTCAGTGTTTATTGTCAAGCTAGATGAACAGCAAAATGCCTTTGAACGAGTATCCTACAGCTATGCTGATATTCTAACTGAAACCGTTGAACTGATGCTTTGTGACGAGGGTGAAGGTGCCCCTGTTATTGAGGCGTAGCGACGATAAGTTGACTTCCTTTAGATAATAGAGGAAGTCATATTTTATTTGTACTTGATTATACTAAAAAAGTCACCATTACTCGAGGACAAAGGAGTTGTTGACCGATGAGCAGAAGACGAGGAGTTATGTCAGAAGGCTTTAAGGAAGAGTTGGCGAAAGAGCTTGGTTTTTATGAAACGGTCCAAAGAGAAGGTTGGGGCGGAATCCGTGCAAAAGATGCAGGGAATATGGTCAAAAGGGCCATTGAAATAGCCGAACAACAATTAGCTAATAATCAACAGCGTTAGGGAAGTGGTGACAGAGCCAAGGCGATTCGCCTTGGCTCTTATTTTTGTTATAAATCGTGGTTTTTAGAATGATTTTTTACTAGCTGTGGTATGTTGAGCAAACAAGTGATAAAATAGCGTAAGCAAACTATAGTAGGTGACAAGTGTGAAATGTTCAATCAAAGCACCAGCAAAAATTAATTTATCACTTGATGCGCTAAGAAAGAGAAATGATGGCTATCACGAAGTCGAAATGATTATGACTACTGTTGATTTAGCAGATCGTATCGATTTAACAGAGACAGATGATGGAAAGATTCAGGTAGATGTCTCAGAGGGTTTTGTTCCAAACGATCAGCGAAATCTTGCTTATCAGGCTGCAGATCTCTTACAAAAGCGTTTTCAAGTGAAAAAAGGTGTATTTATTTATATTACAAAGCGTATTCCCGTTGCAGCTGGCCTAGCTGGTGGCAGCAGTGATGCAGCGGCTACGTTAAAAGGTTTGAATGAGCTTTGGTCATTAGGACTAACCTTGGACGAGCTTGCCGATTTAGGAGCGGAAATAGGATCAGATGTCTCCTTCTGTGTACATGGAGGTACAGCTCTTGCAACAGGTAGAGGTGAAATCATTCAAAAGATTGCCTCTCCTCCGCCTTGTTGGGTTATTCTAGCTAAACCGCCCCTTGGCGTGTCCACAGCAGATGTGTACAAGCGTTTAGATGTTGGTACTATTCAACACGCTAAAACGGCTGAAATGATTAAATCCATTAAATCTCAAGACTTTCATGGGATTTGTAACAACCTTCATAATGTTCTTGAAACAGTTACTCTTGATTTATACCCAGAGGTGCGCCACATTAAAGAGCAAATGCAACGATTTGGAGCGGACGGTGTTTTGATGAGTGGGAGTGGTCCAACGGTATTCGGCTTAGTTGAAAAAGAATCAAGACTTCACCGTGTGTATAATGGACTAAGAGGATTTTGTAGTAATGTCTATGCTGTTCGGTTAATCCCTTCCAACAATACTTGATAAAAACCGTACGAAAGTGTAATGTTAAAGGTAAATATTCGGTTTTGGCGGAGGTATTATGAAAAAACTTAAGCGTAGTGGGCGTCTCGTTGACATGACTTACTTTTTATTGCAACATCCTCATGAAGTGATTTCACTTACGCATTTTTCAGAACGTTATCAATCGGCAAAATCCTCTATTAGCGAAGATCTTGTCATTGTCAAAGAAATCTTTGAGGACGAAGGATATGGTTCCTTACTAACTATACCAGGCGCTAGTGGTGGAGTGAAGTACATACCGAGAATTGGAAAAGAAGACGCGGAAACACTTGTAAAGAGCCTAATTAAAGAGCTTGCTGTGCCTGAGAGAATTTTACCTGGTGGCTACTTATATATGATGGATTTACTTGGAAATCCTCGTTTTATCCAAGAGGTAGGGCGTCTATTTGCTGCCGTCCTTGCAGATAAACGGATTGATGCGGTGATGACTGTTGCAACAAAAGGAATACCCTTAGCTTATGCAGTGGGTCAATATTTAGACGTACCAGTGAGTATTGTTAGAAGGGATCATCGTGTGACTGAGGGATCGATGGTTAGTATTAATTATGTAAGCGGATCTTCAAAGAGAATTCAGACGATGACCCTTGCGCGTCGTAGTCTCTCTCCTGGTTCACGTGTGTTTATTGTTGATGATTTTATGAAAGCCGGTGGGACAATCCGCGGAATGATGGACTTACTCGAGGAGTTTCAAGCAGATTTAGTTGGTATTGGTGTTCTCGTTGAGTCGGTTGGAGTGGAAGAGCGTCTAATCGATGAATATATGTCGGTTACCAGATTATCTGAAGTAAATGTTCGCGAAAAGAAAATCAAAGTTGAAACGGGAAATGTGCTAAAGCAACTTTTTCCGTATTGATAGGAGGAAAAGAAGAATGAAAGTTGTACATACAGATCAAGCTCCTGGAGCGATTGGACCTTATTCACAAGGAATTGTTGTAAATAATATGTTCTACAGTTCTGGTCAAATTCCATTAACTGCAGAAGGAACATTTTTAGAAGGTGATGTTCAAGAGCAAACACACCAAGTCTTCAAAAATCTTAAGGCGGTTTTAAAAGAGGCAGGAGCTTCCCTTGAAACCGTTGTAAAGGCTACGGTCTTTATTAAGGATATGAATGATTTTCCGGCGATTAATGAAGTTTATGGAGAGTATTTTAGCGAACATAAACCAGCCCGATCTTGTGTAGAGGTAGCAAGGCTACCAAAAGATGCCTTGGTGGAAATTGAAGTCATTGCACTTGTAAAGGCGTAATAACCGGTGACGTTAGAGTGTGGTAAATTTAGCATTTGCCACACTTACATATCTTATGAGTGAAAGCGCTGCCAAGCGCTTTTTAAATATTTTGAAAAAAAGTAAAAAATAATCTTTGCAAAAGAAGGAATTAGGTTTTTTATCGAGAATTGGTATATTATGAAAAACAATCTATAGGTGGTGGTCATCATGCAAGTTACAGATGTAAGGTTACGCCGTGTAAATACTGAAGGACGTATGCGTGCAATTGCTTCAATTACTATTGACCATGAATTTGTTGTACATGACATTCGTGTCATTGATGGGAACAATGGGTTGTTTGTTGCAATGCCTAGCAAACGTACACCAGATGGTGAGTTTAGAGATATTGCTCATCCAATTTCGTCCCAAACAAGAGAAAAGATTCAAACCGCTGTACTAGAAGAGTATGAGCGCGTTGGCGAGTTTGAAGGGTTAGAGTTTGAAGAAGCAGGAGCTTCTTAAAAGTGTATCTGCGAAGTCTCACAGCATATGTGAGGCTTCTTTTTTGTCGAAGTTAAAAAATGTTTTTAAGGACTCTCTCGCGTTGTTCATGAACTTGACATATACTTAATTGATTGTATATGGTATCAAGCCTTGAAAAGAAAGGCATTTTGAGATATATTCGTAAGGGAAAACGGAACACTTGGGGGGAAACCATGAGCAGTCGTTATGCGGTTATTTTAGCAGCAGGTCAAGGTACGAGGATGAAATCAAAACTTTATAAAGTTCTTCATCCTGTATGCGGGAAACCTATGGTTCAACATGTCGTTGATCAAGTCACTGAGCTAGGCTTTGATGAAATCGTAACGATCGTTGGTTATGGTGCGGAGATCGTGCGTGAACAGCTTGGCAAGAAAGTTGCTTATGCCGTTCAAGAGAAACAGTTAGGGACAGGTCACGCAGTTATGCAAGCTGAAGATGTGCTTGGTATAAAAGAAGGGACCACAGTCGTTCTCTGTGGAGATACACCGCTTATAACCGCTAAAACGATCGAAAATTTGCTGAAACATCATGAGTCTCAAGTTGCAAAAGCGACAGTTTTAACTGCGTATGCAGAAAATCCAACCGGTTATGGGAGAATGGTTCGTAATCAGGATGGGCTTGTTGAACGAATTGTTGAGCAAAAGGATGCGTCTGAAAAAGAACAAGAAATTAACGAGATTAACACTGGCACGTATTGTTTTGATAATAAAGCATTATTTGAGTCGTTAAAGCATGTTGGGAATAAAAATTCTCAAGGTGAGTACTATTTACCGGATGTTATTGAAATCCTTCAGAAAAGTGGAGAAACAATCGCCGCTTATCAAACAGAGGATTTTGGAGAAACTTTAGGTGTAAACGATCGTGTTGCATTATCTGAAGCAGAAGCAATAATGAAAAAGCGAATTAATGAAATGTGGATGAGAAATGGTGTGACGATTATCGATCCACAACAGACCTATATTTCAACAGAAGCCATGATAGGTCAGGATACAGTCATCTATCCAGGGACTGTGATTTCAGGTTCTACAGAAATCGGTACAGAATGTATTATTGGACCAAATAGCGAAATTAAAGATAGCCAAATTGGAGATTCTACAACAATTAAACAATCTGTCGTATATGATAGTTATATTGGTGCAAATGTAGCAATTGGTCCTTTTGCACATATTCGACCACAGAGCAAGATTAACGATGAGGTCCGAATTGGCAATTTCGTAGAGATTAAAAAGTCAACTCTCGGTAAAGGAAGTAAAGCTTCCCACTTAAGCTATATTGGAGATTCTGACATTGGAAGTGAAGTCAACTTTAGCTGTGGTGCAGTAACGGTTAATTATGATGGTAAGAATAAATTTTTAACTAAGATCGAAGACGGTGCATTTATTGGGTGTAATTCTAATTTAATAGCCCCTGTAACAATTGGGAAAAATGCTTTAATAGCCGCTGGATCAACAATTACTGACGATGTTCCAAGTGAAGCATTATCGATTGCACGTGCTAGACAAACGAATAAAGAAGAGTATGTAAAGAAAAATAACTGATCAATTCATGCGGAGGGAATAAAAAGAAATGGCTAAATATGGCGATCCGAGCTTAAAAGTATTTACTTTAAATTCAAACAAGGACTTAGCGTATGAAATTACTGAGAAAATTGGGGTTACTATGGGTAAAAGCTCCGTCACGCGCTTTAGTGACGGAGAGGTTCAAATTAATATTGAGGAGAGCATTCGTGGTTGTGACGTATACTTAATTCAATCAACGTCCGCTCCAACAAATGAACATATTATGGAACTGTTGATTATGATTGATGCTCTTAAACGCGCCTCTGCTAAAACAATCAATGTTGTTATGCCTTATTATGGATATGGGAGACAGGATCGTAAAGCCCGCGCCCGTGAGCCAATTACCGCAAAGCTTGTTGCAAATTTAATTGAAACAGCTGGGGCTACACGTGTTTTAACGTTAGATTTACATGCTACGCAAATTCAAGGTTTCTTCGATATTCCAGTTGACCAACTTGTTGGTGTGCCAATTTTAGCCGAATTCTTTATAGAAAAGCAGCTTGAGGACGTTGTTATTGTTTCTCCAGACCATGGTGGTGTGGTGCGTGCTCGTAAGTTGGCTGATCGTCTTAAAGCACCGATTGCGATTATTGATAAGCGTCGCCCAAGACCAAATGTGTCAGAAGTCATGAACATCGTCGGTGATGTTCAAGGGAAAACAACCATTATTATTGACGATATTATTGATACAGCGGGTACAATCACATTAGCTGCAAATGCATTAGTAGAATATGGTGCGAAGGAAGTCTATGCATGCTGTACCCATCCAGTCCTTTCAGGTCCAGCCATTGAGCGAATTCAAAATTCGAAAATTAAAGAATTAGTTGTTACGAATACAATTGTACTTGAAGAAGAAAAGAAAATAGATAAAATTACAACATTATCAGTAGCTCAACTTATGGCAGAAGCAATTATACGTGTACACGAACATGCTTCAGTGAGTACATTATTCGATTAAACTTTTCTTGTAAACAGGTTTACTTTTTCTATATAGAGGGAAGACAAGTAGTAGAGTAGTCGAAATCTAAATAGAGGTGAGAAAAACATGGCAGCAATCTTAAAAGCAAATCCACGAAATGATTTAAGGGGTTCAGCAACGAGAAAGGTTCGCAAGGAAGGTTATGTTCCTGGAATTTTATACGGAAATAAGATTGAAAGCCAACCTGTGTCAGTAGAAAGTGTTGAATTTATAAAGATGGTACGTGAGGTAGGGAAGAATGGGCTTTTCTCTTTAGATGTTAACGGGAAAGCTAAGCATCAAGTGATGATTCATGACTTACAACGTGACCCTATAAAAAATGAGTATACTCATATTGACTTTTTTGAAGTAGATATGACATCCGAAATTGTTGCTGAGGTAGCAGTTCACCTAAGTGGAGAAGCTCCAGGGGCAAATGAAGGTGGCGTTGTCTCTCATTTACTATATAATCTTTCCGTTAGATGTTTACCTTCAGAAATACCTGAAGAAATAACCGTAGACATTTCCTCACTAAATATTGGGGATTCCATTCAAGTGGCCGACATTCGTAAAACGATGAAGGTTGAAATCACCAATGAGGATGAAGAAACGATTGTAACCATCCAACCACCAGCTGTTGAGAAAGAACCTGAGCAGTTAGAGGAACCAGAAGCAGTAGGTGAAGCTGAGCAAGAAAAGGCCGGCGAAGCAGAATAAATAATGTTAAAGGGTATAGCCAAGAAGGTTATACCTTTTTCGAAGGATATAAAGGCTTGTTTGAAAGTAGGGAAAAGAATGAAGTTAATCGTCGGACTAGGAAACCCTGGCGAGAAGTATAGTGGAACTAGACATAATATAGGTTTTGATGTAATTGACTATTGCGCTAAAGAGTTAAAAATTGAATTAGTTCAGTCAAAGTTTAAGGGCGTTTATGGATCAACGATAATAAAAGGTGAAAAAGTCTACTTATTAAAACCGCTAACATACATGAATCTTTCAGGTGAATCAGTAAGACCCTTTATGGATTACTTTCAAATTGCAATTGAAGATCTGATTATAATCTATGATGATCTTGATTTACCGACTGGGAAAATTAGGCTTCGCCAAAAGGGAAGCGCAGGCGGACATAATGGGATGAAATCACTCATTCAGCATTTAGGAACACAAGAGTTCAATCGTATTCGTGTTGGAATTGATCGTCCACGATCGGGAGAACCAATCGTGAATTATGTGTTGGGTCGGTATCACCCAGATGAACGGGAAGCAGTAACCGAATCAATTTTGAAGTCAGTAAAAGCCATTGAGGCTTCAATCGGAACTCCATTTTTAGATGTGATGAACCAATTCAATTAAGCTGTATAGCTATTCCTTAAGATGCTCATACTATCTATATGAGACAAAAAAGGGAGTATGCAACTATGGCAATTCATTATCAATGTCGTCATTGCGGGACGAAGGTTGGGCAACTTGTAGAGCCAATTGATTCAAACACACTTGGTTTTCATCATTTAAATGCTGAGGAACGAACGAGTATGATAAATTATCAAGATAATGGTGACATAGAGGTTCAAGTGATTTGTGACGATTGTCATGAGGCGCTTACGAGAAACCCTAACTTTTATGAATTAGATCAATTTATTCAATAATAAAACTTGCAACAAAGCTTTGGCTTTACAGCCAAAGCATTTTTCTGTTCTCTATCTGAAGAGCATTTCCTTCAAAAAAAGAGGGTTTTTCGTATTTTCAAAGAATTTAGGGAGATAGAGGTTTTTGGTTATGCTTTTAAAATAACAAGGGAAAAAGTATAAAAGTTGAGTGGAAACTCAGAAAAAGTTTAAACGACTATGAAGCTTGTTCACAGAAGAGCAATGGCTCCATACACTGTGTGTCTTCTGTAAGAAGACTTTAAATCTTACAGTGGTTCCGCTACTTGCTTATAAGAAAAGGCTGCTGCGTAGTTTTTCTTATAGAGAATAAGTCTAGTAATAGACATAAATTAAGTAAGCGGAGAGTAATTTAAAAAATATTAAGATTAATCAAAGAGGTACTTTGAGAATAATTATAGCTTCGGTGTGGAAACAGGGGGAAGGGTATGTTAGGTTTACAAAACTATTTTCGTTCAAGTAATGAAATTAAAGCTGTTTCGACAGCGTTAGAGTCAAATATGAAAGAGCAACTTCTATCGGGACTGACCGGTTCGGCACGAACGCTAGTCATGGCCTCATTGTTTCGTGAAACAAAGAGAACACAGTTAGTGGTAACTCATAATCTGTTTCAAGCCCAAAAACTTTATGATGATTTATCGGACTTATTAGGTGAAGAAAGTGTCTATCTTTATCCAGTGAATGAGCTCATTTCCTCGGAAATTGCCATTGCTAGTCCTGAGATGAGAGCACAGCGAATTGATGTCTTAAACCAACTTGTTAAGCCTTTTAAAGGTATTGTTATTGTGCCTCTAGCTGGTGTAAGACGTCTATTGCCTCCAAAGTCACTTTGGCAACAATCGCAAATATTTGTTGAAGTGGGTATGGATATTGGCAATATCCACGAGTTTCTAGAAAAACTAATTCGACTAGGATTTCAACGAGTTGATATGGTTTCTTCACCGGGAGAAGTCAGTGTTAGAGGCGGGATTATTGATTTCTTCCCATTTACAGGCGAAGATCCAATTCGTATGGAGCTATTTGATACGGAAATTGATTCTATTCGGAGTTTTACAATTGAGAATCAACGCTCAAAGTCAGAGCTTAAGAAACTAATGATTGGGCCAGTTCAAGAAGTTGTATTGTTATCAAGTCACTATGAACAAGCAGCAAGTAGGTTATCAGAATGCTTAGCTACTAGTCTAAAGAAAGTTAAATCAAAACAAACAAAAGAAAAACTGTCTCAAAATATTTCCTATGAAATAGGACAATTAAAACAACAAAACGGTTTTCAGGGAATGTATAAATACATGTCCCTGTATTATGAAAAAAAGAATACGATTCTATCTTACATGCCTGAAGATACGGTATTAATTGTTGATGAGATGAGTCGAGTAAAGGAAATGTCGGATCACCTTCAAAAGGAAGAGGCTGAATGGAATACAGCGTTACTTGAACAAGGAGAAGTGGTTCATGATATAACAATGTCAATCGATGTGTTTGAAGATGTGAAACATTCACAGGTTCCAATTATTTATCTTTCTCTCTTTTTAAAGCATGTGACGTCGACTAATCCCGAAAACGTTGTTAGTTTTACATGCAAATCTATGCAGAGCTTTCATGGGCAGCTTCAGCTTCTACAATCTGAAGTGAAAAGGTGGGAGAAGGCTGGAAATGCTGTTGTTTTTATTGCTGGTTCAAAGGAACGTGCGAACCGACTTTCTTTAAATTTAGAGGATGAAGACGTTAAGACGAGTATTGTTGAACGGGCAACTGAACTAAATCCAGGAAAAATTTACATTATGGTCGGTCAATTACAAAGTGGATTTGAATTGCCAATGCATAAACTTGTTGTTATTACAGAAGAAGAGATCTTTGCGAAGCAAGTGAAGCGGGCACCAAGAAAACAAAAACTTTCTAATGCCGAACGAATTAAGAGTTATTCTGAGCTTAAAGTAGGCGATCTTGTTGTTCATACCAACCATGGGATTGGAAAGTACCTTGGAGTTGAAACGCTTGAAATCAATGGTTTGCATAAGGATTATCTCCATCTTCGTTATGCGGGGAATGATAAGCTTTACGTACCTGTCGAACAAATAGACCAAGTTCAGAAATATGTGGGTTCAGAAGAAAAAGACCCAAAAATTTACGCATTAGGCGGAACCGATTGGAAAAAGGTTAAAAAGCGTGTCCAGTCATCTGTTGAAGATATAGCTGATGACTTAATTAAGTTATATGCTGAACGTGAAGCAAGTAAAGGATTTGCATTTTCGGGGGATAATCGTGAACAAGTCGAATTTGAAGGTTCTTTTCAATATCAAGAAACCGAGGATCAAATTAGGACAATTGCTGAAATTAAAGAGGATATGGAAAAAGAGCGTCCTATGGATCGCTTGCTTTGTGGGGATGTTGGCTACGGTAAAACGGAAGTTGCTATTCGAGCTGCGTTTAAAGCGATTATGGATGGAAAACAAGTAGCGATTCTTGTGCCGACAACTATTCTTGCTCAACAACACTATGAGACGATTCGTGAACGATTTGCTGACCATCCTTTAAATATTGGCGTACTTAGTCGTTTTCGTTCCCGTAAAGAACAAAATGAGACTTTAAAAGGGGTCAAGGCTGGATCAATTGACTTAGTGGTAGGAACACATCGTCTTTTATCAAAGGATGTTGTATTTAAGGATTTAGGATTATTAATCGTTGATGAAGAGCAACGTTTTGGTGTAACGCACAAGGAAAAAATTAAGCAGATGAAAGCAAATATTGATGTGTTGACATTAACAGCTACACCTATTCCTCGTACGCTACATATGTCGATGCTAGGAGTAAGAGATTTATCAGTGATTGAAACCCCACCAGAAAATCGTTTTCCGGTTCAGACCTATGTTGTTGAGTATAATGCTTCTCTCGTCCGGGAGGCGATTGAGCGTGAATTAACAAGAGGGGGACAAGTGTATTTCCTTTATAACCGAGTAGAAGACATTGAAAGAATGTCTGAACAGATATCAATGCTTGTTCCAGATGCTCGTGTTGCGTATGCCCATGGCCAGATGAATGAGCGTGAATTAGAGGGAATCATGCTTGATTTTCTGGAAGGAAATAGTGATGTTCTTGTCACAACGACTATTATTGAAACAGGTGTTGATATACCAAATGTTAATACACTAATTATTTACAACGCTGATAAAATGGGTCTTTCACAACTCTATCAAATTCGTGGCCGTGTCGGACGTTCAAACCGGGTCGCTTATGCGTATTTTACGTACCAAAGAGATAAAGTGTTGACCGAGGTTGCGGAAAAGCGTCTTCAAGCGATAAAAGAATTTACAGAGCTAGGTTCAGGCTTTAAAATCGCTATGCGTGATTTGACAATCCGAGGGGCAGGCAATCTATTAGGTGCTCAACAGCACGGGTATATCGAGTCGGTTGGGTTTGATTTATATTCGCAAATGTTAAAAGAGGCAATTGAAGAGCGTAAGGGAGATAAACCAAAGGAACCACTTTTTCAGGTTGATCTTGATGTCAAAGTTGATGCATATATTCCTGAAACATATATTCATGATGCAAAACAAAAAATTGAGATGTACAAACGTTTTAAAGGTATAGAGCATCTTGAAGAACTCCGTGATCTCCAAGATGAAATGTTTGATCGTTTTAGCGAATATCCCAAACAAGTTGATTTTCTATTCCGCTTAACAAAAATTAAATTAATTGCAAATTATGAGCGAATTGAACAGGTTATTGAAGAAAAAGATACAGTTTCTATTGTGTTATCAAAAGAGACAACAAATCAAATGGACGGAGCCAAACTTTTTGAAGTGGCCCATACACTCGGGAAAGAGGTTTCTATTGGGACCGTCGGGGAGAAAATCAAATTATCAGTCAAAACCAAAACTCTTAATGATGAAGAACTTGTTTCCATCCTTGAAAAAATAATTGAAAGTATTTCTAAATGTAAGAAGCAAAGCGCTACTGCTCAAACAACAATATCCTAACTTTGTCCTCTTTCTAATGATAAATGGAATAATTAGGTAAACAAACAAATTCATAAATTGGTGAATAGTTCTTATGCAACGAAGGATAATAGAGGTAAGAAACGAAATGATTTAACAACAAGTTCACACATTCATCAAGTGATAACATCATTAGAAAGTGAGGCATCTTAGTTATGAAAGCAACTGGTATTGTAAGACGTATTGATGACTTAGGACGGGTTGTTATACCTAAGGAAATTCGTAGAACATTGAGAATCCGCGAAGGTGACCCGTTAGAAATTTTCGTAGACCGTGATGGAGAAGTTATACTTAAAAAGTATTCACCGATTTCTGAATTGGGTGATTTTGCCAAGGAGTATGCAGAAGCTTTACACGACAGCCTAAACCATTATGTGCTAATTGCTGACAGAGATACATTCATTGCGGTAGCAGGGGCTTCAAAAAAGGAATTTGCTAACAAGAGCATCGGTGAAATTGTTGAGTCGGTCATGGAAGAACGCAAATCAAAAATTGAGTCCAATACTGGTGAGTATAATCTTGTTGGTGACCATACGGATGAGTTAAAAGGATATGTTATTTCGCCAATTATCGCCAATGGAGACCCGATTGGAGCAGTTGTTATTTTCAGTAAGGAACAAGCTCTCTCTGGAGCGCTTGAGCAGAAAATGGCCGAAACAGCAGCAAGCTTTTTAGCACGCCAGATGGAGCAATAAATATATTTCAAATAAACTCGTCCTAATTAAGGGCGGGTTTTTTTTTGAGTCAAGGTCATCAGTAGCTAATTAACTTGGCTATAGAACTCGAATTGAGTATGATAGGGTTATAGGTTTAAGGGGGAAAGAGTTTGGAGCAAGACAAAGGCAATAAGTTAGACGTGTGGAAAGGTGCCGTATTGCTATCAATGGCTGCTTTATTGGCAAAAGTATTAAGTGCAGGTTACCGTATACCTTATCAAAATATAGCTGGAGACCTTGGATATTACGTATATCAACAGATTTATCCTTTCTATGGATTCGTGATGATATTGGCGATGTATGGGTTTCCAGTTATTATTTCGAAATATATAGCAGAAGCTCAAGTGAATCAAAATGAAGATATATCAAAATTTCTTTTCGCTTTATCGTTTTATGGTTTGGTTATCTTTTCATTTATTTCAACCATACTTCTTTTTATAGGGGCCCCTTTGTTATCAGAAGTGATAGGAGACCCATTACTCTCCACTCCTCTACGAGCGGTTAGTTTGTCGTTTTTACTGCTTCCTTTTTTAAGTAGTACGAGAGGCTTTTATCAAGGACATGGCAACATGAAACCAACGGCCATTTCTCATCTAATTGAACAATTTGTTCGAGTATGTGCAATTTTGTTTCTCGCTTCCTGTTTCATTGAGAGTGGTGCAGGGGTTTATGGAGCAGGACTAGGAGCAGCATATGGTTCTTTACTTGGAGGCTTCGTCTCTATTTGCATTTTATTTTTTTTCTTTAGAAATGTAGAAAATCGTTGGGAATGGTTCCAACTGAAAGGGGGATCATTTTTACTCATATTGAAAAAAAGCTATCATGTTTTCAAGGAAAGCCTGTATATCTGCTTAAGCGCACTTGTGTTCATTCTGTTTCAATTTGTTGATGTTTTTTCAGTTATTCGACTTCTTGGTTGGTATGGCCTTGAGCCGCAGATGGCATATCAGGCAAAAGGAATTTACGATCGAGGGCAGCCGCTACTGCAATTGGGTATGGTCGTTACAACAGCTTTTTCATTGACGTTAGTTCCACTTATCGCAAGAGCCACGGCAAATAAAGAAAAAGCTTTGGCAAATCGTTATCATGACCTTGCGTTGAGATTGACATGGCTCATTGGTGGATCTGCGACAATTGGCTTATTAGTTATTATTGAACCAACAAACAGCATGCTCTTTACAGATAGGGAAGGATCAGATGTTTTACAAGTTTTAATGTTGGCTATTATTGTTAGTACACTGTATGTTACCTTATCAGCCATTTTACAAGGGTATGGGTATGTCCATCTTCCTGTCATTACGATCGGAATAGGGCTTCTGATAAAAACATTAGGGAACCTCCTGCTTATTCCTCTATTTGGTACAATGGGTGCTGCTCTAGCAACGGTCTTTTCATTTATTATCATCGTTTTTATTCAACTTATCATGTTAAAACGAATAACTGGTATCCTTTTATTAAAACCGCAAGCATACCAGGGAGTATGGATAACGCTAGGCTGTTTATTTAGCACAACCTGGCTATGGCGGACGTCTCTTGAATATTTTTTCATTGATTATCCAACAAGGAGTACGGATAGTATATTAGCTTTATCTACCGTTGTTATTGGAGGTTTGACCGTGTTTCTATGCTTACTGCGTTTTAACGTTCTCGATGAATCAGAGTGGGCTACGATTCCTAAATTATCTCGGCTTCGTGGTCTTATCAAAAGAAAGTAAGGTGTGTGTATAATGAATACCATTTACATAGTAGGGTTAGGGGCAGGAGATTTACAGCAAATGTCCTTAGGTTTATACCGACATATTCAAAAGGAAAAACATCTTTATGTTCGAACTGGCGACCACCCCGCCCTTCATGAACTAGAAAGTGAGGGTATCACGTTTCATACGTTTGATGATATCTATACACAATACGATCAGTTTGAAGATGTATATATCGAAATTGTTAATCAACTTTTGGGAGAGGCCAAACACCAGTCATTAACCTATGCTGTTCCTGGACATCCATTTGTTGCTGAACGGACCATTCAATTATTAATCGAACAAGCACCTGGGCAAAATATTGAACTATCCTTCCTCGGGGGGCAAAGTTTTCTAGATTCGATGTATACAGCTCTTAAAATTGACCCCATTGAAGGCTGTCAAATTGTCGATGGAACAGCACTCAAAAGAGATGAACTCGAGTTACGCCATCATCAAATTATTGTTCAAGTCTATGATGCGATGATTGCCTCCGAGGTAAAGCTTACATTAATGGAACGACTCCCCGATGACTATGAAGTTGTTGTTGCAACAGCTGTAGGGTCAAAAAGAGAAGAAATCATTCGAATTCCCTTATATGAGTTAGACCGTGTGACGTCATTAAACAACCTAACCGCTGTTTATGTTCCGCCTGTAAAAGAAGAGTCTCTCCTTTATGAAGAATTTGATACATTACGTGATGTGATTGCTACTTTACGAGGTCCCGATGGCTGTCCATGGGATCAGAAGCAAACACATCAATCATTAAAGAAATACTTAATTGAAGAAACCTATGAGGTACTTGAAGCAATTGATGAAGAGGATGATGAGCATCTTATCGAAGAGCTAGGAGATGTGCTCCTACAAGTAATGCTGCATGCACAAATCGGAGAAGATGAAGGGTTGTTCTCGGTTCAGGATGTGATTCGGACAGTAACAGAGAAAATGATCCGTCGTCATCCTCATGTATTTGCAAATGCAAAGGTAAAGGATGCAGAAGAGGTTGTTACAAATTGGGATGAAATTAAGCGTTTAGAAAAAGGAGGAAAGCCGGGAGAGTCACAGCTTGATTCGATTCCAAAAGGACTTCCTGCGTTAATGGCGGCTTATGATATCCAAAAGAAAGCCGCGAAAGTTGGCTTTGATTGGGATGAAGATGCACCGATGTGGATGAAGCTGCAAGAAGAGCTTGGTGAATTTATGTTGGAGGTTAAGAAGAAAGACCAATATAATATGCATAAGGAGCTTGGGGACGTTTTGTTTGTCATTGTTAATCTAGCTCGCTATTATTGTCTTGATCCCGAAGAAGCGCTACGGATGACTAATACTAAGTTTACAAACCGTTTTCAAAAAATTGAAGGGGATGTCCGGGCAGAAGGTAGAGAAATGAGCGAATTAACGTTAGCGGAGTTAGATGAGAAATGGGAGCAAAGTAAGTCCATTTACAAATAAGGGGGATGAATGATGCGTTTAGATAAGTTTTTAAAGGTCTCAAGACTAATTAAGCGACGAACATTGGCTAAGGAAGTGTGTGACCAAGGGAGAATTAAAATTAACGGACAAACCGCAAAAGCAGGTTCAAACGTGAAGCCGGGCGATGACTTAGTTGTTCGCTTTGGTCAAAAGCTCGTTACAGTGAAAATAAATGAAGTGAAGGAAATGAGTCGAAAAGAAGAGGCGGCAATGATGTATACGATTGTCAAAGAAGAACGATTGAACGAAGAATGAACCATAGATGATGCTACATTTATAAGAGGGTCTTCTTAAATGAATTTAAGGATACCCTCTTTCTTTATAAAAATTTAATTCAAATCAACAAATTACTGCCGATGCCTAGCGCCAAACATATAGAATGGCAGATAATAGAGGATAACGTTCGTATCCTAAAGGGCTTGTTCTATTTCATGGCTCCGATTCATAAACTAAAAACAAAGCACATGAGGAGGAATAAGCCATGGATTATGAATATGGGACGCCAATGGGACGTGAACGAAAGTCAAATGATCATGATGTCACGTTAAAAGGAAGAAAGTTATTAGACATTACAGGAGTCAAGCAAGTAGAGAGTTTCGATAATGAGGAATTTTTACTTGAAACTGTAATGGGCTTTCTCTCAATCCGAGGACAAAATCTGCACATGAAGAACCTAAATGTTGAACAGGGGCTTGTCTCCATAGAGGGAAAAATCTATGATTTTGTGTATCTTGACCAAAACCAACAGGATAAATCTAAAGGATTTTTTGGGAAGTTATTCAAGTGAGTTTGACTGTTCAACTATATACAATGCTATCAATGGCTGCAATGGGTCTGTGGATCGGAGCAGCCATTGATACATATAGTCGTTTTTCCCCTAAAAAAAAATCGTTTAACTGGTTCGTCGCCCTGAACGATGTGTTATTTTGGCTTATCCAAGGGCTAATTGTTTTTTATGTCCTCCTGCAAACAAATAATGGAGAAATCCGGTTTTATATATTTTTAGCGATTTTGTGTGGTTACGCTGCGTATCAAGCACTGTTTAAAAGCTTTTTTCAATTAATTTTAGAACGAATTATTCAATTCGCAGTCGGTTTTTACCGATTTTTAAAAAGGCTATTTTTTATTTTTATTTTCAACCCTATAAAGTACGTATTGCAACTCCTTTATTCCTTATGTATTATGATAGTATCGGCTATCTTGACGGTAGGATTATGGTTGTTCCGGCTTTTTTGGAGACCGATTAAATGGATGCTACTCTTTATCTATAGACTAACAAGACTAAACAAGGCTGTTGAAAAGGGCTTTCCTTTTTTTCGTAAAATAAAAGGGTTTCTCGGTCGAGTGAGGAAAAAGAAGGAGTAAGGGGTGATAAATCGGTGGTCACAAAACGTTCTTCAATGGTTCGAGAAATGGATACGGCTTATATCCAACAAAAAGAGCAAGAGTTTGAGCAGCAATCGAAGAAAAGACGTGGATTAATTCGGCGACTAAGCGTTCTAGGGATTATAGCTTCATGCTTAGTTTGTTTGGCTTTTGTGACAATTTACGCCCAAGCAAATACGATTGAAGATAAAGAAATGGAAAAACTAGCGTTAGAAAAGCAGTTAGTACATTTACAAGCGGAAGAGAAGAAGCTTGAGCAAGACATTGATAACTATAATGATCTCGATTATATAGCAGAGATTGCTAGAAGAGATTATTATTTATCTAAGCCAGGCGAAACACTTTTTAAATTACCAGAATAATCATCAGATTGACACCATTTTTTTTGTTCGGGTATAATATATCAAAATGAACATTTTACAGATTTCTTAAGGAGGATCTATTTTTTCATGTCAATCGAAGCAGGCAGCAAGTTACAGGGTAAGGTTACAGGGATCACGAATTTTGGAGCATTTGTGGAGCTGCCAGGTGGTTCTACAGGCCTTGTCCACATCAGCGAAGTCGCTGATAATTATGTTAAAGATATTAACGATTTTCTAAAAGTTGGAGACGAGGTTCTAGTTAAAGTAGTGAACGTAGAAAAAGACGGAAAAATTGGCTTGTCTATCCGTAAAGCGGTGGATCGTCCAGCCCGTCCTGAGGGTTCAACTCGTCCAGAACGACCAGCTCGTCCTAGTAGCCATCAATCTCAACGTCCCTCACGTCCACAAGGTGGAAATCGTGGGCCACGCGGAGGCATGAACCAACGCACTGTTGTAACATTTGAAGACAAGGTCAGTCGTTTTTTAAAGGACAGTGAAGAACGTTTAACGACGATAAAACGTCAAACAGAGTCTAAGCGTGGTGGTCGTGGCGCGCGTCGAGGGTAGCTTGTTGCTCGCTTATCGAATATAAAGAAAAAGCTGTTGAGGATGTCTCAACAGCTTCTTGTATGATAGAACTCTTTTTTTGCTTAACGATCTTTTAAATAAAATTAATTTTGTTTTTAAATACACTTGACTATTTAATCTAAAGATTGTATATTAATACTTGTCGCAATTAGTGACATATGGCGGTGTAGCTCAGCTGGCTAGAGCGTACGGTTCATACCCGTGAGGTCGTGGGTTCGACTCCCTCCGCCGCTACCATATACATAATCTCAAACCTACATTCTATGAATGTAGGTTTTTTTAGATCCTATACGACCTTTCTTTTACAAAGACAAACTTTTAATCCTCATGTTTCCTCACCATACCTAAGAATCCTTCACTAAATCCCTTCAACTCTTTGATTATTTTGCGATCACATGTGTATTGGTTTCTATTTATCCCGAAAGAAGTCGAACGTTTTCTTTATTCGACGTGGTAATTTTGACAAAAAATGTGAGCTTCTTCTGTCTATAATGAAACCACGATTAAAAATGGGTGGTGGAGAAAGATGATACGAAAGGAAACGAAGGCTTGGACAGGAATGGAACGAATGGCGTTTAGCGTTGAATTGGTACTCGATAAAACGAAGGGATTGTTTCATAAGGCGTTTTACCAATGGGGTTTATTAGTTGCTGTTATTGGTTTTTTATTAGGACGAGCTATGATTCTTTCAGAGTTAACACCATTTGTGTTGCCATTTCTAGCTGCCATTTATATGGTTAAGCGAGAGAGGGCGGGTTTGGCTGCATTGTCGCTTTTAGCAGGTGCACTGACAAGCTATCATGGAGAGTTTCTTTTTGTGGTCGGGGCCATTTTTATATATGTGCTAATGCAAAAAGTCGTAAGTCGGTTTATCAATGACACGACGAAGGCACTTCCTTATACAGTTTTTTCGGCAAGTGTTGTAACCAGGTTGCTCCTCGTTTTTTTAACAGAGCAAACGATTTCAAATTACTCATTGATGATGGCGACAGTTGAAGCAGGACTAAGTTTTATTTTAACAATGATTTTCCTTCAGAGTGTTCCCCTTCTAACGTCAAAAAAGTTACAACAACCTTTGAAAAATGAAGAAATTGTCTGCCTTATTATTTTACTAGCCTCTGTAATGACAGGAACAGTTGGCTGGGTGATGTATGAGATGACGGTTGAGCACGTACTAGCTAGATATTTAGTTCTGCTGTTTGCATTCGTAGGAGGGGCAGCAATTGGTTCTACGGTTGGCGTAGTGACTGGTCTGATACTGAGCTTAGCCACAGTTGCGAGTCTCTACCAAATGAGTTTATTAGCCTTTGCAGGATTACTAGGTGGCTTACTAAAGGAAGGAAAGAAAGTAGGCGTGGGGCTTGGTTTGCTCATTGGTACGTTGCTTATAGGAATGTATGGTGAAGGAGGGGCAAATGTTACTATTACCTTACTTGAGTCTTTAGTGGCGATTGCGATATTCTTCGCAACACCTAAGGATTTAGTTAGTAAACTTGCCCGCTTTATCCCAGGAACGGTAGAGTACTCTAAGGAACAGCAACAATATTTGCGGAAAATAAGAGATGTTACCGCTGGTAGGGTTGAACAATTTTCAACACTATTTCAAACGTTATCCAATAGCTTTCAAGCTCCTTCGCAAACAACAGAAGTCTTGGATGAGGAGCAGGAGATAGACTATTTTCTTAGCAATGTCACGGAGAAGACATGCCAATCATGTTTTAAGAAGGAACGGTGTTGGGTGGAGAACTTTAATAAAACGTATGATTCGATGCAGAGAATTATGACTGAAACAGAAAAACTAGGTGAAATAAGAGATCAGGCTTTGCTATCAGAATGGAAGAAGCATTGCATAAAGTCTGAGAGGGTTATTCAATCAATCCAACATGAACACGGTCAATATCAGGCAAATCAGAAACTTAAACGACAAGTTCTTGAGAGCAGAAGGCTTGTTGCAGATCAGCTATTAGGTGTTTCCCGAGTGATGGGGGATTTTGCAAAGGAAATTCAAAAGGAGAAGGAGGCGCACCACTATCAAGAGGAACAAATGCTTGACGCACTGAGAGAGGTCGGTCTTGAAATCGGACATGTCGATATTTACAGTTTAGAAAAAGGGAATATTGAGGTCGAGATGAGCTTGTCTGCGGATCATGGAAATGGACAATGTGAAAAGATTATTGCGCCAATTTTATCGGACATTTTACGAGAAACCGTTATTGTCAAACGTGAGGAAATGGCATTTTACCCAAATGGATTTAGTCATGTCTCTTTTTGTTCGGCTAAGAAGTTTGTGATTGAAACAGGTGTTGCCAACGTAGCAAAGGGTGGTGCTTGGTTATCGGGTGATAGTTATTCAATGATTGAACTAGGGGCTGGAAAGTATGCGATAGCTATTAGTGATGGTATGGGAAATGGTGAACGGGCACATTTGGAGAGTAATGAAACCTTACAATTATTACAGAAGGTGCTTCAGTCCGGAATTGAAGAAACAGTGGCGATAAAGTCAGTAAATTCTGTTCTTTCATTACGATCGACGGATGAAATTTTTTCAACACTTGATCTAGCGATGATTGACTTACAGGATGGAACCGCTAGATTTTTAAAGATAGGTTCAATTCCAAGCTTCATTAAACGAGGTGATAAGATTATAAAAATAGAGGCAGGCAATCTACCAATGGGAATTATCCAAGAATTTGATGTCGATGTCGTAAGTGAACAATTAAAGCCTGGTGATTTACTCATTATGATGAGTGATGGAATATTCGATGCCCCAAAGCATGTGGAGAATAAAGATATGTGGATGAAACGATTAATTAGTGAGTTAGATACAGAGGATCCACAAGAAATAGCTGATATGATGCTAGAAAAAGTTATTCGTTCGGACCGAGGAAATATTAATGATGATATGACGGTCATTGTGGCTCAAGTAAAACAAAACACACCGAAATGGGCTGCTATCCCTTTATATAAGTCTCCGAATATTTTGAAAAAGAGGGCGCAATAATAGAAAAATAGAAATCGTAAAAAGTATAAAACCCTACCAAGTGGTTAATAATGGTAACATTCGGACTTTTTGGAGGGGATGAATTATGGCTACTAAGGGTACTTTAAAGCAAATTTTATTATTAACGGATGGTCACTCAAATCAAGGTGAGGATCCTGTTGCCATTGCTTCGCTTGCAATGGAACAGGGTATTACAGTCAACGTTATTGGGGTCGTAGATGGAAACCATTTAAATGAACAAGGTATAGAAGAAATAGAGGCGATTGCAATGGCTGGAGGGGGAGTAAGTCAAATTGTTTATGCAAAGCAGCTTGCAAAGACAGTTCAAATGGTCACAAGAAAGGCCATGACTCAAACCCTTCATGGAGTAGTGAACAAGGAGCTTCAACAAATTCTCGGTAAAGCGCATGAGATGGAAGACTTATCTCCTGAAAAGCGCGGTGAAGTGATGGAGGTCGTAGATGAACTAGGGGAAACGATACATCTTGATGTGCTTATCCTTGTTGATACAAGTGCGAGTATGACAAATAAGTTACCTATGGTTCAAGATGCGTTAACAGATTTATCAATTAGTCTTACATCGAGAATGGGGGAAAATCGATTTTCTCTTTATTCATTTCCTGGGAAACGAAAAGAAATTGATCGTTTGCTTGATTGGACGCCACAATTAAATTCATTAACAGGGATTTTTCATAAGCTTTCTTCAGGAGGAATTACACCAACAGGCCCTGCACTTCAAGCAGCCTTGCAGAAGTTTGCAAAATCAAGTTCAAGAAGGAGTTTGATGGCTGGTGATGAAGAACAACTCTACGAAGAATCCGGCTTATAATCTTCAATTAGGTAGTAAATTTGTGGGCAAGTGGCACACAAAGCCTTATAAAATTATTCGTATTCTCGGCTCAGGTGCAACAGGAACTGTTTATTTAGCAGAGTCAGATATTGGCCAAGTTGCCTTAAAGGTCGGGGAAGATAACATGGCAATTACTTCCGAAGTCAATGTACTAAAGCATTTTTCGAAGGTCCAAGGTCAAGTTCTTGGACCTTCTTTACTAGATGTTGATGATTTGGTCATAGCACAAGGGACCTTTCCTTTTTATGCAATGGAATATTTAAAAGGAAAGAGTCTCATCGACTATACTCAAAACAAGGGAGCGGAATGGATAGGTATTCTTGTCATTCAGTTATTAGGAGATTTAGCTAGACTTCATAAGGAAGGATGGGTCTTTGGTGATTTAAAGCCAGATAACTTACTAGTTGTCGGTCCTCCACCACGCATTCGTTGGCTCGATGTGGGAGGGACGACATTAATAGGGCGTTCGATTAAGGAATATACGGAATTTTATGACCGAGGATATTGGGGGCTAGGTTCAAGGAAAGCTGAGCCCAGCTATGATTTATTTGCTGTTGCGATGATTGTTATTAACTGCATGTATCCAAAGCGATTTGATAAACAGGGAGAAAAACCGCTACAACAGTTAAAACAAAAGATAGAAGCCCACCCAGAACTAATGCCATATCGTGATGTTCTATTTAAGGCTCTTCAAGGTAAGTACAGTGAAGCAACATTCATGCGAAAGGATGTTGTCCAAGCCATATCAAACCGGTCAAGCTATAAACATGTAGCGAAGAAAGAGACTCTTAAGAATAAGAAAAAAAAGAAAAAGTCATCCTATTTTGTTGAATTCTTTCTTCTATTCTCTTTTCTTATCCTGGCATATATCCTATACTTATTTGGACAAATGATGTAGGCATTTATTAGCCACATAGGATGGGGGCCCTTACATGAATGCAAATCGAATGATGGATATTTGCATGCTAGCAGGCGAAATTATGCTTACGTATGGAGCTGAAACCTACCGTGTAGAAGAAACACTTGAACGGATGGCAAAGGCTTCAAATTTCAAAAACGTCCATAGCTTTGTAACGACAACAGGTATCTTTCTCTCATTTGAAGGAGAAGACGATCAAGATTTAATGCAAATGATTCGAGTCGATGACAGGATGCAAGATTTAAATAAAGTGACGCTCGTTAATCAATTATCACGAGAATATGTAAGTGGGTTTATCGACGCTGAAGAAGCGTTAAGCCAATTGCAGGCAATTATGAGGGCGCCCTTTAATTATTCAGCCCTTCTTCTGCACTTTTGCTCTGGTATAGCGGGTGGAGCATTTTCCTTTTTGTTTGGGGGAGGACTTATGGATACCATCCCAGCCTTTATTGCAGGGTTTTCCGCAAGTTGGTGTGTAGTAAAGTTGCAGGAATATATGAAGGTAAAGTTTTTTGCAGAATTTATGTCTGCTTTTTTGGGTGGCGTAGTTGCCATTTGTCTTGTCTTACTAGGCATTGGAGAGAATTTGGACCAAGTAATTATAGGTACACTAATGCCACTAGTGCCTGGTATTCCCCTTACTAATGCTGTTCGTGACCTTATGTCAGGAGATTTACTCGCTGGAGTTAGCCGAGGGGCTGAAGCAATTATTACAGCACTTTCGATAGCGACAGGGATTGCCTTAGCTATTGCACTCCTACTATAGAGTTCATAAAGGGGGATATTATGGTAATAGAATTAGTATTTTGTTTTATGGCCACTGTGGCATTTGGTGTCATTTTTAATGTCCCAAAGCGAGTTGTTTGGTTAGGGGGGCTAGTCGGTACAATAGCTTGGTTTCTTTATTCAACATTACCAGGCTTGGGGATTACGGTGGTTTTTGCAACAGCGGTTGCATCAATTGTCAGTGCAACATGTTCCCACCTTCTTGCTAAGTGGTACCGTGTTCCAGTAACTACGTTTAGTGTGCCTGGAATTATTCCGCTCGTGCCTGGAAGCCGGGCATATTTTACAATGCGAGCGTTTGTTGATGGGGACTATCTACTTGGTTTGCAGTTAGGGATTGAGACGATGCTTCAAGCAGGAGCCATTGCAGCTGGCCTTGTTTTTGCATTATCGATCTTCTCTTTCGGTAAAGGAGGAATTGGACAGCGTTATGAAACAGGCCGTTCATAAATTTATTAAGAAACATCGGCTTTTTAATGGAGGAGAAACAGTCATTGTTGCCATTTCAGGAGGCCCTGACTCTATGGCATTGCTCCATTACCTTTGGGAAGCACGTAAGATGTATCAAATTGATGTCTATGCAGCTCACGCTCATCATCAATTGAGAGAGACTGAGGCCGATGAGGATGAAGAATATATTGAAGCTTTTTGTAGAAATTTAGCCATTCCCCTTTTTCGGACTAAGTTAGATGTCAGAGGGTATGCCAAAAGCGAGCGAATGAATATTCAGGCAGCAGGGAGACTTCTTAGATACCGGTGGTTTGATTCTTTATTGTCAGAAACGCCAAAAAGATATATTGCTACAGGTCACCATGGAGATGACCAAGTAGAAACAGTGATGATGAAGTTAATTCGCGGATCAATTCCTTTTCATTTATCAGGAATTAGTGTGAAAAGAAAAATAGGAACAAGTGTCATTATTCGTCCATTTTTAGGAATAACCAAACAAGAAATTGAGCACTATTGTAAAGAAGAACAGATAAATCCTCGCCAAGACTCAAGCAACCAGTCTCATCACTATACGCGAAATCGCTTCCGCTTTCATATGCTGCCGTTTATGAAAAAGGAAAATAAGCAAGTACATCACCATATACAACGTTATAGTGAATGGTTGGAAGAAGATCAACAGTTTTTAATGGAGTTAGCTGAAAAAACGCTCTCATCTATTTCTCTTGAAAAAAGTGAACAATTGATAACAATTTCAAGAGAGGCTTTTATGAAAGTAAGCGTCCCTTTACAAAGAAGATTGATTCATCTAATATTAAAGTATATTACAGGGAAAAATTCACCAATTATTACATCTATACATATTGAACAGCTTCTTGAGTTGATTCATACTGATGCACCTTCTAATGAGGTTCATTTAACGGGTGACCTTTTTGTCTGGAGAGATTATCAGCTTTGTCATTTTACAAATGAAAAGAGAATGAAACTGTCCGAAGAGGAAAGACGTCTCTCCGTTCCCGGAGAAATTGAAACTGCCTTAGGTGTTATTAAAGCATACTACGCGGATGAAGAAACATTCGAAGAGAATGAACAATTACTCATTCTCGATGCCCATGAGATTGTGTTACCATTGTTGACTCGTCAAAAACGGGAAGGTGACCGGATCGCAATCCAAGGAATAATGGGGACAAAGAAGCTTAGTCGCTTGTTTATTGACAAAAAAGTAAGTAAGCATTTGAGAGATGTCTGGCCGATAGTCGTTAGTGGTAATGGTGAAATTCTTTGGGTACCTATGCTTCAGAAAGTACGAACGTTCGATGATGATTTACAAATACGAAAAAAACTCATACTATCATTTATACCTAATTCAAATGTAAAGAAATAACGTATGATTTGTAAAAACAGGAGGGGTACACTAACTTGATGAGGGACGAGATAAAAGAAATTCTTATTACTGAAGAAGAATTACAAGCGAAAGTAAGAGATTTAGGAAAACATATAACAGATGAGTACGAAAATCGTTTTCCGCTAGTTATTGGTGTTTTAAAAGGAGCTATGCCTTTTATGTCGGATTTGGTGAAGCGAATCGACACTCATATTGAAATGGACTTCATGGACGTTTCAAGTTATGGAAAAGGAATGGTTACCTCTGGTGAAGTGAAGATTTTGAAGGATTTAGATACATCTGTTGAAGGTAGGCACGTAATTATTGTTGAGGATATTATCGATAGTGGGTTAACGCTTAGTTATCTTATAAAATTGTTTCATTACCGAAAAGCAAGTTCTGTAAAAGTCGTTACACTGCTTGATAAGCCAGAGGGAAGAAAGGTCGATTTAGTACCGGATATCACTGGTTTTGTTGTTCCTGATGCTTTTGTTGTAGGGTATGGTCTTGATTTTGCGGAACGATATCGAAATTTGCCTTATATCGGTGTACTAAAACCTGAAATCTATGAGAGCTAATATTTGTGAACAAAAGAACAGATGTGATACGATAAACAAAGCTTTGTTGCACGTGGGAGGAGGTCAAGAATGAATCGGATATTTCGTAATACAATATTCTACTTACTTATATTTTTAGTCATAATTGGGATTGTGAGTGTATTTAGTTCAGATCAAACACAAACCGAAGAAGTTACGTTCAGTCAATTTATTGAACGCTTGGAGCAAGGTGACGTTCGTTCCCTGACCGTAAAGCCTGATCGACAAGTTTATTTAGTTACTGGGCAATTTACTAATCAGGAAAATGACGAAGGGTTCCAAACTAGGTTATTGAGAAGTGAGCAAACGGCTGAATTACTCGCTACCGCTCAAAATACCGCTGGTCTTGACCTTGAAGTTGAAGGTGCAGATGAAGCAAGTGGTTGGGTCACCTTTTTTACATCGATTATTCCGTTTATTATTATTTTCATACTCTTTTTCTTCTTACTGAGCCAAGCTCAAGGTGGCGGTAGCCGCGTAATGAATTTTGGTAAATCAAAGGCGAAAATGGTCAGTGATGATAAGAAGAAAGCGAAATTCAAAGATGTCGCTGGTGCAGATGAGGAGAAGCAAGAACTTATTGAGGTTGTTGAATTCTTAAAAGACCCTCGGAAGTTCTCTGCTATTGGTGCACGTATACCTAAAGGGGTTCTTCTTGTAGGTCCTCCTGGAACAGGTAAAACGTTGCTTGCGCGAGCAGTTTCTGGTGAAGCAGGCGTACCATTTTTCTCAATCAGTGGTTCAGACTTCGTTGAAATGTTTGTCGGGGTTGGGGCATCGCGTGTTCGTGATTTATTTGAAAATGCTAAGAAGAATGCACCTTGTATCATTTTTATTGATGAAATTGATGCTGTCGGTCGGCAACGTGGGGCCGGTCTTGGTGGGGGGCATGATGAGCGTGAGCAAACGTTAAATCAGTTACTCGTTGAGATGGATGGCTTTAGTGCCAATGAAGGGATTATTATTATTGCCGCTACAAACCGCGCCGATATACTAGATCCTGCCTTGTTACGTCCGGGACGTTTTGACCGTCAAATTCAAGTGAATCGTCCTGATGTGAATGGTCGTCGTGATGTTCTAAAGGTACATGCTCAGAACAAACCGTTAAATGACGATGTTGATTTAGAAACAATTGCTACAAGAACACCTGGATTTTCTGGGGCTGATCTTGAAAACTTATTGAATGAGGCTGCTTTAATCGCAGCGAGACAAGACAATAAGAAAATTAGTATGATTCATATTGAAGAGGCGATTGATCGGGTCATTGCTGGACCGGCTAAGAAAAGCCGCGTGATTTCTCCGAAAGAAAAGAATATAGTTGCTTGGCATGAAGCAGGTCATACTGTGGTTGGAGTTAAGCTTGAGAATGCAGATATGGTACATAAGGTTACTATTGTACCTCGAGGAATGGCTGGTGGATATGCGGTCATGCTTCCAAAAGAAGACCGTTACTTCATGACGGAGCCAGAGCTTCTTGATAAAATTATTGGTTTGCTCGGGGGACGTGTGGCTGAGGAAGTACAATTCGGAGAGGTTAGTACAGGTGCTCATAACGATTTCCAACGTGCAACAGGAATTGCACGGAAAATGGTTACTGAGTACGGAATGAGCGAGAAGCTCGGACCGATGCAATTTATATCAGGATCAGGCGGGCAAGTATTTCTTGGACGCGACATTCAAAACGAACAAAATTATAGTGACGCCATTGCATATGAAATTGACCTTGAAGTTCAACGAATTATTAAAGAGTGCTATGTGCGTTGTAAGGAAATCATTACAGAAAATAAAGCGAGTTTAGACTTAGTAGCTGAAACGTTACTTAAGCTTGAAACGCTTGATGCAGAACAAATTAAGTCCTTAATAAATGAAGGAAAGCTTCCGGACAATCATCATACAAATGCTCATAAGCAGAAGGATGATGGCCAGGAATCAGATATGAAGGTTAATATTCATTCTAAAAAAGATGAAAAACCTACAGATTCTGATAAGCCTGAACAACCTTCGGAAGAATCAATCTCTGAGGATTCATCGACTAAGGAAGATCCAAAGAAGAATGACTAATGAACATGGAGAGGATGTCCGCAATTGACATCCTCTTTTTTCTACTCGATTGTCCATACCAAGACATAAAGGTTGCGATTTGGAATGATTTTAGTAATAGATGTTGGGAACACAAATATTGTTTTAGGTGTTTACGAAGGAAAAGAGCTTCTTCATCATTGGAGGATGGCGACAAGCCGTCAGAAAACAGAGGATGAATATGCGATGGTGGTCAAAACGTTTTTTGATCACGAAAAGCTTAGTTTTGATAATGTGGAAGGTATTATTATTTCTTCAGTGGTCCCCCCCATTATGTTTTCATTAGAACAAATGTGCAAAAAATATTTTCAGTTACAGCCGATGATTATTGGGCCTGGAATTAAAACAGGTCTAAATATTAAGTATGAAAATCCTAGAGAGGTTGGTGCTGACAGAATTGTTAATGCTGTAGCTGGCATTCATTTATATGGAAGTCCGCTTATCATTGTCGACTTTGGAACAGCAACAACCTATTGCTATATCGATGAAAAGCAACAATATTTAGGTGGCGCTATCGCACCTGGGATCTCAATTTCCACGGAAGCACTTTATACAAGGGCCTCTAAGCTTCCGCGTATTGAAATTGCTAAGCCTATAAACGTATTGGGGAAAAACACAATTCATGCGATGCAAGCAGGGATATTCTATGGATATGTTGGACAAGTTGATGGTATTGTCACTCGTCTAAAGGAGCAAGCCTCCTCAAATCCGACTGTTATCGCAACAGGGGGGCTGGCTACGCTTATTGCAGAAGAAGCATCCTCAATTGATGTAGTCGACCGCTTTCTAACATTGAAAGGACTTCAAATGATTTACGAAAAAAATGCTAAGGTGAAGGAGAGATAAAATGGGCGATTATTTAATAAAATCGACTGGATTTGAAGGGAAAGTGCGGGCGTATGCTCTAGTAGCCACTGATATGGTCAATGAAGCTGTTCGGCGCCAAGGGACCTGGCCGACAGCATCTGCAGCACTTGGACGAGCGATGATGGCAAGCACCATGATAGCGACAATGTCAAAAGGGGATGCTAAGGTAACGGTAAAGATAGAAGGGAAAGGACCCATAGGTGCAATAATTATTGATAGCAATACAAAAGGTGAAACAAGGGGTTATGTCAGCAACCCACAAACTCATTTTGATTTAAATGCGCAAGGAAAGCTGGATGTTGCCAGGGCAGTGGGCACTGATGGATATTTATCAGTGGTTAAAGATATTGGGATGAGAGATAATTTTACAGGTAGTGTACCACTTGTATCGGGCGAATTAGGCGAAGACTTTACCTATTATTTTGCTTCATCGGAACAGACTCCTTCATCTGTAGGTGTAGGCGTTCTAGTTAACCCAGATAATTCAATTCTTGCAGCAGGAGGCTTCGTTATTCAATTAATGCCTGGAGCTGACGAGGCGATTATTGAGGAGATCGAAAATCGCTTAAAATCCATTCCACCTGTTTCAAAAATGGTTGAAGCCGGCATGCCACCAGAAGAGATGCTAAATGCACTACTTGGCGATGGTAATTTCAAGATCCTTGATAAGATGCCGATTTCCTTTTCATGTAATTGTTCAAAGCAACGAGTGGCCAATGCAATTATTAGCTTAGGTAAAGAGGAAATTAGAGATATGGTCGAGAAAGATGGTGGGGCAGAAACACGTTGTAACTTCTGTAACGAAGTATACCAATTCTCTGCTGATGACTTGGAAGAGCTTTATACTGAATCAAAATAAAAAATGGTAAAATGATAATCTATCAATTGACGGATATAAAAACGTTTGTTATCATAAATTTAATAAAACCAATAAAGTTACTTGGAATTAGGAGGCCGAATGATGAAAGTTGTAAATTCAATTACGGATTTAATTGGGCAAACGCCACTAGTAAAGCTTAATCGTCTTGTTTCTGAAAAGCATGCTGATGTCTATTTGAAGCTTGAGTACATGAACCCAGGTAGTAGTGTTAAGGATCGTATTGGCTTAGCCATGATCGAAGCAGCAGAAAAGGCTGGTAAAATCAAGCCAGGTGATACAATCGTTGAGCCGACAAGCGGCAATACAGGTATCGGTCTTGCAATGGTTGCTGCAGCAAAAGGATACAAAGCAAAGCTTGTTATGCCTGAAACAATGAGTTTAGAGCGTCGTAACTTACTTCGCGCATATGGTGCTGATCTTGTTTTAACACCAGGTCCAGAAGGTATGGGTGGAGCAATTCGTAAAGCTACTGCTTTAGCTGAAGAAGAAGGTTACTTTATGCCTCAACAATTTGAGAATGAAGCAAACCCTGCAATTCATCGTGAAACAACAGGTAAGGAACTTCTAGAGCAAGCCGAGGGGCAATTAGACGGTTTTGTATCAGGTATTGGTACAGGTGGTACGATTACAGGTGCTGGAGGTTTCTTAAAAGAACATTTCCCGAATCTTCAAATCGCTGCAGTTGAGCCTAAAGATTCACCGATCTTATCTGGAGGAAATCCTGGTCCACATAAAATTCAAGGAATTGGTGCTGGCTTTGTACCGAAAATTTTAGACACAAAAGTATATGATGAAGTTATCCAAGTAACAACTGAGGAAGCATTTGATTATGCGCGTCGTGCAGCAAAAGAAGAAGGAATACTAGGGGGTATCTCGTCTGGTGCGGCCATCTTTGCGGCTCTTCAATTAGCTGAAAAGCTTGGAGCTGGTAAGAAAGTCGTTGCGATTATTCCTTCAAATGGTGAGCGTTACCTAAGCACACCACTTTATAACTTTGAAGATTAATGAGTTATTAAAATTTTTAAGCAGTCCTAATTGATTAGGACTGCTTTTCTTCTTTTTCGATGTCATGTAGAATAGATAAAAAGGAATAAACGGGAGTGAAGCCCTTGCAACTAAAACAAAAACAGAAAAGCTGGATGAGCAAGGCTAAATCATTTACGATGAAAGCGGAAGATTGGTTTGCTCGTTATAAGCAATTGGCCGTTAATCACCCTAGACACATTCTCTTGGAAAGTGGACGTGGTGGAACATATAGTATTATTGGTTTACATCCTTTTGCAGTTATTGAAGGTAAGGGAGACAAGCTAACCGTTGAAATCGACAATCAAAAGTATACGAAAACGGGATCTCTTCTAACTTTAATGAAAGAAGTGATGAAGGAATATCAAAGTGAATCTATTCCTGAATTACCTCCTTTTCAAGGGGGAGCCATTGGTTACCTAAGCTATGATATCGTTCGAGAAATCGAAAAAATTCCATCAGATGCAGAAGATGATTTAAACTTACCAGATTTATATTTCATGCTTTTTCACGATGTCTTTATTTATGAGCACAAAAAAGAGAAGATGTGGATCATTGTCCATGGAGAAAAAGGAACGGAAGATGCTATCCAAAAGCGCCTTATTGATCATGAAAAGATGTGGAATGAAGTAAATGCCCATTTCGATTGGACGGGGAGTCCTTTTGAAGGCGAGCAGCACTTGACGTCTTCATTAAGTGAGCAAGCCTTTGGTGAAGCGGTTGAAAAAATTCGTGGTTATATCCAAGCTGGCGATGTGTTTCAAGTTAATTTATCAGTCCGTCAGTCAAAAAAAATGAAAACCGATCCTTTTCATGTGTATGATGTTCTAAGAAGACTGAATCCTTCACCATATATGAGTTATCTGCATACACCAGAATTTCAATTTGTGAGTGCTTCTCCGGAATTGCTTGTGAAAAAACAAGGATCCGAAGTAAGTACAAGACCTATTGCTGGGACTCGTTCAAGAGGTAAGAATGAAACTGAGGATGCTGTATTGGCAGCAACGCTTATCGAAAATGAAAAGGAACGAGCAGAGCATATTATGATGGTAGATTTGGAGCGCAATGACTTAGGTCGAGTGTGTAAGTATGGGACTGTTGGTGTAAACGAGCTAATGGTTATCGAGAAGTATTCACATGTCATGCATATTGTTTCTAATGTTCAAGGGGTGATTAGAGACGATGTAGATTTATATGATATCATTCGTGCCACGTTTCCTGGCGGGACTATTACAGGGGCTCCAAAGGTCCGAACGATGGAGATTATTGAAGAACTCGAACCTGTGAGAAGAGGGGTTTATACTGGTTCTATCGGCTGGATTGGGTTTAACGACGAAATGGAGTTGAATATTGCAATTCGAACGATGGTTTGCAAGGATGAATATGCTTATGTTCAAGCAGGTGCAGGGATTGTCATTGACTCGAATCCTCGCTATGAATACAAAGAGTCATTGAAAAAAGCAAAAGCCTTATGGCGTGCGCTTGAGTTGAGTGAAGAAGAGATTGCACAAAAAAAAGTCCAGCTGAGCTGAGGAGGAAGAGCAAAATGATTCTGATGATTGATAACTATGATTCTTTTACGTATAACCTTGTTCAATATTTAGGTGAAATGGGACATGAGCTCGTTGTTAAACGCAATGACCAAATAACAATTCAAGAAATTGAAGTGATGAATCCAGATTATTTAATGATATCACCTGGCCCTTGTAGCCCAAATGAGGCAGGGATAAGTTTAGAAGCGATCAAACACTTTGCAGGGAAGATTCCTATATTCGGTGTTTGTTTAGGACACCAATCAATTGCTCAAGTGTTTGGTGGTGACGTTATTCGAGCCGATCGATTAATGCATGGGAAAACCTCTGCTATAAACCATAATCAGCAAACCGTTTTCGCAGGGATTGTGTCACCATTTACGGCAACGCGGTATCATTCATTAATTGTTAAGCGTGATACATTTCCTGACTGTTTAGAGATTACCGCAGAAACAGAAGAAGGAGAAATTATGGCCCTTCGGCATCGTGAACTTGCGGTAGAGGGTGTTCAGTTTCACCCGGAATCAATTATGACAGATGCGGGTAAGCAGCTACTACGTAATTTTCTTGATACCTACAAGAAGGAACAACCCCCATGTACATCTATATAGATGGCAGCTTTGTTCTTGCTGAGCATGCGAAAATCTCTGTGTTTGATCACGGCTATATGTACGGATTAGGCTTATTTGAAACTTTTCGTATATATGACGGTCATCCATTCCTTATGGATGACCATTTTCGCCGTTTGGAAGACGGTCTTCAACATCTTGCTATTCATTGGTCAATGACTAAATCAGAAACTCTTGCTATTTTAGGTGGATTATTAGAAAAAAATGAATTGCAAGATGCTTACGTAAGATGGAATGTTTCGGCAGGATATGGGGATGTTGGTCTCTATACGGGTATTTACGACAAACCAACTACAATTGTTTACATGAAACCATTACCAAAGAGGATGGAAACCTCTAAGAAGGCAAAAATACTTCGTATTCCTCGTAACACACCTGAGGGAAGTGAGCGCCTTAAATCGCATCATTATTTAAATAATGTACTAGCTAAGCGAGAAATTGGGGATCGTTTAGATATAGAAGGATTGTTTTTAACAGAAAAAGGAGATTTAGCTGAAGGAATTGTATCTAACCTTTTCTGGGTGAAAAATGGGGTGGTTTATACTCCATCACTCGAAACAGGGATCCTAAATGGAGTAACTCGACAATTTGTGTTGGCCTTATTAAAAAGGGAAGGGATACGTTATCAGGAAGGGCTTTATAAAAAAGAAGTGCTTTTTGAAGCAGATGAGGCGTTCGTGACAAATTCCATTCAAGAGATTATCTCCCTAACAGCTTGTGACGATGTTTTATTTTCAGAGGATAGACCTGTAATAACTTACTTACAGGGAGCTTATAAACAAGCTAGAAAGATGTTGATGAGTAAGGATGAGTTAAGAAAGGAGTGAGGAAATGAATAAAATGCAATTTGGAAAGTCTCACCAGACGGTTATTATGGGGATTTTGAATGTCACTCCAAATTCTTTTTCTGATGGTGGAAGTTTTACGGAATTAGAAGCAGCGGTCCAACATGCGAAAAGGATGGTTGAAGAAGGAGCTGGTATCATTGATATTGGCGGTGAATCAACGCGGCCAGGGGCCGAAAAGGTTGACGAGGCAGAAGAATTAGAAAGAGTCATTCCAGTTATTCAAGCGGTATCCCAAGCGGTGAGTGTGCCAATTTCTATCGACACGTATAAAGCAGAAGTCGCAAAACAAGCACTAAATGCAGGCGCGACCTACATTAACGATGTTTGGGGGGCAAAGGCAGACCCAAACATGGCGGAGATTGCTGCTCAATACGATGCTCCAATTATTTTGATGCATAATCGCGATAATCGCCATTATCACGATTTGTTAACTGATATGAAATTGGATTTACAAGAAAGTATTAATCTTTGTCTAGAACAAGGGGTAAAAAAAGAAAAAATAATCTTAGATCCCGGGATTGGGTTTGCTAAAACGTATGCACATAACCTTGAAGTGATGAGACGGCTTGATGAAATTGTTGAAATCGGCTATCCTGTCTTGCTAGGAACATCTAGAAAGTCTTTTATTGCCAAAGCTTTAGACTTACCGGTAGATGACCGTGTTGAAGGAACAGGGGCCACTGTTTGTTTAGGTATTACAAAAGGTTGTAGCATCGTACGTGTTCATGATGTAAAAGAGATGTGTCGCATGGCGAAAATGATGGATACGATGCTTGGAAAAGGAGCACCCGTGTATGGATAAAATATATTTAAATGAAATGGCATTTTTCGGATATCATGGTGTTTTTAAAGAAGAAACTAAACTTGGTCAACGATTTTATGTGGATGTGACTCTAGAGCTTGAGCTACAACAGGCTGGTCAAGACGATAATTTAGAGAAAACGATTAATTATGGGGATGTTTATAATAGGGTGAAGGAGATTGTTGAGGGCAAGCCTTATAAACTTGTTGAAGCTGTTGCAGAGAGAATTGCAGCCGCGTTACTAGCCAATTACAATCAATTAACACAATGTACGATAAAAGTTGTAAAACCCGACCCACCTATTCCTGGGCATTACCGATCCGTTGCAGTTGAGATTACGAGGTCAAGATAATGAAGCATAATGTATATCTAGCGTTAGGATCAAATATTGGAGATCGTTCTTCTTACCTAGAGCAAGCAATTAATCAGTTATTAAATCATGACCAAATAGAATTCGTATCCCGTTCTTCGATTTATGAAACAGAACCCGTTGGCTATATCGATCAGCAGTCATTTTTAAACATGGTGGTTAATGTGAAGACAACACTTTCCCCTGAGAAATTACTGGAAGAAGTCCAAAAAATCGAGGCGGAATGTGGGAGAATAAGAGATGTAAGATGGGGGCCAAGAACATTAGACCTTGACATTCTCCTCTATGATGAAGAGAATATGGAGATGGAGAACCTATGCATCCCCCATCCCCGCATGTGGGAACGTGCATTTGTCGTTGTTCCTTTAATCGAGTTGAATCCGAAGCTTTTTGTGGCAACTTTGGATAAAACGATTCAAGAGGTATATAAGGAAATACCAGATAAAGAAGGTGTAGAGATATGGAGGCCAGTAATTGGGGGAGAAGGATTAGAGCCTTCCGGAAATTAAAAGGCTATACCCAAGAAGGGTTTGCCAAGGCAATTGGTGTGTCAGTATCTGTATTGGGTGAAATTGAAAGAGGAGTTCGCGATCCGGATGATCATCTTATTGATCGAATTACAAATGTATTAAAGGTATCAAGAAATGAAATGACTTATAAATAAATTAGATGCGAAGGTATGGAGGTGAAAAGAAATGTTGAAAATAGGTAATATTGAAATGAAAAACCAAGTTGTTCTAGCCCCAATGGCAGGTGTATGTAATCCAGCGTTTCGGTTAATAGCGAAAGAATTTGGGGCTGGATTAGTTTGTGCAGAAATGGTAAGTGATAAAGCGATTTTACAAGGAAACGAAAAGTCGTTAAGTATGCTTTATGTTGATGAAAGAGAAAAACCGCTCAGCTTACAAATTTTTGGGGGAGAAAAGGAAACATTAGTAGAAGCGGCAAAGTTTGTAGATAAGAATACGAACGCTGATATTATTGATATTAATATGGGTTGCCCAGTACCGAAAATTACAAAGTGTGATGCGGGGGCAAGATGGTTACTCGATCCAAACAAAATTTACGAAATGGTGGCAGCAACTGTTGATGCTGTCGATAAACCAGTAACCGTTAAAATGCGGATTGGTTGGGATGAGGATCACGTTTATGCAGTTGAAAATGCACTTGCTGTAGAACGCGCAGGTGGTAGTGCGGTCGCTGTTCATGGACGTACTCGTGTTCAAATGTATGAAGGGGTCGCCAATTGGGATATTATAAGAGAAGTAAAACAAGCGGTCAATATCCCTGTTATCGGGAATGGTGATGTGACTACGCCTCAAGATGCACGACGTATGCTTGATGAGGTAGGTGTTGACGGAGTAATGATTGGTCGAGCAGCATTAGGAAACCCATGGATGCTCTATCGTACAATTCAATATCTTCAAAATGGCGAGCTAGCTCCTGAACCAACAGCAAGGGAAAAAATTGATGTATGTATGATTCATTTAGAACGTTTAATTGATTTAAAGGGTGAGAATGTAGCTGTTCGTGAAATGAGAAAGCATGCTGCTTGGTATTTAAAAGGTTTGCGTGGAAACGGACGTGTTCGTGATAAAATCAATAGCTTCGAAACGAGAGATGATGTTGCTAAGTCGATGTACGCTTTCGTTGAAGAGCTTGAGGCAAAAATGAATGAAGAGGTTAATGTTGTTTGACTTTTAGAAGAGACTTGAATATAATGCGACTTGAGATTAAAGGTACTGCCAGTGTGTCACTGGCAGTTTTTGTACATAATAGGTTATTACATAGATAATTTAGATGAGGAGATGAGAAGGCGATGAGCCAGGAGCATGAATTTAATGATTTATTAGCGGTTCGCAGGGAAAAGCTTAATCAGTTACAAGAAAAAGGACTGGACCCGTTTGGAGGGAAATTTGTACGTACACATTCTGCGGTTTCAATGGAAGTAGCGTTTGAGGAGCTTTCAAAGGAGGCGCTAGAAGAAACTAAACAGGAGGTTACCATCGCTGGTAGAATTATGACAAAGCGTGGTAAAGGAAAGGCTGGTTTCGCTCATATTCAAGATTTAACAGGACAGGTTCAAATCTATGTTCGTCAAGATGGAGTAGGAGAAGAGCGGTACGAAGTTTTTGATAGTATTGATATTGGAGATATAGTTGGTGTGACGGGTGTTGCGTTTAAAACAAAGGTAGGAGAGCTTTCTGTAAAAGCGACAGACTTTCAATTGCTTTCAAAATCATTGCGTCCGCTTCCCGATAAATACCATGGTTTAAAAGATGTCGAACAACGCTATCGTCAGCGTTATGTTGATTTAATCGTAAATCCAGAAGTTAGAGACACATTCATTTTGCGTAGTAAGATTCTTCAATCGATGCGCCGCTACTTAGATGACCGTGGATATTTAGAAGTAGAAACACCAACGATGCATTCAATTGCCGGTGGAGCATCTGCACGTCCATTTATTACTCACCATAACGCGCTCGACATGACGCTTTTTATGCGAATTGCCATTGAACTTCATTTGAAGCGTTTGATAGTAGGTGGACTGGAGAAGGTTTATGAAATTGGCCGTGTTTTTAGAAACGAGGGTGTTTCTACGCGCCATAATCCTGAGTTTACGATGATTGAATTATATGAAGCGTATGCCGATTATAATGACATTATGGAACTTACAGAAGAATTGGTCGCTCATATCGCTCGAGAAGTAATTGGTTCAACAAGTATATCATATGGAGAATATCAAGTTGACCTTGAGCCTAAATGGAGACGCGTTCATATGGTTGATGCGATTAAAGAGCAATCTGGAGTAGATTTCTGGCCAGAAATGAGCGATGAAGACGCGCGTGATCTCGCAAAGAAACACAAGGTTCCTGTGAAAGATACGATGACATATGGTCATGTTGTAAATGAGTTCTTCGAGCATTTTGTTGAGGAGACATTAATTCAACCTACTTTTGTATATGGACATCCTTTAGCTATTTCGCCTTTAGCGAAAAAGAACCCGGACGATGGCCGCTTTACAGACCGATTTGAATTATTTATTGTGGGACGAGAGCATGCAAATGCCTTTTCTGAACTAAATGATCCTATCGATCAGCGTCAACGCTTTGAACAACAGCTTGTTGAAAGAGAGCAGGGTGATGATGAAGCTCATATGATGGATGAAGATTTCGTAGAGTCTTTAGAATACGGAATGCCCCCAACGGGTGGATTAGGGATAGGGATAGACCGTCTTGTCATGTTGCTCACAAACTCGCCGTCAATTCGTGATGTATTATTATTCCCACAAATGCGTAATCAATAAAGATAAAAGCAAACACCGTTATCTTTAGAAACGGTGTTTGCTTTTTTATTTAGGTTTTTGAGCTTCGGTAGAAAGAATCCTTTAATTTTAAGTGAAGCTGAGGATAATTAAAAAAGGAGAAAACAAAAAAGATTTTTTAAATAGTACTTGCTAATAGAATTTATTCATGGTATATTATTTCTTGTCGCTAAAACAACGACAGACGCAATTGAGTTGATAGAAAAAAGTTATTGACACTAAAAATCAGTTGTGGTATATTAATAAAGTCGCCATCGAGCGACAGTATAGTTCTTTGAAAACTGAACAAAAGCCAAGCGAAAAAATAGAGATTGTTTTATTTCGATAAATCAAATCTCGTCAATTTATTATGTAATATCGTTAGCGATATTTTTGAGCCTGTTGGTAAAACAACTCAAACACTTTTATGGAGAGTTTGATCCTGGCTCAGGACGAACGCTGGCGGCGTGCCTAATACATGCAAGTCGAGCGGACCTTTAGGAGCTTGCTCCTAAAGGTTAGCGGCGGACGGGTGAGTAACACGTGGGCAACCTGCCCCTTAGACCGGGATAACATCGAGAAATCGGTGCTAATACCGGATGATAGAACGAGCGTTCATGCGCATGTTCTCAAAGATGGCTCCGGCTATCACTAAGGGATGGGCCCGCGGCGCATTAGCTAGTTGGTAAGGTAACGGCTTACCAAGGCGACGATGCGTAGCCGACCTGAGAGGGTGATCGGCCACACTGGGACTGAGACACGGCCCAGACTCCTACGGGAGGCAGCAGTAGGGAATCTTCCGCAATGGACGAAAGTCTGACGGAGCAACGCCGCGTGAGTGATGAAGGTTTTCGGATCGTAAAGCTCTGTTGTTAGGGAAGAACAAGTGTCGTTCAAATAGGGCGGCACCTTGACGGTACCTAACCAGAAAGCCACGGCTAACTACGTGCCAGCAGCCGCGGTAATACGTAGGTGGCAAGCGTTGTCCGGAATTATTGGGCGTAAAGCGCGCGCAGGCGGTCTTTTAAGTCTGATGTGAAAGCCCCCGGCTCAACCGGGGAGGGTCATTGGAAACTGGGAGACTTGAGTACAGAAGAGGAGAGTGGAATTCCACGTGTAGCGGTGAAATGCGTAGATATGTGGAGGAACACCAGTGGCGAAGGCGACTCTCTGGTCTGTAACTGACGCTGAGGCGCGAAAGCGTGGGGAGCAAACAGGATTAGATACCCTGGTAGTCCACGCCGTAAACGATGAGTGCTAGGTGTTAGGGGTTTCGATGCCCTTAGTGCCGAAGTTAACACATTAAGCACTCCGCCTGGGGAGTACGGCCGCAAGGCTGAAACTCAAAGGAATTGACGGGGGCCCGCACAAGCAGTGGAGCATGTGGTTTAATTCGAAGCAACGCGAAGAACCTTACCAGGTCTTGACATCCTTTGACCACCCTAGAGATAGGGCTTTCCCCTTCGGGGGACAAAGTGACAGGTGGTGCATGGTTGTCGTCAGCTCGTGTCGTGAGATGTTGGGTTAAGTCCCGCAACGAGCGCAACCCTTGACCTTAGTTGCCAGCATTTAGTTGGGCACTCTAAGGTGACTGCCGGTGATAAACCGGAGGAAGGTGGGGATGACGTCAAATCATCATGCCCCTTATGACCTGGGCTACACACGTGCTACAATGGATGGTACAAAGGGTTGCGAAGCCGCGAGGTGGAGCCAATCCCAGAAAGCCATTCTCAGTTCGGATTGTAGGCTGCAACTCGCCTACATGAAGCCGGAATTGCTAGTAATCGCGGATCAGCATGCCGCGGTGAATACGTTCCCGGGCCTTGTACACACCGCCCGTCACACCACGAGAGTTTGTAACACCCGAAGTCGGTGGGGTAACCTTTATGGAGCCAGCCGCCTAAGGTGGGACAGATGATTGGGGTGAAGTCGTAACAAGGTAGCCGTATCGGAAGGTGCGGCTGGATCACCTCCTTTCTATGGAGTTTTTACTCTAGTCGATATATGACGTAGGTCATATACGCTTTGGTCTTTTGTTCAGTTTTGAAGGAACTTTTGTTCTTTCTATAGGATAGTTCTTTGAAAACTAGATAATGAAATGTAAACATGAAAGTCAAGAAAATTCATGTTTAATCGGAGACGATTAAACAAAAACCTTTTTTAATTTGGTTAAGTTAGAAAGGGCGCACGGTGAATGCCTTGGCACTAGGAGCCGAAGAAGGACGTGACGAACGACGAAACGCCTCGGGGAGCTGTAAGTAAGCTTTGATCCGAGGATATCCGAATGGGGGAACCCATCATCCGTAATGGGATGATACCCGTATCTGAATACATAGGATACGAGGAGGCAGACCTGGGGAACTGAAACATCTAAGTACCCAGAGGAAGAGAAAGCAAATGCGATTTCCTAAGTAGCGGCGAGCGAAACGGAAACAGCCCAAACCAAGAGGCTTGCCTCTTGGGGTTGTAGGACGTCTCATACGGAGTCAGAAAAGAAGAGCATAGGTGAAGCGGTCTGGAAAGGCCCATCATAGAAGGTAACAATCCTGTAACCGAAATGCCCTTCTCTCCGAGACGGATCCTGAGTACGGCGGGACACGTGAAACCCCGTCGGAATCCGGGAGGACCATCTCCCAAGGCTAAATACTCCCTAGTGACCGATAGTGAACCAGTACCGTGAGGGAAAGGTGAAAAGCACCCCGGAAGGGGAGTGAAACAGATCCTGAAACCGTGTGCCTACAACTAGTTGGAGCCCGTTAATGGGTGACAGCGTGCCTTTTGTAGAATGAACCGGCGAGTTACGATCCCGTGCAAGGTTAAGCTGATAAGGCGGAGCCGTAGCGAAAGCGAGTCTGAATAGGGCGCCATAGTACGTGGTCGTAGACCCGAAACCGTGTGATCTACCCATGTCCAGGGTGAAGTTCAGGTAACACTGAATGGAGGCCCGAACCCACGCACGTTGAAAAGTGCGGGGATGAGGTGTGGGTAGGGGTGAAATGCCAATCGAACTCGGAAATAGCTGGTTCTCCCCGAAATAGCTTTAGGGCTAGCCTCGAGGTAAGAGTATTGGAGGTAGAGCACTGATTGAACTAGGGGTCCCCACAGGATTACCGAATTCAGTCAAACTCCGAATGCCAATTACTTATCCTCGGGAGTCAGACTGCGAGTGCTAAGATCCGTAGTCAAGAGGGAAACAGCCCAGACCATCAGCTAAGGTCCCAAAGTATACGTTAAGTGGAAAAGGATGTGGAGTTGCCCAGAC
>NZ_KZ454943.1:2122613-2190074 GCF_002797395.1 Bacillus solitudinis
TTCAAGTCCCTTCACCCGCATTTATTAGGCGGAAGTAGTTCAGTGGTAGAACACCACCTTGCCAAGGTGGGGGTCGCGAGTTCGAATCTCGTCTTCCGCTCCAAGCTTAATATAGTTAGTCCTTTTAGACCCCGTGCCGGGGTGGTGGAATTGGCAGACACACAGGACTTAAAATCCTGCGGTAGGTGACTATCGTGCCGGTTCAAGTCCGGCCCTCGGCACCATTTTAATATTGCGCCCTTAGCTCAGCTGGATAGAGTGTTTGACTACGAATCAAAAGGTCGGGAGTTCGAATCTCTCAGGGCGCGCCATTTTTATTTGAATATAATAGTTACGGGAAGTGGCTCAGCTTGGTAGAGCACCTGGTTTGGGACCAGGGGGTCGCAGGTTCAAATCCTGTCTTCCCGACCATTTAGGGGCCTTAGCTCAGCTGGGAGAGCGCCTGCCTTGCACGCAGGAGGTCAGCGGTTCGATCCCGCTAGGCTCCACCAAAAAAGTATATTGACATAACTTTTTAGTTTTGTTAAGATATAAAAGTTGCCACTTAGCAACACTATAGTTCTTTGAAAACTGAACAAAAGCCAAGCGAAAAAATAGAGATTGTTTTATTTCGATAAATCAAATCTCGTCAATTTATTATGTAATATCGTTAGCGATATTTTTGAGCCTGTTGGTAAAACAACTCAAACACTTTTATGGAGAGTTTGATCCTGGCTCAGGACGAACGCTGGCGGCGTGCCTAATACATGCAAGTCGAGCGGACCTTTAGGAGCTTGCTCCTAAAGGTTAGCGGCGGACGGGTGAGTAACACGTGGGCAACCTGCCCCTTAGACCGGGATAACATCGAGAAATCGGTGCTAATACCGGATGATAGAACGAGCGTTCATGCGCATGTTCTCAAAGATGGCTCCGGCTATCACTAAGGGATGGGCCCGCGGCGCATTAGCTAGTTGGTAAGGTAACGGCTTACCAAGGCGACGATGCGTAGCCGACCTGAGAGGGTGATCGGCCACACTGGGACTGAGACACGGCCCAGACTCCTACGGGAGGCAGCAGTAGGGAATCTTCCGCAATGGACGAAAGTCTGACGGAGCAACGCCGCGTGAGTGATGAAGGTTTTCGGATCGTAAAGCTCTGTTGTTAGGGAAGAACAAGTGTCGTTCAAATAGGGCGGCACCTTGACGGTACCTAACCAGAAAGCCACGGCTAACTACGTGCCAGCAGCCGCGGTAATACGTAGGTGGCAAGCGTTGTCCGGAATTATTGGGCGTAAAGCGCGCGCAGGCGGTCTTTTAAGTCTGATGTGAAAGCCCCCGGCTCAACCGGGGAGGGTCATTGGAAACTGGGAGACTTGAGTACAGAAGAGGAGAGTGGAATTCCACGTGTAGCGGTGAAATGCGTAGATATGTGGAGGAACACCAGTGGCGAAGGCGACTCTCTGGTCTGTAACTGACGCTGAGGCGCGAAAGCGTGGGGAGCAAACAGGATTAGATACCCTGGTAGTCCACGCCGTAAACGATGAGTGCTAGGTGTTAGGGGTTTCGATGCCCTTAGTGCCGAAGTTAACACATTAAGCACTCCGCCTGGGGAGTACGGCCGCAAGGCTGAAACTCAAAGGAATTGACGGGGGCCCGCACAAGCAGTGGAGCATGTGGTTTAATTCGAAGCAACGCGAAGAACCTTACCAGGTCTTGACATCCTTTGACCACCCTAGAGATAGGGCTTTCCCCTTCGGGGGACAAAGTGACAGGTGGTGCATGGTTGTCGTCAGCTCGTGTCGTGAGATGTTGGGTTAAGTCCCGCAACGAGCGCAACCCTTGACCTTAGTTGCCAGCATTTAGTTGGGCACTCTAAGGTGACTGCCGGTGATAAACCGGAGGAAGGTGGGGATGACGTCAAATCATCATGCCCCTTATGACCTGGGCTACACACGTGCTACAATGGATGGTACAAAGGGTTGCGAAGCCGCGAGGTGGAGCCAATCCCAGAAAGCCATTCTCAGTTCGGATTGTAGGCTGCAACTCGCCTACATGAAGCCGGAATTGCTAGTAATCGCGGATCAGCATGCCGCGGTGAATACGTTCCCGGGCCTTGTACACACCGCCCGTCACACCACGAGAGTTTGTAACACCCGAAGTCGGTGGGGTAACCTTTATGGAGCCAGCCGCCTAAGGTGGGACAGATGATTGGGGTGAAGTCGTAACAAGGTAGCCGTATCGGAAGGTGCGGCTGGATCACCTCCTTTCTATGGAGTTTTTACTCTAGTCGATATATGACGTAGGTCATATACGCTTTGGTCTTTTGTTCAGTTTTGAAGGAACTTTTGTTCTTTCTATAGGATAGTTCTTTGAAAACTAGATAATGAAATGTAAACATGAAAGTCAAGAAAATTCATGTTTAATCGGAGACGATTAAACAAAAACCTTTTTTAATTTGGTTAAGTTAGAAAGGGCGCACGGTGAATGCCTTGGCACTAGGAGCCGAAGAAGGACGTGACGAACGACGAAACGCCTCGGGGAGCTGTAAGTAAGCTTTGATCCGAGGATATCCGAATGGGGGAACCCATCATCCGTAATGGGATGATACCCGTATCTGAATACATAGGATACGAGGAGGCAGACCTGGGGAACTGAAACATCTAAGTACCCAGAGGAAGAGAAAGCAAATGCGATTTCCTAAGTAGCGGCGAGCGAAACGGAAACAGCCCAAACCAAGAGGCTTGCCTCTTGGGGTTGTAGGACGTCTCATACGGAGTCAGAAAAGAAGAGCATAGGTGAAGCGGTCTGGAAAGGCCCATCATAGAAGGTAACAATCCTGTAACCGAAATGCCCTTCTCTCCGAGACGGATCCTGAGTACGGCGGGACACGTGAAACCCCGTCGGAATCCGGGAGGACCATCTCCCAAGGCTAAATACTCCCTAGTGACCGATAGTGAACCAGTACCGTGAGGGAAAGGTGAAAAGCACCCCGGAAGGGGAGTGAAACAGATCCTGAAACCGTGTGCCTACAACTAGTTGGAGCCCGTTAATGGGTGACAGCGTGCCTTTTGTAGAATGAACCGGCGAGTTACGATCCCGTGCAAGGTTAAGCTGATAAGGCGGAGCCGTAGCGAAAGCGAGTCTGAATAGGGCGCCATAGTACGTGGTCGTAGACCCGAAACCGTGTGATCTACCCATGTCCAGGGTGAAGTTCAGGTAACACTGAATGGAGGCCCGAACCCACGCACGTTGAAAAGTGCGGGGATGAGGTGTGGGTAGGGGTGAAATGCCAATCGAACTCGGAAATAGCTGGTTCTCCCCGAAATAGCTTTAGGGCTAGCCTCGAGGTAAGAGTATTGGAGGTAGAGCACTGATTGAACTAGGGGTCCCCACAGGATTACCGAATTCAGTCAAACTCCGAATGCCAATTACTTATCCTCGGGAGTCAGACTGCGAGTGCTAAGATCCGTAGTCAAGAGGGAAACAGCCCAGACCATCAGCTAAGGTCCCAAAGTATACGTTAAGTGGAAAAGGATGTGGAGTTGCCCAGACAACCAGGATGTTGGCTTAGAAGCAGCCACCATTTAAAGAGTGCGTAATAGCTCACTGGTCGAGTGACTCTGCGCCGAAAATGTACCGGGGCTAAACGTATCACCGAAGCTATGGATTGACACCGTATGGTGTCAGTGGTAGGGGAGCGTTCTAAGTGCAGCGAAGTCAGACCGAGAGGACTGGTGGAGCGCTTAGAAGTGAGAATGCCGGTATGAGTAGCGAAAAGAGGGGTGAGAATCCCCTCCGTCGAAAGCCCAAGGTTTCCTGAGGAAGGCTCGTCCGCTCAGGGTAAGTCGGGACCTAAGCCGAGGCCGAAAGGCGTAGGCGATGGACAACAGGTTGAAATTCCTGTACCACCTCCTCACCGTTTGAGTAATGGGGGGACGCAGTAAGGTAGGGTAAGCGCACTGATGGATATGTGCGTCCAAGCAGTTAGGCTGAGAAGTAGGCAAATCCGCTTCTCGCGAAGGCTGAGCTGTGATGGCGAGGGAAATTAAGTACCGAAGTTCCTGATCCTACACTGCCTAGAAAAGCCTCTAGCGAGGTGAGAGGTGCCCGTACCGCAAACCGACACAGGTAGGCGAGAAGAGAATTCTAAGACGCGCGGGAGAACTCTCGTTAAGGAACTCGGCAAAATGACCCCGTAACTTCGGGAGAAGGGGTGCTCTAGTAGGGTGCAAGCCCGAGAGAGCCGCAGTGAATAGATCCAAGCGACTGTTTAGCAAAAACACAGGTCTCTGCGAAGCCGCAAGGCGAAGTATAGGGGCTGACACCTGCCCGGTGCTGGAAGGTTAAGAGGAGGGGTTATCCTTTTAGGAGAAGCTCTGAATTGAAGCCCCAGTAAACGGCGGCCGTAACTATAACGGTCCTAAGGTAGCGAAATTCCTTGTCGGGTAAGTTCCGACCCGCACGAATGGTGTAACGATTTGGATACTGTCTCAACGAGAGACCCGGTGAAATTATAGTACCTGTGAAGATGCAGGTTACCCGCGACAGGACGGAAAGACCCCATGGAGCTTTACTGTAGCTTGATATTGGATGTTGGTACAGTTTGTACAGGATAGGTAGGAGCCTTGGAAGCGTGAGCGCCAGCTTACGTGGAGGCGTCGGTGGGATACTACCCTGACTGTGCTGACATTCTAACCTCGGACCGTGATCCGGTTCAGGGACAGTGTCAGGTGGGCAGTTTGACTGGGGCGGTCGCCTCCTAAACAGTAACGGAGGCGCCCAAAGGTTCCCTCAGAATGGTTGGAAATCATTCGTAGAGTGCAAAGGCATAAGGGAGCTTGACTGCGAGACCTACAAGTCGAGCAGGGACGAAAGTCGGGCTTAGTGATCCGGTGGTTCCGCATGGAAGGGCCATCGCTCAACGGATAAAAGCTACCCTGGGGATAACAGGCTTATCTCCCCCAAGAGTCCACATCGACGGGGAGGTTTGGCACCTCGATGTCGGCTCATCGCATCCTGGGGCTGAAGTAGGTCCCAAGGGTTGGGCTGTTCGCCCATTAAAGCGGTACGCGAGCTGGGTTCAGAACGTCGTGAGACAGTTCGGTCCCTATCCGTCGCGGGCGCAGGAAATTTGAGAGGAGCTGTCCTTAGTACGAGAGGACCGGGATGGACACACCGCTGGTGTACCAGTTGTTCCGCCAGGAGCATCGCTGGGTAGCTACGTGTGGAAGGGATAAGTGCTGAAAGCATCTAAGCATGAAGCCCCCCTCGAGATGAGATTTCCCATGGAGTAATCCAGTAAGACCCCTCAAAGATGATGAGGTTGATAGGTCTGGTGTGGAAGCGTGGCGACACGTGGAGCTGACAGATACTAATCGGTCGAGGACTTATCCAATATTTCTTGACATGAATGTTTACACATTATCTAGTTTTGAGAGAACTATTCTTTCAATTACATCTTGATTTAACATCAAGACAAAGCTACTTGGTCTGCTTCTGCGTGCTGCGCTACTCGTCGCAAGCTAGCAAGGAAGTATAATCAGGTCGTAAGCTTGGTGGCGATAGCGAAGAGGTCACACCCGTTCCCATGCCGAACACGGTCGTTAAGCTCTTTTGCGCCGATGGTAGTTGGGGGCTTCCCCCTGTGAGAGTAGGACGTTGCCAGGCGATAAAGCACAACCCAATCGGGTTGTGCTTTTTTTATGTTACATATATAAAAGAAACAACTTTAAATGTAGTAGAGCACGTAATCTATTTAGATTGCGTTTTTTCGTCGTGAGTAAAATGACCAAGTAACGTAGAAAATAAATAAGGTGTGGCAATACTAGCTAAAGTAAAATGATTGCAGAATTACAAAAAATTCATTATACTATACACAAAGTCAAAGATAGTCAAAGTCAAAATTGCTAGAGGGGGGGCTATGCTTGAAGAACATTTCAGATATTATTGAAAATTATTTGAAGGCTAATTTACTAAATAGCGATGAAGATTTATTAGAAATTAAAAGAAGTGAGTTAGCAAAACAGTTCCAGTGCGTTCCATCTCAAATCAATTATGTAATTAGTACACGGTTTACAGTTGAAAAGGGATATATTGTTGAGAGTAAAAGAGGCGGTGGTGGATATATACGAATAATAAAAGTAAAGCCCCACGATAGCCTAGCACTTTTTAATCAAATGATAAAAATTGTTGGAAGAGGCATTGATCAAAATACTGCAGAAAATGTAATTATTCGTCTCCATGATGAAGAAGTTATTTCGAAACGAGAAGCTAGTTTAATGCTTAGCGTTATAAATCGTTCGCTATACCAAACCAATATCCCACAACGTGATGAAATTAGAGCAAATATCTTAAAAGCTATGTTAGAAACATTGAGATACAAAGAAGATTAGAGCAACCAAACCTAAGAAAGGGTGGTATGAGGTGAAGTGCCAAGAATGTGGGCAGCGACAAGCAACACTGCATTTTACAAAAATTATTAACGGAAAAAAAACAGAATTTCATATTTGCGAACATTGTGCAAAAGAAAAAGGAGAGCAGTTCCCGGGTTCAAATAGTTTCTCCATACATCAACTTTTATCGGGATTGCTACATTTTGAACAACCTATAAATGCCGAACAAGGAAAATCTACAGAGAATACTGAATTATCTTGTGAAAAATGTGGAATGACGTATGAACAATTTACCAGAGTTGGTCGTTTTGGTTGTGCAGATTGTTATCAAAACTTCGACTCTAAACTTGAGCCACTTCTGAAACGCGTACACAGTGGAAACCATGTTCATGCAGGAAAGATACCAGTACGGATTGGTGGAGGCATCCAATTAAAAAGGGAAATTGATTCTCTAAAGAAGAATTTAAGAGCACATATTGAGCAGGAAGAGTTTGAATTAGCTGCAGAAGTTAGAGACCAAATTCGTTTATTAGAAAAACAAATTAATAACCAAGGGGAGGGATGAGAGTATGTCACTCCAACGTTTTATAAAAGAAGCAATTAGTCCTTGGATGAAAAAAGATGGGGCTGATTCGGATATTGTCTTGAGTAGCCGAATAAGATTAGCTAGAAACCTAGAGGAATACAAATTCCCTTTGTTAGCCTCAATGGAAGAATCACACGCTGTTGTCAGACATATTGAAGATGCGTTACTAAAAACTTCATCTGACACTATTGGCAAATTGGAAATTTTTCATATGGATGATATGAAAGCCAATGAAAAACGTGTCCTTGTTGAAAAGCATTTAATTAGTCCCAATTTAGCAGAACAATCAAAGTATGGAGCCGTCCTACTGAGCGAAGATGAATCAATCAGCATTATGATTAATGAAGAAGACCATTTGCGAATTCAATGTTTATTTCCGGGTTTCGAACTTAATAGAGGACTAGAAATAGCAAGCTATTTAGATGATTGGATTGAACAAAAAATAACATATGCTTTCGACGAAAAGAGAGGGTTTCTAACTAGTTGCCCAACGAATGTTGGGACTGGGTTAAGAGCATCGGTAATGATGCACTTGCCGGCTTTAGCTATTACTCAACAATTAAACAGAATTTTACCGGCAATTAATCAATTAGGTTTAGTTGTTAGAGGAATTTACGGTGAGGGTAGCGAAGCTTTAGGTAACCTCTTTCAGGTTTCGAACCAATTAACCTTAGGGAAACCTGAAAAGGATATAGTCGAGGATCTGCGTGGTGTGGTTTTACAGCTTATCCAACAAGAACGCGCAGCCCGTGAAATGCTCGTCCAAAATTCAAGATTACAATTAGAGGATCGTGTATATCGTTCATTCGGAATACTTTCCAATAGTCGAGTTATTGAATCAAAAGAAGCAACTCAGCGACTATCTGATGTTAGACTTGGTATTGATGTAGGATTAATCGAGGGCATTTCAGGGAATATCCTTAATGAGTTGATGATTTTAACACAGCCAGGCTTCCTACAACAGTTCGCAGGTGAGGTGCTAGCCCCAGATCAACGAGACGAACGGCGGGCGGCACTAATTCGCGAAAGACTAAAATTAGAAAATGAGACCAAAGAATAATTATGGAGGTGGACGTCAATGATGTTTGGACGTTTTACAGAGAGAGCACAGAAGGTACTAGCTTTAGCACAAGAGGAAGCCATTCGTCTAGGTCATAATAATATTGGAACAGAGCATATCTTACTCGGTTTAATTCGGGAAGGAGAAGGCATTGCTGCAAAAGCGTTGCAAGCATTAGGCTTGGGTTCCGAAAAGATACAAAATGAAGTCGAGACGTTAATTGGTAAAGGGCAAGAAGGCTCTAAAACCATTCATTATACACCTAGGGCGAAAAAGGTAATTGAACTATCAATGGATGAAGCACGGAAACTAGGTCATTCTTACGTGGGAACAGAACATATTTTACTTGGCCTTATACGAGAAGGAGAAGGAGTCGCAGCACGTGTCCTTAATAATCTTGGTGTAAGCTTAAATAAAGCACGTCAGCAAGTGCTCCAGCTCTTAGGGAGCAATGAAGTAGGCGGATCATCTCAACAAGGCGGTGGAGCGACTAACGCTAACACACCAACATTAGATAGCTTGGCACGTGATTTAACCGCGATTGCTAGAGAAGAATCTTTAGACCCGGTGATTGGACGTAGCAAGGAGATTGAACGTGTTATTCAAGTACTTAGTCGTCGTACGAAGAATAACCCAGTGCTTATTGGTGAGCCCGGTGTAGGTAAAACTGCTATTGCTGAAGGTCTGGCACAAGCTATTATTGCAAATGAAGTTCCTGAAACACTGCGTAATAAAAGAGTAATGACACTTGATATGGGGACTGTTGTTGCAGGGACAAAATATCGTGGTGAATTTGAAGATAGATTGAAAAAAGTCATGGACGAAATTAGGGCTGCACAAAATGTTATCTTATTCATTGATGAGCTTCATACGTTAATCGGTGCAGGTGGTGCTGAAGGTGCGATTGATGCATCGAATATTTTAAAACCATCTCTTGCACGAGGAGAACTTCAATGTATCGGGGCAACCACGATAGATGAATACCGTAAGTACATTGAAAAAGATGCTGCATTAGAGCGGCGTTTCCAACCAATTCAAGTTAATGAACCTACTTTGGATGAGTCAATTCAAATTCTAAAAGGTTTACGTGATCGATATGAAGCTCATCATCGTGTAACGATTACAGACGAAGCAATCGAAGAAGCGGTAAAGCTTTCAGATCGGTACATTCCAGACCGCTTTTTACCAGATAAGGCGATTGATTTAATTGATGAGGCTGGTTCAAAAGTTCGTCTTCGGTCGTATACAGCACCACCTAACTTAAAAGAGCTTGAGGCTCGTCTAGAAGAAACTCGTAAAGAAAAGGATGCAGCCGTCCAAAGTCAAGAATTCGAGAAGGCTGCATCGCTCAGGGACTCAGAACAGCGTTTACGGGAAGAACTAGAAGAAATGAAGAATGAATGGAAGCAAAAGCAAGGGCAAGAAAATACGGAAGTGGTTGTCGAGGATATTGCACAGGTTGTTGCTAGTTGGACTGGAATTCCAGTTTCTAAGCTAGCAGAGGAAGAAACAGATCGTCTATTAAAAATGGAAAGCATTCTTCATGAACGTGTCGTTGGACAGGAAGAAGCAGTTAAATCGATATCATTAGCCGTTAGACGTGCTCGTGCAGGATTAAAGGATCCTAAGCGCCCAATTGGTTCATTTATCTTCTTAGGGCCAACAGGGGTAGGTAAAACTGAACTTGCTCGTGCGGTAGCTGAGACGCTCTTTGGTGATGAAGACTCGGTTATTCGTGTAGATATGTCTGAGTATATGGAGAAGCATGCAACAAGTCGCATAGTTGGTTCTCCTCCTGGATATGTTGGTCATGAAGAGGGCGGACAATTAACAGAAAAAGTTCGTCGTAAACCTTACTCAGTGATTCTTTTAGATGAAATTGAAAAAGCACATCCAGATGTGTTTAATATTCTTCTTCAAGTTCTAGAAGATGGCCGTTTAACAGATTCTAAAGGTCGTACAGTCGACTTTAGAAATACAGCGATTATAATGACTTCAAATGTTGGAGCAAGTTTACTACGTAAGAATAAACATCTTGGATTTACAACAGAAACAGAAGGGCAAGAACATTCGGATATGAAGGATAAGGTAATGGGCGAATTAAAACGTAGCTTCCGTCCAGAATTCTTAAACCGTATTGATGAAATCGTTGTGTTCCACTCATTAGAGAAGAGACATATACGTGAAATTATTACGCTCATGTCTGATCACTTAAAGAAACGTCTTTTGGAACAAGGAATTGAGTTTGAATTAACAGAAGAAGCAAAGGATAAAATCACTGATCTTGGATATGATCCAGAGTATGGTGCACGTCCATTACGACGAGCTCTTCAAAAGCAAGTTGAAGACCGTCTATCTGAAGAGTTGCTAAAAGGAACAATTATAAAAGGGCAAAAAGCAATTATTGATGTGAAAGACGGAGAATTATTCGTACAAACAATTGAAAATGCACAAGTTTAAAAGTTGTTCATTAGGGGTTTCGGTCTAGAAAAAGCCGAGGGATAGTCATAATCCCTCGGCTTTTTGCCATACATATAGTTAGAAACCGACTTTGATACAGAACTCTGTTACAATTAAAAAAAGAGATGTGTTAAAGGGGCGTTGAAAGAAGCGATGGCAAAGAAAAAAACAAAATTTATCTGTCAGGAATGTGGCTATGAATCAGCAAAATGGATGGGGAAATGTCCTGGGTGCCAGGCTTGGAATTCGATGGTCGAAGAGTTTGAACCGTCGGCAAAGCAATCAAGTAGAAGCTATGTGACATCATCATTAACAGGCTCAAAGCCACAGAGACTTACAGACGTTGAAAGTGAAAAGGAACCACGAATAAATACAACGATGATTGAGTTAAACCGTGTATTAGGTGGGGGAATAGTACCAGGTTCTTTAGTGTTAGTTGGAGGCGATCCGGGAATCGGTAAATCTACATTGTTATTGCAGTTATCAGCAAAATTAGCAGAAATCAACCAAAAAGTTCTCTATATATCGGGTGAAGAATCTGTAAAACAGACCAAACTTCGAGCAGACCGTCTTGGAGTCATTTCTCCAAATCTGTTTGTTCTAGCAGAAACAGATTTAACTTTTATAGAAAAAGCGATTGATGAGGTAAATCCTGTGCTCGTCGTCATTGATTCCATTCAGACTGTGTATCAAGAAGAAATCACTTCGGCACCAGGAAGTGTTTCACAAGTTAGGGAGTGTACAGCAGCCTTTATGAAAATTGCAAAAACGAGAGGAATTGCCATTTTTATTGTTGGTCACGTTACAAAGCAAGGGTCTATTGCTGGTCCAAAACTTCTTGAACATATGGTCGATTCTGTTCTTTATTTTGAAGGTGAACGACATCATACGTATCGAATTTTGCGTGCAGTAAAAAACCGGTTTGGATCAACCAATGAAATGGGTATCTTTGAAATGAAGGAACTCGGATTGGAAGAAGTGTTAAATCCCTCTGAAATTTTTTTAGAAGAGCGGTCACAAGGCACAGCCGGATCTATAGTCGTTGCTTCGATGGAAGGAACTCGGCCAGTTCTTGTTGAACTTCAGGCGCTGATTTCTCCGACTAGCTTCGGAAACCCAAGAAGGATGGCCACAGGAATTGACCATAACCGGGTATCATTGTTAATGGCTGTTTTAGAAAAACGTGTAGGGCTACTTTTACAAAATCAGGATGCCTATCTGAATGTGGCAGGTGGTGTCAGGTTGGATGAACCTGCAATTGATTTAGCAATAGCACTTTGCGTCGCTTCAAGTTTTCGGAATCAAATAACAAGCCCAACCGATGTGGTCATTGGGGAAGTCGGCTTGACTGGAGAAATACGAAGAGTATCACGAATTGATCAGCGTGTGAATGAGGCTGCAAAGCTTGGATTTAAGAGGGCGATTATACCTGAGAAAAACCTTGAGGGCTGGACAAAGCCGAAAGGAATCGAAGTAATTGGTATACCAACTTTAGAGCGTGCGTTAGAGGTAGCATTAGGAGGGTGAAAAATGGATGACAGGAAGAAGGGTGCATTTATTCAAGATGTGTTAAAGCTTGTGGCGCCGGGTACTGCATTGCGTTCAGGGATAGATAATGTTCTCCGTGCTAAAACAGGTGGATTAATTGTATTAGGATATAATAATGAAATGATGAATATTGTAGATGGAGGCTTCTTTATTAATTGTAACTTTTCGCCGGCTTATTTATATGAATTAGCAAAGATGGACGGGGCAATCATTTTAAGTGAAGATGCTGCGAGAATATTATATGCAAACACACAATTAGTTCCAAATAATGGTATTGAATCTAATGAAACTGGAATTCGGCATCGGACGGCGGAGCGAGTAGCGAAGCAAACTGGAAACTTGGTAGTTTCCATTTCTCAAAGGCGAAATGTGATAACTTTGTACCAAGGAGACCACCGTTATTCGTTAAAGGACATCGGTGTCATCCTCACAAAAGCGAACCAAGCTATTCAAACGTTAGAGAAGTATAAGGTTGTACTTGATCAAGGGATTACTAACCTAGGGGCTTTAGAATTTGAACAGCTTGTGACGTTTCATGAAGTAACTCAAGTGATTCATCGTGTTCAGATGGTACTTCGAATTAAGCGTGAGGTTCTAAATTACATTAACGAACTAGGAGATGAAGGACGATTAATTACAATGCAACTTAATGAACTTGTTTCAAACATTGAGAAAGAAGCTGTTCATTTAATAAAGGATTACATGAGAGATAAAAAACAAGATGCGATTAATACCTTAAAGGAACTAACGAAATTCCAAACAGAGGAACTTCTGGATGAACAAGAAATCGTCAAAGCTCTGGGGTATGGAAAGAATATTAATGTTCAGGAGCAAGCGGTGTCACCGCGTGGATACCGAATACTTCACAGAATTCCGCGACTTCCATCATTAATTATCGATAATCTTATTGAAAAGTATGGCGACCTTACGAGTATCATGTTTGCGAGCATTGAAGAACTTGATGAGGTAGAAGGAATAGGCGAAGCACGCGCAAAAATGATTAAAGGCGGGCTTAATCGAATTCAAGAGCAGTTATTTGTCGATAGGCACATTTAATTTTAGAGTCCTTGACTAATCATTCTTGCGACTGTATAATTGTAAGTTTTCGAAATTGACAAACAATTTCTGATTTGGTATTTTAGAGGAAACAAACAAAATTCATGGAATTTTATGTGAAATCAAGTTTGCTAGGTTTTGAATTTGAATTCTTGTCTATAATAAGTGAAGGAGGTGAATATGGATGTTAAGGCGGATTGTACAATTGTTTTTCTTGTTAGTTGGAGGAACACTAGGATTTTTATTTATACCCGAATTAATTCATGTTATCAATTTAGGTGATGTTCCTTTATGGGTGATGAGTCCATATGTTGGGGCAATTGTAGGGGCGATTCTGTTTTTTATTGCGACTTTCTGGGTTGCGGATTACATTGTAAACATCATGAAGTTGATGGAAGAGGCTATCGTAAGGGCACCAGTCACTGATGTGTTATTTGGGTCAATGGGCTTAATTATTGGACTTATAGTAGCTTATTTAATTGGAATTCCTCTTAATGCAATTGCGATCCCAGTCGTCAGTACGGTTTTACCAATTTTCGTGACGATTATTCTTGGGTACTTTGGGTTTCAAATTGGTTTTAAAAAGCGAGATGAATTAATCAACCTTTTCACAATGACAAGAAGTTTTGGAAAAGATAGAAAAAAAGAAGAAGAAGAAGCTGCAAAAAAGAGTGGATTAGAACTAAAGATACTTGATACAAGTGTTATTATAGATGGACGCATTGCAGATATTTGTAAAACGGGGTTCCTCGAAGGTACGTTAGTTATTCCTGAGTTTGTTTTAGAAGAGCTTCAGCATATTGCTGATTCTTCAGATGTATTAAAAAGAAATCGCGGACGCCGCGGATTAGATATTTTAAATAAAATTCAAAAAGAATTACCAATAAAAGTAGAAATTTATGATGGCGATTTTGAAGAAATTCATGAAGTGGATAGCAAATTAGTGAAGCTTGCCAAGCTATCTTGTGGAGTTGTCGTCACAAATGACTTTAACTTAAATAAAGTGTGTGAATTACAAGGGGTACCGGTTTTGAATATTAATGACTTAGCAAATGCAGTGAAACCAGTGGTCTTGCCAGGTGAGGAAATGAAGGTTCAAGTTATCAAAGATGGGAAAGAACATCATCAAGGTGTCGCTTACTTAGACGATGGGACGATGATTGTGGTTGAAGGTGGACGTGAGTATATTGGAAAGCATCTAGACGTTGTGGTAACAAGTGTACTGCAAACAAGTGCTGGCCGAATGATTTTTGCAAAACCGAAGTTACTTGAAAAAGCTTTATAAGAGCAAGCGCCAGTTTCTATTTACTAGAAGAGGGCGCTTGTCTTTTGTAAAGATGTACAAGCCTTTTAATATTAAGTATGCGATAAAAGAACAGAACATGCTAAAATAAACGGATGAAAGCACGAAATGGGGAGAAAAGGATGGAGTATAGTGTTGTCATCCCAGCAGCAGGACAAGGGAAACGTATGAAGGCAGGAAAAAACAAACAGTTCATTACTTTACGTGGTGAGCCAATTATCATTCATACGCTCAAAGTATTTGAAGAAGACCCGTGGTGTCAGGAAATTATTCTAGTGGCCAATGAGCACGAGTGTGGGGCGATGAGAGAGATCCTAACAACCTACTCAATTGAAAAAGTAAGTTGTATTGTTAGAGGGGGAGAGGAACGGCAACATAGTGTAAGGAGAGGAATCGATGCTGTAAAGAACCATGATATTGTGTTAATTCATGATGGTGCTAGACCGTTTATTGATTTCAGAACTATTCATCAACTTGTTGAACAAGCGGCAAAAACGGGTGGAGCCATTGTTGCAGTACCCATTAAAGACACCGTTAAACGGGTGAAGCAGTTAGAAGTATCTGAAACCATTAACCGTTCTGAGCTGTGGGCTGTGCAAACCCCTCAAGCCTTTAAACGAGAACTTATTAAACAGGTACATATACAAGCAGAACGAGAACAAAAGATTGGTACTGATGATGCGAGCTTAATGGAATGGTATAATCACAAAGTTACAGTTGTAGAAGGAGATTATCTTAACATAAAGTTGACGACGCCTGAGGATCTTATTTTTGCTGAAGCGATTTTAAGTAAAATAGAGGAGAACAAATAAATGATGAGAATAGGACAAGGCTTTGATGTACACCAATTAGTTGAAGGGCGCCCATTGATAATAGGAGGAATCACCATTCCTTATGATAAAGGTTTGTTGGGACATTCTGATGCGGATGTATTATTACATACAATTGCTGATGCAGCCCTTGGTGCGATTGCAGAAGGTGATATTGGGAGGCATTTCCCGGACACAGATGCTGAATTTAAGGACGCAGATTCGGCAAAGCTTCTAGAACATGTATGGAAGCTTGTAAAAAAGAAAGGCTATCAATTGGGGAATATTGATTGTACGATTATTGCTCAGGCTCCGAAGATGGCTCCTCATATTAAATCGATTCGAGAACGCATCGCAGAACTCTTGGAGTCTGAAACAGATCAAGTAAACGTTAAAGCAACAACCACAGAAAAATTAGGATTTACAGGGCGAGGTGAAGGAATTGCTGCGCAAGCAACAATTCTTCTATTAAAACGTGTATAGAGACTTGACCAGTCTGTTGTTGGTGCTAAAATAGAGAAAGTGAAAAATATGGCATATTCAGATGCTAGAAATGGATGGTGTAAGCATGGGAAACGATGTACGAGTTCGCTTTGCCCCAAGTCCAACAGGACATTTGCATATTGGTGGTGCCCGTTCCGCTCTTTTTAATTATTTATTTGCACGTAGTCAGGGCGGTAAATTTATTTTACGTATTGAGGATACAGACCAAGCTAGAAATGTAGGAGAGGCGAAAGAAAAGCTTCTTAATAGCTTAAAATGGCTAGGAATTGAATGGGAAGAGAGTATTGATGTTGGTGGTGACTATGGTCCTTATAGCTGTATGGAGCGTTTAGATATTTACACGAAACATATTAAACAGCTTCTTGATGAGGGGAAAGCATATTACTGTTATATGACGGAGGAAGAACTTGGAGCTGAAAGAGAAGCTCAAATTGCCCGAGGCGAAATGCCACGTTATAGTGGAAGAGATCGGAATTTAACGGAAAAAGATCGTCAAGCTTACGAAGAAAAAGGATTGAAGCCAGTTGTTCGTTTCCGTGTTCCTGAAGGAAAAGAAATAACCATTGATGATGCGGTGCGCGGAAACGTGACGTTTGAATCAAACGGAATTGGAGACTTTGTTATTGCTCGAAAAGACGGGATTCCGATGTATAACTTTGCTGTTGTTATTGATGATGCCCTGATGAAAATGTCACATGTTATACGAGGTGAAGAGCATCTCTCGAATACGCCGAGACAGGTTATGCTTTACGAGGCATTTGGATGGGAGCCACCGCGCTTTGCTCATGCATCATTAATTTTAAATCCTAATCGTCAAAAGATGAGTAAGCGTGATGAATCAATTATTCAATTTGTAGAGCAATATAAAGACCTGGGTTATTTACCAGAGGCTCTGGTTAACTTCCTGGCATTACTTGGTTGGTCTCCCGTCGGCGAAGAAGAAATATTTTCGATGGAAGAGTTAGGACAACAATTTAGTTTAGAGCGGGTTTCGAAGGCGCCTGCGGTTTTTGATACAGATAAGCTTGCTTGGATGAATAATCAATACTTAAAAAAGGCCGATTTGGAAACAGTCGTTTCGTTAGCTTTACCTCATCTTGTGAAAGCAGGTAGGCTACCAGAGGAGATGAGTGCCGAACAACGTGAATGGGCAACTCGACTTATCGGACTTTATCAAGAACAAATGCAGTACGGAGCGGAAATTGTTGAGTTGACAGAGTTGTTCTTTAAAGTGGAAATTGAGTATAATGAAGAAGCAAAAGAGGTACTCGCCGAAGAACAAGTATCAGATGTTTTAAAGCAATTCTTAGCTGAGGTTGAACAGCTAGAAGAGTTTACGGCAGCAAACATTAAGGCTGCCATAAAGGCAACTCAAAAAGCAACAGGGCAAAAAGGGAAAAAACTATTTATGCCGATTCGTGTGGCAACAACAGGTCAAACACATGGCCCAGAGCTAGCCGATTCAATTGAAATAGTTGGAAAGTCAAGTGTCTCCGCAAGATTGCAAAAACTGATTTAATCATGTATAACTGATGTATAAATAATCGTAACGTATTGAGAGGGAAAAGTAAAAAGTATTCGTGTCTTTCAGAGAAAATCACCTTTGGCTGGAAGTGGTTTAGACCCGTGCTTTTGAAATGCACCCTTGAGTCTCTTTCTGAACATATAGTAGGAAAGGGCGAGTGGCTTCGTTATCTGCTAAAAAGATAAGTAGACCTAGTCTCTTAAAACAGAGTGGAACCGCGCAAAAGCGCCTCTGTGCAATATATTGCACAGAGGTGTTTTTTTTGTATAATCAAAAGTATTTATGCAAGGATGGCTGTTCTACTTGAGACGATAAATTCTATTTTATTTTTATTAGGAGGGGAGAGAGAAAAATGGGAAAGATATTTCGAACTTTATTAAATGATGTAGACGTAGTTTTTGAACAAGATCCAGCAGCGAGAAGTCGGCTTGAAGTTATTTTTACCTACTCAGGGGTCCATGCCATTTGGTCACATCGGTTTGCCCATTGGTTTTGGACGAAAAGGTTATTCTTCTTAGCGCGGTTTATCTCGCAAGTTAGTCGCTTTATAACAGGAATAGAGATACATCCTGGAGCCGTTATTGGACAACGTCTATTTATTGACCATGGGATGGGCGTTGTCATTGGCGAAACCTGTGAAATTGGGAATGACGTGACAATTTTCCAAGGTGTGACTTTAGGTGGTACCGGTAAGGAAAAAGGAAAGCGGCATCCAACCGTGAGAGACGGAGTCCTTATTGCGTCAGGGGCAAAGGTATTAGGTTCATTTACAATTGGGGAAAATGCAAGGATAGGAGCTGGCGCGGTTGTTTTAAAGGAAGTGCCAGAAAATTCAACGGTTGTGGGTATCCCGGGTAGGATTGTTATTCAAAATGGGATTAAGGTAGAGAATGGTCTTAATCATCACCTTATGCCTGATCCAGTTTCAGATAAACTTAAGGAACTGGAAGAAGAAATAAAAATGTTACGCGAAGAAATAAAAAAGTGAGTACATCCATCACGTATCAATTAGTTGGCAACATAGTTTATAAGAAGTTAGCAAAGGAGGAGTCTTCAGATGGCCATACAGCTTTATAACAGCTTATCAAGAAAAAAGGAAACCTTTATTCCGCTAAAAGAGGGTAAAGTAAAAATGTATGTTTGTGGTCCAACTGTCTATAATTATATCCATATAGGGAATGCAAGACCACCTATCGTTTATGATATGGTTCGCCGTTACCTAGAATACCGAGGTTATGACGTTACATTTATATCTAATTTTACGGATGTTGATGATAAAATTATCCGAGCGGCAGCCGAACTAGGGGAAGAAGTGTTGGATGTCGCCAACCGATTTATTGAAGCCTATCACCAGGATACTTGTGCACTTGGAGTCAAAAAGGCAGATTACCATCCACGAGTAACTGAAACCATTCCTGAAATTATTGACTTTATTACAAAATTAGTAAAAAAGGGCTTCGCTTATGAATCTGGTGGCGATGTTTATTATCGTACTAGAAAATTTAAAGAGTATGGAAAACTCTCCTCCCAGTCTATTGAGGATCTTCGTTCAGGGGCGCGTATCGAAATCGATGAACGAAAAGAAGATGCCCTGGATTTTGTTCTTTGGAAAACAGCTAAAGAAGGAGAAGTATTTTGGGAAAGTCCATGGGGAAACGGACGACCAGGTTGGCATATCGAATGTTCAGCAATGGTAAAGAAATATTTAGGAGATACAATTGACATCCATGCCGGCGGGCAAGATTTAACATTCCCTCATCATGAAAATGAAATTGCACAATCTGAAGCCCTAACGGGAAAGACAATGGCAAATTATTGGCTTCATAACGGATTTATTAATATCGAGAACGAAAAGATGTCGAAATCACTCGGAAATTTTGTTTTAGCTAATGAAATCATTCGACAACATTCTGCAGAAGTCGTCCGCTTTTTCATGCTGACCGCACATTACAGAAGTCCAATTAACTTCAGTGATGAACTACTTGAAGGGGCAAAAAATGGATTAGAACGATTAAAAACTGTAGTATCAAGTTTAAAACATCGCTTACAAGAATCAGCAGACTATGGCGGAGAGGGTTCGTGGCTAAAAACGATAAAGACCTTTAAAGAACGCTTTATTGCTGAGATGGATGATGACTTTAATAGTGCGAATGGAATCTCCGTTTTGTTTGATTTAGCCAAAGAGGCAAACTATTACTTGCGGGAAAAGCAAACGTCTCAACAAGTACTAAAGGCTTTTATTGCCCAGTTCCAAGAATTTGCAAGTGTATTAGGATTAGAATTAGATGAACAAGAAACATTACTTGATGAGGAAATTGAACAATTAATTGTTAAAAGAAATGAAGCCCGTAAAAATCGTGATTTTGGGTTAGCCGACCAAATCCGTGACCAGCTTAAAGAGCAGGGAATTCTCCTTGAGGATACAGCTCAGGGTATTCGTTGGAAAAGAGGCTAGGTATATGAGATTAATTGAAGCAACAACTGATTTACGTCAGTTAAATGCCCTTGCTCTAGCCTATATGGGCGATGCGGTTTTGGATACCTATGTACGTTATTATTTAATTGCAAAAGGGAAGGTGCGCCCTAATCGTCTTCATACTGAGGCCACTAAATATGTCTCTGCTAAAGCGCAGGCAGATGTGCTTCACTTTTTAAGTGAAGAAGGGTTTTTTTCAGAGGAAGAAGAAGCTTTAATTAAACGTGGACGAAATGCCAAGTCGGGAACCATTCCAAAAAATACGGATGCTGCAACGTACAGTTACTCTACAGCTTTTGAAGCCCTACTTGGTTTTTTATATTTGCAGGAGAAACAAGGGCGTTTAGATGAGATTATGATGCGTACATTTGTCTATATTGAAAATAAACAAGCTTAGAAAGGAGGAACAGCCATGAATCAAGAGTTTATTGTCGGGAAAAACCCAATAATTGAGGCATTAAAATCAGGGCATTCAATTAACAAAATTTGGATTGCGGAGGGTTCTCAAAAAGGGCAGATGTCAAAGGTTTTAGAGCTTGCTAAAGAACATGGTGTTCTTGTTCAGAATGCGCCGAAAAAAAAGCTTGAACAGCTCACAGATACTACGAATCATCAAGGGGTTGTTGCCTCTGTTGCTGCCTATGAGTATGCCGAGATGGAAGATTTATTTAGTAATGCAGAGCAAAAAGGGGAAGAGCCATTTTTTCTCATTTTGGACGAAGTGGAGGACCCTCATAATCTAGGTTCAATCCTGCGTACAGCAGATGCTGTTGGTGCACATGGTGTCATTATCCCAAAACGTCGTGCTGTAGGCTTAACACAAACCGTAGCAAAGTCTTCGGCGGGAGCGATTGAATATGTACCTGTTGTAAGAGTAACGAACATTGCCCGAACGATGGAAGACCTAAAAAAGAAAGGGATATGGTTTGCAGGAACCGATGCCTTAGGAAATGATGATTATAGAGAAGCGGCGTTAGATATGCCGATCGGTCTTGTTATTGGCAGTGAGGGTAAAGGGATTAGTCGCCTTGTAAAGGAAAAGTGTGATTTTTTAATCCATATTCCGATGGTCGGAAAAGTAACATCCTTAAATGCGTCTGTGGCGGCAAGTTTATTAATGTATGAGGTATATCGCAGGCGAAATCTAAGGGATAAATAGTATGAAAGACATTTTGCTTGTTGATGGGTATAATATGATTGGTGCTTGGCCAGAGCTTCGTCAACTGAAAGACCGAGACCTGGGTCTTGCACGAGATCGATTAGTTGAAATCATGGCCGAGTATCAAGCCTATACTGGTTTTGAAGTAAACATTATTTTTGATGCTCATATGGTGCCTGGAATTGGAAAAAAGTATAATAATTTTCGCATCAATGTACTGTACACCCGAGAAAGTGAAACGGCAGATGAACATATTGAAAAGCTTGTCCACGAATTGAAGCAAATTGATACGCGAATACATGTAGCAACTTCGGACTTTACAGAACAATCCCTAGTATTTGGAAGCGGGGCACTAAGAAAGTCGGCCAGGGAACTATTAATTGAAACGGAGGTCGTTGGAAAAGGGATTAATCAAGATGTCGAAACTAGGAAAAAAAACCGAAATTCGACAAAGATTCCCCTTTCTAAAGAAATAGTTGAAATTTTTGAAAAATGGCGTCGAGGCCAATAATGGGTGGTTGACCTCCTGGAAATCTGTGCTATATAATGTTCCTATTAACAGCCAAAGGTCAGGGGGATTGTCGTGAACGTAGACCTGCATGAAACCGTATTAAAGCCAAATTATAACCAATTGGATGACGATTTATTAGTGGAACAGGTACGTATTGGAGACAGTGGAGCCCTTGAATACTTAATTAACAAATATAAGAATTTTGTAAGGGCAAAGGCGAGATCATACTTCCTAATTGGAGCCGATCATGAAGATATTGTACAAGAAGGAATGATTGGACTCTACAAGGCAGTCCGTGATTTTAAAGGGGACAAGCTCTCCTCTTTTAAAGCCTTTGCTGAACTTTGTATAACTCGTCAAATTATTACGGCAATTAAGACGGCAACAAGACAGAAGCACATACCTTTGAATTCATATATTTCATTGGATAAACCGATGTATGATGAAGAATCAGACCGTACATTGTTGGATGTTATTTGCGGTACTAAGGTGACAAATCCAGAAGAGTTACTAATAAATCAAGAAGAATTTGAAGACATTGAATTAAAGATGGGAGAGATTTTAAGTGAACTTGAACAACAAGTGCTTATGCTCTATCTGGATGGACGATCCTATCAGGAAATTTCAGTAGATTTAAATCGTCATGTCAAATCAATAGATAATGCCTTGCAACGGGTTAAGCGTAAACTCGAGCGCTATGTGGAATTAAAAGGCGTAACGTTGTAAGAACCAAGCGGTATAACTCACCTATTTTTGTAAGAAACTTCACATAAGTAAGAATTGACACACTATTTTTCGTATGCTAGAGTAAAATAGTGTGTATTTTCATGTGTGGAGGTGCGGTGTGCGGAGTAAAGTTGTACTAGCCTGTGAGGTCTGTCAATCTCGAAACTATTCAACGCAAAAGAATAAGCTCACTCACGTAAACCGCATTGAGATGAAGAAGTTTTGTAAAACGTGTAATGAACACACTCTTCATCGTGAAACAAAGTAACTAGCGGTTCTTTTTTTATTGGTTGAAAGTTGAACTTTATACAAATTTCGAATAGATGAGTATTTATTTGTCTATATTGATTGGTGCTGGGGGTGTCTGTTATGGCTGACGGAGTTAAAAACAGCGGGAAGTTTTTGAAAGATGTTGTATCAGAGATGAAACGTGTATCATGGCCAACTCGTAAAGAGCTTACGCGTTATACTTGGGTGGTTCTCGGAACGGTTGCGTTTATTACTGTCTTCTTTGCAATTATAGATTACGGTATTTCATGGCTTGTTCGTGTATTACTCGGGTAGTTTTCCGTTAATAATGGTGGGAGATGCTGAGTATTAAACCGAAGAGGAGGGAAGGACACAACCGTCCTATTTAGAATGGAAAAAAATTGGTATGTAGTGCATACGTATTCAGGGTATGAAAATAAAGTTAAAGCAAATTTAGAAAAGCGTGTAGAATCCATGGAAATGACCGATAAAATTTTCCGTGTTCTTGTGCCTGTTGAGGAAGAGACAGAAATTAAGAATGGAAAAAGTAAACAGGTCACACGAAAGGTGTTTCCTGGGTATGTTCTTGTCGAGATGATTATGACAGATGATTCTTGGTATGTCGTAAGAAACACGCCAGGGGTAACTGGATTTGTTGGTTCCTCGGGCGCGGGTTCTAAGCCAACAGCGTTGTTACCTGATGAAGTTGAATCAATACTTAAACAAATGGGAGTCGAGGAACCAAGAGCTGAAATTGACTTCGAAATGAAGGAGTCAGTGAAGGTGAAAGAGGGTCCCTTTGCAAACTTTATTGGTACGATTGAAGAAATTCAAGTCGAGAAGCAAAAGGTTAAGGTCCATGTAAATATGTTTGGTCGTGAAACACCAGTAGAGCTTGATTTTACACAAGTTGAAAAGATTTAATTGAATTTAACTTGCTATCTGCTTGTGAAGGTGATAAAATCTTCATGTTTGATAATGGTTTCTTACACGAGCCATCGGGTGCATGAATGCATCCGTTTTTTGAGTGGGAGGGTGAAACACCCGGATAACCACATCACGGACTAAGGAGGTGTGTCACGTGGCTAAAAAGGTAATTAAAATGGTTAAATTACAAATCCCTGCTGGGAAAGCAAATCCAGCTCCCCCGGTTGGTCCTGCATTAGGTCAAGCTGGAGTTAACATTATGGGATTCTGTAAAGAATTTAACGCTCGTACTTCAGACCAAGCCGGTCTTATCATTCCGGTAGAAATTACGGTATTTGAAGACCGTTCGTTTACATTCATCACAAAAACTCCACCTGCTGCTGTTCTTCTTAAAGTAGCTGCTGGTATCGAGTCTGGTTCTGGTGAACCAAACAAGAAAAAAGTTGCAACTGTCAAGCGTGATAAAGTACGCGAGATTGCTGAGACAAAAATGCCAGATCTTAACGCTGCAAGTGTTGAGTCTGCTATGCGTATGGTAGAAGGTACTGCGCGCAGCATGGGTATCGTAATTGAAGATTAATTTGTAAGCTTACGTGAGGTTGCAACCTATTGTGGGTTCGCAACCTTTCATAGTGGGAGGTTCCTACCGCTAAAACCACATTCGAGGAGGAAATAGTATGGCTAAGAAAAGTAAAAAATACCAAGACGCTTTGAAACTAGTTGACCGCGATGCGGTATATCAAGTGGAAGAAGCAGTTGAGCTTGTAAAAAAGACAGCTACAGCTAAATTCGATGAGACGGTTGAAGTTGCTGTACGTTTAGGTGTTGACCCTAAGAAAGCAGACCAACAAATTCGTGGTGCTGTTGTTCTTCCAAATGGTACAGGTAAGACACAGCGAGTATTGGTTTTCGCTAAAGGTGAAAAAGCAAAAGAAGCAGAAGCAGCTGGTGCTGATTATGTAGGTGAAGAGGATTTCATTAATAAAATCAATCAAGGTTGGTTTGATTTTGATGTAATCGTAGCGACACCTGACATGATGGCTCAAGTTGGTAAATTAGGTCGTGTGCTTGGACCGAAAGGTTTAATGCCGAACCCTAAAACAGGTACTGTTACTTTTGATGTGACTAAGGCTGTTAACGAAATTAAAGCCGGTAAAGTAGAATACCGTGTTGATAAAGCTGGTAACATTCACGTGCCGATCGGTAAAGTTTCATTCGAAACAGGGAAACTTGTTGAGAACTTCAAAACAATTATCGAAACACTTGTGAAGGTTAAACCTGCTGCTTCAAAAGGTACGTACATGAAAAACGTAGCGGTTGCAGCAACTATGGGCCCTGGTGTACGTGTAAATGTATCTGCTTTAACAAGATAATTATTGACTTCTTTAATTGAGATGTTTATAATCATAACAGTGTCTTACACAGTTATATATATTTAAAGATCATACCGTAGACCGTAGGTGCGTATTTCGCTTAATTTCCTACCGAGGTAAGCTATAGATTCATTGTTTTGAATCCGTATGCCCTCATGTCTATTACATGGGGGCTTTTTATATGCTTCTGAGTCGGGTATGTATCCAAACCACGGGAGGTGTAAAAATGAGCGTGCTAGAACAGAAACAACAAGTCGTATCAGATATCGCAACAAAACTACGTGAGAGTAAATCAACAATCGTTGTTGATTATCGCGGGTTGAATGTTGCTGAAGTAACAGAGCTTCGTAAACAACTTCGTGAAGCAGGTGTTGAGTTCAAGGTATACAAGAACTCATTAGCTCGTCGTGCTACAGCTGAAGCTGAATTAACAGATTTAGATGCAAATCTTGTTGGACCAACAGCGATTGCTTTTAGTGTAGATGATGTTATTGCTCCTGCTAAGATTCTTAATGAATTCGCGAAAAAACATGATGCCCTTGAACTTAAGGCTGGTGTTATCGAAGGCCGAGTAGCTTCAGTTGAAGAAGTTAAAGCATTAGCGGAACTTCCATCTCGCGAAGGTCTACTTTCGATGCTTGCAAACGTACTTCAAGCTCCTATGCGTGGTCTCGCATTGGTTACAAAAGCTGTTGCAGAGCAAAAAGAAGAGCAAGGTGCTTAATCTTTCCAAGCAGTTATGCTGGAATGATGTACCTGGTTACTAGTTAACGATTAAAATCAAAACAAAAAATAGGAGGATTTAACAATGACTAAAGAACAAATCATTGAAGCGGTTAAAGAAATGACAGTTTTAGAATTAAATGACCTTGTAAAAGCAATCGAAGAGGAATTCGGTGTATCTGCTGCTGCTCCTGTAGCTGTAGCTGCTGGCGGCGGAGACGCTGGTGCTGCTGAACAAACTGAGTTTGATGTAATCCTTACATCTCCAGGTGGTTCTAAAATCAATGTTATCAAGGTTGTACGTGAAATCACTGGCCTTGGTCTTAAAGAAGCAAAAGCACTTGTTGATGGTGCTCCTGCTCCAATTAAAGAAGGCGCTTCTAAAGAAGAAGCTGAAGAAGCAAAAGCTAAGCTTGAAGAAGCTGGCGCATCAGTTGAAGTTAAGTAATTTTTTAAGGGAAGAGACTCGCGTCATTGCGAGTCTTTTTTTGACAGATTTACGTAGGTTATCTTAGAAGGGAGGATGGAAATGTCTGATCACTATTATTCAGATAAACCAGAAGTGGAAAGCCAGGAGCGAACTTGGACTTTCACGTTAAAGGGAATAACGTTATCATTTACATCTGACCGAGGGGTATTCTCAAAAAAGGAAGTTGATTTCGGAAGTCGTTTATTAGTCGAGGCATTTCGCTTTCCTTCAAACCATGGTGATGTGCTAGATGTCGGCTGTGGATATGGTCCTATTGGCCTGACGATAGCAAAAGCTGATGAGGGCCGAACCGTTCATATGATTGATGTAAATGAACGCGCTCTTGAATTGTCTCGTAAAAATGCTTTGCAAAATGAACTAGATAACGTGATGATTTACAAGAGTTCAAGCTTTGATCAGGTGAGTAAAAAGGATTTCGCTGCAATTTTAACAAATCCACCTATTAGGGCGGGAAAAAGTGTAGTTCATGATATTTTTGAAAGATCCTACAGTCATTTACAAACGAACGGGGAATTATGGGTAGTGATTCAAAAGAAACAAGGGGCACCGTCGGCAATAGAGAAGTTAGAGCAGTTTTTTCAACAAGTAGAGATTCGTGAAAAGAAAAAGGGCTATTATATATTGTGCGCAAAAAAAATTGACTGAGCCTAACTTTTGTGGTACTGTTATTTAATGCGTATAACTACCCTTTTTTAGACTGATAAATTTTAAAAAGTCAAGTGGTATTTATTGTTTAGCATATAGGGGATTTGGTTATACTAGTATAATCGAACGTTTCTAGGAAAAAATTGGTTATTTATTGTTGTTTTTTCTTTTTGAACGAAAGGTTTTATTGCTTGTACTTTTGGTGCAAGTACGCACTAATCTATAAAAATGTATTGTCGCTCTTTTCTTTTGACTTGAGCTAGATATGTTTTTAGATACTATAACGCGAGATTTGAGGGGTGAATCAGTTGACAGGTCAACTAGTTCAGTATGGACGCCACCGCCAACGAAGAAGCTATGCACGTATTAATGAAGTGTTGGAGTTGCCAAACTTAATTGAAATCCAAACCGCTTCTTATCAATGGTTTCTTGATCAGGGACTTAGAGAAATGTTCCAAGACATTTCCCCTATTCAAGACTTCACTGGCAATTTAGTTTTAGAGTTTATTGATTACAGTCTTGGGGATCCGAAATACCCAGTTGATGAATCAAAGGAACGTGATGTTACATTTGCTGCTCCTTTACGAGTGAAGGTTCGTCTAATTAATAAAGAAACTGGTGAAGTAAAGGAACAGGAAGTATTCATGGGAGACTTCCCGTTAATGACAGAAACAGGGACGTTTGTAATTAATGGTGCGGAACGAGTAATCGTTTCACAGCTTGTTCGTTCGCCGAGTGTGTATTACAGTCAAAAAACGGATAAGAATGGAAAAAAAGGCTTTACCGCTACTGTTATTCCAAACCGAGGAGCTTGGTTAGAGCTTGAAACTGACGCGAAGGATATTGTGTATGTCCGTATCGACCGTACAAGAAAAATACCAGTGACGGTTCTTTTGCGTGCGCTTGGGTTTGGTTCTGATCAAGAGATCATTGACTTACTGGGAGAAGATGAGTACCTGCGCAATTCACTAGAAAAGGATAATACCGATAGTGCAGAGAAAGCTCTCCTTGAAATTTATGAGAGATTACGTCCAGGTGAACCACCAACAGTTGATAACGCTAAAAGCTTGTTGGATTCTCGCTTTTTTGATCCGAAACGCTATGACTTGGCGAATGTTGGACGTTACAAGATTAATAAAAAGCTTCATATTAAAAACCGTTTGTTTAATCAGCGCCTAGCAGAAACCTTAGTTGATCCTGAAACAGGCGAGGTTATCGCTGAAGAAGGAACGTTACTTGATCGTCGAACACTCGACCGTATTATTCCTCAATTAGAGAAGAACGTAGGTTTTAGAGATGTTCGTGCATCTGGCGGCGTTGTTCAGGATGACGATATTCAACTTCAATCAATTAAAATTTATGCACCTGATGACCAAGAAGGCGAACGCATTATTCGTGTCATTGGAAATGGTATGGTTGATCGTGATGTGAAACACATTACACCTTCGGATATCATTGCTTCTATTAATTACTTCTTTAATCTATTACATGGTGTCGGCGATACAGATGACATCGACCATTTAGGGAATCGTCGTTTACGTTCAGTTGGTGAATTACTACAAAACCAATTCCGTATAGGATTATCTCGAATGGAACGTGTGGTTCGTGAGCGTATGTCAATTCAAGACCCAAATATGATTACTCCACAAGCGTTAATTAATATTCGACCAGTCATTGCGTCGATTAAAGAGTTCTTTGGTAGCTCCCAGTTGTCTCAATTTATGGACCAAACAAATCCATTAGCTGAGTTAACACATAAGCGCCGTCTATCGGCACTTGGACCCGGTGGTTTAACCCGTGAACGTGCTGGTTTTGAAGTTCGTGACGTTCACTACTCTCACTATGGTCGTATGTGTCCGATTGAAACACCGGAAGGTCCTAACATTGGCTTAATCAACTCACTTTCATCTTATGCAAAAGTGAACGAGTTTGGCTTTATGGAGACGCCTTATCGTCGTGTTGACCCCGAAACAGGGAAAGTAACAACTCAAATTGATTACTTAACAGCAGATGAAGAGGATAACTATGTTGTCGCTCAGGCTAATGCGAAGTTAGCAGATGATGGGTCTTTCATTGATGACAATATCATCGCACGTTTCAGAGGGGAAAATACCGTGGTTCCACGTGACCGCCTTGATTACATGGATGTATCGCCAAAACAAGTTGTTTCGGCTGCAACATCGTGTATCCCTTTCTTAGAGAATGATGACTCTAACCGTGCACTAATGGGAGCGAACATGCAACGTCAAGCGGTTCCGCTTTTAGTTCCCGAAGCACCACTTGTGGGTACCGGGATGGAACATGTATCGGCGAAAGACTCTGGTGCGGCGATTGTGTCGAAGTTCCCTGGTCTCGTTGAACGTGTAACAGCGAAAGAAATATGGGTTCGTCGTATTGAAACAGTCGAAGGCCAAGAAACAAAAGGTGACCTTGATAAGTATAAGCTTCAAAAGTTTATCCGTTCTAATCAAGGAACAAGCTACAACCAACGCCCGATTGTGGCCGAGGGTGATGTCGTTGAAAAACGTGAAATCCTTGCAGATGGTCCATCAATGGAACAAGGTGAAATGGCATTAGGTCGTAACGTTCTTGTTGGTTTCATGACATGGGAAGGTTATAACTATGAGGATGCAATTATCTTAAGTGAGCGTCTTGTGAAAGATGATGTGTATACTTCTGTTCATATTGAAGAATATGAATCTGAAGCTCGCGACACGAAATTAGGACCTGAAGAAATTACAAGGGATATTCCAAATGTCGGAGAAGACGCATTACGTAACTTAGATGATCGAGGAATTATTCGTGTTGGTGCGGAAGTAAAAGACGGCGACATTCTTGTAGGTAAAGTAACGCCTAAAGGGGTAACTGAGCTTACAGCAGAAGAACGTCTCCTACATGCTATTTTCGGTGAGAAGGCTCGTGAAGTTCGTGACACATCTTTAAGAGCTCCTCATGGGGGGGATGGAATCATCCTTGATGTGAAAATCTTCAACCGTGAAGATGGTGATGAACTACCACCAGGTGTAAATCAACTTGTTCGTGTTTATATTGTACAGAAGCGTAAAATTCACGAAGGTGATAAGATGGCTGGTCGTCATGGTAACAAAGGGGTTATCTCAAGGATTCTTCCAGAAGAAGATATGCCTTATTTACCAGATGGAACGCCAATTGATATCATGTTAAATCCACTGGGTGTACCTTCTCGTATGAATATCGGACAAGTGCTTGAACTTCATTTAGGTATGGCTGCCCGCAAACTTGGTATTCATGTTGCATCACCTGTATTTGATGGTGCTCGTGAGGAAGACGTTTGGGGAACGCTTGATGAAGCTGGCATGGCTCGTGATGGGAAAACTGTCTTGTATGATGGTCGGACAGGTGAGCCATTTGATAACCGTGTTTCTGTTGGTATCATGTATATGATTAAACTTGCACACATGGTTGATGATAAACTCCATGCGCGTTCGACAGGACCATATTCACTCGTAACGCAGCAACCATTGGGTGGTAAAGCTCAATTTGGTGGACAACGTTTCGGTGAGATGGAGGTTTGGGCACTAGAAGCATATGGTGCAGCTTATACACTTCAAGAAATCCTTACAGTGAAATCCGATGACGTTATCGGTCGTGTGAAAACTTACGAAGCGATCGTTAAAGGTGAGAATGTACCTGAACCTGGTGTACCAGAATCATTCAAGGTATTAATTAAAGAGTTACAATCGCTTGGCATGGATGTTAAAATGCTCTCGAGTAACGAGGAAGAAATTGAAATGAGAGATTTAGATGATGATGAGCAGACAAGTGAGAAGTTAAATCTCAATTTTGAATCAAGCGAATCACAAGCTTAAAGTAATTAGGGGGCTAGCATATGCAGTTCCCCTGTTGCTTTCTTAATCTCTTATAAATAGAGATTGATAAATAGTAGTACTGACGTCTGAGATACGGAAACCAAAAGGGAGGTTGACCCCTTGATAGATGTAAATAACTTCGAATATATGAAAATTGGTCTTGCTTCACCGAACAAAATCCGTTCGTGGTCAAGAGGGGAAGTTAAGAAGCCAGAAACAATTAATTACCGTACATTAAAGCCTGAAAAAGACGGTCTTTTTTGTGAGCGTATCTTTGGCCCAACAAAAGACTGGGAATGTCATTGTGGTAAATACAAGCGCGTTCGTTACAAAGGGGTTGTATGCGACCGTTGTGGAGTAGAAGTCACACGTGCAAAAGTTCGTCGTGAACGTATGGGACACATCGAGTTAGCTGCGCCAGTTTCACATATTTGGTATTTCAAAGGTATCCCAAGTCGTATGGGTCTTGTATTGGATATGTCTCCTCGTTCATTAGAGGAAGTCATCTATTTTGCTTCATACGTTGTGACAGATTCAGGCGACACTCCTTTAGAAAGAAAGCAACTTCTATCAGAGAAAGAATATCGTGCCTACTATGATAAGTATGGTCGTTCTTTCACGGCGCAAATGGGTGCCGAAGCGATTAGAAAGCTTCTCTCTGACATAGACCTTGAAAAGGATGTTGAAGGGTTAAAAGAGGAACTTTTAACAGCTCAAGGACAACGCCGTACTCGTGCGATAAAGCGTCTTGAAGTGTTAGAGGCATTCCGTAACTCAGGGAATGATCCATCTTGGATGATTTTAGATGTACTTCCGGTTATTCCACCTGAATTACGTCCGATGGTTCAATTAGATGGTGGACGTTTTGCAACATCTGATTTAAATGACTTGTATCGTCGAGTGATTAACCGTAATAATCGTTTGAAGCGTCTTCTTGATTTAGGAGCGCCAAATATCATTGTTCAAAATGAAAAAAGAATGCTTCAAGAAGCAGTTGATGCTTTAATTGATAATGGTCGTCGCGGTCGTCCGGTTACTGGACCTGGTAACCGTCCACTTAAATCGTTATCTCACATGCTTAAAGGTAAGCAAGGTCGTTTCCGTCAAAATCTACTTGGTAAGCGTGTTGACTATTCAGGTCGTTCGGTTATCGTTGTAGGGCCAAACCTTAAGATGTATCAATGTGGTCTTCCGAAAGAAATGGCTCTTGAGTTATTTAAGCCATTTGTAATGAAGGAGCTTGTAAGTAAAGGTCTTGCACACAATATCAAAAGCGCAAAGCGTAAAGTTGAACGTGTTCAGCCTGAAGTGTGGGATGTCCTTGAAGAAGTCATTCGTGAGCATCCGGTTCTTCTAAACCGAGCACCAACACTTCACCGTTTAGGTATTCAAGCCTTTGAACCAACGCTAGTTGAAGGTCGTGCGATTAAGTTGCATCCACTTGTTTGTACTGCTTATAACGCTGACTTTGATGGTGACCAAATGGCGGTGCATGTTCCGTTATCAGCTGAAGCACAAGCCGAAGCTCGTATCCTTATGTTGGCTGCACAAAATATCTTAAACCCGAAAGACGGTAAGCCTGTCGTTACACCATCCCAAGATATGGTTCTCGGGAACTATTATTTAACGATGGAGCGCGAAGGTGCCAAGGGTGAAGGGTCTATCTTCATTAATACTAACGAAGCAATTGTTGCTTATCAAAATGGATATGTTCATTTGCATAGTCGAGTAGCGATTCCTGTTGCTTCACTTGGTAAGTCAACGTTTAACGAGGATGAAAATAGCAAGCTACTTCTTACAACAGTAGGGAAGCTAATATTTAATGAAATTCTGCCTGATTCATTCCCGTATATGAATGAGCCTTCAGAAATGAACTTAGAAGTGGCTACGCCAAGTAAGTATTTAGTATCTACTACAACTGATGTAAAGAAACAATTTAAAGAGCGAGAAACAGTTCCGCCATTCAAAAAAGGTTTCTTAGGTAACATTATTGCGGAAGTTTTCAAGAAATTTAAGATAACAGAAACGTCTAAAATGCTTGACCGCATGAAGGACCTTGGGTTCAAATATTCAACCAAAGCAGGAATAACTGTTGGTGTTGCTGATATCGTTGTACTTGCTGAGAAAAAAGAAATTATTGGTGAATCAGAGAAAAAGGTTGAGCGTGTTCTTAAACAGTTCCGTCGTGGTTTAATTACGGAGGAAGAGCGTTATGACCGAGTTATCTCCATCTGGAGTGAAGCGAAGGATGTCATTCAAAACAAGCTAATGGGAACTTTAGATCGTAGTAACCCAATCTTTATGATGAGTGATTCCGGTGCCCGTGGTAACGCCTCAAACTTTACACAACTTGCGGGTATGCGTGGTCTAATGGCCAATCCATCAGGTCGAATCATTGAACTTCCAATTAAATCAAGTTTCCGTGAAGGTTTAACGGTTCTTGAGTACTTTATCTCTACACATGGTGCGCGAAAAGGTCTTGCGGATACAGCCCTTAAAACAGCTGATTCAGGTTACCTTACTCGTCGTCTAGTTGATGTTGCACAGGATGTTATCGTTCGTGAAACTGATTGTGGTACAGATCGTGGACTTGAGGTAAAAGCAATTAAAGAAGGTAATGAAGTAATTGAAGGTCTCTATGACCGTCTAGTTGGGCGTGTGGCCTTTAAAACGTTACGTCATCCTGAAACGAATGATGTTATTGTTAAAAAGAATGATCTAATTGACGAAGACATCGCAAAGCATATTATCGATTCAGACATTGAAGGCGTAACGATTCGCTCTGTATTTACTTGTGACACCCGTCATGGTGTGTGTAAGCAGTGTTATGGACGAAACCTTGCGACAGGTAGTGATGTTGAAGTTGGAGAAGCTGTTGGAATTATCGCAGCACAATCAATCGGTGAGCCAGGTACACAGCTTACAATGCGTACATTCCATACAGGTGGGGTAGCAGGAGACGATATCACGCAAGGTCTTCCGCGTATCCAAGAAATCTTTGAAGCACGTAATCCAAAAGGTCAAGCGGTAATCTCCGAAATTGAAGGGGAAGTCGTTGACTTTAAAGATGGCGACAAACGCGAAGTTACTCTGAAAAGTGAAATGGAAACAAAGGCATACGCAATTCCTTATGGGGCGCGTATCAAGGTTTCAGTTGGGGATAAGCTTGTAGCTGGTGAAAGCATTACAGAAGGTTCTATTGACCCTAAGGAACTTCTTAAGGTTAAAGGGATGAATGGTGTTCAAGAGTACCTCCTTCGTGAAGTTCAGAAAGTATACCGTATGCAAGGGGTAGAAATTGGTGACAAGCACGTTGAGGTAATGGTACGACAAATGCTTCGTAAAATACGTGTGGTTGATGCAGGAGAAACGAATGTACTTCCAGGTTCATTAATTGAGATTCAACATTTCAATGATGAAAACCAAGAAATGTTACGTAGTGGAAAACGTCCTGCTACAGGTCGACCTGTATTACTAGGTATTACAAAAGCTTCGCTTGAAACTGATTCTTTCTTATCTGCTGCATCTTTCCAAGAAACAACTCGTGTTCTAACAGACGCTGCCATTAAAGGTAAGCGGGATGAGCTTCTTGGGTTAAAAGAAAATGTTATTATAGGTAAGCTTGTTCCTGCTGGTACAGGGATGGCGCGCTATCGTAATATAAACATTGTTTCAAAATATGATGAGTCAGATACAGAGGCATCAGACAGTAGCTTAGCAGAAGAAGTATTATTACACGAATAAATTCGATAAGATTTTGTTGACACTTTGATATCGCGGTGATAAGATATCAAAGTGTGCCTGAGAATACCTGTAACTTTGGAGGATGAATTCATGTCTTATGAAAAAGTACTGCAGGCTGAGAACCTTATAATAGGGACAAAACAAACGCTTAAGGCGCTTGATAATGGCGATGTTGTTGAATTAATTGTTGCAAAAGATGCTGAATACCGAGTGATAAACAAGGTAGAGGCATTGGCAGTTTCGAAACGCATCCCAATTCATTATGTAGATTCAATGAAGAAGCTTGGTAAAGCTTGTGGAATTGAAGTTAGTGCAGCCACTGTTGCTTTAAGGAAGTAATTGTGTTTTTGCCATTCGGAGTGAACCGTGTGGCAAAAACTTTACTTTTGCCAAAATATGAACCACCAGGATCAGTGGTCTTATCTTTTTACAAGAGAGGAGGAAAAATCATGCCTACAATTAATCAGTTAATTCGTAAGGGTCGTGAAGCTAAAATTAAGAAGTCTGACTCACCAGCTCTTAACAAAGGCTACAACAGCTTCAAGAAATCTCAAACAGATCTTTCTTCACCGCAAAAACGTGGTGTTTGTACTCGTGTTGGTACAATGACACCGAAGAAACCGAACTCGGCTCTTCGTAAGTATGCGCGTGTGCGTTTAACAAATGGTATTGAAGTAACAGCATATATCCCAGGTATTGGACACAATCTTCAAGAGCATAGTGTTGTTCTTATCCGTGGTGGCCGTGTAAAGGATTTACCAGGGGTACGTTACCACATTGTTCGTGGTGCGCTTGATACAGCTGGTGTTCAAAACCGTATGCAAGGTCGCTCTAAGTATGGAACAAAACGTCCAAAAGAGAAAAAGTAATAAAAATAATTGTTTAATAGTTGAAAGGAGGGGAAACAATGCCTCGTAAAGGACCAGTCGCCCGTCGTGATGTGTTACCAGATCCAATTTATAATTCAAAGCTTGTAACTCGTTTAATTAATCGTATTATGGTTGATGGAAAGCGTGGTATCGCTCAAACGATTTTATATAACGCGTTTGAACTAGTAAAAGAACGTAGTGGTAATGACCCTATGGAAGTATTCGATCAAGCTCTTAAGAACATCATGCCTGTTCTTGAAGTTAAAGCTCGTCGTGTTGGTGGTGCAAACTATCAAGTACCGATTGAAGTTAAGCCTGAACGTCGTACAACTTTAGGACTTCGCTGGTTAGTGAACTACTCTCGTCTTCGTGGTGAAAAAACGATGGAAGAGCGTTTAGCTAACGAAATTCTAGATGCTGCAAACAATGCAGGTTCAGCAGTCAAGAAACGTGAAGATACTCATAAGATGGCTGAAGCGAACAAAGCGTTTGCTCACTATCGTTGGTAGAATTTTAGTTATCCTAAATAAATTGTTCTTAAATAGGAAGGAGAAATAACCTATGGCAAGAGAGTTCTCCTTAAAGGATACGCGTAATATCGGCATCATGGCTCACATTGATGCTGGTAAAACAACAACAACTGAGCGTGTACTTTTCTATACTGGACGTGTTCATAAAATTGGTGAAACTCATGAAGGTGCTTCTCAAATGGACTGGATGGAGCAAGAGCAAGAGCGTGGTATTACAATCACGTCTGCTGCGACAACAGCTCAATGGAAAGATCACCGTATTAACATCATTGATACACCAGGACACGTAGATTTCACAGTAGAAGTAGAACGTTCACTACGCGTATTGGACGGAGCTGTAGCAGTACTTGACGCACAGTCAGGTGTAGAGCCTCAAACAGAAACTGTTTGGCGCCAAGCAACAACTTATGGTGTTCCACGTGTTGTGTTTGTTAACAAAATGGATAAAACAGGCGCTGACTTTATATATTCACTAGGTACACTTCGTGATCGCCTTCAAGCAAACGCTCATCCAATCCAATTACCAATTGGTGCGGAAGACAACTTTGAAGGAATCATTGACCTTGTAGAAATGAAAGCATATTTCTATGAGGATGATCTTGGTACTCGTACTGATATCAAAGAAATCCCAGAAGAATATAAAGCACAAGCCCAAGAATATCATGAAAAACTAGTTGAAGCTGTTGCTGAACTAGATGAAGAACTTACAATGAAGTATCTAGAAGGTGAAGAAATCACAACGGAAGAAATTAAAGCGGCGATCCGTAAAGGAACGTGTAACGTTGAATTTTATCCAGTAATTTGTGGTTCTGCTTTTAAGAACAAAGGTGTTCAACTTATGCTTGACGCTGTTCTTGATTACTTACCTTCACCACTAGATGTACCAGCAATTAGAGGTATTGTTCCTGAATCGGAAGAAGAAGTTATTCGTGAGTCTGGTGATGATCAACCATTCTCCGCACTTGCATTTAAGGTTATGAGTGACCCATTTGTTGGTAAGTTAACATTCTTCCGTGTTTATTCTGGTACATTGAATGCGGGTTCTTATGTTAAGAACTCTACTAAAGGCAAGCGTGAGCGTGTTGGTCGTATCCTACAAATGCATGCAAACTCTCGTGAAGAAATTTCAACCGTTTATTCTGGTGATATCGCGGCAGCTGTTGGTTTGAAAGATACGACAACAGGTGATACTCTATGTGATGAAAAGAATCTAGTTATTCTTGAATCTATGGATTTCCCAGACCCAGTTATTTCTTTATCTGTTGAGCCTAAGTCTAAGGCAGACCAAGATAAAATGGGTATGGCACTTGCGAAGCTTGCTGAAGAGGATCCAACTTTCCGTACTGAAACAAACGAAGAAACTGGTCAAACAATCATTTCTGGTATGGGTGAGCTTCACCTTGATATCATCGTTGACCGTATGAGACGTGAGTTTAAAGTAGAGGCTAATGTTGGTGCACCTCAAGTTTCATATCGTGAGACAATTCGTCAGTCTGCTCAGGTTGAAGGTAAATTTGTTCGACAATCTGGTGGTCGTGGACAATTTGGTCACGTATGGGTCGAGTTCTCTCCTAACGAAGAGGGCGCAGGGTTTGAATTCATTAATGCAGTAGTTGGTGGATCTGTTCCTCGTGAATACATTGGTGCAGTGCAAGCTGGTATCGAAGAGTCACTTGGAAATGGTATGATTGCAGGTTTCCCAATTATTGACCTTAAAGCTAAGCTTTATGATGGTTCTTACCATGATGTCGATTCAAATGAAATGGCGTTTAAAATTGCTGCATCAATGGCACTTAAAAACGCAAAAGCAAAATGTGCTCCAGTTTTACTAGAGCCATTAATGAGAGTTGAAGTTGTTGTTCCTGAAGAGTACATGGGTGATATCATGGGTGATATTACTGCACGTCGTGGACGAGTTGACGGAATGGAAGCACGCGGTAACGCACAAATTGTTAAAGCATTCGTTCCTTTAGCCGAAATGTTCGGTTATGCAACATCATTACGTTCTCGTACTCAAGGTCGCGGTACATATTCTATGTTCTTCGATCATTATGAGGAAGCTCCTAAGAGTATTGCTGAAGAGATTATCAAGAAGCAAACAGGACAATAATTTTTGTTAATAATTGTTTCAAGAAACATTTTGTTATAAGCTAAGAAAGGTGATATTCACTTATGGGTATTTTACCTTTCTTATCCATAAAAATTTCTAAGTGTAAAGCTTAAATTAAGGGAGGAAATGAATCATGGGTAAAGAAAAATTCGACCGCTCGAAAACACATGCCAATATCGGTACAATTGGTCACGTTGACCATGGTAAAACAACTTTAACTGCTGCAATTACAACTGTACTTGCTAAGCGTTCTGGTAAAGGTACGGCAATGGCATATGATGCTATTGATGGTGCTCCAGAAGAACGTGAGCGCGGTATCACAATCTCTACTGCACACGTTGAGTATGAGACTGACAGCCGTCACTATGCACACGTTGACTGCCCAGGACATGCCGACTATGTTAAGAACATGATCACTGGTGCTGCACAAATGGATGGTGGAATCTTAGTAGTTTCTGCTGCTGATGGTCCAATGCCACAAACACGTGAGCATATCTTACTTTCTCGTCAAGTAGGTGTACCTTACCTTGTTGTATTTATGAACAAGTGTGACATGGTTGATGATGAAGAACTTCTTGAATTAGTTGAAATGGAAGTGCGTGATCTTCTTTCTGAGTATGACTTCCCTGGTGATGACATTCCTGTTATCCAAGGTTCTGCTCTTAAAGCTCTTGAAGGAGATGCTGCTTGGGAAGAGAAAATCGTTGAGCTTATGGCTGCAGTTGATGATTATATCCCAACACCAGAGCGTGATAAAGAAAAGCCTTTCATGATGCCTGTTGAGGATGTATTCTCAATTACTGGTCGTGGTACAGTTGCTACTGGTCGTGTAGAGCGTGGTCAACTTAATGTAGGTGACGTTATCGACATCATCGGTATTACTGAAGAGCCTAAGCAAACGACTTGTACAGGTGTTGAAATGTTCCGTAAGCTTCTTGATTATGCTGAAGCTGGTGACAACATCGGTGCCCTTCTTCGTGGTGTAAGCCGTGATGAAGTACAACGTGGTCAAGTACTTGCTAAGCCAGGTACAATCACTCCACATACAAACTTCAAAGCTGAAGTTTATGTATTATCAAAAGAAGAGGGTGGACGTCACACTCCATTCTTCTCAAACTACCGTCCTCAGTTCTACTTCCGTACAACTGACGTAACTGGAATTTGCCAACTTCCAGAAGGCGTTGAGATGGTAATGCCTGGTGACAACATCGAAATGACGGTTGAGCTTATCGCTCCAATCGCTATCGAAGAAGGTACTAAGTTCTCTATCCGTGAGGGTGGACGTACAGTTGGTGCTGGCGTTGTTGCTTCAATTCAAAAGTAATTAACTTACTTTCAAAGAAGCATCTCTTTCTAAAAGAGGTGCTTCTTTTCTATTTAAATAATTTTAAAAATAACTTGCAATCAAATAAATGCATCTATATAATAGTAGGAGTGTGACTTAGCAGAAATTATACTTGATTTGTGTAAATGAATTATGTATAATGTTTAATGTTGGTCATTGGCAGCGATGATGCGGAAGGTTGCTGATACACCCGGCCCCATTGCCATGGCAGGGAGTAGGAAATTTTCGCGGAGTATGTCTGTTTATAAAATGGACGAAAAAGGAGGGGCTATAATGGCAAAGCAAAAGATTCGCATTCGTTTAAAAGCGTATGATCACCGTGTACTTGATCAATCTGCAGAAAAGATTGTTGAAACAGCAAAACGTTCAGGTGCTAATGTTTCTGGACCGATTCCACTTCCAACTGAGAAGTCGGTGTATACTGTACTTCGTGCGGTGCACAAGTATAAAGACGCTCGTGAACAGTTCGAGATGCGTACTCACAAGCGCTTAATTGATATTGTGAATCCAACACCACAAACTGTGGATGCACTTATGCGTTTGGATTTACCGTCTGGCGTTGATATTGAAATTAAACTCTAATAGAAGTTTCTTCTATATTAATTGAAACAACTATATATGAAGTATATGAAAATGGCATAAAAATAATACGTTTTTTATAGGAGGTGTAACGGATGTCCAAAGGAATCTTAGGTAGAAAAATTGGTATGACTCAAGTGTTTTCTGAAAATGGTGAAGTCATTCCTGTAACAGTAATTGAAGCAGAACCAAACGTGGTACTTCAATTAAAAACAGTTGAATCTGACGGATACGAAGCAATCCAAATCGGTTTTGCTGATCAAAAGAAAGCAAATTCAAACAAACCAGCTCAAGGCCATGCTGCAAAAGCAAACACGGCTCCTAAGCGCTTCATCAAGGAAATCCGTAACGTAGTTCTTGGCGACTTTGAAGTAGGTCAAGAGGTTAAGGTTGATACATTTGCAGAAGGTGACGTAGTAGACGTTACTGGACAGTCTAAGGGTAAAGGTTTCCAAGGTGCCATTAAGCGCCATAACCAATCTCGCGGGCCTATGTCCCATGGTTCTCGTTACCACCGTCGCCCAGGTTCGATGGGTCCTGTTGCTCCAAACCGCGTTTTCAAAGGTAAAGCATTACCTGGACGTATGGGTGGAGAGCAAATTACAATTCAAAATCTTGAAATCGTCAAAGTTGACACAGAGCGTAACTTACTTTTGGTAAAAGGTAATGTACCTGGAGCTAGAAAAAGCTACGTAACTGTTCAAACTGCGATTAAAGTAAAATAAAGACTGAAAGAAAGGAGGACACATCATGCCGAAAGTAGCATTATATAACCAGACTGGTTCACAAGTAGGGGATATTGAGTTATCAGAATCGGTTTTTGGCATTGAGCCAAACGAAAGTGTACTTCATGACGCTGTTGTGATGCAACAGGCATCACTTCGTCAAGGTACTCACAAAACAAAAGGACGTTCTGAAGTTCGCGGCGGCGGACGTAAACCATGGCGTCAAAAAGGTACAGGTCGTGCCCGTCAAGGTTCGATTCGTTCACCACAGTGGGTTGGTGGTGGTGTAGTTTTTGGTCCAACACCAAGAAGCTACAGCTACAACCTTCCTAAAAAGGTTCGTCGTTTAGCGATTAAATCAGCACTTTCTAGCAAGGTGAAATCTGCTGAAATCATTGTTTTAGAAGATTTAAAGTTTGATACAGCAAAAACAAAGGATATGGTAAATGTCCTTTCAGGCTTATCTATTGATAGTAAAGCTCTTGTTGTAACAGCAGACTACAATGATACAGTTGCATTATCATTACGCAACTTACCGGGTGTGACTTTTGTTACAGCTAGCGGAGTTAACGTACTTGATGTGCTTAAGCATGATAAGCTTGTCATCACTAAAGAGGCCGTTGAAAAGGTAGAGGAGGTGCTTGCGTAATGTCAAACGCTCGTGATATCATTAAGCGCCCCGTAATTACAGAACGTTCAACTGACCTAATGGGTGAGAAAAAGTATACATTCGATGTAGATGTTCGTGCGAACAAAACTCAAATCAAAGATGCTGTTGAAGAAATCTTTGAAGTGAAAGTTGAAAAAGTTAACACAATGAACTATAAAGGAAAATCTAAACGCTTTGGACGTTACACGGGTTTTACTGCTCGTCGTAAAAAAGCAATTGTTACATTAACTGCTGAAAGCAAAGAGTTAGAATTTTTCGAAGGTGTATAAAGTTTAAGAGTGAAGGAGGGAACTGAACATGGCAATTAAAAAGTATAAACCGACCAGTGCTGGTCGTCGTGGTATGTCCGTTTCAGATTTTGCGGAAATCACAACGGATAAGCCGGAGAAGTCGTTACTTGCGCCTTTACACAAAAAAGGTGGTCGTAACAACCAAGGTAAATTAACGGTACGTCATCAAGGTGGCGGACATAAACGTCAGTATCGTGTAATTGACTTTAAGCGTAACAAAGATGGAATTCCAGGACGCGTTGCTACGATTGAGTATGATCCAAACCGTACAGCGAATATTGCTTTAATCAACTATGCCGATGGAGAAAAGCGTTATATCCTTGCTCCAAAAGGTCTTAAAGTTGGTTTGATGATTGAATCTGGGCCAGAAGCTGATATTAAAGTAGGTAATACATTACCACTTAAGAATATTCCAGTTGGTACAGTGATACACAACATCGAGTTGAAACCCGGTAAAGGTGGACAGCTAGTACGTTCAGCTGGTACGGAAGCTCAACTTCTTGGTAAAGAAGGCGACTACGTATTAGTTCGTTTGAATTCTGGTGAAACTCGTTATGTATTAGCAACTTGTCGTGCTACAATCGGTCAAGTTGGTAACTTAGAACATGAGCTTATCAATATTGGTAAAGCTGGTCGTTCTCGCTGGTTAGGTAAGCGTCCAACTGTTCGTGGTTCTGTTATGAACCCGAATGATCACCCACATGGTGGTGGTGAAGGTCGTTCTCCTATCGGACGTAAGTCGCCAATGTCACCTTGGGGTAAGCCGACGCTTGGTTACAAAACGCGTAAGAAGAACAAAGCTTCTGATAAGTATATTGTACGTCGTCGTAAAAAATAACGAGGTTGCAGTACGGTTCTAAGACTAGAACCGTTCTACAATCGCGAAGGGAGGTTTTCTCATGGGTCGTAGTTTGAAAAAGGGACCTTTTGTCGATGATCATTTGATGAAAAAAGTTGAAGTAATGAATGGAACTGAAGATAAGCGAGTGATTAAAACTTGGTCTCGCCGTTCAACGATTTTCCCTGAGTTTATTGGTCATACAATTGCAGTTTATGATGGCCGTAAGCATGTTCCGGTTTATGTATCTGAAGACATGGTGGGTCACAAGCTTGGTGAGTTTGCGCCTAGTCGTACGTACAAAGGCCATGCTTCTGATGATAAGAAAACTAGACGTTAAGCTAAGTTAGAGAGGAGGTCCAGGCTATGCAAGCTAAAGCTGTAGCAAAACAAATTCGTATTGCTCCTCGTAAAGTTCGTTTAGTTGTTGACCTAATTCGCGGTAAGCAAGTTGGAGAGGCGATTGCAATTCTTCGCCATACACCAAAGTCTGCTTCACCAGTTGTGGAAAAGTTATTAAATTCTGCAATCGCGAATGCGGAGCACAACTATGAGATGGAGCCAAACAATCTTGTGATTAGCGAAGTGTTTGTCGACGAGGGAGTAACTTTGAAACGTTTCCGTCCACGTGCGATGGGTCGTGCTAGTCGTATAAATAAACGCACAAGTCATATTACATTAGTAGTTACTGAAAAGAAGGAGGGATAACGCGTGGGTCAAAAAATCAATCCGATAGGACTTCGGGTAGGAGTCATTCGTGACTGGGAATCAAAATGGTTCGCAGAAAAAGATTATGCAGATTTACTTCATGAAGACATCAAAATTCGTGAATACATTGAAAAACGTTTAAAAGTTGCTTCTTTGTCTAAAGTTGAAATCGAACGTGCTGCTAACCGCGTAAACATTACAATTTCTACTGCTAAACCAGGAATGGTGATCGGAAAAGGTGGTTCAGAAGTTGAAGCACTGCGTAAAGCACTAAACGAACTTACAGGCAAAAGAGTACACATTAACATTTTCGAAGTAAAGCAAGCTGATTTAGATGCGAAGCTTGTTGCTGAGAATATTGCTCGTCAATTAGAGAATCGTATTTCGTTCCGTCGTGCTATGAAGCAAGCTATCCAACGTACTATGCGTTCAGGTGCAAAGGGTATTAAAACTCAAGTATCTGGTCGTCTTGGTGGTGCTGATATCGCGCGTTCTGAACATTATAGCGAAGGAACTGTTCCACTTCACACACTTCGTGCTGATATCGATTATGGTACAGCTGAAGCTGATACAACATACGGTAAGCTAGGCGTTAAAATCTGGATTTATCGTGGTGAAGTCCTTCCAACGAAAGGAACGAAAAAAGAGGAAGGAGGCAACTAATCATGTTATTACCAAAACGTGTAAAATACCGTCGCGAACATCGCGGAAATATGCGCGGACGTGCAAAAGGCGGTACTGAAGTACATTTCGGTGAGTATGGATTGCAAGCTGTAGAAGCTTCATGGATTACTAACCGTCAAATTGAGTCTGCTCGTATTGCGATGACTCGTTACATGAAGCGTGGTGGTAAGGTTTGGATTAAGATTTTCCCTTCTAAGCCATACACTGCAAAGCCACTTGAAGTTCGAATGGGTTCTGGTAAAGGGGCTCCTGAAGGTTGGGTTGCCGTAGTAAAACCTGGTAAGATTATGTTTGAAATTGCTGGTGTTTCTGAAGAAGTAGCTCGTGAGGCTTTACGTCTTGCTTCTCATAAATTACCTATTAAATGTAAGTTTGTAAAACGTGAAGAAGTGGGTGGTGACGCAAATGAAAGCTAATGATATTCGTAATTTGACCACTGCTGAAATTGAGCAAAAAACGAAGTCACTTAAAGATGAATTGTTTAACCTTCGCTTTCAACTAGCGACAGGTCAATTGGATAATCCAACCCGTATTCGTGAAGTTCGTAAAGCAATTGCTCGTGCAAAAACTGTTTTGCGTGAACGTGAGCTTGGAATCAACAACGGTTAAAAAGGAGGTTTGCTGAATGGAACGCAACCAACGTAAGGTTTACACAGGGCGCGTCGTTTCTGACAAGATGGATAAAACGATTTCTGTTCTTGTAGAAACATATAAGAAAGACCGTCTTTATGGAAAGCGTGTAAAGTACTCTAAAAAGTTTAAGGCTCATGACGAAGAGAACACTGCTAAAATTGGTGATGTTGTTAAAATCATGGAAACACGCCCTCTTTCAAAAGATAAACGTTTCCGCTTAGTAGAAATCGTAGAAGAATCGGTTATTATTTAATATAGTCCTTATTCGAAGGGAGGTAAGATCGCATGATTCAACAAGAATCCCGTTTAAAAGTTGCTGACAACTCTGGTGCACGTGAAGTACTATGTATCAAGGTGCTTGGTGGCTCTGGTCGTAAGACTGCTAACATTGGTGATATTATCGTTTGTTCGGTGAAACAAGCAACACCAGGTGGCGTTGTCAAAAAGGGTGAAGTAGTTAAAGCTGTTATCGTTCGTACGAAGAGTGGTGCGCGTCGTAAAGATGGTTCTTATATTAAGTTTGATGAGAATGCTGCTGTTATTGTACGTGATGATAAAAGCCCACGCGGAACTCGTATTTTCGGACCAGTAGCACGTGAGCTTCGTGACAATCAATTCATGAAGATTGTGTCTCTTGCTCCAGAAGTTATCTAAATAGATTATGGAAAGGCCCTGTCAAGGAGGTGCGAACATGGCGAAAATGCATGTCAAAAAAGGTGACACAGTAAAGGTCATCTCTGGTAAAGACAAAGGGAAACAAGGTGTGGTTTTAGAAGCGTTTCCTAAGAAAAGTCGCGTTCTTGTTGAAGGTGTAAACGTAGTGAAGAAACACGCGAAGCCATCTCAGGATAATCCACAAGGTGGTATCTTGACTCAAGAAGCGCTGATTCATTCTTCAAACGTTATGCCTATTGACCCTAAATCAGGCGAACCTACTCGTGTAGGTTTTAGTGAAAAAGATGGAAATAAAGTACGTATTGCTAAAAAGTCTGGCGAGTCTTTAGATAAGTAGTCAGAGTGTGAAAGGAGGTCAATCGTATGAACCGATTAAAAGAGAAGTATTCACAAGAAATCGTCCCTTCTCTAGTTGAGAAGTTTAATTACTCATCTGTTATGGCGGTACCAAAATTGGAAAAAATCGTTGTTAACATGGGTGTTGGTGATGCAGTTTCTAATGCTAAAGCTTTAGATAAAGCTGTTGAAGAGTTAGCTGAAATCACTGGACAAAAACCACTAATTACAAAAGCTAAAAAATCTATCGCAGGTTTCAAGCTACGTGAAGGTATGCCAATTGGTGCGAAAGTTACCCTTCGTGGCGAGCGTATGTATGAATTTCTTGATAAATTAGTGAGTGTATCTTTACCACGTGTACGTGATTTCCGCGGTATTTCAAAGAAAGCTTTTGATGGTCGTGGTAACTACACACTTGGTGTAAAAGAACAATTAATTTTCCCGGAAGTCAACTACGATAAAGTTGATAAAGTTCGCGGTATGGATGTTGTTATCGTAACAACAGCTAATACGGATGAAGAAGCTCGTGAATTATTAACACAAATGGGAATGCCATTTCAAAAATAATTTAATGATATTTACGAAGAGGAGGGAAAACGTTGGCGAAGAAATCAATGATTGCAAAGCAAAAACGCACACAGAAGTATAAAGTACAAGAGTATACTCGCTGTGAACGTTGCGGTCGTCCTCATTCAGTATTACGTAAGTTTAAACTTTGCCGGATTTGCTTCAGAGAGCTTGCTCACAAAGGGCAAATTCCTGGTGTGAAGAAAGCTAGTTGGTAAGCCCAAGAACGGGAAGGAGGTTAACATTATGGTCATGACAGATCCAATTGCAGATATGCTGACTCGTATTCGTAATGCGAACACGGTTCGTCACGAGAAGCTAGAATTGCCTGCTTCAAAGGTGAAGAAGGAGATCGCTGATATTCTTAAGCGAGAAGGCTTTATCCGTGACTATGAATATATTGAAGACAGTAAGCAAGGTGTTATCCGTATTTTCTTAAAGTACGGTGTAACAAATGAAAGAGTAATTACTGGCCTTAAGCGCATCAGTAAGCCAGGACTTCGTGTGTATGCGAAGGCTGGAGAATTACCACGTGTACTTGGTGGGCTTGGAATTGCGCTTGTATCAACATCTAAAGGCGTAATGACAGACAAGGAAGCACGCGGACAACAAGTCGGCGGCGAAGTATTAGCATACGTTTGGTAATGCAATCCTTGAAATGAATGGAGGTGTACAAGAATGTCTCGTATTGGTAAAAAGCCAGTTGAGGTTCCTAGTGGTGTAACGATTACACTTGACGGAACATTAATGACGGTTAAAGGTCCTAAAGGTGAATTGAAACGTAATCTTCACCAAGACATGAAAATTAATGTAGAAGAAAATCAAGTTGTTGTTGAGCGTCCTTCTGATAATAAGGAACATAGAGCTCTTCACGGAACAACTCGTAGTTTAATCAACAATATGGTTGAGGGCGTTACGAAAGGTTTTGAACGCGGTCTTGAACTTATTGGTGTTGGTTATCGCGCAACGAAGTCCGGACAAAAACTTGTACTAAATGTAGGATATTCTCATCCAGTTGAAATCGAACCTGAACAAGGAATCGAAATCGAAGTACCTTCAAACACGAAAGTGATTGTTAAGGGAATCGATAAAGAGCGCGTAGGAGCACTTGCGTCAAACATCCGCTCAGTACGTCTTCCAGAGCCATATAAAGGTAAAGGGATTCGTTATGAAGGTGAATATGTACGTCGTAAAGAAGGTAAGACTGGTAAATAATCATTAACTTACGGAAAGGAATGACGTTCAATGATTACGAAGCCTAATAAAAACTCGGCACGTAAGAAAAGACACGCTCATGTTCGTCGTGCGATAACAGGAACACCTGAACGTCCACGTCTTAATGTTTTCCGTTCTTCAAAAAACATTTACGCACAGCTTATCGATGACGTAAATGGTGTAACTCTTGCTTCAGCTTCATCACTGGATAAAGAGATCAATGTTGAGAACGGTGGAAACAAAGACGCTGCGAAACAAGTTGGTGAACTTGTAGCGAAACGTGCGATTGAAAATGGTCATAAAGTTGTTGTGTTTGACCGTGGTGGATATGTATATCACGGCCGTGTAGCAACATTAGCAGATGCAGCGCGTGAAGCGGGCTTGCAATTCTAAAGAACAAAGGAGGGAAAACGAATGCGTCGTATTGACCCTAATACGTTGGAACTTGAAGAAAAAGTAGTAGCAGTCAATCGTGTAGCAAAAGTAGTTAAAGGTGGACGTCGATTCCGCTTTGCTGCATTGGTTGTTGTTGGCGATAAAAACGGTCATGTTGGGTTTGGTATGGGTAAAGCTCAGGAAGTTCCTGAAGCAATCCGTAAAGCAGTTGAAGATGCAAAGAAAAACCTCATTGAAGTACCTATCGTAGGTACAACAATTCCACACGAAATTCTTGGACATTTTGGAGCAGGTCGAGTATTACTTAAACCAGCTTCTGAGGGTACTGGAGTTATCGCGGGTGGACCTGTACGTGCAGTACTAGATCTTGCAGGTGTTGGTGATATTCTTTCTAAATCATTGGGTTCAAATAACCCAATCAACATGGTACGTGCAACAATGGAAGGTCTTAAAGGTATGAAAAAGGCCGAAGAAGTAGCGAAATTACGCGGTAAAACAGTGGAAGAACTATTAGGATAAGGGGGGAAAGTAAATGGCTAAGAAATTAGAAATTACCCTCACTCGTAGTCTAATCGGACGTCCGGAAGACCAACGCGTTACAGTAAATACACTTGGATTACGTAAAATGCATCATTCAGTTATCCAAGAAGATAACGCAGCGATTCGCGGTATGGTAAACAAGGTTTCTCACTTGTTAACAGTGAAAGAAATCGAAGCTTAATAGCTTAATTTATACATGAGGAGGTGTCAACATGAAACTTCATGAGTTGAAGCCTGCAGAAGGTTCACGTAAAGTACGCAATCGCGTAGGTCGTGGAATTGGCTCTGGAAATGGTAAAACATCTGGAAGAGGACATAAAGGTCAAAACTCTCGTTCTGGCGGTGGTGTTCGTCCAGGTTTCGAAGGTGGTCAAAATCCTTTGTACCGTCGTTTACCGAAGCGTGGTTTTACAAACCCAACTCGTAAAGAATATTCAGTTCTTAACCTTGAGGCGCTTAACCGCTTTGATGCGGGTGCCGAGGTAACTCCTGAACTTCTTATCGAAACCGGTGTTGTGAAGAACGTGAAGGATGGTATTAAGATTTTAGGTAACGGCAAGATTGAAAAGAACCTATCTGTCAAAGCACATAAGTTTTCTGCATCTGCTGTCGAGGCAATTGAAGCTGCTGGCGGAAAAACTGAGGTGATTTAATGATTAAGACGATCTCCAACATTTTTCGAGTGGGTGATTTACGCCAAAAAGTGCTTTTCACCCTACTCATGCTTATTGTTTTTCGTATTGGAAGCTTTATTCCTGTTCCTGGTGCAGATAGCACCGCTTTAAATTTTATGGACCAAGCAAATGCGTTTGGCTTTTTAAATACCTTTGGTGGTGGAGCGTTAGGAAACTTCTCTATTTTTGCGATGGGTATCATGCCTTATATTACAGCTTCTATTGTTGTTCAGTTGTTACAAATGGATGTTGTACCTAAGTTCGCAGAATGGGCAAAACAGGGAGAAGCCGGTCGACGCAAGTTAGCACAGTTTACTCGATATGGAACGATCGTTTTAGGTTTTATTCAAGCTTTAGGAATGTCTATTGGTTTTAATACGCTCTTTCCAGGGCTTATTCCAAATCCAAGCATTCAAACATATTTATTTATAGCACTGGTATTAACTGCTGGAACTGCCTTTCTTATGTGGCTTGGTGAACAAATTACAGCTAAAGGTGTCGGGAATGGTATCTCGATTATCATCTTTGGAGGTATTGCTGCAGGAATTCCAAATGGTATTAACCAAGTATATGCAACTCAGATTGAGAATGCAGGAGAACAGTTATTTCTTAGTATTGTAACAGTTCTTTTACTTGCTTTAGCGATTTTGGCTATAATTGTTGGTGTCATTTTTGTTCAGCAAGCTTTACGTAAGATTCCAGTTCAATATGCAAAACGTTTAGTTGGTCGTAGTCCTGTTGGTGGTCAATCTACTCACTTGCCTTTAAAAGTTAATGCTTCTGGTGTTATTCCAGTTATCTTCGCAATGTCTTTGTTTATCTTTCCACCAACAGTCGCTGGCTTTTTTGGAACGGATAATGCAATCGCCGCTTGGGTAACACGGGTATTTGACTATACAAATCCTTATGGAATGATTTTCTATGCTGCTTTAATTATCGGCTTTACGTATTTTTATACATTTATACAAGTTAACCCGGAACAAATGGCTGAAAACCTTAAAAAACAAGGTGGATATATTCCAGGCATTCGTCCCGGACGTACAACACAAGAGTACTTAACACGCATTTTATACCGTTTAACGTTTGTTGGTGCACTCTTCTTGGCAGTTGTTGCTGTCATTCCTGTATTCTTTACAAGGTTAATGGAATTACCGCCGGCTATTCAAATTGGTGGTACTGGATTATTAATCGTTGTTGGTGTAGCATTAGACACGATGAAACAGATTGAGAGTCAGCTTATCAAGCGTTCTTATAAAGGGTTTATTAAGTAACAAGGGGAACAAGAGGGGAGTCATGACTTCCCGTTCGCCTTATGTTGTTAAGACGGTACGATGGAGGTATTTTTATATGAATCTGATTTTGATGGGTTTACCGGGTGCTGGAAAAGGTACTCAGGCTGAGCGTATTGTTGAGAATTATGGGGTTCCTCATATTTCAACGGGTGATATGTTTCGCGCTGCAATTAAAGACGAGACTGAACTTGGCTTAAAAGCAAAGTCGTTTATGGATGCAGGGGAACTTGTTCCTGATGATGTAACAATTGGTATTGTTCGCGAAAGACTTTCTCAAAGTGATTGTGAAAAAGGGTTTTTATTAGATGGTTTCCCTAGAACTGTTGCTCAAGCGGAGGCACTAGAGGAAATACTCTCTTCATTAGGGCGTTCTCTTGATTATGTTTTGAACATTGATGTTCCAGAACAGTTATTGATGGAGCGTTTAACAGGAAGATGGGTATCACCTACCTCAGGTAAGACGTATCACACAGTTTTCAATCCTCCAAAGGTTGAAGGTAAGTGTGATGTCGATGGTAGCACTCTTATCCAACGTGATGATGATAAACCAGAGACTGTAAAAAAACGTCTTGAAGTAAATCAAAGTCAAGCACAGCCTTTAATTGATTTTTATTCAGAAAAGGGCTATCTTAAGAATATAAATGGTAACCAAGATATTTCAAAAGTTTTTGAAGATTTAAATGAACTACTGAAAGGACTCCATGCATGATTATTTGTAAGACGAAGCGCGAAATAGAAATCATGCGTGAAGCTGGAAAAATCGTTGCTTTAACGCATATTGCGTTAAAAGAGCATATTCAACCGGGTATTACGACGTTAGAATTGGATGAGATTGCAGAAAAGTTGATTCGTTCACACGGTGCTACACCCTCGTTCAAAGGCTACAATGGATTTACAGGTAGCATCTGCGCTTCAGTCAATGAAGAATTGGTGCACGGTATTCCTGGAAAGCGCGTATTAAAAGATGGCGACATCATTAGTGTTGATATTGGGGCATTTCTAAATGGCTATCACGGAGATTCTGCTTGGACGTATGCAGTAGGAGAAGTCTCGGACGAAGATAAGAAACTTTTAGAGGTAACAGAAGCATCCTTATATAAAGGGTTAGACTTTGCTTTGCCGGGTGGGCGTTTATCGGACATCTCACATGCAATTCAGTCTTATGCTGAACCTTTTGGTTTCTCGATTGTTCGTGAGTATGTGGGACATGGAGTCGGTCAAGACTTACATGAAGACCCACAAATTCCTCACTACGGACCACCAGGTAAAGGTCCACGTCTTAAGACAGGTATGGTTTTAGCAATTGAACCAATGATTAATGCTGGGAATCGCTATGTGCGTACGTTATCGGATGACTGGACGGTTGTGACGGTAGATGGTAAGAAGTGTGCACACTTTGAGCATACAATTGCAATTACTGATACAGGCTATGAAATCTTAACAAAAGTTTAGTGTGGGTGATGGAACGATGGTAGACTCTGAACCGAGTCCTAAGATCGGTCAAATTGTAAAAGTTACAAAAGGTCGAGATTGTAATCAATATAGTATTATTGTCAAACTTCTTGACCATCGTTTTGTAAGTGTTGCAGATGGCGATAAACGTAAAGTGGATCGTCCAAAAAAGAAAAACATTAATCATATTAAACTGGTGGATTACATTTCTGAGGAAGTAAGCAATAGCTTTGATGAAACAGGACGTGTTACTAATGGGAAGCTGCGGTATGCGATAAGCAACTTTCTCAAACAAGAATTATTGTTACAGGAAGGAGAGTAAATCCATGGCCAAAGAGGATGTTATTGAGGTAGAAGGAACGGTAATTGAACCACTTCCAAACGCTATGTTTCGTGTTGAGTTAGAAAATGGTCATAAAATTTTAGCACATGTCTCCGGGAAGATTCGTATGCATTTCATTCGAATTCTACCTGGTGATAAAGTGACTGTTGAATTATCGCCATATGATTTAACTCGTGGACGAATCACATATCGATACAAATAATAGGCGTTGCGAGAGCGACTAGCAAAACGATGTAGTTTTGCTTTTATCTGATTGAACGATAATTAGATGCACTCCGTACCATAAGGAGGTAAACGGAAATGAAGGTAAGACCATCAGTCAAACCTATGTGTGAAAAGTGTAAAGTTATCCGTCGAAAAGGGACGGTTATGGTCATTTGTGAAAACCCGAAACACAAACAAAAACAAGGGTAATATTTAAGGAGGTGCTAAATATATGGCACGTATTGCAGGTGTCGATATTCCTCGTGATAAGCGAGTGGTTATTTCACTTACTTATATCTATGGAATCGGTAAAGCAAAATCAGCTCAAGTTTTAGCGACTGCTGGTGTATCTGAGGATACTCGCGTTCGTGATTTGACAGAAGAAGAATTAGGCCGTATTCGTGAAGCAATTGAAGCTTATCGAGTTGAAGGGGATCTTCGTCGTGAGATTTCACTTAACATCAAACGTTTAATCGAAATTGGTTCGTATCGTGGTGTCCGTCACCGTCGTGGGTTACCAGTTCGTGGTCAAAACTCTAAAAATAATGCTCGTACACGTAAAGGTCCTCGTCGTACAGTAGCGAATAAGAAAAAGTAGTAAAGGAGGTAGAATAAATAATGGCTAAGAAAACGAATACTCGTCCAAAGCGTCGTCAACGTAAAAATATCGAGACTGGTGTGGCTCACATCCGCTCAACATTTAACAATACGATTGTGACAATTACAGATACGCATGGTAATGCTATTTCTTGGGCTAGTGCAGGCGCATTAGGATTTAAAGGTTCTCGTAAATCCACTCCATTTGCTGCTCAAATGGCTGCTGAAACAGCTGCAAAAACGGCAATGGAACATGGTATGAAAATCATTGAAGTTTCCGTTAAAGGCCCTGGGGCTGGTCGTGAAGCTGCGATTCGCTCATTACAAGCTGTTGGTTTAGAAGTAAATATGATTAAAGATGTTACTCCTGTTCCACATAACGGCTGCCGTCCGCCAAAACGTCGTAGAGTGTAACGGAATCAATCATTGTATAGATTTCCTAAAAGTGTCAATAATGGATGAGATGAAATAAATATCCTGTTGACAAAAAGGAGAAACGGTTGGGAACGGCCTAATGGGGATTTCCGGTTAGGCTTTCCTGGCAGTCTACCGGAGTTCGACGTTTTGAAGGAGGGTTTGTTTAATGATTGAAATCGAAAAGCCAAATATTGAAACGGTTGAAATAAGAGAAGACGCAAAGTATGGAAAGTTTGTCGTTGAACCACTCGAGCGTGGGTATGGAACAACACTTGGCAACTCGTTACGTCGTATTCTTCTTTCTTCGTTACCGGGTGCGGCTGTTACATCAGTTCAAATTGATGGTGTGTTACATGAATTTTCAACAGTTGAAGGTGTTGTCGAGGATGTAACAACGATTATTTTAAACTTAAAAAAGCTTGCGCTAAAGATTTACTCTGACGAAGAGAAGACACTTGAGATCGATGTCCAAGGAGAAGGTGTAGTTACAGCTGGAGACTTAACACATGATAGTGATATCGAAGTGCTAAATCCTGAGTTGCATATTGCTACGCTTGCTAAAGGTGCCAATCTACGTATGCGTTTAGTTGCTAAGCGTGGTCGTGGCTACATTCTTGCAGAAGGTAACAAAAACGATGAACAACCAATCGGTGTTCTTCCTATTGATTCTATCTATACACCGGTCTCACGTGTGAATTATCAAGTTGAGAATACGCGTGTTGGTCAAGTTACCAACTATGATAAACTAACCCTTGATGTATGGACTGATGGAAGTATTCGTCCAGAGGAAGCTGTTTCTCTTGGAGCGAAGATTTTGACTGAGCATTTAAATATTTTTGTAGGTTTAACGGATCAAGCACAAAATGCTGAAATCATGGTTGAAAAAGAAGAAGATCAAAAGGAAAAGGTTCTTGAAATGACGATTGAAGAACTTGATCTATCTGTTCGTTCTTATAACTGCTTGAAGCGTGCTGGTATTAACACGGTACAAGAGCTTACGCAAAAGTCAGAGGAAGACATGATGAAAGTAAGGAATCTTGGACGTAAATCGTTAGAAGAAGTTCAAGAGAAACTTGGTGAGTTGGGGTTAGGTCTTCGTAAGGAAGACTAATTATCTATACTCAGTGTGTCTTGATAAGGATTTTTCATGTAATTTGGTTTAAAAAACCTACAAAGGAGGGAAACGAACATGGCATACGCAAAATTAGGTCGTGATAGCTCTGCACGTAAAGCACTTTTCCGTGATTTAGCTACAGATCTTATCATCAACGAACGTATCGAAACGACTGAATCGAAGGCGAAAGAACTTCGCTCAATCGTTGAGAAAATGATTACACTTGGAAAACGTGGAGATTTACATGCTCGCCGTCAAGTTGCTTCTTTTATTCGTAGAGAAGTAGCAGACACTGAGAGTGGTCAAGATGCAATCCAAAAGCTTTTCTCTGATATTGCACCACGTTACGAAGAGCGCCAAGGTGGCTACACACGTATCCTTAAAGTAGGACCGCGTCGTGGAGACGGTGCACCTATGGCTATTATTGAGCTTGTATAACTGATTACTTCGGATCACTATATGAGGCGACAAAGGGCATTACAGGATCTGAGCATGCAACGCTCTGACTCTGGGCCCTTTTTTGTTTATCTATAAAAGAAGGCTGATTAAAAAAGGGAAATCGCTCTTTTTAATCAGCTGTTATAACATGTTGTTTAAAAGGTTAGAGGTGAAATCGCTTGATTACGCTTAAGGACGTTTCATACCGTTATGAAGGCTCGGAAAGATTGGCTATAAGTAATCTGTCCCTTACATTGAAGAACAATGAATGGGTCGCGATTCTTGGACAAAATGGATCAGGTAAATCAACACTTGGCCGCTTATTTAATGGTCTACTAACACCGGTCTCTGGCACGGTGAAGGTAGATGGTTTTTCGACGAGTGATGAATCTTCTCTTTGGGAAGTTAGAAAACGGGTTGGTATGGTATTTCAAAATCCGGACCATCAGTTTGTTGCAACAACCGTTCGTGACGATATAGCATTCGGACTGGAGAATCGCGGAATTGAACGTGAAGAGATGTTGCGTCGCATTGATTTGTATTCGAAGCAAGTAGGCGTGAATCAGTTGTTAGATAAAGAGCCTCATCGTCTATCAGGAGGCCAAAAACAAAGAGTTGCCATTGCAGGTATTATCGCATTAGAGCCTGACTTTATTATTTTTGATGAAGCGACTTCTATGTTGGATCCAATCGGCCGACTAGATGTTTTAAAGACAATGAGAAATCTTCACAAACAAGGTCTGTCTATCTTGTCTATTACACATGATATGGAAGAGGCGGCCTTATCTGATCGTGTGGTTGTTTTAAACCAAGGAACTATTATCGAGGATGGAAGTCCATCAAATGTATTTCGTTCTGTTGAGTGGATTGGGAAAGCAGGTCTAGCCATGCCTTTCTCTTTAAAATTGCAAAAGGAACTTGAATCTCAAGGTGTGACTTTAGATACGATGTGTCTTAGTGAGAAGGAGCTGGTGGATTCGTTATGGACATACAGTTCAAAGAAGTAGAACATTGCTATATGCCAGGCACGCCTTTTGAAAAATTAGCGTTAAATGGAATTACGTTAACGATTCCAACCGGTTCTTTTACAGCCGTAATCGGTCACACTGGATCGGGCAAATCGACGTTCATTCAACATGTAAATGGTTTGTTAAAACCAACAGCAGGGACTGTTTACGTTGGTCCGTATGAGCTTAACTCTATTGAGAAAAACAAGAATCTAAAAGAGCTACGAAAGAGAGTAGGTCTCGTTTTCCAATATCCTGAACACCAGTTATTTGAGGAGACAGTGGAGAAGGATATTTGTTTTGGCCCAGTTAATTTTGGGGTTTCCGAGGAACGATCATTGAACAGAGCGAAAGCAGTTATTTTGCAAGTGGGTTTATCTGAAGATTTTCTGCAAGTATCTCCCTTTCAGCTTAGCGGGGGGCAAATGAGAAGAGTTGCGATTGCTGGTGTGCTAGCGACTCGACCCGAGGTATTAGTGTTAGATGAGCCAACAGCGGGCCTTGATCCTGTAGGTAAAGAGCAAATGATGGATTTGTTCACTACCTACCATCGTGAACATGAGACAACAACGGTATTGGTTACTCACCATATGGAGGATGCTGCTCGTTACGCTGATCATATTATTGTCCTGAATAACGGAAGAGTTGAAATGGAAGGGTCGAGAGAAGACATATTTAAACAGGTGGACAGGTTAATGAGCATTGGGCTTGATTTACCGAAAACGATTCGATTTTTACAATTAATTAAAGAGAAATTTGACCTAAGCGAAGTACCAATGATTTTTGAGGAAAAGGAACTTATCGAATTTGTAGCTAAATTACTTCGTACAAGGGAGGCTGACTCCTAATGCTACAAAATGTTCTTATCGGCCAGTATGTGCCAGTAGAATCTTTGTTACATCGATTAGATCCCCGCTCCAAGTTAATTTCGGTTTTTTTGCTCGTTTTTGTAATCTTTTTTGCGAATAATTGGTATGCTAATGCCCTTATCATTTTATTTACAGGAATAACGATTTTATTATCACATGTGCCCCTCACGTTTATTTATCGTGGAATTAAACCAATTTTATGGCTCGTTTTATTTACATGTGCCCTTCACGTTTTTCTGACAAAGGAAGGCTCCCTTTTGGTTGCACTTGGGCCCCTTTCGATACATGAAGGTGGAGTAATGCAGGGTTTGTTTATTTCTATAAGGCTACTCGTATTAGTCTTATTAACTTCACTAGTTACCTTAACAACAAGTCCGATTATGTTAACAGATGGCTTGGAATCCCTACTTGCTCCACTTAAAAAAATAGGTGTGCCAGCGCATGATTTAGCATTAATGATGTCGATTGCTCTTCGGTTTATTCCGACTTTTTTACAGGAGACAGAGAAAATAATGAAGGCACAAATGGCTCGAGGGGTGGACTTTACATCTGGACCAATTACTCACCGTATAAAAGCATTGATCCCCCTTTTGGTACCACTCTTTATTAGTGCGTTTAAACGGGCAGAGGAACTAGCTCTAGCTATGGAAGCTAGAGGTTATCATGGTGGAGAGGGACGTACAAAGCTACGGGTTTTAACTTGGTCGTGGAAAGACCATATCGCGTTGTCCGTATGTGTATTAATGTGCATACTAGTTAGCTTATTAAGAGCTTTATAGGAGTGTGACCTTATGAAGAGAATTGCGTGTAAAGTGTCTTACGACGGGACTAATTACTCTGGCTATCAAGTCCAGCCCGAAAAACGAACTGTGCAATATGAGCTAGAGAAGGCATTGCATGTCCTTCATAAGGGGGCGCAAATTAAAGTTGTGGCATCTGGTAGGACAGATGCCACAGTTCATGCTAGAGGGCAGGTTATTCATTTTGATAGCCCTTTAAATATAGGAGAACACCAATGGCCTAAGGCGCTTAATGCTTGCTTACCAAATGATATTCGAATTTTAGAGGCTGCAATTGTAGAGAATGAATTTCATGCGAGATACTCAGTACGTGAGAAAGAGTATCGATACAAGGTGCAATATAAAGAAACCAATGTATTCACAAGAAATTTTCAGTATTTTGTACCCTATTTTTTAGATATAAGTGCGATGAGAGAGGCTGCTAGTTACTTAGTAGGGACTTTTGATTTCAGTTCATTTTGTGCTGCAAATACCGATGTAAAGGATAAAATTAGAACGGTAAAAAAAATAGATGTTATGCATGATGGAAATGAATTGACTTTTGTCCTCGTTGGTAATGGCTTTCTTTATAATATGGTTCGAATCATCGTGGGAACGTTGTTGGAGATTGGTGCAGGTAAGCGTCCTCCTTCCGAAATGAAGAAAATCCGTAATGGAATGAAACGAGAATTAGCAGGGAAAACTGCGCCGGGGCACGGTTTATATTTATGGGATGTGACGTATGATACGCCTATTTTTAAAGGGTGATGTCCCTACATGAATGACAACCTTACCCCGTGTAACATTTTGTTGACATTCGTTTCTGAATATTATATGATGTTAGATGGTAATTCTGAAAACCCACTAGCCCCGGGTTGCGGAATGTTACAATTGACAATGGTTTAAATTTTTTAAATAATATTAGAACGCGAGCGTTTTTATTAGGAGGGTAATTCATGCGTACAACATATATGGCAAAGCCAGGTGAAGTTGAGCGTAAGTGGTTTGTAGTCGACGCTGAAGGTCAAACGTTAGGTCGTCTTGCTTCAGAGGTTGCTTCAATTCTACGTGGTAAAACTAAGCCAACTTTCACACCACACGTTGATACTGGTGATCATGTAATCATCATTAATGCTGAGAAAATCGAACTAACAGGTAACAAATTAAAAGATAAGATTTACTATCGTCACACAAATCACCCAGGTGGTTTGAAAAAGACGACTGCCGGCGACATGCGTGCTAACAAGCCTGAGCGTATGCTTGAGCTAGCAATCAAAGGTATGCTTCCAAAGAACACTCTTGGTCGCGCACAAGGTATGAAGTTACATGTATATGCAGGTAGCGAACATAAACATCAAGCACAAAAACCAGAAGCATATGAGCTTCGTGGTTAATCGATAGGAGGGTATTATTTTGGCACAAGTACAATATTATGGTACAGGTCGTCGTAAGCACTCTGTTGCTCGTGTACGTCTTTTACCAGGTGACGGTCGTATTGTGATTAACGGTCGTGAAATGGATGAATATTTTGGTCTTGATACATTAAAGCTTATTGTTAAGCAACCACTTGTTGAAATCGGCGTTGAAGGTCAATATGACGTTCACGTAAATGTTGATGGTGGTGGATATACAGGACAAGCGGGTGCTATCCGTCATGGTGTAGCTCGTGCTCTACTTAAAGTAGATCCTGATAACCGTCCTTCTTTGAAAACAGCTGGATTCTTAACTCGTGATGCACGTATGAAAGAGCGTAAGAAATACGGTCTTAAAGCAGCACGTCGTGCACCTCAGTTCTCAAAACGTTAATATACTTGCGTTTGGAAGGCTCTCAACCATTTTGGTTGGGGGTCTTTTTTTTTGCGTGATTAATTGTGAATGTCAGATTTAAAAACTTCTATCCCCGTTTAAAAAATTCTTGAGTAATAAATCTATTTATAGTAATATTAACTTATTAACAAATGTATTAACATAGATACTTATGTAAGCGTTTTATATTTAACGAAGGGGGGATTTAATGTAAGAACGAAAGACGATAAAGGTTTTATATAGTACTTACAATAAAGCAGAACCTATTCCTCCAAGAAAAAGCAGCCATGAATTGTTTAAACGAAATTTTAATGAGTGTTTACCAAAAGAGAGGAGAATTTAAATGAACAAAAGATTAGGACGACAATTTATATTTATTATCTTAATCATGGCATTAATAATACCGGGTATTGTCCTTGCAAATGGAGCAGAGACACTAAACGGGTTGAGCGAAAATAGTAATAAGCCCCATGTTGAACATCAAGGTGAAACACCTGTCTTTGAAAATGCTTCAGTTCATGACCCTTCAATTATCAAGGTAGATGATATGTATTACGTGTATGGTTCCCATATTGATGCGGCCAAGTCAACGGATTTAATGAGTTGGACTTCATTTACTAATGGGTACACTACCCCTAATAATGTCGTATATGGTGATTTATCGGAAAACCTAGCAGGTTCCTTTGCCTGGGCAGGTGAAGATGATGCGGATAGTTTAGGTGGTTATGCAGTATGGGCCCCGGAGATTATCTGGAATGAACACTATCTAAATGAGGATGGTACAACGGGTGCTTTCATGATGTATTACAGTGCCTCATCTACGTATATCCGTTCTGCTATTGGTGTTGCTGTATCTAAAGAAATAGAAGGACCCTTTACGTATGTTGATACGATTATGTATTCTGGGTTTTATGAAGATGAGGCATACGATGCTAACAGTACAGTCAATAAGAAGTGGACAAACACAAATATTCAAGATCTTATCGATGATGGTACATTAGAAGGACCAAGTGATGATTGGTTCACGGATGATGGAAAATATAATTATAATGAGTTTACGAATGCGATTGATGCGAATTTATTTTTTGATGAGAATGGAAAGCTATGGATGACATACGGTTCGTGGGCCGGTGGAATTTATATTCTTGAAGTAGATCCAACAACAGGTATACCAAAGTACCCAGGGGAAGATGGTACAACGTCTGATGGTAGAGTTATTGATCGTTATTTTGGAACGAAAATTTCCGGAGGATATGGACGTTCAGGTGAAGGACCTTACGCGTTATACGACGCGGAAACTGACTATTATTACTTGTATGTAACGTACGGCTGGTTGGGAGCTGACGGGGGATATCATATGAGAACATTCCGCTCTGAAAACCCAGATGGTCCTTATGAGGATGCAGCTGGAGAACCGGCTGTTTTACCGGAGTCCTTAGATAATGGTTCCTTTGGTAATAAACCAAATAATTTGGATCATGCGGATTATGGTAATAAATTAATGGGGAATTTCTTGTTTGATAGAAAAGTGGGCGACCCTGGATCAGGGATTGGCTATGGCTATGTCTCTCCAGGACATAATTCTGTTTATACAGACAAGGAAACAGGGCAAAGATTTTTAGTATTTCATGCACGTTTCCCGGAAACAGGTGAAATGCATGAGGTCCGAATCCACCAAATGTTTATGAACAAAGAAGGTTGGCCGGTGGTTGCACCCTACCGTTATGGAGGCGAGACACTAGAGAAGGTGAACAGACAAGATGTAATTGGAGAATATAAATTCATAAACCATGGAAAAGATATCTCTCCTACGATTAAAAGCTCAGTTTATATTTCATTAAACAAGAATAATACCATCTCTGGAGATGTAGACGGGACATGGAAGACAACTGGCCATAACCAAGCAGAACTTACAATCGATGGAGATATTTATGATGGTGTATTTGTGCGTCAATATGATCCAACATCAGAAAGGCATGTTATGACATTTACCGCGATGTCAAACGAGGGTATATCTGTATGGGGAAGTAAGCTTCTTAATCGTTCAAGTGAGGAAGTAATTGAGGCTGTTTTAAATGATTTAAATATCGGTGATACAGAGAATGTTATTTCAAATTTAGCACTACCAACGGAAGGGACTCAGAACACCGAGATTTCATGGGAATCTTCTGATCCAAGTGTTGTTACTGCAGCAGGAGAAATTAATCGTCCAGAAGTTGGAGCTGAAAGTGTGACGGCTACACTTACTGCGACAATTATGAAAGATGATATCACGAAAACAAAGAGCTTTAATGTCACGGTGTTACCTTTCAAAGATGCTGGGCTGGTTGCTCATTATACTTTTGAAGGCCATCTAATCGATAGTACCGAGAATTTCAGTGAAGGAACGCCAACTGGTGATCGAATCGATAATACAGGAGGCAATATTACTTTTGCGGAAGGTAAGCATGGTCATGCTGCAGAATTTAATGGTTCTTCAGGCGTCCGTTTACCGAATGGGCTTATCTCTAGTAACACCTATTCTGTTTCGCTTTGGGTAAATCCGGATCAAGTGACCCCTTTTACTACAACGTTCTTTGGAGCTAGAGATAGTAATAACTGGGTAAGTCTGCTTCCAAATGGCCCTGCAAATGGAGAAACGATGGTCTGGTCCGGTAGTTCCAGATGGTATGATGCAAACACGGGTTTAACAATAACTCCAGGTGAGTGGACCCATTTAGCATTTACGGTTGATGAAGGGACAATCATTGTTTATGTTGATGGCGAAGAGAAATTTACAGGTACAGACTTCCCGAACATCTTTACTAATACAAGTTCTAGCTTCAGCTTAGGTGTGAACTGGTGGGATACTCCATTCAAAGGTTTAATGGATGAATTACACATTTATGAGGGAGTATTATCATCAAATGATGTTGCAAACTTAGTCGATACAATGGAGTAACTAGTTTAAAGGTCGTACGGTTTTTTCGTACGACCTTTTTTGTTTCCGATTTTAGTAAAGAAACGTTGCGCAATTTCCTTATTGGTGAATTCCGACAACTTTTCCACTGCATGCCCTCCTGTTTCAAGCTTCATACTAAAAGAAAGCAAAGGGGAGTGATATTGTATGGGGATGGTCACGACATTTTCAGAAAAGAGACGTGAAAAGCAGTGGAATTTTGAACGTAAGGTACTTCGAAACGTCTCCTTAAAACAAATGAAAGAAAACGTCCAAGGACATTTTCGTCCTATTATCCCTTTTCATTTTCTTAATCATCCATTTTTAATTGATCCCTGTATGGATATTGCAATAGATGCGTATTTACTTGGTGCAGGGTATGGTCGTTTTGGATTTTTAGGTGAAACAAGAGTAGAGGTCAAGGAACGCTGTGAAGAAGATATAATTGAATTAACACATATGCTTTTTGACTTTTTACAAGGATGGTTAATGGATGCTGATTTTATGTTTGATTCATTACAAATTGTCAGTGATGTCTTTATTAATGAATGGTGGGAAAAAGGATTTCAGGAAGGAGAAAAATTAATACGTCTTCGCCTTCATTAACCTTGATTCAAAAAAATCATCTCATAAAACTCCTCTTGTCCAAATATATATAATAATGGAAGTGGACGAGGAGGGACGGTTAATGAGAAAGTGGATAAAGGGAGGGGCATTTGCCCTTGGTGTAGTGAGCTTATTATTTATTATACAATATCAATTTATTAGCAGTGATTCATGGTCAACCTGGCAATTACCATTGTCAGGAAAAGTGATAATTCTTGATCCAGGACATGGCGGGGTAGATGGGGGCGCAAGTTCTAATGGAGGTGCATTAGAAAAGGATGTAACTCTTTCAATTAGTATGCAGCTGCGGGATTATTTACAAGAAGCAGGAGCACTTGTTTTAATGACGCGTGAAGAGGATCGAGACCTAGCACATGAAAATACACGTAAGATTAGGCAAAGAAAAATGGAGGATTTAAAACGCCGTGTTGAAATTGTAAACGAGTCAGATGGTGATATGTTTATTAGCCTGCATCTCAATGCGATACCTTCTCCGAGATGGAGTGGTGCGCAAACGTTTTACAATCGTAGGATTTCGGAAAATGAAACATTAGCCAAGTTTGTGCAAGATGAAGTCAAGCGAAACCTTGAAAATACAAATCGATATGCGAAGCCAATTGAGAATATCTTCTTATTAAAAAATGCTGTCATACCTGGAGTACTTGTCGAGGCCGGATTCCTTTCTAATCCAACAGAAGCTGAGCTTTTACAAACGGAGCAATACCAGCAAAAAGTGGCTGCCTCCATTTATCAAGGTATTTTGCGCTACTATACAAATGAAATAGAACCAGAGATGTGAGAACTAAGCGATTTTCGTTGGAAGAGGGGTATGCTATACTAGGGGCATATAAATGAAAGAAGGATGGTGTTTCGGCTTTGTTAACGGAAGAGGGAGTCAGGGAAGCATTAAAGAGAGTGAAGGATCGTGACTTAAATAAAAACCTTGTTGAAACTGGCGGTATACGGGAAATTAAGATGAAAGATGGGAATGTCAGCTTAAAAGTAGCTCTAGCTAAAACAGGAACAGCGGAACAGCTAGAACTCCAGCAAGAAGTAGTTAACGTGTTAAAAGGTGAAGGTGCGGTTTCGGTCGGGCTACGCTTTGAAGAGTTAACAGAATTAGAAATTAAACAATTGGGTGGCTTGGATGATCCTGAGTATGTTGGGCCAGAATTACTTGCCCCGAATAGTTCGACAACCTTTATTGCCGTAACGAGTGGTAAGGGTGGAGTAGGAAAGTCAACGGTTTCCGTTAATTTAGCAACAACCCTAGCACGACTTGGTAAAAAAGTAGGAATCATCGATGCTGATATTTACGGATTTAGTGTTCCTGATATGATGGGTATTGAAGACCGTCCGAAAGTTCAAGGTGAAAAAATATACCCTGTTGAGCGCTTTGGTGTCAAAGTGATATCAATGGGATTCTTTGTAGAAGAGAATGCCCCTGTTATTTGGAGAGGGCCGATGCTCGGAAAAATGATCAACCAATTTTTTACTGACGTTGAATGGGGGGAACTGGATTATTTAGTCCTTGATTTACCTCCTGGTACTGGTGATGTCGCACTAGACTTACATACCATGCTGCCACATTCTAAAGAAATCCTCGTTACCACTCCTCACCCAACAGCAGCTTTTGTAGCAGCACGCGCAGGAACGATGGCGATAAAAACACATCATGAAATTTTAGGTGTAATTGAAAATATGGCTTACTTTGAAAGTGTTGCAACGGGTGAGAAGGAATTTGTTTTTGGACAAGGTGGAGGAGATCGATTAGCGGAGGAATTAAAAACGGACGTCTTGGGACAAATTCCTCTCGGTCAACCAGAAGTGAACATGGATGATTTTGCTCCGTCTGTCTATAATAAAGAACATCAGATAGGGGTAATATATCAAGAAATTGCTGAGCGTATCATAAAGAAAACAGCACGTTAAAAAAGAAGAAGAGCCCCATCAGGTGGTTCTTCTTCTTTTTTATATTAGGAAGACTTTTCTTTGCCCCCACCGCTATCTTGTTTCTCCATTTGCTTTTCAGCAACTTTCGATAAAATCTCGTTTACTTTTGCTGTAAAAAATGGACTTTCAAAGGATTCGGACATTATTGTCATGACTTGCTGGCGATATTCCTTGGATTTCATAATTTCTAATACGTTACTTTCCATTTCAGGGTCTTGTAAAATAGTTAACATCATTCCTTGATATTCTGGGTCTTTCATCAAACCTTTTAATATTTTTTCATTTTCTGTCTGCATGCTTTCAGCAAACGTTTTTGCAAATTCGGGATCTTGCATTGTGTCTTGCCAAAACTTTTGTGCTTCTTCTGAGGTGAGTGTATCTTGTATCGTTTTTTTCACAAAAGCACTGTCCATAACAAGAACTTTGCGAACTTCTTCATCTTCCATAATTTCTTGAATCGCTTGTTTACCTTCATCCGTCTTAAGCATATCCACCATCATTTTCTTAGTGCTTTCGTAATCAGGTTGATTTTTGCCACCGTTTTCCGCAGTTGCACAACCAGTTATGATGAATACAGATAGACAAAAAACGATTAGACCACGTAAAAGCTTCATCAGATAACCGCTCCTTTTATCCATTTGTCATTAATTTGAGATATTTTCCGAGAAAATATGCATGAGTGTTCTGTTTGACTGGCATTTTTTTGAGGTCATTGATACAATCATGAAAGCAAGCTAGGATGATGGAGGAACAGGCCTGTGAATAGCAGAAAAGTTGTTTATCTCTTTTTTACAACATTGTTAATTGGAAGTGTAAGTGGTGCACTTGTCGGTTTTATTATTGATTTTTCGGTTTATACGAGTGAAGGGTTTTTAAATTTATTTTGGGGTATCATCTGGTTATTAGGTATAAGTGCCGCATTTAGCTTGATTAGTCAGATGGGTTTTTTCGCTTACCTAACCGTTCATCGATTCGGTTTAGGTTTGTTTAAAACACAAAACCTATGGAATCGAATACAAATTGTCATTATTGCTTTTGTTGTGTTTGATTTAATTTATTTCCGTTATGTAGCATTTGCTTCAGAGGGAGAAACAATTTTTCACTTTACTTTAATGCCGGTTTTACTTTTATTGTATGGTTTATTTATTGCCTATATAAAGGCGAAGGAAACGAATGCAGGAGCATTTATCCCAACGGTGTTTTTTATTGTTGTAGTTACAACGATTGAATGGGTACCAGCATTAACGGTAAACGAGCCGAAATGGCTTTGGCTTTACATTGCCCCATTGCTTACAGGCAATACGTGGCAAGTGTTAACTCTTCATAAATTGCAAAGAGAGAAATAAAAAGGTCGAGCCTAAGCTCGACCTTTTTGCTTCTATTTCTTATTTGATTTCCTCTGTTTTTGTTTGTGTACTTGCCATTAACTCATCAACTGTGGAAAAATCGAAACCTTTATCTCTGAGTTGATCGATAATGATAGGAAGAGCTTTATGTGTTTGCTTCACTGAATCAGAAGCATGGAAGAGTAGAACATCACCTGGGGTAGTCTTACTCATAACATTGGTAACAATGGCATCAACTCCAGGGTTTTCATAATCACGGGAGTCCACACTCCAATGAATAATATTCAACCCCTCTCCCTCTGCCAATTTTAGAACACGTTTATCAAAATCTCCATTGGGCGGTCGGAGCAATGTTGTCTTTTGACCAGTTAAATCGCTCAGCAATTGTTGGCTTAGTCGTAAATCTCTTTTTATTTTTTCATCTTCCCAATTCGTATAGCTTTTGTACTGGTAGCCATGATTACCGATAGAATGACCTCTTTCTTTAATGTTTTTTACTAAGTCTGGGTAGGTTTCTGCCCACGAAGCAGAAACAAAAAATGTGGCGTTTGAAATTTCTCTTTGTTCAAGGACATCGAGAATCGGCCCGATCCTCTGCTCACCCCAGCTTAAATTAAAGGTGAGGGCAATTTGATTTGTGTCAATCTCAGCACGGTAAAATGCCTGTGGTCCTTCTGGCGTAGAAAATACAGTAAGCTGTGAGCGTTCGACATAGATTAGTCCAGCAGCAAAAAACGCGGCGAGAATAATAATTGAGAATTGTTTAATATGCTTGGCGTGAAATACCCAAATAAACTTCATGTTCGGCTCCCCCTCGTCCATCTTTACCATAAATTTATGCAAACCAGGACAGGATATGAATAAAAACCGCTTGAATAGAAAACAATTTAATAATAGTAATTGCAAAGGTGACTATAAATTAGTTTCAGCCTTTGAACCATACTCTACTAAGTAGCATCAAATTTAAATGTTGTCAGTCTCAAAAGTCGAGGTGTTTGTATGTTAGGTTTTATGTTAAACAAGAAAGAAGTTAAAGAAATGGAGTATATGCTTAAAAGAGAGATGGAGGAGCTCCTATTAGATTTATCTGATCCGAGAATCGATAGTGTTGTTAAACGGGCAATGGAGGATAAATATAAAATTATTTACGGTATTTCAAAAAGATTTGTGTCACCAAAGGATAGAATGAGATATATGCTACATAGTAGAAGAAACTCACAGTAACAGAAATCTCAAGAAAAACAAAAAAAGTATAGGGAAGTTGTTGACTTGCAAAGCTGGACATGCTATATTAATAAGCACCGCAAGAAATGCAACATTTACACCGGAAAAGTTATTAGGGAAACTTGTTGACTTGCTGTGCTTAAGTATGTTACTATAATGAATGTCGCAAAAACACGATGACGAGTTCTTTGAAAACTGAACAAAAGCCAAGCGAAAAAATAGAGATTGTTTTATTTCGATAAATCAAATCTCGTCAATTTATTATGTAATATCGTTAGCGATATTTTTGAGCCTGTTGGTAAAACAACTCAAACACTTTTATGGAGAGTTTGATCCTGGCTCAGGACGAACGCTGGCGGCGTGCCTAATACATGCAAGTCGAGCGGACCTTTAGGAGCTTGCTCCTAAAGGTTAGCGGCGGACGGGTGAGTAACACGTGGGCAACCTGCCCCTTAGACCGGGATAACATCGAGAAATCGGTGCTAATACCGGATGATAGAACGAGCGTTCATGCGCATGTTCTCAAAGATGGCTCCGGCTATCACTAAGGGATGGGCCCGCGGCGCATTAGCTAGTTGGTAAGGTAACGGCTTACTCGTA
>NZ_KZ454943.1:2191947-2285485 GCF_002797395.1 Bacillus solitudinis
GACTGCGAGTGCTAAGATCCGTAGTCAAGAGGGAAACAGCCCAGACCATCAGCTAAGGTCCCAAAGTATACGTTAAGTGGAAAAGGATGTGGAGTTGCCCAGACAACCAGGATGTTGGCTTAGAAGCAGCCACCATTTAAAGAGTGCGTAATAGCTCACTGGTCGAGTGACTCTGCGCCGAAAATGTACCGGGGCTAAACGTATCACCGAAGCTATGGATTGACACCGTATGGTGTCAGTGGTAGGGGAGCGTTCTAAGTGCAGCGAAGTCAGACCGAGAGGACTGGTGGAGCGCTTAGAAGTGAGAATGCCGGTATGAGTAGCGAAAAGAGGGGTGAGAATCCCCTCCGTCGAAAGCCCAAGGTTTCCTGAGGAAGGCTCGTCCGCTCAGGGTAAGTCGGGACCTAAGCCGAGGCCGAAAGGCGTAGGCGATGGACAACAGGTTGAAATTCCTGTACCACCTCCTCACCGTTTGAGTAATGGGGGGACGCAGTAAGGTAGGGTAAGCGCACTGATGGATATGTGCGTCCAAGCAGTTAGGCTGAGAAGTAGGCAAATCCGCTTCTCGCGAAGGCTGAGCTGTGATGGCGAGGGAAATTAAGTACCGAAGTTCCTGATCCTACACTGCCTAGAAAAGCCTCTAGCGAGGTGAGAGGTGCCCGTACCGCAAACCGACACAGGTAGGCGAGAAGAGAATTCTAAGACGCGCGGGAGAACTCTCGTTAAGGAACTCGGCAAAATGACCCCGTAACTTCGGGAGAAGGGGTGCTCTAGTAGGGTGCAAGCCCGAGAGAGCCGCAGTGAATAGATCCAAGCGACTGTTTAGCAAAAACACAGGTCTCTGCGAAGCCGCAAGGCGAAGTATAGGGGCTGACACCTGCCCGGTGCTGGAAGGTTAAGAGGAGGGGTTATCCTTTTAGGAGAAGCTCTGAATTGAAGCCCCAGTAAACGGCGGCCGTAACTATAACGGTCCTAAGGTAGCGAAATTCCTTGTCGGGTAAGTTCCGACCCGCACGAATGGTGTAACGATTTGGATACTGTCTCAACGAGAGACCCGGTGAAATTATAGTACCTGTGAAGATGCAGGTTACCCGCGACAGGACGGAAAGACCCCATGGAGCTTTACTGTAGCTTGATATTGGATGTTGGTACAGTTTGTACAGGATAGGTAGGAGCCTTGGAAGCGTGAGCGCCAGCTTACGTGGAGGCGTCGGTGGGATACTACCCTGACTGTGCTGACATTCTAACCTCGGACCGTGATCCGGTTCAGGGACAGTGTCAGGTGGGCAGTTTGACTGGGGCGGTCGCCTCCTAAACAGTAACGGAGGCGCCCAAAGGTTCCCTCAGAATGGTTGGAAATCATTCGTAGAGTGCAAAGGCATAAGGGAGCTTGACTGCGAGACCTACAAGTCGAGCAGGGACGAAAGTCGGGCTTAGTGATCCGGTGGTTCCGCATGGAAGGGCCATCGCTCAACGGATAAAAGCTACCCTGGGGATAACAGGCTTATCTCCCCCAAGAGTCCACATCGACGGGGAGGTTTGGCACCTCGATGTCGGCTCATCGCATCCTGGGGCTGAAGTAGGTCCCAAGGGTTGGGCTGTTCGCCCATTAAAGCGGTACGCGAGCTGGGTTCAGAACGTCGTGAGACAGTTCGGTCCCTATCCGTCGCGGGCGCAGGAAATTTGAGAGGAGCTGTCCTTAGTACGAGAGGACCGGGATGGACACACCGCTGGTGTACCAGTTGTTCCGCCAGGAGCATCGCTGGGTAGCTACGTGTGGAAGGGATAAGTGCTGAAAGCATCTAAGCATGAAGCCCCCCTCGAGATGAGATTTCCCATGGAGTAATCCAGTAAGACCCCTCAAAGATGATGAGGTTGATAGGTCTGGTGTGGAAGCGTGGCGACACGTGGAGCTGACAGATACTAATCGGTCGAGGACTTATCCAATATTTCTTGACATGAATGTTTACACATTATCTAGTTTTGAGAGAACTATTCTTTCAATTACATCTTGATTTAACATCAAGACAAAGAGAACCAAGAAGGTCGAGGAAGCAAGTGGCTGAGCAATTGAGTGTATATCAATACACGACATGAGCGAAGACTGCGCAGCTGACAAAGACATTCAAAGGTTATCTGAAGTCTGGTGGCGATAGCGAAGAGGTCACACCCGTTCCCATGCCGAACACGGTCGTTAAGCTCTTCAGCGCCAATGGTAGTTGGGGGCTTCCCCCTGCGAGAGTAGGACGTTGCCAGGCGAAATTTTAATTATTCCACAGTAGCTCAGTGGTAGAGCTATCGGCTGTTAACCGATCGGTCGTAGGTTCGAGTCCTACCTGTGGAGCCATTTTGCTTCCATAGCTCAGCAGGTAGAGCACTACCATGGTAAGGTAGGGGTCAGCGGTTCAAATCCGCTTGGAAGCTCCAGAGGAATACATATATAATGCATCTTTCAGCGATTGTTGGAAGATGCTTTTTGTATCCCCGAAGGACTAAATACATTTAACGGATCTATTATATGTTGGGGGAACCACTGGTAACTTCAGGGTGTACTAGAGCGAGTAAAGAGGAACGCATACCAATTTTTATAGAAGTAGAAGAGGACGGAATATCCATCCTAAAAAGGCCTATTTTGAATAATTAAAGTAAAGCAATTGAATTCAATTTTGAAAGTTCCAAGTTTTCTTAGCTGGGAACCTTCACCCCACCTTAACTAGGGTAGTGGGGAGGCTCGAATATTTCTGAGAAAGGGTACTATATTAACTTTACGAATTTAATTTATCTCTAATTGTTCTGTAATAAAAAATTGAGGTGTTCTTTATTATTAAGAATGTCTGCTAGTGTGTATTCGTCTAGGACGGATAAAAAGGCTTCTGTTGCATCATAAAGAATATGTTTTAATTGACAAGCAGGACTAACAACACATCGATTCAACTCTGGATCAAAGCACTCGACCAACGTGAGGTCCTCTGTTTGGCGGACGACTGCTCCAATATTGATATCTATAGGGTCTAAAGCTAACTCAATTCCCCCATTTCTCCCTCGGACAGTATGGATAAGTCCCTTTTTCCCGAGCTCATGAACGATTTTACTTAGGTGATTAATTGATAACTGATAAGCACTAGCAATTTCTTTTATACTTGATCTTTTTCCTGAATTTTGACTGCCTAGAAATAATAGAAGGCGTAAAGAATAATCTGTGTATGCGGTTAATTGCACGTTTGTTTCCTCCATCCATAAACACATGAGCTTACTCCATTTTATCACATTATATAGCAAGAAATGAAAAGTGAAGACTTTATGAAAAAATCTAAATGATATATTTCTTTTAGAACTTGAGGTTACTTAATATATCAATTATTGAGTGAGAAAATCTTGAGCAAGCATAGTTATGTTGTACCTCTATCAGATTAGTAGAGGTGGGTGAGAGGAACTCAAGAAATCCACTTTTTACTGAGGGGTTCTTAGTGAACTTATCACACCTTATTTTTCTTTGTATGCGTGATTTGACTCATTTTTAAACCTGTAACAGCTCCCACTAGTTTAATATCGATGCCATAATCTAGCATACATTCAGCCACTTCTATTCTAGTTTCTTCTTTTGCTTGATAGCGAACATGGTTTAAAAGAGTCATAAGTTTAAAATTATGTGAATTTTCTTTTGAGTTCAAAGTAACCACTCCTTTTCTTCATTATAGGAATATATGTTCGTATATTCAAGATATTTATAATAAGATTCCTAAAAAATAAAAAAAGGGTTGCCTTCTTATTTTAAATTAGTTATAATATTTTTTGTGCCAGAGAGAAAGATATAGTTTTTATTTTAATTTGGCCCGTTGGTCAAGCGGTTAAGACACCGCCCTTTCACGGCGGTATCACGGGTTCGATTCCCGTACGGGTCACCAAAATTTTCAATTGGAGGATTAGCTCAGCTGGGAGAGCACCTGCCTTACAAGCAGGGGGTCGGCGGTTCGATCCCGTCATCCTCCACCATATATTTGCTGGATAAGTTTCCTTTTTTGACCTCTAGGCTAACGTGGATTGTCTAATGGTTTTTGAAGACTATATTCTTAGTTAGGGAATTATCAGGCCGGCCTAGCTCAATTGGTAGAGCAACTGACTTGTAATCAGTAGGTTGGGGGTTCAAGTCCTCTGGCCGGCACCAAGTCTCTCATGCTACTTGCGGCTGCGTAGAAGATCTATTATTTTACGATCATAGGCCTAGAATGATGAATACTAAATTCTCATTAATCTGGAGGGGTAGCGAAGTGGCTAAACGCGGCGGACTGTAAATCCGCTCCTTTCGGGTTCGGCGGTTCGAATCCGTCCCCCTCCACCATTTATTATTGGGCTATCGCCAAGCGGTAAGGCAACGGATTTTGATTCCGTCATGCGTTGGTTCGAATCCAGCTAGCCCAGCCATTTTCGAGCCATTAGCTCAGTTGGTAGAGCATCTGACTTTTAATCAGAGGGTCGAAGGTTCGAATCCTTCATGGCTCATTTGCGGAAGTAGTTCAGTGGTAGAACACCACCTTGCCAAGGTGGGGGTCGCGGGTTCGAATCCCGTCTTCCGCTCCAAAGATATGGGGCCTTAGCTCAGCTGGGAGAGCGCCTGCCTTGCACGCAGGAGGTCAGCGGTTCGATCCCGCTAGGCTCCACCATACATATATAAATATAAAGCCTTAGATACACTTATCTAAGGCTTTTTTTGAACTTTTCAATTTGCTATAGTGGAATATCTGTTTAATAGCTTGTCTAATTTTTGACTTTGGATAATGATATCTTCTGAGTGTAAGCCTTTGGAGTTTGCTAGTTCATTTAAAGTTTGGCGGTTAGCTTCGATTTCTTGCAGTAGTTGTGTGACAGATTTTGAACTCATCGACGTCACGTCCCTTCTGTTAATATTTAAGCGATTATAGACAAAGTTGTTGTTTGTAATTAATGTTCTTATTTGTAAGTATACCCAAAAAAGGGTGTGTAAAACATTTTGTCCTATTTATTTGAATGTTCCGTGTTAGAATAGAAGAAAGAATGAAACCGAATTAGAATGACATTCGTATAAATAAAAGAGAGACATTGTGAGCAGGGGTATAGCTATGGAGAAATTAGTGAAACGACTGATTAAAGAAGTTCGAAAAGGTGACGAGGAAGCATTTGCTGAGCTTGTTGAATTGTATAAAGATAAAGTGTATCAAGTTGCCTATCGAATGGTTGGCAACCCACAGGAAGCGCAAGACGTTGCCCAGGAAGCCTTTCTCCGTGCATACACAAATATTGAACGATTTGACCTGGAGAGGAAATTTTCGACGTGGTTATTTCGGATAGCAACTAATGTTGCGATTGATCGCTTGCGGAAGAAAAAGGCTGATTTTTCTCTTCAAGATGCGGTGAATGGTGCTGAGGGACTTACGTATGAATCACAAATTGCTGCAGAACAGGAACTTCCTGAAGATCAGGTTGTCACGTTGGAAATGCAAGAATGGATCCAAGATGAGATTAATAAATTACCAATAAAGTACCGGACGGCAATTATTTTAAAATATATTGAGGATCTTTCATTAAAAGAAATTAGTAGTATTTTAGATATGCCCGTTTCTACAGTAAAGACGAGAATTCATCGAGGGCGAGAAGCATTGCGAAAGCGGATGCGTCATGTATAGAGGGAGGGCAGTGTCATGAATTGTGAACATCGTTATTTCGAACTAATTCATAAATATTTAGATGGTGATGCAACAGAAACAGAAAAGCTAGATCTAGAAATGCATGTAGCCAACTGTTCCTCATGTGATGAACACTTAAGGGAATTAAAAAAAGCGATTGCCTTTGTTCAGAGCTCTTCGCATATCGAGGCGCCAGCTAACTTTACAGGCGCGGTCATGGCAAAGCTTCCAAAGCGTAAATCTGCATCAGTATGGAAACAATGGACCAGAAAGCATCCACTTGCTATTGCAGCTGCGGTTTTTTTGTTATTGATGTCTGTAAGTGTTACATCGGTCTGGGTGAACGGTGATGAACAAGTGACGGTTACTGGTTCAGGAAATGTTCTTATTGACCGAGAAAGTGGGAAAGTTGTTGTTCCTGAAGGAGAAATTATTGAAGGCGACCTCGTTGTTCGAAATGGTGATCTTCTTGTTGAAGGAGAAGTTCGGGGGAATATCTTACTTGTAAATAGTGAGCCTTATTATGCCTCGGCAGGACATGTGACTGGTGAAGTTTCCGAAGTGAATCAAGCATTAGAGTGGGTTTGGTACCATATAAAGAACATCTTTACAGAGTCTATTTCTCTTGTGAAGGATGAATAGGTTAGAAACCCCTCTACATAGCCTTTCTAGAGAGGTATTGCGTCGGTAAAGGGGTTTTGAGACGAGCTTTACTCATCTTTGTGATATAATGTAACTGTTAATGAACGATAAATGATGTTTGCGCAAGTATAAATATGTAAAAGCTGTAATATGAATTGCTCATTTTTAGAGCGATGCTTTTTTGATGCCAAGGATTTGGAGGAAAAGAATGTTTCCGATAGAAGACTTTCGTGTGCTCAATTATTTTGGACAAATTGTAGATATATTGCTTGTGACCTATGTTGTCTACAAACTCATTATGATTATAAGAGGAACGAAAGCTGTACAGTTAGTAAAAGGGATTACCGTCATACTTGCTGTATGGTTACTAAGTAGTTTCTTTGGTTTGCGTACACTTGAATTTATTATGTCACAAACCGTAACCTATGGTTTACTTGCTATTATTATTATTTTTCAGCCTGAACTTAGACGTGGTCTTGAACAAATAGGAAGAGGTAAGTTATTCTCAAGTCGATCAGTACCTGAGGAAGACCTTATTCAAAAATCAATTAACTCCATCGTAAAAGCCTCAACCTATATGGGTAAGCGTAGGATTGGAGCTTTAATGTCATTGGAGCGAGAGACAGGCATGAATGATTATGTGGAAACAGGCATTCAAATGAATGCAAACCTAACATCAGAGCTCCTGATTAATACTTTTATTCCAAATACACCACTTCATGATGGCGCAGTAATTTTGAAAGAAAATACAATATTAGCAGCCGCCTGTTATCTACCTCTATCAGAAAATCCCTTCATTTCAAAAGAACTTGGTACGCGGCATAGAGCCGCATTAGGGGTTAGTGAGGTAACAGATTGTGTCACAATTATTGTCTCAGAGGAAACAGGAAATATTTCGTTAACGAAAAATGGCGAGCTACATCGTGATTTAGATGAAGAGCAGTTAAGAATGCTTCTTGAAAAAGAGTTTCTTACGGATACAAAACAAACCTCGTCTTCTCGTTGGCAATGGGGAGGGAAGAAAAATGGATAGATTGTTTAATAGCCATTGGTTTGTAAAAATCATTTCTTTTTTTATTGCATTAATGCTCTTTACAATGGTAAATTTGGATAATATTAGTAGCCAACCTGGTGTCCTACCATCTATTAGTAATGGTTCCTATACATTGGAAGAAGTAGAGCTAACCGTATTATACGACGATGAGAATTATGCGGTGACTGATAAAACGGAGCACGTCCAAGTCAATATCCGTGGGCCGCAAAGTGTCATTACATATTTCCAGCTTATTCGTCCAACTTACGAGGTTTTTGTTGATGTAACGGAGCGAGAAGAAGGAGTTCACACATTGAGTGTTCAACATCGTGGTTTCCCAAGTGAGTTAACCGTTTCAATTGTCCCTCAATTTGTAAGGGTGGAACTACAGGAGAAGCAGACAACTTCATTACCTGTTGATGTTGAATTGATAAATGCCGAACAAGTAGAAGAGGGGTATACGGTCGGCACACCTATTGTCACACCGATGAATGTCGAAGTAACAGCTGCTAGAGAAATCATTGCATCTGTTGCTTCGGCAAAAGCCTATGTGAACGTAGCAGGGGCGAACAAGGGAATAGAAGAAGCTGTACCAGTAAAGTTGTACGACGATAATGGGGATGAACTGCAGTTGAATGTAGATCCTTCTATTGTTGATGTGAGAGTACCTGTGACGAGTCCAAATAAATCTGTTCCAGTGAAAGTTAGCCGTGAAGGATCATTACGCGAAGGGCTAAGTGTGGATTCAATTACAGTTGAACCAAACTCGGTTACGATTTATGGACCAAGTGAAGTCATCGATGATATTAATATACTTGAGGGAGTCATCATTAACCTTGACGAAGTGACAGAAAGCCAAACACTTGAAGTGCCTCTTCCTGTACCGAGAGGTGTTGAAAATATTGACCCTGAGGTTGTTAAAGTACACGTCACTGTTTCTGAGGAGCAATCAATTGTCTGGACAGACATTCCAATTGAAATCATAGGATCTACGGATTCGTTTGATGTTAGTTTTGCAGAAGGACAATCAGATCAAACATCCGTAACAATTCTTGGTTCCAAAACATTGCTCGATAAATTAACATTGGACGACATGCAAGCATTTATTGATATAAGTGAAGAATCAGTAGGTGAACAAGAAGTACCAATTCAATTTAATGGACCACCGAATATTCGTTTTATTCCAGAGGAAGAAAATATTCACATAAGAATAACGACACGTTCTGAGTAAGGATATTAAGGAGAGATTATATAATGGGTAAATATTTTGGTACAGATGGTGTAAGAGGTGTGGCAAATACTGAACTTACACCTGAGCTTGCGTTTAAATTAGGTAGAATGGGCGGCTATGTGCTCACGAAGGAAAGAGAGAAGCCGAGAATTGTTATCGGACGTGATACTAGAATCTCAGGTGAAATGTTAGAAAGTGCTCTTGTGGCAGGATTGCTTTCAATTGGAGCAGAGGTAATGCGTCTAGGTGTTATTTCAACCCCAGGTGTTGCCTTCTTAACGAAAGCATTAAGCGCGGATGCTGGTGTGATGATATCGGCTTCTCATAATCCTGTTCCTGACAACGGTATTAAATTTTTTGGGCCTGATGGCTTTAAACTTCTAGATGAACAAGAGAAGGAAATCGAGAAACTTTTAGATTCTGAAGACGGACTGCCACGCCCTACTGGTGCTGCTTTAGGTCAAGTGAATGACTATTTTGAAGGTGGTCAGAAATATTTACAGTTCCTAAAACAAACAGTACAAGAGGACTTTGCGGGAATTCACATTGTCTTAGATTGTGCACATGGTGCGGCCTCTTCCTTGGCCCCGCATTTATTTGCAGATTTGGAAGCTGATATTTCAACAATGGGAACTTCACCAAATGGGTTGAATATTAATGAGGGCTGTGGCTCTACGCATCCCGAGGATTTAGCAAGCCTTGTTGTTGAAAAGGGTGCGAATATAGGGCTAGCGTTTGATGGTGATGCGGACCGCTTGATTGCTGTGGATGAAAAAGGTCAAATTGTTGATGGAGACCATATTATGTTTATCTGTGCAAAGTATATGAAAGAGCAAGGCTGGTTGAACCATGGTACAGTCGTATCTACGGTGATGAGCAACCTTGGCTTTTATAAGGCGCTTCGGGAGTATAATATTGACACAAAGCAAACTGGGGTAGGCGATCGTTACGTTATGGAAGAGATGCGTAAAGGTGGCTATAATCTAGGAGGAGAGCAATCAGGACATATTATTTTCCTAGATCATATTACGACAGGAGACGGTATGCTGTCAGCTCTTCAGCTTGTAAATATCATGAAAATGACAAATAGACCATTATCTGAACTAGCTGCTGAGATGCAAACATTCCCGCAGAAACTTGTGAATATTCCTGTCACTGATAAACATGGGGTTCAGGAAAACGCTCGGGTAAGTGCATCAATTGAGAAAGTTGAATCAGAAATGAATGGGGATGGCCGCGTTTTAGTTAGACCTTCAGGAACAGAGCCTTTAGTTCGTGTTATGGTTGAGGCGAAAACGAGTGAGCTTTGCGAACAATACGTTAACGAAATTGCTGAAGTGGTAAAAGCTGAAATGGGTTTAACAGAATAGAAAAATTCGATGCATAAGTATCACGTTTGACGATACTTATGCATATTTTTAATAGAGCCATCAAGATTACGAAGAGTGTTGGGTTTTGTTGATGATTGACGTACTGACCTCATTCTTGTATGATTAATCTGATTTATCCTTGAAAGGAGGATTGTTTGAAAGATTTATAAAGCGCCAGGACTATCCTTAGGAAAAAAGGGTAGTTGACGAGGAGAGGGTTTATCGATGGTTCGGCGGATGCCCTCCGGTTGCAGCATGGCAGCCGTTAAGCTTCTGAAAAAACAAAGAGGTGACTCTTTGCACAAAGTCAGAAGTTTACATGCATAAAAAGACAAACAAAGAGTGGGGGCAAGATGCCCTCGATGTCACTTGCCCCCAACTACGGGAGGTACTTATTCTATGTGTGGAATTGTAGGTTATATTGGATCTAAAGATGCTAAGGAAGTTTTATTACGTGGTCTTGAAAAGCTTGAATATAGAGGATATGATTCAGCGGGAATCGCCATCGTCAATAAGGATGGAGTCCATGTATTTAAAGAAAAGGGACGAATAGCTGCATTGCGTAATGTGGTGGATACAGCGGTGAGCGGAACGGCTGGAATTGGGCACACTCGTTGGGCAACACACGGCGTACCAAGTCGTGTTAATGCGCATCCACATCAAAGCGAAACAGAGCGATTTACTCTTGTTCATAATGGCGTTATTGAAAACTATGAGAAACTTAAACGTGAATACTTAGCAGATATTGAGCTTACTAGTGATACAGATACGGAGATTATTGTTCAGCTTGTGGAACGTTTTGCTCGCGAAGAAAAGGACGTAGAAGCCGCAATTAGCAAGACGTTATCTCTTCTCAAAGGTTCGTATGCAACGGCCATTCTAGATAAGCAAGATTCTAGTAAGGTGTATGTGGGTAAGAATAAAAGCCCATTACTAATTGGAGTTGGTGATGGGGTGAATGTCATTGCTTCAGATGCAATGGCCATGCTTCAAGTGACAAATCAATTCCTTGAGATTATGGATGAGGAGCTTGTCATTGTCACTCGTGATAATGTAACGGTTAAAACATTAGAGGGGACGGTTGTTGAGCGTGACCCTTTTACAGCAGAATTAGATGAGAGTGATATTGAAAAAGGAACTTATCCTCATTTCATGTTAAAAGAAATTGATGAACAACCTTTTGTGATGAGAAACATCATCCAAAAATATCAAAATGAAGATGGATCTGTGCGCTTAGAAGAGGATATTCGCCAAGCGATGACTTCTTCAGATCGTATCTATATTATTGCAGCTGGCACAAGTTATCATGCAGGGCTTGTCGGAAAGCAATTAATCGAAAAGCTCACAAACTGTCCAGTAGAGGTTCATATTGCAAGTGAGTTTTTATACAATATGCCTGTATTATCGAAAAACCCACTCTTTGTATTTATCTCTCAAAGTGGAGAGACGGCAGACCTTCGTGGTGTACTTGTTGAAGTGAAGAAGCTTGGATACAAAACACTGACGGTTACAAATGTCCCTGGTTCTACGCTATCTCGTGAAGCAGACTTTACACTACACACGTATGCAGGACCTGAAATTGCAGTAGCTTCAACGAAAGCCTATACGGCACAAATGGCTGTCTTTACGTTGTTAGCTGTCGACACAGCAAAGGCAAAGGGGATTGAATTAGATTTTGATCCACTTCAAGAGCTTGGCATCGTCGCGAGTGTGATGGAAACACTTTGTGACCAGAAGGAAAGCTTTGAACAAATTGCTCGTGACTTCCTATCAGTAACTCGTAATTGCTTCTTTATTGGGCGTGCCACTGATTACTATGTTTGCTTAGAAGGATCTTTAAAGTTGAAGGAAATTTCTTATATTCAAGCAGAAGGCTTTGCTGGTGGGGAACTAAAGCATGGTACAATTGCTTTAATTGAAGATGGAACGCCTGTTGTGGCACTTGCGACACAAGACCATGTAAACTTAAGTATTCGTGGGAATGTGAAAGAGGTTGTAGCACGTGGTGCAGCACCTTGTATCATTAGTATGGAAGGTATGGAAGAGAAGGACGACACATTTGTTATCCCAACGGTTCATAAGCTGTTGACACCACTTGTTTCAGTTATTCCAATGCAACTAATCGCTTATTATGCAGCCTTGCACCGGGATTGTGATGTTGATAAGCCCAGAAACTTAGCAAAAAGTGTAACGGTAGAGTAAGTAAGTTTTAATTAAATATGAGATTGTGGCTTTGACATAAAGTCGTACCGTTTTGAAGAAAGTTATACCGTTTATAAAAAATTCACCGTTTCACCCCTTTAGATATGATTGTCTAAAGGGGTGTTTTTATGTCCAAAAGAAAAAAACATCTAAAAATGAGAAGTAGGTTAAAAAAGGTCGAGGTTCTGGTATAGGTGCGGATTATAAATAGCTAATAAATAATATTCACAATATTGAGAATTTTTAACAAGTGTGGTACTTTGTTGTAAGTAAATGTTATTTTTGTAATAATAAATATGTATATCCTCATAATGGTAGTGTCATAGACTCTTAAAAAACAAGATTCCATTCACAAGGAGGACAGATCATGAACAATGTTTATCAAGATGGCAAGGATTTTGCAAAGTCCTACATACGACCCTACACTGAATTGACGGATCAGGAGTTGAGATTTCCTGAAGAATCGTTCAAGGCACTGGGGGAAAAGGGCTTTTTAAAATTGCTTGTACCTGAAGAATATGGTGGATACGGCAAAGGACTTGTCGAACATGCCCAGGCTTGTCTAGCCTTTGCAGAGACGTGTGCGACTACTGCTCTTTGCTATATGATGCATAATGTTGCCTTGATGTGTGTTTTAACGCATGGAAGTGACGAACTTAAGAAAGAGATTTTTACAGATATTGTAGAAAAGGGGAAGTTCTTAGCTTTAGCCTATAGCGAAATCGGGACAGGAACACACTTCTATAAACCAGAAATTACAGCTGAGGTTAATGGTGACTACACAACTTTTAACGGTACAAAGAGCATGGTCACTTCGGCTACGTATGCTTCTTATTATCTCGTTCTAGCGCCATCTGTAGAAGAAGAAAAAATAAACAACTGGGTCATCCCTCTGGAGGAAAAAGGCTTAACGTTTGCAAGTTCAGATTGGCAAGGTCTTGGAATGAGGGGGAACTCGTCATGTCCGATGCACATTGATAATGTGACTTTGCACTCCTTTTACCGCATTGGAGAAGAAGGCTCTGGTGAAGAGCAAGTATTCAAAGTCGTAGCCCCATTCTTCATCCTAGGATTAGGTGCAGTATATAGTGGTATTGCCATGCATATGTTTGAAATCGTAAGCCATCATGCTGTGGATCGGAAATACCCTGATGGACGTTCACTTTCTAATATTGAAACAGTCCAAGTACATATCGGCCATATTTATAAACAGGCAACTGTAGCAAAAGCAATGACCTTAGATGCAGCACAAACAGGAGCGAACGGAGATGCAGATGCACTTGCAAAGATCCTGGCGGCCAGAATTTTCGCATCTGAAGCTGCAATCGACTGTGGAACGCTTGCTATGAGAGTTGGAGGAGGAAAAGCCTACAATAAGGCATTACCGATTGAGAGACTTTTGAGAGATGCATATGCAGGGCAAGTTATGGCTCCAAGCACCGACGTTCTGAATGTTTGGCTTGGTAAAGCATTAACAGGTCAGAGGATTCCATAATAAACAGGGAGGAGTGAGTTCATTGAATAACGATAAAATAAAAGTAGGAGCCGTTATTTATGATCCGCGGGTTACAGTGATCTGGGGGATTATAGCTGATTTTTTCAAGGAGGAAGGGCTTGAAATAGAATGTGTCTTTTATAAGGATTATGAAGGTCAGGTAGACGGATTATTGAACAGGGAAATAGACATTGCCTGGAATTCTCCTCTAGCATGGTTGGACACGTATTTGCGAACCGATGGAAAATGCCAGATGGGTTCAATGAGAGATACGGATAGAGACAGAAAGACCTGCATCATTGTCAGAAAAGATAGCGGTATCACAAATGTTGCGGGGTTAAAGGGCAAGATGATTGGTTTTGGTGCTATCGACTCACCTCAAGCAAGACTGATCCCGATCAACTTTTTACATAAAAAATATGGGCTTGAGTATGGTGAGGATTACACGGAGAAATTGTTTAATATTGGCATCGGTCTTCATGGCGACCATGTAGGAGGAGAGTTAGATGCTCTCAAAGCATTGTTGGCAGGTACTGTAGACGCATCTGTCACATTGGATTTAAACTGGGAAGCTTGGAAGAAGGATGGCACGATTGATGAGAATCAATTGTTATGTATTGATACGACAGATGTATTTGATCACTGTATTTTCGTTGCACATCCTGAGTTTTCAACGGAAAGGTTTATAGAATGGGAAAAGGTGCTTAATAAAATGGATTACAATAATGAAGACCATAAGAAGATGATGGATATGGAAGGCCTAAAGGAATGGGTTGAAGGCAGAATTACAGGATTTGAGCAATTACGTGAAGCGAATGATTATCTGAAGTTCCTTAACACGTAATTTTTGATAAATCAAATTTCACGTGTCGATCAGAATCAACCGCTTCTATTAAACTAGTTTATACAACAACAGCCTTGAAAAAGAGAAGCGTTGGTTATCTGTTGCTTCTCTTTACCTATTTACATCCACTTTAGGAGATGAGAAAAATGAAAAGGCCATTACCGCTATTTCCTACTACTTTAATGGGAAGCATGCCTAGATCAAAAGAGGTTCTAAGCGCACTCAGAAAGATGAGAAGAGGAACGATTGAACGAAGTGACTTTAACGAGCTGATTGAGATGGAAACCGAAAAGGTGATTAAGCTACAAGAGGATCTTGGGATTGACATCATCACAAGTGGAGAAATTGGGCGGGATAACTATGTGTCCTTCATTGCCGATAAAATTGGTGGCGTTGAAATGATGAGCATGAGTGAAATGCTCGATTATATTGATGATAAACAAGCTTTTGAAACTATTTTGACCACGCTTGATGTTCCAGCAATCAGTATTAAAAATGCCATTTGTGTCGGCAAGCTGAAATACAAAGGTGGTATTGTCGCAGATGAGCTTAGGACAATGAAGAAATTTACCAATAAACCCGTAAAGATTACATTACCAGGTCCCTATCTTCTTACTAGATCAATGTGGCTTCCTAATCTCTCCAGTAAGTTTTACGGGAGTAAGGAGGAACTTGGGCAAGATGTTATAAAGATTATGAAGGAAGAGATAGACACTCTGATCAACATCGGAGTTGATGTGATTCAATTTGATGAACCAGTATTGACCGAGGTTGTTTTCACAGATGGAAAGCCAAGGTCGTTTATGTGCGCGGCTCTTTCCGAAAGAAAGGATCCTAAAGAGGAGTTAGAATTCGCCAGTTCCTTGATTGGGCAAATTATGGAGTATATTGATAGAACAAAGACTGTTACTTCTCTTCATGTCTGCAGAGGAAACTGGAGCAAAAATGAGAGCATATTATTGACAGGGCCCTATACGCCGCTGCTTGAGTTATTTGCGAAGGTAAATCCCGATCTATTGACACTTGAATTCTCAACACCAAGGGCAGGAGAGCTGAGTTCCTTATTGTCTGATACAAGAATTCTTAAGAATACAGCACTTGGTTTAGGTGTCATCAATCCACGTACAGATGAAATTGAGACAATCGACTCGATTCTTTCAAGAGTGGAAGAAGCCATAAATGAACTTCCAAAGGAAAAAATATGGCTCAATACTGACTGCGGGTTTGCAACCTTCTCAAATAGTCCAGTTAACATACTTGAAACTATCTCGGGTAAAATTCGCTCACTAACAGAAGCTGCTTCAATGCTAAGGAGCAACTATGAATAACGAGCCGAGAGATAAAATAAACTCATTATATGAGTCCAGAGTTTTTGATATGAGCTTTAGGGGAACGTCTAATGATCTCTCATCTGTGAAAATGTATACAAATAAAAATAGCTTTCAGATTGAAAAGCAAGTAAGTTTTGACTCGGAATACGAGCAAATTAGCAGTCTAGAATATTTCGCAGGGTCTGTTTTAAGTAGCATTCTATTAACGCTTTTAGAACAGTCCAAAAAGAAGGGTTCCATTATTGAAGAAATTGAAGGAGTTTTGAATCTTTCACTGGAAAACCCTCTATCCTTGTTAGGTGTAAGAGGTTATGATGAAGAACCGTGTATAAATAAAATAACGGTAACCGTTTATTTATATGCTGAGCTTGAGGACAGTGATTTTTCTGATTTTTGCACCAAGGCGCTCAATCATTCACCTGTTTATAATACTTTAAAGAGATCCATGGATCTTGAAGTAAACTTTAAAAAGCTTGTATGAGGAGCCAAGTTCAACATATCCAAATGAAGCCATTCATTATTAATGAGTCCGAGAATCTGTTGGGGATTCTCGGACTTCTGTTACTAGATTGAGAGCCATTTTTCTTTCTGTTTCATGGAGAGTAAGGAGCCCCAGCTTTTTAGCTTTTCCGATCCTCCTTTAAAGGTAGAACGAGAAATCTCGTGATCATGGTACTCTTCGTTGATCGCTTTTAAGGTCGTCCTGATTTTTGCATTGCATACCCAGGGAAGTTTAGCCGCAAATCGAACCAGTTGCTTCGAACCTACACGTTCCGCCTTTATGAAGGCATAATTAAACTTCAACATCCACATTTCCATGTTTATTAAATTCCTTCAAACTAGTAAATTGCGTATACCCTTTAAATCTTTCAATATGGACAGATTTTAAATTATTTAATTGCTCCATCTTTTCATAGTAGAAATAGTCCACTGAGTCCGCTAAATTAAAGTAGTCCCATCGTTATTTAACATGTGAAAAGTAGTTAGACTTTAAATTTCCCGACTTTCTCTTGAAGGTCCTCAGCCATTTTGGAAAGCGACGAAGACGAAGCTGTTATTTCCTCCATAGCCGCAAGCTGTTCTTCCGCAGCCGCAGACATGTTTTGTGTTCCAGTTGCTGTCACCTCAGAGGTTTCAGCAATGAGTTCAACAGATTGAACCATTTGCTCAGCACCTACGGACATTTCTTTAACAGCAGAAGTTACCTCTTGGATTTGGGAAGATACCTCAAGGACGGACTCTTGAATTTGTCCGAAGGATTTCCCCGCGTCGTTTACAAAGTTTATTCCTTCAGCCACTTTATTCGTAGTATCGGCCATTGTTTCAACTGTTTTGTTTGTATCTTTCTGTATTGTTGAAAGTAGCTGAGAGATTTCTTGAGCGGAACCAGCCGACTGTTCAGCTAATTTTCGAACCTCATCCGCAACAACCGCAAAACCGCGCCCATGCTCACCTGCTCTTGCAGCTTCAATTGCAGCATTTAATGCAAGTAAATTTGTCTGTTCTGCAATCCCTGTAATAACATCAATAATATCGCTTATTTGAGTTGAGCGTGTTCCTAATGTTTTAACCATAAGCGATAGGTCATTAACTGTATTATTAATATCGTTCATTTGTGTAACAACAATAGTCACCGCTCTGTTACCTTCAACCGCCTGCTCTGAAGTATGATTGGCTGTTGTTGTTACAACTTCAGAACTGTAAGCAATTTGACTTAAGGATGACGATAATTCATTAACAGTTTTGGATGTATCCCTCACACTTTTTGCTTGTTCTTCCGTTCCTACAGCTACTTCTTGTACTGTTGAAGCTATCAGCTCAGTCGCTCTTGTTGTTTCTTCAGAACTCGCTGTTAGTTGCTCAGAAGCAGCTGCCACTTGTTCGGCATTAAAACCTACTTGCTTAATTAGTTCTCTCAACTTCTCAATCATTTGATTAAATGATTTTGCCATTTCACCTAGTTCATCCCTAGAACTGATATTTATTGATTGAGTAAGATCTCCTTCACCTTCTGCAATTTCCTTTAGACGAACATTCATTATATTTATTGGTTTGTTGATGGATCTAATAATGAATAAAGCTGCAAATACACCACCAAAAACAGTTAAAAGAATGGTTGAATAAAATGTTAGTGTTTTAGTTTTTTGTTCAGTAGCTAAAAGGGTTTTATCATTCTCAATTTCATTAGTCAGTTCATTTATAAATGTTTCTATACTTGGATCAACCAATTCTTTCCTGATGCTTCTTTGCTCTTCCATATGCATTGAAAGAGCCATTTCACTGTTACCACCTAAATATGTTTCAACCATTTTATTATTTGCCTGCATATAGACTGATAGGTTTTCTTTAATGTTACTTATAGCTTCTTGGTCTTCTCTAATTAAGTTCTGCATCTTGTCAAGTTTCTCAAAATAACCTGCGATATCTTTCGCTTTTTTTTCAATTCCAGATATTAGCTCTACGTCACCAGTAAGAAGAAAAGCTCTCTCGTCATTAGATATTCCAGTAAATCTATATTGTAGTGACTTTAATAATAACTGAACTTCTTCATCTTCTTGCATTTCCAAATATGCTTCCTCAGTTCCTTTCAATTGGTATGCTGATAAAACACCTGTAATGATTAGCCCAGCAATTAATAATGAAACTAACAAAGCTAATTTAACCTTTATTTTCATAACTAAATCCCCTTGTATCTATTTTGTTATATACTTGTCGCCACGTTCAGAAATAATGATAAATTTCGACAATAATATCCAAAGTAATTTTATCACAAAACTTGCCTTATATTTTATTATAATAAATATTAAGTCCAAATAAATTTCACCTCTATCTTCTACTCATCATCTTTGATTTGCTTATAAAAATTTAAATAGGTGGATAAGAAGGGATAAATGAAAAGATTCCTAGTAAAAGGGTCAGAGAAAGCTTTGAAGAAATATATAAAGGCAAAAGGTTTAAGACCTTTAGACTAGTTTACTGTGAGATTTTTTAATAATTTAATAGATTTAAATAAACAAATAAGCATAAAATCATAAAAATTCTAGATTAATTGACTTGTATAGTGGAAGCGTTTACAATTAAATAACAACGTTGTTAAACTCCTAGTCATTAAATCTTTGACTATGGAAATTTAATATAGGGAGTTGATTTATGAAAGCTATGTAATAAAAAATGTTCATCAATTGGAAATTTATCAGAGTTGGTAAACTAAGAATCCATCCAAGATCCACTTAGTAACGCTAATGGGAGACGGCAATTTGTTTGCTGACTCTACTGACAGCAGTAATCGTTATAACTTAAAACTATCTAACCTCCTAGACCCCACATATATTCAAACTTCGATAAAGCTAACTAGCTAGCCAAAAGCTACTATCAAACTCTAACAACTTTTACTTCACATTCACTCAACACTTTATGAAACTAAAAACAAGGAGGAAATGCATGAAGAAAATAGCGAAGGTTTTTTTGATTATGGTTCTTTTGATTTCTTATTTTCCGAGCAGTATTCTCTCGGTATCAGCTGCAGAGGAGCAGTCTTTGGCAAACTTAATAAATGATGATTATGAAAATGAAACCATTGCAACACTTCCTGAAGGATATATTCAAGCTGCATCAGCAGATGGGGTGACAAACGAGACCAGTGCTGTGTATGTTGACTCTGTTCCTGTAGATTCAGTCGGGAATGCGTCGACTAATGCATTGAGAATATTCGATAATGATGGTCCAGAATCTAAGCGAGCAAGAACAATCGTAACGAAAACATTTGAATCGCAAACAGGAAGCTTTGTTACAGAATTAGATATAATGGAGCCAAAAGCGATAGGGAATTCTTATCCGATTCGTCTAGAAGACAAGGAGAATGGAAAATCAGGAATTATCCTTGAAGTATCTGGTGGTAATCTCGGTTACAGGGGGTCTGACGGTTCCTGGAAACAATTCATCTATGAAGGTGAAAATATTCCGCTAGAATCGTATCAATGGTATCATGTTAAGATTTTAGCTGATATCAATAATGCGACATCTGATATCTATATTAACGATAGGTATGTAGGAAACATCCCTTTCTATGAAGAGGTGGAAAGCCTAAATGCAATCGAGGCCCAAACGGCAGGTTCTTCAGTAGGGGATATATATTGGGACAATGCTCAAGTATATGTGGAGGCAACGGATTCACCTAAGGGACTAAGCGCTACAATTGGTGACCAAAAGGTAGAATTAAATTGGATTTCTGCTAAAGGTGCCTCTTCCTATAACATTAAGCGTAGTACCAATGAAAGCGGTCCTTTTGAAGTGGTCGAGTCTGGTGTATCCGAAACTCGGTACGTGGACAGCAATTTAGTAAATGATGAGACGTATTATTATGTTGTGAGTGCGGTTAATACAGTTGGTGAGAGTAAAAACTCCAATCAAGTGAGTGCCACTCCAACTGTTATTCCAAATCCGCCTGCTTCACCATCTGGATTAACTGTTATCCCGCGCGATAGTCAAATTGATTTAAGTTGGGGTTCATTTGGTCAAGGTAGGGACATCTTATTTGTCGGGACTGGAGTTGAGGCTGATGAGAAAACGATCAAACACTTGGAGTTACTTGGATTTTCCGTTACATTGACACTTGATTCTGAGGTGGTATCCGGAGATGAATCAGGCTATTCATTGGTGTTTGTCGGCGAATCGTCAGGATCTGCTTTTATAGCAGATAAATTTAAGACTTCAACTGTACCTGTGGTGTATGCTGAACCTTTTGCATTAGATGATGTAAATTTAAGCAATGATCAGCAAGGAATGTTTGGTAGCTATGAAAACCAAACTGCAATTAAGATTGCAGACAGTAGCCATCCGCTTGCTGCAGGCTTAAATGGCATGATAGAGGTCTATAGTCAAGCAGGAAAAATCAATTTTGGGACTCCAAGTGAGGAGGCTACCATTATTGCGACTGTTGCTGATGATGACACAAAAGCAGCGATTTTTGCATATGAGAAAGGTTCGAAAAATGTTCAGAATGAAACCGTCCCTGCACGTCAAGTTTCTACATTCCTCTTTGCTGGGCAGGAAGATGTTATGACTGCAGAGGGTTGGAAGCTCATTGACGAATCAGTCAAGTGGGCACTTGGCATTGATAAGAGTGAGACGAGACCTAAAGAAACGTATAATATCAAGCGAAGTACAGATCCTGGTGGTCCGTATGCCACAGTTGTATCTGATATTGAAGAAACTAATTACCGGGATTTCGGTTTAGATAACGATATCAATTATTATTATGTTGTCACGGCTAAAAATATCGGTGGAGAGAGTGAGGATTCAGAGGAAATCCGAGTGATGCCAGTGGCACCGTTACAAGCCCCAAGTGGCTTGACAGCAACCGCTACTGAAGGAAAGGTTACGATTAATTGGGATTCGATCGATGGCGCTTTATCTTATGATGTGAAGCGCAGTACCGAAAGTGGAAAATCATATGAGGTGGTTGCTAGCGGTGTGAGTGGGACCGACTACACTGATACGAGTCTAACAAATGGCAAAGTGTATTACTATGTTATTTCTGCTAAAAATGAGACAACTACAAGCGCGAATTCCGAATCGGTAAGAGGTGTTCCGACCCCAGAGAATGGAATGCCGGCCATTCCAGCGGCTATTGAGGTAACAGCTGGCGATTCTCAGGTTGTATTAACTTGGCCGTCAGTAACTGATGCTGATTCCTATACTATTAAGCGCGGAGCATTTGATAGTGGAAGCTTGAAGGTGATTGCATCGAATGTTCATAGTACAAGTTTTCAAGACGTAGGCTTAACAAATGGTGAGACTTACGATTATGTGGTTTCAGCCGTTAATGAACATGGAGAAAGTTACAATTCTGAACCGGTAGCCGTAACCCCAGCAAAAGTGACTGTTGTAGCTAAGGATGGCAGTGGTGATTTTGAGACCGTTCAAGCGGCAATTGATTCTATACCTGATAACAGCACCAAGCGTGAGGTTATATATATTAAGAACGGAGAATACCGTGAAAAATTGACCGTACCAGCTAGCAAAACAAATCTTAGTTTTGTCGGTGAAAGTAAAGAAGGAGCCGTTCTCGTCTATGATGACAATGCCAACACACTTGGTTCGGACGGTAACCCGATAGGTACATCGAAAAGCTCAAGTATTTTCATTTATGCGAATGATTTTATTGCTAAAAACCTGACATTCCAAAACGATTCAGGAGAAGGGACTGGTCAAGCTGTAGCTGCTTATGTTAGGGGAGACCGTGCCTATTTTGAAAACGTACAGTTTTTAGGGTACCAAGATACCTTGTATACAAATGATGGCAGACACTATTATAAGAACTGTTACATCGAAGGAGATGTTGATTTCATTTTCGGTGCAGCAACGGCTGTTTTTGATAGCTGCCAAATTAACAGCAAACGAGATAAAGGGATGTTAACAGCTGCTAGTACACCACAAGATCGGGAATTTGGTTATGTTTTTCTCAATTCTGAAATCACAGCGGATGAAGGGATTGAAAATGTAGGTTTTGGTAGACCGTGGCGACCATATTCGGCTGTTTCTTTTATTAATACACATATCGACTCCTCGATTGCACCAGATGGCTGGGATAACTGGGGAGATGAATCAAATGAAAAAACAGCTAGATATTCTGAATATAATAGTCAAGGTCCGGGAGCAAATCCAAAAGAACGTGACGGGTGGACGAAGCAGTTGACACCTGAGGAAGCAAATCAGTATACCGTCCAAAATGTACTCAAGGGTAATGACGATTGGGATGTCACACGTATTGGCATCATCCCATTAACAGAAACCTCTGCGCCAATTATTACCGTTGATCAACATGACACATTTGTAAAAGAAGACAGCTTTACCATTTCAGGTAAATTGGATAATGAAGCAGTCTTAACGGTAAATGAAATAGAAGTCCCATTACAATCAGACTTTAGCTTTAGCACGACGGTCCAGTTGGAGCTTGGAGTGAACATCATTACGGTAGAGGCTATTGATGAAGATGGCAACCTAGCTATTCCGGTAGTGCTAAAGGTAACTTATGACAACGAATCTCCTATTGTCACATTAGATTCACTTGAAGGTGAGAAAAATGGGAATCACTACAATTCGAAATTTAATCCTTACCCGATTTCTGGAAAATTGAGTGAAAAAGGAACGGTTCTTGTTAATGGAGAAGAAGTGGATGTCTCTGCCGATTTAACGTTCGATACGAAAGTGAACCTTAAATCTGGGTTAAATAAAATCACCATTTCTTCAGTTGATGTTGCAGGGAACGTATCTGAACCCGTTGTCTTTAACGTTGTTCCAGAGGGGGATGCGGTACCACCTGAACCTGTAAAAATTACCAAAGCAGAAGCTACTAATCCGAATACCATTGAAGTGACATTTAACAGCAAGCTTAAGGATTTTGATCCAAGTGATATTGATTTGCAAACGGCAATGGGTAATTGGTCTGAGCTAAACCCTAAACTTACTTCAAACTTTACAATTGAGAATACGAAAACACAGGTTAAGGATGGAAAGACAGTGGCAATCATCGAAATCAAGGAGGCATTAAACAATGATGCAACGATAACGAGACCGAACACTGACAATCCTCATAACATTCCTTACCTGAAGGTAGCCTACTATTCTGGTGATAGAGACAAAGATATTGCGCAGGCCGAATATCTATTGACTTGGCAACTGGATAATGGCGGATGGTATAAAAACATGGAAGACAAATACAACAGAGAATGGGATGGTCAAGAAGCAAAATCTGAGTGGTACACTAAAGAAGATGGTGAATTAGGAACCATTGATAATAACGCCACAATAAATGAGCTTCTTTTCCTCGCAGTGATGTATAAAGAAACAGGCGATACACGGTATAAAGAATCGGTTCACAAAGGTTTAGCTTATTTGTTGGAAGCTCAGTATGAGAGTGGCGGCTGGCCACAGGCATATCCAGCAAGAGGAGGCTATTCTGACTATGTTACTTATAATGATAATGCGATGATTCGCGTTATGAATCTGCTAACAATGGTCAATCAAAAGAACTATCCGTTTAACTCAGATCTTGTTAATGAAGATTTTGTTAAGGAAACAGGAGATGCTTTAGAGAGTGGGTTAGATTACATCTTGAAATCTCAAATAAAGGTGAATGGTGAGCTCACGGCGTGGTGTGCACAGCATGATCCTGAAACGTACGAAGCCCTAGAAGCACGTATATATGAACATCCATCTATTTCTGGTTCAGAATCAGTAGGAATTGTCCAGTATTTAATGTCCTTACCTAATCCATCTGAAGATGTAAAAGAGGCAATTGACGGCGCCTTGAACTGGTTCGAGGCGAGTAAAGTTGAAGAGACAAAATACGTGTCGGGTGACCCAGAAGGACAATACTTCTATTCGGATCCATCAAGCACTACTTGGTACCGCTTTTACGACATTGAAACCAATAATCCGATCTTCTCGGGTCGTGATGGTGTTATCAAAAACAGCATCCTTGAAATCGAGAAAGAAAGAAGAGACGGGTACCGTTGGGCAGGGAACTGGCCTGAGAAACTGTTGGAAGTTGCCAAGACTACAGGGTTTTACGAAAATCGCGTTTACGTCAAAATTGTAGGCGACAACTCGTATAATGCTGCAGGTGAAACATTGGAAACCGGAGAATTGATCCGGGTTGAAGATGCTATTTCTGACTATAACTAAGCCAAAAGCTTTAACAAGAAGAAAAAAGCCTCTGAGAATAGATTCTTAGAGGCTTTTGATTCTTTTTCCAATCGTCCTAGGACGAGGTAATAGTGGTGCCATGTTGAGCTAATCAATATTCTGTCAAACTGCAAAAAAAGCCAAATTCTAAATTAAACAGTAATTTCACTAAAACAAAAAAGTATCATTGAAGGTAAGCGCATACATATATAAAATTAATTTGATTATGAACGAGGGAGTGAAGGATATTGAATACCGAAAATAATCATGCAAGAAAAAAGAAGTATGTTTTAGTTGGTACAGGTGGTAGGGCGGAATTTTTTTATGGAGCGTTGGTGACAAGCTTTAAAGAAACAGGGGAGCTTGTTGCATTTTGTGATATTAATCAAACCAGACTAAATTATGCGAATCGCCTACTGCAATCTAAGTATGGCTATCAATCTGTTCGGTTGTATCGATCTGACCGGTTTGAGGAAATGATCTTAACCGAAAAACCAGATGTAGTTATTGTCACCTCTGTTGATCGAACACATCACCACTATATTATTCGCTCTTTGGAACTTGGATGTGATGTTATCACGGAGAAACCGATGACAACCGATGCAACGAAGTGTCAGGAAATTATTAATACAGTAAAGAAAACAGGAAAAAATGTGCGTGTTGCTTTTAATTACCGGTATGCACCACATAATACAAAAATCCGTGAACTGATTATGAATGATGTAATTGGTGAAGTGTATTCAGTTCACTTTGAGTGGGCACTTGATACGCAGCATGGCGCTGATTATTTTCGCAGATGGCATCGTGATAAACGAAATAGCGGAGGGTTACTTGTACATAAGTCCACTCATCACTTCGATTTAGTTAACTTCTGGTTGGACACAACACCAGAGACGGTTTATGCATCAGGTGGGCTTCGTTTCTATGGAAGAGAAAATGCCGAAGCAAGAGGTGTAACAAACTTTTATCAGAGAGCTCATGGAAGTGAGTACGCGAAGACGGATCCCTTTGCGTTAGATTTGGAAAAAAATGAACACTTAAAAGCGATGTATCTTGATGCTGAAAAAGAAGATGGTTATCAGCGTGATCAGAGTGTCTTTGGGGATGGAATCAGTATTGAAGACACACTTGGCGTGATGGTTACCTATAAAAATAAAGCAATCTTAACATACTCACTAAATGCCTACTTACCATGGGAAGGGTTCATTGTCTCGTTAAACGGAAGCAAAGGTCGAATTGAGATTCGAATCCGTGAACAATCTTATATTAATTCGGGTGGAGACAAGTCTGAGGAAGGAGCGATTCGTGATAAGTCGGTTATGGTGTTGCCAATGTTCGGAAAGCCATATGAAGTCGATGTGATTGAACTTGAAGGCGGTCATGGCGGTGGAGACCCGCTTCTTCTCCGAGACTTATTTGATGAACCAAAACACGATGAATTTAAAAGAGCTGCTGATCATATTGATGGAACCATGTCAATTTTAACAGGGATTGCAGGAAATCTTTCGTTAGAAAATGGTCAGGCCATAAAAGTAAATGGATTAATAGACTTTTAAAAGGGGAGAAGAGCATGCTAGAACGCTATTTTGACGAGAGAGACAGTATCTATTCAGTATTTCACCAAAATATAGATAAAGTACTTGAAACGATTTCGCAGCGGTATATTGGAAACAATCCTCCTCACCCCATGATGTATCGTGCCTTTCAAGAGAATGGAATGAAAAGGATGGGGGATTATCGCTATCATTTTAATTTATCTGAACATTTTCCTGATGCAAAGGACGGGCAAGTTGTCTATGCATGGGCAAAAATATGGATGGAATCTGAGACAAACATTGCATTAGCGTTAAATTGTTTTGGTCCAACAACTTTATTTGTTAACGGAGAAAAAGTGTTTAGGTCAACAATTGTAGAAGAAACAAACCCTAATCGAAAAGTTGCTAACCAAGTGAAGCTCCCTAAGGGATGGAGTCATTTTGTCTTGAAATTTGTGAAAACGCCTTCAGGGTTAGGGGGGATTTTCGGGACTGGTTCTTTTAAACGTTACCCCCTTCACTTTCTAGCTCCATCGTTTGAGAGAGAAGGGCAAGAAGGATGGTTATTTAGTTTTCCGCAAGAAGATAAGGAGTTACAGCAGATTCCACGAATGATAATGAATGAATCTGAAACAAATATTACTTGGTTGCCGGAATTGAACTGGAGTCAATTGGAGGAAAAGAAACCTTCACTTACTAGAATGTTTGGTTCACCGAAGGATACTTATGCCGTTGCCTGGACGAAATTACTTTGTGAAAGGCCAGGAACACAAGAGTACGAGTTTCGTGGAGAAGGTAAGGGTCCACTAGACATTTTTCTAGATGGCCAAAAAATTGAGGTTTTAAAAGATGGTGAATTTCACTTCTCTGTAAAATTGAGCTATGGGAGTCATGACCTTGTAATAAAAAGCTATTGTGAAAATGAAAACTGGGGTTTCATATTGGACTCAGAATGTGAGCTTGTTCTACCTTATCCTGTAAAGGGTGTAAGAGATCATTGGTTGTATCTCGGTCCATTTTCCAAAAAGCAAACCTTGCCTATCCAAGCATTATTAAGGGTCAATACTCTGTTTGAAAATGAAGAGGGGGGGATGTTCTGGCGAGTGGATGCACCGCATATGTCAATTCGCCCTTATTTAGAAAATCGGTTATTTGGGAAATGGGATTATCCATTGGGTGTAACCTTGTTTGGATTATTAAACACGGCATCACATCTTAATAGAAAAGATATTATGGAATATGTTCGGGCCCATATTCAACAATCTGTATCTTTATACCGCTATTCTATATGGGATAAAGAGAAGTACGGGGCATCCGGTGTGAATAACCAGTTGTCAGCGATTGATAGTTTAGATGACTGTGGATCGTTTGGCTCAACGATGTTACTAGCTGAGAAAATAGTCGGTATTCAAGAATCTCATGAGGTAGCAAAAGATATTGCAACATATATATCCACCCTTCAAGATCGTCTTGAAGATGGAACTTTATACCGCAAGCGTGGCAGCGTGGAATTTATGAAGGATACCATTTGGTGTGACGATCTTTATATGAGTACCCCTTTCTTATGTAGATACTATGAACAAACGGGTGATTCCAGGTATTTAGATGATGCGGCACGCCAATTTCTTTTGTATAAAAAGTACTTATTTATGCCGGGAAAAAGGGTTATGTCTCATGTGTACGACTTTAAATTCAATACAGCAACCAATGTTCCGTGGGGACGGGGAAATGGGTGGGTGTTGTTTTCCTTATCCGAGCTTTTGCAAACGATCCCTCAGGACCATCCAAACAGAGAAGAATTACTCTCCTTCTATAGAGAGTTGTCTGAAGGATATCTTGCGCTTCAAGGGAAGGATGGGCTTTGGCACCAAGTGTTAACTGATTTTGAATCTTACGAAGAAACGTCTTGTACGTCGATGTTTATTTATGCTTTTGCTAGAGGTGTACGTTTTGGATGGTTTGACCAGCAAGATCCGTATATCCGATCCGTGTTCAAAGGTTGGAACGGCCTAACCCAAAAAGGAATTGACCGGTTGGGGAATGTCTATGGGGTTTGCAAAGGTTCGGGGTATTCATTTACAGCAGATTATTATAAACATGATTTAGGGTGGATTTTAAATGATACTCATGGAATTGGTATCGTGCTACTAGCAGGCATTGAAACATTAAAATTACAGGAATCATTGGAGAGGTGAAACAATGCCCACATTAGAGGAACAATTTCTTCATCCAGCAGATGAGTTCTCGCCAATTCCCTTTTGGTTTTGGAATGATACTTTGTCTCATAATGAAATAAAAAAGCAAATTTACGACTTCTCTGAAAAAGGAGTCATGGGTTTTGTCCTGCACCCTAGAATTGGCATACCAAAAGAAATTGAATATTTGTCAGACTTATTTTTTGATTTTGTGAAAACGGCTGTGGCAGAAGCGAATAAGCTTGGAATGACAGTTATTTTATATGACGAAGCGATGTACCCATCAGGTTCGGCCAAGGGAATGGTTGTAAAAGATTATCCTGAATACGCAAGTAAAGGCTTAAAGATGGTTGAATATCCTTGCGAAAAGACAACAACCATTTCTCTCAACTTAGAAGAAGGGGAAAGACTAGTGTCCGCTCAAGCTGTTGAGAAGATATCTAGTCATCAGATAAATCGCCAAAGTACAAAACATCTTGATGTTACAAATGGAACATTACAATTCACCCCGCCTATTACGGGGGGTTGGTCCATTCTATGCTTCATTGAAGTTTATTCAAAAGGACATATCCGAGGCATTCATTTTGGTGAAGACGATGGGGAGGAACATGCGCCTGCCTCCGCTGATTTATTAAATCCTGCGGCTGTACAACGATTTATTGAATTAACGCATGACCGTTATTATCAAAAACTAGACAGTTACTTTGGCACAACCGTTCAAGCCTTTTTTACGGATGAACCAGATATTCTTGGACGAGGGACTTCAAGAGAATTACGTCCTTGGACGAGTGGGTTTTTAAAATGGTATGTGAACCATGGAAATCACGAGCTAGATTTACCGTTGTTATGGTTTGATGGCGGGAGAGAGACAGAGATTATTCGGAAAAATTATCAAAAGGCTGTTAACAAAAGACTATCATTCTCCTATTACGGTCCATTAGCAGAATGGTGTGAGCAGCACAACATCTCACTAACAGGTCATCCAGCTGAAAGCGACGATATCGGTTTACTAGAACATTTTCAAATTCCTGGTCAAGATGTTGTATGGCGATGGGTTGCTCCTGAAGAGGGGAAGTCTTTAGAAGGGCATCATTCGACCGCAGGAAAATGCTCTGCTGACGCTGCAAGGCATCGTGGAAGAAGAAGAAACCTAAATGAAGTGTTAGGTGTTTGTAGTGTAGGTAGTGATTGGAATCTACCTGCTGGAGATATGAAGTGGTATTTTGACTGGTTGTTTGTTCGAGGTGTTAATTTAATCAGTCCTCATGCTTTTTATTATTCCTTAGAAGGAAAGAGAAGAAGTCATGAGCGTCCACCAGATGTGGGGCCGAATAATAGTTGGTGGCCATTTTATCAACAGTTTTCGGATTATATTAAACGGCTAAGTTGGCTAATGACAGACAGTGTAAATGAAACTTCTGTAGCCATTTTATGTGAGGAAGATTATCTACCTTGGAAAATCGCGAAACCACTTTATGAAAATCAAATCGAGTTTAACTACTTAGAAGAATCTTTATTAACTCATTGTCAGGTAGAAAATGGGGAAATAAATATACAAAAACAAAGCTATCAAACAATATTAGTCGAGGATATTTCAAGGCTGGAAGAGGAATGCCAAAACTTCTTAACAACTTTTACTCAGAGTGGAGGCAATGTAATCGTTCTTCAAGCAGAGAAAAAAGGGACAATTAATGGAGCTTTAATTGCAAAGTCGGTGGAGGCTATCCCAAAAGTCTTGGACAAACTCCAACGAAGAGAGATTGAAATTGAACCAAAGTGTAGAGATATCCGCATCAGTCATGTTAAAAAGGGTAATCAGTCGTTTTATCTGTTGGTTAATGAAGGAGAGAGCGGTTTTAAAGGAAACGTTATGTTTCCTCAACATGGATCCATTGAAAAGTGGGATTCTTGGAATGGAACCATTGATAAAGTTCCAAGCGAAATACACGAAGGATACACTTGCATCGCAATGAATCTCGATAGAAGGGAAAGTATCATTTTCTGTGTTAATGTGAATGAAAAAACGATAGTACCAAAGGAGAAAGTCTCATCATCATTGGAGATAAAAACCTTACGCGATCCTTGGACGGTGCAAATAAAAGGAAAAAAGCGAAACGTCTCAAAGCTGACGTCTTGGACGAAATGGGAAGGGTATGAACACTACTCAGGTACCTTTATATATGAGCATCGCATCACACATGCCTGTTTAAACGCGACGAAGGTTCTACTTGATTTGGGGGAAGTCTATGAAATTGTGCAAGTTTGGATAAATGAACAAGAGGTAGCAGTGAAAATGTGGGCTCCTTATACATTTGATATTACAGATGCTTTAAAGGTAGGAGAAAATACATTAAAAGTAGCTGTGACGAATACAAAAGCGAATCAAATGGATCAGGTCAGTTTACCTTCTGGACTGATTGGGCCAGTGACATTAACGATCTCAAGTTGAAAAGGGTGTAAAATAAAGGAGATAATCAAAAAGGCATCTTGTCGAAAGGGACAGGATGCTTTTTGACAACTGATGAATAATTAAGCTTTTAGATTCCCTTTTCACTCAAGCTTCTGTTTGAGTTTCAGGCCTTCTTGCGAATAAGGCACAGCAAAAGCCGAGAATCGGAAAAATAAGGGTTAATCCATTTTCACCTAAGATAGAGAATAAATGAAAAGTAATGGCTGTGTTAACAAGTGCAGGAATTCCTGCACAAATTAAAAGCGTCCAAAAAGTTAGAGTTTTCTAGCTTGACGAAGCGTCCAACTTTTTTCAGCAATCACAGTTGAATTATCAGCTTCAGTTCTTTGCGCATTGTTTTTTTCTTTTCCATCGGGAAGTAATCCGATATCTTCTGGTTTATTGCGAACACCGATAAGCACAAGTGGAACAAAAACAAAGAGCAATACACATCCCCAAATTTGCCAGGACGTTTGCCAGCTCCATTTACTAATCATCCACGTATTAGCGATAGGGAAAAATGCAGCACTAGCAAAACTTCCAAGTGCCATAAAACTCATGGCACGACCACGTTTCTGGATGAACCATTGAGGCACCAAAGTATTGGGTACAAGTGTCATACTACCTTGCCCAAATAAACGAATAAAGAAAAACCCAATCGCCATCACCCATATATTTGAAACAAAACTATTAAAGAAACAAGAAAGGCCTAGAATAATGCCGACAAACGCCATCATCTTTTTTTGACCTATCTTATCAACGAGTCTCCCAACAAACATCATCAGGATACCTGCAAAAAAAGTAGCAACCGAGTAAATGCCTGAGATTTTTGAACGAGACCAGCCGAAATGTTCTATGTATTGATCGATGTAGACAGAGTTTGAGTAGGTTTGACCCGGTCCTGATAAGAAAATACTTAACCCAGCAATAAAAACGATAATCCATCCATAGTAAAAGGATGAATTGGTTAGCTTTTGAATCATAATATACCTCTTTTTTTCTTAGGTCATCTAATAGAGAACGACATAACTATCTAAGAGAGAAAGCCCTCTATGATTTCTCATAGGGGCCTCCTACTCTTACACTAAATCGCATAAAACAATCGAAAAAGTTTGAATTAAAATTAACAGATAGCTAGGTAAATGTCAAAGAAGTTAAATGAGAGGTTATGTTAATTTAAATCAATTAAGCTTTAATTAAACCAATTTATACTCATTTAGAAAATAACACTATTAAATATAACGAAATTGTATTTATAAGAAAAGGTAAATAAACTGTATTATAATAGAGTATAAGCGAGTAAAACTTTAATGATATACGCTTACATGGCAGTTTTGATTTATGTGAAATCATGATAAGATATCTTTTGTTAAAAACGGATCTGACTTTTGTGAGAGTCAAAAGTCGAAATAGATTATATGTAAATATTAATTAGAAATTGAGGTGTGGATTGTGAATATTGAAAAAATAAAACAGGAGTGGTTTGGAAACGTAAGAGGAGATGTGCTTGCAGGCCTTGTTGTTGCCTTAGCACTTATTCCCGAAGCGATTGCCTTTTCAATTATTGCTGGTGTTGACCCAATGGTTGGCTTGTATGCTTCATTCAGTATCGCTGTTGTTATAGCCTTTGTCGGAGGAAGACCAGGAATGATATCTGCTGCTACAGGGGCCATGGCGTTACTGATGATTACGCTTATTGCTGATCACGGATTGCAGTATTTGTTGGCTGCGACAGTGCTTACAGGTATTTTACAAATTCTTTTTGGTGTATTTAAGTTGTCAGTTGTAATGAAATTTGTCCCACGTTCTGTTATGGTTGGTTTCGTTAATGCGTTAGCAATTCTTATCTTTACTTCGCAGCTGCAACATTTTGTGGGTGAAACTTGGATTATGTATGCACTCGTCGCCTTAACATTGGCTATTATTTATTTATTCCCCAAAATAACGACGGCTGTTCCATCAACATTAGTTGCAATTATTGTTGTGACGGCAATTGCCGTTTTTGCGAATTTTGGAGTTAGAACTGTTGGTGATTTAGGAAACCTCACTCAGCAATTGCCTGTCTTCTTAATTCCACAAATCCCATTTAATTTAGAAACACTTATGATTATTTTTCCCTATTCACTTGCGTTAGCAATTGTTGGATTGTTAGAGTCTCTACTCACAGCCAATATCGTTGATGACATGACGGATACGGAAAGTGATAAGAATAAGGAATGTCGTGGTCAAGGTATTGCTAATGTAATTACTGGTTTCTTTGGGGGAATGGCTGGTTGCGCTATGATAGGTCAATCAGTAATTAATGTTAAATCAGGTGGGTCTGGACGGCTCTCTGCTTTCGTTGCTGGGACATTTTTAATGTTCTTGATTATTGTTCTAGGTGGCATTGTTGTACAAATTCCAATGGCCGCCTTAGCTGGGGTTATGATTATGGTCTCAATTGGTACGTTTGATTGGGGATCTCTTAAAAGTATTCATAGAATTCCTAGAACCGATGCGGCAGTTATGCTCGTAACGGTAGCTACTGTTGTATTTACCCATGACTTATCAAAAGGTGTTTTAGCGGGTGTTGTGTTAAGTGCTATCTTTTTCGCAGCCAAAATTTCCAAAATACATGTTGAATCGAAGCTTACTCAAGGTGGGCGTAAAAGAGTTTATAAGCTTCAAGGTCAAATATTCTTTGCGTCAGTTTCGGATCTACCAAATAAATTTGACTTTAAAGAAAGTATTAGTGAGGTTGAAATCGATTTAACCGAAGCACATCTTTGGGATGACTCAGCTATCGGTGCATTAGATAAGATTGAAATGAAGTTTGAACAAAATCAGATCCATGTAACCTACGCTGGATTAAATAAAGAAAGTAAGCAGTTAAAATCCAAAATTGGAGGAATCTCCAAGGCTTCGGGGCATTAATTCTCTAACTTAGTGCAGAGATCATATGAAAATATGGTCTCTTTTCTGTTTTTTAATTGATTGGTTTCTATTTTGTCTGAAATTTTGTATATTCCCCATGTGAAAATTTTAAACAAAGGGTATATACTGTAGGGAAGGAACCGTTCTACTTCCTCTAGAATATATATAACAAGGCTTTTTTACACTATTTTGAAAAAGGGGTGTGGCCAGATGTTTAAGAGAATATTGTTAGCAGCGGATGGTTCAAATCACAGTTTAAGGGCAACCGAGAAAGCGAAAGCGCTTTTAAGTGGAAATGACGGTACAATAGATGTTGTCTATGTTGTTAGTGGAACAACCTCTAAGTCCGATGTTCTCCATGGCCAAAGCAAAAGTGAAATCGAGTATAGACGAAGAGCAAAGCTTAGAAACGTGGAAGAATGTTTGTTAGAAAACAACATTGATTATAAAATTCATATTTTACACGGAGAGCCAGGTCCAACACTTGTTGAGTTTGCTAACAAGGATAAGTATGATTGTGTTGTGCTTGGAAGCAGAGGGTTAAACAATCTCCAAAGCATGGTATTAGGAAGTGTTAGTCACAAAGTAGCAAAACGTGTTAACAGTCCTGTATTAATTGTTAAATAAAAAATAGAGAGTATGGTATTGGAGGAGAGAAACATGTTTAAACATATTTTAGTGCCAGTTGATGGCTCTGAGCATTCAATGCGTTCAACTGAGAAGGCAATTGCACTGTCTAAGTTATATGATGGAAAAGTGGATTTAATCTATGTTATTGATGGGTCAACATCAAAGCATGAAGTATTAACGGGTGAAAGTAAAATTGCGATTGAACTGAAAAGAAAAGAACGACTCAAACCAATTGAGGCTAAACTCGTTGAAGCCGGGATAGAGTTTGAAACGCATATCTTAAATGGTGAGCCAGGACCGACCATTGTCAAATTTGCAAATGAGGGAAACTATGATTGTGTGATTATGGGTAGTCGGGGTTTAAACAAGTTGCAGACGATGGTATTGGGAAGTGTCAGCCATAAAGTTGCAAAACGAGTAGAATGTCCTGTAATGATTATAAAGTAGTATGTGAGAGGGGCAATAGGCTAGTGAGTGAGCCTCCTCTTGCTTTTAATCATCAAATCTATCGGATACTAAAAATCCTCAACTATCCTTCTTTTTTTTTCATAAGTTTGCCTATGAAAATCTTAAAGAAAGGAAACTATGATGAATGAAAAAAGTGAACCCTCCCATGACACTAATGAATTAACATTAGAAGAATTAACGACAAAACTAGTAAATACAAATTCTGATAACGAAAGAAGAAAAATAATAACCGAAATGGCACTTATTAAAGAAAGAGCTAAATTGCGAGAAACAAAGGAGTGTAATGAAGGCTGTGGGAATGTTACTGAGAACGAATAATGAAACATAAATGCCGAGTTGGATAATGCCCAACTAGGCATTTTTGCGTTTTGTTTAAATTAAAGCAATCGTACACTTATAAGTCGTGAGTTAAATAGTTATAAAAGATTATAAAAGAATATACTAGTTTTAATTAAAATATAAGTTATTTAGGATTTTTGTAAAAAATTAGATATACATAGTATTTTTAATGAAATTGAAGATAAATAAGTATGACGTACGCTTTCATTGGGTTTTCTCTTTTTTTTTAGAGATGCTATAACTCAGAAGCTTACAACGGGTGACTTTCGTGAGAGTCGAAGGTCAAATATAAATTAATAAGAGGTGGGAAAATGAATATTTCTAAGTTGAAACAAGAATGGCTTGGCAATATTAGAGGGGATGTATTGGCCGGAATTGTTGTAGCCTTAACGTTAATTCCTGAGGCTATTGCGTTCTCAATAATTGCTGGTGTCGATCCGATGGTTGGATTATACGCTTCGTTTAGTATAGCTGTGGTGATTGCGAGTACGTACTGTTGGTGATTTGGGGTCACTTACCTAAAGCTTGCCTTTATTCTTAATTCCACAAATACCAGTAAATCTTGAAACGCTTATGATTATTTTTCCTTATTCATTAGCACTCGCGATTGTCGGTTTACTAGAGTCATTGCTAACAGCCAATATTGTTGATGATATGATGAATACAGAGAGTAATAAAAATAAAGAAAGCCGTGGTCAAGGTTATGCGAATGTCGTCACTGGATTTTTCGGTGGGATGGCAGGTTGCGCAATGATTGGTCAATCTGTTATCAATGTTAAATCCGGGGGGACAGGACGTCTTTCATCTTTAGTTGCAGGTGTATTCTTAATGTTCCTCATTATCGTCTTAGGTGGTATCGTTATTCAAATTCCAATGGCTGCCTTAGCTGGGGTAATGATAATGGTGTCCATAGGAACATTTGATTGGAACTCATTAAAATCACTTCATAAGGTACCAAGAACGGATGCGGCGGTAATGGTTGTCACCGTGGGGACAGTCGTTTTTACACATGATCTATCAAAGGGTGTATTAGCGGGAGTGGTTTTAAGTGCGATTTTCTTTGCAGCCAAAATTTCTAAAGTGCATATTGAAGAAAACCTAATTAGTGGAAAATCGAAGAAAATTTATAAAGTTAAAGGACAAATTTTCTTTGCATCAGTGACTGATCTTATAATGCAATTTGATTATAAGGAAAATTTGCGAGAAGTAGAAATTGATTTATCAGATGCACATTTATGGGATGATTCAGCAATTGGAGCGTTTGATAAAATAGAAACGAAATTTGAACAAAATAATATTCAGGTGACCTATGTTGGGTTAGATAAAGAAAGTCAACAATTAAAGAAGAGAATTGGTGGATTATCAAAAGCATCAGGCCATTAAATGGAGTGTTGATAATTGTGTAATTCTCAGTTAGTCGTTTTTATTAAACGACTAACTTTTTTAGGTATAAGAAAATAGTAAGTAACGTCGGGAACAGAATAAAGGGGTGAGTAGGATGTTTAACGGGGTGTTAGTAGCTGCAGATGGATCTTCACATTCCCTTAGAGCAGCAGAAAAAGCGATAGAAATCGTATCTAAGAAAACTAGGAGTGTGGATATTGTGTATGTAATCAGTGGGACTGCTTCTAAAGAAGATGTTCTTCATAATCGAAGCAAATATGAAATCAAAGAAAGCCGTCGTATAAAGTTAAAGGTTATTGAGGAAAAATTCTTTGCGAATAAAATAAATTATTCCGTTCATGTTTTACGCGGGGATCCTGGCCCTGAAATTGTGGAGTTTGCCAACAAAGGTTCCTACGATTGTTTAATAGTAGGAAGTAGAGGATTAAACCAACTACAAACTATGGTCTTAGGAAGTGTCTCTCATAAAGTAGCCAAGCATGTGGAATGTCCTGTGTTGATTGTTAAATAGGAAATGATAATCTATCCAGTAAATCAGGGGAGTTCAAGGCTTTTTTTGAAGCATTTGGGGGATTAAAAAAGGAGAAGATAATAGCAAAGTTATTATCTTCTCATATCAAAGACATTATAATCTCTCACCATTTTTAAGTTTTTCAATATGCTCATCAAGATCACTTTTTCGTACACGCCAGTGTCGTCCAATTTTAAATCCGGGGAGTCTGCCTTCTTGCACAAGTTTATATGTAGTCATCTCACTTATTTGTAAATACTTAGCAACTTGGGAAACGGTCATAATTTCATGTTCCACGGTTACACCCTCCTAACTATGGAGTTAAACATTAAATGTCATTATACCATAAGTACAATTATTATAACCGAACATTACCTTATTAAAAATGGATATTTGTTAACAAACTTTTGCTCACTTCAATCATTAAGAAAAAGCGTAGCGTTACAGTTAGTTAATTGATGCTTCTTTTTGGATAAAAAGTTCAGAAAGGATTTATCCTAATAGAGGAGGGTGCATATGGTAAATCAAAATTTCGATAAATTTATCGATGTTCAGGAAAAACATAAATCACATTACATCGGTAAAGAAAAAACAAACAAAGAAGGCTTAAACGATATGGATGGAAATCTAAATTCTAAAACATCAGTCGGGGCGGAAGGACGGGACTTCCCTCTAAAAGGAAAATAGACTGCTTGGAATGTAGTTATTTAAAAGAGGAGCTTCTTGCCAATGGCAATGGCTCCTCTTTTGACGTCTAGCTGACATGAAAAAATGATATAGTGAATGTATAGTTTATTTGAAAGTTTATGTAGGGGATGATGGTGGTGAAGACGGTTTTAGTCGTAGAAGATGAAATCGCAATTAGTCAGGTGTTAAAAGCTTATCTAAAGAAAGCGAACTATGAGGTAGAGCAAGTATTTGATGGAAATCTTGCACTTGCGGCCTTTCTGCGCATGCAGCCATCACTTGTTTTGTTAGATGTGATGCTTCCTGGTAAAGACGGTTGGTCGATTCTAAAGGACATCCGTCAACACAGTTCCTGTCCTGTGATTATGCTAACGGCTTTAGATGATGTTAGTTACCGATTATCTGGCTTAAATGGTGGAGCGGATGATTATATGTCTAAACCGTTTATTGGAGATGAGGTTGTGGCAAGAGTGAATGCGGTTTTGAGAAGAGCATCTACACTTGAAGATGGTGATGTTAAAAGGTTTGGGCATTTAATTGTGGACTTCAAAGCGCATCGGGTGACACTAAATGGACGCGATGTTGAGTTGACGCCAAGGGATTTATCCTTATTATTATTTTTGGCTAAACACCCAAATCAAACATTTACCCGTGAACAGCTAATCGACCAAGTCTGGGGGATGGATTATAACGGAACGGATCGAGCAGTCGATTTAGCAATCAAACGAATTAGAAAATCGCTCCTTGGGTGGACAAGTACAGAAGGTGAAATCAAAACTTTACGAGGATTGGGGTATCAACTCTGTGTCTATTAATAGTAGAAAGCGGATGTCTCTTTTACGATATTGGACGACGCGTTATTTAATAACATTACTAATAGGGTTGGCGGTAGTAGCAATCGCTTCAGCGCTTTGGATCCGGCATACCACGATCGAGCACCGTCTTGATTTGACTGTCTTTATGGCCGAGCAGCTTGCGAGTCGGATGGTTAATAACACTGAAGAAAGATGGGGACCAAGCGAGGAAGACCTTGAATTTCTCAAACGTCAACAATTAGAAAGAAGTACCTTTATTGTGAATACACAAGGTAGGATTTTATCGGCGAACCGGATGGCAGGTAAAATGCGCCTACAGTCTATTTATTTATCCATATTGGAGGCTGAAGAACAGGTGCAACGAATTCAGCTTGATAATGAAAGCCGTGACCGTTATTACGTGGTTAAGGCACCGATTCAAGCTGAAGGTGTTCTCTTTGGCTGGGTGGTAATTATTCAACCTGAAGCAGAAATAAGAACTGTTAATCAAGAATATAAGCTTCTGTTAATTATGTTAGCAAGCCTTGCTTTACTAGGCTGGGCTGCCATATACTTCCTTTCAAAGAAGCTGTCGTCTCCGATTAAAGACGTGGTTGTTGCAGCAAAAGAAATTCAGGAAGGTAATTATAATATTCAATTGTCTGACAACTCAAAGGAACAGGAAGTATACGAGCTCGTTCATTCTTTTAAGGAAATGGCGAGTCGTCTACAGCAATTAGAAACACTTAGAACAGAGCTCTTAGCTGGTGTAACACATGAGTTGAAAACACCAGTTACATCAATTAGTGGTTTATTACAAGCGATTAAAGATGATGTTGTCTCTGGAGAGGAGGCAAAAGAATTTTTAGCAATTTCCTTAAAAGAAACAGCAAAAATGCAGAAGATGGTTGAGGATTTACTCGCTTTTAACTCCTTTGCTGCCAATAAGCTGCCGATTATTCGGGAAGAACACGAGCTAAATGACTTTATGAGGGAAATGCTTTATGAATGGGAAATTGTACAGGATGGCTCAATTTCATATCAGTTCAATGACCTATCTGAAGATTGTTTCGTTCAAATAGATTCGGTAAGATTGCAACAAATTATTGTTAATTTACTCGGGAATGCAAAGCAAGCAATTGAAGGCAAGGGAACAATTAGTATGACGTTAGTGAAGCTTAAGGATAGCGTTGCAATAGACGTTAAGGATAATGGACGAGGGATTCCTGAAGAGGAACAAGGGTTGGTTTTCGAACGGTTTTATCGAGGTGAAAACAAGAAGTATAAAGTGCGCGGACTCGGACTTGGTTTACCGTTAAGTAAAATGATTGCACAAGCTTTAGGGGGGGATCTTGTTTTAAAGGGAAGTTCTGAAGAAGGAACAACTTTTCGGGTGACACTTCCGGTTAAAGACGAATAGATTACAACACCAGCTTCTAACAGAGTGGTCGCTTCAAGGTTGTAGTAAACCTTGCCATTTATAGGGTATCTCAAAGGTTATTATAGCCTTTGGGATACCCTTTTTTATATGGTTAAAAATCTTTTATCAAGTTTTAAAGCTCGACATCTTCCTGACACATTGGTCCTTTAAAGTAATAACCAAGCAGTACTATTTATTAACTACAAACCGGAGGGATAAACAACATGGAACATAATAATCTGGAAATTATTGATTATGAAAAAATAAAACGAAGAAAAGAGAAGAAGTCTAAAACAAAAAGCTTCTTCTTAACGCTTACAGCTGGTGTCATTGGCTCAGCACTTACTTTATCTGTGGTTCCTTATACGGATTATTATCATAATCTCCTTACAAATGAGGGTGTTGCTGAAGTGAATCAGTCGAATAGTTCCTTGTCATTTCAACAAACATCAACCGCAACGACTAACTCGGTAGCGGATATTGTTGAAGCTTCCTCCCCAGCGATTGTGGGGATTGTGAATGTACAACAACAAAATAATCGATTTAGTCAAACGATGGAAAGTGTAGAAAGTGGTATGGGTTCGGGAGTCATTTTTGATAAAAGGGAGGAGGGTGCCTTCATTGTTACAAACCATCATGTGATTGAAGGGGCTACAGATATCGAAGTATCACTTTATAATGGCGAAAAGGTGAAGGCTGAGCTTATTGGATCGGATGCACTTACAGACTTAGCCGTTTTAAAAATCAATCCAGAACATGTAACTGCCACTTTAGCATTTGGTGATTCCTCGCAGCTTAGATCAGGTGATACGGTTCTAGCAATTGGAAACCCATTAGGTCTTGATTTATCAAGAACGGTTACACAGGGAATAGTTAGTGGGGTCGATCGAACAATTAATGTTTCGACATCTGCGGGAGAATGGGAGCTTGATGTTATCCAAACAGATGCAGCAATTAACCCTGGAAATAGTGGAGGAGCGTTAATTAATACTCAAGGTCAGGTTATTGGAATTAATAGTTTAAAAATCTCAGAAAATGGCGTAGAGGGATTAGGATTTGCAATTCCAAGTAATGAGCTTCTGCCGATAATTAATGAGATTATTGAACATGGACAAATCGAGCGTCCGTACATCGGTGTCGGGTTAGCGGGTTTAGAAGAAGTCCCTCAATATTATCGTCAAAATTTATCAGCAGAAATTACAAATGGTGTCCTGATTACAAACGTTGACCCTAATTCTTCAGCGGCCGAAGCAGGTTTGCAGGTAGAGGATATAATTACTTCTATTGATGGCACACAAATTGAAGATGCAAGTGACTTAAGAAAGTATCTTTATTCTGAACGGGAGATAGGGGATGAAATTGAACTTCACATTTATCGTGAAAACCAACCTTTAACGATGAAAGTGATGTTGAAAAGTAGTCATGTCTCGGAATAAAGAAGTTTGAAAGGTGAGAATTCAGTGACAAAAGTAATGAAACAAAAAAAGAATATTTTCTTTGCGATGGCTGCCTTGTTCGTACTTACTGTGATTATTATCGCAGCTTTTAACTCAAAAGAGATTGTGGCACAAGTAAATGGCGAAACAATAAGTAGAAAACAGCTAACAAATCAATTGGTTGAATGGTACGGCACTGATGCTTTGGAAATACTCGTTACAGATAAGATTATTGAACAGGAAGCAAGGAAAGAAGGTATAACAATATCTAAGCAAGAAATAGAAAATGAATTGGCACAGTATGTTGAATCATATGGAGGGGAGGAAGCGTTTCTAGAAATTCTTGAGTCAAGTGGTGTAAAGATAGATAAAGTAGAAGATGATGCCAAAAAGTATCTCCTACTAGAAAAACTTCTTAAACCCCGTATTACAATATCTGAAGAAGAGATGCTTGCTTATTTCTCTGAATACGAATATTCCTTTGCCGAAGAGGAACAGGTGAAGGCTAGTCATATCCTTGTTGAAGATGAAAAAACAGCAGAGGAGGTAATAGAAAAATTAGAAGAAGGTGAAGATTTTAATGAAATTGCCAAGTCATATTCTATAGATACGGCTAATCATGAAGTCGGTGGCGATTTGGGTTACTTTACAAGGGGGACGATGGCTGAAGCCTTTGAAGAAGTTGCCTTTTCATTAGACCTTGGCGAAATAAGCGGTCCTGTGCAAACAGAATTTGGTTATCATATTATCAAAGTAGCCGAACATGTAGAAGCAACAGAAGCAAACTATGAGGATCATAAAGCAGAAATTGAAGATATATTATTTGAAGAAAAAGTGCAAAAAGAATACGAAGTTTGGCTTAGTGAAATGAAAGAAACACGTGAAATTGAATACAGCTTATAAGTTAACTAAAACATAGGGTTGTCTCAAAAGCATAAAAGGATATGACGATGGGTTCGTTCACTACTCGCCTTAAGATGAGAAAACCCTTTGAAAGCATTTCGAGGAAGCAGTAATGGCTTCACTCGTTGCGCGCCTTGCTATGAAAAAACCACTCATAGCAAGGCTTTTCAAAACCGGGCAAACGGCTCCGCGCATTACTAAGAGGCCACTGAAAAAGGAAAAGCACCCTTTTTTTCAGTGGCCTCTTCATCGTAAGGCTTTTAAAAGATGTAGCGACTCCGCCCATTAATGTTCAAACAACTGCGCTTTCCTAGGTGAATAATTGCCTTATTAGGAAAATAATGCCACCCCATAAAGGTATACTTAGTAAACCTCCCCATAACAATCCTTTGAAAATATTTCCTTCTCCATCCATAAAAATCAGTCCTTACAATATTTATATTAAGTGTTGCCATAAATTATCTAGTAAATACTCAAAGGGTTGCCCACTCTATGCCAGGGGATATCATTTTAACGGGGACACCAGAAGGCGTGATACTCGGTTTGCCTAAAGATGAGCAAATTTACTTGAAGGCAGGAGACGAAGTAACGGTCGAAATTGAAATAGTCGGTTCACTAACGAATTATTTTATTAAGGAAGAGCTATAGGATAACTTATTTCGCTAATCTACAAAGTTCAATACATTATATAACTTAATTGGTTGCTAAATTGATATAAAAAAGAGGAGTCTTTTGCCAAGAATACAATACTCTTCTTTTATGAACCCAGACATAAAGTTTAAAGTGGAAATCATTATACATGGAATATAACAATTAAGGAATGCGCAGGAACGTACGAGGGATTGTTTCATATTGACCTGCCAGGAAAACAGTATATGGCTGTTCGAATAACTAAAATTTAACTAAAAAACTTCAATCTATTTTTAAAAGTAGATTGAAGTTTTTTTGATTTCAATGAAGACTCATCTAACAGACATATTATATTCATTCAAAACTATAATAATAAGAACAACTACCTTATCGTCTTTATACTAATAAGAGCCATACATTTATAAGGCTTTAACAGAAATTGAATAGGATGATTGTTGATTTAGTAGGTGTAAGAAACTAACTAAATTAATGAGGGGGGTAAAATATAAAATTAATAAAGTAAAAACCATAAATTTAAGGTACCTATATAAAAAAGTTTATATTTAATTAAAAAAATTTCGTTGACGTTAAAAAATCTATAAATTATAATCAAAATAAAGGTAAAGGTTACCAAATATTCTTGATAAGTGTTTGCTTGTGAAAATAATAGGATTCTTGCGTGTAGACCATTATAAATTTTTTTAGTAAATGAGTTTTGATATGCTTAACAATTTTAAGCGATTTTGGGGAATTTTAATATGTAAGCGTTTTATTACTTGGTGGTATAAACATATGCATTAAAGGGGGTGCAGTTAATGGAGTTAAAAATGTCAGGAATCACTAAAAGTTTTGGATCCGTACAAGTGTTGAACCAAGCGGGTATTCACGTCAAGGAAAAGGAAGTTCATGCTCTAATGGGAGAGAATGGTGCGGGAAAATCAACACTTATGAAAATCCTAACGGGAGTCTATTCAAAGGATGCTGGAAACATCCTCATTAATAATGAGTCTAAGGATATGAACACGATTAAAGATAGTGAAAATCTCAGGATAGCTTTTATCCATCAAGAATTAAATGTTCTAGATGATATGAGTATCGTAGATAATATGTTTCTGGGGAAGGAATTAAAGACGAGGATTGGTTTCCTAGATAAAAAGACAATGATTCACCTAGCTAGAGAAAAACTAATGCTACTAGGCCTGAACATCGATCCAACTATGCGTGTGAAAGATATTTCTGTTGGGAGTCAACAGTTAGTTGAAATTGCAAAAGCGCTTTTGATGGATGCTGAGTTAATTATAATGGACGAACCAACGGCTGCATTATCAGATAAAGAAATAGATTTATTGTTTAGTATTATTAAGCAACTAAAGGTAAAAGGAGTGTCCTTTATTTATATTTCTCACCGAATGGAAGAAATTTTTAAAATTTGTGATGAGATTACAGTCATGAGGGATGGCAAATTTATTGGTCAGAAAGCAGCAAAAGATACGACGTTTGAAGAGATTGTTAGCATGATGGTTGGTTATGATTTAGATGATCGCTTTCCTCGCGTGGAAGTGGAGCCAGGTGACACGATTTTATCAGTTAGCAACTTAACTAAAAAGGGGAAGTTTGTGAATGTTAGTTTTGAGGTGAAGCAGGGTGAGGTTCTTGGGTTTTCGGGATTAATGGGGTCTGGTAGAACAGATGTAATGCATGCAATTTTCGGTAGTACGCCCTATGACACAGGTTCTATTTCTATTTATGGTAAGGAAATAAAAATCAGTTCTCCTATCCATTCAAAAAAAGTAGGTTTAGGTTTTATTACTGAAGATAGGAAGAATGAAGGCTTGATTCTTGATTTTTCTGTTCGTGAAAATACAATATTACCTTATTTGAAATCGCTTACTAAGAGAAAGATTATCACTGAAGGAAAAATTACGAGTTTAGTTGATGAATATATAACAAAATTAAAGGTGCGTACAGCGAGTCAAGTCATTCCAGTCGGAAAGTTAAGTGGCGGAAATCAGCAAAAAATTGTTATTGCTAAATGGTTGATTACGAAGCCAAAAATATTAATTTTAGATGAACCGACAAGAGGTGTAGATGTTGGTGCTAAAAAAGAAATTTATGAAATTATTAATCAGTTAAAGAAGGAAGGGGTTGCGATTATTGTCGTCTCAAGTGAGCTTCCAGAGGTGATGGGAATTTGCGATCGAATAGCGATAATGAATGAGAAAAAATTAGTGAAGATACTAAACAGAGAAAATGCATCCCAGGAGAAAGTCATGGAATATGCGACAGTTGGAGGGATAGGAGTTGAGTAAGCTGTGGGAAATTTATAAGAAATACGGGACGTTCATTGTATTACTATCTCTAGTTATTATAGTGGCTTTGATAAACCCTAAATTTTTAACGATGTATAATATTTTAAATGTTTTCCGTCAAGTATCAATTAATGGTCTTATCGCTTTTGGGATGACATTTGTTATTCTCACAGGAGGAATTGATTTATCCGTTGGAGCCATACTTGGGTTATGCGGAATGATTTTAGGATTAATGATTATGGGAGGGATGCCTGAATTAGTTTCCATTCTAACTGTTTTGTTTATAGGTGCTTTGCTTGGCTGGTTTAATGGATTCATGATTTCAAAAATGAAGCTTCAAGCATTTATTGTTACGCTTGCAACGATGACAATGTTTGGTGGTATAACAATGATCATCTCAGACGGTATACCAGCTATGGGAGTAACAAAAGAAGCTCCATTATTAGACTTTTTCAGTCAGGGAAGTATCATAGGATTACCTTTTCCAATGCTAGTTTTAATTGTTACTTTTATCATATTGCTTATTCTTCTTCAAAATACGGTTTTTGGTCGAGGCGTTTATGCCATCGGCGGAAATGAAGAAGTTGCAAGACTATCATCGCTTCCGACAAATAGAATTAAGACCTTAGTCTATGTCATAAGTGGAACGATGTCTGCCTTAGCTGGAGTTATTTTGACCTCGCGTTTAAGTTCTGCTCAGCCGACTGCTGGTATTGGCTTTGAGTTAGACGCAATTGCAGCAGTGGTTATAGGTGGTACGAGTTTGTCTGGAGGCAGAGGAAGATTGTTCGGCACGTTTATCGGTGTACTCATAATTGGAGTGTTAAATAACGGATTAAATATTATTGGTGTCTCAGCATTTTATCAGCAATTTATAAAAGGGCTAGTTATTCTGCTTGCGATTTTACTTGATCGTAAGAGTGCTAGATAAATAAAATGTCCGGGGAGGAACAAAAATGAAAAAGTTTGTTTTTGTATTATTTACTTTATCTCTACTTATTATGACAGGCTGTGGTAGTCAAACTAGCGGTGAAGGGGAGAGTCCAGATAAAGAGAAAATGGCCTTATTGATGGCTGATTTAGGTAACCCTTTCTTTCATGTTCTTCGAGACGCTGTTGTTAAGCAGGGAGAGGAACTGGGATATGAGGTATTAGTTTATGATGGACAAAATGATGCTTCGAGACAACCATCACAAATTGAAGATGCTATTCAACAAGGCGTAAGTGCAATTGTTATTAATCCAGCAGATGAATCATCAACGGCTAATGCGCTAAGAGACGCAATAGCACAAGATATTCCTGTAGTTACTGTTGACAGATCTGTAGATGTTGAGGGTGTTTTATCGTATTTAGTAACAGACAACTTAAAAGGTGGTCAGCTTGTTGGGGAATGGTTAGAGGAGAAGATGCCTGAAGGTGGAAAAGTGATTCATATCGAGGGTGTTATGGGAACAGCGCCGCAACGTGAACGTGGTGGTGGTTTCTTAAGTGTTATTGATCCATCAGAAAATCCGAATAGTAAATTTGAGATGATAGATACTGCTGTAGGTGACTTTTCGATGGCTCCTGCAGAAGCAGCAATGTCCGACTTCTTGGCTAAACATGATGATATTGACGTTGTGTTTGCTCAAAATGATACGATGGCAGTTGGAGTTGCTCGTGCAATTGAAACGGCAGGACGACAAAATGATGGAATTATAATTATCGGTTTTGACGGAGCGAAAGAAGCGTTTGACTTAATAGAAACGGGCGAAATGTCTGCAACTGCAGTACAAGATTTTGAATTTATTGGATCTGAGGCAGTGAATTACGTGCATGAGTTTATAGAAAATGGAACAAAACCTGAGGAACATGTGTTGGTCGATGTCTACATGTCAGAAAGTAAATAGCCATTGAAAAAGTAAAAACCAAACACTTTTAGTTCCTCAAAGAAGTGGCAATGGCTCCGATCGACACACGCCCGCTATGAAAAACACGCTCTAACGGGCTTAAAACAAAGCGTTTCCACTCATTGCTGAAGAGGCCACTGGAAAAGGTGAATACCGACCTTTTTCAGTGGCCTCTTTTAAAGGGATGTTTTTCTATTAATAAAAGGTGAATTCGGTAGGTAAAATTTTTTAGGTGGAGATTTGAGTGCCTCTAAGAAAAGGCCGGTACGCAGCTTTTATTTTCTAACTTGTGGTGTGGTATCTTGCTCTGTTTCCACTAAAGGCTGTGTCGAATTTCTCTCAACTAATTCAGTATCGACAAACAGTTTTATCCGGTCTTTGCTTGTGTTCTCTATATTTTGAATAAGTCTCTCAACTGCAAGAGAGGCAATTCGGTCCTTCTTGACATTAATCGTTGTAAGCTCAGGATGAATAATTTGCGATTCCCAAATGTTGTCAAATCCAACAATTGAAATATCATGAGGAACGCGAATCCCTAAATCAGTTAATGATTTAATGACACTTATCGCCATATAATCACATTCACAAAATAAAGCGGTAGGAAGGTCGTCTATATCTTTCGTTATGTTTTGTTTAAATAAATCTTGCGGAGTAACATCTGTAGGCGGTATTGAATAGTTATGTTTCTTGTCAATAGAGACGCCTTGTTCGGATAAAGCTAAGTTAAAACCTTGCTTACGCATATCGAAATTATAAAATCGTGTTGTTGATTCTACATAACCAATCTTTGAATGGCCTTTTTCCAAAAGATACTTTGCCGCATCGTAAGCTCCCAACAGATTGTTCATAACAATAAAATCTACATTCATTGTTTCGAAACACGTATCAATAACGACAAGGTTTGATTGTCTTTGGGCAATGTAGTGAATTTGTTCTTGGTTTAAATTGGTCCCTAATAAGATGATACCATCAGATTGTTGTTCCTCTTCTAAAGTATTAATTTCACTATTAAAAGAATCGTAATTTATTGAGGAGACTGTTAACGAATAACCCCTAGAGCGAATGTTCTCATCGATGCTACGCAATAATTCCATAAAAAAAGGTAAATTCTCATATTTCTCAGAAACAATCCCCACATTTGTGCAAGCAACAAAGCGTAACAATTTATTAGAAGTCGGTTGTGCATCTTCTGTTTTCATTAATGAACGAGAGGTATAACCATGTTCTTTTGTTATTTTTAATATCTTTTCTCGCGTCGCGTCGCTGATACCGGGTTTACCATTAAGAGCGAGGGAGACAGCAGATTTAGAAACATTGGCAAGTTCTGCTATATCTTTAATTTTCATAGTAACACCGCTTCCTTATGCTTAATATCCATCAATAAACTGCTGATTTCAATTGAGTAACTATTATTATTTTACAACAGGGGAGTGGTTATAACAACAAATTGAGATAAAAAGACTAAAATATTTTATAAGTTTTAGTTTTTGTTATAAGGGGAGTGTTCAACGCACTATAAATAAAGAAATTTATGATTGAGTTAAAAGAAGAAGATTATAGCGGTTCCCTTTATAAGTAAAGAAACTATCTTCGGTTGTAATTGTTTTAAAGTTTATAAACTTTTTTATGTATTTTTAAAAATATTTAGTTTAATTGATTGACTGTGTTTATGTGTGTTGATATATTAAAAATAGAAAGTTAATAATATTAACTAAATTTTTTTCGGGAGACTTTTCAATTAAGGTAGAAATTTTATTTAACTTATATAGGAGGTTTTTAAATGGAAAAAATCAAACTCGGTTTTGCACCGACACGTCGTTTTGTTTTTAGTAAAGAGGATGCGAACAAGTATAAACAGCTTATTCTTGAAAAAATAAAGAGTTTTGGCTTACCTATGGAGATTGTTGATTTAGAAGGGATTAATGACGAAGGACTTTTATATGAACGTTCTGAAGAAGCTGCTGTCATTAAGCGCTTTCAAGATGCGGGTGTTAATGCCTTGTTTGTTCCTCATTGTAACTTTGGAACGGAAGATATTGTGGCTCGAATTGCAAAAGCGATTGGTAAGCCTGTGTTGCTATGGGGACCACGAGATGAAGCGCCATTAGAAGATGGAATGCGTCTTCGTGATACGCAGTGTGGGTTATTTGCAACCGGTAAAGTGTTACGTCGCTTTAATGTAAAATTCTCATATATTACAAACTGTCGTGTTGATGACCCTGTTTTTGAAAGAGGCTTCAAAAACTTCATAGGTGCAGCAAATGTCGTAAAGCATTTTAACAGTCTACGAGTCTTGCAAATTTCAACTAGACCTTCAGATTTCTGGTCAGTTATTTGCAATGAAGGTGAACTGTTAGAGAGATTTGGCATTCAAGTTCATCCAATCACGCTCGAGGACATTAAAAAGAAGACGTTGGCAATTGAAAAGTCTGATAGTTCAGAACTCGGTGAAGCCATTCAATACATTAAGAAGACATTAGATTGGAGTGCCGTAACAGAGGAAAACGTTCGACGTATTGCTTCTCTAAAAGTTGCGATGAAGCGATATGCACAAGAAACGGGAAGTACGGCGATTGCGATTCAGTGTTGGTCAACCTTACAAGACATCATTGGTATTATGCCCTGTCTTGCAAATGCCATTTTAACAGATGAGCAGATTCCAGTAACCTGTGAAACGGATATCCACGGGGCGATTACATCTATTATGGTTCAAGCAGCGACATTAAATACAGAACCAACTTTCTTCGCGGATATTACAATACGTCACCCTGAGAATCCAAACGGTGAGTTGTTATTCCATTGCGGAAACTTCCCGGTATCGTTAAGTGTCGGAGAAAAACCGAAACTTAATAAGCACTTCTTGTTTGAAGACCATTCACCAGGAACGCATGAAGGTGAAATAAAGGGTGGGGCTATGACCTTAGCTCGATTTGATGGAGATCATGGTGAATATTCTATTTTCCTCGGTAAGGCTAAAGGAATTGAAGGTCCATTTTCACGTGGCTCGTATGTTTGGGTCGAAGTAAATGATTGGCCACTTTGGGAAGAGAAGCTAGTAAAAGGTCCTTATATTCACCATTCAGTAGGTATTCATGCAAATGTTGTTCCAGTATTGTTTGAGGCGTGTGAATATATTCCTGGATTAACACCAGATCCAGTTGACCCAACAGAAAGTGAAATTAGAGCTTGGATTCGTGGTAGTGACCTTAACAAGTAAGAATGGAGGTAATAATGATGAATGAAGAAATTTCTTTCTTAAAACGAAAAGCCATTGATATCCGCAGAGACTTAATAACAATGATTTATGAAGCAAAGACAGGACATACAGGTGGTTCCTTATCAAATACAGATATCTTAACGGTTCTATACTATAAAATTATGAACATCGACCCTGCCAATCCAAAGTGGGAGAATCGGGATCGTTACGTACAAAGTAAAGGGCACTCGGTGGAGTCATATTGGGCGATTTTAGCAGACAAAGGATTCTTTCCTAAAGAAGAGCTAAAAACCTTCTCAAAGTTTAACTCAAGATTGATAGGTCATCCGAACAATAAGGTTGCTGGAGTTGAGATGAATACCGGTGCATTAGGGCATGGTTTACCGATTTCAGTAGGGATGGCTCTTGCCGCGAAATTAGACGGAAAGTCTTATAAGGTATATACGTTAATGGGCGACGGGGAACAAGCGGAAGGTTCTGTATGGGAAGGAGCCATGGCTGCTTCGCAATACGAGCTTGATAATTTAGTAGCGATTATCGATCGAAACCGTCTCCAAATTACAGCGGGAACAGAAGATGTCATGGGAATTGAGCCGCTTGGTGATAAATGGAGAAGCTTCGGTTGGGAAGTTGTAGAAGTCGACGGAAATGATATTGAAGCGCTTGTTGAGATCTTCACGAACATCCCAGCAAAAAGTGGAAAGCCAACAATGGTGATAGCAAATACTGTGAAAGGAAAGGGAGTCTCATTTTCTGAGAACCAAGTAGGGTGGCATCATAAAGTACCTACCAAAGAAGAGTTTGAGCTAGCAATGGAGGAACTGTCAAAACAAATGGAGGTATTACTATGAGAAATGTTGCCCTAAAGCCTTCTACAGGGAATAAAGTCGCCAATCGAAAAGCGATTAGTGATACATTATTAGATTTAGCGAAAAAGGATAGAGATATTTTAGTTCTGACTAGTGACTCGAGAGGATCGGCATCTATGGTTCAGTTTGGAGAAGAATTACCCAATCAAATCGTAGAAGTTGGCATAGCTGAGCAAAATATTGTCGGTATGGCTTCAGGGCTTGCTCATTCTGGTAAAAAACCATTTGTTGCCTCGCCAGCTTGCTTCTTAAGTATGAGAAGTATCGAGCAAATCAAGGTCGATGTGGCCTATTCACAAACCAATGTGAAGTTGATTGGGATTAGTGGAGGGGTAAGCTATGGTGCTCTTGGAATGTCACATCATTCTCTTCAAGATTTGGCTGTCACTCGTGCAATTCCAGGCTTAGACGTGATGATGCCAGCGGATCGTCATGAAGCAAAAAAGATGATTGAGGCTTTAGTGAATCACAAGAGACCTGTGTACGTTCGCATTGGTCGCAATCCTGTGGAAGATTCATATACTTCAGATGACTATGATTTTGAAATTGGAAAAGCGGTCACAATGAAAGATGGAAATGATCTTACGATTATTGCAACAGGTGAAACGGTTCGAATAGCACTAGATACAGCGGACGCTCTTACACAAGAAGGCATCAACTGTCGTGTCTTGAATATGCATACGATTAAGCCGCTTGATGAGGAAGCAATTGTGAGGGCTGCTACTGAAACTGGGGGAATCATTACAATTGAAGAGCATAGTATTCATGGTGGATTAGGAGCAGCGGTGGCAGAGGTTGTTACACAAACGCATCCAGTACCTATGAAAATTATTGGAATTCCCGATGAGCCTGCAGTGACAGGAAATACGGCGGAAGTATTTGAACATTATGGTCTTAACGTTGAAAATGTGAAAAAGATTGCAATGCAAATCGTAAATAAATAATGGAGGGGAGCTTATGAAAAAACATATCCTCGCCATAGATCAAAGTACATCAGGAACAAAAGCATTACTTGTTAATGAAGATGGGAAGATAATTCATAAGCAAGCGGAAAGCCATAAACAATATTATCCTCATTCGGGCTGGGTCGAGCATAGCCCGGATGAGATATATGATAATGTAACCAGACTTATGAATGAAGTGGTAAAAGCAACAAGCCTCGATAACATTGCAGTACTAGCAATAACGAATCAACGTGAAACTGTTGTCGTATGGGATAAAAACACAGGGATGCCGATTTATAACGCCATCGTTTGGCAATGTCGACGAACAACAGATATTTGCTTAAAGTTAAAGGAACAAGGTCACGAAGCAACGGTTCAATCGAAAACGGGTTTAACCATTGATCCCTATTTCTCTGCTTCAAAAGTGAAGTGGATATTAGAACATGTGGAGCGAGCAAAACAGAAAGCAACGCAAGGAGATCTTCTTCTCGGAACAATTGATAGTTGGTTAATTTGGAAGCTTACAGATGGGAAAGTCCATGCGACTGACTTTTCAAATGCGAGTAGAACGCTCCTTTTCAATATTCATACACTTGAGTGGGACCAGGAGCTACTTGATATTTTCGGTATCCCACACTCGATGCTACCAGAGGTGAGAAGCTCAAATGATACTTTTGGTTTGGTAGAAGATCAAACCATTTTTGTGAAAGGATTATCGATATCAGGGGTGGTTGGAGATTCACAAGGAGCCCTTTTTGGGCAAAAGTGCTTTGAGCCTGGAATGGCAAAGGCAACGTATGGTACAGGAACATCGGTTATGTTGCATACAGGTGAATGTGTTAATGGAACCAATGGTTTAGTAACATCGATTGCATGGGGAATAGATGGAAAAGTTGAATATGCACTTGAAGGAATTATTAATAGTACAGGTGACGTGATTAAGTGGTTGATAGAGGATATAGGGTTAATTTCAAATTTGGATGAAACTGAGGGACTAGCAGCGTCATTAGAAAATAATGAAGGGGTCTATCTTGTACCAGCTTTTGTTGGACTCGGTGCCCCTTACTGGAGTCCGAATACAAGAGCTGCTATTCTCGGAATGAACCGAAACACAGGCAAATCTCAAATTATTCGAGCTGCTCTTGAAAGCATTGCCTATCAAGTGAGAGACGTTATCGAGTTGATGCAAGCTGAGTCAGGCATAAAGATAAAAGAGTTGAAGGTCGATGGTGGGGCAACAAGCAATCGCTTTTTGATGCAATATCAAGCAGATATGCTAAAGATGGAAGTTGTCGCTTCAACCGTTTCAGAATTATCCTCTTTAGGTTCGGTATACTTAGCTGGTCTAGGGATAGGTATTTGGAAATCAACGGAAGAGATAAAAAGCTTAAATCAAAAATCAGAAAGTTTTAAACCGCTAATGGAGGCTGAACTAAGGTCTTTATATTACCAAGGTTGGAAAAAGTCCGTTCAAAGTGTTTTGGTCTAGTTTATTGGACCCTAACCACAAGTAAACATATTATTCACAATTGATTATGGAGGTTAGGTTTGTGAAGCACCCATTTGATATTCCTGAATCTAAGAAAATAAGGTTAATCATTAATACCGATGCAAAAAACGAAGCAGATGACCAATTTGCCATTGTACACGCTTTATTAACACCTCGCTTTAAAATAAAAGGAATAATTGGCGCGCATTTTGGTACGCATCGTACAGAAAATTCGATGCAAGAAAGCTACGATGAAGTTGTAAAGGTGCTTGATTTCGTGAACTTAAAAGATGAAGTGAACATTTATAAAGGAGCAGTATACCATTATGGGTGATTCCACAAAATGTGTATAAACTAATGCGGGTGAGCATTGCTGAATTAGCAGTTAATGTGAGGCCTTACGGTGAAGTTGGCAACTATTTATATCAGCAACTGATTGATTTTAATTTTGAGATAACAGAAAAGTACATCCCGGCCATGAAGGGAAAAATGCTAAAAGAAGGTCGAGATATTAGTCAGCTAGACCTAGATGGGTGGCCAAAAGGAGAAATGTGGTTTAGGAGATTCTCCGATAGTAGGTTTACTGTTAGATGATCACCAATACGGCTACGACATGAAGCCTGCTCCACGAATTACGAATGATATGAGCTATGTTCATTACCAAACAGAACGAATGGTTAGGTGGTATCATTTCGTTGACTCTAAGTTTATCCTACAAGACATGTATGCAAAGTTAAAGCTTCATTATGGATGACTAGAAGAGGATGCATCATAAGGTGACTTTACCTATGATGCATCCTTTCTTTTTTTGGCGACTTACAGCCAATGTATTGTTTTAACTGTGGGATAACGAAGTAACTAGAAACTAGATAAAATTTATCCGCAAATTGTAAAAGAGTTTTTCTGAAGATCCATACCTTTCCTCTGAGATGGCAGCAAACCATATTAAAGGTGTACAGAGTCAAGGGGTTGGAACATCATTAAAGCATTTTGCGGTGAATAATCAAGAGCATCGTCGTATGTCAACTGATGCAATTGTTGATGAAAGAACATTGCGCGAAATTTATCTAGCAAGTTTTGACTTATGATAAGGATGCTCATCATCAACTTGCAAGGGAAACAGCAAGAGAAAGTATGGTCTTGTTAAAAAACAAGAACAAGTTTCTTCCATTGAAAAAGGAAGGTGAAATTGCGGTAATTGGGGAATTTGCGAAAGCTCCACGTTATCAAGGAGGAGGAAGCTCACACATTAAGCCGACAAAGCTTGAGGACATTGTTGAAGAAATTGAAAAATCAGCAGGTTCTGCTGCAAATGTTTCATACGCCCAAGGCTATCACCGTGATAAGGATACAATTGATGAGGCATTAATTGAAGAAGCAAAGGAACTCGCTTCAAAAGCAGATACAGTCGTCTTGTTTGTTGGGTTACCGGATCGTTATGAATCTGAAGGCTATGATCGCATGCACTTACACATTCCAGAAAACCATCAACGTCTTATTGAAGCAGTTGCAGAAGTAAATAAAAATATTGTTGTTGTGTTAAGTAACGGGGCACCAATTGAAATGCCGTGGTTAGATAAAGTTAAAGGCGTACTTGAAGGGTACTTAGGTGGCCAAGCACTTGGAGGAGCAATTGCGGACATTTTATTCGGTGATGCGAACCCGAGTGGAAAACTTGCTGAAACGTTCCCTAAACAGTTAAGTGACAACCCGTCCTACTTGTTCTTCCCAGGTGATGGCGACAAGGTGGAATACCGAGAAGGAATTTTTGTTGGATATCGTTACTATGACACGAAAAAGGTTGAAACATTGTTCCCGTTTGGATACGGATTAAGCTATACAACGTTTGAGTATAGTAACTTAACGATAAGTGCGAGTGGAATAAAAGACACTGATACCGTGAGTGTAACTGTGAACGTGAGAAATACAGGATCTTTAGCTGGTAAAGAAGTTGTTCAGCTGTATGTGAAGGATGTTGCAAGCAGCATCAGCCGTCCTGAAAAGGAGTTAAAAGGCTTTGAGAAAGTGGAATTACAGTCAGGGGAAGAAAAAGCAGTTTCCTTTACGTTAGATAAACGAGCGTTTGCTTACTATAACGTGGAACTAGCTGATTGGCATGTTGAAAGTGGTGAGTTTGAGGTTTTAGTAGGGGGAATTCTCAGGACATCTCACTAACAGGGAGCGTTCATGTTGAATCAACTGTAGAGGTTGAGCAAGCTGTTCACCGTAACACAACGGTAGGTGATTTACTTGCAAATCCTAAGATACCTCCTCTTGCGAAGGAACTTCTTGCAAAGGCACAGGAAGGCAGTCCATTTGCTAATGCAAGTGAAGAGGAAGGCGATGCTGCAGAGATGCTAGCGGCGATGATGAGATATATGCCATTGCGTGCTTTATCCAATTTTAGCAACGGTGCTCTTACGGAGGAAATGCTTCAAGCAATGATAGATGCGTTAAATGATGCAGCCAAATCTAAAGTAACAAATTAACATAATTATAAGGGCTACTCCTTACATGGATAATGCATCTTCATCATCACTGATAAAAAAGAGGTACCCAAAACATTATTCTTTGGGTACCTCATATTCAAAATAAATTGGATAGCGGAGAAAGAAAAGAGACCGATAGCTTAGCGTATACACCTGACCTTCAGCTTGAATCACGGACACTCTACTTTTGGCGTGTTACCGTTTGGGGTGATTCTGGAAACAAAGCAACAAGTGAGGTCGCTTGGTTTGGCCGGTAATAGCATTATCGTCAATCAACATGGAGATAATCCACTTCGGGAACTTTCAAAAACACCAATTGTAGCTAATTTTGTGACCGAAGAAAAATTAAATCAATTAGCGGAGATGCTTACAAAACTGAAATAAGAGGCAAGCCATAGAAGGTGCTTAGAAAAAAATCTAAGCACCTTATTTAAGGAAACCAAAATGTGTATTATTCTCCTCATTGTAAGTGTTGAGGAGGAGCCTTCTTATGAACACCACTCTTAACCTCTTGAAAAATATCATTATCATCTGACTTACTAAATTGTTGAATTTGGGTTGTCAATTCTCGAATTTGTTTTGATAATTGATCAAAAGGCTGGTTGGTTAAACTAGTATCTTGATTTACTTGTACTTGCGGCCCGATTGCCTGTTTTAAATGTTGGATTTCCTTTTTTAGAGCATCAATGTCTTTCTTAGTTGGCGTCCTAGCTTCCTCTTTTAGTAGAAAGCCCAGCTGACCATTGGGTTCCAATGTCGCCCATTTTACATCACTAATGTTTGAGACATTTTTCTCCCTTAACTGCATTTCGAGTTGATCAATGGTTAATCTTACACTACTAAGGTTGTTGAGGTTGATTTCTCCGTCTTCGATTAGGATTTTTGCTTTTCCTGTAACAAGCTGCTCTAGCGTATTAAATTTTATTTGACCGTATTCAATTAGTAATAATGTTAGAACTAATAAGAGTCCAACATATAAGGTAGACCAAATATTTTCACCGGCGAGTGGTTGAATTAGAAGGGAACCAATCCCAATCATAATAACGGTTTGGGCTAATGTCATTTGTGAAATCGATTTTCTCCCAGCGATTCTTAAAAGAATTGTACCTGCTACGACAATGATTACAGATTTCCACGCCCACTCAAGCATATCGATATTCATTATGTATCACCTTTCCTTTAAGTTTAGTTGTCTCCAAAAGGTGAAAAAAAATGAGAGGAAATTATTTGGTAATAAAGTATGAGGTGTGCTCTCTAGTTATTCCTTCTCTCCAAAAGGGAATAGATTGTTTGATAGGTGATATATAAGGTATAATGATTTGAATATGATGTGGGCTACTTTTTTAAACTGTACCCTATAGAGTAGACACTAATAAAAGGTCTGCCCTATAGGGTACTTTTATGTATAATGAGAAAAATGAGAGATTCGGAGAACAATTTAATGTCAAAAAGGGGATGAACGGAAACAAGTAAAAGTCTCTGCTGGACAGAAGTTTCTCTTAATTCGTTCAGTAATAGAAAAGTACCACTTTAAAAATATGGTAAGTTTTTTGTGTGGAATTTCGGGAGTATCACGCTCAGGTTATTATAAATATTTTTGCGCAGGATCTCAGAAAAGAAGAGACGAACAAGAAAAGAAGGATTTTATCTTAAAAGAAAATATATTAAAAGCTTTTCGTTTTAAACGACGCAGAAAAGGTGCTCGACAGATTAGATGACGTTAGAAGGACAACTTCATACTACATACAACTTAAAACGCATCCGAAGAATTATGAAGAAATACAACATTGTATGCCCTATTAGAAGAGCCAACCCCTATAAGAAGATGTTGAAAGCTACTCAAGAACACTCCGTACTACCTAATTTACTAAACAGAGAATTCAAACAAGGTATTCCAGGTAAAGTATTGCTCACTGACATCACTTACCTTTATTACGGAAAGAGTCAAAAGGCTTATTTATCCACTATTAAAGATAGTTCAAGTAATGAAAATTTAGCCTATAACGTGTCGGATCGACTGACTTTAGATTTAGTTACGGATACATTAGTAAAGTTAAAGAAGAATAAACGAGTAAAGTTTGCAGAAGGAGCCTTTATTCACTCTGACCAGGGGGACACTATACTATAGTCCCGCATTTCAAAAATACGTAAAAAAACTAGGATTAGGGCAATCAATGTCAAGAAGAGGAAACTGTTGGGACAACGATCCACAAGAGTCTTTTTATGGTCACTTTAAGGATGAAACCTATAAACCCTGTAATTCTTTAGATGAACTAAAAAAGAAATAAGAAGTTACCTTACATAATATAACAATTTTAGATATAAATGGAATTTAAAGAAGGTGACTCCTGTTGAATATAGAAATCATCTTCTCCATGTGGCATAACCTTTTTTAAAATGTCCTTTTACGAGGGGTACAGTTTAGTACAAGCCTTTAACTTTTTTGTATTAAAGATATCCAAAAAAATAGCAGAGGCTACGTTTTTGGATTAAGGTTATACCTATGGATGTAGTACTTAATTGTGGGGTGACGGAAAAATAAGGTATAATGGTGGGAACGAGTATGAAAGAAAGTGTGAGGATGCTATGCGATTTACAAAAAGTATTCCCAATATGGTCACATTGGGTAATTTATATTGTGGTTTTTTATCGATAGGTTTTGCTGCAAACGGTCAATTTAGCAATGCTGCGATTCTAATTTTGATTGGGATGATGTTGGACAGTATGGATGGAAGGTTAGCACGAATGTTAAAAGCGGATAGTGCCCTAGGAAAAGAACTAGACTCCTTGGCTGATATCGTAACCTTTGGCATTGCGCCTTCATTTCTTGTTTACTATACATACTTCTTTCAATTTGGTTTATTAGGGTTTGCAGTGGCTGGACTATTCCCGTTATTTGGGGCATATCGTTTAGCGAGGTTTAATATTGCTGCGACAAAGACCTCTATGAACTATTTTACAGGGGTGCCTATTACCGCAGCAGGTGGAATTTTAGCATTATTAACGTTATTCAGGAACGTATTACCGGATATTGTGACAACGGTTATTTTTACAGCTATGTGCTTTTTAATGGTGAGTAGGATGAGGATACCAAGCTTGAAAGAGGTTCCTCTTCCAAAGTACGGAACAATTGTCACAATATTTCTAGGCTGTATGCTTTATTTCATATATAGGGGAACCTATGGCCAATTCCCTTATCTTATTTATATTGCGACTCCGCTTTACATTGCCTATGTCACCTATCGTTTTGTAAGAGGGAAGAATAAGGGCAGTGAGGAGTAAGATTCCAAAGTAGAAGAACTCGATTTGTATTTATGAGGCCACTGAAAAAGGCGACTGTTCCTTTTCAGTGCTCTTGTTTTTATTTCGAGTTTTTTTGTTTGCATTTATTGACGTAAAGCTATTTTATTAAAAGCTAAATTTTGAGTCCAATTTGCTTTTGGTTTAAACTGGAGTGGGATCATCTCGGATGAACGTACGTTAAAATATAAAAAGCACTAACAGATAAGGGCTTCGCTCCTTATCTGTGGGGCGTTTAGTTGGGGATGTTAAAAATGAATCAACTGCAAAGTGAACAAATCATTACCTCAGACGGCCGCGTTAATAGGCTAAAGATTATTCTCATCTTGGGTGCGCTATCAGCATTAGGCCCCTTAACGATCGATATGTATTTACCAGGTTGGCCGATCATGACAAAGGAATTCGGTGCATCTACCTCTGCGATTCAGTTGACATTAACAGCATGTCTTTTGGGATTAGCATTTGGCCAATTATTTATTGGATCACTTAGCGATACCCATGGGCGTCGTATGCCGTTGCTACTATCGCTCATCGTTTATACAATTGCTTCCATTCTTTGTGCGTTTGCTCCAAATATTTGGGCATTGGTGATATTCCGGTTTATTCAAGGATTTGCTGGTTCCGCGGGGCTTGTCATTTCTCGTGCGTGTATACGAGATTTATATTCTGGTACCGAATTAACAAGGTACTATGCGATGGTTGTTCTAGTCATGGGGGTGGCGCCTATTTTTGCACCAGTGATTGGCGGACAACTCTTACATTTCTTTCCCTGGCAAGGTATATTCATTGCTTTGTTTTTTATTTCAATTGGGTTATTCCTTATTGTATTAACTAGTTTACCAGAAACCCTTTCAAAGCAAAGAAAATCAAAGGGTGGGTTAAAGAACATGGTCCTTATATTTGGTTCCTTATGTAGAAACCGTATCTTTATGGGGTACGCCCTAACGCAAGGACTTATGACAGCTTCTTTATTTGCTTACATATCGGGATCGTCCTTTGTTTATCAAGAGGTTTTTGGTGTCTCTCCTCAGGTGTTTAGTATTCTTTTTGGCTTAAATGGGTTTGGTTACATACTAGCTACGCAAATTGGTGGGAGATTAGCAGGTAAGGTGAAGGAAACGATGCTATTATATATTGGTCTTGGCATTGGTCTATTCGGAGGAAGTCTGTTTATGCTGGTGGTTCTGATTAGTGCGGGGCTCCCTTTTATCATTGTAAGTCTCTTCCTTATCGTTTCTAGTATTGGTCTTGTAAATCCATCCTGCTTTTCACTTGCTATGCAAAATCAAGCGGGGAATGCAGGGAGTGCCTCTGCTCTTCTCGGGTTAATGCCGTTTCTATTTGGTGCATTAGTTGCCCCGATAGTAGGGCACGGTGGGAGTGGAACGGCACTCCCGATGGCTGTTTTAATTTTACTGGCTGAAGTTGGCGCGATTTTGGTCTTTTTGGTAATGGTACAGTTGAAAAAGAAAAACGAAGTCCTGCAAAGCACATAAGATCGATGGTCCAAAGGTCAAAATCCTTTGGACCAAATCATGTACACTTTAGTCCGTTTTGGCGGAAAGTATGCTAAACTATTAGTAACTCTGCTTTAGAAAGGATTAACGATGACTATTAAACCTTTATTGAATGAAAGAAAGTCAGTGTTAAAAAGAGATCTCATTGCAGGATTGACCCTTTTTGTCATGCTGATTCCTCAAGGTATGGCTTATGCTATGCTAGCAGGTCTTCCACCGGTTATGGGTTTATATGCGTCAACGATTCCTCTTTTTGTATATGCGTTACTCGGTTCTTCTAAGCATTTATCAGTCGGTCCTACAGCAATTACATCATTGCTTGTGTTTTCAGGAGTATCGGTTTATGCAGATCCAGGATCATCTTCGTATATTTCGTTAGTCGTAACCCTCGCCATGATGGCTGGTATTATTCAAGTTTCATTTGGGCTATTAAAATTAGGGTTTATTGTTAAGTTTATTCCTCAATCTGTTATGAATGGCTACACATCGGCAGCTGCAATTGTTATAGCGATTAGTCAATTGAAGCATCTGCTAGGTATCGATTTAGGGAACTATTTGCAAGTTCACCTTCTCATCATTGAAATCTTTCAGAAAACAAATGATATTCATTTTTTAACCTTTATTCTTGGAGTATTCTGTATACTGCTCCTTCTAGTTATGAAAAAGTGGACTCCACGTATCCCATCTGCTCTAGTTGTTGTCATTATTACTATTGCGTCCGTGATGTTTTTTCGTTTAGAGGCACAAGAGATTACCATCGTTGGTTCTGTACCAAGAGGATTCCCGGCATTCGCTTTTCCTAGCTTGTCTATAGATACAATTCAAATGTTAGTACCAATGGCATTCACAATTGCTTTATTAGGGTTTATGGAATCGTTAGCGATAGGGAAGGAAGTAGCCAGAAAAGAAAAATATGAAATTCACCCAAATAAAGAGTTTAGAGCCTTAGGTCTTTCAAATATTATCGGTTCTTTATTTGGAGCTTTTCCTGTAAACGGTAGCTTCTCAAGAACGGCAGTAAATTATCAAACCGGTGGGGCAACACAATTAGCAGCGGTGATTACAGGTTGTTTTGTGATGTTGACGTTAGTCTTTTTCACATCAGTTTTTTACTATTTACCAAATGCTGCACTTGCTGCGATTATTATCGTAGCAGTCTATAAACTAATTGATATAAAAGAAATGAAGTATTTATTCAAGGTGAATGCTTTTGAAGGTTGGATTTGGGTTGCAACGTTCCTAATTACCTTATTTGTTGGAATTCAGTGGGGAATTATTATGGGTGCAGTGTTTACTCTTGTATTAATTATTAAGAAAAGCGCAAAACCAAGTATTGTTCAATTGGGGTTTGTAGAAAAAGAGAAAACATTTCGTGACATAAGTAGGTATTCAGAGGCCATAACAGCAGATGAAGTCGTCTTGTTACGAATTGATTCGAGCCTTCACTTTGCAAATATTTCTTTCCTGGAAGAGAAGGTAAAGCGAATACTTACAAATAAATCAACCCAATGGCTAATAATTGAAATGAGTGGAGTGAATGATATTGATACAGTGTCCATTCAACGATTAGAAGAACTTATTGATTTTAATCGGACAATGGGAGTCACGATTTTGTTTGCAAACATGAAAGGGTCTGTTCGTGATACCGTTAATAAAGTAGGATGGAAAAGTAAATATAAAGAACAACAGAATCATTTAACAATTGACCAGCTTCTTAAGGAAAAAGGATTGCACTCTTACTTCACTTCAGAGTATGTAACTAAACCAAACAAATGGGTAAATGATTTCTCAATTTAATAGCTACTAGATAAGGTGAGTATAGAATAAAAGGTCATGAAAGTGGTGTATAGATGCTTAGGGATTTTTTAAGTAATCAAACGAAAAGAAATCAAAGTAAAAAGTCACTTTATCAATTAATTCACAGAGAAGGACCCATTTCAAAAGTTGAATTATTAAAATTGTTTACAGTTCCACAAACTACGCTTACAAGAATGATTACTGAACTCGAAGGCAATGGATGGCTTTGCTCTGGAGAGATTGGTCAGCCAAACGGCGGGAGACCCCCGATTCTATATAAGGTAGAAGCAAATGCTGGTCATTTGATAGGCATTGAGATTGCCAGGATACATGTTCAAGTCTTGTTGTTAGATTTAGAGTTTAAAGTTATTGATAGAGAGAGGTTTTTTTTGACACTAGACCATACACCAGAAATAACGATACCTTTAATACTTTCTGATATGAGAAAATTACTTCAAAGAAACTGTCTATCGGTTGAGGGAATTATTGGTGTCGGTATTGGCGCGGTAGGACCGTTAAATAGGGAAAAGGGTCTCATTATTAATCCAGAATCGTTTCTTGCTAAGGGTTGGAACGATGTGGACATTGTTTCAGAAATTAATAAAGAATTCGCTGTACCTATTGTTTTAAATAATGGCGGGAATACAGCTGCGATTGCTGAATACCACGCTCAATCGTTTACGAAAGAAAATCTTTTATACAGCATCAGTGGATATGGAATTCGTTGTGGCTATATCCAAGCTGGTACTTCTTTAAATAGTAGACAAGGTGACGCAAGTTCTTATGGGCATATGATTGTAAATCCAGAGGGACGGTTGTGTTCTTGTGGAAAAAAAGGTTGTTTAAATGCATATAGCTCATTTGGTGCGATGTTTGAAAGGATCTCTGAAAGGAATTGCTCAGTTGTCGTAAAATCCACTGACCAGTTGATAGAAGCCCTTCACCAGAAGAACCAGGTAGTAGTAGATGTTGTCTATGAAGCTGCTTACTATTATGGGTTAGCAGTAGCAAATATGATGAATCTACTTCACCCTGATTTGGTGATCCTCCAAGGGAAATTAATAGAGGAAAGTGAAAGCTTTTTTAATAAAGTCACTGAGGTTGCTATGAAGTATAAGTATTCAAACAGTATCCATGTCACGAGTATTCAAAAAGGTTATTTAGGAAGAGATGCAACAGCTATTGGGGCTGGGATTGAAGTGTTTAATTCTCTATTTGATTAAACGATGCTTTTATTGTAAAAAAAGTTGAAAATCTATTGTAGACAGATTACTATTAGAACATGTTCAAAAGGGTGCTCATAAAGTGGAACCTCTATTTAAATAGAATTGTTAAATGTAGGTGTCGACAAACGATGAAGTAATCTGTCTTTTTAACCAAGTCGTTTTCACTCTTTCTTCGATGAGAAAGGGTTTTTTGTTTTTAGAAATCACAATGATCCCCTAAAATAGAGGAGGAATATCTTTTGAAAAAATCGATGGTTATGCTTGCAATAGGTTTAATAAGTACTGGATTGGTTGGATGTGGTCAAACGGAAGAAAGTGCGGATCAAGATATCATTGATTCTAGTATAGTAGAAGTTTTAGAGGAGGGTGATATAGTCGAGGAAGAGGACGATGTAGGTCATCATGACGAGTTACCGTTTGAATGGAGTGGAAGCTACGTATTTGAAAAGGGTACATATACTCTTCTACTAAACCATAATGAATTTGGAGATGAGAGTATGCTCATTTCATTTATTTTAGAGAATGGGAATATTCTAGACTTCGATCATCATGCTGCACATATTATGGACATTGACCCAGATGAGGAAGTGGATCAAGACGGTTCCTTTGATGCAGTAAGTGAGTATAGTTATAATCTTGCATTGAACCCAGCAGGATCCACTTCATTCACATTTACCATTACCGAAGCAGGTCGTTATAAGATATTCACAGAGCATGTAGCTGATGAATTTGATATGAACATTTTACATCCTTCTGGAGATGTTATTCCTGTTGAAGATACAAAAACATATGATGGAAATGGTCACAGTCATGAAGACGATTCTGTACATACGGAAGAAGAGGACCATTCTCATGAATAGGAGCAACGTATTATGCATCTGTCAGATGGCGTTTTAAGTTTTCCTGTTGTTGTAACGACAAGTGTTGTAGCGGGAGTAGCAGTTATCTATTCAATCCGAGGGATTACGGAAGAAGAAATCCCGAGAATAAGCTTAATGACCGCAGCCTTCTTTGTTTTGTCACTAATAAACATTCCGATGGGCCCGAGTTCAATACACCCCCTATTATGTGGACTAATCGGGATTATCATCGGTAAGCGAAGTGTGTTAGCTATTTTTATTGCCTTATTGCTTCAAGCATTGCTCTTTCAGCACGGTGGGATAACTACACTTGGAGCTAACATCTTAATGCTCGCCATTCCTGCGATGGTCTGCCATCGTTTATTTCTGAAACTATCGAATAGAGAACATGCAAAAATTCAATTTCTCGGTTCTGTTTGTGGTGGGTTAGGGGTGGTAGGTGCGGTTGGTTTATTAACATTGCTATTAGCGTTAACGAGCTCATTCTATACAGACGGCATTTTTTCTGTTGTACGCATATTAATTTTAGGTCATATTCCTTTGTTAGTCATTGAAGCCTTTTTAACTGGCTTTATTATTTCAATTATTGTGAAAATCCGTCCTGGTATTATTGCAAGGAATCCTGTAAAAGCATAGAGAAAGAAAGGAAACAAATACCTATGGGAGCTGCATTTGTTGAAGAAATAAAGCGAGTGAACCCGAGAATTAAGAATACCTCTTGGGGAGCATTATGGGAGCCAAGGACAAAGACTATTACTTGTATTTTATTTACGTTTGGTGTTGTATATCTTGAACAGCTTTACCTCTTAGCGCTTCTTTTAGTAAGTCTTCTTATCATCGCACGAACGATGCAATTTACGTTTCGCTTTTTGATTTCGAAGTTAATCTTGCTCATCCCATTCTTGATTCTTATGAGCATTCCAATCTTATTATCTAAAGGATGGCCAGTCCATCAAGATTTGTTATTGTTCGTGTTGATGATTGCATTGAAGTCAACCTCTTCGTTATTACTTATGATGATAGTTGTGCTAAGTCAACCACTGCAACAATTTATAAAAGGACTGGCGGCGTTACCAATACCATCAGTGATTGTTTCGGTGTTAACTTTAACACTTTATTATACAATGATGTTTCATCGAACATTAAGCCAGTTCTATAAAGCGTTGCTTTCTAGGGCTTTTAGGGCTTCATCAAAACCATCATCACTTAAAGTTTATAGTAGTGTCATGGCAGGGGTTATTTTGAAATCGGTAGAACAATCCGATAAAGTGTATCAAGCAATGGCAGCTAGAGGATTTTCAGGAAAGATACCAACGTCTTCGCCAAGGCCAATTATGGCAATGGATTGGCTGAAATCTATAAGTATGCTAATGTTTATCGGTATTTTTATACTTGTTGAAAAGTGGTGGTTCGCATAAAAAATATAGTTATTGAAAATTTGTCTTATTCTTATCCGAATCAAACAGTAGCGCTCTCAGATTTATCCTGTTCCTTTAGTGGAAGTAATATTGCGCTTTTAGGAGCAAACGGTAGTGGGAAGTCGACTTTACTACAGCATCTCAACGGCTTGCTACTTCCTCAATCTGGGGAAATTAATATTTTTAATACAAGAGTAGTGAAAGGGAATGTTCACCAAATCCGACAACAGGTAGGGCTTGTCTTTGATAACCCAGAAAATCAATTGTTTGCGACCACGGTTTATGAGGATGTAGCTTTTGGTCCAAGAAACAAGGGTTACAAAGAATCAAGAGTGGAAGAAGTTGTGAATGAAACATTACGTCTACTTAAAATTGAAGAACTCAAAAATCGTGTTCCTTATCATTTAAGCTTAGGTCAAAAAAAGAAAGTAGCGATTGCCGGCGTCCTTGCAATGGAACCAAAGTTGCTTCTTTTTGATGAACCATTCTCAGGTTTAGACCCTTTCGCATTAGAAGATTTCTTGTCGCTCCTTGAGGTGCTTAAACAAAATGGAAAAACAATCGTTCTCACAACTCACGATGTTGATATTGCCTACAGTTGGGCAGACGAATGCATGCTTATGAATCAAGGCGGAAAGATCGCCCAAGGAACGGTCTCCTTGCTTGAGGACGAGCAACTTATGCGACAAGCGCAGCTGTCGGTCCCGCGTCTTTATCAGCTTTTTCGACACACCTCGTTACGACCGAAAAAAATAGAAGAAGCAGAAAGGCATATTCAAAAGCTACAGGAGTGCTCTAAATGAAGAGAGAATTTTTGGTGAAGAGTTTGTTAGCAATGCTGATTATTATTGCGTTTCCTTTAAATGTATACGCACATAAGATGATTATTGAGCCAATTGGGGAAAATAAGGTGAGGGTTCATTATGAGGACAAAAGCTTTTCTAGCCGAACCATTGTTCAAGTACTTGATGAAGAAGGACATCTTCTTTTTGAAGAACGCTTGGATGAAAAAGGGCATTTTGATTTCGGTGATATGAAAGAAGCCCATTTATTAGTTGCTGATGATGGAATTGGACATCGAGGCGAATGGGTGGTCGGGGAAGAAAAGGAAGCCCCTTTTTTAAATAAATGGGTAACGGTAGCTGTCGTTTCTTTGAGTTTTATAGTTATTGCTTGGTTTTTCTACCAACGAACACGTTCGAGAACGGATAAAAAAGGCAGATAGAATTTTTTGTTTTTAAAAGACTCTCCTTTTGTTATTGGTAATGTGAGATATTTGGATTTACTTAATGTTAGGTACACTTGTGTTACAATATTAGACATAATGAAGAGTTGGAGGAATGAGAGATGCAGAACAATAAGTTTATTGGCTATGTTGGTACATATACGAAAGAAGGAAGTCAAGGAGTTTATCAATTCACGTTAGACACGCAGAGCGAAAAGATTACTGATGTAAAATTAGCTGCAAAATTAGAAAACCCTACATATGTTAATGTGAGTGCAAATAAAAAGTATCTCTATGCTGTTGCGAAGGAAGGTTCACAAGGTGGGGTCGCATCGTATGCAATTAATCATGAGACGGGTAAGCTAAGTAAACTTAATCAAGAATTATCAGACGGGGCGAATCCTTGTCATGTGAGCACGGATAGTAAAACAACTCAGCTTGTGACGGCAAATTATCATAAAGGGACGATTGAGTCACATCTCATTAATGAGGATGGCACAATTTCACCTACTGTCTCAGTGATGGCTCACTCTGGATCAGGGCCTCATGAACGCCAGGAAAAGCCACATGCTCATTATTCAGGGTTTACACCTGATGAAAAGTTTGTTGTAGGTGTTGATTTAGGTACAGATGAAATTGTTTCCTACCGAATTGAAAATGGAACATTAACCAAAGTAGCTAGCTACTCTACAAATTCTGGAAGTGGGCCACGTCATCTGACATTTCATCCAAATGGAAAATATGCTTATGTAATGACTGAATTAAGCTCAGAGGTCATTGTTCTGAGCTATGATATGGAAAAGGGTAGATTTACAGAAAAACAATATATCTCAACGATTCCTGAGACTTTTACTGCAAATAACCAGGGAAGTGCTGTTCATATCTCATCAGATGGAAAGTTTGTTTATGCAGGAAACCGAGGACATAATAGTATCGCGGTCTTTAGCGTGAACCAAGATACAGGTGGACTAACATTAGTGGAAATTGTCTCATCAGAGGGTGATTGGCCTCGTGACTTCGTATTAGATCCTACGGAAGCATTTGTGGTCGGTTCTAATGAAACGACTGGAAACCTTGTCTTATATGCAAGAAATCAGTCAACAGGGAAGTTAAGTGTTATTCAATCAGATGTAAAGATACCGAAAGCAGTCTGTATAAAATTCTTATAAATGATAAGCCTTACTAAATTAACAACGAAATAAATACAAGAAAAGGGGGTTCCACTGTGGAACACCCTTTTCTGTATTAAGCAGCTTTTTCTACAGTTAGTTTCGACTTATCTCTTCGTATTAACTTTTGAAATCCGCGAGAGATATCTTCAAATAAAAGATAAATAGCTGGAATTAAGACGAGCGTGATGACAGTTGCAAATAGCAGTCCTGAAATGACAACAGTGGCCATGGGTGCTTGGTAACCGCTTGCTGTACCGGTTGCAAGAGCAAGTGGAAGCATTCCTCCAATCGTCGTTAAGGTAGTCATAAAGATTGGACGTAATCTTGTTTTACCTGCAGTGACCACCGCTTCAACAAGCGAAACATTCTCATTTCGAAGTTGTTTGGTTCTGTCGATAAGGAGAATCGCGTTATTCAATACAATGCCAATCAGCATAATCACACCCATCCCTGCCATCACACTCATTTCTTGTTGTGTCAAAAGCAAGCCGATAATGACGCCTGTTATCGTAAATGGAATGATTGACATGACGATTAAAGGATGTTTTAAACTATTAAACTGAATGGCCATTACGACATAGACGAGGAAAAGAGAGATGCCAAGAATCATCGCCATTTCCTGTACGGCTTTCTGTTGAGCCTCTAAGTCACCTGCTGTTGAAACTGAATAACCATTAGGAGGATTGTATCCGTTTAGCAACTCCGTAATTTCTCGGTTAATCGATCCTAAGTCACGGTTCTCGATGTCTGCCATAACCGTAACAACGCGTTCTCCTTTTTTTCGGTCAATTTGAGTTGGGACAACAGTGGGTTTTAATTCGATATATTTTGAAAGTTTCTCTGTTTGGCCGGATGGGAGGAGAATCTTAGCTGATAAAAACTCCAATTCGTTCTCAACGGACACATCACTGGTTATTACAATAGGTTGGTTATCGAGAGCGCTCATATCGCCAACGGGAATTCTCGAGAACATTTGATTCATTTGCTGAAGAAGAAATTGAGAGGAAAGCTGGTCTTCCTCCATTTTCTGCTCGTTCAAAACAATGTCATGTTCAGGAGACAATTTCTCTGTTGATGTTGTAATCGATACTATGCCTTCAATGTCTGAGAGTTGTTTAGTAAGATCACTTGCAACGTCTGTAAGTATACTGAAGCTTTCTCCCGTAACTTCAAGAGTAATTGGAAGTCCACCCCCGCCATCCATGGCGGAACCAATGCTAACGATCGGATATTGGTTTTCTAATTTCCTAAGGGAGGAAAGAATCTGTTCATTTACTTCTTTCTGTTCAAGTGTCGCTTCATCTTCAGCAGTCATATTTACGAGAACATACATTGCACCGACACTATCGAGAATAATATTGTTTGTTACATCAGGTACTGCAGATAACTGTTTATTAGCTGCGATAGCAATGTCTTCCCTCTCTGCTGGTGTAACCCCACTTTCTAATTGAATGGAAATCTCTGCATACCGATTAAAGACATCTGGCATAATGGTCATAGGAATTTTCGTAATTAGTAAAAGAGAGCCTATGAAAACAAGGAGGAACACTGTAATGACACCATAACGATTTCGTTTCTTTTGACCAATCCAGCTTATTAAGCGACCATAGATAGTTACGATAAAACCATCTGGACGTTGCTGTTTCACTTTAGTTTTCAAGAAGTTATGAGCCAGTGTTGGAATGAGTGTAAAGGAAATTAGTACAGAGCTAATTAGTGTAATACAAACAACAACTGATAAAATTATCATAAATTTACCCATTTCACCACCGAGAATGCCAATTGGCAAAAAAACAACAATGGTCGTGAGCATTGAGGCGAGTACGGCTGTGGCAACTTCTTTTGTCCCTTGAAGGACAGCGTCTAGTTTCTCAAATCCTTGCTCTCTTTTCTGATAAATAGATTCAAGTATAACGATTGAGGCATCAACCATCATCCCAATCCCTAATCCTAATCCAATTAGACTAAGCATATTAAAGCTGTAATCAAAGAACCACATTGCTGCAAAGGTAAGCAGGATAGAGATAGGGATCGCTAATCCGATAATTAACGTAGCCCGGACATTACGTAAAAACAATAATAAAATCACAATTGCAATCACGCCACCAACTAAGACATTTTTAGAAACTCCATCAATTGAATCTCTTACATAATCTGCTTGGGCCACAACTTCATCTAGTTCAAAACCAGAGACAAGGCCCTCTTTTTTAATAGCTTCAACTTCTGCTCGAACTGCTGTAGCCATCTCAATTTGAGTGACGTTTGGCACTCGGCCAATTTGAACTAAAATAAAGTCTGCAGTACCGTTTTTCCACGCGCCGGCTGTTTGCTGAGAAGAAAGCTCTGATACGGTTGCCAACTCATTTAATGTTTTTCTTCCAGTTAAAGTCTCAATTTGGATTGATTTTAAGTCATCGACGTCTTGAAAGGTGGTGTTCCAACGAAGAGTGGGTTCATTTTCTTCCCCTACTAGTTCGCCTATTGCAACCTCAGTGTTTGTTTGTTGAATAGTTGTAATGACATCGGTAGGATTAATGCCCCATTCAGAAAGCTTTGCTTGTTTCAATTCAATAACCATTTCTTTCTCGTCTATGCCAACGAGAGCCACATCACGAACTTCAGGTAAAGCTTCAAGTCTCTTCTCTAAAACCACTTTCCCAAATTCCGTCATGCTTTCTTTATTCCCAGCTGAAATATCCATAAAAAATTCATAGGGGTTATCTAAAGAATATTGATTGACTGACATGTCTTTAATCTCAGTTAGTTGGGGCTTTAATTCGTTTAATTGAGACTCCATTTCTTTAAATACATCATCGCCACGTCCTTCCTCTAATTGAACAGATAGTGAGCTATGTCCAATAGATGAAGTAGACTCAAATGAAATGATACCATCGATACCTTCAAGGGTCTGTTCGATTGGTTCTGTAATTCGTTGTTCAACATCAAGTGCACCCATATCGCCTGCTTCAACTTGTATAGCAGCTCCGTCCATCGTAATAGGTGGCATAAGTTCTTGGTCTAATTTGGTCGTAGAATATAAGCCTATAGCAAGCACAAATACAACCAGTAGACCGACGATAAGCTTACGTTCAAGTAAAAAATTTAATAAGGACATCTTTTTTTCCTCCAATATGTTGTTTTTAGTTTTGTACTTTCAAATTATAGATTAAATATATGGAAAAAGAATCATTTCCTGGAAGTAATTGTTTCTAAGTCTTGAGACGGAGAAAATTCTACTTACTCATTAGACGATTCCCTAGCAACTTTTTAATATGAACTTATAGATAAAACTGTTAAGATGTGAGAAAAAGTAGAATAAATAGTGGGTTTGAATAAGATAAGATAAAGCGTAGGGGGAGACAGTAATGTTTGAACATATTTTGTTACCGATTGATGGATCTTTACATTCACTACGCTCTGTGGACATAGCCGTTAAGATAGCAAAAGCATCGAATGCTAAAGTTGACCTTCTATATGTTATAGAAGGATCAATGTCGAAGTTTGATGTGATTAATAATGATAATCCGGTTGAAGTAGAAAAGAAAAGAAAGGACCGAATGCAGCCTGCTCAGGAGAAATTAAAGGAAGCTAAAGTTGAGTTTGAAAGTTTAATTATTCACGGGGAGCCGGGGTCATCTATTGTAAATGTCGCAAATCAAAGCGACTATGATTGCTTAGTAATTGGGAGTCGAGGATTGAATCGCTTTCAAACATTCATGCTTGGAAGTGTTAGTTATAAGGTGGCAAAGCTCGTTAAATGTCCAGTGATAATCGTGAAGTAGTATTGATGAGGTCTTTTCATTTAAAGTGTTCATTTTAGGAAGTGTGTGATGTTAGATTAATCATGCATAGATAGACAGAAGCTAAGAAGTATTATCGTTCCAATTAGAGAAAAAGACGAAAAGAGTACCTTATACTTTCAGTGTACTTTAAGCAACGTGCGGAGCAGTTGCCTTCTGTTTTCCCTACTTTAACTTGTAGACAGGCCACGCGGGTGTCCGAAAGTCGGACACCCGCGTGGATTTCATATTTACTTCAAACTTTGAAGAGCCTCTGCAACTTGAACTGTACGTTTAGCTTGGTGCTTTGCAGCATCTTCTACATTTTCTTGCATTTTTCCATCTTGACCAACTGTTACACTTACTCCATATGGGTTACCACCAGATGTGAATTGAACAGGGTCTGTGTAACCAGGAGAAGCAATAATTGCGCCCCAGTGATGCATTGTTGTGTAAAGAGATAAAATTGTGGCTTCTTGGCCACCGTGTGCATTACTCGCAGAAGCCATTGCGCTAACGGCTTTGTTTGCAAGTTTTCCATTAAACCATAGCCCACCTGTTGTATCAATGAATTGCTTCATTTGTGCCGGTAAATTACCGAAACGTGTAGGTACGCTAAAGACAATAGCATCAGCCCATTCAAGATCATCTAATGTTACTTCTGGTACATTTGCTGTTTCTTCTACATGTGCTTTCCATGCTGGATTTGCATCAATAGCACCTTGTGGAGCAAGCTCAGGAGCCTTTAAAACCTTAACCTCCGCACCAGCAGCTTTACCTCCTTCTTCAGCCCACTTTGCTAGTTGATAGTTTGTACCTGTTGAACTGTAGTAAATAACTGCTAATTTAATTGACATAATTTCATTCTCCTTTTTGTTTGAAAGATTAAATAGTTTATTGAGAAGTTTCATGATGCCGCACCTACCTAATTGTTCCCCATTTCAATTTAATAAAACTGGGTTTTTAAAATATTAGTAACTTACTTATAATTAGTATAGTATTAAATATACTTACTAATGTCAAGTATCTTTTTAAAAATAACCAACGTATAATAAGTGAAATACAAAGTAATATGGGGGGTACGATGATGGAACATGGTATGCTTTGTCCGAAAGTTGAATCTGCATTTACATTACTAGGAAAAAAGTGGACAGGTTTAATTATTTTCGCATTAATAAATGATGCTAAGCGGTTTCGTGATATTTCTTCCTTAATTCCAAATATGAGTGATCGGATTTTAACTGAACGAATTAAAGAATTAGAAGATGCAGAAATTATTGTTCGTCATGTTTATCCTGAAAAGCCAGTAAGAATTGAGTATAAACTGACTGAGAAAGGAAAAAAACTCAAAGCTGTAATAGATGAGGTCCAAAAATGGGCAGAGGATTATGAATAGAGGACGGGGTAGTCGTATTTATCGAGCTTGGTAATACGACCCCAATTATTATGAAAGAAAAAGTAGTGAGGATTTTAAACATATAGGTGATTTATTGGTCACAAAATTGAAAGCGCTTAATAAATTGAAGTGTTAAACTTGTCATAGAATATACTTTTTGAATACACTCTTTAAGGGGGAGAATGATATGACGTTTAAGATCGCATTTATTGGGGCAGGGAGTATTGGATTCACTCGGGGCCTTTTGCGAGATTTATTAGCAGTACCAGAATTTAAAAAAATTGAAGTTGCCTTTACTGATATTGATCCGAAAAACCTTGAAATGGTCACTCAGTTATGTCAAAGGGATATTAATGAAAATGGCCTAAATATCACGATTCAGTCAACCCTTAACAGACGAGAGGCATTAAAGAATGCTAGATATATCTTCTGTGTTGTGCGCATTGGGGGGTTAGAGGCATTTAAACATGATGTTGATATCCCGTTAAAGTATGGAGTAGATCAATGTGTTGGCGACACGTTATGTGCTGGCGGAATAATGTATGGTCAACGTGGAATTGCAGCCATGTTAGATATCTGTAAGGATATACGTGAAGTAGCGGAACGTGATTGCTTACTGTTAAATTACGCAAATCCAATGGCGATGCTCACGTGGGCATGTAATAAATATGGTGAAGTTAATACAATCGGACTTTGCCACGGGGTTCAAGGTGGACATCGTCAAATTGCAGACGCTTTTGGACTTAAGCAAGAAGAAGTGGATATTATATGCGCTGGAATTAATCATCAAACTTGGTACGTTCAAATTAAACATAATGGTAAAGACTTAACTAATGATGTATTAACAGCATTTGAAAACCACCCAGAGTTTAGTCAAACAGAGAAAGTTAGAATTGATATGATCCGCCGCTTCGGGTATTACAGTACCGAGTCAAACGGACATTTGAGTGAGTACGTACCGTGGTACCGGAAACGGCCTGAAGAAATCAATAAGTGGATTGATATGGGAACTTGGATTAATGGAGAAACTGGTGGCTATTTGCGGGTATGTACGGAAGGACGTAATTGGTTTGAAACAGACTTTCCGAATTGGATGAAGGAACCTGCTTTCACGTATTCAGAAGAAGAACGAGGTCAAGAGCATGGATCCTATATAGTCGAAGGTTTAGAAACAGGACGTGTATATAGAGGCCATTTTAATGTCGTCAATAAAGGCGTGATTTCGAACCTTCCAGATGATGCAATCATTGAGGCGCCGGGTTATGTTGATCGTAATGGAATTAGTACACCATATGTTGGTGAGTTGCCTTTAGGATGTGCGGCTGTGTGTAATGTGAGTATTTCTGTACAACGACTAGCTGTTGAGGCAGCTAGTCATGGTGATGACCAACTACTTCGTCAAGCGTTTATGATGGATCCACTTGTTGGGGCTGTGTGTAATCCACCGGAGATATGGCAAATGGTTGATGAAATGCTAGTAGCAGGAGAAAAGTGGTTACCACAATTCCAAATGGCAATTTCAGAAGCTAAAGTCCGCTTAGCTTCAGGAAATTTAATTCCTGTGAAAGAATACAACGGAGCAGCAAGGATAAAAACAAAGACAATTGAAGAAATGCAACAAAATCGCGAGGAAGCTAAGAAAAATGCTGGGGAAGCAGACAAGGCAATGGAACGACCAGCTGCTAGTAAATAAATAAAAAAAGGGGTATTCCAAACGAGGGCACTGAAAAAGGAAAAACCGGCTCTTTTAAGTTCCCCAAAGAAGCTGTAATGGCTCCGTTCGCTACTCCTTGCGATGAGAAACTCACTCACCTTTTTCAGTGGCCTCCTCACCGTAGGGATTTTAAGAGATTAGCGACTTTCCCACATTGCAAAGGGGTTGTGGTATAAGGTTAAAACCGCCTTATGCCACAACCCCTTTTAAATTATGCAGTTTTACCTTCAGTCATCCTCATGATTTATGCTTCAGTTGGTGGAACAGAACGTGTAATAAACAATGTAATCACAAAGCCAATAATCGCGAAAATTAATCCCACAGAAAAAGCCGCTTGAACACCTGAAATTAATGCTTCAGATTGTTGCGCAGGAGTTGGGTCAGTTGCACCATCTAAGTAAGCAAGCTGGCCTGCAGTCATTATACTTATAAAGAACGCAATACCGACAGCTCCTCCAATTTGTACAAGAGTATTAATAATCGCTGTTCCGTGTGGATAGTATTTACGTGGCAATTGATTTAATCCATTTGTCTGTCCTGGTGTCATAACTAATGCGATACCAATCATTAATAGCGTGTGTAAAGTAATAAAGGTGATTAACGAAGTGGCATGAGATACGTTTGTAAACATCCACATGACCACAACGACAAGAGCAGATCCAGGAATGATAAGAGATCTCGGTCCGAACTTATCGAATAATCGACCAGAAATAGGTGAAAGAAAGCCATTTAATATTCCCCCTGGTAATAGGGCAAGTCCAGCTACATAGGCAGATAGAGCGAGGCCACCTTGCAAGAACATGGGAATAATAATCATTGTAGAGAACATTGTCATCATCATGATGATAATTAAAACTGTCGTTAAGGCAAACATTGGTGATTTAAAGGCTCGAACGTCAAGAACAGGTTCAGGTAATTTTAATTGTCTTACTACAAATAGAATAAGTGAGATTACACCCACAAGTAATGTCACGATGACAGAGAAACTAAGAAAGCCCCCTTCACCTTCCCCGCCAAAACTAAATCCAAACACAATTCCACCAAAACCTAAAGTGGAAAGTATAATTGATATAATATCTACTTTTGGTTTAGTTACAGGTGTAACATTTTTTAAATAAATGCTGGCAAATAGAATCGATAAAAGGGCCATTGGAATAACGATATAAAATAACCAACGCCAATTTAACGACTCAACAATAACACCTGATATCGTTGGGCCAATTGCAGGTGCAAACATGATAACGAGTCCAATCATCCCCATCGCGCCGCCCCGTTTTTCAGGTGGATAGAGAACAAGGACAGTGTTCATAAGAACCGGGATAAGTAAGCCCGTACCTGCTGCCTGAATAATCCTCCCAAAAAGTAAGAAAGAAAAGTTAGGGGAAAATCCACAAATAATCGTACCAATTGTAAAAAGAATCATCGCACCTAAAAAGATTTGACGCGTTGTAAACCATTGAATAATTAGTGCAGAAACCGGGATTAATATTCCGACCACGAGTAGAAATCCAGTGGAAAGCCATTGAATGGTCGCTGCAGAAACTTGAAGTTCTTTAATCAAATCAGTAAAAGCAACGGTTAAAAGAGTTTCATTTAAAATCGCAAAAAAGGCACCAATAATAAGTGACATCATAATTGGCAAAACCTTTACATTCTCTTCCTGATGAGATGTAGGTTGTTCTTGTGTTTGAACTGAATGCATTAGAAATTCTCCTTTTAGGTGTTTAATATTTTTTTAATAAAATTGGGATATGTTCACTAATAATTAGTAGAGGCTGACCATCCTTTCTCGTTACGCAATGAACTAAAGCACCTTCAATCATTGATGAAATCACGACAGCTAATTTTCTTGCTCTTTCCTCATCGAAGCCATCGTCTATTAATTTATCGACAAACGTTTGTTGAAAACTTTCATAGGTTAGGCGGCAAGCTTCTCGAAGCAAATCACTCATCATCCACGTTTCAAGCGCTAATAAACCAATAGGTGCACCTTCAAGTTTTTGTACTTTTTCAAATTTGGTGGAAAACTCTTTGATAAAAGATTGAATGGCAACAACAGCATTCGTATGGATTTCTAGACGTTGCCTCAAGTGCGAGGTGACAGCCTCTCGTGTATAATGAATGGCTTCTGCGGCAAGTTCTTCTTTTCCACCGGGGAAGTAATAGTAGAGAGAGCCTTTTGGAGAACCACTTTCTTTAATAATTTGGTTTAAGCCGGTCGCATGGTAGCCTTGTATTTGAAACAGCCTTGATGCGGTTTCAAGAATTTTAACTTGAGTATCGTTCTTAAAAGTCATGTCAACGGTCCCTTTCAAACAAATTATAACAACTGGTCTATATAAATATATAGAATTGAAACGAGTTCTGTCAATCAATGATTTACAATAATCTATTATTCATAACTGTTGGTAATTATTACCACCCCATTTGTAAATAATCCTTGACGTGGGAAATAAAAGAAAGTAGAATGAAAACTGTTCTCATTGAAGTTGATAATCAATATCATTTATTAAGTTTTTGTAATTGTGGGTAAGGAGGGAGAGCGTAGCATTTTATTATGTTGAAACTACGATATTTAGTCATAGCTTTGGTTTTACTTTCGTTTACATCCATTTTTATTGGCGTAAAGGATATTTCCCCTTTAAGTCTCTTTAATCTAACGGAAGAACAATTACATATCTTACTCGTTAGTCGAGTTCCTCGGTTGATAAGCATTATCATTGCAGGCGTAAGTCTAAGCATCTGTGGATTAATCATGCAGCAAATTACAAGAAACAAATTTGTTTCTCCTACAACTGCAGGAACCATGGATTGGGCAAGATTTGGAATTTTAATTTCGTTAATATTGTTTACTTCTGCTAGCCCAATTGTCAAAATGCTTGTTGCCTCCACATTTGCTTTAATTGGAACTTTTTTATTTATGAGCATCTTAAATCGCATTAAGCACAAAGGGACTATATTTACCCCACTCGTCGGAATTATGCTAGGGAACATCATTGGTTCAATAACAACGTTTTTCGCTTTGAAAGAGGATCTTGTTCAGAATATGTCTTCTTGGCTCCAAGGTGATTTTTCTCTGATTTTAAAGGGGCGCTATGAACTATTATATATAAGCATTCCACTTGTGATTGTTGCGTTTTTGTATGCAAATCGTTTTACTATTGCCGGAATGGGCGAGGATTTTTCCAAAAATTTGGGCTTGAACTATAAAACAGTAGTTAATATAGGCTTGGTTATTGTGGCACTTGTTACATCGGTTGTGATTCTTACAGTGGGAATGATTCCTTTTCTCGGATTAATTATTCCGAATATCGTGTCGTTATATCGTGGAGATAATTTAAAGAACAGTTTGCCTCACACAGCGGTACTCGGAGCAGTATTTGTTCTCTTCTGTGACATATTAGGAAGAGTCATTATTTACCCATACGAAATATCCATCGGTGTAACGGTAGGAGTTTTAGGTAGTGGTATTTTCCTTTACCTATTGTTAAGGAGAAAGTCTTATGCAGTATAAAAGAAAAATAATCATTCTAACCATGCTAGCCTTCGCGTTAATTGCTATCTTTTTGTTTATAAATCTTAGTAGTAACAATTGGGACTATGTTCTTCCCCGGAGAGCAACTAAAATCCTAGCGATAATTTTAACTGGTGGTTCCATAGCCTTTTCATCGATGATTTTTCAAACGATAACAAATAATCGAATTTTAACCCCTAGTATTCTTGGCTTAGATTCATTGTATTTATTTATTCAAACGACGGTTATTTTCATATTTGGTTCAGCAAACCTCACAGTAATGAATCAAAATGGTAACTTTCTTATCTCCGTAGGGGCTATGGTGTTATTTTCAACGTTATTATATAAGTTTCTTTTTAAACGAAATGACCAAAGTATTTTTATTCTCCTGTTAGCCGGATTGATTTTAGGTAGTTTTTTTGGGAGTTTATCATCTTTTATGCAGATGCTAATTGATCCAAATGAGTTCTTAATTGTACAGGATCGTATGTTTGCAAGTTTCAACAACGTCAATATAAATCTTCTAGTTATCTCAATCATTGCGGTGTTCATTATTGCCATTTATGTTTATCGTTTCAGCAAATTTTTTGATGCTATTTCCTTAGGGAAAGAGCAGGCAATTAATTTAGGGATAGATTACGATAAGGTAGTAAAGCGAATGTTAATCGTTGTTGCCGTACTAGTCTCAATATCGACGGCACTCGTTGGACCGATTACCTTTTTGGGATTACTTGTTGTGAACCTTGCCCGTGAATTTTTAAGAACGTATCAACACAAATATTTAATACCAGCATCGATCTTGATTAGTATCATTGCTTTGGTTGGTGGATTGTTGCTTGTTGAAAGAGTATTTACGTTCACGACTACATTAAGTGTCATTATTAATTTCATTGGAGGCACGTATTTTATCTACTTGCTTTTAAAGGAGAGTAAACAATGGTAAATGTACTGAATTTGACGAAACAATATGGAGAGAAAAACGTTGTTGAAAACGTTTCTTTGAAAATAGCAAAAGGGAAAATCACTTCCTTTATTGGTCCAAATGGCGCAGGGAAAAGTACATTGCTGTCAATGATTAGTCGTCTTATTGATAAGGATTCTGGAGAAGTGCTCATCGATGGATTGGATATTACGCAAACAAAAAGCAATGAATTAGCTAAAAAAATCTCGATTCTGAAACAATCGAATCATATAAATATTCGTTTAACGATCCGTGAGTTAGTGAGTTTTGGTCGTTTCCCTTATTCTCAGGGAAAATTAAACCAAGACGATGTGGAACATATTGATGAAGCCATCCGCTATATGGAGCTTAAAGAAATGCAAGATAAATATCTAGACCAGCTAAGTGGTGGGCAAAGGCAACGCGCCTATATTGCAATGGTTATTGCTCAAAATACCGAATATGTCCTTTTAGATGAACCTTTAAACAACCTAGATATGAAGCATTCTGTACAAATCATGAAGGTGTTAAGACGTCTTGTTGATGATCTTGGTAAAACGGTTATTATTGTGATTCATGATATTAATTTTGCTTCTTGTTATTCTGACTATATTGTCGCTCTAAAGGATGGAAAGGTAATTAATGAAGGTCCTACTGAGGACATTATTAATAGCTCCGTCCTCAAAGACATTTACGATATGGACATTGAAATTAAGAATATAAATTGTAATAAAATTTGCGTGTATTTCTCGTAAATAGTTGCTGTTGTTATCTGATTGACTTAGTTGCTTGATTAAAAGTTCTTTGGCTCATTGGTTTAACAGGGGAATTATATTAAATAGAGGAGGACGGCCAAGAACATATCGTGCGAATCAGCAAGAAAGTCAGTTCAAATAGATAAAAAAACTCATAGAGGTGACATAATAATGAAAAAATTAGCTTTTCTTTTAATGACAATGATGTTGGTAGTATTTGTAGCGGCTTGCGGAACTGAAGGAACCGCTACTGAACCAGTTGATGGAAATGTTGAAGTAGATAGTGAAACAGAGGTAACAGAAGAAGTAGAGGGAGAAGAATCATCAGAACTAACCATTACCCATGAATTAGGAGAAATTGTTGTTCCCAAAAACCCTGAAAATGTCGTTGTATTTGACTTTGGTGTCTTAGATTCTTTAGATAAACTTGGTGTTGACGTAGCTGGTGTTGCTCAAGCGGGCTCAATTCCTTCATACCTTTCAAAATATGGAGATTCAGCATATGAGAACATTGGAAGTTTAAAAGAGCCAGACTTCGAAAAAATCAGTGAGATTTCACCCGAATTAATTGTTATTTCAGCGCGTCAAGCTGAGGCATATGATGAGTTATCAAAAATTGCTCCTACTCTATATGTGACAGTTGATAATGCGGACTATATGAATTCTTTTGCAGAAAACATGAAAACACTGGGAGAAATCTTTGGAAAAGAAGCTGAGGTTGAAGCAGAGCTTGCTACAATCAATGAATCTGTAGAAGCGTTAAATGCTAAGGCAACAGCTAATGGAGAAAAGGGCTTAATTATTCTCGTTAATGATGGTAGTGTAAGTGCCTATGGTTCTAACTCAAGATTTGGAATTATTCATGATGTTTTTGGTGTAACTCCTGCTGATACAAATATCGAGGTCTCTACCCATGGGCAAAATGTTTCGTTTGAATATATTACAGAAATGAATCCTGATATATTGTTTGTTGTTGACCGAGGCGCTGCTGTCGCTGGATCGACAGAAACCTCAGCTGCAACTGTATTAGATAATGAATTAGTTAATAACACAACTGCGGCTCAAAATGAGCGAATCATCTATCTAGATCCTGACTATTGGTATCTATCAGGTGGTGGACTTGTTTCTGTTGCTGAAATGGTGAAACAAATCGATAGTGTAATTGAATAATTCTATTTAAATGAGTGTGCACAAGGGAAGCCATTGAAAAAGTCTCTTTTAGCAGATTCGAGGAAGAAGCAATGGCTCCACACTTTATCGCCCTGCTATGAGAAAATCACTCATAGCAGGGTTTTTCTAAATAAAGCACGGATATCCTTGCCAAATGATCTCCTCTTTTTAAATTGATAAATGAAAGCGTTATTCTTTTAATCGAAAATCAATTATGATAAATTAAGATAGTTAATTAAAATAATTAATATAGGGGGCAAATATGGTTTATGTTGCAAATGAAAATAGATATACTAACATGAAGTATAATCGGTGTGGAAATTCGGGGTTATTACTACCATCACTTTCATTAGGATTATGGCATAACTTTGGTGGTGTCGATCCCTACGAAAATGGGCGATCGATGCTTAGACGAGCGTTTGATTTAGGAATTACTCACTTTGACTTAGCTAATAATTACGGGCCACCACCCGGATCAGCTGAAGAAATGTTTGGAAAAATATTAAAAACAGATTTTGCTCCATATCGTGATGAGATGATTATTTCCTCAAAGGCTGGCTACAAAATGTGGGAAGGTCCTTACGGGGATTGGGGATCGAAAAAATATCTCGTTTCAAGTCTTGACCAAAGCTTAAAGCGAATGAATTTAGATTATGTCGACATCTTTTATTCCCATCGCCCTGATCCTAATACTCCTATGGAAGAAACAATGGCAGCTTTAGATTTAGTTGTTCGACAAGGGAAAGCCCTTTATGTAGGGATTTCAAGTTATAGTGCTGAGCAAACAGAAGAAGCGGTACGAATTCTAAATGAGTTAGGAACCCCACTTTTAATTCATCAGCCTAATTATTCAATGTTTAACCGTTGGATTGAAGATGGTTTACAAGATGTGCTTACTGAAAACGGGGTTGGTTCCATTGCCTTTTGCCCACTAGCACAAGGGTTACTGACCAATAAATATTTATCAGGCATTCCAAATGATTCGAGGGCTGCAAATGCAAATAGCTTTCTAAAAAAAGAACAAGTGACAGACGAAGTAGTGAGTAAGGTGCAGAGTTTAAATGAAATCGCTAAAAAGAGAGATCAAAGTCTTGTCCAAATGGCCCTTGCTTGGGTATTACGTGGAGAAGTGACAACGGCGTTGATTGGAGCTAGTAAAGTCAGTCAAATTGAAGAGAATGTTCAAGCATTGGACAATCTTGACTTTTCGGTAGAAGAATTAACTGAGATCGATAAAATTTTACAAGGTTAATAAAAAAAGGGAGAAAAAAGGTCATTCGGACCATTTGCCTCCCTTCTTTGCCGTCATTGAAACAGTGGTTCTTTTACTTTATAGAAGAATGATTATTGAACATCACTCGGGAAAATTAGACCCATTTGTTTTCTCGCCTCGTCCATAATCTCATGGGTCATTAATGAATGCATATGACTATTAATAGAAGATTCCTTGCTTCCTTCTTTTATTAAGCGAAGGAACTCTTCGGCCTCGTTATACATAGAGTGAGCATGTTGGGGTTGGCTAATGTCCTCGACGGTTCCATCCTTATAGTGAATCTCAACCTTTTCTAACTTATTAAGATTATAGATGAGAATACTTCCTTGTTCCCCTTGAATCTCTGAAGGTATGTATGAATTAGTAATTTTAGAATACATTAACACAGCTTCTTTGTCTCCATAGTTAAGGAGAAGACTACCTTCACCATCAACTCCAGAATCAAGTAGATATCCATTAGCTTTAACTTGAGCAGGTTTTCCAAACAATACTACTGCTGGGTAGATACAGTATACTCCAATATCCATTAATGCACCATTTGAGAAAGTAGGATTAAAGGCGTTAAGGATAGTACCTTCCTTGTAAGCATTATAGCGGGAAGAATATTGACAGAAGCTTGCCACAAACCGTCGGATGGGGCCAATTTTTTGAAGATAATCCTGAATCACTTTAAAGTTTGGCAAGAGTGTCGTTTTTAATGCTTCCATAAGAACAACATTGTTTTTACTGGCTGTCATGCTCATTCTTTCCCATTCACGTGCATTCGAAGCAGCAGGTTTTTCACAAATCACGTGCTTTCCATGACTCATTAATAAAATCGCTTGTTCTGCATGGAATGAGTTAGGACTTGCGATATATACAGCATCAATCAGAGGGCTCTTTGCTAAGTCGATTAAGCTAGTGAAAGTGATTTCAACGTCAAACTTACTGGAGAATTTCTTAGCTTGCTCCTCAGTTCTCGAGTAGACAGCTTTTAATTGAAAATCATTAAGATGGTTTGCTGCATTGATAAAGGCTTCCGTAATCCAATTGGTACCAATTACACAAAAACGTATCATACTATTCCTCCTAATGTTCTTTGAAAAAGTATACCACGTAAACTAAAATGTATCCTTCATTCTACCCATCTATCGAAATTTATCTTACTGAATCGTATTGCACTTCTCAAGGAATTTGTTTATCTTAAAGTATATTATTAATATTTTTCTACCAGAGTTAAAGAGGCTACAGAAATCTATATAACAAAAGGGGCTAGTTTATGGGAATGTTCAGCAAAATAAAGAAAGATGGAAGAAAGAAATTTAATTTATTTCAAGTAGCTGAGGAGCAAGTCGTCGAATTAATCGTAACAGAGGGTAGTGACATTCAAAAACAACTGCATATTATTAATTTGACAACAAAAGATTTACAAATTATGAAGGCATTGAAGCCTTTTGTTGAAGAACGCATTGAGGAAGTAACGAATCAGTTTTATGGGTCGATTACCCAACAGCCTTCTTTGGTAGAATTGATTGAGAGACATAGTCAAGTTTCCCATTTGAAAGGAACACTACGGACGCATATTTTAGAGTTATTTGATGGAGAGTTCAATGCCGCTTTCTTTGAAAAAAGAATGAGAATTGCCAAGACTCATGTGCGGATCGGCCTAAACAACAAATGGTATATGTCAGCTTTTCAAAACCTCTTAAACTCTCTAGTTGCTGTTGCAACGGAACATATTGATGAACGATTAGACTTAGCACATGCCATCAACACCATGTCTAAATGTATAAATTTCGAGCAGCAAATTGTTTTGGAGGCTTATGAAAGTGAAACTCAAAAGATTCTTAAAGGAAAAGATGATCAGAAGGGTTCATTTATAAAGAAAGTAAGCACCTCTGCAATGGAGCTTGCTGCAATTTCAGAACAAACGAATGCAGCGCTAACAGCGTTAAAGGACCAATCAGTGGAAATTAATTCACTAGCTCAAGATGGATCCGTGATAGCTGAGCAGACCGAAACCTACTCAAAAAATGGGAAGGGACATTTAGAAAAACAAAGTGAGAATTTTGAGTCCGTCATGGAGAGAGTGAAGGATATATCTTCAATTACTGAAGAGTTTGCTGCATTTTCAAGTCAGATTACAAATGTGATTGATATCGTCGCTCAAATTGCTGAGCAAACGAACCTTTTAGCATTGAATGCTTCAATTGAAGCAGCACGTGCAGGAGAATACGGGAAGGGGTTTGCAGTTGTTGCTGATGAAATTCGGAAACTTGCTGAACAAACAAAAACATCTACGATTAGCGTAAGTGATTTAATCAAGCAAACTAATTCTCAAATTTCAAGTGTTTCTCAATCCGTTACGAGTATGAGCGATGTCGTAGAAGTGGGTCAAGAAACGATGAAAGCAACGGAGAACTATTTCTCTGAAATACTAAATTCCATGAAAAGACTTAAAGAACATAATGTCAACACGGAAACATCAATTGCTGGATTCATACATGTACTAAACGAAATTGATAAAGCGTCGAGTGAGGTTGCCAGCGCTGCAGATATACTTAATTCAGATACGGAAGAATTTACAAAAGATATTCATTAAAAGAGGACTGTCCAGTTTGAGGCCACTTTAAAAAAGTAAAACCGGAGGCCACTGAAAAACCATTTGAAGCATTTCGAGGAAGTAGTAATGGCTTCACCCGTTGCGCGCCTTGCTATGAGAAAATCGCTCATAGCGAGGCGTTTCAAAACTGGGCAACGGCTCCGCGTATTACTAAGAGGCCACTGAAATAGGAAAAGCACCCTTTTTCAGCGGCCTCTCCAGTCTCGTACAGCTTTTTTTGTAGAAAAATAAAGCAGCCTTTGAGTATTCAAGGATAAGACTCCTGTGTGAGCTTTCCCTACCCGTTGACGATATTCCCACCGTTTACGTGGAGTATCTGTCCCGAGACATAAGTTGAGTCGTTAGAAGCCAGGTAAACATAAGAAGCCGCAAGTTCTGCAGGTTGACCAGGGCGGCCCATTGGTGTGTCAGTACCAAATTTTTCGACATCTTCAGCAGGGAAAGAAGCCGGAATTAGTGGTGTCCAAATTGGACCTGGAGCAACTCCGTTGACACGAATTCCTTTTGAGACAATGTTCTCAGATAGTGAACGTGTAAGAGCAACAATTGCTCCTTTTGTTGCTGCATAATCCATTAAAACTGGTTGACCTTTGTAGGCAACAATTGACGCAGTATTAATAATCGAGCTACCTTTTTTTAAATGTGGCATCGCAGCTTGGATAAAGTAAAAGCATGAGAAGATATTCGTTTGGAATGTGCGGTGAAGCTGTTCTGATGGAATATCTTCAATTTTCTTTTGATAATGTTGTTCGGCAGCATTATTAACGAGAATATCAAGTTTGGAGAAGGTATTGATGGTTTTTTTAACCGCTTCATGACAGAAGGATTCCTCCCCAACATCTCCACTAATAAGTAAGCATTGTACCCCTTTTTCCTCAACAAGTTCTTTGGTTTTGTTAGCATCTTCATGTTCATTAAAATAAACAATGCTAACATTCGCACCTTCTTTAGCATAGGCAATCGCAACAGCTCTGCCGATTCCACTATCTCCACCTGTAATTAAAGCCACTTTGTCTTTAAGTTTTTCACTTCCTTTATATGCAGGGTCATCGAAAAGAGGTGCAGGATTCATTTCACTCTCTAGCCCTGGTTGTTGCTGTGTTTGAGGAGGTTGTCCATTTGTTTGAAGTTCCTCAAAAGGATTCTGTTTTGACATTGAAACATCACTCTCCTTTATTTGTTATCAATAACCGTTATGTTTTAGTTATAAACATTGTTTAGTTTGTGAAGGATTCATTTATTTATGAGGAAGTTTCTTGAAGTATTTGGATCATAAACAAATAGTACTACGTGAGAGATTACAGTCTTGAAACAGATAGGATATTAAACATGTAGGTGCAAATTAAATAGAAAAAACGAACGTCACTTACACTAAGTAACGTTCGTTTTTTTGAGTTTTATATCCAATGCTCGCTCCATGATTGAATTGATTCAATCACCGACTCTAAGGCAAGTCCTTTTTCTGTTAGAGAATATTCTATACGCACTGGCTTTTCGGGATATACAGTTCGCTCAATAATATGACTATTTTCTAATTCCTTAACGCGTTCTGTTAATATCCGATCGCTCATTTCAGGAATTTGAGATTTGATTTCTTTAAAGCGTTTCGGACCATCAAGTAACACCCGAATAATTAAACCGTTCCACTTCTTCCCTAATAGCTCCATCGCATGCTCATATTTTGGACACATCTTACTGTAATCCATCTTCTTCACCTCGATTAGCTTAAGTTTACCACATTTTTAGGCGGTAGATAAGAGAGAGTGAGTATTTATAAAAATAGAAAATAGAAAAAAGTAATATACAAGAAACGAGAGGAATACTAAAATTAGAAAAAAGATGTAATCAATTTTAAAAAGCAATTTGATTAGGTGGTGAATTTCGTGAAAGTTTCTAATAAAAAATTATTCATTATTATTGTATCTGTCACTGTTTTATATGGTGTGATTTATTGGGTGATCGGTGATTATCTAACAGCATAATAAGAAAGAGTGAGAATTAGCATAGATGTGCTAAGTGGATGAAAGGTCAAATACCGACTTGTTGATCCACTTTTCTTAGAATTTCCCAGGAAATGTGTCGATTTAAGAATGTATATGTGACTCGGAGGACAAAGTCATTATAATTGTTGCTACACCGGTTGCGGAAACGGCAATAAGAGACAAAATTATCTCTTGCTTCGTTATCGTGTATAGACCGGCAAATACAACAAGTAAATCAAGGATAAATATTAGTACTCCAACGTTCCATCTAAATTTAGCTGCTATCATTTGAGCTAAAAGGTCCAATCCCCCGGTACTGATATCTACCCGGAACATTAATCCAACACCAATTCCAAGTAAAGCACCTCCAATGAGTGCACTTGGCAAAGGACCAAAATCAAATAGAGAAAAATTCAGGAAATAAAACCAATCTATAAAAAGGGCTGAAAAGACTAAACCTGCTATGCTATTGTAAAAAAAGGAACGGTAGTGTTTCCAGGCATATATGTAAATTGGAATACTAACGATAATAAAGGTTAGCCCAATAGGAGTATTCCATAAATAGTGGGCAATAAGCCCAAGGCCAATGACGCCACCATCTAACAGATGATAAGAAACAAAAAATGTATTGATACCGATGCATATGGTTAAACAGCCAATGATTAAATAAAAGCTAGACTTTAGCATATAATCACCTTCATATATTTGTTGTGACAAGCTCTAAGGATTATATGCAAGGTCTTCAACAATATGTCAAAAGCACAAGCGCGAGACTATTTGTCAGGATGCTTGTGCTTTAAAGTATGGTTTCTATACACCTAGGTGATGAAGAAATGTGGTCGCAATCCCAAAATAAATCAATAATGAAAAAATATCATTTAGGGTTGTAATAAGAGGACCAGACGCAATAGCAGGGTCCACACCAAAGCGATATAGCATAAGAGGGATAATGGTTCCAGCGAGAGTACCGATAATTAGCGTAATAAGCAAAGAGACCCCTACAACAACCCCAAACATGAAGTTTTGATCCTGCCATAAAAAGGCGATGATTGAAATTAAAAATCCGCAAGTAACTCCAATAATGATTCCGACTCGAAGTTCTCTAAAAATTAGTCTAATAACTGTTTTTCGGTCTACATCAGTAGTGACGATTCCACGGACAACGACAGCTAGAGACTGTGTCCCTGTATTCCCGGTCATACCAGCAATCATAGGCATAAAGAAAATTAGAGCAACAACTTGAGACAGTGTATCTTCAAATCTACTAATGATATTTCCGGAAACTAGTCCGATAAATAAGAGCAAAATAAGCCAAGGTAGTCTACGTATAGAGGCAGTAAATGCCTTTGTATTAAAATCAATATCTTTACCGGCGGCAGATAACCTTCCGATATCTTCGTTTGCTTCACGGATGACGACATCAATCGCGTCATCGACAGTTATAATTCCTAGTAATGTATTTTTGTCGTCAACGACCGGAACAGCTATGAAATCATAACGTTCAATAATCTGAGCGACATCTTCTTGATCGGCATCCACCAACACAGAAACCACTCGACTAAACATTAAATCTTCAATTCTTTCATCAATATCAGCAATAAGTAAATCTCGGTAAGATACAACACCAACAAGCTTTTTATCATCATTAATCACATAAAGATAATAAATACTTTCTGAAAAGCTTGCATACTCTTTCAACTTATCAACAGCTTGCCTAACAGTCTGGTCGTCACGAATCCAGACAAATTCATTCGTCATTAGCCCCCCTGCAGTATCTGCAGGATAACTCATTAAAGAACGAATTTTTTGAGAGTCTTCCTTTTTCATCACGTCGAGAAATTCCGAGATTTTATCTACAGAAAGTTCATTCAATAAATCTGCTAAGTCGTCATTATCCATCAAATTCATAACCTTTGAAGAACGTTCAATTCCAAGTCTATGTAAAATTTCAATTTGCATGTCGTAATCTAACTCTTGAATTAAATCGGCAATTTGGTCTGGTGTTAAAAAAGTTAAGAATTTGTGATGATGTTTCTCTGGCAACGCACGGTAAAGTTGTGCAACGTCATAAGGATGAAGTTCGTCTAATAATTGTTGTAAGGATCCGCGTTTGGCTTCTTTTAAATATTTAATAACAAGCACGAGAAGCTGATCCTCTGTCATATTGGCTACCACGGTGTCACCCCTTTTCTTTCATTTATTAACTGTACAAAAAAAAACCCGATAAGTAAATATTAACTCGAACGTATCAACACAAGATACCCCCAATGTGAAGAATATAAACTGTAGCGGACTGAAGGCTTCTCTTTAAATTGTATATCTACATTGACAGTGATAATCAATTTCAATTAGAATGAGGTAATGAGAAATATTATCAAAGAGGTGGAAGTAAAATGTCATCATTAATGATTGTCGGAGCAGACAAATTAGGATCGATTCCAAAAAAGTTAGAGGAATTAGGTTTTCATGAAATTATTCATGTAACTGGTCGCAAAACCCAAATGGTAAAAAAAGAGATACCCACACATGTAGATGTAATTCTTATATTGACAGACTTTATTAATCATAACCTAACATCAGTTCTTAAGAAAAAAGCGACAGAACAAGACATTCCAATTTGTTATGCGAAGCGTTCATGGTGTTCTATCTATCAAGCGATTGACCGATGTGAGTTTGGATGTGGAAAAAGAAATGAATGTCACTATTATCAATCAAGGATTAAATAGTAGGAGGTTAGCGATGAAAGGAAATGCAAGGGCAATAGACTCAACACTTCTTCAGGGTATTATCGCTTGTCCATATCGCTATTATTTTCAAAATAATTTGGGTATATTTCCTGAGAAGTTGACATGGCAGCATGTAATACAAGATACAGTTAATCAAATTGTAAAAAGTTACTTTGAGTTATCCTACAATGAAAGATCGAGTATTCAAGTGTTAAGACTTATTCATACTTACTGGGAAAGAGTGAATAGGTATTACTTTGAAAGTATTTCAGAATATCTAAGGATGTTTGTAATGGTATCGGACCACTTGTTGCATTTTCTCTTATCAGAGAAGGAAAAAACTATACCATTTTTCTTATTTGAACGTTCAAACAATTTACCAAGCAATCGGCATTCTTCTTCATTAATAAATGATTTAGTTACGCGCACTGAAAATTCCTACGTTATTAAGAAAGTATTAATTGAGACGAATGAAAGACTGCTTACTATTTACTATAATGCAATTAAAGCATTTTCCCTTCAAGCCTTTGGTGACCTTCCAGAACAAATCGAAATTATTGACTTACAAACGGCCCAGCGAATTATACATATCCCAAAACCAAATGAAACACTTTCAGAAATTGAAGAAAATTTTATGGTTTATCAGACTTATGTATAGAATAAGATGGAATGTTGGCTTGAAACAAAGTTAGGTTATGGTAAAATAAACTAAATAATCAATCTCAGAATGTGAGAAGGTGAAAAAGTTGGAACAAAAGTTAGCTGATCTTCACCGAATTGCTCTTACTACAAAAAAGGCTAGTTATGAGTTTATGGCAATGTTGGAACCTGTGATTAATCAGACAAAGAGCGATTATGGGCGTTTGTTTTACCGTCATATATTTGAGGAGGAAGAAGAGCATGTGAAATGTTTAACGAAATTGCTCGGTTTACTCGAAGATATCTCCAGCTCACCCTCCAACAAAACCTTAAGTTTATTGTTACAGGCTTTAAGTATAGAAGAATTCGTACAAAAAAGATTTCTACATCATCTTGACTTTGCTATCCACTACTTTCAGGATGAAGTAAGACAACCTGTTGTAACAAGCATGAGAGCTTCCATACAGAACGACTATACTGAACTGCAGAAAATTCTACTTAATTTCAATAATCAATATGTGAAGAGCGAAGAAGAAAAAACTACTCCTCAGAAAGTGACGATAAACAAAAGAGGATTTTCTGTCGGAAGTTTATTTAATAAATAATAACCAAAAGGAGAGTGCAAATATGAGTAAAATAACACAATTTCCAGATGCGCCTTTAAATGAGCAAGAATTTAACCAATTAGATGAAACGGTTATTGAGATGGCCCGTTCTCAATTAGTGGGGCGTCATTTTATTTCTTTACACGGGCCACTTGGACGTGGTGTTCAAAGTATTCATACGGATATATATTTGGAAGACGGACAGGCAACAATTGATTTTAAAGGTACGAATGAAGATGTAGATAGTGCAACGAAGCGAGTAAGTTACACTCTCCCAATGATTTATAAAGACTTTGTATTGTATTGGCGGGATGTAGAACAAGCAAAGACACTGAATATTCCTATAGACTTTTCCGGTGCAGCAAATGCGGCGAGACAGGTTGCATATTTAGAAGATGAAATGATATTCCATGGTTCTAATGAATTTGATATACCGGGACTTATGAATGTTAAAGGACGATTAACACATTTAATGGAAAACTGGTACGAATCAGGTCACGCGTTCAGAGATGTCGTTGAAGCTAGAAATAAACTTATGCAGATGGGTCATAATGGGCCGTATGCACTCATCGTCTCCCCTGAACTTTATGCGTTATTACACCGTGTCCATAAAGAAACAAACGTATTAGAAATTGATCACGTGCGAGAATTAATAACAGGAGGGGTGTTCCAAACTCCTGTGCTAAAAGGGAAAAAAGGTGTAATTGTCAATACAGGACAGCATAATTTAGATTTAGCTGTTTCAGAAGATTTTGATACTGCTTATCTAGGAGAAGAAGGAATGAATCATCCATTTCGGGTTTATGAAACATTAGCTTTACGTATTAAACGACCTTCTGCGATTTGTACGTTAGAAAGTCAGGAAAAAGAATAACGTAAAAAAGAGCATGTTGGTACCGACCCCCAAAAGTTAGAGCAGAAAACTAACTTTTGGGGGTGTTTTTATGGCCAAATATAGTGAGGAATTTAAGATAAAGCTTGTTACTGAGTATTTACATGGAAATCTTGGATATAAATTATTGGCGAAGAAATACAATATACCCTCTCAAACACCATTACAAGATTGGGTAAGAGCCTATAAAACCCAAGGGATGGAAGGATTAAAGCAAAGAAAAGTGAAGGAAGCTTATTCTATTCAATTTAAATTAGATACGATACAATTTATGCTACACACAGGTGCTTCTTATCAGGAAACTGCTGATCAATTTAGATTGAACAATCCTTCATTAATTCACCGCTGGATGAAAACATTTAATGAACAAGGAATAGAAGGCCTAAATTATTGAGTCATCACATGAAAATATTATTTTGGAAATGAATGATCTTGAATAAGCCTTATTAAACATAGTAGTTATACTTACGTTAGTAATATCTTTTTAAGTAAATGATTTTTCAATATCACTCAAAGAGTATATCCATTAAGTGTGTCTTGTGGTAAACAAGGGCGTTAATCCAAGAAGGATTAATGCCTTTTTTGTGAAGTTATTATACTAAGTGGCAGTTTAAATGAAAAAGGTAGACTATTATTTACGAGCAGATACGGGAATGACATGTATTTAAACTAATCCTTTAATTGGTTACTTTTTTAATTTTACTGGAAGGGCTTTTCTCCCGATTGAAGACTCCTTGTGGCAGAATAAGGAAATGGTCGTTTCGTTGAAACTAAAAAACAAGAGGAGGAATAACCATGGCATTATTCAGAAATCCAGCCTTTGATGAGCTGGAAGACACATTTTTTTTAAAGGGAAAACATACGGGGAAGGAAATTTAAAATTTGTGCTAACGCTATGTGCTATTGAACCTTTTCCAAAGCGGCTTTTAGATTATGATTGGAATGTTAAGCTTGCAAATGGATTGGAAATCCAAGCTCATATGGGAGAAGGGGTTTTTTCTTCGGATGGCACAAGACTTC
>NZ_KZ454943.1:2285495-2302145 GCF_002797395.1 Bacillus solitudinis
AACACCATTACAAGATTGGGTAAGAGCCTATAAAACCCAAGGGATGGAAGGATTAAAGCAAAGAAAAGTGAAGGAAGCTTATTCTATTCAATTTAAATTAGATACGATACAATTTATGCTACACACAGGTGCTTCTTATCAGGAAACTGCTGATCAATTTAGATTGAACAATCCTTCATTAATTCACCGCTGGATGAAAACATTTAATGAACAAGGAATAGAAGGCCTAAACCTAAAGTCAAAGGGGCGACCTTGTATGTCTAAAAAACCAAACAAAAAGAAAAACGAAAATAAAAAGCTGACGCGTGAAGAAGAATTAGAACGAGAGAATGAATTACTAAGGCTAGAAGTCGCATACTTAAAAAAGTTGAGAGCTTTTCGGGAAAATCCGAGTGCCTTCCACGAAAAGCACAAGCAAAGGTCGCATTCGAACTCAAAGAAGAAGGTTTCCCATTAAAAGATGTTCTCGTTGTCGTGGGCATCCCAGAAGCAACTTATCATTACCAAGTGAAAAATTTTGGCAAAGAAGATTCGGACGCAAACTTAAAAGAAATCATTACAGATCTATTTAAAAAGTTTCATGAACGTTATGGTTATAAACGAATCACTGATGAATTAAAGAAATTAGGTCATTCCATCAACCATAAAAAAGTGTATCGCCTCATGCGAGAATTGGGATTAAAATGTGTGAAATTTATGCGGAAATCCCGTAAATACAATTCCTATAAGGGGAACGTTGGAAAAGTAGCGAAGAACCGATTATCACGCCGTTTTAGTACACCTATTCCTCTTCAAAAATTAGTAACCGATATTACAGAATTCAAATGTCTAGGCGAAGAGAAGTTATATTTGAATCCGATTCTTGACCTTTATAACGGAGAAATTATGGCGTATGAAATTAGGAAACGTCCCACGTTAGATCTTGTCATGGAACCTTTAAAAGAAACGATAGAGATAATAAAGAATCGTGCAACCTATCGAACCACCATCCATTCTGATCAAGGCTGGCATTACCAGCACAACCAATGGGTGAGGACATTAAAGAAGAATAAAGTATTCCAAAGCATGTCACATAAAGCAACCTGCGCAGACAACGCTTCAATGGAAAATTTCTTTGGGATTTTAAAGCAAGAAATGTATTATGGGGAAGAATTAGTAAGCTATGAAGAATATATCTATTGGTACAACCACGAAAGATCAAAAGACAAACTGGCAGGATTGAGCCCAGTTGAATACCGAACTCAATCCTGCCAATCAGCTGCATAATAAAACTCTAACTTTTAGGGGTAAGCACCGTTCGCCTAAGCGAACATGCTCTTTTTTAGAGATATGACGTTTTCATCAAGGAACGGAAGGGTTTTTTCATAGCCACGATGCTTTAGTTCGGTCACACTAATATCTGAAATGAGCGCTTCAACTTCTTGTTTGAATGGTGCTGTCACAAAGCCTTCATTTATTTCACAAAGTCTCGACAAATAGTGGATGGTATCGGTTAACAACGTTTTTCGGGCCACGTTGTTTTCGAGTTGACAAATTAATTTATGCTCTAGACCTTGCATCAGAGCTATTTCATCGACATGAATTAAAAACTGTTCTCCATCTGTTGTTATAAAACCAATTGAATGATAATGCCCGTTCGTAAGTTCTAAACTAGTGAAAACAGGAAATGAAAATTCCTCTCCAGAACGTAAGCGAAGAACTTTTGCTTCAACCGCACCGCCAATTTTACGCTTATTTGTAACGACCGTATGAATATCCTTTAGCGCATGGATAATCACTTTTTTCATAGTGCTGTCCTCCTTGGAATCCGATATCTATATCTTATGCCTATTCGAGATTAATTATCATTAGTATATCGTATAATGATAATCATTGTCAATTAAAAACATTGCTTTTTTAACACTGAATAATGTACCAATTTGTGAAAAAAAGCATATAGATAACCGAATAAAAAATCGGTAAGAACCATTGTTATCAGTGAAAATGCATACAAATATTTCGGGGACTCATATGGGTTTGAGACTATTGGGATTTGGGAGTTGAATTCTCATGAAGAAGGAACCCCTGGTCAAATCGCTCGTGTTGTCGATTTAATTCAAGACAAAAAGATTCCAGCCGTTTTTGTTGAAACAACGGTTGACCAACGTTATATGGAGACTGTTTCTAGAAATGCGGGCGTAGAAATTTCAGGAGAAGTCTACACCGACGCGGTCGGTCTAGAAGGTAGCGGGGCAGAAACATATATTAAGATGATGGAGTATAATGTTAATGTTTTTGTTAATGGTTTAAAGTAAGAAGGAAGGGTGCCTGTAAGGGAGAAATAACCTTATAGGCACCTTTTTATGTTAATCGATATTAAAGAAAACGATTAATAATCCCAAAAAAGACAAGGATACCAAAGCCCACCCATAGTATAAGAGTCAACCGCTTGCGGTTTTTTCTTTGCTGGTTCCAACGATTAGGGTTAAATGTGGGAGTGCCCGTGTCACGAACCTGCACGTGACTATGCATTGAAAACGACTTAATACCAATAAGTAGAATGGGTGCAATAGCAGCCCCTGCGATTAAACCAAAAAGATGAGCTATAATATTAATGTTGGAATTTACAAAGGTCATCACAAGACCGATAATTACAATAGTTATAACAAGTTGTGAGTTTGCACGATCGATTAAATCTTTACGATTCATAACGATGTAAACGTAAGCACCAAGCAACCCAAATATTGCTCCTGATGCACCGAGGTGCTGCGAGTAGGAAATTCCTTCAAGAAAGAAGGTTGCAATATTTGCAATAATCCCCGCAAGCAAATATAAAATAATAAATTTCATTTTACCGAGCATTCGCTCTAGTGCTGGACCAAAAATGACAAGTGAAAAGGAGTTGAAAAGTACGTGGCCTATACCAATATGCATAAAAATCGGTGTAACAAGTCGCCAATATTCACCGTATGCGACGGCTAGGTTAAAGCCAATCCCTAGCTGTGCAATGATGGTCCCTCCCGGAAGAAAGTTCATCCAAATAAATAGGATAAAATGAATAGCAACAAGAACTGTAATAACAGGATAATTACGCCTAAAGGAGTAAAAGCTTTCATTTCGAATAAACATCAGTTACCTCCTAGTATTGCGCTAGGATGAAAAGCCTAGCTGCTACGTTAAGTACATAATAGTATAGCAAATAAAGTGATGAATGGTCTTTAAAATAGCTTACGACGGTTTAAAAAAAATATGATTTTGCAAGTCAGGAGGAATTTACGATGATTATTGGGATTGGGATTGATATTGTAGAAATACAGCGAGTTGAAAAACTAGCAAAAAAGCAATCACGTTTTGTTGAAAGAATTCTTACTGACAAAGAACAAAGTATGTATAATAATTACTCCCCAAATAGAAAAATTGAGTTTTTAGCGGGACGTTTTGCGGCAAAAGAAGCTTTTGTAAAAGCTGTAGGTACAGGAATCTCGAGGGAATACAGTTGGCAGGATATTGAAATTTTGAGTGATGAGAGAGGTAAGCCATTGTTATTAGCTACAGTTGAGGGTTCTGTACATCTTTCAATTTCACATAGTGAATCTTATGCCGTAGCACAAGTAATTATTGAACGCTTGTCAAGCTAGTCTGCATATTGCCCGAAGTTGTCTCATATAGTTGTAGTGCGGATGGGAGAGTAGACACCATTCAAGTGGGTCAGGTCTAATTACACTATAAGGATTAAGAAACGAATTAAGAAATGCTCTTTGCTAGTCGTAGCATTTTCAGTGAGTTTCTTGACTGAACTATGTGTAAAGCCGTCTCTTGAAGGAGTCATCTCTTCTCTGGCGTCAAATGAGACAGAGGGGTGAAAGGATGAAAAAATTTAGTTGGTTCGTAGCCCTCGGGTTATTAGTATCGATTGTACTCGTGGGGTGTGGAGAAAAAACGCAAGAGGATATCATTAATGATTTGGATGAAAAGTTAACCGAAATGGCTGGCTATAAGGCTGATGCAACAATGACACTAGAAACAGGTAAGGAACCACAAGTGTACGATGTGAATGTTTGGTTTCAACGTGAAAGTTACTACCGGGTAGCTTTAACGAATCAGAACAAAGACCAAAGCCAAATTATACTACGTAATGATGATGGTGTATTTGTCTTAACACCTGCATTAAACAAAAGCTTCCGTTTCCAAAGTGATTGGCCAACAAACAGCAGTCAAGTATATTTGTATGAGTCGCTTATCCATGATATTTTAATGGATCCAGAACGCACGTTTACAGCCACTGACAACGAATATGTGTTTCAAACGAATACAAATTATCAGAACAAAAATTTAAGTGCACAAGAAATTACTTTAAACAAAAAAGACCTTTCACCAATTCAGGTAAAAATTATGAACACAGATTTAGATGTTCTAGTCCAATTGGATTTTACATCATTTGAACTGGATCCGAGCTTTAATGAAGGCGATTTTGACATGGAACGTAATATGACTGGTGCACAAATGGAAGCAGAACCGACTTTAGCCGAGCCAACAGAGCCGATGCAAGTTCTCTATCCGATGTATACACCTCAAGGTACGCAGCTCGAATTGTCACAAAATATTGCATCTGAGAATGGCGATCGTGTTGTCATGCAATATAAAGGTGAGCAGTCATTTACGCTTATTCAAGAACAAAGCCAAGTTGTACCAGCTTCAACACCAATGAACATGAGTCAAGGGGAACCGGTTGATTTAGGATTTACAGTTGGTGTTATGACAGATGAGTCCATTATGTGGTCAAACGATGGTGTTGACTTCCTCTTAGCTTCTTCTGAACTTGATGCGGAAGAAATGATGGCAATTGCTCGTTCGGTCTACGGGACAGAAGAAAAGTAGAAATTACTTTTTTTGAAGCTCAGCTTGTAATTGATGCTGAGCTTTTTTTTGTAAAAAAAAAAGAAAGCATAAAAAAGAATAATTTTCCGTTCGAGGCTCACCCTATATTTCATGGATGAAATTAGGCATATTGACAACAGTTAGAGAGGAAATCATAATCTAAGCAAGAATGTAGAATGTTTGGATGGTGATTGGGGAACATGATTTCATTTTATCGTGATACTTGGGTAGAAGTTGATTTAAATGCAATAGAGCACAATGTAAAGTCTGTACGATCACTTTATAAGAAGCAAGAAATGAATGTTATGGCTGTTGTGAAGGCTAATGGATATGGTCATGGTGCAATTGAGGTAGCGAAAGTGGCTTTAAGTGCAGGAGCCACACATTTAGGAGTAGCTCTTTTAGATGAAGCGATCGAGTTAAGAATGGCGGGCATTTCCGCCCCGATTTTAGTTTTGGGTAGAGTTAGACCTGAAGACGTATCTTGGGCAATACAGTATAATGTTACGCTTACAGTTTTTCAACTTGACTGGATAAAAGCTGCAGAACGGTTCCTGAAGTCAACTGAAAAGCTGTCATTGCACGTTAAATTCGATACGGGGATGGGACGAATTGGACTGCGAGATAAAATAGAAGCAGAACAATTATTTCAGTTCGTGAAGGATTCTCGGTTCTTTCATGTAGAAGGGGTCTTTACTCACTTTGCAACGGCAGATGAATTAGACTTAGATTATTTTGATATACAGCATAGACAGTTTTTAAACATTTTAGACTGGTTAAAAGAGTGGGGGGTTTCATTAAAATACATTCACTGCGCTAATAGTGCAACCGGTTTGAGGTTTCCTCACCGAAGCTTTAATATGTTACGGCTCGGTATCTCTATGTATGGACTCACGCCTTCTATAGATATCAAAGGGCTTTTACCGATAGAATTAAAACAAGCGTTCTCCTTAAAAAGTAAACTTGTTCATGTAAAAAAGTTACCTGCTGGTGAGAAGATTAGCTACGGGGCAACGTATGAAACTGAAGAGGAAGAATGGATTGGAACAATACCAATTGGTTATGGAGATGGTTGGATACGTGCGAACAGTACAGCTGGTGGGGAGGTTATTATAAACGGGGAGAAAGTTCCTTTTGTGGGCAGAATTTGTATGGACCAATGTATGGTCCGTTTAAATGGAGAACTTAAAAACGGTACTTCTGTAACATTAATTGGTACGGATGGCGAAGCGACGATTACGATGGATGATGTAGCTAAAAGGCTTGACACGATAAATTATGAAATTCCTTGTGTGATTGGTGCGAGAGTTCCCCGAGTATATAAATATAAACGAATGATTGAAAAGTAGGAAATCAGGTCCAGAAGACCTTTGCAATTCAGTGTTCATAGTGCTATGATTATTTTTGGATATAAAAAAGTGATGAAATTCAAGTCGTTGGTGAATGCCGGGGGTGGATGTTTGTGTCAGAACAGAACACAAAGCGAATTGTAGTAAGCTTACCACAACATTTATTGAACGAGGTGGACGGTGTGATTAAGCAAGAGAACGTTGACCGAAGCGAATTTATTTCAAATGCAACGAAAATGTACCTTCGCGAGCGTAAAAAGTCTCAAATTCGCGAAACGATGCAGCAAGGTTATATGGAGATGGCAAAAATTAACTTGAATCTTGCTTCAGAAGCTTTTCTTGCCGAGGAGGAAGCAGAGAATACCCTCGATCGCTTAGTGAGTGGGGTGTAGCGTTTGATTGTTAAAAGAGGCGACGTATATTTTGCGGATCTCTCACCTGTTGTAGGTTCAGAGCAAGGCGGGGTTCGTCCTGTACTCGTTATACAAAATGATATTGGCAACCGGTTTAGCCCTACTGTAATTGTAGCTGCAATTACAGCACAAATTCAAAAGGCGAAATTGCCGACTCATGTTGAAATCAACGCAAAACGTTACGGTTTTGACCGTGATTCGGTGATTTTGCTTGAGCAGGTTCGGACCATTGACAAGCAGAGATTAACTGATAAAATTACTCATTTAGATGATGATATGATGAATCGTGTAAATGATGCTTTATTTATTAGCTTAGGATTAATTGATTTTTAATAGTTAAGATGAACTTCGTAGTTATACGAAGTTTTTTTGTTTAATTAATTAGAGCAGTTTCTAAACTCCTGCAACTGCATCAATCTTTTGTACGCACCAAACGTATGTCCTCTTGTTTTTAGGAGTTATGTCTTAGAGGTGTGGCACCTTATTTGTGTTGATTCAAATACCCTTTGTGCAGGCGAAAGTACTCGTTTTTTGTATGGGGGGATAAAAGCAACTTCTATAATTTCTTTATTATCAAAATGATGAGAATTGCAACAAGTAGCAAGTCGTGGAATAATAAGAAAGATGAACTTTGACTGGAGGAGCAAATATGCAACCATATATCGTTTCATTTATAAATGAACATCGTGAAACACTGATGGGTCGTTGGGAAAAAGAACTCATTGAGGTAGGCCAAGAAAGTTATTTAAAACCAATTGCAAATACGGTCTTTGAAAATATGAATCATGAGTTTATGTATTTTATTTTTGATAACGTAGCACTTAAACAGGACCAAGCAAATGAGCAATTAAGTGCTTTTGCGGATCGCTATATTCAAAGCGGTTGGCCTTTAGCTTATTTTACAAAAGGTCTTCAAGTCTTTAGACGGGTGATGTTAGCGACTATAGCAGAAAGTCAAGATGATGTTAGACAAATACTTGCCTTCTTTACTGACTTAGAGGCTTGGATTGATGGGATTATAAACCAACTTGTCAATGATTATACAGGCACGTGGGAAGATATTATTGAGATGCAGAAACTTTCTCTCCTTGAACTTTCTGCGCCGTTAATCCCTGTTTTTGAAGGAATTACGGTAATGCCACTTATTGGAACGATTGATACGGCGCGTGCGAAACTTATTATGGAGAACTTGCTAGAAGGGGTCATTACACATCGCTCGCATGTCGTCTTAATTGATATTACAGGCGTACCAGTAGTTGATACAATGGTTGCTCATCATATTATTCAAGCTTCAGAAGCAGTGCGATTAGTTGGCGCAACGTGTATTTTAGTAGGTATTCGTCCTGAAATCGCACAGACTATTGTCAATTTAGGGATTGACTTAGGTAGGTTTCCCACAAAGAGTACGTTGCGTAAAGGGATGGCAACTGCGCTTGAGATGACCAATAAAAAAATGATTGATTTGTAAATCAGGAGGTTATCATGAGAATTCCAATATTAAAATTACGTCAATATCTATTGATTAGTATACAAGTAGATTTAGATGATCAGACGGCCCTGCAATTTCAGGAAGACTTGTTAAATAAAATTCATAGCGAGGGTTCTTCGGGTGTAGTTATTGATTTAACGTCTGTTGAAATGATCGACTCATTTATTGCGAAAGTCTTAGGTGATGTGGTAGATATGTCTAACCTAATGGGAGCAAAGGTTGTTCTAACTGGTATACAACCAGCCGTTGCAATTACTTTAATTGACATGGGTATTACTCTTCATTCTGTACCCACGGCATTAGATTTAGAACAAGGTCTAGATAAACTGCAACAGGAACTGGAGGGATAAAGATGACAATCCAATCCTGTGTGGAAGTCAAGAATGAATGGGGAATTGTAGCAGCAAGGCAAGCGGGTAGAACCCTATCAAAAGAAATTGGCTTCGGGAGTGTAGACCAGGCTCGAATTACAACGGCAATTTCAGAGTTAGCTAGAAATATATATTTATATGCCAAGCAAGGTGAAATTTGCTTAGAAGTGGTTGAGTCGAATAGTAAAGTTGGTATCAAAAAGGGTATAAAAATTATAGCGCAGGATAAAGGGCCCGGTATCCCAGATTTGCGACAAGTGATGGTAGATGGATTTACAACATCGAATGGATTAGGAGCAGGACTTCCAGGTGTAAAGCGTTTAATGGATGAATTTTCAATCGATTCTCATGTAGGTGAAGGGACGGCTATTACGACAACGAAATGGCTCCGGTAAAGGAGGGCTTATGTGAAATATTCAATTGAGAATGCAGAAGAAGCGTACAAGTATATACTCAAAACATTTATTAACTCAAAAAGCGAAGAAGGACTATATGAAGCCGAACAATTTAGTAGAATGATGCTAGAGAATTTAGTTTCGCCTGAGGAGTATGTAAATATTCATCGTTCTGTGCTCGAAGAACTGTATCCTGCACTTCCAGAGGGTGTCCAAGATTCATTTGAATTACTACTGGAGGTAATGATAGGCTACGGACTTGCTTACCGGGAGCATCAAAGTCTACGTGATCGGCAAAGAGAATTGGAGTCAGAGATTGATGTTGCCGCAAACATGCAACAGACTTTACTTCCAACGGAGATTCCAACAGTTGATGGATTGGATATTGGTGTGATTAGCATTCCGGCAAATAAAATGAGTGGCGATTACTATCATTTTGTTAAGGATGATAACAACTGTATTGGTATAGCCATTGCGGACATTATCGGTAAAGGTGTACCTGCCGCTCTTTGTATGTCTATGATTAAGTATGCAATGGATAGTTTACCTGAACAGCGCTTACAACCGGGTGCTCTTCTCGAAAACTTAAACCGTGTGGTCGAGCAGAATGTTGATGATAGTATGTTCATTACGATGATGTATGGTTCCTACGATCCAAGGGCTCATGAGTTTAACTACTCTGGCGCGGGTCATGAACCTGGCTTTTATTATTCAGCGCAAGAGGAACAGTTTGAAGATTTACTTACTAAAGGACTTGTGCTTGGGATTTCTCGTAAAACAAAGTTTAGAGAGTATCATAGAAAAGTAAAACCGGGGGACTTTATCGTGTTACTTTCAGATGGAGTGACAGAAGGTAGGGTCGATGACCAATTTATTGAACGAGAGGAAATTACCCAATTAATCCGGGAGTATATGCACTTACCTGCACAAGAAGTAGTCAAGTCTGTTTATGATGAATTAGCAAAATTACAAGATTTTTCATTAAAAGATGATTTCACCTTGATGATTTTGCGAAGAGAAGTTTAAAAGTACTAGGCAAGTGGTATGTATATATTATTAAGCTAGTTTGAGTAGGAGGAAGTTGTATGAATTTACAGATTCATCAGGAACAAGAGGGTACAATGGAGAACGTTTATTTAGAAGGGGAAATTGATACTTATACAGCACCAAAGTTACGTGAAGTGCTAATTCCTCTTGCGGAGAAAGAGGGTCAACGTATTACTGTTGATTTGTCAAACGTTCAATATATTGATAGTACGGGACTTGGGATTTTCATTGGTGTGTTTAAAGCGACACATCAACATGGGAGTTCTTTACAGTTAACTGGTTTATCGGATCGAATTAAACGTTTATTTACAATTACAGGACTAGATGAGGTTATAGATATTGATGCTGGGAAAAGGGAGGAAGCAAAATGAATCTTCATCAAGCAGACCACATCAAGATGAGTATCCCTGCAAAGCCAGAATATGTTGGGGTTGTACGTTTGACTGCTTCTGGAATTGCGAATCGTCTTGGTTTTACGTATGACGACATTGAAGACATCAAGATTGCTGTGGCAGAAGCTTGTACAAACGTAGTGACTCATGCTTATGAGGAAGAGGGCGTGATTTCGGTGTCTTTCCATCTTTATAATGACCGGATGGAAATTGTTATTGCAGATAAAGGGCAAAGCTTTGATATAGACGGGATTCGAGAACGATTAGGTCCAGTAGATGCAAGGCTGCCTGTGGGTGACCTAAAAGAAGGTGGACTAGGTTTATTTCTAATTAACACACTAATGGACAAAGTTGAAATTACTGACGAGTCAGGCGTTGTATTAATGATGACAAAGTTCCTTCTAGGAGATGAGGTGGAGCAAAGTGTCAACGAGTTCTCTTCCGCACAAACAGAATAAAGATGATGTGTATGAATGGATTAAACATTACCAAACTTATCAAGATGATGAAACCCAATTAAAATTAGTTCAACATTATGAATCACTAGTTCGTGCCTTGGCGCGAAAGTTTTCAAAAGGGCGAGAGTATGACGAGGATTTATTTCAAGTTGGGATGGTAGGTTTGTTGGCTGCGTTAAAAAGGTTTGATGATGAGTTTGGTCGTAGTTTTGAATCATTTGCAGTTCCGACAATTGTAGGGGAAATTAAGCGTTTTATTCGCGACAAGACGTGGAGTGTTCATGTCCCTAGAAGAATTAAAGAGCTTGGCCCAAAAATTAAAAAAGCGGTTGAAGCATTAACCATTGAATTGCAACGGTCACCACAAGTTAATGAAATTTCAGAGTATCTAAACGTTTCCGTTGAAGAGGTTCTCGAAACAATGGAAATGAGCAAAAGCTATCAAGCATTATCTGTTGATCGTACATTAGATGCGGACCAAGAAGGTGGGGAAGTAACGCTTCTCGACTTAGTGGGGAATGAAGATGATGGCTTTGAGAAAGCTGATCAACAAATGCTTCTTCAAAAAGCGTTTAGCGTCTTAAATGAACGTGAGAAGCAAATTCTTCATTATACGTATTTTGAAAATTTAAGCCAAAAAGAGACCGGTGAAATGCTAAATATCTCACAAATGCACGTATCTCGTTTACAAAGACGGGCCCTAGAAAAACTACGAGAGTCAATAAGGATAGAGCCATCGGAGATTTTATGATGATTAAGCATTATTCGTACGACCAGATAGAAATTGCTGCATATCAAGAAGCGAAATCTGGTAAAGCCTTTTGTGGAGATGCTCATCTGGTTATAAAAACAGAAGAATATCTTGTATGTGCAGTTATTGATGGATTAGGAAGTGGGGAATGGGCTAATCATTCAGCTGAGGCTGCGATGAGTATCATTAAAGACACACACGATAAATCCGTCGAAGAAATTGTACAGGCTTGTAACCTGAAGATGGTGAATAAACGAGGTGTAGTTTTAACGATAGTGAAAGTTGATTTTGAGAGACAAGAGCTTTGGTATTGCAATGTGGGGAATATTGGGTTTGTACTCTATCAACCGGATAAAACAATGGTGCAACCATTTCCGGTTCGTGGCTATTTATCTGGGCGCATGCAAAAAGTATCAAGTACTTGCTATCGGTTTCAACCTGGGAGTGCGTTTGTGATGTATTCAGATGGTGTGGTTGTTAGGCCCTCAAATAAAATGATGTTAACTATGAATTCTCCGTCTTCACAAATTGATAAATTTGTTGAAGTTTATGGCCGAGAAGCAAAAGACGATATCACTTTAGTTATAGGACAATTTAGATAAGTTTCTCTTTATAGAGGCTTATTTTTTTTGGCTTTTACCAAGGATGTATTGTGATTTAGGAGGTAAATCCTAAACATGGAGAGAATGAAACAAGATAAGATTTGTGCTATGATCAGGGGAGTATTATTGTAGGGAGTGTGGAAATGATAGAAAACATCCAAGAACAAATGATTGAATCCATTGCAAAAGAGTTAAATATTGCTCAAAAATACATAAAAAGCTTAATTAATCTTGTCGAAGAAGGGAATACTGTACCGTTCATTGCTCGTTATCGAAAAGAGCTAACAGGTGCGTTAAATGAAGTTCAAATCCGAACGGTTGTTGAGAAATGGAATTATGCAAACCAGTTAAGTCATCGAAAAGATGAAGTGATTCGTCTAATTGATGAGCAAGGCAAGTTAACCGAAGAATTAAAAAGTAGTATAGAACTAGCGCAAAAACTGCAAGAGATTGAGGACCTGTATCGCCCATTCAAACAAAAACGTAGAACACGAGCAACTGTTGCAAAAGAAAAGGGATTAGAGCCTTTAGCTAAATGGTTGTTCTCATTACCGAAAGAAGGAGATGTCAAGCGAGAGGCATCTAATTATTTATCTGAAGAGAACGAGTTGAATGACATAGAACAAGTCATGAACGGAGCCCAAGATATAATTGCGGAGTGGGTTTCCGATGATGCGAAGTTACGAAAAATTATTCGTCAGACTGGGTTTCGGGACGGTAGAATGGTCACTATAGTAAAGGACAAAGACAAGGATGAAAAAGGTGTCTTTGAAATGTATTATGAATATGAAGAGGCGATAAAGTCGGTTGTTCCTCACCGCATTTTAGCGATGAACAGAGGGGAAAAGGAAAATATTTTACGAGTTAGTCTTGTCTTTCCGGTAGAAAGACTTCTTTCATTAATTTATAAAAACGTAATTGAACGTAATGGTTCAGTGACTACTCCCTTTGTTGAGGCTGCGATTGAAGATGGGTATAAACGTTTAATTGAACCATCTATTGAAAGAGAAATCCGAAATGAGTTAACCGACAAAGCAGAGGAACAAGCCATTCATATTTTTTCGGAAAATTTACGGCACCTTCTTTTGCAGCCTCCAATGAAAGATAAGGTAGTATTAGGGGTAGATCCGGCTTATCGGACAGGTTGTAAATTAGCTGTTGTTGATGACACTGGTAAAATGAAAGATGTTGCGGTGGTCTACCCTACGCCACCACGAAATGAAACTGAAAAAGCCAAGAATGTAATTAAAGAGCTGATTAAAAAGCATCAAGTGGAAATGATTGCAATTGGGAATGGAACGGCTTCCCGTGAAACGGAGCAATTTATTTCAGATTTAATGAAAGAACTACCAACGTCAGTTTATTATCTAATAGTTAATGAGGCTGGAGCGAGTGTGTATTCTGCTTCTGACCTAGGTCGAGAAGAGTTTCCTCAATTACAGGTGGAAGAAAGAAGTGCTGTTTCGATAGCTAGACGTTTACAAGACCCACTTGCTGAGCTCGTGAAGATTGATCCGAAATCAGTGGGGGTTGGACAATATCAGCATGATGTCGCACAAAAGCGTTTAAACGAACAACTTACATTTGTCGTTGAGATGGTTGTTAATCAAGTGGGAGTGAACGTAAATTCCGCTTCTGTCTCTTTGCTCCAATATGTAGCAGGGCTTTCTAAATCTGTTGCAACAAATATTGTTAAACGTAGAGATGAGGAAGGGCGATTCACTACAAGAGCTCAACTAAAAAAAGTTCCTCGTCTTGGAGCGAAAACTTACGAACAATGTATTGGTTTCTTGCGAATTCAAGGAGCGAAGAATCCTTTAGATGCAACTGCTATTCACCCAGAGGTGTACAAGGAGACAGAGGGTTTGCTAAAACGAGTAGGAGCCACTTTATCGGAAATTGGTACAGAAGAGTTAAAGTCTAAAGTTGCGTCGATTAGTGTTGAGGCATTAGCAAAGGAACTCGAGATTGGTATTCCCACCTTGAAGGATATTATTGACGCTCTTATCCGACCAGGACGTGACCCACGTGATGAAATTGCTAAACCGTTATTAAAAACAGATGTACTCCAGTTAGAAGACTTAAAGCCTGGGATGGAATTGCAAGGTACAGTTAGGAATGTTGTGGACTTTGGAGCGTTTGTTGACATTGGTGTCAAACAGGATGGTCTTGTCCATATTTCGAAACTGACAAATCGTTTTGTGAAACATCCGCTAGAAGTTGTGGGAGTGGGGGAGATTGTAACGATTTGGGTCGAGAATGTTGATTTAAAAAAAGGGCGAGTAGCTTTAACGATGCTTAAACCGGAAAAACAAATTTCTTGATAATCAAGAGAGAAGGAGTTAACGTCTTCTCTCTTGTACTTTTCCCTTTTTTAGATTAGAGCTTTCTTTTAGTCTGTAATAAAACCAACATTGATTAAGAATCTTGACTTGATAGCCATTCTTTTCTGCGTAAGCGCGTCTTAGCTGCTTTCTTAACCAAAGGGGCATGCTTCGCCAACTCCTTGTTTGAGTGTGGTAGTATACTCATTATATGTAGGGGAGTTTGTCAATGTTGTAAGTTTTTTAAGGATTAAGAAAGTATAGTTTTTTTGAAGCAAATGAAGAGGAGCTTTTGAGGTTAAAGCCAGGCGATGGCTACACATACGGTGTGTTTGCTACAAGAAGATCATTTTTAGAGGATTTAAAACCTGGCAGTTGCTCTCAGCATATTGTTTCTAAAAATTTAGGCTAATAGGCATCATTTCTTAAATGAGAGAAGGATTGTTACAATGGAACAAAAAGAACTTCAAAAGTTAGTTGAGGAAATCTCACTTTTCTTCTTCGGACTTCCTTTTTTACATGAGGCCCGGTTTAATTTTCGTCTCCGCACTACGGGGGGGCGCTATCTTTTGAAATCCCATGACCTTGAATTTAATTGGAGACACTATGAGACGTTTGGAATAGATGAACTTATAGGAATTATTAAGCATGAGCTCTGCCACTATCATCTGCATCTACAAGGTAAGGGTTATAAGCATCAAGACGCAGACTTTAAACAATTGCTAGCACAAGTTGGGGGTTTAAGATATTGTCAGGTAAATGAAGAGGCAAGAAATAAAACCTTATCTACACATTGCTATTGCTGTATACAATGTGGCTTGGTTTATAATCGAAAAAGAAAAATTAATTTGAAACGGTATGTTTGTGGAAAGTGCCGTGGAAGATTAAAAAAAATAATTTAAAAAAGTATTGATTTAGAAATGGTCGTTATGATATATTATAGAAGTCGCTGAAAGACAGACGACATAAAAGATAAAAAAGTTGTTGATATCCACTTATATTTCTGATATAATATTTTAAGTCGCAATATTCCACAGTAGCTCAGTGGTAGAGCTATCGGCTGTTAACCGATCGGTCGTAGGTTCGAGTCCTACCTGTGGAGCCATGGAGAAGTACCCAAGTGGCTGAAGGGGCGCCCCTGCTAAGGGTGTAGGTCGTTTACGCGGCGCGAGGGTTCAAATCCCTCCTTCTCCGCCATAATTGTGGCCCGTTGGTCAAGCGGTTAAGACACCGCCCTTTCACGGCGGTATCACGGGTTCGATTCCCGTACGGGTCACCAAATTTCGTTTAAGATTAAGTGTGGAGGATTAGCTCAGCTGGGAGAGCACCTGCCTTACAAGCAGGGGGTCGGCGGTTCGAACCCGTCATCCTCCACCATATAGTTGGTCCGGTAGTTCAGTTGGTTAGAATGCCTGCCTGTCACGCAGGAGGTCGCGGGTTCGAGTCCCGTCCGGACCGCCAATTAATATCATATTTGCGGGTGTGGCGGAATTGGCAGACGCGCTAGACTTAGGATCTAGTGTCTTATGACGTGGGGGTTCAAGTCCCTTCACCCGCATCTTAATAACGTAATTAAGGATAGTTATATATATAGTTAATCGCTTAAGCGGTTGTGGCGGAATGGCAGACGCGCTAGGTTGAGGGCCTAGTGGGGGATAACCCCGTGGAGGTTCGAGTCCTCTCAACCGCACCAAAAATGCGCCCTTAGCTCAGCTGGATAGAGTGTTTGACTACGAATCAAAAGGTCGGGAGTTCGAATCTCTCAGGGCGCGCCAATTTTTATGTTTATATGTATTTTAGTTATCGGGAAGTGGCTCAGCTTGGTAGAGCACCTGGTTTGGGACCAGGGGGTCGCAGGTTCAAATCCTGTCTTCCCGACCATCATGTTTATTATATTATGCGGGTGTAGTTTAGTGGTAAAACCTCAGCCTTCCAAGCTGATGATGTGAGTTCGATTCTCATCACCCGCTCCATTTAAAACTAAATAATTTAATGAAAGTACTTTTTTTATGCCCTTTTACTAGGGGCCTGTAGCTCAGCTGGTTAGAGCGCACGCCTGATAAGCGTGAGGTCGGTGGTTCGAGTCCACTCAGGCCCACCAAAAAAAAGTATTGACACATTAACAAAATGTGTGTTAAGTTATTCAAGTCGCTAAAAACGACAAAAAAGTTCTTTGAAAACTGAACAATAGCCAAGCGAAAA